>CAVPNF010000006.1:0-321883 GCA_963706775.1 uncultured Chitinophagaceae bacterium
GTGAAATGCCGGTTTCATATTTAATCCATCGCAGACGATTGCCTGCCTGACATATATGTAAGGGGAAAATATCGGGATATAGTTATACCAATGGTAGTATCCCGGACGTTTATAAAAAGAATCTTTGATGGTCAGTTAGTCAAACTATAGTAACAGAAGCAAAAAAGAAAACGACGTAAAGGCAAGAATTATCAGCCATAACAAAGCGTTGTTTGTATAAAGGTCAACCAATAGATGCGGAAAATTATTTTAATTACTTTGCTAAGTTTACCAGCCTTTGCTAACGCACAATGGCCTTTGCAAACGATAAGCACAAAGGAATATGTATATTCTGTTCCTGATCATTATCTATTATCAAAAGTAAAGTACACATCACAGCATAATCTGGGCGCTTTATTTAATTGGATAGTTGAGCCTCAATACGATAATATTACTCTTGATGGCGATGCAGCAAATTATAAGATTGGCAAAAATGCAGGTATATTTATTTCGAGAAATTCATCCGGCACCAGTTCTGTCGGTAATGGTGGCAACGAACAATTGAGAATTTGGGGTTCATCGCACAGTTACGGAATAGATTTTGAAACCGATGCCAATGACAATTTCATAATGCTTGGTAATAATGTTGGTAATAACTGGGATACTGCAAGCGTGGCCCAGGGAACGAGTACGGATAGTACCCAAATACTTTTATGCAAAACAAATCTTCAAAACAAAATAATTTGGTACAAGTTGTATGGCGGCAGTAATGCAGAATATGCGGTAAGTATAAAAAAAGCCGATGCAGGGAATTTTATAATATTGGCGCAAACACAATCTAATGATGGCGATGTAACGACCCATTTTGGCGGTAAGGATATATGGCTTATTAAAATAAATGCTGATGGTAATATTATATGGCAAAAGACTTTCGGAAGTGATAAAGACGAAATACCCACGGATCTTGCAATTCTTGATGATGGTTCCATAGTAATATCAGGAAGTGCCGATCAAAGTTCCTTTGCACCTTCATTATATTCGGGAAAAAATTCCTTCCTTTTAAAACTTACTGCCAAAGGAGATATTGTCTGGACAAAAGTATTTGGAGGAAATGGTGACGACAAAATAAAATCGTTTGTCCCGGTGAGCGATGGCTTTGCTTCAATAAGTACTTCCACATCGTCTGATGGAGATTACCCGGTTAATGCCGGCAAAAATGACATTTATATATTCAAGCATGACGCAAACGGATCTGTCGTATGGAAAAAGCATTATGGCAATAAAGATAATGATGAAGCGGGTGATATAGTATACACGCCATGCGATAACAAAATATTTGCCTCTTATGCCAAGGAGTTTAGTGGTGATAAAATCTATGTTTCCAACCCTCCTTACCCTTTATTCTCGCAAAAAGCCGGTGTTCAAATCGGCCTTCTCAATAACGATGGCTCACAATTTTTTTATTTTGAAGATAGTTTTAGTTATGCTGCTTATTTAGATAATTACTATTTTAATGATGAGATTTATAATACAATGGCGCCCAATGACAGGGGTGGATTCTTAGCCGGGGGCTTCAACCATTGGAGGGCGGGTAATAACTATTACCAGAGCAACCAGTATCTTGTAAGGAGAACTTTCCACGTATCCGAATACGGCGCTCCATTAACTAAAAATAATTATGATACTTCTCTCTGTGCAGGTCAGGCGGCATGGGGAGTTATCGTTAGCAAGGACACTACTTTTTCAGATACTTTAAGAAATAGCTGCAACATTGATACGCTGATAAGAAAATACACCGTAAGAATTGATAACAACGCAGATAGCATAATCTCAAGAGACACCACGATTTGCTATGGCCAGCCTTTGAAAGGAACAACTGTTGTTGCGCCATTTTCAATAAGAGACACTTTAAATGTTGTCACCAATTGCGGCTTTAAAAGAATGATTACCATACTAAATGTTTTTGTTCCGCCTTCAATCAATCCATTATTGGGTAGCGACACTACTGCATGCAAAGATGCCCTACTATTAAATGCAACCTTGGAGGGCTCTTCGTACTTATGGCAAAACGGTGTCACAACACCATCTCTGTTGGCCGATAATTCCGGACTTTATTGGGTCCAGGTTACCGATAGGTATGGTTGTATGAAAACTGATTCTATTAATATTCGCTTTACAGATCTTTATTTGAGCATTGTTCACGATACCACGACCACCCCGGAAAAGCCAGTCCTGCTAATGCCATTAACTAATGGTACCATTAGCTGGGAATTTAGCAATGCACTTAGTTGCGAAAAATGCCAGAACTCCATTGCAAGTCCGGCTGTTACAACAACATTTCATGTAACATCCAAAAAAGATGGGTGCATGGTTAAAGATTCGGTCAAGGTAAACGTATTAAAAGAAGATTTTTTTTACATACCTTCTGCATTTTCGCCAAATAATGATGGCAGAAATGATGTGTTCAGGCCGGTTGCTAATGGCGTCCGTGAATACAAAATTCAATTGTATAATCGCTGGGGGCAGTTAATATTTCAAACGAACAATATCCGTGAGGGATGGAATGGGAAATTTCACAATATTAATCAGCCAGTGGGAGTGTACATATATATTATAAACTATAAAAACGATAAGGGGAAAAATTTTGTACTAAAAGGCTCATTTCTTTTAATTATATAAATATTCTATTTGCTCTTCCCCCGTTCGCTTTGTGCTTACACTAATAAGTTTTTTTGGTAAACACCTATTTGAGCAAGATCCTATTTCTGAAAACTGGCAGAAAGGCCCGATGACATTTGTTTTTTAACATCGCGTTTATTAATATTGGATATTATCAAACTAAAAATGCCCATTATGAGAAAGAACCGGCTGTTTTTATTGATCCTTTTTGGAGTGATTGCCTGTAAAAAAAACGATACACCTGCTGCCGCCACTCAAATTAAACCTGCAGGTACTTATTCGTTAATTAGCACCACTACCGGGACTGCAACCTATGATAAATCTACCTTCGCATGTATCACAAATAATAAAATTACCGTTAATTTGGATGGTACCTATCATGCTAATTACATTGGTACAGATACCTGTTATGTGGTTAAATCTTCTTCCGAAAAGACATCCATAGGAACTCCTGGACAACCTGAAGTCGCAGGAACTTACACGCAAAATGATAACACTATTTATTTTAAAAATCAGTATGGACAGTTTACAGGTGTCATTTCACAAAAAAACGGAGTTACAGAGATATATGTAAGTGGTTCAAATGGCAATATCAATTTTATAAATATATTCACTAAATAATCCCGCTATTATCAATCTGTCTTCAAATTTAATTTAGCCCGGCCCAGGATCGTGATACACGAAACAAATTTTTTCAATTTTGAGTTAGGATTGTAAATTATTCTATGCAAATTCAAAAGAAATCTTTTTGAAATAACAGGTTTCAGATAGATAGAGTAATGTTTCGTGTGCCACGAACCAGGGAATTGCTTTTGCCGATGTCAATCTTTCTTATTTATTAGCTCCAGTGCTTTAGCCAGGACAACGTCCTTTTTTTGTAATATATCCTGTATTGTTGGAATTACACTGTAATCTGCCGGGATCCCTTTGGCTGAGGGATGCGGTTGGCGGAGGTGCATATAATATCCGAGCAATGGAACATCCAACCCAATTTTAGTATTGGGTAATTCTACCAAAGCAAAAGCACCGCTGTTATCACCCTGGAAAGTGCCTCCGTTTTCATCACCAATAAATATTGCCCTGTTATTGTCCTTTATAATGGAACAAAATTCGGAAGTAACGGAAAAGCTCTGCCCGTTTTGTAAAATATAAACCTGACCCCCAAACGCCTCTTGCTGCGGCCCGAGCATGCCAAGGCCGTCTTTATATACAAAATGATATTCGTTCCCCACTTTTACCAGCGTCGCTTTTAATGAATCGATACCCGGTGGAAATTGCGCATATTTTGTGAAGGAATAAGGTTTATTGGTTACCACAGTGAAATGATCATAATAGCGGAAGGGTTTGGAAGTTAAATAGGAATACAATTGAAAACCGTAATTGTCCATTCCACCTTCATTATTGCGCAGGTCAATGATCAGGGAACTAACCTTTTTCTCCCTGATTTCCTTAAAAGCCTGTGCAAGAAAATCAGTATAACCCCGGTTTTTACCTTCATCTTCAAAAACGGGGATGCGCATTAAGGCTACTCCTTCTTTAGGAAAGGTTAATTGAAAAGTTTCATCTGACGGAGCTTCATTGCTGATCTGGCTCTTGTTGATGGAAGGAATTGTAGCAGATGTTTTCCTGCCGTTTGTTTCAACATATTCAATTGTAAAGTTTTTGGACGGGCCAATATAAGTAGCATAATATCCCGGAAAAAAATGATTCAGCTCTTCATATTTGGAACTGACCACCTTGCCATCGGCAAAAATATCATTCAACAGCACTTTTATTATTTTATCAATACTCTGACCGTTGATACTGGTTATTTCTGTGCCAGGCGTAAGGGATTTTCCCGTTGAATAAGACGAGCGGACATAAGCCTTATTTTTTACAAAATATAATTGAAGCGGGAAATAACCTTCATCAAAAAAAGCATGATGATCATCTACTTTATCCTTTCGGTGCCATTTCATGTGTCCGTCGCCGATAGCAGCAAGTAAAGGTGTTGCCAGCCGGTAAAACTCCAGTTCGGTCATTCCTTTGTTCAGCTTTTGCTGCATCTCACCAAAAAGCTTGTCGATTTTTTCTTTTGAATTGTAGCGATACAAACCCGGATGAGCCTCCTTAAGTGCCGCTTTCATAATTGAAAAATCCCGTTGCAGTTCTGCAGGGCTATATACTTTCTGTGCAGAAATAAGCGTGCAAACGTTTACCAATAAAATCCCAAGAATCCATTTTTTCATAAATAATTTTTTCCAAATTTAGGGCGGTGAGCTACCGTTACCGCCTTTCCCGGCAAGATTGAACGTCTTTTTACACAAGTTTTCTGTATGCCGACGGAGTCATACCTGCAAATTTGCTAAAGGCTGCATTGAAAGTAGCTTTGGAATTGAATCCACTGTCGAAGGCGACCGCCTGGATGGTAAAATTGCTAAAGCCGGGATCTTTCAATCGTCGTTTTGCTTCTTCTACCCGGTATCCATTGATAAAATCGTAAAAGCTTTTTCCGGACTTCGTGTTGATTGCCTGCGAAAGATGGTGTCTTGGAAATTTTAAAGATTCTGCAAGTTTGAAGATGGTAAGGTCAGTTTCAAGATAGGGCTTACCGGTTTCCATGTATTGAAGTAAACTCTTGTAAATAGCCTGTAGCTCTTCTTCCGGCAGTCCCGATTTTTCATATTTTTTAGGATTATCAATCGCTGTCAGCTGCCAGAAAATATCAGGGCTGGTGAGTAGCTTGTAGGCTAACCAATAAACGATTGCGACAATAATGATATAATTATAGTGATAAAAATTAGTAAGGACGGGTATGTCCCATTTCCTGCCATAAAAGCCAAGTGCCGAAATGAGTACTACCCCTAATGTGAGATAAAGGAACTGTTTAATCCACTGAAGCTTTCGTTTCTCAATGTCAGAGAAAACGCTCTTTAACGCCTGCTTATACTGATGCTGATGCCACAAGGCAAGAAGTATATAGCCGATAATTAACACGAGGTTCACCTGGTTTACCCAGCCAAAATCCTGGAGGCTAACGATGTCAAAATGGTGAAGTAATTGTAGCTTTTCAGCAGTTGGTTTTAAAAACCAGGGCAACAAAATACACAAACTGGCAATAAATGGAATAGCATGTAAAGCGTCTTTCCATTGCCATCTTCCCGGCCCATTGCTTATTTTTTTGGTGATCAGGTAAATGAGCGGTCCCACGAGGCTCAGTTGCAACCAGGACACCCTCGAAAGATTCGGATAATTCATAAAAAAATCCCGGCTGTCAAAAGCGTTAAGTAATGCCTGGAAAGAGATCAGCAGCATGAAACCAATAAGCAAAATAATGGTGGAGGTGATTTTTTTATGGGTGACGAGTAAAAAAGCAAACACCGTCGTATTGATCAATCCTGCAATAACATAGTAACGAAAAAGAGACGCAGCAATCATTCCCCGAAAATATAAATTATCTTACAATGATAGAAATCTTTAGGCGTTTTTGCATGGGTGGCCTTTAAATAAATCGCAGGTTTATTTTTACACTTCATCGCTCCTCCGAGGCCGTGTCTCTCCTCAAGGCTTTTTAAGCTTCTGTAGGTGTTGCTGTTTCCAGATAAAATACTTCACGGAATGGCGAGCCGCCGTCTGGGTCTCCTACCAACGGCAGAAAATACGGCTACAGGATTATGTGACAAGGCCAGAAGATTATTATTATTCATCTGTAAGATCCAATGGCTATCGGATTTATTTCGATGGACCGGACAATTTTGGAATGCTAACACATTCTTCAGGCAATTGAAGGCGTACCAACTCCCGTTGGTCGGTCCAAAGGACCCCTATGGGGAGACCGGGCGGGGGCTTGCTGAATAGCAAAATGTTTTAAATTCGAAAAAGGAACGTCAACGGGGCGCAAAACCGATAACAACTGAGCATTTGTGTAGAGAAACTGAACTATATTCACAATAGTTTTTGCAGCGGCGTGTGGAAATTGGTGGAAAATCCTGTGGACTATAAAAATAGTTCTGCCGGATATATTTAAATGGAGAGGACGGTGAATACCCGATTACAGATCAATGACGCTGAAAGGACATGCCTGCTGGTGCACCAAGGCTGGGAGTAGAGCACGGCCTGGGAGAAAACAAATATAAATGGCCAACAGTAATCATACGACAAATTGTAAAAATTGCAACCAGCAGTTCGCCGGTAACTTTTGTAACCATTGTGGACAGGCTGCAAATACACACAAATTGAGCCTCCATTATATCTGGCATGATTTACAACATGGTCTTTTCCATTTTGACAATGGCATCTTTTACACCATTAAGCAACTGCTGACAAGACCTGGACACACTATCAGAGAGTTCATTAACGGAAAAAGAGTTCGTCATTTTAAGCCCCTGTCATTTGTAGTGGTGCTCGCAACGTTCTATGGGATTCTTTACCATTACTTTATTGGCAATCTTTTTGACCTTAATCATAAAAATTCACAGGAAGATGTGATCAGTATTTTTGAAAACGTCGTCCGTTGGTTCACCGATCATTTCGCTTACGCTTCTGTCATATTGATTTTAGGCGCAACTTTATCAACATATTTTATTTATAAGAAAGAGGGATATAACTGGGCAGAGCACTTTGTACTCAATACCTTCTTTGTGGGGCTAACTTTAGTGTCCTCTCTTATATTGCTACCAGTACTCTTTGTATTAAAGCTGAATGGCGGGGAAGGTTTACAAGGCTACGCTATCTTTTCTCAATCTTTAATTTTTATCCTGATGTTTTGGTGTTATGCTCAATTTTTTACCCGGCTATCTATAATTCAGAAATTGATTCGCACGGTGCTGAGCTTTATTTTGATGTCATTTATCAGTACAACAATTGTAGTTGCAGTTGCCTGGATATACGATTTGGCATCTAAAAGATAAGAAAAACTCCTGCTGCTGTTGGCGTCCCCGCCAACAGCGTTTTCAAAGTCGCATTCTGTGGCTAAAATATAAATTCCTTAAAAATATCTTTCTATATTTAAAGATGCTTCAAAATTATCATACCGAATTTCTAACCGGAACAATTTTTAATTGGGTGCATCTATTAAAAGAAGATATTTATAAGCAGATTGTTGTTGATTCGTTTCAATGGCTGGTGGAAGAAAAAAAATATATTATCAATGCGTTTGTCATTATGCCCAATCATTTCCATCTGATTTGGAAAATATCAGACGGCTGCTGGACAAAAACTCTCTTTCGGCAGAAACTAAATTACACACATTTCACTCCCTGCCAGCCACATTGGAACCTGGCGGATGTCCCGGAAGATTATAAATATTCTTCGGCAAGATTTTATGAGACAGGAATTAAGAATTTTGACTTCCTTACTCATTTCAATGTTTTGTAAAGATGAATTTATAAAAAGGCTGTTGGCGGGGACGCCAACAACAGCAGGGGCAGAAACTAAATTACACACATTTCACTCCCTGCCAGCCACATTGGAACCTGGCGGATGTCCCGGAAGATTATAAATATTCTTCGGCAAGATTTTATGAGACAGGAATTAAGAATTTTGACTTCCTTACTCATTTCAATGTTTTGTAAAGATGAATTTATAAAAAAGGCTGTTGGCGGGGACGCCAACAGTAGCAGGATATGTTCCTTTTGGCCGCAAAGTTCTAAGGAATGTTTAGCAAAAGCGTATGTGGCAGATTTCATTACTTTGGCTTATAAACAAATACCTCTTTTTTTCCGCTGCTGACTTCCCTGTGCAAGGTTAAAACGCCAACGCTATTAAGGGAATCAATAACAAGTGTCCTAAATATCATATTGGAAGGAGGACCGTCGACAGCTAACCGATCCCATATTGGAAAAGATATATTATCACTCCCATTGACGATTACTGATAGGTCATTTGGGACAATTAGTCCGCTGTTATAGGAGCAGGAAGATTTGTTTTTGTCAATGTGAGTAGAAAAAATCAAGCGTTCCGGATTGAAGTTTCCGAATTCCCCTTGCTGTGGAACAAAAACGTATTCATCACCGAAGGTGCAGGAAACTTGTACTGCGGAGTTGTCGGTCTTCGTTCCATTCTCCAGGTAGTATCTTTCGTGGAGCAGGTAGGGGCGGCCCAGCAGGTTCTCGCCGATTGCTTTGGCCAAACCGGTTTTGTATGTGATAATATTCTTTTCCTTGTCTGTAGGTGCAAATGCAATAAAATCCAATTCAACCGTATTACCGGTAGAAGAGGGAAAGTTTTCATAAAGTGCAATGACTGCCCCTCTGGAATCCAATATCCTGTATACTGAGGCATCTTTTGTTACAGTAAACTTCACATATTCTCCGGCTGATGCATGAAAGTAAATGTCTTTTGTACCGATTTTTTGAATGGTGACGGTTTTCTCCTTTTCGAGAGAAGTTTTTATGGTGAGTGATATATTATTATTGCTCATATTGGAAGCCCTGATGATATAAGTCTCGTCAGTGATTTCTGTCTTTTTTTCAGTTTTCGAACATCCGGCAATAAATAGTATAAGCAGCAGGAGAGGGAAGGAGAATTTCATTTTTTTCATAAGCCGGAATTTTTAGCGCGGCTTAAAAGACTCTTCACGTCACAGAGCCGCCACAGGGTTAGTTTTAAGGTTCCAAAATTGGTTCTGCAAAGATATAAAATTTTGTCCGCTGCTATCCGTAAGGTGCCCGAAAAATTAAAGAGCCGATTTAGCCGCTGCGGGTGTTGCTTGTTTATCTTCCGAAGACATTGAATCCCGCGCTTTGGTTGGTGAAGGACACCAACCGATAAGAAAAACCGAACTGCCCCGGCCAAGGAGTTCTCATGGACGAACGCGGATGATCGTCTTCCCTTTGCGACCTCCGGCTGGGTTTAAGGCGGCAACCGCATCGTCGAGCGTAACGATCTTACCGATGTTTGTCTTCAGACTTCCCTTCCGGAACCTCCGGACAATCTCACCTAACTGGGCACGATTGGCTTCGACCACAAAGTCAATAGTCAGACCATCAGCGGGCCGCGCATCTGTCGCGCCCGTGACCGTCACCATCGTTCCCCCGGTACGAATCAGACCGGCAGACCGCTTCGCGATGTCACCACCGAGGACATCAAAAACCAGGTCGACCTTGCCAACGTCTTCTAATACGTCGTTGTCGAGGTCGACGAACTCGTGTGCGCCGAAGTCGAGTGCGGTCTGGCGGTGGGCAGCGCGCCCGGTGCCGATGACGTATGCGCCGGCCTCACGTGCCAGCTGGGCCGCCATTGAGCCGACGATGCCGGCCGCACCATGCACGAGGACACTCTGTCCCGCCCGCAGGCGGCCATGGTCGAACAGTCCCTGCCATGCGGTCAGGCCAGGCATCACGAGCGCTGCGCCCTCAGTGAAATCAACATCGCCCGGAAGCGGCGCAAGGTTGCGCGCCTCAACGGCTACATACTCCGCCAGCGTACCGTTACGATACCAATCTGTAAGGCCGAACACCCGCTGTCCCACCGACAGTCCCGTTGTGCCATAACCGAGGGCGGTGACCACTCCGGCCAGTTCGTGGCCGGGGATAACCGGCGTCCGGTCACGGTCGGAGCGATCGGTCCAGGTCGACGGCCACGACAGCTCATCCCCGGTGATACCCGACGCGTAAATTTGAACGATGACGTCGTTTATCGCTGCATGCGGCTCTGGTCGCTCCACCAGTTTCATACCGGAGGTTCCCGCAACCTGGTCTGTTACCACGATCGCCTTCATCGTCCGCTTCCCCGTTTTGTTGTCTGCTAATGATTCCATATGTTTATTATTTAGCGTTAATACTGAACATTGAACAGTGTAAAAATAGTTTAATCTAAGCAGCGCCGGCTTTAGCCGGATCATAATGATTCATTACCTCCGCTGTTGTTGGCGTCCCCTCCAACAGCGTCATCAATGCAGACATTTCTGTGGGTAAAATATAATTTGCTTAAAAATATTTTTCTATTTTTAAAGACGCTCAAATTATCCTACCGAATTTCTAACCGGAACAATTTTAATTGGACGCATCTATTAAAAGAGGATATTTATAAAAAAGGCTGTTGGCGGGGACGCCAACAGCAGCAGGTAGGAACAATTTTTAATTGGATGCATCTATTAACAGAAGATATTTATAAAAAAGGCTGTTGGCGGGGACGCCAACAGCAGCAGGTAGCTGCTTCACCAACAAAACGAATTAAGCCAATGCGTATCGTTACGTGCTATAGCAAAGAACATCCTGCACAAAAACATTCACAACTTTGCCAACCAAAACATTTATTTATTCCAACGTATTATTATAATAATGTTTGACATTTTCCGAAAATATTTAGAAGATAAAATTACTTTAACCAACCCCTGCTGTTGTTGGCGTCCCGCCAACAGAGTCATCAATGCTGACATTTCTGTGGCCTAAAATATAATTTCCTTAAAAATATTTTTCTATTTTTAAAGATGCTTCAAAATTATCATCCCGAATTTCTAACCGGAACAATTTTAATTGGACGCATCTATTAAAAGAGGATATTTATGAAAAAGGCTGTTGGCGGGGACGCCAACAGCAGCAGGTAGGAACAATTTTTAATTGGATGCATCTATTAAAAGAGGATATTTATAAAAAAGGCTGTTGGCGGGGACGCCAACAGCAGCAGGTAGCTGCTTCACCAACAAAACGAATCAAGCCGATGCGTATCGTTACCTACTATAGCAAAGAACATCCTGCACAAAAACATTCATAACTTGCCAACCAAAACATTTATTTATTCCAACGTATTATTATAATAATGTTTGACATTTTCCGAAAATATTTAGAAGATAAAATTACTTTAACCAACCAGGATTATGAGTTGATTGAATCGGTCGTGTTATTTAAAAAGGTACGAAAACGGCAATATCTTTTACAGGCGGGAGATGTTTTCCGCTTTCATGCTTTTGTATGCAAAGGTTTTCTGCGATATTATTATGTGGACGAAAAGGGACAGGAACACATAATGCAGTTTGCTCCCGAAAATTATTGGACCGGCGACTGGGAAAGTATGAATTCAGGTCTGCCTTCAAAATATGATATTGATGCCCTTGAAGAAAGTGAAATCTTATTGTTGCAGAAAGATGATTTTGAAATGCTCCGAAAGACTATTCCGGCTTTCAATGATTTTGTAAATGAAACACTTAAAAAAAATGCTTTGGTTTTGCAGGAGCGTATCCATGTCAACATATCGCTATCTGCTGAGGAAAAATACAGCAACTTTATTTTAAAATATCCTTCCATCAGCAATCGTGTGCCGCTGCACATGATTGCATCTTACCTCGGTCTATCTGCTGAAACCTTAAGCAGGGTAAGGAGCCAATCCACAAAAAAATAATTGGATTTTTAATGATTGCCCTTGACAAATGTCAAGGGTTTTTTCCTTCAAAGGTCATTGGAGAAGGGCATATTATGCTCCCATCTTTGCATCATTAAATCATCAAAAAACAAAAAAATGAAAACAACAAAATGGTTGCTCGACCCGGCACACAGTGAATTAACTTTCAAAATAAAACATCTTATGATCAGCAACGTTTCGGGGTCGTTCAAAAATTTTAGCGCAAAGGTGGAAACCGACGAAACGGATTTCACTACGGCGAAAATTGATCTAACAGCCGAAATGGATTCTATTTCTACCAATAATGAACAACGGGATGTCCACTTGCGCAGTTCAGATTTTTTTGAAGTGGAAAAATTCCCCCAGATGAAATTTACATCTACAGAAATTAAGCAAACAGACGACGAATCGTTTGACCTGCATGGAAACCTGACCATAAAAGGCGTTACAAAACCGGTAAAGCTCAATATGGAATTTAATGGAATAGTGCACGATCCATATGGACAAGAAAAAGCAGGTTTCCTTGTAAGCGGAAAAATTAATCGCAGCGATTGGGGAATCAACCTTAATGTGGCACTGGAAACCGGCGGATTGATGCTCGGAGAAGACATCAGAATCCAAAGCGAGGTACAGTTTATAAGGCAGGAAGCCAATGTGCTGGTAGCATAAATTTAGGAAGGCCCTACTTTCAAAGTCAATAAGACCTTAAACGTTTCTAAGTACAAAAAGAAATAAAAGGAATGAACACAATTATATAAAAAAAATGAAAGAGACGAGAGGAATTACCGGAGCAGGCAATATGGGTAAGACAGTTGCCGCATCCCTGGTGAAACGGCTAGTATGTAAAAATCAGTAACAGCAAATGTCCTGACTCTATAGAGGAAACCATTCTACAGTTGGGAGACGGTTCAACGGGGCTACCGCTACCGAAGCAGGAATCAATTTTCATAGAATAGAAATCACATTATAAATAGAAAATTAAAAAATAAAAACAATGAGTAAATCAAAAAACAACGTAGAGAGCTACGCAATTATCGGCTTCGGCAATATCGGCCAGGCCCTGGCAAAGGCGTTTGCCCGCAAGGGAATTGAAGTATCCGTGGCAACCACGCGCGAGCCGCAAAGCTTTGCGTCCGATGCGGCCGCGATTGGCCCCACAATCATTCCCAAAACACTGGCGGAAGCAGTTAAGGCGGACATCATCTTTTTGGCTGTCCGGTTCGAGTCGCACCCGGATGTCGCAAAGGCGCTGCCCACCTGGCAGGGGAAGACCATCATCGATGTGACCAATGCGCATGGCGTGTCCCCTGAGGAGTTAGGAGGGCAGCCTTCCTCCAGGGTCGTCGCCCAGGCCTTCAGGGGTGGACGACTGGTTAAGGGCTTCAACCATTTGGCCGCTGCGGTGCTGGGTCAAAATCCGGACGTACATGGTGGCAGAAGAGTTGCGTTCCTGGCCAGCGACGATAACGGCGCAGCAGCGGAAATTGGTGAGCTTGCCAAAAATCTCGGTTTTTCACCAATCCAACTTGGCGGGCTTTCGGAAGGCGGACTGCTTGTGCAGGCGCGCGGAAATAGCTGGGGTCATCTGATATTTAAAGACCTGGTCAATTTCGACTGATGAATCGTGATTGCAAATTAGCAGGGTAAAGCAGACCCTCTGCTGTCTGTATGTTTTCAACAATGGACAAGTAAGTATGCTTAGACCGTGAGATAAGGCAAAAAATAGTTTTTCTACATTTTAACTTGTTTGAACTAGAGTAATGTTTTCCTGCTGCTGTTGGCGTCCCCGCCAACAGCATTTTCAAAGTCGCATTCTGTGGCTAAAATATAAATTCCTTAAAAATATTTTTCTATATTTAAAGATGCTTCAAAATTATCATACCGAATTTCTAACCGGAACAATTTTTAATTGGGTGCATCTATTAAAAGAAGATATTTATAAGCAGATTGTTGTTGATTCGTTTCAATGGCTGGTGGAAAAAAAAATGTATTATCAATGCGTTTGTCATTATGCTCCTGCTGCTGTTGGCGTCCCCGCCAACAGCGTTTTCAAAGTCGCATTCTGTGGCTAAAATATAAATTCCTTAAAAATATTTTTCTATATTTAAAGATGCTTCAAAATTATCATACCGAATTTCTAACCGGAACAATTTTTAATTGGGTGCATCTATTAAAAGAAGATATTTATAAGCAGATTGTTGTTGATTCGTTTCAATGGCTGGTGGAAGAAAAAAAATGTATTATCAATGCGTTTGTCATTATGCCCAATCATTTCCATCTGATTTGGAAAATATCAGACGGCTTTGAAAGGAAAAATGTACAAGGTGCTTTCTTCAGTTTTACTGCTCATGAATTCAAAAAGAAATTAAAGGGATATCATGCCGAGCTTTTAGATCACCATTTTGTTAGTAAGGCGGACAGAAATCATCAATTTTGGGAAAGAGAGCCGATGGTCAAAGAATGCTGGACAAAAACTTTCTTTCGGCAGAAACTAAATTACACACATTTCAATCCCTGCCAGCCACATTGGAACCTGGCAGATGTCCCGGAAGATTATAAATATTCTTCGGCAAGATTTTATGAGACAGGAATTAAGAATTTTGACTTCCTTACTCATTTCAATGTTTTGTAAAGATGAATTTATAAAAAAGGCTGTTGGCGGGGACGCCAACAGCAGCAGGGGCATAAGATTTTATGAGACAGGAATTAAGAATTTTGACTTCCTTACTCATTTCAATGTTTTGTAAAGATGAATTTATAAAAAAGGCTGTTGGCGGGGACGCCAACAACAGCAGGGGCAGAAACTTAAGAATTTTGACTTCCTTACTCATTTCAATGTTTTGTAAAGATGAATTTATAAAAAAGGCTGTTGGCGGGGACGCCAACAACAGCAGGGGGCAAGATTTTATGAGACAGGAATTAAGAATTTTGACTTCCTTACTCATTTCAATGTTTTGTAAAGATGAATTTATAAAAAAGGCTGTTGGCGGGGACGCCAACAGCAGCAGGGCCGGAAGATTATAAATATTCTTCGGCAAGATTTTATGAGACAGGAATTAAGAATTTTGACTTCCTTACTCATTTCAATGTTTTGTAAAGATGAATTTATAAAAAAGGCTGTTGGCGGGGACGCCAACAGCAGCAGGGTTGCACAAACGAACACTTGCGCCACAAAGGGAATTAAAGAGTTTTGACTTCCTTACTCACTTCAATGTTTTTTAAAGTCCGAAGCCATCAATCCGCCACAAAATACAAGCTGAGAGGTTGTCTTTTAATTTTTAGAATGCTAACACATTTTGCCGGCAATTTAGAATGTACCAATTCCCGGGATTCTATGAGACAGGGGTAAATGTTTGGGGATTTGTAACTCGTTGTACCCGTGATCTGCAATAGTTAATGTATTCAAACCTCATCCGGAAGATCACGGTCTTTAAATCTCTCCACATCTACTTCAGTTTTCCTTACAGAATCTTTTACTTTTTCTTTGCGCTCATTCACTTCTTTGTTAACTGATATTTCTTCTACAACCCGTGGTTCTTTTGAAACAACCGGAACTTCTGAATGCTCTTTTATTTCAATAACGCCTTCCCTGAATGGCTCAAAACTTCCTTCCCGGACCGGTTCATCAGTGGTGCCGCGGGTTCTTTCTTTGTCAGTCGCCGCTACTCCTTCCTCCTCCCTAAAAATTTTTTTTTCATCATCAGAAGTTAAAATCCGGGTACGTTCTCTTTCATTCTCGGCTTTAATGACACTATCTCCCGCATCCCTGTTTTTCACATTGCGGGTTTCGTACATCCTTCTTTCATTAAAATACTGGTTATCATAAAACTCCTTGGGGTCATAATAATCAGGATCAACATAGTTTACCGCACCTTTTGGCGCGAACACATTCCGGATTGCCCTTTCGGTTTCTATAGTTATTTTTCCTTTTTTATATTCAGGAAGAGAAGCCAGGTGGCCTACAGTAACCTCAGGAAGTAAAACAATATTATCTGTTGTATCTAATTCAGCAAGTCCTATCGGAATGATCACATCACGGGAAGCCAGGTTCAAAGGTTTGCCATTTAAATCAATGATAAGATATCTTACTCTCATAGAATCAGTATCAAATAAAAGCTCATCTACTTTTCCTATTTCCTGGTTCTGATCATTTTTTACTTTCCATCCACGAATATCCGGCTCTCCCTCTTTGATCTCAAAGCCGCTTGAATGCAGTTCTTTAAGATTTTCATTAACTAATACTTTTTCTCTGGACATAGGTTTTAATTTTATGTATTAAAAAAATTTATTTAAATATCATCCGCGGTTAACAACGATATGAACGGTATTGCTTTTTGTGGGTAAAGAGGAGGGGTCACCCACCTTGTAAACGGAAACCTTATTCTCCTCTAATTTGGAATTTTTGATAAGATATTTTTTTACATTTTCGGCTCTTGCGTCTGCTAATTGATCCTGCTTTGTTGAATCTGTTTGATTATAAATTCTTACATCGCGGTCTTTAAATCTTTGATCAATAGAAGCGGCAATTTGTTTCAAACCTTTTTTCCCATCATTGCGCAACTCACTATTATTATTTTCAAAAAGCGTACTGTCATTCATGCTATAAATAACAAAGTGGGCATTGGCTTTTGCCCTTACCTCCTTATCTGTTACTTCCGTATAAGTAGTATCAGGTGAATCAAAATTTACCTGGCTCCACAGGTTGGCAGTTGTTGGAACATTAGTGGAATCCTTTTTATTTTGCTGATTATAAGAAGTCGAGTCAGTGGTTGAATTATTTGACCGCGTATTATCTTTTTGGTAATAATTCAGGTAATAATAAACTGCTCCGCCAATAATAATAATCGCTAAAAGTAGCCATAGCCACCAATAACTATTTCGCTTGGGTTGTACGTGTAACTCTGCCATTGTATTTATTTTAATTCAACAAATTATTTACCGTTCCAAAGAAAAACAGTGACATAAAATATGCCACTGTTTATATATTATAGTTTTCCGGGGTCTGTGTCTCTATCACGGTCCTGCATATCTGTCCGGGTTATCCGGGTCAATATGCTCGACATCTACCTCCGTTTTTCTTACACTGCCATGAACGGTTTCATCTCTGTGCTCTACGTCTTTTGCCAATCTTACTTCTTCTACTACTTTCGATCTTTTTTGTACATCCGGAATTTCCGCATGCTCTGTAAATTCTGTAGTCCCGGTTTTAAAATTCCTCAATTCTTCTTCAGTTGCGGGCCGGTCCACTTTTTTTCGTTCCACATGAATATGCTCTTCACGCAGCCGTAAATTCTCTTCAACAGGTTTTTCTACAATCCTGCTTCTGATGCGTACACCGCCTGTCGGCACTTCTCTTTTACCAACTTTTATATCTTCTTCGATCACAGGGATCGTTTTATTTTTATTCACTTCTATGTCATCAGTTCTTTCTCCCGGGTCGTAATCTTCATCCCTGTCAGAAATATTACCGTCATAATTTTCATCTACATCAATTGCCCCGTAGTGATCCAGCAATTCAGCAGCCCGTTGCGCTTCTTCTTCAGAATCCGCATATACCGTTACCAGGTAACCGCGTTTTGCAACTTTTGCATACCGATCCCGCTTATCATCATCCGAACCAAATAAATTTTTAAAGAACCGGGATAGACCGCTTTCTCCATCGTCCTCCTCATGGGTGGAATTTCTGCCTGAGAACAGGTCAATATGATCTCTTGAAAAGCCTTTTGCTGATAATTGATCTGCTGCATCCTGTGCTTCATCAGCGCTATTAAAAATAGCTACAATTGTTTTATTCATAATAAACCTCCTTTATTTAATGATTAAAAAATATTTATTTGCTTCGTGAAGTTTCTACAATGATCTCCTCTTTTTTCAAGGGAATGGTTCTTTCTTCTTCGGAAGAATTTATCTTTTTCGTGATGCGGATTTCCTCAACAAGTACTATCTTTTTTTCGACAACAGCTACTTCCTTTATTACAGGAATTATGGTCGTATTTCCCTCATAGCGAACATCCGGCGCCGAATCAACATATTTATTTACGGGAACTCTTTCCACTTCCACTTCTTCACTTTTTAAATCCACATTTATTTTTTCATCAGTGGTAGCTACTTTTTTTACAATACGCACTTTCCCTTTTTCAACAATTTTTTTATCAACCTGCGCCTGCTCTTCATATACATTTAAAGAGACAGGATCTTTTTTATCTTCAGGGTTGGCCATGATATTTATTTTGTTTTATCAGTGAGGAGTGTGATTATTCTTAATAAAATCATGCCATTTAAATGATCACAGGACGACGATGATCTTTAGAACTATTGATACAGAAGAGTTTACCACTGGCAAACTTTTTTTTAGGTCTAAGAATTTTTAACGAGAAAATTAGAACGAAGAAAAACAGCGGTAGATTCTTTTTTAACTTAGGTAAATTTTACCACTACTAGATAAAAGTGTAGTAAAATTCCCGCACATCATATGCTTTTGAAAACAGTTATTGATTGGAGCAATTTATGCAGCCGTGAAAACAATAATCTATGACCAGGCCCATGGCTTTTTTCAAGTACGGACGAATAAGAATGCTTTGACCGCGAGATAACCCGGAAAGTAGTTTTCCTACATTTTGTATTGAATAAAAAACCAATATGCCTGACTTACTTTTACTAAAGTTTGTTTAATAAGTAACAAAGACACACAGGTAAGGAGTCCTGCGCGCGAGCGGACGCTCCTGGGCGGGTTTGCTTTTTTGCCACGGGCTTGTGCGCCTTTTCAAAATTGAAGTTTATTTTTTCGAGTTGGTTTTGTCCAGTGCTGCCCTCAAACCTTTCGCTAATTTTTCAGGATTATCTACTGCCCAAAAATGCATCATGAATAAACGTGGCTCATCTTTCAGCATGTGACTGTGTATTGCAGTTGGTGTAATACCATTTTCTGTAAGTGCCTTTACAACAGGATTTACTTCATCTGCTAACAAGACAAAGTCGCCTGTTATTGCTGCTCTGTCTCCATCCATTTGAAAATTTATTGATGTTGCCATGCCCATTGATGGAGGCATCTCCATTCCACTTTCTGTCAGTTTTTCATTACGCGGAAAACTATATTGCAATAGCATTCCGTTTTGTTTGCCCGACGTTCCAAGTATGGCTGTTACTTTACTCCAGTCTGGAGTTTGGGTTTGATTTTTTGCAGCAGGTATTATAAGCGGCGTTGCTGTTACCTGTAAAACTGCTTTTATTTTTTGCGCCAATTCTTTTGCATTTCCTTCTCCATGATAATGAATATATTTTACAGCAGGTGTTTCATTTATGAGATGATTGTGTATTGCTGTTACTTCTAAATTTTCTTCCATTAACTTATTAATTACTTTCGGCACTTCTGCATCAAGCAATACAAGGTCGCCCATCATCGTCGCATGATTACCCATACTCATAATTCCAACCCATGTGCCCAATGCAAAAACGGGTGCAACGGCAAAATCTCCAACCTTCACTTTTAAATCAGAGCGGGGAAATGAAATTTTATAAACGTTCCCTGTTACTGTTCCTTTTTTTCCGAATATATCATTTAAGGCTGTGCTGTCAATTTGCGCAAAGCAGTTTACAAAAAGCAATGAAGCAAGGAATAAAAAAATTATCTTTTTCATTTTAGTTTATTTTATAAATTATTAATTGAGCATAAGTGCCAATGCGTGCAGGTGCAGCAATCATTAACTGATGAAGTTCAGGAATAAATAAAGAGGTTCTTGCGCCGGAATTTGTTTTTATTTTTTCGTTTACTGTGTAACGGTTAGCATCAATTTGATTAATCACATCAACATAACCGCTTCCGCAGCTTACATAAATTTCTTTCGCGGATGCGTTGTAAAAAACATCGTCTGTGTCGCTATCAATATCAACAGAAGAAATTATTTTTCCTGTTTCAGCATCCAGCACCAACAATTTTGAAGGATGACGGCAACCGATGAATAAACGATGATTTAATTCATCCAAAGCCATTGGAAAATTTGCGCTCGCTTCTGTCATTTTCCATTGTGCGACAATTATATTTTGTGTTAAATCAATTACCTCAATTTGTTTTTCATCGGGAACATTTACATACATTTTCTTTTCCTGTTTATTTATTTGAAATGATTCCGGGTGACCTGAAAGTTTAATTTCATTTATCAATTTGAAAGTTGTTGCATCAATAATCGCGATGCCACCGTTGCCATACCCCACATAAATTTTTTTATCCGGTGCATCATAACGAACATTGTCGGCATCATCACCCAACTGAATTGAATTTGTTTTTTGAAAAGTAGTCGCATTGAAAACGTCACACCCGCCATTAGCACCATTGGCAACAACAAGAGAATTATTATCAGGAATAAAAGCAACTCCCTGCGGCTCGTGCAAGCCTTTTATGGAGTGGATTACTTTTCTATTTTTAAGGTCTGCAACTTCAACAGTATTATTTCCTAAAGCTGCGACAAAAACATAATTGTTTTTACTATCGAAACTTAAATGGTCAATTCTGCCGTTTACATTTTGCAGCGGAATTGTTTCTATCAACTGCAAAGAATTGGTTTGTGATTGTGCTTTACAACCAGAAGCGAAACAAAATAAAATGGCAGCAAATAAAATTGTTTTTGTGTTGTTCATTTATAAAAATGATTTCAAAATTAAAACGATAATTGCAGCAATTAAAATAATATAAGTCTATTGAATTTTTTTCCCCAGCTACTTCCTACTGTTGTTGGCGTCCCGCCAACAGCGTTTTCAAAGCTGACATTTCTGTGGCTAAATATAATTTCCTTAGAAATATTTTTCTATTTTTAAAGACGCTTCAAAATTATCATACCGAGTTTCTAACCGGAACAGTTTTTAATTGGATGACCCCCGGTATCCATAATTGGTGTGAAATGGTATATCCTTGAGATGGACAAGTATAATGGAGAGGTGTATGCTGCCGTTGATTCATCGCTTGCTTATATTCGAAATGATAAGCTATTGCCCAATTAGGGAAGAGCGGAAAAGGGATCCACCATTTCTTCCCTGCAGTTTTGTTTTAGATATATATTAAGAACCAGAATAAATAATAGCTTTGTCCCCATGCCTTTAACAATCTACTACCAGGTTATTTATCTCTTTATAATGGCTTTGCCGATTGCCTGCATTGCATGGACCGTTACCCGTGAAGAAGTATTCCGGGAGCCAAGAGAATATTGCGAGCGAAAATCTAAAAATTGTGGTACAGTTTTGCAAAGAAAATTTTTCTATTTATTTACCTGCGAGTATTGTTTCAGTCATTATGTTACGCTTGCGTTTTTAATCATCACGAGGTATCACCTGCTTTACAATAACTGGCGTGGTTACCTGGTTGCTTTCTTTGCGCTTGTATGGATCGCTAACATTTATATGAGCCTGTTTGGATTTCTGCGTGTTGGTATGAAAAAAGAAGCTATTGTAGCAAAAATTGCAGAAGTGCAGTATAATGAATGCGAAGGCGGCGAAGAAAAGAAGGAAGAAAAATAGTTCGATCCGGATGCAAAAAAAGGCTGCCCGAAGGCAACCTTTTTATTTAACAGGCTTCAGAATTTGATAAGCGAAAAAACGTTTTTTAGCCGCTGCGGGTGTGGCTTGTTTATCTTCCGAAGACATTGAATCCCGCGCTTCGGTTGGTGAAGGCAACAACCGATAAGAAAAGCCGCTGCAAGAACAAATCTTATTATTAAATATAGTTACCAAAACAAAATTTCCCCTAAGCTGTAATTTTTTTTAGTACGGGTCATTGCCACATTTTTGATTCCCCTTCACACCTGATTGTATTTTTTACAATAACAAAAAACCGATTCCAAAAAGACACTAAAAGCCGGATATTTTTCAAAACTTTCCACTTAATAAATTATTTAACAGCGGTTACTCATTAACCAACCTGCTCATTGATAAATTATATAGTTTAATTACCAAATGATGCGATGATATAATTTAAAATAAAATGGGAATTTATGTTTAAGTGAAATCAAACATCTTCTTAAAAACATCAGCATGAAAAAATTGATACTTTCTATTTTCCTTAGTGGCGTTACAATAATGGTAGTAGCGCAATCGAACAAAACAAACATGTATGATTTTATAAAGATGCTGCTTTATGACAGTACGGGTTTTGAAAATGTGGGGGATTGGGGTATAGGTGAAAATAAAAAATTTCCAGTGACATGGAAGGATGATAGGGTAATAATGAGCGACGATACCAGTATTAATTTTTACAGACGCGGCATTGCTGGCATTGTTTTGAACAACCGGAGTTTGAAGCAGGCAGGGCAGCCTGTTAAATGGAACATTATGCTCAAAGGCGCACGTAGCGGATATTCTTCTTTCAGTATGCTCAGCTCACCTTCAAATGAAATACGACCAAAATGTAGCGTTGATAGTCTGTTTGGAAACAAGCCTTTTACAGCGAAGCTTTTAAAAAGTTGCGATACCAAACCGCTTATAGGGTATTACTATTACGAAGTAAAGATCCCTAAAAAAGATATTCTGTATTTAAAAATTAGCTGGCTAACTATGAATGGTAATACTGCTTTACGAATAGATGGCTATGATAGCTGGAGCAAATACGCGGTAAAATTGGAATGCAGGTAAGGTTAATTTTTCGTTGTAGGGACAGGTCGTGACCTGTCCACAAAATGCAGGTCGTGACCTTTCCACAACATGCAGGTGATACGGGACAGGCCATACCGGGACAGGTCGCGACCTGTCCGTACGGGCAGAATATTAAATTAATAAAATGAAACATCGCAAACCAAACAGGCTGCACGGCTACGATTATTCGGAGGATAATTTGTATTTCGTAACATCCTGTGTCCATGATATGGTTTGTTGTTTTGGTGATGTCGTTGTAGGGACAGGTCGTGACCTGTCCACAAATGCCGGCCGCGATCTGCCCACAAATGCCGGAGACGCCGGGAGAGGTCGCGACCTGTCCCTACGGGAACCGCAAATGATTCTAAATGGTTATGGTGAAATTGCAGAAAAGCAATGGTATTGGTTGGCGGAACAATATCCGTATGTTGTTTTGCATGAATTTATTGCGATGCCAAATCATATACATGGTATTATTGAGATAAACCGAAATGGCGTAGGGACAGGTCGCGACCTGTCCGGTAATGCAGATGGTAATTACATAAGGACAGGTCACGACCTGTCCGCTACGCAGAAAATAAAATCGTTGTCTGAATTGATGGGCGCCTATAAAACAACTGTATCAAAACAAATTCGTTTAGCAGGATATATGGAGTTTGCATGGCAACGGTCATTTCACGATCATATAATCCGTGATGGAAAATCATACGAAAGGATTTCTAACTATATAATTGATAATCCCAAAACGTGGGATAAGGATAAATTTTTTAATGTAGCGCCAGGTCGTGACCTGTCGGCGATATAGGGGCAGGCTATACATGGACAGGTCGCGACCTGTCCCTACGGGAACTGCAAATGACCTCCACTGTTGATGGATCGCACCTTAATGATTATAATTTTGCGGTGAATGTAAATCCTTTTGCTGCGCCTTCATAATAGGGTGATAACGAAATATTTTTCAAAGTCTTTTTTTTGTGGAATTCGGGAACGAGTATACCCGTTGCGGCTCCAATAACGGAGGAAAGAGCGCAGTCGCTTAAAAAATGATAGCCGGCTCTGTATCTTAGGTATCCCATCAAAACGCTTAATCCGCCCGCAGTGCCATACAAATAAGGCGTTAACCTGGAACCCGGATTAAAGTCGCTAAAAACTTTTGCAGTAAAGAAGGTTGCTGCTGCGGTGGTTGCCACGTGGCCCCCATAAAAAGAGCGCTGTCCTCCTTTATCCATTCTTTTTTCGAGGGGAGCTTTATCACCATATACAAATGGCCTGCTTCTGTAAACAAGTCCTGCAGTCGCGGTATACATTGAACCTGTAATGGCCATCGTTTCCAGGTACATAACCATCAACTGCCCGAATTTTTTTCTTTGCTTTTTATCAATCAGCGCAGCGATAACAGGAATTGCATAATCGCCATCAAAAAGAATATAGCTGTCTGCGTTGGCCTGTGTGGAATAAAAACCCGCATTGCCCCGGTCAAAAAACGGAAGCTTGTCCCTGGTCTTCGTTGCAAGCGCTTCTTCAGTAAGTCCGTGTTTATCCCTGATCAATGCATAGCCTGCAATCGTTAAAGCGGCAGCGCCGGTAATAACCAACCCGTCTTTAAGAACGTTGGTATGGTATGGAGACAAGGCTGGATCCTTTTCCACCAATCTATTTTTGAAGTTGCTGTTGTCATTGGCTGCCGGAGAATTAAAATTGCTTTGTTTGAACGTCACCAGGCTTTTTTGAGCGCTGCATGCCAGGGCGCAGCATAATAAGAAACTACAAATGATCAGTTTTTTTTTCATAAATAAGTTATTATGAATCTTTCATTAACAAAAACGATGCAAAAATTATCTGAGTTTAAAAAATAAAAAGGAAACCTTTTATAAATATTTCAATGTTCACAGGCGGGTGAATTTGAAAAAAGAATCAGAGAAGGGCGTTTGTGAGAGTCGTTGTAATTTTTATAAAAATTGTTTTGCCCGGAAAAAAAATTCGATAAGAATGATCAACTTATAATCACTATTGGTACAAACGACCACAGCACAGAGAAGCCAAAATGTAGTTTTCTATATTTTGGCTTGTTTGATGAACTGTCGGATTGCACTCTGCGGTATATCTGAACTTTAAAAAAACGTATGCCTTGCCCACACGCTTACTTTCGTTGTCATGGAAGGGCATCGGTTTTTAACCCGTTATTCCTGGGATTTTAAAAATCAGGATTCTTTCGTATCCTCATCTGTCCGGACCTTTGCGATTTTTTTTGGGGTTTAGTGATTCCCACTATCGGCACCATTTATTTCCCAATTGTTTGTAGGTTTGTGATTAATTTGTAATTGTATTTAAAAACAATTAACCATGTCAAAGAAAAATTATCCCCGCCTCCTTTTAATTTTAGGATTTTTGCTCTTCATCAGCCGGAATAGCTTCGCGCAATCTGAGGTATTGTCAAAGGGGTCGGCAGCACCCATGTTCACTACCAAAGCCAGTTTGGCGGGGAATGAATTCGATTTTTCATTAAAAAATGCCCTTGCGAAGGGGCCGGTGGTATTATACTTTTATCCTGCTGCCTACACTGGTGGCTGTGATCTGGAAGCCCATACTTTCGCCGAAGTCAAGGATAAATTTACAGCAGCAGGAGCCACCATTATCGGTGTATCAGCAGATGATATTCAGCGATTAAAGTCATTCTCCTCTAACGCGGATTATTGTGCAGGAAAATTTCCGGTTGCTTCAGATCCCGGTGGTAAAATTGCAGCAACTTATGGACTGAAGTTGACGCCGCCACAGCCGGGTGTGAAAGATGTAACAGGCGTTCAGGTTACGCACGGCTTCATTCCACGTACCACATTTGTTATTGATAAAAATGACAAAATTGTAGCCGTCTTTTCATCGGGTACCGATCATATTTCGCCTGATGAACATGTAAAAAGATCATTGGCAATTGTATCGAAAATGTAGTTTGAAGAGAGGACTTACCCGCTTCCACATCTATTCTTAGACGATTTTAAAAAGATTAAAAGGGGCGCTGTTACCAACCGGTTAGCGCCTGGAGACAACATGCCACTGGTACCACGACTATGCGACAATTTGAAATGCTGCCCGCACAATTGCCTGCTTTTGTTTTAATAAATTATTGTATTAGATTTACAGCACATATTCCAATCCTGCACAAAGCCTTCCCCCTGTAACTTCTTCTTTTGAAATTTAAATTAATCAACGAATGAAAAATTTTATTTTTTTGATGGCTATTAATGTTTTGCTATGGCTTCCTGCCACCAGCAATGGCCAATTTTTGAAAAAGCTGAAAGAGAAAGCAAATAGCGCTGTAAATAAAGTGGTCGATAAAAAAACCGGCGGTGACACGGAAAGCAGCGGTACCACTGCTTCCCAAAGTCAGAGTAACAGCAGCGGTAAACCCGTAAACAAGGGAGGTGCAGGATTGAAAAATACAGCCCCGCCCGATGTAAATGCTGCTATGGATGATGCCAACAAATCTTTTGCCGCGAACAATTATAGCGATGCCCGTTACGCTGTTCAGCAGGCATTGATGGGCGTTGAAATACAGTTGGGACATGAATTGCTAAACTCGCTTCCTGACAATGTTGACGGCTTACAAAAAGATACTACCCAGGATAGGGTGGTCAGTACGCAATGGGGCTGGAACAATATGACTATTCAACGGGTTTATTCTGATAAAAAAGATAAAGAATGCACCGTTACCATCGGCAACAACCTGTTGTATGCAGGATTGGTAAATGCCTATTTTGGAAATGCGTATGCAGTAGAATCCAATGGAAAAGATCCGAACGTTAAACAGGTAAAAGTGCAGGGGAATAAGGCTATTATAAGTTATGATGAAAGCAAAGGTTATTCATTAATTGTGCCGGTCGGACAAAGTTCGATGGTCGTTTGGGAATGTATCAATTTTGCGAATGAAGATGAAGTAATGACTGCTGCAAATGTTATTAGTATTGACAAAATTAAAAAATCATTGGGCGAAAAATAATTACTTAAAAAATGATAACGATGAAAAAATATTATATACTGGCGCTGTTCGTTTTTGTGGCAGTGGCTGCCCGGGCACAGGACTTTTCAAAAGATATTGCCGATGCAAAATCTTCATATTCTGCCCATAACCTGGCCGATGCGCATTTTTCGCTGGAGCAGGCAATCCAGGAAATTGACATGATTGTTGGTAAAGAAGTTTTAAAATTATTACCGGATAAAATGAATGATGCCGCTGCCGTTTCAGGCCAGGATCAGGTAACTGCTAATATTGGTTTTGTGGGAGCGACGGTACATCGCTCTTACGGCACAACCGGATCACAAGTGGAAATTATCAGTAATTCGCCACTCATTGCCAGTTTAAATACATTCCTAAACATGCCGTTTGTTGGTGGTATGATGAGAAATTCTACCACAAAAGTGGTGAAGGTCCAGGGCTATAAATCCCGCCTCGAAAAACAAGGCGATAATGAAAACGGCAAGCCAAATTATCAATTACAAATCCCTTTTAAAAGCGCTTTAATTACCGTTACGGCCAATGGAATGGATGAAAACAGCGTGTTGGCATTTGCCAATTCGATTCCGCTGGATAAAATATCTGCCTTGATTCAATAATATTTCTTTGCTGAAATACCTGGATGGAGGAAGCATTCTTAGTAATAAAGGAAATCTTATTTGCAAATAACTCTTTTACATGGAAACACAATTGTTTCCTGTGCAAAGAACCAGGGCGGAGGTGCAACGGTTAAGGTTAACTCATCGCTGGATTTGTGAAAATAATAGAAATAATTTTGTGTAGCGCTCAATAACACAAAATGGATATTGGCCCACATAAACTCTCCATGTCATCTACCCGGCTGGAAACCCTGGGCGACGGCATTTTCAGCGTAGCCATGACTGTGCTCGTCATTGAACTCCGGCTTCCGGATGTGAAAGGCAATTCATTAAGCGATTTCATGCAGGCCTTATATGGATCCAGGCACCAGTTGTTTTGCTATTTCATCAGCTTTATTATCCTGGGTATCATGTGGTATGGGCATCGCATGGTGTTTGAATACGTTTCTAAAACCAACCGGTATTTCATTTTCCTCGGCATTTTATTTTATATGGTGATTTGCCTTGTGCCTTTCAGCACCCGGTTTTTGGCAGCCAATACATTACGCTGGTATGCCATAATGATGTATGGGCTCAACCTCAGCTTGTGTAACCTTGCTTTATACTGGCAATGGAAGTATGGGATTCGCCGGCCATCATTGCGAACGAGGGAGCTGCCGGATGAAGTGAAAACGGAAGCTCAGAAATTGTTTTTGATATCGCCTGTTATGTATGGTATGGCGATTGCCTTTTCCTTTTTCGTGCCATTAGTGAGCATTTTTATTTTTTTTATGACACCGGTACTTTACCTGTTGCCAAATAAAATCGATAAATATTTGCCTTGAGCCCATGAAATTCTACGGATCAAGGAGCCTTGCATTTAAAAACCATACTTTTCATGTTATCGTTGGACAGGATAACCTGATGACATTTTTCAGGTAACTGCAAAAATTTGCCAATACAAAATCTATATTTTGGCTTATCACAAAATGTTTGTTTCATCTCCGCGAATTTTCCTTTACAAAAGGTTTTTATTCAACCTCCTCCTCAGGCTTTGCTCAATCCGCTCCTTGCGGGAAGAAACGAAATTCCACCAGATAAACCTTTCACCTAATGGTTCGCCTCCCAAAAGCATCAGGGTGGATTGTTCCTTAGCGCGAATCAAGGGGTCATCGTTTTTTCTGAACACCAGCATTTGCCCTGCATAATAGGTTATTCCGGATACTTCCACGCTTCCTTTTACTATATAAAAGCCACGTTCCGCATATCCCTGCGGAAGGCCGAATACCGCATTTTGCTCGAGTGTGACGTGCAGGTAAAATAAAGGCGAGTGGGTGGTTACTTCATTGCCAAGTCCGTAAGCGTTGCCGGCGATGAAGAGAAAGATATTTTTCTTGCCGTCGGTCGGGAGACCGGACGGCGGCTCAATATTTTAGGCGCAAAAAATTACGTGTATCCGTAACTGTTAGGTACATGCGGAACAGGAGATGTGTTGCGATTTTGGTAAAGCTGATCGAAACAGTACATGAAACTAACCAGCTGATAAAGAAGGTGGCTGCGATTGAAATCGGCAGGAAGATCAGGAGAAGTGAAAATTGATCACCCGGTGTGAATCCGCCTGCCAGTTGAAAATAAATTACATCCAGGCAAAATCCTGCTGCGGGCTTTCTGCGGAAACCTGTGAATGGGATGGATAAAACCATTTTACCATACCTTGTAAATCTCTCTTGAGCCTGTCAGATACATTTCGTGATAGCCCTGCATTTTTTCTTTCATTTTTTTCATTTCTTCACTATCCTGCATGTATTTCTGAAAGCTTTGATCATAAGCAGTGAGGTCATCGTATTTTGTAACCATTACCACTTTGTTGAAGTCGCCCGTCATGTCAGTCATGATGTTGACCAATTCATCATTATCAGCCATAACTTCTTTAAACAGTTTTGCAAACTTTGAAGCCTGGCCTGGCTTGCAAATAAAAATGTCGTGAACGATAATCATAAAATAAATTTTAGAAATTGAATAATTACAGAAAGACAATATAAAATTAGAAAAAAGCGGTGTAATAAATAATTAGCAATCGTTAATTAATAATTCAGAAAGCAGGAATTCAATGATCTGCCAGGAGAGTGCGGAGGGGAATGCCTGTTCACCAGATTAATTTTTTTAAATGCAGGGGTAGAACTCATCGTTTTAATCGTGATCTCAGCCAGCATTATCAAAGTTTTACCGCGCGTTGATATTTTCTTTTCGAACTCAAACGTTCCCGGCCTGGACAACCGGTTTGATCTGTGCCAGGCCGGGAAAGTTAAAAACTATAAAATAGCTTTTCTGGCGGATGCCTTAACCTATTTATAAGCTCGCAGGAAAGCGGGTGTGAAAGCGTTATACACCAACGAAGAGCTCAGCCCTTTGTAGATGATCTATTACGCGGATGCCAGTTAAACTTTAAAAAATATTTTCTTCTTATACAACCAATAACACAAATACCATTGAAAGGTAAACAATGTGAGTGCTGAAATGATCATAATCAACGTATGTGATAATCCCGTTGGTGATAGTATGCCATTCACAATTGTATTGCTGTAACCAAACAGCCAGCGATGCACAACAATCTCAAAGAAAATGTATATGAAGATGGAATTCATACCGACAATGGTAAAAAAGAGCAATCTCTTTTTATGATTCAAAACGTCGATCCAATAATACAGTGCTGCTAATGCGAGGAGACACCATCCGCCACTGGCCAGTGTAAACGAGGACGTGGCAATTCGTTTGATGATGGGTGTGATACCGGCCCAATCAAGGCTGTAGCCTGCTATTAGCGTTGTTGCGCCAAGAATTATTATTGGCATGATCTTGTTTTTGACATTAGATCCGGTTAACAACCATTTGCCTGCAACGGCGCCCCAGATGGTGTGTGCCGCAGTAGGAATGCAATTAATGGCCACCCATCCGCCATCATTGATCTTATTCATCAACACAACATCCATGTAATTTCCAAAGTTATGCTGATCCGTAAAGGGCTGATCGAAACCCGGAATGTGCGTGAAGCGATATAAACATTCTGTCAGCAGCAATAACCCCACACTGAAGAGGATTTGGTAGGAGGCCTTCCAGCGAAAAATAAGAAAGGCCACCAGCATCGTGAACGACATCTGGGTGAGCACATCCCATAATTCAAAAGATAAATGATTGCCTCTAACCGCGTAGTCGAGTACGCCCCAAAAAAAGAGCCACCAGCTTCGCCTAACCGTATGCTTCGCCTGCTGCAGCCAGGAACTTCCTTTTGCAGATTGTTTGGTTAGAGAAAAAGCCATCGCCGTACCGGCGATAAACATAAAAGCCGGTTGTATCAAATCCCAGAAATGAAGTCCGTGCCATTTCGCATGATCGAATTGAATGCTCAACCGATTTATAAAGCTTCCGGGCTCCGAAAATTCATTCGCATACTCGTATAAGCCGGAGGCTTCAAACATTAAGAGTACCATCACCAGGCCCCGGTAAAAATCCAGGGAAGAAAGCCGTGATCCCGCGCCGATCGTGTGCGTCAAATTCTGCTTTTCAGAAAAATGTGTGACCGGCTGTTCCTTTAATACATTGGTAGGTAATCCCATATTATCTGCAAATTATGATGAGCAAAGAAAGAAAAGAAATAAAGAAATATTGTTTTGTCAATCGCTTGTATCCAGGAAAAAAGCGGGTGAGCCATCGTCAGGCGCTGTTCCTATCGTTGCGCTCCAGTCATTTTTGGTGGCGGTAATACCAATCTTAAATCCTTTGCCAGTCAGTCCCTGGATCTTTGAACGGTTGATGCGGCCTTCAAATTTTAGCAAACCACCACTTTCCACCACAGTGCCAACCTGGTAAAACTCATTGATCGATTGCTGATCAAATGTAAAGCTGTTTTGAGCACCCGTGTGATAAAAAACATCGAACCAGTTATCAAGCATTGCTCCTTCCATTAACACGTCCATGCCCGCATTGGTAAACAAAGAGGTGATAAGTCCCGTGCCTGCATTATTATCCGCATCGATATAAAAATCAAAAATGTCGCCGTTAGATTTCTTTGACATCATTGAAATATAAAAATAGATAAAGGATCCGTCATAATCGAATTTTAATTCCCGGAAAATTCCTCCCTTTGGTCCCGAAGTAATCATATTGGTCTTTACAGTATCCCAATCTGCCAGGGAATTGTCATCCAGTTTTATTGGAGAACCTTTGGACAGCCGGATCACAGTCGATCCTTCATAGGTTTGTCCGGACGAAGTCGTAGCGTATAAAGTAGGTACAAATTTGCCTTTGGCAGCATACGTATGCACGGGATTTTCGTCTGTTGATGAAGTGCCGTCGCCGAACTCCCATTTGTAAGAAGTGACGCCTTTTGTTTGATTCGTAAATGTAGCGGTGAGGCCATCCACGTTTACGGTGTAGATCACATCTACTATTGGTTGGGTACTATCTTTTTTACAGGAGTAAACGCCCAAAATCAAAGTGATCATGAGCAGGTAAAAAAATAATATTTTTAATGATTTCATATCCGGAAGATTTAATTTTTTTTAAAATAATCTAAATGAATTCCTGTATTTAATTATGGGTTTTGAATGCAAAGCGGGTTGGCCTGCACCTCATCGATCGGTATATAATAAATTATTTTAGGGTCGCTCCATTTTACAATCATGTTGGGATAGCCAACAGGGCTTTGAGTCAGATTGATATCAGTTTCTTTGAGCCCTGGCAAATGATAGCCCCAATAAGTGCGGTTCATGTCGAGCTTGTTTCTATAGACATCATAAGTGCGCTGGCCTTCAAAAGCAAGTTCGATTCTTCTTTCGTTAAGCACAGCATTCAGGGCAGTGGTGCTGCCGGGAACAGATCCGTTATACAAGCTTGACTCCAGTCCCCTGTTTTTCCTGATTTCGTCCACATCATCAAGTGCGGCTTTCGTGTTTCCCAATTTAGCATTGGCTTCCGCCCTGTTCAGGTACATTTCAGACAGGCGGAACATCACCGGCGAACTGAGTGTAGGACTACCATCCTGGTAGGAGAATTTTGAAATATAATAAATTTCTATGCCGTTCTTTTTTTGCAGATTCCCATTATCATCTTTTAACGGAATAATATATTTCCATCTTACGTCCTCAGGATGCGTGCTCATTAATTTTCTTAGTGATTCAGAGGCGTATTCTTCGCCCCAGCCGCTGTTGCCATCAGAAAAGATCATAGATGCTATGGAGCCAAATTTTCCGTAATCATCTTTCGAATTAAAAGCAAGACAGAAAATCGTCTCAGGGTTCGCAACTGCATTGGCAAAAAGTGTCGGATAGCTATCTGCAGTTGCAATGGTGAACCTTCCGGAGTTTATTACTTTGGTTGCATATTCTGCCGCAGCCTGGTTGTCTTCCATATACAAATGAACCCTGGATAGCAAGGCCCATGCAGCCTCTTTGCTGGCATATTGCACGCCTCTTTGCTGATCCATCAGCCCGGCGCCTTTTTCTGCGTCAGCCACTATTTGAGCATACACTTCCTCCACGGTCGATCTTGCGTCTTGTGCGGGGTCAGTGGTGCTTTTTCTAAGAATAATACCTGGCGCCGTTTTATCCTGGGAATACGGCCTTGCAAATAGACGAACAAGATTGAAATTGGCTAAGGCCCGAAGGAAATAGCATTCGCCCACAAGTTGTTGCCGGGTGGCGTCCAGAGAAGTAGAGTCTTTTCCGGCGGCTTCAATAACAGTATTGCAGTCATTAATTATTTTATAAGAAATATACCAGAAGTATCTCACATTGGTTTGAGTAGGAGAATGATTGAGCGAGAAGCTGTAAAACAAAGGATCTTCTGTTACCTGTCCGCACACAACATCGTCGCTCGCAAAATCACTTAATTGAAAAAATTGCCGCAAGTACATGTTGTTGTCATCCTGTGTACCGTTAAAAGCCACATGATCTTTAAAGAGTGAATAGGCGCCGTTTACAGCATTCGTAAGCCCTTCAGTAGTGGAAGTCAGTACCTCCGTTGTGATGGAATCGCTCGGTGCAAAATCTTTAACGCAACCTGTAAAAAATAGCGTGGATGCCATGAGGATGGCCAGCATTTGATTTGGGAAGCGGTTGCATTTTTTTGTTTTGCTTCGCAATAATTTATTACTGATCATAGCTACCATTTTAGAGAGGCGAAAAGAATTATTTTTCATGATATATATGATTTAGAATTTGAAATTGATGTTGAACAAATACTGCCTGTTATTCGGATATTTGAAATCACTTACCCCGGGTGTGGTGTATATATCAGGCTGAATAGTAGTTTGAGGATCCTGACCTAAGAATTTGGTAAACGTATAAACATTGTCGGCAGAGACGGATAGAGTGATCCCCTGGGTTTTCAGTCTTTTCAAAGCGGAACCGGGCAATGAATAAGCAAATGTGATATTCCTGATGGAAAGAAAACTTCCATCTTTCAGATACCTTGTAGAAGGTTCATTGGCATTTGCAGAATTTTGTGGACTGGGGTTGGTGGCAATGTCGCCCGGATGCGTCCATATTTTATAATTGGAAGGCAGCACGATTTGATTATAGTAAGGCTCATTGCCATCATTCATTACAAAACGAAGGTTGTTGCTATATACTTTGTTGCCATACAGGAAATAGGCATTGACACTAAAGGAGAAATTTTTATAAGAAAATGTGTTAGTGATGCCGCCCTGGTATTTTGGCAGCGCTGATCCTACTTCCTGCAGCGTTGCATCTGCGTAGTTTGAAGTTGATTCTTTACCAGTAACATTTCCGTTAGCGTCCTTCGTAAGTTTTGACCACATGGGCCCGCCGGTCTGTGCATTCACCCCATCCCAAACAGGCATATAAAATTCATAAAGATTACCACCGTTCCTATAGATCTGGGAAAGCGCCCAGGAGCCGGTCTTTACGAAATCCGCCGGAAGATTTTGAAGTTTGTTGCTATTGAAGCTTATATTAAAATCTGTATTCCATGCAAAATTTCTGGTCTGAATATTCTTCGTACTCAAAGTGAATTCAATACCCTTGTTTTGAATATCGCCCGAATTTTCCCACCTGGTTTCAAAGCCTACAGAAAGAGGCTGGGAAACCTGTAAGAGCAAATTTTTGGTGGTGTTATTATAAACATCTACGGTCAGGGAGACGCGTTTGAATAAACTCAAATCAAAACCAACATTCAACTGATGTTTGCTTTCCCATGTCAGGCCCGGGCTTGCGAGCTGTAGTGGTGTTGCTGCGGATTGTGAATTATACTGGCTTGCAAGGGAATACAATCCCAAATAACGCGATGCCCCTATGTCCTGTGTTCCTGTGATGCCATAGCCGCCCCGGATCTTTAAAAAATCTATGAAATCGCTGCTTTTAAGAAAGTTTTCGTTGCTGGCAAGCCAACCCGCTGAAATCGCGGGGAAAGAGCCGTAGCGCTTATTTTTTTGAAACGCAGAGGATCCGTCTACCCGAAATGAGCCGGTCACAAAGTACTTATTTAGATAGCTGTAGTTTACCTGAGAGAGATAGGAAAGAATGGCAGATTGATCATAATATCCATTCACACTTAAATTGCCTGACACCACATTTAATACCCTGAGGCCGAAAGGAAGGCCGCGTCCGGAAGCTCCGAGATATTCAGATTTGCCACCTTCCAGGGCAATACCCGCAAGGCCGCTTAAACGGTGATCGCCAAAGCCGAAATCAAATTTCAAAAGGTTATTTGAAACGCCTCCATAATTTAATGTGCTCTGATCATTGAGATATCCTGTACCGTGGTATTGTCCGGCTACCAGCCCGGAATAATAGCTGGTGCTTTTACTGTAGCCGGCTGAAACACGATTGGTGCTCGCAAAACTAAGCCAGGGCGTAATTCCAATGCTGAGGTTCACATCGTAGTTAACATCAAAGCCTTTATAAGGATGATCCGAATTCTGTATGGTATGAACCGGGTTCACTTTGTCTCTGCTCCACCATTTGAAGGGGGAATTTCCGTCCACATACACCGCCTTCCCAGCGCTGTCGTATGGGTTGTCCCATGGCAAATTAAGAAAGCTATAATAGATATCATTATAGTCGTAACTTTTCCCCTGAACGCCACTTAAGTTGATCGTATTGGTTAAATTGATTTTGTGATTTAAATGCAGGGTTGAAGAGGCCCTCACGTTTATCCGCTGAAAATTAGTATTCATAAAAGTTCCCTTTTCATCATAATAGGAAACGCCCAAATAGTATTCATTTTTTTTAGACTTACCTGAAACGGATACATAATAATTCTGCATAAATGCAGGTTTGAAAATGGTCGTAAGCCAGTTATAATTCTGAGCACGTAAGGCCAGTGGCCTTTCATTGTAAAATTTAAGAATATCGACTTTATAAGAATTTCCTGAATCTGACGGGATGTAATCACGGTAGAATTCCTTCTGATAATTATACAACTGGCTGCCATTCATCATATCCATATTTCCAAAATCAGGCGTGCGAAAGCCAGTGGAGATCTTTGCTTCAAAAGAGGGTTCGTCTGTTTTTGCTTTTTTAGTAGTCACCACAATTACGCCTGCATTTGCCTGTGATCCATACATAGCCGTTGCTGCAGCATCTTTCAAAACGGAAATACTTTCTACGTCATTCGGATCAAAATTGCCGCCTATAATTCCATCTACCACATAAAGGGGCGTCTGTGAGGCATTGACGGAGGAGATGCCGCGTAATCTTATTTCCGGTGATGCACCGGGAACACCGGAACTGTTTACCACCTGCAGGCCCGCAACTTTACCTTGTAGCATTGATCCAACATTATTAGAAGTCACGTCTCTTAGCTTGCTTCCTGAAACTACACCTACTGAGCTTGTAAGTTCATTTTTGCTTTTTTCACTATAACCGACAACAACAATTTCTCTTTGTTGTTGTACTACGTTTCGCAACACTACGTTGATCTCTGTTTTATTGTTTATAGCAACTTCCTGGCCTGACATTCCGATAAACGAAAACACCAAAACCTTAGAAGAATTATCCGGAACATCAATAGTAAATTCTCCGGCCGCATTCGTATTGGTTCCCATCGTAGTTCCTTTTATCAATACAGATACGCCTTCGAGTGGATGACCATCCTCATCCGTTACTTTTCCCGATATCTTCTTTATTGCTGTTGCTTCGGTTGCAACAATTCTTTGAGCAGTAGCAGATTCTTTTTCTTTTATCACAATTGTTTTCTCAACAATTGAATACGTAAGATAAGTGCCTTGTAAACACTGTTGCAACGTGGTTTGCAATGTTGCATCCTGCACTTTTACATCAATTTTTCCGGCCTTTTCCAACAATTCATAAGTGTACAGGAAATTATATCCCGTCTGTTTTTGTATTTCTTTAAAAACTTTTTGCAGAGGTGCGCCACGCATTGACAGTGTTACCTTTTGAGAGTAGCCTTTTGCACTGACCTGTAAACAAGCCGCCAGGATAAGAATTGCTGTAAGTTTCATTATCAAAAGCGTTTTGGTTAAATGTTGCTTTGACGGAATAGAAAGAATCTTTAAAAACATAACTTTGTTTTTTTGGTTAAACAATGAACAGTCCGAATGATTGTAGAATTGGCAACTAAAAATTCTGCCGGGAGTGTTGCAACCACTTCCGGTTTTTTATTGCCGTTTTTTATTTTAATAATCTTTTCAATTTTTATGGCATCACGATCACTTTTTTATCCTGAACCTGGAATTTTACTTCGCCGGTTAAATGTAGCATTCCAAGGACTTTCGAAAGATTCACATCGCGTGAAATAGTTCCTCCAAAATGACTTGCTACAGTGCCTTTGTATTCCACTTCAACATTGTACCATCTTGCTAATTGGCGCATTACGTTGTGAATATCTGCACGGTCAAATTGAAATTTCCCTTCCTTCCAGGCAACCACCTCGTCAAGATCCGCATCATTTATAACGCTTATTTTTCCATCCTTATCCAGCATTGCTTGTTGGCCGGGTTTTAAAAGATTCGAAGCGTCAGACCGGTTTATTTTGATGCTTCCTTCAAGAAGTGTTGTTCGAATGGCGGATTCATCAGCATAGGAATTAATATTAAAATGAGTTCCGAGAACCTCTACTTCCATTCCATTCAATTTCACTTTAAAAGGCATGGACGGATTTTTCGCAACTTCGAAATAAGCCTCGCCAATCAGTTCAACTTTTCTTTCCCTGCCAACAAAATTTGCAGGGAATCTTAAAGAAGAAGCGGCATTTAACCACACCTTCGATCCGTCAGCAAGTACGAGTTGGTAGTCGCCTCCGTTGGGGGTAGAGATCGTATTATACAGGGTTTCAGCGGGTTTCGATTTTGAGGTGTTTTGATAAGCTAATGAGCCGTTCAATTTTGAAATTTTTATATTTCCCTGGGTGGCGAGCACTCCGTTTTGGCTGCTGTCAAGCACAATTGATGTGCCGTTGGCTAATGTAAGTACAGCTTTGCTTTTACCGGGCGCAGCGTCGTTGTTGCCGACAGTGAAATTTTCTGTTTGGGCAATGTCAGTTTTTTGGCCGCTATTTCTTAAGAAGAAATAAGATCCTAATGAAAGCATACCAACGATCACCGCCGCTGCTGCTGCGCGATGAAGTTTCCAGGTTTTAATTTGTCTGACAGGTGTTGCCCGTTGTAAAATATTTTGAAACATTGACTCCGCAACATTCTCCGGCAGGTGAATTTCTGCACCTGTATTTTTTATCGTACGATCGATTAGTTCCTTTAAGTCTGCGTCATTATCAAATTTTGAAGCGAGTTCCATTAATTCCTGTTCTTCTTCGGAGGTGCATTCGAAAGATAAATAGCGATTCAGTAAATATTCTAAACGTGCAGAGGGCATTGATCCATTTTTTGGTAAAAAATAGTTTTGAATAAAGATCTTTTTAGTAAGAGTACTTGAAATGGTGGCCCGGGTGGGTTCGATCGGAAAAATATTTTTGGATTTTTTATTGCCTTTATTTGATCGATTATCATTTCTTCTGATTCATCAATAAAAACCATGTGCAAATCTGTCGGGAAGTGAAGTGCGTTGGCCTTCGCGATAAATTATTTTATATAACTCACTTTAGAAACGACGTAGAAGAATTATTATCCAGAAAAAACTCTTCAGATGTAACAGGCAAAAGCTGCGGATATTTTTTATCGCCTGCGCCATGTGAAACTTAACAGTTTCAGGCTGCAGATGAAGTTGAGTGGCTATAGCTTCCCGCCCGAGGTGCTTCTCTTTTGATAATTGGTAAACCTGTCTTTGCCGGGCGGTTAAACCATCAATCGCTTTTTGAAGCAAAGAGTTATATTCTTTTTCCATCAGGTAATCTTCCGCGTCACAGGCCGTAGATACCAAATCAAGTTCGGTCAATTCTGCGATCCTGTATTTTTTTGCATTCAGTTTAAAGGCGCGGTACACTTCATTTCTGGTGATGGTAAAAAAGTAAGCGCTGAAATTTTGAATGTTACCAAGATCTTTTCGCTTTAGCCAGATCTTTAAAAAGACATCGGCTGTAATTTCCTCTGCGGCTGTGGCTGAGTGAGTGAATTTAAAGGCAATGCTATAGATGCGGTCACGATAATACTCAAAAAATTTTGCAAACGCGGCCTCATTCCCGTCAGATATAAGGGAGATGGTCTCCGCTTCGTTATATGATTTGGCTTGCAACAAGATTGGCAATTAAAAGAGAATTAACAGTTACCAAAGTTAGGCAATTTGGTTTATGAAATTTTTATTTCGATAAATGGGATGATTAGGCAAACACAAAACAAAAGTTTTCTGCAAGATGCCATAATACAATATTCCATTCAAAATTGGAAACGTTACGTGGAAAGCCAAAATGTAGATTTTTTAATTACGATCTGAGTGCCGTTGCAATATTCACGAATTTTTTGCTGCTGTAACTGATATGCATAAACGAAAATAACGATTTAATCATTGTTTCTGTGCTTGTATTTTCATTTGGTTATAATATGACCGGGCTGATAGCTCCAAAGTGATTAAAGTAAAATTTGATCTTCTGCGCTAAGGGCTGTCCGGCACTCACCGGATGTGTTTTCAGCATAGTGCAGGATAGTTGAAAAAGAATACTCGGTTAAGTTTACCAAACCAAAATATTTTCAAATAAATCTTAATTGTCCGACGTACCGAAACCTGGAAACGCAATAAATCACTGTGTTTAAATACCACATTTTCTAAAAAATCAAAATTGATCGTAATGTCAAAAAAACTACTAATGATTTTACAACAAAAAATGAAAGTGTCGTTGGCCGGATGCTTTCTTTTTTTCTGCTCATTGTCTTTTGCCCAGCAAAAAACAAATGTGACCGGGAATGTTATTACAGATAATAATGCTCCCCTGGCTGGTGTGTCTGTTAACATTAAGGGACGCACCGGTGGCACCACAACGGATATGTCTGGCAAGTTCACGATCCAGGCTAATAAGGGAACGACTTTGATTTTCTCTTTCGTTGGGTATGAACCAAAACAAGTGGAGGTGGGAAGCGAGGCTGACCTCGGAACCATTTCGCTTGTATCAACTACCGCATCATTGGGAGAAGTAGTTATCGTAGGTTATGGAACGCAAAAAAAAGCGACTCTAACCGGTGCCGTATCTTCTGTGTCGGGCGAAGCGATACAAAAATCGGTTGCACCCAATGTCTCTAACTCTTTGGCAGGCAGGCTTCCGGGCCTGGTGGTTATCTCCAAGACAGGAGAGCCAGGCAATGATGCATCACTATTGCGCATCAGAGGTGTGAATACCCTGGGTGATAATTCGCCGCTTATTATAGTTGATGGTATTCAAAACCGGGGTCTCGACCGCATCGATCCATCAAACATAGAATCCGTTACCGTGTTGAAAGATGCGTCGGCTGCCATCTACGGATCTGAGGCGGCAAATGGTGTTATTCTGGTAACGACCAAACGTGGTAAAGCGGGTGTTCCCAGGATTCAGATTAACCTGAACCAGGGAGAAAATAAGCCGACCGTTCTGCCTAAAATGGCAGATGCAGCAAGCTATGCAGAGATGATCAATGAAATCAAATTATACCAGGGTCAGCCTGCGAAATATACCGCTGATGATATTCAAAAATACCGGGACGGATCAGATCCATGGGGACATCCAAATACCGATTGGTTTAAAACGGTGATCAAGCCCTGGTCTATGCAACAATACGCAAGTGTGTCGTTAAGTGGTGGCTCAGACAAGGTGAAATATTTCGTGTCCGGTGGAACGAATTATGAAGATGGTATCTTTTACCATAGCGCCAATCATTATTCTCAAGTGAATTTCAGAAGTAATATGGATGCCAACATTTCTAAAGATATTCATCTGAATGTTGATTTTTCCGGTGGACAGCAAAATGCACATTTCCCCGGAACAGGTGTTGGTGGCGATGCGCTGAACAACTGGTGGGCACTTAACAGGCAATATCCATACCTCCCTGCGTTTTGGCCGAATGGCTTGCCCGGACCGGATGTGGAATATGGCCAGAATCCCGTTCTTACCACAACCAATGCTACAGGTTATCTCTTAGACAAAACTTATTCATTACAAAGTAATATCAAGTTGGATATTAAAATTCCGTGGGTGAACGGATTGTCTGTAAGTGGAAATGTCAGCTATGATAAAACCATATTGAATCATAAACAATTTGAGAAGCCCTGGTATGTGTATACATGGGATGGATCAACTTATGACGCCAATAAAGTTCCTGTGTTGGTAAAAGGGCAAAGAGGCGTTAGTGATGCAAGGCTTTGGCAGGGCATGACCGATGGAAACAGTGTAACTCTTAGGGCTTTGATCAATTATAATACGAGCATAAACGATCAGCATAATTTTAAAGTATTGTTGGGGACTGAGAAAATCACGGGAGCTTCTGCTAATTTTAATGCGTTCAGACGTTACTTTACTTCAACCGCGATAGATCAGATGTTCGCGGGAGGTAATGCTTTAAAAGATAATGGAGGCGGAGCGGATCCACTTTTAAACAATGCGCGTTTGAGTTACTTTGGCCGGTTGAATTATGATTTTGAAGGAAAATATTTGGCCGAATTTGTTTTTAGAGAAGATGGATCTTATGTTTTCCCCAAAGGCTCACAATTTGGCTTCTTCCCGGGTATCTCATTGGGCTGGAGAATTTCTGAGGAAAATTTCTGGAAGAACAATGTTCATGTTATTAATGACTTAAAAATAAGGGGATCATGGGGACAAACCGGCAACGATCGTATTTATCCTTATCAATTCGCCGCAAATTATGGTTATAACGGCACCTACACTTTTAATCAAAACGTGGTGGCCAATACCACCAGCCAGGTTCGTACACCTAATCCAAATATCACCTGGGAAGTAGCCAACCAATCGAATATTGGTTTTGATCTTCAAATGCTGAAAAGTAAAATTTTCATTTCGGCTGATTATTTTTACAATGTACGTTCCAATATCTTGTGGTGGAAAAATGCCTCGGTGCCGGCTACTGCGGGCTTAAGCCTACCTCAACAGAACTTTGCGAAAGTATCCAACCAGGGATTTGAATATGAAATCGGGTATCATTCCTCAAGCGCTAATTTTACTTATTCTGTTTCGGTTAATGGTTCTTATGCGAAAAATAAAATATTAAATTGGGACGAAACCCCCGGCATTCCGGACTACCAAAAAACGACAGGTAACCCAATGTCAGCGCATTTATATTACCAGGCAATAGGCATTTTCAGAGATCAGTCAGCAGTTGATAAATATCCGCATTGGGCAGGCGCACAGCCGGGTGATATCATCTTCAAAGATGTAAATGGCGATGGTAAAATTGATGGGTTGGATCAGGTTCGTGATGATAAAACGGATGTGCCCACTTATACCGGTGGATTAAATATTAACCTTGCTTATAAGAATTTTGATGTGGCTATTTTAGTGCAGGGCGCTGCCGGCGCTGAAAGGGCTTATACAGAATTTTCCGGTGAAGCAGGCAATTTTAGAATGGACAATGTTGTAGGCCGCTGGACCCCCGATAATATCGATGCAAAAAAGCCAAGAGCATGGAACCGAACTTCTCAGTATTGGATGGCAGATGGATGGCCTAATAATACTTATTGGGTAAGAAACAGTGATTATATGAGGCTTAAAAATATTGAGATTGGATATTCTTTACCTCAAAATCTTATCAAAAAAGTGGGCATCCAGGCATTGAGAGTTTATGCAAGCGGATTGAATATTGCAACCCTCACCGGCCTGAAAGATTTTGATCCGGAATCTCCTAATACCGCAGAAGGGTCTATTTGGGTTAACAGTCAGGTTTATCCGCTGAACAAAACTTATGCGCTTGGTTTATCTGTAACCTTTTAAAAAATTATTCAATGAAAAATATAGTAAAAATAGGCATGGCGTGTTTAATGGCGATTGCTATTAGTTCGTGCAACAAAGACTTTCTCAATAAAGACTCCCTCACAGAATTCTCGAGTGCTTCCGAATGGGGCGACCCGGCTTTGACGGCCACTTTTATTAATGGTATTTATAATGAGCTTCCTGCTGATCTTGCGAGCAACGCAGGCAATGTGGATGAAGCGAGAAGCAGGGATGCAGATGGGCTTAATTTTAATAACATGATCATCACACAGGATGATGGAGAATATGGTGGCTGGAGCGGTGCATACAGCTCCATCAGGCACTGCAATGTAGCGCTCGAAAATATCGTTAAAGCAACATTTGATCCGACGCTGATAGATGGTGTTACACTCAAAGATAGAATGATCGGCGAAGTACATTTTTTAAGGGCTTTCCTTTACTTTAGGCTAACAAACTATTATGGCGGTGTTCCGATTATCACCAATGTTTACGGATTGAATGACTCCTTTAAAATCGCCCAGAATTCTTATGCTGATTGCATAAAATTTATTGTAGGCGATTTGGACTCCGCTGCTTCTATGTTACCGCTTGTTCAAAGCGGGGATAATGATGGCCGCGCAACCAAGGGCGCTGCGCTGGCTTTGAAAGCAAGGGTCTTGCTATATGCTGCAAGTGATCTTCATAATCCTCAAAAAAATAGTAGTGTAACGAGCGGTTTTTCACATCCTGAACTTTTGGGGTATACCGACGGCGACGCTGCTGCACGCTGGCAGGCTGCAAAAGATGCCGCCAAAGCGGTAATCGATTTAGGTATCTATTCTTTATACAAGCCCAGCCCGGCATCAGCGGCGGAGGCAACGCAAAATTACGGCGACCTGTTCACCTCAACTAAAAGCGTGGAAGACGTGTTCGTCAAATACAGTGCAGCTTCAACGGGCGGAGGCTTCGACGGATGGGTAGTAGCTCCCAACGGCTGGTATGGAAATGGAGGTGTTGGTGCACTCAACGATTTGGTAGATGATTATAACATGGCCGATGGTAGCAAATTTGACAGAAGCAATCCTGCGGAGGCGGCTCAGCCTTATAAAGACCGTGACCCTCGTTTGTATGCTACTGTACTTTTTGAAGGAAATAAATATCGCGCGCGTCCATCCGATTTAACGATCTATGATCCTGTTGGGGTAGGCCAATTTGGTACCTGGCAAAAATGGGATAACACCGCCAATCAGATGGTTCCGATTTACGGTCTGGATACAAGAAATAGCATCGCTAATTCCTGGAATGGTAATGAGTGCGGAGCGACAATGCTTAAGTTTTTGAACAAAAATGTTGACATTCAAAAATCTCACCAGGATCTAACGCTTCGTTGGATCAGGTATGGAGAAGTGCTTTTAAATTATGCTGAAGCTTGCATCGAACTAGGCCAGGATGCGGAAGCCCAGACTTATATCAATATGATCAGGCAACGTGCTTACATGCCAAATGTTATGTCCACTGGTACGGCTCTTCGTGATGATTACAGAAATGAAAGGCGTATTGAGCTGGTATATGAAGGACACCGCTTTTTTGATGTGCGCAGGTGGATGATCGGATCCGAAGCTTATCACGATGTACATGGTGTTCAAATCGTTTATAAATTAAATCCGGATCATACAACAGCAACTATTCCAACTGTTACACCCGTGGTGATTCGTCCTGGAAAGTGGGATAAAAAAGCTTACTTTTTCCCAATAACAAGGAATGAATTAAACAAGAATGATAAATTGATAGAGCTTCCGGGTTACTAAAATGATTTTGAATGAAATATAAAAGGCCGTGCTTTGTAGCGGAAAAACTTGCCTTATTTTTTAAATAACAACTATGCATGAATAAATATCTAAAGATCTTTTTGGGAATAATTTGTTTCAGTCTTTTTGCCTTTCTTAATGTGGCTTCGCAGGTCAGGTTTCAAAAGCAAATGATCGCTGCGGAAAGTTTTGAATCAGTGGGCGTATTCGATGTGAATAACGATGGCAACCCCGATATTATTTCCGGAGATTTTTGGTATGAAGGTCCTGGCTTTATTAAAAGACATTTTATCGGCCAGTCGCAGCGAACAGGAAATGGAGGATATTGGAATGATTTCGCCACGATTCCAATGGATGTGAATGGAGATGGCTTAATGGATTTCATTAGCGGCGACTGGTTTAGCAAAAGCATCTGGTGGCGCGAGAATCCGGGTGATGATAAGGAATGGAAATTGCACATCATTGACACCACAGGCAATGTGGAATGCATTCGTGCATGGGATGTTGATGGCGATGGTGAAATCGAAATTGTTCCCAATAACCCGGAGCAGCCCTTAAAATATTTTAAGCTGCAAAAAGATGCAAAGGGAAAAGGAACAGGAAAATTTGTGAAATTTTCAGTAGCACAAACACAAGATCATGGATTAGGATTTGGAGACATAAACAATGATGGGCGGGGCGACTTCGTCGTAAGTGATGGTTGGCTTGAGGCCCCTGCCGATCTTGCTAAAGGGAAATGGATCCTGCACAAAGAGTTTAAGCTCGGAACTGCAAGTGTTCCCATTTTAGTGGAAGATGTGAATGGAGATGGAAAGAAAGACCTCATCGTTGGCCAGGCGCACGATTATGGCCTTGACTGGTATGAGCAAAAAGTAGACGCGCAGGGAAAAAGATCCTGGATCAAACATCCTATTGATCCTTTCCATTCGCAATACCATACCATGGAGTGGGCAGATATTGATGGCGATGGCAAGATGGAATTAATAGCCGGAAAGCGCTATCGCGCACATAATGGTGGCGATCCGGGCAGCAACGATCTAATAGGCCTTTATTATTTTAAATGGAATGGTGAATCTTTTACGAAAAATGTGATCAGCTACGGCCCATTAGGTACAGGTAAGGGCGCCGGCCTGTTTTTCTCTGTAGCGGATCTGCGCAAATCCGGAAGGAAAGATATTATCGTCGCAGGTAAGGACGGCTTGTTTGTTTTTTTTAATGAAGGTCTGTAATTCGTTTGTTGATTACCGTTATCATGTATTAAATAGAAAATTTATTTATTAATTAAATAAGTCAAAAAGTAGTTTTTTGATTTTTTTTGTTGAATTTCATGGCCCGGTGGTGGCTGGAATTTAAAATAAGAATCTATAATATAGTTGTTGTTGTTGTTTGTTGATTAGAATTCTTTTATTGTTTGTTATGAGACCCTCTGCGTTTGTACTTCATTGTTATCATCTTATCGATAATATTTGTTTGTAGATTGCCTCATAAGTGAAAATGTAGTTTTTTTAATTTTTTACAGATAAGCATTTGTGAACATAGCAAACTTGCAAAATTTTGAATAGAATAGAAATATTAATTATCGCTTTCTAAAAAGAGCAGGAATTATTTCTAAATTTATCAGATCGTTTTTTAAGAACAGAATTTAAAATAAAATCAAATTGACTATGAATCTAACTTCAGCCTTTAAATTATCAGCGGTCGTTTTTTGTTTCAGCCTTTTTGCAATTTCTTGTAAACAGGCCGATTCAACGAAAAAGAGCGACGACCCAAAAATCGCTAAACTGAAATTGCCCGATGGCTTCCATGCAGAACATTTGTATAGTCCCAAAGAAGAGGGACAGGGCTCATGGGTAGCCATGACTTTTGATAACAAAGGCAGGATCATTGCTTCTGATCAATATGGAAATTTATACAGAGTAACTGTGCCGGCTGTCGGGTTCGATACCGCTTCCGAAAAAGTAAAAGTTGAAAAGCTTCCCATCAAACTTGCTGACGATACCTCTTTAGCAAAAATAGAAATTGGTTTTGCTCATGGATTATTATACGCGTTTAATAGTCTCTACATCACTGTTAATGATGAAGGTGAGAATGACAGTGTCACCAGGCGCAGCGGATTGTACAGGCTGCAGGACACTAATAACGACGACGTGTACGATAAACTTACTTTATTAAAAACGCTGGAAGGAGAGGGAGAACACGGGCCTCACAGCCCTGTGTTAAGTCCTGATAAAAAATCGTTATACCTGATTGCGGGAAATTTTACAAAACTTCCGCAAATGGATAATTATCGCTTGCCGGCTACCTGGCAATATGATAATCTGTTGCCTTTATTATTAGATCCTAATGGCTTTGGTAATTATACGCCGCTTCCCGGCGGATGGATTGCAAAGACAGATTCTGTAGGCTCTCATTGGGATCTGATCAGTGCCGGATTTCGTAACCCATTCGACATGGCGTTTAATGAAGATGGTGAATTATTTACTTTCGACTCTGACATGGAATGGGATTTCGGTTTGCCATGGTACAGGCCGATCAGAATTTGTAATGTAACCAGCGGCAGCGAATATGGCTATCGTGAAAACAATCAAAAATGGTCGCCATCTTATCCTGATAATTTACCCCCCGTTGTCAATGTTGGACAGGGTTCTCCTACCAATGTTATGAGCGGTATGGATGCACGCTTCCCGGAAAAATACCGGAGAGGCTTATTTGCATTTGACTGGAGCTATGGCATTATTTACCATATTGGCCTTGAGGCGCAAGGATCTTCTTATAGTGCAAAAGTGGAAGAGTTTATCTCAGGTTCACCACTTCCGTTAACAGATGGTGCTATAGGTCCTGATGGTGCCATGTATTTCCTGACTGGCGGCCGCAAAATCGAATCGGATTTATACAGGATTTATTATGGAGATAATAAAATGAAAACAGAGCCGTTGAAATCAAATGAATCTGCTGACGTAGTGCAGGCACGCGAAACAAGAAAAAAACTTGAGGCGTTTCAGCAAAAGCCTGATCCTGGGGCGTTAGACATCGCATGGCCTTTCCTAAACAATAATGATCGTTTTATCCGTTATGCAGCGCGAATTGCCGTAGAGCATCAGCCGGTAGCACAATGGCAGCAAAGAGCCCTGGCGGAAAAAGATCCGGTTACGCTTACCCAGGCACTGATTGCTCTTGCGAGGAATGGCAATAAGGATGTAAAAAATTCTATTTTCTCTGCATTGATGACGGTAAAGTATGAAGCGCTGACAGCACCGCAACAAAACGATTTTTTAAGAGTTTTTGAGCTTACGCTTGCCAGGATGGGACAGCCTGATGCAGCACAAAAAGCACAAATAATTTCCTATCTCGAACCCAAATATCCTGCAGCAAATAATGAGCTTAACAGGATGATGAGTAAGATTCTTATTTTCATTGGAGATCCACAGGCTGTTGAAAAAACTATGACCCTGATCGGTAATGCCAAAGATGATGATCCGGATCAAAAAACAGCGACTCAATCTTCTGATCTTATTCTTAGAAACCAACAATATGGTTTGGATGTGGCCAATATGTTAGCGCATCAGCCTCCTGCGCAACAGATATATCTTGCAACTGTGTTAAGCAATGCTAAAAACGGCTGGACACCTGCACTGAGAGAAACTTACTTCAAATTGTTTGCTGATTTCCTCGGACGCAAAGGTGGCAACAGCTATATCGGTTATATTGATGAAGCCCGTAAAAATGCTTTAAAGAATGTTTCAAAAAGTGAATTCGCGCATTATAATACGATCTCAGGTGATTCCTTGATCGGCGACAACGGGCGTTTGCTTGCTTCACTCGAAAGACCTAAAGGTCCCGGAAGAGACTGGAAACTTGACTCAGCGTTGGCAGTGGTTCAAAGTGATTCTGCCGGTGCAAGGGATTTCAATCATGGTAAGCAATTGTTTGCGATGACTTATTGTAAATCTTGTCACAGTCTGGGTGGCGAAGGCGGATCCATAGGTCCGGATCTTACGCAGTTAGGAACCCGCTTTTCTGATAAAGATATCCTGGATGCGATTATTAATCCAAGCAAAGAAATATCGGATCAATATGCAGCAACTAATTTTATTTTGAAAGACGGAAGCACCGTGTTGGGCCGGCTTGTAAGGCAGGATAATGATAAATATTATGTTTCTCAAAATCCATTTGCGCCGTCGCAACTGCGGGAAGTATTGAAGAAAGATGTAGCATCCACAAAGGTTTCGGATGTTTCCATCATGTTGCCCGGTTTGATTAATAGTTTAAATCCTGATGAGCTTAAAGATTTAATGTCTTATCTGAAATCAGGTGGTGATAAAAACAATAAGGTTTATAAAGGAGCATCTAAATAACCTTAATAAATAATGACACAGCAAATATCCTTTCACTCAAATAAAAATGATATGAAAATTTTGAAAAGATCCGCTCATAAAAGATATATGCATTGGCTTATCGCATTCGCTATGCTGATCATGGCCGGCGGATGTCAGAGCTCAAACGGGCAGGCCGAAAAAGAAAATCCAAAGGAGCAAAATGAAGACGGATTTGTCCGGATCTTCGATGGCAAAACACTCAATAATTGGGATGGTAAGCCCGATTATTGGCGGGTAGAGAATGGTAATTTAGTAGGTGAGGAAACCGCTGTTACCAGCCCGCTTCTCAAAGCGAACACCTTCATGATCTGGAAAGGTGGACAACCAGGCGACTTTGAATTAAAAGCAGAATACCGTATTTCAAAAAATGGCAACTCAGGTGTAAATTATCGGAGTGATGAAGTAAAAGATGTTCCCTTCGCATTGAAAGGTTACCAGATCGATATTGACGGACAAAATAATTACACCGGTCAGAATTATGAAGAGCGCAAACGTACGACGCTGGCCTATCGTGGTCAAATCGTGACCATACCCGAATTCACCGGAACGATGGAATCGCATATGGCAAATAATGCCTGGAAAAGTGCAGAAATTACAGGGTCACTTGGAAATTCAGATTCTTTAAAATCAAAAATCAAAGAGGACTGGAATGAATTGCATATAATTGCAAAAGGAAATCATTTGCAACATTATATTAACGGTGTATTAATGAGCGACGTAACAGATGATGACACGGTTAACCGTAAATCATCTGGCTTGTTAGGTTTACAGCTACATGCGGGGATGGTGATGAAGGTGGAGTACAGGAATATCAGGTTAAAGAATCTGTAGTGGCCGTTTTTATCAGAACGTTTTGGTAAATGCATCAATAACCATTTCATAAAAACTAAAACTAAATTATCAATGAACGAGAATGTCAACAAAAGTGCCTTGTTTAACGGCAGCTGCTTTGCACTCATCACTACAGCCTTTACTTTTTCTATCCGTGCAGGAATTCTCCCCCAGTTAGGAGAAAGTTTCGGTCTCTCCGCCGAGCAACTCGGGTTTATTAATTCGATGTGGTTCTTAGGATTTCCAATTGCCATGATTGTAGGCGGGTTAGTTTATCACACGTTTGGCCCAAAAAATATTATGATGGTGGCTTTTGTTTGCCACACCGTTGGAATTTTGATGACCATTTATGCAGGTGGCTATACTACCTTGCTCATCTCAACCCTTTTTATTGGTATTGGTAACGGATGTACAGAGGCCGCCTGTAATCCTATGATTGCCGACATGTATTCAGGAAATAAAATGAATAAAATGCTTGGCCGGTTTCATATGTGGTTTCCCGGTGGCATACTTGTTGGCTCGCTCATATCCTATTTTATGACCCACATGGGTTTTGGCTGGGAAGCCCAAATGTGGATCACAATGATTCCTACAGTCGTTTATGCTATATTATTTTTCGGAAAAACCTTCCCAAAACCGCAATTGGCGGAGGCAAACTCTCTTGCCGCCAACTTCAAGTCGATGATAAGCCCGGTTTACGCCTTCCTGTTCTTTTGCATGGCACTTACGGCTATTTCAGAGTTTGGGCCCGGTCAATGGGTGAGTGTTGTTTTAAGCAGCAGTGGAGCAGAGCCAATGATTATTTTAGCACTGACGTCCGGCCTCATGGCTTTTGGTAGGTTTTTCGCAGGCCCTGTTGTTCATTTTTTGGGTCAGACGGGTGTATTGCTCGCCGGCGCTATATTAGCGACCATAGGCATTTATATGTTCAGCACAGTAACGGGGCCAATGGCTTACGTGGCGGCCGTCGTCTTTGCAATGGGAGTATGTTATTTTTGGCCTGTAATGATCGGTTCAGTTGCACAAAGAGTACCTAAGAGCAGTGCCCTGGGGATGTCTATTGTCGGTGGTGTAGGTATGTTTTCTACCGCAATATTCCAACCTTTCATTGGTGGCTGGATCGATAGTGCCAGAACAGAAAACGCGGCAAAAGGGCTTACAGGAAGCGCACTTGAACTTGCCACCGGCCAACATGCATTACAGAATATGATGACCTTCCCGGCGATACTGATCGTTCTGTTTACAATATTTTTCATTTGGCAAAAACGGTCTAAAAGTTATGCAGCTGCTCCGGCACAGACAAATGTAGCCTTGCAATAGATAAGCGCAAATACCAGGTTCGCCGGATTGCCCATTTTTAAATCATTTTTAATTAGATCGACGAAATAAATATTGCGTCAGTTAGAATGAATTATAAAGCGAATCATTCATGGTGAATCAAAACTGGAAAGGCAAAATTTCAAACTCCGCTCAGTTAGGTGGAATAGAAACTTCTGTAATAGATAACGGAGCATCAAGAGGTACACGTATCGCGTGGGTGAATACCGGTACCGGGCTTCGTTATAAAGTGGTGATTGATCGCGCTATGGATATTGGCGATGCTTTCTATAATCAATATAATTTGGTATGGCTTAGTAATTTGGGCGTAACCAATCCGCAACCTTTCTCCGATAGGGGAGTCAACTGGTTAAAAACTTTTGGCGGCGGATTGGTTACCACTTGTGGCCTTACTCATGTAGGTGGTCCGGAGTCTGATGAACACGGAGAAAGAGGACTTCATGATGAGATCAGTAATTTGCCCGCAGAAATAGTTTCCATCATACAACCGGATCCTCTTATGGGTAAAATGGAAATGAGCATCACCGGGAAAATAAAGCAAAGTCAGCCTTTAGGAACGCAACTGGAATTAACGCGAACCATTTCGGGCATTCTCGGCCAGCCGGTGATCAGGATTCATGATGAAATATTAAATCGGGGCAATACGCCTGCGTCTCACATGATATTGTATCACTGTAATTTTGGGTGGCCCTTGGTGGATGAGGGCGCTGATATCATTTGGAAAGGGGATTGGGAACCACGTGACGAGGCCAGTAAAGAGATTTTTAACAACAATCATAAGTTCCGCAAATGTTCTGCTCCATTGCAAAGCCATTCGGGTGCAGGTGAAGCGGCGGCTTTCATTAACGCGGCTGCAGATGAGTCGGGAATATCTACCTGCGGCCTGTATAATCCGCAGATTGGAATCGCCCTTGCATTACGGTTTCAAAAGAAGCAATTACCCTGGTTAACCAATTGGCAGCATTGGGGCGAAGGAGAATATGTTACAGGCCTTGAGCCGGGAACCAATCCGCCCATCGGGCAGTCAAAAGCCAGGGGAAATAATACGCTTATTGTTTTTGGCGCCGGGTGAATGCAAACATTATGACCTGGAGTTTGAAATACTTCATGAACCTGAAAAGATTGATCATTTTTTAAAAACTTAATATATTATGGAACAAACAAGTTTAGCAGAAAAAGCACTCGAACAAGGCAAGGGAATACTAAGGCTTGCGCCAACGTGGGTGCCGCGCTCATTTTGTGTGCCGGGACGAAGGATCAAATTGCATCCTGACGATTATTATGTTCTTGGCGGAGCACGTGGAGGCATTGATGAGCGCTGGCTTTCGTCAACTACACCTGCTAAAAACGGGCCATTGACAGGCGAAAATGAAGGCCTGAGCGCTGTAGTATTTGAGGATGGGAATTCTACAAAACAAATTCTGCTAAAAGATGCCGTTGACGAACTTAAGGGTGAATTGATTGGTAGTCGCCTTTGGGACGAACACAAAAGCTGGCCATTGTATTCCAAATTTTTTGACAACATGGGACCGCTTCCACATCATATTCATCACAATGATGAAAAGGCTGCATTGATCGGGCAGATGGGCAAGCCGGAAGCGTATTATTTCCCACCCCAACTCAATAATCATGGTGGCGATTTTCCCTACACTTTTATGGGAATTTCTCCTGGCACTACAAAAGAACAGATACGCGAATGCCTCGTGAATTTTACAAAAGGAGATAATAAAATAACAAGCTTCTCGCAGGCCTATCAACTTGATCCGGGCACGGGTTGGGATGTGCCGCCGGGATTACTGCATGCCCCCGGAAGCATGTGTACTTATGAGCCTCAAAAAGCATCCGATGTTTTTGCGATGTACCAATCTTTGGTGAATGAAGCGATCATTCCTGAAGAACTGTTATGGAATGGAACTCCGGAAGAAAGCAAAGGAGATTTTGATGCATTGCTTGATGTGATTGACTGGGATTTAAATGTAGATCCCGACATGATGAAAAATCGTTTTATGGCGCCAAAACCTGTCAGGGCTTTGGATGAAATGAAAGCAGCCGGATATGTTGAGAATTGGATTTGCTATAAATCCGATGCCTTCAGCGCTAAAGAATTAACCGTATTGCCGGGAGCAACGGTTACGATAAAAGACAGTGGTGCGTACGGAATGATCATGATGCAGGGCCATGGAAAAATGGGTGTGTGGGAAGTGGAAACTCCGGCTTTGATCCGTTACGGTCAATTAACCAATGATGAATTTTTTGTGAGTGAAAAAGCGGCCATGGAAGGTGTGACCATTGTAAACTATTCTTCAACTGATCCGATTGTGATGCTGAAACATTTTGGTCCTAAAAATCCTGATTTGGTATAAAAAATTAATAAAATAGACACAGTGTTTTTGAGTGTAAAAAACGATTCACAAAGTCAGCATTTTGATTACTATATAAGCCAAAATGTAGAAATCTTTAATTTGAGAATTTGATGGAAACGTCAATTCCGGATATCAAATTTCTCCTGACGTTTTTTCAACGTGATAAGTCAAAAAGTAGAAATTCCGATTTCTAAAATTCAGTATTTTAAACAGAAACGTGGGGCTCGTTAAAAAATAAAATTTATACCAGGGATACAATCCGAAAAATATACCTCCTGAAATTTTTAAGAAACGGCTTAGATCGTCAACATTAAAGAACCATATTTTTAAATAAAGAAAATTTCTTTTATCATGAGTGAAAATAATTATCCAAAGCTTCATAACGCAACATGGCCGGGCATTGTGGGAAAAGGGCCGGATTCAGAACCGGTAATTTCTTTTGATACGATGCTGGAAAAAACCGCAGCCGCTGAAGTGGATGGAATTAAATTCGATGGTATCGACATTGGCATTTTTGATCCTCATATCGACCTTGATATGAGTGACGATGGCATTAAAAAACTTGCGGACAGAGTAGGTGCATTAAATCTTGATATCGGATCATTAGTGGCGCCCATTTGGGGTGGCCCTGCTATGGGAAGCAAAGACGAGCGAGCCTTATTTGTTGATACCGTTCGCAAATCGGCGCGCTTTGGTCAAAAGCTGCGTGAGCTGGGCGTGCGCCCTAATGGAGTCATTCGCATAGATTCAGCGAGCAAGCCTGATGATTGGCTGCTTGACCCGGTGAATAATACAAAATTGATAGCCCAAACTTTTCGGGATGCGTGCGATGCTGCGGCTGAATTTGGCGAGAAGCTCGCAGCCGAAGGCGAGATCTGCTGGGGCGGTATGCATAGCTGGAAAGCAATGATTGACACACTTGAAGCGGTTGACCGTCCAAACATTGGATTCCAGGCAGATATGGCGCACACCTTATTATATCTTTTGGGATATAACAGTCCCGAAGACCGTATATTGCCACAAGACTTTGATTGGAACGACCGCCAAACACTCAATGAAGGACTTAAGACATTAACCGATGCGTTACGCCCATGGACCATTGATTTTCATGTGGCACAAAATGACGGAACTGTTTTTGGATCGGGGGCTCATGATAAAACGGGTCGTCATTGCCTCGCGTTGGATCCTAATGGAAAGCTGGACATTGTTCATGATGCCGGCTATTGGTTGCGCGATGATAAAGGTGAATTAACAAAAGCGTTTAGGCATATATGTTGGGACGGTTGTATGTTCCCCAATGAAGTGATGACGCGCCAGCAAACGTGGAATGACATTCTTGCCACTATGATTAAAGTCCGCAAAGCACATGGCTGGTATGAAGCGGAATAATTTCAGGCAATACTAATCCTAAGCGAATTGGAATTGAACTCATCAATCAAATGTCTTCGATATGTATAACCGTTCACGCTACATAATACGTTCGTTGTCTTTGTGCGGACTGGCGCTGTCGTTGATTCTAAGCAGCTTTATTTTGCTAAAAAACGGCCCGGATGAGAGCAGTGGTTACAAACAAATATTCGACGGCAAATCATTGGAAGGCTGGGAAGGAGATTCAACTTACTGGAGTGTGGAGGATGGTTGCATCGTCGGCAAAGTGACACCGGAGACCTTATTACAACGCAATACTTTTCTCATATGGCGTGGCGGCATTACATCAAATTTTGAATTAAAAGTTGAATACAGAATTTCTAAAGATGGTAATAGTGGAATTAACTACCGTAGTGAAGAATTGAAAGATATTCCTCATACTTTAAAGGGCTACCAGGCCGATATTGATGGTGCTAATCAATATACCGGCCAGAACTATGAAGAACGTGGCCGCTGTATTTTGGCATTTAGAGGCCAACAGGTAATGTTGCCAATTGTGCAAGGTTCGTTCCAGTCTTTTGTAAAGAATAATGTTTGGACTCCTTCAATTGTTACAGGTGCTTTGGGTACTGCGAATGCATTGAAGTCATACATACATGAAGGCTGGAATGAATATCATTTAATTGTCAGCGGCAATCAAATGAAACATTATATTAACGATGTTCTCATGAGTGACGTAACGGACAGCGATACTGATAACAGGAAGTTCAGTGGATTACTCGGCGTGCAGGTTCACGTTGGTCCGCCAATGAAAGTGGAGTACCGGAATTTCAGATTGAAAAAAACAAAATTGTAAATCTTAATAATATTGAAATGGGACAAAAAAAAGAAATAAGAATTGGATTAATAGGATGCGGTTTTATGGGAAGAACGCATTCAAACGGTTATAACCGCGTTCCCAACTTTTTTCCTGAACTCGAATACAGGCCCGTGTTGAAAGCCGTTTGTTCCCGCAGTAAAGATAAAGTAAGCGCTTTCGCGGAGCAATGGGGTTATGAATCTTTCGAAACAGATTGGAAAAAACTAATCGCCCGTGATGATATCGATGCAGTTGATATTTGTGCTCCAAACGATATGCACGCAGAGATCGCCATAGCTGCGGCGGAAGCCGGCAAAATGGTGCTAACAGAAAAACCGCTTTCGCGCACGCTCGCCGAAGGAATTCGAATGGTTGAAGCCGTTGAAAAGGCAGGAGTGAAAAATTCTGTGTGGTATAATTATCGCCGGGTTCCGGCGGTGTCGCTGGCTAAGCAAATAATAGATTCCGGTAAATTGGGAAAAATATTTCATTATCGCGCAAACTTCCTGCAGGACTGGACAATCAATGCGGATCTGCCGCAGGGTGGCGAAGGCTTATGGCGGATGGACGCGGAAGTTGCAGGATCAGGCGTTACAGGAGATTTGCTGGCTCATTGCATTGATACGGCAATGTGGCTTAATGGCGGCATTAAGGATGTTACGGCTGTTACAGAAACTTTTGTCAAAGAACGTCTTCACCAGTTAACTGGAAAAATGCAGAAAGTAACTATTGATGATGCGTGTGCTTTCCTTTGTCATTTTGAAAATGGGTCTTTGGGAAATTTCGAATCGACGCGATATGCACGCGGACATAAAGCTTTGTACACATTTGAAATCAATGGAGAAAATGCTTCTATTGCATGGGATCTTCATGACCTCAACCGCCTTGATTATTTTGATCATGCCGACGAATCGAAAGTGCGCGGTTGGCGCTCCATCCATGTCACCGATGGTGATCAACCTTATATGGATAAATGGTGGGTACCAGGATTGTCTATCGGCTATGAACATAGTTTCGTGCACCAGGTTGCAGACTTTCTAAAAAGCCTTGAAACCGGAGAGCCGTGTGCGCCCACTTTCAAAGATGCGCTTCAGACACAAAGAGTGTGTGAATCGATCTTAGAATCGGCGGCTTCAGGAAGCTGGAAAACAACAGATGTGGAATGGGCCTAGATTTCGGTGTAAATTATTAAACCGTTACCGCGGAAGTGTTTTTTAAAATATTGTTAGTCTGCATACGAGCCGTTTTTATCCGGATTGTTTAAGAGCGTTCATGTAGAAATAAAAAAATGATTTTTTGTCATTAAACAAATCGTTTATAACATATTTTAAAAAATACCTTCGCGGATTTTTTTACTAAAAAGAATGATATTGTGTGCTGTTCAATTTTAAAATGACAGTGTTCTCCAGCCATAAGTTTTATATCTTTGACAATCAAACTGTCCTATGCTTTTAATGATTTTAAATATATTTTTTTGCCTTGCTTTTGCGGCCTTTGCTTATGTAAATCTGAACGATAAAGATGCCTGGCTTTGGGTCACCATTTATATGGTTGCCTCGGTTTCGTGTGGTCTCGCTGCCTTTGGAAAATATTATCCCGTCGTCTATCTTATTGCCATCAGCTTTTATCTTATTTATGCGATCATATTATTTTTTGCAAAGGATGGAGTCAAGGATTGGATCTTGAAATATAAGAGCCCGAGCCTTGTCGAAAGCATGCAGGCAACCAAACCTTACATCGAACAGGCAAGAGAGTTTTTTGGTCTGTTGATCATTAGTGGCGCTCTTGCAATCAATTATTTTGTATCCTTAAAATAAAAGTCAGCAGTGATGAAGGAAATGGATGAACAATTGATCAGAGTTTTTAAGGAGCTCTTCACTTCTATCCTGGAAAAGCAATTAGATAAAGAAGTTTTTCTTTGGTTAAAGAGCCACAGCACTGGTTCCGGTGATCTGAAATTTAATATGGCCTTTGCTTCAATACCGCGTAAAACAGGAAAAAAGGAACTCGATTCTTCCTTGCCTGAAGTGATTAAAGTGGAAGAATTACTTCCGGGATTTAGCATTCGCGGATGGTCCGTTGATCGGCTTGGCAGGGTATGGCTATTGATGCAGATTGATGTATCCGATCGCGATCGATACATAAATAAGATAAATGATCTTTTTGGCTTTGGCGAGATGAATGAACTCGCCGCTTTATATTCTGCGCTGCCATTTTTTGCTTATCCTGAAGAATGGATTTTTCGTTGTTCAGAAGGAGTTCGCAACAACATTGGCGTTGTGCAGGAAGCGGTTATGTACCATAATCCGTACCCGGCAAAGTATCTTGATGAGTCCGCCTGGAATCAATTAATAATGAAAGCTTTTTTTGGCGATAAGGATGTCCGGCTCATAACCGGATTGGATGAAAGATCGAATAAAAATCTCGCGAAAATTATTGTTGACTACATTGACGAAAGATGGGCTGCGCATCGCACAGCCAATCCACAACTTTGGCGATTAATTGCGAAATTTATTGACGCCTCTAACTTTTCTATGATAGAAAAATTAATGAGCGATGAGGATAGCATTAATCAAAAAGCAGGGGCGCTTGCCTGCTTCAATAGCAGCTATGAACCCGCAAAAAAGTTGTTGCATCAATATCCCGAACTGGAACGTGAAATTGAAAATAATCAACTGGACTGGAACAGGCTTTCAGCGCTTTCATGAATAAAAAATTAAACCTAAAAATATGAGTTGCAGCCATGATAAAGACATCCGGTCAGAGAACAATGATTCTCTGCCTTTGGATCTGAGTGAAATTGAGGGAATGCGTTTTTTCGATCCACATATTCACATGGTTTCCCGCACCACTGATGATTACCAGGCAATGGCAGCCGCAGGAATTGTTGCCATTATTGAGCCTGCTTTTTGGCTCGGACAACCGCGCACAGGCATTTCCAGCTTTAGGGATTATTATAGCAGCCTGGTTGGCTGGGAAAAATTCAGATCTTCTCAGTTTGGCATTCAGCATTATTGCACCATTGGTCTCAATTCACGCGAAGCCAACAATGAAAAATTAGCCGAAGAAGTAATGGCAATGTTGCCCATGTTTATTTTCAAAGAAGGCGTAGTTGGCATTGGTGAAATCGGCTTCGATGATCAGACTAAGGCGGAAGAAAAATATTATCGTTTGCAACTTGAGCTCGCAAAGGAAGCAGGCTTGCCCGTTCAAATTCATACACCACATCGCGATAAAAAAAAGGGCACGCAGCGCAGCATGGACATCGCACTGGAACATGGGTTGGATCCTTCAATGGTTATTGTGGACCACAACAACGAAGAGACGGTAAAGGAAGTGTTGGATCGTGGCTTCTGGTGCGCGTTTACTATTTATCCATTTACCAAAATGGGCAATGAGCGTATGGTAGAAGTGGTGAAGCAATATGGAGTAGAGCGCATCATGATCAATTCTGCCGCCGACTGGGGTATCAGTGATCCACTCGCGGTGCCAAAAACTGCCGCGCTTATGAAACGACATGGCATCGCCACAAAAGATATTGAAATGGTAACTTATGAAAATGCTATAACAGCTTTCGGAAAAAGCGGCCAAATAAATGTCGCGGATTTCACGACGCCAAAGCAGGTCGATCTCTCAGAAAAATTTGAAGGAAATACAATCCTTCGGGGCGGACAACAACCGGTGCGTGATAAATCTTCGATCATCATAAATTAAAGTCTGTTGAATTGAACAAGACCACAGGATTTTTACAATTAATGCGGCCGGCGAATGTTGTTACCTCTGTTGCGGATGTCCTCGCCGGCGTTGCAATTTCAGGTTTTTTCACCGGTATCGTTTTCGACGAAGCCTGTCTTCCCATAATTCTTATTTGCATATCCACTGCGGCATTGTACGGCGGCGGCGTTGTTTTCAATGATGTGTTCGATTATCAACTTGATAAAATTGAAAGGCCGGAGCGGCCCATTCCGCGCGGAACAATTAGTTTTGGTGAAGCAGCCACTTTTGGTACTTTATTATTATTGATAGGAATCATTGCCGCCTTTTTGATTTCAGTTCTTTCAGGAATTTTTGCAATCGCTATTTCAGTTGCCGCTTTGGTTTATAATAAATTTAGCAAGCACCATCCTGTTGTGGGGCCGTTGAATATGGGATTATGCCGTGGCTTGAATTTGTTGCTCGGAATCAGTATTGTAAATGCTGCGATTTCTGAATGGTGGTTTCTCGCATTTATCCCAATTATTTATATTGCTGCCATTACGATGATCAGCAGGGGAGAAGTGCATGGCGGAAGAAAAGATGTATTATCAGGTGCTATGTTTCTTTATCTCGCGGTAATCGGATGTTTCTTTTATTTTTCATTTGACCGCCATCAATTCCTGATTAGTCTTCCGTTTATCATAGCATTTGCCTGGATGATTTTTACACCTTTGTTAAAAGCGATTAAAAATCCTGTTGCGGGAAATATCAGAAAATCAGTGAAATCCGGTGTGATCGCTATTATTCTCCTGAACGCGTCCTGGGCTGCTGTTTTTGGAATGCTGTATCTTGCCCTGGTGATTGTACTTTTGCTTCCGCTATCAATGTGGCTGGCTAAGAAATTCGCAGTCACGTAAACAGGTAGAAGACATCCATGATAAAAATAAATTTAAAATTCCGGTTACTTTCTTATGAATAATATAGAACAATCTTTTAGTGTAAGATTTGATTATACAACCTATTTTACTTCAGCTATTTTCGATTCTTCAAATACGACGCTCGATGATTTTTTGAAGAAACACAAGACTCAGGGAGCCGCACAGAAAATAATGTTTATTATTGATAGTGGCGTCTTACGAGCCCATCCTCAATTGGCTGATCAGATCAAAGCTTATTTTAGTGCGTTTGATTCCGTAAAGCTTCTGCCGGAAATGTTGATCATTCCTGGTGGTGAATCTGCAAAAAATGATCCTGCGCAATTTGACCGGATTATTGACGCCGTGAATGAACAAGGAATCGACAGGCATTCTTATCTTGCGGCCATCGGGGGCGGATCTATCCTGGATCTCGCAGGATACGCGGCTGCTGTTGCTCACCGTGGCATAAGGCATATTCGCATACCCACAACCGTTCTGTCGCAAAATGATTCCGGTATCGGCGTTAAAAATGGCGTGAACTATGACGGGAAGAAAAATTTTTTAGGAACGTTTATGCCACCGGTTGCGGTCTTTAATGACGATTTGTTTCTGCAAACGCTGGATGACCGGAATTGGCGTTCAGGCATTTCCGAAGCCATAAAAGTTGCGCTGATAAGAGATGAAGAATTTTTTTATTGGATTGAAGAAAATGCAGATGCTCTTGTGGCCCGCAGCATTGACACGATGAATGAATTAATTTATCGCTGCGCAGAATTACATTTGGAACACATAGCTTCCGGTGATCCGTTTGAAAAAGGATCTTCAAGGCCGTTGGATTTTGGACATTGGAGCGCTCATAAATTAGAGCAGTTGACCAGCTTCGAAGTTTTACACGGCGAAGCAGTTGCCATGGGAATTGCGTTGGATGTGGTTTATTCTTCCCTTGCAGGAAGGTTGACCCGGGAAAAATCAGATCGTATTATTCAATTGTTGATGAGGCTGGGCTTTGAGATTACACATCCTTTGCTTCAGCCGGAGACGGAAAACTCACCGATCATTGCGGGCCTGCAGGAATTTCGCGAGCATCTTGGCGGATGGCTTACCGTGATGCTGCTTAATGATATCGGCCAGGGAGAAGAGGTACATGAATTAGATTTTAAGTTGATCAAAGAAGCGGGCTTGCATTTGGCGGCCACTGCTAAACAGGTGCATCAATAAACTTTTAGATTGAATTGAGTTTCTTTTTGAACTGCCAATGCTCTTTAAAAATCAGCTATATTCTTCTTTAAAATAGGTTTTGAAAATAATTATGAATACTGCCTCAGGACATCTTACTTATTGTACAAACATTCATTCCGGCGAAAGTTGGCAAGATCATTTTAACGCGATAAAAACTAATTTTCCTTTTATAAAAAAGCAGGTATCTCCAAATGCTCCCATGGGTATTGGATTGCGGCTATCGAATGAAGCAAGCGTAAGCCTGGTAAATGCGGAGAACCTCGCGGAATTTAAAAGCTGGCTAAAAGAAAATGACGCTTATGTTTTTACCATGAATGGTTTCCCTTATGGAAATTTTCATAAAACAAGAGTGAAAGATCATGTGCATTCTCCTGACTGGACCACCGATGAAAGAGTTGCGTACACAAACAGGCTTTTCGATATTTTGGCTTGTTTGGTGCCTCAGGGAATGGATGGGGGCGTATCTACAAATCCAATCAGCTATAGGCGTTGGTTCACCGCAGAATCTTTCCCTTCCGCAAAAAAAATGGGTACTGAAAATATGATTCAGGTGATACAGCATTTGATCATGTTGCATCATTCAACCGGAATAATATTGCATCTCGATGTGGAACCGGAGCCCGACGGCGTAATGGAAACCGGGGTAGAATTTATTGAATGGTTTAACAATGATCTGTTGCCAACCGGCATTCCGTTGATCATGGAAAAGTGGAATGTTTCAACAGAAGAAGCAGAAAAATTAATCAAACAACATTTGCGTTTGTGCTATGATGTTTGCCATTTTGCAATAGGTTATGAACCGCACCAGCAGATGATTGATCAGCTTCATGCGCAACAGATACAAGTTGGAAAGATTCAGATCAGTGCGGCTTTAAAAGCTAAGATGGATGAAAAAAATAAAATGGATGTAACCAAAGCGTTTGGCAAATTTAACGAACCCGTTTACCTGCACCAGGTAGTGGCAAAAAAGAGCGATGGATCTTTAATAAGATATCCCGATCTGCCGGAAGCGCTCAACGATGAAAAGAATATTGCCGGCGAATGGCGTGCTCATTTTCACGTTCCTCTCTTTGTCGACAAATTTGGTTTGCTCGACTCTACGCGCGACGAGATTGTTGACGTCCTTTCAATTCAGAAAAAAAATCCTTTTACAAAACACCTTGAAGTTGAAACCTACACCTGGGAAGTACTTGCGGATGAATTGAAATTACCGATTGGTGAAAGCATTTCACGCGAACTCAAATGGGTTCAACAGATTTTAGATCGATCAATATAAATTTTTAATGCTCATGAATAAAACAGTTGTGATTGATGTTGTGGGGCTTTCCTCTTCTTTAATCGGCGAACACACGCCTTTTCTTAAGAGCTATATTCAGAAAAAAAATCTGCGAACTATAGAGCCAATGCTACCTGCAGTAACCACTTCGGTTCAGTCAACTTATCTCACCGGACAATGGCCTGCGGAGAATGGTATCGTTGGTAATGGCTGGTATGATCGTGAAGACTGCGAAATAAAATTCTGGAAACAATCCAACAAACTGGTTCAGGGCGAAAAAATTTGGGATGCTGCGAAAAAGATTGATCCCACTTTCACCTGTGCGAAAATGTTCTGGTGGTATAACATGTATTCTTCTGCAGACTACGCTGTGACGCCGCGCCCCAATTATCTTGCAGATGGCAGAAAACTTCCCGATTGCTATTCGCATCCGGCGGATCTGCGGGACTTGTTGCAGCACGAGTTGGGCCAGTTTCCCTTATTTCAGTTTTGGGGTCCGGGTGCTAATATCAAATCGACTAAATGGATCGCCGATGCATCCATAATTACAGACAATAAATATGACCCGACACTTTCATTGATCTATTTGCCTCATCTTGATTATTGTCTGCAAAAGTTTGGTCCCGATTTTTCGAAAATATCAAAAGAGTTAAATGAAATAGACCAGGTAGTGGCCACATTGGTCAATCATTTCGAAAATAAAAATGCGCGAATCATTATTCTTTCAGAATATGGCATTGCTCCGGTAAGTGAGCCGATTCACATTAATCGTTTGCTTCGTGAAAAAGGATTGTTGGGGATCCGGGAAGAGCGCGGACTGGAACTTCTTGATCCAGGCGCTTCAAAAGCCTTTGCTGTAGCGGATCACCAGGTGGCTCATGTTTATATCAATGATAAGTCTGTCACTGATCAGGTTAAAAAATTATTAGAAAATGTACCGGGGATAGAATTGGTGCTTGATAAAGATGCGCAGAAAGAATACCATATTGATCATGAACGTTCAGGTGATTTTGTTTTGATGGCAGATGATAAAAGCTGGTTCACATATTATTTTTGGAACGATGATGCAGTGGCTCCTGATTATGCGCGCGCGGTGGATATACATAAAAAACCCGGTTACGATCCTATCGAAATGTTCATGACTTCAAAGCTTCGCGCGGGATATAAATTGCTCAGAAAAAAAGCAGGTTTCCGATATGTGATGGATGTGATTCCACTTGATGCCACTTTGCTGAAAGGCTCACATGGAAAAATAAATACGCCTTCAGAATATCATCCGGTAATCATTACGGACGCGGCTCCTTCTGCAACAACCATCCAGGCGACCGATGTTCGTCAAATGATATGGAATGCGTTGATTGATTAAATTATTTAATTATCGAATTATTTTATTATTGAATTATTGTTGGATTGTTAATTGTTTCATTGTTGAATTGCCGGATGGTTGAGATAAGTCATTTTATAGAAAAATCGTTTTTGAAATTTCTATTTTAAATGAGCCATTTGTAAAAGATGAAATTGAATTATTTTATTATTAAGTTATTATTTGGACTGATATATTGTTGAATTTTTTAGTGTTGTGGTAAGCCATTTTGTAGAAAATTCGATTTTTTATTTCTATACCAGACAAGCCATTTTGTAGAAAAATAAAATTTATTTTTTCAAAAAAAATCAAAGTGAATTTCTAAGTGTCAGGTAAAATGGAACGGCAACGTTTGCCTGCTCTTTATTTAAAATAAGCTCTGCTGCAGTTTTTCCCATGAATTTAAAATCAGTTGAAACGGTCGTAATTCCGTTCAGAATTATTTTTTTTAGCGGCGTATCATTGTAAGAAATAACGCCAACATCTTTTCCTACTTCCATTTTGCAGTCTATTATTTTTTCTATTAAAGTAACAAGATCGTCTTCCATAAGGCTTAAATATACCGTTCCTGATTCTATCGATTCTTTCGTGATATCATGAATGATCGCATGTTCAAAGGCATGCTCAATGCAGAAATTATAAAAACCAGCTAGTATTTCTTTAGGATGATAAGTATAAGAAGGAAATATTATTTTGATCGTTTGGTATTTTGCCAGTTGTTGCAATGCGCTTTTCAAGGCATTGTAGATGTCGTGTTGAAAATCCTCAAACACAGTACTACATTGCCCTTCCATCGGATGAATCGTTTTATCCATCAATATTAGTTTGCCCGGCGGTATCGTGTGCAGCACATCTGCGAATGTTTCCGCATCCTGCGTGAGATGAGGAATGATCACATAATGAGTATAGTCGTCAACACTTTTTTTGATGAGCTCTTTGAATAAATTAAAATCATTATTATAAATATAAAAATCAATGGTGGCGGCGTTTCCAAGCGTGCTTACGAACGAATCATAAATTATTTTTTTGTGAGTGCTGAGCTTATTGAATAATAAAAAGATCTTGTAAAACTGCAGCGAGTCCGAGCTTTTAATAAAAAAGCCTTTGCCTGCCACTGATGCTAATATGCCGATCTTTTTAAGATGTTTATATCCTTTTTCAACTGTATCCCTTGATACGTCTAACTCGTTACTAAACTCATTTATAGAAGGCAGAATATCATTGTCCTGTAATTTTCCTGTTGAGACAGCCTTGATAATTGAATTAGCAATCTGCAAATATTTTGGTGTAACCGATAAAATATCAATATCAATAAACTTAAAAAAATAATCCATAGAACAAGCAATGTGTTAATGAGTTGATACCGCAAATATATCATTTGGAGCACCATTATTTGCAAAACACAGCATAGTGCAGGATAGGTGAATTAAAATGTGGAATTACATTTATTGCTCAAAACATTTCTTTGAAAAAAATCGCTTATGCAATCCTTACGTGCAATCTTCTTTTTTATTATTGGTAGCGTTCTCTTGCGGGCTGGCTATTCATCTCATAAAAAAATGAACGTACGGTATTGGGAAAGTTATTCACGTCTTCAGAAGCCACCGGATCTAAAAAAAGCGTGTTTTACATTCGGAACGGCGTCTGCGGAATTTCCGCTAAGAATGATTGTAAATTATCGCCAAGCACGAAATTATTTTTGAAGATCGTTTGCCGGGAATATTTATTCGCCTCAAAAATTAGTAATGATGAGATAGGCCTTGTTTTATAAATTGAAATGCCAGGTTATCATTTTTGATGGAAAAAAATTGCAGATTGTAAAAATTTAAAAAGCCAAAATATGAATAAGTATTACACGCTTCCGATGTTATCTATTCTTCTTCTTTGTGCTTTTACACCTGGCGCTCAAACAAAAAGCGCCGATCCCATTTTCATGAATTTCCAAACGCCGCCTAATAGCGCAAAGATCCGGGTGTGGTGGCATTGGATGAATGGTAACATCACTAAAGATGGTATCAGGAAGGACCTGGAATGGATGCACCGCATCGGAATCGGCGGGTTTCAGAATTTTGATGCGGCATTAGCTACGCCGCAAATTGTGGAAAAGCGCCTGACTTATATGACACCTGAATGGAAAGATGCTTTTCATTTTACTGCTAAACTTGCGGATTCATTACATCTTGAAATGGCCATTGCCGGCTCGCCGGGTTGGAGCGAAAGCGGCGGTCCATGGGTAAAGCCGGAGGACGGAATGAAAAAAATGGTGTGGACAGAAATGCGCGTCAAAGGCGGAACATCCGGAATTAAAATTCCTGCGCAAGCGGGTGTGACCGGGCCTTTTCAGAATATTCCCATGCAGCCCGGCTTTGGCGAAAAGCCTGACCTGGAAAAGCTTCCCTTGTTTTATAAAGACATTGCGGTTATTGCATTCAGGCTGCCGGAGGCGGACAAATCGTTGACCGACTTAGGCGCTGTTGTGACTTCGAGTGGTGGTGATTTTAATTTAAAGCAACTTACTGACGGTGATCTTGGTACTACCAATTTGTTGCCCACTGATTCAGCAGCTGGTTTCGGATGGATTCAATTTGCTTTTAACCAGCCTCAAACGATTAAAGCAATAACAATGGTAGGAGGGGGCAATCCCGGTATTTTTGGAATGGGAGCCGATGCAAAAGACGGTCGCAAACTGGAATGCAGCGATGATGGTGTTAATTTTAGATTTGTGTGTATCATTCCTCCCGGAGCTGTGTTACAGCAAACTATTGAGTTTCCAAAAACTTCAGCTAAATATTTCAGGGTAACCGTAAGAAATCCGCCGGCACCGGTTAATATTGGCGCGGCATTCGGATTTGGTAGTGCACCGCCGAAAGGCGCGCCCGGGACTCAAATAGCAGAGATTGTGTTGCATACTGCGGATCGTATCAATATGTTCGAAGAAAAAGATGCATTCGCACCAGTGGGTGATTTGAATAAAAAAGTAACGGCTGCTTCTGATGATGTGGTTTCCGTAAATGATATCATCAATCTTTCAGATAAATTAAACCAGGACGGAACGCTAAACTGGACCGCACCTGCCGGAGAATGGAAGGTGGTGCGTTATGGATATTCATTAATGGGTATCACCAATCATCCTGCATCTCCTGAGGCGACGGGCTTTGAAGTAGATAAATTAGATCCTGTCGCTGTAAAAAATTATTTCAATAATTATCTTGATCAATATAAAAACGCAACACAAGGTTTGATGGGGGACAAGGGAGGTTTACAGTTTATGGTTACGGACAGCTGGGAAGCGGGTGCTCAAAACTGGACAGCGAATATGCCGCAGGAATTTCAAAAACGTCGTGGTTATAGTCTCTATGCATGGCTTCCTGTTTTGACCGGCCAAATAGTAAAGAGTGCATCAGCCAGCGAGCAATTTCTGTTTGATTTTAGAAAAACACTCAGCGAAATGGTGGCAGAATATCATTACGATCAGCTAACAGATATCTTGAAACAACGTGGCATGAAGCGATATTCTGAATCGCATGAAAGCGGCCGCGCTTTAATCGCAGATGGTATGGATGTTAAACGTAAAGCATTCGTTCCAATGTCTGCTATGTGGACAAAAAATCCACTTATTAACGCTAATGATCAAACGGGTTATGAAGCGGATATCCGCGAGTCTGCATCCGTTGCGCATATTTATGGCCAAAATCTTGTTGCTGCTGAATCACTTACTGCGCTTGGGTTTCCGTCGGTTGCCTGGTCTTATTCACCTGAAAATTTAAAGCCTACTGCGGATCTTGAGTTGGCCAATGGTTTAAACAGGTTTGTTATTCACTGTTCCGTACATCAACCAACCGATGATAAAATTCCGGGACTTGGATTAGGGCCATTCGGTCAATGGTTCAATCGCCACGAAACATGGGCCGAAGAAGCTGCGGCATGGACAACTTATCTTTCGCGCAGTTCTTATCTTTTGCAACAAGGAAAATTTGTGGCTGATGTGGTTTATTATTATGGCGAAGACAATAACATCACTTCGTTATTTGGTAAAAAATTGCCCAACATTCCTGAAGGATATAATTATGATTTTATCAATGCGGATGCCCTTATCAATTTGTTATCGGTAAAAGATGGAATGCTTGTGACGCCAAGTGGTATGAGTTATCATGTATTGGTATTGGATAGCAATGCAAGAGAAATGTCGTTGCCGGTGCTAAAAAAAATTCAACAGCTCGTGAAAGATGGTGCAACTATATCCGGGATCAAACCTGTCAACACGCCCAGCCTGAGCGACGATCAGCAAACATTCAAAACGATTGTCGATAATGTTTGGAATACTGCTAACAAAAAAGTTTTTACAGAACAATCTTTAAGTGATGTGTTACGAGCTTTAAAAATTAATCCGGACATAGCTTACTCGAAGACACTTGCAAATACAAAATTGATGTATGTTCACAGGAAATTATCAGACCGCGATATTTATTGGATTAATAGCCGGAATGAAAATGAGCAGGATGTTGATGTCACTTTCAGAATCGATGGTAAAATCCCTGAAATATGGCATCCTGAAACTGGTAAAATGGAACGATCGTCTTATACAATTTCAAATGGTGTTACGAAAGTTAATTTACATCTTTCTCCCAATGATGCTGTGTTTGTTATCTTTAAAGAAAAAGCGGTTAAAACATCTGTTACGTTACCTGCGACTGTAAAAAGTGAATTGCTAACTATCACGGGAAGTTGGAAAGTGAATTTCCAGGAAGGACGCGGAGCTCCGGCAAATGCCACGTTCGATAAACTTGTTTCGTTTTCTGAAAATGCAGATGCCGGAATAAAATATTTTTCGGGAACCGCAAGCTATACAAAAACAATCACCGCAAACGCCGGATGGTTTAAGAAGGACGCACAGCTATGGATTAATTTCGGTGACGTGAAAAATATCGCCGAGGTTATTATAAACGGAAAATCATTGGGCATTATTTGGAAGCAACCCTTTGGCGTGGATGTAACCAAGTCATTGAAGCCGGGAGTAAACACCTTGGAGGTGAAGGTTACTAACCTTTGGGTGAATCGCCTGATTGGGGATGCGCAGCCCAATGTTACCGAAAAGATTACATACACGACGATACCTTTTTACCAGGCTGGTTCGCACTTGCAGCTTTCCGGATTATTAGGACCTGTTAAAATTGTGTCTGTCAATACTAAACTTTAAACCAGTAAAAATAGAATCCTTACGACAAACAAATAGCCCATGCAAATTATTTTAGGCGTCATTTTTCACTTTTTTGGCGGAGCAGCTTCGGGTAGTTTTTACGTGCCTTATAATAAGGTGAAAGGATGGCATTGGGAAAGTTTTTGGATTGTTGGCGGACTTTTTTCCTGGCTAATTATTCCGCCGATTGCGGCATGGATCACAGTTCCGCATTTTGCCGGGATCATTTCGCAGGCATCATCTTCCACTTTTTGGTGGACTTATTTCTGGGGCGTGCTCTGGGGGATCGGCGGCTTAATGTATGGCCTTGGAATGCGTTACCTCGGGATGTCACTGGGAAATTCAGTTTTGCTTGGATTCACTTCAGCATTTGGCGCGCTGGCACCTTCGATTTATTATAATTTTTATCCGCAGGACGGCAAAACAACTTTCAATGATTTAATTAATAATGACTGGGGACGAATTGTTTTGACTGGAGTGGCGCTATGTTTATTGGGTATTTTTATTTGCGGAAAAGCGGGAGTATTAAAAGAAAGAGAACTTCCTGAAGAGAAAAAGAAAGAAAGCGTAAAAGAGTTTAATCTTGTGAAAGGATTGATTGTTTGCGTCGTTGCAGGCATCTTGAGTGCATGTTTCAATTATGGCATAGAAGCAGGTTCTGAGATGGCTGGTGTTGCTGATAAAATGTGGAAAAGCTCGAATCCAACAGAATCAGGGAATTTTTTATACCGCAACAATGTTATTTATATTGTTTTATTATGGGGCGGCCTTTCAACCAATTTTATCTGGACCATGTTTTTAAATTTTCGCAATAAAACTTTTGGAGATTATACGAATAAAAAAACACCGCTCACACGAAATTATCTATTCTGTGCTATGGCAGGTACGCTTTGGTTTCTGCAGTTTTTCTTTTATGGAATGGGGGAAAGTAAATTAGGGAACGGCGCCAGTTCATGGATACTTCATATGTCTTTCATAATTTTAGTCGCGAATTTGTGGGGATTTGCTCTCAGAGAATGGAAAGGCGTAAGTAAAAAAACAAGGACAACTATATTAATAGGAATTTTCACGATCATTATATCGGTAATTGTAGTCGGATACGGAAACGCATTACACCGATAGCAGCGTGATGGATATTTATCATTAAAATTGAACACTTCAAAGAATACTATGAATACAAATTTAAAAGACGAGTCGTCAAACGTAAGCGCGGGGAAATACAAGCATGTCAGTTATCTATGGGATGAAGCCGCGGCGGCGGCAATTGCAGATGATGAAGTTGCATTATTGGTGTACCGGTCTAATCTTTTGGGAGCAGATCTCAGGCTTACCAATTATGGCGGTGGCAATACTTCGTGCAAAGTAATGTCTCCCGATCCTTTAACGGGTAAAGAAGTGGAAGTGATGTGGGTCAAAGGAAGCGGCGGAGATCTTGGCACTATGAAAAGGAGCGGCCTTGCTGCGTTATACGTGGATCGATTGAGAAGCTTAAAAAATATTTACCGCGGAATTAAGCATGAAGATGAAATGGTGGGTTTATTTAATCATTGTATTTATGACCTTGATTCAAAAGCGCCCTCTATCGACACGCCGCTGCATGGGTTTCTTCCGTTCAAACATATTGATCATTTGCATCCTGACGCTGCCATAGCGATCGCCGCGGCAAAGGATGGCAGGAAAATAACCGAAGAATTATTCAAAGGCACTATTGGGTGGGTGGAATGGCAAAGACCTGGTTTCGAGCTGGGATTACAACTGAAGCAATGCCTTGATGAAAATCCTGGTATTCGCGGCATCATGCTGGGCTCGCATGGTTTATTTACCTGGGGCGATACGGCTTACGAAAGCTATATCAACACACTTGACGTAATCGAGATTTGCTCGCAATATCTCGAAGAGAATTATGGTAAAAAAGGACCTGTGTTTGGTGGGGAGAAAATTAAAGCTTTTGAAAAAACGGAGCGCTTTGCAAAAGCGTCTGCGCTGGCGCCTGTTCTGAGAGGTTTTTGTTCTTCAGAGACAAATATGATCGGGCATTTTACTGATGACGAAAGAGTACTGCAGTTTATAAATTCGAATGACCTGGAACGGCTTGCGCCGATGGGCACGAGTTGCCCCGACCATTTCCTGAGAACTAAAATTTCTCCATTGGTTTTAAACCTTGCTGCAGACGCGAACCTGAACGAAACCAACTCCATCAAAGAAACCATCGCTCCGCTTTTTGTGGCCTATAGAAAGATGTATACAGAATATTATAATTCCTGTAAACATCCTAATAGCCCGGCAATCCGCGATGCAAACCCTGTTGTAATCTTATATCCCGGAGTTGGAATGTTCACTTTTGCAAAAAACAAACAAACAGCAAGAGTCGCCTCTGAATTTTATCTGAATGCGATCAACGTAATGCGCGGTGCTGAAGCCATTTCTGAATATACCTCGTTGCCCCGGCAGGAAGCATTTGATATCGAATATTGGTTGCTTGAAGAAGCAAAGCTTCAGCGGATGCCAAAAGCAAAGCCTTTGAGTGGTCGTGTCGCATTGATCACGGGAAGTGCTGGTGGTATCGGTAAGGCGGTAGCAAAAAAATTTGCTGAAGAGGGAGCCTGCGTGGTGCTTTCAGATAATAACGCTGAAAGGTTGGCCGTTGCAAATAAAGAGTTTAAAAATGAATTTGGGCATGATGCTTTTATTGATTCTATTCTGGATGTAACCAATACGGACACGATCCATAAAACCTTCAACGCTTCTGTGCTTGCTTTTGGTGGCGTGGATATTATTGTAAATAATGCAGGCTTGTCTATCTCTAAATCTATAGAGGAACACACAGAGAAAGATTGGGATTTGCTGTATGATGTATTGGTTAAAGGACAATTTTTTGTTACGCAGGCAGGTATTGAAATAATGCGCAAACAGCAAATGGGCGGCGATGTCATAAATATCGTTAGCAAGAACGCGCTCGTTAGTGGTCCTGATAACGCCGCTTACGGAGCTGCAAAAGCTGCCCAGTTGCACATGAGCCGTCTGAACGCCGCAGAATTGGGCAAGGATCGGATCCGCGTGAATGTAATTAATCCTGACGCAGTGATTTCAGGAAGTAATATCTGGAGTAATGGATGGGCCGAAGGCCGGGCAAAAGCTTACGGTATTACGATCGATGAGCTGCCTGCTTTTTATGCAAAACGGACTCTTTTGAATGCGGCGATTTTGCCGGAAGATATTGCGAATGCCTGCTTTGTATTGACGGGCGGATTGCTGAATAAATCAACAGGGAATGTGCTAAATGTTGACGGTGGCGTGGCTGCCGCGTTTGTCAGGTAAAATATTTCTCATAATCAAGCAATCAAATCGTCGATGATTATTTAGTCTGTCGGCCTTTTGATTTTTTATTAATTCAATTAACGATCTTGTATGTATGAAGCTGAAAGTTTGGATTCGTATGAAAAAGCAAATGAGAAACCTAACGCCATAAAAGAGTACCGGCTGGCTTTTAAAATGCAGTTATATAAAGGATTTGAGGAAGAATATAAAAAACGCCACAATGCTTTGTGGCCCGATCTCGAGACCTTATTGAAATCAAAAGGAATTAGGGAATACTCCATTTTTTTGGACGCGACAACTAATATTCTATTCAGTACAATGAAAGCCGGCGATCCTCATGCTCTTGATGAATTGCCTTCACATCCCGTTATGCAAAAATGGTGGGAATACATGAAAGATATCATGGAGACGAATGCTGATAATTCCCCAATCAGCATGGCTTTACAAGAGGTTTTTTATTTACCATAAATTCTAAATCTCATTAATTTGGATTTAAAATATAGGATATGATACTTACAACTGAAGTGATACAAAAAGGTAATGACAAGGAGTTGGCGGCTCATAAAATCAATTATCAACACATCCGCGATATGATTGATAAGGCGGATGATTTAATAGAAAAATTAATTGCCTTTCAGGTTGCAATTCCAAGCTGGGCTTTGGGTACAGGAGGAACAAGGTTTGGACGGTTTGGCGGGGGAGGTGAGCCTGGTAACCTGGAAGAAAAGATCGGAGATGTGGGTTTGCTACATGCGCTGACACGTTCAAGTGATTCGATCTCACTTCATATTCCGTGGGACATTCCTTCAGATGCAGAAAATATAAAAGGCGTCGCTGCTCAACATGGTTTGCGTTTTGACGCAATGAATTCAAACACTTTTCAGGATCAGCGCGATCAAAAATTGAGCTATAAGTTTGGCTCCATGCAGAACGTAAACAAGGACATTCGTAAACAGGCCATTGATCACAATATCGAAGTAATAAATTATGGTGTTGCGCTTGGGTCCAAATCTCTTTCTGTTTGGCTTAGTGATGGATCGACTTTCCCCGGTCAATTAAATTTCAGGAAGGCATTTCAAAATACTTTGGAAAGTTTGCAGGAAGTATATCAGGCATTGCCCGCTGATTGGAAAATGTTTGTAGAGTATAAAGCTTTTGAACCCAACTTTTATTCGACAACAGTAGGAGATTGGGGCCAGTCATTGTTGTTCACTTCGAAGCTCGGTAGCAAAGCCTACACACTGGTAGATCTCGGCCATCATTTGCCTAATGCTAATATCGAACAAATTGTCTCTTTGCTTTTAATGGAAGAAAAGCTTGGCGGTTTTCATTTCAATGATTCAAAATATGGTGATGATGATCTTACGGTTGGAAGCATTAAACCATACCAGCTATTTCTCATCTTTAATGAATTGGTAGAAGGGATGAATGCAAGAAATATGAATCATGCAACGGATCTTGCCTGGATGATCGATGCATCACACAATATAAAAGATCCGCTGGAAGATTTGCTGCAATCATTGGAAGCCATAATGATCAGTTATGCAAAAGCATTGCTGGTTGATAGAAAAAAACTAGTGGAAGCTCAGAATAATAATGATGTTACAATGGCACAAGAGATCTTACAAAGCGCTTTCAACACGGATGTTCGTGCACTCGTAGCGCAAGCGCGACTTCAGGCTGGCGGCGCATTGAATCCGCTGGCGATTTTTAGAGAAGCAAAAGTCAGGGAACAATTGATCAAAGAACGGGGATTAAATGTGATAGCAACGGGCTTGTAATTCAGTCAAAAGTTGGTGCTCAACTTCAATCATCCAATGAAATCATTAATGAAAAAAAACAATGTAATAGCAATCTTTGATGTCGGGAAGACCAATAAAAAAATATTTTTATTTGATCAGAATTACAAAATAGTTTTTGAAAAGTCAGCGCGGTTTTTTGAAACGGTCGATGAAGATGGCGATCCCTGTGAAAATCTTGACAGTTTGCGGTTATCTGTTTTTGACTCCTTGCGCGAGGTGTTTAATTTGAAGGATTTTGAAATCAAAGCGATCAATTTTTCTGCATATGGCGCAAGCCTCGTTTATCTGAATGAAGAGCGCCGCGCATTCTTGCCGTTGTATAATTACCTGAAAAAATATCCTGAATCGTTACAAAAGCAATTTTACGATACCTACGGCGGTGTGGAAGAATTTTCATTCCGAACGGCATCGCCCGTTTTAGGAAGCCTGAATTCCGGGATGCAATTGTATAGAATAAAATATGAAAAGCCGGAACAGTTCAGCGAAATAAAATATGCTTTGCATTTGCCCCAGTATTTGAGTTTTCTGGTCTCTTCAAATATTTGCAGTGACATCACGAGCATCGGGTGTCATACGAATCTTTGGGATTTTCAGAAAAATGATTATCACACCTGGGTCAGACAGGAAGGCATATTCGAAAAGCTTGCGCCAATTGTTTTCTGCAAAAAGGTTTTTGCTCCATCATTTCCTGTAGGTGACTATGCCGTAGGCATTGGGCTTCATGATAGTTCTGCGGCGCTCATCCCTTACCTCGTGAATTTTCATGAGCCTTTTATTTTGATATCAACCGGAACCTGGTGCATTTCTTTAAACCCTTTTAATCATTTGCCTCTTACAAAAGAGGAACTCGAAAATGATTGTCTCTGTTACATGACTTATGAATCGAAACCGGTCAAGGCTTCAAGACTTTTCGCGGGAAATGAGCACGAGCAGCAGGTAAAAAGAATTGCAGCGCATTTTAATATGAATGCTTCAAGGTTTCGGACTATGGAATTTAATGCAGAAATTATCGCAAGGCTTAAAAGAGATCATAAACAGGGAGCGCAACATCCGGTTGAAAATGTTTTAAAAAGCTCTTTGTTTGAAAAAAGAAACCTGGATGATTTTGCTAATGATGAGGAGGCTTATCACCAGCTAATGCTGGATATTGCAGCGCAGCAATTTGCATCCACTCAATTGGTATTAAAAGGAACGGAGGTTAAGAGAATTTTCGTGGATGGGGGTTTTAGCAAGAACGAAATTTACATGCATCTTCTTGCCGCGGCGTTTCCTGGTATAGAAGTTTTTGCGGCCTCTATGGCGCAGGCGACGGCTATGGGTGCTGCGCTTGCGATTCATGAATCGTGGAATCCGAAACCTTTACCGAACGACATCATTCAGTTGAAGTATTTTTCTGCGAACCAGAATAGATCATGAGGTTATATTAAGAATAGAATGAAGGAATACTTAGAAAACACAGTCTTGCCTGAATGATCTGATCGCTTTTAAAGATTAATATTGTAAAGCATTTTTATAAAAAACCTGGCAGAAAAATAATTTTAATTAATTCCCGGGCTGTTGCTAAGGGCCTAAAAACATTGTCATGAAACTTCAGTATAATCCAAAGTATCCATCCGTTGAAGATTTAATAAAAAAGTCAAAAAGTAGAATTCCCCGATTTGCGTTTGAATACCTTGATGGAGGTTGCAATGAGGAAGTCAATCTTATTAAAAATACTGCTGAAATCCGTGAGGTTGAATTGATGCCGCGATATCTTGTTGAACACAGGGGCGCTGATATGAAGACCGAATTATTTGGCCATACTTACGATGCTCCATTTGGTATAGCGCCTGTAGGACTACAAGGCCTCATTTGGCCCAACGCCCCGGAAATACTTGCCAAGGCTGCATTTGAGCATAATATTCCTTTCACATTGAGTACAGTAAGCACCAGCACGATTGAGCGTGTAAGCGAACTCACGCAGGGCCGTGCCTGGTTTCAATTGTACCACCCCGCTGAAGATTCTCTCAGAGATCAGATCATCAGACGCGCTGCCGAGCATTGTCCTGTTCTGGTTATACTCAGTGATGTACCGTCTTTCGGTTATCGTTCTAAAGAAATAAAAAATGGGTTGGCTATGCCGCCGCGAATGACGCTAAGCAATATGCTCCAGATCATAGGCAGGCCAAATTGGGCGCTCAGGACGCTGATCCATGGCCAGCCATCTTTCCAGGTGCTGAAGCCTTATATGCCTAAAGGAATGAATATGCATCATCTCGGATTGTTCATGAACAAAACATTTGATGGCCGCCTCAATGAACAAAAAGTTGCCGCAATAAGAGATATGTGGAAAGGGAAATTGGTGTTGAAAGGAATTGTAAATGAGACTGACGTGGAGAAATGTGTTCAATTAGGAATTGATGGTATCATTGTTTCCAATCACGGCGGCAGGCAATTAGACGCGGGCCAGTCAAGCATTCACGCGCTCAAGGGCATCGTTGAAAAATATCATGATAAGATTAAAATAATGATGGACAGTGGCATGCGTTCCGGCCCGGACATTGCGAGGACACTTGCTTCAGGCGCTGAATTTACTTTTTTAGGTAGAACTTTTATGTATGGAGTAGCCGCCCTTGGAGATGAAGGCGCCAGCCACACAATCGCTATTTTAAAAACCCAGCTTCAGCAGGTAATGAATCAGCTTTGCTGTGAAAAAATAACCCATTTTCCGCAGTTCCTGGTTAAGCCTCACGTTGTATAACGGTCATATACAAACGAATATTTTCTTTTAAAGATTTGAAAAAAATTTGGTGCGACTTATCATTAGCTTGTATATTGAAGGAGAATTATACGGGTAAGCGAAAAGATAGATTTTCCCATTTCTTACGCACTCCATTTTATTTAAATCAGCATTTTTATTTATCTATTCATTAAGTCACCACAGTGTAAAAAAATCCATATAATCTCTCCAATTTGTTTTTTTTTATTTGCTGCAAGGAATTTAACTTTTAATTTTATAATGAAATGTTAGAAGGTTGAGTACCGAGCAGTGCAGCCCATGACAAGCTTTTAAATATTTTTATAATGCTTAGGCAGAGTTAATAACTGCTTGAGTCTTTTAGTAGCTTGTTCCTGGCCGTAGCATCAGGCTTCCTTCAAAACTTTCTTTAACCCCAAAGATGCATCCTTCCTTCCCCGCCCGATACATCTTATATAATCTGATTTGTTAGAAAACGTTGCCATTCCCCGGGGCGATGTAAGAAGATATTTATTCATTAGCAACTGTTGTGACTATGAATATAATTTTATCAAAACATACAAAAGAAATTACTGCTGTTGACATTGTCCTGCGTTATTACTTTCGTCAATGTAACCAGGCAATAGGAAAAATCTTTCTTCCTCCTTAATGATACTACTAATCTATTACAGTTTCAGATTACTTGTATTCTGACCATCCAAAATCTTTCTTCATACTTAAAGAATCGTTATCATGAAAATGAAAATTACATATATGCTGGCATGCATTTTCCTTTCGCTGAGTTCAATGGCGCAGGTTAAAATAGCCGGTAAAGTGTCCAATTCAAAGGACGGGTCTCCTTTATCAAACGTTTCTGTCGTCATAAAGGGCACGACAACAGGTACAACAACAGACAATGACGGATTGTTTCAAATCGAAGTTCCGTCGGCAACTTCTATCCTGGTATTTTCTTCTGCAGGATTTACATCCAAAGAAGTTGAAGCCGGTACCCAAACTAATCTTGATGTGGTCCTTGAATCTAAGGCAAATGTTCTGAATGAAGTGGTCGTGATCGGATATGGAACCGCCAGCCGAACTGACCTAACGGGCGCAGTTTCCTCCATTAAAGCAGAAAAATTGATGGATGCTCCGGTTCCAAATATTACCCAGGCGCTGGAAGGAAAAATACCTGGTGTGGACGTAAGCATTAACAGCAATGCACCAGGCCAGGGCGCTAAAGTTCGTGTCCGTGGCATTGGTTCTATCAATTCAAATCTTGATCCGTTATATGTTGTAGACGGAGTTATCGGTGTGGATGGAAATTCTATCAATCCCAATGATATCGCATCTGTAGAAGTATTGAAAGACGCTTCTTCAACGGCCATCTTTGGAGCACGAGGTGCAAATGGGGTAATCCTTATCACAACAAAGCGCGGCGTTCGTGGGAAAACGCGTGTTACTTATGATGCCAATGTAAATATGAGCGATTTATACCGCCATCTGAAAACCCTTAATTCAGATCAGTTTGTTCAGGTTTATAATCTGGCTTATGCAAACGGTACCAAATTTGATCCGGCTCATGGAACCTGGGCGCCACCTCGCGCGCTGAATCACGTTAATTTCCCGCTCTTATTTGATGCGAATGATAAACCGCTCTACAATACCAATTGGGAAAGCGAAGTGTATAAACCCGCTGTTTCGACTACCCATCAGCTTAACTTCCAGGGCGGTTCAGACAAGTCATTATATAGTTTATCGTTAGGCTATCTTGATCAGAATGGCCTGATGATTAAATCGTGGTTCAAACGTTATTCAGCAAGGTTCACTCTCGATAATGATGTAAATAAATGGCTCAAAATCGGAGGAAATATCGGGTTGATCAAAAGCGAGCAGCGTGTCGTTTCTGATGGAAATGGTGGATTGAATGTTCCGAGGATGGTGACGGAGGAGGTGCCGATTGTTCCTGTAAAATATCCCGATGGCACCTGGGCCGGTAATAATGATATTGCAGGACTGGAAGGCGGCCCAAATCCGGTACATACCGCGAACAACAGGTACACACTCAATAATACGTTGCAATCAACCGGAAATACTTATTTGTTATTTCACATCACCAAAGACCTGGATTTTAAAACAGATTTTGGATACAATCTCAACGAACAAAAAAATAATTTTTACTCCGCACAGGATTTACCTCACTTGTCGCAGGACCAGGGTGGTGTAGCTAATATTCGTGCTTACACCAACACTTATTGGCAATCTGAAAACTATCTCACCTGGAACAAAAAGATCAATGATCATCAAAAGCTGACCGCTTTGCTTGGTGCTTCATGGCAGGAATATTACCAGGAAATGATTTTTGCAGAATCACAGAATTTTATTGACGATTTTTTCCAATGGGATTACCTGCAGGCAGGTTCTGTGAAAAGCTCTACCCAATCACAGGATTACAAATGGAGAATGAATTCTTATTATGGAAGATTTACCTATAACATCAATGACAAATATTTATTTACTGCTACAGGCCGTTACGATGGATCTTCTAAATTTGGTGAGAATAACAAATATGCGTTTTTCCCTTCAATTGGTGGTGCGTGGAGAATGTCTGAAGAAGATTTTCTCAAAAACAGTAAAACCATTACAAATTTAAAATTACGTGCCAGCTATGGTGTCTCAGGTAACCAGGAAATTGGACAATACCAATCCATTGCGCAAATACAACCCGGTACAACTGTCTTGAACGGGGCTAACCAATCTACTCTTGTTCCGAGCCGTCTTGGGAAATGCAAATTTGAAATGGGAAAGATCCTTGCAAGCCGATGGAGGAATTGAGTTGGGATTGTTCCAAAACAGGGTGAGCCTTACCGTTGACTATTATAACCGGGTTACTAAAGACCTTTTGTTGCAGGCGCCAATTCCATGGTCTGCCGGTATGACCAATGCTAATGTCTATCTTAATGTCGGATCTGTAAGAAATGCCGGGATTGAAGTCAAGTTTAAATACGGTGAATGTGAAGACCAATAATTTCACCTGGACTACTAATTTTATTTTTGCCGCCAATAAAAATAAGATACTCAAGCTGAATGATAATAATGCGGATATTTTCCCGGGCCCTAATTTTCTTGGGCAAACGAATATCCTGCGTGTTGGCGAACCAATCGGTTCATTTTATGGCATGACCCGTTTAGGAACCTATAGCACGTCGGAGGCTGCGGAAGCTGCAATACATAATTTATTGCCCGGCGACAGGAAATATATTTATAATGCAGATAGCAGCAATTATTATAGCATTATCGGCCATTCAACTCCTAAATGGACCGGAACTTTCAGCAGCACAATCGATTATAAAAATTGGGATTTCTCTTTTGATATCCGTTTCGTGGAAGGGGTCAATACGGCTGCTACTTTCAAGCATTCCAGTGAAGACAGGCAAACCATTGCCAACAGCCTCGCAACAGTACTGAATGCATGGACTCCGGATAATCAAAACACGCATGTTTCGCAGGTTCGTAATTATGCCTTCGCACAGGATTCCCATTTCGATACCTGGTGGGTTGAGGATGGATCATATATCCGTGGACAAAATGTTATTCTTGGATACACGCTACCAGATCGCGCGACGGAGAAATTCAAGATTAACCGGTTGAGGTTTTATGCAAGTGTTCAGAACCTGTTTATCATCACTAAATATACCGGTTACGATCCCGAAGTGGACACCTTCAATTCCAGCTACGGAGCCAACGGATCTTTTTCTCAAAACATGGATTTTTTCTCTTATCCACGTCCCCGCATCTGGAATTTAGGATTGACACTTAGTTTTTAATTTATAAACTTATTGACATGAAAATAATAAAAAATATAATATTGCTGGCGGCAATATTCGCAATGGGCTCCTGCAAGAAATTTCTGGAAGAAAAGCCCACGAGTTTTTTTACGCCCTCTTCTAATTTGTCCAGCGCAAAGGTTGCCAGGGCGCTTGCAAATGCTTCGTACGCAAATTTGCAGGGACTTTTGGCTGGTCAACCCGGTTCTTACGGGGGAAATACCTGGAACCTGATGGAATTTATGACAGGTAAAGCCAACTCGGATCTTGGACAAACAGGCTTTATCAATTTTCAAAATCTTAGCTACAATGCAACGTCTTTTTATGTAGACACCTGGTGGCAGCAAATGTATTTGGGTGTTGGCGCTTCGAACCTGGCTATTCAAACGATTCCTACTATTACAGCGCCCGATCTTTCTGACCAGGATAAGACAAATCTGCTCGCAGAGGCGCATACATTAAGGGCGCTATATTATTTTTATCTTGTAAGAATGTACGGAGCGGTTCCTAAAGTGACCCAGGTACCTACTGATTTAAATCTGAAACTCCCACGTACTCCCGCAAAAGATATTTATGACAGCGTTATTATTCCCGATCTTCTCTTCGCGGAAACCTCCACTTTGCCATGGCAGGATAACACTGGCAGGGTTTCAATGGGTGCGGTAGAATCTATTCTTGCTGATGTATATCTCACTTATGCCGGAGCCGCGATTAATGGAGGCGCTGCAGCTTATGCCGAGTCGGCCAAACATTCATTGGCAGTCATTCAAAATGGAGGTTACACCTTGTTTAAGAATTACACCGATATGATCAAACCGGCAAATAAAAATATGGGTGAGTTTATTTTCCAGGTGCAATATGCTGCCAGCGTTCCCTCCTACGAATCCGCTCACTCCGTTGACGATACCCAATTATTCAGGTATTTCGAAATATGCGGATGAATATGGATCTGTTTATCCAACTCCTCAATTTCTCAAGTCTTTTCCGGCCGGCGATAAACGGGTACAGGAAAAACAATTTTTCTTTACAAATTATCCCAGCATTACGACAGGCAATACGGTCACCTTTAAGAATACTTACATCTATAAATGGTTTGATTCAGTTGCGGTCACCAGCACAGCCAAGTCTGATCTCAACTATACTTTGTACCGCCTCGCCGATGTGTACCTGATGTATGCCGAAGCATCCAACCGGGCTGAAGGCGGCCCAAATGCAAACGCAATTGGATATGTAAACGCGATAAGAGCGAGGGCCAACTTAGCTCCGATCGGTGCATTAAGTCAGGACGCGTTTGAAAAGGAAGTATGGTTGGAGCGTTACTTTGAATTGTGTTTCGAAAATAAAATGTGGTTCGATATGATTCGTACAAGAAAAGTGCACAATGATGTTACCGGTAATTGGGATGACTTTGTTGGCCATAAAACGGTGTTCGGCGCCACGTTTGCCGAAAAGCAATTACTGTTTCCTGTACCTAAACAGGAGATTGACGTGAATCCAAATCTATTGCCAAACAATCCGGGCTTCTGATTCGAAAGACAATCAATTAATAAAGCAAAAAAGGTTGCCGGCAGCGAGCCGGCAACCTTTTTTAATGTCGTAAGCGAAAATGTAGTTTTTCGCATTTTGAAAAATAAAAATAAATAGGCAGGTCTTTCAATAATTTATAAAAATCATTCTTACCCAATCAAAATAGCTTGTGTCTTAGTTTTTCGTTTAGTCATAAACGTTATATATCTCTGAAATAAACATTATTTGAATTGCTGTTTAAAAAATGCGGATTCATTTGATATGAATGTTAAGTCATGTTCTCAAAATCCAAAATATAGTTTCTTACTTTTATGTTTATCAGAAAGACAAATTCATTTTTCAATGGCTTGTACCCTCACAAGCCAAAATATAGTTTTTTACTTTCTTATCATTCAGATCGCATCTTCGTATCGTCATAAATGCGAAATCGGGGTTATGAATAGAATTAGCCGCCTGAAAACGATACTTCAAAAACTTTTTTTAAAAATTCTTCTAAAAACATTTCTTTATATCAAAAACGAGAGTATATTTGCGGCGCGAAACAGTATAATTACCATGCACTGCCGGTTTTCTTAGGATTGTTTCCATAGTTGCCAGGCTTTATTTTATCCACTTTCCCCTCAAAGACCTTTCCTCCTCCGATATAATTTGTTAAGCCCAGGCTTATCCTCCATCCTTTGCAACGATCATCTTACTTTTTTTTTATAAACCCAAGAAAAATTTCGTTGTATGAGGACTCTCTACATTTCAATCGCTACGATTTTATTATCGACGCTAACTTTTCAAATTACTTTCGCCCAAACAACACCCGTAACTATTTCAAACTATGTAAAAAAATCTTACAATGGTTTAGATGTTAGTTGCGCAGGAAAAAATGACGCTGAAATAACTGTAACCGCATCAGGTGGATCCGGGCATTTATGAGTATTCGAAAATGATGGACTCACTTACCAATCAAGCAATGTCCTTACCGGGCTTGCTGCAGGTGCTAATTGTATTATTAGAGTTCGGGATGCTTCGAATAAATCAAATATTTCGAATAACACTTATGTCTGGATCAAGTGCTCCAAATCCACGTTAGTTGTCAATACAGTTTCAAAGAGACACTTATTATAATGGCGGTGGTGACGGAGTTAGCTGCGTTTATAATTCGGATGGTAAAATATTTATCCAGGCCAATGGCGGTACCGGAACTTTTTCATATTCCATTAATAATGGAACCAATTTTCAAACAAGCACTTCATTCAGCAATCTTGCCGCAGGTACTTATACGGGTATGGTAAAAGATGCCAATGGTTGTATCGCCTACACTTCGCCATCTTTTGCTCCTGTTCAACTTACTGCACCTAAACCAATCATCGCGGTTGTTAAATCTCAAACAGGTATTTCCTGCACTTCAGCCACAGGATCTGTTACTGTAAGCGGAAGCGGCGGACTAGGAAATTATCAAACGAGTATTGACGGCGGTAAGACTTTTAATTACCTTGCCCAGGGAGGAACTTATACTTTTAGTGGACTCGGTGCCGGAACTTATTCAATCATTGTAAAAGATGGAAATTTCGGTACTGGTTGTATGAGTACAATTAATGTTAACATTGTTGCTTCATTCACAGCATCTTTAAATGGCAACTCTTCTATCTGCTCAGGGACTACTGCAAGCTTTGTGATCAATATTCCTGCAGGTAATGGAAAGGTTTTTACCGCTACTTATAAAGATGAGGCAGGAAAATCATACGTTGTAAATAATCTTAATGCCGGAAATAATACAATCACCACCGCTTCGCTTTCGGGTTCCAAAACGTTCACACTCATTTCCGTTACCAACGAAACCGGTTGCCAGGCTTCTGTAAGCGGATCTGCAATTGTTACCGTAACGCCTTCCGGTTGGTGGCTCGGTAAAACAAGCGACTGGAATGACGCGGCTAACTGGAGTTGCGGCGCTGTTCCCACATCACAAACAGACGTAACGATCCCTGTTACCAAGAACGATCCCGTACAGACAATCGGCAGCGTGGCAATACATAACATCACGATCCAGCAAAACGCTTCTTTAACCGTAAAAAGTATTTTTAAGATCGGCGGAATCATCACTAATGATGGTGTCCTGGATGCGACCGAGGGGACCATTGAATTTAACGGAACTTCTGCACAGTCTTTTTCAGGAAGTTACTTTTTAAACAAAACAATAAAAAATCTTACGCTTACTAATGCTGCGGGCATAAGTTTGAATGCAGTTCCAAACGATACTTTAAACATCACAGGTACGATGTCTTTCGCCAGCAGCAATGTGGTGTTCAATACGAATGATAATCTTACGCTTAAATCATCCATTACTGGTACAGCGAATATTGCAGACATCACCAGTAACGGAATGTATTCAGGAAATAACATCGTCGGAAATGTTACCGTTGAACATTACATCAATACCGGAAAATTAACAGGTCAGATGAGTAAGAAATGGTTTTTTGTGGGTTTTCCAACCGAAGGTCAATCGGTAAAAGAAAGCCTTATGGAAAATGGAAATATTAAATCCACGGGTTATGGCGTACAGATTACCGGCGCTGGTGGAACGGCTTCTGGCTTTGATCTTGCCTCGCCTTCACCTTCTATGAAATATTATAACGAGTCTAACTCAAGCTGGACAGGAATTGTAAAAACATCCGACCCGGTTTACAATGCAAAAGGATATATGATCTTCGTTAGAGGAGACAGAAGTGTGGATGGTAAAACGGTAACCGATCCAAATCCTACTAATCTGCGCACGAAAGGAAAACTGATTTTAGGTGACCAGGTATTGGCCTTACCGGCGAATAACATGTTTGCTTCTGTTGCCAATCCATTTGCTTCCGATATTGATATGAGGAATGTTTCGCAATCCACTGGTTCAGATTTCTTCTATGTATGGAATCCTTTATTGGGTGGAACCTATGGCAATGGAGACTATGAATTTTGTCTTAAAATGGGCAATGATTTTTACACTTTCCCCAGGGGCCAAAAAAGTAATTTAATCAAAAGTGGCCAGGCGTTTTTTGTTCAGACTGCCAAAACTGCCAGCACACTTAGCATAAAAGAAAGCTCAAAAGCATCTGCCAATGGCGGCCAGAATCAAAGACCACAGGGTGTCTCCGAAAAAACAGCGCAGATTCGCACAGCGTTATATAGTGTTGCTTCAGATGAAACCTCTGCATTGGTTGATGGAACGCTCCAGCAATTCAGCAGCAGTTTCTCAAATGATATTACCGAAATGGATGGAAAAAAAGTATTCGGCTCATTAGAAAATCTTTCTATAAAATCCGGCGGAAAGGACCTGGTAATTGAAAGAAAACAAATGATGAATTCAGAAGATACCATTTTCTATGGTGTTTCCGGTCTCAAGGCTCAGTCCTATCAGCTTACACTAACTGCCGAGAATATTCCTGCATCCGGACTGCAGGGATTCCTGGAAGATACGTATCTTAAAACAACGGCTCCGCTGGATCTCCAGGGCTCGACTGATATTCGTTTTGTTGTGAACAGCACTGCCGCTTCTTATGCCGCGAACAGGTTCAGAGTTATATTCAAACAGACAGCTGCTTTGCCGGTTACATTTGCATCAATAAAGGCTTCGCAAAAAAATGATGTGATCGCTGTAGAATGGAAAGTAGAAAATGAGAGCAACATGTTTAAGTATGAAATTGAACGGTCTGCCGATGGCAATAATTTCTCTAATATTGGCTCTGTTGCAGCAATAAATGGCGGAGCAAACAGCTATAGCTGGACAGACAAAACACCTGTTGCGAATTATAATTTTTACCGGATTAAAAGTGTTGATTTAAACGGAAAAGTAAATTATACGCAAATCGTAAAAGTATTTATGGGCAAGGCTTCCGGCGACATCAGTGTTTATCCAAATCCAATCGTAAATGGTAATGTAAATCTTCAACTGACCAATCAGCCTGCCGGGACTTATAACGTGAGGTTATTGAATCCATTGGGCCAGGTGGTGTTGACAAGGCAAATCACACACACAGAAGGCAGCAGTACTGAAACGATTAAGTGGGATTACAATTTCGCCCGTGGCGTATATCAACTGGAGATCAACAGGCCAGTCGGAGAGGTGAAGACAATTAAAATAATGTATTGATCATTCCTTTAAAAAAGCAGCTCCCTGTTCAGAAAACAGGGACTGTTTTTTGACATAAAAGAAGCACTTTTGAAAATTAAGATTTAGAATTTTTCAATGACGTACCTAATCCTTCCAAACCCAAAATATAGTTTTTCTACTTTTTCGGTTACCAGGTTCAACTTCGATGGGCGGAAAATATTACAGATTCAATTTTAAAAAAGATTCACCTGCATTTTATTTTTTTTCAATAATAATTAATTTACTAAGTTTAGCGCAATGGCAGCCTTTGAAAATTCGGATCTCGACATGTTTTCATTTTTTGAAATGACTCCTGATCTTGTTTGTATAGCGGAAAGAAATGGATTTTTTAGAAAGGTCAACCGGGCGGTAATTGACAAATTAGAATATTCGGTTGAGGAATTATTAGCACGTCCTATTTCTTCTTTTATCTTTCCGGAAGATGCTATGATAACTCACCATACCAGGGAATTGATGCTCCAGGGAAGTGCGCTCATGAATTTTGAGAATCGTTATGTCACCAAAAGCGGAAAAATTGTTTGGCTTCATTGGACCTCACTTTATGTACCCGACAAAGAAGTTGTTTTTGCAATTGCAAAGGACATCACCCACAAAAAAGTAGTGGAAGAGGAAATGAATGAAAAGTACACGAGGTTCAAAGGCCTCGCTTACCAGTTTAAAAATAGTATAGAAAAAGACCGGAAATATTTTGCGGTTGAATTGCATGAGGAAATAGCCCAATTAGCGTCGGTAATCAAAATGGACCTCGATTCGGTCACGAATAAAGTAGATGATGAACTCATCAACGTTAGGATCAATCACGCGTCGACGGTTTGCGAATTGATGGTACAAACGATCAGGAAAATGTCGTTTGAGTTGAGTCCGCACATGCTGGATGATCTGGGCTTAAACGAAACTTTGAAATGGCTGTGCAAAGATTTTTCTGTGTTGAACCAAATACCGTGTGAATTTAATTCAGATCATTCGGAGCAATTTTTAACCGGCGAGGAACAAATAGATTTTTTCAGAATTTGCCAGGAAGCCCTCAAGAATATTATGAACCATGCAAGCGCATCCGGTGTTAAAATTTCCGTGAAATCCGTTAATCAAAGCATTGTTCTTTCGATAATAGATGACGGTGTTGGTTTCGATACCAGCAAACAAACTAAGGGAACTGGCCTGGCCGGAATGCAAGGACGTGTTGCGTCTATTAATGGCCATTTATCAATTGAAAGTACAATTGGTAAGGGAACGACAATTTCTGTTACTATCCAAAAAGATCCCCTGTCAGAGTAATTACAAACCTTCTTGGTTCAAATTTATTCCCTTTTATTTTTGATGGGCCACCGGGTCCCGCTCATAAAATTTAAATCCTCCTTCCTGCTTTACGAGTTTGCATCCGTTGCAGGTGCTGTCAAAATTTGTGTTGGTATTTTTCACCACAAAAAAGGCGGGTCTGGTGATATTGCCCTTTAATAAAAAATCCAGGTCGGCCTCACCATATACAGGAACTGCTGGTTTTTTTGCGTAAAAATATTGTGCATAGCTCCTGAAGCCTACAGGCCACACATACACATCTTTTCCTTGCAGGCTTTCGTAAAATCTTATGGCGGGCCCCTGGGAATATTGTTCAATTTTAGGCACAACAGAAATCAGATAAATAAAAAGGCAAACCGCCGTTGAGTAGAATAGTACTACAATCGCGGCGCGGTTTTTTTTTCTTGAAAAAAGCAATACCGCAGCAATCACGCAGACGAAATAACCAACACCAGTTAGGCTTTCAAAACCGTTCCAATTCACCGGAACATCAAGGCTGGCGGCTGCAAAGGGATCTTTTAAATAAGGCAGTATCAGTTCATGATGATTGGCGACATAGGGAAGCGCCGCCAACAAAAATGAAAAAACAAATCCCATAAAAATAATCAGGGCAAGCATCCATTTTTTCATCCCCGAACCTGACTCTAATAATTTATCCAGGTACACCGTTGCCAAAAAAGCAAGCGGCATATAAGTAAGCGATGAATAATGCACAATCTTGGTTGTAGAAAGGCTGAACAGGATCATCACGGTCCAGAATAGTATTTTCATGATGCGCAAAAAATCAGAATTGACTCCTTCATTCTTGCTAAAAAAAACGGGTAAAGCAATTATCGAGATCGGGAAGCAACCAATAAAAACCACAACAAAATGATAATAAAAAGGTTCACCATGACTGGCAACGGGATGTAGAAAAAGGTCTGCCTGCACGGCTAAAAATTCTTTCAAAAACCAGAACCCATTTTCCATAATTTCCTGACCAAACCAAAGCAGGCACACAGCCGTAAAAAAGAATGCAAAACAAAGGATCTTTCCTACACCCGGAAAATTTTTGAATCTTTTGAAAATAAAATAAGCCACGAATACGAGCAGAAAAACCAACAACGCCACAGGCCCTTTAGTTAGCGTTCCTAAGCCTATAAATATTCCTGCCAACGAGATATAAACAAATTTGTGTTTTAAAATATTTCCTGCCAAATCCTTGTACATGAAGAAGATTCCCATGAATATGAAATAATTAAAAACAGGATCAATGATGGCAGATTTAAAATAAACATGCGGTAAAAAAGTGCCCAGGTAACTGATCGACCAGATAAAACCGAAGCGTGCGGACTTATATTTTTTGCCGATTAAAAAGAGCGTGATCAAAGTAATAATTCCAAACACAGCATTTGGAAGCCTTGCGGCAAATTCGTTCACGCCAAACACATTCATCGCCGCCGCCTGCAACCAAAAGAACAAGGGTGGTTTTTCGCTGAATGGAAGGAAATTGATTTGAACCCGATGATAATTATGGGTAACGATCATCTCTCTTGCAGACTCGGCAAAATTGATCTCGTCCCAATCGAAGAGATGAACCTTTCCAAGAAATGGAATAAAAAAAATAATACCCGAAAGGATAATGATGGTAAGGTATAAGTTGCTTTGTCTTTTATTTTTTAATTGGTCAGCAATTTCCATTTATAAATTTTAATCTTCGTAAGGAAATAAAGCACTGAAACCTTTAAAACGCCTAATCCATAAGTGATGCTTCTTTTCAAATTAATAGAAGAGGCTTCTTCAAAATATTTAGTCGGACAGGTGATTTCTGCTATTTCAAAATTATTATAAAAGATCTGTGCGATCATTTCATTGTCAAAAATAAAATCGTCAGAATTCTGCGTATAGTTTATTTTTTTTAAAACGTCCTTATGATAAGCGCGATAGCCGGTATGATATTCGGAAAGCTTTTGATTCATCAATATATTCTGAAACAATGTGAGGAACCTGTTTGCGATATATTTATAAAGAGGCATTCCTCCCTGCAAAGCGCCTTTGCCTAAAATACGGCTGCCGAAAACAACTTTGTAAAGATCGTTTCCAATAACTGAGATCATTGGTAACAATAACTTTGGGGTGTATTGATAATCAGGATGCAGCATAATGATGATATCTGCATTTAACTCGAGCGCCTTGTCATAGCAGCTTTTCTGATTGCCTCCATATCCTTTATTTTGTGTGTGCCTGATGATGTGCTTTATTCCTAAGTTTTCAGCAACTTCTATCGAATTATCGGTACTGTTATCATCCACAAGCACCAATTCGTCCACGACATCAAACGGAATTTCCCTGATCGTTTTTTCCATTGTGAGCGCCGCGTTATATGCCGGAAGGACTACCACTACTTTTTTATTATCATACATAGATCAAAGAATGAGGTTAAATGAAAAAGCAATAATTGCTGATATTAAATTTTTTTTAACTGGCCCAGGCTGCATGCCGTCCCGGCGGTGTTCTAAATATTTTTGCAAAGTAAACGATTCCTTGCTATACAAAAAAGCCGGCAAGATGCCGGCTTTGGAATGGTTATCAGAAAAACTAAACGCACTTTTCTATTTTGGTAATTCTACTTTATCAATTACGTGAATAACGCCATTGCTTTGATTCACGTCCGCGATAGTAATTTTTGCCGATCCTCCGTTCTCATCGGCAACCATTAAGGTTTTGCCTTTCATGGTAACATAGAGATTTTCTCCCTGAACAGTTTTTAACGTGGCCTTCCCGTTATTTTCTTTCACCATCTTCACAAGGTCCATTGAGCTTAATTTGCCGGGCACTACATGATATGTAAGCACTGCGGTAAGTTTTGCTTTATTCTCAGGTTTAAGAAGATTATCTACGGTTCCTGCCGGTAAGGCGGCAAAGGCTTCGTTTGTCGGAGCAAAAACTGTGAATGGCCCTTTGCTTTCCAAAGTAGATACAAGGCCTGCGGCTTTAACCGCCGCCACGAGTGTGGTATGGTCTTTTGAATTCACTGCATTTTCAACAATGTTCTTTGAAGGGTACATTGCTGCGCCGCCGACCATTTTCGTTTGTGCGATACCGTTAGTTGATACAAACGCGCTAAGGATAAATAATCCTATTAATTTAATCTTTTTCATTTTTTAATTTTTGTTTATTAATTGATTTCCCTCATCTACGCAATTGCAAAGAAGTTGGTTTTAATTATTCTGATAATTGATGAGGAACTAATTAGCTGATTGTCGATTAGCCAATTAGCCAATATGCCAATATGCTGATGTCCTGATGTGTCGGCTACCTGGTGTGCTGATGTGATGACTACTAGATATGATGATGTGTTGATTAGCTAATATGCTAATGAGATAATAAGCCAATGTTTTAATGTAGAACGCGGCCGATCAATCAACGGATTTCTAATTAGCTAATCAGCGAATTAGCCAATTAGCCAATCAACTACATTTTAGCGCTTACGATCATTTCGTCTAAAGTAGGAGTGGGGCTACCACCGGCTTTTTCAAGCGTAATAGCAAAAGCATCTACCTTGCCAAAGGATTTCATTTTCTGAATATGATAAATTCCTTTTTCTGTGGTGATCATTCCGGCGTCTTCAGGCTTGCCATCAACGATCGCCCAAAGCTGATATTGCTTTCCTTCCGGTACGGCGGGCAGATTTGACGGATCGATATATACCTGGCCGGTATTTTTCATCCAGAATAATTTTGCGAGTGCTTCAGGGGCTTTTGGAGTGCCATTTAAAACAACAGGAAGTGCATGCCTGTCGGTCATCACGTTCAGATCCGAGCTCATGGCAATATTGGATTTCTCCTGCTGATCAATTTTTTCCTGCGCGAATTTAAGATCGTTTAGTGTGTGATGATACTTGTTATAAAATGAATAGATCAACACGCCGCTTTCTACTAAAAGGATAAACATGACTGCCGCCAATAGTTTAAAGAATAGGGGAATCCGGTAAACTTTTTTAGTGATCGGAATGATCTGGGCAGCTGGATTTTTCTTAACCGGCTGACTTGCGATCTGGTTGAATATTTTTTCTTTAACCGAAGACGAAGGTTGCATCGAATGCGCCTGCGCGTAATCTTCCAATGATTGCTCAATATCTGAAAGTTCCTCGCGGAGCTCCGGGTATTGTTTCAATCCGTGTTCTACGATCTGGTTTTCTTCTGGCGAAGAAATACCCATAGCGTAAAGCTCAAGTAAACCGGATGATATGATGTCTTCTTTATTCAATTTAGTGTTGTAATATTTTTCTTAATTCCATAATTGCCGACCTCATCCTTGTTTTTACAGTTCCAAGCGGGATGACCAATTTCTTCGAAATTTCATCCTGCGTAAAACCTTCAAAATAAGCGAGGTCAATTATTGCCTTTTGGTCGTTTTTAAGTTGGGTTAAGTGTTTTCTGATTCCAAGAGCGTCAAAACTGGCAGCGATGTTGGCGTTGTTGCTTACGTTATCTACGGCATTTTCGGCATTTTGGATTTTCGATTGCTTCCTGAAGCTCTTGCTTCTAATGGTATCAATCGTTAGATTTCGGGTAATATTAACCATCCAGGTGAATAAGCGGCCCTTCGAAGCATCGTAGCTGGAAAAGTTATTCCAGATTTTTACAAAAGCCTCCTGTAAAACATCTTCTGCCAGCTCTGTCTGTTCAAGCATTTTATAAATAATGTTATACAAGGCCCCCGAATAATTATCATACAGGTAAGCAAAAGCCGACTGATCACCGTTCCGCAGCAGCTCAATCAATTCTTCCTCACTGTATTTGACTTTTTCCGGCAAAAAATGCTTTTATGATACTTTAAAAAATTAAAGATAGTTTTTTTTGTTTAACAAAATATTTTTGTGAATTGCTTTGTGAAAGTAAGCAGACATGCTTTTTATAAGACTTCAAAACGCAGAAAATTATGGTTGAACTTATTTTACAAAATGATTAAAATCTACAAAATCGCTTATCTCAACAATTAAAAAAACAATGTAACAATCCAACAATAATCCAATAATCCAATAATCAAATAATTAATTAATCCTCCTCAAAATAAGCCACAGTTCCTCCAACCCATTCTTTATCTTTATTATACCTGACTCCAATCATTTTTCCTTTGCTGAGTCGCGCAAGATTGCCGACAGCAACGGGCCTCAGTTCGCCTTTCTTCCAGAAATAAAAAATTCTTATTTCGCATTTCGCAGGCTCTTCCGGCGTTTTAATGATCTCTGCATATTTTACCTTTCGTTGCAGGATCCAGTTTTCCGGATCGGCCACTTTTTCGATGTCTTCTTTGGTTACATCAATGATGACACCCTGGCCCGCAAACGAAAACAAAGGTTTCAATACAAAATTCTCCAAATCTGCCGGAAGGTGTTTCACTTCATTAAGAAAAAATGTTTGAGGAACATAGGGATGATGTATAAAAGGCAGTGTGAATTTGCTGATGCGATAAAACCAATTGGGGTGCGGCGCCCATTCTACGTCAAAAGGTTTTGTAATGTCAACCACATTTCCTAAATCTTTTTGTATGTGAGAAAGCTCATCGAAAATAATACGATTATAGATTCTTTTAACCTGGATTCTTTTACCGTCTTTTTTATAATATAATTTTTTATCTTCTTCTTCTAATTCTGTGAGGCATACAATGGGGATTTTGAGATAATCCTGTGTACAATAAAAATCGATACGCGTTTTTTGCTGATGAGGTTTTACTTCCAGCAAAATCACATTCTGAGGATCGTAACCGCCTAAAATAATATCTTTTAAAAATTGAACGTAGGTTTCGTCTGTGTATCCATTGAGATAATGGCTAAAATTAGCAGGAATGTCAAAATGTTTCCGGAGCACCTGCGGATAATACACCTGGAAGGCAAACAAAGATGGAAAGCCCTGCATCTCGATCAATTGAGGTTCAAATTCTCCCGCGGCATTTTCGCAAATTCCAAAATCGAAAGCGATAAAATCTGAATAGCTATTTTCGTTAGGAACGTTTTCTCCGGCCGGGATAGCGCGTTGCGTGAGTGTTTTGAATTTTTCATCCACGATAATATCAACGATGGCTTCGCACGCACCAATCATTTTTTTTGTAAACGACTTTGGTACAAATACCGGAGTTTCCGCAACTCTGAAATCAATTTGGCCGGGATGCCTGCTATTTAGATCTGCTAAAAATTGAGCGTATTTTTCCTTACTGAAATTTAGATTGAATTGGTCTCTTAGTTCTGGAATCATTGATTACGAATTACGAATTAAGAATTGCGAATTAAAAATTACGACTTACGAATTTAGATTCAATAAGCGCCGTAGTTTTTTACAGATTGATGAATTAACCAATTAACCAATAAAAGCCTCTACGCTGCATATACCTCGTGCAAACTATGCAAGGCAAGAGTCAAAAAATTGGGAAGAATATGAGAATAAGTCAGGGATATTTTATCAGGATCATTTAATTGCTCTATCATCGACTTCCATTTTTCGAGACCATAGTTTTCTATTACCACTTTCTTTTTTTCCTCTGTTTGGAAATACATGCTCATCCCTGTTGGATCAGCCTCGGGATGAAATTGAGTGCCAACGAAATATTCACTAAACCGGATGCCCATGATGGCTCTTTCATAAGGAGTGTGCGGACGGTCTTTTTCTATACACAGAATTTCGGCGCCAAGTCCGCGGAGGCGGTTATACTTTGGTTGCACTACCTGGTAATCGCGGCTGTCAACAGCGTAAAACGGATCCGGCATTCCTTCAAAGATGGGTTCGTTTAAGCCATCTTCCAAAAGATGAATTGGGAAAACGCCGAACGCTGTTGACTTGCGTTTGGTAATTTCTCCTATCTTATAATAACGGCAAATTAGCTGGTAAGAATGGCAAATAAAATAAATATATTTCTTTTGAATATTAGCGGGGTTGTTATTATATCGCTCCATTTTTTCAACCCATTTAAAGTAAAGCGTATCCCATTCCAGCCCTTCACTCGCCGTCGGGCTTCCGGGGCCGCCGGTGCTGATATATATGTCAAAACTGGTATCTGGTAATTCGTTTTTAAGCCTGACATCAAACTCCTGGCTAATGATATTCAGGTGATTTATTTCACCAAATTGGTTGATGATCTCACGGATACATCGCATTCCCTGGTTGGCTTGTCCTTCATACAGGTCTAAAATAGCGATATGGATGGTTTGGTTTTCATTGAAATTCATTCTGCAAAGATAATTACTATGAAATAAATGAGTTTTTTGTGAGAAAAGTATCGAAATATTGGATTATTGATCATTATCCTTCACTCACATTCCTTGCTAAAAGCTAGTTCTTCGATCTTATAATCCTGATAAAAATTGTGAATGAATATAATCCACTACAGTTGGAAGGCTTTGAGTTTGCTCAAAAACTTTTAACTGGCGGTCAGCGCCCGTGCCTTCCTCCAAAATTTTATGAACATAACCGATGGCATTTTTGATGCCTAAGGGCCCGGCGACATCATCGATAAAATCCAGCAATTCGAAAATAAGCACCCGCGTATTCACTTCTGTTTCTTTCCCGAAGTCGATCATGCTGCCTTCAATGCCATAACGACCAGCGCGCCATTTATTCTCGTTGATCAGCATGCGGGGATACATGATGAAATTCAGATTTTGCATACGCAATTTGTAAATCTTGGCGCAGATGCCCTGGAAAAGTGCCGCAATGGTAATCGTTTCCTGCACGGTCATCGGCACATCACAAATGCGGAATTCTACCGTATTAAAAAAGGGATGAACGCGCAAGTCCCACCAAATCTTTTTTGCATTGTCGATGCAATTTGTTTTCACCAGCAGTTTGATATAGTTATCATAAGTTTCTATACTATCAAAAAAATCCGGAATACCCGTTCTTGGAAACTTATCAAAGACTTTAGTTCTGAAAGATTTGTAACCCGTTTGCCGGCCTTCCCAAAATGGTGAATTGGTGCTGAGCGCATAAACGTGTGGTAAAAAATACCGCGCGGAATTAGCAATATGGATTGCCATTTCCCGGCTTTCCATTCCCACATGCACATGGAGTCCAAAAATTAAATTACTTCTCGCCGCTTCCTGCAACTCTTTGATGATGTTACTATATCTAACATGATCAGTGATCAGTTGCCTTTCCCAATGGCTGAAAGGATGTGTGCCAGATGCGCCCACCCAAAGTCCAAGTTCCCCGGCGATGCCGCTGATCGTTTTTCGGAGCGTGGCCACGTCCATAAACGCCTCGTCAATGTCCTGGCAGATATCCGTACCTACTTCCACTACTGCCTGGTGCATTTCGGCCTTCACTTTATCTTTAATCACTTTTTCACCTTCCTGAACGATTCTTTGTTCATGGCTTTTCAGCTCCCGCGTTTCCGGGTCAAGCACCATATATTCCTCCTCAATGCCGAGCGTAAAATGTTTGTAAGAAATGGCGGCCATAAGTTATTTGGTTGATTGGTAAAGTCGTTTCCTGGTTTGTTCGTTTATTGGGTCAATCGGTTTCTGCTTTTTGATTCATTAGCTAATTGGCTAATTATCTAATTAGCCAATTAAACTCTTTCCTGCAGCGCTTCTTTTTACATATTCTCCCCAGGTAAGATTGTCTTTTCCCTCTTCCTGGTCTTGTGCTTTTTCAATAGCGAAATTGGCCGCGGCCTCAACTACCCAATCAAAATTTTCCTGGCCAACACTTGTTAATTCTGCATCTGGTGCAGGATTGCAAAAGTCGATCGCGTAAGGCACGCCATCGCGCAGCGCAAGTTCAACCGTGTTAAAATCGTAGCCCAGGTAATTGCAAATCTTCAAAACGATGTCAGTCATTTGTTTGTATCGCGCTTCATCGGGCGTAAAGTCGGCTACATAACGCAGGTGATGTGGATTCCGCGGTTCATAAGGCATGATGCGCACGTCTTTTCCACCGATACAATAACAACGATAATATTCATCAAATACGATTTCTTCCTGTAACATCATTATCAGTTCCCCTGTTTCACCATGTTTTGTAAAAAAGTCGTCCACACCGTTTACTTTATAAACGCTCTTCCATCCGCCACCGGCGTGTGGCTTCATATAAGCCGGAAAACCAATATAGTTGAAGATGCTTTCCCAATCCAATGGATAAGCGAGGTTTGAAAAGGATTGATCTGTCGTATCTACAGGTAATGTACTCGAAGGAACAATCACCGTTTTTGGCACGGGGACCCCAATTTTTGTCATGAGGCAATTATTGAAAAACTTTTCATCGGCGCTCCACCAAAAGGGATTGTTGATAACCGCCGTTCCGCTCAACGCTGCATTCTTGAGATAGGCGCGATAAAAGGGAACATCCTGTGAAATACGGTCGATAATGACTGCATAGCCACTGCTTTCGCCCTGGATTACTTTGTCGATGTGCACCGGTTCGGCAGTAATTCCTTTTATATTCTTTGAGTTCACCCTCTCGATAAAGGCCTCGGGGAAACTTCTTTCTTTGCCGAATAAAATCCCAATTTTTTTCATGATAATGTTTTTGAATGAAAGGAACAGGTTAACGCGAAATGGACTGTACGTGAAATTTCTGATTGCTAATATAACAAAATTAATATCCGGTAACTTTTTTCAATCAGCTTTATTTTGAAAAACAAATGAATGAAACAGGCAAGGGAAAACATTTTCGAATGTTTGTCAATGAAATAAAGTACTGCAAATCTTCAAGTACTTTTTCCAAAGAGTACATGAACTATTGTCGGAAAAAAAGGAAAATCTACATTTTCGTTTATAAGGCTTGTTGTTCTAATATATACTCAAAGAGGAGATCAATGAAAAGTGAGCTCTGCAAATGGTGGTTGATCCTGAATCCAAAATTTCCCTATTTTTGAACGGTATATGCAAATTGAAAAACTGCTGAAAGTCTCCGTCACTTCACACGATCTGTTATCTGAATTTCTGAAAAGAAAGGTAAAGATTGATCTTTATTTCCCGCCGGGGGAAACGGATGAATTAAGCCTGTTGTTAATCAATGACGGCCAGGATCTTCCTAAGATGGATTTCAAAAATATTCTGGAGGAATTATATGGCGACAAAGAAATAGCTCCGTTATTGTGCGTTGGCATTCATTGTGGCGAAGACAGAAGAAATGAATACGGTACGGCGAACATCTTAAATTATAAGGGCCAGGGCGCTAAAGCAGCTTCCTACGCACGTTTTATTTTTGAAGAATTACTACCTTTTATAAGAAGCGAATATAAAATTTTATCATTCAGGGAAAAATCGTTCTGCGGATTCTCACTTGGCGGTTTATCCGCTATGGATATTGTGTGGAACCATGCTGAAGAATTTTCAGCAGTCGGCGCATTCAGCGGATCTTTTTGGTGGCGCACCTTGTCGCAGGATGATCCGGAGTTTGAAGAAGCCGAGCACATGATCATGCAAAATGAAGTCAGGAACGGCAAATATTATCCCTGGCTAAAGTTCTTTTTTGAGACGGGGGCGCTAGATGAAACTGCGGATAGAAATAAAAATGGCATTATCGATTCTATTGATGACACACTTTCTCTGATAGATGAATTGGTGAAGAAAGGATATCGGCCGGGAAAAGATATCCGTTATATTGAATTGAAAGATGGAAGACACGATGTAGACACCTGGGGCCGGGCTTTCCCGGAATTTTTAAAATGGATTAGTTAATTGGCTAATCAGCTAATTAGCTGATTAGCCAATTAACGCGTTTTTCCATTTTCACATTTTCACATTGGCTAATTGGCACATTGGCACATTATCACATTAGCTAATTAGCCGATTAGCTAATTCCCTTCTTCTTAATCACACTAATTTTTCCCGTTCTTTCCATAAAGATTTCTTCAATATTGTCCATATTATTTTGCTCCATTTTTAGCCTGACTTCTTCCATCACATCACCATAACTCAGGGAGCATTTTCTTAAATTCTTATCATTCAGAATGCCATCCTTGTAAAGGGACATTGGCCGGCCTTTTACCAAATGGCTGACAAAAATATTTCCAACGCTGATGATCGCAATGATCTTGTGAACCACCACTAAAGCCAGCGATGCAATGATTGTTGAAATAAACGGTGAAGCGCCTACAACAGCGCGAGCCAGCACGGCGCCAAGCATAATGATGATGCAGGTGTCAAACGCTGATTTGATTCCAAAGACCCTCATGCCCGTAAACCGGATCAGCAGTAGCGCAACAAAAAATATAATGATCGCGCGGAGACTCATCTGTAAAGCATTCAGGTCTGTGCCATGGCCAAAAAGCCGGTTAATGATTTCCATTTACTAACTGCTTTTTAATTAAGTTCATTGCAATATCAGCGTCTTTTTTTGAAAGCACTTTAAATTCTTTTTTTTCAAGGCGTGTGTAGGTGTTGAAAAAAAGCTCAATTTGTTCTGCCAGGTAATGATCCAAAGAAGAAAGTTTTTTAATTTTTTGATATCGCTCAGAGGCTACAGCCGTTGCAATGACGCGATCATTTTTCACCGTTTTGCCACTTTCACTTTCTTCGGCTTCCATCACGCCGATGACGGTGCTTTCTATAATGCATCCGGGCCAGGAAGGCTCGTCCATCAACACCAACACATCTACCGGATCACCATCTTCGGCCATCGTGCCCGGAATAAATCCAAAATGAAAAGGAAAAACCATTCCGCCCGGCAGAATTTTTTTTAGCTGAAACATTTGCGTTTCTGCATCATAGTTATATTTGGCTGCGCAGCCTTTGGGCGTTTCAATTACTGCGTTAACGGCCTTTTTATTTTTCGAAAAAGTTGGAGGTAGCTGCATAATTTTTAATCCAACAACATTTATACCTGAATTCTTTAATTCCTGGCAAAACGCGTGAAAATAAAATCAAAAACCTACTTTTTGGATTATGAGATGCTCCGGATTTTTAAAATTGGTTAATAAGATCAACAGGTATGTAAAGCTCAAATGCTCATAGTCTTAATCGTATGGATTTAAGTATTTTTATTTGCAAAGGGTTAATTTCGCAGGAATTATGAAATCAGGATTTGTAAATATTTTTGGAAAGCCTAATGCCGGCAAAAGCACTTTGCTGAATGCCCTGATGGGGGAGAAGCTGGCAATAGTGTCTCCCAAGGTACAAACCACGCGCCATCGGATCAAAGGAATTCTCACTAATGAAAATTACCAGGTGATTTTCTCCGACACACCAGGCATCATCGAACCAAAATATAAGCTGCATGAAAAAATGATGCAGGCTGTAAAAAGTAGTTTGGAAGACGCGGATGTAGCCTTATTGATTGTAGACATTAAAGATGACCTGTCGCAGGCAGATGAGATATTTTCTTCCCTGCACCTGAAAGTGCCGGCATTAGTGGTGTTGAACAAAACGGATGTTTCAGACGCCGCTACGATTGAGAAAGCCATCGCTTTTTTCTCCGAAAAAAAATATTGCAAAAAGGTAGTAGAGATTTCGGCATTGCGGAACAAAGGAGTGACCGAATTGCTGGAAGTCATTCTATCCATGTTGCCCGACGGTGAACCATTTTATGTGGACGATAACCTTAGTGATCTTCCGATGAAATTTTTTGTAAGCGAGATGATCAGGGAAAAAATATTTTATTTATATTCTGAGGAAATTCCCTATTCGGCAACGGTGCTCGTGCAGGAATTTAAAGAGAAAACAACACTAACAAAAATTTCCGCCGATATCATCGTGCAGCGGGAAACGCAGAAGGGTATTGTGCTGGGCCATGAAGGGAAAATGATCAGGCAGTTGGGCACACTTGCAAGAAAGGATATTGAAGAATTTATAGGAAGAAAAGTATTTTTGGAATTGTTTGTGAAAGTGAGGCCGAAGTGGAGAGATAATGAATTGCAGTTGAGGGAATACGGTTATTAGAATTAAGAATTAAAAATTGGAAATAGAAAATTGAAAATGATATGAATTCTTTTGGAAAAAAATTTCGGGTACAGATATTTGGACAATCCCATGGAGAATATGTTGGAGTGGTGATCGATGGTTGTCCGCCCGGGATTTCTGTTGCTCCCGAAGATTTTAAAGAAGATATTGAAAGAAGAAAGCCCGGCGCAAAAGGAACTACGCCGCGTAAAGAAGATGATATTCCCGAAATAATCAGCGGGGTTTTCAACGGAAAAAGCGCAGGTTCTCCGATGACTATTTTATTTAAGAACAGCAATACAAGAAGCAGCGATTATGAAAAGTTGAGAGCCGTACCAAGGCCCGGACATGCTGATTTTGTAGCCCATAAAAAATATGATGGCTTCGAAGATTACCGCGGTGGCGGCCATTTCAGTGGCCGGTTGACCGTGGCGCTGGTTGCGGCAGGTGTTATTGCTAAAAAAACAATCGAATCTTTTGCAGAAGAAAAAAAGATAGCAGTTCATTCGACCATTCTTGAGATCGGAGGCGAAAAAGACCTTGAAAAAGGTTTGCAAAAAGCCATCGATGCCAAAGATTCTATAGGTGGCATTGTGGAATGTGTTGTATCAAATTTGCCGGTTGGGTTGGGCGAACCGTTCTTCGATTCTGCTGAGTCTTTGATTAGTCATGCAGCATTTTCAATTCCTGCTGTAAAGGGAATTGAGTTTGGCGCCGGTTTTTCTGCAGCAAAAATGTTTGGATTAGAGCATAACGACGCCATCATCAATGCTGATGGCACAACTGCTACGAATAACGCGGGCGGTATTGTCGGCGGCATCACAAATGGAAATGAGTTGATTTTTCGCATTGCCGTGAAGCCCACTTCTTCTACTCCAAAGGAGCAGCAAACCTTAAATATTGAAACCGGAAATGTTGAACCATTTTCTGTAAAGGGCAGGCATGATCTGTGCATTGCACTCAGAGTTCCGGTTGTGTTGGAAGCCGTAACAGCAATGGTTATAGCGGATCTTTTATTGCTTGAGCATTAAGAATTGAAGCTGTCTCTATTCAGGGATATATACATCCTCTATAAAAAAGAATTCTGCGGGTTTATTTTTCAGGATGGTAATGGAAAGAATATCAAATTGGATCTGTTTCCAATTTGGATTTTGATGCAAATATTCCTCCGATGCATTAATCAGGTTGGTCATTTTCTTTTTCGTTACATCTTCTTCAGGATAGCCAAATTTCTGCGTTCGTCTCGTTTTTATCTCTATAAAATGTAAGGTGGTTGCCAACGAGGCAATAATGTCAACCTCCCAATAGCTATGTCTCCAGTTTTGATGAAGAATTGAAAATCCTTTTTTCGAAAGATATTCAACGGCCATCTTTTCTCCGAGCAAACCTGTATGGTTGTGATGTGCCATAAACCCCCCAAGGAGAATAAAAAAGTTTATAAATGAGAATTAAATAATGGAGATAACGCTGGCATGAAAAAGCTTATTAGGAACCAGGAATTGGTAGGATTTCAACATCGTACATCAAACATCGTACATCAGCCTTACTCTCCAGTCATCACTCTTTCTGCCGTTGGCTTTGTCATGAGATAATAGCTACCGAATAAAATTGCGGAAAAAACGAATGTAGAAGCGAGACTCCATGGATAAAAAGGAAGCCCGTCACTATAGCACATCATCAATCCACTGAATGTTTTAGGACGTCCTAAACCTGCCAAAGCGGATGTGCTCGTCCACACAAAAAAATTGGAAGCTAAAAAATAAGCAGTTGGCGCAGAAACGGCAGCCAGTGCGATTTTTTTCACGTTAAAATTTTTGATCATAAATCCAAAAATAGTCAGGCCGGCAAACAAAAGATAGTTTAATACTTGTCCTTCATAAAAACCTTGAATCACTCCGACACCATTCATATATAACAATTGGTATAAGCCATCAGAAACCAACATAGCAACCAATGGAAGCAGGAAAGCAAATTTTTTATTTTGAATAACAGCGCCACCGAAAATAGCCATCGCAATTTGAGGAGCAAAGCCATAAGGCCTTCCCGGCATGATGCGGTACAAGGACGCGATAATAATCAATAGTATAAAACTTCCCAATAGCTGCTTCGTATTTTTCATCTTGATTGTTTTTGCAAAAATAAGGAATTAATTAGCTAATTGGCTGATGGGGTGATTAGCTAATCAGGCCCGCTTCGTAGCCTTCATCTATCAGCAGATTTTTGCCATCTGCCGCCTGGGTGGCGAGCACATCGCACCGGTTGTTCATCACATTTTCTGCATGTCCTTTCACCCATTTAAACTGGATTTTATGTTTTTGGGAAAGTGCATGATACCGCATCCACAAATCACTGTTTTTAATGCCACCTTTAAAATTGGTTCTTAGCCATTTTGCCAGCCAGCCTTCCATCACGGCTTTCACGACGTAGTTGCTGTCAGAATATATGGTAAGATCCAACTCGTTTTTTTTCAACGCTTCCAGCGCAGCCAATACGGCCATCAGTTCCATCCGGTTGTTTGTTGTCAGGCGGTATCCTTGCGACAGTTCTTTTTTAATGTTGCCCCAGATCAAAATAGCGCCATATCCTCCAGGTCCCGGGTTGCCGCGCGATGCGCCATCCGTATATATGTTGATAATATTTTTTGACACAAAAAAATTAGTAAGTGATAAAATGATTCAGACAAGTGAAAATGTAGAAATTTGATTTTAAAAATCGTGCTCAGACCTGGAAAACGCCCGTTTTGAATGCTTCGATTTGCGGCTGGCAATTGGCCGCCGATAAATTTTCTGAGATAATAGCTCTTGTATCCTTCGGATCAATGATTGCGTCTATCCATAACCGTGAGGCTGCATATACAGCCGTCGTTTGCGCGGCGTATTTATCCGTAGTTACTTTTAAAAATTTAGCTTCATGTTCCGGTGTGATCTCTTGTCCTTTTGCCTTCAGGGAAGCTGCTTCTATCTGCCATAATGTTTTAGCAGCCTGGTCGCCACCCATCACGGCGATTTTTGCGGATGGCCATCCATAAATAAACCTCGGATCATAAGCCTTTCCGCACATGGCATAATTGCCTGCGCCATAAGAATTGCCGACGATGAATGTCAATTTTGGGACTACCGAATTAGCGACCGCATTCACCATCTTTGCGCCATCTTTGATGATTCCTGAATGCTCACTTCTTGTGCCCACCATAAAGCCGGTAATATCCTGCAAAAAAACCAAAGGAACTTTTTTCTGATTACAGTTCATAATAAACCTTGCGCCCTTGTCAGCGCTGTCGTTATAAAGTACGCCTCCTATTTGCAATTCCCCTTTTTTGTTTTTTATATTTAACCGTTGATTGGCGACAATGCCAACAGCCCAGCCGTCCACGCGGGCATAGCCACAGATCAGCGTTTTCCCGTATTCCTCTTTAAACTCATCAAAAGATCCTGCATCCACAATGGTATCAATGATATCATGCATGTCATAAGGCTTAAGATTCCCTTCGGGAAAAAACTGGTAAACTTCTGAAACATTCTTCGCCGGAGCAACGGCTGATATGCGGTTGAATCCTGCCTTTGAAGAATCGCCTATTTTTGAAATGATGTTTTTTACACGATCAAGGCATTCTTCTTCGGTCTTAAATTTATAATCCGCAATGCCGCTTATTTCTGTGTGCATTGCTGCACCGCCTAAGGTTTCGTTATCTGTGTTTTCTCCAATGGCCGCCTTTACGAGGTATGGCCCCGCCAAAAATATAGAACTGTGCCCTTCCACCATTAAGGTTTCATCGCTCATTATAGGAAGATACGCGCCCCCTGCAACGCAAGGTCCCATCACGGCGGCGATCTGGGTGATTCCCATAGCGCTCATTCTTGCATTGTTCCGGAAAATGCGGCCGAAATGTTCTTTGTCGGGAAAAATTTCATCCTGCATGGGCAAAAAAACACCCGCGCTATCTACGAGATAAATGACGGGCAAATTATTTTCCATTGCGATTTCCTGCATGCGCAGATTCTTTTTTCCGGTGATCGGAAACCACGCACCCGCCTTTACTGTTTGATCATTGGCCACAATAACACATTGTTTTCCGCTTACATAGCCTATGCCGGCAACCGTGCCACCAGCAGGGCATCCGCCATATTCTTCATACATTCCATAGCCTGCGAAGGCGCCAATTTCAAGAAAAGTTTTATCGGTATCAAGAAGATAGTCAATGCGCTCTCTCGCGGTTAATTTATTGCGTTCTTTTTGCTTTTGATTTGCTTTTTTACCACCGCCTTCCTCAATTACGGCTAAGAGCTTTTTGATAGCGCTCCAGCCTAATTTATTGGCATCTTCATTTTTGTTTTTCTCTATATTCATACCGGCTTTATTAGCGTCAAAACTAAAACTTTAATTGCTATTTAATTTGGAACTTCTTTTGCTTACTTTCAGGTTCATAAACTTTCTGTTATATGAAATTCTTTTCAAAAAAAATATTCATAGTCCTTGGTTGTATTGTGATAATAGTTGTCGCAGGTTATTTTGTTTGGCAAAAATATAAATACAAAATCATCGAATATAAAGTATCCGCAAAGGTTTCAGAAAAAACAGATGGCTTATACAAGGTCAGGTATGATGATCTGAAGTTCGATGAAATCACCGGTAACGCATCCATGAAAAACATCAGGATTATCCCGGATACAAACCTTGTTAAGACGTTGACTGTGGACAATATGCCCGATATACTGTTGGATGTAACCATTGCGACATTGACCATAAAAGGAGCCAAAACGGCAAAAGCTTTATTAGGCAAGGAGGTGGTTGGCGACACGGTGATTATTGACGACGCCCGGATAACAATGTATTCGCTGAATCCTTTACAAAAAGGAACCAGGATAGAATCCCAGGCTAATATGGTTTACAAAGAAATTCTTGGTAAGTTGAATTTGATAAAAGTAGGGTTTGTGTTTGTGAATAATGTGAATGTTGAAGGCATCAGTTTTGCTTCTAAAGAAAAGAATTTTGATTTTATAAATGGTAAATTTCTCCTGGAAGATGTATTGATCGACAGCAGTCATCACCTGGACACGAACAGAATATTATTTTGCAGGCAGGCAGCATTTACAGTAGATTCATTTTTTTCTTACAATAACGGACGCAAAGAACTAAGCGTAAGAAACGTGAATTTTTTAGGAAAGGAAAGAACGGTTTTGTTTGACGAAATATCGCTGGACAGGTTCCCGGATGAATCGGGAAAAGGTACGCGACTGCTGGACGCGAAGACTTTGAGACTAAGCGGCGTGAATACCAATGAGGTTGTTAAAAATAAAAATATTGTTGTTGATACCATCTTGTGTAAAACAATTACAGCTTACGAATTGCCGGTTGAGAAGCTGAAATCAAAAAAAGAAAAAAAGGTTGCAGCCGGCGACACCACTGGATTTCGGAATGTTTATAGCATTTCCATGCAACATTTGAATTTTCCGAAAGTAACCTTCGTTCCTTTCGCTGAAAGCAATTTATCATTAGGAAATCTTGCGATCAAGGTGAATGGCGTTGCTGCTGACAGAATCGTTGACCTGGAAACTCATCCTGCAGACTACAGCAAAGAGGTGGAAGTAGCTTTGGACAGGCTATCCATAAAATCTAAAGACGGATTGTACCATTTTAAAATGCAGGATATTGCACTGAATTCGCTCAAACAGCAGTTAAATATAAATTCGTTTTCCATTCTTCCATCCTTAGGCGAAAAACAATTTGCCGCAAAATCGGAATTTCAAAAAGATCGTTATGAGGTAACAATGACGGGCATCGCACTTAAAAATATCCAGATGAACAACCTGATCGCAAAAAAACTTGTGGCGTCTGACCTGGTTATTGATAAGACCAATGCTAAGATTTACAGAGATATTCATAAACAGCTGGAGCAAAAAAATAAAGTCGGAAACTATCCCTCACAATTGTTGCATGCGCTGGATCTGCCGGTCAATGTAGGTAAGGCGACCTTTCAAAACGCCTATATCGAATACCGCGAAAATGAAACCGTGAGCGACAGTATTGGCGTGATTTCATTTGCTAATTCAAAATTGACGATTACGAATATCACCAATATGGCGGACGTCATAAAAAAAAATAATGAGTTAAATATTCAATTTGATTCAAAAGCATTAGGCATTATTCCGCTTAATGGCAATTTTAAATTTTTATATAACAACATTGACGATGGCAACTTTATCGTCAACGGAAGCGTCGGCGGTTTCAATGCTTTGGAACTAAATAAAGTTTCTATACCAATGGCGCTGTTGAAGCTGAACACCGGCAAAATCAATAGTCTTGATTTTCATTTTAAAGGAAATAATACGGGAGCGGAGGGAGACTTTACGATGAAATATGAAGACCTCAAAGTGGACATCTTGAAGCGCGATAAAAATACCAATGAGGTGAGGAAACGTGGGCTGGCAAGCCTTGCGGCCAACGTGATCGTTAAGAATAATAATCCGGATAGTCGTGGGCTCCGGCAGGTCACGCCGTCTTACAAACGAAATACCTATAAGTCTTTTTTTAACCTGGTTTGGAAAATGATTTTTACCGGCATGAAAGAAACGGTCGGAATTCCATAATTCTTTTATCAATGTTTTTGATGGTTCCCAAATTTTTTTTAGGGGAAAACCCTTATAACCTAAAATGTAGTTTTTTCAATTTTACTGAACGCCTTTCACATTCATTTTTACGGTATAGACTGACTTTGACGCGGTGATAAAAAGAACGTCTTTGTTTTTTCCTCCAAAACAAACGTTCGCCGTCCAGTCTTCAGCGATTGGAATATTTTGCAGCAGTTTTCCTTCCTGGCTATAAATAGTGACACCCTTGCCCGTTAAATAAATAGCACCTTCATTATCAATCGTCATACCATCAGATCCCTGGTTTGCAAAAAGCTGCTTATCACTGAGGCGGCCATTTTGATCGATGCGATATTTATAAGTTTTATCTGCACCGATGTCCGCCACAAATAAAAATTTGCCATCGGGCGTGCCAACGATTCCGTTTGGCTTTTGAATGTCCGAATCAACAACAAATGCTTCGTCTGTATTTTTCAGCAAACAATAAACATTCTCTTTGATAGCGGTATGAGGCTTTTCCCAATAATCCCTTTTATAAAGAGGGTCTGTAAAATACATATTGCCGTTTGCGCGATTAACCCAAACATCATTAGGACCATTATAATAATCTTTATTTTTCAGCAAAACGGTGATCTTTTTCTCAAGGCTGATTTTCCAAAGCTCATTATGCTCATCAGCGCAGGAGATCAGGTTATTATTTTCATCAAAATACATTCCATTAGAGCGGCCGGTTTTCTCCATAAAAAGAGATAATTTTCCATCAACATCGTACTTCCATATTTGATCGCGGGGCTGATCGGTAAAATAAACGTTGCCGTCTTTATCAACAGCTGGCCCTTCGGTAAAAGCAAACTGATCTGATACCAAAACTGGTTTGGCGCCGTCAGCAATCTTGTTTGAAATGATCGTAGTATCGCCGGGGTTAGTTGATGAACTTTGAGCTGTTGAAGAATCGTTTTTTTTGGTTGTATTCATACATTGATGATTTACTTGCGTTGTTAAAACTAAGCAGGAGAAAAATAGGATATACGAGGCGTAAAATGAATTTTGCAGAAACATCAGGGAATAATTTTATTTAAAGCAAGAAAGTGTCCGCGTAAATATAATATTATAAAAGTTAAAACGAATGCGGTGTGAAGAGGGACCCAGACAAAAATCTTTCGCATTAAAAAACCGGTATGTATCATCGTGTTCCCGATAATATAGAATTGTTTTTTTGAATTGCCATGGTTTTGCTCCTTCGTGTCTTCGTGGTTAAAAAGCACATTTGCGAAGCAAAAGATAAAACCTTACCACTAAGTATACAAAGGCACAAAGAAAACGGAAGGACAATTACTTTCTTCCTGGTGTCCTTCGTGGCTTGGTGGCAAAAAGCTTTTTGTGACGCAAAAAAAGTTGGCAACTAAGTACACAAAGGCACAAAGAAAATCGAAAATCTACATTTTGCGTTATACAATATTGTTAACAAATCATAAGGGTAAAGCATTTTACTTTTGATGGTAATTTTAGTCTTAAGGAGACTTATCCGTAACACATATGAAGAGAGTTTTTTTATGCGCCGTCGGTTTATGCATGCCCCTTTTTATAGCGCTAATGTCCTTTATTCCTCCTGATTCTACAGGCCTTGTCGATGGTGTGCTGGCGCAGACCAACCAATTTAGAAAAGCGCAAGGGCTACCTGTTTTAATGATGAAGGACGAATTAAATAAGATTGCTAAAAAGCACAGTGTGGATATGGCCAGCGGTCGTGTTCCTTTTGGCCACCAGGGATTTGACGACCGGAACATCCAGGCTAAAAAAGTAATACCGGGGATTCATAGTTTTGCCGAAAATGTTGCCTCCGGCCAACTTTCGCCGGCAGAAGTAGTCAATCTTTGGAAAAATTCTCCGGGACATCGTCGCAACATGGTGGGGTCTTATAAATATGTGGGGATAGGAACCGCGACCGATAAGCAAGGCATCATTTACTTCACACAGATTTTTGCTGACTAGCAAAAGCAGTTTCTTAAATCTAACAGACTTAAAATTTCTCTAAACTTTTTTATACTTCTGGCAGTTGCATAAATATTAAATAACTTTAAGAAAAATATTTTTATGCACCATAAGATATTTAAATTAACGGTTATGATGATGGTGTTTTTTTCACTGCGAGGCTTTGCGCAATCAACAGATCAGCCTGCCAGTGACAGTTCAGATCATCCGCTGCTGGATAAATATTATCCTCAACCAAAAGAAAAAAAGCCAGCTAAAGTTGCCCCTTCGATTGTGAATCCGTTACCTGTAGCCACGCCTCCTGCAAATCCGCCCACAGTCGTTGCGACAAAACCACAGCCTGTTGAAACGCCGGTCGTTGAAATAGCTCCCGCGCCTGCGATGAAAGCGGAAGCGTTGCCAGTGCAGGGATCAGCGCCGTCGATGTCTTCAGCAACGGTGCCCGTTATTGCCAACACGCCCATCGCCAATCCGCAGGTTGCAGATAGTGTTGTAAAGGTTATCGCACCTGCGCCAACTCCGAAGCCGGTGGCTCCGCTAGTGGACAGAGTTCCAACGCCTCCTGTTAATCCTAACAGGTTGGGTAGCAGCACGAAGAAGTATGACACCTGGGAGAAAAATAATAATGGAGCCGGGTCAGTTACAACAAGTCCTAAGGGATAATAATTTACAACACTGAAAAAAACAGCAAAAACTACTTTTAGACTTATTAGACAGATTACAAATCAATCTTATCTTTCCTGGCTATTTTGACATTCCACCAATAAGTAAGCTTGAGCATCAGTGCCCTGTTTCTCACTGAAAAAGGAACAGGTAAATAGTTATCTGTGTAAACGATATAGAGATCTGACGCAGGTTTATATCTCCACTGAAAACGGGTATTCAGGTTAATGTTATTGAGCTGCTCATTGTATTGAACAAAAGTAGTGAAGAACAATTTGTTGGTCATCGTAACATCCACCTTTGGTCCAATGAGCCAGAATTTCGTAAGGTTCCATGGCGCTGGCAGACTAATATGATCGTAGCTGACATTTAATGCAAGACTTACAAAAGGCTGAAAGCGATAGCCGATGTTGGCGATAAAATTATATCTTTTTCCATTGGCATAATACCCGCCAAACCTGGTTGAAAGATCATAGGTAATAAGGCTTTCGGGCTTTGAAACAAAATTGGTTCCGAACGCCTGCCAGCTATGTTTGGTGCCGCGTGCCAGCGTATCTTTCTTAAAATTTGTAGGGTCAAATGGCTGTTGTAGTTCCACATAATCATGAGAGATCCAGGCGCTGAAAACGCTTTGGTTGCGAAAATTTAAATTATAAGAAAAATACTCTTCATCATCGGTTCGTCGAAATGATTCATTGGTATATAATAAATAGTATGCTTTGGGTCCGTGAGATAAAATACGTCCTCCTTTAGGGAAAAATAAATAACCCGCCTGTGGATTTAATTTGATGTAGCCGTTCCTTGGAACATAGCCTGCTTCTGCATTGTAATTTTTTCCAACATATTCATGTTGCCAGTTGATCAGCCATCTGCGGCTGTTATATTGAAGATTGGCCGCATGTACAAAATCATTCGTTTGCCTGCCGGGTGTAAAAGATTTTAATACCATTGCTTTTCCTGTCCATACATTGTTGGATGAAGCAAGGTTGTACTCAAGGCCTGCATTTCGATTATATTCGGAATACACTTTTTTGCCCGAATCGGAGATGGAATTATAATGCAGGGATTGCTTATTAATGAAAATGAATCCAATGTTAGATCTCGAAAAAACCCGTCGCTGTACGGAAGCTACGGTGAAATTTTGTGCCGGGAGGCTTATGGAATTCACACTTCCTGTTTGCATATCCATTGCGCCAATTCTCCAGTTTTTATCAAGCCTGCCGCTTAACCTTGCGCCATAATTGATCGGAACACCTAACCCTATACGTCTTGAAAAAAAAGGCCGGATAGAAGCATATCCAAAGTTGGCAAACAAATCCCCATTCTCTAAAAAGAATTGCCGTTTTTCCGGTAAAAACAATTCATAGCGGTCGAGGTTGGTTACCTGCCGGTCTATCTCTACCTGCGAAAAATCCGGGTTAACTGTAAGGTCTAAGTTCAGTGCGGAGTTAATGGCAATCTTTGCATCAACACCTGCATTACTCTTGAATTTTGCGGGCGTTTTAATTTCCTCATTTTTACTTGTTCCGCCTAAAAAATAAGGTATGATGGAGATGTTGGCTTCGGCAGGCGGCGGCGGCTCATCCCAGATAAGGTTTCCTGTATAAGCTAAAGATGCCGTGGGAAACTGCCGCGGCACAGGTGTCCAGGAGCTTTTCTCGGAGGCTGTAAGGTCATTACGGCTGAAATTAATGCCCCATTTGTTCACTCCATTTTTGTAACGTATGCTTGAAAAAGGAATGGCCATTTCAAACACCCATTTATCCGCATAATTCTTTACGTGGGAAATCCACTTATTATCCCAGTTCAGATCTACTTTTCCTCCTTCGTACATAGTGCCGTCCCATTGCGCGCCGGCGGCATTGGCGCCGAAAGAAAAGCCATTCGTAAGATCATTGAACGGATCAATGAAAACAAGAAAATTATCATTTTTACCAAACACAAAATCACGCCTGAGAGATTCCACATAATATCGTCCCGACTGAATTTTGTTACAGATAGCGATCAGATAAAAATTTTGGTCATCGTAGCACATTCTTACTTCCGTCTTCACTTTTGCAAAAGAAGTATCCATTGGCAACACCATATAAAAATTACATGCCGAATCTGCATGTTGCCACGCCTCGTCGTCCATGGAACCATCCACTTTTACAGGCACTGAAGTCCTGTGAATATTCAATTGATAAGATGCATTCTTTTTTTGCGCAACAGCTTTTGAGAGAAATATAGAAAGAAAAGCAAGAATAAAGATTCCTGCTTTGTAAGAAATGTTATTTGAATCTTTCAATACAATTCTTTTATGGATTTTTCTGTATTTTTTTCTTTATTAATAACCCCAGCTTTTCATAATTTTCAAATTTTCTTTCGAGCAATCAAGCGGCGTTTTGCCCTGGTAAGATTCCTGTTCGATAATGAATTCGGTAGTGCCACCCGACTTTTTGAACAGGTTGACAATTTCTTTCACAGGAAGAATACCTTTGCCAAGAATCGTGCTTTCGTAATCGTCGTTCATTTCACCTTTTCCAGGCGCTTTGATCTCGTCTTTTACATGCATGCTGGCAAACCGTCCCGGATGTTTTTTCAAAATGTCAAGCGCGCGGCCACCTGCGCCATACATGTTGCCAATGTCAATTTGCTGGATCACCAGGTTAGGATCTGTATGCTCAAGAATAATATCATAGATCTTTTGGCCATTTAATGAATATTTAAATTCAAAATCATGGTTGTGGTAGCCAAATTTTAATCCTGATTTCTGGCAAAGCTCACCCGATTTATTAAAGAGCTGAAGAAAACCTAAAAGATCGTCATAATTCTTACGAAGACTCTCATCGAGCCACGGGCTGATCACATAATGCTCTCCAACTATCGCAGCATCTTCTACCGTCTGCTTCCATGCGTCCGTAAAGTCATTGGTGGATTTATCCCAATGCTTGTCAGACATCACAGTGTGTCCGCTAGGCATTTTTAATCCGAGGTCATCTAATAATTTTTTAAAATCAGCGGCAGTGTAGCCATAAAATTTTCGATCGACATAATTGGCATGCTCCACATTCTTATATCCCATAGCCGCCAGTTGCTTCAGGGTGCCGGCCGGATCTTTCTGCATATCATCTCTGACGGTATATAGCTGGATGCCCGTTATGATATTGGGATCTTTTGCACTGGCAAAAATGTTGTTGGACAAAAGCATCGACCCCGCGAGCGTGAGGGAGCTGTTTACTAAAAACTTTCTTCTTGATAATTGCATCGTTAATTGAATTTAAAAAATGTGAAATAGAAATAAGTTGGCAATTTAATTGAATGATTGACTCAGCTTTCTTTTATTTTCATTTGTTCAGGGTCCCAACGAATGATCTTCTTTTTGAAATAGCTTTCATTGCAGGCGAGCGCAGGCGCCGCTGCCCTGAAACCGAAGACCGCATCTTCCACCACAGGCTTACCGGTTCTAACACTGTCGAAAAAATTAATATGGTGTTCGAGGTGTTCGTCAAAATCCTTTGGTTCCTTATATATGATGTCGGGCTTGATCACGCGTTTCTGATCCTCAGCTGAATACTTTTCATTGTACTGTTTTTTGAGTGTTTCCTGCATCGCCGCAGGATAAGTTGACAAGGCATCCCAGCCTCCGATGCCGGGCGCTTTGGGCATGATACTGTGATGAACCGTTAAGCCGTTGCCATTAATATTGATAGTGCCTTCATCGCCAACAAATTGGATCATTTCAGAACCGCCGGTGCCACTTACAAAATTTACCTGCAGGGTTAATTGAAAAGCAGAATGCTCCGGCGTTTCGCCATAACGCATGATGCCGGTCATTACATCGGGAACGTTGCGGCCATCTTTCCAATAACACAATTGTCCTGAGGCGAATATCTCTTCGGGGCCTTTTGAACCCGTGATGACATGCGTACCCGAAAGAAGATGCACGAAGAGATCGCCGGCCACACCCGTTCCGAACTCTTTGTAATTCCGCCACCAAAAAAACTTTTTGGCATCATAAGGCATTTTCGGCATGCCGGCGATATAGCGGTCCCAGTCAACTGTTTTTGGCGACCCGTCAGTGGGCATCGTATACTCCCATGCGCCCAATGCATCCTGCCGGTCGTAGACGGCGTTGATCATATTAAGCTTTCCTATTTCACCTGCTTTATACAATTCGTGGGCTTTTGCGTAAACCAAACTGCTGACGCGCTGGCTGCCGACCTGCATGGTTTTATTACTTGCCTTTTGCGCATTGATCACGCCCATTCCCTCGCTGATGTGATGTACCATTGGCTTTTCGCAATAAACATGTTTTCCTTTTTGCAGGGCATCTTTGGTGATGCGCGCATGCCATATATCGGTAGTGGCGATGATCACCGCATCAACATCTTTGCGATCAAGTATTTTCCGGTAATCGTTAGTTACAAAAATATCAGGCCCATAAACTTCTTTCACCCTTTCCAGCCGCCCCTGGTACAGATCGCATGCCGCAACCAGTTGCACACCCGGAACTTTCAACGCTGTACTTAAATTATTGTGACCCATGATGCCCATTCCGATGACGGCAATATTCACACGATCATTTGCTGATATTTTTTGCTGATATTGTAATATGCGCTCTTCTGTTTTTTGTTCTGCGGCATAAGAAGCAAATGGGCCAATGCCCAAAGCAAGCGTGGTTCCTGTGATTTGTTTGAGAAAGTTTCTTCGGGACGGCGACTTTTTAATAACAGACATGGGGGCAGTTTTTTTGAAAATGGATAATCAAAATCGGACAATGGTTTCTTGACAAAGTCAGAATTTCATGTGCTAATATAAAATATATTTTTTTAACAATGGCCGATGCGATACTATCTATTTTTTTGAGGACAAGGATAAACTGAAGTTAATTTACCCGTTAATATCAGCGCAGATTTAACCGGCAGGCAATGCATTGCTAAACCGCAAGCTGGTTTATCATTAGATTGTTCTTATCAGGTATTTACCGACCATAAATTTTACGCTGATTTAAATTTACGCACCGTCATTTGTAGGATGCCGTCTAATTGATACTTTTCAGGCACAATTCATGTACCTGTACTTTTTCCCCATTGAATTATTGTATTGAATTTTTTTAAAACATTATTATATGAAAGCAATTAGGATCCATGAATTCGGCGGACCGGAAGTATTAAAATATGAAGACGCGCCCACACCTGAACCAGCATCCGATGAAGTACTGATAAAGATTTTTGCGACGGGAGTAAATCCTATTGATTATAAAATTCGTTCGGGGCACGCCCAGGGAAAATTTCCGGTTCAGCTGCCCCTGATCCCAGGTTGGGATGTTTCCGGAGAAATAGAAAAGGTGGGGAGTGACATATTAAATTTCAAAGTGGGAGATGAAGTGTATGGCCGTCCTGATCCTACAAGAGATGGAACTTATGCGGAATTTGTAGTTGTGAAAGCGTCGCAGGTAAATGGTAAACCGAAAAGCATCAGCCATGATAAAGCCGCAGCAGTTCCGCTGGCCGGCCTCACTGCGTGGCAGGCTCTGTTTGATCACGGAAATTTACAAAGCGGCCAAAAAGTATTGATTCATGCCGCCTCCGGTGGCGTTGGCCATTTTGCCGTGCAGTTTGCCAAATGGAAAGGAGCCCACGTTATCGGTACTTGCTCTGAAGACAACATTGATTTTTTATTTGATCTTGGCGCAGATGAAGTCATTAATTATAAAACAGAACAATTTGAACAAAAAGTGAACGATGTTGATCTTGTTTTCGATCTGATAGGCGGCGATACACAAAAGCGTTCCATCAGTGTGATAAAAAACGGGGGCACTCTTGTTACAACTGTTCAGCCGGTGAGCCAGGAGGAAGCAAAGACAAAAAATATCCGTGTCGAAGGTTTTATGGCGTTGTCAATTCCTGAAGAATTACAACAAATCGCTGACCTCATTGATTCAGGGAAAGTGAAGCCTTTTGTTTCTGAAATATTTCCCTTGCAGAGTGCTGCGGAGGCGCATAAGAAAATGGAGGAAGGCCATGTGCGCGGGAAGCTTGTGCTGAAAGTGATTTGATAAGTCATTAAAAAGGGATCGGGCGATTCATTTTCAAAATGAATCGCCCGATCCCTTTTATAAAACATCAAAAACTACTTTTTGACTTATGTGATTACGTTTGTTGGTAACCGTTATATCGTTCTCTTTTCTCCCTAAAGTTTACAAGGAAAGCTGTCTTTTAGGATAAGCTACATAACCTCCGTTTTTCGTGCGGCCGGCAAAGACTTTGCTGTCTTCGTTATCTTTTTTCTCAGAAGTGCTTTCTGGCCATGCAACATAACCGTTCTTAAAAATCTTATGGCTTTGAAAATCATCGAATACACGCTCATCTCTAATCGGAGTAACGACGATATTGCTTAACTCTTTTGCCTTTAATTCAGGCTTGATCGCTTTCAGGGTTAATCTGCCTGCCAGCAATGCAGTACCGAAACCCAGCACACCAACAAGGGTAAATGCTAAACGTAATCCAACGGCCTGCGCAATAAATCCGATCAATGGAGGGCCTATCAAAAATCCCAAAAAGCCAATCGTAGATACTGCTGCCAATGCCGTGCCTGGCGACATTGTGGTGGATTTGCCTGCAATACCATAAACAATAGGCACCACAGAAGATACACCAAAACCAACAAACAAAAAGCCGATCGTTGCAGGTATCAAATACGGAAATGATACAGAAAGCAACAAGCCACCCGTGATCATCACACCACTGATCTGCAACATTCTTTTTACACCCGTTTTTGTGACAAGCCAATCTCCAAGAAAGCGGCCAAGCGCCATTGTAGCGGTGAATGCAACATATCCGAGCGTGATCATCGAAACCGGTGCTTCCACTACCTTTTTAAAATAAACACCACTCCAGTCGGCCATAGCACCTTCGCATAACAGACTACAAAACGCGATCAATCCCAACAATAGAATTTTACTGTCTGGTTTTGTAAATAATTTTTGTGAGGTGCCCTTGCCAATGTCCCTTTTTAACGCTGACCTGTAGGTGATCAACACCAATGAAACGGAGAGCGCGCACACTACGGCAAAATGGATAAACGGTGCCATTCCGAGGGACACGAACAGCGCGCCGATCAGTGCACCGCTAAATCCCGCCAGGCTCCAAAGCCCATGGAACGATGCCATCACGGATCTGCCATATAAAGTTTCAACACCTACCGCCTGGGTGTTCATCGCGATATTAATAAGGTTGCCCAACATGCCAAATAAAAACAAGGCAAGGCTCAACTGCCAAACAGCTGTTGAAGAAGCGAGCAACAACAGCACCAACGGATATAGTAAGGCACCAGAGATCATTGTTGGCCTGCTACCATATTTGGAAACTATCCATCCTGAGATAGGGAGACTTACCATCAAGCCCACAGGCAAAGCAAATAGAACTCCGCCAAGCCCGGCATCACTGAGGTGCAATTTATTTTGAATATCAGGAATGCGGCTGGCCCAGGTAGAAAAAGTGAGGCCGGCAATAAAGAAAAATACACTTGTAGCGATGCGATAGCTTCGCAATAATTTGATTTTGTTTAAGTAAGGAGTGTGGGTATTATATTTAAAATGCCCCACAACCGAAGCACGTTTTTTTAAATTCATATATTTGTTATTCGTCATCATTTTATTTTGTTATGCATCTGTTATCGTTCGATTACAGGTATACATTACAACGCAAATTTACGCCGCGTAAGTATGGAAATCAAACCCGAATGGCATCGATTTCGGTATCCTTATGCAGTGAATGAAATGTGAAAACGGGCTACAGGAAAGAGTTATAGAGAGAAATGCTTATGATGTCCAAATGAGCGCTTATATCAGCAAACAGGAGGCTGAATTATATCAAAAACGTGCAGAATCATTAAAAACTACATTTACACTTATGCAGATATCCCGCAATGTTAAATATTTTTTATTTTTTGCATTCCTCTTTGTTGCTGCATTGCAAGCGCAAGGCCAGGATAAACCTCATAGGTATTATCTCGATAAAGATTTAAGATTTACTTCAAAAGACAGCTCCATTTTTACCGGCATGGGCTGGGAGGAAAATGGGCATATCAAATTGCGATGCTTTAATAATATTAACAAAACGGTCGTTTTTTTGGCCTATTGTACAGACACCACGCTGGCGGTTTTTGATGGTTTATTTCAATCCTATTTTCCAAATGGTGATGTAGAAAATGAAGGATATTATGTGAATGGCAAAGTGAATGGGCTGTGGCGGAAGTGGAACAATTTTCACGACCTGGTTGATTCGACCATTTATGATCATGGGGCAGAATTGCTGTATGCAAAATTAGGCTATCATATCAACAGAAAAATTGAAAGCGTGGTGATCGATGATAGTAGAAAGGGCAAGATATACACCACTTATTATAACAGAGCGGGCGATATCGTTTATGATGATTCAGTTGGGGTCACACCGGTTGCAGACTCTATATTCATAAAACCTTCGGTGCCCGCAGCCTATCCCGGAGGGCAGGCTGCATGGACAGATTATATCAGCAAGATCGCGCGGAAAAACAAGCGCGCAATAAGGAAGGATAACACAGCTGGCACCTGCCATATCAGCTTTGTGATTGATGAAGAGGGCAATGTCTCTGCGATAAAAGTATTGACCATGAAAGGCACAGCCATGTCAAAGATTATTTCTGAAGCCATCGCTGCAGGGCCTAAATGGATCCCCGCAACCGAAGAGGGGCGCAAGGTGAAATCGGTGAGCGAGATTCCAATTACCTATGATAGTTCTACATTTTAACAAAGACAAAATGGCCATAAAATTTATCTCTCCAAACCTTTCGCTCTCTTCAATCAGCGGAACCTCATAAGCTAAAATGTAACATTCTTTATTTCGGCAAAGAATAAAAAAGACTTGCCTGCTTTTTAAAAAAAGACAAGTCTTGCAAGACGGAAATACAAGCCATTATCTCTCCTTATTTATTTTGCCCCAAATTTCATTGATCTTATCTCCCTTTGAACTCAGGCCGCTGTGATGCCACTCAGCATTTTCTATTTTTCCGTCAAATGTAAGGTGTGCGCCAACGCGTGAATTATCCCTGGAAAAGAACAGGATATTCTCTGTATATTTTCCATCAACAAAAGTATAAGTTCCACCCCCGGTACCTGAAAATTCTTTGGTTGCAGGATTGATCGCAAACCATTGAAACCTTTTGCCAGTGAGGATCTTTAGCGTTTTGCGTGCGCCGGTTTGATGAATCGCCACCATCTTGCCATCTTGTTCGCGGGCGTTAATTTTCCACACACCTGCAAGGGGCGCTTTGCCATTATCAGTGCGTTGATAACGTTCCGTGCCAGAGTTTGAAGACATCTCTAACGATTCATTTTTTATCGAAGCATTAAATGTTTTTTTATCACCTACCTGCGTGCTGTCCGCAGAGTTAAATTCTACTGATACAATCACCTGGTTATTTTTAAAAGTGAATGGTCCGCCCCAGGTTTTTATAAATTCATTAGTGCCAAATTCAGTTTGTGTAAAGTAGCCGTCCTGGAAGATCATCACCGTTTGATGATCGCCTTTGGTTGATTGCCACGCGCCACTGGCAACCTCATTTTGCGCAAAACAAAAAGAATAAAAAAGGAACATAAAAAGCGCTATTAAAAATGAAGTTTTTTGTCTCATAATCTTTATGGGTTTAGGAAATGTGGAAGATAGGAAAAATTAATTTACAAGCTTAGAAGCGTAGATTGCTTAAACGTTTAGAGATTGGGTTTGGGTTTAGATGGTTTATTTTGAAAATAAAAATGATTTATAAACTATCTTGTAGCCCTTTTTTAAAAATCAATAATGTCATTTAAAATAATGTTTAAAAAATGAAAAAACTACTTTTTGGCTTATGTGTTTGCTTTCAGCTTTCAGCATTTTCACAGGTAAATAATCAGCCTGATCTGATTCAATATGTGAAGCCATTAATCGGTACGGCTAAGATGGGGCATACGTTTCCGGGCGCCACGGTTCCTTTCGGTTCTGTGCAATTGAGCCCCGACACAGATACGATTCCTTATGAAGTGAACGGAAAATATAATCCCGACGTTTATAAATATTGTGCGGGCTATCAATATGACGATCCGACTATTGTTGGTTTCAGCCACACGCATTTCAGTGGTACAGGGCATTCAGATCTTGGTGATTTTCTGATCATGCCAACCAGCGGGCCGGTGCAGTTAAATCCTGGCACAGCAGATCATCCGGAGAATGGCTACAGGTCAAAGTTTTCGCATGCAACAGAAGTGTCTGAGCCGGATTATTATAAAGTAAAATTAGAAGACGATAATATTCTTGCAGAATTAACCACTACAACACGTGTTGGATTTCATCAATACACTTTTCCAAAATCAGCGGATGCTCATATCATCCTTGACCTGATGCATGGCATCTATAATTATGACGCTAAAAATGTCTGGACATTCGTAAGGGTTGAGAATGATACATTGATCACAGGCTACCGGCAAACGAGCGGTTGGGCGCGCACAAGAACGGTGTATTTCGCGATGACTTTTTCCAAACCTTTTACCTCTTACGGTTCTAAAGATTATTCTAAAAAGCAAGCCTACAGAGGTTTTTGGGGAAAGTTTGATCAGACTAAAGATTTTCCGGATCTGGCGGCAAGACAGCTACGGATGCATTTTGATTTTGCCACCAATGATGATGAAAAGATCAAGATAAAATTTGCCATTTCTCCGGTGAGCACGGGCAATGCCTTGATGAACCTGCGGGAAGAAATTCCCGGGTGGGATTTTGATTTCGTTAAGAAAAAAGGCCAGGAACAATGGAACAGCGAGCTAAATAAAGTGGAAGTGAAAATGAGTAAAGAGAATATGATCAATTTTTATACCGCCATGTATCACGCCTTCCTCAGTCCTACTGTTTACATGGACGTAAACCAGGAATACAGGGGGCTTGATCAGCAAACGCACAAAGCGGACGGATTTACCAATTATACCACCTTCTCACTTTGGGATACGCACCGCGCTTTGCATCCGCTCTTTAATATTATCCAGCCGAAGCGCAATGATGATATGGTGAAATCGATGTTGGCTCATTATGATCAGAGCGCCTTGCACATGCTGCCGGTTTGGTCCAATTCTGCCAACGATGATTGGTGCATGAGCGGCTATCACAGCGTTTCCGTGATCGCAGATGCAATTATCAAAGGAACGTTTACAGGTGACGCCAATAAAGCGCTTGAGGCTTGTATCGCTACGGCTACGCATCGCCGTTATGAAGGCATAGGCGCTTACATGGATAAAGGATACATTCCTTCAGAATCTAGCGGAACTTCCGTTTCTACCACACTCGAATATGCTTATGATGATTGGTGTATTGCGCAACTTGCTCAAAGGCTGGGACGTACGGACGTATATAATGATTTTATAAAACGCTCTGCAAACTGGGGAAATGTTTACGATGCCTCGATTGGCTTTATGCGGCCAAGATTGAATGATGGCTCATTCCGCAAAAACTTTGATGTGCTTGAAACCGACGGCCAGGGCTTTATAGAAGGCAATGCGTGGAATTATAGCCTTTATGTGCCGCATGATCCGGCTGCGCTGATAAAACTAATGGGTGGCGAAAAGAAATTTATTCCTCACCTCGATTCCTTGTTTACGATGCATTTGCCTGATGAGTTTTTTGCGCATACCGAGGATATTACGCGCGACGGAATCATCGGAAATTATGTGCACGGAAATGAGCCTGCACATCACGTAGCCTATCTTTATAACTGGACCAGTCAGCCCTGGAAAACCCAGGAAAGAATAAGAATGATTTTGAAAAAGCAATACCACAACGGCGCCGATGGCTTAGGTGGCAATGATGATTGCGGCCAAATGAGCGCCTGGTACATGATGAGTACTTTAGGGTTTTATCCTGTAGCGCCCGCTTCAGATCAATATGCAATCGGAAGTCCGGCGGTGGACCATGCCATTTTGAATTTAGAAAATGGCAAACAATTTATTATAGACGTAAAAGATCAAAGTGAGAAGAATGTATATGTGAAAAAAATTGAATTGAACGGAAAAGAGTTGAACCGTATGTTTTTAAGTCACGCAGACATTGCGCAGGGAGGAACAATCGTGTTTTACATGAGCGCAAAGCCGCGGAAATAAAACAGAAAAAGGCCGGCATGTGTTGAAGGATTTTTCAGGATTGGGTGATAGTCGCGAAGTATTTTTGAAATTCATTTAAAGGAATAATTTTCTTCGTGCTCTTTAGTGTCCTTCGTGGCTTCGTGGTAAAAAGAAAAAAGAAGTTTAATCACTAAGGACACAAACCTGCCTGGCGGCAGACAGGGCCAAGAAGAAAACCAAACTCATATCTTTCTTCTTCGTGCTTCTTAATTTCCTTAGAGCCTTGGTGGTAAAAAAACATTTTGCGCAGCAAAAGAAAAAGAAGTTTAACCGCCAAGGAAAAAGTCACGAAGAAAACCAATGCAAATCTTTTCTTCTTCGTGCTTCTTAGTGTCCTTAGAGCCTTGGTGGTCAAAAAAACCTTTTGCGCAGCAAAAGAAAAAAAATGCCGGTGAATCTTGAAGCATTTTAAAAAGCGGAAAATCTATATTTTAGCTTGTGTCGCAGCCGCGTAAAATATTTCTACGTTACCGTACTTCCTGCTTAATTTTGCCGGGATTCAATATATCTCATGAAAATATTGCGGCTTTCCATATTCCTGATCTTTTGCTATAGCGCTGTCGCTGCGCAGGATTCCACACGATCCTATCGCCGCTCGTTCGATTCCACGATGTTTGCCAGTGATGATACGCTTACGCGAAGCGATTATTTATTGGGTATTGGCAGGACCTTTCAAACGCTCAATAAGGCATCTGCTGTGGCGCAGCCAGTACCGGTAATTAACGCAATCAACCAGCGCCTTGATGAAGACGATTCGGCCCTGGCGATTATCAAAGCAAGAATATCGTCAACAGAAAGAATTTTGAATATCCGGAATGTTCAAATGTTTGCCACGCTGCTCGATCAGTTAGATGCGGATACTAAAAAATATAGCGCAAGGCTGAATGGGTTTGACAATGACCTGGATTCAATCAAGAAAAATATTTTTGACATCAGGAAAGATACTGTCGTACGGCATATCTTCAGGGATTCCGCACTGAGAGCTTCTTTCAGAGATCAGCTAAAACAGCTTCGTGTCAAATGGAAGAGTGCAGATAGTCTTGTCAAATCAGTTAACCATAGTATCGATAACACACTGGCGCGGACTGCTTCCAATCAACTAATGATCTCTGAGTTACAGGCCGACGTTGCCGCCTTGCTAAAGACCGCAGGCGTGAAGGCTTTTGGAAAGGAAAGAAACTATATCTGGGAGTCAAGGAAAAAAAGACTCAACGCAGGGGCGCCGGGATCGCGAGATTATAACAAGGTGATCGCTGATGAGAAAAAGATCACGCAATATTATTTCTCGCATACACGCAGCCAGCTTGTCCTGTTGCTCCTCTTCGGCATTGTTTTCTTTTTATGGATATTTTCTAATTTCAGGAGCATGAAGCGGCTTGACAAATTAGCCGCTTTGGAAAAGCTCAGGTTTCAATATATAAATCCTTTGCCCATCTTTGCCTCTCTCATCTTTGTCCTGAACCTGGCACCGTTGTTCGATCTGAATGCGCCTGAGATTTATATAGAATCGATCATCGTTTTACTGATGATCACCCTCACAGTTTATTTCCGTAAGCGACTTCCGAAAGAAATATTTTTCTGGTGGCTTATGTTTATGGCGATCTTTGTTCTGATATTATTTTCACGCCTTTTCGGATTGCCTTATTCGCTGCAACGCTGGTGGCTGCTCATTTTGAACGGAGCATCCTTTGTGCTTGCTGCTTTCCTGTTGATAAAATTCAAAAAGAAATATCGCAATCAAAAGACCGCTTTACTCGCCGTGCGGCTGTATATCTTTTTAAACTTCCTCGCATTTCTATGTAATGTATTTGGAAGGGTGACGCTCGCAAACGTATTCAGTTCCACTGCAATCTATGCCCTTGTACAAATGGCGGGACTATTAATATTTATGCAGTCCGTAAAGGAAGCTTTTTTGTTGCAAATCCAAAGCAGCCGCCTGCGCAAAAGTTATCCTGAATCGTTTGATTATGATCTCATCGCAAAAGGCATCCTGAAACTTGCCGGACTCCTGGCAGTCATTGTCTGGCTAGTCGTTTTTACCACTAACCTGAACATCTATTCGGCTATCATTGGACAGGCTTCTGACGTGCTCACGCTGCCGCGAAAGCTGGGAAGCTTCACTTTCACTTTAAGAGGTGTCATCTTATTCCTGCTGATCATCTGGACCGCTAATTTTCTTCAAAAATATATTGCGTATTTCTTTGGAGACATCGGTGACGACGCCGCATTCGATAACAAAGGGCAGCGATCCAGGTTATTGATCACGCGACTTGTGTTGCTCGTTGCGGGTTTCCTTTTAGCAGTGGCGGCGTCAGGCCTGCCGATCGATAAGATCACGGTGATCTTAGGCGCTTTAGGTATTGGTATCGGACTTGGATTACAAAGCATCGTGAACAATTTTGTTTCAGGTATTATTCTGATTTTTGACCGGCCATTGAGGATTGGCGATACGGTGGAGATAGGGGATAAAAAGGGTAGGGTGAAAGAGATAAGTGTGCGATCGAGTACATTGTTAACGCCCGATGGCGCCGAGGTGATCATTCCCAATGGCGATATACTTTCTCACAACATCGTGAACTGGACGCTTTCTAATAATTATAAACGAATAGACATAACCTTCACGATAGACAAATTAATTTCTTCAGAAGATATCAGCGCCGGCGTGACTGCAATCATCGAAACTCTGCCGGATGCTCTTACCCGCAAAGCCCCTGAGATCCTCATTAATAATGTGACGTCGGTATCGGCGCAATTAAAAATATTATTTTGGTGTAAGGATATTGCCAGGTCGGAATATGCGCGCAGCGAGGCTTACGGGGCTGTTTATAAATATCTTGAAAGCAAGGAGATAAAGATATTGGGATAACCCAAAATGTAGTTTTCTTCAATTCTTCATAAACACATTCACAATAAAAAGGCTGCCCTTTTGAGACAGCCTTTTTTATAAGAATAAGTTTTATTTAATCCATGCCACCTTTTCTTGTGGGAGACCTTTTTGCAGGCCATTTGCCGGGTTCGCCGGTTCTGCCATTGGCCGGCAAAACTGATTTTTCGCGTGAGGCCGTTGCCGGATCTTCGCTAGCCATGTAGGCCATGATTGCAGCGACGATCGCATTATTTTTCACATCATCAAAAACAATCTTGTCATAAGTGTCGCGGTTGGTATGCCACGTATAGATACCATACGACCAGCTATTGGAACTGAGTGAAAAGGCCGGTGCACCTGCAGCTACAAAGGAAGCAAAGTCTGAGCCGCCACCGCCTGGCTGTCCGGGAAAATGAGTTTCGATCTGCCTGCTAAAACTGTCGGGCACTGCAGAAAGCCAGCGGCCGATATAGTCGTATGCATTTAAGAATCCCTGGCCGGAAATATTAACAATTCTTCCTGTGCCGTTGTCCTGGTTAAACACTGCCTGGATATTTTTTACGATCTCCGGATGGTCTTCTACGAAGGCACTTGATCCGTTTAAGCCCTGCTCTTCACTTGACCAATGGCCAACAAGGATCGTTCTTTTTGGATTAGGATAAAATTTCTTTAACAGGCGCATCGCTTCCATCATCGTGATTGTTCCGGTACCATTATCCGTCGCTCCGGTGGCGCCATCCCATGAATCGAAATGTGCTGATAAGATCACATATTCATTCGGCTTTTCACTTCCTTTTATTTCCGCAATCGTATTAAAAGTAGGAACCACGCCCGTTTCCTTAGAATCGGCTCTTACGCTTATTTTGGGAGCAGTGCCATCAGCGGCAAGCCGATAGAGTAATCCATAATCTTCCAATGCGACATCTACCGTTGGTATTTTTTCGGTAGAAGCGCCGAAGATTTTATCTACGCCAAAGCCACGAGACCAATTGTTGCCAACGATCCCAATCGCTCCGGCTTTTTCCAATGCAAGTGCGAGCGTTTTATTGTTGTAGCCTGTTTTTGAAATTCGTTTACGCCAGGCCGTTACCTGCGCATCGCGGGCATCTTTCATTTTTTGCACGGATTGCTTTGTGCCAAATTCTTCCCAGTTATCATCAGGGCGCCCAGTGGGCTGATTCATGGAGATCATTACAAATTTCCCTTTTACAGATGGCAGCCACTTTTGAAATGCCATAGAATCCGCCACATCGGCGAGGATGATCACTTCACCGGTGACTGTTTTTCCTTTCGTGGACGGGCTCCACGCAAGCTGCATTCCTTCGAGCGATTTTACCCACGGCGCTACCATGTCAATATGCGAAATGCCTCTTTCCCAGCCGCGCCATTCGCCCCATTTTTCATTATGTGCGTTTATGCCCCAACTGTTATACTTCGCAACTGCCCAATCATGAGCCTGCTGCATTTTAGGCGAGCCCACCAGTCGCGGCCCTATTTTATCCATCAGGTCGTGGGCAAGGCTTTCTAATTGTGAATTATTCATTGCTTCCTGAACGATCGAATTAATGATGGCCGAATCTTTTTGCTGTGCAAACGAAAAGTTCGCCATAAAGAAACAAACAACTACAAACGCGGTTTTAAATTTTGTCATGATTCAAATAATTAAGCATGGTTTTGATTAAGAATGCGGCTAAAATAGGGATTTTAAGTTGATTAAAATCTTTGCGGAGATGGTTAGCAGTTGAAAAATTAGTTGATTCTTTGAATTTATCGTATCTGGCAATGATTAAGAAGTGACTAAATTAAACGGGTTGTATGTGCGCAACATAAATTAGTTTAATATATGTTGTGCAAAATCGATTCTAGCTGCTGATGATCGGCGGTAAAATTGGCCAATCGAATTATTTTTCGTTCCTTTATTAACCATTTGGTTAAACTAAACAGTGAAATTATGAGAGAGGAATCTACAGAAGAAAAAATACTTGCCGCGGCAAAAAAAGTTTTCCTTTCCAAAGGAATGGCAGGCGCGCGGATGCAGGACATTGCGGACGAAGCAGGAATTAACAAAGCGCTGCTTCACTATTATTTCAGAAATAAGGAAAAATTGTTTGAAGTGATTTTTGCTGCTGCGGCTCAGCAACTTTTTCCCACCATCAATTCCATCTTTGAGTCAGATATACCTCTTTTTGAAAAAATCGAAAAATTTTGCGAAGAATACATTACTGTGATGATTGAAAATCCTTATCTGCCTTTGTTTGTGTTGTATGAAATGAGCAATGATCCCAAATTTCTTATGAACAAAATTTTTAAGGGAAAAACCGCTCCCCACCCCGAAAAATTTATCGGGCAGATAGAAAAGGAAGTCAAAAAAGGAACAATAAAGCGGGTAAGCCCTTTGCAATTATTAATGAACCTGATCTCAATGTCCGTGTTTCCTTTTGTAGGTAAGCCACTAATTCAACAAGTTTTGGGATTGGATGAATTGCAATACCGCTCTATTATGGAACAGAGAAAAAAAGACATACCCAAATTCATTATCAATTCTATAAAAAAATAAAATGTATGCATTATTTAACTAAATGGTTAAATATAGCCGCCCAAAAAAGCCTTTTCATAATTTGCCTTGCCGGCATTTTGAATGTAAATGCCCAGGAAATATCGCGGTTAACCCTGGAACAAGCCAATGCATTTGCAGGAAAAAATTACCCCGCTATAAAAAAGAAAGATTTACTGTCGCAAACGGCCTCGCTAAATATTGAAAATCTACAAAAAGGCTTTCTTCCCCAATTTTCTTTGAACGCTCAGGCCACTTATCAGTCGGACGTAACGCGTATCAACATTCCCATTCCCGGAATTAAAATTCCTTCTCCCGGGAAAGACCAGTATAAAGTTTCAGCAGAAGTAAGCCAGCTTATTTATGATGGAGGAGCGATTAAACAACAGAATATTTTGCAGCAATTAAATGAAACAACCGGGCAACAAAGCGTAGAGGTGGAATTGTATCAATTAAGAGATCGCGTAAACCAATTATACCTTGGCATATTGTATCTCGATGCTGAAAAGTCCCAGGCAGAGTTAATAAAGCAGGACATTCAAATTGGAATAAAAAAAGTGGAAGCCCAAGTGCAAAACGGCGTCTCCTTTAAATCGAATTTGAATGTACTGAAAGCCGAATTGTTGAAAGCGGAACAAAGATCCATCGAGATAGAATTTTCAAGAAAGGGAATGATCCAAACACTGGAATTGTTCATGAATGTGGGCCTTGCAAATGATGTTGTGCTGGAAAAGCCGGTAGCATTTAAGAATGTTGCCGACACCAATATAACCCGGCCGGAATTGACTCTCTATGCGGATCAAACAAAATTGTTGAGCCAGCAAACCAAATTAATCAAAGCGCGCAACCAACCAAAAGCAAGCTTATTTTTCCAGGGAAATTATGGCAGACCGACATTTAATTTCTTATCCAACAGCTTTGATTTTTTTTATATCGGCGGTGTGCGTTTTAACTGGCCTTTAAGCGGATTTTATACAAGAAAAAATGATAACCAACTGGTTGAAATCAATAAGAGAAATGTGGACATTCAGAAAGAAATTTTTTTGCTGAACATCAATGCGCAACTAAAACAACAACAATCCGATATCGATAAACTGAATCAATTGATTGCGGGCGATAAGGAAATAATCAACTTGCGGGAAAGTGTAAAACTCGCTGCCAATGCGCAATTGGAGAACGGGGTGATAACGGCCAACGATTATTTGCGCGAAGTAAATGCTGAAGACCAGGCAAAGCAAACTTTGATCACTCACCAGGTACAATTGCTCCAGGCACAAATTAATTATGAAACTATTTCGGGTAAACCATAAATTATTTTTCATGAACAAGAAAATTGTAATTCCATTCGCTTTTCTATTTTCTATAGCCGCATGTAACAATAATAAAAATCCTTATGATGCCTCCGGAACCTTTGAGGTGGATGAGGTGATCGTTTCAGCGGAAATTTCCGGGAAAATTATATCGTTAAACCTGCAGGAAGGTGACACTTTAGGAAAAGGCAAAGTTGTGGGAACCATTGATGCAGAAGGATCTTTCCCTTCAAAAAGACCAGGTACAGGCAAGCATAAAAGCGCTTGATGAAAAAAAAGCGGATGTGATTCCGCAGGAAAAACTTTTGAAGGATCAGTTAGCAGTGCAGCAATCTCAACTGCAATATTTATTGCATGAAAAAACAAGATTCGAAAATTTGCTCAAGCAAGATGCCGCCACAGGAAAGCAGGTAGATGACATCAATTCGCAAATAGAAGTGGCACGCAAACAAATTGCCGTAACCCAACAACAGATGGCTGTTCAGCGAAACAGCATTTCCACGCAGAACAGGAGCGTTATGAGTGAAGCAGCGCCTCTTGAAAAAAAGGTGGCTCAATTGAATGAGCAAATTCAGAAATCAAATATTGTGAATCCTATCTCTGGCACAGTGATTACCAAATATGTGCAGCAGGGAGAATTTGCCACGACTGGAAAAGCTTTGTATAAAATAGCCGGCTTGTCGGAGATGACCTTGCGCGCATACATAACAGGAGCGCAACTTCCACAGGTGCAACTGGGCCAAAACGTAAAAGTGCTGGTGGACAATGGAGCAAAAAAATATAAAGAGTTTGACGGAGTTATTTCCTGGATTTCTGATAAGGCAGAGTTTACTCCAAAAACGATTCAGACAAAAGATGAAAGAGCGAATCTTGTTTATGCCATAAAAATAAAAGTAAAAAATGATGGCTATCTAAAAATCGGAATGTATGGAGAAGTGGAGCTTAATCCCAAATCATAACATGATTACTTAAAATGAAACCCTCAGTAACAGCAAAAAATATTGTAAAACATTACGGCACAAAAGCTCAGGCGATAGAAGCCGTGCGTGGTGTTACTTTTGATGTGTCGCCGGGAGAATTGTTTGGCATTATCGGCCCGGACGGAGCAGGTAAAACTTCTTTGTTCCGGATACTTACGACGTTGCTACTTGCTGATGAAGGAGAAGCGATGGTGGATGGATTTGATGTGGTAAAAGATTATAAAGAAATCAGGAAAAGGATTGGATACATGCCCGGCAGATTTTCATTGTACCAGGATTTAAGTGTGGAAGAAAACCTTACATTTTTCGCGACGATCTTCAATACTTCCATCAAAGAAAATTATGATCTTATCAGGGATATTTATTTGCAAATCGAGCCTTTCAAAAACCGCAGAGCGGGAAAATTATCCGGTGGCATGAAACAAAAACTGGCATTGTGTTGCGCGTTGATCCATCGTCCTTCTGTTTTATTTCTCGATGAGCCTACCACAGGCGTGGACGCCGTTTCAAGAAAAGAATTTTGGGAAATGCTGAATAATTTAAAACAGCAGGGCATCACCATTTTAGTAAGCACTCCCTACATGGACGAAGCGCGAAAATGCGATCGTGTGGCTTTGATGCAATCGGGAAATATCATGTCGATAGATAGTCCCGAAGCAATAGTCGGGAAATTTAAAGAGGATTTGTTTGCGGTTCGTTCTTCAAAAATGTTGTCCTTGTTGAATGACCTTAAAAATTTTAATGAAGTAAAAGACGCCTATTTTTTTGGCGCCTACCATCATGTAGTAATGAAGGAAAAAAACAGGGAGGAAGAGTTGAGAAATTATTTATCAAAATACGCTGGCGACGATCTTGAAATAAAAGTAGCGCAGCCTGATATTGAAGATTGTTTTATTGCACTGATGAAAAAATAAAAAATGAAAATTGAAAAGGCCATAGTCGTTGAAGGGCTCACCAAAAAATTTGGCGATTTTACAGCCGTGGATTCAATTTCTTTTGAAGTAAAAAAAGGAGAAATATTTGGTTTCCTTGGCGCCAATGGTGCTGGTAAAACTACGGCGATGCGGATGCTTTGCGGTCTTTCCAATCCCACTTCCGGAAAGGCAACCGTTGCGGGCTTCGATGTATATCATCAAACGGAAAAAATAAAAAAGAACATTGGCTACATGAGTCAGCGTTTTTCATTGTATGAAGATCTTACCGTAAAAGAGAATATCCGTTTTTACGCGGGTATTTATGGAAAAAGCAATGCATTCATCAGGCAAAAAACATCAGTTATTTTAAAAGAACTTCAGCTTGAAAATGAAGCGGATAAATTGGTAAAATCATTGCCATTAGGATGGAAACAAAAGCTGGCATTTTCGGTTGCCGTATTTCACGATCCGGAAATCGTATTCCTCGATGAACCCACCGGTGGCGTGGATCCTGTGGCCCGCCGCGAATTTTGGGCGATGATATATAAGGCTGCAGATTCCGGCATTACTGTTTTTGTAACCACGCATTATATGGATGAAGCGGAATACTGCAACCGGGTGTCTATCATGGTGGATGGCCGAATAGAAGCTATCGATTCACCGCAAAATTTGAAAAAGGAATATTTGTCCGCATCAATGGAAGAAGTGTTTTTGACACTCGCAAGAAAAGCAGTTAGAAGTGATGGCTAAAAATAATTGATAATTATTAAACCATCGCGGAAGATGAGAAAAGCGAAAATGTAGTTTTTGTTCATTAAGACTAAACATTAACCACGCGAATAAAACGATATGAAACAATTTTTTTCATTTGTTAAAAAGGAATTCTATCACATTCTGCGCGACAAGCGCACGATGCTTATTCTGTTGGGTATGCCGATTGCACAAATAATCATTTTTGGTTTTGCTCTTACCAATGAGGTGAAAAACGCTAAGATCGCGGTGCTAGATAATTCCAAAGATGTGGCATCCTCCGCCATTGTACAGCAAATAAAAGCCAGTGGATATTTTAACGTTGAAAAAAATATTTCCGGGTTCACTGATATCAATACGGCGTTTAAGGAAGGAAAAATAAAAATGGTAATGGTGTTTCCGCAAAATTTCAATGAAGATTTGCATCATTTCAATAAAGCCACGGTGCAGTTGATAGCCGATGCGTCTGATCCAAACGTTGCCAACACCTTAACGAATTATGCCACTGCCATCATTATCAATTACCAGAAAAGAATCACTAATGATCTGGAGCTTCCTTACTCCATTAATACAGAAATACGCATGTTGTACAATCCGCAATTGGAAGGTGCTTATTCCTTTGTGCCAGGCGTAATGGCCATGGTGCTGATGCTCGTGTGCACCATGATGACGGCCATAACCATTGCGCGCGAGAAAGAAATGGGAACCATGGAAGTATTGCTTGTGTCGCCCGTGAGGCCATTAAAAATTGTAATCGCCAAAGCAGTTCCTTATTTATTGATTTCGATCATCAACATCGGAAGCATATTGTTATTGAGCGTGTATGTTTTAAACGTGCCCATCAATGGCAGCCTGCTTTTATTAACTGGCGCGAGTATTTTGTTTACCCTCACTTCACTCGCTCTTGGGTTGTTGATTTCCTCCGTTACCGACTCACAGCGAACGGCGATGTTTATCGCGCTTATCGGATTGTTTTTGCCCACTGTGATGTTAAGCGGATTTATGTTTCCGATAGAAAATATGCCATGGCCATTGCGGCTTTTTTCAAACATAGTTCCCGCGAAATGGTTTTATACCATTGTAAAAACGGTAATGATAAAAGGAGTTGGTTTTTCCATGATTTGGAAAGAAGTGTTGGTACTTGCAGGTATGATGGTTTTCTTTTTGGCCTTGAGCATTAAAACTTTTAAAATCAGGTTAGCATGAGGGTGCTATTATTTTTATTACAAAAAGAATTCAGGCAAATATTCCGGGATCCAACTATCCTCAGGATTATTTTTGCGATGCCCATTATACAATTACTGGTACTGCCATGGGCTGCCGATTATGAAATGAAGAACATTAATATCAGCGTAGCCGATCATGATCATTCGCCTTATTCACAACGGCTGATTGCAAAAATTACTGCGTCGGGATATTTTATTTTGAAGGATTATACCGCATCCTATCAAGAGTCGATGTTAGATATAGAAAACGACAAAGCAGATCTTATTTTAGAGATCCCGCAATCATTCGAAAAAAACCTGGTCAAAGAAAATAAAGCCAAACTATTCATTGCAGTAAACGCCATCAATGGCGTGAAAGCGAGCCTGGGAGCAGCTTATCTTGGTTCCATCATCCAGGATTTTAATAACCAGGTTCGCGCGGAATGGATACAAATGCCGCGTTTTAGCCCGGAGTTAAATATCGACGTGGTTTCGTCCAACCGCTTTAATCCCTTACAGGATTATAAATATTTTATGGTGCCGGGAATTTTGGTTTTATTGGTAACACTTGTTGGCACCTTTCTTACCTCATCCAATATCGTGAAAGAAAAAGAAACGGGCACCATTGAACAAATCAATGTAACGCCCATAAAAAAGTACCAGTTTATCTTAGGAAAATTAATCCCATTTTGGATACTCGGAATGGTAGTGCTTGCCATTGGGCTCGGCATTTCCAGGGTTTTCTATGGAATAGTTTCCCTGGGAAGCCTTTGGGTCGTTTTCGGTTTTGCTGCAGTATATCTACTGGCTGTGCTGGGTTTGGGGCTTCTCATTTCCACTTACTCTTCTACGCAACAGCAGGCGATGCTTATTTCATTTTTTCTGATGATGATCTTCATTCTGCTGGGCGGGTTATATACTTCCATTGATAGTATGCCGCATTGGGCGCAGTTGATAACAAAGGTAAATCCGGTGTCTTATTTTATTGATGTGATGCGGATGGTAGTATTAAAGGGAAGTGGATTTCCGGACATAAAAAATCAATTGCTGATCATGTTTGGTTTTGCAGTTTTTCTAAATGGATGGGCGGTTTTTAGTTATAGAAAGAAATCGTAGCCGCCACAAACTAAGCGGTAAAATTTTGGATCATTCCTAAAGAATCAAAATCTATAAAATCGCTTATGTAGCTAATATGAGAATTATAATTTTCACCCCTCCCGTGGAACCGGAGGAGCATTTTTTAAAAAACTTATCAATGTTCCGGGTTACCATTTTAAACCCTATTTTTAAATAAAAAATGGTCAACCTATTTCAGGTAAGACAGCGACCCGAAACTAACACAACTATAACTTAAACACGACCTTATGACAACTGGTAAACTTGACATTAAATTAAGACCAACAGAAATTTCAGACTTAGACTCTCTGTTTCAATTCCAAACCGACAAAGAAGGCGGATACCTGGCTGCATTTATGCCAAAAGACCCAACAGACAAAGCAGCGTACATAGCAAAATATACAAAATTATTGAGCGACCCAACGGTTAATAATCAAACCATAATTATTGACAACAATATTGTTGGAAGTATTGCGAAGTTTGTAATGGAAGGCGATACAGAAATTACTTATTGGATTGACAGAAAATATTGGGGACAAGGGATCGCAACAAAAGCATTAAAGGAACTTCTCGACACTGAAACTATCAGACCCGTTTTTGGACGAGTTGCATTTGATAATTTTGGGTCACAAAAAGTATTAGAAAAATGTGGTTTTGTAAAAATAGGTATGGACAAAGGTTTTGCAAATGCACGACAAGCAGAGATAGAAGAATATATTTATAAACTGGCTTGACAAATGAACAAAACGCCCTATAACAAAAGGTTCCTATGACCTTAAAGCCGGGGAGTTATTATGGTAGAAAGTATTACTAAATTTCCTCTCCCTTGGATTTCTATGATAAAAACAAAAAACTTAAAAAACTATAAAATAGCTTCTTAGCAGCCTTTTCGGACTTACATATTTGATCAAAAAGGAAACGAAACTATTGCTTAAAATTAAAGATTTGTTTCGTGTGCCACGAGTCAGGGCCACCGCTACAACCATTTGTATTTCTCTGTTAAATGTTCTTTTTGATTTCTGGCGACCGGTATATTATCTCCATTGGTCATAGTTAAAACCCCTTCATTTCTATTGAATTGTTTTACGTGGTTGAGGTTTATAATATACTGCCGGTGTACCCGAAGAAAATGTTCTTCTTCCAAAACTTCCTGTACATCTTTCAGGGTTTTAGAAATAAGAAAACGCCGGCCATCTGTAAGGATAAGTTTTGAATAATTGTTGCTCGCTTCGACATAAACAATTTCATTCAGGTCAATAAACGATACCCCATGTTGCCCGGGTATGGCAATTTTAGTCACCGGCTCGCCGCGTAATTGTTTTTGCAATAACGCTAACTGCGAAGATGTAGGCATAACACGCTTTTCGGCCTTCGCAACAGCTTCTATCAATTCTTTTGTATCAATCGGCTTTACCAAAAAATCCAGTGCATTAAAACGAAAAGCTTTCAAAGCAAATTGGTTATATGCCGTAACAAATACAAGACTAAAATTATTGTGAAGCACTTTTTCCAACATTTCAAATCCATTCATCACAGGCATTTCTATATCGAGAAATAATAAGTCTGGCTGCAGCGCCTCAATGCCATCAAGCGCTTTGACTGTGCTGGTATAAGATCCAACAACTTTTACCTGCGGGCAATGTTCTGTAAGCTGCAATTGCAGCAGGTTTACGCTGTCGGGCTCATCATCTATTATTATTACTTTTAGTGGCATTATACCGGAATTTGTAGTATGACTTGTGTACCGCCCGCTTCGCCGTTCTCCTGGTAAAGGTCGGTGATCACCACAGTTGTATTTGTGTTGAATAGTTGGTTAATGAGCGCAATGCGTTCAGAAGTTACTTTCATGCCAAATGATTTTCTTATGACAGCGGATTTACTTTTAAGTTCTGCAGCTTTGGCCCGCCCGACACCGTTATCGGTTATTACAATCTTCAACAGGTCAGCCGTATCACCACCTGCTACCACTATATCTATGTTGCCTCCCTTTTCCCTATGCATCAGCCCGTGCCATATTGCATTCTCCACATAAGGTTGTATCAATAAAGGCGGTATTTCCATATAGGAAGTATCAATATTTTCAGTGATGGTATATTGCAGCTTTTCTTTAAAGCGCATAGCCTCCATTTCGATGTACAATCTCAATGATTCTAATTCTGACTGAAGATCTACCTTTTCTTTACGTGAATTCTCCAGCACCAATCTTATCAATCTCGAAAACTTGGTAAGGTATTCTGATGCCGCAACAGAATCATTTTGTACGGTGTATAATTTTATGGAGTTGAGACAATTAAAAATAAAATGCGGGTTCATTTGCGAGCGTAATGCGGTCATTTCTATCTCTGAAACCTTTCTTTTAAATTCTGTTTCTTTTTGCAGGGCTTCCAGGTGCTCTTTTTGTAATTGATTTTTGAGATTGATTTGCTTTAACCGGGTTCTGTATAACCAATAAAAAAAGACAGCAATGAGAAATATGATCAATACTTTAAACCATATTGTTTGCCAAAATGCCGGAATGATCCTGATATTTAAATGCCTTTCTTTTCCCCATACTCCATCAAGGTTTGCATTCTTTATTTTAAATGTATAATTGCCCGGAGAAAGGTTTGCATAGGTTATAGAATTTTCTGAGCCTAATTGTTGCCAACCTTTATCTACGCCTGACAACATACAGGCATAAGTATTGCGTTCCGGAGATAAAAAACTGAGCGCATGCAAATTCAAAACTTATCTGGTTTTCATTATGCTGTAATACCAGTGTATCTAAGGCATCTACATTTTTTGTGATGGTCAATTCTTTACCAAATATTTTTATGCTTGTAAAATGAAGAGGTGGGACTTCTTTTTTAGGATAAAGGTCGCTTACAGGAAAGCGGTAGGAGTCGCTGATGAAAATGGAATCATTGAATAAGCAAATTCTTTTTGAGATATAATCATCTTCAAAATATTCAAGCGAATCCCATCCTGCTCATTAAAATTTCTTGCAATTTTTTTTACGGGATTATAAAACCAAAGACCGTCAGCAGACAGTGCAATTATATTTCCATTTTTATCTTCATAAGCCCTCGTAATTAATTGCGTTATTTCAGGCACAAGATATTTTTCACCGGAATAACGATTGTAGCAGGCCAAGCCGGAACTAGTGCTTATCCAAACATTTCCTTTCTTGTCTTCACATAAAGGCTGTATTCTAAAATTCTTCGAAAATAACAAAATGCGTTTCACTTTACCTGTTACTACATCTAACTTTATTTAATACACTATCCACTTCATAATCACTGCCTGTCCATATTGTATTATTACTGCCGCAGGCTGCAGAATACACAATAATTGTTTGAAAGTGTTGTACTGTCTTTTGGATTAGATATGTATTGAAAAAATTGTTGCGTTTTAATATTATAATGTATCAAACCCTGTCCTTCTGTAGTTATCCAGTAATTGCCTGCTTTATCGGGATAGGCATTTCGATATCTTATACTATCAGTAGTAAATTTATTATGATTGCTGATTGGTTTGCTTACAGGAGTTAATGTATTTGTTTCTGTATTTAAAAAAAATAACTTACCTGTTGGGTTAGGAGGCAGTATATCTGTTACAGCTACTAAGCAAGTATTGTTTAAAAGAGGAATGATAAAACGTACAGCACCGATTCCTTTTACAGGTATTTTTATCCGGATAAATTTATTTGTGCCGGTATTATATTTATAAAGATGCCCAATCTGAGTTCTGTCTTCAGTGCCAAACCAAATGATATTATTTTTTGCATCATGCCATTGGCAAAGCACCCGTTCATCTGGTGGTAAAACTTTATGATAAATAAAACGGTTAATAGCGGGAAGCAGAGCAGCAAAGCCATTTTTGTAATCCCAAAACCATTCTATGCCGTTTATTCCTTTTGCATTGTGTTCTGTAACCGAAAGATTTTCGGTATTATTTTTTTTATAAAGAAAAACCTTATTGGTTATTTTATCAAACACTCTTATTTGCTGTTCATTGGGAAGCCATAATTGTGTATTATTTTTTGGAGAAACAAAAGAATGATTTTCAATATTTTTTTGACTTCCGATCTTTTCAAAATTAAACTGAAGGAGGCTGTCATTTTTATAATTATATTTTATAAGTCCGTTCCAGCCTGATAGCCAGATATGTTTTTTGTCTTTATCAAATGCTAATGTCATGTAATCCCATAATCATTTTTTATTTTTTTATAAATTGTAAAGTCAAATAACTGTGGGATTAAATTTCAAAAGAAAATTTCCGGTAATAAATAAATCTCCATCTTCAGATTCTTTTAAATCAATAAAAAATGCTTTATCAATATTTATTTTTTCTCCTGTAAATGCATCTGTTGCAAAACGATTTTCTTTGCCTGTAAATTTATTATTCAGAGAATCATATAAAAAAAGGCTGTTGCTCCGCCAAATTTGTAAATCCATAAACGCTGCCGGCTATCTTCAAATAAACCATACCCACCACTTTCGAAATATTGAGGTGGCAGTGGTATAAGCTTAGATTTATAAGTAGCCAGGTCAAACCATATAATACCATAAGCGCTTGCAAGCCATAAACCATTTTTATGGCTTTTTGCAATTCCAAAAATATAATCATTGGGAAGGCTGGTAGTATCGCCTGCTATAGGCTTGAATATTCTGAAATGATAGCCATCAAAACGCACAAGCCCCAGCTTCTGAACACTAAGCCATACAAAGCCATCATCGCTTTGTACAAAAGCGGTAACAGGCCCCTCTTGGTAAACCATCTTTAACACCAAAGCTGCGAAAATTGAGCGGTGGCGGGTTTGAATCATATTTGGTTATATAAATGGTGTTGCCAGGTGTTGTATAGTGTTTGGATTGCCCGTTACAAAGGTATGTTGTACTGCATGCGATAAATATGATTACAAGTTTTAACCGCAAAACAATTATTTAAGCTTAAAGTTAAACTGAATAATACCAGGATAAAAAAGTTTTGTCTATATGCAGCTTTTAGATGGTAAGCAACTTAATTATTGAGTAAACAAAATGAAAAGATAGTGGCAATAACACCTGCCAATTATTAATCACAGTTTTTGCTCCCTCAATAAATCTGCTTCTCCCTAAATATAACTGTTGCTCTACACTTACACCGTTGATAAAAAATGATTAAGAATATAAGTTTGGATGTGAAAGGTTTTCACCATTAAAAATTTTATTATGAAAAAAATCTACTTCTTAATTGCCATAATGCTTTTTGCATTATCAATTAACTCCAAAGCGCAGGATGGAACTGATAAAAAAAATTCACTGAAAGATAATATACCTTTTGGAAAAAAATTGCCTCCCTCTGATCTTAGCGAATACGCCGGAAAATCGCTGCCGCAGATAACAAATTCAATGATTAATCCAGGGTTTAAGCAGGCTTTAAGACATCATGATATAAATACAATGAAGAAAACCATGGGTGATTTGAAGCAACAGCTAAAAGAAAAGAGGACACAACAAATTTTTAACAACCGTTTTGGCGTTATAAATGCAAACCAGAACCGGAGAGGATCTCATACTGGTGATTTTCATCTCACCAAAGACATCAATGCACTGGCTGAAAGTAATCCTGCCAACAATTCAGACGGTATTGCTACTGGAAATCGCTCTTATGCAGTTCTTCATCATACAATGTATTTTGCTGCAGACGATGGCATTCACGGAAATGAACTCTGGCGAAGCGATGGAACTGAAGCAGGGACGTTTATGGTGAGGGACATAGAACCAGGCCTTGCATCTTCCAACCCTTCCAACATTACTGCTGCAAATGGCAAAATATATTTTTCAGCAAACACTGTAAACAATGGAATTGAGCCCTGGGTATGCGATGGAACAGCAGGGGGCACACAGTTACTAATGGATATTAAGCCAAGTGATGCTTCGAGTTATCCAACAGACTTTATCGAGTTTGGAAACGATGTTTATTTTGTTACAGATGGTGATAATTCCTCTTTGGGGGCTTTATGGAAAACAGATGGAACAACCGCAGGTACAAAACTGGTAAAAAATCCCGGTGATACAGGCGACGGAGGTTACTTCATGGCACAACTCGTAAAAGCAAATAATCTCTTGTTTTTTACATTTATAAGTAACACGACAGGTTACGAAGTCTGGAGAAGTGATGGCACCGATGGAGGTACTTACCAGGTTGGTACTGCTGTTACTTTTTATGAGTTGCCTATTCAATTAACAAGTTATAACAACAAGCTTTATTTTTCTTCAGACAATGATGGTGCCGGATATAAATTGTGGGTATCTGATGGAACAGATGCCGGCACTATGCCTGCTCCCGGTAATCATGACATCTTACTAAATTCTGATGGCAATTTTGGGTCTCTTCCCGTTCTAAATAACGTTCTATATTTACCTGGCGCTCCCATCTTACCGGGCGGCGGACTGTATAAATATGATGCATCAGGCAACAGCGGATTGATAAAGGTTAAAGACCTTGCTGATTCTGATTTTATTTACTCTTCCGAAATGAAAGTGGTAGATAATACGCTCTATTTCAGATTAGACAATTCCAACATCAGCAGGTCTTATCAGGAACTATGGAGTTCGAAAGGATCTGAATCTTCTACAAAGCTCGTGGATACCAGTGCAAGAATTTATAACTTAAGTAATGGAGGCAGCACTTTATATTTTGTAAAAAATAATAAATTTTTTGGCGACGAGTTATGGAAAATTATTGATTCTCATTTTGGCACATTTCCAATACTGGTAAGCGATGTTTTTAGAGGAGCTGTCAGTTCGTATCCAAATTATCTAACTGCTTTCGAGGGAAAATTGTTTTTCAGCGCAACCGACGATCGTAAAGGGAACGAGCTTTTTATGACGAATGGCTTGGCTTTTGGCTTTGGCGCTAAACTCGTAAAAGACATTAACACTGTTTCTACCGGCAGTTCTTATGCGGGATATTATAGTAATACGATGACGCCACTGGGCAGTAGTGTTTTGTTTACTGCGTTTGAAAAACGATACGGACATGAGTTGTTCAAGTCTGACGGAACAGAACATGGAACAGGTTTATTAAATGATATTGTACCTGGCGAGTTTATATCTGGCCCCAAAGAATCTTATCCGTATAATCTTACAACAAAAAATAATGCTGTATATTTTATTGCCACGGATGACTATCCTGTGTATTTTTTTACTGCTACTAGGTCTATCTATAAATCAGATGGCACAAAGGCTGGTCTGCAAAAGATTGTAGGTGGCTACAACGCTTACAACGGTTATCTATATATACTGGATTTTAAGGTAGCAGATAATGGTCTTGTATTTTATGTACTGCACAATTACAATACGGGAGGTAATGAACTCTGGCGCAGTGATGGCACAACAGCAGGAACATTACAGCTTTCATCAACAGTTTATTCCACGCATTCTTTAAATGTTAGTGGCAATACTGCTTTTTTTGTTGCAGGAGATGCAATGAATGGATACGAATTATGGAAGAGCAACGGAAGTGTTACGGGCACCGCAATAGTAAAGGACATTAATCCGGGTACGGGTAATTCTAATCCGGTTGGCATGTTTGTATATAAAAACGCGGTTTACTTCGCCGCTGATAATGGCGCTGGCCCTTCATTCTGGAAATCTGATGGAACAAGTGATGGTACTATACAATTAGCCATTATAGATCCGTGGTATAGTGCATCCAGCGTTTTTTCAACGGCACGATACCATTTTGAGATTTCAAACAACATACTTTATTTCAGTGCAATAAACTATGCTGATTCAAAAGGTACACAACTTTGGAGAACAGACGGTACTGTTTCGGGTACGCGGCCAGTAAAAGATGTTAGCCCCGATGCTAATAGTTTTTATCCAATTCCGTATTATCTAACCGATGTAAACGGAACATTATTTTTCATTACGAATGACAATGGTGTAATTGGCACGGAACTTTGGAAAACTGATGGCACGGAAGCGGGCACTCAACTTGTAAAAGATGTTACTGAGGGAACAGAGGGCGGTTTAAATAACCTGGTTAGTTTCGGTGGAAAATTATATTTCACGAAAAGTGGTGTCCTCTGGTCGTCAGACGGCACTGCTGATGGAACGATGCCGGTTGATGATGCGGTAATCAGTGAAGTGACCATACAAAATATTGTTGCTGCCGGCGATAAACTCTTTTTATCGGGCTTTACTCAGCAGTATGGCTATGAGTTGTATGCAGGAAAAGCAAATGAAAGGGAAAAATTTGAAGCCTCCGGAATGGGGAATGCAAAACTAGCAATTTTATCGGCCTTTAATGCGATACTTTATCCTAACCCTTCATCTTCCAACGCTACGCTGCAAATAACCGGCAATATAACAGACGTATCGATCTCCATTACTGATATAAATGGCAGGAAACTTTGGCAAACCAGGAGCAACAACGAAATGTTTGTAAAACTTCCAACAGAAAAATTTGCTCCAGGAACCTATCTTGTAACAATAACAGGCGACAAGGGCAGCAAAATACTGAAGCTTATAAAAAAATAATAGAGTGCGGAAAACTGCAATAAAGACATGACGTGACCAAATTATAAAACAATAAATGGCATCCCTAAACTTCCCGCACATAAACAATGTTGCGGGAAGTTTTTATTTATGATTTAGAAATTTACGCCCTATGATACAAACTTCATAATTGTCTCTGTCTGACCGGTGACATGGATTGCCTCAATCAACCGGTTGAAGGAGTCATTGTTCAGTCGCAGGATCAGAAATATACCGGCACCACCGATAGCAATGGTAACTATCGCATTGGGTGCATTGCCGCCGGTACTTACACCTTTTTAATTGCAGGCACCGGTTATCACTCCGTTTTGCAGACAATCACCATTGCTACAGGCACAGGCAGCAAAGCCGATTTTACGATTGAAAAACAAATGCAAAGGGTGGCGTAAAAGGATGGTTGTCCGGACCATTAGAAACTGATGTAAGGTTGTAAATGGGCTTGTGTTTTTTTGGTAAATGCCGCGACGATTAAGGACAGACAAAATTTGTTTGAGAAAATAAGTATCGTATATTAGTGGGGATACAAACGTTGTATGTAAGCCAGTGACCAACCATTTATATCAAGTCAAATGAGAAATATTATCTACGCCATCAACCTTACTATTGATGGCTGCTGCGACCACACCAAAGGGGCGGGTGGTGAAGATATACTTGAATTTTTTGCGGATCTCATCCGGGGAGCAGACCTGCTTGTCTATGGACGGATCACTTACCAATTGATGGTTCCTTATTGGCCTGATATCGCAAAAAATAAGTCGGGCGATACAGATGAAATTAAATTTGCCCGGGTATTTGACGCTGCCGAAAAGCTGGTTTTCTCCCATTCGCTGGATAAGGTTGAAGACAAAAGATCGAGGCTTGCGCGCAACACTCCTGAGGATGAAATACTGAAGCTGAAACAGGAAGAAGGCAAATATATCTTGCTTGGAGGCGTAGACCTTCCGTCGCAGCTTATTGCGCGCGGCTTGATTGATGAGTTTATTATTGTGGTTCAGCCAGTGATTGGAGGCGAAGGGAGACGGTTGTTCGAAGGGGTAAGCCTGCAGGAGAAATTATCATTGAAGCTTGTTGAGTCAAAGACGCTCAGGTCCGGGAGTGTGGCACTTCATTATGTGAAACAAACCGACAAACTAATTAACCAATAAATTAATAAACTAATTAACGATGAAAAAAATAATTTCATTTATGCACATATCGCTTGACGGTTTTGTAGCAGGACCTAACGGAGAAATGGACTGGATTAAAGTTGATGAAGAAATTTTTGATTATGTCGGAAAGCGCATCAGCGAAAGCGACTCTGCCTTATATGGACGCGTAACTTATCAGATGATGGAAAATTACTGGCCAACGGCAGGAGACAAGCCAGCAGCAAGCAAACATGACATTGAACATTCAAAGTGGTATAAAAAAGCCCATAAAGTTGTTTTATCAAAAACAATGAAAGGCGCAGATTTGGCAAACACAACAATTATTAGCGACAACCTTTCGGATAGCATAAATGAAATAAAACAACAAGCGGGTGAGGAGATCTTGCTTTTTGGCAGCCCGACAGCAACCCATTCACTGATGCAACTGGACTTGATAGATGGCTACTGGCTATTTGTTAATCCGATTATTCTTGGACAAGGCATTCCATTGTTTACAGATATCAAAGAAAAGATAAAACTAAACCTGGTAAGTACCCGGCAATTTACTTCAGGTGTAACTGAATTGAATTACCTGGTGGACCCGCAATAATATTGAAGCGCAGGCATGACATGTAGTTTTGATCATATCTGTGCATGTGAACAGAAACAATAAACAGATGGAGAAGTTTTACAAGACATGAAGTGTGGATGAAGCTCCTGCATAACCCGCATCGTTAACCGATATTAAAAGGCAAAGCATTTAAAAATTAATATTTAACTTAGGCACAAAACAAAATGAAAAAAAATAACAGGAGTATATTTTTATTTATTGGACTACTAATCATTAGTGTTTCACAAATAGTTTTACATTTCACTACAATGCCTGATTTTGTTACAGGTTCATTAATGGGGATTGGGATAGGTATTATGCTTTTAGCAATTATAAGACCTAAACCTAAAGCTGCCTGTTAAGATACAATAAAGACAAAAGGATTCGAACGACCCGCAGAGTACTGCCTGATGCGGGTTAGCACCAGGACAAGATCATGATTATGGAAAAGCAAATTCAGGATTTATTTAAAAAAGCATATGCCGCCTTCAACGCAAGAGACATTGATACGGCGCTTTCGACTATGCATGAGGATATTCAATGGCCTAAAGCATTTGAAGGCGGTTACGTAAGCGGACATGATGAAATAAGAGAATATTGGACAAGACAATGGACGGAGATAAATCCCAATGTTGAACCTGTTGAAATTAATGAAAGGCAGAATGGCATTGTTGAAATTGCTGTTCATCAGCTCGTAAAGGATTTAAAGGATAATGTGTTGTTTGATGGAACTGTTAAGCACATTTACACTTTAGAAGGCGGCTTATTGCGACGAATGGATATTGAACCTATATAGCGATCAAGGCTCACATCTTTATTAAAAAAACCTGTTTGGCATGTTTTTCGGAAGCTAACGGGGTATCGCCCGATGGCGGCTAAAATGCATTATAAAACGAGACAAAATAATATGAGAAAAATAATTGTGTTATCGATGATCTCTTTGGATGGAGTCATGCAGGCACCTGGTGGTCCTAAGGAAGATACATCAGGTGGATTTAAATATGGCGGTTGGGTCGCGCCGTATTCTGACGAAGTATATAATAAGGTGGTGCAAGAAGAACTGAAACCTGCCGATTATCTTTTAGGCAGAAAAACGTTTGAAATTTGGGCCGGTTACTGGCCTAAACATGGAGATTTTTGGCCCGGAATTAATGAAGGCGCGAAGTACGTGTTTTCCAAAAGCATGAAAAAGTCGGATGCCAAAATCACCGGGTGGAAAAACTCTAAATTAATTAAAAACGTGGCAGATATCAGGAAACTCAAATCTCAGGAGCATGCAGGATCGAAAGGCTCCGACATCCAGGTTTGGGGCAGCAGCAAACTCGTTCACCTGCTACTCAAGAATGATCTTGTGGACGAACTGAAGCTCAAAATTCACCCTTTGATTTTAGGTAAGGGAAAGAAGCTTTTTAACAAGGGAGCCATTCCGGCAGCATTTATATTAACGGAAAGTATTGTTACACCTGGCGGCGTAATTATCGCCACTTACAAAAAGGCTGGACAAGTTCAGACAGGGACTGTTGGCGTTTGACGCGAATATCAGTCTGGCTATTGTTTTCAGTGTACTGGTACCCATCAGTAATTATCCGGTAAAAATTATTTAATGTTTAATCGTGTTCATCACATTTCCATCATTTGCTCTGACTATGGAAAGTCTAAAGCTTTTTATACCGACATTCTTAAGCTGGAAATTATTAGAGAAATTTACAGAAAAGAAAGACAATCTTATAAACTGGACCTCGCGCTAAACGGGCAATATATCATCGAACTGTTTTCCTTTCCAGCGCCACCGGCAAGACTTTCGAGGCCTGAAGGCGCGGGCCTGCGGCACCTCGCCTTTGAAGTGGATCACCTGGAACCGGTCATTAAAAAATTGCTGGCTCAACAGGTCATTTGCGAACCAATCCGGACCGACGAAACGACGGGGAAGCGGTTTACCTTTTTTGCAGACCCTGATGATTTGCCAATCGAATTGTATGAAAAATAAGTTGCTCCATTATTCCTAATGTGAAAAGCCTTTTTATAGATTTTCACTTTTGTAGAGTTTGCAGATAAGACAATCTATTTTATTCCAATTGAAACCGCAATCATTTTCCCTCTGCATATTTTTTGAAATTATTCAGAATAGCCTGCCAGCCACCCCTTTGCATTTCCACCGGATTGGTATTTTCCGCTTCAAATGTTTCCTCCACCCTGGTTTTTCCATTTTCGCCGGTAAAAACAATGATCACTTTTCTTCCGTCACCAATTGTGTACGCGATCCGCTCATTTGGTTTTACTTCGTCATAAATTCCCCCAAAATCAAAACCCATACTTCCATCGCGGGCTTCCATTCTTGATTTAAAAGCTCCGCCAACCCGCAGATCATTTTCCGCAGATGGCGTATGCCAGTCGTCGGATGCGTTGTTCCATTTCATAATATCTTCAGGCGTAGTCCAAAGTTTCCATACTTTTTCCATCGGAGCATTTACTGTAGCGGAAATGGTAATGTTTGTTTTTTGTTTCTGTTCCATTGTTGATTTTTTAGATCGGTTTAAATAAAAAGATCAGTTTAAATAAAGCTCTTACAAAGATGCAGTATAAAAATATCGATCAGCCACCCGGATTGCGACAAATTACAGGCTGATTGCGAAATCAATTCTGGATTCCAATCCTGCATGTCGTAAGTTAAAATATAGATTTTTTAATTTTTCTTTTATCAGTCCCTGACAACCGATTGAGTAACTCTTAAACTCACCAATGCAATAATTCTTTGTTAAGAAAATGTAAAATACATGACATAATTATTTATTAAGTTAATTAACATTGTGTAGGCATTTAATAAGTCCTTCAATCTTATTAATATTAATATGGCAGACAAACACACTGCTTACAAGAGAAAACTTCAAAAGCATCTTTATTTTTCGCACATGCTTTCGTGTGCTGAATTGTCTACGCTTACTAACAAAAGTCTTCCTTTTACCACCCGTTTTTTGAATGAGCTCGTCGCTGACGGAATTGTTATAGAGACCGGCTATGCAAATTCAACCGGTGGCCGCCGGCCCCAGATATATTCATTAAGGGCTGATCTTAATTATATTATAACTGTTTCTGTGGATCAGCTTGTCACCAGGATGGCGATCATGGACCTCCATAACAACCTTGTTGGAACGGTGGAGCGTTTTGACCTTCCGCTCCAAAATAATCCTTATGCTCTTGATCAGCTAACGGAACATTTGATCCAATTTATTGATCAGTCGGGCCTTGGAAAAAGCCAGTTTTGCGGGGTTGGAATAAGCATGCCGGGCTTTATTGATGTGAAAAAAGGGATTAATCATTCCTTTTTATTCACCAAAGAGGAAAATCTTGTTCAATGTCTTGAATCGGTGTTGGAACTGCCTGTTTTAATCGACAATGATTCCAGTTTGATCGGGCTTGCCGAGCTTAGGCTCGGAACGGCGCGGGATTATAAGAATGTTATGGTCATTAATATTGGATGGGGTGTCGGACTTGGTATGATCTTAAATGGAGAAATATTTCGTGGCAATAATGGCTTCGCCGGCGAGTTTAGCCATATCCCTGTTTTTAAGGATAATAAAAAAATATGCAGCTGCGGAAAAATGGGCTGCCTGGAAACAGAGACTTCTTTGTTGGCCATTGTTGAAAAAGCTATCTCGGGGCTGGAAAGCGGCAGAATGTCTGTTTTAAAGAATCTGTCATTGGACAGGGCCGAGGAATCCTACAACGCCATCATTCGCGCAGCGACCAAAGGAGACACATTTGCCGTAGAGCTTTTTTCTGAAGCCGGTTACAATCTCGGTTTGGGTATTGCCATTCTTCTAACACTGTTAAATCCGAAACTGATCATTCTAAGTGGCAGGGGAGCCGCCGCGGGCAAATTGTGGCTTGCACCAATACAGCAGGCCATCAATGAACACTGCATTCCAAAAATAGCTGAAGACACCCGCATTGAAATTTCCACTATCAGCGAGAAAGTGGACCTGTTAGGGGCCGCCGCCTTGGTGATGGAAAACTATGATTCAATGATTTCTGCCACCCAATTTAAGAAAGTAAAAGTCGCATAAAGACTTTCGACTGATAACAAGATTCTATTTATAAAAAAAAGCAAACGCAATGAAAAAATTAACTCCCGGACTACTGCTGCTGACGTTCTTTTGTTTTTGCAGTGTAGTCTTATCGGCACAACAAAGAAATGTGTCAGGTGTGGTAAAAGACAACACAGGGGCACCGGTCGCTAATGCTTCTGTTTTGGTAAAAGGTACGAATGAAGGAACATCAACCGATGCTTCCGGCCATTTTACGATCGCGGTAAACGGCCGAAAAGCGGTAATTGAAATCACGTCGGTCGGTTACAAGATTAAAGATGTATCTCCCGGTGACAAAAATCAATTGGAAATCATGTTGGAAAGTAGCGCGGGTACCATGCAGGAAGTAGTGGTAACAGCGCTGGGAATTAAAAGAAGCCCGAGATCATTGGGATATACGGTGCAGCAGGTCGGCGGGGCCGAAGTAGCACGGTCCAACACAGCGAACGTAGCACAAGCGCTGTCCGGTAAGGTGGCCAGTTTGAACGTTACTTCGCCTAATGGTGTGGACGGTGGATCAACAAGGATTGTGATTGATGGAAATAACAGTATCACGGGAAATAATCAGCCACTGATTATTGTTGATGGTATTCCCATGAATAACGATTTAACTGCCTCGGCTCAAAGCACAAGTAATCCCCAGGATTGGGGAAGCCCGCTTAATTTATTGAACGCCGCCGATATTGAAAGTATGAGTGTCTTGAAAGGGCCTGCGGCAGCAGCTCTTTATGGAGGCCGTGGCGCCAATGGCGTAATTATCATAACTACAAAAAAAGGTGTTGAACGGAAAGGTTTAGGTGTGGATTATACATTCGGATATAAAGTAGTGCAGCCAACCAGGTTTTTAAAAATGCAAAATGAATATGGTGCCGGTGGAATGGTTTCATTAAATGCCCCGACATACCAGACAGATGCTAATGGAAAACCGATCTTAACAGATGGCTGGACACAACTATTCGTTGACCAGGCAACCGGCACCGGGCCTTTTGGTGAAAATAGCTGGGACCAGGTAAGCTGGCCCGGTTCGGGAAGTTCATGGGGGCCAAAAATGAATGGTACACCAATCACCTGGTGGAACGGAAAGCAGCTACCTGATGATCCTCAGCCAGATAATATCAAACTCCTGTATAAAAACGGGATGCAGGCAACGCATACCGTGTCGCTATCAGGCGGTAATGAATGGGGCAATATCCGTGTTTCGTATACGAGATTGGACAATACAGCCGTGCTTCCTAATACTGACTATAATCAAAACACCATGAACCTGGGCTCCAGCGTCAGGATCAGCAACAAAATAAATCTGCAGGTAAATGCGTCTTATTTTGTCAATGTGTACCATAATGCGCCGCAACTTGGGAATAACGATGCGAGCTCCTGGCAAAAAAGATTATTGTATAATGTCGGAAGAAATTATAAAGGATTGGACATACAGAATTACAAGAATCCTGACGGAACGCAAAATCCTTTGACAGGGTTTCCATGGATAGGGAATGGGGGCTATATGATTTGGAACATAATGGAGAATAATGAATGGCAAACGCGAAGAAAGCTTCTTGGCTCTGCACAATTAAATTATGCTGCAACTAATTTCCTTGATCTCATGTTCCGCGCTGGGATTGATGCCAACAATAATGAGGATTTATTAAAAGATCCTCCAACCGATATCACAGGAATCAATGGAGGTAAATACTCACATAGTTTGGGTAGGGATAACACTTCTGATTATGTCTGGATGGCAACTCTTCACAAAGATAATATTGGATCATCGGCGATCAACGGAAAGCTTTCTGTTGGCGGAGAAGCCTACCAGAGAAACTTATACAGTATATCGGGTACGAATAACAGTTGGTCTGTTCCTAATCTTTATGATTTTTCCACTTATAACGGCCTCGCTGCTGCAACATCTGAAGCAACCCTTCAAAATAAGTTGAATTCCTTATACGGACTTATAAATTTGTCTTATAAAAATCTTCTCTTCCTGGACATTACCGGTAGGAATGACTGGTCTTCCACGTTACCAAAAGGTCAATGGTCCTACTTCTTCCCTTCGGTTTCTGCGAGTTACGTATTTTCTGACGGGTTAAAAATAGCGCCCTCTGTGTTAAGCTTTGGGAAATTGCGAGTGGCGTGGGCACAGGCTGCGGTACCCCCGGACCCATACCAGGTCAATTTCACTTACGCGACTTCCCCATTTGCAGGCCAATTGGGAACGATGCTCCCAAGTGCTCTGCCAGCGCAACAAGGCTATAAACCCCAAATCAATACCACACAGGATGTTGGTCTTACTTTAGGATTCTTAAATAATCATTTAAATTTTGATTTCAGGTATTATCATGGACGTGCCGAAAATCAAATATTGAATTCTCCATTGCCGATATCTTCGGGTGTGAGCAGTGTTGTCGTGAGCCAGGGGGTGTTGGAAAATTCTGGTTATGAATTTACCGTAAATGCAACCGTGGTCGACAAGGCCGATTTTAGATGGAATGTTTCCTTCAACGGATCTCATAATAGCAATAAATTGATTTCGCTTGCACCCGGTGCTTCAAAGGTTGACCTGGGCAGTGTTTGGGGAGACGGTGGCGCACATGGCCCCGATATTTCTGTAAAAGTGGGTGATCAATTCGGAACCATTTACGGATATGATTATACCTATGATCCCAAAACAGGTTTACCACTTATGATCCAGAGTCCATTCGGAAAATCTGCAATGAATGGTACCCTATACCAGGCTACATCGAGCCTTGTTCCTATTGGCAATGCAACGCCAAAATTTATCGGGGGTATATCTAACACTTTCACATTCAAAGACGGGCTGTCAATCGGTTTTTTAATTGATACCAAGTTAGGCGGCGACATGTGGTCTGGCACTTACGCCACCATGATGAGCCAGGGTTTAGCTCCCGAAACATTAAAAGAAAGAGACGGCGGCGGAGTACCCTACACTTCTCCTGATGGAAAGACCTCTAACATCGGCGTTATTTTACCAGGCGTATTTCCAGATGGAACGGTGAACACTAACGTGGTTCACTATTATTATAAATACATGCAGTATGGCGTGTGGAGTAGTACTGGTATAGGTGGCAGCGACTGGATAGATAAAACCGCCATCTTCAAAGACAATTACGTCAAGATGAGAGAAATATCGATCAATTATAGTATTCCTTCAAAATTGGTTCAGCGCTCCAAGGTATTCCAGGCTGCGAGCGTATCTCTTGTGGGCCGTGACTTGTTTTACCTCTACAGTTCCTTGCCGGATAATATTAACCCCGAAGGCATGAGTGGCGTGGGAAACGGTCAGGGGCTTGAGTTTGCGTCTTTACCTAGTTTCCGTTCATTAGGATTCCAGGTAAGATTGTCTTTTTAAAAAAAAGCAAGTTTGGGGAATAAAATATATCACTACAAAAATCATTATCATGAAATATTTCAAAATAGCGCCGGTTCTCATCATTATGAGCTTGCTGGCTGTTTCGTGTACTAAAAATTTCCAGGAGACGAATACCCGGCCCGATCAGCCGGCCACTACTACGGTTCAGCCATTGATGAATCATATTATCAGCACTCTTATTTTACAGTGGCAAGAGCAGGCGTCGGCCCATAACGACTGGTATTATCCCGTAACTCAGTTGGGTGGTGACGTTTCCGGTTCCGGCTATGTTTTGGCCAACGGAGTGAATGACATCTGGAACGATTATTACAGCACACTTCAGAATATCAATAACGTGCAGGATCTTATCAGTGCTGCGACCGACAAAGAATCCATGAATAATGTGCAGGCAATTCTTTACATTTTAAAAGCCTATAAAACTTTCCGTGTCACTGATCAGTTTGGCGATATCCCGTACTTTGATGCAGGAAAAGCCTATACGGGCGATACCAAGTTTTACAGGCCAAAATATGATGCCCAGGCAGATATTTATAAGGACCTTTTGTCGTCCCTTGATTGGGCGTCTAAAAACATAAAGACAGATGCCAGCCCGGTTACAGCGGCAGGAAAACCATATTACGCGCTGGGAAGTTTTGATACTTTTTTCAAAGGAAATATGAAGCTTTGGCTGGAGTTTGCCAACTCCCTCCGTTTACGCTATGCGATCCAGATGTATGAAAAAGATCCCACAGATGCCACGCCGATTGTTCAGGATGTGATTGGAAATAATCTGCCGGTTATAAATGAAGGTGAAGATGTAGGAATGTGGCCAATGCAATTAAATGGACTCGACATTGCAAGCAGGCCCTGGTCTTTTAACAGCCATAAATTTTTAAGGATGAGCACGACTGTTTGGGACATGGTTTCAGATGGCCCGGACAGCGCCAACATTTTTGATCCGCGGACTGTTTTGTTTTTCGAAACCAACCAGGCCGGTAAGTGGGCGCCTTATACCATTGGCAGCACAGCATCAGACGCAGTGAATCCTTACAAAACAGCGCGCGATAATAATTATAATGACAAGGATGGCGCTAAATTTTCACCCTTTAATTATCATCTCATCCGCGATGAATTTTATATTCCGGAATTGATACAGACTAACGCGGAAGTACACTTTTTAAAAGCGGAGGCTTATGCGCGTGGCATCGGTGTCGGAAAGGATATGGCCATGGCGCAAACAGAATATTTCGCAGGAATTACTTCATCAGTTAATTTCTGGTATAAGATTGCGCACAATACCAACACCACCAACGATGCATGGTCTTCTGTTGCTCCGCCAACTCCCAATGCAGGCCAAATGACTGATTTCCTGGCAAATCCTAAAGTCGCTTTTACCGGTACTGACGATGCAAAGCTGAACAAGATATACGCGCAGGAATGGCTTTCTTATTTCCGCGAACCGTGGCTGGCATTCAACCTGTGGAGAAGAACGGGCCGGACACCGCGCGAGGGCAATCCTGCTGCGTATTCCAATTTTAACAGGCTGCCTTATCCGAATATCGAATCGATAGACAATGCCGATAATTATAACGCTCAAATAGCAAAAATCGGCAGCAATGGGAGTGATGTAAAAGTTTGGTGGATGCCATAGAATTTGAGGAAAAGATAAATCGCTAAGAAATTTGATTGTTGATCAAGGCTTTGACAGAGCCAGCCAGGCAATACCTGGTGGTTAATATCTATCAATTGATCTATAAAGGGTAAGCCGCCTGCATTTATCTTATTTTTTAATCTGAATAAACAGAATCCCCATAAAAATATTTTTCAAAATAAAACAGCTACAATGAAAAAATTAACCCAAAAGCTTTTACGGAGCAATTTGTTTTGTTTTTGTTTGGCCCTAGAGTCGGCTCAGAAACATGTGAAGAAAAATGCGCCCCACCTGCTTATCATGTTGCTATTTTGCATAGGCAGTATCGCGGCCTTTGGACAGGAAAGGAAAATTACCGGAACAGTGAAAGATAGTTCAGGCAATTCGATTGCCGGCGCTTCAGTATCAGTTAAAAATTTTAAATATGGAGTAAGTACTGATGGCTCAGGTCATTTTAGTCTTTCACTACCGGCAGGCGCTAAAACCCTGATAATATCTTCTGTAGGTTTTGATCCCAAAGAAGTTGCGATTGGATCAGGAAATGAGAAAGAAATTTTATTATCTACTTCAAGAAATTCTTTGCAGGATGTTGTAGTTGTTGGCTTTGGTAAACGCGCCGATACAAAAAAATTGACCTACGCCGTGTCAAGTGTTACGGGAAGTGAAATTGCTGCAACCAACACTCCCAATCCAATTAATGCTTTGCAGGGTAAAGTGCCCGGTTTGTATATGAGTTCGGTGGCTGGTGGCCCGCAAACATCAAGCAGAATATTGCTGCGCGGTATTACAGATATTCAGCCGGGTGCAAATAATCAACCCTTGTTTGTAATTGACGGAGTACTATTGCAGCCGGAGATCGCAAGCACAGGAGTTGTGTATGGCAATGATCAGGATTTTGGAAACCAATTAAAAAATCTGAATGCAGATGATATAGAAAGTATTAGCGTTCTGAAAGGTTCTGCAGCTACTGCCTTGTATGGTTCTGCAGCGCAGAATGGGGTTATCCTTATTACAAGTAAAAAAGGTAGCGCACGCAAAGGTTTGGGTGTTAGCTTAACGCAACAATACTCTGTTGAAAAAGCTTATGGCGGTGCAAAATTTCAAAACGAATGGGGCGCAGGATCTAATCCGGCTTATTTTGACTCTCACGATACGACTTCCAATAAAATTGATGATGGTTCTAACAATGCAACCGGCGGACTTGTAAGTTTTGGCCATCCTTTAGATGGCTCAACAGTAATAGGCCTGGATGGCAGGACTGTAAAATGGGTACCTCAACCAAATAATTACTTAGACGTTTACAGAACAGGATATACCCGTAATACCAATGTAGCGCTTGATGGCGGAAATGAAAATACCACTTACCGGTTTTCATGGACAAACATGTCATCAAATGGCATTACTCCTACCAATGATTTCAGCAGGAACAACTTTTTTTTAAGAGCTACACAAAAATTGGGAAAGTCTATTGATGTAGATGCGGGTATCAATTATGGTAGCAGCGTGGTGGACAATCCACAAGCGCAGAACAGCAGTTCCCGAAGCCCTTTTAATGCTTTCGTTTATTCTGCCACAAGGGATTATGATACCAAATATGCACTGGCTAATTTAACGGATTCTGTTAACGGAGGTGTCAATAGAAAGGAAACAGATACCTATGCAAATGCGGGAAATGGATATAGCCCTGTGTGGTTTTTGTATAAATTATATTACTGGCATACGGATCAAAAAGATAATACACTTCGTGGAAATTTAGACATAACATTTCATTTTACGCCATGGCTTAGATTATTAGTAAGAGGCAATTTGCTGAACACTTATACTACTTACGAAGAAAAATACCAGGGATCAGACAAAGGCTTTTTAGGACAGGCCGGTTATTCTGATGATTTTTCTGACCATTATTACATTGACCGTAAAACTTTTACAAGCTATCGCGCCCAGGCCCTCCTAACCGCTGACAGGAAATTAAGTAAAGACCTGGACGGCAGTTTTACCGTAGGTGGCGAAATTTACAATTATGGAACCAGCGGAGAAAATAACACCATCAATGGCTTGAATGTTCCCGGAGTTTTCAACCTGAGTAATTATGCAAATAAACTTAATACAGGCTTCGGTTCAGATCCGGGAAATAATTACAGGAATGTATCTTTTTATGGATTTGGAGATTTGAGCTATAAGGACCAATTGTTTTTTAATTTTAGTGAAAGAGTAGAATACTCTTCTTCACTTGTTTTTCCAAATGGCACAGGTAATAATGTTTATCAATACCCAAGCGTAGGACTTGGATGGATCATGAGCAAGACATTTAATCTGCCGGAATATGTATCTTTTGCAAAATTGAGGGCGTCTTACGCACAAACCGGCAAGGACATTCTTCCATGGCAAATTTCAAACGATTTCCGCACTTATAGTTATAATGGAACAAGCTCCACAGGATTACCTTTATATGGTTTTTCAACCAACCAAATCGTTGATCCGAATATAAAACCTCAAAGAACAAATGAAGAAGAAGTGGGCTTAAACCTGCAATTTCTGAAAAACAGGATAGGAATTGATGTAGCTGTATTTCAAAAAATAACCAGTGAGCAAATAGCTACTAAAACATTGGCGCCGGAATCGGGAGCCAGCGGCCTTTTATTAAATATTGGCAGCATTCGCAATCGTGGCATAGAGATCAGTTTTACCGCAACACCTGTACGCACAAGGAATTTTTCATGGAATTCAATAATAAATTTTACAAAATACGCCAACAAGATTTTATCTTATTCATCAACCACTCCTTATGTCTCTCTTGATAACGATCTTAGAAGTGAAGTCCGTGCTTATGTAGGCGGAGCTTATGGTGATTTATATTCTATTAACGCATTTACTCCTTACCAGGCTTTTGATACAGCAACCGGGAAGCCAATGGCGGATCCAAATAATGGCAAGCACACGATATTCAATTCCGGAGGCTACTGGAGATATTTGCCTTCCGGCGGCGGCTATGTAAACGGTCAGTATTATACAAACGAAGCGAAAAAGATTGGCAATATTAACCCTGATTTCTTATGGAGCTGGTCCAACACATTTAATTACAAAAGCTTTTTTGCGGGCTTTATGCTTGACGCGCGTGTTGGCGGCCAACTGCAATCTTTTACTTATAAATATGGTACCGGCTTCGGAGATTTAACCGCTTCTGAATTTGGACGGGATAAGGCGCATGGAGGAATTACTTATACCGGACAAGATGCGAACGGCATCCAGGGAACATGGAATGACGGGATGCTTTTAGATGGTGTTTTTGAGCAGGGGATGACGGCTAATGTAAACGGAACTACCGTCCAGCTCGGGGGCATGCAATTTAAAGATGCGGTGGCAAAAGGATATGTTCAGCCTATACCTGCTGCGCAATATTACGCTCAGGCTTACGGAAGCTGGAGCCGTGGTATTGCAGACCTAACCACTTTTGATGACACATGGGTTTCGGTAAGAGAAGTCAGCGTTGGTTATAACCTTCCACAATCAGTAACAAAAAAAATAAAAATAAATAATGCAAAGTTGAGCCTGGTCGGCAGAAACCTGTTTTATTTATATAATGGTTTTGGTGGCATCAATCCGGAAGGAATATTTAATAACCGTGCCAGCGCTGGTTTTGAATTTGGCGCAGGACCAAGCACCCGCAGCATTGGAGTAAATCTTAATGCTAATTTTTAAACCCATCTTCAAACTTATTACTATGTTACAATCACATTTCAAAAAGCTTCTATTTTTTGCGTTCATGTTGAGCGTATTCGCTTCGTCATGTACTAAAAAAGAATTGGCTAAAATCAATACAATCAATAATAATATTAGTAATTTAACTACTGCGCCACCTGCATCATTGTTCTTAACAGCAACTAATGCCACCCAAAGCAGTTTTGAATATTATTATGATCTTAACCGGTTTGCTTTCCCTTTGGCACAAATATTTACCAACAGCTTAAAGGGTGTGGCAAATAACACACTCACTGATGGCAATACCATCAATAACCGGTATAATGTTTTTTTCAGCCCTTCAGGAGTCGGTAATTACTTGACCGATGCGGAAAGGGAATTCTATACCTATTATACTCCCAGCCAGCAGGCTGACAGATCTTCATGGGTACCTATTTTCAGAATACTAAAATCATACTATGCTTTTTATGTTTCTGATGTATTTGGAAGCATTGCATATTCCACTGCTTTTAAAGCAAAAGAAGCGGTGCTTTTGCCAACTTATGATACACAGGAAGCCTTATTCGATACATTAGATACACAGTTAAAAAATGCTGTTGCAATACTTGAAACTTCACCTGGTACTACAAAATTGGATGCTTTTGATCTGTATTATGGCGGAGATGCAACAAAGTGGGCCAAAGCAGCCAACGCGCTCAGGCTTAAAATGGCGATGAGGATTATGAAAAGAAATTCTTCAAAATCTACTTCAATAATTAACCAAGTAATTGGTGACAATACAGGGTTAATGGCAAGCAATAGTGATAGCTGGCTATTGCAACCTGGTCATTCCTATTGGGGTGGAAGCGGCAATTGGGACCCAACATCAGTTTTTGCAAAAGGGATTAAGGGTACAGTTGATTTTATGTGGAATAACAGCGATCCCCGGATACGGTTATTTTATCAGAAAAATAATTATAGCCAGGATAATATAAACACTGCAATCAGTGCGGGCATCTATCCGGCAGGAACTATGGAACCCATGCGCAGGTACGTTGGTTCTTATGCAAGTTTTGACGCTGCAAATTCGCCTGCAAACAGCCGTCTGGAATCTAAAATAGTCGTAAATAGCTCGCTAACACTTGATACTTTATCGACCATACAAGACAGGCTCATTTCTCCTTATGATAAAGATGCAAACGGAGTAACCGGAAACGGCGCGGGTACTTTTATTCTTATCTCTTATGCCGATGAATGTTTTATGCGGGCCGAACTGGCACAAAGAGGTATCACAACAGAAAATGCGCAGGCACTTTATACTGCCGGTATTACTGCTTCCATTCAAATGTATGATGCTATTGCTTCTCTTGCGCAGGTTTATAATTATTCTCCGGTTCAATCTTCAGAAATTAATAGCTATTTGACATCACCGGATGTTGTATGGAACCCGGCAAAAGCTCTTGAGCAGATTATTACCCAGGCGTATATCAATTATTTCTTGCAGCCGAACGAAGCATGGGCGTTAATAAAAAGAACCGGACTCCCCAACGCTTCAACCAGACTGGTGTATGAAACGTTTATGATCAATGGCGCGGTTGCGCCTTATCCACGGAGAGCGACTTTAAATGACCCTAATCCTGCAGATGATAACTATGCTAATGAAAAAGCAGCGATAGATGCCATGAAAGCAGATCCAAACTTTGGTAATCCGGGGGATAATAGTGGCCGTGTTTGGTGGGATGCGCCTTAATTCTAATAAAAAAAATATTCGAAGAAAATGATCATAAAAGCCCTTAATAAATTTTTAAATAAATGGTTAAGGGCTTTATTTTTTACCATATAAGAAATGGGTGTTCCACAAAAAATTGCAAATAATTTTTTAAATTTTATTAGCCACATAAGCGAAAAAGTAGAAAATTGATATTCCGAAAAGCAAAAGAATGACGGAAGTAAAAATGTAGAAATATCTTATTTTTAAGAAAATAAAATTCACCTTTTATGATAAAGAACCAGCGGAAATTATTGGCTGTCTTTATTAGAAGATTAACCATATCTCTTTCATTATTTTTTTCATGCTCGCTGACGTGCATCGCTAAAGATACTTTGCAGATTATTAAATCTCCATCTTCAGTACAATTGATTAATCTGAAGCAACAAACAACTAAAGTATCTTTAGATGGGCAACAGAAATATTATTTGTTTATTTTTCTTTCACCGGATTGCCCTTTATGCCAGAATTATTCCAAAGATCTTAACCAGCTTTTTACTCAATATAAGGACAGGATTGCCTTTTATGGAATCATTCCCGGAAAAGCCTATTCTGCATCCGAAGTAAAAGAATTCAGCGAAACTTATAAAGTGAAATTTGATCTGTTATTTGATAAATCTTTTCAATTGGCTAAGTTATTACAGGCAACTACAACGCCACAGGTGTTCCTGGTAAATTCGAAAAATGAAATTGTTTACTCTGGCAGAATAGATAACTGGGCCACAAGTATCGGTGTTAAGAGAACTATTATAACAGATCATTTTCTTGAAGATGCTATTTTTTCTTCGGTAAATAATATACCGGTTAAGTTAAGATACACACATCCCGTAGGTTGCCTGATAAATAACTACTAAATTATTTTACAAGATCTCTATGAAAGCGTTTTTTTTTACCTGTTTCATTACCTGCTTTTGCTTAAAAGTCGGTATTGCTCAAACAGTAACCTTTTATAAAGATATAGCCCCAATTATATACAACAGGTGTGCTATGTGTCACCATGAGGGAGGCAGTGCGCCCTTTAGCTTATTAACCTATGAAGATGTTGCGAAGCGTACCTCCTTTATAAAAAAAGTGGTAAACGACAGATATATGCCTCCTTGGAAGGCCGACCCACACTACGTTTCATTCAGTAATGAAAGAATTCTAAGCGATAAAGAAATTAAAACCATCACAGACTGGATTAATTCAAAAGCCCCAAAGGGTAATCCTTCGGATTTGAAAAGCAAGGTCAACTTTATAGAAGGAACCCGATTGAGCCGGAAACCCGATTTAGTGCTTTCGCTGAAACATCCTTTTATTGTTAAAGGAGATAACCAGGAACGTTTCATGGTATTTTGTATTCCTTATCAATTATCAGAAGATCAAAATGTAGAAGCTATCGAATTTTATTCCACTAACTATAAATTGATTCACCACGCTAATTTTGGTTTTCATCAAACATTTTCTTCCATTGATACATCAGGGTTACCAGAATCTGTTGATTTGTTGAATGGTCCCGAAAAGTATGGCGCTTACAGTATTTTATCTCAGAAGCTTGTTTATTATTCCGGCTGGATTCCTGGTACTTCTTATGAATCTTACCCTGGAAATATGGGCTGGGTAATGCCCAAAAAAGGAATGGTTTTATTCTATGTTCACTATGCGCCTTCGCCCATTGATGTAAAGATCAATAGTGAGATTCATTTGTTCTTCAAAAAAACACCTATTGAAAGAGTGATCAGCGTTGTAAATATTGGAACAGGCGGCAAAGGAGATATTGATCCTCCGTTGATCATTCAACCGGATTCAATTTTGAAAGTAAAAGCTACCATTCTTTCTAAAAAAGACCAGTCTTTACTCTTTGCGTGGCCACACATGCATTTACTCGGAAAGTCATTTAAAGCCTATGCTATTACGCCTTTAAAAGATACGATCCCACTTATTTATATTCCATCGTGGGATTTTAACTGGCAGGATATTTACAAATACCGAAAGCTTATTAAGATACCGGCAATGTCTGTTATTACTATTGAAGCTGAGTATGATAACACAAAAGAAAATCCTCATAATCCATTTAGTCCGCCCCGGCTGATCACATCGGACCAAAATTTAATTATGAAAACCACCGATGAAATGCTGAACCTGCTGTTAATCTTTCTACCGTATCAGCCAGGAGATGAAAATATATCGCTAGAATGAAATTAATTTTTTGAACAAAGGCTAATAGCCTGGTAAGCCAAAATGTAGTAATTGATATTTTGTAAAAATAAAATGAATGGTTTTTAAATCACCAATTAAAAAAACAATTAAATGAAATTTATCAAGGCCCATTTTTACATTGTGATGATCCCTTTATTAACAATTGTTTTTTCAACAAATGTTTCTGCACAACACCAGGAATATTATCCTGATCCCAATCCAGCTATTCAAAAAAAATTAGAAGATTGGCAGGATCTTAAATTTGGCTTGCTCATGCATTGGGGCGCTTACAGCCAATGGGGGATTGTGGAAAGCTGGAGCATTTGCCCTGAAGATGTAAGTTGGGCAACCGGCGGAAGAAAACCCGGCGTAGCGGATAGTTACAATGATTATGTCACAAAATATACTGCTCTGAAAAAGACGTTTAATCCAACAAAATTTAATCCTGAAAAATGGGCGGATGCAGCGAAAGAAGCAGGGATGAAATACGTCGTATTTACAACAAAACATCACGATGGCTTTTGTATGTTCGATAGCAAATACACCGATTATAAGATCACGGATAAAGATTGTCCTTTTTCAACCAATCCGCGGGCCAATGTTACCAAAGAAATTTTCAACGCCTTTAGAAAAGATAATTTTTGGATAGGAGCTTACTTCTCAAAACCCGACTGGCATAGCGATTATTATTGGTGGAATAAATTTCCGGCAAGTGACCGTAACGCTAATTATTCCATTCAAAAACATCCTGAGCAATGGAAGAAATTTGTTGATTATACACACAACCAGATTAATGAATTGATGACCGGTTATGGGAAGGTTGACATCCTTTGGCTTGATGGTGGCTGGGTTCGTAAGAAAACAGATGAAGAAGTAAAAGAAGCATTATTGGAAGTTACGGAGAATAGCCGTTATGCGCGAAATCCGCAAAGCCAGGATATTGATATGGCAGGATTGGTAAAGGAAGCAAGAGCGAAACAACCTGATTTGATTGTTGTTGACCGGGCAGTTCCGGGTGAATATCAAAACTATCTTACTCCGGAACAGCACATTCCTGAAACGGGATTGCCTTATCCGTGGGAAACCTGCATGACGATGGGAAATAGCTGGAGTTATGTGCCCGGCGATGTCTATAAACCTGCAAAGGAAATTATTGAAAAATTGGTGGATATTGTAAGCAAGGGTGGAAATTATTTATTGAATATCGGCCCGGGGCCTGATGGAGAATTAGATCCGGTTGCGTATCAGCGGCTAAAAGAGATTGGGTCATGGATAAAAATAAATGGCGATGCCATCTATGGAACAAGGATGTACACTGTGTTTGGTGAAGGTGATAGCATTCATTTCACCCAATCAAAAGATAAAAAAACACAGTTTATTTTTCTTTCTGTTTTTCCTGATAATAAATTGGTGCTTACTAAAATTCCTTTTGAAAAAAATGCAAAAGTTCAGATGCTGGGCTCTGATAAAAAATTATCGTGGAAAAAAACATCACAAGGAATTGAAATTAATATTCCTGCAAGTTTAAAGACATCGGGCAATTATGTGTGGGTCCTGAAAGTACAATCATGATCAACCCCTCATAAGCCATTTTATAGATTTTTCCATTTTAGATGATTGTTTGGTTGAAAATATATTTTAGTGTAACCATATATGTTATGTCCGGCTAAATATGGATTTTTGCTTATAATTTTCCTGTGAAAATATCTAAGGGGCCGATACTCTCATTAGCCAAAAAGTAGATTTTTGCTTTTTTCGATGTCGTTAAAATATTTCATTATGAGAAAATTCATTTTTCTTGCTTTTATAAACCTGGTCTTTATTATTGCTGCAGATGGGCAAACGCAGCCTCCTTATAAAAATCCTGAACTTAGTATTGAGCAAAGAGTAAATGACCTCCTGCAAAGAATGACGCCCGAAGAAAAATTCTGGCAACTTTTTATGATTCCCGGTGATCTTGATAACGTGAAGCCGGGCCAGTACCATCACGGCATCTTTGGTTTCCAGGTGAGCGCTGAGTCTGCGAATGGAAATGCGGCTCAACAAATGCTTCATTATGGTACGAAAGAAAATGCCGCCAGCCTTGCTAAAAAGATTAACGCGATTCAAAAATATTTTGTTGACAGTTCAAGATTAGGCATTCCAATAATCGCTTTTGATGAAGCGCTCCATGGACTCGTGAGGTCCGGTGCGACTGCGTTTCCACAGGCGATTGGTTTGGCTGCAACTTGGGACACATCTTTGATGTCCGAAGTAGCGAATGCCATCGCAACACAGACAAAGATTCGTGGAATCCGGCAGATACTTTCCCCGGTCATCAATATCGCGACTGACGTTCGCTGGGGCCGCACTGAAGAAACCTACGGCGAAGATCCATTCCTGACTTCGGAAATGGGCGTGGCATATATCGGCGCATTCGAACGAATGAATATCATTACTACACCCAAACATTTCATAGCCAATGTTGGCGATGGTGGCCGCGATAGTTACCCGATTCATTTTAGCGAGCGCTGGCTGGATGAAGAATACTTTCCTCCCTTCGTGGCGGCGATAAAACGTGCCGGAGCGCGTTCTATAATGACGGCGTACAATTCTTTGAATGGCATACCATGTAGCGCCAATAGCTGGTTGCTAAATGATAAACTAAAAAACGAATGGGGATTTTCCGGGTTCGTCATATCTGATGCCAGTGCGGTAGGGGGCGCCAATGTGTTGCATTATACGGCTAAAGATTATCCTGAAGCAAGCCAGCAGGCGATCAGTGGCGGTCTTGATGTGATCTTCCAAACGGCTTATGATCATTATAAATTATTTATTCCTCCATTTTTAGACGGAAGCATTCAGGCAGGAAAAATTGATGACGCAGTGAAACGCGTGCTTCGGGCAAAATTTGAATTAGGCCTTTTTGAAAAACCTTATGTCAGCGAAACGTTTTCCGATGATGGAACGCAGGCAAGCGTGTATAAAACATTGGCAAAAAAAGCAGCGATTGAATCTATTGTTCTGCTGAAAAATGCCCGTTTGCCCGGACAAAATAAACGGGTGTTGCCTTTTCAAAAAGACATTAATTCAATAGCCGTGATAGGTCCTGATGCGGTAGAAGCAAGGCTTGGTGGTTATAGCGGTCCGGGTAATGGCAAGCAAAACATTTTAGACGGCATCAAAAAAAGAGCGGGTCGCAACGTGGAAGTTTTATATGCGCCCGGGTGCGGAAGAAGCACATTGGAATGGGTGCCGGTTCCGGAAAATATTTTGAGCACTCAACTTGATGGTGTTAAAAAAGCCGGCCTAAACGCTGAGTATTTTAATAACGTATCGCTGAGTGGAAAGCCTGCTCTAACAAGAATCGATAAGAATATTGATTTTAGCTGGACGCTCTTTTCCCCTGATTCTCTTATCAATCTCGATTTTTATTCTGTAAGATGGACTGGGTTTTTGCAAGCTCCAAAGTCTGGAAAATTTAAAATCGGGTTGGAGGGAAACGATGGTTTTCGGTTATATATTAATGATAAGCTGATAATCGATAACTGGCAGAAGCAAACGTATTCTACAAAGCTGGCAGACTATGTTTTTGAGAAAGATAAATTGTATAAGATTAGGGTGGAATTTTTTGAACCCAATGGAAACGCGCACATTAAGCTGATCTGGAATGAAGGTGTGAATGATGATTGGAAGTTAAAGATCAAACAAGCAGTTGCCATCGCATCGAAAGCCTCTCTGGCAGTGATTGTTACCGGGATTAAGGAGGGAGAATTCCAGGACCGGGCTATTCTTTCTTTGCCTGGTCACCAGGAAGAATTGATCAAAGCGGTTGCAGCAACCGGCAAGCCTTTGGTCATCATCCTCACAGGCGGAAGCGCGATTACGATGAATGCGTGGCTTGACAAGGTTGATGGTGTTTTGAACGTTTGGTATCCCGGCGAAGAAGGCGGAAACGCCGTTGCGGAAATTTTATTTGGCGATGAAAATCCTGCAGGCCGGCTTCCGGTTACTTATCCTGTGTCCGAAGGCCAATTGCCATTGGTTTACAATCATGAGCCGACAGGGAGGGGAGATGATTATAATGATTTATCGGGACTGCCTTTGTTCCCATTTGGTTTTGGATTGAGCTATACCGATTTTAAATATGATAACCTTCATTTTGAGAAAAATAATATTGACAAAAGTGATTCAACCATTGCGACTTTTACCTTAAAAAATACCGGCTCCGTTCCCGGTGACGAAGTGGTTCAATTATATATTCGCGACCTGCTTTCTTCTGTAGTTCGCCCGGTGATGGAACTAAAAGGTTTTCAACGCGTCCATCTTTTGCCGGGCGAAGTCAAACAAATTTCCTTCGCCATCACACCTGATTTACTTAGCATGCTAAACGCAGATATGAAAAGGGTGGTAGAGCCGGGAGATTTTAGAATTATGATCGGCGCATCCTCGCGCGATATCCGGTTAAAAGAAACTCTAACGGTCCGATAGTGCGGGTTCGGACCGTTTCGCGTCCACCACCGAAAACAGGCCCAATCCTTCACGTCATTGCGAGGCGCACAGATAAAAGTTTGAATGAAGGCCTTCTTCCGCGCCGTGGCAATCTAACTCCTTCAAGATAAAAGCAAGTTGTAACCACCGCGACCACCTTCTGTTTCCCAAACTCGCATCTTCCTCGTAAGCGCCGCCGTCCGCTCTCAGACTAACGGGCAACCTTATTACAGTGAAAAGCCAAAAAGTAGTTTATTCAATTTTTGAAAAGATTAAATGCAACATCGTTTAGTAAGCAGGACACCGCTTGTAGAAGAGCTGCGCCAGTCAGCACTTAACCATTGTCCGCGGGAGCGTTCAAATTATCATTCATCTTTTCCTTATCTTTTTTAAATTCAAGTCTTCCAAATTTCCAGGTGAAATTAATTCCTATAGAACGAAAAGGAATCGTTCGCATTCCGTTTATGGTAAAATTGGGGCCATAAACTTTTGTTTTCTCATCAATATTTTTATGAAATGGATTGGACGCTGTAAGAGCGAGACTTCCTTTTTTATTCCAGAATTGTTTACGTACCGCAATACTATAGGTAGTGAAAGAAGGATAAGTACCCTGGGCTTCATGACGCGCGGAACGGAAATTGCCAAAGAATTCTGCCAGAAGCGTTTTTGAAAACTGGTAATCTGCATTCAGATTCAGGTGGTAATTAAAACTATTGTAATCATATCCTTTATTGATTTGATTAATCGTATGTCTTTCGAAAAAGAAGAGGTTTGTTCTTAAGTCAAGTTTGGAAAATAATTTTACGGTGCCAAATACATTCAGCCCGATATTATTTTCTTTCCCGATGTTTTGCCGCGTGCTTAATGCCACATCCGTGTAAGTGGTATCGCCCACCTGCAACGAAGGATAATAGACGATGAATGGTTGAATGTCGTTCTCATTTTGGCGGTAAAAAAGATTGACCATAATTGAGCCAACATCCTTGATGTCCACGCTATAACCGAGCTCATATCTTTTGCCAATCTCCGGTCGAAGATTTGAATTGCCTGTAGAAAGATTTTTCGGATCGCTGGTATTGATGTATGGATTCAAATCCCGGTAATCAGGCCTTTCTATTCTTTTGGAATAGCTTAGTTTCAGAAGTGAATTATCGCTTAGTTTTTTAGAGAAAAAGATAGAAGGAACAAAAGTATTGTAACCGGGTACCGTGGCCTGCTGTTGGGCATCGGAATAAAAAGAATTGATCTCCGTCCGCTCATAACGTTCGCCGATTTTAGCATCGAACCATTTAAATACCGGGAAACTAATCTCTGAATAAAGTGCATACACTTTTTGGTGATAAGCAAGGCTGTTGGATAAGTATGGATCTTTGGAATAGTCGCCTGAGCCATCAAATTTTAATACTTTCGAATTGCTTGATATATCATAAAGGCCTAGTTTGCCGCCCACACCTAATATGATATTCTTTTTTAAAGGCTGCGTATAATCTGCTTTTATTTCAGTTTCATTTTCTGTTCCCGGATTGACTGCTTTCGTGCTGTAATAAAGAGAATTCTGTGGTAACAAATATTGGTAATTGTTATTCACGGAATTACGATTTCCAAAGCTTGAATTAACAGAGAGCTCTAATTCCTGGTCTTCTTTTTTGAAGGTTTTTTTATAATTAAGACCTGCGTCTATATTATGAAAATGAAATGCATTATCGCCACTGATGGAATTTTCAATATCAGAGAGAATATTGCCGCTGATATCTTTAGTGATTTGTGATTGGCTGGTAGCGCTGATTCCTGTGTGGCTGAAATTCTCATAGGAAACCGACCCGGAAAAACTATTATGCTTATTCAAATCCCAATCAAAACCAAGCCCCGTCTCGTAACCGCTTCTTTGAAGCTGGCTTGAGCCAGCCTGATTCAATAAAACGGTATTGTTGGCGGCGGTATCATTCGTAAGCCTGTTCGACGAAGAAATCGTTTTCGCATTCAATCTTGCGTTTCCACTGACGTACGCATTCATTCCAAAATTTCCTTTACGGACATTCAGATTAAAGGAGCCATTTTCGGTTCTTGTTCCCGCCGTCAGTGATAAGTTTCCATTTATCCCCTGGGAACTATTATTTTTCAAAATAATGTTGATAATACCGCCGGTTCCTTGCGCATCATATTTTGCACCCGGATTCGTGATCACCTCGATGCTTTTTATCTGGCTTGCCGGAATGGATTGCAACACATCAGCAACGTCGCTGCCAAAGGCTGTAGAAGGTTTTCCATTGATCAAAAAGTGAATATTTGAGCTGCCAGCGAGTTCTACATTGCCATCAACATCTACAGAAACCTGGGGGACTTTTTTTAAAATATCTGTGGCGACACCGACCTGGGAAGTGAGATCTCTTTCTGCATTAAAAACCAGTTTGTCAATCTTGTTTTCAATTATTTTCGGTTGCCCTGAAATTGTGATGCTCTGTAAGGTCATTGCTTTTGACTGCAGCAGAATATCTTTTTCATCAACGACAGGGTGATCTTTATCTACCAGCAGGTTTAATAATGTATAAGGCCTATATCCAAGGAATTCCGCTACCAGCTTATATTTTCCGGGTGCTATATTATTAACGGCAAAATTCCCTTTATTATCTGAAACCGTTCCGTCTACCGGTTTTTTAGCCTCATTGAGATATAGAGATATGGTAGCATATTCCAGTGGATGATGCGATACAGAATCCAATAATCTTCCTGTTATTTTAAAACCGGAAGTGCCTTTTCCGGGTGGTTGAGCTAAAAGATGAAGACTTAAAATACAAAACAGGGCGGGAATCAGAATCTTTTTCAAGGTCAAAATTAAAATTGTGCCACAAGGTATTTTTTAATTCTGAAGCAATTTTGTAGTTGGATTCTATTTAGAAAGTTTGAGAAGCAAGGCCAGTGACTTCTGAAATTGAACCAACATCTTACACTGGACATAAACTCCTTATGCATCCTTAGGGAAAAGGATGCCTTTTCAGGCCCAATTAGATCGGTGTGAGAATGTCTTATATTTTCATGACAATCTTCGGCCAGATTTATACCTTTTGCGGGCGATTTTCGATTCGATGACAAATCCTGCATCTGATTCTTCAAAAATTAAAAGTTTGCAGGTTTTAACTTCTATTTGTTACCATAATGTAAAGAATGATAAAATCGAATAAATAAATGGTAAAATCGTTGGTAATATTGTTGATAAAGAAATCTTTCTTTGTTTAAATAATTAATAAGTTTTTAAATTTATTATAAAAGTAATGGAGGATAAACGATCTGCTTATAAAAGAGAGTTAAAAAAACATCTCTACTTCAACAGAACTTTGTCATGTTCTGACCTTAGCGTTCTTACCAACAAGAGTCTGCCTTTTGTCACCAAATCATTAAATGATTTGATAGCTGATGGGAGTGTAGTCGAAACGGGACTTGCTAATTCTACAGGTGGCCGCCGCGCGCAAATGTTTTCTTTGAAACCTGACCTTCATTACATCGTTTCGGTGGCTGTGGATCAGTTGAATACGAAAATCAAAATATTCGACATGCATAATAATGCGGTGTCTGAAACCGAAAGAATTGAAATTCACCTTAAAAATAATCCGCAATCACTTGAGCAGTTGCGCAACGGCATTGTCGCTTTTATCAGTAAATGCAAGGTCGACATAAATAAGATCATTGGAATCGGCATTAGCATGCCTGGTTTTGTAGATGTGAAAAAAGGAATTAATCATTCATTTTTGAATTCCTCCGAAACCGACATTATTAGCTACATCCGCGAAAAAATTGATCTGCCTGTTTTAATTGATAATGATTCCAGCCTGATCGCGCTTGCGGAGATGAGGCTAGGTTCGGCCCACCATCGTAAAAATGTGATGGTGATTAATATAGGCTGGGGTGTGGGCCTCGGAATGATTCTTAACGGCGAACTTTTCCGCGGGCACAATGGTTTTGCCGGCGAGTTTAGCCATATTCCTGTTTTTAAAGACAATCAAAAAATCTGCAGTTGCGGAAAAACCGGTTGCCTGGAAACGGAAACTTCCCTGTTTGTAATTCTGCAAAAAGCAATCACCGGACTTCAAAAAGGCCGGATGTCGGTGTTGAAAGATCTTTCGCTGGATGATCCGGAAGGATCGTGCGATTCCATCATTGGTGCTGCCGCCCGCGGCGACACTTTTGCTGTGGAGTTCTTTTCGGAGGCCGGTTACAATCTTGGATTAGGAATTTCAATTCTCCTCACACTTTTCAATCCTGAGTTGATCATCCTTAGCGGACGGGGCGCTGCAGCCGGCAAGTTATGGCTGGCCCCAATTCAGCAGGCCATCAATGAACATTGTATTCCTAAAATCGCCGAGGATACGCAAATTAAAATTTCAAATCTGGGAAACAAAGCAGATCTCATTGGTGCCGCAGCTTTGGTTATGGAAAATTACGACCACATGGCGCCGGTAAAGGCTAGCAAATTAAATGCATTGCGTGCGTAAAAAATGAATCAATCAACCCGTAAACAATAATTTCAAAAACAATAAAACAAAAAACAATAAAACAAACAAATACAATGAGAAAATTCACACAAAGAATCTTGCTCTGTTCGTTGCTATGCTTTTGTGTTGCAATGGTGTCGGCACAGCAAAAGAAACTGACAGGTACGGTAAAAGACACCAATGGCGCACCCGTTGCCAACGCTTCTGTGGTGGTTAAAGGCTCAACAGCAGGAGTTTCCACAAACGCTGACGGTGATTTTACTATTAATGTAAATAATGCGAATAGCGTTCTTGTTATCAGCTCTGTAAATTTTAAAAATAAAGAAGTTGCTGTTGGACAAAGCAGTCACCTCGACGTGGTTTTAGAGCAAGGCAGTAACATCATGGAGGAAGTGGTAGTGACTGCACTTGGCATTAAGAGAGCGAAAAAGTCGCTTGGCTACGCGGTTCAGGAAGTAGGTGGCCAAACTTTGGTTGACGCTAAAGAACCCAACCTTGTAAATGCACTTTCCGGCCAGGTAGCTGGCTTGCAGGTGGTACGCTCCAGTAATGGACCTGCGGGTTCTTCTAAAATTGTGTTGAGAGGAAACAATTCCTTAACGGGCACGAATCAGCCATTGATCGTGGTAGATGGCGTACCGGTTGATAATTTTACCGGCGCATCTAACAATGATTATTGGAACCCTTCTTTGGATATGGGAAATGGATTATCTGATATCAATGCAGATGACATCGAAAGTCTTTCTGTATTAAAAGGGCCATCCGCTTCAGCGTTGTATGGTTCACGGGCAGGCAATGGTGTGATCCTGATCACCACCAAATCCGGCAAAAAACAAAAAGGCTTAGGACTTACTATTTCCTCATCATTAGGGGTGGAAAGCATCTTCGCTAACCCAAAATTGCAGGATGTTTTTGGTCAGGGAAAAGACGGTATTGCAAGTGAGACATCCAACTTAAGCTGGGGGCCGAAAGCAACAGTTTATGATAACGTGGGCAATTATTTTAACAATGGTATTACTTCCAATCAGAGTATTTCTTTCCAACAGCAGCTTGGTGGTACTTCAATTTATTCTTCCTACAATCACCTTGATGATAAAAGCATGATCCCTGGTGTGAAGCTTACAAGGGATAATTTATTGGCAAGAGCGATTTCTAAATTTGGAGCCAACAACAAATGGACCACAGACACTAAGATCCAGTACAGTAATGCAAATGCAATGAATCGCCCGATCGGCGGTAACAATTCCAGCAATTCCTTTTTCACTTTATATATGCTTCCGCGGTCATTGGATATTACCAAATTTAAAAATCCAACTGATGAATTCGGAAACATGGTTTGGTACGGTGGTAGCAACCAGATCAATCCTTACTGGATGAGTCAATATAATCTGAACAATGACGTGAGGGATCGCTTTATCATGAATGGTTCTGTAAAATATGATTTCACAAGCTGGCTCAATGCTGAAGTGAGAGGCGGAATGGATATGTACAATACCAACACTGAAGGAAAAACATACTCTGGTAGCCCGCTGACAGCAACCGGCAGATACAGCACAGGAAAACAATCTTTCGCCGAGACTAATTTCAGTGGATTGCTTTCTGCAAAAAAAGATGATTTGTTCGGAAAATTTGGTGGTAATGTTACGCTTGGTGGCAATGTCATGTCACAAAAATTTAGCTCTTTGAGCGGCAATTCAGGTGAGTTAGTAGTGCCGAATTTATTTTCTTTGAATAATGGTGTGTCTAGTCCAACCGTTGATGAAGGCCACAGCCAAAGAAAAATCAATTCCTTGTTTGGATCAGTTCAGTTTAGCTGGGATAATTATTTATTCCTTGACGTAACTGCCAGGAATGACTGGTCGTCTACACTAAGCAAAGCCAACCGTTCTTTCTTCTATCCTTCCGTAAGTCTTTCTTATGTGTTTACTGATATGATCAAAGGATTACCCGAGTGGATCAGCTACGGTAAATTAAGAGGTTCTTACGCTTCCGTGGGTAATGATCTTGAACCTTATAAATTGTACAACACTTACGGCATTGGAAAAGATCCAAACGGCAATACCACCGCTTGGAGAAATGATGTGTTACTTGATCCGAATGTGAAAAGTGAATTGATCAAATCTTATGAATTTGGAACTGAATTACGTTTCGTGAACAACCGTATCGGTTTAGATTTCTCATGGTACAAATCCAATGCAACAAGACAATTGATCAGTCTGCCAATGGATCCATTGAGCGGCTATACTGCCAAATTGATCAATGCGGGCGACATTCAGAATAAGGGTATTGAATTAATGCTGAACGGAAGAATTTTAGACAAGCCAGGCGGATTGAACTGGAATGCAACTGTTAACTATTCAACGAATAATAACACTGTTAATGCATTAAGGGACGGCATTGATATCTATCCTTTAGGCGGCTATGATGACGTAAAAGTATTAGCAGTTGTTGGGCAAAAATATGGCGAGATCTACGGAAGTCAATTCCTGAGAGTAACGGATGAAAAAAGCCCTTACTTCGGACAGAAAATCGTAAAAGATGACGGTACTTTTCAAAGAGGTTTGACAGGTGTAAAATTAGGCAATCAGCAGGCTGATGCTTTATTAGGCTTTACCAATACGTTTAGCTACAAAGGGTTTTCATTATCCTTTTTGTTTGACGGCAGATTTGGTGGAAAAATATTTTCCGGAACCAATTCTGAAATGCAGCAAAATGGTACTTCTTCAGTTACCGTTATTAACGGAGACAGAAAAGATATCATTGCAGATGGCGTGGTGTTAAACACAACTACGAATCAATATGAAAAGAACACTATAGGTGTATCTCCACAGGTTTACTGGACTGCAATCGCAGGAGCCGGCAATTTAGGAATTACTGAAGCTAATCTTTATGATGCAACGAACATTCGTTTGAGGCATTTGCAGATAGGCTATGAATTACCGAACAAATTATTGTCTAAAACGCCCGTTCAGAGAGCAAGGGTTAGCGTATCGTGCAATAATGTTTGGTTGATCACCAGCCATCTGAATGGTTTGGATCCTGAATCTGTTTATGCAACAGGTACCAATGCAGTTGGTTTTGAAAATGCCAGCGCACCAACATCAAGAACGATCATGTTCAATTTATCACTCAATTTTTAAAATTTAATTAATCATAAAATGAAAAATATTATCAGAAATTCATGCATGGCCCTGGCAGCGGGTGCGCTGATGGTGTCGTGCAAAAAATTTGACCAGGTGAATGTGAATCCCATTGCGGCGGATTCTACCCAGGTGCAAATCGAATATTTTATCAACAACTCCATCATCGGCGCTCAGCAAAATCCTGACGTAGCGGAAAGATCTTTTGTGTTGTATTGGAAAGTTGCCGCGCATCAGTCAGAAGACGAAGGACTATCCCAGGGATATTACGACGACGGATGGACAAGCGCTTATTACAACCAGGTGGCAGGTTGGTTAAACTCTGTGAATACAGGCATTCAAATAGGTGAGCAACAGCTCGCTGCAGGTCAGAAAAAAGTCTATACAGAAAACCTTATCCAGGTTGCCCGCATCTGGCGTGCTTATCTGATGGCTGAAATGTCCGATATTTTTGGCCCTATTCCTGTAGACGCTTTCAAGAAAGTAAACCCACAGTTTTCAGACGTAAAAACCGTTTATTATTTCTTACTGGATGAATTGAAAGATGCTTCCGGCAAACTGGATCTTGCTGTTGTGAATCCTAACGGCCTTGCAAAAGAAGATCCGGCTTACGGATATGATTATGCGAAATGGAGAAAATTCGCTAATTCTGAGCGTATGCGTCTGGCTATGAGATTGTCTGAAGTGGATGCTGCTAAAGCACAATCAGAATTCGAAGCTGCTGCTGCTGGCGGTGACTTTATCACAGATGCTTCCGAAAGCTTTAAAGTGCAGGAGAAGCCAGGATGGGATGCATTGTCCGGCGTAATGAGCAGGGAATGGAATCCTCAGTTTCTTAGCCCTACTTTATATAATCTTTATATCGGTTTAGGTGGTGTGAAATCTGAAGACCAGGTAGGAGCCGCATTGAAATCCTTTATCAAACCTGCTGATTGGATGGGCGTAAAATATGCCAACCATTTTGCAACAATGACCAACAATCCTTCTGCCGGCTATTGGTTTGATGGTTTGCCAAATACCATTGATCCGCGCGCTTACAAAGCGTTTATCATTCCCGGAGATTTCACTAATCCAAATTTCTCAAGCTATCCATCATGGACTACTTCGGCAAAAACCACAACCGGTAAATTGCTGAATGATGATGGTTCTACTTTTAAAGAGATTGATGCAAAGTATACCTGGAATGCAGGTGTGAATGGAGATTGGGGCAAGAAAGGCTCCAGAAATCCAATGATGAATTATTTTGAAGGAACAGTTCCGCGCTTGTCGCAGGCATTCAGAGGCAGCACGAGCCAGCGCATATTTTTTGCAGGATGGGAATCTTATTTCCTTGTAGCAGAAGCAGGTGTTCGTGGTTGGGCAATTCCGATGACTGCAAAAGCAGCGTACGAAGCGGGTATTACGAAGAGTTTTGAATATTGGGGCGTTCCTTTGGGAACATACCTCGCATCTGATGATTATAACCGCGTAGGTACTTCTGTAAGTTGGGAACATACTGCAGAGCCGCCTGCAACTTATTCAATGAAATATAAAGATGGATATACAGGAACTGACGCAGTGGCTACGATTAGCTATCCTAAAAATGATCTGTATAAATCCGGAGCAGTAAGGAATGATCTTTTGACTAAGATTATTACACAGAAATATATTGCCCAGGTTCCATGGCAGCCATTAGAAGCATGGAGTGATCAAAGAAGGCTTGGATTGCCATTTTTTGAGAATCCTGCGATAGAAACCGCATTGCCAAACTTAACGGCGTTGACAGCTGGCAATTACATGACGAGCAATGTGAAGTTTTTTCCTCAGCGGATCAAATATCCTTCTGACCTGAAAAATACGAATGCCGAAGGCTATAAACAAGCTACCGGAGCACTTGGCGGAGATGATGGATTATTTACGCCACTTTGGTGGGCTAAAAAGTAATCTCAATTCAAGGAGTTAGTTTAAAGTTCATATCAAGTAAAAGAATGGCCAACCTGAAAAGGTTGGCTTTTCTTTTTTCCTAAGGGAAGTTTTTTTCAGGCGAATCAGGACATCTGCTCATAAGCCATTTTATAGCTTTTTGAAATTAAAAAAATTCCCGGATGAAGGAAGGTAAACGCCATCTTATACAACCGGAATTCAACTAACAGACAAAGAACAAATAATAAGCTAGCGTTTTCTGTATGAATTGTTTTTTGGTTGGGAATTGGGTAAGAAAAATTTTGGCTAAAGCCGATAAAACTTTTGTTCAATCCACAGGCTAAAGCCGTGCCTGCCGGCAGGCAAGCCTGTGGCAATTGAACAAATTATTTCAAACCATCCTGGGGCATCTCCTCATAAGCCATTTTATAGTTTTTTGAAATTAAAAAAAGCCGGGATGAAGCAAGATAAATTCCATTGAATACAACCGCAATTCATTAAACGACAACTGTGGCAATTGAATAAATTCTTTTAAACCATCCTTAAGTTCATGAATTACCTTCTGCTATATCTGAATTGAATCCTGCTTATCTGAATTGCCTCCAGCTTTAGCTGGAGGACCTGGATGTATTTGCATTGGCTTTAGCCAAATATTCTTTTCTGCAGTAGTTTTTAGTGAAACATAATTGCTGTTATGACAAGACTCATAAGCCATTTTATAGATTTTTGCTTTTCTATAAAATGAAAGTGTAGCGAGAGATAATCAACGATTCGACGGCTATTTATTTTGATTGAGCACGATAGTTCTTTGGGCTGTGGCCGGTGATATTCTTAAACAATTTATTAAAATTAGAAACGGTTTTGAAACCGCAATTGTAAGCCACTTCCGAAATACTCCAGTCGGAGTCAAGAAGATATTTACAGGCTGCTGAGATACGCACTTCATTCAGGTATTCAACAAAGCTTTTTCCGGTACGCTTTTTAAACAGGCGGCAAAATGATTGCGGTGTAAGATTAGAAATATTGGCTATAGTTCCGAGCGTGACATTGTCTTTAAAATGGCGCTGAACATATTTATAAACATTGGACAGCCGGTCCGTTTCCGAATGTTTCAATTGCGCATTGTAGCCATCGCTGGTGATAAAGCTCACATCTTTTGACTGGGATAGAATATGCAGGATCTCAAACAGACCGATAATTTTTTCAAAATCGTTTTTGATCAAAAGGCCGTTCATTTTTTTACCAACAATCTCTTTCGTTTCCCCGTTAATCCTGATTCCTTTTTCTGCGTTTTTGAAAAATTCGTTTAGCTTAAAAGCTTCGGGCATTTCATAAAAATCATTGCTGAAAATATGCTTATTAAAATAGAGCACGATGGCTCTCGCTTTCAGCGGGAAGCCATCTTTATAAAAAGCGTCATCATTCAGCCAAACGTGCGGAAGATTGCTACCTATAAAAACCATATCCTCCTGTGAAAAAGGTTCTATATTATCGCCGATAATTCTTTTGCCATAGCTCTCAGTGATGTACACCAATTCCATCTCCGGATGAAAATGGAACGGCGCTTTGAAAAAAGCATCGTCTCTTTCAATAAGAGAAAGAAAACTGTTGATTCCCGGGCTGATTTCTGTCTGAAAGATTTTCATAATAATTCTCGGCCCAAAGGTAATATAATGCAATAGAAAGATAATATAGCAAAATCTATTTTGTTACTAATGCATTATTTTGTACCCGCATTCAGGTGCAGATTATCACAATAGTTTAATTAATTAACAATTTAATTTTTATCTCATGAGATATTGCCTGGCGCTGGATCTGGTTGATGACGAGAAAATGATCCAAACATATGAAGAGCATCATAAAACCGGCAGGCCCGAAATTATTGAATCGATTAAAAAAGCAGGCGTCACAAACATGGAACTTTATCGCGTGTTCGACCGGCTTTTTATGATCATGGAAACAGACAATGATTTTTCGTTTGAGGAAAAGGATGCTATGGACAGGGCCAATCCTAAGGTGCAGGAATGGGAAAGCCTGATGTCTACATTTCAAAAACCACTCCCCAAGGCAAAGCCCGGCGAAAAATGGGTTTTAATGAAAAAAATTTTTCAACTCTAACTCAATAATTTATTCTAATGGCCTTAACGACGCAAACTGTTTCGATTAATCCTGTTTCAGCCGGAGAAAAAACTAACTATGCGCTGCCGTTCATTTTGGTGACCAGCCTCTTTTTTCTTTGGGGAATGGCTTACGGGCTTCTCGATGTGCTCAACAAGCATTTCCAGGAAGCGCTGAATATTACGACTGCAAGATCTACGCTGTTGCAAGCGGCTTATTTTGGTGCTTATTTTTTAATAGCCCTGCCTGCGGGCATTTTCATGAATAAATTTGGTTATAAAAAAGGCATCATTCTCGGATTGCTTTTATATGCTCTGGGCGCGTTCTTATTTTATCCCGCTGCGCAAAATGCAAGCTTTAATTTTTTCCTTGTGGCGTTGTTTATTCTCGCTTCGGGGCTTACCTGTCTTGAGACTGCTGCGAATCCTTATGTGACCGTTCTTGGCAAACCGGAAACCTCAGAATTTCGCCTCAACCTTGCGCAATGTTTTAATGGCGTCGGTTCTTTTATCGGTCCTGTGATTGGAGCGAATTTATTTTTTGGCGATAAAAATGTTAGCGCCAGCCTTGATTCCGTTAAGATGGTATATATTGTTATCGGTGTAGTTGTGCTGGGAGTCGCCGGATTGTTTTTTCGTACACGCCTGCCTGAGATAAAAGAAAGCAAACTCGTTTCATCCGCGGTTCTTGACCAAAAACCGCTCTTCAAACATAGTAATTTCACCGGCGCCATCATCGCACAGTTTTTTTATGTGGCCGCCCAGGTGGGCGTAGCGGCTTTATTTATTAATTATTGCACAGCACCCGGACATAATATTGATAATACCAAAGCCGCCTACCTTTTAGGAGTGGGAATGATCTTATTTACGGTAGGAAGATTTGCGGGGACGGCTTTGATGAAAGTAGTCGCGCCTAACAAACTCTTATTTATATATGCGCTGATAAATGTGCTGTTGAGTATTGTGGTTATTACCGGGCATAGCGAAATTTCGGTTTATTCTTTAATTGCCATTTTCTTTTTTGAATCCATTATGTTTCCGACCATATTTGCCCTGGGCGTAAAAGATTTGGGCCATCATACAAAAAAAGCTTCTTCCTTTATTATCATGTCGATCGTTGGAGGCGCTTCTGTGCCATTTTTAATGGGAAAAATTGCAGATGCTTATACCATCAATTACGCATATGCAGTACCGTTAGTATGCTTTTTCGTTGTCGCATGGTATGGATTGAAAGGGTATAAAATTAATAATTGATTTAAGCCCGGTCCGGACGCTCAGGCGTTCCGGCTTTCAATAAAAACTTAAGTAAAAAATTTAAAAAAACTGAATTAATAAAACATGGATCCTGTTGTTTCTGAAAATTTTAACCCGGCTAAACCGGCCGGCGTACGGAACGCCATCAAAGTTCATCCAAAAGACAATGTAATCGTGGCACTAGCTGACCTTAAGCGCGATGAACGCGTACATTGCGAAGGCGTTGAATATCTTTTAAAAGAAAACATTCCTGCAAAACATAAATTCTTTGCCGGGAATATGCAAAGCGGCGATGAAATTATCATGTATGGAGTGCTCGTTGGAAAAACCCAAAAGGATGTGGAGCAGGGAACGCGCGTCACGGTTGAGAATGTCAAACATGCCGCACAGCCATATAGTTACAGAAATGTGAAGCCAGATTGGCATGCGCCTGATGTCAGCAAATTTGCAGGCCGGACTTTCGATGGCTATCATAGAAAGGATGGAAGAGTGGGCACCGCGAATTACTGGATTTTTATTCCGGCGGTTTTTTGTGAAAACCGCAACATGGACGTCATTCGTGAAGCGCTCAATAATGAATTAGGTTATGGGGTTGCTGATAAATATAAATCCTTCACACATGAGCTCGTGAAGGCTTATGAAGAAAAATCTGATATTGATGAATTTGATCTCAGCCCTTCCGACATTCCGTCTGAGGAGCGCGTGTTCCAAAACATCGACGGAATCAAATTCTTAAACCACCAGGGTGGATGCGGCGGCACGAGAGAAGATTCTGCCATATTAAGCAAGTTGCTTGCTGCCTATGCCGATCATCCAAATGTGATTGGCGTAACAATTTTAAGTCTCGGATGTCAACATCTGCAGATTGGTTCCATGGTGGATGATATTAAAAAACACAATCCTGCATTTGATAAGCCTTTATTGATTTATCAGCAGCAACAAATATTGAACGAAGAAAAAATGATTACCCTTGCGATAAGGGACACATTTAAAAATCTTATCGAACTCAATAAGCAGGAAAGAAAACCGGCGCCCTTGAGCGCGCTAAGTGTCGGCGTGAAATGTGGTGGCAGTGATGGTTTCAGCGGAATCTCAGCAAATCCGTCTGTAGGGTATACCGCAGATCTTTTGGTTGCGCTTGGCGCAAAAGTATTGCTGGCTGAATTTCCGGAATTATGCGGTGTTGAACAGAATTTGATAGATCGTTGCCTGGAAGAAGCGACTGCCGAAAAGTTCATTCATTTGATGCGCACTTACGATGCATTGGCTCATAAAGTAGGTTCAGGTTTTTTTATGAATCCGTCACCGGGAAATATTAAGGATGGACTAATTACTGATGCGATGAAATCTGCCGGAGCCGCAAAGAAAGGAGGAACGTCGCCTGTTGTGGACGTGTTGGATTATACCGAGCCGGCAACGAAACCGGGGCTCAACCTGGTGTGTACGCCAGGTAATGATGTGGAAGCGACGACTGGAAAAGCTGCTGCCGGTGCGACTTTGATCTTGTTTACAACCGGACTGGGAACACCAACAGGAAATCCGGTGTGTCCTACTATCAAACTGGCAACTAATTCGAAATTGGCGAGAGGAATGCATGACATAATTGATATTGATACCGGCGCAGTGATTGATGGCACCAAGACAATTGAACAAATGGGCGAAGAGATCCTTGAATATTGTATCGAAGCCGCAAGTGGAAGAATCATTCCTAAAGCGGTTCAGTTAAACCAGGATGATTTTATCCCGTGGAAAAGGGGAGTGAGCCTTTGATTTAATTGAAAATGGAAAGTTGAAAATTGAAAACGGATTAGAGTTTTTTAGTTTAAAAATTTAAGGATTTGAATTCAAGGTTGTAAAATATAAATCATGAAAAACTATAAAATCGCTTACAAGACACCAATAAACCAATAACCCAGTAAACTAATTAACCAATAAAGCAACACCCAAATGTTCTCTCTTAAAAATAAAAAAGCAGTAATCACCGGGGCTGGTAGCGGCATCGGAAAAGCGATTGCGGTATTATTTGCAAAACAAGGAGCAGAAGTACATATCATCGAGCTCACCCAGGAAAGTGCAAAAGAAACCGTGGATGAGATCAAAGCAAATGGCGACACTGTATTTTCTCATGCCTGCAATGTTGCCAATCAGCAACAAGTGCTGAACACTTTTGAATCCATTGGTGTTCATGATATTTTAGTGAATAACGCAGGTATCGCACATATTGGCAAAGCTGATAACACCAGCGAATCGGATTTTGACCGGATTGTAAGTGTTAATGTGAAAGGCGTTTACAATTGTCTTTTTGCATCTATACCACTGTTGAAGAAGAATGGTGGCGGAGTAATTTTAAACATGGCATCGGTTGCAGCATGGTGTGGACTCGCAGACAGGTTTGCTTATTCAATGGCTAAGGGAGCAGTAGCCGCCATGACGCTTTCTGTTGCAAAAGATTATCTCGCCGATAATATCAGGTGCAATTCTATTTCGCCGGCAAGGGTACACACACCTTTTGTCGATGGATTTTTACAAAAAAATTATCCCGGAAAAGAAAAGGAGATGTTTGATAATTTGTCAAAAACACAGCCAATTGGCCGCATGGCTGAACCGGGTGAGGTGGCTGCTTTGGCTTTGTATTTAGCCAGCGATGAGGCGTCTTTTATTACAGGAAATGATTATCCCATTGACGGAGGTTTTTTAAAATTAAACACATAAATAAGCTTATGAAATTTTTAGCGATTGTTTTTTTTAGTTTCGTGATGACTGCTAACGTGCATGCACAAACGTATACTCCCGCACCGGAGAATATTGCCGCAAGAAGCGTATTCCAGGATGCGAAATTTGGCTTGTTCATCCATTGGGGGATTTTTAGTGTTCTGGGCGATGGGGAATGGGTGATGAACAATGAGAACATTCCCGTCAAAGATTACAAAAAGCTGGTTGATTTTTTTAATCCACTTGAGTTCGATGCACACCAGTGGGTGAGAATGGCAAAAAATGCGGGCATGAAATATATTACGCTCATCACGCGCCATCATGATGGCTTCAGTATGTGGGATACCAAATATTCTTCCTATAACATCATGAATACACCTTACAAAAAAGATGTGGTAAAAATGATCGCGGACGAATGTCATAAGCAGGATATCAAACTTTTTTTATACTATTCATTGCTGGATTGGGGCCGTGAAGATTATCCGCATGAAACAGGCCGCACTGGTCAGAAAGCCGAACGCCACGGGCATGGTGACTATGCGCATTACCTGCAGTTCATGAAAAATCAGTTGACTGAATTGCTGACTAACTATGGTGAGATAGCGGGCATTTGGTTTGATGGCCATTGGGATCAGACGAAGCCGGAAGGCGAGACCGATCGTTCATCAAGGATCGACTGGCGTTATGATGAGATCTATGGTCTCATTCACAAATTGCAGCCGCAATGCATGATAGGCAATAATCACCATTTAACGCCTTTTCCGGGAGAAGATTTTCAAATGTTTGAAAGAGACCTGCCCGGCGAAAATAAATCCGGATTAAGCTTTCAAAAAGCGTCTGATAAATTACCATTGGAAACATGCGAAACAATGAATGATTCATGGGGATTTAATATTAAGGATGATCACTACAAAACTGTAAAGCAGCTGATTCATTACCTCGTAAATGCTGCGGGTCGCAATGCGAACTTTTTACTAAATGTTGGTCCGATGCCAAACGGCAAAGTCCAAACCGAGTTCGTAGATTCATTAAACGCCGTTGGCAAATGGATGCAACAATATGGAGAAAGCATTTACGGCACGAGAGGAAATGTGATGCCGGCGAAAGATTGGGGCGTAGTAACTGCAAAAGGCAAATCCATTTTTGTTCATATACTTAAAGATTCAGGCTTGTCAACGCTGGTAATTGAGGGTATTCAGGGAAAGGTGAAAGATTGCCGGCTGATGGGAACGGATCAAAAAGTAAAATTCAAACAGGCGAAAACTGGTCTGACACTCAATCTGGAAGGAATTAAGTTTGATGACATTGACACGATTATTGAAGTTCATACAAGCTAAAAAGTAGAAATTTAATATTTAAAAAATATGAAACTAATAAGAGCAGGAGCGCCGGGACAGGAAAAACCGGCTATCATCGTCAACGAAAAATGGTACGACGTTTCTTCACTTGTAAAAGATTATGATGAAGACTTTTTTGCAAATGACGGTATTAGTCAATTGACAAGGGTTGTATCGGAAAATAAATTGCCTGAAATTGACAAAGACTACCAGGCTGGGTTGCCCGGTAAGAAAGCCGTCAAAAGTCATTTGCATCGGCTTGAATTATGCGAAACATGCTAAAGAAACGAATGCGGCGGTTCCGAAAGAACCCATTCTTTTTTTCAAAGCGACTACCTCGGTTTCCGGTCCTGATGATGATATCATGATCCCGAAAAATTCAGTGAAGACCGATTGGGAAGTCGAGCTGGCGGTGGTTATTGGCAAAAGAGCTTCCTATGTGGAAGAAGCCGAAGCGATGGATTATGTCGCGGGATATTGCCTGCACAATGATGTGAGCGAGCGCGAATTCCAGTTGGAGCGTGGTGGGCAATGGGTGAAGGGCAAAAGCTGCGATACGTTTGCGCCTCTTGGTCCGTGGCTGGCTACTAAAGATGAAATAAAAGATGTGCATAATTTGCGTTTGTGGCTTACCGTTAACGGCGAGAAAATGCAGGACGGGAATACAGACGATTTGATATTTAATATCCCCCAGGTGGTTTCTTATATTAGCCGCTTTATGACCTTGCTTCCGGGCGATATTATTTCTACAGGAACACCACATGGCGTTGCCATGGGCATGAATCCTCCTTTATATTTAAAACCGGGTGACGTAGTGGAATTGGGCGCTGATGGACTCGGAACTCAAAAGCAGAAAGTAATTGCTTATGCAAAAAATTGATTCACATGTTCACTTTTGGAAATACGATGCTGTAAAAGATGCATGGATAACCGATGACATGAAATTGCTGCAACGCGATTTTTTCCCAAAGGATATTGAGTTACAACTTCATGAAAATAGCGTTGATGGTGTAATTGCTGTGCAGGCAGATCAAAGTGAGGCGGAAACTGATTTTTTGATAGCGCTCGCCCGGGAAAATTCTTTGATAAAAGGAGTTGTAGGCTGGGTGGATCTGCAGGACGAACAGGTGGAGGCTGCGGCTTCAGCATTATTCTGAATTTGCTGTGGTTAAGGGTTTCAGACACATTGTGCAAGGGGCTCCAGCCGGTTTTTTGAAAGGCCAATCATTTATGAACGGTGTGAGGCAGTTGAAAAAATTTGACTTCACCTATGATGTGCTTATTTATGAAAATCAATTAGAGGAAGCCATTGAGTTTGTCAATGAATTTCCGGGCCAAAAATTTATTATTGACCATTGTGCCAAGCCGGCGATAAAGAATAAAAAGGTTACAGATACGATCGGCATCGGTTGGAAAAGAGGGATGCAGGAAATTGCGCAAAACGAGAATGTGTTTTGCAAGCTTTCGGGATTGGTTACGGAGGCTGCATGGAATGAATGGAACGACAAAGATTTTTATCCTTATCTCGATGTGGTGTTTGAATCATTCGGTACCGATAGATTGGTGTTTGGAAGTGACTGGCCGGTGATGATGCTAAGCGCAACCTATGCCAAATGGATCAATTTGCTGGAGCAATATTTGAGCGATTTTTCTATTGAAGAACGGCGCGCTGTTTTTGCTGAAAATGCGATTAAATTTTATAAAATTTAAAACGATTTACATAATATGAATCTGCATCTCGATGACAAAATTATTATAGTGACAGGCGGCGCCAAAGGAATAGGAGAAGGGATTGTAAAAGCGTTGGCAGCTGAAAATGCTGTGCCCGTTATTATCGGAAGAAGCGAAGCCGACAATGCGAAAGCACTTGAGAGCATTAATAATAAAGGGTTCCAGGTAGTTGCTGAACTTACTGATCCGGCTGCATGTGAAGATGCTGTAAAAAAGGTGATTGAAAAATACGGTCGTATCGATGGCCTTGTCAACAATGCCGGCGTAAATGATGGCGTGGGATTGGAGAATGGGAGTTACGAAGATTTTATCGCATCAGTGCATAAGAATGTCGTGCATTATTATTTGATGGCGCACCACGCACTTCCTTATCTTAAAAAATCAAAAGGCCCGATCGTGAACATCGGTTCCAAGACGGCTGAAACCGGTCAGGGCGGTACTTCCGGCTATGCTGCATCCAACGGTGGCAGAAATGCATTGACTCGTGAATGGGCCGTGGAGTTATTAAAATATAACATCCGTGTAAATGCCGTGATCGTTGCGGAATGTTATACACCTTTGTATGATAAATGGATCAAAACTTTTGACAATTCAGAAGAGAAATTAAAGGCGATTACTGAAAAAATTCCTTTGGAGAAGCGAATGACCTCGGCGCAGGAAATTGCTGATATGGTAGTTTTTCTTTTGTCAGATCGGTCCAGCCATACGACTGGCCAGTTAATTCATGTGGACGGAGGATATGTTCATCTCGACAGGGCTTTATAGGATATTTCGTTTGTCAAATTGTTGCATTGTTACATTGTTGAATTGCCGGATTACAAATGAGAAATGTTGAGGGATTTTTTTTTGATAATTTAAATATTTGAATAGTGAAAACAAGAAATTTTTTATTGGATGGGCTGACAATGCTGATTTTATTTTGTTTTTCACTGCCGGCGTCTGCGCAGGATAAAATCAATCCCGATTCTATCCGCGAAAAGATGCAATGGTTCGCCGATGCTAAACTGGGAATATTCATTCACTGGGGCATTTATTCTGTGAATGGCGTTGATGAAAGCTGGAGTTTTCATAATAAGAAAATAAGTTACGCTGATTATATGAAGCAGTTAAAAGGATTTACCGCTTCAAAATATAATCCCCAGGCGTGGGCTGATCTGATCAAAGAATCGGGGGCGCGTTACGCAGTGATCACCACTAAACATCACGATGGTGTTGCGTTATGGCCTACGAAAGAAAATCATTTTAACGTCGTTGATAACACGCCTGCAAAGCGGGATGTATTAAAACCGTTTTATAAAGCATTGGATAAAGATGGTATCAAACGCGGCGCTTATTTTTCGCTGATTGACTGGACCTATCCTGATTATCCCGGTTTTTTAAATGACAGCAGTCGTTATAAAGTTGCCGATGATCCGAAACGCTGGGAAAAATTTCAGCACTTTTTTCAGGGACAGATTGATGAAGTCAATCACCTGTATAAGCCCGATCTCTGGTGGTTTGACGGCGATTGGGAACACAGCGCCGATGAATGGCAGGCTCAGAAAGTAAGGGCAGAAATTCTAGGCGTAAATCCAAACGCCATTATCAATGGACGACTCACCGGCTATGGCGATTATGAAACACCTGAACAAAATTTTCCTGTCAGCCGCCCCAAATACAATTGGTGGGAATTGTGTATGACCACAAACAACAATTGGGGCTATCATCCCGACGATACGAATTATAAAACCCCTTTTGAGGTGATCAGCATTTTTGTGGATGCGGTTAGCAATGGCGGAAATCTATTGCTGGATATAGGTCCGAAAGCGGATGGAACAATACCTCCGGAGCAGATACATATTTTAAAGGAATTGGGTAAATGGAATAGAAAAAGTGGTGAAGCAATTTTCGGCACGGTGCCGGGCTTGCCGCAGGGACATTTTTATGGCCCGAGCACGATGTCAAAAGATTCCACGACAATATATCTTTTTCTTCCCGGGCAAGCTGCCGGAAACGTGATGGTTAAAGGCCTTGTCAACAAGATCAATGATATACAGATTGTAGGAACGGCTCAACATTTGAAGCCAAAAGTGGTGGGAAAAATTTCCTGGAGTCCGGTACCGGGATTGGTCTTTATAAATGTTCCTGAAAAATCAAAAGATCAATATATGACCGTGCTCAAATTAAAGCTTGATGGTAAATTGAAATTATATCGTGGACAAGGCGGATTAAACTGATCTTATGCATAAATGATTTGTAAGCAATAGCCAGGCGATTGATTTGGGATTTCAAAAAAATTTGCAAAATAAAACAATCAAATAAAATGAGAAAACTCAAAAAGCTTTCACGTCATTCTCAAACCAATTTTTTAAAAAGAAAAATTAAGAATTTATTTTTTTTATGTCTATCGATCATGCTCATGAATCCATCCTACGCCCAAACCACGGTTCCTTTATACAAGGAAGTGCCTAACAGTAAACCCGCACCAAATTATAAAGAAAAGTGGGACACCGGTGACGACGGTATTATCCGGATCAGCAAAGTGTCAATTCCGGAGATTGCTATTTTTCAACCCACTGCCTCTAAAGGAAAAAATACAGCAGTGATTATTTGTCCGGGTGGTGGCTATGGTATCCTGGCCTATAATTTAGAAGGCACAGAGGTGGCGAAAATTATGAATAGCTGGGGCGTAACAGCCATCGTTTTAAAGTACCGCCTTCCATCCGATGAGATCATGAAAGATAAATCCACCGGACCGCTCCAGGACGCGCAGCGCGCGATTCAGTATGTAAGGGAAAACGCTGCTGAGCTAAATATTGATCCGTCAAAGATTGGGATCATGGGCTTTTCAGCCGGCGGACATTTAGCGGCAACAGCCTCCACGCATTACAACAGGGCCACTATCTCAAATCCGAAAAATACTTCTTTGCGCCCGGATTTTTCCATTCTTGGATATCCTGTGATCAGCTTTACTGATTCACTGGCACACATGGGAAGTCGCGAAAATTTGGTTGGTAAAAATCCTTCAGCAGCAGTCATTAAAGATTTTTCAAATGAATTGCAGGTGAACAAAGATACTCCGCCCGCATTTTTAGTTTTGGCGGGTGATGACAATGGCGTGAAGCCGGAAAATAGCATTGAATATTACGAAGCGTTATTGAAAAATAATGTGCCGGCGGAAATGCATATTTATCAGAATGGAGGTCATGGATTTGGTACGCACATTCTGGCTAAAAATAATTGGATGGAAACTTTAAAAAACTGGATGCAGCATAATCAGTTTTTAGGGAATGAATGATGAGGATAAGAAATAAAAAATAAATTATAAGGAATGAAAAAATATTCAACATTTAATGTTCAATGCTCAATATTCAGGTAGATGAAAAAATCCATATTTCTAAGGAATCTGTTCGCAGGCATATTCTTTTTATTTTGCCAAAATATTTTCGCACAATACAAAGCCACATGGGAATCGCTTGATACACGGCCGGTGCCGCAATGGTATACCGATGCAAAATTTGGGATCTTCATTCATTGGGGCGTTTATTCAGTTCCCGGATTTTCCAAAAAGGGAGAGTATGCAGAGTGGTATCAGAATGGATTAATGAATGGCGATTCAACAAGGATCAAATATCAAAAAGATAAATTTGGCAACCGCACTTATTATGATCTTGCAAAAGATTTTAAAGCGGAACTTTTTAACCCGGATGCCTGGGCTGATCTGATCGAAAAGTCGGGCGCTAAATATGTGGTGCTCACTTCCAAGCATCATGATGGGTTTGCGTTGTGGCCAAGCAAGGAAGCCGACAGGGATTGGGGGTTCGCCTGGAATGCTGTATCAGCGGGCCCTCACAGAGATCTGTTGGGCGATCTTTTTAAAGCCATCCGAAAAACATCTGTTCACACCGGCATGTATTATTCACTGTATGAATGGTACAATCCGTTGTGGTTGAGCGACCGGAACAAATATGTTTCCCGGCACATGTGGCCGCAGATGAAGGATCTGATCAATACCTATCAACCCGATGTATTTTGGACAGATGGAGAATGGGATGCACCGGCCGAAACATGGAAGTCGCAGGAATTCCTGGCTTGGCTATATAATGAGAGTCCCGTAAAAAACAGCGTCGTTACTTATGACCGTTGGGGCAGTGGTATTCGCTTTCAACATGGGGCGGTGTATACGCCCGAATACCAGCCAAACCTGGAAATCGAGGATCATGCATGGGAAGAAAGCCGTGGAATGGGCGCCAGCTATGGATATAACCGTGCAGAAGATGCATGGGATTATAATTCAGCGCAATCATTGGTTCTGCAATTAATAGATAAGGTGAGCCGCGGAGGTAATTTTTTATTGGACATCGGACCTGATGCGCATGGGAAAATTCCACCCATCATGCAGGAAAGATTGCTTCAGATCGGTGATTGGATGAACGTCAATTCCGAAGCGATCTATCACACTGTTCGATGGAAGAATCCTGCGCAATGGAGCGCGGGTGACAGAAATTATCAGCCCAAAAAAGGAGATAATGATTTGTTGTTAAAAATTACTGTGGATCCTGATTCCGGCTACGCTGTGAAAGAAATTTTTTATACTTATAATCCTGCTTCTAATTCTTTGTATGCACTTTTTCCAAAGTATCCAGGCAACAATCAATTATTACTGAAGGACCTTCAATTGCCTGCTAACACTGTGATCAGCTTTTTAGCAACGAAAGAAAAAGTACAATGGGAGCAGCAGGGAAATGATGTGCTTGTTTCTTTGCCTTCTTATGATCCTAATAAAATAAAAGCGCCTTATGCCTATGTAATTAAAATAGAAAATTTTGGAAAATTTGCCCGCAAGCCGGTGATCAACATTTCGCTTAGAAAAGAATCTTTTAATAAGATAATTAGTTTTGCAAAAGAAGCCAATCAGGAGATCCGCTACACACTGGATGGAAGCGAACCCAACATTCATTCGGATTTGTATGTAACGCCTATAATGTTGAAAAAATCAACGACCGTAAAAGCGATCTCTATTTTCCCGGGAGCTTTGCCATCGGAAGCCATAACGAAAGATGTTCAGATTTATGAATGGAAAAGCTCTGAAAAGCCAAAAAGTATAAAAAGCGGAATCGCCTGGAAATATTACGAACCGGAAGGAACGATTAGTCTCGCATCGATTCAAAATTCTGATGTAAAAAAAGAAGGTATATCGGAGGTTATTTCCGAAAAAGTGAAACAGCGCGAAGAAAAATATGCATTGCAATTTGACGGCTATATCAAAGTAAAAGAAAATGCAGTTTATCATTTCTCAACACTTTCAGACGATGGAAGCAAATTGTTTATTGACGACCAGGAAGTGGTCAATAACGATGGTCAGCATGGGAGCACCGAACAAAGTGGGGCAGCAGCTTTGAAGAAAGGCTATCATAAAATAAGGGTGACTTATTTCGATGCCGGAGGCGGAAACGAGCTAAAAGTTTTTTGGTGGCAAAATGAAAATAGCAAAAAAATAATACCATCAGAAGCTTTGTTTCATTAGTCAAAACGATGTAAAATTTCGAATCAGATTCCATCTATAACCTATAATATCATCATCTCTAAAAAAAACCAATTGAAAGCCATCAACAGAGCTATTGTAATTGCATTTATCTTCCTGTTGCCATTTTTTGTAAAAGGGCAAGAGGCAATTAACATTATTCCACAACCCGTGAGCATGTCTTTGCTACATGGGCAATTTATAATTGATAACAACACCTCTATCAATTTTGATTCAAAACAAAAAGACCTCGCTTCAGCTTCCGGGTTTTTAAACAGCTTTATCAAATCCATTTCGGGAAATGAATTGTCCGTGAATGCGAAAAAAAATAAATCGATCCTTCTCGAAATAAAGAAAACGGAAACGATCGGCGATGAAGGGTATTTGCTGAACGTGTCACCAACACATGTCAGCATCACTGCGAATACGAAAGCAGGCATTGTATATGGATTGCAATCTCTCATCCAGTTGTTGCCGCAAATACGCACCAATGCTGCATTGATAGTTCCCTGCCTAAACATTACAGATTATCCGCGTTTTAAATACCGCGGTATGCACCTGGATGTTTGCAGACATTTTTTTTCGGCAGACATGGTCAGGGAATATATCAACCTGATGGCTTCTTATAAATTCAATACATTTCATTGGCATCTTACGGATGACCAGGGTTGGAGAATAGAAATAAAAAGATATCCAAAACTGACATCAGTAGGTGCGTGGCGCGCTGACCGGCGGGGGGTACCGTGGAGCCAGTGTGAGCCAACGAAGTCTGGGGAAGCAACTACCTATGGAGGTTTTTATACGCAGCAGCAGATCAAAGAAATTGTAGCTTATGCGCAGGAAAGAAATATCACGATCATTCCCGAAATAGAAATGCCCGGACACTCGGAGGCGGCACTTGCTGCTTATCCTGAACTTTCATGCACACAGCAACCGCAGACAACTATCACCGGCGGAATTTATCCTAAGGGAATTCAATCGAATTATTGTGTTGGCAATGATAGCGTATTTGCTTTTTTGCAAAACGTATTAACAGAAGTGATGCAATTATTTCCTTCCAAATATATCCACATTGGCGGAGATGAAGTTGATAAAACTTCCTGGAAAAATTGCGCGAAATGCCAGTCTTTGAAAGCGAAGCTGGGCCTTAAAGATGAAGATGAATTGCAGAGCTACTTCATTCACAGGATAGAAAAATTTGTGATTTCAAAAAACAGGCGCATCATTGGCTGGGATGAGATATTGGAAGGAGGCCTTGCACCAAATGCAACAGTGATGAGCTGGCGCGGCGAAAGTGGTGGCATTAAAGCGGCGAAGATGAAACACGACGTAGTGATGACGCCGGGCAACCCGCTTTATTTTGATCAGTACCAGGCTGGACCTGCCGGGGAGCCAGAGGCCATTGGTGGATTCAATTCCTTAAAAATGGTATATGATTATAATCCAATTTCGAAAGACCTCGACGCAGCGGATGCAAAATACATTTTAGGTGCCCAGGCAAATGTTTGGACAGAATTTATTCCATCAGTTTCACAATTAGAATACATGGTGCTTCCAAGAATGCTCGCACTGTCTGAAGTGCTCTGGTCACCGTCGGAAAGTAGAGATTACAATAATTTTTATCACCGTGTACAAAGCCAATTCAGGGTCTTTGATCAAAAAGGATTTAATTATTGCGCTGGAAACTTTCACCGTTGCGATAAAACCTCTTTCACAAAATGGAAAATTATCGGTAGCACTTTCTTCGGAGATTCCGGACGCATCAATCTATTATACATTAGATGGAAGTCAACCGGATCTGACTTCAAAAAAATATGAAAGTCCTGTTCCAATTGACGCTTCGGTAACCATGAAAGCCGTTGTTGTGATTGACGGAAAAGTGATGGGTGTTGTGCCCGCTCAGCAAAACTTTGTGATGCACAAGGCGATCGGAAGAGATGTGGTATATGCGACTCCGCAAAGCAGCTATTATCCTGCTGATGGCCCTAATTCACTCACTGACGGCGTAAGAGGAACGGCCGCTGTAGGAAAATATTGGCACGCGTTTAATGGAAAAGATCTTGTTGCTACGATAGATCTTGGAGCAATAAGTTCTGTGCAAAAAATTACGATTGGTTGTTTGCAACATTATGTTGATTGGATTTTTTTACCTCAATCCGTAACCTATGAAGTTTCCGATGATGGTAAAACTTTTACAAATTTAGGAACAGTAAATAATACGATTTCACCGGAAGAAAAAGGGACGGTCATAAAAGATTTCACCCTAAATTTTGCGGCCCGGCAGGCCAGATATGTTCGTGTGTCAGCAAAGAATCTGGGTGTGTGTCCTAAAGGTCATCCTGGTGAAGGACAGCCTGCATGGCTGTTTGCGGATGAGATTATTGTGCAATAAGTGAAAATAGCAGCAGAATCTTTATTTTCTTTTACAAATATTTATTAATTAATAACAGAATCAGGCATAGGATAAATACGGTGATAGAAACGATGAATGCAAAATAAAATACTATTACGGTTTGGTATCCCCACGTAACTAACAGGCGGCTTAAAATAAACAAGATGGCGGAAAGTACGGCTAAGGCTTTTAAAGTTGTCTTCATAAATGGATCAGTTGAATGTCGTGAATAATTCGTGTTGAAACTAAAAGTTGGAGGATCAATTAATTTCTAAAATACATCAGAAAATTCACAAATTGAAAGTTCATAAAAAAATCATCAATCATGTTTAAACACGTTTTCTTCGCCGCGGGTTTTTTATTGTGCCTGGGTTTTTCTTCTGTCCGCGCACAAAATATTTCAAACGTGAAAGTTGACCTGGCACCAACGCCACCGATGGGCTGGATGACATGGAATTTTTTTGGTACGGATATCAATGAGAATATCATCCATGAAGTGGCGGACGCGATGGTTAATAATGGAATGGTGAAGGCTGGGTACGATCACATCATGATTGATGATGGCTGGCAGGGCGGGAGAGACAATAAAAACAATATCATTCCTGATCCTAAAAAATTCCCTTCAGGAATAAAAGCGCTTGCTGATTATGTGCATGCCAAAGGGCTTAAGCTAGGAATTTATTCTGATGCTGCCCAACTTACCTGCGCGGATTACACGGCCAGCCTCGGTTTTGAAGAGCAGGACGCGAAAACGTTTGCTTCATGGGGAATTGATTATCTGAAATATGATTATTGCCACGCGCCATCGGATTCGAACACGGCAAAGATTCGTTACAAAAAAATGGCCGACGCGTTAAGGAGCAGCGGACGACCAATTGTTTTCAGCATTTGCGAATGGGGCGGTCGTCAGCCATGGTTTTGGGCTGCGGGTGTTGGCGGACAATTATGGCGCACTACGGGAGATGTTAGAGATTCATGGAAAAGCCTTACTCATAATCTTGATATTAATGCAAATCTTTCAGCTTACGCCGGTCCGGGACATTGGAATGATCCGGATATGCTGATCGTTGGGTTGCGCGGAAGCAAAGGCCCGGCGGGAGACCTGGGAGGAACCGGCTGCAATGATATCGAATACCAAAGCAATATGAGTCTTTGGTGCATGATGGCATCGCCATTGGTTGCAACAAATGATGTGAGAAACATGAACGCAGAAGCCAATCGGATTCTTCTTAATGATGAAATGATCGCAATAGACCAGGATGCACTGGGCAAACAGGCGGACAAAAAAACGGCTAATGATTCATGGGAGATTTTTGAAAAACGTTTGTCTAACGGAGATTATGCGGTTGCTGTTCTGAATAGAAGCGGTGCGGCTCAAACAACGAATATCAATTTCAGTGAATTAGGTTTGGATGGCAAATACGAAATAAGAGATGTTTGGGAACATAAAATCATCGGCAAGGGAAAGAACTGGAAAGGCGCGGTTCAAAGCCATGAAACCAAAGTGTTCCGTTTGAAAAATATTTCTAAAAAATAAATGATTTACTAAAGCTGTTTTTTCCTCATTGAGAAATAAAATTAAAATTTACCAAAAGAATTTGTGTAAATGGAAACCGTAAATCTATATTTTGGCTTGTGAGGCGAAAAATAATTTTGCAATTTAAAACGGGCATTTTTAAAATTTTTAAAATCTATATTGTTACTTGTCTGGATTCATAATATTTGCATAATGGTATAATGAATCATGATAACTTCACTCAGAACCGGCTCCCAATCAGGGCTCCGGGCGTTTAATGTTTAGATAAAAACTATGCAGCTTAAAGAATTAGTGGTCGAAAAAATAAAGGAAAGTGGCGCCATGTCGTTTTGCGACTTTATGGATATGGCACTTTATTACCCTGGCCTTGGATATTATAATTCTGAAAAAAATAAAATCGGGAAGCAGGGAGATTATTATACAAGCCCCGTTTTAAGTTCTGTATTTGGAGAAATGCTTGGAAGACAGATCGAGGAAATGTGGTTTGTGCTCGGTAAACAACCTTTCACGATTGTGGAATATGGAGCCGGCACAGGCGCGCTTTGTTTTGATTTACTCAATTATCTCAAGCGCAATGCTGACTTGTACGAACATCTAAATTATTGCATCATTGAAAAGAGCAGCACGATGCAGGCTTTACAAAAATCATTTCTGCAAGAAAAAGTTTCCTGGCACAATTCGATCAATGAAATTTCCGGCTTAAATGGCTGTGTGATCTCTAATGAATTGCTGGACAATTTTGCCGTGCATAAAGTGGTGATGCAGGAGGAGCTGATGGAAGTTTTTGTGGATTACAAGGATGAATTTATTGAGGTGCTGCAGCCTGCGAATGACGATTTAAAAAATTATTTTAAGGAGCAACAAATTGTGTTGCCAAAAGATTATTCTACAGAAGTGAACCTGCAGGCGCTGGGCTGGATTCAGGAAATCGCAGCGAACTTGCAAACAGGTTTTGTATTGACTATCGATTATGGCTTCCCGGCATTCGAGCTTTATGACGCAAAGAGAAATACAGGCACGCTCGTTTGTTTTAAAAACCATGAAGTGAATTATGCACCTTATGAAAACATCGGTATGCAGGATATTACAGTGCATGTCAACTTTTCGGCGTTGAAGCATTGGGGTGAAAAGGCCGGATTAATAACGAATGGTTTTACAACGCAGGATCATTTTCTACGGTCTTTGGGCCTAATGGGTTATCTGCGAAACCTGGAAATGGAAAATAAAAATACCGATCAGAAAGATTTCATTTTTCAGATCAATAAATTGGTGGAAATGGGTAATAAGTTCAAAGTATTAATTCAGCAAAAAGGAACCAGGAAGTCAATGTTGACAGGCTTGCAGTTTTCAAGCCCGATGGTGTGAAGGGTGCAATTTTCAGAACCGCGAAATCTACATTTTCGCTTTCCACGTGTCTTCGAAAGCAGCCGCACTATCCTGTATTTTATTTCTCCAAATTTGGCCAATTATCAGGCTGGTGAAGGAAGCGCCTCTGGCGGATTAATCATGGACCAGTTTATTCCGCGCGAAGTTAATTCAACTCGATTTTTGTGATTTGTTTTAGTTTTGTAAAACGTGCAGTTTTTACTCCGGCGGGTTTTGCGTTTCACAACTATCAATTTACGGCCATGAAATATGTTCATCAATATCGAAACAATTATTTTCCTGATGAATATGCACTGCCTTTTCAGCTTCAAATGAGTTTTAAAAAACTGATTGCCTGGTGGGAGGAGCAGGCTTTGATGCCGGATCCATTTATGGCCAGCAGCGCGCGTGACGTGTTAAAGCAAATTGAAAAAGTACCCGATATCTCGGGGACTTTCGGAGATTTTAATAAAATTGAAAAGCACAAAAAGGAAATCAATTTACTTCTGTCGCCGTTATTTCCATCTCTTACCACAAACAATGAAATAAAAGCGGCGGGAATGCCATTTAAGCCTATTCTTTTTAACCTTACCCGGCGCTTTGCTAATTTAATCGAACAGTCCGATAGCAAAAGTTTGATTCCGGAAGCCAGCGCGGATCTTATTTACAAAATATGCTGCATAAATATTTTAAACAAATATTATCATGCTAATGTGAGCCTTTCGCCTAATTTATTTTTTAGCATCCGCGACCGCGAAACCGCTATCGTACACCGGTACCGCGCGTTTGTTAATGCTGATTTTACAGAGATTTCGCACGGTACAGGCCTCAAACCTCTTACTGAAAAAGAGATTCACCAGCTTACCAATAATTTTGACAACATTGAATTATGGAAAAAGAAAATTCCACCGGATAGCTATACGATTGAGGGATTTACCATCATGACTCTTTTTGATGTGACCCATGATGAATCCATCTCTGCCTTAAAATTTGACCTGATAAAAAAAGATGCCTTGACGACTCCGGACATCATTTTGCAGATAGAGGAAAATCTTGGCGCTATGCTCAATATTTCGGCACTGAGAGTTGGTTTTATTTCCTATAATAAGGATACAAAAATGTTACAATCCGTCGGCCTGGGATTTTGGAATAGTATTGTCGTTTCAGATAAAAAAAATGTATCCATGTCAGAAGCATTTTGCGGCCATCTTGCGGGCTGCTGCTTCGAAAAAAACGAGCCCCTGATCTTCCAGGAGATAGACGAAAACGCGGCCGCTGCCAATCCGGTGACGGCCAAATTAAGAAACCTTGGATTTAAAAGTTACCTGGCTGTTCCGCTGTTTTATAATAATGAATTAATAGGAATTCTGGAAGCAGCTTCTGCGAAGCCAAACGAATTAAATTCTATAACGGTTTATAAATTAGAAGAAATTTTATCACTCTTCACCATCGCGATGAAGCGCTCGCAGGATGAAAGGAAAAACCAAATAGATGCCATTATCCGGCAAAAATGCACTGCCATACACGCTTCTGTGGCCTGGCGATTTATTGAGGCCGCAGAAAAATTACTCGAATCCAGGATGTATTCGGATGACGATAAAATGGAAGACATTCTTTTTCCCGGAGTCTATCCGCTGTATGGACAATCAGATATCAAGGGCTCATCGCTCGTGCGTAATTTATCAATTCAGGAAGATCTTATCACACAGCTTTCGCTAACGAAAAATATCCTGAGCCTTACGGTGCAAAAATTTCCACTTCCCGTGTATAAAGATATGAGGTACCGCGTGGACAATTATATTCAGCAATTAAGAGAGCAATTATCTGCCGGCGATGAAAATGTGGTGCAGGAATTTTTAAAGGAAGAAGTGTATCCTGTTTTTGCCCTTCTTCATAGCCTTCATCCGGAAATACATGGCGCTTTGCTGGACTATGAAAGCAGGCTTGATCCGCAGATCGGGATGTTATATGAAAAAAGGAAAGATTACGATTTGAGTGTAAAGCTTATCAACGAGCATATTTCCGAATATTTTGATAAAGCCGAAGTGGCCGCGCAAAAAATGTTCCCACATTATTTTGAGAAATATAAATCGGATGGTGTAGAGCACAATTTATATATCGGGCAGTCGATGGTTAACAACAATACCTTTCATCCGCTTTATTTACAGAATCTTCGATTGTGGCAATTGATGATTACCTGCGAAGTAGAGAATGAGATCTTGCGGATACAACCTTATTTGAAAACGAAATTGGATATCTGTTCGCTGATATTGGTGCACAGCCAGCCACTGAGCATCAGGTTCAGGATGGAAGAGAAAAAATTTGATGTGGACGGCGCCTATAATGCGCGCTATGAAATTATCAAAAAAAGAATTGACAAGGCCATCGTAAAAGAAACGGGGGAGCGGCTGACACAGCCGGGAAAGATTGCGATTGTTTATTCTTCTGAAAAGGAAGCAAAAGAATATGGCAACTATATTCATTACTTACAATTCATCAACTATATCAGCGCTGATGTGGAGTGGCTCACGCTGAAAGACCTCCAGGGAATGACTGGATTAAAAGCTTTGAGGATTTCCATAATCTATAACAGGAGCGGTGGCGGCAAAACAGAAAGCAAAGCCATCGAATTGCTAAAAGAAATCAGTCATAATTAAAGCGCGATGCACGGTTTATTCTAATGCAAGGCTTATATAGAATCCGGTCTTGAGGCCTTCAATGCAGGATAATAGTCGAAAAATATTCCTGTGATTTCACATACTGCGACTGATTGTAAGTCCATTCTTCGCTGTTGATAATTGCCATCATCTTGTTGTTGCCAATGTGGCCATAGAATTCCTAACGGACAGCCAATTGATGCCGTAACCTGTAGTTGTGCCACAATTTAAAAACGTTATTTTCTACATTTTGGCTTTTCACAGCAGTTCTTTTGGAAACGTTTTGGACCAAATAAAAAAGCAGGAGAATTTTTAGAATCCTCCTGCTTTTGGGTTAGTAAAATATATTAAGATGTTTTTTGCATCTCATTTTCATTGTCGTCACGATGCTTGGGGTCAAGCTTTCTATAAGCTCTTGCAAAGAAATGTGGGAATATTAATATGGAAAAAAACATAGCGCAAATAATTCCTCCTATCACCACGCGTGCCAATGGCCTTGAGCTTTCCGATCCGATGCCATGTGAAATGGCCGCAGGCAACAAGCCAATTGCCGCCATGAGCGCGGTCATCATTACGGGTCTCACTTTCGATTTAACGCCTGTTCGAATGGCATGGTACAAGGAGGGATGATGTCCTTTTTTCACTCCTTCAAGATTGTGCTTAAACTCTGTTATCAGCAACACCCCAAACAGGATACAAATACCGAAAAGCGCGATAAATCCAATACCGGCTGAGATGCTGAAATTGGTGCCGGTAATTAGTAACGCAGCAATGCCACCCACGATGGCGAATGGAACATTTAAAAAAACAAGTCCCGAATCTTTAAAGTTTCCAAACATGGTAAACAATAAAAGAAAAATGAGCAATAAGCTTATAGGAACTACCTGTTTCAATCTTTCTGTAGCTCTTTGCTGGTTTTCAAAATCGCCTTGCCACACCATTGAATAACCCGTCTTCAATTTGATGATGTCATTGATTTTACCGCGAGCTTCTTCTATGGCGCTTCCCATATCCCTGCCGCGTACCGAAAATTTTACCGCAGAATACCTCTCATTGGCGTCTCTGAAAATAAGGCAGGGCCCCGTTTTGGTGGAAATGGACGCAATTTCTTTCACGGGTACTTTAGATCCGCTTTGCGTTGGAACCATCAGGTTGCCGATGTCCTTTTCTGATTTCCTGTATTCTTCAGGTATGCGTAGACGAATATCGAATTTCCTGATTCCTTCATATAATTGTGAAGCAGCCTTGCCACCGATCGCCATTTCAATTACTGCATTGGCATCAGCTGTGGCTACGCCATAAAGCGCCATTTTTGTCTGATCCAGGTCTATGTCTAATTCAGGCTGACCAATATTCCTGATCACGCCGAGATCTTCTATTCCTCTTACTCCTTTTAGTACATCATACACTTCATTGGCCTTGCCCTCCATATAGTTTAGGGAATCACCAAAGATCTTTACACAAATAGATCCCTTTACTCCCGAAACAGCTTCCTCTATATTGTCTGTAATCGGCTGCGAAAAGTTTAGCTCTGCGCCGGGTATCACTGATAACTTTTTATTCATGCTATCTATCAGCTTTTCCTTACTGATACGGGGTTTCCAGCTGTCTTCCGGGTACAGGATTACATCGAATTCATTATTATAGAAGCCTGCGACATCCGTACCATCGTCTGGCCGGCCAGTTTGGGATACAATGTTTTTTACCTGCGGAAACTGGATCATTTTTTCGCGCACCTGGCTGGCTACCTCCATAGATTTATCGAGTGAAACGCTATAGGGTAATTGCACGCGTAACCAGATCGCGCCTTCATCCAACTCCGGTAAAAATTCGGTTCCCAGGAATTTAAATGAAAATAAACCTACTGCAATTACAACGATAGATATAGCGATAGAGGATCGTTTATGCCTTGTCGTGAAAGAGAATGCCTTCAGCATAAATTTTGTCAATCCGTTTACCACCGGGTTATGCTTTTCCCGAATATTTTTTCGCATGAGAATGCTGATCAATACAGGCACTAAAGTCAACGTAATGATCAAGGCGCCAAGTAACGCAAATCCCAACGTATAAGCCAGCGGAGAAAATAATTTTCCTTCTACTTTTTGAAATGAAAAAATTGGTAAAAGCGCCGCGATGATGATTAGTTTAGAAAAGAAAATGGCCTTTCCTAATTCAGCTCCTTTGTTTTTAATGATACCTAACTTCGATAGCTTATTAAACCGCTCCATACCTACGCCTCTTGCCTTCTCATCGAGAATCACAAAGATGCCCTCTACCATGACCACCGCCCCGTCTATAATAATTCCAAAATCAATGGCGCCCAATGAGAGAAGGTTTGCGGACATTCCCATTAGTCTCAAACAAATAAAGGAAAATAAAAGTGACAGCGGGATCACTATCGAAACGATTAGCGTGGTGCGCCAGTTAAACATAAACAGCGACACGATCAGCGTTACCAGCAATATTCCTTCGACAAGATTATGCAGCACCGTGCCTGTAGCATAATGGATCAGATCTTCGCGATCATAATACGAAACCATTTTTGTATCCTGGGGCAGAACCTGATCGTTCAATTTTTGGATTTTTTCTTTCAGCGCCTTGGTGACATCGCCGGGGTTTTCACCCTTTCGCATTAAGACGATGGCTTCTACAACATCATCTTCATTTGTGATGGTACGAATTCCTGCGGAATCGATGCCATCGGTTCTTCCGACGTGCCCCAGCCGTGGCAGATTGGAAATCTGTACGTCTGCGATATCTTTTACCAAAACCGGAATGCCATTTACATTTTGAACGATAATATTTTTTATTTCGTTGATGTCATTTAAAAGTCCGATACCACGAACCACATAAGCCTGGCTGTTGATATTAATAACATCGCCACCGATGTTGATATTGCTTTTGGTGACCGCATTATAAACATCCAGCGGCGTAATGCCGAGGTTACTTAATTTGCCGGGATCCACCTGTATTTCGTAGGCTTTTGTTTTGCCGCCAAAACTTACGACATCAGCAACTCCGGGCACAGATCTCAACTGGCGGTCGATGACCCAATCCTGCAGGGTTTTGAGCTCCCGCGAATCGCGTGTTTTACTTCTCAATGTGTACCGGTAAATTTCCCCTGTTGGTCCTGTGGGAGGCTGAATGGAAGGCTGTATTCCCGGTGGGAGATCCGCGTTGGATATCAGATCATTTACCTGGATCCTTGCCTGGTCGCTGGTGACATTATCTTCAAACACCAGTTTGATATAAGACAATCCAAAAATGCTGGTAGAACGCAGACTTGTTTTTCGTTGGACGGGATTCATAGCGATCTCGATCGGAATCGTGATGAATTTTTCGATCTCTTCGGCGCTTCTTCCGGGCCATTGTGTGATGATAGTGATTTCTGTATTGGTGACATCCGGAAACGCTTCGATCGGCATATTTTTGAATGTAATAATGCCTATGACGAGCAACACCAGTGTGACGAATAAAATAAAATATTTTCGCTTTAATGAAAAAGCTATAATTGATTTGAGGATTTTTAACATGACCTGATTTTACATTTAAACATTAATTGCTTCATAAATCAGTACGGCGTTCGAACTGATTATTTTATCTCCTTCCCTGATATCTCCGGTTATATAGCTCTTATCCCCATTGGTGCTGATGATCTGAGTAGGAACTATTCTCACATCAGACCGGCTTTTATAAATCAAAATAAAATATTGGCTGTGGTCAAATACGAGCGCTGAGGATGGCACGCAGAGCGCTTCACTGTCCGTTTTATTCGATACACGAACGCTGGCAAACATTTCGGGTTTTAGTGCATAATCCGGATTGGGCAATTCTACCCTTATCTTCATTACTTTATTCGTGGGGTCCAGCACATTCAGTATCTGGCCTATCTTTCCATGAAATACCCTGCCGGGATAAGAAAGTACGGTCACTTCTGCATCATCACCCAAATGCACTTGCGAAATGTTCGATTCATATACATTGGCCAACACCCACACATTTTTCAGATCAGAAATCGTGAACAGGCTATTGTTATTATCATTGCGAATGGCCATGTTGTTATTAATTTGCTTTTCAACAATGAATCCGCTAATCGGCGCACGAATGATGTATGCTCCCTGGGTATTTCCGCCATTGATCATCAGTACTTCATTGGATCTGTTTAATTGTGATTCCGCTTGAGCATATAATTGCTGCGCAGTTACCAGATCTTTTTGCGAGAGCAGGCCGCTTTTATACATATCTTCCGCAGCGTCAAGATTTTTTTTTGCTATGAGCAGATTGGTTTTGGAAGTAACAAGGTCATTCCCATAACCCGCCATTTCACCACTTCTGATAATGCCTAAACTTTGCCCTTTATTAACGTGATCGCCGAGCTGCACATTGACGCCGGTTATGTTGCCGCTGACCAATGGAAAGATCCTGGCTACTTTCTCTTCATCGAAAGAAACCTTTGCGGTAAGGGTCAGCGAATTCACCAACGGGCATTTTACGACGCTGTCTATTTGCAACGTTTTTAATAATGAGTCTGAGATAACCCACTGCGGTTTTTCAACTGGCTTTTTGGCTTCGGAGCCGCAGCCGGAAAATATCACCAGGCCACTGAATAAGAGAGTTGTTGCTATTATTGTTTTTATCATTTTCGTTTGAATTAAATTTTTGAAAGGGAGCCGTTTCATTCGCGGCCTTTATAGATTGAAAATTATTTTACCGGTGGAAAAATTGAGTTGTTCCAGCGCACTCATCTTATTAAACCTGAGGTTATTTAACTGTAGTACATTTTGTTTATACGAATCATAGAAATCAAGAAATTCGAGCATAGTGATATTTTTCTTTTGAAAATTGATCAATACTTCATCGATTAGATGTTTCAGATCTGCATCAAATTTTGGATCGAAACTCAGAAGCAGCTTTTCAGATCTTAGCGCCGTGATGTAATTAGTAGTGACATCATTTTTTACGATATCCAACCCACTCTCGTAGGCAACCTGGCTTGCATCTACCTGTATTTTTGCATTCTTAATATTGCCCTGGTTACGATTGAAAAGTGGGATGGGAATGCCAATACCTATTGCATTATAATCGTGCACATAGCTGCCCTGTCTGTCATAGCTTGCGCTAATCGTGATGTCCGGTTTGGCAAAAGCCTGCTGTAGTCTCAGGTTATTTTTGTTGAAAAGAATACCTGCATTCAGTGCCTTCAGGTCCGGCCGGTTGGCTAAAGCGGAATCCATCAATGGCTCGAAACCGGTTTGAGCAACCACGTCTTTATTCAGTGCTGATAAGTCGGGCAGGGGAGTGATAAAAGTTTTCGGTGCGGCTCTTATCAGCAACTTCAATTCTGACTGGGTATTGTCGATGTTCGTTTGAAGGTTATCAAATTCTGCCTGCAAAGTGTATAGTTGTGATTTGATCCTGAGCACATCTTTCGGCGCCAGAAATCCTTTCTGCACCTGTTCTTCAAATGACGGAACAATCTTTTGAAGAGAATTGATTTCAAGCTGGTATAGTTTAGAAGATTGCTCTAAAAAATAAATGTTATAGAAATCGTTTCTAAGTACATATCGCAAAGTTCGCAGCAGATCATAAAACTGAAATTCCTGGATAGCAATTCCTGACTTTGCCAGTTCAATAGACTTGTTTCTTTTTCCTGCAAGCTTCACCAATTGTGACACCTGAATGCCCATCTCAGGCTCAAAAAAACGCCTTGACACCGGGTTGTAGAATGCATTGGAATAATCAAATTCCGGATTGTCGTATAACCGGGCCGTGATGACGGTTGCCTTAGCAGAATCGATGCTGTATTTCTGCGCGATCAAAGAAAGATTCTTATTTAAAAAAAGAGCTTCTGCCTGCGGTAAGGTTAAGGATAAAGTGTCCTGTTTGTTAATTTTGGTAAAGCATCCTGCGCATAGGAAAAATAAGCGCAAATAAGAAAGATAAATGAAAGTAAAATCTTTCTCATTTTAAATAAATTTTAGTAAAATAAAAATCAAGGTGAAAATGTTGCCAGTTAGGTTACCGGATAAGAAGTGATTAATCCTTTTAATACATAATAATTGAATCATTCAATAATTAAAGGAAAAATATTCCCGGGTAGCCTAATGTTTTACGCCATTGTCAAAAAGTTGGCAGCAAGCCGTAAAGCCAGGAAGAATTGTTTTAAGTTTTCCCTTGTAAAAACTCCCTTGTTTGCGCTAACTTAACGACAATCAGGTTTATGCTTTAGGTGGAGGAACAATAATATCGTAAGCCACAGAAGGAATTTTTTCCTGCTGAATACTCAACAAAGGAATTGGTTTTATTTTCCGAATATTTTTTAATTATTTCCGAAAAAAATGGCTGAAATGTATATTGAAAGCCGGTAACAATATGTAAATTCTGTCCGCTGTCGTCATCTTCATCATCAGCGTGGTGGTCAAGACCGATCTTCACCATGACATATTCAAAAACACTATTGATGTCGTCCACCTGGTTTCCATTGGTATCATATACATCATCCTCCGGAACCTGGGGCAGGAACATGGAGGTGTTCATGTGTGAGAGAAGTAAGAGAAATGCAAGCATTCTTTTCATGACGCTGCAAATATATTAGTATAATTGATTGGATGTTTTTAAGATTTTCACAATTTTTTATTGTTCATACGTGTTGATACAAGTGCGAACAAAAGAATGGGCGTGTCGATTTTTCTCCACGCCCATTGATGCTTTTAAGTTCAGGTTAATGATATTGTTTGTTTCCTGCTTTTTTGATGAGAACGCCGGTAAAGCAATTCAACGATCAAGGGGAAAATTAATAAAGTAAGGATGGTTGCTGTTATTAATCCGCCGATAACAACTATGGCTAAGGGCTTTTGAGTTTCGCTGCCGATTCCCGTAGAGATGGCTGCAGGAAATAAACCCAGTGCTGCCATTAGAGCAGTCATAACCACCGGTCGTATCCTAGTTTTTACGCCATCTTTAATGGCCTGGATCAATGGGATTTTTTGATGAAGATTTTGTTTAAAAACAGAAATTAGTATCACACCATTTTGAATACAGATTCCAAATAGTGCTATAAAACCAATGCCTGCGGAAATACTGAAATTAATGCCAGTAATGTGTAACGCGAGTATGCCGCCTATTAGTGCAAACGGCACATTTATTAAAACCAAACCGGCATCCAGGGCATTTCCAAAACTTATAAAAAGCAGGATAAAAATAAGGACCAAAACTATCGGTACTACCTGTGATAATTTCTTTTCGGCCCTTACCTGGTTTTCAAATTCGCCGGCCCAATCAATACTAAATCCTTTACCCAATTTTATTTCCTGATTTACTTTTTCCTGCGCCTCCGCAATAGTGCTGCCCATATCCCTGTCGCGAATGGAAAATTTTACGGCGATGAAACGGGTATTTTTATCCCGGTAAATAAATGCCGGCCCGGTCAGCGTTTTTATTTCCGAAATTTCTTTCAAAGGGATTTTGGATCCGTGGATAGTTGGGACCATAAGATTGGCGAAAGCAATTTCATTATCCCTGTATTCTTCCGGGTACCGAATGCGTATATCAAATTTTCTTTCCTGCTGATAAAAAGTGGAAGCAGATTTACCGCCAATTGCCATTTCTATAACAGCATTTGCGTCAGCAGTAGTAACACCGTATAATGCCATCTTCTGTTCATCAAGCACAATTCTTATTTCCGGCTGGCCAAGGTTTCGTAAGATGCCAAGATCTTTTACGCCATCCACTGTTTGCATGATTTTGTAAACGCTATCTGCGAGTTTGTCAATTTCAACAAGGTCATTGCCAAATATCTTTATACCAAAAGAGGCTTTAAATCCTGCTACTGCTTCAGCCACATTGTCGATGATCGGTTGAGAAAAATTCAATACGGTTCCCGGATACTGCGCTAATTTTTCATTCATTTCTTCAATTAATTGTTCCTGGCTGATTTTCCTTTTCCATGTTTTACGCGGCTTAAGATCTACCTGGAACTGTGAAAAATAAAAACCATTAGGATCTGTGCCATCATTAGATCGGCCGATCTGAGAAAGCACTCCTTCTACTTCGTCAAACTGGCCCAGTTCTCCACGAAAAGTTTTTGCCAGTTTTGTAGTTTCCGTAAGAGAATAACTCATCGGCAGTTCAACGGTAACCCACAACGCTCCTTCGTTTAAGGTGGGCAAAAATTCTGTCCCCAAAAATTTAAAAGAGAAAATACCGAGCGACACTGCGCTGAAAGCTATGATAAGGCTACTTTTTTTATGAGCCATGGTATATTTCAAACCACCCATTACAACACGATTGAAAAAATTTACGATCGGATTATTTCTTTCTCTCGGGTTCTTATTTAATAAAATACTGGCCAATACAGGAACCAGGGTGAGGGTAAATAATAGCGCGCCCAATAATGCGAAACTTAACGTCCACGCCAGGGGAGAAAACATTTTTCCTTCCACTTTCTCAAAAGCGAAAATGGGAACAAGGCAGGTGATAATAATTATTTTAGCGAAAAAAATTGCTTTTGCGAGAGAGGATCCTGTTGTGCGAATAACACTTAGTTTCGCCATTTTATTATATTTCTGCATGCCTACTTTGTGTGCTTTATTCGCCAGCACTACAAATAATCCTTCTACCATTACCACGGCGCCATCAATGATTATTCCGAAATCAATAGCCCCCATTGACAGCAGGTTGGCAGACATGCCTTTCATCTTCAGGCAAATAAAAGCGAACAACAAAGAAAGAGGGATAATGATGGAAACAATGAGTGTAGTTCGCCAATCAAACATGAAAATAAACACGATGAATGTTACAAGCAATATGCCTTCAGTCAAATTATGGCTAATGGTTTGGGTGCATAGATCCATTAAATTATCCCGATCGTAGAAGGTTACCATTTTTACATCCGCGGGCAATATTTTGTCATTTAGTTCTTCAATTTTTTCTTTTACCCTGCCTAAAACTTCACGCGGGTTTTCACCTTTTCTCATTACTACAATTCCTTCCACCACATCATCATTGTCGTTTAAACCTGTTTGCCCCACGCGCGGAAAATGACTTGGTGAAACGGTTGCTACATTTTTTACGAGTATCGGCGTTCCTTTGATATTATCTACGATAATATTTTCAATATCATGGATGTTATCGAGCAAACCGATGCCACGCACTACATAAGACTGCCCGTTTTTTTCAATGACATCTCCGCCCACATTGATGTTGCTTTTTGAAACCGCATCATGCACTTCAAGAGGATTGATATCATATTTGGCAAGCATTACGGGGTCAACGCTAATTTCATAAGTCCTTTCTGAACCCCCAAAAACGGTAAGGTCGGCAACGCCGGGTACACTTCTTAGCTGCCGGTCTACTACCCAGTTTTGAATGGTATTCAATTCAATTGAATTTCTTGTTTTGGATTCCAGCGTGTATCTGAAAATTTCCCCTGTCGGTCCATAAGGAGGCTGCACCTCAGGTTCCACGCCTTCCGGCAAACTGATATTGTGCAATAAATTATTTACCTGTTGCCTCGCGAAAAAATCTTCTACATCGTCATCAAAAATAATTTTGGTGACGGATAAGCCAAACATGGTGACGGAACGGAGCGAGGATTTTTTTTGTACCGAATTCATCGCTACCTCTATTGGCGCGGTTACAAATCTTTCTACTTCTTCTGCACTTCTTCCGTTCCATTGGGTGATAATAATAATTTGGGTATTTGTCACATCGGGAAAGGCTTCCAATGGCGTTTTTATGAAGCTCCAAATACCAACGATGATGGTAAGAAGCGTCATAAAAAATATAAAGAACCTGTTCTTTAGAGAAAAGGTTACTATCCCTGAAATAAATTTGTTCATGGTTAATGATTTATAAATTCATACATAAAATTTTGAATAAGACCCCGTCAGAGGATTGCGCTTCTTAATTGTTGAGCGCATCAAATACCAGTAACTGGTATTGGGTTATTATCTTCTCTCCCTCAGCTAATCCTGATTTTATGTAGGTTGTATTTCCAACGCTTTGAAAAATATCTACTTCACGTGTTTCAATATTACATTGGTCTCTGTACACCATTACAAAGTTTTTATTTTTATCAAAAATGATTGCCTGTGAGGGAATAGCGGGTAATTGAAGGTTGCCATTATCATAGTTGATATTGATTTGTGCAAACATTTCAGGCTTTAAGAGATTGTCTTTGTTGGGAATTCTGATCCTAACCTTCATTACCTTGCTTTGAGGGTCAAGTATTGAAAAAATACGATCTGTTTTACCGGTAAATATTTTATCCTTGTAAGCAATTACTTTAATGCTCGCATCGTAGCCTATTTTTATTTTTGAAATGTCACTTTCAAAAACATTGGCCATAACCCATACTTCTTCAAGGTTAGCGATAATAAAAAAGGGCTCGGCTCCATCAACCCGAAACTGCATCTTGTCAGTTACATTTTTTGCAATAATATATCCTGACATCGGAGCAACAATGGTTTGTATCGCATTTGCTTTAGCACCATAAATTGAATTGGTTTGCAGAATACGCTTTAAATCCGCTTTTGCTTTTTCGAGATCAGTGCTTGCTTCCACTACTTCTTTCTCCGTTGCCAATCCGGCTTTAAACATTTCATTGGCAGAACTGAGTGATTTTTCACCAATAGTAACAGTTGACTGTGCATGAGAAAGCTGGTTTTGAAAGTCTGCAATTTCGCTACTGCGAATCACGGCAAGCGTTTGGCCTTTGTTCACATAATCTCCTAATTCAACCCTCATTTCTTCTACCACGCCACCAACTATTGGAAAGACTTTCACCCATTTATCTTCATTGGCTTCTATCTTTCCTGACAACGAAATTGTATTCTTCACCTTTTCCATTTTTACTTCCTGGACAGTGGCTTTTTTCTGCATGGTATCGCTAAGACAGAACTGGTGCTTATCCTCTGTAACAACTGCTTTTTCTTTGCAACTAACCAGCGCTAAGCCTGTTGCTGCAACAAGCATGTATAATTTTATAAGTTTCATTTTGAGTAAATAATTAATTATTAAATAGAGTTTTTCCAACAGAAAAATTGAGCGCTTCAATGGCTTGCATGCGTTCATTTTGCAACTGATTGAATTGAAGAATGTTGTCTTTGTAGGATTCATTAAAATCCGTAAACTCAATCAGGCTGATATTTTTATTTTTAAAATTTTGAGTAATGCCGGCCAGTAATTTTTCAAATTCATTCTTGAAATCCGGATCTATGGATTGAAGTATCTTTTCAGTATTCAATACTTTTACATAAGCCAGTTGTACTTCGTTTTCGACTGATAACTTTTGTTGCTGAAAAACGGTTTTGCTTTGGTCAATACTGATTCTGGCAGCCTTAATATTTCCCTGGTTGCGGCTAAAAAATGGCAAGTCCATTGTTAAGGAAAAAATCATCGAATTATCTACATAACCGCCGCGTCTGTCGTAGGTAATACCCACGGTGAGGTCCGGAACGGCGATGGCTTTTTGCAAGGCCAGATTTTGGAAATTCAAGGCCATATTGTTTTCAGAAAATTTCAGATCGTGCCGATTAACATAAGCCGTATCCACCAGCGATTGCAAAGTGTATTGAATTAACGGGGAAACTGCATTTTCAACATTTGCCTCCGGCAGAAAATAGGTTTGGTTATTTTGTAACAGCAACTGCAATTCAGCCTGCAAATCATTTAATTGATTTTGTAAGGATGCCTGTTCGGCTTTCAAAGAATATAGTAATGATTTTATGCGAACGGCATCTTTTAAAGTAACTACACCTTTGGTTTGCAGATCCTGGTAAGCGTTATTCAAATTCTCCAAAGAAGTGATTTGTGTTTGATAAGCCTTTATAGAATTTTGCAAAAAATAGGCATTGTAAAAGTTGCTTCGCAATGAAAAACGAAGCGTGCGCATTAATTCTAAAAATTGATTTTCACTAAGTGCGGTATTGGTTTCGGCCAATTTTATTTCTTTATTTCGTTTACCCGCCAAACGAATTAATTGCTGTACGCCAATCTCATATTGCCCGGTTTTATTACCGATGTCAATAATCTTTTTTTGTTCGGGATTATACAATCCTCCATTGTATGAAATAGTAGGATTGTCGTACAGTTTTGCTTGTATCAACGCTGCTTTTGCAATATCAATATTGTATTTTTCTGCCAGCAGCGACAGGTTTTTTTCAATAAATTGTTTCTCAGCTTCAGGTAGCGTAATGCGCATGGTGTCCTGCGCCTTTGTATGAAAGGCTGCAAGAAACAATAACACACACACAAAGCCTGAACGCCTTGCGGTATTATGTTTCATCTAAATGAATTATATGTAATGATGAACAGATTAATGAAAAGCCTTTGCGGATCAATTGCGAAAAGGAATCATTAATCGTTTAAAAAAAATAATTTTAAGACGAGGTCTTAAGCGAAGGAGGAAATATTATAATCGGGTGGGGGAGTTATGATGTCGAAACTAATAGTCTCAATTGTTGTTGACCGGAAGTTAGAGAAATTGGTTGTAATTGTTTTCCACAATTTATCTTGATTTACCGAAGAAAAACTATGTTCAAAATTGCAATCCGCGGTTTTTACCAGATGAAAATTTTGGCCATTGTCATTATCCTCATCATCAGCGGTATGATCGTAACCCAATATCACCGCAAAGTATTCAACCACGCTGTTTATATCATCTACATGGTTCCCCGTCGCATCGACCAAATCTACTTCCGGCACTTGTGGCAGAAGCATGGACGTGTTCATGTGAGAAACCAGTAAAAGAAATGCAAGCAGTTTTTTCATGCGGATGCAAATATATCAGAGAGTGGATAGCTTTATTTGTAAAGTTTTCTTAAATCTTTTAGATTTTTAATCTCACAAAGGCTTCCATTGCAGCATATCTTGTCAGGCCAAGTTTTGCGTAGAGATCAGCGGTATTTGCGTTTCTTTCTTCCGCTCTTTGCCAGAACTCGCGCTCGTCGCTTCCCTGGAAGGGAACACTGTCTTTTTGAGATTGATGGATAAAAATCCCATAGCGTTTTTTTCGTACCTGCTCAGGGCTCATAGGCACTGCCATTTCTATTTCAGCGATGTCCCATTCTTCCCATGCCCCTTTATAGAGCCAGATATAACAGTCATTGAGCCATTCATTATCGGGCTCATTTTTTATAACCTCCAATGCCGCAAGGATGATGTCAAGGCAAACTTTATGCGTGCCATGCGGATCAGCAAGATCACCCGCACAAAACATTTGTTGTGGCTTTATTTCCCGCATAAGCTTTACTGTTAGTGCAACATCTTCAGGCCCTAAAGGGTTTTTTTCTATCGTGCCGGTTTCGTAAAAAGGCAGGTTCATAAAGTGGATCTGGTTGTCTTTCAATCCAACATATTTACACGTAGCGCGCGCTTCGCAGCGCCGTATTAATCCTTTGATCTCTCTTATTTCCGGACTGTCAATTTCGGTTGATTTTTTATGTTGTAAATAATCGGTGGCAGTGTCAAAAATTTTCTGGCTTACCGAATCTCCGATGTGGAATATTTTTTCAAAGCCTACGGCAAAATCAAGGTTTCGTGTTACAAATTCATCTGTAACAGCAATGTTTCCGCTGGTTTGATACGCCACATGTACTTCATGGCCCTGGTCGTGCAGACGCATGAAAGTGCCGCCCATACTGATAATGTCATCATCAGGATGTGGCGAAAATATCAGGGATCTTTTAGGGAATGGCGTGCTTCGTTCCGGGTGGTTTGGAATGTTGGCGTTTGGTTTGCCACCGGGCCATCCTGTGATGCTGTCGCGCAGCATGTAATAAACTTCAAGATTGATTTCATAAGCATCCCCTTTTTCGACCAGCAGATCGCTAAGCCCTGCTTCATTATAATCGTGATTGGTGAGGCTAAGGATAGGCTTATTAAGATGAAGAGCCATTTCGATCACAGCGCTCTTCACTATTTTGGGCGTCCATTCGCATTCTCCGGTCAGCCATGGAGATTTAAATCTTGTTAATTCAGAAGCCGCGAATTCATCAAGAACAAAAGCACAATTGTCGTGATGCTGCAAAAGAGAAGCCGGAATTTCTTCAGTTGGTTTTCCTTCGACTGATTTTTTTATCACCGGCGCTTTGGTTTTTCCCCATGCCATCAGGATGATCTTTTTGGATTTCATGATGGTGCTGATTCCCATCGTGATCGCCATTCTTGGTACCTCAGAAATATTAGCAAATTCGTGCGAATTTGCGATACGGGTTGAATTATCTAAAGTGATCAGTCTTGTTTTTGAATAAACCGATGAGCCCGGCTCGTTGAATCCAATGTGGCCATTGATGCCAATTCCCAAAATCTGCAGATCGAGGCCGCCAGCCTCTTCTATTTTCTTTTCATATTCGGCGCAATGTTGTTTGATCTGATCTTTTGGAATGGTGCCATTCGGAAGAAAGTAATTCTGAGGATCAATGTCGGTTTGCTCAAATAAATATTTCCGCATGAAATAATGATAGCTGTTAAGCGCATCGGCTTCCATCGGGTAATATTGGTCAAGATTAAATGTAATTACATTCTTAAAACTTAACCCTTCTTCATTATGCATTCTTACTAATTCGGCATATAGTGATTTTGGCGTAGAGCCCGTCGCCAGGCCGATCACAGCTTTCTCTCCATTTGCATTTTTTTCTTTTATCAAAACTGAAATTAATTCAGCCACATACCGTGAACCTTCCTGCGGTGTGGAAAAAATCTCGACAGGAATTTTTTCGAGCGAGTCTATCAGATCAAAATTTTGAGACATAAGAAAGTTTTTTTTGAAATTATATTTTTGAAATATTTTTTAAAATAAATTTTTAATTCCCGGATGATCCGGGTTCTTTGATTGAATTTGACATGGTATCAGTCATTTTGAAGCATCAATGTCCGGTTAAAAAAAATCGCGATGAAGATAATAATAATTGAGTTCATTTTTTTTAACACTTTTGTTGAATGTTGAAAATGCTGATCCGGTATGTGTTTGCAAAGATTAACTTACGGGCAACCTTTTCTATTTTTTTTATTTGATCAAATAATACACCCGCCCTGAGCCCGGCCATAAAATGTCGAAAACTATAAAATGGCTTGTTTCCTTCGGGATAAATAGTTATTTGTTTAATTGTGATAAAAATCCCTGCTGTCCATATTGAATCCTCATAAGCCAAATTGTAGAAAATCATATTTCGGTTATATGCTGTTGTTTAATTATTCAACCGGCAAAAATGTGAACATCCATTTTTCAGGATTCTGCCAATCTTTTCCTTTAAACTTACCGATCGGCGCTTTTATCAAAACTGTGTTCCATCCTTTTTTTAATAAAATTTTAGTGGGATTGCGATAAGAATAACCTTCATCGATCAATGGCATTTCCGGATTTCCTTGCCCGCCGCCATGCTTCCATTTGGGAGGTGCAATCTCATTTCCGTTAACCCAAACTTTGCTATCGTGATTGTCCCACGTGCCCTGCTTTGGCGGATCGGTGGCAGGCGAGCGTGAAATATCATTAAACCCAACCCAGAAATCCTGCAGCTTTTCTTCGTCGCTCCATATTTTAGTGATTGCATACCAGGTGGTATTTTCTTTAGGATCATTAAGAACGCCTTTTATCAGTGGCGCCCACCAATGCCGCAACACAACAGTGCCACCGATGGCCACGAGCGAAGAAGTGTCTTTAAAATTTTTATTTTCCGGCGCGAACGATTTAGAAAGTATACCATCATTTTGATATGGTCCTGCGAGGCTCCAATGCATCATTCCCTGGCGGTTGTATGGAAACGGAATATGTTGAAAATATTGTTCTTTATGGTCTAATAATCTTTGCTCAAATTCGAGGAATTCATTCTGTTGTTTGCCTGCTGTGACGTTGGTAATCCATCCCGGATAGCCGCCGCCGCGCCAGGCCCGTTCTCCAAATGCCATCATGCCGGTGTACACAGGATTCATCCGGAGAATATCCCATTCATTAGCTACCCGTCGGTCTGGCCACATGCAAATAGTGCCGCCCAGCATGCTTTTGTCCCCTTTGATCTTGTTACCAATCTGCCTATTGAAAAGTGTTACAACAGCTTCCAACGGGTCGATATGATTGAGATACAAATGCCGTGAATCAATATATTGAATGTCTGTAGCGTTGGCCAGCGCTCCGTTATCATCCATCCACAACTGCCTGATAGTAGATGGTAAAAAATTTCCACCCGGCTCCCAGCCAATCGTTTTCTTACCAAGATTTTCAAAAAATCTTGTCATCTCCGGAACGAAGTTTTTATTGGTGATCTTCACTTCATCCGCACCGATATGGAAATAGGGTAAGTCGTATTTTTTGCAAAACTCAGTCAAGATATTTTTAAGAATGGCTATGCCTGAATCGCTCTGCATCTCAACATGCATAGCTCTTTTAAAAGCTGCGCTGTGGCCCGGCATATCAATTTCAGGAACCAGCGTAATGTGTCTTTTCCTGCAATAAGCGATTAATTCCTGCATGTCTTCTTCCGTATAATACTCTCCTTTATTTCGGAGCATATTTTCCGGCGCTGTCAATTGTGGATACATTTTGCTTTCCAGCCGCCACGCGATGTCTTCTGTAAAATGAAAATGAAAAATATTAAACTTATAGAAAGCCATTTTATCAATCTGCTGTTTCAACATGTCCATCGTTTCATAATTTCTTCCAACGTCCACCATATAGCCCCGCCATGAAAATGCAGGCCAGTCGGTTATTTCGCATGCGTTGACCATGCTGCCATCCCGCATCAACTGGCTGAGTGTCTGAATACCATTAAAAATTCCATTAGACGTATTTGCGATAAGAGAGATCTTGTTACCGGTGACGTTAATACGATAGGCTTCATCCCGTAATAGGGGCACGTCCACTTTGCCGAGACTCAATTCAATAAAGGGACTGTTGTCTTTTGGAGTAGAGCTTATGGTCGCATTCCATCCTTTTCCCAGCATTATTTTTTGTAAAAATGATGCTTCGCTTTGTAAGGAATTGTCCTTAATTACGATGCTTTGGCAGGCGAACAAAGGAAACGCTCCCTCGTTCCATTGTAAGTTTTGTGGTTGAGGGATAATAGAAGGCTTTTGATTTAATCCATACGCATCAGCGTAAATGAGGTGTTTCCAGAGAGCATAGCCCGGTCCGATCAAATGCAAGCCGTCATTCGTGTAGGCTGTATCAAGTTTGCCGTTAGCGTCCCGGAAAAAGCTGTGCAAATCAATATAACGGTAATGATGAGCCGAAGACATTTTCTGAAGCGCGGCATTCACCATATTTATCTTTTGATTGTTGCCCGTATGGTCCGGAAATTTTCCGAAGAAGTTGTTCACGGGCAAAATGCTTTGTACAAACAATTGTGTGGCGGGCGACTCCTGCCGGAGGTAGTCCGCGATCAAAAGAATGTTTTTTACCACGCTATCCGGCGAAATTTTCCTGGCGAGGTCGTTGGTACCAATGAGCAAAAATATTTTATCAGGCTTGCGCGATGCGATGTTTTGTAAGCGGTTCACGATCCCTGCCGTCACGTCTCCGCTTATTCCCCTGGATTTTACGTTGAGGTCGTTGAATAATTCACTCCATTCCGCGCCATCTGTAATACTGTTTCCCAGGAACACAATGTCGCCGTTGGTGGCGGACAAGCTTTTTGCGAAAGACGACTTCTGCCAATAATAGGTTGAAAAAGAACTGTCATTATAGACGGGCAATTTTATCTGTGCGAACAGATAAGAATATCCCGATAAGAAAGCGACCAATAAAATCGCGGCTCTGATCAAAAATAATGGTGCAGATTGTTTTAGACGTGTCATTGAAATCGCTGTTGAATGAGTTCTGTATAATAATTTATTTTAAAAGACATAGTTCCTATTGGCTTAGCTTAGGATCTTCTGCCAATATTGTTTTAGCATCATGGTCTTCGTATTTATTGATCAATGCATTTAGTTTTTTACCCATATCGGTGGTAATTTTTTCATAGCCTTTTTTCCCAAAAAGATTATTCATTTCATTCGGATCCTTTTGAAGATCATACAATTCCCAGCTATTAACGCGTTGATAAAAACGTACGAGCTTATAACGCTTATCGCGCATCCCAAAATGCGGCGATACCGAATGCTCGCCATTCTCATAATAATGATAGTAAATGTCGTCGCGGCCTTTCGCTTTTTTATCCGTTAGCAGAGGTAGGATGGATGCTCCCTGCATGTCTTTCGGAATGGCCACTTTTGCAGCGCTTAGCAGCGTAGGCGCGATGTCAAGGTTCAGAATAAAATGATTATCGACCGTTCCCGGTTTCACTACGCCGGGGTATCTCATGATAATTGGTGTCCGGAACGATTCTTCATAGATAAAGCGTTTATCAAACCAGCCATGCTCGCCAAGATAAAAGCCCTGGTCTGACATGTAAATCACGATGGTGTTTTTGGTGAGCCCATGTTGATCAAGATAATCAAGTGTGCGGCCAATATTGCGGTCCAGCGATGCGGCGGTACTTAAATAGTCGCGCATATAATGCTGGTATTTCCATTCAATTAATGCATTGCCCGTCAAATTACGACTCTTCAGATCAGCCTCAGTAGGCTTATAATATGCGTCAAATTTTGCTTTCTGCGCGGAGTTCATGCGCGCAATGTTTCCATCTTTGTTTTCATTTTCCTCATTACCAAACATTTTCAAATCATAACCCATGATCATGGTCTTTGAAATGGTCATGTCCTGTACCTGCGCAGCTTTTCGGTTGTCGTAGTTGTCGTAAAAGTTATGAGGCAAAGGAAAGGTTACGTGATCAAACATGCCCATGTCGCTGGTATCTGGTATCCATGTGCGGTGCGTGGCTTTGTGGCCGATCACGAGGCAAAACGGTTTTGAATTGTCCCTGGTATTAAGCCAGTTTTCAGCGACATCTTCCACCACATTGGACACATATCCGTCAATTCTTTTTTTGCTTCCGTCCATCATCAAAAAATCTGGATTGTAATAGCTGCCCTGCGCAGGAAGTATTTGCCAATAGCTAAATCCCTGCGGCTGTGATTCCAAATGCCATTTGCCGATCCACGCAGTCTGATAACCAATAGCAGATAATTGTTTGATGAAAGAATCCTGGCTGCCATCAAAGGTAGAATGCTCATTATCTTTAAAGCCGTTTTTATGACTGTATTTGCCGGTAAGAATTACGGCTCTGCTCGGCCCGCAAATAGAGTTGGTCACATAAGCTTTGTTAAAGAGTGCGCCTTCTTTGGCGATGCGGTCAATGTTTGGGGTCTGCATTAGTTTGCCCCCGTAGGCGCTGATCGCCTGGTAGGCGTGGTCATCGGAAATGATGACAACAATGTTTGGCCTTTGCTGCGCTGAAGCCACAGAAGTCATCAAAATCAGGATCGAAATGAGGTAAGTTTTTATTCGCATGCTTTTGTTTGTTAGTTATATTCAGTTTTGAATTTTGATAAAAGCTCATTTTCAGTTTCAAGAATGCAGCAACATTCAGTTTTCAGGGATTCAAAAAATGACTTATATTTTTTCAGGAACATTTTTAGCGCACCGGAATCCTGTATGCTCGAGGCCAGTGTCCGGGCTGCTTTTCATACGGCGTGCATTCCGATAGCCGCTGCAATAGCTGTCGTTACATAAAAAGCTTCCTCCTCTGAGGGATTTTTTGGGCGTATATGGATCGTCCGGATCAAAACTCTTTGCCGGGCCTTTCGGATCAGGCGCTGTTCCATTTTTGAATGTCTTATAATAGTTCGCATCATACCAGTCATTACACCATTCCCAAACGTTTCCGGACATATCATATAGGCCATAACCATTAGGCATAAACGATTTTGTTGGTGCCAGTTTAACAAAGCCATCTTTATCATCATTGTAATAGGGGAATTTTCCGCCCCAGGAATTTGCCTTAGGCTTGCCCTCATTCACCGGCTCATTTCCCCAGGGGTAAATATTATTCTCGAGGCCGCCTCTTGCGGCAAACTCATATTCTGCTTCCGTTGGCAGACGCTTTCCCGCCCATTTGCAATAGGCAATTGCATCAAACCAGCTTACCTGAACTACAGGATAATTTTCTTTTCCTTTTATGCTGCTTCCAGGGCCTTCGGGATGTTTCCAATCGGCGCCCGGAACCCAACTCCACCACTGGCTATAATCATTTAAGTCAACAGGCCCTTTCGTTTCTTTAAAGACCAGCGATGCGGCCACCATCATTTCTGCGGATGGTTCAGGCGTGCCGGGAGGAAGTGTTTTCTTCATTTCTTCCCAATCGGGCTTGGTCTCAGCCGTGGTAATGTAATGAGTGGCATCCACAAATTTTTGAAATTGTGCATTGGTAACTTGTGTTTCGTCAATATAAAATGAAGGGATGCTAACATTGTGTTTTGGATATTCGTCTGCGGCTGCCTGGTTGTTATCACCGCCCATCATGAACGTGCCTCCTTTTATATAAACCATTCCGGCAACAGACGTATCACTGCTTTTGGTGATGGAACTGTCATTGGAGACATGGGCAAATCGCTGTGGAACTTTCATGCAGGAGTGTGCAGAATCATTTTTTGCTGCCAACATCTTTTCCTTATCCGAAGTGTTATGGCAAGATGGCGTAATCACCATAATGATAGTCAGCCCGAAGAGGAGTCTTATCACAGATGGATTGAATACGCGTTCAAAATTCGCCGGGCTCAGTGGGAAAATAAATGGTTTCTTTATTTTAATCAAAATCATATTTTTCTTTAAATGTTCTGACAGGGTGTTCTTTTAAACGGATGTCTTGTTTTATATCATTGATATTTTCCGGAATAAAATCCCGAACCGGCGTATTCAATAAGTACAATTATTTTTAACTGCGTTTAAAGATATTTCATATTTGATCAGGCACGCACATCAATCGGTTGCGTATTTTTTTAACGGAAACATCGGATTGAAGACTGCATGTTTCACAAAAAGAAGGAACAGGTGGTCATTTAAAATCGAAACAAGTCATTTTCTAGATTTTGGCTATTTTATTCCTGTATAATGCAGCCTGTTTTTGGTTACTTCTTTCCATGAAGTGCAACCCGCAAGACCCATCGTCAAATCGATAGATTATTGAAAGTGCGCATTCGAAAGGATAAATGGATTTTATAGATCGCGGTGTTTGTTCATCGTCCGTCTAAATGAGTAAGAATATATCTTCTATTCGTGCCCATTCCTGATTACGATTTTTTCGCCGGCTTTCATTTTTATTTCCAAAATATTTTTTCCTTCGATGAATGAATATTTTTTAGAAAGATCCGCGATATAAAAAGTTTTGAAAGGAAGTTTTATTCTAAACAAACCACCTTTTTCTGCAACAACATTCACTGAATCGATGGTGCCGTTTTCCTTTTTTGCTGAAATAAGAAATGCGCCCTGCGTGCGGAATTTTGTAAAAGAAACATTGGTCCAGGAAGCTGGAATCGCGGGGAATATTTCTACATAATCTCTATGACTTTGCAACAGCATTTCCTGAAGGCCCTTTGCAAAAGCAAAATTTCCCTCCAGGGTAAATGGCCGGTAAGTGAAATTGGAATACTGACCGCCTTTCTGATCGCCATTCAAATGAAAGCTATTAATTGAACAAAAATTAGTCGCGAATATTTGTAACATCCGGGCAGCGCTGTCACCTTCTTTGGCTCTTGCATACAAATTGGCCATCCAGCTAAAGGAATAGCCGCACCAGGCGCGGGTACCTTTCTTTTCAATTTGCCGTAAGGAATTTTTTATAACAACCTTGTCTTTCCCATTTTCAATGTCAAGTAAATTCAAAGGATAGATTCCCATGTAGGGCGACATGTGGCGATGCGATTCAAAAAGATCGACGCCAGGTGCAATCGTAAGTCCTGTATCATCGGTGTCTAACCTTGGTAAGAGTTTTTTTTCTTTTTCAACATCTGCAGGAACCTTTCCTGTGGCGGCTTTGCTGACTTCAATATATTCATCATAAAAAGAGGTGACAAGGGACAAATCATAATTGGTCCAATGATGAAACCAGGCTTTGATGCTGTTGTCATAAATTTCAGGACTCGAGTTTAAAGGCAGCTTATATTTTTTCGTAACCGGATCTATGGTAAGTATCTTTTTGAAATATTGATGTACTTCATCGAAATAAGGTTTACATCTTTTTAATAAAAAATCTTTGTCCATTCCGTATTTCCATTGCCAGTAAAAATGTTGTGACAACCATGCCGCTGTTGTCGGGCTCATTGAGTATTGTATCCATCCGCCCATTTCCTTTCCGGAAATAGTCGTAACACCCGGTACATTCAGGCCATCAATGCCAAAATAATTTTTCGTCCATTTTTTATTTTGACCTTTCGTGTTCCAAAGCCAATTGGTAAATGAATTGGCCTCGTTTAAATGATTGCCTGTGTAAAAAGGCCAATAACTTAATTCGGTATTTAAATCGTTATGAATGTCACCCTTCCATGGCGGCAGATTTCCATTGTCCGCAGTCCAGATGGCTTGTAAGGAAATGGGTGGCGTATTGTTTCTTGCCACACAACCCATTTTGTATAATTCACGAAAGTATTGCCTCTCAAGAATCGGATCCGGCAGGGAAACAGAAGATTGATCCCAAAAATGATTCCACCATGCAATATGTGATTGCCACCCGGCTAACTTATTCTCCGTTTTTTTTAATGGAGGTAAAAATGCTTTTTTATTATTTGATATCGTCCAGGAGCCGGCTATTTCATGTGGGGAAATAATTTTCCATTGCACCAAAACTTCATAATAGTTGCCATTCCAGGTAGGCTGATGATAGAGAATGCTGTTGGCTGTTTTTGTAATATTTCCTTTTTTATAACCGAGTGTTTGCAGGCCCTCGCCGCCATGGCTGTTATCGTCTCTGTTGATGTCGGCAGAATTGTAATTGGGAATGATTAGTTGTGGTAAAAATATCTTTTCGTTTATGCTTTGCTGTGATACCGGCAGATTTTCAAATGAAAAATAGCCGATCTCATCTGTTGCATGAACATAATTATAAAGCAGGGTGCCGTTCTCAAATTTGATGGTGTTCAGGGCAGTTTTAATATCAAGAACATTGGAAATTACTTTTCCAAAAGGAGTATAATTAAATTCGAGTGCTGCCCCGGGAATTTTGGTCGGCGCGGAATTTTTATCATAAGGATCATCGCCCATTTTTTGAACGGTATCGTATTGGCCTTTATTTACCTGGGCCACCACCCATTTGAATTTGAGCTGATCAATTTTCGGCATGGGTCTGTCGTCCCAAAGATCAACCCTGTCTAATGACATACGCAGTTTATGGTCTTTTTCCCAAATCAATGCGCCCAGCCAGCCGTTGCCGAGCGGTATTCCTTCATCCCATCTTGTGGCAAGCGAATCGAGACTCAGATTATCACCGGATTTTGGTTGTGCTGAATTAAGGTTTGCATACAGAAAACAAAAAAGAAACAGTGATAATTTAATCATGTAGTGCTTCATCGTTTATTTTTTAGAATCATCTCCGGCATTGCCACAATCTAAGAAAAGCCGGCGGGCTCATTTCTGACATGAGGCTTACCCTCGAAGGTGTACAAATGGAATTGGCGTAAGCATTGGTAAACTTCATTGAACGGGCTGCCAGCTCTTCCATATTTGGTGTACGAAATTTTCTATTCGCTGCCGTAACGCTGTCCCAGAAAGGAACCGAAGTATCCTGCCAGCCCATGTCATCCACCAGGAAGAAAATGATGTTGGGTGGATTCCACGCCTTTCGTTGAGCGAAAGCATTTTGTCCACATACCATCATTAAAAGAAAAATGAACAGGACGAAATTATTTGCAGGGTTGCTTTTGAAGATCATCGGATGATAGTATTTTTTGTGATTCGGGGAAATTTAATCTACGGTTGCACAATAAGATTTCCGGGAAACAATATAGTCAAAAGCTTTTATAACTATTACAATGCCTTTTTGTAAATCGGCTGGTTTGGGGAAAGCAGAAAAACTATATTTTGGCTTTCCAGGCGCAATAAACATTCTTTATTCTTTCATTTCGAAAACCAAGCCTTTTTATCATTATTCCATTTTTGAAGTTCAAACAATTTAGATTGATGTGTATTTTTTTTTGTTGCAATCATCCTGGTAATAATAAGTGCCTGGCTTTATTGATAAACCCTTACCCAATCTATCACCATGCTTACAGGAAGATCTTCACTTTTTACGGGGCCGGGCCAATTATTATCAGCACAATCGGATTTATATTTTTTGTCAATAAGTATCGGATAAGCCGTTTACGCAATCTGCCTTAAACTATCTTAATTTCTTCGCTATATAATAAGCGCTACTTTTTTTGATACACGCGCACATAATCCACTTCAAATTTTGCGGGGAAAGTTGTGTGGGTCGCGTCGCCACCGTTGTCACCGCCGATTGCCAGGTTCAACAACATATAATGAGGCTGTTTAAAAGGATTAAAGTCGCTGCCGTCTCTGTTAATGAGCGAGTCAAGTGGCACCTTATTCAGGGATTTGTTGTCAATGAATAATTCGATGTAGTCCTCCGTCCAATCCATCCGCCAAATGTGAAACTGCCCGGCCCACCCGCTGCCTCCCAGCGAATCTGTATTGAACCTGTTACTATACCATTTGGCTGCGCCATTGTGATCCAGGCAGGCAATATTTGCTAGAAGCTTTTTCCGATAATATTCCATGATATCAATTTCCCCGTTGGCCGGCCAGCTTTTTCCAATTCCGAGTGTCCACCATGCCGGCCACAGGCCCGGCCGGGTATCAATTTTTGCCCGCATTTCAAACCGACCATATTGCCATTCATTTTTTCCTCTTGTTAACAGGCATGATGAAAAGTATTGAATCGTTTTTCGATTCTTTCGCCAATCGTCACTTCCTTCCCGGAAATTTGGATTCACCTTTTCGGCCTTCGTTGCTTCAATGATAAGAAGCCCGTTCTCACAGCGTGCATTTTCCGGTTGATACCATTGCAGCTCATGGTTACGCACAAAACCATGTTCGTAATTCCATTTTGTTGAATCAGGCCTACCGTCAATATTAAACTCATCTGACCAAACCAGTTGATATGTGCCAAGTGTTTGTTTCACCGGAATGATTTTATGTTGGCAAGATGAAACGAAAACAAGATCAGAACGGATAAGAACAAACGCTAATCCATCTTGGTTGACTCATTTTTATAGATGGTGATAGACGATAATCCTTTTTTCATTTTTTGTATTTCCATTGAGCCAGTCGCTATTGATGAAATATAATTTTTGTCTTGCGTTAGCTAAAACAATTCGACATGAATCATTTTTTCTTCACTCACCATCCAACGCTTTCATCCTGAAGCCATCCACCGCCGGTGTGTGGTGTTCCGCTGTCATAATTTGTTCTATTTGTTTTACAATGTCCGGATGCTGGTCAGCAAGGTCGTGTTGTTCCCGGATGTCATTGTTCAAATCAAATAGCTTTATTTTCATGTTTCCTTTATTGATATCGAACCGGATGCCCTTCCAGTTGTTCAACCTGACTGCCTGCTGGCCGCCATATTGAGGAAACTCCCAATATAGAAAATCATGTTTTTTTTGATTGCCTGCCTTTCCTGAGAGCGTGGGCAAATAGCTAATCCCGTCAATGTTTTTCGGGGATTTCATGCGTAAAATTTCGCAAACGGTCGGCACAAAATCCCACGTCGCCACGACCAGGTCGCTTTTGGTTCCGGCTTTTATTTTCCCCGGCCACGAAATGACGAGTGGCTCGCGAATGCCGCCTTCGTATAAAAATCCTTTGCCCCAGCCATATTCACTTTTGAACGGCCCGTTGCTGCTAAAGAAACGGGCAATCGGCTCCGCCTTCATTGGAAGAACCGTTGTCGCTGGAAAAAACAATAATCGTGTTGTTGTAAACGCCTTGTTCTTTCAACTTCTTCACGAGGGCGCCCACCTGCTGATCTAAAAGTGTTATCATAGCAGCGCGTGTAGCCCTGGGATACCTGACAGGCACATAGCTACCGCCCGCAAATGGAGTTTCATCGCCGAACTTCTCATGATAATATTTCACCAGCGCCGCCGGCGCCTGCATGGATGCATGAGGCAGCGGGCTGGCGTAATAAAGAAAGAATGGCTTTTTTGCTGTTTGAATCCAGGAACCGCAATGCAGCGTCCAGCATAAAATCCGGCGCATAATCTTTTTGGCTATAGGCTTTATAGTTGTCCGGATCTTTTGGATCAAGGCCTGCCGGAAATTTAATGTTAGGATCTTGAATTTTATTATTCAGCGGAACGCGATATGTATTTTCCCAAAGATGGCCGGGATAGTATTGATGATCCTGGCGTTGGCATAATGAGCCATAAAAATAATCGAATCCCTGGTTGTTGGGCTCGCCTGCTGTCATGGGCGAGCCAAGGCCCCACTTTCCTACAAGAGCTGTTTTATAGCCGCGGTTCTTCAATAGTTTAGCAATCGTAATCGTAGAGTCGGGGATGGGCAACTGGCCTTCCAAAAGTGGATTCGCTTCCATTTCTTTAAAATCCCAAACATTACCTCTTTCTTCCCATTCATCGTTGCCGCGTATGAATGCTTTTCCTGAATGAATGCCCGTCATCAGGCTATACCTCGAAGGCGCACAAACGGGCATGGCATAGTGTTGCGTAAACGACATTCCTGCTTTTGCCAGCGCATCAATGTTCGGTGTTTCAATTTTGGTTTGGCCATAACAACCGAGGTCACCATAGCCAATATCATCCGCTAAGATGTAAACAATATTGGGCGTCGCGGAAGTTGTCTTCTGGGCATATGTTCTTGCTCCGTTTAGAAGAACTAACAAGAGGGTAGTAGTTACCGTTAACTTAATTCGTTTCATACTTACAATTTTATCATCGCCGTTGCTCTTTTTTTAAAACATGTCAGTGGTTTACGCCAACTTGCTAAAAGGAAATGAATTTCGTTTGTTGAGATAAGCATGTCGGACTCTATGTAACCGTTCATAAAAATAAATTCATTTCACTAAAAAAATACAGGCAAACGTTTGCATGGAATTTTGGCAAGATTCAGCATATTTTTTGGATTGAAAAATCTACGCCCTTTTGGAACCATTTATTATTCAGCAAAAGGAGCGTGCTGCTTTTTCTTGTTGGCCAGGAAGAATGGATTTATTTAAGATCCAAAATCTTTTTTGCTGGTTCCTGTCAGAAATAAAAAAATAGAAAAACTATATTTTCGCTTGTCCCGCTTGTATTTGATGTCTTTCTGTTTGCAATCAAAATCTTCCCGTCTTATAAAATATTGATACCGTTAAAAAAAGTTCCGTCATATAATTAATGATAGTCCTTAACTTTAAGGCCATCGGATTGGAGTCACCGGTTCGACTAAATAATTTTTTACAATAAAAAACATTGCTGTATGTCTGACAACAAACCACGTAATTCTTCGAGGAGAAATTTTATTCGTAATAGCGCGATAGTCGCTACCGGAATCACAATCGTACCACGTCATGTTTTGGGAAGGGGGTTTGTTGCTCCCAGTGATAAGCTCAATATCGGCGCCATTGGAGCGGGCGGTAAAGGCCAAAGTGACATTGCCAATTTTTTTAAATCGGGCAATGCTAATATAGTAAGCCTTTGCGATGTGGATGATCGCGCGTCGGCAAAAACGAGGGCTTCTTTTCCAAAAGCGAAGTACTACAAAGATTGGAGGGAAATGCTGGATAAGGAGGGAAAAAACATTGATGCAGTTTCCGTATCGATCCCGGATCATGGGCACGCAGTTGCCGCATTGAGGGCCATGCAAATGGGCAAGCACGTATATGTGCAAAAACCAATGACGCACGACATTTACGAAGCAAGAGTTTTAACCGAGGCCGCAAGGAAATATAAAGTTGTGACTCAAATGGGCAACCAGGGCTCATCAGGAGATGGAGTTCGCCTGATGCAGGATTGGTACAATGCAGGCTTGATCGGTGATGCTCACACGATTCGCTGCTGGACTAACCGGCCTGTATGGCCTCAGGGCACTGGCTATCCCACTACCAAAGATGAAATACCCAAAGAGTTGGATTGGAACTTATGGTTAGGCCCTACTCAATTTCATGAATATCATGATGGCTTTGTTCCATTTAGCTGGCGTGGCTATTGGGATTTTGGAACGGGCGCTTTAGGAGATATGGGTTGTCATATTATTGATCCTGCATTTAAAGTAGCAGGCCTTGGTTATCCTTCTGAAGTGGAATGCAGTGTAGCTGATATTTATGAAAAAATGTGGAGTCCTGCTTATCATCCTGAAAGCTGCCCTGTTGCCTCTTCTATAAAGATGAAATTCCCCGGAAAGAATGGTAAACCGGATGTAACGCTTACGTGGATGGATGGAAATATCCGTCCGGAACGCCCTGAAGAATTGGGTGCAAACGAGCAAATGGGCAATTCAGACGGTGGTGCCATCATCGAAGGAACAAAAGGAAAAATGATGTGCGGTTGTTATGGTGACGACCCAACTTTATTGCCAACGTCAAGAACCAAAACTGTGAACGTGCCGCAAACAGTGGAAAGAGTTCCGGGCGGACAGGACGGCCATTACGCCCAATGGGTGAATGCTGCTATCGCAGGATTTGGTAAAGGAAAAACCAGTTCTAATTTTGATTACGCAGGTCCATTGACAGAGACTGTTCTTTTTGCTAATCTCGCTCTTCGCAGTTGGAATGTGAAGGATGATAAAGGCAACTTCCCCGGAAGAAAGAAATTGTTGTGGGATGCAGCCAATATGAAGATCACAAACTTTGATGAAGCCAATCAATTTGTTAGAAGACAATACAGAGATGGCTATACGTTGAAGGCGTAATATTAATAAGGCTGAAATTTCAAAAAGCTGTTTTAAAGAAATTTAAAACAGCTTTTTTTATGCATTTTGGTTTTGAAGATACGGTTGCTTTTTTTACTACTCTTTCTTTTTACTCGATCAAATACCAGTTATATCCATTTGCAGGTATGCTTACCTGTAACATGATATTTTTATTTTCATCCAATTGGTATTTTATTTTGGCGCCATCTTTTTCGCCAACCTTTGCAATACCTGTGATACCGGTATAGTACAAAGGGATTTTTATTTTTCTCGTAATTGGCGTATCAATTGGATTATACACCATCAGCAAACCTTTTTCTTTCAGCCTGGGATTTACATGAAGTATTGCATCATAATCTCTTCCATCGGCGCGGCGAATATGTATGATATCAGAATTTAAAATGGTGCGGTATTTTTTATACCAGCTTACTTCTTTTTTTACCAATGCTTCTGTAACAGGCGTATCAAATAATCTTGGTCCGCGATAGCAAGCCTGTACACCGCTCCCGAAGTTTTGAACGAGGTGTGCTTCATAGTCATTCAGGTGTTCAGATAATGGCTCAAGCGTAGCATCGGCGCCACCTCCGTGATATTGCGTCAGAGGCACGAACGTCCAGCCCATGGATGGTGTTTTGTTCCATGTGCCGTCATAAATATTTTGTCTTTCGATGATAACCTGGCGGTCCCGGGGCAGCGACCAGTCCGTTTCCCTGTAGCCCATTCCTACTTTATTGGTGCCGTTTAAGAAATACCAGTCCGGCGCATTGATGTAAACACCTTTATCTCTCAGTTCCTTGTAAAATGAAATGCTCAAAGCCCATTGTTTCCATTGTGAATCGTACATTCCATCGTGCCCCGGATGAGAAGTTGAAGCACAAATATCACCGGGATAAGGGCCATCATGTTCCAATAAATCAAACCCTGTTTTTGCAATAAATGTTTTTAATTTTTGCAGATACGCGAGTCCCCACTCACTTCCAAGGCAAGGAGCATTTCCGAAAATTGCGCCACCGGGTTTGCCTGTTTCAGGATTGATCACATCATCTTTGGGGTCTATGCTTCTGCTCGAAAATAAAGAATATCCCCCCATTTCAATTCCTTTGCTGTGTGCATAGTCTACTAAAGATTTTATCTTTTGAATATTGGCTTCGCTGGTGTCTTCCATGTTGAGTCCGCTGCCAAAACTAAGGATGACCATTTCGAAACCGGTAGCATAACATTGATCTACAGCATTTTTTACGATAGTAGGATCTGTCGAAGTAAGGTGAAGAAAGATAGGATTTTCTGTTGCCCACGGCGCCAGGATGCGATACATTTTCCGTTCTGCCAATCCACAACGTTCTTTATCATAACTGTCATACATCATTTCATATGTATGAAACGGTTCAAATTTTTGTTGAGGCTGTAAACGAACGGCAGGACCTATTGGAGGTTTGCTTTCCAGAAGGCAAGGTGTTCTTAAATTGTAATTCACCTGTGAAGTGTATAATGAATCCGGGAGCCAATAGGTGGTGTGATCGGCATATTTAGAGGTCATGTCGCCAAAAGAATAATCGCTTTGAATATTAATGTGAGGATTGGCTAAACGGCCATCGCCACCGACTACCGATTCTTCTTCCACCATTGAAAGAATTTCATTTTTAAATGAGTTGACGGTAATCGTTTTTCCCGAATTATTTTCAATACTAACCCACTTGCTCATCAAAGGAATATTGTCATAGAGTTGATAATGCACTGCGACTTTAATTCCTTGCAGATTTTGTTCCGGTGCTTCAAAATAGAAAATAATTTCTTTCCCTTTTGGTGGCCATTGCTTGTCCAAAGTCCAGCGTTTGGCTTTCCATGGAAATCGTGTTTGAATATTTTTTATGTCAAAATCCTTTAATTGAAATGCTGCGGGATCGTTGTTAAATTTTTCGAGCCAGTCATATTTCATGTACGCATATTCAAACTGTCCTTTTACGCCTCCGATATTATAATGAGTGCTGTCAATTTCAATTTGAGCTTCAGGCTGAATGGCTCTGATCATTTCTTTCGGTGTCATCAAATTGCGAAAGCTAAAGCAGGCAAAATATGGCTGCATGCGAAACTCACGGCTGATTAATCCATTGGTCAACACTAAATCTTTGCCGTTTTTGCTTTTAAGAACCGCAGCTGTATGTTCCGCTTTTCCTAATAACCAATCAATATCTTTCCGATCATTATTCTGCTCTTGCGGCGAAGAATGCGTCGGAAGGTTTTTGAATTTTTGAAGAGAAATATTCTGCGAGACAGCAATATTGATAAAGCAAAAAGCGATGATGCAGCTTAATAATTTTTTCATTGACTAAAATTGACTGAGTCTAAATTTAGTAAGAAAAATATGGAGCGATTGAATTTAATCGCCGTGGGGTTTTGGAAGCCGCAATCATTTTACGTAAACGGAATCAGATCCTTATTTTTGAGTACACAGAGTGTTAGTGTATTTGGGAAATGACCACGCAAACAGGTTCACAGTTTTTTAGAAAAGCTTTTTAATCTTTGAAAACGGAGATAATGAAATCCAAATAGTCACAGAGGCATTATTTTTAAATTGGAAAATAATTTCTAAAGGGTGGTTTTAAAATATTTAATATAAACCCGCTAGGTCCTGAATCATTAAAAACTCAAAAATCTACTTTTTAGCTGTTTTAGTTAGATGAATTCTCCTCAGGTTTTTTGCCAGATTATTTCTTCGTCTTCCCACGTGTGCGATTTATCTGCAAGTCGCTGTACCAGCGGCTCGCCGCCCATCTTCCACATAGCGCGGTACTCATTCAGTGGAAACTCAAGGCCAATTTTGGCCCACTCTTCGGATTGGTCATTCGGGGAAACCTTCTTGTAAGAAATCAGGTTTTTGTTATCGTAGAAATAAGAGTCGCCGACATCTAATTTGAATCCATCAAGGCCATATTCCTTTTGAAGGAAATGTAGCTTGTTCGTCAGCCATTGTTTCGCACCGGGATTCGTTAAGTCCAGACATGCAGAATATCCATTCCACCAATGAATCAACAAAGGTTTTTCTGTATCCAATACAAGAAAGTAAAAGGATGAATAAAAATCAAACGTCCTTACAAATCTTTTTACTAATATGTATGAAAGATTTGAAGGGTTTGAGTTTAATACCTCTTCAATTCGCTAATTATGATACTGTCCTTTTGTTTTGGGGGCAAATTGTATTTGTAATTATACAGCATTCCCTCCCAATCGCCGTACATGGCATTTGGAAGCACAATAAATTTTGATCCGAAAAGATCTGCGTTGCTTTGCGTTAGTGCATTTCGTTTATCTGTTGATTGTTTATCAAAAACGGGACTGAAGTCGCTAAGATTATCTCCAAACAACATAATAATTTCATGGGTTTTCGCAACTTCCTGCCTGCGTGCTTCCTTTCCTGATGTGGTTGTTTTCATGTAAAGATGATTGTCTTTGGCATCAGGAAAATTCCAGCGTTGAATATCTTTCAGGGTTACTGCACGCTCTACTTCCAGTCGGTTGGTAATATAAAACACTTCCACCCCCTTGCTTTTGGCATAACGGAAAAAATTCAGTGCTCCAGGTACGGTATCACAATCCACCTTTTCAGTCCATTCAATCCAGGTCGCATCTGCATATTCTTCATTTTTCTGTGCGATGTGTACCTGGTAAGGACTGTTGTCCAAAATCGTTTCATCAATATCGGTTACTATTGCCAGAGGTTTGGTATGCGGCTCCAGCAGCAAAAAATCCAGGCGAAACTTTGCAAAATTATATGCCTGGTAGCAAAGCGCTTTATATTCAGATGCTTTCTGCTGCCATACTGCTCCCCATAAAGGTCCTTGCGTCACAAGTGTTGCGTTTGTGTTCCGAGAGGTTGAGATCTGTTGTTGTACTTTACAGGAACTTATCCCAATGAGCAATGTGAGGGCAATGATATAAGGAGAACGTTTCATTAATTTATTTTTTTTAATTTTATTTATCATACTAAATTTTTAACCAGTTATTTATTATCCCCACTCCAGAAAAATCTGTGTGGAATTTTTATTTTTTCCTTATGAGCTTTATTTCCAACCAAACAGGTTTGATGGAATGAATGCAAATAGCATCTTTGCTCGTCAAGTGTGCGATGCAGACACAGAACCACAAAGATTTACAGCCAGGCAAAAAAATATATTTTCTCATTCTTTGATAAAAATTATTATATCAGATGAATTTATTTATTTTCAATTATTATCCAACGTTTCAGGAAATTATCCGGTGCTTCAATAACGATTTTATAAAAAGGTGCTTTATTTACATTTTATGATTGCTTCCTGTTTTTGAAAAGGAAAAATTATGATAGTTTCATAACTGTTTTGTATTTGAAAAGTTTTACCAGTACTAATTCGGTTATTTTAATTGAAAAATAGTCTGAACTGCAGCGTGGTCGGACGGGAACATGATGGGATGATAATCAATTACTTTCGACTCAATAGGGCACAATCCTGCACCTTTATAATAAATGTAATCTATCCTGTCTCTAAGTCCATATTTATCAGAGGAGGTGGCCGCAGTTGGAGTCCATGTTAGTCCTGGATCGGTTAAGGGGTTTATATGAAGCTCTCTATAACTATCTATAAAACCAGCTTTCTGCATTTCTTTACTTACCGGCCATTCTACTACTTTATTGTAATGAATACTGTTTGTTTCAATGGTCCAGTCCAGATGTGAACCAACATTAAAATCCTCCGACCAAAATTACTGGTAAATTTGCTGTACGTTTGAGATAGGGAGCTATTTCTTTTAAAATTTCTTTGATTTCAGCATGACGAGTAGTTTTTTCATCTGCTATTAAATCTTTAGGACTAATATCTTTTTTTGCGACATTGCCCAAATAATCAGGCTTATAATCCAGCCAGGTATCAAAAAAGATTAAGTTTTTACCAGGGCTTATCTGTAGATTTACACCGCCAAAATTAAAAGAATTAAACGCTCTGATTGTTTGGGTAATTGGATAGCGGCTCATTATGGATAAGTTAGAACTAATTAAATAATAATAATATCCTAATGAATCAGCTATGATCGCACCTGAACCATAAGTCTCAATGAGTCCAATAACATCTGCATTTGTAGCTTTTATGATTTCAATTATACGTTCTAACCCTACTTCCTTACCATAACGATGTCCTCCATGCCAAATGTTCCATGCTAACACCTTTAATTGTTGCGGTTCATAGGATTGATCAACCTGATTTGATTTAGGGTAGAATTCGGTATAAAGGTTTTCTACTAATTGTGTATTTATGGCCTTATCCCAAACCTTGACCTCATCTATAAAACCATTAAAAGCATTCCATTGCCCATTGTAACCCCATTCCCATTCCTCATCCGAACCGCCGATTACAGTAAAAAACTCCGACTCTAAACCTTTTAACCCTGGAGTATTATAAATTGCAACATTTTTGCCATCCAAATACATCCAAACTTCTTGATTGACACGATCAATACATAACACTATTTGATGCCACTTCCCATCGTTTATTTTTTGTCGTTCAGCGGTTGGTATATAATCATACCTACTCTTTCCATCATTTAAAATTAATGACCAGGCACCATTTTGTTGCGTATAGATTTGCCAACCTGAGGTTGACAGATCGTTGGCTTTTTTATTTCCAATGATAGGAGTGCCCATTTTTGCATTAGGTAGGGTTTTCATCCAAATCTGTACAGAAAAAGAGGATTTTTCATCAATACCAGGAAGTTTTTCTTTGCTTATTTTAACTGGTCTTCTTAAGCTAGCGTTCGCAGATAAATCTAAAGATTTTCCTTTTAATCCTTTCGCAAATTGAGATTGTAGTAGATCCACAGAATACTTCGCCTCATTTTTTGGAGTAATTACTTCTTCAAAACTATAATTGTCAAAGTCCATATAAAACGTAGGCTCCTGGCTGAAGGCCAAATAATTTACCAAAAGAGTTATAATGATAAAATGAATTTTCAATCTGTATCGTGACATAAATGTGTTTATAAAAGATTGGAAATAGCAGTATTTGCCGCACCAACTTATTTATCTTCCAATATTATCCAGCGGTTCAGGAAATTTCCCGGTGTTTCAATAACGATTTTATAAAAAGATGCTTTATTGACATTTATGATCGCTTCCTGTTTTGAAAGCGGAACAGTTGCCACTAAAGTATAAGTATCTTTTCCCCCAGTTTTAAAATTATTGGTGTTACTTAGCCAAATTTTGGCATTACCTTTTTTCTCAAGCGCATTGCCAGTTAATACGCAATTTGCCATTTTCATAGACAGCCTTAGGCGAGGTTGCAGATAGTTTCCCGGTTAAAGAAATGCCGTCTATTTCCATCAATTGTTCACGTGGAATGGTTACATTTATAAAGTTGGCTAAGGAAGGCATGATGTCAACAATACCGGGGTTTCCTTTTTTAAAATAGCTGTTCAACCCTTTGGCATTGGTCACGATCCAGGTACTTCTTTCCCTGTCGGACTGGCCGCCATGACCACTGCCTGTTTTGGGATCACGGCCATGATCTGTTGTGATGTAAATCACCCAGTCTTCTTTAAAATTTTTCTTGCGGTATTGAATTGCCTGCCATAACCGCCCTACCTGGTTGTCCATCATTTCAATAGCATCATGAAATTGTTTACTGTCGCCATGCTTATGCCCCATGTCATCCGTATATTCAAGGTAAACCCACGACAAATCGGGCGCTTCTTCTTTAATATAATCAACAGCATTAGTTACTACCGCTTCATCTATACGGTGCATATAATTGCTTTCTTTATCATGCGGATAATTGACTGTATCCAGTTCCAGCCCGTCAAAGTGATAATCCAGTTTTATATTTCCGGTAGCCGGTAAATTTTCTCCAACAAGCCTGGTGCGGTTGTCTTGCCAACTGGAAAAAATCGCGGTTTTCTTAGCAGGGTATTGTTCTTTAAAAAAGCGGAAGATGGTCCAATAGTTATAATTGGGATTCTTAATTTCATTTCCCCAAACATTGTGCTTATTCACCCAGGTTCCTGTAAGCAGGCTGTTGTATCCCACCGCTGAGATGGTTGGCGTTTCAGAATAGCCACCTTTTTCACCACCGACATGCGCTCTTGTATAGCCGCCTTCTTTGGCTATCAGATCCAGTGAAGGGGTGTTCAGTTTTTCAATCACATCAGCTGATATGCCATCCACAATAACGAAGATTGCTTTTCTATTGTTTTGGGCAAATGCTGAAGAGGATATAGACAATATTAAAATGAATGCAAACAGATTTTTCATGTTATTTTTTATGTTTTTTAATGGCTCCCCATAGCTATGGGGAGAATTACCCTTAATAATGATTATGCAACAAACTTCCTGGAGCCAGTTGCCCGTAAGCGATAATAATATTTTTCCTAATGGTTGTGCGGAAAATATTCATTCTCCACCGAACCGTCTGCGTATAATTTCAAAATAGCAAAACCCGGCGGCGTTTCTAAATAATAACCCGGTCCGGCGGATTCGTTGTCACCTTTACCCCACCAAAATCCGCTCATTGCGCCATTGCAACAATACCAAACGTTATTGTAACAGGTTTTATCATACAAATGGTTGTGCCCGCTCAGCATGATCCTTACTTTGTCCTTGTGCTTATAAAAAAGGTCTTTTAATTTTTTGTTATCAGAATGATTGCCATTCACCAATATGGGGGTGGCTCCAAAAACAGGAAAATGCGACATCAGTAAAACGGGAGTATTTGCCGGTAATTTTTCAAGATCATTTACCAGCCAGTTATACTGTTCGTCATCAAGGGAAATATTTTTGTTATTTCCATCGAGTACAATAAAATGCCATCCATTGTTGGTAAAGCTATAATAGCGGTTGGGAATTTTCAGGCGTTTTACCACATAGTCCTTTCCATACATACTGTCTTCTTTGGATGGCGCCGCCCACCAGGGATCGTGGTTGCCAATACAACTAAAAATTTTGAAGGGCTGCAATTGCTGTATACAATCATCCCAGGCAGCCCATTGCTCTGTTACCCGTTCCCGTTTTATATCATTGTAATCCGCGGCATGAATGGAATCCCCGCCGTTCAGAATAAAATCTATTTTATGTTTTTTCACATCATCAAGGCATTTTTTAAAGCGCGCAGGAATGCCTTCTTCAGGGCGGATGTGTACATCGGTAATGTGAGCAACTGTAAGTACGGGTTTACTTTTATTTATACCCGAAACGGCTGCAGCAGCTTTACCTGAAAGCAGGGGAGCGGCAGTAAGCCACGCGGCATGCTTTAATAATGATCTTCTTTTCATTTATCTTATTTGGATGTAAATGATTTGCAAGGCGCAGTACAAAACGCGCCCCGCAAATCATTAAATGAATAAAACTTGAAAATTAATTCCAGCCAAAAATCTGCTTCAATGCAGGATTCAAGGTAACCTGGTTAAAAGGAATAGGCCTGTAATAATATTTAGGCGCTACAAATGTTCTTGGAGTTGTTTCCGTTACAATCGTTCCTCCGTTTTTACCATTTTTAAGATAAACCGTCACATTTTCACCAAAGCTTCCTGCTTTATAATATACCAAAGGAATCCCCAGAGAATTTTTTTCCCGTTGGTCAGCTCCGGGAATGGAAGCGTCTTTATCAATTAAAATAATGTCTTCGATACCATCACCAGTAAGATCATATTTTCCTAATCCCGGAAAATACATACCTTCTGGAATTTTTTCTAGCTCTTTACCGGCCCCCCATCTCATCAGATCATCGAAGCGGTAACCTTCCATAGCAAATTCTACCCTTTTCTCCCGGCGAATTTCAAGAATCACACCTTTATTGGATCCGCTCACCGATGGGTATTTAGCAGCCAGTACCGGATCGGCATCACTATTGGCTTTTGCGAGATTAAGCGCCGGTAAACCAGCTCTACCCCTTAAAAGATTTACAGACTCATCCAGTTGGGTCTGTGTAAGGGTTTCCAACTCTGCCGATGCTTCAGCATAAATCAGCAACACTTCAGCATAGCGGTAGGCAGGAAAATCCACACCTCCCAGCACCTTTTGATCCGTACTGTTGATATATCCTTTTAACTGATGATAACCGGTAAAGTTTTTATTCAGGCGCTGGATATACGGCAATGGATTGGAAGCATTGCTTGCAAAAGTGAAACCAGGATAAAATAAAGCTGCCGAAAGGCGCAGATCCCGATTTTTAAACTCCTCTACAAATCCGGCTGTTTGATAGCCTGGTTGATCCGTAAACCTGCTGCCATCTCTCATTAGGTAAGTTTGAACCAGGCCGCGCGAAGGAGACATTTCATAATCCAAAAGATCATTATTATTACTTGCTTTCTTTAGATCCAAATCATAAATATTTGCAAGCAACACTTCTTTGTTGCCAGTAAGGCTGGAACTGTTAAATAAGGCGGCATAATCAGAATTGATTTCAAATTTACCGGAAGCAATAATGTCACCAGCTTCTTTTTGAGCTATCTGCAAAAATGCATCCGCAGTAGTCTGAAGGTTCAATTCGGAATGATATTTCCTATAAGTACCTTCATACAACGCTACCCGGGAATACATTAGTTTCATAACCCATAAACCAGGAGTACCTACAGGAACAGATTTCCTCACATTTGATGAGGCAAATGCCAGGTCTGCCATAACGCTGTCCATCACTATTGCTCGCGGATCACGGGCTTTATATAAGCTGGCCGTGTCGCCTGGATTAAGCGTTTTAGAATACCAGGGTACATCAGAATACCGCTTCACCATGCCAAAATAAAATAAAGCACGGTAATACCTGGCCAAACCTGCATAATGCATTTTTACCTCCTGAGAAACCTTTGCTTTTTCATAATTTTCTAAAAAATAATTAATGTTCCTGAGCCTTCCCCAATTCCAGCCCCCGGTAATATTTTGGGAGCTTGGGCTCCCGGTCATAATAGATTTAATTTCCACCGCAGCAGTAGTGGCCTTGTCGTCTGTATCCTGGTCTGATCGGTATCTTTCAATTCCAGGTACGGATAAAAGTCCGGTAACATAAGAAGCAAGGTCTTCTTCCGAATTAAAAAAAAGATCTGGGGGAACTGATGTTTGTGGATACCGATCCATAAAATCTTTCTTACAGGAACTGCCTATAAGTAAGACTAAAGTTGTAATTATTATATAAAGGTTACTAATTTTTTTCATGTTTCAATTTTTTTGGATTCTGGTTATCTTCAAAAAGCCTTATAGGTGGTGTAATTAAAAATCTAGGTTGATACCAACTGCGTATTTTCTTTGGTAAGGGTATGCCCATCCGTATCCATCAGCAACTGCTTCGGGATCTATGTATTTTTTAATAGCAGAAAATTCATATAGATTTTCCCCGGTAATAAAAATCCTAAAACGGTTTATTTTATAACGATTTGTCAATTTTGATGGCAAAGTATAACCCAGCGTAACATTTTTGACCCTCAGGTAGGCCGCATTCAATAAATATTTTGTTTGGGGTATATCCAACCCTCCATTATAATTTGCATCTGCCAGCCACGATTGTAAAATCGGGAAATAAGAATTAGTATTCGCATCTGCAAGTCCTGCTGCGATATAAGAGGCAGAATGTCTATCCCTGTCTGCTCCTGTTTCAGAAACACCACGATAATAATCAAGATTCCATTCATAAATACCAGCATAGGGCTGTTGAAATGGTCCCCAGAATAAATAATGTTTTGGATAGAAATCCTGTTTGAGTACACCTTGAAAAAAGGCGGAGAGATCAAAATTACTCCAATTAAAATCCAGATTGATACCAAACCGGTATCTTGGATTTTTGTTTCCAATAACCTTCAGATCTTTCGGATCAGTTTGCGTATTGCCTTTTTCTATTTTCCCATCTTTATCCAGATCAGCATATTTAGGCCATCCGGGTACAATATCCAATGCACCCCAGGGTATGATAGCCGATTCATCCAGGGTTTTAATATCATCTTTGTCTGCAAAATAACCATCGTTCACCAGTCCCCATATTTCTCCCACGTCCATACCAACTCTATAGTCCGATAATAGCAACTGATCATTTTTGTATTTAGTGATTTTGGTACGCGAATCCGAGACAAAGAATTTAGCACCAAAAGAGAGAGGTCTGGATGCCAGCGAAAAATTATCCCGGTAACCCAGTGACAATTCCCAACCTCTGGTGCTTAGATCCGCCACATTCTGGATGGGAGATGCAGTTCCCAATACACCAGGTAATTCGGCAACCGGCCCAAGCATACCTATAGTATTACGAATGAAATAATCAAATGTTCCCTGAATTTTATTGTTAAACAACCCGACATCTGTACCAAAATTAAATGTTGTTACCCTCTCCCAAGTATAGGTATCAGGGTCCACCGAAAGGTTGGGAGCTCCCGTTATAATGGAGGGAAATGCATTGTTCACAAGATAAGAAGACCTTCCGGTAGGCAAAGTTTGTATATAACCAAAATCACTTACGCTCTGGTTACCAAGATCTCCATAGGAAACACGGAATTTAAGCGATGAAAGTTGATCAGAGATGTTTTTGAAAAATGATTCTTCGCTGGCGATCCACGCTCCGGAAACGGAAGGGAAGAATCCCAATCTACGTTTTTGTGGGAAACGGGATGATCCGTCATAACGGCCATTTCCTTCAATAATATAGCGGTTTTTAAATGTGTAATTCAATCGTCCAAAACCGCTGCGTAGGGCATAAGTAGTATAATCAGATCCTACAGTTGGTATTTCACCAGTAGTTAATCCAATATAGGGCAAGGAAGAAGAAATAAGACGATCTCTTGACACCTGTTCGTACGACCAAATATATTCCTCCTGGTTATATCCGGCAAGCAATTTAAAGCTATGATCATCACCTATTTTTTTAGAATAGTTGGCATACAGATCATATACATCATGTTTAACAATCCCGTTTCTTATAGAAACAGACCCAGTTCCGCCTTCCTCTCTTATATCTCCAGGCCCATAACCAATTTCGTATTTCCTATAATCAGTATTGTATTTCCATATTTCACGCTTAAAGCTGGCGCTGCCCGTAATCTGCAAATCGTTATTCAGAAAGCTCGCAACGCCCCTGCTAATATTTTGAAAACCAAATCTAGTTGCTACATCCCGGCCCCCGGTTGTCAATTGAGCGCCTAATCTTCCAGCCGAAGTATTTGCCCAGGAATCATCCGGATTTTTTGCTACCTGCGTTGGTTGTAAATAATACAGATCTGTGATAGAATAAGTCGGCTCATCTGTTTGGGTCTGATAGATATTCAGATTATTCTCTATTTTTAACCATTTTAATGGTGTAAAGTTTATTTTGGCTCTCAATCCATAACGATTCCAGTCATCTTTTGCCAGTTTATTCAAGCCGTTTTCCTTTGTCCAGTCGGCGGAGAGAAGATAGGATAACGGGTTATCCTTTCCGATTTCAGAACCGCCACTAAAAGAAATACTGTGGTTTTGGGAAGCGTTTGACTTGTTGAAAAAATAATCATTCCAATCATTACTTCCCATATAAATCCATTTGGTTGGATCATTGGGATCAGTACGAATATCCTCAACAGAAGGATTCTCCGACCTTTCTTTAGCCCATTGATAAGTGTAGTCTGAATAATTCACATAATCCCAGGGTGTATTATCAGTAGAAGTTTCCAAAACCCTTGAATAAATATAAGGATCAGTTACCAGTTTAGGTAATACAGTGCGGCGTGACAATGCAAAATAGTTATTATAGCTTATTCTTTGCTTGCCACCGATGGCGCCTTGTTTAGTAGTGATCAGAATTACTCCAAATGCGGCTCTTGCACCATAAATCGCAGCAGAAGCGGCATCCCGAAGAACAGATAAAGATCCAATATCCTGCGGGTTTAAACGAAGTATATCATCGGTAGTGGATGTAATACCGTCAATAATTACAAGAGGAGAAGCGCCATTTCCGGTAAGCGTGGTAATACCGCGTATATTAATACTAGGAGTAGCCCCAGGCTTACCGCCAGGGTAAGTAATATTTAGACCAGGGCTTAATCCCTGCAAGCCCTGAAACAAGTTTGCAATTGGACGTTCCGCCAGTTTCTTTCCTGAAATCTGGTCAATCGCACCTGTTACATTAATTTTTTTCTGCGTTCCATATCCCACTACTACTACCTCATCTCCTACTGCTGTTTCAATTTCCATTACCACAGAAAAATTATTATTTCGTCCAACTGTAACACTTCTTTTTCGATAACCAACAATTGAAAACTCGAGTATCTCTCCGGTATTGGCATCAATCGTAAAACCACCTTCTGCATTGGAAATAGCACCTTTCTGTGTTCCTTTTAGTGTTACCGATACCCCAGCAAGAGGATTCCCTTTTTCATCTTTCACTGTTCCGGTAATAATAGCAATTGGAAGAGGAGGAAGAATAGTCGTAGTAGAGTTCGCAATATTAGCCAATCTTTTATATAAAGAATACCCTGCCTTCTTAAAAATCGTTACAGTCTTCCGTTCAATAGAAAAATCAAGAGGTTGCCCTTCCAGGCTCGATTTTAAAGCGTCTTCTACAGACTTATTCTTTACATCAATGTTGATAGACTCCGATCCCCGCAATACTTCGGCATCATAAAAGAATACGTATCCCGTTTGTTTTCTGATTTCCTTGAAAACCTTTTCCAGCTTTACATTTTTTTGTGAGAAGGTGACCGTTTGTGCAGATCCGCCAGCACTCGCAGTCAGGAAGGCAGAAAGCACAAGAATGGTTGTAATTTTCATAACCAGCAGCATTTTTTTGATAATTCCCCATCGGGAATAATTGGACTTAAAAAACATAACTTTGTTTTGGTTTTAGTTAATAATAATCATTAAGTAATCTGTTCAGGATTTCTAAATATTAGATGACTAAGGCTACTGGCAGGAGAGTGCTCGAACACTTTCCTGTTTTCATTTCACCCATCTGTAAGGACTTGTTTTATTTTTTTTGATCATAATACTTCAAAGTGAATTTAATCAGCTATAACGATAAGGTTCTTTCCTTCTATCCTAAAATGCATTTTATTTTTTTCAAATATTTTGAGTACTTCTGATAAGGCAAGATCCCGCTGAATTTCACCAACAAATGCCCTGGGACGGTTGACACCCTCATAAACAACATCCACATCATACCAACGTGATATTTCATTTAATACATGTTGAAGACTGGCATTGTCAAAATGGAAATAACCGTTTTTCCACGCCATCACCCGGTCCAAATCCACATCATTCTTTATTTTCACTTCGTTACTCACCAATGCCTGTTGCCCTGGCTTTAATAAACGCGTTGCTTTTCCATTATTTATTTTTATCGAACCTTCCAGCAGTGTTACCTGAATGTCTGCGCCGTCATCCTCAAAAGCATTTACGTTAAAATGCGTTCCAAGCACGCGGGCATTCATGGCGCCATGAGAAACAATAAAAGGCATGGAAGCATTAGGCGCTACTTCGAAATAAGCTTCTCCCGTAACAGAAACTTTTCGTTCGTTACCGACAAATGAAACAGGGTAGGTCAGAGATGAGCCTGCATTGAGCCACACTTTGCTGCCGTCAACCAGCGACATATTGATCACCTTGCTTCCTTTAGGATTTGAAAGCGTGTTGTATGCCGCTTTTCCATTATCCGTTCCGGGTCCCTGTTGGTAGCTGATTTGGCCACCGGCAAGTTTCATCAAATGTACATTGCCCTGTACCGCTAGTCCGCCATTACATGCGCTGTCTAAATATAGCTTTTGCCCATTTGCAAGAGTGATCATCGCCCTATTTGCCTGCGGCGCTTTTATGTCATTGGGTAATACTTTTGCAATCGGTGCAGATTTTCTCGCGCCGGTGAAAATCATAAAATAACTTAGCGTTCCCAACAAAGCAATAACGGAAGCTGCAGCCCACCATCGGAAACGGGGTAATACAAAAACAGAAGCCGTCTCTTTTTTGGATGAATCATTTATTTGTTTCATGATCCGGGCCTCAAGAATATGCTGCATCAACTCTTTTTCGCCATCATTCCATTGCCATTCGCCGGTTTTAATCAATTGTTGATACCAGCTCCCGACCAATTCAATTTCGGAAGCTGTGCAGCTTCCTTGCTGGTACCTTTGCAATAGTTCTTTAACCTGGCTAATATTCATGAGAAAATAACTGTTTCAGTTATACAGTCCGACGAACGGGTGCAGGGGGGTATAAGAAATTAATTTTTTTTAGTAAGGCCAAAAACATGCGGTCAAAAACAAGGAGAAAGAGTGGGAAGTGAGGTTTGTTCTGATAAGACGTAGTGCGCCCTGAATATGCTTTTTTACGGTTTCTGAAGAGGTACCCATACGCTCTGCAATCTCGCGGTAAGTTAAATGTTCCTGGCGGCTTAACTTGTAAACTTCCTGCATTTTAGGAGACATTTTAGCAACGGTCTTACTAACCGTTTGTTGGATCTCTTTTAATTGCAAATCAATCTCCGCACTTGTGGAGGAACTGGAGACCTCTACGTCGGCAAGTTGAACAAGATAATCCCTGCGGGTAATATTTTTTTCGATATAATGAATGCATTTATAACGGATGCTCGTGTGGAGATAGGCGGCAACCGAACCTTGAATATTTAATTCATACCGGCGTCTCCAAAAAGAAAGGAAAACGTCCTGCAATACATCGGCAGCTTCTTCTTTACTACGCAAAGCCTTAACTGCGGTTATAAATAATTCTTCCCAATAGCGACGGTAAAGTGCAGTAAAGGCGTCCCTGTTATCGTTGGCCATTTCATTCAGCAATAGATCATCCGAAGACGTCAACATATAACACTTTGTGTTTTGATAATTTATAATCGAAAAAGTAACTTAAACAATTATCTGATAAACCTTTATTATGAAAGATGGAATTCTGTGCGTTCGTCTTCTTAGTCATAAAATTCTTCTCAAAAGCACCAAATATTAACGCAGTCAACAAATGTAGATTTTATTTGCCGAGCAATTTTAAGCAAACGATTGCGTCAAATTTTAATCAGCTGCAATACCTGCTATCGCTCACTCTTTTAATTCTTTCTGTATTTCTCCATGTATAATCCTAGTTCAGCAATCGTAGGATTCAATCGTGATGAAATAATGTTCAATCTTATTTTATCCGTGGTAACCGGATCAAACTGGAGCAGTCTTTTATATCCGACAGTTGTGCCTTCGGCTGCTTTTTTCCAGGAAGTGCCGTTCCAATATTCCAGGTCAAATTTCTCAATTCGTTGCCCTATGGCAATATTCTCCTGGAGCATGAGCACATTGAACGTGGCCTTGTTTTTTAATTTGATTTCTATGGTGGCTGCGGTATCCTTGCGCTTTGTAGTCCAAAAGCTAGTATAGTTATTGTCCAGAATTGTTTTGGCATTGATGCCGTTTGCAGAAACAACAGATGCGCCTTTTGCAAAATTATTTTTGAAAATATTATCACGCAATCTTGTCCATTCTTTCAGATTTTTTATGTCGGCTTCATTGATCAATCCTTCTTTATCGGGCGGCAGATTTACGAGTAAAACGCTATTTCGTCCTACAGAATGAAAATAAATGTCCAGTAATTTTTCAGGTGATTTTACTTTATCATTTTCTTCCGGATGATAAAACCATCCCGGCCTTATCGATACGTCAGTTTCCGCCGGGTACCATACCAGTGCTTTCGCATTCATGATTTTATCGCGACTTCCCAGGTCGTCTCCACGCATGTCACCTTCCGGTTTGAACGCGTCGCCCTGCTGCGAATTGGATTCGATTGCTGCGGGGTCCATATTATTGGCAGGCACCACGCTCCATTCCGTTTCACGTCCATAGCCGCTCTCAGTGCCTACCCAACGAACATCCGGACCCATGATCGCAATGGTTGCTGAAGGCTGTAATTTTCTGATGAGCTTGTACCAGCGATCAAAATCATAAACTTGTTTTTTTCCGTTGGGTCCTTCACCGTTGGCGCCGTCAAACCAAACTTCGTCTATCCGTCCATAATTAGTCAATAACTCAGTAAGTTGCTTCACAAAAAAATCATTGTATTCTTCTGATCCATAGAGGGGAGAATTTCGATCCCATGGTGATAAGTAAATACCAAAACCTACATTTTGGCTTTTGCAGGCATCAGCAACTTCTTTCACTACATCGCCTTTGCCATTTTTCCAGGGACTGCTTTTTACTGAATGTGTTGTGGTTTTCGTTGGCCACAAACAAAATCCATCGTGATGCTTGGCGGTAAGGATCACTTGCTTAAAGCCTGCGTCCTTAGCTACTTTCACCCATTGCCGCGCGTCTAATTTTGCAGGATTGAAGATTTTTGGATCTTCTTTACCATCGCCCCATTCATGATTGGTAAAAGTGTTTACACCAAAATGAAAGAAGGCCGTGAGTTCCAGCTTTTGCCAGCGGAGCTGACGTGGAGATGGCACTACATTAGCCGCCTTGCTGATGATTTCTTCTTGCGAATCAGTGGGCTTGATGATGGCGTAATTTTTTTTCTGTGCATTGGCGAAGGCTGCTGCAGACAACAATAGAATTAAAAAGAATTTTTTCATTAAGTAAAAAATGTAAAGAACGAATGTTTAGCCAAAAGTAATTAATGCAGTGCGCTGCAAACCTATTCAGGAAGCAAAATTTATTGCCACTTCACAACTGTAAACCTGATTTCTTTATAGTCATCTGCTTCGTATAAAATCCCAATTTTATTTTCGGAAAGCTTTAAAATATCTGAATAAGCGGTTTTTTTCGGATCAATTAAAAAGCGCTTTTTCCATGTTCTGCCTTCATCATAGCTGATCTGTAACGTAAGGCTGTCGCGGTGTTGCTGAGATACATTGTTACAAAACGCCAAAATAGATTTCCCCTTTTTTGTGCCGATATTTAATAGGCTTCCCTCGCAAATAGGATCGGGTAAATTATGATCTACAAAGGTTGTATCCCATGTGGCGCCTCCATCTTTACTCAAAGAGACGACACGATATTTTCCTACCTGGTTGCGGCTGTTCATCATCAATGAATTATTAGTCAATTGCGCCGCTGTGCTTTCATTGGAACCTTCAAATGCTACTGTTTGACTTAGATGAAAAGTTGCTCCATGATCATCTGTGTAAAATCCATGTGCCTGGTAATCTCTTAGTTCAGGCTTTGGGTCGCCCGATGAATGATTAGCCGCGACATAAATTCTTCCTTTATATTTTCCTTCATGAAATTGCAATGCATGGCCTGGCGTGTTAGCATACGTGCGCCAGTCTTCTTTAAAATTCCAAAGGGGATTTATCTGCGGCTGATAGATCCTGTTGGCCTGGAGTGTAATGTCCGTAGGCGCGCTCCATGTTTTTCCATTGTCAGTGCTTGTTTTATAAAGCACATCCCGATGGCCGATACCTTTTCGCATTTCCATTTCATGCCCGTTTCCGGTATTATAAAATAAAAAAATCCTCCCCTGCGGATACTTTGGATCAGTCAAATCCACAACCGGTGCGGGATTGCCAGCCTGTAAGCTGTCATTGCTGGCAACTACCTGCAAGTGGCTCCATGTCTTTCCGTTATCACTGCTTCTTTTTAAAACAATTTTGATATTGCCGAAATCACCGCTGCCATTCACTCTTCCTTCGCAGAAGGCAAGTACATCACCATTCTTAGCTTTCACAATAGCGGGAATTCGAAAAGATTTATACCCATCAGCTCCCGAAATGAAAACGGCTTCTGCTTTCGATTGGCTAAATGTTTTTGTTGAAAAAATAAGAAAAGCTATAAAAAGGCTTATGAGGCTAACATTTTTTTTCATAATTAAAGTTTTATAGATGAACCGGATTCTTTGTTCATCGTTAGTAAATTGTAAAATTCGTTCACTGCTTTTTTGTAAACGATTTGCATGAAATGAGCCGACAGGAAAACATTCCGGATTATTTACGCTATTTCATTTTCATTTTCCAATTCTGAATTTAGTAATTGCCAGCAATACCATTCCTGCCGTGGTAAATGAAAAGGCCCTTTGAACAAATTCCCTTTCGCTGTTTGAGCTACGGTTCCGTCACGATGCAAATATCCCAACCATTCTCCATATTCTTTGTCATGAAACTTCGTATAGGCATAATCGTGAATCTGCCGATGCATTTGCTTGTATTTTTCATCACCTGTAATTGTATAAGCCAATAGGGTAGCGATGATCGCTTCATTTTGCGGCCACCAAAATTTCATATCGGCCCAATATTCCTGAACAGGCTTATGATAAACATCCCTGAAATATAATATTCCTCCGTAATCTTTGTCCCATCCGCGTTCCCACATGTAATCCAGCATTTTACAGCCAAGCGCTATTAACTTAGGATCGTTGTTTCGGTACTTTGCCTCGTGCAAAATAAACCATGCACCTTCAATGGCGTGGCCAGGATTCAACGTTCTGCCGTCAACATGATCAATAATGCTTCCATCAGGCGCTACCTGCTCCATTACGCATTTGATATCATCTTTTACAAAAAATGTTTCTATTTCATTGATCCATTTTTCAATCCATTCATCGCAACGCGGATCACCGATCGTTTCGCGAAGCTGTTGCGCGGTGTTCATCATGATCATCGGAACGCCAATCCCTTTTGACGGGCGGGTATCAGCAAATTTGGGCTCTAATTTGATTTCGCCGTTTGAATATGCAATACATTTTCCGAATATTTCGCGCGCTTTTTCTGCGATCGTTTGGTCATTCGCTGCTTTAGCATAAGCTGCTAATGCAATCACAGCAAAGGTTTCGGAAAAAAAATATCTTCTTTTGCGGATCGGTTTTCCTTCACGCGTTACATGAAAAAACATTTGTCCATCCGAATCAAAACAATGATCTAATAAAAAGTCTACTCCTTTTTTTGCGCCATCCAGCCACATTTGTTTTTGTTCGACAGTGTTATATAACGTGGCCAGCAGCCATGTGGCGCGTCCCTGAATCCACACAGCCTTGTCATCGTCCAGCAAACTGCCGTCCCTTTCGCGCATCAGCAGGAATCCGCCAAATTTCTCATCAATGCTTTTTGGAAACCAAAATGGAATGGTATCATTAAGCAATTGATTTTTATAAAAATCAGATTGTGTTTTCAAATAAGTTTTATCCAGGTTCATAATTACACTATTATATTATTCAAAAAAATGCTTTTTCTACATTTTGACTTATTTCAATTTTGTAGGACCTTGCAGATCCGGCCGACTATGTGGCCGCCTTATACCGTGTGTACTTATTTCAAATCATAACTAAAAGTACTTGCGGGCAATCCCGCTTCATTCACCAGGTTTGCCCTGGTAAAAGGCTGATACGCATACAGGACTTTGATTATCTTTTCATCTTTCGCCAAATACAAGATCACTTTATTGTTTTTTATTTCCGCCTTCGGCAAAATAATTTTGCCTTTTTCATTCATCACTTCAAAGCCAATTAGTTTTTTATCGTCGCCTGTTTGTAATTTTTTTGCATTATTAAAATCAACAATAATTTCTTTTGATTTTTGGAAAGCTGACTTTATAGTGGGCCCATCAGCAAGAATATTTTTATGATAGGTGTTTTTTAAAGCCAACAGCGCCAAACGTTCGCCCACTGGTCGTTTTTGTGTTGGATGTACATTCAACGAATCCCCCAAATCGCTTGACACTGCCATAAAAGTATTTGATATTTCTAATGCGAACTTTCTCTGCATGTCCCTGAAATAAGGCCACGAAGGCCGATCGATCGAGGAAAGCTGTACGAAATAAAACGGTAAATTTTCTTTCCATAAACTTCTCCAGTTTAAAATTAATTCTTTAAAATTATAGGCATATAAATCAACGTTGTGGGCATCACTTTCTCCCTGGTACCAAATTACTCCATTGATGGGTGTATTTACAAACTTAGAAATACCTGATTCGAAATTATAACATGGCTCATACGGATGGCGTTGTCGCGGGTTTGTAGAATTTTCAATATTTTTTTTCGCGCGATCACGAACCCACGGCATAATAAAATCAGATTTTTTCCAATCGTATAATTCATTCACTAAGTAATTATCAAATTCCATTGTGTGCCTGTCCATAAAAGATACAATCGGCGCGCCGCCCGCTGCTACTTCAATTAAACCGATGGGAATGTTTTCTTCCTGCTGAATTTTCTGACCGAAGAAGTATCCAATTGCAGAAAATTTTGCGGCAGTTTCCGGATTACATTCCTGCCAGTTTCCGGTAAAATATTCCAGCTTATTTGTTTTATCTAAAGTGGCTGAATCCCATGCGATGTCATCAGTTTCCTGAATGGCATTCAATTGAAAAAAGCGAATGTTTTTATTGTTGGATGAAGAAATTGTTTTCGCAGCTTCATAAGATTGATTTAACCGGAACAACATATTTGATTGGCCCGAGCAAAGCCAAACGTCGCCGATTAAAATATTACTAAAAACTATCTTTTGGCTTTTCACGCTCACTGTTAATGTATAAGGTCCGCCGGCTCTCATTGCATTAAAAAAAAGTTTCCATTTCCCATCTGCATTGGCTTTTACTTTTTTTGTCTGATGATTGAAGGTTACAGTCACTTCGTCATTTGCATTAGACGTTCCAAAAAACGGGATAGGTTTTTCGCGCTGCAAAACCATGCCATCTGCAAATACGCCTGATATTTGTAACCCGCCGTAATCACCTGTGATAGCGCCATAGACGGTTCTTGCCAGAATAATTGCGCCTTCTCTATCCGGATGCAACGCATCCGGAAATAAATTGGGATGGGAATAAAACGGTGTGTGCAAATCTACCAGGCCGGTATGATTTACTTTGGCAACTACCTGAATTTGATCTTGTATTTTCCAATACCAATCCCGTGTACCGGAACGAAACCGGGGATGATCGTTGAAGATCGGTGTCATCAAACAGGTATATATCCTTATTTGCGGATTAGATTTTCTTAACGTGTCTATCAGCCATGCATAATCGCTTTTAAAATCATTGCTGTAATTATTCCAGTCGCGCGGATCTGTATCATTCAAGCCTAAATGGATAATCGCCACATCAGGATTTAAGTGAATTGCTTCACTGAATTCCTTTGTTTTATAATAAGGATTGTGACCTTTGCGTAGGAGTGTAGCGCCGCTATGGCCAAAATTCTTCACGTCATATTGTTCTCCCAACATTTGTTGCAGCTGAACGGGATATGATTGCGAGGAAGGGTCTTTTAAACCATAGCCATAAGTGACAGAGTTACCAATACATGCGACTTTAATTCTTTGGCTTTGTGTGAAAGCAACTGATGAGAAAGATAAAACAGCAACGATAAAAATGAACCATCTTTTTTTCATCTTGAATTTTTGATTTGGATAAACCAGGCCGGTTCAATGATAACAAACATTTAATCAACAAAATTATTCACTTTCGGGCGGAGAAAACTTACCTGTATAATCAATGCAACTAAAACAATTCCCGCCAGCATTGCAAAGCTTCTTCCCAAATTTCCCGCATCTGAAGATCTGCCTAATAAATCGGTAATGAATGCGCCAGCGAACACACCAACCATATTCATGATCCCGTATGCAGTAGCTCTTAATCTTTGTGGAACAAACTGGCAAAGGATGGGCATGTTGTTGGCATCAAACATTCCATAGCCAACGCCAAAGCAAAGAGCAGCGCCAATTACATTAAAAAGAGAATGTCCGAATCCCAACAACAACAATGATGGAATCGTTAAAGCCAATCCGATAGCGCTGGTATAAATTCTTCCCCGAACATTTTTTTGCACCCACCTGTCTGATAGAATTCCTCCAAAAATTACTCCTATAAATGATGAGGCTGCAATAGTAATTGTGGACAACGGGCCGGCCTGTGACATAGGTATATCCAGGTTTTGCGCGAAAAGTGTTGGCAGCCAGTTTTTGGTGGCCCATCCCGGAAGACTTGGAATTGCAAAATAAAAAAGGATGATCCAAAAGGAAATATTTGAAAACAGTAACGCCAATCCTTTCCAAACAGATGTTTTTTCCGGGAGAAGCATTTTATCAGATAGATTGGCATGGGCCCCGTCTTTTTTTTCTCTTAAAAAAAAGATCAACACAAAAGAGTAAGCAATACCGATTAACCCAAAGGAATGAAAAGTAAAATGCCATGTATAAGCCGCCGCAACAGTGGCACCAAACCCACCAAGGGCCTGGCCAAAATATAGTCCTGTCATGTGGATGCCGATGGCGAGTGAACGGGATTTGTCACTGTGATAGTCTGCTATCAGCGATAATCCTGCAGGGATGTAAAGAGCCTCGCTTACTCCCATTACGGCTCTGAGCCAATAGATCTGATGAAAAGTAGTTGCCAGTCCCATTCCATAAGTAACGCCTGACCAAACAAATAAACTGCCGACGATCAGCCACTTTCTGTTCATCTTGTCGGCGATAATTCCCGATACAGGACTCATAAAACCATAGATCCAAAGAAAAATTCCCATCAGGTAACCAAAGCTGGTAGCGGATTGCAACTCATGAATATCTAATTGCATAGAAGGGCGCATGGTAGCAAGCATTTGCCGGTCCATATAATTCAGAAGGGCCACTACCCATAGTAAGCCCACAACTACCCATTTATAATTTTTGTTTTCCTTCATTTCTTTTTACATAAAATAGATATAGAAAAAGTCCTTGTCCCGGGCCAGGCTTATTTATAAAACCTAAAAAGCTACAAAATCGGTTATGAGAGGTTTTTTATGGAATTGTTCCGATCACCACATCAGGCGTTCTCACTCCCGGTTTTATTTCACCATTAGAAATTACGATTGCATTTCCCCAGATCACTGCGTTTGTCGTCACCTGCGCAGGGAAAGGCAATTGTCCAATTTTCGTCCATGCATCACTGATAGTATTGTATAATAAAATACTTTTATCGAACCCTTTGTGATGAATGCTCAGATTATTTTTTTCCTGAGTGAGCTTTTCTTTTTCTTCCGGCGTTTTTGCCTTTGATATTTCAGAAATAAGTGTTTCGATCTGGTGAAATACTTTTCCATTATCGCTGCCCGTAATTACGATTTCATTTTTTCCCAAAGCTATTCCGGCTGCCGCGGAGAGGTTTGTTGTATTTTTCCCGTCGTAGATATCAGCGCATTTTTTCCACGTTTGTTTTGCAAAGTCAAAAGCAAAAGTTGTATTGTGCAAATCGCTGATGCCTGATGGTGTTTTAGATCTTCCGCCAATAATAAATATTTCTTTTCCGGTTTTGCCTGATTGGGCAATGGCTGTTGCATTGGCGAGCGCGACCGGCAAATCAGGAAGTATTTTCCATTGAGCGTTTGAATCATTTAAATTAATACTGAAAAATCTTTTGGAAGAATTTTTTACTTCATCGCCACCCGCAGCATACACTACATTGTCGATATGCGTAAGCGCCACATTGGTTAATGCGATTGGCAAATCAGCCAGGGGCGTCACTTCTACAACATTCTTTCGCGAGTTCCAGTTTAAGAAAAAGCATTTGTTTGAAATCCCATTTACATTTTCTCCGCCTGCATACACAATACCTTTAGTGGTTGAAGTAATTCCGCAATATGCAATTGGCTCTGGCAACAGCGTTGTTATCTTTTTGTTCCAGGCATATCCCTTCCTTGTTTTTTGCAAGACAAAAATTTCATTCGAATAAAATTTTTTGCCGCCTTCCCACGGCATGGCATCAGGAAAATTGCAGCCGCCCGCCACGATTAAAACATTATTATTTACTCCATTGATTGCCCCCGCAAAACCAAGGGATTTTGATTGTCCTTTTGCCGCCGGCAATACGGCGGCTAACTTCCATTTGATAGGTAGCAACGGCTTTTTCTGCGCTACGGAAATAGCGGTAGATGACATCATGATAAATATAAGTAAAGCTTTTAGTTGAATCATAATTGGTTGTCACGCTTTAGCTCCGGAAGGTTTCCGCGAGCAAAAGCTACTAAAATTTAATTGCTCCACGTCTTTTTTAAATAACTCAAACTTTTCGCTGCTCATATTTTTAACAGGCAAACGGAAACCGCCACAATCCAATCCAATTAATTTCATGTATGCCTTACCGGTAGCGATGCCACCATACTTACCCAGTAGCGTAATCATATCAATGGATTGTTGTTGTAATGCCTGAGCCTTATGAAGATCGTTATTATTAAAAGCCTCTATCATGTCATGATAAAGGGGAGCCGCATAATTGAAAGTGCTTCCCACCGCGCCTTTAGAGCCAACAGCCAATGCAGGTAACATATTCTCATCGCGACCCCACAACATATCATAATGGCCGTCCTGAAAATGCACGCAGGAAAGAAAATCCATAAAATCTTCATGAGTGTATTTAATACCCGCGAAATTGGAAATCTTTCCTGCGACATTTTTCAACAGGTCGATCATAGGAAAACCGACACCGGTAAGCACCGGAATGTGGTAATAATAAAATGGCATATCAGGCACTTCATCCGCAATTTCTTTGCAACACGCAGCAAGAGTGGCCGCATCGGCTGGCTTAAAATAGAACGGCGCCGTAAAAGAAATTGCGTATAAGCCTACCTGTTGTGCATAAATAGCTAATTCTTTACAATCAGTGATGCTGGTTCCACCGAGAAATAGCATCACTTTAAAATCCTGGTCATGGTTGGTGGCATCGGCCCAGGCTTTCGCAATAGCTTTTCTTTCTGCAATACTCATGGAAACGCCTTCTCCGGTTGATCCGCAAATAAATGCGCCGGCGATGCCATTTGCTTTTAGCATTTCATAATAAGCCGGTACCAGTGAAGGATTGATTTCGCCATTTGGATGCATAGGCGTGAAAGGCGCTGATATCAAGCCCTCCAGATGTATATTTGATAATGTTTTCATTTATTTTGAAAATTATTTTTAGAAGGTAAAATTGGAAATTACTACGAAATGAATAGTTTCTTCAAAGGGTATTTATTTTCGAAGAATTAAAAAATCGGGTATCCCGGATTTTGCCTTAATGCGCTGTTATTGGTTAACGTATTCCGATCAATTGGCCAAAGCAACCTGTAGGTTTCGTAAGTGGGCATTGTTGTATTAGCAAATACATAACTATCGCCAAATCTTCTAAGGTCCATCCATCTTTTTCCTTCAAAAATGAATTCGAAAAACCGCTCCTGTAATATGGCTGCTTTTGGATCTGCATCGATTGCCTGGTTGGGATAACCTTCAACAGACGGATCATAATTTGTTCCATAAGCCCTGGCCCTCACAAGATTGATTTCATTAGCAGGATCCTCGCCGAGTATTACTTCTGCCTCTGCCAATAATAAAAGCAGATCGGCATACCGATAAACCGGGAAATCATTTGTAAATACCCTTGCACCGGCGCTTTGCTCGCCCTGGTATTTATTGGCGAAGGCTCCGGCAATTTGGTAGGTACTTCCTGATTTGGAATAAGCTGCCTGGATTGAAACGAACTTCCTGGTATCGAGGTCGCTGAATCTTCTATATGTGGCAATCTTGATTGGCGCGCGCAACAGGCCGCCCCAGTTGTCAGTGGCTACATTGAATTTTCTGTTGTTTACAGAATCATAGAAATTGGCCAATAGTCCCGCCTGCGGAAAAAACGTATTTGCAAATGGCAAAGAGGATTCGTTTAAAATATTCCGCGAAGCAAAAATGATTTCACTATTTCCTTTGTTTGCAGAGCTGAAAATATTAGCAAATGAAGGAAGTAATGAAAGACCGGCTGCATTTGATTGGATATCTGTCAAAGCATTTTTTGCTGTCGTAGCATCAGCACTGCCGCCACCACGATAGCTCGTCCAGAGATAGACATTTGCTTTCAACATCAGCGTTGCCGGTTTAGACCAATATCCTTTCTGTTGCCTGAATGTATAGTCGTTGGCAAAGCTATTCACTGAGTTATCGATATCGCTTTTGATGAGGGCCATTACCGCGCCGGTATCAGAAGTAGCTTTTGCAAGGTTGAAACTATCAATAGCTGTGACAGGATCAGTTTGAATAATGACTTTGCCCCAGGTGGTCAACATCTGAAAATAATAAAAGGCCCTCATGCCATACCCAATTCCAAGATAATAGTTCTTGTTGGCGGGCGTAACGAGATCTGTTGTGCTTAATTTTTTTATCAGCAAATTCAATTGATTGATATTAAAATAGAAATTGCCAAAATTGCTTACGCCTGAATTGTCGGCATCAAGGTTATTGGTCCAAAGTTTTTCCACGCCCTGCGTAGCTTCGCCGGTGAAGGCCGAACTGGAGCCAGGATCCGTTCCGAAAATGTCGGATCTCATTTCGCCCAGGTATTGAAACTGACCTACATTATTTCTAAACGCGGTGTGAATGCCCGCTACGAACGCGTCTACCTGATCGGATGTTTGCCAGAAGTTGGCATCACTGATGCTGCTTACCGGCGCAAGGTCTAGCTTTTTACTACATGATGAAGCGGCGATCATCAATGCAAACCCTGAAAGTATAAATAGAATATTCTTTTTCATAATTGAATGAATTTGTTTTTTTTAGAATGAAACCTGTACTCCTAATACAACGGTTCTTGGTGTAGGATATGTTCCCTGGTAAACGCCTGTGATAGTCGATGTGCCCGGATTTACGGGTGGTTCCGGCGTAGGACCTGTGAACTTAGTGATGTAAAACATATTCTCCAGACTTACGAATAGCCTTGACTGTGATAGTATATGTGTTTTTGCAAGCAATGCTTTAGAGAAATCGTAAGACAAGGTAATTTCCCTGCAAGCGAGGTAATCTCCTTTTTCATAAAACCGGGAATTATTACTGTTCAGGGTCGCGTTTGCATTATTACTCCGTGTGTAATTTTTCTTTCCGAGTGGCGCAGCAACCTGGTCTGCGTAATACACTTTGGGAATATCTGTGTCGGTATTGGTTGGCGACCAGGCTTGTTTTTGCAAATCAATATAATTGAAAGTGCCCTGGTAGTTTCCTAATGTTCTTGCAACTAAATCATTGTAGATGGTATGTCCCAATGCAAACTCGAACCTGGTATATAATGAGAAATTTTTGTAAGAAAGATTTGCGTTGAAACCACCTGTCCATTTCGGATAAATGTTTCCGATTTTCACCTGGTCTCTTGAATCTATCGTATCGTTTTTATCGACATCAAGCCAATTAACATCGCCTGCTGTGATCTTTCCGGTTCCATAAGTGGAGTTCGGTCCGCTAATGCCGCCGATAATGTCAACCCTGCTGCCGGCAAGCTTTTCAACTTCGCCTGCATCTTTGAAAATAGAAACTTGTTTGAATGCATAGATGTCGCCAATCGCTTGTCCTTCCTGTAATCCGCCTACCCAAACAAGCTGGCCTGAAGCAGGGTCAAAGATCTGTAAGCCGCCCTGGCGGTTATTCGGCTGGCCATTATAAGGCAACTGTAAAATCTTATTTTTAACATAAGAAGCATTGGCGCCTATATTCAATCTCAGTCCGGATGGATTATCGATAACTTTTGCATTCACGTTAAACTCATAGCCGGTATTTTGCAGAGTGCCAAGATTGGTTTTAACAGTGTTGAAACCGGTATAGCTGGGAAGCGAAAGATTAGTAAGAAGGTCGCTGGTTTTTCTGTTGTAATAATCAAAAATAAAAGTGATGCGGTCGTTCAGAATTCCAATATCTGCGCCGATATCAGTCGTCTTGCTTTTTTCCCATCTGAGGTTGGGAGTGGTTAATGTGGTGAACAGGAACGCGCCGTTGTTATTATATAACCCTTGTGCTCCATAAACACCTTGCACATCATATCTTCCCAATCCTGAAACATTACCATTCACACCATAACTGATTCTTGGTTTCAAAGTAGAAATGATCTTGGAAATGTTGCCATTTTGAAAGAAGCTTTCGCGGTGCACATTCCAGCCTGCAGACATTCCGGGGAAAAATCCGAACCTGTTTTTTGTAGGAAGGCTTGAAACGCCATCATTTCTGAAAACGGCCGTGAATAAGTACCGCTGATCGTAATCGTAGCTTAACCTTCCAAATGTTGAAATGATCCGGTATTGAGAGGTAAGGCTGTAATTGTTATTTGGATTATTAGGATCGGTGGAAGTATTTGGCGTAAAAGTAGTTGACGCATTTACAGTGGGAATCGCATCTGTAGGCGACTTTGTTCCTGCTACCTGCATGGCAAAAGACTTAATTCCAAAATATTCTGTTCCCACCATCGCAGTTACATTATGAGCGCCACCAAATTTTTTGGTGTAATTAATAATCGCATTGTATTGCTGCTGAAAATCTCTTGAATAGGAAGAAGTCGCAGGGCGATTGGTGTTGTTGAAAGTAGTGGGGTTGGAGAAAATGTTACTGTAAGTTTGCGTAGCGCGCGTAAAGGATTGATCCAATATTTCATTCATGTAAACATTGGCGGTTGCCTTAATAAAAAGGTTCGGTAGAAGATCCCATTTTGCAGAGCCATTAACGGTTACTTTATTATTTTCATCACTTCTGTCGGTTTTATTTAGCCAATAAAGAGGGTTGCCATCAGTAGCACTATTGCCGGGGTTAGGTAAAGTTTTTGCTGCATCTAACCAAGGGTTGAAAGTGGGCCAGATCGCAAGGCTTCTATAAAGGGTATTTATTTCAGCACCGTTTAAAACGCCTATTTGCGATGACGTAGAAAGTGCAACGCCGGAACTGATTTCTAAATTAGGCTTTACTTTATAAGAGCCATTCAATACGCCTGAAAAACGTTTATAATCTGAACCCACAATAACACCCGGCTCTCTGTAAAAATCAAAACTGCTAAAATATTTTCCTTTATCATTTCCGCCGGTTACATTAATATAATGATCCTGGGTATTGGTATTCCTAAAAACAATATCAGCGACCTCGCCGGAATGATCTTTAAAAATAATCGTTCCTCCATATGGATCACCCACGGTATCCCAACCCTTGCCTAAAAGATTCGCATTTGCGGCACTGTAACTTTGTATATCAAACGAAGAAAGATTGGCTGAGTCGGTCAATAAGCCATATCCGCGGCTGCTATTTACTTGTCCAAGAGTTCTTCCTGAGTTGAGGTTTCCCTGCCTGTTAAAAGTAATAAAGTCTTTTGCATTAAGATATTTATATCCTGCGCGGTTTTGATTAAACCCTTCAGTAAATTTATAGGAAACCTGCGCCTGTCCTGATTTTCCGTGTTTGGTTGTAATAAGGATCACGCCATTGTTCGCCCGCGCTCCGTAGATCGCCGTCGCTGCCGCATCTTTCAAAATTTCCATTGATTCGACATCTTCTGAAGCGATGTCGCTGTAAGACCTGATGATCCCGTCTATGACCACAAGCGGGGCACCGGGATTATTAATGGAAGCGCCACCACGCAAAATGATCACCGGATTGGCGCCAGGCTGGCCCGTCGCATTGACTACCTGCAATCCTGAAACAGTTCCCTGCAATGCCGACCCGATATTCGCCCGGGGAGCGCTGGCCAACACTTCTTTGTCCAGTTTGGCAATGGAGCTGGTTACATTTTTCCTTGATTGTGTTCCATAACCCACGACCACCACTTCACCTAATCTTCCTACATCTGATTTTAAAGTAAGCATAAATGTGATGGTGTTTCCAACTTTCACTTCCTGGTTGGAAAATCCGGTATAGGACGCTACGAGGATGTCAGTAGGAGTAGCATCAATTGAGAAGTCACCGCTTTCGCCCGTTTGCGTGCCACCCGGTTTTCCTTTTAATTGGATGGTGACGCCGGATAAGGGCTTTCCATCGTCCTGGGAAATGACGGTTCCCGAAATTTTCCTGGCCTGCGCCCAGCTTGCCGCACTGATGACAATGCATGTTGCAACAAGCAGCGCTTTCAAGTAAACTGTTTTCATTTAAACATGTTTTTTCGTTAATTATTATGTATTACATAATAAAATTAACAAAGCTTTTCTTACCCGCCAAAAAAAATATTACTTTTATTGAATTAGCTATCAAATCTGTATTTTTGATTGATGCATACCTCGTTGATTATTAAATATCGGGCTGCATAAATAATGTTAACATGAATTTAGCCACGATAAAAAAAAATATTAAAATTGACACTTCTTCGCTTGTAGACCAGGTGGAAGAGAGTTTGGTGGAACTGCTGGTTCAGCAAAAGCTTCAGGTGGGAGATTCCATCCCGAAGGAATTAGAATTGGCCACAGCGCTTGGTGTTAGCAGAACTGTGATCAGGGAAGCGTTGCTTAGATTGCGGATGATGGGCCTGATCGAGTCCAGGAAGAAAAGAGGCGCGGTAATCACCAGTCCGGATTTGTTTGGCATTATGGGAAAAAGTATGAATCCCCATATTCTTGACCAGGAAACCCTAAAGGAAATTTTCGAGATCCGTCTTGTTTTGGAAATAGGAATGGCCGATTTGCTTTATCAAAGGAAGACCGCGAAAAACATTGCTGAATTAAGGAAAATTGTAGGCAATGAGCCACTTGTAGCAGATCGTCATTTATTTAATATTGGCCATGAAATTGCCTTCCACGGCAGGCTCTATGAGATCACCGGTAATAATACCATGAAGAAATTTCAAAAATTGCTTCTGCCAATATTTGATTATGTTCATAAGAGCGGCTTGCTTGGCAAATCAATTGAAATGCGAAAATTTGTGTCTCATAAAGAACTGGTGGATATCCTTGAAAATGGAACACCGGAACTTTTTAGAAACGCCATGCGCGAGCACCTTGAAAATCATTTCGCCCGTTTGTTTGATTAGTAATAACCACCTGATTTTTTGTAGCATGATAGAATGGTGCGCATCTGCAGCCTGAATTCTATCAACGCCCGTGACAAGCCATTTTATAGTTTTCCCTTTCTCATCTTCAAGATGCATTTGATCACCACTTCTTTTACTGTCAAGTAACGGCTATAATGTTAGAAAAGCAGTTGCACAAATTTTCAATAACGCTGATAAGCCGTTTTATAGTTTTTTGTTTTTTTATAACGGCTATACTTATGCGAAATAAGTTGAGACTTCCTGGTTTATTCTTAAAAATTTTTTGATCTTTAAAATCCTTTATCATTTTGATATGAGTTCCGCGCCCGGATATTTAGGACCTTTGCAACCGAAAAATAACAAATGAAAAAAGATAACGATATAAAGCAATTATCCTCAATTCCCATTTCAGTTCTGGATCTGGCAACAGTGGTTGAGGGCGACACACCTGTTCAGACTTTTCCTAAAAGTCTTGAATTGGCGCGGCATGTGGAGAAACTTGGCTATCACCGATATTGGCTTTCCGAACATCATAATATGATAAGCGTTGCAAGCGCGGCAACCTCCGTTCTGATTGGGTATATTGCGGGGGGCACTTCGTCCATGCGTGTTGGCTCGGGAGGTATTATGCTTCCGAATCATTCTCCACTGGCGGTGGCCGAGCAGTTCGGTACGCTTGAATCTTTATTCCCCGGACGTATTGATCTTGGCTTAGGGCGCGCTCCGGGAACGGACCAGCTTACTGCCATGGCGTTGAGAGGAGAGAGGTTCGATACCGCAAATGATTTCCCCCAAAATATTTTGAAATTACAGCAATACTTCTCAACGGAAAATAGCGCTTCCAAAGTAAGGGCGCTTCCCGGAGAGGGATTGAAAATACCCATGTGGATTCTTGGTTCCAGCACCGACAGCGCGCAGTTGGCGGGATTGCTCGGGCTGCCTTATGCATTCGCAAGTCATTTTGCCCCTGCGCAATTTTTGTCTGCGATTAATTTATACAGGCAAACATTCAGGCCCTCTGAACATTTAAAAACCCCTTATGTAATGGCGTGCGTAAATGTGATCGCGGCAGACTCAGATGCTGAAGCAAACCGCCTCGCCACTTCATTATACCAGATGTTTATCGGAATTGTAAGCGGACAGCGTAAGCTTCTTCAACCTCCGGTTGACAGTATGGATAATATCTGGTCTGAATATGAATCTGAACTGGTAAATCAAATGCTTTCATTTTCATTTCTTGGCAGCCCGTATACAATAAAAAAAGACATGCAGGAATTTTTAAAACAAACCCAGGTAGATGAAGTGATGGCTATTTCTAATATTTATGATCAGAAAGCAAAGCTGCATTCTTACCAGCTTTTTGCAGAATTAATGAAGAATAATTAACCCCGGCAAAAATGCTGCAAATAAAAGATCAGCATAGGTTCAATTAAAGGAGCGGTCTTACGTAAGATTAGTTCTAACTTCTAAACCCTAAACTTTAAACCTAAACTTCTTCTCCCTCATCAATGCTTTTTCTTTAATTGAAAAACCCGTGATATATTAAAGCCAAACAACACATCGCTATGATCCCAACGGCCGCTGGTTTCCGAAATAAATGATTTTTCTGTCAATCCTGTGGAGTTGGTAAAATGAAGTTGAAAAACATGGCCGCCGGTACCGATATCGACGCCAAATGATAAAACATTTCTTGCGCCGGGCGCTTTTGTGTCCGGCAGTTGATAATAATATTCGGCATTCAGATTGATTCTTTTTGAAAGTCTGTGCCTGCCCCCGATGCCTATGGCGAAAATATTTTGCTTAATATGATTGAAAGAAATTTTGTCGGCGTGAATGAATGTCGGCATGATTTGCAGCGCGAATTTCTCCGAAAATTTCCGGGCGATCAGTAGTTGAAAAACGGAAGATACCCTGTCGCTAAAATTGGTTTTGACAGAATCGAATTGCTTTAGGGTATTGACGGCAATTGTTGGAACAAACGATACGGTAACCGGCATGTAAGCCGCGCCAGTCGATTGTTTCAGGATTTTAAATTTCAAAAATGCATCATAAGTTTTTTGGTAGGTACTGTGTCCTATTCCGGCCATTATATTATTAGTGATGCCATAATCAAATCCCAATCTCATCGTTGCATTATCCAGCCCAAAGAAATTATAAGCGCCACTGCTTATAGGCCCGAAGCGATGAGATATCCTCAGGTCTAATACATTTTTCGGAAGATTTTCTACCGATTGACCATCAACAATTCTTGTGGTTTTAAATGTTGCGACTGCATAATTGATTTTGTTTTCCGCAGATTCTTTTTCCAGTTGGCTTAGCAGGTTTGTTGTATCCTGTGCTGCACTTGTCTCAAACAAGCCAAAAAGTAGAAAACCTGTTATTAATATTTTTGCCAGTCGCATAAATAGTTTATTTTTTTTCATAATCGCAGTTGATCGTGATTTGGATACTTTCTGCAATTTTATTTTCAACAATGGTTGGGATTCTTATATTATAGTCCTTTGCCAAAACATTGAAAGAAGCACTTGCCGAAAGGATGCCGTTCTTTATAATGATTGTTGCAGGCACTGTGATGCTTTTGGTGACGCCGTGAATCATTAAGTCGCCATTTACTTTTACGGAATAACTTCCATTTTTTCCGACATCGATTTTTCCAATATCAGCTATCGTTCCTTTGAAGGTTGATTTTGGATACCTGGCGCTTTCAATATAATCCTCGTTGAAATCTTCTTCCATTTTTGCTTTTGGAAAATGAAAGGCAGTGTTGAGCAATGATACCTGGACCGTCCCGCTTTGAATGTTTAATACGCTAATTGCCTGGTTATTGTCGGCTTTAATGTCTTGCAGGGAAGTTCTTGAAAAAAGCGAAATGGCTGCATTTTTGGTATAATACAATTGGGCATTAATGCGTGTATGCATCCATGTTAGTAATATAAAAAGTGTCAGAACTTTGCTCATTTTTTTATATTTATTTTAATTGATAGCATCTTGTCAGGTACACATCGCCCGGCAAATCCATATCCTTATCGCCTTCGATGTATCCGGTGCAAACGCCTTTTATTACAACCGTTGCACCGGCCATTACATTATCCGCGGGCTGCTCCATCGTACAATTGAGGGATCCGCCATCGACAGATGTTTTTAACAGAATCACCTGTTGCCCCAACCTGTTTTTGGAAACTTCTTTCACGGTTCCGGCAACGGCGACTACTTTATTGATGAACGATGCACTTTTCTGATTGCTGATATTTGCAAGGTTTGTGTAAAAATCAACAGCGGTCGTCTCAATGGCCTCTGCATCTTTGATATCCTGGTGAGGCTTATTCCAAATTTGGTAACCAATAATTCCAGCTATCGCTATGACCGCTGCCACAACAACAATAATATATATCGTAATTTTTTTTCTCATTGTGATCCGTGGCGCAAGTGCTCAATTCAATGTTCAGAACGATTAAGTGTTTAGTCAGTTAGTTACGATCAAAGTGCTCTTCATATTTGAATGAAAATTGCAATGGTAAGTAATCGTTCCGGCAGTGGCAGCAACATAAGAGAATGAGGCACCTCCTGCTAAACTGCCACTGTTGAACGAAGTTCCATCATCAGAAGTGACCGTGTGAGCGTATCCGTCTTTATTATTCCAGGTGACTTTTGTTCCGACTTTTACCGTAATCGTTCCCGGGAAGGCCATATTGTAAATATCTTCACTCACTGCGTTGCTGCCGACAGGAGGTTGCTGTGGAGTTGTGCTGGATTTTGAGCAGGAATAAACGGCAAGGGCGATAAGTATTATTGCAATCGCAGATACAAAATGTTTGAGTTTCATACAAAAAAATTAAGGGTTTAAAATGTGGTTTGATGCAGGTTAATTTTTATAAAACATCACATCGTTTTGTTTTTTTGTTTCACGATCAATGAAGTTTATTTCAATCTGCGAATTTGTTATTAAATCGACAGAATGGCCGTCGCGGTTGCCTTTGATTTTTATTTTTTAGAAAATTTTTAGAAAAAAAAGAAAGTGCCGGCATTAAAATTTTATCGTTGAATTTTGCAAATGATTATTTTCACTTGCGGTTTAGGCTGGCGATTCAATAGGTAACAAAAACCTTTCAATAAACATTGGTCATGAGCAAAGCATCGATACAACAATACGTTATTGGGTTAGATATTGGAACCGGCAGTGCCAAAGCGGTTGCTATTACCGGCGAGGGGAAGGTCATCGCTGATGCACAAATATTTTATCCTACACAAGCCCCGCAACCAGGCTATTCGGAACAAGATCCGGAAGTAATATGGAATGCATTTGTGAAATGCATTAATAAAATAATCGAAACATTGCACAATCCGCCTGTATCAATCAGCCTCAGTAGCGCAATGCACAGCCTTATGGCGATTGACCATAATGGTATGGCCATCACCAAACTGATCACATGGGCGGATACACGGAGTGAAAAAATTGCTGGACGGACAAGACAGTCATCCATAGCCGAAAATATTTATAAGGAAACGGGAACACCTATTCATTCAATGGCTCCTTTGTGCAAAATCATTTGGCTGAAAGAAAATGAACCCCACATTTTTCAAGCTGCTTTTAAATTTGTTTCTATTAAAGAATTTATTTGGTATAAGCTTTTTGATGTGTGGGAAGTTGATCAGTCAATAGCATCCGCGACGGGGTTGTTTAATATTGAAACTTTCGATTGGAATGATGCCTCATTAAATTTATGCGATATCAATTCGGGTAAGCTTTCAACTCTTGTGGCCACAAATTTCACACGTGGAAACGTAAAGTCCTCTGCCGCTTTATTAAATATTCCGGCTACTACGCCTTTTTGTATTGGCGCCAGTGATGGTTGCCTGGCAAATATAGGAAGCTATTCTATTGCGCCCGGAACCGCTGCGCTGACTATAGGAACAAGCGGCGCAGTACGGATCGCCAGTCCGAAACCTATCTATAATTTCAGCGCAATGACTTTCAATTATGTGCTGGATGAAAAAATGTTTATTTGTGGCGGACCTGTAAATAACGGGGGAAATGTAGTTTCCTGGTTGTTCAAAACATTTATGAATAACAGCAATCCTTCTGAAAAAGATTACACGGATTTTTTCAAATTGATTGATACCGTTGCGGCGGGAAGCAACGGTTTGATTTTTCTTCCTTATCTGTATGGAGAGCGTGCGCCTGTTTGGGATGAACAGGCTTGTGGTGTATTTTTAGGAATTAAATCTCATCACTCAACCGCGCATTTTCTGAGAGCGGCTTTGGAGGGGATTTGTTATTCCCTGAATAGTATTTTAGAGATCGTGGAATCATCGTCACACGAAGTTTCACAGGTCAACGCGAGTGGCGGCTTTATTCATTCCGCGACCTGGTTGCAAATTTTGTCTGACATCACGGGGAAGAATATTTGTGTGATCGAAACCGAAGATGCATCTTCGATTGGCGCAGCACTGCTCAACATGAAGGCGATCAACATAATCCCGGATTATGATGCTCTAAAGCCATCCGATAGCAGGCTTATACATCCGGACCAGCTTAATCATGCCACCTACGTAAAATATTTTCTGATCTTTAAAGATGTTTATAAATCCCTCGGGGAAATGATGCACAGGATTTACAATGTCAATGTCTGACAGATCAATAAAAATGTAAGATCTTTAATTGCAGCGCCGCCAGGAAAGCCAAAATGTAGATTTTGATGAATTAAATTATCAGGAATTTTTTTCGTATTCTACAATTGATTTGCATAATCCTCCTGTGATTTAAAAATATAACGTTCATGTATACATGTAAATGAAAATAAAAAAGGGACATCATAAGATGTCCCATTTTGGTTTATCAAGGCAAGTTTATTTTGTTTGAACTTTGCTTAAATAGCCAAATAATCCATGGCTCTCTTCGGCCGGTCCTGCGGTAAAATATATAAAGCTGGGATCCGCATTGTGAATGTTGTTTTCAATAGCCCAAAGGCCTTCAATTTGGATATCTTTCCCCCATTGATCTTTCAGGCTTCCTATAAATCTTCCATCTTCATCGAATACGTTGATATGGCCGTCACCAAAGTTTCCTATAAGGATAGCATCTGAAGGGGTGAAGCCCGGTGCTGCATTTACAATTCCCCAGGGTGAATTAAGACTGCCTCCTGATGCAAAACGTTTTAGCAACTTTCCATTCATGTTAAAGACATCAACATATCCATTTCCGGGTCCTTTCTGGTCGTCCATATTATCGGGTGCCTTGTGTTTTGCATAAGTAACATATAATTTTCCATTTATATTCCTGATGTTGAAAGGGCCGTAGTCTGCCGGAATGGACGCATCATGAAAAGGCTTATCGGTTACATAGTTGAAATTACTATCAAAGACATCCACCATACTGCCTTTGAAATTGGCAACATAAAGAAAATTCGCTTTACCATCGTTGCCAAACGCCATTCCTTTATACACAGCGTTATTATGAGATCTGTCGGCCACTAAAATTGCAGCGGCGCCTCCGTTCCATGCAGTGATGGTTCCATCTTCGCCGCAAAAAATAAATCGTGCAGGCTTTCCTGTTCCGGAAATCACAAATCCTGTAGTGCCGTTAAATACCTGGCCGGTTGGCGCGCCGCTGCCACCCTGGATGGTAACCGGTGGAATTACGGTATTGCCATCCTTGTCATAAATAAGGCTTGCGCTGGAGTGATTAGCTGATATCCATAACGGGCTTGTTGCGGAAAAGGAGATGCCCCACGGATTAACCAGGGACGGATCGATTCGGGCCGCTCCGTAGCCATCAACATCAGAAACAAGATTAGTTTGGTGATAGCCATCAAACGATATCGGTGGCATATCATGTTTTTTGCATCCGTTCAGGACTACAACAAACATGCATAAAAAAAGGAAGATTTTTAGGGATGAAGTAAATACTTCGGGGACAAACTTTTTCATTTTTTTTGATTTATATGGTGATAGAAATAGAACTTTCAATTAATATTGAACTCCTGTCCATCGATGAAAAGTCTAATTGTATTTTTTAGAAATACAACTTCCGCCATGCTGATATCAAGACATCATCTCCTATAAATCGTAAAGATTACCTGACCGGTTGCCAATCTGCTGAAAAAAATATTTTTCAAATGGCGCCTGATTTTTATTGGCGCCTCCCGAAAGCCAAAAAGTAGAAATTTGCTTTTATTTTTTCGTTCACTTCCGGATGAAATTGTTTTATTTTTTTGCAAAGGGTTTTACGCTTAGCGTAAATAAAATTCCTGCGCTGTATAATTTTACCTTACCAAAGCCTACGCCTGAAAGGGGAAGGTTTACATACGGTTCCGCTATAAGGGAAACGTTTTTATTTAATGTAGCGGCATAGCCACCGGATAACCGCAGCGACGAAAGAAAATGTTTGTTTTTATTATTCACCGTATAAGTGTTATAGGCATATTGTATTGCCGCGTCCTTTGGAAAATAATAATACTTTTCTTTCTTCATGAAATAAGAGGAAATGCCTGCAGATCCAAACCAAAGGTGCTTAGATGTTTTCGAAAAATTATAATTCAGAATTAAGGGCACTTCATACACGTTACAATTCGCATCAATATATTCCAGGTCGGGATAATAGGTCCAGAACTCTGCCGGCGGATGATAGTCTGAAGCTTCCGCTTTATAAGCCTTTTTGGTTACATAAAAACCGCTTCTCAATTGCCATCTTTTTGCAACGTTGTACCCGATTCCCACTCCATATACAGGGTTTATTTTTCCGATATTGCCCGGATTTACCGCACTTACGTCAGGGCCGGCCGAAACGTTCAGTACAAAGGAATTGTTGAACTTCTTATTGCCTGGATTCGGTTTATTTTTCGATTTCGAAATAGCCGTGGTATTGGGTTTAGCGGAGGAGTCGGCTAGGGCGCTTCCCGCTGGTTTATCCGGCTGATTGGCCGCTGCGGCGGCGGATCGTGTACTGTCAGGCAAAGTAGCTGCCATTTGCGTCTGTGAATCGTTTACTGATAACACATTATTTTTATTAACGCTTACGTCATCGTTGCGGTTGCTCTTTTGGATGATTGGAACGCTTTCTTCTCTCGATGTTGTGTTCGTTAATGCGCCATTTGTTGGCGATCCTGCTGAAGAAACTACTTTGGTAGGCGAAGATAGCTTTGTGGCCGGCTTATTTTTTCCCGGCTGGCTTACTCCCTGAATTTTTTCTGTTGAAGCGCTTTGGCTTTCTGCACGATTATCTACTACATTTCCCAGTGTGTTGATAATATTTTCTGTAGGATATGACAAGCCGCGGCCCTCAGTGCTCCAGGTTTTAATGAGCATCAATAAAATGGCAGTCACGCTAAACAATAATAAAAACAGCCACGCAATTCTTTTCCTGTCATTATCTTTTTGTGGCATGTGCACGTCGAGCAACGCCTCCATTTTCAGCCACGCTTCTTCCCCGGATCCTGGTTTAAAATCCTTTGCTGCTTCCTGAATTTTTATATCTAATTTGTCAAGTGGCATTTTTTATTAAAACTGGTTGATGATAATTAAATAATATTTTTTGTAATTGCTTTTTTGCTTTGAATAAATTTGATTTTGATGTTCCGCTGGCTATTCCCAGCTTTTCTGCTATCTCATCGTGACTGTAGCCATCAATCACAAATAAATTTAAGATGGTGCGATAGGCGGGCGATAGTTGTTGAATTGCTTTCCTGATTTCATCGTAAGAAATTTTATCCAGTGCATCTTCGTCATCATCCACTACATCAATTGTTTTACCGTTATATGAGGTAAGTGAATCATAGCGATGGCGCGCGCGGTTGTGGTCAATTGCCGTGTACACCATTATCTTACTAAGCCAGCCTTTAAAAGAGTTGCCAATATTTTCATACGCGGGGACAAAGCGGTGAACTTCCTTGAATATCTTTAGAAAGCCGTCATTTAAAATTTCTGCGGCATCTTCCTGGTTATTGGCGTAGCGACAGCATATAGACATAGCATAACCGTAATAAGAGCTGAAAAGCTTTTTTTGGCTCTCCCGGTTGTTGAGGGCGCAGCCTCTGATATGTTGTATTAATTCTTCTGCGGACAACAATCTTTTGGTTTTTTTTATTTAAATCGTAAATATTCCTGCAAGGGTTGCCTCTGGTTTCAATTAACTAACCTAAAGTTAGAATTCTTTACTGAAAGCAGCCCCTGTGCCTGGCACATATTTGTTTCCGCCCGTGGCATACGAAGTTGTTCGTTATCTCATAATTGAAAATGTCCGCTTATCCATTTTCCGAAAAAATGGTGCCTGAAAAAATTAATTTTAGGCATCATTCTTCATCGATGTTTAGCGAAATGGAAAATATTAAATTTAGCAGGAAAGGCGTACAAAGCGAATTGTATGTGAGGCTGCAAAAGGCAAAGAGCGCCGTTGATGAAGATATTTCCCGGAAGATCGATATAACTTCACTTGCGCGGGAAGCCAATCTGTCCGCATTTCATTTTTCACGTTCGTTCAAAAATGCCTTTGGGATTTCTCCATATCAATATGTACTCAACAGAAGATTAGACCGCTCGGTCGAACTGCTTAAGGCCGGTAATTGTATGCTTACCGAAATTGCTTACCAGGTAGGATTTAATGATATCTATTCCTTTAGTAAATCCTTTAAAAAGCGCTTTAACACCTGCCCGTCAAGATTGATTTTAAACTAACCGTATTTCCTTCAGCCCGCAACTTTTTTGACCTGATTTTAGCCCTGCAAAATTTGCTTTTTTGATGTATTTACAGAGTAGGATTTTCCATTCATCTACAATTTGATTTGGCGGCAAAAGAAAAATAAAAAATCTACATTTTCGCTTCTCACAATTAAAATATTCTTTCATGATCTATAATTAATGCTTCATGCCACCGCTTAACGGAATCTTAACAAAATCGGCTACCACACTGCATTACCGCAGATACCAATTTACTTTTCAGGACGGCCGGTACAGCTAATTTTGATATTAATTCCTTCACAATAAAAACTGTAAGATTATGAAAAAGATCATTTTTTTATGCCTGTTGACGGTTATCTCTTCAGCAAGCATCTTTGCCATCCCCGAGCCTGGCGCATCCGATCGGATACTAAAATTATTTCACCAGGATTTTCCAAAGATAGAGAAGCCATTTTTCTATGATTTGGGCGATGCCTATATGGTGTATTATAAGAAAAATGACAGCAGCACCGGCAGGGTTTATTATGACATGCAGGGCGCAATGGTGAAGACGTTAAAATATTATGGCGAAAGCGAGCTCGATCCGTTCATTAAGGCAAAAGTAGCTGCTAAATATACTGGTAAAAAAATCTATGGAATTACTGAATCATCATCAGAAGAGGGACATTCTTATACTATCGTTTTGGAGGATGCTAAATGTTGGTACACTATTGTTTCGGATGAAACCGGCTCCATGACGAGAGTTTCAAAATTAAAGAAAACCTGAAGGCGACTTATCCATTTTTATATAAAAGCCAGCCCTGAGCGAAATGCTTTGGATTGGCTTTTTTATTTATAGTTTCTTAACATTTCATAAAGATTAAAAGCAGTTTTTGATAAATCATTTAGAGAAGAGATTCACAATTTTACATTGCGTGAAAATAAATCATGTTTTACCGCGCATTTAAACCGCCCCAAACTAAATGACATGGAAAAAATTCCCGGAACTAAGAAAAAACGGCTTATCGTGAAACATGGTGCCGAAAATATTGCTTTGTGCGTTGCTGATATTGCATTGCTGTGCACCCAGGAACGAAATGTTTGTGTGATAGACAAATTCTCCAAACGATATTGTCTCAACAGAAATCTCTCAGAGGTTCAGGAAGACCTTGACGAACAGATTTTTTTTCGTGCCAACCGCCAACAGATAGTAAACATCAATTTTGTGAAAGGATTCAGGGTTCACGAAAATGTTAAGCTCAAAGTTGACCTTACTTTGGATGGCCCCGAACCCACGATAATCATTAGCCAGGAAACAGCGCCACATTTTAAGAAGTGGTTATGTGAATCTTAAGAAATGAATGCAGTTTGAAAGTATACCTGAAGGCATTGGCAATAGCAAACTGTCAGGGTGTTACAAATGCTTGTTGATGCTGAGAACTAAAACTCAATGTTATTTGTCAAGCTGGATATACAGCCGAACAGAATTACCAAAAGTTGAAACAGGCTTACGTCAGCCCGTTTATTGGAACCCTTTGTTGTATGCCGTTTTGTTTATTGTTGCTTTAGAGTAATTCAAATCCACCGCCAACATGAAGTACCGTCCCATGCACATAGCTTGCAGCATCTGAACTAAGAAACAATGAGCCTATTGATTTGTAGCCGAAGTTATTCCGTCTGACATAGCCGCTGTTGATTGAAAATATAAAGTTGAATTTAAGAACTAAAGTTCAGATTTATTCGTCCAGCCCGAACCACAGCTTGGTTTGCAATTGGCTGATGTTTGCTGGTCATGCCCAACTTGCAGAAAACCCAATGTTGCCTGCTGGCGTTTTTGTCGCCTGTTATTTTTTTTCGTATTGCCAAAACCTGCCTTTTCGTTCTGAAATCCATTCCACGGATTGTTCAATTCGCTTTTGTCTTGTCGTTTCGGTTTTTGCGTCAATTATCCAAACCAAATAGTCTTTACGAAAGGCGTCTGATTTTTCGTCCCAAACAAATTTTGCTTTTTTATTTGCATTAAGGGCAACAATTAAATAATCTGGTGTTTCTAAAACTTTTGGTTTATTGGATTTGGGCATTTCCTTTTTTATGCCTTTCTCGTTAATTGCCATTGCTTCCTTAATGTATGCAACTAAAACTTTCTTTGCTGGCAAGTCCGACAAGTCTTTTAGCTTGTCCATATAGCCAAATTTTTTACCTGCCTTTACACTTTCAGCAATGTCATTGTCAGTCATATATTCAGCTTTGTATAAGCTAAAAGAACAATGATTCTTAAATCCTGCCATCATAACTAAATGGTCGCCTTTGTAGCTATAATGAGGTGTTCCCCATTTTATATCTTCTTCTACATTTGGGCAAGTGTCGTGAATGATTTGTCGCAAATGTTTCAAAATTGGTTTTGCAAAGTCTACCGATTTTGCAATATACTCGTCAACCTTTTTATCAAACTGTGTCATTGTAAATAAATTTAAAGGTTAAGAAATTACTCAGTTGGAAATTTAGTTACATCCATATAAAGCACTTCCCAAAGGTGTCCATCTAAATCTTGAAAACTGCGTTGCTGCATAAAGCCGTAATCTTTAGGTTCGTTAGTTTCTTTGCCACCTGCCGAAAGTGCTTTTTCCGCCATTGTATTCACTTCATCTACACTGTCCACTGATAAAGAGTTAATAACTGATGCGGTTGTAAAGGCATTGCCAATTTCTTTTTTTGTAAATTCTTTGAATTTTGGATGTGTTAAAAGCATTACATAAATTTCCTCTGTAAGCACCATACAAGCTGCGGTTTCATCGGTGAATTGTGGATTATTTGTAAATCCGATTTCTGTGTAAAAGGTCATTGCCTTTTGTAAATCTGCAATAGGCAGATTGATAAAAATTTTTTTTGCCATTTTTTTATTTTTAAAATTGTTTATTGATAAGGCAAAGATGAAGCAACTATTTTTCCTAAACTTTTACATATGTTGAGAAAATGGAAAAATTATTTATTGATGAGAAAAATTCTGCTCAATTGGGTTGGCGTAATGCCTAAATAAGAAGCAATGTGATGCTTTTTTAGTCGCTTTACAAGTGTTGGATATTTTTTAAGAAAGTCGTCATAGCGTTTGGCAGATGTTTCAATTCTCATAGAAATTTCCAAAGGTTCTTTTTCAACTATCCAATGCAAATCGTTATAAGCGATATAGAACAATGCAAGGTCAGGGTAAATGGTAAATAATTTTTTAAATTCAAAAAAATCATATTCTAAAACTGTTGTGTCTTCAATTGCAGTTATGTAAAATTCACTTGGTTTGTTTGCTAACATTGCACTCAATGAAGCCGCCATTCTTTGTTCTGGGAAGAAGTATTTTATTACAATGTTTCCATCGTCATTAATGTAGTTTTGTGAGAAGAGCCCTTTAACTACAAAGCCTACTTTTTTTGGGTGCTGTCCGATGGTTACAAAATTGTCGTGTTTGTCGTATTTTTTAAGATGTAAAAGATTTGTCCAAGCCATTTCCGCCTGTTGAGAAATGTTGTGATAAGTCCTAATCTTCTGAAAAAATATGTCAGTGTTCATTTACTCAAATGTGTCAGTTCAAAGTTTGTAGGGTGTCGCTCTACGTTTGCAGGTAACGGTAGGTATTGCTGATGGCAGGTTATTCAATGAACTTTCTGCCCGGAGCTACCGATGATTATATAATTTAAAGATGAAGTTACTTACAAAAGCTGATAAGAATTCCTTCTGCCCGAACAAAGATGACCAAAGAACTAAAGCTGATGAAATGCACGTCAGCCCTGCTTTTAGCAATACCAGTGTTGCCGGCAGTTTTTCATTATGTGATTACTTTGTCCGCTTATATGTCAAGTCAAAGTCGTGTTTCCAGTTTTTCCCGTTATCAGTAGATAGTTCCCAAAATGCTTTAATTATCGTTCCGCTTTTACTAACCTTGCCTTCAAATCGTTGCCAAAAACCAGGTGCTTTTCGCCATTTTTTCCAAACATCATCGTTGAAACTCATTTCATATTTACGGGAAACACTACGGTCATCAAAATAGAGAACGGAATAATTTTGTTCTGAATCATCACGCCCCATCACCCATCTTGACCAAGGAAGCGGAATGTCTCCTTGCCGCTCAACAAGAAAACCACCATTTTCTGTCACTTCAAAGGTTGAAAGACCTTTTATTATGTCAGATTTGTTAGGTAAAAATGATGCGTTAGTCAGTTCCATTTCCCACTCGCCAATCAATATTTCAAGTGATTTGAGAGCAGGATTGTTAATTGATTTTTTCATTTATTAGGTCTTTAATTATAAGTTATTGTGAATAAGGGGACAGCCGTTCAATGACTTTACAAATTGTCTTGCTATACTGTAAAGTGACGCACAACGGTACGGATTTGCGCAGGCGGGATAATAGATATTCGTCTGCCCAGACCGTTGCCAAATTTATAATTAAAAGTTCATTGTTATTACAATTGCTCAACAAAGATTCTTCAGCCCGTACTGCTGATGAAGCAACCACCACTGCTCATTGTTAGCACTTCGGCCAGGCTTGCATAAATGCGAATGTTGTATGCTGTCATTCTTCTCCTTTATCGTATTTGTCAAAGTCATGGGAAGTCAATGCGGTGTAATCCATCGTACTTCCCTTTCTCCAAACTTTTGTCGCCCAAATTATACCGGTTAAAAGACCAATGCTTGCAATAATGATAGCTATAATAAGTCTAGTTGTGTCAGGCTTAGAAGTATATACAAAAAAGCCAATTAAAGCTCCTATAAGAAATGACGATGCAACTATCCTAATCCATCCAAAAACTTCCAATAAAAAATTGAAGAAGTCCATTTTACTTTTCTTGTTGGTATTGTCAGGATTTGTATCAGTCATGCCTTTTTGTAGTGTTGTTAAGAACTAAAGCTAGGCTTTATTCGTCAAGCCCCGAACCGCAGCACAACAGAATACCGATGCCGATTGCTCAAATGTCCAGCCCCACTATTGGTAATACCAATTTAGCGGCTGTATTTGTCGGGATTGTTCAATAAGTCAACCAAATCTTTTTTGTTTTTGCCCATAAAAGATTGAATGTACTTTTTTTCAACGTTGTCAAACTGTGGGTAGTCTGGTTCGTTGTCATAAAGCACTTTCAAAATGTTATTTGCTTTTGCGGAATCATTTAACATTATCAAGTTGATAGCTTGATTTGTTGTCAACATCACAAAGTCTCTGTTTTTATTATTCATTGTGTCAAGAACAGCATTACATATTGTCAATGATTTAGTGAAATACCTATTTGCAGAAACTGTGTCGCCAATTTGTTCGTAAAAAATTCCTCCGCTCAAATAAAGGTCGTGTGCCGAAGGTCGTAGTTGTATTAATTTGTTATTTGTCCAAATTAATTTGTCAAACTGTTTAAGTTGATAATAGAACATTAGCTTATTAGAATAGCCAAGGAAATAATTGCTGTCAATTAAAGTTGCTTTGTCAAGAAGAGAAATAGCCTTTTTAGAACTGTCGGGATTGTCAATAAAACGAACCAATGTCATTGCTTGATTATTGAGTTGCACAGCCGCAGGGTCAACTTTATGCTTTGCAGGTTTTTGTCCGCAAGAATAAAGAGTAATTAATAAAAATGTTGTTATGAATTTTATGGTCGTCATAATATAGCCGCTAACGTTTGTATTTCCGAAAGTAAGAACTATGTTGGCTTTCTATCAAAAAAAATATCAGCACTCATTTTCAATACTTTAAAAAAGGAAAGAGTTTGAAATGAAAACAACAAAACCAGGAACTGGTTTAAGTATGAATATTTAAGTTAGCAAGAAAGTTTTAAGAAATTTAAAAAAGACTATTCGTAAGTTGGATTACGACTAACGTTAAAGAAAAATCTACATTTTGGCTTACCAGGAACGAAATTTAAACCATTGATTCATTTCAAATCCGGTTTTTTATCGAATTGGTTTTTCATAATTACCGGCTCGTTACCAACTTACGTTTTATGTATGTGCGCAGTGAACTCCATAAAACAAACGCTGCCTGTACATCACTTTATGAACGAGTCAGGGCCAACGGGAAAACAGGTAAACAAGCGTTGATTGCCGTCTGCAATAAACTTGTAAAGGTGTATGAAGTAGTTAAAAACGGAATTATGTATCAACCCAATTCTTGTTCTGCAAGGACGTAAAAAAAATTTTTTATTTGGATTTTACACAGTTTATGTTAGCGGGTCGTTCTTCTTTGTTCGTCGTTAACATATTCTAAAATGTCACCTGGCTGGCAATCCAATACCTTACATATTGTCTCCAATGTGCTAAATCTAATTGCCTTTGCTTTTCCTGTCTTTAAAATGGAAAGGTTCGATAAAGTCAGCCCAACTTTTTCAGAAAGTTCATTCAGCGACATCTTTCGCTTTGCCATCATGACGTCTAAATTTACAATGATTGCCATACTTATACAGTTAAGTCATTTTCGTTTTGAATGTCTACTCCTTTTTTGAAAATAGTCGCAATAATATAAATTATAGCGCCCATTAAAATAAAGGCTTGACTGTCTGCCCAAAATTGGTTTAAGCTTTCGGGGACAAAACCGTAATGCAATAAATTTTTAGTTAACTGCCTGGCAATGTAACTTAACATTCCGATTGAAAGAGTGTAATAACTAACATGCAAAATTTGTCTCGCAACAAAAGTGCTAAACGGTTTTAATAAATTCATTTTGTGCATGAGTCTGATAACTATGTAAAACAGGCAAGCTTTTAAAATTGAAATGATTAGAACAAAGCTATAGATGCCGAAAAAAATCAGTTTACTGTTTTTATACATTTCAGTTAAGTCCAACTTTTGATAAAGGTTTTGGACAAATTCAGGCTTATACAAACTGAAAAAAAAATTTACTATTAAGCCCCCGGCTTCAATAGATAAACCGACAAAGATGAGCCAGGACACAATATACAGGCCCCAAAATACCAGGTTGTTTGTTTTTGACATGATTGATAAATTTTAAATTGATGTCGCAAAAATAATAAATATTTATTGATAAACAATAAATATATGATTTTATTCAAAAAATATTTTTGAATTTTTGAAAGATTTAAGATGGGTCGTTAATTAGTTGAGAATTGTTGTCAAGTGTACAAGCCCGAGCATGAAGTTGAGTTTTGTTTAGGATGAAATTATCGGCGTTTCGGTTTCCTTTTACAATGCCCTGTTAACGGTGGGGCTTGGCGCAAGCTGGATATTAAATGAATTTTCAGAAGGAAAAAAAGTACAGTCAACGAACAAATAGTTGAGATTATGATTCATAGTTCAATAGAGAATTTCCAGTCCGGACAACAGGCCAACAGCGAACAAAAAGCTGATGATATTTCCGTCTGCCCTGCTATCGCCAATGCGCATGTAAGCAGCAGTTCTTCGCTGATTCATAAAGACAATAAGCTATCTATCTCATGTGTCAATAATTGATCATTGTCGAATGATCCAATCTGCTTAAATACAAGGTTGCCATTGGGATTGTAAATTAGGGTTGTTGGTACTGCATTGGATTTAATTATTCTATTTAGGGTTCTACATTCGATTGAATCCTGAATAATAGCATAGCCACCATACATGTTTGTATATCCATGAGGTAGATATGAAAGTGTTGGTAAAGAGAAGTGCCGTATATTGGAATAAAGCAACATCTTTCGATACGGATCAGTCGTATCGGTCGCATTTAAGAATCGGTTCAACTCTGTTTCATTATCCATAGCAATTGTGATGAAAACAAAACCTTTATGGTTTTTATACTTTTCATAGACGGCCTGAAGAATGGGAAGCTCTTTCATGCATGGTCCACAAAAAATACCCCACACGTTAACGACAGTCAACTTGTCCTTTGCGATTGTCCTTAAAGCAACAGAGTCACCATTCAATATCTTTCAGCTTGGATGTTCCTCTGGCGAAATATGCTTCGGCAGTGAATCAAGTTCAATAGCCTGTTGAACAATATTTAATAGGCTTTCTGATAAGTCACTTCTTTGTTACTAAGCATGTACCTGTGTACTTATACAAATTTGTTCAATCCTGTCAAACCACTGAATTGTCGCAAATGCAGTTCTGTTGCATTTTGTCAGCTCGATTGCTAATATTTATGCGCGTGGAATCAATAAACTGTGGTTTCGCACTTTCATAATGTTGCTATCATTCTCATGCATCTTTGCTAATATCTACATTGATTAACAAATCTAAATCTTTCAGAAAAGTATCATTCTTTTACGTGGGACGTACAAATGCTTCGGAAGAATACATATCCGCAATTGTCCTCTGCTTTACACGTTTAAAAATGGTATCCTGTTTATTTAAACGTTCCGTCTTCGTAATATTCTTGCTCCATACCATTTTCGGTTCCATTAGATAAATTCTTTCAAAATTCCATTGATGCGTTCAGCAACTGCATTTTCATACGGGTCATATTTTTCCGTCGTGCTCAATATCATATCGTTACTTTCTGCAAATTCTGAGTAATCAGGACAACAGTATTGAATGCCCCGGTCGCTATGATGAATGATATTTTTGTGTGGATAAATCCTGTTCTTTATTGCCATTGTTAAAGCATCTTTCACCATCCCCACCTTCATGTTGTCATCAAGTTTGTATCCCATGATTTTCTTTGAATAAAGATCAGTGACAAGGGCCAGGTAAGCAAACCCTTCTGCCAGCCGAATGTAGGTAATGTCTGCTACAAAAACCTGTTCGGCATGCGACACAACAAGGTTTTTCACAAGGTTGGGCGACTTGTAATAAAAGTGCTTAGAGTCAGTCGTGATAAAGCTCCTCTTCGTTCTGCGAACTAATAAACGATGCTGTCGGCAGAACTTTAAAAATTGATCCCGCCCCATCTTAATATTACTCTCTTTAAATTTGCCAGACAAGTCAAAATGTAGTTTTTCTGTGCCATACCTCGGCATTTTTTTTCGAATAGGTTCAATCATTTCTTTGATTTTGGCGGCAGTTTCTTCCCTTCTTTTAACTGCTTTTATTTTTTTGTAATAAGCTTGTTTGGAAACCCCGAAACATTCGTACAGCCATTTTATTTTGTAAGCTTTTTTTTCTTTCTGGCTATCTCGTTTGCTAATGTTTCGGGCAAGTACTTTTTTGATAATTCCTGCCCTGTAACTTTCTCAAAGTCAACAATAATATCCTGTTGCAGATCTTTAATAAACTCTAACGCTTCAATGCGTTCTTTTAGTTTTTTTATTTCATCATTCTTGCTCATGCCTCTTTTATTTTGTTCAAAGGACGACAATTTTTCCATCCAATACGTGATTGAGCTGCGGGAAATATTGTAAACTTTAGCGGCATGATTGATGGAAATAAGTCCATTGTGAATTTCGTCAATGACGGAAAGTTTAAAGTCGAAACTGACTTTTTGATACTGATTTTTTCGGCGGTCTGCCTTTTTAATGTAGGCCATAGTGTTGCTAAAAGTGTTTAATTTTTAGTCAACCTATTTTAGGGTTTGTCATTTTAATGCGCTACGGTACGCATTTATGCAGGCTGGAAATAGAATTCCTTCTGCCGGAACCGTTGCCAAATTTATAATTAAAAGTTCATTGTTACTACTATCGCTCAACAAAGTTTTTTCAGCCCGGAACTACTGCTGAAACATGCACTACAGCTCATTGTTAGCAGTTCAGCCAGGCTTGCATAAATGCGAATGTTATGTGCATTTTCAGTTTTGTCAACGTTCTTGAAACTAAAAAAAACGTTTTGTCTCTCAAACAGTGAACGAAGAAATAAACGTATTCTTATTTTTTACAAACGTCCTTGGTCCACCGAAAAAACTTAAAAACTATAAAATCGCTTTTGTGCGTCAATCCTATTAAAACCCAATCTTATCTCTGTCGCAATACCAACTTGCACTTTGAGCACTTGATACACAAGTTCCGGCTTGATAAACTCCATTACGAATTGGGCTATAAGTCGTGTCGCCGTGAGAGTTTATTTTAAAAGTATAAATAGGCGCATCTCCATATCTAATTTTATAAACCCGGTTTGATTTGTTACACTTTGGGCAAATTGCTTTTCCGAAAATATTTTTCTTATAAGTGTTAATGATATCAATCTCTAGATTTGTTGTATCTGCCGAAAGTTCCTTTAGGTGTTTAAGATAAATTCTTCCAAAGCCAAGGCCCGAATAAAGAATGTCAATTTTCTTTTGTTTGGCGCTTGGAATAATAGCTGAAAATTCACCTTTGCTGTTTGTCCAAACGCTGTCAAATGCTTTATTGTCGCAACGTAGGATAACTAAAATATTTTCTACACTATAAAATTGAGGATTTTCACTTGAATAAATTTTGCCTGTAACTACTTTGTCGCCTTTTGTCGTAAAAGCAAGAATTGTCAACTAATATAAAGAATGTTTTCTTGGGTACTTTGTCCGACTGAATGAAGACTTGAAAGAATAATTACGAATACAAAAATTGATATTTTATTCATAGTGTTGAGTTAGATAATGGGAACGACGTTTTAGTTTCTCAACTGAAGCTTTTGACATGTAAACTTCGGTCCCGTTTTCCATTCCATCAAGTCTTCTAAAACTTTCGAAAACATTTTTTGGGTCAAGCTATACCTTTTGATTTTCTGCATCCATTACGTTATAGAGAAGGTTTCGGATAATTGTTCAATCCTTAAGTCATATAATTTAGAGGTAGATTTCTTCTTTGAAGTTCATTTCAAATTGGTCTTTTCATGATGAAGATTGATTTCGTACTGAAATTATGTTGAAATGATAGAAATTAAACGCGATTAATACGCAATAATCGCACGTTCGATAATTAAAAGAATTGTTAGTACTATCCTTGTATTTCAGGGTTTGTCATAAGAGGATGTCATTTAAAGGTTGCACACAACGTTTGTATTTCCGAAAGTACGAACTATGTTGGCTTTCTATCAAAAAAAATATCAGCACTCATTTTCAATACTTTAAATCGATTTCGCGCAATACATATTAAAAATATTCGTGTTGCGCAAATACATCCCGTTTATTTTAGTAATTTCCATCTGTACTCCAAATTTCCATAACCTTCGGCCTCATAATAAAAGTGCCGTCCGGCAATACTTACCTGTTTGGCTTAAGAAAGAAACGGAAAGAGTTTGAAATGAAAACAACAAAACCAGGAACTGGTTTAAGTATGAATATTTAAGTTAGCAAGAAAGTTTTAAGAAATTTAAAAAAGACTATTCGTAAGTTGGATTACGACTAACGTTAAAGAAAAATCTACATTTTGGCTTACCAGGAACGAAATTCAAACCATTGATTCATTTCAAATCCGGTTTTTTATCGAATTGGTTTTTCATAATTACCGGCTCGTTACCAACTTACGTTTTTATGTATGTGCGCAGTGAACTCCATAAAACAAACGCTGCCTGTACATCACTTTATGAACGAGTCAGGGCCAACGGGAAAACAGGTAAACAAGCGTTGATTGCCATCTGTAATGAACTTATAAAGCAGGTGTATGAAGTAGTTAAAAACGGAATTATGTATCAACCCATTTATTGTCCCGGGCTTTACGCAAAGGTTGCCACACTCCGGCTGGCCCGTACCGTTGGGCGAAACTATTTAACTGAGGAAGTCTACGACCTTAAGCTGGCAGTCACCGCCTTAGATATGCCCTGCTAACGTTCTTGCTAAATAAATTGCAGTTTTGCTCTTCTTATTTATTGCCACTTCTTCAGGTGTGCCAACTGCTACCACTTTGCCACCTTCTTCACCCGCTCCTGGCCCTATGTCAATGACCCAATCACTGCCCGCGACTATCTGCATATCATGCTCTACCACAATCACCGTATTCCCGGCGTCCACTAACCTTGCCAGTTGCAGTTGTAATTTTTCCACATCAGAGGGATGCAAACCGGTAGTGGGTTCATCCAGGATATAAAGTGTATTCCCTTTTCCTAAACGCTGAAGTTCCGTTGCCAGTTTAATGCGCTGCGCCTCTCCACCGGAAAGCTCTGTTGCAGGCTGGCCTAAACGCAAATAGCCGAGGCCTACTTCCTGCAAAACAGTAAGTGCGCGGCTTACACCGGCATCGTTTTCAAAAAAGACAGCTGCATCATTTACCGTCATACTGAGCACTTGTGCAATATTCTTTTCATGGTAGGTTACTTCCAGTGTTTTGGAATTGTACCGTGTGCCGCCACACACAGGGCATGGAGCGTATACACTCGGGAGAAATAATAATTCCACCATCACAAAGCCCTCGCCTTCGCAATTTGGACAGCGCCCCTTGCCCACATTGAATGAAAATCGTCCCGCATCATAGTGGCGTGCCTTTGCGAGTTTTGTTGCAGCAAATAATTTTCGCACCACATCAAACAAGCCGGTGTAAGTAGCCAGGTTGGACCGGGGCGTTCTTCCGATTGGTTTCTGATCTACGACTACCATGCGTTTAATAGCTTCTGCTCCGGCTGTTATTTCGCCACCGGCCGGCCGTGCGGTTTCCTGTTGCAAAATGTCTTCTTCTCCTTCTTCTTGCGGGGCGGGCAATTGGCCTAAATGATCTGCCATAAGGTCTACCAGTACCTGGCTCACCAGGCTACTTTTGCCCGAACCGGAAACCCCGGTAACACTGGTTAATACTCCCAATGGAAAAGACACATCAAGGTTACTCAAATTATTGCGGGTGACGCCGCTTAAGCATAACCATCCGGTATTCGTTCGCGGTATGGTTTTATGAAAAGGAAGGTCATTAAAAAGATGCTCCCTTGTTTTTGATAGTGTAATTTCTTTCAAGCCAGATGGTGGGCCACTATATAAAATCTCTCCGCCGCCTTCGCCGGCAGCCGGCCCTACATCCACTATCCAATCTGCATGACGAATCACATCCAACTCGTGCTCCACTACAAAAAGCGAATTTCCGGAAGCCTTTAATTCACTCAATGCTTTGAGCAGCGCTTCTGTGTCCGCAGGATGAAGCCCGGCAGATGGTTCATCCAAAACATAGACGACTCCAAACAAATTACTACGCACTTGTGTGGCCAGTCTCAACCGCTGTAGTTCACCCGGAGAAAGCGTAGGAGTGCTGCGTTCCAATGATAGATAACCAAGTCCTAATTGCAGCAACACTGAAAGCCTTGCAACCAGATCTTCCGCAATTCGTTGGGCGACCATCGCCTTTTCCTGGTGATCCTTGGCCAACTTAGCCAAACCCGCAGCCGTACCTTCGCCATAAGGTATAAAAATAGAATGGAGCTTTTTCAAAGGTAGCCGGGAAATGTCGGCAATATCATAACCGGCAAAAGTTACCGAAAGTGATTCGCGCCTCAATCGTTTTCCATTACAGGTTGGGCATTCACTACTCAGCATGTATTGCGCTACCCTTTTTTTCATCAAGGCACTTTGCGTATGTGCAAAGGTGTGCAATACATACCGTTTGGCACCCGTGAAGGTGCCCATATAATTCGGTTCCATTTTTCTTTTAATAGCAAGTTGTACCTCTTCGCGGGTCAATCCCGGGTACACAGGTACCTGTGGTTGCTCATCTGTGAATAAGATCCAGTCACGGTCTTTTTTGGAAAGGCTTTTCCAGGGCACATCAACATCATAACCGAGTGTGGTTAAAATGTCGCGCAGGTTTTGTCCCTGCCAGGCGCTCGGCCATGCAGCTATGGCCCTTTCCCTGATCGTGAGGCTATCATCCGGTACCATGCTTTGCTCTGTTACTTCATACACTCTGCCCAGGCCATGGCACTGGGGGCAGGCACCTTCCGGCGTGTTGGGCGAAAAGGATTCAGCATATAAGAGTGGCTGCCCTTTCGGATATTCCCCGGCCCGTGAATACAACATCCGTAACAAATTAGACAAAGTCGTAACAGATCCAACTGAAGAGCGCGTGGTTGCTGAACCCCGTTGCTGCTGTAAAGCAACTGCCGGTGGCAGGCCTTCAATTTCATCCACAACCGGTATCGGCATTTGATGGAAGAGCCGCCGGGCGTAAGGCGAGACCGACTCAAGATACCTCCGTTGCGCTTCCGCATACAAGGTTCCAAATGCCAGAGATGATTTGCCTGAACCAGACACCCCGGTAAACACCACTAAAGCATCGCGGGGAATGACAAGACTTACATTTTTGAGATTGTGCTCACGGGCTCCGCGCACATGAACAAAGCCATCTCTTTCTTTTGCATTTCCATTCTTTTGCTGCATGCAAAGTGGTGAATCAAAAAATGTGCCTTGGGAAAATTGAAACTAAAATATGTGCAAGGATTGCCAACCGTCAAAACGTTGGCAACCCCTGCACCGTACCTTTCGGAAATAACGGTAAAAAGACTTGAACCTTTCCTTTGATGTCGTTGTTCGGAAACCAGGCGATGGCAAGTCTCATATAAGTCAAAATGTAGTTTTATGTGTTTCGAGAAGGCAATCTGTGAGGAAATGTCTATTGCGCAAAGTGTGTAGGTTTGCTGCCTTCAATAGGTGTTTGAATTCTGGTGATATTCTTTATGCTAAACTGTATTCGCCTTGTTTATAACGCTATCCATTATTTTCCAATGATCACTTTTCTATGCAGTTTACCCCAGTCTCTTAAAGCCATGATGACCTTACGTAGTGTTTTTGCATGAGGCGTAACAGCATATTCTACTGTAGGTGGAAAAGTGTCATAAATAGTCCGGCTTACCAATTTATTCATCTGTAATTCTTTCAGCTCTTTAGAAAGCATTTTATCACTGATGCCTGCTACTTCTGTTGCAATTTGTTTAAACCGCTTATTGCCGTCTATCAGCGAAATTAAGATCTGCAGCTTCCATGTTCCATTTAGTACCTGTAGCGCGTCTCTTACCGCCATCAGCTCATCCAGGGGACAATCCTCTGTTTCGTTATCCGTCGCTTGTGCCTGCTTTCTTGCCATAATAATAAGATTACTAACCCAATGGTTAGCGCTTACCGATGGGTTAGTACTAACTAATGGTTAGCAAATATACTTAGTTTTGCATCGTGAAAGTAAACAAAGGTTTAATATCTCTTTTGGTACAGTATTTTCTGTTTTAAATAATATAAGAGTAATCACACGATAAAGATAATTGCCAACATTCTTCCGGTCACGGTACAATAAAAGTTTTATATCCCGAACTGTATTAAGAAAGCTATAAGGTTAGCAAGCACAGGCAGAATAAGCGTTACAAGTACAAACACAAAACTTATAAATGATCATAAAAATTAATAATCATGGCAAATACAAAACAAATAATCCTTGTCGCCGGTGCAACCGGTAACCAGGGCGGCGCTGTAGCGAATCGTCTTTTACAGGAAGGCAACTTTGCGGTTCGTGCATTCACCCGCGACAAAAACAAAACCAAAGCGCAGGCCCTAAAAGATGCCGGCGCAGAATTAATCCAGGGTGATTTGAACGATGCTGCTTCTCTCGAAGAGGCAGTGAAAGGTGTTTACGGTGTTTTTTCATTACAGGATTTTCATGGTGGTACCGAAGTGGAAATCCAACAGGGTAACGCGCTTGCGGATGCAGCCAAAAAAGCAGGTGTTAAGCATTTTGTTTATTCTTCTGTTGGCAGCGCAGAACGCAAGACAGGCATCCCACATTTCGATAGTAAGTTTAAAATAGAAGAACATATCCGGGCTATCGGATTGCCCGCCACCATTATGCGTCCTGTTTTCTTTATGTACAATTACGAGGGAATGCGTTCAATGATTGAAAACGGCACGCTTTATATGCCGCTTAGTCCGGATAAAAAATTGCAGCAGCTTTCAGAAGATGATTATGGAAAAATGGTGGCAAAAGTTTTTGCACAAAGAGATGAGTTCCTTGGAAAGGAAATAGAAGTTACGAGTGTTGATATCACCATGACAGAAGTAGCAAAAACTTTTAGCCATGTTTTGGGTAAAGAAATTAAATACCAGCAAATTCCATTTGAAGCTTTTGAACAGCAAATGGGAGGGGAGATGACTACTATGTTTCGATGGTTTGAAAACGCAGGTTATAATGCAGATATCAATGAATTGGAGAAAACGTTTTTTCCATTGAGCAGTTTGGACACCTATTTAAAAAAGCACGGTTGGGGCAAAGCAGAATGATCAAAGCGAATTTCAACCTGGAACAGATCGGATATATAACGGAAATCAAAAGTAAGAAGGATTGATACCAGCTGCATTACTTACCTCACGAAATTCGGCCGCTTAATTCGGTTGTGCTAATGCGCAAAATATAAAACAAGTATTTGTAATAATTTAAAAATTAAAATTGTAAAAAATGAAAGTAGCAATTACCGGAGCCACCGGGCAACTTGGCCGTATTGTGGTGAGTAAGTTAAAGGAAAAAATATCTGCTGATAATATCATTGCGCTGGTACGTTCGAGCCAAAAAGCAGCAGATTTAGGGGTAGAAACCCGTGAAGCAAATTACGAAAAGCCGGAAACACTTGAAAGGGCTTTAAAGGGCGTGGATACTTTACTGTTGATTTCAAGTAGTGAAATAGGCAAACGGGGTACTCATCATCAAAATGTGATTGATGCTGCAAAGAAAAACGGCGTGAAATGGATTGTGTACACAAGCATATTACATGCTGATTCATCAACTATCGGTCTCGCCGCCGAACATGTAGCATCAGAAGCAGCATTAAAGGAAAGCGGTATTCCCTTTACCATTCTTCGTAATGGTTGGTACACCGAAAACTACGCCGGTTCTATTCCGGGTGCAATTGCCGGCGGCGCTTTGCCGGGCAGTGCGGGTGATGGTAAAATCTCGGCGGCTTCCCGCAAGGATTTTGCTGAAGCCGCTGTTGCGGTGCTTACAACAGATGGCCACCAGGGGAAAGTGTACGAGCTCGCAGGAGATGAAGCATTTACCTTAACGGATTTAGCTGCTGAAATTTCAAGGCAGGCCGGGAAGGATATTCCTTACAAAAATTTGCCTGTAGATGAATATGCGAATGTGCTCATCAGTTTTGGCTTACCAGAAGGCTTAGCTCATGTCATCGCCGGTTGGGATGTTAGTATATCAAAAGGCGACTTGTTTGATGACAGCAAAGAGCTTTCTAAGCTAATTGGACGACCCACTACTCCGGTGTCTGAAGTGGTAGCAGCAGCAGCCAAACAGGCTTCATAAAGGAAACACAATTACTTCTATAGTTACATCAAATATTAAAGCTACTTCGGTAGCTTTTGTTTTTTGGTAATGTGATCACCTGTCTTGTCCTAAAACAAAAGCTGTTAAATGAAAAAAGAAAATAGTCAGTAGTAATGGTCTGTTATTTTTCATTGTCACCTGTTTGGTTTTGCTGTAATAGAAACTTTTATTTTGTCTTTTTTCACCAGGTTCATGTTATCGGTGGCTTGCATTAGTTATGTCAAGTGTCATACCGAGACGATAAGTCAAACCGTAGCCAAAATGTACGCTGTCGGAATTGAAGTTTACAAAAGAATTTACTCCACTTGTCGCAATCAACATAAATGCAGTCCGTTGGTTATTTTGATAAACATTTATTGTTACATTATTTATAAACTTTCGCTGTGAGTCAGGTTTGATATTTTGTGTCAGCATTTCTTTGAAGTTGTCGAGTTCCTGCCTGGGAATATCAATAGTACTGCCGTTGCTCTTATAGTAAATTTCAAATCGGTCGGCTTGTTGAATTATTTTTTTGTATTGATTCAATTCCTTGTGTTTACATGCCGGTATAAATAATATAATTCCAAAGTCTTTCGCAAGATCCACACTACCGAATTCCTCAACAAGCAGTGCCTGGAAAGCCATTTTGTAGTTTTTCCAGATTAAAAATCTTATGCCTTAAGAAATATAATCTTCGCTTCTCCTTGATTTACAATGGTCAAACATTTTATAAATGTTAATTTGTAAATATTTTGTTAATCTTATTAGTATTAATTTTAAATTTACTACGCGAGCTATCCATCCAAATAATCCCCAAAATTTTTTTTATGAAAAAGATGTACTTTTTGGTGACAGCATTTATGTTGTTATCTGCATTTGCTATGTCTCAAATGCCTAATGGCAAAACCGTAAATCCTGTGTATGGAAAGGCGGGAATCACAAAGACTATTGCCGAATTACAGACAAAGAATACGTTGAGAAGTTCGCGACAAAAAACCCTTGATTCCACTTCGATAAAGCCTTTCAGGTCCTATTTTAAAAAATACAAGCCTGTAACGGGGCCAGACGAAGGCGACGGAAACCATATACCGTTTCCGCCAACGAATGGTAAGAATTTAAACAGTGCTGCGCAGGCACCAATAGCAAAAGTTAGCGACCAGGGCTCAACACAACAAATACGATCTAACTTCCTGGCAATTGATTTTTATGAAAACCCCATTGGCTGGCCTCCCGATCCGAATGGCGCTGTCAGTAACAGCCAGGTTTTTGTGATGACCAATAATGGAATAAAAGTTCTGGATAAACCTGGCGTAACAGATCCGCCATTAGTAACCCCCACGGGTTATTCGCGGGTTTTAGCAAATGGATTATTTATAACGTTGGAGGATTTTTTTTCGGCTGTAATACCTGCTGGCAGTAGAATCAGCGATCCGCACATACGTTATGACAGGTTAAGCAAGCGCTGGTTTGCGGTAGCTATTGAAGTAAATCCTACGGAAGAAAATAACGCTATTTTTTTAGCAGTAAGTGACGGTAATAAAATTACCAGCACATCAAGCTTTACCTTTTACTCTTTTAATTCTTCATTATTTCCTTATGATCCTGCGGCGCCATTTGCACCCTTCCTCGACTTTCCCACATTAGGTGTAGATAACAATGCCGTGGTAATTGGAGGCAATCAATTTGGCTATGATTCATTGACCAACGTAGGCTACGTAATTGATAAAAATAAATTGTTGCACGGCAAGTTGGTTATATATCCGTTTGAATTAGGAGTGGCAAACAATATAACCGGAGCAGTTGGAGGAATGTATACGCCACAGGGTGTAGATAACGATGACGGCACCGCGAGAAAGAGTTTTTTTGCCGGGATTACTTATTTTCAGGATGGCCTTGTAATTGGACAACTGGCCTATGATAAAAAACATGTTCCCTGGCTCACAGAAACCACAATACCGGTTCAGCCATTCAATAATACGCGGGATAATAGTTCGCCCGGCGGCTTAGCGCCAATTGCGCAGCTCGATACCCGTTTATTAGCGGCTGCTATTCATCAAAATAAGATTACCGGAGAATATAGTTTATGGACAGCACATGGTGTTGGCGCAGACCAGCAAGGTGGCTTTATCAGTGGCAGTGATAGCGAGTTTGTAGATAAGGGACGTACTGTTTCAAGATGGTACGAAGTAAATAATATCTATACAACGCCAACTTTAAATCAGTTGGGAACTGTACTTGATGATGACCAGCCAAGTGGAAGAAGAGCGCAACAATATTTTAACCCAAGCATTGCCGCAAATGGCCAGGGTCACGCGGTATTAGGAGGAACAACAGATGCTTTTAATCAATACATAAATGTATTTATTGCAGGGCATTATAACAACGATGCAAAAGGCAGCACAAGCCAACCTCAAAAGGCTACAAAAACTACAGCTATCTATTCACCTTATATAGATCTTGGAGGAGGTGCTCACATTTATATTGGCAGATGGGGCGATTTTAGCCAGACAGTAGTTGACCCGAGTGACGATCAAACTATATGGACCTTCCAGGAATATGCTGATGTAGATGATAGCTATGGAGTACGCGCTGTGCAGGTTAAAGCGCCGGCACCAGCAACACCTTTGCCATTGGGTGAGATTATCTAACAGAATCAGATACCATTATAACACTTAAAGGAATATCAATAGAAAATTCAGGTTTCTTTGATCCGGGTGCAGATAAAGCCGGGCCTGGGTTTAACAGGCTATCAATAAAAGCAACAGGCAATGTTATTGTAACTAATATAAAATTTATAAGCCCTACTGTACTTAGTTTTAAACTTAGTACAAAAAATCAACCTAAAGGCAAATACTCACTTGTCATTACAAATCCTGATGGGCAGGTTGTAACCACAGACTTTACTATTGATTCAAAAAAGCAGGATAGTAATGATAAAATTGCTATTAGTAATAATGGAAATAACTTAAATTCTGACAAATTATTGAACGATAATATTGTAAAGAAATATATTGTAACAAGTGAGGCTTATCCAAATCCAACAACCGGCCAGGTAAAACTTCAGGTAAATGCGGTAAAGGATTTTAAAGGAAAAATTATTTTAATGAGTGCTTCAGGAAAAGTAATTTCTCAAAACTCTTATAACTTTTCCAAAGGGAATACTCAGACAACTTTATCATTGGATAATTTAAGTAACGGAAATTATATTGCAGCAGTCTATAACCAGGATAATGTTTTAATTGCAGCCCATACTGTAGTTAAGCAATAGGCAATATCTATTTATTACTGAATGATGTTGAGTTCATAAACTATTCATCCCTGGCCTTAGTCCGTAGCGAACGCATAAGCGTTTTGTTGCCATCGGTCGGGAGATCACGCGGCGGTTCTTTCGCTGATTGATGTGGCGTGCTATGAAGGAAAATACGTGAAACTGTTAGCGTTTGCTTTCGGTCTTTTAATCGGATTATTTTTTTGCTTCGCTTAAATCAATGATTGCTTTTTCAATTCTTTTTTGCCGGGTTGCTGGTGTTTTCGCATCGTCAATCGGAAGGACATAACGTCGCTTGTTACTGTATGAAAGCTCATCAAAAAATTTCTTTGCTTTTGTATTTTTAGCAAGAGCTTCTTTAAGATCCGAAGGCAGGACTACTTCTCTTGGCTGGGTGTCCAGTTCTAATTGAACCGTTACCTTATCGCCTCCTTTGATGCCTGTCTTGCTGCGAATATCAGCACTTATGCCAATCATAAATTTGCCGCCCATAACGGCAATTGTATTTCTGTAAGTGAAATCATTTACAGTAATATTTACCGGTGGCTTCTTTCCCGCTCCGAGCTTTTCAACAATATCTTCCGGCACATTAATTCCTGTATTATTACCGATTTGTAAAATGGTTGTAGAAAAACTTAGTTTCTTAGTTTCAGGCATGGCTAATTCTTTTTAGTTTGATTATTTATTATGCAAATTATCTGATGCTATTTTACACCAACGCCAACGGTCAGCCCGGGCAGCAGGCTTATTTAAAAATATCGGTTGAAAATGATAACCCGGCACGTTGATAAGTTTTCCATCCATCCGCAACTCCTGCTGATTGAAAATATGTCCCTGGAGTTAAGGTTCAAAGTTGAATATTGTTTGTCCAATCCTAACTACTCCCTGGCTTTGCAAAGCCGCTGATTGTACTTCCGCCGAGCCACCATTTTGCCAAACCAATTAACTACCGTTACTTCTTCTTGTCATACGGAATATAATTTTCCCACTGCCAGGGTGTATAAATATCTCCAATGGCATATGAAAGCAGTTCCTTGAAAATACTTTCACCATTGTCACTATTTGTCATGATTACTATCGCAATTTTTTTGTCAGGATAACATACTGTATAGTGCCCCCAGCCATCATCATGCCCTTCTTTAAAAAATGCCCTGCCAAATGGAGTATGAAAAACACCTACCCCTAATCCATATCCGAGTTCAATATTGTCATTATCTGTAGTATCAACTTTTGATAAAGGTCCAAACTGCCTTTTTGATTTGATGCGAACTTGTGTATTTGTCATTTCATTAAAACTTTTTTCAGTAAGGTTTTTTTGATTAATGAATGCGGTATAAAATTTTGTAAAGTCATTCAGTGTTGTTGTCATTGAGCCGGCTGCATTAGCTTTTTTTCGTTTTTTTAATTCATAAGTTTTCCCTTTATTATTATGTCCGTAACAAATATTTGTATCAAAACTATCCTGCCAAACATAGCTGGTATTTTTCATCCCAAGAGATCGGAATACTTTTTCCTGTGCTATGGTTTCTAAATCTTTTCCTGTAATCTGTTCCAGCACAAATTGCAATAAATAAATGCCTTCACCTGAATAGCTATATCTTGTTCCAGGGTTGAATTTAATGAATAGTTTTTGGTCAGGAGCCAAAAAACGCCAGTTCGGAAAACCTGCTGTATGCGTCAAACACATACGCGCAGTGATTTTTTTATAACGCTCATCGTCTCTTAAATCCTGATAGCCTTCGTACTTATCTTCAAATTTATAATCAGGCAACGGTTTGGGAAGATATTCAACAAGCGGTTTATCCAAATCAATTATTTTATCCTGAACATATTGCATCACGATGTATGCAAAAACCATTTTTGCAAGAGAAGCGCCATACATTTCAGCATCAGGAGTAAGTAGAATTTTTTTGCGAACATTGGCGAAACCAAAGGTTTTAATGTAAACAGGCTCGTTATCATTGAACACCGAAATGGCAACGCCTGAAACATTTGCCATCTGCATTAAATGTTGAACATAGCTCGTTAGACTATCATTATTGATTAAAGAGCCATCAATACGTTTTAAAGTCTGTCCCTGGACAGCAATAAAATGAAAAATAGTAACAAGAAATAGTAGTTTAAATTTCATAGTGATTTGCTATATCATTAAAACTGGCGTATACGCAAAGGGGAGAGGTCGACCACAACATTCAATCTTCTCTTTTCAAAAGTAAATTGAATTTACTATATTATCGCTTGTCTGATTACGGCTTGAGGTTCATTACCGCTTTACCATTTTTTAAATCAGCCGGTAGCGAAACATGTTCGTGCACAATCAACCATTTGTCCTCAATCTTTTGGAAGCAAAAGGTTAATCGTTCCCAATAATCAATTTTTTGGCCATTGACCATCGTTGCAATTAGCCGAACAAAGCAATAACTGAATGCTATGTTTTCATCACAGGTAATGTGGAGGTCACGTATCTCAATATCAATAGGGTCCTGAAATAATGCAAATGTTTCTTGCCAAACTTTTCTATAGGCATCGCTTCCAACATACTGCAAAGGGGGAATAATATCAAATGATACCATTTCAGGTGAAAAGAGGGACATCATCAAATTCACATCCTTCGCCTTAAACGCCGTAACAAAATTGTTTATTTGCTGCCGGATTTGGGCTTCATCACCGGTTTTATTTTTTTCTGTAGCCATAGCCTCTTTTTATTTTCGGTTTGAGAAGTTTGCCAGGTATTAGCGCTTCCTGTTACTTTGTTTACGGTATTGTGTTGGTCACTATTTGCAGTTATTATTTTATCGGTTCATAATATAGTATTATTGCTCCGCTAATAAATTTTTTAGTCTTTGTGAGTTTGAAAATAATCTTATCATTTATATTCTCAAATAACTGCAACCCTTTTCCGGCAATAACGGGATAAACACAAAGTTGGAATTCGTCAATTAAATTCAGGTTCATTAGCTGTATAATCAAACTACGGCTACCAACCAAAATGTCTTTACCTGGTTGTTGCTTTAATTCTTTAACCAGGTCTTCAATAGGTTTAGTGGCAAGCCTGGCACTTTCCCAATCCGTACTTTTTAGTTTGTGAGAAAAAACAATTTTGGCAATTTTATCTATTGCCTGGGCGAAGTTGTCCGCTGTTTTTTCACCGGATGGATTTTTTATCAGTGTCTGCCAATATTGCATTAGTTGATATGTTGTCCTTCCATAAAGGATAACACCTGCACTTTCTAAGAGGTCGGAATAATGTTGATGTATTTCTTCGTCCGGCAACCCCGCTGTGTGGTCGCAATTTCCATCAATAGTCATATTAATCGCGGCAATTACTTTTCTCATATTTGGTTTTTAAATCTTTTTTTCTTCGTTCTTGCTGTCTTGTTTAAAGTTACATTGCTTCCGTTTGCTGAAATTGCTACTTATTGATGTACATAGCTCATGGTTTATTCGTTGCCCGCATAGCAGCAAGTAGCATGTCGTGCGTTAGCCTTTTTTAATTATGATTAATTACCCAGTCTTCAATATCAGCCATTACTTTTTCTTTGTCCACATCATTCAATAAATCATGATAATGTCCTTCATACAGCTTTAAGGTTTTATCAGGTGAACCGACATGGTCATAAAAAAATTGACTTCCTCCATATTTTGCAGCGTTGTCTTTTGTTCCATGTAAAATCAAAACGGGTAAGGTAATAAGTGAAAAATCCTTTTTTAACCGCTCGTCGGCAAGCACCAATTGTTCCATCGTTTTTGTTGGTTGAGATTCATTTGCAATCAGGGGGTCATTATTCATAAATTCTACTACTGTCGGGTTACGCGAAAAGTCTTCATTTTTAAGTTTTATCGTGTGAAGATGGGGTGCCAAATGACTCAAGCCTTTCAAAACTGCCAACGCAAAATCAGGAGCAGGCAGTTGGTAGGCAAAGCTTTCGCAAATCAGTCCATTTATTTTTTCCTGGTGTTCTAATGCATACAGGCATGAAACAACTCCTCCGGCACTATGGCCCAAAACAAAAACGGGCAAACCTTGATGTGCTGCTTTAGCAATATCTACCAGTTGGTCAACCTCATTTACGTAATCATAAATGCTTTGCACATAAAAGCGTTCTCCTTCTGATTGTCCATGACCTTCGAGGTCAAGCGCATAAACAGCGTAGTTTTTAGCTGTAAATTGCTCAGCAACCCATTGGTAATAACCGCTATGAGAATTTAAACCGTGAACAATAGCGATTACCCCCTGAATAGTTTGGTCTGGTATCCAGGTGCGTGTAAAAATTGAAAGACCTCTGTTGTTTTTGAATGTGGAAGTTTGCGATTGCATACTGTTTGATTTTTGTTGTTACGAATACCAAAAGATTAAGAAAGTATTTTTCGTTGATGGCGCACAACCTTCGAACTTACCGAAGGGATGTAATTTCATAATTGTTTCTCCGGCAACTTAAGCCGATTGGAATTACTTTGTTGAAGGTAACAACTAACAGCCAAATAAATTTAGGTAAAGCCCGGTAATAGCTGATAGTAGTAAACGAAGGATCTTGTAGATAGCCACCAGATTACATGAATAAGATGGAACGGAGGAATGCACATTTCACTTCTGTAAAAGAGCTTACTCAAATATTTTTTTCTGTTTACCGCAACAAGCTAAAATATTGAATGTTTTCGTTTTTAGAAACCACTGTTTGTCACGGGAAAAAAATTAAAAAACTACAAAATCGCTTTTCAGTGTACCAGGAAAAAGCCAGTGAAAAAAGTTAAATGCTACTAATCCTTCCCATATTTCAAGCGGCACATGCAAGAGAAAAAATTCTTTTGAAGATTAAGGAATAAAAATTGCGGTCTGAAATTGAGCACAATTATAAGGAGGAATAATTATGAGGGCATTTGCAATTGAAAAATACGGTGGACCAGAAGTACTGAAGGAGTTTGACCTTCCCATTCCAAAGGTTGAGACCACAATGTATTAATTGAAGTAGAGAATACAGGAATTAGTCCTTATGATTGGCATGTCCGGGTTGGAGAACAAGCAGGTAAAATTGATTACCCAATCCCTCTGATTTTGGGATGGGATGTATCCGGAGTTGTTCGGAAAATTGGGAAAAATGTTACAACCTTAAAAGAAGGCGACCCCGTTATCGCAACCCAACAGTTGGACCGAAATGGGGGTTACGCGGAATATATTGCGGTAGATGAGCAAACCGTTGTAAAGAAACCGGACACGCTTTCTTTTGAAGAGGCCTTGCAAATGTGCCGGCATGATACGTTGGCCTATAACACTGGCAAGCTACTTTTATACCATTTTTTCTTAAACCAAAAGGCTACATTAACCAATAATATCAATGCAGGCACTTCTACTAAAGGACCAATAACACCTGCAAAGGCTTGACCGCTGTTGATGCCAAAGATGCCGATTGCTACTGCAATTGCTAGTTCAAAATTATTGCCTGTCGCCGTAAATGCAATAGCTGTATTTTTGGAATAGTCAGCACCCATTTTTTTGCCAATAAGGAAACTAATAAAAAACATAATGACAAAATAAATTATCAAGGGAAGTGCAATTCTCAACACATCAAAAGGTATCTGAACGATTAATTCTCCTTTCAAACTAAACATGAGTACTATTGTAAAAAGAAGAGCAATCAAGGTAATTGGAGAGATAGCTGGAATGTACTTTTTATTGAACCAGTCTAAACCCTTCAATTTAATTAATAGATAACGGCTTACTATTCCTCCAAAAAACGGTATCCCCAAATAAATCAAAACGCTTTCTGCAATCTGCCCCATACTAATGTTTACCTCTGCACTCTTAACGCCAAAATAGGGCGGTAAAACTGTAATAAATATCCATGCGTAAACACTATAAAATACAATTTGAAAAATACTGTTGAGTGCAACCAATCCTGCTGCATATTCTCTATTCCCTTCGGCTAGCTCGTTCCAGACAATTACCATTGCTATACAACGGGCAATACCAATCAAAATTAAGCCCATCATGTACTCAGGCTGATTATGAAAAAAAATGATTGCCAATAAGAACATTAGTGTAGGCCCAATAATCCAATTAAGCAGTAATGAGACACTTAATATTTTTCTATTCTTAAATACATCGCCCATTTTCTCATAACGAACTTTTGCCAATGGTGGGTACATCATTAGTATTAAGCCAATTGCTAACGGAACATTCGTTGTACCGCTGGAAAACGAATTAATGAATTCTGATGAATTTGGAAAAAAATACCCGATAGCGACTCCTAAAAGCATCGCAAGAAAAATCCACAAAGTCAGGAAGCGGTCAAGGAAACTTAGTTTTTTTCTTTGAACCGGATTACAAATATTTGAACTCATTAGTTAAGGGATAAAATTTTGTTTGTTCTGGCCAGATGAAAGTAAGTTTTGTAATTCTTCTAAGTTTGTAATTTTAATTTGCGCCATCCAGCCTTCGCAAATTCAATTTGTGCAAACTCTCTAATGCCTATTGGCTTATCTTAATATTGATGTGTAACCCTGTATTTTCTTTAAGACATTTCAAATCTTCGGGAAAATTATGATGGTAATCTTTGATAATGTTTTTTGTTAGTCAATCCCAACGGTGTTGCTTCGCCTTTCAAGTATAAGATTATCTCTCCAGATGTTACCCATTTTTCCAATCCTTTCGCGATAGCCGATAATTCTGAACCCGTTTTTTTCATGTATTGATATACTGGCTTTATTTTCCGGGAAGATGCCTGATTGCAAAGTCCAGATACCGTTTTGCTCACTTTGGCTTATCAATTCTTTTATTAGCAATGAACCAATGTTTTTCCCTCTTGCATTTGCGGCTACATACACACTTACTTCTGCAACACCTGCATATACACACCTGCCTGAAACCGGTGACAATGCAGCCCAACCCAATACTTCGTTATTTTCTGTTGCAATAATTCTGCAACTTTTTAAATGAGCATCATCCCACTCCTGCCAACCTGGGGCAGCAGTTTGAAAAGTAGCATTCCCCGTGGCAATGCCTTCTTCATAAATTGTTTTTACTGCTTCCCAATGTTGCGGAAGCATGGTAGTAATTGTTATCATGCTAAGCACCTTTTCGTAACATATCAGCAAATTCATTTGGCAAAGGACTTTCTTCAACTGCTTTTGCAGCCGTTTCCACATCGTAACTGAAGCGGATAAATTCTACGTGAATACTGTCTTTGTCAAGAATAGAACTGTTGTCGTTAATTGAAAGAATTACATAACCGCCTTGTGGATTGCTGTCTTTGGGTTTGCCAACTGAACCCACATTAATAGCATGTCGAAAATGATTTTGTCCGTCAACGCCTGAATTTAAAATGCGGTGATATGGTTTGTGTGTGTGCCCAAAACACATAATGTCTGCATCAGCTTGTTGCATGATACGAAGCATACTTTTTTCTTCGCGGTCTTCAAAAAGATATTCATTTATTTTTCGTGGGCTGCCATGCACTAAAAGCAAATTCAATTTGTCTTCGTTCAACTGAAACTCCACTTTGATATGTGCAGGAAGGGTACGCAAATATTCTCTTTCATCTTTTTTCATTATTGAATTGGTGAAAGCAATTGACATTTTTCCGTTTTCTTTTTCGTGGTCGGTTTTGTAAGCACAACCACATTCGTTGCTCATACGCCCAATGCCAAAATCGTAATTACCTGCGATGGTTGGAATTTTACGTTTTTTTATTTCATTTACCACCTCGTTTGGCCAAATATTGTAACCGACTAAATCGCCTAAACAATAAATCGCATCAGGGTTACGGTTATCTACGTCTTTAAAAAATGCTTCTAAAGCTGGCAGGTTTGCATGGACGTCGCTGAATAAGGCAATGGTCATTTGGCGGAATATTGATATTAACAATTTTTAAAACTAGCAGCAGCCACTGCCTGGTGTGCAGGAAGTTTCACTGGCTGTTTGCAATGTGTTTAATTGAACTTTTTGTTTTATTGCCGGATCGCCGCAAGCCTCGCTTGCCAAACAGGCTGTTTGTTTTGGAACAAGAACAAAGTCTTTGCCATTGAAATGCAAACCATATTTTCCAATCGTGTCAGATTGATACTCTACTTCAATTTCCAGATCGCCAAAGCCCAATTTATTTTCTGATAGTGTAATGATGTTCGCTAACTTTTGAGGTTTTAAACGATGTTCGAAATCGTTGGCATCCCAAAGCTGAAAATTTACCACTTTTTCAAGGCGTTCTTTTCCACCACAATCAATAAAATGCTTTGTAATAAGCCCAACTTCTGTAACGTGGAAATGTTCCGGAACATAGGCACCTGTCGGCAATTTAAAATTTACCGCTTCGGCTGTTGCAAGATGTTTTTTAATTTCTGATATTTTCATTTGAGTTGATTTTAAATAATTAGCAACAATTTGTTTTCTTGTTTTCCACTTTTATGGAAACGTTCGTGAAGTAAGCCTGTAGTTTTTGAAAAACTTTTTCATTAATGCAATAGCAAATAGCGTTGCCTTCTATTTCGCCCTTGATGAGTCCTGCGTTTTTAAGCTCTTTGAGATGTTGCGAAACCGTCGGCTGGGCCAAAGGCAATTCGTTTACAATGTCGCCACAAATACAGGTATCCACTTTTAGCAGATATTCAATGATGGCAATCCGCGCAGGATGTCCTAAAGCCTTTGCAAGAGTCGCAATCGCATTTTGCTTGGTGGTAAAATGTTCTGTTTTTGTAGCACCCATCTTATTAATTTAATATTGCAATATTACGATAAAGGTAAAAAACAATAACAATTTGTCAAAAAATAATCGCGTCCTTTGAAAAATAACTTCCGGTGGTTTAAATGGGCTAAAATTTGCACCAATGGGAATTTTGCATTTTAAAACGCTTTCTTTTTGTCCGCTGGAATAAAAGGCAAAAAACTATAAAATGGCTTTGCTAAAAGTAAAAGTGCAGCAAAATTTAGTTTAATAAAATCTTAAAAATCTCATTGCATTATTATACAGAATATCCTGTTTATCTTGTTTTGTAAGAACCCAGTGTATAACTGCTTTCTTCTTTAAAAAATATTGCTATTTTATTTTTTAAATTTTTTTGGATGATCGTTTTTATGTCCTTCTTTCCCAGTAGCTCGTGCAGCGCTTCGTCAATGTCAAAACGTGAATTAGTTGTAAAAGTCAATTCATTTGTCATAGTTAGATATTAGATGTTGGAACCAGCGTTTCCGTAGCAGGCAACTTTTACGGTTATGCGCGGGCAAGAAAATAGAGTTGCACCAATACTAGGATTATAACTAATTAGAAAAAACTACTTTTTCGGTTGTTTGGCTGATATTGATAATCGGCTTTCCAAATTGTGATTGATAAGATCAGCATAAATGTGCTTTTGTATTGATCACTTTGTTGTGAACCAAAGTCTCTAATCGTGGGGGGTCATTGCAAATTTTTTTATCAATTGTCAAAATACAAATACAATCGTGCAACTGAATAAAAAGTTGTGTTGAATGTTCTTTTTCCGAGGCCGGAAGTTTCTCGTCGCTGCAATAATACGTCACTTCGTGGCTACTATTATCGGATAAAAAAACGACGATGTTGTGGGATTTTACTCGCATAAACCTTTTATTATTTATTAAAATTCAGAACAGGCTATTTGTTGTTCTGCACTTCGATGCTTTTGAGAATTCCGTAAGCGCAAATTAAGCTTCATTTTTTCTTGTCCATTAACAAAGTTTTGATTTTTCTTTTGATGGATTTATTTTCCCGGAATAAATGCGCGGTTATATTTCAACTACCCAAAACGCAGTCGCTTATGATGTCGGCTCAAACACGCGGATTCTTTTCAAAGTCAATCAAATTCATGCCGGAATTGTTCGCGCCTCGCGAGGAATAGTTCGTATATATTTGATGTGAAATAAAAAGGTGAAGTTCAAATTTCCCGAATATAAAAGGGGAGTAGTTTACGTCCATATTTTTTCAAAACATGGCACAGTGGTTGTCTGATTTTTAAAAAAAATCTATATGAACACATCTGCAAACAACACAGCACTGGAAGAAACGTCGCTTTTAGAATCCTTTGCCACTCAGCGAAATGGAAAAATGACCGGTTTGGCTTCGGCAGCGGGGCCGGAGAATGAGGGCCCTTACGAAACTGAAGATGACGAGGATGATGCCAGTGATGACGGCGAAAGCGGGATTGAAGATGATAATGAGATCGACCCGACTATTGGAGACGACGACCTCACTGAGGATAATGATGAGGATCTTGATGACGACGATGACGATCTTGATGAGAATGAACTCTAAAACGGGAATATGATTTCTCCTGTCTTTTAGCCAGCCACATTACAACCTCCACATAAAATGGGAGGTTTTTTCTTTATAAACCTTTTATTAAATCTTCCCGAAATGAAATTTTAAAAGACAGACGCGCCCGCATGAAATTATGTGGCGCGTCAATACCAGAAAGACAGCAACTTAGTGAGAATTGGGTATAAATTGATACGATTATATACCTCCGGGCGTCGTGGAAAGTCTCTGCAAAGGAAATGTTTTTTCTAATCTTCAACTATAACGAAAATCATAACACCATGCATGAAAAAAAAATGACGAGCCCGATGATGCCAGTCATAGATCGAAGATAACATACTTGTTAAGTTATGAACTTAACAGCCTTTTACTTATCATCGAGCCATATTACTTTTTGCTCGGAAACGTGGCTCTGGCCGATAATATCCTTGTAAAGTTCCGGTCGCCTTGCATTTATATACCTGCGCCCGCCGGCCTGTGTAAGTTTTTCCGGGGTAATGGTCGCGCTTGCGAAACTGTCCTCAAAGGAGCGACATTCGGCAATCACATCTCCAAACGGATCAACAATCATAGAGCAGCCATTCTTTAACTGGTCATCATCCATCCCAACCGGATTTGAAAAAATGGCATAAATCCCATTGTCGTAAGCTCTTGCCGGCAGCCATTTCATCAGCCAGGCACGACCTTTCATTCCATCAAATTCCATTCGTAATGAGGTCGGGTCATTTTCCCGGTTGTGCCAAAGCTGTGGATCAACAAAACCTGCACCGGGCCGTGTGGAGGGTGTACACATCGTAACATGTGGCATAAAAATTACGTCGGCACCCAGGAGCGTGGTAGCCCTTACGTTTTCTATTATATTATTATCGTAACAGATCAGGATTCCACATTTCCAGCCTTTGATCTCAAAAATACAATACTCTTGTCCTGCTGTTAAATATGGGTTAATGAAAGGATGCAGCTTTCTATACCTGGCGATTAAACCGTTCTTATCCACACAAACATAGGCCTTGAACAGGTTATCATTTTTATCCTTTTCAAAAAGACCTGCCAAGACAGTTATGTTGAATTTTCTTCCGATCTCCTGTAGTTTTAAAATACTGTTTCCTTCCGGAATAAACTCTGCTAAATCCAGCATTTGTTCTTTCGTGAGATGCCGCGCAAATGTGTATCCGGTAATAGAACATTCATGGAATGATATAATGTCAGATCCTTTTTCAGCCGCTTCCTTCGACAGTTTTTCTATTACTGAAAGATTATATTGCTTATCGCCGCTTTTATGCTCAAATTGAGCTGTTGATATTTTCAATTTGTCCATTGTTATTGCTTTAAATCATTAATAAAATCAGCTGTCTGCTAATCCTCAATTTACACAAAAAGAACTAAAAGTTTACCTTCAGTTACTTATGATATATTTCAACCTCTTTGAGCAATTCCCCTGCCTGCGTTAGAGAATTATTATAATATTTTTTCACCCGCTTTGAGAAAAATATTAAGAATATGTAACCGATAGGAAAGGCAAATAACCAGAAAGATTTAGCGAAAGTGATATCTTTTCCGGAAAAAAATTTCGGCAATAGGATTATTATTGTAACCAGCAACAAGTAATTAAGAAAAGCATTTACTTTCTGGTATTTCGAAAACCTCAATTTTTGTTTGGCAAAGTTCTGAATTATTTCGATGTAGGGTTTGTCAAAGTTATTTGCTGACGGAAACGATGTCAAACTCAAATAACTCAGTGCTGGAATTATCAATAAAAGTACAATCGTTACTACGCCGATCGATTGTAGGAAAGGAGTATCTAATTTATTGAAATTAAAAACGATAAAGCTCAACCCAAGAATACAAATTATTCCGCCTGTTAATTCCGGGTATTTTATTTTCCTGATTTTCGATTCGTATTTCTTTTGTGTCATTTTGATAATCATTTTTGAAGTTAAGATATTTTGTTTATGAGCCTTATTGGTTGCTGATTCCCAATCATTTTTTAAGTCGTCTAATTCCATTTTTTATAATTTAGGGATTTGTTATTATTTAAAAATTTCTTGTTTTAATTTATCCTTGATCCTGGAAAGTTTTGTTCCAACATTACTTCTGGAAATACCCACTATTTCTGCAATCTCTTCATGGCTTTTGCTTTCTAAATAAAGCATTAATATGCCTTTGTCAAACAAATTTAAATTCCTGATATGCTTTTGTAGTGTTAGCATTTTTTCATCAAAATCATCATTGTTTGTTTCAGAAAAATTTAAAATTTCGGAATTGATCGGGACAGTGTTGATGTTTCTTTTTCCTTTTTTAAGGTGAAAAATTGCAACATTCATTGCCACCCGATACATCCACGTACTTAAAGCAGCGTTTTGCTTAAATGTTTCGAAAGATTTCCAGAGGGTGTAAATAATTTCCTGTACTAAATCATCGCGGTCATCTTTACAATCTGTGTAGAAGGCTGCCACTTTGTAAATTAATCTTTCATTTTCCTGAATTGATTTTATAAATAAGTCCTTTTTGTCCACTACAATTTTCTTTAACTTTTCTGATTATTCTATTAGTGTAACTTATTTAAAAAAAATCACAGCAAACCGGAATTATTTTTTCGGGAACTTTTATTTTGAAAGGAAAGTGGCGAAAGATTTTTTTATATAGATTGATTGCACCATGTCGCAGAAACACCACTTCGCCGTGTGATGGTTATATTAGAATTGCCAAGTTGTACAATCTTCAGAGCACGGTATTATATCCACGCTCGATTTGCCTGGATTAGGTTCATTAAGGCTTATCCGGATATATTTTCTATTTAATTGACACCAAAAAATCAATCTACACTTATAGCAAGCGGGGAGTTCTTTTCTTTAATTTTTAAATGTCCGACCGGTTTGCTTTTTAGAGCCATTATCGTCAGTATAGCAGAAAGCAGGAGAGACCCGGCCATAAATATGTATGATGCCGCAAAGCCACCAGTTGCGCCTTCAAGATAGCCCACTATGTATGCCCCGACAAATGAACCCAAAGCTCCTAAACTATTAATCAACGCGATTGCACCTCCTGCAACATTCCTTGGAAGGATTTCCGTGATGATCGCGAAGAAAGGGCCATACGGAGCATACATCGTACCTCCTGCTATTATTAATAACGTAAACGATAACCAGAAATGAGTTGTTCCGATCAAATAAGATCCATAAAACGCTATTGCCCCCACAAGCAGAAATGGCCATATAAATTCCTTTCTTCTTAATGTCTTATCTGAATAATGGGAAACTAATAACATCATGATGATCGCAAGAATATACGGCACCGACGATAGCCAGCCCGTCTTAACGATATCCATATTGGGCGCCTGCTTTATTATAGAGGGAAGCCACATTACAAATCCATACACACCAATACTCCACAACGCATATTGAAGGGATAACAAAATCACCACCCGTGATTTAAAAGCCGCTGCATAATTCTTGACAGGCTTTATGCCTTCCTGTTCGAGTGATAGTTGCTCTTCCACATCGTCTCTCTGTGATTTTCCGAGCCATTTGGCATCCTGCACTTTGTCGTTCACGAGGTACCACCAAAAAAAAGCCCAGATTATGGCAGGAGCTCCTTCAATGATGAACATCCAGCGCCATCCCATAGAGCCAACCAAATGGCCCGAAACAATGGACATCCACAAGATCGTAACCGGGTTGCCAAGGATGAGAAAAGTGTTAGCCCGCGAACGTTCCGATTTCGTGAACCAGCGGCTTAAAAATATTAGCATTGAAGGCATGACAGCGCTTTCGACCACACCAAGCATAAAACGGATAACAATCAGTAAGGTGATATTGTGAACCATCCCAGTAGCCATCGCAAGCGCCCCCCATAATATCAGCGACCAGAATATTAATTTCCTGGCACTCTTGTTAGCAGCATATATTGCACCGGGAATCTGGAAGAAGAAATAGCCAAGGAAAAATAAGGAGCCAAGTAACGACGACATCGCCGCGGTTATGTTGAGGTCATGTGCCATTCCACCGGCAAGCGCAAATCCAAAATTAGCCCGGTCAAGATAGGCCAGGCTGTAGGTAATGAATACAATAGGAATTAAACGATACCAGCGCTTTTTGGCCAACGGTTTGATCATAACTCAATATTTTTTGCGAAAAAATTTTAAAATTGTTTGCCAGCGAATGTTACCAGGTTCTGTTGCTCATAATATCATCTAATAGCGCTTTAGTCATTTTTCCGAGTTCCGGATGCCCATCAAGCCATTTGAGAAAATCTTGTTTTATTTCATCAGGCCACTGACTATCTATCTGACCCGTTGTGTACTTACGTGTTCGTACCATTTCAAATCCAAATTTATCTTTCAACACTACAAATTCTGAAGTCCGAACCACCAAATCTGCCAGGTGAGCCGGGATAAACAGAACGCCTTCTTTTTCCGCAATAACAAGATCGCCAGGCAATACGATCGCGTTTCCAATCCTGACAGGTGTGTTTAGGCCCATGAGAACCATTCCTTCCAGGAAGGACGGATGGAAATCACGCACGAATGCATTAAATCCTTTTATTTCTGAAAGCCCTTGCAGATCACGCGCTGCGCCATTAAAAATCACTCCATTGCCGGACTTACTAAAGATGGAATTTCCAAGCGTACTTCCGATTAATGTTCCCGCGGCGATCTTTCCGAATCCATCCGCTACATAAACATCTCCTTCTGTGAGTATATCAATTGGCCACGAGTTGGTGTTTCCGGTTCGCCCATTTTTTATTCCCCGATCTTTGATATTTTTTTCGACATCGGGGCGACTGGGCATGAAAGCCGCGGTGAGCGCGCGTCCGATAACAGGAATACTGTCATTTACCATCTTCCATCCGGATTCAAACTGATTTGTATAGCCCAAGTTTTTTAAAACGGTCCAGGCGTCGTCTATCCCAATATTCCTGGCCCTTTTCAAAAGATCATCCGGAATTTTCGGCCGGCCATCAGCAAATCTTTCTCCCTTCCATTCTGAAGTCAGAAATATGAGTTCAGTTTTTGGAATCGTCTGCGAGAAAAGCTTATTCACGGTAAAGGGAATCGTGAAAAATAATGCCAGTACAATAAATTTACTTCTCATTTAAAATAGTATTTGTTTAGGAAAGGAAAAACGAAGTTTACAGGAAATCCTGTCAATGCCCTTCTTTTGAAAGATAATCTTCTACATCCTTTTTTGTCGTAGTGATCTTCTTAGGATATTTTTCAAACCACGACCTAAATTCATTTTTAATCGTATCTGACCAGTCACCATGAATCTGCCCGGACGGGTACTTTCCCTGCTGGAGAAGATATCTTTCAAATTCATCCCGTAAAGCAGTCATCTCGGAAGCTGAGACCAGTTCATCAACAAGAAAGGCAGGCACAAATGCAACCCCATATTCATTGGCAAAAACAACATCCCCGGGAAATACAGTAACCTCTCCAATTCTTATAGGGGCATTAATAGAAGTAGGCGTCATATCTTTGATGTAGGAGGGATCCTGGCCCTTGATCCAGGCATTGAAGCCCTTTGTATCTTTTAATTCCTGCATATCCCTCACGGAGCCATAAAAAATAACCCCTTTTCCGGTTTTGCCATAAATCGCATTTCCTAAGCTTGAGCCTATCAAAGTTCCATCTTTTACTTTTCCGTAACCATCGGCCACGTAAATGTCTCCTTTCGCTAAAACATCTATTGGCCAGATATTTATCCCGCCTTTTTGAGACCGCCCTTCCGATTTACCATGGGCTTTTACGATACTATCCAAGTCCGGCCTCGAAGGCATAAACTGCGCGGTAACCACCCTTCCAACCATCGTTTCGCCCGGCTTGAGAATGATCCAGTCTTTTGCAACCTGGTTATGATAGCCCTTTCTCATCAGGAATCCCCAGATCTGTTCAAGGGTACATTTTTCTAATCGTTCAAGTGTCAAATCGGAAACCTTAGGTCTGCCGTCACTGAAGCGCTCACCTTTCCAACCCGAGGTGAGTTCTTTTACGTATTCTGCAGAAGCGCCTATTTCCTGGGCATTCACGAAAATGCCACATGAAAGAAAGAGGGCCAGGATGAAAATCTTTTTCATATTATTTTGTTTTATTTCGTACTAATTCCATCTAAAAAAAAGGCTCGTTTTCTTGTGTCCCGGGAGGCAATAAACTTTCGTGACCTGCTTTAATTAATCAAATACTGAACAAGCGGGCTGATTGAATACCGACTCTGAAAATTTAAAAGTTCTATGGCACTCTAACCTTAATTACGATCTTTTTTATTTTATCAAATCCGGGAACTCTAAAAGCAGGCCTGTGAATTTCTTTAGGAGTAAAAATAAAAAAGGTGCCAGGCTCGGCCACATAATATTTACCGTCATCTACAGAAAATGTCTCATTATCAGCAGGCGTATAGGGAATAATTACCTTTGCTGCTAACCCGGAAATGGAAGCTATTCCCATGCTTGCTTTTCCATTAATGATATATTGCAGATCATTGAAATTGCGATGTGCTTCCCAGTTTGTGCTATCTTTTTGTTTTGGCGAAACCTCGGAAACGGTGGCGATAACATTATTACTGTCAATGATATAGGTTCCCGGTTTTAGATTCTCCAGGTTTTGTGTCCGCAAAAATTGAAACGCTTTATCCCACCAAACCGGATTCTTATGATATTGCCTTGAAAATTCAGTCTTGTTGATACTTTCATGGGGAATAAGGTTAAGGCCATTCAGCCATTGATATTTCTTATACCATTGAGTAGCCGCTTTATCGCTAGTCACATGGTGATTCCTGCTTGTGTTACTGCATGCAGTAAAAAATAGCGCCACTGCAATTGAAATTATAAGCGGTTTCAAAATACCAGTTCTTTTCATAGTCATTCGTTTGGAGACGCTCAAGGCGTTTGTTTAATATTAAATAGTTGTACGCTGTCAAAAGAAGACCCTCTGTATCTTATGCCTGTTTGTTAGCTGTAAATCCTGTCGTGAGATATCTTCTTATCCCATTCTGTTGTGGGTGCAAAAAAACTTTTATCTTTTGGGCTCAAATGCTTTTTGACTTCTTCTTCATTCAATTCGATGCCTAATCCCGGCGCAGTAAGCGGAAGATTGGCAAAGCCTTTTGTGATTAATTGTCTGCCGTCTGTTGTTTTAACCAAACCCTCCCACCACGGCAAGTCAATCGAATGATGCTCCAGTGCTAAAAAGTTTTGGGTGGCAGCGGCGCAGTGTACATTCGCCATAAATGAAACCGGTGTACCGGCCTGATGCATTGCCATTGCTATACCATGTTCCTCGGCATAGTCTCCTATTCTTTTTGTTTCCAGGAGGCCGCCTGAAGATGCCAGATCCGGATGAACTATATCAATTGCGTGAATATCTATCAGCGGTTTAAAATCATTTAACAGGAAGATATCCTCACCGGTAATGGTCGGAGTATCCAGGGCATCTGTGATCGTTTTCCATTCCTGCGGATAATTCCATGGAATTATATCTTCCATCCAGGCCAATCTATACTTCTCAAAAGCCCTTCCCAAGCGGATTCCATTGTTTAAATCAAAATGGCCAAAATGGTCTGACGAAAGTGGAATATCATAACCGACCAGCCCGCGAACATGTTCCACTATCTTCGCCATTTCCTCCACGCCTTTTTCAGTGATCTGAATTTGAGTAAATGGATGTCTCGTATTTGCCAAAGACATATAGTCGCCACTCCATTGATTGAGCTTCCCCTGATCCTGCCAGAATTTTTGATTAACAAGTGTACCGGGAATATTTGCAATCTCATTAATACCCACATCCATTTTAAGCCATGTATATCCCTGTTCCTCAATTCGGTATTTTACCAATTTCAATTGCTCTTCAGGCGAATTAGATTCCGGGGTATCGGCGTATAGCCTGATCTTATCGCGATACCTTCCACCCAACAACTGCCAGGCAGGAACATTATAGGCCTTTCCACACAGATCCCAAAGCGCCATTTCAACACCACAGACGCCGCCAGCCTGCCTCGCCGGGCCGCCGAATTGTTTAATACTCTTAAAAATCATTTCCACATTGCAAGGATTCAACCCTAAAATGCGGCTTTTAAGCATTAATGCGTACCGCGGATCCGCGCCGTCTCTCACTTCTCCAAGACCGTAAATACCCTGATTGGTATCAATACGAATAATCGCTGTGCCACCCAAAACGTCAGTCAGAGCATACCGCAAATCTGTTATCTTCAAATCGGATGGGGCGGATGTCCTTCGCACTTTTGAGGTAGTTTGGGCAATTGTATCTGCGATGGACAAACTCATCATGCCAGCCAATGTTATACCTCCCATTGCGGTTTTTTTGAGAAAGCTACGGCGATCGTTAGTAGTCAAAGGGTTTTGCATTTCCGAGTGATAACGTAAGCGCTCTGAATGTTCCAGCTCTTTATTTTTTTCTGCAATTTGGGTGATGACCTTTTTCATTTTAATTGTTTTAAATTTTTATGAAACTATTTGTGGCATAATTGATTTTGGGAAAAGATCAATTTCTATATTTTGGCTTATCTCGGGCTCGTTAATTCTCATTTGGTAAAACTGAAACCTTCTATTGCTTACGATCAATCACCAAACTATAATTTATCAATACGACCTCCATATGCCTCTCAATATGAAAAAAGCAATCGGAAATTCATTGCTCAACAAAAATTAATCTTTCATTCAACCGTGTTAATAAGCATTCCTATATGATCAATGGAAATCTTTATCTCGTCATTCTTTTTTAAGGTGAAATCACTTGAAGGCACGATTCCGGTTCCGGTCATTAAAAGGCAGCCGTGGGGAAAGGACAACTCCCTGTACAAGTAAGACACAAGGTCCCCGAGCTTGCGCTTGATCTGGTTAATAGCTATCTCTCCCTCAAACACTGTATTACCATCCCTGGCTATTTGCATTCTTATAAGTGTATCGGCGGGTAGCGGTTCCGGAGTTACATAAATACATGGGCCTACAGATGCGCAACCGTCATAGATCTTGGCCTGCGGAAGGTACATCGGATTTTCGCCTTCAATACTTCTTGAGCTCATATCGTTTCCTATTGTGTAACCTATTATCTTGCCGGAGGTAGTAACAAGTAATGTCAGCTCCGGTTCCGGGACGTCCCATGTAGAATCTTTCCGGATCCGGACCTTTTGTTCCGGGCCTACAGTACGCAACGCCGTTGCTTTGAAAAATATTTCCGGCCTCTCCGCTTCATACACGCGCGCATAAAAATCGCTGCCTCCGGCATTTTTCGATTCCTCTTGCCGGCCTACTTTACTTCTCAGATAGGTAACTCCGCAAGCCCATATTTCCTGGCTTTGTATCGGCGCTTGAATTCCGGATGTAGACAAACATCTTTCGCCGTCCGGATGGGGTTTTAGCTCATTTGTTGCCTTTTCAACCTTTGCATAAAGCTGGTCATCATTGACATAAGTATCCCAATTCTGGTCTTCAATCAGGTAATAGGAATCATCTTTCTTTATGAAGATCCCTCCTTTGGTTTTATATAATTTCATAAATTGATTTTATAGATAATAACAGTCACTGCAATTTTAAGAGTCGTTGTAATAGCGTAGTCATCTTGCGCCTTAATGCATTTCAAATTGTTGGCAGAAGCGAACACCAGTTTAGCACCTCCCGAGTCTGCAATCTGAAATGTAAAAGCCCGTTCAGGCAAAAAAGGGCACACCCGGCACGGCGTATTTTTTCAATCCTTCTTCATTGATTTCTACTCCAACCCCCGGTTTGTCAGATACAGTCAAAAATCCATTTTCAATAAAAGGCTTATCATAAGTAACTATTTCCTTCCACTTAGGCTCCGTATCACTTAAGGTTTGCCATTCCATGATCTGGAAGTTCGGAACACTCGCACAAACATGGGCAGTGGCCATAGCGCCAAGAAAAGAACCAACCATATGAGGAGAGAAAGGGACATAATAGAGGTTGGCAAGGTTAGCTATTCGCTGGCCTTCGCCAAGCCCGCCACATTTTTGTAAATCAGGCATAATTATATCAACACCTGCTTCAGACAACAACTTCGTATATCCGTAAGCAAGGTAAATATTTTCGCCGGCACAAATTGGCGTACTGGTTTCCTGTGTAATCGTTTTATAAATATCCAGGTTATCTGCAGGTACCGGTTCTTCCAGCCACATAAGGTTTAAAGGCTCCATCATTTTTGCCACCCTTCTTCCGGTGGTTGCATCATAGCGCCCATGCATGTCCACACAAATATCTGCATGAGGGCCTATCGCTTTTCGTACCGCTGCAATAGAATCGTACATACGTTCTAATTCTGCATTACTGGCGGTCCAGTTGAATTTATCGTACTTATTGGGATCATTGGCCTGGTCGACATCAAACTTAACGGCGGTATAGCCACGCTTAACGGCATCCAAAGCGGCTTTTGCGTAGTCTTCCGGTACGGGACGATTCACGGTGTAGAGTTCTGTATCGCAATAAACCCTGACCTTATCTCTGAATTTACCACCCAATAGCTGGTAAAGCGGCAATCCAAGAGCTTTTCCACTCAGATCCCATAAGGCTGCTTCAATAGCAGTAAGGACCGCTACGTACATGCCCGATTGTGCCCCGCCAAAAAAATTGGCCTTTCGTAATTGCTCTGCAATCCGGTTGGGATTCAAAGGATTTTGGCCTTTTATCCGGCTTCCGATCTGTTTAACCAGGTGATAAGTTCCTGAAACGGCATCCACTCCTTCGCCGCAACCCCATATTCCCTGGTTAGTGTGGATTTTTACAAATAGTCCACCCCCGGAATAAGCACATTTAACGTCAGTAATCTTTAAATCCGATGGAGCCGAAGGTTTTGGAATTTGATTTATTGCTTTCTTAAATCCTTCCCCAAACGAAGTGAGGGGCGCCAGAGGGAGCAAAGCAGCAGCCAAAGCAGATTTTGATAAAAATGATCTTCTTGAACTTCCTGAATTTGTCATTTACGGTGTTTTATATTTTAGAAAATCGACTTGTTTTTTTTGCATTACCACGTCCGGTCTTTCAGGATTTCCTGTATTTGTTCTTTAGAAACAGGAAGCTCATTAATGTGATCATTAAGCCACCTTGAGAAATCTTTCTCTATCTCATCAGACCAGCGTGCATCTATTTGTCCCGCAGTATATTTTCCTTCCCGTAAGCGAAGATGTCCAAATTGATCTCTTAACTGAACAATTTCGGATGTCTTCACTACTTTTTCTGCTAAATGGGGAGGAATAAAACTAACGAGGCCTTCTTTTCCTAATACAATATCGCCCGGCATTACTGTTACCGTCCGTATGCGTGTTGGCTGATTGATGCCAACGATCATCGTATTTAAATCTCCTGGAGGATTGTGATAGGAGGGATCATAGCTGGTAAAATATGACGTAAATCCCCGTATTTCCTTTAGGCCTTCGAGATCTCTTAACGCACCGTCATACACAATTCCATTGCCTGTTTTCGCGTAGATAGCGTTGCCCACATTGTCTCCAATGGTGGGTCCGTTCCGATGCGCACCAAACTGATCTGCGACATATACATCTCCCTTTACAAGTAAATCCACAGGCCAGGAATTTTGTCCTCTTTTTCCTGCTTTTTTTCCTCTCGCATCAATAGCTCCCCATACGTCCGGCCGGCCCGGCATAAAGGTGGCGGTGACGGCCCTTCCCACTAACACACTATCCGGATTTATCTGTTTCCATCCTTCAGCTACCTGGTAGCCATAGCCTGCATTTTTCATGACTGCCCAGGCTTCTTCCTGGCTGACTTTCTTCATGCGTCTCAGAATGTCATCGGAAACTTTAGGCCTGCCATCCGAAAACCGTTCTCCTTTCCATTCGGGCGTCAAAAAAATAAGTTCTTCTTTCGATATTTGCTGAGCCATGGCTGTCTCATAGAAGGCAGATAGGATAAAAATTAGAGTAATTAATCTTAACCGAAACATTATTTTACCATTTAATGATGATCAAAAAATTATTGTATTTCCAGGTTGAATATCTTTTTTTCTTTTTCGTTTTCTTCTTCTGCCAGGTCTTCCTCGGGTAAACGGTTATACCACCAACTGGAAAGGGATGAACCGGTAATATTCATCATGGGACCGAAAACCGCCGAGGCAACTCCGACGGTTGCCATTTTACCCATTGTTAATGCAAGACCAGAAGCAAGGCCCGCGTTTTGCATTCCCACTTCAAGCGCGATGGCCCGGCAGTCACGCTCCGGGAATTTAAACAGGCGTCCCGACCAATATCCCAGGAAGTACCCCGCCACATTATGAATAAATGTAGCCACTATCAGCAAAGCGCCGACTTTTAAAAGGCTATCTCTTCCTGCTGCGGTCATCACCGTAAGAATCAAAGCTATCCCAGCCATCGATACAATTGGCATCGCTTTATCCAGCCATGAGATTTTCCCGTGCAATAGCTTATTGAAAACCAGGCCTCCAACTACCGGAATAATTACAATTTTGGTAATATCCCATACCATTGCCCAAAAATGAACTTCCACGAAATCTTCTGCGAAAATTCCCATCAGAAAAGGCGTTAGAAACGGCGCCAGCAAAGTCGAGATGGTTGTTATGGATACAGAAAGCGCAAGGTTAGCCCTTGCCAGGTATGACATTACGTTTGAAGCCAAACCACTCGGGCAGCAACCTACCAGTATTATTCCGGCTGCGATCTCTGCGGGGAAATGAAAAACCCTGGTAATGACGAACGCCATCAATGGCATTATTGTATAGTGGCAACCCACACCAATTAAAATTTTTTTTGGCATCCTGAGCACCGTGGCAAAATCCTTAAGGCTCAGCTCCGTTCCCATCCCGAACATAATGACCTGAAGTAAGGGAACAATGAGCATCGAAAACTTAAAACTGCCAATGCTTACGAAGTTCGTTGGATAGTACATCGCAAGACTTACGACGGCCAGAATAACTACCGTGTAGGACAATCCTCTCAAAATTTTATTACCCCTGAATGCTATTGCCAGGCAAGTAAAAAATAACATCAGCAGCCAGCCGCCATAATCATTTGCATGCTGAATCGCAGCAATAATGTAGGATATCAGAAAAAGCAGCGCGGGCAAATAAAAAAATACATATACTTTGTTCCTCGAATAAATCATAGCTATGGCTTCGTATTAGAAGTAAAGGAAAAGAACAGGTATTGTTATTGGTGATCTTAATTTTCCCTATTGATTTCCTGGAATAGGATTATTTATTTATCCCACCATACAGGTGTTTCCATTTTATCCGGCCCCTGCCTCGCAATGGCTTCATTTACGTTCGCAGAATTGGAAGAAATTTCCGAAACCGGATAAGTAAGCCTCCTTATGAAAGTTCCGGCAGGTATAGCACCGGCATAAGAATTAGGTGCCAAAACAGGAAATCCGCTTCTTCTGAAATTTGCCCAAGCCTCCGGGCCATTCAGGAAAGAAGCAATCCAGTACTGGGTATTTATCTGTTCCAATGCAGTTGCGGCGTTAAGAGGGTTAGCGGCAAGATAAGATTGTATTGCCGGAGAGGGGATAGACGCGGCTGCATCATAATCTGCCATTTGTTCCATATGAGCTTTTACACCCGAATTATAATATTCTTCTACTGTGCCTTCACTTATCCATCCTCTCTGCCTCGCTTCAGCGAGCAATAAATCGTCCTGGGCTGCTGTGAGGAAAAAACCCGGGGAAGTTCCTTTGGCCAATCGCCTGCGGTCTACCTGGCTATAATCATAAAAGCTTGCCAATCCATCGGACGCTACCACAGTAACAATAGTACCATTGTCGTACCCTATGGGCATTCCAATTTGCTTTGCAGGATCAGTAGTTCCCCGATCGGTTGTCTGAGCAGGCCCTGAAGTAGCGCCTACATATCGTATAGCGATTGACGACAAACGCGGATCGTTAGTGTTTTTTAAATAATCAACGAAGGGCTTGGCCAGGTAAATGTTGGCCCCTTCGGTACCGTTAAGCATTCCCCCTATTGGGAGTTGAAAGTTGGCATCGTGCCGCATTCTTGCGTTATCTGCGTTATTCGTTATAACACCGCCGGCGAAAGCCGCTTTTACGGTTGCTTCAGCCTTCGCAGGATCTACTTTACTTAGCCTCATTCCTACCCTTAACATTACAGAGTAGCCGAACTTTTTCCACTGGCTGATATTTCCGCCATAAAGTATTTCTCCGGGTTCTGTTCTGGCAGATGGGTCCAGGGCGGCACATGCTTCGGTAAGTTCTTTTATAATATCTGTGTATATTGCCTGTTGCGCATCATACTTTGGCAAAAATACCTGTCCAATATATCCCAGGCCTCCCTGAGTGTATGGAATGTCACCGTAAGTATCAGTCATAACCACGAATGCGTTCGCTTGAAGTATTCGTGCCATATTTCGCAGATTGGCCCTTTCCGGCACACTCTCAGTATGCTTAATAACATCTATTGTATTACGGATTACATTCTGGTAATAGCCTTCCCATAGGGTTCCAAATGGGTAACCCTTATTATCCTGATTAAAATTGGCTCCTGCCAGCACACCTCCATTCGGAGAAATAAGTTGCTGGACAATTCCCATATCATAAGTCAATGAAATCGTAGGAAATGAAGCATTGATCACAGCAGTGTTTAATTGAAAAACAGGGTCGATAGAAGTAGGATTTGTTTTATTTACATTGAGATCATCCAGATTTTTATCACAAGAAGAAATGAAAAGTAATAAACAACAAATCAAGCTATAATTAAATATTTTTTTCATCATCATTGATATTAAAATTTAATGTTTAAGTTTAATCCCATCCCTCTGGTGGTAGGAAGTCCTGTAGATTCCATTCCTATTAAATTATCAGAACTATAGCCAAAAGTTTCCGGATCAATATTATCAATCCACTTTTTAAGGATCAATATATTATTGGCAACGAAGTTTAGCCTGACACCCTTAACCGGCCACTTCGCAGGGACAAACCTGGTAAAGTCATACCCGAGGGATACCTGCCGAAGCTTCCAGAACCCACCGTTATAAATAACAGGTTCTATTATTGCCTGAGACCTCAAATGCTCCCAGTAAGTTTGAACAGGTGCAACGGCGGTATTGGTTGCGCCGGCGTCATTTACGCCGCTTCCAATTACTCCTCCTTCTCTGCCTTCCAATGTCATCTTATGAAGCCCTTCACGAATCGCATTAAAGTTTGTTCCGGATAACATTTTATTACCCAGTTTGAAATCAACAAGGAACGACAGGTTAAGTCCTTTATAATTAAACGTGTTCAGGAATCCACCCACCCATTTCGGCAAGGCGCTTCCAAAATTTATGAGGTCACTGGTTTTTTCAGGAACTCCATTGGCCGCGAAAACCCTGTTTCCTTTGGCATCTCTCTTATAACCAAATCCCGCTATCTGTCCCATTTCCATTCCCACGATCTGTCTCAATTCACCGTTGAAAACATGGGTGCCGACAGTAATCCGTTCGCCCGGCACATCCGATAGCAGACTTAAAACTTTTGTTTTATTATAAGAGCCGTTTGCTGTGAATTCCCAATTAAAATTTTTGGATTGAACCGGGGAAATACTTAACAGCCCTTCAATTCCCAAATTCCGGCTTTGGCCACTGTTGATCCGGGAATCAACAAATCCGGAAGCCGTTGATATCTGCGCCTGTACAATCTGGTCGCTGGTAATTTTGCGATAAGCTGCCAAATCGAGGCCGACCCTGTTATTGAACATTTTTAGCTCGATACCTATTTCAGCTTCGGAAATATGCATCGGGCGGAGGCTGGCATTTGGAACTGTTGTGCTATTAGGGCCTCCGGCAGGTTGCCCTACTCCGGAAGGGTTATTGACTAAATTTGCATTAGTAGTATAATACAAAACCCCGGCATACGGCGGTACATCTGTGTCACTGCCTACTTCGGCGTAAGCAAGCCTTAGTTTGCCGGATGATAGCCAGCTCATGGATTTAAGAGATTCTGAAAACACATAACTGGCGGAGATCGACGGATACAAAATGCTCCTATTTTCCGGCGACAGAGTGGAAAACCAATCGTTTCTTAAAGTTCCATTTAAATAAATAAAGCGTTTATAAGAAAGCTCTGCAGAGCCATATAAGGAATTCACGCCGCGCGTTTGAAGATCATAGAGGGGGTCTTTTGCGCGCCCGTTCTGAACTGTATAAAGGCCTCTGACCACAAAATCCGTAACCTGTACGCTGTTGAGATCAGAACGGCGGCGCATCTGGTTACCTCCAACAGTTACGTTGGCGCCAAAATCCCCGAAGTCCTTATTGGCTGCTATCAAAAAGTCGGCGTTTGTTTCCCGAAACCTTCTCGAGTCCTGGGTAAAAACTCCATTCACAAAACCTGCAGGAGCCGGCCCTCTAGAAGCATGACCAGTAGGAAAATTATTATATTCCTGATCCCGCGACCAATAATCCTGCCCGAAGCGTCCCTGAATAAACAGCCATTTCAGGATGTCGTATTTTATCGATATGTTGCCAAAGATTCTATCTCTTCTGATATTCTGGAACTGCTCAGCCAATACCCAATAAGGATTTGTGCGGTTTTTGAACCTGGAATATACATATTCATTACCGTCTGCATCATACTTATTCGCATCCAACACGGATAGTGGCATTGAATTAGCCATGTTATAAAGACTGGTGGGTATTGAATTATCCTGGTTAGCAATATTTGGCGGATTCTTATTGATTTCATTCGAATAATTCACATTACCGGTAAAGCTTAATTTGTCAGTTAAATTATAACTAAAGCCGAGATTCATTGTTTTCCTGTCGAATGAATTGTTTCGCATGATCCCTTTACTATTCAGGTCGCCTATCGAGAAATGCAGGCCTCCTTTTTCGCCTCCGGTTTCCAGGCTAATGGTATTGGTTAGATTCTCGCCATGCCTGAAAAACTTGTCGATATTATTTCGTTGAGGAACGTAAGGAACGGTGACGTTGTTGAATAATACCTGAGTCATTCCTGGTTGAAATTTTTCCCCAAAAGACCATTGGCCCGAAGTAGGGTTAGGCGCTGTCGGCCGAACCCCGTTTTCTCCTTGTCCATATTCATACTGAAAATCCGTAAAATCCAAAGGTTTTTCATTCGTGTAATTTACGTTGTAGGTAACACCGATACCTCTGCCTTTCCCTTTCGTTTTAGTTGTAATCATGATCACACCGTCCTTGGCGCGCGAGCCGTATAAAGCCGCCGCCGCCGCGCCTTTTAGGATCGTCATGCTTTCAATATCATCAGGATTTATACTGCTCAACCCATCACCTCCGTCGGATGTGTTTCCGCCTCCTCTTACCGCTATAGAATTATCGCTACCTGATGAATTGGGATTCGTGCCGAAATTGGTATTGTCAACAGGAATTCCATTAATTACAATCAATGGATTATTCTGTCCTGAAATGGAGGATTGACCCCTGATGCGAATTTTAGAGGTACCGGCCGGACCTGTACCAAGGCCAGAAATATTAACGCCTGCAACCTTACCTTCCAGCGCGTTCATGAGATTAGGAGTACGATTTACAGTAAGATCTTCTGCTTTTACGGTAGTCGTGGAATATCCAAGACTTCTTGACTGCCTTCCTATTCCTAATGCAGTAACTACCACCTCATTTAATGGATTATCTGTTTGAACCAAATTTATATTGAAGGTAGTGCGCGAGCCCACTAACACTTCCTGGCTTACGTAGCCGGTATAGGAAATTATCAATATAGTTTCAGCGTTAGGCACATCTATACTAAAATTGCCATTAGCGTTTGTTGTAACACCCTTATTCGTTCCTTTAATAGTTACACTTGCATTTGATAATGGTTTCCCGTTTTCATCCATTATATTTCCACGAATCTGGATAATGACTGGCGGCATTTCCGAGACAACTGAAACCAGTTTATTATAAAAGGAAGACACCTTCTTTGCCTGGATAACCACGGTATTCTTGACTATAGAATAAGTCAGTTGCTGATCTTTCAAACAAGCGTTCAGGGCCTGCTCAAGTGTGGCATCTTTAACAGAAACATCAATCGGATCTGTCTTTTGTATCAGCGCTTTATCGTAAAAGAATAAAAATCCGGTCTGCATCTCGACAGATTTAAAAATATCGGCCAGATGCACATTTTTTTTAACGATAGTAATCTTTTGTGCGTAACTCTTTGCGCTAACCTGGAAAGTGAAAAACAATAACAATACAATTGTTAACTTCATAATCATCCATGTTTTGGCTCTCAGTGATTTGGCGCCATTTTTATTTTGGCATCCCACAGTTAAAATCATAGTTTTGATTTGATTTTGGTGATAAAATTTGTTTGAACGACATCTTTTTAACCTTTAGCCAGCGATGCTACGAACATTGCTGGTTTTTATTTTCAATGATTCACGAATCCTCATCCCGAGGTCGTGCATTAGTTTATAATCACTCGACAATAATTTTTTTCTGTTGCATTCTAAACTTAATATTACTTAGTTCCAATATGCGCAGCACGTCCGATAATTGCGCATCCCGGCTTATCTTCCCTTCAAATCTTCTATCGGGCACTTTTCCTGCATACTCTATTTCCACATCATACCACCGGCCAATCTGGCGCATGATACTTTCGATATCTGCTCCGTTAAACTCAAACAAGCCATTCTTCCATGCTACTACTTCATTCATATCGGCGTTCTTAATTTCAATATGATTCTCGTTTTTCTTTAACACTCCCTGTTGCCCTGGTTTCAGCATGCCTGACAATTTTCGGTCTTTAATTTTTACACTGCCTTCCAATAGACTGGTTTTTATTGCACCTTCATCATCGTATGCATTTACGTTAAAGTGAGTTCCTAATACTTCAACCTGCATACCCCCAACATATACATGAAATGGTTTTTCTTTGTTCTTTGCAATCTCGAAATAAGCTTCCCCTGTTAGCTGAACATCACGTTCATTTCCGATAAAAGCTGTCGGAAAGCGGATTGAGGAGGAGGCGTTGAGCCACACCTTACTTCCGTCAGGTAATAACAACTGATACTGACCACCTCTTGGGGTTGACAAAGTATTATAATCCATGACAGTTCCTTTTTTCAAAGACTTTGAACTGCCGTATACCAGTAGGTCTCCCTGTTTTTTTATTTTGCTATTACCACTTATTATATCACCATTACGGATACTATCCAACACAATCGACTGGCCATCTCCTGTTGTCAGGATCGCGTGATGTCCACCAGGCTGTATAAATATTTGCTCTGGATTTTTTACAAGGTCAGTTGCTACTAATTTATCTTTTGTAGAATGCAAAAAAAACCAATAAGCAAACGAAGAAATAAATAAAATGAGAGATGCGGCAACCCCGGCTTTGAACCATCTCATAACAAAAACATTTTTTCTTTTTAAGTTCGCTGGATTTTTGGCACCAGATTCTATAATGTTTTGAAGGATTGATTTCGCAACGTTATCGGACATCTGCACTTCGTTATCTTCCTGTTCCATCACGTTATCCAATAGCTGCTGAAATTTTATTGTATTTTCAGGTTCAAGTAATAAGCCCATCAGTTCCACTTCGTCGCTCGCAGAGCAGTTTTGATGTAAGTAACAATCAAACAAATATTCTAGTCGGGACAGTGGCATAATAAAATAAATACTAAATGGGAATTAACAATCTCCTTTCTTCTATATAGGAGTACCTAAGAAAGGATTTTGGGTGAGTGCCATTAAAAAAATTTATTTTTAATCGCCAAAAAGACAGGATAACAAAAGCATAATGCCAACCGGGGAATTCAAATGAAGCATGCAGTAGATACGAATATTTTTCATCGCCTGGGCAAGATGGGATTTTACCGTTTCCGGATTTATCTGGAGAAGTTCGGCAACCTCGCCGCGTTTTAAATCTCCTTCTTTCATCAACTTATATACTTGTTTTTGTTGGGTGGGAAGCCGGTCAATTGCTTTATGCAGTAAAGAAGTCAATTCTTTATTAATCAAATATTCATCCGGATTATTGCTAACAACTGAAACATCGTTGTCAGCGAGAGAAATCATTTTGTAGTTTTTGGCAATTAGCTTTAATATCTTATAAGTTTCATTTCGGGCCATAATATTTATGTAGGCCTTAAAATTTTCTATCTCATTTAAGGATGTTCTTCTCAACCAGATTTTTAAAAATACATCCCCTACAATTTCCTCGGCGACGGTTGTTGAATGAGTAAGTTTTAAAGCAAAAGTATAAATCCTGTTCCTGTAACAATTAAACAATTGAGCAAAAGCAGACTCATCATTTTGGGTAATGAGTTGAATTAAATCTTGTTCGCTATATGATTGGTCAGGAAACAATGGCAGTCGTTAAAGTGAGGTTAAAACCATTCGAAAATAAGAAAAATGTTTTAAGAGAAATCTTTTTTTACAAAAAAGATCGCCCTCCGATTTCTATCGGACGTCATTGATATGAAAATTCTTTTAAACCAGGCAGTAAAGAAATGCGGGGTTATTGAATGTTAAAAAACTATATTTTGGGTTATCACATAATTTTAATCAATACTATTCCCAAATTCTTTGAAACATAGTTTGTCCAGGTAAAAGTCCTCGTTGCTTCTTTATTCTGCATGGGTATTTTTGCATTTATAGCCGTAAGCATATTCGTTAATTTAGTTAGTTAAGTTATCATTCTCAAGTTAAAATAAAGTCTGACGGGCAAGCCAGGTTTTAAAAAGGCTTTTGATAGAAATAGAATAATCTACTTTCTGAGTTATGTGAGAAACTATTTTTTGGCTTACGTGGACCATCAAAAAGAATTCATTAGCATCGGCTGTAAAAACGCGTGTTGTTGAGAACCATAAAATATAAATGCTGCTTTTAACCCGCTTAAACCATTATATGTAATACTTTCTTAAAATTGATGTGGTGGTTGCAACAGCCGAAATTTCAAAATACTTTTATGCGGGCAAGAGCAGTTTTCTTCTGCAACGGGCGATTACATTTTTAAATCAAAAATTATGGGGTTATTCAGTTTCTTAAACCGAAGAAAAGAAAACACAAATTCAGTTGACACAGCAAATGCAGCATCACATGAGGTTCCGCTACCTTTACCGATCGACGCGGATGCAAGCCATAGTCCCGTGTCATCGGACAACAACGGCGTCGCTGCCGGCGAAAACGGGATCTATCTCTTATATCATTTTCTTGATAGGAATTATGAAAAGAAAGGATACGATGACGCCCTTATGAACCCGGATAGCACCCATCTTCAACAAAACACCGAAGCATTAAAAAATGATCTTGAAAGAACCATCAGGAAAGTGAAAACATTTTATGAAGATTTTATCCGCGAAATTAATTTTCATATTTCCAGCCGAAGCAGAAGCGGCATGGTAGATACCGTAGAAGAATTGCAGGTTAAAAAGGAAACGGCGGAAGATCATATTAAACAGGTGCGGTTAATAGAAGAAGAAGTAGCCAATAATAAAGGAGTAGGGCAGGGGATCATCATCAGCTACACCCGGGGTTTTCGAAATGGTTTGGCGGCGATTTCCCACCATTCAATTATGAAGAAAAACTTTTAAAAACATTTTATGAAAAATTGGTGGATCCGGTTCGGCTGTTTTCTGACGGGATATAATTATGGGATTGTAAGAAATTCCAGCGAGGTAGCCGCTAAAGCTGTTAAGAGATATACCTCAGCCATGTTGATCGTTTGTATCATCTGGGCTTTTATTGGTTATGTTTTTACAGACAGGTACCTGCATGGAGGCAAATGGGGTTCTGTTGCCGGATCTATAATTTTGGTGGTTATTATTATTCAAATTGAGCGTCAAATAATATTATCTATCAACCCGACCGTGTGGCTTTATGTAGCGAGGGGAATAATTGCTGCGATGATGGCTATTATCGGCGCCATAATTATTGATCAGATCATCTTTAAAGAAGATATTGAACTCGAGAAAATTACCTCAATTGAAGAAAGAGTAAAAAAAGCATTGCCTCCAAAAACTGAAGAGCTCAAAACTCAGATCAGGGCATTAGACTCTGCAATTAATCAAAAAGAAAACGAAAGGCTTGTATTGATCAGTGATGTGGAGAAAAAGCCCACGACAACCGTATTTTCTACTCAATCTTCCATGAAAAGCGAAAAACGCACCATCATTGATTCTATAACCGGCAAGCCTGTTATCACAGAAAGATCGAGTCCGCAAATGGTTACCGTCTCGACCAATGTTCCCAACCCTCAAATTGCTCTAATTGCGCCGTTAGAAAAAACAATCGCCGATTTAAGAATTCAGAAATCCTCGAAAGATTCCATGTTATTAAACATCCGGCCACAACTGGAAAAGGAGATCAGCTCAAAAGTGGGCTTTTTAGATGAGCTGGAAGTGATGTACAGTTTAATATCCCGGTCGAAAGTCGCATTAATTGTATGGCTGATCTGGTTCTTTTTTCTTTTTGGTTTAGAAATGTTGGTGTTGATCAGTAAAGTAAATGAGAAGGAAAATGATTATGAAAAAACTGTTAAGCATCATATGGCTTTACAAATGAGAAAACTGGAGGCTTTCGCAAAAGCTGCAGAAGGAAGTTAGTGTAGGGATGGTTTCATAAGCCCTGGATAGATTCTTAAAAAAACTTCGAATGCCACCGGGTTTTTTCCATATAAGCTATTCAATTCTTCTTTTGTATGAAAAAGGCTTGCCTGGCTTCCTAATGCAATTCTTGTATGGGCTACTTCAAGCAGATCATAGTTAAACCCAAGGGTAATGGCGTTCACCGGAAAGAGGGTTTCTTTTCCATATATATTTTCATCAAGATTTAATTCTTCTACGGATTTTTGCGTCCATTCATATCTTGTATATAAAGCAAGTTTTTTTAACCTTAGTGACGCTTCCAGTAAAGCGGCATTTTCCCCGTTATGTTCTTTTATTTTATTTAAGCCCCATAAGGCGGTAGCATTAAAAAAGTTTTCGTTTTTCAATGGGTAACTAAAGATCGCTGACGCGGTTGTGCGGCTTACATTTTCCTGTGGATGCAAGAGTTCAGGGCTTTTTATAAATCCTTGTGATACCTGTAAAGCCCAATTTTTACGTGAAGTAAAAGAAAGCCGGCCACTGTAAGAATCAAATCGCGGCTTATCAAAATTATACCTGTCTTCATCCGGTTCACGGCCGGTAAAAGAGGATGCTTCAATTTTGAATTTGTCGTAACGGTAACCAATTGTAGCAACACCAAAAGTAATATGTGTGCCATCATTCCAATGGTGGCTAATTGGTGCATCCGGATTTTCTAATGCAGAGGGCCGGTGCATAAAAGCAACAGAACCTAATGCAGGCTCGCCGGGATAACCAAAATAAAATGAAAGGTCAGATTTTTTTGAAAATGCATAAGAATAAGCAACCGATAATTCGGAAAACAGATCGTGTGGATGCTGCCTGTCAACCAATGGTTGATTCTTCCAACTTTCTCCCGTTTGAAAAAGCAAGGGATAGCCTGAACCGCCTTCTGTTATTCTATCTAAAGACAACATAGAGCTAAAATGAAATAATCCATTTTTCCCAACCTTTGTTTGTCCCATAAACATGACCCAGTTAGGTGCATCAAACGCTTCACCGCCACGGGAACCTTTATTTGATATATCCTGGTTGTCGTACCGGATGGCTATATTTCCATGAACCATGTACATCCATTTTTTAGAATGGATCATATAGCCATACATGGGAGACGCATCAGGCAACCATCCTGTTCCCGATCCATTGCGGCTCATAGGTAAATTCAAAGAATAAGAATGGCTCATAGGTATTTCCATGTTCATGTTCATTCCGGGCATGGAATCATGCTGATGATGATTCATGTGGTTCATATCCATGTTCATAGAATCTTTCCCAGAATTGTTTGTTATGACTGGCATTGAACGCATGGTATCCTGCGCTTTAATCGCGGTGGTGCAGATACAACTTACCATTATTAATAAAAAAAGTTTTGTTTTCATGGTTTCATTTTTGAA
>CAVPNF010000007.1:0-82785 GCA_963706775.1 uncultured Chitinophagaceae bacterium
AGCAGTTGCAAACTGCAGGTTAGTAAAAACTACTTTTACAGTTATACAGCTATGCAATTATGAGCCTATAAACGTTATTTCAGTTTCTTAATGTTTGTGTTATTCATTAATGATTTCATTTGTGTAATAGCGATGGTATTGAGCTGCATTAGCCGTTCACCCTGCGAAAGCCCCTGGTGTATCAATACCGAATTGATGCTTTCCAAATTAGAGAGTACTACTAATTGTTCAATGGTGGCCTGGTCACGGATATTTCCTTCTGTCTTTGGATTTTCGCTTCGCCATTTCAGGGCTGTTTTGCCAAAGAGCGCCATGTTCAATATATCAGCTTCGCTGGCATACAACAGAGATGTATCCTTTTGGCTTAATAATTTAGGAATGATGTTTTCTTTGATAGCATCAGTATGGATGCGGTAATTTACTTTGGCCAGGGTTCTTTGAAGGTTCCATTCCAGGTTGAGCCGGCTGTTTTCTTCTTTTTTGAGGCGTTGGAATTCTGTAATCAAATACAGTTTAAATTCAGCGCTAATCCAGGATGCAAATTCAAAAGCGATATCACGGTGGGCAAATGTGCCGCCATATCTGCCTGATTTAGAAATAATGCCAATAGCATTTGTATTCTCAATCCATTTTTGAGGTGTCAGGGAAAAACTATTTGCTCCTGCTTCGTTTTTAAACGCATCGAATTCGATGCGTTTAAAAGTTGGATTGTTTAATTGTTCCCACAAACCGCAGAACTCAATGGCGCTTCTTGTTCGTAGCCAGTTTTGGATGATGTAATTGGTTCTTTCAGCATCACGGAATCTTGCCATATCTGTTAAAGAAATATAGTCTTCATTGTTTTGTGAATATAGAACTATGTCTATCTTTTCAACGGTAAGAATTTTATTCTTTGCCATTTTCCTGAAATTTATTTTACTTCAATTTAATCCCAGCTATCCTTTGATTATTCCCTGTTTATTTTATTTTCTCGTTTCTTCTTCCAAAAAGCCGGATAGTTTCATGAAAATAAGAAAAACGACTGAACATTTATTCCTTTAGTATTTCTAAAAAGAACTTATTGTTTCTGTACCAAAACTCCTAATATCTGTTCTATAGAACTTTGCAGAAAATCAGCAATTAAATCGGAGTAGAAGCTGCGTGTCATTTTGGTTTTAAAAACCTCCAGGCAACAGTAACGTTGGTTTTGCTGAAGCGTTTTGTTTTGGTTATTTACACAATGTAAGAAATTCTTCATCTCCTTCCTGGAAACAAATAAAGCCACAATCTTCATTCAGACATTTTTCGACAAAGCATTTTGCATTGGTGTGATAGAAGCCGGCTATTTCTTCGCAACGCGCACCACAGTGAGGAAAGGTAAATGGCTGATCGTTCATTAAGAATATTTCAATCATTAGCAAACTTCCATTTTGTTATATGAATAAGCGGTATATTTTAAAGCACTTAATCATGAAGCAAAGGATGCAAGCTTGCCGTATGCAGGTTTCGCCATACACGGTTTATTTCTGTAGTGGGATCGGATGCGACAAGTCCACACAAAGGAAATAGCTCATCAACTACTTCCCTTGAAGTGGCTGCCAAATGCCTGCTTACCTGGCTTACGTTTTCTAAAGCAGGGATGGCAAAACGCTTATTTTCATCCCATTCGTCCCATGAACTTTGGAGCGTTTGGTAAAAGTGCTCCCTCGCATCCTGCTGTTGGTGCCGGGCAGCTTCATTCCGAAGAAAAAGGGAATGGCGGCGATCTTCCGTAAAATGATCAGATAGTTTTCTTTCTTTAATGTTCTCCTCAAACAAATCCATAAAATGAATGGCCATGCCTGACATATTCACCGCCAGCGTACCTTCTGCAAACTGCAGAAACGGGTATTGATAAATTTTATCCGGGAGCACCGTTTTACTTTCATCAATTTCAAAGCGCCTGTTTTTATTCACTCTTAACCCGCTTACTTCAAAGCTATTGCTGGAAGTGGCAATCATTCCCATCCCTTTCCAGCCTTCTTTTATTAGTACTTCACTTCGTAAAAAAACAAACGCTGCTGCCAGGGCGCTGCCATCTTCATGCCGGAGAATGCTGCCATCTTTTTCTATGTGGCAATTGGCGGTAAAGGCGGTGGCATGGGCGGCCCCGGTTGCATATTGCCAGCTTCCCGAAATCTCAAATTCATCATTATTTATCATTTTGGCAATTCCTGAAGGACGTCCGCTTCCTGCAAAACATACTTTTTCAGAATTGAAAAAAGTTGCAGCAGTGTCTTGTTGGAGAAAACCAATAAACCAATTGGCGCCGCTACACAGCGTAACAGTCCAACCGGCGCTGCCGTCTATCCACGCCAGTGATTCTTCTATTTTTAATCCTTCGGGAAGCGATAAGCAAAGGCCTCCATATTCGCCAGGCACATACAAATTAAACCACCGGTTGTTATAAATAACAGCAAGTTGTCCGGGATGTAAAGACCTCATTTGTTCTGCTTCAACAGCATATTGGCGAATGACATTCACTGATTGTGAATCAATAAAAGAAGAAGGATGTGGAATTGAGTTCATGTTAATTCATTTAAGGTCAGCGAAGTGTTTTTCTTTTTTACCAGGTTTTTCCATTTAAAGTATCCCAGTACAGCTACAATAAAAAGAAAAATGGTAAGCGCGGCATACAAAGGCAAATGCTTATAAAATAATAATGGAATGGCTACGGCATTAGAAATATTCAACAAGATCCAGTTTTCTACTTTGCGTTTTGCGAGCAGCCACATACCAGCCCAGGCCGTAGCGCTTACGAATGCATCGCACAAAGGAACCGTTGACGGGGTGAAATTTTTTAGTGTTATATATAAAACAATGAAGCCCCCGGTAACAATGGACAAGACGATCCACCACTCTTTTTTATTGGTAAAAGTAATGGGAACAGGAGGCAAATTTTTCTTTTTTGCCCAATACCACCAGCCGTAAATACTCATGATAATATAGTACCCGTTTAACAGCGATTCGGCATATAAGCCAGCCATAAAGAAAAGATAAATAGAAAGTAATGTAGCGACAATTCCTGCCGGGTAGAGGGCCACTTTATTTGCGCGGGCTAATAATACTTCTGCTACACCAAAACCAACTGCCAGCCATTCGATCCAGCTTGTTTGGTACAGTTGCTGCAGAAATAAATTGATCCAATATAACAGGGGCATTAGATATCTTTTAAATAAATAGCCAGCCGGGATACCTCCATAAGAGATTTGAGATTGAATGCTCTTGCCTACGCCGGTATTACCCGGATCAGGTTTATGAAAGAAATCGTTTCTTTCAACGGGTATGATCTCAGCCCTTCTTTCAGCAGAATAAAATAGTTTATCAATTCTGCAAGGCACCCCATCACTAATGCTGCAAATATAGATGAACAAAGTGGCAACGAAATGGTAAGGGTTATACTGCTTTCAATCTCTCCATTTTTTTGAACCACCATTCAGTTCTTGTTTTTGGAATGACATAATATTTGCAATTTTTATGGCCATGCCAGAAGCAGCCGTGAACAAAGACTACGGTTTTGTATTTCGGTAAAACCCGTCTGCGAGCGGGCAGGCAATATCCGGTTTGCCGGGGAGGCTTTTATCGTGGAGTTTGTAGCGATATCCATTGGCATGTAAAAATTTTCGTACCAGCATTTCAGGCTTTGTGTTCTTGCCTTTGATCTGGCTCATGTTATAGCTGCTTATTTCTTTGGAGTGCACCCTTTTTTGTTCCGTGCATATACACTGCAAAAACAGACAGTCCCTGTAATAATTCATTGTCAGCCGTGCGCAATGATGGAGTCCCGCTGATCCTATTAATTTCATTGCCATTACCTTCTGTGCTTATAAATATTTCGGGATTAAAAACTTTGACGGCCACGCTTTTATACTGTGTAAACTCTGTTTCATTAATAGATTCCAGCAGTTTAACCAAAGGGATTTTGTTATAATAATCCATAATTTTATTAGAAGTTCCAATACTTTTGATCAGCCTGAAATTACCTGAGTTTTTCAGTTGCTCAAACGTTCCGTCGTTGATGATCAATGGTTGCAACCGGGGTGATAATCTTGCCAGGAAATAAAGTGTACCGGTATTGTTTGAAACCAAAGAAGGATGATCCAAAATGATGATCATGCTATCCATCACATTGAAATACCCGATTGCAATTCCACAATGTTTTGGGATAAGATCTGTTGGTCAAGTTTTAGGTCCTGCACTAATGATTCTATATATTCTTTTTCCTTTGCACTGTCGCTTAAATGTTCACGAATATTTTCCGCAAAAAAGCCAAGCGTTACGGCCAGAAATATCATTAGGAATTCAAGAAAATATTCTTTGAATTTTTCTTCTTATGTTGAAGATCGGGATGATGATGTACTTCCATTTTTTTTATTTATGATGCGTTTATTATTTCATCTGATGCCAGAAATAAGCAACAGCAAAACCAATCAAAATATACATCAGCATTTTAAATAAATTTTCTTTTTTTTCAATCATTCGAAAAATGATATTTATTGTTGATTGACCGAATAAGTTGTGTAGCCAATGTATCTGCATGAGTCAGAACATTGGAATAGCCATAGTTTCTGGCTTTCAGATTTACGAAGCTGTTGGCAAGTTTGTTTAAAGTAACAGAGTCTTTTACAAGCAATGGCATATCATATAAATCACTGTTTTCAATTGGAATGTTATTGCGAATGTTATCGTCAATTTTTTTATTGAATTCTTTTTCGTCGCTTATTGCATCTTCCTGGGCATAAATATTATCGGCTGCACCGTTCATAGCCCCGGTTCTTGCTTCTAAAATATTGTTTTGAACGTATGCTGCATAACCCACTATTTTTCGGGCAATATTTTTATCATCTATCAATCTTAAATTGCCTGAACTTTTTAATTGTTCAATCGTCGTTAACGATGGCTGGTATGTATCTGACTGTTCATTTACGGGTGTATTCCATCTGCCTAGCAATACATAATTAAATCGTTTTGCTTCTTTTGCGTTTATATAAAGAGAATCAAGAATAGGCCGCAGGTAATTTAGTTTTTGCATTAAGTGACTATACTGTGCTGTATCATATTGCAGCTCAGAAACCATTGAAGTAAGATATTCCCGCTCTTTTGATTTATCGCCCAGATGTTCTCTGATACTTTCCGCAAAAAAGCCGAGCGTTACTGCAAGAAATATCATTAAGAATTCCAAAAAATATTCTTTGAATTTCTTCTTTTCGCCATGCGGCAAATGCGGATGATGATGTACTTCCATTTTTAATTTTGAGTTTTAAGTTTTCAATCTTCAGGTTTTAGTTCATTAGTCTGTTCTTTTGACATCCTTTGATTCATTTATTCATTCTGGCTTTCAGTGTTCCGGCCTCAATTGCATTTCTTCTTCAACCATCTTTTAAATTATATTCTTTCTGTATTAACTTTATGAGCCGTACTGCCCGATCCCGGTATTGAGTTTCGTCATACGTATTAACTTCTATATCGCTTTGTTCCATGCGGATAAAAGAATACAACTGTTGCAATAAAGGACGCTCATAGCGTGTGAACAGCTCTTTATGAAGAGGATAGGTTGTATAAACCGGGGCCTCATCATTGTTGGGAGGTTCAGGCAAAATAATCATCTGCATGGCAAATTCATCCAGTTTTTGCCACCTGCCAATATATATATCTCTATTACCTTTAAATGGTCCTTCCCAAAATATATAAAGCTCGTTGATAGAATCAATAATCATTTTCTTTTGAATTACATTAAAGCCGGCGGCATTTTTTAGCTGTGTGATCGTATTATCGTGGGGAGTAAACCCATCTATCCAGGAATAGAAATAGACGAAATGATGATAAAATGTATCCTGCACATTGATATCCGTGAGGCTTTCGACTGGTATTTTCAAAGCACTGTCCATTTTTTTGAAAATCACTGATTGAACAGCTATTACCCGGGTGGCTTCCGCAGTATCTCTTTCGAGATCCTGTATCATGCTTACCATATAGTTTCTTTCCTTTTCATGGTTTACCAAATGTTCCCGCAGGCTCTCTGCAAAAAAACCAAGTGTTACAGCAAGAAAGATCATTAAGAATTCCAAAAAATATTCTTTGAAACCTTTCTTTTCTACGTGTGGATGATGATGTACTTCCATTTATTTTAAATTAAAAATTAATCTTTAGTCATCTTTCAACTGTAGCAAAATCAGAACAAAAACTAAAAAGCTTACAATTCTTTCAGCAGCACCTAATCCATTCCAGACGTGGCTTTGCCACATAGCAAACCATTCTCCGCCAACCACCTCAAATCCGAAGAACCAAACAATGATTCCAATCAGAATTCCGGCAACTGCCCAATTTTTAGAAGCATTAAATATAACGGCATCTTTTCTTATATTTTTAAAAAGCAACCAGCTTCCTTTCAAACAGCAAAACGTCATCAGCATTTCTAAAATGATAATAAAAATATAACCAGCATGAAAAAAGATTGAATTATGAATGCTCCGGTACTGAAGGTGGCTATTGGGAAAGATCGTATCCATTTTCATTACATGCTCTAAAAAAAAATAGTTGGTATAATAATCGGTTGTATTTCCGATTACAATTAATGCAGCCATTAATCCAGTAGCTGCAACTAAAACTGCTTTTGCAAGCCGGAAGAGAAATGAAGTGGGATACATTTTGACTTGATTTCCGATTTATTAATTTCTGAAAGCTTTATTGTTGAAAAAAGAAAATATACATAGTCATTATTCCTTCGTTTACTGTTCAGTTTTCAAATTTATATTCATGTTGAATATTCTTCAATAGTGTTATGCCACGTTCTTCATCTCTTCCAAAATCGTTTTTCTCTTTTTATATTTCTTCATCACAAAATAAATCACACATATGACGGCGATAAAAATGATTGTTGACAAAATTTCCCATTTACTCAAACTGGTTAATAACCATACGATGGCGGCAATTGCAATCAATGGAATGATTAAACCTCCTGGCATTCTGAATGTTTTTTCATCAACATTCTCCTTCTTCCTTCTTAACTTAATGGTAGCTAAAATAACAGCAAGATAAATAATCAAAATTGCGGCGCTTGCAAGAATCGCCAATTGTTTAAAACCACCTGAAATTGAAAAAATAAAAATCAAACCACCATAGGTAATGATGGCCCAATAAGGAGTGGCAAACCTGGGATGAACTTTACCCAAAAATTTTGGAAAAATTCCATCGTTCGCTCCGGCAAATAATAAGCGTGGCATCAAAAGTAAATCGCCGCTTACATTGCCAAAGCAGGAAATGGCAGCAGCAATCAGCAGAATGATTCCTCCAACGGGGCCGATAATTTTTTCAGCAACTGCAGCTAATGGCGCATTTTTTACTGCTTCCATATTGGCTCCCAAAATTCCCTGAGTTACTGTTTGCAGCAGTAAATAAACAATTAACACCAAAAGTCCTCCAATCAAAATGCTAAGTGGTATGGTTCGTTTAGGATTTTTTATTTCTCCACTTACATTTAATGCGGTTTCAAATCCCAGGAAGGCAAAAAATAAAACAAGAATCGTATTTCCAAATGTATTGAAAGATGGTAAATTCCCCCAATGGAGGTTCGCTGTTTTAATATTGCTAAATCCAAAAATGATAATTGCAATCAATGGTAAAAGTTTAACGATGGTAATGAATTTCACAAAACCAACTCCTTGTTTAGCGCCTCGTACATTTACCAAAACCATGAATCCTATTAATATAAAAAATAACAACCCATGCACCCATAAACTTTTGAAAACAGGAAAAATCACCGCCAATGAATCAGCAACGATATTTATGATGGCAGCATCACCTAAAATGCCGAATCCAAAAAAGAAAAGCCAGTTAATAACAAATCCGGCAAAGCTGCCAAACGCCGCTTCTACATAAGCATAGCTGCCTCCAGATGATGTAACATGGCTACCAATTTCTGCATAGCAAAACATGATGGCGGCCATCATGATTCCGCAAAATAAATAACCGAAGATTGCAAAACCGCCAAGCGCAATACTTACAATTGCAGGAAGCGCAAAAATGCCTGCGCCAATGGTGCCATTGATAATATTCAACGAAAGGCCTGACACACCTATTACGCGTTTTAAGCCTTCCTCTGTTTTCATTTTTTTTGTTTTTAGTTAAGAGCTGGCACCTTCTGAAAAAGGTGTTACCTCTGTTATTTTTGATGTTGCCTCTGTTACTTTCTTTTTTTTCTTATAATAAAAATAAACCGGAACGCCGCTCAGGATGAAGAGTAAACCGATCACCGATTGCTTTGGCATCACAATAATTGTATTGATAAGAAGTGCAAGAGAAAATAAAATAAGGACGATTGGGGAGAAAGGATACAGAATCACTCTTGCGGTAATTTTTCCATTTCTTTTCATCTTTATTAAAGCAATTCCAAATAAAGCTGAAAAGAAAAACTCTGTAAAAATAATCAGGTTCGTAAGCACATCAAATGTGCCCGATACGACTAAAACACAACTCCAGATTCCGGAGTAAATCAATCCCAGATAAGGCGTGCGAAAACGCGGGTGAACAAATGAAAACGTTTTAGGAAAAAACTTTTCCTGGGCCATCCGATAATACAATCTTGGATAAGTAATAATCACTGCATTGACCGCACCAAACGTACAAACAACAATCAGTACCGCGATGGCAACAACTCCAGCATTTCCGGAAATAACACGTGCCACTTCAAGTGCTGCAATGTTGTCCTCACCTGTGTTTGCCAATTTGGATACAGGCAATACATGCATATACGCATCATTGACCAAAAGGTATAAAACAATACAAATACCTACACCGGTAACAAACGAAATTGGTACATTCTTTTTTGGATTTTTGATTTCGCCACTTATATTTCCCACCAGAAACCAGCCATCATAAGCCCAAAAAGCACTGAGCATGGCTGCCAAAACAGCGCTGATAATATTGGTATTTGTATTTGAAATTGTGATTGGATTTGTAACAGGCAAATGGTGGCTAAAAGATAATCCTGCAATAATCAGTAAACCAATTCCTAAGATTTTGGCACTAGTGAGCACATTGTTCAGATTTCCACCTTTTTTCGTACCCAGTATATTCATCCATGTGAGCACAGTGATTGCCAAAACGGCTAACATTTTTACACCTCCACTTGCAAAAGGATAAACAAAATGGCCAATGGAAATATTCTGCCATGAAGTAAAAAAATCCGGCAAGGGAACAAGATAATTAACTGATTCAGCAAATACAAATGCAAGTGCTGCAATGCCGCCGCTACCGGCAATAAAAAAGGCCGTCCAGCCGGAAATAAAAGAAAAAAAGTTGCCAAAAGACAATCGCAGATATTCATAAATGCCCCCAGATTCATCAGTCAAAGTAGCAAGGCCTGCAATAGTGAAAGCGCCAAGTAAAGCAATGATTCCTGCCAGCAGCCAGGCAAGCAGGATATAATTTCTATTCATTAATGCAGCCGACATCGGCGCAATTTTTTTAAATACTCCCGAACCGATAACTATCCCTGCAACCATTAAAATTGCTGTGGTTAAACCAAGACTTCTTTTAAGCGGAATTTTAGATTTATCAATTGTAGCAGTCTTTTCTGTATTCATCAAATCGTTTTTTTATTTCGGCGAAGTTATCCGCCGGGATATTTGGATTTTATGAAATTAGTTATGCAGGGAGAGGAAGAAATTAATTCAGGAAAAAGGGAAATTAAATTTAAACTCTTTGTTCAAACGACAATAAAAAACATTTTCTTCTCTGCTAATATTAGATGTTTGTGACAATCTTTTGACTGATAGTAAATGAAGAAACAAAAGGGATTTGTATTTTACGATTCCTCTCGTTTCGTCAGAACTTCTGCAAGGAATTTTATTGTTTTTTACCCCAAATTTATTTTCCGCAAAAAATCCCATAGTTACCGCCAGAAATATCATTAAGAATTCCAAAAAATATTCTTTGAAAGCTTTCTTTTCTACGTGTGGATGATGATGTACTTCCATTGTTATTCCTGATTTGATGATATCATTTTCTTCATTGATGTTTAAAATAATAAACTTCCCTGCTTTACCTTTCAATTAATCTTCATTTGTTTCAACAGGCAAGTCATACTCTTTTTTAATGAGACCAATAAGTTTGTTTGCCAGTTGCAACTGTTCCTCCAGGTAAGGCATATATTGATTTCTGCCGGTATTATAAAGGTCGGAGACAATGTTTACAAATTCATTCAGATTCCCTGGATTGACGATAGCTTTGGGCCGGGAATGCAACACGGCGTTGCTTATTCCTCCCGCGTTTAAATAATACTCACGGTACCAGTTAAAAGTTCTATATGCTACCTGGTGATGTTGCAAACGCTGATTCTCAAACCGGTCGTGTATCTGGTTTATGCGGATCTGATTATTCCAGTACTGAAGAATATTTTCGGCAACATCCCTGTGCCTTATCAATCTCATCGCATCTGCGTTCTTTAGTTGTGTAGCCGCCCGGTCGTTGAAGACAATATCTACACTGAGACCCGAAGTAATGAAGAGCAAACTGAGGGTACTGTCATTTCTTTCGCCCAATTTATTTTCAGCAAACAACGATATGATACTGTCTTCACTGCTGAAATCTCTATTCAACCTTCGAATGCTGTAGTGCAGGGCTGCTGTATCTTTTTTTAGATCCTGCTCCAGTAACACCATATACTGTTTTTCTTTCTTCCTGTTGGTGATGTCCTCTCTTATATTTTCCGCAAAAAATCCCATGGTTACCGCCAGGAATATCATTAAGAACTCCAAAAAATATTCTTTAAAATTTTTCTTTGCTACATGCGGATGATGATGTACTTCCATTTGTTTATTTTTTTTCCAGATGATATTCATTCTGTAAATCCCCGATTATCGCCGTAGCGCGCACCAGCAATGTATCAGCACTTCGTATTTTTGAAGGAATAAATCTTGAACGTACCATTTCCAGGTATTGATTAAAAATGGTTTTATCAGTGCTTAACAACGGTGGATTGCTGTTTATGAATGAATCAATTTTATTTCTGTCAGGCTTAACCCGGTTCGATTGATAAACATCATTGGCCTGGTCATTAAATTGGACATAGAATAATTGCGAACGCAACTTTCTTACTTCACTAAATATTCTTGCATCCTGCTCATCGTAAACGCTCATTCTACGGGTTAATTGATCATATTGCGTGATCTTTTCGGCCAGGTTGTTATTGAAATAACTAAGAGCTCCTGCACTCTTCATTTCCTGGAACGTAGCATCATCAGGTATAAAAATATTTGGAGCACCGCCAAACAATCCATACCAGTAAAGTTTACCGGAAGGGATTTGAGCTGGCTCAGCTTTCGAAAGCAATTGAAATAGCGTGTCAACATTATTGGAAGCATAGTTCCAATAATTTATATAAAATTTCAAGGAACTTGTATCCGTTCTCAAATCATTGACCATGGTACCTGCATATATTTTTGCCCTTTTATGCTCGGTGATTTTTTCTCTTATATTCTCAGCAAAAAAGCCAAGCGTTACTGCCATAAATATCATGAGGAACTCAAGGAAATATTCTTTGAATCCTTTCTTTTCCACGTGCGGGTGATGATGTACTTCCATTGTTTTTATTTTACAATTTTAGTTTCAATTGAAGGATTAATCCTTTCTCACTTCCGGTCTTCCGGCCCCGATAATTATATTCTCTTCTTCCTCATCTATTCATCGATATTCTTTCTGAATTATTGCTAAAAGATTTTGTAGCTTTTATTTGAACTTGCCTGCAATAAATATTCGTGACATAGACCGCCAGCTTATTAAAGGCAAAAAGCTTGTTTATAATATTCTCCAATCAGCTGCGGGTCATCATTTAGCAGGATATGGGATGAATCGTTATTAAAATTTCCAAATTGGATTTGTGTATAATCAGCAATATTTTCTTCTGCCTGTTTTGACACATTCATCAGGTCTTTACACATCCTTTTCCTGTGTCAATATATGCTTGCAATATCACAGATCGTACGACATTATCCTGGGTTTGCTACTTTTCAATATCGTAAAGCCCTGAATTGGCAAACGGATGAAATTTCCGGAACTTTTGGCTGAAATTCTACGTCCACAGTCTTGTTATCATATTTGAAGACAGGTCGAAATGCCAGAAATCTTTTGACAACGATTCATAAAAGTCTTTTACATCCACAGGGCGAGCTTTCAGCGATTGTTGAATAACAACCACATCCTTATTTATTGAAGACCATTCATCAATCGCCCCGGAAATTGCCGAAGTATCTGCCTTCAGGTCAGACACCAGGCTTTCCATGTATTCTTTTTCAATTGCTTTGTTCTGTTATTTTCTCGCGAATATTCTCTGCTATAAACCCCAATGTGACCGCAAGGAAGATCATGATGAATTCCAGAAAATATTCTTTGATTCCTTTCTTTTCTATCTGTGGGTGATCATGTACTTCCATGTTTGATTTATTCATTGTTTAAATGATATTCCTTATTGATGATATGTATCAGCGAAGCCGCCGCTTTTTTTTGTTCCTGTAATATTCCTGCTTCACCAATAAAAGTGGATTTGCGCTCATGCAAATAAAACATCAGCAGATTAATCTTGTCCGGATCATGATTTCTTAACTGCGGATTGCCGTTTGGTTTTATGAGGTTTGAAAATATGGAAGCAGAAGTATCTACTGAAAAATCTGTACCGCCGGTTTTAACCATTGTATTAAAAACAGAAGCATCAAAAAGATTTCCGAGCAAAGGATAGGAAAGGTCGGCTTCATGTATGTCAACCGGCGTTAGCGCTTCGTAACTACCAATAATTTTTTGAAACTTTATTAATCCATCAATTACTTTTCTATTAGTTATCAGCCTTAGATTTCCTGAATGTTCTAACTCAGTTATGGTGGTGTTCGTTGGTTCAAACATTCTTACTCTTGTTGAGCTTCTTGCTAAATAGTAAAGGCTGCCGCCATTAGAAACAGGCTCTGGCTGTTGTAACATGTAGATCAATGAATCTAATTGATTGATGCGAAAAAATAAAACAGGTATAAAATCATTGATAGCTGACGTATCCGCAACAAGATCTTTTTTTATGCTGATAACATATTCTTTTCCTTTTGACTTGTCACTTAATTTTTCCCGGATATTCTCTGCAATAAAACCAAGAAACACAGCCAGAAATATCATTAGGAATTCCAAAAAGTATTCCTTGAAATTTTTCTTCTTGTGATGCAGATCGGGATGATGATGTACTTCCATTTTATTATTTATTGCCGGTTTAAAATATCCGGATGCTGTTGCCTTCCAAAACGGTATCGGTTTTCTTTATCTTTCCACTACCTGTCAACCGATTCTCTTTTCTTTTATGATGTTCTTGTTTCATATGCAATTGTGAATACGCGTGATCCTTCACCGGTGGAAGAAATCATCCCATCTGGTTGCTCATTGTTCAGGAGCATGAATTACAAAGGGATTGTGGGTTAGGTTTAGTTTCCCGCTTTAAGCAGTCCTTAGATGGGCGGTAATTAAAAATGAATGAAAGCTGTACCAAATATAGTAGAATTTATAATCAATAAAATTATTTGAGGGATTTTTTGTTTCTCAGCAACCTCTCACGCAGTGGACGTTGCGTATAAATAAAGGACTGTGAGTTTTCTCCCACCATTCGCACTTTTCTCACCACCTTTTTAGCGATCTGCTATTTAACTCTACCATCAGGGATACGCTGCATATATAACCCCTGCCGGCATAAAGGCCTCCTTTTTCATATCCACCAATCTATTATACTCAAACTTTTTATAGATCAGTCTTGCTGCGATGATCAAAACGCTTTGTGAAGGCGTGCTAACATGAAACTCAAGCACCTGGGGGCCAATGGGTTCATCGTTATAAGGGATTAATCTGTAAACTTTTTTTAGGACGAGTCATTTCTTTATTAGCAGCTGGTTGGCAGCCAGCAGGTCAAACAAAGCGTCTCTTCCCATCTTAATACCATGCTCCATCATAAAAGGCTGAAGCATGTCATACAGCTTTCTGGTACCTATTACTGTATGATCTTTTCTTATAGTCATTACTTGCTTTAATATTAGTAAGTCAGCTGTTTGCACGCTTTCCGCTTCCCATGAATGCTGATAATATGCCTGGCGGGTGATACCAAATAACCTGCAAATACGCGATAGGCCTACCTTAAAGTATTTGCATTTTAATTCATGGATTACCTGGTATTGGGCTTTTTTCTAATCGGAATTTTAAGCTCAGATTCTGCTATCTCTATCATTCTCCGATAGCCTTCAGCCAGCAATTTAGCATCTTCAAGCTCCTTTTTAAGAAGTCTCAATTTGTTGTTGCTCCTGGGTTAACGGCTGACTCTTTTTCTGCAATTTATCGGGCATGTTTACATTTTCAATACCAATATAATTACATTTTGTAATTCGCCTGTTATTAGCCGCCAAATAACCCAAATTCCTTAACCATTCATGAATAAGCGAATGGCTGCTAAGATTGTATTTGCGCACTAAATCCCGCAGACGAACGCCCTCCTGAATGTGTTCTTTACATATCTTATGCTTTAATTCAATGCTGTAATAATTCTTTCTAACGTAGACGCTTTCGTGATCCATTTTACACTTTTTTGTGTAAACCTATTTTAGGACAAGACAAGACAGTGCATTTCAAAATGTCGCCGGTTGGTGAGGACACCAACCGGGGCTGGTGCCGTGGGCGGTGTCCCCACCGCCCACGATCAGCCAGGCTGTGCGACATTTTGAAACGCACCCGTATTGATGAAAGAACCTTTTTATTAATTTATTAAATTTACAATATGAATAAAACGATTTCAAGGAAAGAGCTTTTTCAATCCGTAAAAACCCTGATCCAACAGGCACAGCAACTCATTGTTCGCAATGTAAATACAACAATGCTCGTTACTTATTTTGAAATCGGCAAAATGATTGTTGAAGATGAACAACAAGGAAGTAAGAGAGCCGGATATGCCAAAGAAACTATTGCTCAATTAAGCGTTGATTTAACAAAAGAATTTGGCAGAGGCTATTCGGCAGACAATCTGGAAAGGTTTAGAAACTTCTATCTAACTTATGGCAAGCGAATTTCCGCATCAGTGCTGCGGAAATCTTCCACATTGGCTTCAAAAGAAAAATCCGCATCAGTGGTGCGGAAATCTCAAATACCTTTTTCATTGAGTTGGACACATTATGTTCAACTGTTAAAAATCAATAACGAAGATGAACGTAATTTCTATGAAATAGAAGCGACACAAAATAATTGGAGTGTAAGAGAATTAATTCGTCAATATAATGCAGCCGTGTATGAAAGAGTTGCTTTAAGTAAAGATAAAAAATCAGTAAAGCAACTTGCACAAAAGGGACAAATAATTGAGAAACCAACCGATGTTTTGAAAAGCCACTATGTGCTGGAATTCCTTGATTTGAAAGAAGACAATACTTACAGCGAAACCGAATTAGAAACGGCTATCATCAACAAGCTGGAACATTTTATGTTAGAATTGGGCAAAGGATTTTTATTTGAAGGAAGACAACGGCGTTTTACTTTTGAAGGCGACAGTTTTTTTGTTGATTTAGTGTTTTACAACAGGCTCTTAAAATGTTTTGTGTTGTTTGATTTAAAGATCGGGAAACTGAAGCATGAAGACATTGGACAAATGCAGATGTACGTGAATTATTATGATAGAAAAATTAAAGCAAAAGAAGAAAATCCCACCATCGGCATTATACTTTGTAAAGAAGAAAACAAAACCGTTATTGAATTTACATTACCGGAAGACAATAACACAATATTTGCCAAAGAATATAAAGCCGTATTGCCAAGTAAAGCCGAACTAAGAAAACAGTTAGAATAAAATAAAAAAAGAGAACCGGGGATATTTGTTGGTTTACTATTACCTGCGGTACTGACCTTTGGTGGGGAACATACCAGGATCATTTTTTTCATAAAGCTTGAGCTAAAGTCTCTTTTATTATTCTACTTGCAATAGTTTTATCCTCTCAAATTAGTATCTTTCAGCCCGCGAAAGGCAAGCGTTCTGACCGTCTTTTTAATGAGTTCCGCACTTTGTGTTTTTGGCTTTGATGCCTGCAATATTCTTGCTTCGTATTTGTTTAAGACGCTTATCATACTTTCAAAAGAATATTTTCGTTGAAGTGTATGTAAACGAATTTATTTATTATTTTCATCTCTGAATTAAGACAATCTCATTAACACTTTGCCGAAGCCAACCATCTTTTTCATTTTATTTATTTGTCTTCAGTTTAAAAGCAAGGCGCAATTGGCGCCCGGAAGAATAGTACAACAACATCGCAGGATAGACTCACTGATAAACCTGAGGCAACGGGATAGAATAGTGCCGGGTAAAATAGCAGTAATAAAAGCAAATGAATTTACCAATCTGAACAACTATCCCGTGAATCACCGGCAGGCCAATGAGGTCAGAAACAGTTCACGCATTTTATCGTCGCCGGTTGAAAGAATTGCCGGTACTGCCTGTAAAGATACCAGCTTAAGGCTTGTGTACCATAAAATGCCAGACCTCACCTACCCTGACTATATCACCAAAACCCGTGATGGCAACATTCTGATAGCCGGGCTTGATTATCATTATTCTAAAAATCAGACAACAGGCCATCTCTTAAAAGTTACCCAGAAGGGCGATACTTTATGGACAAGGAGCATTATAGGAGGTTATCCGGGAAATTGGCACTATCTGGTGGTCTACAAAGCATTTGAACTTAACGACAACAGTCTGTTGGTGGTTGGTGAAATGGCGGTGCCCATGCCATACAATGGACGTTATGATCCTGTAATTATGAGGCTAACGGCGACAGGAAATCTTATCTGGCAAAAAACTTTCAAAACAAAAGTCTGGGATGTTGATACTACCATGGGAAGTGTCCAGGTTATAGATTGCCAGCAGGACGCTAAGGGAGACATTTATTTAGCAGGCGCCATCCACAATGATGCATTGCCCCGTGCAGGCCTCATTGCTAAAATGGATCCTGACGGCAAGGTGCTTTGGAGCAAAGCAATCTACACGCATTCAACGCCTCAAATGACGGGAATAAATGTAACAGACAACAGTGTCACGTTTTTGGGAAGAACGATCACCTCCGATAATATACTCAACTTCGGAATAGTGGCAGATGCAGCCACCGGCGATACACTTTCAACCACGTGCTTTCAATCTGCCACCAATGATTTCTGGCATAGTTTCTATGGGAACAATATGGTAAAACTTAATAACGGTAACCTTATGGTTTATGGCAGAGGTGTTTCTGATGGAGTTTCATTTGATCCTACTAAATTGCCTGTGCATTGCGGCCTGATGGAGTTAACCCCTGATCTTCATTTTGTGCAATCGTATATTTTAAAATCACCTACTGCCAGCAATTCTTATAATACCGTATTTACTGTTTTCCCGGATGGGAGTGCGTCTTATACGTGGCTCAAATATTATTCAGGGTATAGTGCAGATGTTATTTATGGAAATATAAAGAACGGGCAAATCCTGAAAGAACGCGTAATACCTTATCGTGGAATAGCGACGGCATGGAGCTCTAATTTTTTACAGATGGATGATGCCGGCCAGATATTAGTTAACCTTATAGGAGATTCAATAGCGAATTCCAATTATATTGAATTGATGAAGCTGCATAACAGCGATACTGCCGGCTCGTGCCTCGGGAAAGATACTCTGAGCACGATTATAGAAAAGCAATATTACTATAATACCAATATTTATATAGACAGCATCCTTACCAATGTCCTCACAGAAGAACAAAGGCCGTTCGATGGAGTGTATAATAATGATTTTGTTATCCAGTCTGGTTGCAAACAGGTAAGTTTCTGTGATTCTTTAAAGTTGTCTACGCCTAAGGATACCGTTTGTGCAAATAGCCCGGTCTTAATTCATATTGCCAAAAACAAGGAATGTGGCGCAATACCTTTATGGAACTACGATACAACTGCTGTTTCTGATTTTTTTAAAGTGAATGATAGTACGGTGAGTGCCACATTTAATAAAACATGGAAGGGGGCAATCACCGCTTCGGTTACGGGTTGCAGTACCATTGCAGATTCCCTTCATTTTACGGTTTTGCAGGCTGCCGCATTGTTAGATATCGGCCCGGATACACTGATCTGCCCGGGCAATACGATTTTACTAAACGCAAAAGCAGGGTTTGTAAGTTATCAATGGCAGGATGGTTCAACTGATTCGGCCTATACAGTAACCGTGCCGGGCAGCTATTATGTGACAACTACTGATGCATGCAGTAACAGCTTTGCAGATACGGTAATTGTTGCTTCACATCCACCGATTCCATTTGATTTAGGGCCCGATATTTCTATCTGTAAAAATGATACCGTAAATATTGTTGCCCCGGCGGGGTTTAAACATTACCAATGGACGCCCGATCATATCACTGACGATACGTTACAAACGGCACAGGTATTTCCATTGGTGAACACATGGTATAAAGTAATTGCAGAGCAGACGCAAGGGTGCTTCGCCAGTGATTCTGTATATGTAACGGTGAATGCAGTACCTGCGGTCCATCTGGGAAATGATACCAGTTTTTGTGCAAATGAATCTTTAACGCTTGATGCCGGGTCAGGCTATGATACTTATTTGTGGAGCAACGGAGTTACGGGCGAAAAAATCGTAGTCAATCAGAAAGGCAGTTATTCGATAAAGGCAACTTTAAACGGCTGCACTGCCTCGGATACGCTTCATGTCCTAAATGTTTATCCTTTACCTTCTTTCTCATTGGGAAATGATACGGCTTTATGCCAGTATCAACAGCTTCAGTATAATTTTAACTTGCCCGACGCAAATTACGAGTGGAATACCGGCAATTCATCAAATGCGGAAACGATACACTTACCGGGCATCTACTGGCTGCGCGTGATGCAAAACGGTTGTGCTGCGAGCGACACATTGCAGGTAGCATACAAGCCATCGCCGGTTGTGAACCTCGGTAATGATACCACTTTATGCGAGGGTCAGACATTGCTGTTAAGTGCTTATAATGACGATGCAAACTATCTGTGGCAGGATGGTAGTACTGCCGCAACTAAGCTGGTGAAGGAAGCCGGTACTTATTTGATTACTGCAAATATTAATCAATGTGTTGCTTCCGACACCATAACTGTAAAGTATAAAGCCCAGCCGTATTTTTCATTGGGCAGGGATACTTTTGTATGTGAGGGTGAGTCGTATGTTTTGTCTCCTGTTGTTACCACGAATGCTTCACTTGTATGGCAGGATGGAAGCACGCAGCAGTCCTTTACTGTATCGAAAGAAGGTCTTTATTTTCTTGTTGCCACCAATGAATGTGGAAGTTACAAGGATTCAATAATGATTACTACAAGCTTCTGCAATATAATAATGCCTACAGGATTTACACCAAATGGCGATGGATTAAACGATGTTTTTAAAGTAAAGTATCCTTTCCCTGTAAAGGAATTCCATTTAATGGTATTTGACCGGTGGGGAAATAAAGTTTTTGAAACCAATAAGATTGATGCAGGCTGGGATGGAACCTATAAAGGGGAACCTTCGGTTAAAAGCAGTTATGTGTGGGTCATCAGTTTTATGGATGTAAATAATAAACCCTGGCAATTAAAAGGGATTGTAACCTTATTGAGATAAGAACAGACACTGCTGAAGATTCTTCCTTTTTTATCTTTAGCGAGGTAGCGTTCTGACCGTCTTTTTAATGAGCATTTCCGACTTTGTGTGCCTGGCTCTCGTTAATAAAACCCGGTAGGCATTCTTCAAATATAATTTTCTTTCGGCTTTATTAATGTTGTTCCACCTGCTACCAACAAATGAAAAGCATTGCCAGCCGTCGGGAGAATATCTAAAATCCCCGTCCTATGTAACATATGCCCAATCTAATTCTAAACCTTGTACTTGAAACTCTGTTGCCGCTCTTCTTTATTTTAAATGTTTTTTTAAATTTCATTCTTTTGTTTCAGGAGAGTATAATTCAAACGGCTCATGCAATTTTGCCTCAAGCAATTTTTTATCAGGTAATGCAATAGTATACTGGCTTATCAATGTGGGTGACATGTTCCGGCTCATGGCATACTCTACAACTTCCTCATTTTTGGTTTTGCATAAATTACCGTTTTTGTATTTTGGTAAAACGACGGTTGATAAAATATTTTGCTAAATATTTTATCAACCCCTTCTCTTGTTTACATATATTTGTTGTATAACTCTTGTAATCAGAACTGCAAAAACTGTTTAAAATAAACTCCTACCAGATGGCAAAAGAAATATCTAACCCGAAAGCCAGTCTCTTTGAACAAATCAGGCAAACCGATGAAAGCGGCAATGAATACTGGATGGCACGGCAACTTTCTAAGGTGCTCGATTATGCCGATTTCAGAAATTTTACAGGGGTTATTGAAAAAGCATGGAATGCGTGTAAAAACAGTGGAAATAATCCCAAAGACCATATCGTTGAAGCCAACGAGATGGTAACAATTGGTTCAGGGGCAGAAAGAGAAATGCCAAGCTACAAATTATCACGCTATGCCTGTTATCTAATTGTGCAAAATGCTGACCCTTCAAAGGAGGTGGTAGCAATTGGCCAAACGTATTTTGCAGTGCAAACCCGCATTCAGGAAATTCAACAAATGGATGCATACAACCGGCTCTCTACTGAGGAAGAGCGGCGTATTTTCCTAAGAAATGAGATGAGCAAACACAATACCTATTTGGCTGCAGCCGCTAAAAACGCAGGAGTTCAGGATGGCCTGGATTATGCGATCTTTCAAAATCATGGATATATAGGTTTGTACGGCGGTTTAGACGCGAAAGGTATTCATAACCGAAAAGGCTTAAAGAAAAGCCAGCAAATATTAGATCACATGGGCAGCACTGAACTTGCTGCCAATCTCTTCCGTGCTACACAAACAGAAGAAAAGCTGAGTAAGGAAAATACAAAAGGAAAGCAAAGAGCCAATCAAACACATTTCGAAGTAGGAGTGAAAGTCCGGCGGGCTATTAAAGAAATCGGCGGCACGATGCCGGAAAACCTCCCCACAGCAGAAAGCATTAAAAAAGTACAGAAAAAATTAAAGCAGGGTGAAAAGAAAAAGATTGATAACTAATGGCTATCAACCTCTGGTTTATTAGGGGCCAGAGAGCAATTGAGAATTGAGAGCCATGAGTGCGATGCGGCTCATGCAAGCCAACTCGTCATTAGCCAAATTCAACAAATCCGGTCAGCATCAGCACTTCCTTTCCTTCATGTAAAAAACGATAACCTGCAGGCTATCAAATTTTATAAATCATCAGGCTTCGAACTCAGGAAACGAATGCCTTTTTATTCGATCAGGAAGAAATGATTTTTCATCCAAACCGTTCATAAATCAATTATCCAAAAAATCGAAGTTTTTTATAACTTGGTATTCTAAACTCAACAATATGGACTTCCAACTCATTACTGGCAGACCAGATATAACAGATCACCTGGTCTTTACTACTACCTTCGCACACGACAACGTCTTTTACAAAGCAGCTCTTGCAGAAACCATTTCCTGGGAAGGCCAACTTACAGGGACCTATGATGTGCTTCTTCAATCAGGCAAGGGCACTCAACGCTTTACTCTTATTAAAGACAGAGAGCAGCATTGGAAAGCAGGAGATGAAGTGGAACAGATTGGAATTATTCAGCAAGAGGTGGTCGATTTATTGGGTGCAGTCATCAGCAAGGCTAGTACTTAAAATAATTTTGCTATTGCTATGTAAATTGACTTTGCCGATATAACCGGTGGACCGATCGTGTAAAGTCAGCTTTAACTTCATCTGTTAACATTGTTTCCGATGAGAGTTCTATTTGCCATGGAACGCCTGTAACGTTTACCGCCACTTCATTGAACGGTGGTACCAATCCCGTTTATCAATGGCAGGTTAATGGAATAAATTCCGGAACCAACCAGAATACCTTCACCACATCGTCGCTGGATAATAACGCATTGGTAAGTGCGTGGAACGATGTAGTACCTGCTGCAACTGGTATTAGCTTTAATGTTCCGGCTAACGGTGAATACCGGGTTATGGCCGACAAAAACCCGTGTTTAGTTTATTCAAAGTCCAACGTTGCCATTCTTAGAACTTCTCAAACAAACAATCCATATGGCATCAACCTTTATCCAAACCCGGGCAGTAAGATAATAACTTTAGATTCTATACAATTATCTCAAAACTGGGAAACACTCGATATTGTGACTGCAGACGGTCAACGGGTTTTTCCAAGTGAGCATATCAAAAATAAAACTACCGTTTCATTAGATATAAGCGGGTTAAGAAAAGGAACCTATTTTGTTCAACTTAGAAGACTAAATGGGAAGGTAACATCAATAAGATTCGTAAAATTATAAATAATCATAACTGATAAATCACCTTTTTGTTTCTGCGGAAAACTAGAAAATCATCAAAAACTATATTTTGGCTTGTTTCGCGCCGGTACTTTGCTGCAGCTCATGTTGAAGCTTCTTGTTTCTTTTGAATGGACGTCTGCCATGGAGTAAAGTTACCTAACAAAAAAACAGCAAAAACTACATTTTGGCTTTTCTCACATTGGTATGAATAAAGCTGGCAAGGCCCTTAACACGGCCGATGGTAAAATACATTTCGCCGGTCTCATTATAGGCATGCAGATGAAATGTAGAAATTCGAAATTTATTGTGATTTAAATTACCTGGCCTGATCTAAGAAATCCTTCATCTTCTTTGTGATGAAGTTGGGAGCCACATCCAAAGATTTAAAAGTAGGCCCTGGTTGTATTTACGCTATTGCTATTGAGCAGCGTTTTTTTCAGAAGTGGATGAAAACCTTACTATACAAGGTATTGTTTTGTGTAAAGCAGTAGCGTATATTAGCAGAAATACAGATATTAGCTGCAATGACCGACCAACTATTCATCAACAAAACGAAAAGTTATGAAGCGTCGCTTGTTTCTCCAATTACCGCTTGTGGCTTCAGCCCTTGTTTCTGAAGCAAAGGGTTTTTCAAAAGACCGGCCTAACAAAGGCTTTAAAGTGGAAGCGAACAAAGACCGCTACCAGGAGGAGCTTCTTATTATGGGCGGGAGTTTCAGTTGCAAAGTGTCATCGAAAGATACCGACGGCGACTTACTGATTTATGATACCGTCCGGCACGAGAAAGGTGGCCCCGCCTTTCACGTTCATCACCGCCAGGACGAATGGTTTTATGTCATTAAAGGAGCGTTTTTGGTGAAAGTCGCCGATGAGACCTTTACGTTAAGTCCGGGTGATTCGGCATTCGCCCCCAGAACCGTTCCGCATGCTTTTGCAAAAACCAGCGAAGGCGAAGGGCAAATGCTGGTGCTTTTTCAACCGGCGGGCCTGATGGAGGATTTCTTTAAAGAGATGAGCAAACTGGGACCCAATGTTCCCAAAAATCAGGAACAAACCATGAAAGAACTTTGGCGAACACACGGCATGGAGATCGTTGGTCCGCCGCTTAAATTTTAAATTACTAACCGTTAACCCACAGCCGTAACCTGGTAGTTCTGCAATAGCGGCTGACGAATAAGTTTTGAGCAGATGGTTACTTCTAGTAGCTGTACTTCCCGCAAAGTTGAAATGTCCGTTCTATGTTTGCCTGCTCTAAAAAGATTTCATCGTGCGAAACCACAATCAATGTTCCCTGGTATTCGTTAATAGCTCTTGTAAGAATTTCAATGTTCTGAAGGTCCAAATTGTTGGTTGGCTCGTCCAAAATAATAATGTCGGGCGATTGATTAAGGATTGTTAAACAACATAGCATTAAACGCATTTTTTCTCCGCCACTTAAAGTGTTACACGATTTATTCCAATCTTCTTTGGTAAACAAAAACCGGCTAAGCCTGATCTTAATTTCGTGTTCCTGCAATGCCGAAGTATTGAATTGTTGCGCTTGCTCGTACACCTTCAGTTTATTGTCGATCAGGGTATAGTCCTGGTCAATATAAGCTGATTTGTTGTTGGCTCTGTAAACTGTTCCTGTTTTTGTCTCTATGTTGCCTAAAATCAGTTTTATTAATGTTGTTTTGCCTGAACCGTTTTTGCCCTTTAAGGCAATACGTTCGCCACTTGTGATTTGAAAATCCAGGTTTTGTGCCCAAAGCAGTTGCGTGCCGTAACTGAAATTGATGTCAGTAGCCGTAAACAGAATTTTGCCTTTGTGCAATGCGGAATTATTAATGCCGAATTTCATTTTGTCAATGTCGGGCAACGAGGAACGTAGTTGCTGCAATTCCTGTGCAACACCGCCAATTTTTTCAGCGTGAACACTTGTTATTTTTGAAGTGCTTTTTTCGGCATTGTTCCGCAATGTATTCATCATTATCCGGGCTACGCCTGCTTTTTCCTGTTTCTTTTTTCCACGGGCATCTAGTTTTTGTTGCCGTTCCAATGTTTCACGTTCTTTTTCTTTGGCTTTTCGCAATGCTTTTTCCTTGCTTTGTAAATCATGGTTTAAAGCGTTGCTTTCTATTTGTTTTTGTTCTGCATAAAAATCATAATTACCACCATAAACAGTTATTCCACGTTTGCTTAATTCGCAAACCGGGTTCAAAAGGTTCAACAATTTTCTGTCGTGGCTCACGATAATTAAAGTGCTTTGTGTGGATTGAATAAAGTTGTATAAAAGCTTTCTGCCCGGGATGTCCAGATGATTACTGGGTTCGTCCAATAGAACAAGGTCTGGCTGATAAATGGAAATACCTGCAAGAAAAACTTTTGTTTTTTGTCCGCCGCTTAGGGTTCCCATCTTTTGCGACAAGTCTACATCTGTTAATTGCCAATATTTCAAAGCGTCATGACAACGGTCTTCAATCGTCCAGTCATCGTCGAGAAAAGTATAATTTTCCTGCGTTACGTTTCCGTTTAAAATTTCTTTCAAAGCATTGAGCTTGCTTTCAATTTGCAATGCCTGTGCGACTGTAAGATGATTGTATTGTCCAAAAATTTGTGGTACATAATATGGTTTTGTGTCAATGGTTAATTGTCCGCCCGAAAGTTTCAGCTCGTTTGCAATAATTTTCAGCAAGGTGGATTTTCCTGAGCCGTTGTTACCGATTAAGGCTATTTTGTCGTGATTGTTTACTGTAAGGTTGATGTTGTGAAACAGTAAATCTTTGTTGGGGTGTATGTATGAAATGTTCTGTAAAATGAGCATAATTTCCTTCTTTAAAGATTAATGAAATAAGCAAACCAGATTGCGGTTTACGGTCTTTAATTGTCTGAAAGAAATTATATTTTACATTGTTGTTTTTGAGTTTTGGGCTGGCAAATATAGGAAATGTTCTTTTGGGGGTGCTACGGCCCTGGTTCGTGACTCGTACAAGTGCCCGACCGATGGTTTAGTAACGCCTGTGCTCAGGTTGGGAGACCTGCGCCAGGAGCGAGAGTTGTAAAAACTATATTTTGAGTTATGTAGCTGTGGGTTGCTTTTTCTTTTTTCCTTGTTTTATGCTTGTCACTTTTTCTCTTGAAAGAAAAAGTACCAAAAAGTTATGAGCGGATTTATTGTTTTTATCTGTGCTTATGAGAGCGCTTCGCTTAGTTCAAGGACAATCGATCTGGTTATTCACGTTCTGTTGATTTTTTTTCGCTTGTTACTTTTTCTCTTGAAAGAAAAAGTAACCAAAAAGTTCAAGGACAACCCGATCGCTCCGCGCGTTTGTCCGGCCAGCGCCACCAGACTACTCTGCTGAATAGCAAGGTGCTCGTTATTGTAAGAAAAAAGAATTTTTAAGAGATGACAAGAGAGGAATTGAGAATTGAAAAAAATTAAGAGGCATGATACAAACGGGAAGATTTTGCTGAGAGATAAGTACTTGTAAAAAATCAAAAACCCGGTTTCATCATCCCATGAGGGAGAGGATTTACAGGGTATCGCTTTGCAAAGGTTTTCCGGGAAGGCTTTTATCGTGGAGTTTATAACGGAATCCATTGCAATGTAAAAATTTGCGCACAAGCATCTCAGGCTTTGTATTCCTGCCTTTGATCCGGCTCACATTATAGCTTCTTATTTCCTTTGAGTGGACATCTGCTATGGGGTAAAGTTAGGTAACAATAAAATCAGTGATAACTACATTTTGGCTTTGCTCGCATTGGAATTCAAAAGGCTCCGAAGGCCTTCAAATGCACGCCACAACAGGTATTAAGAAAAAAGAAATTCTTTAAAATAGATTCCTGCCCGAATGTATGCGTGTATGCATAACTGTTGCGCTCGCAATAAATGTTCCCTGATAACTTTCGCCAGATAATATGTTTCTGCTAAGCTTTACTGCTATCGGGCTGTCGCAGAAACTGTAAACCTGCGGCGGCCCTTTTTTATTGAGAAGAGCGTTAACAGAAAACCGGTATTGCCGGATCCGAAAATCCGCCTGTCAGACAGCAGGATTATTAAACTGGTTGGGGGGAACGATTAATACAGATTTTAAATTATAAACCTGCCTATCGGCAGACAGGTTAGTCAAATCTCTTTTCTGTCGGCATAATCCCGTCTAAGATTTACAATAGGCCTTTGGCCTATTTTATAAATCAAGATGGTATAATCCACATTCTGTAAAACGATTTTTATATGTATTATTTTATTATCGCTATTTGCCCGCGTTTGCGTCTATTTTTATTGTTTTATCTGCGATTTAGAATTCTGATTGCAAACCTTCTCAAAGCAACGGAAGTCCATTATTATTCAAAGAGAAATATTTATTCCAATGTTCAAAAAAATTCCTTCGGCCGGAACTAAAGCCGATTGCGATGCTGCCGATGCTTCAACGTTCATCTCAACTATTGGATACATTAAAGCTATTGAGTCATCAATTCATTATTTTAATAACAATCACTTCTTTACCTGGCTTTGTTACTTCCAGGTGATAATTTCCCCTGGCTAAACTTATTTCACTTTTAATAATTTCTGTACTGCTGCCTGCGGAACGTTTTATCGATTTCGATATTAAAACCTGGCCATCACTATTTATTAATCTTACTACGTAAACTCCTTCGGGTTGATTAGTTAGCTGAAGGTGGATGGACTGATTGATCACAGGGTTTGGATATACGGTGATGGAGCGCGCCTCCTGGCCTGTCAATACTTTTACCACCTGCGTATAGGCTGACTTGCCGTTTTTATCTACACTCTTGATCCGGTAGTAATGGTTGCCTGCTGCTACATTTCTGTCCAGCCATTCATAGCTGCCGGCACCTCTGTTCGCGGCTGTAACAATGGCTGCTTTCTTAAAGCTGTTGCCGTCGCCGGAGCTTTCGATTTGATATTCCTGTATGCCGGTTTCATTTTCTACCGTCCAGGCTACAACTATGTCGCTGCCTTTCTCATACGCTTTTACCGAGGTATAGGTTACCGGCAAGGCAGCCATCTGCTTAAAGATCACGCTGAACCGGTCTGCTGATGAGGAGGCCGCCGCTGAGGTGACCGTGATGTTTACAACGCTCGTGTCGCTCAGGCTTATGGGCGTTGTGGTGTTTAAATAACGGTCACTTAAATAGGCGCTCAGGCCCATTGATTCCATGTTGCCGGGGGCAAACCGTAGCTGGTAGGCCTGTTGTTTTAAATTGCTCATGTTGTAGTAGAGCGTGTCTGTTTCTGATACCGGACCCCTGGCTTCAATAGCCAGTATTTTCCCGCTTCGCTTTAAACCGAAGTTCTCGCCGCTGTTCTGTAGCTTTAAGGCGTCATCGCCATCTATGGCGTTGCTGAAGCTTCTGCTGAAGGCTACCGTGTTGCCATCTGCTATCAGCGCTGACTGATCTGAACCGCTGTAAAGGCTTACTGAGAAGAACTGCCGCCCCGTTGACGGGGATGCTCCATTGGGACGTGCTGTTTCTGATGAGGCGTTGCTGGTAACTTTACTGTTTTCTGTTATCGTCAGATCATAGCTGGCGGGTCCGATCCCGGTTGAGTGTACCAAAAAGGCCTGCCCTGAGCGGATGGTGCTTTTTGGTATCCCCGATGGATAGATCTTCGTGCCGCCGGGCACGGGCTCCCAGTTGGTGACGCTGCTGAGTGTCTGGTAGCCGCCTAAGCCATAGCTGCCATACAGGTAGGGATCCCAGGTATAAAACTTATTGTCGATGCCGGCTTCCCTGCTGATCTGCGTGAAGTCTATCGGTGCGGCATAGGGATTGCCTATCGATTCATATTTATCTTTGGCTACTGCTATGGGCGCCTGTGGACCGGTAAACAGTTCTCCTTTGGTGCGAAGTGTGGTCGGGGTGGCTGTTTTTATGGTGGTGCCGTTGACGCTTCTGTCGCCGCGAACAAAGACCATATATCCTTTTTTGTTGTAAACCGCATCGTTGGCATTGACGGCGCCTGTCCAGCCTTCAGTGGAGCTGTTATAGTATTTTACCGAGGCGGTTGCGGAGGCTAGGTCGAAGCCGGCCGCTGGGCCCGCCGGACCCGTAACCTGCGTGCCATAGCCGGGATGGCTGTCACCTGAGGGAGCGCTACCTTCCATCCAGCTTTCTTTGATGCTTTGACCCATGGTGGGCGTTGAGAGGAACTCCCAGGTTTTGCCATGCTGCCCAACTCCCGTGCCGGTGTTGATATAGCGCTCTACGACTACTTTGCCGCTGATGCTGTTGCCTGTACCTAATTTCCCTACGGCTGCCGTGGAGGTGGCGCCGGACAATAGCGTCAGGTTATCCCCTGTATGGAGCGTGCCGCTGCTATTGCCGAAGCTCAGCGTGCCGCCTATTTTTAAGGTGTCTCCCACCGCTGATGAAACGGCCAGCTGCCCATTATTGCTGATCAAAAGGTTTTTGATGGTCTTGTTATAAAACATGCTGCCTGAGATGCCCTGACCTGACGGCCCTTTCATTTCTATCGTGCCGTTGAGGGCATTGATTTGCCCGGGGCTGCTGATGGCTCCATATACCTGCAGGGTGCCCCCTGATACCGTAAGGCTGGCGCCACTGCCTATGCTGACATTATTGGAAACGCCCGTGGCTACTACCACAGGATAGTTGCTGAGCCCGGAGGGCACTATCACATCGATCACTGACGTGGGGATCTGCCCGCAAAGCCAGTTGCCCGCATCTGACCAGTTGCTGCTTACCGCACCGGTCCAGCTACCCGGAATTGCTATAATCACATTGGTGGTGGCCGTTTTCAATGAGCAGCCGCCGGAGGCGGCCATGGTATAAGTAACTACATAGCTGCCGGCCGTGCTCGCCGACGGCGTGATGGTCCCTGTTAAGGCATCTATTGATAAGCCTGCAGTTGATGTGTATGTCCCTCCACCCGTGCCGCTTAAAGTCACTGTGACAGATACACCACTCGTACAATAAGAACTACGTGGATAAAAAACAGAGGCAGAGGGCGGTGCGTTGACTGTGATCACTGCCGCATTCGACTCGTTTATAGCAACATAAGGATTTACGCCAACATTATTGGTGCTGCTCACTTTTGCATTTCTATAAATATAAAAAGTACCGGTCACATTAAAAGGCGCGGCAGCAGCAGTAGGCGTAAAGGTCGATGCGACCGCCCCGGCAATAATGGTTCTTAAACCGCCGGGGGTTGTGCTATAAGTCCATTGATATTGTCCGCCTGATAAGCCAGCGGGAAGCACTCCAAACGCATCTCCGCTTATAGAGGTGCCTGCGCTTCCCAAACAAATAATTTGATTGGTATTTACAGTCAGGGAATTTGCCAGCACTAATGTCATATTTTTAAAAACCACCTGGTTTAGTCCCGCATTTTCGTAATATTCATATAAAAGCGAACTATTTCCTGTAAGGTTCATTAACACCCGTGCATTGGAAGACACACTGTGATCTGTCCAGTCATTGTAAATAAGATTGCCATCAACGGTTAAACGGGCACCATCATCTGAGCCTAAATCCGCTACATACAAGCCCTTTCGGGAGGAATTCATTTTGAATTTCACCGAAAACTTCTCAGTGAAAATAGAACTTATAAATGCCCCCGACGAAATATTAAAGCAGTTGGTCCCACCCCCAAACGATTCATCGAATGACTCAGCCTCGGTAAAGTGCCCGACGTAATTGGCGAAGTTTATTCCACTATACATGTGACCTGTCCATGAATTTAGGCCAGCCGCATTTTGATCATCTGTTGAATTGGCATATGGACTTATTACAATTGTGGTTGATGTGGTGCAAGCTGTATTGCTTTTTATACTTACGGAATAGGATCCGGCTGCCAATCCAGAAAACAAATTGCTACTTTGGTAGGCCCCGGAATTGAGGCTAAAAGTGTAGGGCGACACTCCTCCGCCCGCACTCAGCGTAATGGAACCTGACGATCCACCAATACAGGTAGCAGTGGTGGAATAGGTTACAGATGGATTACCGTTAATTGTTACCGTATGGCTTGCGGTTACCGGAGCATTACAACCGGTCGCGGTCGCTGTAATGATTGAATTACCTATCCATCCAGCGGCGTAATTCACTGTTCCGTCAGATGAATTGATTGTATTGCCTCCTGCGAGGCTTGCCGCATCGAGGCTATAGCCGATACTAACGGAATTCGTTGAAGTTGCGGAATATAATACTGATCCTGTTCCCTGGCACCTCGATGAAGTCGCACCTAATGTGAAGACCGGTGTTCCGGGATTCGGCTTTATTGTGATACTGGTTGTGGTGGAATAAACAGCGCATCCACCTGCCGCGGCAATTGTATAAGCTACCGTGTAGGTGGATGGTGTGCTTGAATTGAGATCAATAGTACCTGAAGAACTAATGGATAATCCTAATGAGGAAGAATAAGTTCCTCCGGCCGTTCCTGTTCTGGTGGCCGAAATTGTTCCGCCATTGATGCAAAACGGTGAACCGGGATACGAAATTGTTGCAGATGGGGGCGGCGTTACTGTTATCAGCGCAGAAGCAGAATTTGCTACTGTACAAAGCCCATTCTGAATTACCGCGCGATATTGAGTAGTCAGGGACAAATTAGTGTAGGACAATGAATTTGTAGTATTGGATATGGCAATCCAGGCCGAACCTCCATTGATTGATGATTCCCATCTGAGGATGCTTCCCGCATAGCCTGATAACGTGAGTGTACCACTGTTAGCGCCTAAACAAACCGTTGCGTTTGAGTTGATCGTTCCGCCCACCGACGCGGGATTTACGGTCAAAGTTGCAGGATTGGATTCATTAGTTGCTGTATAGGTCCCAACTCCTGTATTATTGGTACTGTTTAAAATGGCATTTCTGTAAATATAAAAAGTGCCAGCAACGTTGAATGGCGCGATTGAGGTATTCGGTATATAAGAATCAGCAGTAGCGCCGGCGATATTCGTTCTTGGGCCACCGGGCGACGTACTGTAGCTCCATTGGTAACCGGTACCTGATTTTGTTATACCTGCCGGAAGTGTTCCATAAATATCTCCGGATATGGATTGTCCCGATGTGCCGATACATACAGATTGCGATAAGTTTCCGGAAAGGGAATTTCCAAAAATCCGGATCAAATTTTGAAAAACGACCCTGTTATTGATTGCATTTTCATAAAATTCGTAGTTTAATGCACTTCCTCCATTCAGGCTCATCAATACACCCGGTCTTAGGGTGAAAGATTGATCAACCCAATTGTTATAAATCATTGTTCCGTCGATAGTCAACCGGCTGCCATCATCGGACCCCAGATCAACCACATACAAGCCTTTCCTGGTTGAATTCATCCTGAATCTTACAGAAAATTGTTCCGTATAAATGGTTGGAAAAAGCGAACCGGAACTAACAGAAAAGCAATTATAGTCGCCTCCAAAACCTTCATCAAAGATTTCTGCCTCATTAAAATGTCCGATATAATTCTCAAAGTTCATTCCTTTGTACAAGTGGCCGACCCATGTATCAGTGGCTGCTGCGGACTGATCATCTGTTGAATTACCAAAGGCACTGATGGTCGCCGTTGTTGTCGAAATGCAGCCTCCATTGGTTTTAACAGCAATTGAATAAGATGCCGCCGGTAACGCTGTAAAAACATTGCTGGTTTGGTATGTTCCTGAATTAATGCTGTAAGTATAAGGCGCCTGTCCACCACTTTCGATCACCATGATAGAACCTGAACTTCCTCCTATACAACTCGGCGCGACGGAAGTCGACACTGAAGCCAATGCATTGATCGTCACGATGGCACTGCCCGTCATCGTTTTTGAACATCCACTTGTATTTGTAGCAATAACAGTATAGGTACCCGCACCGGTTTGATTACCAAAACTAATGGCCGAACCGTTTCCCGACACGGGTGTTCCGATCGAAGTTGCTCCCAACATTAATTGATAGCTGACACCTGAGGATGAATTGTTGACTCCAATCACCACGCCAGATCCACCACTGCAATACGATCCACCTCCGGTGACCTGGTAGGCTGCCGGTAAAGTATTTACACTTATGATCGCACTTCCAGTCATCGTTTGGGAACAACTCGCATTTGTGGCAACAACAGTGTATGTGCCCGCGGCGGTTTGATTACCAAAAGTGACGGCAGAACCGGTGCCCGCCAAAGGTGTTCCGATCGAAATTGTTCCCAACATTAATTGATAGCTGACGCCTAATGCCGAATTGCTCAATCCAATCGCCACGCCAGCACCGCCACTGCAATAGGATCCGCCGCCAGTTACCGGGTAAGCGACAGGCAAAGTATTAACGGTTATTTTTGCATTACCCGTCATTGTTTGTGAACAGCCAGTTGAATTTGTAGCCACAACAGTATACGTGCCTGCGACGGTTTGATTACCAAAACTAATGGCCGAACCGGTTCCCGACACGGGTGTTCCAATTGAAGTTGTTCCTAACATTAATTGATAACTGACGCCTGATGCCGAATTGTTCAAACCAATGGCCACACCAGCACCGCCATTGCAAAAGGCTCCGCCGCCTGTTACGCTGAAAGAGGCAGGATTGGCCACGACAGTCACCTGCAAAATATCGGAATAACCGATGAGCCCATTCCCCGAAGTAACTTTCCTCCTAAACCAGGTGGTGGCACTTAGGTTGCCGGGATTATAATTTTTACCGGTTTTGCCGGAAATCGTGCTAAATCCAAATGAGCTACTGGTCGTGCTGCTTTCCCATTCGTACGTGTATCCAAGGGTTCCACCCGTTGGGGTCGTTCCGCTGATAGCACCGGGCGAGGTGCCGGCACAGATGGGTTCAGTATAATTGACAGATATATAAAGTTGTTTCAGGGTTCCTACACATGGGTCTCCAAAGGTGCCATTGCTTGGCGGAATGTTAACGGTACCCCCTTTTCCCAAAAGATAGGCTTCGACGACCGATTGGCTCGTAGCTGCATGGCACGAACCAATGTAAAAAGAGCCGCAAGTACCTGTAGGTGAGCCATAACTGGCAAAATTAACGGTAGTAAAAACGGTTCCTGCGGGTGCTGTTAAAACCGCATAGGGAGACGGCCCGGGGTCCGCCTCAGCCTGGGTAACGCAGAGTGTACCATGAAGTCCATTCGTAAAATCTATATGATTGTTGGCAATTTGGCCAAAGGACGTGGCAACAGCTAACAAATTCAATAGTAAGGAAAATACCACTGAGATGGCTGCTCTCTGTACTTTTATAAAAAGCGTGCGGTGCTCTATTTTGGCGTGGACGAAATTAACGTTACCCATAAGATATCGGTTCTTGTTTTGGAATTTTGGACGATATCTAACGGGTGTATCCGTTAAAAATTATCAGATATCAGGTTCATACCTCTTCACAGAATTAAGAAAATTATACATTAAATTAAATACATTATGAGCAGATTCAAGCGCAGTCTTAATTATAGAAAATTTTCTATGTACAAATAAGCATATATTTAATATGACAAAAAATAGATTTGTTGATATATGTCAACCGTTTTTTTTCTTACTTCTGACGCGGCTTAGCGTTTCCTTTGTCATTCCGAGGAATGATGCAATATATTTTAAGGGTACCCGGTTGATAAGGTTGGGTTGAGTTTGCATGAAATAGTCGTACTTTTTTTCGGCAGATGAAATGCGGCAGATGTAAGCTCTTTCTTCAGCACCCTGGTAATTATATTCCCATAAGCGGCGACCGAGAACATTCGTTTCAGGAAAATTATTAAAAATGAATTCGGTAAGAGCAACCGGAATCGCTACCAAATAGCAGTCTTCAAGGGCCTGCAAGTATTCCTTGCATAAATTATTGGTTCCGAGCGTTCGGATGGAACCCACGATTTCATTTTCATCATTAATCCAGGTTGTAATTTGTTTGCCGTCGTCTTTGATATAGCCCTGGATCAAGCCTTTTACTATAAAAAATAATTTATCTGCCACTGATCCGGGCTTCAGCAGCAACTTTCCTTTTGAGATAGAATGAGGGAAGGTCTGGTCATCAAGAAGGGCAATAACATCTTTAGAAAGAGGAACAAACGAGTTAAGGTAAGATACTAAAGGAGAATGATTGTCAGCGGTATTCCATTTCAAACCTGGTTTGTTTTCGTTCATGTATCTTTTAATCTTAATTAGCAGGCAAAGCGTATGGCTGGTCTGCATCACAAGATAAAAAAAATTATTTTTAGGTTACGATTTTGGCCCAATGTGTGGAAAACTAGCTTGTTAATGCATCAAAACTAACGTTGATCTTTAAAAAAAGATCACCGGCTGCAAACTTTCCTCGCAGCGCGTTTAATAATCAGCCTGATTCCTGGAAAGCCATTTTATAAATTTTCAATTTTTAAAATCCCGCAAGCATTTTAGACAATGAAAAATTATTAATACCTAAACAGTTAAGGCAAAGTTTCAAAACTCAAAAAAACTACTTTTTCGCTTATGACGGTTGGTGCCCTAATGATAATTTATAGACCTGAAAGATGACCACCATCATAGCTGTAACCGCCCTTTTGGTTTGGAAAGCAGTTTTATTCTACCGAACTTTGCAGCCTTTATTACGATTGCACCTTTGTAAAAACATTCTTGCGTCTTTATATCTATGTTATGAGAAGAAATTTTATCATCCTAAGTATAGCGTCTATTCTTATTTTCGGATCATTGGCCATTTTTGTCTGGGGCGGCTTTTGGTGGTTTTTAGGAATTGCCTTGATTTTGGTTGCCATTGGTACAGAAGACATGCTTCAAAAGAAACATTCTCTTTGGCGCAACTTTCCGATTTTAGGCAGGTTAAGATGGATTATGGAAGCGTTGCGGCCGAAAATTTACCAATATTTTGTTGAAAGTGACACAGATGGTCGTCCAATCAACCGCCTGGACAGAAGCATCATTTATCAAAGGGCAAAAAAACAATTAGACACGATGCCTTTCGGTACGCAGATGGACGTGTATGCTGAAGGCTACGAATGGATGACGCACAGCATTGCGCCAAAAGACTTCCTTACAATGGACCATAATCCACGGGTGATCGTGGGTAATAAAGATTGTAAGCAGCCTTATAACGCCAGTATTTTAAATGTGAGCGCTATGAGTTTTGGCTCTTTAAGCACTGCTGCTGTAGAAGCTTTAAATGGTGGTGCAAAAATTGGCGGGTTTGCTCAAAACACAGGCGAAGGCGGCATCAGCCCCTATCATTTGAGACAAGGCGGAGATCTTATCTGGCAAATCGGAACGGGCTATTTTGGAGCACGCGATGCAGATGGAAATTTCAGCCTGGAAATTTTTAAGAAAAATGCTCTTAAGCCTGAAATTAAGATGATTGAAATCAAACTTTCGCAGGGCGCTAAACCAGGACACGGAGGCATTTTGCCAGCCAAAAAAAATACCCCGGAGATCGCGGCCATCCGCCACGTAGAACCTTACACGACTGTTTACTCGCCTCCTTATCATTCGGCGTTCCGCACCCCAAAAGAACTCGTTGAGTTTATTCAAAGCATCCGGGAAGCCAGTGGTGGAAAGCCCGTTGGATTCAAATTATGCATCGGCCATAAGAGCGAATTTATTGCGATCTGCAAAGCGATGATAGCGCTCGACACCTATCCTGATTTCATAACTGTTGACGGCGGTGAAGGAGGAACGGGCGCAGCGCCCCAGGAATTCAGCAATTCAGTCGGCGCGCCATTTCTGGATGGGTTGTCTTTTGTGGCCAATGTACTCAATGGCATGGCTATCCGCCAGCATATTAAGATCATCGGTTCAGGAAAAATTTTGAGCGGCTTTCACATTGTAAGAGCCATCTCTCTCGGCGCAGATATGGTAAATAGCGCGAGGGCAATGATGATGGCTTTGGGCTGCATCCAGGCGCTTGTTTGTAATACCAATAAATGCCCAACCGGCGTTGCAACGCAGGATCCGCAGCTTGTGGCAGGCCTTGTCGTTGGAGATAAGAAGATCCGCGTGGCTAATTACCATGAAGACACTGTGAAATCCTTTGTTGAGCTATTAGGCGCGGCAGGCATCGATGATCATCAAAAATTAACGCGTAGCCATATTTACCGCAGGGTATTTATGAATGAAGTACGCACGTTTGAAAATATTTATCCAAGCCTTGATCCGGGCTGCATGCTCGATGGAAGGATTCCGGAAAAATATCAAGATGATTTCAACAAGGCCAATCCGGAGAAATGGAATTGAGTATTTTAATTATTGAAGTATTTCATTATTAAATTATTGATATCGTTATATTGTTGGATTATTATATTGTTATGCTGTTATAGCCCTTTGATATATTGATGACGTCATTCGCATTTCAGAAAAATGTCAAAAATCTACTTTTAGGGTTGTATAAAGGCTTTCAGCTACCATACTTCTCCAACAGATTTTTTAAACCATGCGTGACAATCTATAGAATCCCTGTTAAAAAAAACTATTCGAACAAATCGCCCTGGGCAGTTGGTTTTTCTACCTGCACCCATTCCATCTGATCGGTTTTGGAATAATCCGTTAGCTTGTTACCGATCGCCTTCCAGCCCATAATGTCCACCACTTTATGTAATTTGATTTTCGCTTTCCTTACCTGCGCTCCACGCCCGCTCTGCATATCCAATATTGGCTCGCTGGCCGTCGTTGCTTTCATCAAACGATTATCTTTTCCTTCCTTTATAAAAAGAAATTTACTGTTCAATGTGTTGGTCTCGATTTTGAAGCGCTTCACATTATATTGCAGCTTTTCATGATCAAGATAAACTGCGGTAATGATTTTTTCGGGATCAAATTTCTCAATCAGCTCAATATTGTCAACATCAAATCGCTGGGTAATTTCCTGGCCGGTTATTTCATAATTACCGTCTTTATAAAGAACCAGTATCTTATCATCACCATCAAAATTTCCAAGTAGCGTTCCCTTTTCTTCCACATTCAGGCGACCAAAGGTCTCATCGAACCAAAGCTTCCTTTGATCTAATGTTGACTTTCCTTTTTCAAGCATTTTAACGGACTTCACCGGATATTTGGTGACCTGGTTTCCAATGCTGCCCCGGCTGCGGATTTCCAGTGTTTCAAAGTAAAAATCAATTTCCTTGTTTCGCGCGCTACTTCCCGGAGTTAGGAGAATCCGCAGCACTTCGGCTTCACCATTTGCATTGACAGAAAAATAATGAACCTTGCTTTTCTCATCACCTTTTGTGAGGTCATATTCCTTATCGCGGGTAACACCCGTCACATTAAACCTCTTGGCATAGCTGATTCCTTTTTTACCATCTGCATAGATCATGTTATACGTTGTGCGCTCGTCATTTTTGCGGAATACGGCGACATGGATAATGTCTTTGCCAATGAACACTTTATCGGACACGCGCACCACTTTCATTTTACCTGATTTGGTGAAAGCAATTATATCATCGAGGTCACTGCAATCATCAACAAATTCATCTTTCCTGAGGTTTGTGCCGACAAACCCTTCCTGGCGGTTTACATAAATCTTAGTGTTGGCAATCGCTACAGCCTTCGCCTGGATAATGTCAAATAGTTTAATTTCCGTTTTGCGCTCGCGGCCTTTACCAAATTTTTTAAGTAAATCTTCATAATAACTGATTGCATAATCTGTAAGGAATTCCAGGTGATGCCTTACCTGTGCGATGTCATCTTCCAATGATTTAATCTGCTCGTTAAGGTCATCAATATCCAGTTTATAAATTCTTCGTACAGGCTTCTCCGTTAGTTTAAGGATATCTTCCCTCGAAATCTCCCGTTTTAATACTTTTTTAAACGGCACAAAAGCTTTATCAATCGCGAGAATTACTTTATCCCAGGTCTCATGTTTTTTTTCTAATTCCTTGTAAATTTTTTCTTCGAAGAATATTTTCTCAAGTGAGGTATAATGCCATTTCTCCTGCAGCTCACGAAGCTTTATCTCAAGTTCCTGCTTTAATAATTGGCGCGTATTATCCGCTGAAAACCTTAATAATTCAGCAACTCCGGGGAAGGTCGGCTTCTGTCCGTCGATCACGCAGGCATTGGGCGAAATGGATATCTCACAATCCGTAAATGCGTAAAGCGCGTCGATAGTAATATCCGGCGAAATTCCAGATGCAAGATCAATCGTGATCTCTACATCGGCCGCAGTATTATCGGTTACTTTTTTGATCTTTATTTTACCTGTATCATTCGCTTTGATGATGCTTTCAATTAGCTGGGTGGTTGTCGTACCGTAAGGCACGTCTTTGATGACCAGCGTTTTTTTATCAAGTTCTTCTATTCGCGCACGCACGCGAACTTTTCCACCGCGTATGCCATCATTATAATTTGACACATCGATCATTCCGCCTGTTGCGAAATCAGGATAGAGTTCGAACTTTTTTCCTTTGTAATATTTAATCGTTGCCTCGATCAATTCACAAAAATTATGAGGAAGAATTTTTGTCGCGAGCCCTACGGCAATTCCTTCCGCGCCCTGAGCGAGAAGTAAAGGAAATTTCATTGGCAGCGTTACCGGCTCATTTTTACGGCCATCATAACTTAATTGCCACCGGGTAGTTTTGTTATTAAAAGCCACTTCCAGCGCGAATTTACTCGGCCTTGCCTCGATGTATCTCGGCGCAGCTGCTTCATCGCCCGTGCGCACATCGCCCCAGTTTCCCTGAGTTTCCACAAGCAGGTCTTTCTGCCCAAGGTTCACCAATGCATCGCCTATGCTCGCATCACCATGCGGATGATATTGCATACTCTGCCCGATAATGTTCGCTACTTTATTAAACCGGCCGTCGTCCATTTCCTTCATGGCGTGCAAAATCCGGCGCTGTACCGGCTTGAGCCCGTCCTCAATTGCAGGAACTGCCCGCTCTAAAATCACATAGCTGGCATAATCCAAAAACCATGTTTTATATTGCCCCGAAATGCCTGAATCACTGTGCTTGTATTCTTCTTTATTTGCTTTTGCCATTGTTAATTAATAAGTAAAATATTCAATCGTTAAGTTTGAAAATTCAAGGAAAAATATCCAATATCCAATAAAAAATATTCAATATTCAATAAAAAATATTCAATGTTCAAGTTCGAAGATTCAATGAAAAATATTCAATACCCAATAGAAAATATTCAATGTTCAATAAAAAATATTCAATGTTCAAGTTCGAAGATTCAATGAAAAATATTCAATATCAAATAGAAAATATTCAATGTTCAAGTTTGAAAATACTCGGAATTATTTTTTTTCAGAAGCCAAATTTCTCTTTGCAGTTTCAATGCTTTTCGCAATTATAGAAATCAATTGTTCATTCTCTGATTTAATAATATTTAATTTCTCTACCGGTAAAATCATTTTGACTTTTGAAATAATCTTTAAACAAACCCTTGTTTCTTTTAATTCCTTTAGAGCAATTTTCATTTTATGTATAAAGTCTGCTCTCGATTCCGCGCCCTGTGCCTCGCCATATAATAAGGCCGGAGCCAATCCGCATCTTATCACCTGGCCCGCGATATAAACTCCGGCTCTCGTAGAGGGTAACAATTCCACTAATTCAATAATTCTGCAAGAAAATTCAACAAGCCTATCTTCTAAATCAAATTTTACATCTCCCATAGAGGTAGGTTTATTAGGTGACTATTATTAATTATTCCTTCCTTGATTGTTGTTTATTCTCTTCCCTTGATTATTACTTATTGAGAATTGATTATTGTTTATTCTCTTCCTTGATTATTGCTTATTGAGAATTAATTATTGTTTATTCTTTACTTTTTGCTTTTGTTTATTCTTTTCTTTAGTCATTGATAAATGCTTCTTTCATTAAACTTTTGTTTTCACCTCAAAATCCTTCATGTTTTTTATTTCGCCTTGCATATCAATTTTATCCTGCGCTATCAGCTCCTTTCATTCTCCAAAGCATGTAGGCATCACCGGTAGTATGCTTTGATTTATTCAAAAACTGGTTGATGACCTTACTGGCTTTTTGCCAATCGGGCGTGATAAATTCTAAAAGATATTTGTCGAAAAAATCAGCATCATGCTGTGATAATTTTTTGGCACCCTCAAGAGATCGCACCAGCTTATTTTCATTGCAGATCTTTAGCCATTCATCCGGGTCAATTTCGAATTCAGATGCAGTGATGGGACGCGCAAGCTTTTTGGCCTTTAAGAATTCACGCGGTGGAATTTCTGATAAGTTAACAGGGTAAAATATGTTTCCTTTTTCATTAATAAACGGAAGATTATTGAGCGATAACACCTGTACTCTGCCCACAAAATCCTTCAGTTGAACCATCAGCCAATAGTAGCCGCTTACATCATGCTTGTTGGGCGCCACCCAAATCCAGACGGTTTCATCCGGTTCAGATTTTAATTTTTCTATAATCCGGCTCACCGTTTCAGGATCGTTCACTTCATTTTTGTCGACATGGCCATCATAGTCTCCACCTGCCAGGATATTGCGCCACCATTGCTTTCTTTCCTCCTTTCCCTCATCAGAATAAATGTCATTTAATGGTCCGACTGCAAAGTCGTCTTTAATTTCGAAGATGCTATCGCGCAAACTTTCATCAAGCTCGAAGCTTTTTGAAAGAGTATTGACATCTGCTTGTTGAAAAACTATATGCATTCTTTTAATTTCTAAGTTGATAAATATTCAATTGATCCACTCCTTCTTTTAACACTTTCTCTAATAAAAGGAGTTGCTACAGAACTGTTAGTTTGACTCGACGAGGTCGAGTTCCACCTTCAAATTATCGATGATAAAATCCTGCCGCGATGGTGAATTCTTCCCCATATAATATTCCAGTAATTGCTGAATATGGATTTCGGGCAACAGCATCAGTGGCTGCAATCTTATATCATCGCCAATAAATTTTCCAAACTCTTCCGGAGAAATTTCACCCAATCCTTTAAACCTCGTGATCTCCGGCTTACTTCCCAGCTTTTCAACAGCGCGTTGCTTTTCTTCTTCATTGTAACAATAAATCGTTTCCTGTTTTTCTTTGTTTTTGCCGGGCATCGTACGCACGCGAAACAACGGCGTTTCCAATACATAAAGGTGACCGTTCTTTACAAGATCGGGAAAAAACTGAAGGAAAAAAGTCATCAATAAAAGCCGGATATGCATGCCGTCTACATCGGCATCTGTGGCAATCACAATATTATTATAACGCAGGTCTTCATATCCCGATTCGATATTCAAAGCGTGCTGCAAAAGATTGAACTCTTCGTTTTCATAAACAATCTTTTTGGTGAGTCCAAAGCTGTTCAGTGGTTTTCCACGAAGGCTAAACACGGCCTGCGTTTCCACATTACGCGATTTGGTAATCGACCCGCTCGCACTATCGCCTTCCGTTATAAATAAAGTACTTTCCATGCGCTTTGCATTCACCTCATCTTTGTTCTTCCCTTCGGGTACATCATTAAAATGAAAGCGGCAATCACGTAATTTTTTATTGTGAAGATTTGCTTTTTTTGCGCGGTCGTTTGCTAATTTTTTAATGCCCGCCAATTCCTTACGCTCCCGTTCATTTTGCTCAATCCGTTTTTTTAGTGCTTCCGCAACAGACGGATTTTTATGCAGGAAATTATTTAATTCCTTACCAAGAAAATCGGTAATAAATGTTTTTACCGCCGGTCCTTTTTCAAACATCACACTTGAGCCCAGCTTCGTCTTTGTCTGGCTTTCGAAAACCGGCTCCTGCACCCTGATGCTGATGGCCGCACAGATACTACCGCGAATGTCGGCCGCGTCATAATCCTTTTTATAGAAATCGCGGATCGTCTTCACATAACCTTCTCTAAAACCCGCAAGATGAGTACCTCCCTGCGTGGTAAACTGACCATTTACGAAGCTGTAATATTCTTCGCCATATTGATTGTTGTGCGTGATCGCCACTTCAATATCGTTGTCTTTTAAATGGATGATGGGGTATCGAAGCTCATCTTCATTTGTCTTTCTTTGAAGTAAATCCAGAAGCCCGTTTTTGCTTACATATCTTTTTCCATTAAAATTGATAACCAGGCCGGCATTTAAAAAACAATAGTTCCAAAACTGGTTGTCCAGGAATTCATTGATATAATGGTAATTTTTAAATATTTTTTCATCAGGAACAAATACAACAAGAGTTCCGTTCTCTTCCGTTGTCTTTGATTCTTTATCATCCTTCACCAATTGGCCACGCTCAAATTCGGCAGTCTTTTGCTTGCCTTCACGAATAGAGGTTACTTTAAAAAATTCACTCAACGCATTGACTGCCTTTGTTCCCACGCCGTTCAAGCCCACGCTCTTTTGAAATGCCTTGCTGTCGTATTTAGCTCCGGTATTTATCTTGCTCACTACGTCTACCACTTTCCCCAGCGGAATTCCACGGCCATAATCACGAATGGTAACAAATTTATCTTTGATAGAAATATCTACATATTTTCCATATCCCATCGTGTGCTCATCAATGCAATTGTCCATCACTTCTTTAAGGAGCACATAAATGCCATCATCAGGACTACTGCCGTCGCCTAATTTCCCGATATACATACCAGGTCGAAGGCGAATATGTTCCTTCCAATCAAGGCTTTTTATGGATTCTTCGTTGTAATCAAATAAGTTTTTATCAGCCATTAATTTATTTCAGGTTTGCGCAAAAGAAAGAAATTTTTTACAATTCTGTTCGTCAGCATTTATTAAAAGTTTCGCCCCGGGCAGATTTACAAAATCCAACAGCCTTTATATAGTCCTGGTAATAGAATGAAGTGATCTTCTTTAAAATCAGGCATTTCAACACAGGACCGGCGGATTTCCGGGGGAATTTAAAATTTGAAAGAGGCCAAATATAGTTAAAGGAAAAAGCAAAACCCAATGAAGGTTTTAAACAGCGTGTGAAGAAATAAAATTGAAATAGATAAACCGGCCCTGACAAACCAAAATGTAGAATTTTGGATTTATTGAGGGATGTAGCCGGCTACTTATTATCTAAATTATTTCAATGAAAATATTCATATTAAATATTGGAAGCATTTTTGTTACATTGGGTTAATTATTAATTTCTAAATCAATTAACAATGAAAATCTCTAAAATTCTACTTGCCGTTTTTCTCTCGGCATCGGTACTGTTCTTCAGTTGCAAGCCTAAGGATTCAGATGTGCAGGCAAAGATTACGGAAAAATTTGCCGCCACTCCTGAATGTGCCGGAGCATCAGCTTCCGTTACGGATGGCGTAGCCACTTTAACGGGCCAGGTGAAGGATGACGCATGTAAAAATATGGCTGAAAATACCGCCAAAGATATCAAGGGAGTTAAATCCGTTGTAAACGATTTGACAACCACTCCTCCCCCGCCTCCTCCTGCTCCCGCTGTCAACCCGGATAGTGAACTTACCAAAGGTGTTACCGATGCGACGAAAGATTTTCCTACGGTGACTGCGGCAGTTAATAATGGAGAGATCACTCTGACAGGATCTATCAAACGTGCGGACCTTCAAAAATTAATGCAAACGCTTAATACCTTGAAACCGAAGAAAATCAATAATCAATTAACTATCAAATAATAACTATTATGTCTCAATTACAGGACAAATACAAACAACTGATCGATGCGGCGAACGCATCAGGAATCAGCAACCTCCAGATCAATGAGCAGGATAATGTTTTACATATTGACGGGGATGCGCCGGACGGAGCATCAAAAGATAAGCTCTGGGATATTTATGGAAAAATTGATCCCGATTTTCGCGCGGGCGATGTTTTGATGAACGTGAACGTTTCTGTGTCTGCAGGTACGAAAGCTAAAGTGACTACCGACAGCACCAACCTCAACATTCGGCAAGGCCCCGGCACTGACCAGCCTATCGTTGGTAAAGCCGCTCATGGTGAAATCGTTACGCTGCAAAGCAAAACCAATGACCAGTGGTGGCTGATAAAAACAGATGGCGGAGTTGAGGGATATGCCTATGCGCAATATTTGAGCCCGCAATAAAAGGTTAGATTATATAATTTAAAAAGCCGTTGTTTTGAAGCAACGGCTTTTTTTTATTTCAAAATAGATTTGTATAGAATTCAAATAAGCGAAAATATAGAATTTACATTTTTCAAGATTTTCAAAATCAGGCTTGCCGTCCATGTGCTTTCACAAAGTCACTTACCAGATAACTGATCAGTTTCCCTGTGGACGAACTCGTTTCACCGGTATCTAATTTTGTAGCGCCCTCACAGATATGCACATACGCAACTTTGGCGTCAGTAGCTACGAGATTAAGGTACTGCCGCGCATGAAGGGCGCTGATTCCACTTGGCGTTGATGCGCTGCTCAACGTATTTTGAATGGCATCAAGATCGAGCTCAATGCCTGTATAGTTGTCTTCTGTGAACCCCGCCGCATGCGCCACAGATTGTGTGAAACTCTTTTTCTCATGAATAAAAATATCTTCATAAGTAATGAAATCCGTGAAAGGATTGTTTACAATATCAATCCAGACATTTTGCTGAAGGTAATTTTCATGAACGCCGATCACACAATATTTATTCAGGTAGCCATCTTCATCCGCATAACGAAAAGGATTTCCGGAATGCCTTCCTTCTATCGGCCTATAATCTGTATGCGCATCGAGATTAATACAATTAATTTGAGCAAGCGGTAATAGCTCTGCTTTATACAATCCTTTAGCAGCGCCTTTTATGGCAGGATATGCATTATTATGTCCGCCGCCAACAATAATGGGTATTTTTTGATACTGCGTAATGATCTTTACCATCTCTTCCACCGCATCATCTATTTTGCTTACGAAAGAACGGTAGGCCATGATTTTTTCTTCCTCTGTCGCAGCGTTTACGTTGATCAATCTCTGCGCATCTGAAAAATCAAAATGTCCCGCGAGAAATATATTATCACCACTTAAGAAATCATTACTTTGAATGTTTAGAAAAGCATCAAGGAAAGAAAACCAGCTTGATGCGGCGCCGCCTTTTCCCAGGTTCGCTTTTACCCCGATATCTTCAGGAATGCCAAAGACAACGTACTTCGCTTCCGTAGCTGCAATGGTTTTTTCAAAATCACCCGAACCTCCACATAGAATTATTTCTCCCAATTTTGTTTCATACTTACGGGTATGCGTAAGCGCAAATATATCCTGTTTGTCATATCGTTTAAAATGTGCCGGCATGTATTCGAATTTTGTGTAGTTTAAATAAGTTTTAATTTAGATAAAAGACCCGTGGATCATCACCCTGTCGATTAAATTATTTCCAAAAGAATATGGAAGGTAAGAAAGAGATGGCACCCGTTTGGTAAAAATAAGGTTCGCTTTTTTCCCAACTGTAATGCTTCCATAATCGGGATCAATTTCCATCGCACAGGCGCCATTGATCGTGGCCGCGTTGATCGCCTCTTCAGGCAGCATTTTCATTTGAATACAAGCCAGCGAAACAACAAAATTCATGTTTCCCGACGGTGATGAGCCCGGGTTATAATCAGAAGCCAGCGTCACAGCGGCTCCGGCATCAATAAGCTTTCGTGCGGGCTGCAAAGGCATCCTCAGAAAAAAAGCAGCAGATGGCAAAAGCGTTGAGGCACCCTTATATCCACCAAGTAAAAAAATATCTTTTTCGGTCAGCGTTTCCAAATGATCAAGAGACAACGCACCAGAGGAAATGCCTGCTTCAACGCCACCAATGCTGTTCAATTGATTCACGTGTAATTTTGATTTCATTCCGTACCGCATTCCCGCTTCGCAAATCTGCAGCATTTCCTTCGGCGAAAAAAAACCTTCTTCGCAAAAAACATCAATATAGTCTGCAAGGTTTTCATTGGCTATCACCGGAAGCATTTCATTAATGATAAGATTAATGTATCCCTCATGATCTTCTTTATATTCAGGCGGAAAAGTGTGAGCCCCGAGAAAGGTTGCTTTTATTTTTATCCTGCTTTTTTCTTTAAGCTTTTTAATCACACGCAACATTTTTAATTCGCCATCTAACGATAACCCATAGCCGCTTTTTATTTCAATGGCACCGGTGCCAAGCCTGCTTATTTCTTTCAATCTTTTCCACGCCTCTGTGAACAGAACATCTTCCGAAGCCGCACTTAATTTTTTCGCAGAATTCAGAATTCCACCACCATTCGCAGCGATTTCAGCATAGCTCTTCCCTTTGATCTTATCGATAAATTCTTCTTCGCGGGGGGCAGCAAAAACGAGGTGGGAATGGCTGTCGCACCAGCAAGGCAATACAATGGTATGCCCGGGAACTGAATAATTATCTTTTGAAAACCTGAGATGATTGGTTTCTCCGATCTCCGCAATTACATCATCTTCAATGATGATATACGCGTCTTTTATCGTGGATAAATTGGCCAGTTCTGCTCCACGGATAAATCCGGAATTTCCATTTGGAGTTACCAGAAGAGATATGTTGGAAAAAATTTGTGTGGCCATTAAGGCTAAATTATGGAAAAAGAAAATGAGGGACACAACTTTATACCGAAGCCTAAACTTTCAACCTGAGATCAGCAGGCCTTATAGGTCAAAAGATAGTTTTTTACGATTTAAATAAACTAGTGGTAATAGAAATATTATCCGGAATAACCATACATGCGCTGTACTTCTTTCACGATGATTTCCATCTCGGCGTCCTTGCCTGCGGCGTCATAAGGCTGCTTAAGATCGCTGCCGAAGAGGAATGCAACGGTTTGCCAAAAGCGGGCAGTAAATCCGCCTTTTAACTCTTTCAGGATGTCATAACAATTGGTACCACCTGTTTCACGGTTGATCAATTTCATTAAGACCCTGCCCTGGTAGACAGAAAGATTTTTTAAAGGATCGGTAAATTCTTTCTTTAATTCTTTTTCGCGGCTATTAATATATTTGGTTATCTGCCGCTTATCAGGATTGCTGGCGATGTGTCTTTCGATGTCAGTAAACACATAACCTGCGCGCTTTGCATAAGGATACGTAACATAGATCGCATTTCTAAGCCGGGTCCATTCAGGTTTTGCTCTTTTGGTCCAAACATACACGCCGGCTAGCGCTTTCGCTTCCAGCGTATCCCCTTCATAAATTACGGCTACACTTACAATAGTGTCGTTAATTCCATATTGAGGAATGGGTTTCGTTTGTGCAATGGCAACGTGGCTGATGCTGCAAAATATTATAAGCAGAAGTGAAGTTAAAAAGGGAAATATTTTACGGCCGTTACGCATTACGCTTGTAAATTTAATTTTTCTCCCGTTTAAAGCAAATGTTATTTTGCGAAAAATTACCTAAAAAAGACAAGCACAAAAAATCAGCAAAAAACTACAAAATGACTTATGAGGTATTTATTTCTAACAAAAAATCATTGTGATCCGATCGTGGTAAATGGCCGCCCGGCTTTCTATTTAGTTGTTAGCAAGTAAAAACATATAAAACAGTGCGATCAATACCAATCCTACAGACAATGCCGCCAGGTAATTTGCTGCTTTTGCCCTTCTTACAAGTGAAACGACAAACCCGCAGGCCATGATAATTAGTCCGGCCCAAACCAGGTTAATGTACGGAAATACGTATGCTTTCAGCGTAATGAAGTCGGTAAGCTTATCCGTTTGTTTAACCCCGATTTTAAATTTCTGATCCTTTCCTATGCCGGAAAGATTCAAATAAATATTTTGGGTAATTACGGTATCATCGATAAAATTAATTTCCTGGTTGTGAATAGTGAGCGCAGGGTAAGCTTTGTGGCTGGTGCTATCTTGTCCATAAACCGTAATATCCGCTACCAGCGCTGTATCAGTTGGAGAAAAGTGAAATCTTTCATTATCCGGGTTTTTGAGAACACCATTTAAAACAAGAAATCCTTTTGCAAAAAATACTGAATCCCCAATCGCCATTTGGTGCATCTTGAATGAGGAAGTATCCTTTTCTTCATTATGAACTGAAATAGTAGACACATAGGTAAACACGTCGTGGCTGAGATAATGTTTAGTGCCCGGATTAGAACTAAGATTATTATCCTTCATCCGGTAGGAATCCGGCGAAAGAACGAAATTCTCTAATATTTTGCCCGTTGCCGTATCTTTTTTCTCGAAATGAAGGTTATAATAAGTACGGGTCTTTTCATTTTCGGAGGCTGAATCACTTTCGTAAGTAACCGTATATTTCCCCATTTGAGTAGGCACGCCTTTCAACAAAGTGAGATTTTCCAACGGATTTTCCGTGCTGCGGCCTGTCGGATCTTTATCAAAAGGAATAAATAAACCTGTTGTGCGGTTGTCACTAATCACCTGTTTATTTCCCGATGAAATAAGCATTCCCGCGATCATCAAAGCAAACCCAAGATGCGCAATCGCGGCGCCACCAGCCTTTAAGTTTCCTTTCAGCACGGTTTTCAAATAGGCAGCGTTGGCAACAACAGAGAAAATAGTTGCGAAAAGCGCAAGATAAATCGCTACCAGAAAGCCCGGGCCTTTTTTGGTAAATTCTATTGGATAAAAAATCGCCAGCAAAACTGAGATCACCACCGAAACGCTGAACGGCCATATCATTTTATTGAACAAATATTTTTTTCCTGTTTGCCTGTATTTCAGGAACTGGGAAATAGCCGTAAGCAATCCTACGATCACCGCCACAAGAACAAGCACTTTATTATAAGTGAATTCCCGATCCTGTGGATCTGCTAAATTGGTATTGAATATTTTATTATAAACTGGCAGTGACGTAACAGAAATAATAAATAACGCAGAAAGAAATAATATCAATGAACCAATGAACATCCAAAACTCCCGTGAAGAAATATTTTCTTCCTTTTGAATCGAAGGAATTTTTTTATAGTTTTTGAAGAAAAGAAATAATAAAGGCAGTGTGATACCTAAAACATAAATCCCAATGAGTACGTTCATCGCCATTCCCGCTTCAGTAAATGAATGCACTGATGTGTCGCCCAAAATACCGGTACGTGTTAAAAAAGTTGAATAAAGAATGAAGAAATAAGTCAGAATAGTAAATAAATAGGAAGCTCTTAAAGCGTTGCCGGTAGAATTATAAATGGCCATACAATGTAATCCGGCCACCAAAATAATCCACGGAACAAGCGCCGCATTTTCCACGGGATCCCACGCCCAATAGCCTCCGAAAGAAAGTGATTCATAAGCCCATTTTCCCCCCATCATAATACCGACACCAAGTACGCAACCACTGAACAATGCCCATGGAAGCACGGGTTTTATCCAACCGCCCCAATCTTTTGTACTCAATGATGAATAAGCGAACGCCGCCGGAACGACCGTACTTGCGAATCCTAAAAAGAGAACGGGCGGATGAATTACCATCCAATAATTTCGAAGCAAAACATTTAGCCCTATACCATCCTTTATATATTTTAAATAATCGGCCTGCCCAAAGATCGGACCGGCGAGTTCATTCCTGGTTAAGTTAAACGGATTACTTCCGATACGCACATTAAAAACGTAGATTCCAAGAAGCATCACCAATAAGAAAAACTGGGCCACATTCACAACACCCATCACCGGCGCTTCCCTTTTTTTAGCGGTTAAAATCACCACGCATCCCAGCACACAATGCCACATTGACCAAAGCAGAAAACTTCCCTCCTGCCCTTCCCAAATGCACGCCAGCAAATACTTTGCTTCCAATTCCTTTGACGCATGCTTATAGGCGTATAAGTATTCGAAATAATGGTTTGAACATACATAATAAATGCAGAAAAATACTGCCAGCAAAGAAAAGAATTGTATAAAAAAAGCTCCACGTGCAAAAAGGATCCAGGAGCGCTTTTCGGCCTCAACCGACACTTTGGACGCTTTGAAATAGGAGATTGCAGATATAATGGATGTTACGAAAGCAAGTAATACAAAGAAATGTCCTACCTGTCCGGGAAGCAAATGTTCATTCTCAAAAGTCATGTCGAAGTCTTAATATTGGGTAACCGTTTTTTCTAATTCTTTCTTATCGTCCTTGTACTTGGAAGGGCATTTCAGCAAAATGTTGTCACATTCGAAAATATTTCCCTGCATTTTTCCTTTCAATACCACTCTTTCGCTTTGCTCTAATTCAGGCGGTTTTGTGTTTCTGTAAATTACCTGGGTAGTTCCGCCGAGGCTATCAACCGCGTAGAAGGAAAGATAATTCGGATCTTTTATAGCATCATACTGGATTGGTTTGGACTTATCCAATTTAGCAATCATATGTACATATTTTCCCTGTTTTTCTTTGGCAGAACCAATGGTATCGTAAGTTGAAAAATCAACGGAATACATTAACAAGGCTCCGATAGCAGCAGCAATGGCGACCAAAATAATTATACTGGAGGTTTTCATTTTTCTATCTTTTTGGAAATGCAAATTTAGGCAAAAAAGGGATGCTAAATCTGGCGTTTGATAATGATTGTCATCATGAGCATCACATATTTCTATCCTTCATTCCAAATATGCTGAACCATCAGAGAATTGGTCAAAGTTTATTGGAAACAAAATTTCGTTTCCGTTTCCAATTAAAATGAAAATGATTCGTTAAATAAAGCACTATTGGGCAAACGATGCAGGCTTTGAGTAGATGATAATCTCAATCACAAATAGTCAACTGTAAATTATGATTTACCTTTGCCGTCCAAAAAAAATTTAGAATAAAACCTATGGCAGATCTTTCAGATTTTGATCCCAATTCGGTGGGCAATCCAAATAATGGAATTTTTGGACTTCCCTTTACAGAAGATGATGCGAAATTAGTATTGCTCCCTGTTCCCTGGGAGGTAAGCGTAAGTTACAAAGCAGGCACAGCAAGGGCCGCAGAACACATTTGCAAGGCAAGCCTGCAGGTAGACCTGATAGACGATGATATCAGGGATGGATGGAAACAAGGAATTTTCATGAGGGATTTAGATAAAAATATCTTATTGAAAAGTGATTATTTGCGCAAAGAAGCCGAATTATATATCAATTATATCAGCCAGGGCGAGATCGTGTCGGACAGTAAATTCATGTGTAAGGTTTCGCGGGAAATTAATGAAGGAGCCGATTTTTTGAACCAGTGGGTTTATGAGCAGACAAAAGAATTATTGGACGCCGGTAAACTTGTAGGCCTTGTTGGCGGCGATCACAGCACTCCGCTTGGATTTTATAAAGCGATTGCTGAAAAGCACGGCGAATATGGCATTTTACAGATTGACGCCCATTGTGATTTGCGCGAGGCTTATGAAAATTTTAAATATTCCCACGCCTCCATCATGTACAATGCGCTCAAAGAAGTGCCGCAGGTGGAGAAGCTGGTGCAAATAGGAACGAGAGACTATTCGCTTAGTGAAGTCGATTATATTAATAACAGCAATGGCCGCGTGGTTACTTATTTTGACAAAGAAATCAAAGAACGTGGCTATGAGGGTGAAACGTGGCAGAAGATCGCCGATGAGATTGTGAGCCATTTGCCACAAAAAGTTTATATCAGCTTTGATATAGATGGCCTTGATCCTAAATTATGTCCCAACACGGGAACACCTGTCCAGGGCGGCTTTGAGACACAACAGATCTATTATCTTTTCAGAAAGATCTTACAAAGCGGCCGGCATTTAATTGGATTTGATTTGAATGAAGTGGGCATCAGCACCAACGAATGGGACGAAAATGTCGGCGCGCGGGTACTATTTAAACTTTGCAATCTCTTGATTGCTTCAAATGATAAGCATGGTACAGTTTGAACTAACGCTTAAAAATGATAAGATTAAATCCTACCGATGGATTGCACTCATCAATTTGCTTCTTAACGCAGCAGTGTTTGCTCTTTTGTCATTTTATGAAGCTTACCGTGCAGTTGCCCTCACGTCGGTTGCCGCTTTGACTTTATACACTTTATTAAGGTGGTATGTTTCGGAAAAACAAGGTGCCCGCCACTTTTTTGATGAGTTTGTTTTCTTTATTCCTGCAATGTGCTGGTTTGGAATGAATAACTATCTTTTCATGGTTTTGCTGATCCTGATGGGCTTTCTTTTCAGATTTTCCATGCAGCCGATCAGGTTTGTTTTTACATCTCAAAAAGTCATCAAAACAAATTTTCCTAAAAAAGAATTCGAATGGAATGCATTTTCCAATGTAATTTTAAAAGACAATATTGTTACGCTGGACCTGAAAAACAATAAATTAATACAGGCAGAGATTGAAAAGCCACAGGAGCTGAAAGAAGATCAGTTCAATGCTTTTGTAAAAGCTCAAATGAATGAGGCGCCGGCCGCAGCTTTCTCATAAGGCATCGAAACAAGCCAAAAAATAGTTTTTATCATTATGGAACATTCACCCTTTCTTTTATTTTCTGACGGCAATGGAAAAATCTTTGAAGACACTTCTCTATACGTTTGCGGCAGAAGTGGCTGGGATGCATTTCCCGTAGATACTGAAGAATGGATCGAGCTTCCGAAAGGCGGACAATTATATGAACTGCCCGGCAGGCGGGGCATCGGGATAGATGTGAAGACAGGCGAAATGCGACTTTGCGAAAAAGGATGGGCTGTCGCAGCTTTTATTCCGCCAGCCTTTACAGGAACTTATCTCGCTGCATACGAGACATTGCCGGAAGCGGAAACGCTCCCACTATTTTGTTACACTGCGGCCGGATGGTATGATGAAAAATTTTACGTTACCGCGGTGAGAATAGAAAAAGATATCCGCCAGGAAAGTGCAGGTTTTGATGAAGAAAAAATTGAAGGCGGCGTTAAGGAATTATTATCTGCGTATAAGCATAACCGTTTGGTGCAGCATTTGGCTAACAATTGTTGTTTAACTTATCATTGCCCGGCTGCGAGAAATTTCTTTATGGGAAGATGGGAATGTCCCATTCCGACTTCGCCTGCCTGCAACGCAAATTGTATCGGGTGCATTTCCTTTCAGCCGCAGGAAGAAACAATCGTTTCTACCCAAGACCGTTTAACCTTTAAGCCTTCCGCTGAAGAAATAACAGAATATACCGTGCCTCACCTGGAATCTGCCCCTTTTCCAATCGTGAGTTTTGGCCAGGGATGCGAGGGCGAGCCACTGCTGATGTGGAAAACCATCGAACAGGCTATTGTTGAAATGAGAAAGCATACACAAAAAGGCAGCATCAATATTAACACCAACGGAAGCGATCCAAAAGCCGTGAAAGCGCTCTGTGATGCAGGCCTGGACAGCATTCGCGTGAGTACGAATTCTGCCCGAGAAAAAATTTATACGCCTTACTATCGTCCCAATAATTATGAATTTAAAGACATTGTAGAAAGTCTTAAAGTAGTAAATGAAAATAATGGCTGGACCAGCATCAATTACTTTGTTTTCCCGGGAATGACGGATAGCGTTGAAGAATATGAGGCATTAAGAGAATTAATAAAAACCACGGGATTAAAGATGATACAATGGCGAAATTTTAATATTGATCCTGATTGGTATTTGGGCAAAATAGGCATTACTGATACGGGAGAATGTATGGGCGTGCGGCAAATGATGGAATTGCTGAGAGAAGAATTTCCTGATCTTAAATTTGGCTATTTTAATCCTTCCATTGAAAGGATTAAAGGTGATTTTGAAATGGATTACGCTCAGTAAAAATATTTAAAATTATTCGCTTAGCTGCGCCAGGATCCCAGTTGCCAGCAAATGATTTAGTTGATTTTAAAGATAGTTTTCAAAAAATTCCATGGAAGAATAAGTCGCCCACGGGCTTAGCGGTTCAAATGATTTTTCGTTTGCTTTGCAAATTTTTTTTTACCACAAGGTCACAAACCTGCCTGAAGGCAGACAGGGAGCAAGAAGGAAAATGAAAAAACTATGTTTTGGCTTTCCTGGTCATTTCTAAATTTTAATTTTTTGATTCTTCGCGTCATATTTCCAGTTTCTTGTTTTCCCCTCCATTAGCCATTCTATGGTAGTTAAAATTCTCTTTTGTTTGGTCGCTTCATTTTTTGCTTCTTCAATCCATTCTATGTATTCATTTTTATGAGTGAAGCTTAAATTCTTATAAGTATTTGACGCTTTCCTGTTTCTAACAAGCTCTTTTTTTAAAATATCCGGAGTTATGAGAACAGGTTTTTTGTCTTCATTTTTTCGTTCAGGCAATTTAATTCCGTCCTCATTTAATTTCATCGCTTCCTTGATTTGTAAAATAATAATCTTGTCAGAAAGAAGATCCGGCAAACTTTGAATTTTCCCCGCGTGGCCCATCGCTTTTTGATTATTGTATTTTAAAACTTCAGCATCTTTCATAAGACTTGCTTTCCAGAAACCAAACGCACAATGATTTTTAAATGATGCCACGCTACACATGATTCCTTTGTGATCAAAGTGCGGAAATCCCCACCTGATCGTTTCTTCCACATTTGGACATGCCGCATGAACCAGGTCTCTTAAATGAATTAAAATGGGACGCGCAAAATCGGGCGAATTTGCAATGTAAACATCAATGCGTTTGTCTTTGTTAGCCATGAAAATGAAAGTACAAAATTTAGCTGATCATGGCAAAAGCCATGTCATTTAGCCACCGCTATTACCTCACAAAAAAAGGTCCGTGAAAACACGAACCTTGTATAAATCAATTTTTTTAATTCTAATAAATTGGGGGCTGACCTGTTTAAATTCATGTGGCCCTTTCAATTTTCAATTTTCAATTCTCAATTTTCAATTCTTATCTGCCCTGGCTCCAACTTCTGGCTCTTCTGAAACCACTGTGTGACGCAGGCTTGCGGTTCATGAGATTATTCTGCGCTACAGGCGACTGAACAAATTTCATGGTACTCGCATAAGGATGATCTTCCACAACTGGAATATTCTGATCAATCAATTTATGAATGTCACGGAGAAAAGCCCGCTCTTCCATATCGCAAAATGAAAATGCAGAACCTGAATTTCCGGCACGGCCCGTACGGCCAATTCTGTGTACATATGTTTCAGGAATATTCGGTAATTCAAAATTGATTACATGACTAAGATCGTCCACATCAATTCCGCGAGCAGCGATATCAGTAGCTACCAACACTCGTATTTTTCCTTCTTTAAAATTATTCAACGCTTTCTGTCTTGCAGCCTGCGTCTTATTTCCGTGGATCGCATCTGCTTTTATATTCGCGCGCGATAGTTCTTTGGCTATTTTGTCCGCACCATATTTTGTTCTTGTAAACACCAATGCGTTTTGAATCTTGTCATCTTTTAAAAGATGGATTAACAATTGGCGCTTGTCATTTTTTTCAACTAAAAAAATATGTTGATCAACCTTTTCCGCGGTGGAGGAAACTGCTGCTACTTCTACTCTCACAGGATTGGTTAAGATAGAAGCAGAAAGCTTTGTGATTTCCGGAGGCATGGTTGCTGAGAAAAATAAAGTTTGTCTCTTCTCCGGCAATTTTGCAATTATTTTTTTCACGTCATGGATAAAACCCATGTCGAGCATGCGATCTGCTTCATCAAGCACAAACATTTTTATACCATTGAGGCTTACATAACGCTGTGACATAAGGTCAAGTAACCTGCCCGGTGTCGCAATTAAAATATCCACCCCGCGACGTAATTCGTTGGTTTGGTGAAATTGTGAAACGCCACCAAAGATCACCATGTGCCTGAGGCCGGTATTTTTGCCGTAAGCGTCAAAACTCTCATCAATCTGGATGGCGAGCTCGCGCGTTGGTGTTAAGATCAACGCTTTAATGTCATGATTAAACGCGTCTTCTTTTTGCTGCAATAATAAATTCTGGAGAATGGGAATAGCGAATGCCGCTGTCTTTCCCGTGCCCGTTTGAGCACATCCTAAAAGGTCTTTTCCACGAAGAATATGGGGAATAGATTGTTCCTGAATGGGAGTTGGCGTGGTATAGCCCTCAGTCTCAAGCGCCTTCAAAATGGGCGCAACTAAATGCAATTCTTTAAATGTCAATTTAAAATTATTTAATGTAAATGATAACTTCCCTGAAAACGATGTAGACTTGAAAGTTTGTTTTCAAATATGCTCAGAACCTATGACTTGATGAGCTTGTACCTGTGCGGAAGATTATCCAGTCTGCTAAGTAGGAGTATATAATAGATTGCAAATGTACATCGTAAATTCCGTAAAATTCTTTTTCGTATTATTTTTTATTTCAAGGTTAACAGTATGCTATAAACGCAAATGCTTCGATTTAATTTCATACAAGCCGGTTATGTATAAAAAAATTGTATGATGCAGTCATATATTCAAATGATCTGTATCATGATCTGCCGGCAGATATGCGGTTCTTTTTACCTTTGCCTTTAAAAAAACAGTATGGATATTATTCAATTTGAAGATAAAAATTTAGCTCATTATTCTTACGCAATTATAAGTGAAGGCCAGATGGCATTAGTTGACCCGGCCAGGGATCCGGAAGAATATTATAAACTGGCGAAGGAACGCGGAGCTAACATTGTAGCCGTTGTAGAAACCCATCCACACGCCGATTTTGTAAGCAGCCATCTCGAAATTCATAAAGCCACGGGCGCAGTTATTTATGTGAGCAAACTATTGAGCGCAGACTACGAGCACAAAACCTTCGATGAGGGTGATAACATTCGTATCGGGAACATAACTTTAAAAGCTTTAAATACACCGGGCCATTCCCCGGACAGTATTTGCATCGTTGCCGTGAATGAGGCCGGAAAAGAGGAAGCCGTATTTACAGGAGATACCTTGTTCATCGGCGATTGCGGCAGACCAGACCTGCGGGAAAGCGCCGGCGCGATAACCGCCGGGCGCCGGCAATTGGCCAGCTTGATGTATCATTCGCTCAGGGATAAACTAATGATGCTTGCTGACAATGTGCTGGTCTATCCTGCGCATGGCGCCGGAAGTTTATGCGGCAGGGGATTGAGTGAAAATAATACAAGTACCATCGGAATAGAAAAGGCAAGCAACTGGAGTTTGCAAAAATTAAGCGAGGAAGAATTTATAGAAGAGCTTTTGCGCAATCAGCCTTTTGTTCCAAAATATTTTACCTATGATGTAGATCTGAACAAAAAGGGCGCAGAAAATTTCAAAAAAAGCATTTCCGGGATTAACATTAGCGAAACAATTCCTTCAGAATTGAATGACCATATAATTATTGATGCCAGGGACAGATCATTATTTGCAAAAGGCCATTTTAAAAATGCCATCAATCTGATGAATGATGCCAAGTTCGAAACCTGGCTTGGAAGCATCATAGCGCCGCATGAAAAATTCTACCTGATAGCTGAAAGTGAAGAAGAGGTTTTATCATTGATCGGCCGTGTGGCCCGCATTGGCTATGAGCCACAGGTGTTACGAGCTTTTATTACCAAAGAAATGAAAGGCGAAACAACAAGCCCGCTAAACCTGAATACTTTTCGTGAGAACACCGGCAATTTCACGGTTCTTGATGTGCGCAATCCTTCAGAAGTAGAAGAAAATGTTTATTTCGAAGGTTCGATTAATATTCCTTTGTATGAATTAAGAGAGCGCGTGAATGAAATTCCTACAGGCAAACCGCTTGTCGTGCATTGTGCGGGCGGCTATAGAAGCGCTGCGGGAGCCAGTATTATCAAAGCAAAATTAAACGGTGCCTCGCAGGTATTCGACTTAAGCGAAGCCATAAAAACTTTTTGATCAATTTCACACCCAAACATGAAGAAGAAGAAGTCTCAAAAATTAGTGATAGATGTGCGAAGGCCCGATGAATTTGAAAAAGGCCATGCAGACTGCAGCATTAATATACCGCTGCAGGAAATGGAAGGCCGCCTGAGCGAAATCAAAAAAATCAAACAGCCTATTGTATTAGTTTGTGGCGGTGGCACACGGCATATTAAAGCTTTCGAACTACTAAAAGAACATGGCATTGAAACCGAAAAAGGTGGTGGATGGCAAGACGCATAAAAGCCACTAAAGCAGAATAAGGTACTTCCTTAAACTAGCCACAAAATCCTCGAAAGCCATTTTATAGATTTTGGACATTCAATTCCGCGTTGAAAAAATGCGAAGTTGATTCGTTATGAATGCGCAAGTTTTGAATAGATGGCCGTGTCTTCGAATTTACCTTTATAAAAAAAATCTTCCTTAAAATATGCCTCCCGCACAAAGCCATTGGATTCAAGAAGGCTTGCTGACGCCTTATTTGCAGGATTGATATGCGCTTCAATGCTATGCAATTTCATTTCATTAAACCCATAATCAACCACCACGGCCAACGCTTCTTTCATAATGCCCTTTCTCCAATAATCGGGACGAAGCATGTACCCAACCTCGGCACGGTAATGCTCTTTTATCAGGCGCCAATGGGCGATAAAACCGATTAATTTACCGGGCAATTCTTTTAATTCAATGGCCCATAAAATGCCATTGTTGGTGATCAGTGACTCATTGGAATTGACAATGAATTGAACAGCGTCTGACAATGAAGTGGCGGGATCCTTACCAATGTACCTCATAACCCGTTCATCCGAACGCAGGTTAAATATTTCTTCGGCGTCGCTTTTCTTTAATCTTCGCAACAAAAGTCTTTGCGTTTGTATCTCCGGAAAGGGATCAAAATTGGGCTCAAGCATGTTGATAAATTTTGGTCATGCAAAATAAATAAAATTTGATTGGCAATCTGATATAAAACCAATTTACGAACGGCATAAAAAATGCCGTGCGACATCCAAAATTTACCGCCTGCCATCAAATGAGTTGGACAAATTCGAATATTAAATAATTCATTTAAATTTGGTTCAATCTTTGAATTAGAGAAACAAAATCTTTCATAAAAAAAATAAGACGATGAAAAAAATTCTTTCAATGGTAGCAATCGCAGCACTGTTTGCTACCCAGGTAAATGCACAAAAGCCCGCCGAAGATAAAAGTAAAAGACCAAGTCCGCCCGCGCAGGTAGTTCAAAAAATAGCCAGTGGCGCTACAATAACTATCAATTATAGTCAGCCTTCCGTAAAAGGCAGAACAATTGGGAAAGACCTTGAGCCAATGGAAGGACAAGTCTGGCGCACCGGTGCCAACGAAGCTACCTGGTTTCAAACAGACAAAAACATCACGGTGAATGGTGTCGCTCTGCCAGCAGGAAAATATGGCTTTTTTACCATTTTTAACGGGGATGATGTCACCCTTATTTTCAATAAAACATGGAGCCAATGGGGCGCCTTCAAATATAAAATGGAGGACGATCAATTGCGCGTAAAAGCGAAAGGGTCTGAAGCAAGTCCGGCCTCAGAAAAGTTAACCTTTACTATAAGCCCTGCGGGACAGGTCAACATTCTTTGGGGAAATAAAAAAGTAAGTTTTGAAGTAAAATAATTAAACTCTTATAGATTGAATGGCTCGCTCCGCGCGGGCCATTTTTTTTATGTTACAGGTGAAATGAAGTACTTTTTAGAAGAATAGCTAATTCTATATTTTCGCTTCTCAGACTTTATCTAACGATATAATCTTGTTTCATACATCATGTTTTCATAAATCCAAACAACTTGCTGCGATTAAATCCCGCGGGCATTGAGAAATGTTATCATCTTTTCCGGAGTTCCATTTAATCCATTGTTCTATTTTATTATATTGCATTGAAATACAAATTGCTGGTTCTAATTTTCAAAACTAAACTTCAACCTTATGGCCGTCTGGATCGTTCTCATCGTCATCGTGCTCCTTGTTATCTGGGTCATCAGTATGTACAACGGGCTTGTAAAATTGAAAATAAAAGTGGATAATAGCTGGAGCGATATTCGGGTGTTTTTGAAGAAAAGATTCGACCTGATCCCCAACCTCGTAAATACCGTAAAAGGGTACGCATCCCACGAAAGTGAAACATTTGAAAAAGTAACCCAGGCACGTAATGCAGCAGTGGCAGTGCCTCCCGGGGATGTACAAGGTACGATACAAGCTAACCAGGCATTGGGTGGCGCACTCAGGGGACTTCTTGCGATTGCTGAAAATTATCCTGATCTGAAAGCCAGCCAAAATTTCCTTGAGCTGCAATCTGCTTTGCAAAGCATTGAAGGCGACCTTGGTAACGCCCGCAGATATTATAACGCAACGGTAAGAGATTACAACACGGCGATCCAACAGTTTCCAGGCGTGATCGTAGCCAATATTACCGGCTTCAAAGCCCGTGAATTCTTTGAATTAGACAATCCGCAGGAAGCGCAAAATGTGGAGGTAAAGTTTTAAACAATTTTATGCCACGAAAAGCGATATTTCTGATCTTATTGGCTTTCGTTGTCAACAGCAATGCTTACACGCAGGAAGCGTTTACGATCCAAAATTATCATATCGACGTCAAAGTCAACAAGGATGCCTCGCTGGACGTCACAGAAGTGATCAAGGTGCATTTTACCGATCTGCGCCATGGGATCATCCGGAAAATCCCGTACAAATACCAGCTTCAGTCTTTACCTGCCGGCGTTGCAAAAGCCAACAGGCAATTAGAATCCGGGAATTTTACCCGGACCATTATTGAGAATGTAAAAGTAAGTGGCTGGAATTACGAGGTCAGCAAAGAAGGAGATTATGTATCAATAAAGATTGGCTCAAAGGATAATTACATTGACGGCAACCAACAATATCTTATTAGTTATAAAGTCTTAAATGCCATCAATTTTTTTAGCGATCATTCAGAATTATATTTTAACCTTATCGGTGATCAATGGGCGACTTCGATTGATTCAACAAGCTTTCGGGTGGAATTGTATGACGCGCTTCCTGATACATCCGGATACTTTGCAGCTACCGGCGCGACCGGTTCAAAAGAAAATAAGACCATTACAAAATGGGAAACAAATAAATTACTTTCCGGACATACCTATCAGCAGTTGCACCCGCACGAAGGACTAACCATCGGAATCGTTTTTCCAAAAGATTTTTTACAACAACAAAATTACCGGATGCGGGGCTCGTATTGGCTGATACTTCCTTTCATGGTTTTTACAATCATGTTTAATATCTGGAAAAAATGGGGCAAAGACGACGAGGTAACAGTGCAAACGGAATTTTATCCACCTGAAAACGTAAGCCCCAGCGTATCAGGATATGTCATTGATGGCAAGCTCGATAAAAGAGACCTGACCGCGCTTATCCCTTATTGGGGAGCGGCCGGTTGCATAAAAATAAATGAGATTCAAAAGTCTTCTCTTTTAGGCCTGATCAAAACCAAAGACTATGAATTCGTGAAACTTAAAGAACTTCCTCAGGCTGCATTGGTATTTGAAAATACACTTTTCAACGGCATTTTTAAAACAGGAGATTCAGTGAAATTAAGCGATCTGAAAGATGTACTTTATTCAACAATGAGCCAGGCAAAATCTGACCTGGAAAAAGAAATCGATACAAGTGATTTTTATGTAAAAAACTCAAGAGGGCGCGGTGCCTTGATTTCCGTATTGGGCGTCATATTATTTTTTTTCGGTATAGTCCAATTGTTCGCTGATTTGCAGGAAAAGCTTTGGATGGGAATCGCTTTGATGGCGAGTGCAATTATCATTTTCGTTTTTGGGCTCGTGATGGGTAAAAAAACAAAAAAGGGAACTGAGCTTTATCAAAAATTATTAGGATTTAAAGAATTCCTGAAAACAGTAGAGCAAGACCGTCTGAAGGAATTTTTGAAGCAAGATGAAAATTATTTTGACAAAATTTTGCCCTATGCCATCGTGTTTGATATCGCACATACGTGGAAAGATAAATTGAAGGGGCTTGATGTGCCGCCTCCTTCGTGGTATTCAGGAAATTATAGCACAGGCAATTTCAATACTGCCATGTTTATGAGCAACCTCGACCATTCGATGAATGCGATGTCAACTAGTTTTTATTCGTCGCCATCCAGCAGCGGAAGCAGTGGCGGCAGCTTTGGTGGTGGTGGTTCATCAGGCGGCGGGTTTGGTGGCGGAGGCGGAAGTAGCTGGTGATAGAAAATTTTGAAAGGTAAATATTAACATCCCGTTCGTTGTCCGAAATTAAAAAATTTATGAGTTCGAAATACGTAATACCAAATCAAACGCGAATAGGGCATGTGCATTTAAAAGTTAGCAACCTGGACAAATCACTCGATTTTTATTGTAACCTGTTGGGATTTGAATTGATTTCAAAATATGGAGAAGATCTCGCCTTTGTTTCGGCCGGCGGCTATCACCATCATATTGCACTCAATACATGGTATAGCAAAAATGCGAAACCCGCGGCCACGCATTCCCCGGGATTGTTCCACACCGCCATTCTTTACCCGGAAAGAAAAGACCTGGCTTTTATCTATCAGCGATTACTTAACGCAAACATTTCTTTAACAGGCGTCGCTGACCACGGCGTGAGCGAGGCATTGTACTTAAGTGATCCGGATGAAAATGGAATAGAATTATATTGGGACCGGCCGAGTTCTCAATGGCCCTTAAATGAAAAAGGTACCATTGAAATGTACACGAAACCGCTTAACGTTGAGGACCTGCTCTCTGAGTTGAAATAAGTAAACTCCTGAAGGTTAAGAATTTTTCCAATAATTCAACCAGTCGATCATGCGACTTGTGAAACCAAACTCATTATCAAACCACGCTACAACCCGCAGGTGATTTCCAATAACAGAAGTCTGGGTTCCATCTATAATGCAGGAATTCGTATTGCCTTTAATATCAAGCGAAACAATCGGGTCTTCTGTATAATCCATAATTCCATTGTATTCCATCAGTGCAGCTTTCTTAAATAAGTCATTCACCTGCCTAACCGAAATTTCGGAAAGTAATTGTATGGAAAAATTGGCCATTGCACCATTAGCAACAGGAATACGCGTGGAGGATGTGGCTATTTTGTCGCGCAAGCCAGGCATCAAACGATTCAATGATTTATGAAGATCAATATCCACCGGAATAATTGACTCAGCGGCTGCCCTTCCACGTCGGAATTGCGGGTGTGGCGCATCAACCAGTTCCTGGCGCGAAGTATAAGAATGAAGGATATTAATGTGCGCAGACTTAATTCCAAGTGAATGAAGAACTGATAAAACATGAACAGAACAATTCGTCATGCAGCCTCCCGGCGAAAGAATATTCAGTTCTGAAAGGGATCCGTTTTGGTTAAATCCGTAGATCAGCAGTGGAATATCGTCAGCGCCGGTTGTGGACAACAGAACCTTTTTTGATCCGGCATGCAAATGTTTCTCTGCGGAGGCTTTGTCGGTAAATTTTCCTGAGCATTCCAATACAACATCCACATTCAACTCTTTCCAGGGCAATGTCTCCGGATCGGCAGATTGCAATGCCGCGATCTTTTTTCCATTCACCAGAAAAGCTGATTCTTCAATGCTAATTTCCGGTTTGAGCGTTCCGTATATTGAATCATATTTTAAAAGGTAGGCTAAATTTTCGGGCGGCATAATATCGTTAACAGCGACTATTTCAAACTGGTCATTTTCAATTAATCTTCTAAAAAGCAGCCGGCCAATACGGCCCATTCCATTGATCGCTATTCGCATCTGAATTATTCTTTTTTAAGATGCAAATATCCGCAAGAAAAATTTATCGTGCTTCAAGGCCGACTTCAAACCATTATTGCAATCGTATAAAAAAGCGCATAATGAAATTAACAACCCGGAAAATAAGTGGTGAAAAGCGAAAATATAGATTTTGCCTTTTTTGAAAAACGGAAGGATTGGCACTATTAAAACTTAAAAAAATAGCGCAGAAATCCTCTGCGCCATTTTAAATTTCTATTAACTTGAACCAAAAGAGTTACATGCCTGTCAATAAAGCAATTGCAGCCATCAGAGCAAAAAAACCTAAGATGATTCCGATAGCAACAAAGGTATCGGCGAGTTCGACTGAGTGGATTTTTTTCATAACCTACAGTTTAAATTGATGAAATAATTAAAAAGCAGGATTTTAGAAAGGAATTGAAATAAGCTGCTCTTTGAAAGATTTTTGTAGGGAAAAAGGATTAATGCGAATTTAAATTATTTAAACGGGAATTGCAAGTATTCGAAAAAAATGACAAGACTTCGATTTTTAATAATGTTAACGCAGCCAGTTAAAATAAGGATGCTCATTTCTTCCGAAGTGTAAACAATTTTTTGATATTATTTTTTTTATGTAAATTACCATCAAACTCTTGTTATGAATAAAATCAGCGATATCCTTTCACGCAAAGGAAGCAACGCTATTTCCGTTGCTCCGGAATCTTCCGTTTTTGAGGCTTTAAAAGTAATGGCAGAAAACAACATCGGATCAGTAATGGTGATGGAAAACGGAAAATTTCTCGGTATCATAACAGAAAGAGATTATTCACGCAAAGTCATTCTTAAAGGCAAGCATTCCTCCGAAACAAAGGTCAGTGATATTATGACTACTCAATTTCCTTCACTTAAACCGTCGGATACTGTCGAGCATTGTATGGAATTAATGACAAAAATGAATATCCGGTACCTTCCCGTTTTTGAAGAACATCAACTCAGGGGCATCATCTCAATCAGTGACGTTGTTTCTGAAACCATCATTTCTCAGCAGGAAACCATCAATCATCTGGACAACTATATAAATTCAAAATAATTCGCCGTTTTCCTTATCCTTAAAATTGCACCTGCCACTAAAAAAAAAATTTGAGATCGTTGTTTTGGTTGTATCCCTTTTTTCCACAACATTCTTAACCGTTATTTAAAACACCGAAGTTTTCGAAGAATCCCGTATCCGGCTTTATGTAAATTAGTAACCCAAAAAGAAAAGATCAGTATGTCTTCTTCAAAGCCCGATCAAACAACTGCTGCCATCACAACTGAAAGTTTCATAAACCATCCCGAAGTGCTGGATTGCCTGAAGCAATTAGAAAACGAATTCGGAAATGGTAAACGTGATTTTATCGTGTCTGATGTGTTGGATGATGCGGGCAATCAATATGTAAATCTCGTCCAGAAAGGCGGCGGTGTATTAGGGGTTGCCCTTGTAGGCTACACCTATATTTTGGAGAAAATGGGCATCCGGTTTATACGCCTGGCGGGCACGAGCGCAGGAGCCATCAATACGGCGTTGATGACGGTCATTGGCGATAAAAAAGATGCGAAATCAATCTCCATTTTAAAATCAATTTGCGAGCTAAATTTTTTCAACCTGGTAGATGGCCATCCTGCTGCGAGATGGATCATCAAAAAATTTATTACCCATGAAGATTTTACTGTTAAAGCAAAAAAATGGTTCCTGGGAATTGTTATTATTGGAGCAATACTCATCTTTTCTAATTTCGCGTTTCTCGGTTTGCAACAATCTATTTCCTACTTTTCTATTATAACCAAAATATCATTTGTCCTTACCGGATTCTATTTTTTATTGCTTGGATTGGCGATTTTTTATTTTTTACGGCTGATGAAACGGCTGAAGAACTCCGGATTTGGAATTAACCCCGGCAATTATTTCTACGACTGGATCAAAGACCAGCTTATATCAAATGGCGTAGTTACCGTTTCTGACCTTAATAAGAAAGCCTCCACCCTTCCAAGCCTTCACCTGAGAAAGGAGAACCCGGAAGATATAAGTACGCTGAAAGGTGATGTCACCTTTATCACTTCAGAACTAGTGACGCAAAGTAAAATTCAGTTTCCCGCAATGTGTAATCTTTTCAGGGAAGAGAAGGATATTGACACGCTGCAGCCAGCCGGTTTTATCAGGGCTTCGATGTCGATCCCGATGTTTTTTGAATCTTATTTTATCAACAAGATTCCTTGTGCATCTGAGGAAATAAAAAAAGCCTGGATGGATAATATGAACGAGCCCGATCCGCCGTCCACCGCGCGCTTTGTTGACGGAGGTATCCTTTCTAATTTCCCTATCAACCTGTTTTATAATCCGCAAGTGTTAGTTCCGCGGCTTCCTTCTTTTGGCATTGACCTCGATGACTCCGGTCCGGAAGATAAATCCAAAGATGCGCTTGGTTGGACTTTCCCCGGCTACTTAGGCCGCATGTTTAATACGATCAGATCCTATTATGATAAGGATTTTTTACTCAAGAATAAGGTCTATGAAAAAGGAATAGGGAAAATTCCTTTAGCCGGTTTCAACTGGCTAAATTTCTTCATAAAGGATGAAGACAAAATAAAAATGTTTGTTTTGGGTGCAAAGGCAGCCACAACATTTCTCTCAGGATTCGATTGGCAGACTTATAAAAATGACCGGACAGTTATGCAGGAGAAACTCACGACCGAAAAACCGGTAGCCGATCTATCAACTATACTTAAAACCAACTGACATGAAATCTCTTTTTTATATAGACGTAAGCTGGATTTATTTCTGCATCTCGTTTGGCGCTATGTTATTGGTCGCGCTTTACATGAATTACCAAAGCCGGTATTACTATACGTTACATGTTTTTGTTAGGAAGTTTACGCTGGTTGATCTGCAATCTCCCGCATCGCCACTGGAATTGGCTACTTATATCAAAGGCATTTATTTACTTCCGCCCGAGTTATCAGGAAAATCTTTGCAAGCACTGAAAAGCAACCTTCGGATCGAATTCCTGTTTATGCCCCTGGCATTCGGAACAATATTTTTGTTTTGCATGCAAATTTCTATGAAGCTAACTTCCGTAGGACATTGGGGATTTGCTATCCTCGCCTGGAGCCAAGTTGTTGCGTGGATATTGGGAATGTTTGAAAATGTTTATCTTCTTAACAAAATACGGCCGGACGTTCAACCATCGAGTTTTTCCGTGCACAAAATGATGGCCCGTATTGATATTTTGAAATGGGCCATCCTGCTTTTTGCGGTTGTTTCGGGACTTTCGGTATCATGTTATTTTTGGCTGACAGGGCGATATCATTACGATTCCGTTCAATACCTTATGCTTTTCATAGCGGAGGCGGCAGTCGTTTTAGTCTTCAAAAAGATCGCCGACAAAAGCCCAAAAGTAAATCTGGATATTTATAAGGAAGTAAGCAATTAACCTTTATGTTTGCCGTTTAGGATTTATGAAAATCTTACAAACCGAATCTTATTTCGATCCTTTTTTAAAATATCTTCGCGCCTTATGAAATCCAAATTGTACGCGGTTATCACACCCCTTCTATCTTTATTTCTTTTTAGCGCTGGTTGCAATGTCGGTCAATCGGCTACAGATCCACGCCCTTCAGATTCTGCAGTTGCAAAACCACCCATAATCGCAGGGAAAGTTTATGATCAAAAATTAATCGACACCGCTAAATACAACGCAATCATGTTGCAGTTAGCCAATAACGACACAACAGGATTATGGCCCGTTAAACCCCCATATCCTTTGGCAGGTGCGGTTTTACCGTTTAACCGGATTGTTGCATTTTACGGAAATCTCTATTCCAAAAAAATGGGAATTCTTGGGGAAATACCAAAAAATGAAATGTTGAAAAAGCTGAAAGATGAAGTCGCTTATTGGCAGTCGGCGGATTCTTCGCTTCCTGTAATTCCTGCTTTGCATTATGTGGCTGTAACGGCCCAGGGCGCTCCCGGCAAAGACAACAAACACAGGATGAGGATGCCTTCTCACCAAATCGATACAATTGTAAATTGGGCAAACGAGATTAATGCATTGGTCTTTTTAGATATTCAGGTAGGACATAGCACTGTAAGAGACGAGGTGCCACCATTAGAAAAATATTTGCAAATGCCGCAGGTGCACCTGGGAATTGACCCCGAATTTTCTATGAAAGGAGGACATGTGCCGGGTAAAAAAATAGGAACATTTGACGCGGAAGATGTAAATATTGCTATCGATGATCTGGCGGCAATAGTGAAAAAATATAACCTTCCTCCCAAAATATTAGTGGTTCACCGTTTTACTCAAGGAATGCTCACTAACTATAAAAACATAAAAAAGATTCCTGAAGTTCAGGTGGTTATCGACATGGATGGATGGGGCGACAAGATCTTAAAACGCTCAACGTACTTAAGATACATTTATAGAGAACCGGTAGAATTTACAGGGTTTAAATTATTCTATAAAAATGACACCAAAACCGGCGCCAACCAGCTTTATACACCACAGGAATTATTAAAATTTACTCCGAAGCCAATTTATATTCAATACCAATAATTTTTATCGCAACAATTTCATGAAAAAGAATCGCTTTGCATTCATTATGGCACTATGCTTTTTAGTGTCCTGTACTTCAAATACTGACGCTAAAAAAAATGAGGTTTCCTCAGAAGCATCTGCCCGAAAAGATTCATTAGAAAAAGTATCAACGGATAAAGTTGAAAATACCACTGTCGCCGATGCGGCAACGATTCTCGCCAGGAAGCAAGTGCCTGTTTTGTGCTACCATCACATCCGGGATGCTAAACCCGGACAAAGCGAAACATTTAAAAGCTATTCTGTATCGCCCTCGCAGTTTGCATCGCAAATGAAAGCGCTTAAAGACAGTGGGTATGAAACTGTGTTACCCGATCAGTTGTATAATTACCTCGCACACGGGGCGCCGTTGCCGCCCAAACCCGTAATGCTTACGTTTGATGATACGGATGAAGAACAGTTCAGCATCGGGTACCAGGAAATGAAAAAATACGGTTTTAAGGGAGTGTTCTTTATCATGACTATTTCGATTAACCGTCCCCGTTATATGACCAAAGAGCAGTTGAAACAACTGGCTGATGAAGGAAACGCAGTGGAATCTCATACCTGGGATCATCATATGGTAACCAAATACCAGGGCGATGATTGGGAAAAACAATTTGTAAAGCCACGCAAAACGATAGAAGATATTACCGGCAAAGCCGCTACTTATTTTGCTTATCCGTTTGGACTTTGGAATGCGCCTGCAATACCGGAATTAAAAAAGGCAGGTTTCAAAATGGCCTTTATTTTATCTACGAAAAGAGATTCCACGGATCCCTTGTTCACCGTGCGCAGAATGATCGTTCCGGGCCAATGGTCTACACCTGGCATGTTGAAAGCAATGAATCAGACGTTTAAGTAAGCAAAATCAATTCGATTGAAATTGGTTCCTGGCAACATTATTGATTAAAATCCAAAAAACTATATTTTGGGTTATAAGGCATTTCGATTTTTTTTAAAAGATTTTAAAAACGATTTTGAAATGCCTTGCCGATTCTTCAATCTTCAAACGACTTAATTTATGAAACGCTTGCTTTTAATTTCAGTCGTATTTCTTGCAGCCTGCAATTCGAAAACGGAGACCCAATCTCAAAAGACCGCGGACACCTTAAAAAATTCAGTTGAGACCAGTGCGCCGTCAATTAATGGATGCTACATATCTATCTTAAAAAACGATACGGCAACTTTAAATATCAATGAAAATGGAAGTACCGTTTCGGGAGAACTTATATATAAACGATTTGAGAAAGATAACAATAAGGGCACATTTAAAGGCGAAATAAAAGACAGCCTTATCATAGGCGATTATACCTTTCAATCTGAAGGCAAGAGTTCAGTGAGGCAGGTAGTTTTTAAAGTATCAGGAACAAATCTCATTGAAGGTTACGGCGATATCAACATGAATGGCGATACGGCGAATTTTAAAAATATCAGCCGGTTGAATTATCAGGATGATCAGCCGTTTATAAAAACCAATTGTCAATAACGCTCGTCTTCACATTTATAAGATTAACCGTGCACCATCATTCTGAAGGTTAAATTAATTCTGGCATTATGTATTTTTTTGGTTGGCGGTAATCGGTGATGCCAGTGAGTTTGTGTGGCATCTTTCATCACTAACAAACTCCCGTGTTCCAAAACGGTTGAAACGGTTTCCTTTGTTTGTTTGTGCCTGAAAGAAAATTTTCTTTCGGCGCCAAAACTCAGTGAAGCAATGGCTGAATTTTTTGCCAACGCCTTTTCATCATCGCTATGCCACGCCATTCCTTCGTCGCCCGTATGGTATAAATTCAGAAGGCATGAATTAAAGATGGTCCCCGTTTTCTCTTCTACGATTTTTTTCAGTTCTGATAAATCTTCAGTCCAGGGTAATGCCTGTTTGGTAATTTTTGAATAAGTATAAGAATATTCATCATTGCCATACCAGGCCACTTTTCTTTTGGTAACAAAATGCTTACCCATGATAAATGCTTCATCATTTTTCCACGCAATGGTGTTCATCAGTACCTCAAAATAATGATTGGCTGCAGCGTGCGAGAATACTTTTCCAAAATAATTTACCGTACCATCATGTGGTAAAAGGTTTGCATTTTCATCTATATTATCTCCAAACAAATCCATACTCATTAGTTCAATATTTGAAATTATTTTTTGATGTCATTTTTTTCCAGCCGGAATATTGCTTTTTCAAGCAATGTCCGCAAGGCCGATAACCCATTTCTAACGCCTCGTTTTCAGAAATAAAAAATACCCGGTTTTCCTTTTTCATGCGCTTGCCGGAAGAGCATTTAAGTGTGCCGTAGATTTTAAGCTTTTTATTTCCTCCAAAATAAATCTCTTTTTTCTTTATTTTTTTATAAAGTTCTTTATCGCTTATTTCAGCATGAGGGATCATTAATTTCACGAATTTTAGGCGCTAATTACACAAAATACTTTTCTTCATTTTATAATTTTTTTATCAATAAAGTTTGTGATAAACTAAAAAGTAGAATTTCCAATTTGCACATTTTCGAATTTTTTCAAATTTCTTATTCCGCATTTTCCTTAGCCGCTTCCCATCCAATCATCGCTGTCTTTCTGCTGCTTCCCCAATGATATCCTCCAAAGATTCCGGTAGATTGAATTACCCTGTGACAGGGAATTAGAAAAGCTACCGGGTTATCGCCAATGGCTGTGCCCACGGCTCTCGAAGCATTGGGGCTTTGAATATGCTTCGCAATATTTCCATAAGTGGTTAGTTTTCCCATCGGAATTTTGAGCAAAGTTTCCCAAACTTTTAGCTGAAAATCCGTTCCTCTTAAATGGAGTTTTATTTGATGTAGCTTTTTCCAGTCGTGGGTAAAAATGAATAACGCATTTTGTTGAACCAGGTCGGTCATTTGTTGATAATGGGCTTTTGGAAATTTATCCGTCAGCGCCTTTAATGCCACTACTTCATCATCGGCAAATGCCAGGTAGCATATGCCTTTGGAAGTAGAAGCCACCAACATATTTCCAAAAGGGCTTTCAGCAAAGCTGTAATTGATCGAAAGATTTTCGCCTCCGTTTTTATATTCACCCGGAGTCATTCCTTCAATGTTGATAAACAGATCGTGCAGGCGGCTGGTGCCTGAAAGACCTGTATCCATGGCTGTTTCAAACAGGGAAGCCTGGCTTTCTTTCAGCATTTTTTTTGCATGTTCAACGCTGATATATTGAAGAAATTTTTTGGGACTTGTGCCAGCCCATTCTGTAAATAAGCGCTGGAAATGATAAGGGCTTACATGTAATTGTTCGGCAATTTCGTCCAGGCGTGGCTGTGATTTAAAATTTTCCTGTATGTAATTAATCGCTTCCGCAATGCGGGTGAAATTGATATCGTTCTGCTCTTTCATCTTCTTTTTAATTTAATCATGTAAAAGTAGAGATGAAAAAGTTTTAGGCCTACCCGATACTTGCGATGTTTAAATAATTAAAGAATATTTAAAACCTTAAAAGCTACAAAATAGCTTATGTGGACGAACGACATTTTAGGTTTTAACAACTAATGTTTTTTCGGAAAGGCTTTTAAATTGGCAAGCCTTGTTTGAAGATCATCGCCAGCCATTTTCTCCATGTTCATAACTATAATAAAGTCCGGACTAAATTGCCGGACTTTCAATCATGCTCAACCTGGCATCAGCAACGACCGATATTTTTAAGCACATTTCAAAAGGTGGTGCGGCTTGTAGGCCTTCCTTTATAAGATCATTCTTTGGTTATCCTGTACGATTCGCTGAGATCATTTAAAGAAAAATAAACGTTATAAATTCCCGGCGGAAAATTTCCCAAATGAATATGGCCATTATTAATTCCCGGAGCGGCAGCAAGCTCTGTTTTTAAAACAATGCGCCCTTGCATATCGGTTACGGACACTTTCATTACGCCCGATTTGTCTGCATTGAATTGCAACATCAAATGTCCCATACTACTTATAGGGTTAGGCGATAATAACGTGATGAGCTTAGGCGAAGCGGTTTTATTGCGATAAACTTTAATTGGTGATAATTGCATTTTCCCATCTCTGTCAACAGTTGCCAGCTCGTAATAAGCAAATTGTACTGTGGCGGGAATGGTGCCATCCGCGTATGAATATTGTTTCTCAATGGAAGAATTTCCTGCGGCGGACACCTTTGCGATCTCATCAAAATCTCGTCCGTTAAAGCTGCGACGTACGGAAAAAAAATCGGAGTTGATTTCAGTAGATGTTGCCCATTTTATAACTGGTTTTCCGTTTTCATTTTCAATTTCAAAAGTTGACAGCGTAACAGGCAAAGCTACCGAAACAGTAAAGGAGCCCATCATTAGGGTTGGATGAATATCGCACTGGTAAGTATAATCTCCGGCAGTAGTTACGGTATAATCAAAAAAATTGCTTGCAGACGTTATCGACGCATTCCAGGCGGAAGCGCCCGTGGGCACCGTTAGCGAAGAAGTGGTATGGATGCCACTGCCCCATTGCCAATGTATAACATCACCAACCGTCACGTTAAGATTTGCGGGACTAAACTGGAAATTTTCTACGGTTACGTTCCATGTTCTGGCCTTCAATCCGAGGGATAAAAGACATAAAAGAAGTGCAGGTATTATTTTTTTCATAACCAAAAATTTTTAAATACAATCCATTTTAAATGCAGGCAATAACTGCAAAGCAGCGGCTTTCCCGCGTACACAATTAGAACGCGAAATTGTATGCTGATGGTTGCCTCAAAAATTTCAGGCTGAAATAAAAATTAGGGAGATGTAAATTTTGGGGAAGAAGCGTTACGTTTAAAAATTTTATAAAATCAACAAAAATATTACTTGGCCACTTCCATTTTTACTTTCTTATTCTTGATTTTTTGATCTTTTATATCATGAATCAGGTTATTCATTTTCACTTTCCTGATGGCGACGAAGGAGAAAAAATCTTTCACATCTATCAGGCCAATATCTTCTTTTTTTAACTGCCCTTTGTTACTTAAAAAGCCAACAATATCCACCTTGTTTACCTTATCTTTTTTTCCTGCGGCGATAAAAAGCGTAGCCCATTTTGGTTTTTCAGGCAATTCATCTTTTTCAGGCAGATTAATTTGCTCTGCTTCATCAGGGTTTATATAAGCGGGCAATTTTTCTTCTTCGCTCAGTATTAATATTGCGGTTCCGCTGGCCTGCATCCGGGCGGTGCGGCCATTCCGGTGAGTAAATGCCGCTTCCGTGTGTGGCAAATGATAATGCACAATGTAGCGTATGTTGGCAATATCAAGTCCGCGCGACGCCAAATCAGTAGTCACCAAAACGTTGGTAGTTCCGTTCCTGAATTTGGACAGAGCGCTGTCTCTTTCCTGTTGCTCCATTCCCCCATGATAGAATTCATTATAAATTCCCTTCTCTGAAAGTAAGTGACTTGTGCGTTCTACTGCTTCCCGATGATTGCAAAACACAATGGTGGAGCGGTTTCCAAGGTAGCACATCAATTTAAAGAGTGTTTCACTGATTTATCTTTATCTGCTGAAAAAACAGTTTTGATGGCAAGGCCTTCCTTCTCATCTCCGGGCTTTAGAAAATTTATTTTTTGCGGATCTTTTAAATTAATAAAATCGGGTATCTCAACTGCATCTGTTGCTGACGTAAGAATTTTTTTATGCACGTTTGGTAAAGAGTCTGCAATGAATTTCATTTCTTCCAAAAACCCCAATTCAAGCGATTTATCAAACTCATCCAAAACTAAAGTTGAAATAGAATCTACAGTGATATTACCTCTGCGGATATGGTCGCACAATCTGCCTGATGTTCCCACAATCACCGCAGGAGGCTGCACTAAATTGTTTTCTTCAATTTCTCTTTTATGGCCACCATAGCAGGCAGTAATTTTATTTCCGGTACCCATGGTTTTAAAAACCTGCTCAATCTGCATCGCCAATTCGCGCGATGGAACTACGATCATGGCCTGTGTGTCTTTATTTCCTTCTTCAATATTTTCAAGAACAGGTAAAAGAAACGCAAGCGTTTTTCCGGAGCCTGTTGCCGAAAGCAAAATGAGATCCTCATTTTTTTTGCTGGCCTCCAGCGACGCTATTTGCATTTCGTTTAATGCATCTATTTTTAAATTGGTCAGTATATTTTCCAGGGAATATTTCTTCTTTTTCATGGCTGCAAAAATAAGCAAAGCATACTGGATAAGGTTTTTCATTTGAAGCCTGTGATTGCTGCAGCATTTGAAGCCATTTCTGACTAATTTTTATCAGAGGGCTTAAATAGAAAAGCCGGAACGCAAAATCCCCGGCTTTTTTCATACGTTCAATCCTCATTATTTTTTCTGATCAGATGCGTTATTTTCCTTTAAATATTTATCTAAAAAAGCCAATGTTTTTTCAGAAGTAGTGATCTGGTTTTCCTTTTTTGTAAATCCATGGCCTTCATTTGGATATGTAACATACTCAACAGGAACACCGTTTTTCTTTACGCCGTCAACAATTTCCTGGCTTTCTATTGGTAATACTCTTACATCGTTCATTCCCTGGAACACAATCAAAGGCTTCGTTATTTTTTGATAATTAAACAAAGGCGACGTGGCTTTCAGCATCACCGAGTCACTTGTATTAGGATCGCCCATTTCCGTGTATAAAGCTTTTTTAAATGATTCCCAATATGGAGGAATGCTGCGCAATGTGCGCATCCAATTGGCCACGCCAAACAGATCAACTCCCACTTTAAATTCATCAGGATAAAACGCCAATGCACTAAGCACCATACAACCGCCATAACTTCCTCCTTCTATCCCGATTCGTCCTGTGTCAATATAATCCTGCTGTTGCAGCCATTTTTTTGCCCATACACAATCTTTGAGATCACCGTTGCCATGGTCTTTGTTATCAAGATTAAAAAATGTTTTTCCATAGCCACTGCTACCACGATTGTTAACCGCCATCACGGCATATCCATGATTCACCAGGTATTGAATCGAGTTTGAAAATCCAATCCTTGATTGACCGCCCGGGCCGCCGTGGATCCAAAGTAAACCTGGAACTTTCTTGTCGGCCGTTGCATTCAGGGGCTTATAATAAATCGCCGGAATTTCTTTACCGTCGAATGATTTAAAACGAACCACTTCCGCGGTTACCAGGTCATCTACGTTTATCTCTTTATTTAAAGAACGGGTAAGCTGTTTTAAAGTTTTTGTTTCAAAATTGTAATTGTATAAATTGTTAGGACTGCGGCTGCTGCCGATGGCCATCAGCATGTTTTTTTCAGTAGGCGAAATCATTACTCCCTGAACATCCCCGTCTTTTATTTCCGGAAAATCGATAGGCTTATTGGTAGCATGATCGAATAAAAGCACTTTGTTTTTTCCATCTTCATTTACAAAAACAGTGTAGTATTTTTCGTTTTCGCTAAGGGACATTCCTGCCACATCCCAGTTCGTACTGTAAATTTTTTGAGTAGCTCCGTTGGTAATATTATATTTCACGAGGTAAGAGAATTCATCGCCATCATTGGTAATATAATACATGATGCTGTCGTTCTTTTCAAAAGCGGTTACCTCCCAGGTGGCGGCATTATCGTTACTGATACGCTTCATGGATTTGTTGGCCCTGTCAAATAAATAAAGCTCGTTTTTATCTGTGGTGATCGACTTTGCAAGTGCAACGTAACGTTCATCTTTACTGACCTGGCCTACATCGTACCCGGAATCATTTTGATAAAATAATTTAAAATTCCAATTGGAAGTATCCGCTTTCCACAGGTCGAAATATTTTGGGTCGCGCTTGTTGCTTTGAATGAATAACGATTGTTTATTTGAACTCCAGCCGTGCTTTGAATTTTTAGTTCCCGTCCACGGCGTTAAATCTTTAGGATCGGAATTGCCGGAAGATTGCAAAAAAATATGATCATTTTCGTTGCCGCCCTGATCCGATGCAAATAAATAGCTGTCAGTTCCGGGTAAATAGTCAAGGCCGTAAAGAGATTCTTTGGTTGAGTGTGTAAGAGGTTGTAATGAAGTGTCAGCAATTGTCAACACATATAAATTCTGAATTCCTGTAACATTGCTGTTGATCAAAACCTTGCTTTCATCTTTGTTGAATGCTACGCCATTTATATTTTCATTATTATAAAATTGCGTGGCGCTGTATTGCTTTGGCGCCGGCGGTGAAGTCTTGGGACTGTTGCATCCGGAAAAAATAAATCCATAACATCCCAGCAGAACGAATATTTTTTTCATTGCAATTTGTTTTATCCTGTTAAGGTAGTAACATTATTTTCTTTTTTATGAGTATTTGTTGATCCTTTTTATACGTTTTAGGAATTGTATAGCTCCGGCATAACATGTAGTAATGTTTAAAACTGAATCCTGTGAACAAATAATTCTATAGATTTATCTTTGCGCAAATATGAAAGGAAGGGAAAGATTTATTACCATATTTACACTCGGGTTGCTATCTGCAATGGGCGCATTTTCGATCGACATGTATCTACCGGGCTTCCCCGCCATTGCGAAAGACCTTCACACTACAGTCGCTCATATTACGCTTTCAATAACAAGTTTTTTTATTGGAATCTCCGTTGGACAGATGATCTATGGACCATTGCTCGACAAATATGGCCGTCGAAAGCCTCTGTATATTGGTCTGGTTGTGTATCTGCTTGCGTCTCTTGGTTGCGCTTTGGCTCCTACTGCCGACGCATTAATTGGGATCCGGTTTTTGCAGGCATTGGGTTCATGCGCGGGCCTCGTAGCATCACGTGCGCTGGTTCGGGATATTTTTCCGGTAAATGAAAATGCAAAAATATTTTCTTTACTGATGTTGGTGCTTGCCGTGTCGCCGATTGTTGCGCCCACTTTAGGAGGATATGTGACCTCGCTGTTTGGATGGCAATCTATTTTTTATATTCTTGCGGGCATAGCGGGTTTAACCCTCATACTGGTTTATTTTAAGCTACCTGAAGGAAGGAATCCGGAACCCGGAATTTCGTTACTTCCAGGGCCAATTATTAAAGGATTTTTAGAGGTGGCCAAAGAGCCACAATTCTATACTTATACATTTGCCGGCGCTATTGCTTCTGCAGGATTATACGCCTATATTGCCGGATCGCCTTTTGTGTTCATGGAGTTATATCATGTATCGGATAAACAATATGGATGGATCTTCGCGATCATCGCGATGGGACTGATTCTTGCCGCGCAGGTAAATTCCGTTTTATTAAGAAAATTCAGCAGCGAGCAAATTATCAGAGTTACTTTATTTTGTCAGTGCCTGGCAGGGCTTTCTCTGGTTGCAGGCACCTGGTTTCATGTGCTTGGATTGTATTCCACCATTTTCCTGATCTGGGTTTTCTTAAGCACTCAAGGTTTTGCTTTTCCTAATTCTTCTGCGCTTTCCCTTGCGCCTTTTAGTAAAAACGCAGGAACCGCTTCAGCCTTGATGGGAGCGATTCAACTTGGGATAGGCGCAATCTCCACTGCATTGGTAAGTGTGTTTAATAACGGCACTGCGATGCCAATGGCCGCAGTGATGTGTATCTGCGCAATAACGAGTTTTGTTGTTTTATTAATCGGAAGAAAAATAATTTCGAAGGCTGCACAAAACGTTGAAGCAGAAACTGAAAAAGAAAACGCCGAATGATAGAATTCTTATCCTTCTCAGAAAAGCCATTTTATAGTTTTTGCATTTTTAAACCATTGAGATTTATATTCGGATGCTTTGTAGAAAACTAAACCTGTTCTGTGGATCATACTTAATTTTCACCTTTTGCAAGCGACTGTAGTTTTCTCCGTAATAAGCGCTTTCCCAATCTTTAAAATTAATGTCAGGATAGTTTCTATACTGGCTTTTTATTCCGTGAGAATAAAAAATCTGCTGAACTTCCTCAAAAGCAGTGAGCACCTTATTCGTTTGAGAAGCTTGCTCCCAGTAGGTTTGCAATTCTGACAAATAATTTTTATCGCGATGCGGATATGCAGATTTCTTCGCAAGATCAACTTCATTAATCTTACCACCCAAAGTATTTACCTGGTAAATCATGCCAGGAGTTGAGGTTACTTTTTCCAAAACATCTGCGATACATCCTTTAATGTCTTCAAAATTTTTATACAAACCAGCGGAAGCGTTTTTAAAATAAATTGAATGCTGCACTCCATAAAAAACTTTAACAGCGCTTGACAATGGCTGAGGTTTTCCGATACTCGTAGTATCAACAATTAAAGAAAGCTCACTAATTATTTTCTGAGTTTCAGCATTTTGTTTTTCACAATTAGTCAACAGAATATAAAGAGATCTTCCATTAAGCACAAACGCTGAAAAGCATGCCAATGGCAGGTTTTCGGTAATAGAAAACCATTTTTCCAAAATTTTCGCAGCTCTTTGGGCATCAATTCGCTTTACTTTAAAACGAAAACTCTGTAAAAATTCCGGTGCATCATTCAATGCAAATTTCATTGATGTTATTACACCAAAATTTCCATTTCCCCCGCCTTTGCAAGCCCATAAAAGCTCCGGGTCATCTTTCGAATTGATAATATTTCCTTTACCGTCAACCATGGTAATTTCAGAAAGGCTATCGCATGTCAGGCCATATTTTCTCCCAAACAAACCATATCCGCCACCAAGCGTTAATCCTCCAATACCCACGCTGCCACAAGATCCGGCGGCGAGCAATTTATTTTTGGGAAGAATGGAATCATACAATTGAGAAAGCCTGCATCCCGGGCCAACGGAAATCGTATTTTCATTTTCCCATTGAATTTCTTTCATTGAAGAAAGGTTAATCAGAAGGCTGTTATCATTTGATGAAAAGCCCTCAAAAGAATGGCCGCCACTTTTTACGCTGACGGGCAAATTATTTTTTATAGCGTAAGCCATCGCCTGTGACACTTCTTCTTCACTCGTGCATTCCGCAATGGCTGCGGGAAAATGATCAATTCTTTTATTGAATCCTTTTCTTAAAATATCGTATTGCTCATCGCCTTTTTTATATAATTTAAAAGTCGGCTCAACTTCTGATTGCACAAGCTTCGCGGAGATCGTATCTTTAACAATACTATCTTTTGTTATTATTTTATTTATGCCTGATTTATTATTTCCACTACCGCAGGAATTTAAATAAATAGCGGCGCCACTTAATAAGGAGCGCTTAATAAATTCATCCCGTTTCATTTTTTTAGGAGCAGGCATTGCTATATATTTTTGTGACTCAGTTTTGTGGTTAAGAAACTTTAGAGGGTTAGAGTTTAGAAAGTTTAGAGAGTGTAGAGAACCAAAGAACCCAAAAAGTAGTTTTTGGTATTACAATAACTGAATCACAAAATAATTCAACAATTACTCCTTACCCCTTGTAAAATCCAGGTCCTGGAAATCAAAACTAAAATCTGTTAGCGGAGAAATAGGTTTCATTTTAAATCCGGAAGGCTTGCCCTGGTAATCGAGATCGAACATAATATAAGCATCGGCGTCTAAGCTTCTGTCGGTCCATTTGGCAACAAATGTATTTCCCTTGTATGGCTTCATTTCACCACTTATCAGGAAAGATCTTTTTGATTCGAACCACAGCTTGCCATTTTTTAGCGAGATTACCACATCGCCAAACCAGGGATCGTTATACGTTCCGGCATATAAACTCAAATCGGTTTTTGCAGCATTGTTTTTTTGCGCCAAATCAATATCCTTCCAAATATCTTCTGTTATTTTTTTTGCTTCTGCTTCTCTTGACATCTGGCGATCGTGGTATTGCTTTATTCTATCGGTCTTCGGCATTCCATAGTAGCTGTCTTTAATGGTGTTGGTAATTGATGTGAAAGCCGCGCCTGATTGCTGATTGGTAAATACAATGATGCCCAATTTCATTTCAGGTATCAGCGTTACCTGCGTTACAATTCCTGCGAGGCCGCCGGTGTGGGTGGCCACTTTATAACCTTTTTCGTCAGACAAAAACCAGCCTAAGCCGTAGCTCGCAAAATGTGTATTGTAGGTGGTTGTGCCGTGCACCGGAATAATTGTTTGCGGCGTCCACATTTCTTCATGAACTGTTTCGCTGAAAAGTTGATTTTTTGTTCCTCCGCCGTATTTGCCGTTGTCCATTTGCATGATGATCCATTTACACATATCGGTTAAGTTGCTGTAAATGCCGCCTGCGGGATCGGCCACTTCGCTCCAGTCGCGGCGGATAACTTTTACTATGCCATCAACGGGAGCATGCGGATCGATAACATTATTTTTATTTTTCAACCTCTTAAATGAAGCAGCGCTTTGTGTCATACCCAAAGGATTCATGATCCTGCTTTCGATAAAATCTTCCCACGGCATTCCCGAAACTCTCGAAACGATTGTTCCGGCAAGGATGTACATCAAATTGTCGTAATCATATTTTGTTCTAAATCCGGAAACAGGTTTTAAATACCTGAGATTATGAATTACATCTTTCAAAGAAAAATTATTACTATCGGGCCAAAACATCAGATCGCCGGCGCCAAGCCCCAGGCCACTTCTGTGGGTTAATAAATCCCTTATGGTAAACGCTTCCGTTACATAAGGACTATAGAGTTTAAATTCCGGAATGTAGTCGGTTACTTTGTTATCCCAGTTTATTTTGCCTTCGTCTATAAGCATGCCAAGTGCCGCGCTGGTAAAGGCTTTGCTATTAGAGGCAATGCCGAACAAAGTATTTTCATCTACTTTTTGCTTTGTATTTAAAGACCGTACACCATATCCTTTTGCATGAATAATTTTTCCATCTTTTACTACAGCCACTGCTATTCCCGGCACATCAAATGTTGTTAAGGTTTTTTGCACCAGCGAATCTATTTGAACCGAGGTGAGCGGTTGGGCCATAAGCGCGCAGCTCATCAAAAAAAATGAAAGGGTAGATAAAAAGTGACGGAACTTTTTCATGTAATAAGTTTGAAGTGAAATATGATGTGAAGATATTTCAAAGAAATAAAAAACCATCATTGCTGATGGTTTGAAAACGGGTGTTGAGTAAAGCAACGGCTCTATCTTTTTGCTGCCGATTTTTTTGCTGCGGACTTTTTCGCCGCCGACTTTTTTGGAGCAGATTTTTTAGCGGCTGACTTCTTGGGCGCAGATTTCTTCGCGGCCGACTTTTTTGCGGCCGATTTCTTAGGAGCTGATTTCTTAGCTGCTGATTTTTTTGGAGCCGATTTTTTTGCAGAAGACTTGCCGGCAGCTTTCTTTGGCGCTTTATCGCCTTCTTTTCTTGCCTCAGATAATCCGATGGCGATCGCCTGCTTTGGATTGGTTACTTTCTTGCCGCTCCTGCCGCTTTTTAATTTGCCTTCATGCATTTCGTGCATGGACGTTTCCACTTTTTTCTGGGAAGCTTTTGAATACTTTGCCATGATGTAAAAATTTAAGGATTAGTAATAATCAATTAGCACTAATTTCTATGCCATTTTTTTTAATACGTTTTATCTTTCAATATCAAGAGCCTCAATCCGGGCTTGATATTCTTTCGGTAATAACCATTTTTTAATGGCGTTGTCAAGTCCCGCATGCCTGCAAAATTGATAGAGTGGCAATACAAAAGTTAGTAATGATATCCTGCTGAAACCTAACAACTGCCGCACTTTAGGAGGTATAGTCAATTTTTGCGCTTCGATAAGTATGCAGTAGCGCATTGAGCCTAATTGTTTTTTATACTGCTTAAAGAGGTCGGTTGTGAAATCAGCTTTTTTTCAAATCATTATCTCATGTCGTCTTTCTCTGTATAAGCCATTTTGTATATTTTGATGATAAATTGTTCAGTTGCATTCTGCTGCCAACCTTGTAAAATACGTCAACAACTTCCTGCTTTTCTTCCGGAGTTAGTTTACGCTCCAAAGTTTCGTAAGACGCAATACTGTAATGAATGAGCATATAAAGCACATCCCTGTAAGCCCAGTCTGGTATTGGCTTTCCGCGATTGCCCTCAACAACGCTGTGTACCTGCGAAATGGAGTCGATCGTTTTTAATGCTGTGTCTGTATCAGCAAAAATTATTTTTTGTGCATAGGTTACTGTAGAAAATAATCTTCCTACCGGATCGGCCGGAAGCTTACCGGTAAAGTACAGCCAATCAACGGCTTTATTTAATGCAAACTCAGCAGCTGCGCCGGCAAAAATGAAAAGCACGGTATCACTTTTACCCCAAATCTTTTTAACGATGGAATTTTTATCAATGAAATCATTCATGAAAACTGGTTAAGAAAATCTTTTAAAAATGTTAATGATGATGGTAACGATTACGCTGATTACAACCATCGTTGCCAAAGGAAAGTAAAAGCGAAAATGCTCCCTTTCAATTCTGATGTCGCCCGGCAACTTACCAACCCATTTAAAATAATCATGAAAAAAATAAATTACTATGCCAGCGATTACGATAAAAACTCCTGCAATTAAAATGTATTTTCCCGTTTGCTGATCCATAATTTTCAACTTGAATTAATTAACCATTGCGCCGTTCTCCTGC
>CAVPNF010000008.1:0-62020 GCA_963706775.1 uncultured Chitinophagaceae bacterium
CATCAAACAACTCACCCCAGACCGCGGGCTATCTCGTGGGTCAAGATGGAAATATTAAATTTCCCGTACTTGGCGATATCCCTGCGGCGGGCCTCACTCAAAAAGAATTGGAAAATAGTATTACTAAATTATTGATCGACAAAAAATTGCTGTTCGATCCCATCGTAACCGCCCGGTTTTTAAATTTCCGGGTTACAGTGTTAGGTGAAGTAAATAGACCGGGGGTGGTCATAGTACCAAGTGAACAAATTAGTATTTTGGAAGCCATTGGCCAGGCTGGAGATCTTACTATTTTTGGTCTAAGAGATAATGTGATTCTCATAAGACAGGAAGGCGGCGACAAACTTGTGAAAAGACTAAACCTTAATTCCTCTTCTATTTTACAATCCCCTTACTTTTTTTTAAAATCAAACGATGTTATTTATGTAGAACCTGGTAAGGCGAAGGTAGCCAGTACCGATCGTACCACGCAATTGCTGCCTATTATTTTCAGCGGCATTTCACTAGCTGTAATAATATTAACTAACTTATTGAAATAATCCTTAATGAGACAAATAAATAATAATATTGAAATTAATGAGGCAGATGAAACATCGATCGCTGATTTTTTATACAAATTTCTTCCGTACTGGCCATTTTTTGTATTGCTATTAATTCTCAGTTTGAGTAGCGCGTGGCTGTATTTGCGCTACAAAATGCCTGTCTATCAAACCGTTGCAACTGTGTTAATAAAAGATGATAAGAACAATGCACAGACCACAGATCTGATGAATGCCCTTGATATGTTCGGATCAAAGAAAAATGTGGAAAACGAAGTGGAAGTTTTACAATCGAAAACCCTTATGCAGCAGGTGGTTAAAAACCTGCACCTATATGCACCTGTAAGTGTAAAGGGCCGCGTATTGACCCAATCGGCTTATGTTATTTCTCCGATAGTGGTTGAAGTAAAAGAACCAGACTCTATTGTAACAAGTCAAAAAGTAGATTTTAGATTTGATGAGACAGCAAATAATGTTGTCATTGGGTCGGAGAAATACCAATTGAACCAATGGAATAATACCCATTACGGTATTGTCCGGTTTATTCCCAATAGAAATTATCAGCCGTCTAAGAATAAAGCTGATAAGGAAAATGAGCTTTATTTTTCATTGACAACCGTAAAAAGGGCGGCAAACGGAATTCTTGGCCAGGTGAAGGTTGTGCCTTCTAGTAAACAGTCGACAGTGATTGATCTGAGCATCGAAGGTGGAGTGCCAAAAAGAGGAGAAGATATTTTAAACGAATTATTAATCGTTTATAACCAGGCTGCCATTTCAGACAAAAATGTATTAGCAGCTAATACATTGAAATTTGTAGAAGACCGCTTAAAATATGTCGTAAATGAATTAGACAGTGTGGAGAATCGCCTGCAAAATTACAAGGCTCAAAACAGGATAACGGATATCAGTACCCAGGGCCAGATCTTTTTACAAACGGTTGCGGCGAATGATCAAAAAATCAGTGATATTAATGTGCAAATGGCCGTACTGGACCAGGTGCAAAAATATGTAACGGGTAAGGAAGGTACCAGTGGTATTGTTCCTGCAACATTGGGAGTGCCCGATCCCGTTTTATCTGACTTGTTACAAAAACTGTCCGATCTTGAACTTCAGTATATTCAAACGAAGAAAATAGTGCCTGAAAATAATCCGGCTGTAGTCGCTCTGGTCGATGGCATCAATAAACTAAAACCCGGAATTCTGGAAAATATCCAAAGCCAGCGAAAAAACCTTATTGCAGGGCGCAATGATCTCGAGACTACGAGCAGCCGTTATAACACCATGCTTAAAACCATTCCGGAAAAGGAAAAAGAATTACTAAGCATCAGCCGGCAGCAAAGTATAAAAAATAATATCTACACCTTTCTTTTGCAAAAAAGAGAAGAAACTGCTCTTTCTTTTTCCTCAGCCGTAGCTGATAGCCGGGTAATAGATAAAGCGGAATCTTCTGATATGCCGGTTAGCCCTAAACGACAGCTCATTTACCTGACTTCTGTTCTAGCCGCCTTAGCAATCGGTATTGCAACTATTTCTATTAAGGAAATGCTTACCCGAACCGTTCAGAATCGGAAGGATATTGAAAAATTTACCGATATTCCTTTCCTGGGAGAGGTGATGTACGACAGGTCTAAGTCGCCGATTGTCATAACTGAAGGGAAGCGAAGTTTTATCGCTGAACAATTTCGCCAGTTACGAACCTCATTAGGCTATCTGGGCATTGATGAAAGCCATAAGAAAATTTTGATCACTTCCAGTATCTCCGGTGAAGGAAAAAGTTTTATTGCCGCTAATCTTGGAATTAGTCTTGCCCTGATGGGTAAAAAAGTAGTACTGCTCGAATTGGATTTGCGCAAACCAAAACTCAGTGAACAATTTAACATAGCCCGTACAACGGGCCTTTCAAATTATTTAATTGGCAAACTACCTGCCGCAGAATTGACCAGGAATACATCGATAGAAAACTTTTTTCTAATACCATCGGGACCACTACCTCCCAATCCTTCAGAATTAATTTCAAATGGCAGATTAGTTGAACTGATAAATTACCTGGAAGCTACATTTGACTATATATTAATTGATACCGCACCCATCAACCCTGTCACGGATGCATTTATATTGTCTCCGATAACAGACGTAACCTTATTTGTTGTCAGGTACGATTATACGCCCAAAATATTTATTCAAAACCTTGAACAGCAAAACAGAAAGGAAAGCCTGAAAAACCCGGCTATAGTTTATAATGGTATTAAGGCCAAAGGAGTTGGTAATTATGGATATGGATACGGATATGGATATGGGTATGGATATACCGAGGAAGAGGATCGGGGCAAATGGTGGAAAAGAATTTTTAAATAAATCAAATATTGAAAAGATATAATTGCCTTCGCATGTAAGCGAGGGATAGCGAAGCTATGTCTAATCTGCTTCGGTCATTAAATCGTTCTCACCAACTTGGTCGCTCTTTAAAGCGATCCGAACCGGAATAAAGTACCAAAAAATAACCGGCACACAGGTTTATAAAATATTTACATTGAACATATTAGATCTAATTGGAAGAAAAGAGGCGCTGTTTAATGAAGACATTCGTTTCCATGAAAACGCACTTGCCTCGATTATTAATAAATCCAAGTTTTTAGTATTAGGTGGCGCCGGCACCATTGGCCAGGCAGTTGTGAAGGAAATTTTCAAACGGAATCCAAAACAATTGCACGTGTTGGATCTTAGCGAAAATAATCTGGTAGAACTAGTCAGAGACCTCAGAAGTTCATCAGGGTACATCTCAGGCGATTTCCAGACATTCGCATTGGACATAGGTTCGAGAGAGTTTGAGGTATTTAACAGTGTAAACAGCCGATATGATTATATATTAAACCTATCAGCGCTCAAACATGTAAGAAGTGAAAAAGATCCTTACACGTTAATGAGGATGATAGACGTAAATGTTTTTAATACTGATAAAACCCTTCAATCGGCAATAAAACACAGAGCCAAAAAATATTTTTGTGTTTCTACCGATAAGGCCGCCAACCCCGTTAATATGATGGGAGCTTCTAAAAGGATCATGGAAATGTTCCTGATGAGAAGAAGCCAGGAAATTAACATCTCGACGGCTCGTTTTGCAAATGTTGCTTTTTCCGATGGCTCCCTATTATATGGATTCGATCAAAGAATCAGGAAGCGGCAACCTATAGTGGCGCCGAACGATATAAAACGCTATTTTGTAACCCCGCAGGAATCTGGTGAATTATGCCTGATGTCCTGTATTTTCGGAGAAAACAGGGACATCTTTTTTCCAAAACTTGAAGAAAATTTACACCTGATTTCTTTCGCTGATATTGCGGTGAAATATCTTGAGGCGTTGGGATATGATCCTTATTTATGTACTGATGAAGAGGAAGCAAGAGATTTGATCAACAAATTACCTCAGCAAAAAAAATGGCCTTGCTTATTCTCCGGGAGTGATACTACCGGCGAAAAAGCTTACGAGGAATTTTATACGGAAAAGGAAATTCTGGATATGGACCGGTTTACAAACCTTGGGGTTATCAAAAATGACCTTAGAATTGAAGAAGATAAGTTGATATATTTTGAGGAGAGGATAAAAGCAATAAAGGAAAGTTCAATTTGGGAAAAGGATGAAATTGTGGATTTATTTAGGAAGCTTATTCCGAATTTTTCACATAACGAAACTGGTAAATATCTTGATTCAAAAATGTAATTATGTTGGACATCGATAAAATAATTGAATTCATCAGATACCAATTCCCTAATCAGGACTTCGTTCCTCTGCATACCCCCCATTTTGGCGGAAACGAAAAAAAATATGTTAATGAAGCTATTGATTCCACGTTCGTATCTTCCGTCGGAGAATTCGTTAAGCTATTTGAAGTTAAAATTCAAAAATTTACTGGGGCCAAACATGCGGTTGCAATGGTTAATGGCACCAGTTCTTTACATATAGCATTGGTATTAGCAGGCGTATCCGGAGGAGACGAGGTTTTGTCTCAGGCGCTCACATTTATAGCAACTGCTAATGCAATTCATTATGTAAGTGCGACGCCTGTATTTATAGATGTAGATGTGGATACAATGGGAATGTCTCCCAAAGCACTAAATTTATTTTTAGAAAACAACGCGGTAAAGAAAGCAGATGGTTTTACTTACAATAAAAAAACCGGGAAAAAAATTGGTGCTTGCGTCCCTATGCACACTTTCGGTCTTCCGTTGAGAATAGACGAAATAAAAGAAATATGCTTTCAATGGAATATTGTGTTGATTGAAGATGCAGCAGAATCGATAGGGAGTTATTATAAAGGAAAGCATACAGGTACTTTTGGAAAAATAGGCGTCTTTAGTTTTAACGGTAATAAGACAATCACATGTGGAGGGGGAGGAATAATTATAACAAATGATGAAGCACTAGCAAAGCAAGCAAAGCATCTTACAACTCAGGCTAAACTCCCTCATCCGTGGCGCTTCACACACGATGAAATAGGGTATAATTATAGAATGCCTAATTTAAATGCAGCATTGGCATGTGCACAATTGGAAGAGTTACCCGGATTTTTACGAAATAAAAGAGAATTGGCGCTTCAATATCAGGATTTTTTTAAATCAATGAATATTTCATGTGCAAAGGAGATCGATGATGCCCGGGCAAATTATTGGCTAAATGCAATAATCTTAAAAGATAAAGATGAATTGGAATCATTCTTATCAAAAACCAATGAGCAAAAAGTTATGACCCGACCTACCTGGGACTTAATGAATACACTTCGGATGTTTAATAAGTGTGAGCATGACAGTTTAGCAAACAGCAAATGGTTAGCCGATCGCGTAGTAAATATCCCTAGTAGTGTAAGGTTAGAAAAATGAGTAAGAAAGAGAGCAGTGGAATAATATTTCAGGATATAAAGTAAACGGAACTGAAATCCAATTTGCAGCGTTTAAATGATAGAAAATGTTCAGTTTTTAATCACTATTAGCCAATCAAATGGACTCTGAGAGAAATGCTCTATTTAAAGCTCGAAAAGTTGAATGCCGAGATTGCAATTATTGTTTCCCAGGGTGCTTTGCAATGATATTAGAATGTTGAAGGAAAATATAACAAATGAGACTATTAATCATCGGGGATAATACTAATCAATTTGTCCAAAATTTTTCTATTTCATTAAAAAAATATGATAGTTCAATCGAAATTGATATTGTTAGCCCGGTCCCAATTATTGGTGGAAACTTTCAAACAAACAAGCCCTATAAAAAAATTTTTAGTTTTCAGCCTTTACATCCGACAATAGCTAAGATTCCCAAATTGAGAGGAATTGTTAAAAATAGGAAATTAAATAAAGTTATTAGCCAGATTAATGAGAACATAAATCAGTACCAAGTGATTTTGATACAAGGTTTTTGGCTTAGTAACTGCTATATTTTTTCCAAATTAGATAAAAAAGGTATTTTCTGCGTGGGTGCGCTTTGGGGCTCAGACTTTTACAAACGAGCGAATGAATCTAACTTATTCGAAACCATTGATCAGTGTAATTTGATAGTCATTTCAACAGAAGAAATCGTAAAAGATGTGTTGAAAGTAAAACCAATCGAAAGAAGCAAAATTCGAAATTGCTTTTTTGGATTAGCTCCACTTCAGAATTTGTTTAAACTACAAACTATCAGCGCAAAAGAATCTAAACAAGTTCTGGAGATTGAGGAAGACGCTTTTGCTATCATCTGCGGATACAATGGCTCTCCAAATAACCAGCATCTGAAGATAATATCTACATTGTCTCAAATAAGAAAGGAACTTCCCGAAAAAACAAAATTAATCGTTCCTATTACTTACGGGAGAACAGTTGATTATATAATAGAAGTAAAAAAAGCTCTGGAGACAAGCGGATTAGAATATATTATTTATGAAAAATATTTGTCGGATCAAAACATAGCCCATCTCCGAAAGGCAGGTGATCTCATGATTCAGATCCCAATAACAGATGCATTTTCAGGATCAATGCAAGAACATTTGTTTGCTCAAAATATTGTTATTTCAGGAAGCTGGCTGCCATATCAATCTTTGAAAGATAAAGGAGTTTATTATGAGACAATAAATAATGTCAGCGAATTAAAAGAAAAATTATTATATATATTTCATAACCTGGATGAGATAAAAAACAAAGTAGCCAGATCAAACACTCCAGATAAATTTAGATCCTCTTTGTGGAGCGAATGCATTAAAGATTGGCACAGTGCTATAAGTGAATATAATTGATAATAGAATGAATCCTGATAAAAGTCAACTAATCATTCATCCTAAAACTTCGCTAAAGCAGGCCCTAACGAAGATGGATGAAATTGGATATAAATTATTAATGATTGCCGATGAAAATGACTTCTTTCTTGGCTTAATTACCATTGGAGATATACAAAGAGCTATTATTGCCAATAAATCATTAGATGAACCTGCCATTAGTTTCTCAAGAACGGATTTAATTTTAGGTCGACCCAATGATTCCATCTTTGAAATAAGAAGACAGATGTTACTCTATCGTTTGGTATATATGCCTATCATCGATGAAGCGAAGAAAATAATTAAGGTAATTTATTGGGACGATGTGGTAAAAGAAGAAGACAATAGAATTTATCCAATTTTAAATTTACCTGTTGTGATTATGGCAGGAGGCGTCGGTTCGAGATTAAAGCCGTTAACCAACATTTTGCCAAAGCCGCTTTTACCTTTTGGCGACTCCACGATTTTAGAAAATATAATTGAGAGATTTAAAAAATACAGTTGCCTCAGCTTTGAAATTTCGATTAATTATAAAGCCGATTTGATCCGGTTTTATTTTGAAAGCTTAGGTAAAAAAGATTATCAAATTAATTTTTTTACCGAAGACAAACCTTTGGGAACCGCAGGAAGTTTGCATTTGCTGGACGACAAATTAAATACAACATTTTTTGTGTCCAATTGTGATATTTTGATTGATGAAGATTATTCTGCGATTCATAAATACCATGTTCAAAATAAAAATGAATTAACCATTGTTGCCTCTATAAGAAATTATGATATACCCTATGGAACTATAGAAAGCGGAGAAAATGGTCAATTGATTTCTCTAAAAGAAAAGCCTCAATTAGATTTTATGATCAACAGCGGAATGTATATTTTAGAGCCGCACTTACTAAAAGAAATTCCAAAAAATACTTTTTTTCATTTGACTCATTTAATTGAAAAAGTTAAGAACCGCGGCGGAAAAGTTGGTGTTTTTCCGATTACTGAAAAATCCTGGGTGGACATCGGGGAGTGGCAGTTTTATTCAAAAATTTTATTTCAGTGATTTTTTCAAAGATTAAATGAGTTTAAAAAAACAAGCAATTTCTGGAAGCTTCTGGACCACAGTCTCTTTTGCTGTACAGTCTGTAATACAAATTTTACGCTTATCTATTCTTACCCGTTTTCTTGAGAAGTCAGATTTCGGATTGGTAGCCATCGTTACTCTGGTAATAGGATTCACACACATTTTTGCTGACCTGGGTGTATCTGTTTCGTTATTCTCCAGAAAAGTAATCTCAAAAAAAGAATACAGCAGCCTATATTGGGTAGCATTAATATTGGGATTATTTCTCTATGGTGTTCTCTGTTTATCTACCCCTTTTATTTCCAGTTTTTACCAGATGCCCGAATTAAAAATGCTAATTCCGGTAATGGGGCTTGATTTAATAATTTCCACCGCGGGAAGACAATTTCGGATCTTTAGAGAAAAATCGTTAAAGTTCAAATCTTTAGCTATAATAGACATTATTGCTTCACTGCTATCGATTATAATAGCCGTATGGGTAGCCATGAAAGGCGGCGGAGTGTGGAGTATTGTGTTCTCATCCCTTTTTGCTTCATTTACTTCTACCTTAATTTTGATTGTTATTGGATTACGAAGCCATCCTCTATTATTTTACATAGATTTAAAGGAGGGAAGACAATTTTATAAAATCGGCTTTTACCAAACCGGATCGCAAATCCTGGATTATTTTGCATCACAACTGGATATTCTGATCATTGGAAAGCTAATGGCTGCATCAGATTTAGGTGTCTATAATCTTATGAAGCAATTGGTTTTAAAAATATATGGAATGATCAATCCAATTATTTCTAAGGTCGCTATTCCTATTCTTGCAACTCTAAATGACAACTTTGATTTGCTCAAGGAAAAGTACCTTCAGATGATAAAAATATCTTCTTTTGTCAACCTTGGTATTTATGGTGTAACTGCATTGCTATCTAAAGAAATAATTACCATACTATACGGCAAATCGTATATTGACGCGTATATGATTTTACAGATTCTCTGCATTTGGGGTGGAATTACTTCTGTCATGAGTATTGCCAGTTCTATAATAGTTGTAACCGGACGAACCGATATTGGATTTAAATGGACTTTAATCAGAGTAATTGCAAATCCCTTATTTATTCTTGCAGGCTACCAATTTGGACTAACAGGAATTGTTGTATCGCAAGCGCTCTATTCTCTATTCTTTTATTCCGTTTATTGGAAATTGGTAATTAATAAGATTTTGAAGACGCTAGCGTATAAGGAATATCTTCTTGCTTTTTTAAGATTCTTTTTATCCTCCTTATTTTTAATTGTAGGATTGATATTATTTAAACAATTCCTTGGAGAATATAAATATCATTTGTGGTTGAATTTAATGCTCTTTGGCGCTTTGTTTATGGGGGGCTATTTAGTTGCCAATGGGGACTTGTATAAATTTTTTCTGGTCACTTTTCGGGAAAGAAAAGTGGCATAGTTTTATCATAACGCTCTTAATAAGAGTCTGCGTTTAATCTAGAAACCGGAGGATGTATAAATCCATTTAATTGAGACACGAAAACAATCCTTCTTTACTTGCAGCAAATTTTTCAAACTGAATATATATATTGATGAATCTTGAAAAGTTAGTAATTTTAACCGAATTTTTTCCCCCAAATAATGGTGCTGCAGCAAATAGAGTTTTCTCTTGGGCCATCAGTATGGTAAAATACGGATATTATCCTGTGATTTTCTGCAAGAATAGCCTTAATGATGATGTGTATTTTATCGAGAAACGGGAGTTATATGAAGTTCATTATGTAAAATGTGATGATCCTACTTTACAAAAAAAGAGGATTTACTCTAAAAACGTTTATGTGAGAAAGGCTTTTGGAATGCTTCACTATTTTTTCGTAAATTCTATTAAATACAACGAAATAAAAAACATTGAAAAGTATGCTTCCCATTACATTCAGGAAAATGGCGTTAAGAAAATGGTTGCGACAGCCCCTGGCTATTCAATATTTGGCCTAGCTAGTATACTTGCCAAAAAATTTCCAATAAAATGGATTGCTGATTATAGAGATGACTGGACTACATCCGATCTTTTTTCAAACAGGATTTTTAGAGCATTTGGAAAAATTGATTCTATAAAGGAAAAGAAGTATTTAGAAAATTGTACTTATTTCACTTCTGTTTCAAATTATTATATAAGGAAGATCAATATGATTATTAATAAAAAAGGTTTTTTAGTTGAAAATGGCTTTAATAAAGCTGAAATCCTTGACATTAGAAACTCCGCACATACTGATGATGTAAGATCGGGCAATGATAAGTTTATGATTTTGTATCCTGGATCGCTTTACTCAACACAAAAGTTGGACATAATAGGAGTTGCTTTAAAAAACTTGCCGCCGGAAATAATTAAGCGACTTGAAATCATATTTCTTGGTACTCAGATTTCAGGTGTTAACCTGCCTAAAAATTGTCGCCCATACTTAGACACCAATTTACTTTTCATGAAAAGAGTGAGCAGGTCAAAATCTCTCAGTTTTTCAAGCAGAGCAGATGCGTTTTTACTATTAACGCATACAGATAATAGTAATAACAGCATAAGAGGAATTCCATCCAGTAAGCTGTATGAATTTATAAGTTCAAGAAAAAATGTTTTAGTTTGTCCTTCCGACAATGATATTGTTGCAGAAAAATTAAAGGAAACTACTCAGGGTATTTTCTGCAATTCGGGACTTGAATTATCCGATGCAATTTGTAAGCTATTCCTGATTAAAGCTAACCAAGGGTGCCTTCCATTAGTGAATATCCCTGAGGATATTTACTACAAGAATACCCGGGAATATCAAGCCGGGAAGTTAGCCGCTGTACTCGATCTGTTGTGAACCTCCATATAGCTCAATTTAATTGTTCCTTTGGAATAAGTAAATGGCCCCAATTAATTACTTTTTAATCGCAAATACCTATAGAAGCTAATTTTAAAGTTGGAAAGATATGGTGTAAGAAATAGTTTAGAGTTATAAAATTGGCAAAATAATCGAATTTAGTTGAATCATTATAATGCATGATTACGGTTGTATAAGGCCGTGAATTAGAGCATAAAAGGAAAAAATAGTCGAGTGTATAAAGATCTTGCAATAAAGAATAATCATTTGTTTTACATAATTGTTTGGTGGCTGCTCGCAACCGGAATATTTGCGCTTAGTTATTTTAGCACTTTAAATCAGATCGTGTTAAAGGGCTTGATACCATTATTGTTAATCCTAGTGATATTTCAAGAAAAAGGTTTCTTTATAAGACAAAAAGGCTTAAGGCTATATATAGTTTTTACAATATGGGCAAGTTTGTCTTTACTTTATTCCATTGACATAGATGGAACATTAAGATATCTACAAATTTTAACCGGCAATATAATTGTTTGGTATTTAGCTTCAGTGTGTATAAAGAACATATATGATATAAATCAACTCCTTTATCCTTTGTTTTTATCGTTTATGGTGCAGTTGTTCTTTGCCCTAACGGTTCCAATTGTTGAGGCCGATGTTATTGTTAACCAAGGCCTTGAGCGAGTGAAAGGCTTAAGCTCGGACGCTAACGATCTTAGCTATTTATTATTTTTTGGGCTCAATGCGTGCATTTTACTAATACAGTATTCAACCAATAAAATTCACAAATTGATCTATATTGGTTGTATGATACTTTTTTTTTTAGGCATATTCCGTGCAGGATCTCGAAGCGCACTTATCGTCGGGGTGGTTAATGTGGCTCTGAACATTGTTCTAATTGCCAAAAGAAAAAATTTCATTTACATGATACTGATATTAGGCGTTTCTATAATTTCTGGTTATTTCCTTTTACGTTATATGATTAATAATACTGCTGTGGGACTTCGACTACAGATTGCAGTTAACCATGGAAGCGAAGGTGAGGTGAGAACAACCTTAGCGGCCGAAGGATTGTCTATTTTTACGAGCCACCCTTTTTACGGTGTTGGCTTGGGATCCTATGTGGATTTTAGTAGGTATAGTAAATCATCCCATAATGACTATATTGAGATCTTGGCTAGTCTCGGAATAGTAGCCTTTAGTTTGTATATGGCAATATTTCTAGACTATTTTAAAAAAGTGAGGATTTTAATACGAAGGAAAGTTGAGTTAACTACAGCCATCGTAGCAATGAATTTTCTTATTGCATACCTAATAATAGGCATTTTTCGTCCATCCTTTTATTATGTAAATTCAATTTTGATGTTTGCTTTCTTTTATTCCTGGATTTCGACAACTTACAGTAAAATCAAAACAAGAAGCAAAAAGTGAAGAGATCGGTCATATGTTTTACTGCATCATTTCCTTATTCTAAAGGAGAAGAAACTTTCTTCGGAAAAGAATTAATATTCTTGGCGGAGAAGTTCGACATCGTGTATATCCAACCCTTATATAACCCTTCCGGAAGCGCGAAACAATGGCCTTATCCGAAAAACGTAGTATGTTGGGACCCCATTACCTCAAATACACTAAATCGAATTTTACGAGGAGTATTTAACTTATCTCCTTTGAAACCGTTTTTAAACGATTTTTTCAAATGCAAAGTCTACTTGTCCGTTGATAGATTTTTTAGATGGTTTCATACATTGATTATATTTAGAATTTTGTATGCAATCGTAACAGAAAAAACTCAATCAATTGAAAAGCCAATAACTTTGTATGCTTATTGGGCATCTACGGCACTAATTTTTCCCACTGAGTTTTTCAGGCAATATAGAAAAATAGTAAGGATGCACGGAGGAGATTATTATTTATATAGAAACAATAATTATTTACCTATACGACAGGAAATATATGCATCTGCTGATTTATTGGCGCCAATATCAGTAAATATCGTTGAAGATTTAAAAAAATCTTATAAAATAAATGCAAATAAAATACACGTTGGCCGTTTGGGAATAAGTAACCATTCTACCAAATGTTCTTTGAGCGGTTCAGGAATAATTAAAATTGTCTCTTGCAGTAACTTAATATGTCTCAAACGGGTTCATCTAATTGCTGAATCTTTACTGAACCTAAGAACAGAGAAGATTATAGAATGGCATCACTTTGGCGAAGGGCCTGAATATGGCAATGTTATCAATATAACCAAAAACTTTCCAGTTAATGTTAAGGCCATTTTTCATGGGTGGATTTCAAATGAGGAGTTATTCACTTTTTATGAGCAAAATTATATCACATGGTTTGTAAATGTGAGTATTTATGAAGGGATTCCTGTTAGTATAATGGAGGCCTTTTCGTTTGGCATCCCAGCTATAGCAAGCGACGTGGGCGGTACCAGCGAAATCGTAAATAAAAATAACGGATATATTGTAGCAGCAGATATAGAACCTAATCTAATTGCACAGTTAATTTTAGAATGTAATTCTACTCAATATTTTTTCAAGAGAAAACGCGCTTATGAAACATGGAAACAAAATTACGATGCTGATAGCAATTATACTGATTTTGCCGCGCAACTGATAGACTTATGATAAAGGCAGATTTTCTTTCTAAAACGCTCAATTGACATTATTCGATGATAAAATATAATATTTGTACTAAAACAGTAATGGATACATCAGATCCAGAGATTCGTTTTGATGAAAATGGAATTTGTAATTATTATTATGATTATCAGCAAAAAGCTGAACGACTTCTGTTGCCTCCAAAAGAACGAAAAGAAAAATTTAATGAAATTATTCACGAGATCAAAAAAGAAGGTAAATCAAAGGCTTATGATTGTCTTATCGGATTAAGCGGTGGAGTGGATAGTTCTTATATCGCATACCTTGCCGGAGAAATGGGACTTAAGGCCCTGATAGTTCATTTTGATAATGGTTGGAATTCCGAACTCGCTGTAAGCAACATTGAGAAACTGGTCAATAAGTATAATTTCGACTTACATACTTTGGTAGTAGATTGGAATGAGTTCAAGGACATACAACTTTCTTTTTTTAAGGCATCGGTTCCAAACATTGAAGTGGTAACGGATCACGCAATTATAGCAACTCTTTATCGAATAGCTAAGAAATATAAGATTAAATATTTGGTTTCAGGTAGTAACATTGTCACGGAAGGAATTTTACCGCCGGCTTGGGGTTATGATGCGAGTGATTTTCAACACATAAAAGCCATTCATAAGATTTTTGGTACCAAGAAAATAAAAACTTATCCATATTTATCTTTATCTCATTTTTTTTATTACGTGATGGTCAGAAAAGTAAAGAAAGTGAATATTTTGAATTATATTGAATACAATAAGGAAGCCGCCATAAAAGAATTGGAAAAAAAAGTAGGTTGGCAGTACTATGGTGGAAAGCATTATGAATCTGTATTTACACAATTTTTTCAGGCTCATGTTTTGCCAGTCAAATTTGGCTTTGATAAAAGAAGAGCACACCTATCATCTTTGATATGCTCCGAACAAATTACACGGGACGAAGCCTTAGAAGAATTAAAAAAACCTTTGTATGATGTTAATCAACTTCGTGAGCATATAAATTACATTACCAAGAAATGGGAAATAACTCCAGAAGAATTTGAACGGATAATAAGACTTCCCCCTAAAAAGCATGAGGATTATCCTACCAACCAAAAATGGATGGAAAGAGCTTTGAAATTTAAAACAATCTTGGGTCTATGATCTGTATAGTCGATTATGGTGCTGGCAATGTTGGTTCAATAGCAAATATGCTTAGGAAACTAGGCCAACCGGGCGTTATTACATCGAAGCCAGAAGAAATTGAAAAGGCTGAAAAACTGATCCTGCCAGGAGTTGGTAATTTTGATTACGGGATATCGAAACTCCAGGATTCGGGATTAGTTGAAGTTCTTAATCATAAAGTGTTGGACGATAAGATTCCTATTTTAGGTATATGTTTAGGAGCACAATTAATGACAAAAAAATCTGAGGAAGGAACAATTCCTGGACTTGGTTGGTTTGATGCTGAAGTAAAAAGATTCTCATTTCCTTCGGGCCAAACTGATTTGCGAATACCACACATGGGATGGAATTTTGTAACGAAAAAAAAGAGACAAAACTTACACATGACCTAGAGGAGAATCCTAAATATTATTTTGTTCATTCCTACTATATCAAGGCCAACAACCCTGAAGATATTATGCTGACAACCAATTATGGAGAAGATTTTGTTTCGGCTTTGAATCATGAAAATATTTACGCCCTCCAGTTTCACCCGGAAAAAAGTCACAAATATGGTTTGAAGATTTTTAAAAATTTTCTTTATATATGAGTTTGGTGCGCGTAATTCCGACTCTTTTGCTTAAGGGGGAGGGTTTGGTGAAAACTCAACAGTTTAAAAACCCCGTCTACATCGGAGATCCCATTAATGCAGTTAGAATATTCAATGAAAAGGAGGTAGATGAGCTGGTTCTTTTAGATATTTCTGCTTCAGCAGAAAAAAGAGACCCTAAATACGACTGGATCAGAGATATCGTTAGCGAAAGCTTTATGCCAATAGGTTATGGAGGTGGTATTAGAAATATAGAGCAGGCAAAAGAGCTATTTGATACGGGTATTGAGAAGTTAATTATAAACTCTGCCTCTACCGATCTAGCCTTTTTGTCTTCATTAGCAAATATATATGGTAGCCAAAGTGTCGTAGTTTGTATTGATGCGCGCAAAAATTTTTTGGGAAATTATTTTGTATATACCCAGAATGGCACTCTAAAAAATAAAATGAGTCCAGATAAAATGGCAAGAGCTGTTGTGGATGCAGGGGCAGGCGAAATAATAATCCAATCTATTGATAAAGAAGGTACGATGAGAGGATATGATATCGACCTCATTCATATGGTCAGCACCGCAGTAAACGTTCCGGTCGTAGCTTCCGGAGGTGCGGGCAGTCAGGAACATCTGCGTGAAGCCATTTTAAAGGGCGGAGCATCAGCAGTAACTGCAGGAAGTTTATTTGTTTTTAAAGGCAAACACAGGGGGGTTCTTATAAGCTATCCCAGCCCGGTTGAATTAGATGATTTATTCAAATAACATTAGCTAAAATAAGATATTAGAGTTTTAAAGAAATAATTAATGCAAAAAACCAAGAACTATCAGATATGTACCCGATGCATAATGGACACCACTGACCCGGATATCATTTTCGATGAAAATGGAGTTTGTTCCCATTGCCTAAGATATGATCTCGAGTTGCCCAAACGTGTTTTTAAAGGAAAGGAAGCCGAGGAAAAGTTGAGTAGCTTGATTTCTCAGATTAAGGTTTCAGGAAATGGAAAGGAGTACGATTGCATAATAGGCGTAAGTGGGGGAGTGGATAGTACCTACGTCGCATACCTGGCGAAAAAATTGGGTTTACGGCCTTTAGCCGTCCACTTCGATAACGGATGGAACTCAGAACTGGCTGTGAGCAATATTGAGAAAACACTTGATAAACTACATATTGACTTATATACCTATGTAATCGACTGGAGCGTTTTTAAAGATTTGCAATTGTCCTTTTTAAAAGCTTCAACTCCTGATGGTGAGGTACCAACCGATCATGCAATAAATGCTCTGCTATTTAAAGAAGCAAGCAAAAGGGGGATCAAATATATGATTAGTGGGATGAATTTTGCCACAGAATCTATGTCCGTAAAGGCTTGGGCCTATGGGCATTCTGATTGGAAATATATCAGATCCGTGCATAAAATTTTCGGATCTTCCAGTTTAAACAAATATCCTCATTTCAATTTTTCACATTTATTCAAATGGACTTTTTTGAAAAGAATTAAATCTGTTTCTATCTTAAATTACATGGAATACAAAAAAGATGAAGTAATGCACATTTTACAAGATGATTTGGGATGGGTCTATTATGGGGGAAAACATTACGAGTCTGTTTATACCAGATTTTACCAGGGCTATATTTTGCCAGTGAAATTCAATATTGACAAAAGAAGAGGGCATTTATCAGATTTAATCAAATCGGGGCAAATCACACGAGAGGAAGCCTTAAAAGAGGTTGCCAAAGTGGGATATAACAAGGATTTGCTTGATCAGGATATGCATTTTGTGATGAAAAAATTAAATCTGAAGCAATCTGAATTTGACGAAATAATGAAACTACCAGTAAAATCATTTAAGGATTATCCAAATAATGAGGCCAAGGTTAACAGGCTCAAAAAGCTGGTGAATTATTTAAGATTTAAAGGAATGTATAGTAAATGAGTGTTATAAATCTTCACGTGTATCCATCGCCTTTTAAGTTTGAATCAAGAATACTTCGTGAAACAAAATCCATTATAGAACTTGGTCTTGCGGACGAGGTCATAATTGCCTCGGGTTGGAATAAAGACCTCAAAAATTGGGAACGGATTGATGACAAAAGATCAGTAAAACGCTTCAAATTATTTTTTGATAGATTCAAAAAAAATCCCCTAATAGATGTCCTAAAATATTTTGAATTTATTTTGAAAGTATTTGTATTTTATAAAGGAAAAAAAATAAATATTATAAATTGTCACAGCTTATTTGTTTTACCGGTTGGATATTTATTGAAGTTATTGGAATCAAAAGTATGGCTCATTTACGATGCTCATGAGTTAGAAAGTCAAAAGGCCGGCTTAAATAAAGTTGGGAAATACGTTAGTTCCGTTATGGAAAAATTTCTTGTGAAAAAAGTGGATAGACTAATTGTAGTTAGTCCGTCTATAGGGAAATGGTATGAGAATAAATATGGGCTTATAAAAGTAGTTGTTTTACGGAATACCCCGGAAAGTTCGAATATTACCGGCAGGCACCAGGTATTCAATGATATGTTTAGTATACCTAAAACTGCTATGATTTTTATCTACCAGGGAGTGGTTAACAAAGGAAGAGGAATTGAACTGCTTATTAAAGCGTTTAGCGGGAATGCACCCGACAAACATCTTGTGATAATGGGGTATGGCCCATTAGTAGATTTGGTAAAAGAGGCTGAAAAAAATACTCCTAATATTCACTTTCTGCCAGCAGTACATCCCTCAGAAATCGGTTATTATACATCTGGCGCAGATGTAGGTGTGAGCGTTATTGAAAATATAAGTTTGAGTTATTATTATTGTTTGCCCAACAAATTATTTGAATACTTGCATAGTGGCTTGCCGGTTATTGTGAGTAATTTCCCTGACATGGCAACCGTAATCAATCAGTTCGACTGCGGGTGGGTTACAGAGGTTTCACCCGAACACTTAAAGAAGTTATTGAATGCTATTACTATTGATGAATTATTAAGAAAAAGTAAAGGTGTTGTTAATGTGCGTATGGAAATTAATTGGGAAAAAGAATCTGGTTTGTTATTTGGTGCATTTCCTGTTTGTGGCCGGAATTAAATCGTCAATATGCGTGGTTCTTTTTCAAAAAGAAATTTTCGTAGTTGCCTGTATTTCATGGCACTATTTTTAATATCCTTTTTGATAACCGTAAAAACTTCACTACAAGCTCAATCAACCGAAAAAAATGATTGGAGTAATTTATTTCGTCAATCTTACTATACTAGTTTTAAAAAAGGTTTTCCTCCTTTAAAAGTATACTGGGATAGTCTTGGCAATTCAAATCTGGTTACAATTCTTGAACCTTTGAGTTATGGATTAGACGCCATTTTGGCTATGTACGAAACCACTGACAGTATGAGCTATCTAAATGATGCCATAGCAATTACTAACAATTACATAGACAAGGCGCAGGTAACTGGCAATATACCTGGAAATACCTTTAGGTTAAAAGATTCTTATAGAGGATGGATAGAGCGGGGAGGCGATTCCACATCAGGAATATATCATTCCGAAACAGTCTTATCTGAAATATATTTTTTTCAGTATGTAACCCGGTTGTTAAAGAATATCCATCAGACTCCATCGCTACTTAAAATTAACAGAATTAAGCGTTTTTATGACCAGACGCTGGATTTTGTTGAAACCAATATATGGGATAAATGGGTAAATAGAGGTATTAGGTACGCAAATGACAAAGATAATTACTTACTATTAAGCCGAACTCATATGGCTTCCCATTGGGCCTATATTGCCGCGGAGTTATCATTTTTAACTAATAGTTCTGAACACAAAGCGGCTTATCTTTCCTTTGTTCATTTATACAACACCCAACTTGAAAATAATTTTTACAAATACGATAAGTATATATCCTGGAATCAGACATGGGACACGCCTCAAGACAAAGAAAGCCGGAAACATAATAATGATGATAAGGTTCAGGATGTATCGCATGCAAACCTAGTTGTCTCTTATATTGTTGAAGCTTATGATTTGGGATTATGGAAAGATTCCGATGCTGTGCAAAGAATTATTAATACCCTCGAAGACAAATTGTGGGATCCTCAGAACTGTGTATTTCGAGACAATATCAACGGAACAATGTTTAAATCCGGACAAAAAGGTTCGGTTGGCTCTTTTCAGGCAGATGGTTTTGTGAAACTTACAAGATATGATAGCAGTCTATTCAAAATTTATGAAAAATTTGTAAGCTGCAGTGGTTTCCTTACTACCTGGAATCAGTATGGACAGTTGTTTGCAAATCTCGCGTTAAGCAAAAAATTACTAAAGAAATCGAATTAGAGTACAGGAAAAAATATTTTGCTCAATACAAAAATTAGCTTTGATATAGTGTATATAGGACAGTTGTTACGGTCGTAAGTTTCAATCATCACTTAATTATGAAACATCTTAAAGGAAATTACTGGTAAGCAGTTTAAATGCAGATACATAAGAATGATTGAGGATGTCCTTTAATGAAGATTAGGCATAAAGTAAAATGCGAATAGTTTATATAAGTAAATATGTTGTTTTGCCAGAGTTTGGTTCGCCTACCAGGCAATATTTTATTTCGAAAGCTCTGTCAAAAATAAACGAAAATAAGGTACTGCTTATCGGGTCAAGGTCTACTTTAGGAAATGTTCCCAAAATAAAAGGGTTGTACCAATCCAGAAAAGAAGAAAATCTTGAAATGGCAACTTTAAACGGTCCTAAGATTGATTTGGGGTTTAATGTCAAAAGATTATGGAGTTGGCTTGTATTTGAGATGCGTCTTTTCCAGTTCCGGAGGAAAATAAAAGCATTTAAACCAGATATAATTATCGTGTCTTCACTATCTATTTTAACTTTTTTATCTGGTGTACTTCTAAAAAAATTTTTAAAAGTACCGTTGGTTATCGAAATAAGGGATATTTATCCCTTGACACTTGTTGAGATTGGAGGATATTCTGTTTATAACCCAATAGTGTTATTTTTAAAATGGGTTGAAAAGATGGGTTATCGGCATGCGGATTTAATAATGAGCACCTTGCCAAATGTGAAGGAGCATATAGAAACGGTTATAAAGAAACCCTTTAATTTTTACTGGATGCCGATGGGGATAGATCCCAACTATTTTGTTGAAGAAGATATACTCAAAAGCATTAGCATTTATGAAAAAAATAAAGAAGAATTTATAGTTGGTTATGCCGGGTCTTTTGGCAGTTCCAACGCATTGGATATGGTTTTTGAAGCAGCATCTTCGTTAGAGAAAGAATATCCTCATATTAAATTCCTATTTATTGGCGAAGGGCCTTTAAAGTCTACCTTTCAAGCGAAATTTAAAAAATCGGGTAATTTGATTTTTCTACCTGGCGTGTCAAAAAAAGATTTACAAAAAATCCTTCAGAATACTGATTTATTGATCAATACGTGGCTCAATAAGTCCATTTATCGGTTTGGCATTAGTCCAAATAAATGGATGGATTATTTGTATGCTGCAAAGCCAATATTAGTTTCGTATAGTGGATATAAATGCATCATAGATAATGCAAATTGCGGGATTTTTGTGCCAGCAGAAAATAAGGAAGCATTTACAAATGCTGTGATTAAATTTTCAAAAATGGACCCGCCAACTTTAAGTAAAATGGGAAGAAACGGAAGAGAATATTTACTGAACAACTTAACTTATAAATTGCTTTCGCAGAACTTTTTCGAAAAATTACAAGCTATAACTACAATTGAAAAATCGAGTAGTTAAGAACGCTTATTTCAATTATTCGATCTATCTCTTAAGAGAAATTCTCTATTCGTTGCCAAGGCAAGTAATCGATAAATATAAAATCAAATTTTGCAATCATCGCACGAAAATTACTTTTTCACTTTAAATTTAATATAATAAATGAAAGATTTCGCATTAATTGGCGCCGCGGGGTATATTGCACCTCGACACTTAAAAGCTATAAAGAATACAGGTAACAATCTATTGGCAGGGTTTGATCCTTTTGATAGTGTGGGAATAATGGACAGTTATTTTCCCGATGCTGATTTTTTTGTTGAATTTGAACGATTCGACAGACACCTGGAGAAATTGAAAAGGAAAAACAATCCTGTTGACTATGTGTCAGTATGTTCTCCAAATTATTTGCATGATAGTCATATTCGTTTTGGTTTAAGAAATAATGCAGATGTGATCTGTGAAAAGCCAATTGTATTGAATCCCTGGAATATTGATGCTTTGGAGGAAATAGAAAAAGAAACAGGAAAGAATATCTTTTCTATTCTTCAATTAAGGCTTCATCCTTCCATTATAGCTCTAAAAGAAAAAGTTCTTAATGGACCTAAAGATAAAATCTATGACGTCGACTTAACCTATCTGACATCAAGAGGTCATTGGTACTATACTTCATGGAAAGGCGATATCAGTAAGTCTGGTGGCATTGCTACCAATATCGGAGTCCACTTTTTTGACATGCTGACGTGGATATTCGGAGCGGTAAAAAGTAACGTTGTTCATATTCATTCCCATGATAGAGCTGCAGGGTTCCTGGAGTTGGAAAAAGCCAGAGTTCGTTGGTTCTTAAGTATAAACGAAGATACAATCCCTACAGAAATGAGAAAGCAAGGGAAAACGAACATTCAGGTCTATTCAGATAGAAGGACAGGAACTTGAGTTTAGCGATGGTTTTACTGATCTGCACACAACTTCATACGAAGCAATTCTTGCAGGAAAAGGTTTTCGCATCGGTGAAACCAAAACTGCAATCGAAATAGTACAGGGTATAAGGCATGCAAGGCCTATTGGCGTAAATGGTGAGTATCATCCGTTTGCCAAATTACCTGCATCTACACACCCATTTGCTCAGTAAGCTTTTTGTGAATATGCTTTCGTGGTTACATTAGCTGTTACCGGGTATAATAGAATTTTCATATGCTTTATAGGAAATATTTTAAAGTTTATTTGGATTTCATTCTGGCATTAACCACCTTCATTATTTTATCTCCGTTATTTGTTTTAGTAATCATCTTACTCGTAGTCGCTAATCGGGGCAAACCATTCTTTACGCCAGTTGCGTCCAGGAAAAAATGAAAAGATATTCAGGCTGATCAAGTTCAAAACAATGAATGATAAAAAGGACGCTAAGGGTGATTTATTACCAGATGAAAAACGGTTGACCACCATAGGAAAATTTGTTCGTAAAACATCTCTGGATGAAATTCCTCAATTGCTCAATGTTATAAAAGGAGATATGAGCCTTGATCGGGCCCCGTCCTTTATTAGTTCAGTATTTACCTCTTTATAATGCCCATCAAAAAAGAAGACATGAGGTGAGGCCTGGAATTACCGGCTGGGCCCAGGTAAATGGCCGAAACGCCATCAGTTGGGAAAAAAAATTTGATTATGATGTTTGGTATGTAGATCATCTAAGTTTTATGCTGGATGTGAGTATCATCTTTAAAACCATTAGAAAGGTTTTTGTAAGCGAAGGAATTAGTGCGGATGGAGAGGCAACAATGGCTGTATTTAAAGGAACACAACAATGATATATTTTTATGGTGCAAGCGGTCATGCAAAAGTAATTATAGAATTGGCTGAATTACTTTCTCTGCCTATCGGAGGATTGGTGGATAAAAATCCTGACTTGCATGAACTGCTGGGCTATACAGTTTCGATTAATGAGCACGAAATGAAAGAGCAAGGACAATCGCTTTATTATTTCTATTGGAAACAACCAAATTAGAAAGAAGATTGCCCAAAGCCTGGGGGTAAATTTTACTACCTTGATTCATCCTCATAGTAATATTTCAAAAAGAGCATCCATTGGAGAAGGAACTGTTGTGATGGCAGGTGTCTCGGTAAACAGCTCATCCGAGATAGGGGAACATGTCATTTTGAATACCAATTGTTCAGTTGATCACGATTGCATCATAGAAGACTTTGTGCACATCTCGCCCAATGCTGCTTTGGCGGGAGGTGTAAAGATAGGAGAGGGAAGCCACGTTGGAATAGGTGCCTCTATTATTCAGGGAATAAAAATTGGTAAATGGTGTACAATTGGAGCCGGCTCAGTGATCATTAAAGATGTCCCTGATTATGCGACTGTGGTTGGTAATCCGGGAATAATTATAAAATATTCGGCAATAAAAAGCTGACTGATCTCACTACAGATCGCAGAATGATATTGATAAAAACATAGCGGAAATTTAATGATATGAACGAAAAAATATGGCTCTCTTCCCCCCACATGGGCGGCAGTGAGCGAAAATTTGTAACAGAAGCATTCGATACCAATTGGGTCGCTCCCTTAGGCCCTAATGTAAATGGTTTTGAAAAAGATATTGCATCCTACCTAGATAGTAAAGTTTATGTGAGTGCGCTTAGCACAGGCACGGCTGCTCTTCATCTTGCTTTGATTATCCTGGGCGTTAAAGCGGGCGACGAAGTGATTTGCCAAAGCATGACTTTTTCTGCCTCCGCAAATCCAATCCGTTACCAGGGCGCAACTCCTATATTTATTGACAGTGAAAGAGATACCTGGAATATGAATCCCAAATTCCTGGAGGAAGCAATTATTGATCGTATAGCCAAAGGCAAAAAGCCCAAAGCGATCATCCCGGTTCATTTATATGGCATGCCTGCAAAAATGGATGAAATTTTGGCTATCGCCAATAAATATGAAATTCCGGTGATAGAAGACGCTGCGGAAGCGCTCGGTTCAGACATTAATGGAACGAAATGTGGAACTTTTGGTGAAATGGGCATCCTTTCTTTTAACGGCAATAAAATAATTACTACTTCGGGAGGTGGCGCTTTAGTTGCCAAAAATGAAACTTATATAAAACAAGCGACCTTCCTTTCAACCCAAGCCCGCGACAGCGCCCCTCATTATCAACATTCTCAAATCGGATATAACTATCGAATGAGTAATATCTGTGCAGGCATAGGGCGGGGGCAAATGGAAGTTTTGCAGACAAGGGTAACGCAAAGGAGAGATAATTTTTCATTTTATGAAAAATCATTGGGCGGGGTACCGGGTATTGCATTGGTGACAGAACCTGACGGATATTTTAGCAACAGATGGCTCACAACAATACTCGTTGATGATAAAAAAACTCGAGGAATTTCAAGAGAAGATATCCGCTTAGCACTTGAGAAAGACAATATTGAGTCACGGCCTTTATGGAAACCTATGCATTTACAGCCAGTGTTCAAAGATTTTCCTTTTTATGGCGATCACACTTCTGAAGATTTATTCAATCTTGGATTGTGCTTACCATCGGGCAGCAATTTAACTAATGAGAATTTAGAAACGATCGTTGGTAAAATTCATGACTTGATTTCCTGAATACTTTTTATTTTAGAGGGGATAAGTTGAATATATAGCACTTTTTTTCAATTTTTAAGTACCGTTTCAAGACGACCTTCGCAATTCTTTTCTTCTAAAAAATCCGGACAAATTTTCTGAACAAGGGACGAAATATTGATTTATTTGATCTTGATAATGAATTAATGATCGTTATTGTTAACTCTAAGTTGGTTTATTGCAAACCTCTTTTTCGCTTTCAGTGTTATTCCCCAATTTTTTGACATTTGTTGGTAATAAGGGAAATGACTTTATCCGTGGCATATCCAATCGTTGTATTCTTAATGCCAAACCCTTCTATTTTACTAAGTTATAATCCTACTTAAAGAGGATACATCATTAATCAATCAACGCCCAGCCTGGCAATTCACGAATTTGATTCATGAATCGCCAGGCATTTTTATTTATTGGCAACAATATTCGGATCGCAATCTTTCGCCTTGCATTTAACTCGCAAAAACTTAGCTTAATTTTACCACCAATAAAAAATTCTGACTCTTAATAATAAATGAAGCTATTTCCTGAATCCGCACCACATCAATTGGAATTTGATAAAATAAAATCTTTACTGGCAGCGCATTGCCGATCTGAATATGCGCGCCAAAGAGCGGAGGATTTACGTATTCATACCCAAAAAAAATTTATTGAGCCGCAGCTTCAGCAGACAAATGAATACAAATTACTTTTCCAAAATCATCTCTACTTCCCTGATGATGCGGTACTAAACCTGTCAAAGGAATTAAAACTGCTGGGTATAGAATCTTCTGTGCTTTCCGGTGAACAATTTTTGCAAATAAAAAAATTAGCGAATGCCATTCAACAAATTTTCCGTTGGTTTTCTGCGGACAGAAAGGTGGCCTATCCTTTTCTTGCAATGGTCATCGAAGAAACCTATTTTGAAAAAACGATTGCTATCCTTATCGACGAAATCCTTGATGAATACGGTATTGTAAAAGACAGCGCTTCTGAAAAACTGGCCTCTATAAGAATGTCGTTGTATAAAAAAAGAGCTGAACTTAAAAGAGTATTTGACCGCACGGTAAGCAGGTTGAAAAAACTAGGCTACCTGGCCGACATTGAGGAAAGTTTTATGAATGGCAGGAAGGTCCTTGCCGTGGTAGCAGAGCAAAAGCGAATGATCAAAGGAATTCTTCACGGGGAAAGCGACAGCCGCAGGACTTCGTTTATCGAGCCTGAAGAAACCACACACCTCAATAATGATATTTTTTCACTGGAAAATGAAGAACGAAGAGAAGTCTATGTGATCCTTCAGCAGCTGACCACAAAAATGCGGGCCTATCATTCTTTGTTGACAATTTACCACGGGATCGTGGGCGAATATGATTTCGTGAGGGCCAAGGCCATGCTGGCGTTGGATTACAACGGAAACCTGCCTGCGCTCCATGATAAATCAATTATCAAATTATCGAATGCTGTTCACCCGTTGCTTTTTATCTATAATGAAAGATTAAAAAAGTCAACCATTCCCGTCAATCTTTCTTTGGATGAAAAGAACAGGATCCTTGTCATAAGCGGCCCAAATGCGGGAGGGAAAACAGTCACATTAAAAACCGTGGGGCTTTTGCAGATGATGTTGCAAAGTGGCCTGTTAGTTTCGTGTAGCCATGACAGTGAGTTTGGAATTTTTAAGCAATTAATGATTCATATCGGTGATACACAAAGCCTTGAATTTGAGTTGAGCACCTATTCCTCGCACCTGATTAATATGAAGCATTTCATGGAAAACGCGAATGGAAAAACGCTTTTTTTCATAGACGAACTGGGGAGCGGCAGCGATCCGAATTTAGGCGGTGCATTCGCGGAAGTAATTATGGAGGAACTGGCGAAGAAACATTCTTTCGGGCTGGTAACTACCCACTACCTTAATTTAAAAGTGATGGCCAACAAGGTCAACGGGATTATTAACGGTGCCATGGCTTTTGACGAAAAAAATCTTAAACCACTTTATAAACTCATTGTGGGCAAGCCCGGAAGCTCGTATACTTTTTCAATTGCAGAGCGCATAGGATTGCCAAAACAATTGATCAGCAAAGCAAGGCAACTTGTTGATGAGAACCATTTCTCTCTTGATAAATTACTGAACAGCACTGAACAGGATCAACAATTGATACAGGCAGAAAAGAAACAGCTTGACAAACTTTTAAAAGAAAATGAAAAGCTCCAAAAAGAAATGCAGGCCGTAATTCACAAAGAAAAACACCAGCAACAGATTGAGCTTCTGAAGGAACAGAACCAGATCAATGAATCGAAGTTTATTTACCTCAGAGAAATGGACCGAAAACTTAAATCGATCCTAACGGAATGGAAAAAAACAGAAGATAAAAGTAAAGTGATCAAAACTATGCAGGCGCTGCTTTTCAAGCAACCGGAAAAGCAGATCCTGCAAAAGAAACAGAAAAAAATTGATAACAGGTATATTGAAACGAATGAACCCGTAAAGCTTGGCGACAAGGTAATTATGACTGCAAACCGCCAGGTCGGCATTGTTATCGATCTTCGGGGCAAAAAGGCGATCGTGCAGGTGGGTGCTGTACCGATCACTGTTGGGATCCCGGATCTCGCTGTAGTGAAAGACAAACCGGAAGTATCTGCTTGATTTAGAGTTTGAAAAGTTTAGAAGGTAGGAGTTTAGGGATTTTGGGGTTTAGAGGTTTAGATAACAAATCATTTACTGGATATCATACACAAGACGCGCGCCCATTGGCAAACTGATATTTGAAAAATTCGGGTCATACAATTTTCCAAACCCGCGCCGCTGGCGATCATATTCTCCAATATCAGCCCCCTGCGTTTTGAAGCGCACACCTATTCCCAGGTAGAATTCCATTTTCAATCTTTTATCCCTGCTTAAGTTGGCACTTGTACCGGCATTTAAATGCAGGCCAAAAGCATTTTTATTGAAATGAAAGGCCCTGTATTCTTCATAAGCGGGCACGCCATTCGTGACATCTTGCCCGACCCAGTCAGTTATGCGGTAAGAAACATATTTATAATGAACAACTGCCTCGAAGAACCCCTTTTTATTACCCCACGGATAATATCTGATAAAAGGCCGCGCTATCAGGCCGTTTGCATGCTTGCTTTCAGAAAGGTATAGGGAAGTGAAAATCCACGCAAGATCAAGCCCGGTTGACCAATGTCCATTCAGCTTGTACTCGCCGCCAAAAGAAAGATTCTGGTCAAAAGGATCTATCAGCCCTGTATAATTAAATCTTGCCGTTAATCCTTTGCCGGATGGCGCATCTTCGTTCACCATTATTGAACGTTCCTGTCTTTGGGCGATAGCACTCAGGCTAAAAAACAACAGTATAAATGCGGCAGAATATTTTTTAATCAATTGATAGACGTTATAAGAACCGGCTTGCGGTTGTTGGTAATATCATATAAGATGATGCCGGTTGTCGTCCAGCAGATGAGCGTATTTTGATAAGGTATAACATCAACATAGCTGCCATCATTTATGGATATATCGATCGGCGCCGGCTGGTAGGGCTTCGCGATATCAAATAATAATAAGCCCCTCGTTTTATCGCATACATAAAGAACATCTCCGGAATATCCGAGGCCATAGGGTTCTCCAACAGGGTAAGTTGTTACCTGCACGGGATTGAGAATGTCTTTGATATTATAAACGGCAAGTATGCTCTGCGTGCCACCGCAAGGGCCATTTGTACGAAGCGTAGCAAAAGCAACCGTGTCCTTCGCAACCACGGGATCGCATCTGCGCAACACATCCGGAGAAATGGCTGTACTCAGTTTTTCAGGTTTTGCGGGATCTGCGATTGAATAAATAAAAACCTGTGTAGCTGAACCAATAAACAGTTTGTCCTTAAATGGAAAAATAGTTTCTATTGAAAACCCAATATCCTGCGTGTTTTTCAACACGGGATTATCAGCAGCCGTAATGTCGAAAACCTTTAGCTGGTTTTCATCTACGGAATATAAATAATTCCCCACTATCGCGAATCTTGCAAGCGAGCCTCCCTGGCCGGTCACAGGATTATTTTTAAATCCTGCAGCTGAGTCCTTTTCACACTGGCAGAAAAAAAGAGGAATAAACAATAATATGTAAATATATTTTCTCATAGTTTTCTTTTAACGGCGGCAATTTGGAATGGGTATATTTTTCAGTTCCCATCTAACGATCGTTCCTTTCGATTGATCCGGGCATTGAAAATAACCATTGTTGAATGGAGGATATTTCTGATCAGTGGCAGGAAAAACATCCTTTACTCTCTTAATTAATTTTGGATTTGAAGGATCGCTGATATCAAACACGACGAGATCCACATAATTATTAGAATACAAATAATTTCCCTTTACCGCTATTTCTGTGCTCAATGGCAACTTTAAAAAAGCGATCTTCTTTGGATGCATGCGGTCTTTATTATCAATAATATGAATACCGGAATTAAGGTCGTTTTGGAAAATATAATTTCCATAAGCATATATCTTGCCTGCCTGCCCGGTGGGTTTTTGAGGTTCCACCTGGATATTATTTATTTCGGATATGGTACTATAAACAGGAACATAAGCGTCTACGCTTCCGGATAGATCAGTCGTTTGGCCAGGATCGCATGAATATAAAAAGCAGGCAGTGACGATCAATATAAAAAATTTTCTCATAAAGCCGTTTTATCTAAGACCCGTTTTCCTTTCAAAATGCTGCGTTGACAATCAAATTATTCAAATAAACTGTAATTCGTTGTCGCAAATCACCTTTGAATTGTCGTGATTAACCATTCTTTGTTGAATAATTTTAATTGAGTTTTGCAAAGCAATTAAAGTTTAAAACAATTTTAAAACGATCATCATGTCACGAGTAAGCACTTATCTTAATTTTTCCCGCAACACGGAAGAGGCATTCAATTTTTACAAATCCGTTTTTGGCGGAGAATTCGGAGGAATGGGAATTTCACGTTTTGGTCAAATTCCGCCTTCAGATGAAATGCCGGCAATTGCTGAAGCCGATAAAAACCTGATTATGCATATCGAACTGCCGATCCTTGGAGGCCACATTTTAATGGGAACAGATGCCCCGGAAACGATGAATTTTAAACTAAATTTTGGTAACAATGTTCACATAAATCTTGAGCCCGACACGAGGGAAGAAACAAAAAAGCTGTTTAGTGCGCTGTCAGCGGGCGGGCAGGTGGAGATGGATTTGCAGGATATGTTTTGGGGCGATTATTTTGGAAGCTGCAAAGATAAATTTGGCGTTCAATGGATGTTTAATTGCAGGGAAAAGGCGGTGTAATTTTCATTTTTCCAAAATAAAAATTAGAATTTCTACTTTTTGCCTTGTTAGAAACCTAAATATTGCTTTTGCAAAGAAATATAACAGTCACTATAATACGAAAATAAAGTGAACATAATTGCTATAGCGAATATGACCTATGAAAATCAATAAATCTATATTTTCATTTATGAGGCACTCGTAAAAAAAACACTTCCTGAAAAGGCGATGCCGCATTTATGTTTAAATGTTAACTTTCTTCATTGTTTAAAAAAAACAATTTCTACCTTTGCATTATTCCGATTTTTATGAGTCATTACTTTGCAGCCGATAAGACAATAATCCTCACTAATTGCTGACATCAGGTGGCAGGCGATCAATGATGGCGCATCCTCAAACAATCCCACTTTAATATCCAGGATTTAAAAAATCCAGTATGCTGATTCCATCGAAATTTTTCCGTGTATCTTTGATCACCCAAACAAAACTTATAGATGCCAGACATAATTTCAGAAAGCGCAACCTTTGCTAATGGTTGCTTTTGGTGCACGGAGGCGGTGTTTCAGCAATTGGAAGGTGTAAAAAAAGTGAGCAGCGGATATACAGGCGGCCTTGTAGAAAACCCAACCTACGAGCAGGTTTGTAGCAAAACCACGGGCCATGCGGAAGCTCTGCAAATTGAATATGATCCCGAAAAAATTTCCTTTGATGAACTGCTCGAAGTATTTTGGGCGACACACGATCCGACTACGTTGAACCGTCAGGGAAATGATGTTGGCCCGCAATACCGAAGTGCAATTTTTTATCATGACGAAGTCCAAAAAGCGAAAGCTGAATTGTATAAAAATCAGCTGAATGAGAGTGGCGTATTCGACGCAACGATCGTGACAACCATAGAGCCATTAACGACTTTTTATCCCGCAGAAGATTATCACACTAACTATTATATAAACCATCCATCACAATCTTATTGCTATTATGTCATAAAGCCGAAAATGGAAAAATTAAAAAAAGTATTTTCACATAAATTAAAAAAAGACGGTTTATAAAGCGCCATAATTTCAAACAAGATTTACAGATATAAAAAGTGAAGAATCTATAAAATGGATTATAAGGCTTTACACTGCTTATGAAACAGATAAAAAGATTACATAGAAAAAATCTTTTTTGAAACCCGAAAACCTACAAAATCACTTATGAGACAAATATTTACTTTCATGTTTTTAGTGCTGATCGCATCAGCTGCATCCGCTCAAAAATTTTCTCTTTCTTTAGATGGGCAGGTAGGTATCCCGCAGCAGGAGTACCAGGAAACCAATGGCGATGCAGGTTACGGGCTGCGCATGAATTTTTTGTATAAACCGGCGCCTGCCGTACCGCTTAAGTTTGGATTAGAAGCAGGCTTCATGGAGAAGGGCAGGGCCTCACAATATTTTTCCGGTTATACATATGGCTTCTACGATCAATTTAAAGTTTCTGCGACCAATAATATTGTGTCATTGATGGTGCTTACACGTTTTCAAATACCGGCTATTTGGAAAATAAAACCATTCATAGATCTTACTGCGGGGTGGAATGTATTTTTCTCAACCGTTAGTGTGGAACGCTTAAACTCTTATAGTCCTTATGATGATTCCTATTCGAACTCATCAAAAGCTCATTGGGCACTAACTTACGGAGCAACAGGAGGCCTTGATATTCCGCTGAACAGACGCGATGGGGTCGGGCTTGAATTGAAACTATCTTATCTGATAGGAAACAACAGCCGCTATCTCACGGATCCATATATTGACAACGGCGGCAATGCTTCTTTTGTAGAAAAAAATTCCAGAACCAATATGCTAATTCCGCAGGCAGGCGTCAGGATTACGATCCGTTAAATTGTTTTATAATTGAATCAATGATTCTTGTTTGCAAAATAATCCCATGTCAGTTTCGAAATGTCTGAAATGATCTTTTCATTCGTCTTATTATTCTCCTTTGAATCCGACACAAAAACGCTGATGGCAAAATGCTTTCCATTTGGCAACGTCACAATTCCAACATCATTAACGGCCGCAGTTACGCCCTCTTTGTTCGTATCTGACGTTCCTGTTTTATGAGCGACCTGTGTTCCCTGCGGCAATTGGCCTTTTATCCTTTCAGTTCCGGTTGATGTTGCCGTCATGATCTTCCATAAAAAATCATGGCTTTTAGAAGATAATATCTTTCGGTCATAAAATAATTTCAACAGATCATTGGAGGCTTTGGGTGTTATCCAGTTGGAAAACTGGACATTCCATTCCTTATGCATTTCTTCTTCATTAAAAACAATGGCGATGTCTTTGATGCCTTTTTTATGAATATAATCATTAACGACTTTTGTGCCTTTGATCAAACGCAAAAGAATATCACAACCATTATTGTCGCTTTGCGAAACGGTATATTGAAGAATTTCTGATAAAGGAATTTTAATATTTCCCTGTGGGTATTTTTCGCGAAGCGGGCTCCAGGTGTTTTGTAGCAGATCAGCTTTCGTAACCAATATTTTTTGGTTCAAAGACAAACTGCCTTGATCCACTTTGTCAAGCACGGCCAATGCAATCGGAAATTTAAAAACACTTTGTAAGGGAAAATGACCGGAACCATTTATACTTAAGGTATCAAAGCCATCAAGCCCCGTAATGGCTACGCCAACGTGGGCATTTTTTGATGCAAGAATTCGCTCGATCCTCGCACGTAAAGTGTCCACCTGGGCAACAACTACGGACGTAAAAAATGTGGCAACAAAAATGGTAATAAGAAATTTTCTGATCATGCTTTTCTTTTGAGGAAGGCAAAGATGCGTCCGGCAAAACACTTTGACAAATCAAAATTTAAAAGCATCTCAGTAACTACTCAACAGTCTGCTCTATCAGAATCGGCTTCAACCGGATGATGCGGACGGCATGTAAACCTTTCATGATGATGTAGGTAAAATCAAGCTCATACCATTTTTTGGCAAAATTGGGATCAAGCTTCGCGAAGTGATGATTGTTTTGAAATAATTCACCCATCAAAACGATACCAAATGGAGTTGTATTTTTTGAATGATCCCCGTTATCAAAATTGCTGTAGCCAAACTTGTGGCCAAACCAATTCACGATTGCTCCCTGGATAGGCCCCATTAAAAAGTGGATTGGCAATAATAGAAACCACCAATAATTAGGGGCGAATACAAAGTAAAAAGCAATGTAAGAAAGAATGAAAAGAAATCTGGTAAAGTTATGATGTCCTATTTTATCAAGCTTGTCCCATACCGGAATATATTCTTTGGTAAACTGTGCTTCAGGCAGATTTTTGCCAGTTACAAAGGCGCTGAAAATTTCAGCGGTGTGCAGCATCATATGATAAATATCCTTAAAGAAATGCGGCGAATGAGGATCCTTTTCCGTATCGCTGTAAGTGTGGTGCATCCGGTGCATAACAGCATAAGCCCGTGGCACCAAAAATGAAGAACCCTGGAAAAACCAGGTCAGGAAGTAGAAGGTTTTTTCCCAGCGCTTGCTGGTGGTATACATTTGATGTGATGCAAAACGATGTAAGAAAAACGAGTGGAAAAACAACGAAAAGAACCAATGACAAAAGAAGAACAATAAAATAGCGAACATTCAAGGATTTTAAAAATACGTAATCGTGTAAAGAACGGCTAAATCATTGATAATACAGGGATTTATTTGAAGGTTTAACTTTTAGTGATGGGTTATAAGTGATGGGTTTTAAGTTTTAAGTTATAAGTAATAAGTTATAAGTAATAAGTAAAAGTAATAAGTTTTAAGTTATAAGTAATGACAACCTACAACTTCAACCATCCAACAATTCAAAAATAAAATTTTGTAATAAGTTATAAGCAATAAGTGACAACATAGCAAATTCAACAATCCCACAATAAAACAATCTAAACAATCCAACCACAAAACAATCCTATAATAATTAAATAATTAAATAATTCAATAATTAATAATCCAACTTCACCCTCCTCAATTCCAGCAAGTTCAAACCATTCGGCGTAAAATTTTTTACATAAGGCTGCACCAGGCGGATCACCATATCATACCACAAAGGCACGACAGGCGCGTCTTTGATCATGAGCTGATCGGCCTTCTGATAGATTTTATATCGGAGAGAATCATCTTTTTCTGAAAGGGCCTGTTCGTATAACTGATCGAATTTTGGATTATTATAACGGGTGTAATTCGGAGGCGCGGGATTTTTCCCATAAAAAACACTCAGGAAATTTTCCGCATCCGGGTAATCTCCAATCCAGCTTCCCCGAAAAAACAAAGCTTCAGATTTGGCCGTTTGTTCAAGCAATAAACTTTTCTGAACCACTTCAACATTAATTTTGATTCCTATTTGTAATAATTCATTGGCAATATAACTCGCAAGGTCGGCATAGATGGGAACCGTTAATAACTTAATAGGCTCCAGCCCGGCGCCATTCGGATACCCGGCTTCCTTCAACAACGCCAGAGCTTTAGCAGGATCATAATGATATCCAACAACTGCGGCAGAATCAAAAGATGGGAATCCCGCGGGAATGAAGCCGCTTTCCGCAGGCGTGCCGATTGAATTTCTGATGTATAACATCATCTTTCTTCTGTTGAATCCATAATTGATCGCCTGCCGGATCCTGACATTCTTTAAAGCAGAATTTTTAACAACAGGCAAGGAAGTATCCGTTAAGAAACCAAGATATTCTGTAGTTAGATAAGGATGCTTTATCAATACAATTTTGCCCGCCCATTCTTTGCGCAAATCACCACTTTTGGTAATCACTTCATCTTTAAAGGACGCATCAATGTCATTGATGAAATCAAGACGCCGCTGTTGAAATTCTAAAAATTCTGTTGCCTTATTTTCCAAAAAAGAAATTTTAATTCCATCGAGATAGGGGAGCGGCACACCAAGACTATCACGCTCAAAATAGGAAGGATTTTTTTTCATTATTAAAGCCTGGCCTTCCTCCCATGCCACAAACTCGAAAGGGCCGGTCCCGCATGGATGACGCCGGAAATCTTTTCCATATTTAATGGCAACTTCCCTGGGAACAATAGAACAATATTGCATGCTCATCACACCTAGAATGGGATGAAAAGGTTTTAAAAGCTTTAGTTGAAAAGTGGTATCATTCAGCGCCATAAAGGGTTGCAGCGTATCGACGCGGCCATTGAAAATCCATGCGCCGCTGCTGGCCGTGTTTTTATCAAGAATTCTTTCAAAGCTATACACCACATCGGCGGCCGTCATTTTTCTGCCTTTGCCACCGGCGAAGGCCCCATTATCATGAAAGAAAACATCATCGCGAAGGTGAAAGGTAAAAGTGAGATTGTCGGCAGAAATGTCCCAGCTTTTCGCAAGTGAAGGCACGATATTAAGATGATCATCTATTTGCACAAGTGTATTGTAAAGCTGGTGAACAGCCCACATAATGGATTGATTTTTTGCAAAAGCCGGATCGAGCGTGGCGATTCCTGATTGCTCATTATAATGAAAAATATTTTTAGCTTGTTGCTGATGACTGCATGAGGAAATACAGAAACAAACGGAGATAAAAAAAATGAAAAATCTATATTTTGGTTTATTTAAAACTCGCAAGGGAAATTTATTTTTTAACTTCATCTTTGTTCATAAAAAAATAAATTTAGTAAATGAAAAAGATATCGTGTGTTTTATGTTTTACTGTTCTTGTTTGCAGCTTTTCTTTTGGACAAACTTATACTCATGCCGATACCTTGCGCGGAAGCAATGGCCCGGGCAGGTCATGGTGGAATGCTACGAAATATGATCTGCATGTAAAATTTAATTTGGAAGACAGCAGCATCAGCGGATATAATATCATCAGCTATCAGGCATTGGATAAAAGACATCCGGATTTTTTTCAAATTGATTTACAACAACCGATGATCATTGATTCTGTAATTATGGAATCCGGCTCCGAAAAGTTTCCACTTAAAACGGAAAAACTTTCTTTCACACGCGAAGGCAACGCATGGTTTGTGTATTTAAAAAATCAACCTCCCATAACGGCGAAACATGACCTTAATAACATGATGAAGATGAAAGGCGAATCATCTTCAGCACAGGGTGAAAAGATAGATTTAAAGGAAGTTTCAAATCTTGTAGTCTACTATCATGGTAAACCGAAAATTGCAAAAAATGCTCCATGGGACGGAGGCATTATCTGGACGAAAGATAAGACTGGAAATCCGTGGATAACCGTTGCCTGCCAGGGCCTGGGAGCCAGCGTTTGGTATCCATGTAAAGATTACCAGGGCGATGAACCAGACAGTGCGGCCATGCATTTCACAGCGCCCTCAGACCTCGTAATTGTGAGCAACGGGCGACTTAGAGAGCAACACGAAAATAGTGATGGAACAAGTACCTCTACATGGGCCGTTGTGAATCCGATTAACAATTATAACATTATTCCTTACATTGGAAAATATGTGCATTGGGGAGAAATATATAAAGGCGAAAAAGGCGATCTCACCATGGATTATTGGGTGATTGATTCCAATCTGTTGAAAGCAAAAGAGCAGTTTAAAGAAGCGCCGCGAATGATGAAAGCTTTTGAATATTGGTTTGGTCCATATCCTTTTTATGAAGATGGATATAAACTCGTGGAAGCGCCACATTTGGGAATGGAGCACCAAAGCGCCGTCGCGTATGGAAACGGATTTAAGAACGGCTATCGCGGCCGTGATCTTTCAGGCAGTGGCTGGGGTTTAAAATGGGATTTTATCATCGTTCATGAAAGTGGACATGAATGGTTTGGAAATAATATCACGTCGAAAGATGTTGCAGATATGTGGATCCATGAGGGATTTACGAATTATAGCGAAACTCTGTTTACTGAATATTATTTCGGCAAAAAGGCAGCCACCGATTATGTAGTTGGCATTAGAAAAAACATCAAAAATGATAAGCCGATCATTGGTGACTATGGCGTAAATGACGAAGGTAGTGGCGATATGTATTATAAAGGCGGAAACATGATACATACCATCAGGCAGGTGATTAATAATGATGAAAAATTCCGCCAGATCTTGCGAGGTTTGAACAAAACATTTTATCACCAGACCGTTACCTCCAAAGCAAATCCAGGATTATATCAATGAACAATCAGGAATCGATTTTTCGAAAGTCTTTGATGAATATTTAAGAACAACAAAAGTTCCGGTATTGGAATATAAAAAAGTGAAAGGAAAATTATTGTATCGTTGGAATAATGTGGTGGATGGATTTAAAATGCCCGTAAAGATTTACGATAATAAGGATAAATTAATTTTTATAAAACCTACTCAACAATTTCAGCAGGCGCCAAAAGGAGTGAAAGGATATAAAAGTTGATGAAAATTTTTATGTAAATACAAAGGTTGTTTGATAGAAGACGTTTTTCTATATTTTGGCTTATCACAAACCAAAACCTGTGCATTGGGTCCATTTCAAAATGTCGAAGGTTGCCAACCTTTTAGAAATTATTCCAAACTTAAAATGCTATTTGCGAAGGTTGGCAGCCTTAGAATTCGCGCAACAAGTTTAAATGCACCCCAAGTTATTGCCAACAAAATATTTCCGCTAATTTCGGCGCTTAATTTTCTCTATGTCGCAACTAAGAAGGCAAAGTATTATATCAACTGTTTTTGTATATGCAGGCTTTTTTATTGGGTTTGTTAATACTTTCTTTTCACCAGTCAAGGTTCAGCTTTCACGACTTCGGAATATGGGCCTGACAAGCATTTTTATTGCAGTCGGCAACCTGATGTTTGCTTTCGCAAATCTGGGTATGGTGTCCGTTGTTTATAAATTTTATCCATATTATAATGACAACCTGCCTAAAAAAAAAATGACCTTCTTACCTGGGCTTTCATTGTGAGCCTGATCGGTTTTTGCTTTGTAGTTCTTGCCGGGTTTGTATTTAAAGATTTTGTGGTACAAAAGTTTGGCGAACATTCACCGGAATTTCTACAGTATTATTTTTGGATCTTTCCATTTGGTTTTTCCATACTCGTATTTTCAATGCTGGAAGTGTTCGCCTGGAACATTCGCAAATCAATCTTTACCACGTTCCTGCGCGAGATGTTATTCAAGCTGCTGACCCTGTTGCTGATCTTTTTGCTTAGCTTTAAAATCATTAAAGACTTTGATGCATTCATCAAATTGTATGCGTTGACTTATGGAGTTGTAGCGGTGATCCTGCTGGTTTATTTGTTATGGAAAAAAGAATTTTATGTCACGTTTGTCATCAGCCGCGTCACCAAAAAATTTTATAAAAAAATGGTGTCAATGGCAACGTTGGTTTATTTCGGTGGCACGATTTTCATGATCGCAACATTTATCGATACGATCGTGATCATGTCTCTTTTAGGCACATCTGCCGCGGGCATTTTTACTTTAGGTAGCGTGGTGTCCGGATTGGTGCAGGCGCCTCAGCGTGGCGCTGTCGCTGCTTCAATACCGGTTTTGTCAAAAGCATGGAAGGATAAAGATTTTGGAAAGATCAACCTGATCTACCAGAGTTCGGGGATTAATTTACTAATCGCTTCATTAGGTATTTTCCTGATCGTCTGGCTGAGTTACGCAGATGCCGTTCATACTTTTAAGTTAAAGCCTGCCTATCTTCAATCGCAATGGATATTTTTCTTTTTAGGAATGGCACGCGTGGTGGATTTGGGTACTGGCGTAAATTCCACGATCATCGGAACGTCGACTTATTGGCGATTTGAATTCGTAAGTGGTATGGTATTGCTAACCCTCGCGGTGCCGCTGAATTATATTCTCGTAAAAGAATTTGGAATCATTGGCGCGGGATATTCCAATCTGATTTCCATGTCAGTTTATAACTTCATCCGCATCATATTTTTGAAAACGGAAATTCAATATGCATCCTTTTAGCCGTGAAAACATTTTATACGATCCTGCTGGCTTTTGCGAGCTACGCAATTTGCTATTATAGCTTCGCCGCCCTCCACGGATTTTTTGGTATTATGGTCAAAACCGTTGTATTCACTGCGTTGTATGGAGGCGCGATCATTTATTTCGACCTATCACCTGACGTGTTGCCGGTGTGGGATACGGTAAAAAATAAAACCTTGCGCAGAAAAAAATAGCAATATTAATAGGGCGAAAAAATGATGATTATGCAGATCTTTATTTCTTTTCAAATTCAAAGGCCAGTTCATAACCCATTCTTGGCGCAATGGAATTCGTGCAGTTTTCGAACTTCAGGAAAGTAAAAAACGGTTCAAACAATTCGCGGTATTCATTATCAGTCGCGATAAACGGAGGCTCAGTTGCCGTAAACGATTTATTGAAAAATACACCAGCTATTTTTCCATGATCATTTAATAATTCTTGACATTTTGCTACGTATTTTTCACGAAGAACAGGATTGAGCGCACAAAAAAATGTTTGTTCAAGAATCAGATCATATTTGTTTTCGTGATCTAAAAAATTTTCATTCACGATCCCGATGGATTCGTTCTTATATTTTTCTTTCAGCCTGTCAGTAACTACTTTCGAAAGATCGATCAGCGTTACATTTTTAAATCCTTTTTCTAAAAGATATTTCGCCTCATACGCATTGCCGCAACCGGGAATCAGGATTGCCAGGTCTCTATCAGAAAGGCTATCGATATAACTTTTCAGCGGAGGCGAAACCTGGTTCATATCCCATCCTGTTTCGTTAGTGAGGTAACGATTGTCCCAATATTCGGATGAAGAAGTTGGGACCGGCTGATACTCATTTTGCATATAAAAAATTTAAATAGTTTCTTACATCCGCTCAGGAACTTTAATACCTAACAAATGCAAACCATTTTTAAGAATTCCTGCTGTCATAACAGACAAGCGTAAACGCAATTGTTTTTTCTCGTCGCTCTCCGCATTCGCTACAGAATGTTCCACATAAAATGAATTGAATAATTTGGCAAGATTGAACACATAATTCGCGATCACGGAAGGGTTCATTTCATTCGCTGCCTCCGATATAGCATTCCTGTATTTTTCCAGGAAAATAATTAGTTGCCTTTCCAGCGGAAGCAACTTGCCAACTGCCCACTGCCCACTGCCAACTGTCAACTGCTCACTCCCCACTGCCAACTTTTCTTCTCCACCAACTTTTCTCAAAATCGACTGAATCCTCGCATAAGTATATTGTACAAATGGCCCCGTAAACCCGTGGAAATCGATGCTTTCTTCCGGATTAAAAATCATTCGTTTCTTAGGATCTACACGTAACAGATAAAATTTCATCGCACCGAGGCCAAGCGTTTCGTATAATTCTTTCAACTCTTCATCCGTAAAGTCTTTTACTTTTCCCAATTCCTCCGTATGCCTCGCTGCAGTGGTGACCATTTCTTCAACAATGTCGTCCGCATCAACAACAGTGCCTTCGCGACTTTTCATTTTGCCTGTCGTCAGTTCAACCATTCCATAGCTTAAATGGAATATTTCATCAGCAAAAGGCATCCCGAGTTTTCTGCAAATTTCTTTAAGCACTTTCATGTGATATAATTGCTCATCGCCAATCACATAAATGCTCTTGTTTAGGTGATATTCTTCAAATTTTTGTTTGGCTAAACCAATATCCTGGGTGATATACACTGAGGTTCCATCGCCACGCAGCACCAGCTTTTCGTCAAGGCCAACGTCAGACAGATCAATCCAGACACTTCCGTTTTCCTTTTTAAATAAGATATTTTTTTGCAATCCTTCCTGCACAAAATCTTTCCCCAGGAGATAGGTATTGCTTTCATAAAAGGTATGGTCAAAATCGGCGCCAATCCTGGAATAAGTTTCATCGAAGCCTTTATAAACCCAGCCATTCATTTTATTCCAAAGGTCACGAACTTCAGGCTTTTCCTGCTCCCAGTCCAACAGCATCTGCGTCGTTTGCTTCATGATCGGCGCTTCCTTTTCCGCGCTCTCTTTTGGCGTTCCGGATTCTATAAGATCCGCTACTTGTTTCTTATATTCATCATTAAATTTCACATAATAATCACCCACAAAATGATCGCCTTTTTCATGGGTAGAGTCGGGCGTAGCACCGTTGGCAAACATTTCCCAGGCGATCATGCTTTTGCAAATATGAATGCCACGGTCATTCACAATGGCGGATTTGATCACTTCATAACCGTTTGCTTTTAATATTTCTGCCACGCTCCATCCTAAAAATATGTTGCGCAAATGTCCGAGGTGCAGAGGCTTGTTGGTATTGGGGGAAGAATATTCCACCATTACTTTTTTATGATTGGCAGCTTTTTTTCCAAAATCCAAATCATCGAAGTTCTTTTGTAAAAGTGTCGTCAATTGATCATCATCGATCTCAAGATTTAAAAAACCTTTGATCACATTATAGCCTGAAAAAAAATCAGGATAGGTTTTTACTAAATGTTCTCCTAAGTCATTTCCTAGTTTTTCCGGATTTTGCTTTAAAGTTTTTACCAATGCGAATAAGACAATCGTGTAATCGCCTTTAAATTCGGGTTTGGTTTCATTGATCTGGAAATCTTTTGCAGAAAATTCTTGTCCGTATAATTCTGATAAGCTTTTTATTGCAGCCGCCTGGATAGTTGAAGTAAATGACATTTTGCGAAATTAGGGTAAAAGGGCAAATCGTTTATTGGTTTGTTGTTTATTCAGCCGATAGCCCCAATGCTTCCTCCTGCTTTTTTGCGTAAAATCTGCCTCCTGGCCTAAAAATTCAGCCTTACAATCCGGTAATAAAAAAATTGAAATTTTAAATTCTTACTTTTGCCGCTCTAAAAAAATGAAGCAGCATGATAAGTGTAAATAATGTAACGCTGGCATACGGCAAACGGGTTTTGTTTGACGAGGTAAATTTAAACTTTGTTAAAGGAAATTGTTATGGTGTAATTGGTGCCAATGGTGCGGGGAAATCGACGATTTTAAAAATAATAAGTGGCGAAATTGAACCCAATAAAGGGTCGGTGAGTATTACGCCCGGCGAAAGAATGGCGGTCCTAAGGCAGGATCAGTTTGAGTTTGACGAAGTGAGCGTTTTGCATACTGTGATGATGGGCCATAAAAAAATGTGGAGTGTGATGCAGGAAAAGGATGCTATTTATATGAAAGAGGATTTCTCTGAAGAAGATGGAATGAAGGCTGGCCATCTGGAGGCGGAGTTCGGGGAAATGGGTGGTTATACCGCAGAAAGTGATGCGGCCACTTTATTAAATGAATTAGGGGTTGCTGATGAATTGCACCAGATGCAGATGCACGATATCGGCGCAAATATTAAGGTACGGGTTTTATTGGCGCAGGCGCTTTTTGGAAATCCCGACATTTTATTATTGGATGAACCGACGAATAACCTTGACGTAAATACAATCTCCTGGCTGGAAAACTTCCTCGCTGATTATCAGAATATCGTGCTGGTTGTGAGCCACGATCGTCACTTTCTGGACGCGGTTTGTACGCACGTTGCGGATGTTGATAAGCAAAAAATTAAGATATATACTGGTAACTATAGTTTCTGGTATGAAAGCAGTCAGTTGGCAGCGAGACAGGCTACGGATAAGAACAAAAAGCAGGAAGAGAAGAAAAAGGATTTGTTGGAATTTATCGCACGATTCAGCGCGAACGCCTCAAAATCCAAACAGGCAACGTCACGTAAAAAAGCATTGGATAAATTGGTGTTCGAAGACATTACGCCAAGTAACAGAAAATATCCGGGCATTATTTTCAAGCCTGAAAGAGATCCCGGAAATCAAATTCTGAATGTACAGAAACTTACAAAAAGTGTTGAAGGAAAAGTACTATTCAGCAATGTAAATTTTGATGTGGTCAAAGGACAAAAGATTGCTTTTCTTAGTAAAGATCCTGTGGCATTGACGTCTTTTTTTGAAATAATCAACAACAGAATGAAAGCGGATAGTGGCCAGTTTGAATGGGGAACTACTATTACCACTGCTTATCTTCCCAACGATAACTCAGAATACTTTACGGGGCAGTTGTCACTAATGGATTGGCTAAGGCAGTTTGTGCCCGCGCATTTTACCGATGTCGATGAAGATTTTTTAAGAGGATTTTTGGGGAAAATGTTGTTTAGTGGTGATGAGATTAAAAAGAAAACCAACGTACTAAGTGGTGGAGAAAAAGTAAGGTGCATGATTAGTAAAATGATGTTACAAAATCCTAATGCCGTAATCCTTGATGAACCAACGAACCATCTTGATCTGGAAAGCATCACGGCATTCAATGATGGAATGATCACTTTCCCCGGCATCGTTTTGATGACGACGCATGATCACCAGTTTATGGATACGGTTGCCAATCGCATTATTGAAATTACACCAAAAGGTATCATTGACCGCCTGTGTACCTATGATGAATATCTTGCCGATGAAAGAATAAAGGCTTTACAGGCAGAAATGTATAATTAATTCTTTTAAAATAGCATCGGGCGTAGGAGAGACGCATCGGGCTTCGCCCAATGTTGGTGTATCTCGCCCTTTCTCCGAAGGAGTTCTAAGAACAGGGCTGGTGACATCGGAGGGAGTTACTTCACCTGGCAATTAAGATATTGGTATAAAATATTCAGAATATTATTTGACAAAAGACCTTTTTCTGGTCTTTTTCTTTTTCGGACAGCCCCAAAGGGGCGAAATCTGCTAACATGGGGTAACGCCCCATGCTGGTGACTTGCAGGAAGAAATGTATAACCAGAATCTAAAAATAAATTCCCATGATTTTAGAAGTTGCTGTTCTCTATGTTAAGAAAGATAACGATAAGGATTTTGAAAAAGATTTTGCATTGGCCGGTCAATTCATCTCTTCAATTGATGGCTATATTTCACACAGTTTAAGAAAATGCATTGAGCAGGAGAATAAATATCTGTTGCTCGTTGAATGGAATAGGCTTGAAGATCATACAATACGTTTCAGAGAATCCGGCGCGTACATCGAATGGAAAAAAATGTTGCACCATTATTACGATCCATTTCCTGTGGTAGAGCATTTTGAAATGGTCATGGAAAACCATAGATAGACCTGACCTGCCTCTTCTGAAAATATCAATTTTCTACTTTCTGGCTTATGTGAGCTAATTAAATAATCAACCAGGCTTTATAAAAAACCTGGTTGAATAAAATTTTATTTTCCTAAAAGGAATTTAAATCCAATTCCAAAATTGCTTAGCAGGTTGGAATTCAAATTTGCATTAGCAGAAAAATTATTTGCTTTTTGTTCCGGAATTGAGGGAGGCAGATAACCTGCAATTGTTTTGACATGTGCGTAGGAGATATATGCAATATTCGGCATGGTTAATTCCATGTCCATTCTTTTAAATACAGAATAGGATATTCCCGGCACAAAGCTGATTGCCACGCCGTTAGATGTCGTATTTAAATTCTGTTCCACATTGGAAAAATAGGTATATGTATTTTTAGAATACTGGTACGCAGCGTCCAGTTCGCCGAAGAAGTATAGATTATTTGCGAGCGGCTTATACTTACGGTAAAAAATCCCGGCGCTGTATTGGCTGACTTGATATTTCTGTGAACCCGTAGTACTATTTGAAGCAGCAATTGAACCAATAATACCAACGACGGTATTATCTTTTGTCACTTTTCCAAATTGAAGATTTGCATACACAGAATTACTGTTTTGATTAGTGGCGCTGTAAAAACTAAAGGCCCCGCCTAATAAAAATTTTCCCTCCTTAATTTGAGCCTGTGATACATTCGAAATAAAAAAACACGCAGCAATACAGGTAAAAGTTCTTGCTTTCATGGTTGTTAGTTTTGATGAAGTCACAAGAAAAAATAAAATCTCCTCTTAATAAAACATTGCAATCGTTTTAACAATACATTATCCCAAACTAATATTAAATTAAATTTTGATGCAGCGTTTCTCTACAAGTCATCTTTAATTGTGGAATAAAATTTTTGGAGTTCAATTTATATAATTGATACTTTTGCCGCGGGAATTTTTTTTTAATCAACAAGCTAAATCAAAAATCACTTTATGAAAAAGGTATCAGTATTTTTATTTGCATTTATTTGCCTGGCCGTTGCGGGAGCAAATGCACAGACGTATCAAACTGCTTTAGGCGCTAAGTTTTACACAGGCGATGGTTCAGTGGGTGGCATCAACATCCGGCATGCTACCGCGACAAATACTGCGCTGGAAGGGTCTTTACTTTTTTTCAGCGGTGGCATAGGCGTGGAAGGCCTTTATGAATACCAGGGCCCTATCAACGGCGCTGAGGGATTACAATATTTCGTTGGTGGCGGTGGCTTGCTTGGATTTGGTACCGGGCATAATAACGGAACCACATTTGCCTTGCGCCTTACCGGGGGACTTGATTATAAATTTGCAGACGCGCCAATCAATGTAAGCCTTGGACTTGATCCATTTTTCCAGCTTGCTCCAACTACCGGATCACATTTGGCTTTGGGTATCGGATTACGCTACGTTCTAAAATAATCGTTTAAATAAAAATTAAAATTCCCGGCAGTGACCGGGAATTTTAATTTTAAACGTCAAAGTAAAATATCAATAGTTCAGATGCGCAAAAAAATCATCCGGTTCATCGATTTTTTTTATCCTCCTTTTAAAAAGATCATGCCGCTGCAAACTTTCAGATACGCAGTGTGTGGATGCAGCAATATGTTGCTGGATATCTTCCTGTTTTACATCAGCTTTAATTTCATTTTAAAGAAACAAATATTAGATCTTGGTTTTGTTTCTGTGAAGCCTTACAACGCAGCATTGGTAATGGCCTTCTGCGTTTCCTTTCCGACCGGTTTTTTATTGAATAAATACCTTGTTTTTAATGAGTCATACCTGAGGAGCCATGTTCAGCTTTTTCGCTACGGTTTGATAGTTGCCGTCAATCTTCTTCTCAACTATGCCATTTTGAATGTCTTGGTGCAATACATGCATTTTTACCCTACAATTGCAAAGGTGTTTGCGACAGTCATCATCGTCACTTTTAGTTATCTTTCTCAAAAACATTTTACATTTAAAGCCTCAGGTGGGGAAGAATTAGTGAATAGTAAGTAAGCGAAAATATTCAACATTTAATGTTCAATTCTCAATATTCAAGGGGAATAAAAACTTAAGAAATAATCAATTAAAAACTGTCACCTTTTTCGGAACAAGACAAAATGGTAGGTTCTAAGTTAGAGATCAATAAGGTTTAAATAACCTAAAAAGTAGTTTTTTGACATTATTCTGAAAACGATGCAAGTAAATTAGCAAGTGAATTATGAGTTGGCACATTTTCAAATTTTCACATTTTCCTATTTTCAAATTAACATCTGCCATTTTTGCACATTTTCTCCGTTGGCATAAACCTTGTCATTTAGTTTTTAATCATAAAAAAATTATAAGCTATGGCAAAAATTATAGGTATTGACCTCGGAACTACAAATAGTTGCGTGGCAGTAATGGAAGGAAATGAACCTGTTGTAATCGCGAACGACGAAGGCCGCCGCACGACGCCTTCAATAGTTGCGTTTCTGAAAAACGGTGAAAGGAAAGTGGGTGATCCGGCGAAAAGGCAGGCCATTACTAACCCTACGAATACGATCATGAGCGTAAAGCGCTTTATGGGCCACAAATGGGATGAAGTAACTACAGAAGCTACTCATCAGAGCTATAAACTCGTAAAAGGCGACAATGATACTATCAGAATTGATATAGATGGAAGACAATATACACCCCAGGAAATTTCTGCAATGATCCTTCAGAAAATGAAGAAAACTGCTGAAGATTATCTTGGCCAGGAAGTTTCTGAAGCCGTTATTACGGTTCCTGCTTATTTCAATGATTCACAAAGACAAGCAACAAAAGAAGCGGGAGAGATCGCCGGGTTGAAAGTTCGCCGCATCATTAATGAGCCTACTGCAGCAGCATTGGCTTATGGTTTGGATAAAAAGAGTGTAGATCAAAAGATTGCGGTGTTTGATTTGGGAGGTGGAACTTTTGATATTTCTATTCTTGAATTAGGCGATGGTGTTTTCGAAGTGAAATCAACTAACGGCGATACGCATTTGGGTGGAGATGATTTCGATAAGGTAATTATGGATTGGCTTGCAGGAGAATTTAAAAAAGATGAAGGAATTGATCTTCATAAAGATCCGATGAGCTGGCAGCGTTTGAAAGAAGCTTCTGAAAAAGCAAAGATAGAATTATCATCTTCAACTGAAACAGAAATTAACCTGCCTTACATCACAGCAGTAGACGGCGTTCCAAAGCATTTGGTAAAAAAACTTACCAGGGCCCATTTTGAAAAATTAGCGGATGATTTATTCTCACGTTGTTTAAAACCATGTGAAGCTGCTTTAAAAGATGCAGGTCTTTCTAAAAATGATATCAATGAAGTAATTCTCGTTGGTGGTTCTACCCGTACTCCTAAAGTCCAGGAAATTGTTGAAAATTTCTTCGGTAAAAAGCCACACAAAGGGGTGAATCCGGATGAAGTTGTTGCAATCGGTGCAGCCATTCAGGGAGGTGTATTAACAGGTGAAATTAAAGATGTATTGTTATTGGACGTGACTCCGCTTTCATTGGGTATCGAAACAATGGGTGGCGTAATGACAAGGCTCATCGACAGCAATACCACTATTCCTACTAAGAAAACTGAGGTATTTTCAACAGCGAGTGATAATCAGCCAGGCGTACAGATCCATGTGCTGCAAGGTGAGCGCCCAATGGCTAATCAGAATAAGAGTTTAGGTACATTTAATCTTGATGGAATTCCACCTGCGCCACGCGGTGTGCCACAAGTGGAAGTTACTTTTGATATCGATGCGAATGGTATTCTGAATGTTTCCGCGAAAGATAAAGGAACCGGCAAATCTCACAATATTCGTATCGAAGCAGGTAGCGGATTGAGCAAAGATGAAATCGAAAAAATGAAGAATGAAGCGAAAGCCAATGAAGCAACCGATAAAGCTGCAAGAGAAAAAGTAGATAAGATCAACCAGGCAGACAGCTTGATTTTCCAGACTGAAAAGCAACTGAAAGAATACGGTGATAAAATTTCTGCGGATAAAAAAGCACCAATCGAAACAGCGCTTGGAAAACTGAAAGAAGCACATAAGATCCAGGACGTTGCGGCGATCGACACTTCTGTGGCAGAGTTGAACGCAGCATGGACAACAGCAAGCGAAGAAATGTATAAAGCAACCCAGGAAGCAGGTGCCCAGGGCGGCGAAGGTCAGGCAAATGCGCAGGAGGGCCAGCAACAAGGCGCCGAAGCAAATGCTAACGATAATGTTACTGATGCTGAATTCGAGGAAGTAAAATAAATTGTTTCATATTTTGAAGAATAGAAAGAGGTCGAAGAAATTCGACCTCTTTTTTTTGCTCAACTTTTTTTATAAAAAAAAATAAAAATACATTTACAGGATTTATCAGCAGAGTATCCGCAGGAGAGACGCTTTCCTGAAACATTTAAAAATTAAGTTGTATTTCACCCTTTCGCCCAAACAGTTTAATTTGCCGTTATAACCCATAATAGAAAATGACAATTAATTTTTACCTGAGATACTATACCCGGTTTGGCGATCTGTTGTTTATTTCAGGAAATAATTCCTGGCTGGGCGATGACGATGCTTCCCAGGCCATTCAGCTATCCTGGCTTAACGACGATTTTTGGCGCCTCTCTATTCACCTTCCCGATGATTTTGACGACATCATTCAATACAGATATATTTTAAGAGACAGAGATGGATTTGAAATCTTTGACAGCGAGGAAAGCCGTTTTATAGATTTTTCAATTTCCAATGAAAAAAATACTACCGTTTTCGATACCTGGAATCATGCCGGGACCATTGAGAACGCCTTTTTCACCAGGGCGTTTAAAAAAATATTATTACCCCCGGTGTCCAAACAAACAATACGTTTTCCTGAGGAATATACACATGAATTCCGGGTGAAGGCACCCTTACTGCAGCCGGGCGAAACGGTTTGCCTGTGCGGCTCTACACAGAATTTAAAAAGCTGGAATACTGCAGATCCCGTGTTTCTTTATCCAAAGAATAACTGGTTTGTTACCCGTGTCCATTTAGCAGAAAATGAATGGCCCGCATCCTATAAGTATGGAATTTATAACCTTGATCAAAAAAAATTTATACGTTTTGAAGAAGGTGCGAACAGGTTCCTTGATCACGCAGAATTCACAGATGGCATTACCATTTTAAATGACGGATTTGTACGTTACCCCGCAAAATTGTGGAAGGGCGCGGGTGTGTCCATCCCTGTTTTTTCCCTGCGCTCCCAAAACAGTTTTGGTGTAGGTGAATTTTCCGATATAAAATTATTGATCGATTGGGCAATGCAAACGGGCTTAAAACTTATCCAGCTTTTGCCGGTTAACGACACTACTGCGCAACAAAACTGGCACGACTCTTATCCTTATGCGGCGATTTCCGCTTTTGCTTTGCACCCCATTTATATTAACCTCGATAAAGTGGCAGGGAAAGAATTTTCTTCTCTCCTGAAACCATTAAAGAAAAAAGCCAAACCATTAAATGAACTGGCTGAATTTGATTACGGAGAAGTGATGAAATTGAAATTGGCAACGCTCAGAGAGTTGTTCAAGGCGAAAAAAAAGGATTTCAAAAATGATCTTAATTTCTTTGAATTTTTCGATCTGAACCGTCATTGGCTGGTGCCTTATGCGGTATTTTCTTATTTAAGAAATAAATACAAAACGCCGGATTTTACCAAATGGAAAATGCACAATGTATATGACGAATCGGCCATCCAGGAATTCGCCTCGCCTTCCAAAAAGCATTATGATGAGATTGTCTTTTTCTATTTTGTTCAATATCATTTGCATCTTCAGTTAAAAGAAGTAGCTGATTACGCGCACCGTCATCATATCGTTTTAAAAGGAGATATTCCTATCGGCATTTATCGTTACGGATGTGACGCGTGGGTGAATCCATCCCTGTACAATATGAATGAGCAGGCAGGAGCGCCACCTGACGATTTCGCTGTAAAGGGCCAGAACTGGGGCTTTCCGACCTACAACTGGGATAAAATGAAAGAAGATAATTATCAATGGTGGCGGCATCGGTTTGACCAGATGAGTAATTATTTCGATGCTTTTCGGATCGATCACATCCTGGGATTTTTTAGAATCTGGAGCATCCCGATGGATGCAGTCGAAGGGATTTTGGGAAGGTTTGTTCCGGCAATCCCCGTTGATATTTCTGAATTTTATACAAACAATATCTGGTGGGATTACGATCGCTATTGCAGGCCTTTTATTACTGATAAAATTGTGTATGCTGTTTTCCGTGAGCGCACCAATGAGATAAAAGAAAAATTTTTAGACCGCGAGGCCAGCGGACAATATTCACTAAAAGAATTTGTGAACACGCAGGCGAAGGCAAAAGAATATGTTGAAAAAAATGGCGACACTTCGATCCTCCAGGGACTATTTGATCTGATCAGTAATGTGATCCTGTTGGAGGAAGAACATTCTAACCGGCAAAAATTCCACTTTCGGATTGGCATGGAAAATACTTCTTCGTTCAAGAGCCTCGAATATGATACGCCTTACCAATTAAAGGAATTGTACATCAATTATTTTTATCGGCGCCAGGATGCGTTTTGGAAAAAAGAAGGGCTTAAAAAATTGCCGGAATTAAAGCGAACCACCAACATGCTCATTTGCGGTGAGGATCTCGGCATGGTCCCGGATTGCGTTCCGGAAGTAATGCGGGACCTGGGTATTTTGGGACTCGAGGTAGAGCGCATGCCTAAAGATCCGAGATCTGAATTTTTCCATCCCAACAATGCGCCTTATTTATCTGTTGTAACGCCTTCCACACATGATATGAGCACGATCAGGGGCTGGTGGGAAGAAGACCGGGAAAAAACTCAAAAGTTTTATAATTATATGCTCGGGCATTATGGTGAAGCTCCATTTTTTTGCGAAAGCTGGATCAATAAAGAGATCGTGCTGCAGCATTTATATTGCCCGGCTATGTGGAGCATCTTTCAACTCGCCGACATTTTAGGCATTGATGATAAGATCCGCCGGAAAAATCCACACGAAGAGCGAATCAATCTGCCGTCCAATCCCGATAATTATTGGCATTACAGGATGCACCTTGATTTAGAAACGCTGATACAAGAAAAACAGTTTAATAGTGAGCTGAGAAAATATGTGGAGGAGAGTGGGAGGTGAAGTCCTGACCCCTGACCCCTAAAGGGGAACCCTAGTGCAGTGTATGTTTTTTAAATTCAGAAATGTTTTAAATTCAACCCTGACTATTTTGCATAATTAACTTTAAAAAAATATAAAGAAGCGCTATGGGCGAGAATATGTTTTACGGAAGTTCATCAATTATCTTTGCGAATGCGAGGAAATTATGAAATGAGCCGACTGCTTCAGAAGTAATTTTTTGGAGTTTGCTAAAGCAGCATTTTCCAAATTACCGGTTTAAAAGACAGCATCCTGTTTCACAATTCATTGCTGATTTTTATTCCCACAAATTGAAATTGGTAATCGAAATAGATGGGAGTATTCATTTATCAAATAAGGCAAGAAATAATGATAAAATAAGGGATGAATTTATGCAGTCATTAGGACTGAAAATAATAAGATTTACAAATGATGAGGTATGCAAAAATGGCGAACGTGCTATGGAGAAATTGAATCAATTAATTGAAAAAATAACATCCTGAATCTCTGATAACAGTTTAATTGGAGTGAAGGGACATTTTATAACAATTTAAAAAAAGCCAATAAAAGGTCGTGTCTTTAATACTTTTGAGTATAGTTAGAGGCCGGGATTCAAGGTCCCCCTTTAGGGGTTAGGGGTTTATGGTTCTAAAATACAAAACATCCAATCTTCCTTTCAAACATCCCTTCACTATTTCTAAGGGAACAAAAACGCATCAGCCTGCTTTATTAGTAGAGCTTGATTTTTTTGGCATTAAAGGGTATGGCGAAGCTCCGGCAATTGCTTATTACAATATTCCTGTCGAAAAAATGATTGAGGATATCGAAACAAAACGGAATTTTATCGAGAAATTTTCATTCACTGATCCCGATCGTTACTGGCATTATCTCCATCATCTATTTCCTCAAAATCCATTTTTAGTTTGCGCGCTTGACATGGCCGGATGGGATATTTATGGGAAGATGAAGCGAAAACAACTCCATGAATTGTGGAAGCTGGACATCTCAAAAAATCCATTAACCGACATCACGATCGGCATTGATACGATTGACAATATGGTTGCCAAAATCAATGAAATGCCGTGGCCGGTTTATAAGATCAAATTAGGAACCGACGATGATGTCATCATCATGAGAGAATTGCGAAAAGCTACAAAATCGCTTTTCAGAATCGATGCTAATGCCGCGTGGAAAGCAGATGAAGCATTGGAGAAAATAAAAATATTTTCGGAACTCGGCGTCGAATTCATTGAGCAGCCATTAGCAAAAGATGATTGGGAGGGAATGAAATTTCTTTATGAGCATTCACCGTTACCGCTGATCGCCGATGAAAGTTGCGTAAGTGAACACGATGTAGAAAAATGCCACGGCTATTTTCACGGAATCAATATTAAGCTTACGAAATGCAGCGGCATCACGCCGGCGTTGCGTATGATCAACAAGGCCCGTGAACTCAACATGAAAGTAATGGTAGGCTGCATGAATGAAACGTCCATTGGTACCGCTGCTATTGCGCAGCTGTTGCCTATGCTGGATTACGTGGACATGGATGGACCACTATTATTGGCCGGCGATGTGGCAAAAAGTGTTCAATATGATTATGGAAAAATTATCTATGGGGAAGGGTACGGGTTAGGCATTTCGGTAGAGGACTTTTAATGCCAAAATTTTTTTTGTTCAATCAAAATTTCATGCTTTACTTTGCACCTCAATGATTCAAACACTTCACATACACCATCATCATTCTTTACCGAAGGGTAAGCTATGTTGATTTGTATGTAACAAACATATTTCAAAGGCTTACTGAAAAGTGAGCCTTTTTTATTTTAAAAATTAATCGGGAAACAATGCTTAAAATAGCGATTCAGAAATCAGGCAGATTATATGACCATTCACTACAACTTTTAAAAGAATGTGGGATCGAGCTCAACAACGGAAACCGCCAGTTAAAGGCCTTCGCCACAGACTTTCCATTGGAAGCCTATTTTCTCCGTGACGATGATATTCCTCAATATGTGTTTGACAAGGTCGCCGATATCGGTATTGTCGGCGAAAATGTTTTATTCGAAAAAAATAAGGATGTTGACATTGTGAGCAAGTTGGGATTTGGCCGTTGCAGGCTCAGCATCGCTGTTCCCAAAAACATAGTTTACGCAGGAATAAAAGATTTGGAAGGATTAAAAATTGCCACTTCCTATGCAATTTTGTTACAGAAGTTCCTGGATGAAAATAAGGTGAAAGCAGAAATCCATGAGATCAGCGGCTCCGTCGAAATCGCTCCCGGAATTGGCCTTGCAGACGCGATCTGCGATCTTGTAAGCAGTGGCAGCACTCTTTTTACAAATGGCTTGAAAGAAGTGGAAGTAATCCTGAATTCCGAAGCAGTACTGGTAGCCAATAAAAATCTTGATGCAGAGAAACGAAAAATTTTAGACAACCTGTTATTAAGAATTAACGCGGTCAAGACCGCAAAAAATAACAAATATATTTTGATGAACGCGCCGAATGACCAGTTGCAAAATATCTGTTCGGTATTGCCAGGAATGAAAAGCCCAACCATTGTGCCATTGGCCGAAAGCGGCTGGAGCAGCGTACAAAGTGTGGTAAACGAAAATGATTTTTGGAGCGTGATGGAAAAGCTAAAATCTTTCAAAGCAGAAGGTATCCTCATCGTTCCCATTGAAAAAATGATCTTATAAAATTATGAATGCAATCATAACCAATCCCGCGCGGAATCAATGGCCGGACATAACGCGGCGTCCCCAAATAAATTCACAGGATCTTGATAAAATCGTTTCGGATATTATCAATACTGTAAAAATCTATGGCGACAAGGCAGTAAAAGATTACTCCTCAAAATTCCATGGATTTGCTCCGGATAATATTTGGGTTACACCCGAAGAAATTGAAGCAGCATCGAAATCAGTTGACAAACATCTGAAGGAAGCGATTCAACTTGCTAAAAAAAATATAGAAAAATTTCACCGCAGCCAGGTGGAGAAAGTCAGGCCGGTAGAAACATCTCCTGGCGTGGTTTGCTGGCGCAAAAGTGTTGCTGTAGAAAAGGTGGGATTGTATATTCCCGGAGGCAGCGCTCCTTTGTTTTCTACTTTATTGATGCTTGCTATTCCAGCAAAAATCGCAGGATGCAAAAACATCACTGTTACCACGCCTGCTGACAAAAGCGGAAATGTAGATTTTGCTGTTTTATATGTGGCCCATCTCCTCGGAATTGAAAAAATTTATAAGGGCGGCGGCGCACAAGCGATTGCGGCATTAGCCTATGGCACCCAAACCGTGGAAAAAGTTGATAAGATTTTTGGGCCGGGAAATCAATATGTCACCGGTGCAAAAAAATTGGTCAATATGGACGGAATCGCTATTGACATGCTCGCGGGGCCCAGCGAGCTCGCCGTCTATGCGGATGAAACCTGCGTACCGGAATTCGTAGCTGCAGATCTGTTAAGCCAGTCAGAACACGGCGCCGATAGCCAGGTGGTTTTGGTTGCCTCAAATGAAACAATCATCGACAAAGTCATCGAAGAAATTCATGCACAATTGCCTTTGCTTCCCAGAAAAGAATTGATAGAGCAAAGTTTTTTAAACCGAAGATTCATAATAATTACAAAGGCAAAAGAAGCGTTTGATTTTTTGAACGAATATGCCCCCGAGCATTTAATAATTGCATCGGACAATGCGGAAAAATTAGCGGAGCATGTAGTAAATGCGGGCAGTGTATTCCTTGGAAATCTTTCACCGGAAAGCGCCGGCGATTATGCCTCGGGCACCAATCATTCGTTGCCAACCAACGGTACTTCAAAAACATACAGTGGTGTTTCTGTAGACAGTTTCGTAAAGAAAATAACCTTCCAGAAGATTAATAAAAAAGGAATTAAAAATATTGGTCCGGCAGTGGAAAAAATGGCTGCTGCAGAACGGCTGGATGCTCACAAAAATGCGATCACGGTCCGGATGAAAAAAAATAAATAATGAATCAAATTAATATAGACAATTTAGTCAGGGATAATATTAAAAATCTCAAACCTTATTCGTCCGCAAGGAATGAATTTACAGGCGAAGCCTCGGTGTTTTTAGATGCTAATGAAAACGCATACGGATCACCGTTAGCCGAAAGCTTTAACCGCTATCCTGATCCCCTGCAATGGCAATTGAAGCAGGAACTGTCAAAGATCAAAGGTGTGCCACCGCAGAATATTTTTATAGGAAACGGTAGTGATGAAGTGATCGACATCGCTTTCAGGATTTTTTGTGAGCCAGCCAAAGACAATGTTATCATTTGTCCGCCAACCTATGGCATGTATAAAGTATGCGCAGCGATCAATAATGTTGCTGTCAAAGAAATCTTGCTAACCCAGGACTTCCAATTAAATGTTGAGGGAATCTTATCAGTCGTTGATGAAAATACTAAATTACTTTTTATCTGCTCGCCAAATAATCCGACCGGTAATAATTTAAACCGGATCGACATCGAAACATTGCTGAATAATTTTCCCGGAATTGTCGTTATCGATGAAGCCTATATCAATTTTTCACGGCAAAAACCTTTTATTCAGGAACTGACAGAGTATGAAAATCTGATCGTCATGCAGACGCTTTCCAAAGCATGGGGACTTGCAGCACTAAGGCTGGGGTTAGGTTTCGCCTCAGAAAAGATCATTGATCTTTTTAATAAGGTAAAGCCGCCATACAATATCAATCTTGCATCGCAGCAATTAGGGCTGCAGGCCTTATTGAAAGTTGACGAAGTAAATAGAAACATCAGGAATATAGTTGAACAGCGCAGGAAAGTGCAACAGCAACTGCAACAATTTGATTTTATAAAAAAGATTTATCCATCGGACTCCAATTTCATTTTAGTTAAAGCCGACGATGCAGATAAATTGTACCAATACCTTCTGACTTATAAAATAATTGTGCGCAACAGAAACAAAGAGCCTTTGTGCGAAAATTGTATCAGGATTACTATTGGAACCGAAACGGAAAATATCACCCTTATAAATGCTTTAAAAAATTATGAGTAAAAAAGTTTTATTTATAGACAGAGATGGTACCCTCATCAAAGAGCCGCCGATAACCAATCAGCTCGATGCTTTTTCAAAATTGGAATTCTATCCCCATGTGTTTGAATACCTCACTAAAATCGTAAAAGAGCTGGATTATGAATTAGTGATGGTAACCAACCAGGACGGACTCGGAACGGATATTTTCCCAGAACATTCATTCTGGCCCATACAACATTTTGTGTTGAGTACTTTTGAAAACGAAGGCATCGTTTTTTCTGAAATATTGATAGACCGTACGTTTGCTCATGAAAATAAAGACACCCGTAAGCCAGGTATTGGCATGCTCAAAGAATATCTTGACGCCAGTAAATACGATCTTAAAAATTCTTTTGTAATTGGCGACAGACTTACAGATGTGATGCTTGCAAAAAATCTTGGCAGTCGTGCATTCTGGATCAACAACTTTGATGGATTAGGAAACCATGAATTAAAACAGACCGCCGAAGACCTGCGGGACGTCATTGCGCTTGAAACACAAAAATGGGAAGATATTTATACCTGGTTAAAATTGCCCCCACGAAAAGTAATCCATACGCGAAACACCAATGAAACAAAAATTGAAGTGACACTCAATCTTGATGGCGATGGAAAAGCGGAAATAAGCACGGGGCTTGGTTTTTTTGATCACATGCTGGACCAGGTAGCGAAGCATTCCGGCATGGATCTTAAAATCCAGTGTAACGGCGATCTTCATATTGATGAGCATCATACGATTGAAGATGTAGCCCTGGCTTTGGGCGAAGCGATGTTGCTTGCATTAGGGAATAAGCGTGGAATAGAAAGATATGGATATTTATTACCAATGGATGATTGCCTGGCCCAGGCGGCGATTGACTTCGGTGGCAGAAGCTGGCTGGTTTGGGGTGCGGAATTCAAGCGTGAAAAAATAGGGGAGATGCCAACAGAAATGTTCTATCATTTTTTTAAATCATTCAGTGATGCTTCTAAATCGAATTTGAATATCAAAGCTGAAGGAACGAACGAGCATCATAAAATTGAAGCCATTTTTAAAGCGTTCGCCAAATCCATTAAGATGGCGATCAAAAGAGATCCGCTGAGCAATTCATTGCCTACGACCAAAGGAGTTTTATAAAATGACCGGTTTAGATTTTAAAATATGCCTCAGAGACTGTTTAAAAACGATTTTATAAATTTCTTATGGTCGCAAAAAGTGGCCGGTGGACACCGGCCGCAGCGGAGCGCCGCGGTTGGTGTCCTCACCAACCGCAATATGGGGGAACAAAATTCTATTTTTAAACAGCTTCTCAGGAAATATAAAGAATTCTCAGTTGTATTTATCAATCAAAACAAGCCAAAATATAGAAATCTCAATTTTTAAATTTCAATATAAAAATGATGCAAATGTTTAAAACTTAAAACTTACAACTTATGACTTATCACTTACCACTTATCACTTACAACTTATAACCCTACCCACCTTCTTATATGAGTCTTGCAATTATAAAATACAATGCCGGCAATGTACAAAGTGTCCTGTATGCACTGCAACGGTTAGGCGTAAACGCAATTGTTACGGATAAGCATGAGGATATATTGGCTGCGGACAAAGTAATTTTTCCCGGCGTAGGCAATGCGGATTCTGCGATGAAATATTTAAAAGGAACCGGCCTTGATCGACTGATCATTTCTTTGAAACAACCTGTACTCGGGATTTGTCTGGGGCTTCAATTATTGTGCAAATCCAGCGAAGAAGGCGATATAAAATGCCTTGGCATCTTCGACGCAGAGGTAAAGAAATTTGATCATGCATCGATTCAAATAGGGGATCCCGCTGCTTTTAAAATTCCTCACATGGGTTGGAATACCATTTATGGTCTTTCGTCATCTTTGATGAAAGACGTCAGTGAAGAATCTTATGTCTATTATGTGCATAGCTATTATGCCGAATTGACGCCGCAAACCATTGCAACAACAGATTATATTTTGCCTTACAGCGCAGCGATACAAAAAAATAACTTCTATGGCGTACAGTTTCATACGGAGAAATCTGCTGACGCCGGCGAAAAAATACTTTCTAATTTCTTAAAAATTATATGATGGAAATAATTCCCGCGATTGATATTATTGATGGCAAATGCGTGAGGCTTGCGAAGGGTGATTTTAAGAAGAAAGTCATCTATAATGACGATCCGCTCGCGGTAGCTAAGGAATTCGAAGGCGCCGGAATCAGCAGGCTGCACATTGTTGACCTGGATGGCGCGAATGGTGAAGCTTTGCAAAACCTGGAAGTACTGGAGCGCATCGCAGCGAATACAAAACTCATCATTGACTTTGGTGGCGGATTAAAAAAAAGGGAGCATCTTAAAGCGGTATTTAACGCCGGCGCTTCGATGGTAAGCCTCGGAAGTATTATTGTAAAAGATCCCGCGCTTTTTGAACAATGGTTGGTAGAATTTGGAGCGGAAAAGTTTTTGCCCGGCGCAGATGTGCTCGACAAAAAGATCAGGATCCACGGATGGAAAGAAGATACGGGCATCGAATTGGCAGATTTTATCCGAAAGATGATTTCAAATGGCGTTAACCAATTGTTTTGTACTGACATTTCAAAAGATGGAATGATGGCCGGGCCGGCGACTAAATTATATGAAGAAATTTTAACCGGCTTCCCCGGATTGAAACTGATCGCCAGCGGCGGGATTTCCTGCTTTGAAGATTTGTTGATATTAAAAGAGGCGGGCTGCAGCGGAGCCATCGTTGGAAAGGCGATTTATGAAGAAAAGATCTCAATGGAACAAATCGGGGATTTTATAAAAAATCATTCCTAAAACGGCTTAAATTTTTGAAATCAAAAAACAATTCGTCTCGTAAAGATCGTAGCCCCTCTCCGCGAGGAGAGGGGTTGGGGTGAGGCGTTCAGTTGATTTCCGCAAAATATTAATAAATAAATAATAATGCTTGCAAAACGAATCATTCCCTGCCTTGACATCAAAAACGGCCGGACCGTCAAAGGCGTGAATTTTGTAAATATCCGCGATGCAGGCGATCCTGTTGAGCTGGCAATGTACTATTCAAAGCAGGGCGCCGACGAATTAGTATTTCTTGATATTACGGCGACGATTGAAAACCGGAAAACCCTTGTTGAGCTTGTAAAAAAAATAGCTGCTAATATCAACATTCCTTTTACGGTTGGCGGAGGAATCAGTTCTGTTGAAAATGCCTATGAATTATTGCAAAACGGAGCCGATAAGATTTCGGTAAATTCAGCAGCGTTCAAAGATCCCGATCTTGTAAATTTAATGGCGAAAGAATTTGGCAGCCAATGTGTGGTACTGGCGATTGATACTAAAAAAGAAAAAGACGATTGGTATGTTTACCTGAATGGAGGTCGAATTAAAACCAAAACGACTGCTTTCGACTGGGCAAAAAAGGGTGTCGAATTTGGAGCCGGTGAAATACTTTTGACCTCAATGAACAATGATGGCATGAAAGGCGGTTTCGCGGAAGAGATCACGGCGCGTTTTTCGGAAAACTTACCCGTTCCTGTAATTGCTTCGGGCGGCGCCGGGACAATGCAGGATTTTGCAGATGTTTTCATAAGAGCCGGTGCCGACGCGGCCCTGGCAGCCAGCGTTTTTCACTTCGGTGAAATTGAAATCCCCCAATTAAAAGAATATTTATCAACCCAAAATATAAAGGTACGCTTATGAAAAAAGATTTTTCAAACCTCGTGACAAGGATCGACTTTTCAAAATCATCTTCGGGAACGGTTCCTGCGATTATACAGGATGCAGCAACCAATGTGGTATTGATGCTCGGCTATATGAATTATGAAGCTTTCCTCGAAACGACCCAATCCGGGCTGGTGACTTTTTTCAGCCGCAGCAAAAATCGTTTATGGGTAAAAGGGGAGACCAGCAAAAATTATTTGCATGTGGTGGATATCAGGCTGGATTGCGATGCAGATACGCTTTTAATTAAAGCAAAGCCCGACGGGAACGTTTGTCACACCGGTGCAGAAACCTGTTTCAATGAAGAGAACGATGGCAATGACTTCCTGAGAGCCTTGGAAAAGATTATCGAAGGCAGAAAAAAACACCCGGTTTCCGGTTCCTATACGTCGACCTTATTTAAAGAGGGCATCAATAGAATGGCTCAAAAAGTAGGGGAGGAAGCTATTGAACTGGTAATCGAATCCAAAGACAATAATGCAAAGCTCTTCCTTAATGAAGCGGCAGATCTGATGTTTCATTATCTCGTGCTGTTACAGGCAAAGAACAAAAGCCTTCAGAATGTGATTGATGTTTTGGAAAAACGGCATAAAAAGTAAATTATTTCAGGAAAACAGTCTGAATCAGCTAACCCGTTTTTGAGAAAAATTTATAGTTTCGAACGCGGGATAAGGAAAAATTTAATATGGACAGGTCAAATCGCGATACTGCCAAAATTCGTTATTCGTTCGAAATCGAAACTCAGGGAAATCAGAAATTCTTATTTGAAGAAATTAAATAACTACTTTTTTACTTACGAGGTAGCACAGACGGGCTATTTCGAATTCCTGGAATTTATTTTCTTAAAACCTTCCAAAACCAAATACCAAAGCAATAAATCTTTAATGAAATAGTTATCGTATGTATCCGTAGTAAACAATTTTATTTACCTTAGCACGGATTTAAATGCCTTATATGAAACGACTCCCTAAATGGACTCTGTTGTTAGCCATACTTACTGTATTCTTTAATATCCTTCCCAATAAATTGAGCGCTGATCCGATTCCGCAGGCTCCGCCAAGGGATTTGTCCCAGCAGTCCACTTTAGATGGTCCGCCAGATCCATGTACCGACCCGTTGGATTATTGTCCAATTGATAGTGGGCTTTCTGCTCTATTGGTAATTGGAGTAGGCTATGGTATAAAGAAAGTAATCGATAGCCGGAAAATAAGTGCGTCCGTTTGAGTGGACCAAAAGTACGCCCGCGATTCTCTACGCTCGCGAAGCGATATCATTTTCTCTATTATTACTCCTGAATTTTCTATTCAAATTTTTCTGCCTCTGAATTCTTACCTCTACTCTAAACTTTATATTCAAAAAACGGTTAAATTGCACGGTATATAAGGGCTTATGCCCAGGCATTATGTCCAAAAATTTATTAACTAGCCCGAGAGATTTAAGAATTTCATGAATAAACCTTATTTAAAAATTAATGCCGGAAATATTTCCCTCATTCTGATATTTGCGGCGATTCTTTTTTCTTCCTGCAGCAGCACAAAAAACAGGGCTTATTTTCAAAACCTGCCGGCGGATACGACTTTGCAAAACCTCGTTTCCAAAAACTATGAGCCCAAAATTCAAAAAGCTGACCTGTTGGGAATTATGGTAGCAAGCCTCAGTCCTGAAAATACTGCGATCTATAACGCTCCGCAAAATTCAGAAGGGCCCCTGAATGGCTATCTGGTCGATGAAGCCGGAAACATATCTTTTATCAAGTTAGGAACTTTGCATGTAGAAGGCATGACGAGAAAGGAATTAAAATCAAAACTGGAACATGACCTTTCTCCTTATTTGAAGGAAACCGTGGTGTCAGTAGGTTTTTTAAACAGGCATGTCACTTTGATTGGCGCTGTATCGCCGCAAATATTGCCCATGCCAAACGATAACATGACTTTATTGGATGCGTTAGCGGCGGGCGGCGACATTGGCACCAAAGGAAAAACAGACAATGTGTTAGTGATCCGGGAAAAAGACAGTTCAAAAGAATTCAAAAGATTGAATCTTACAGACCAGTCGATTTTTTATTCACCTTATTTTTACCTTCAGCCAAATGATATCGTATATGTAGAGCCGGTCAAAGAAAAAAAGGAAAATGCTACGCGGATCGTTTCCTATGTTACTGCCGGACTTTCCCTCGTTATATTCGTAATCGACAGGATCATAAAATAAACCGGACCTATGGATGAAGATCAATTTTTTAAGGAAAAAGCAGATTCTAATATCTTCAAGCAGGTAATTTATAAATACCTGCCCTTCTGGCCATTGTTTATTCTGACCGTTTC
>CAVPNF010000009.1:0-171747 GCA_963706775.1 uncultured Chitinophagaceae bacterium
TGCGGCTTGTGTTGCTGATGTCGGGTTTATACTACGATGTAATTTTCTAATACAACTATGTAAAATAGAAACGGGAAAATTGTTGAACATTGGGACACCATTAGAAGAAATCCCCCGAAAAGAAAATTGGAAAAATCAAAACGGAAAATTCTAGTGTTATGTTAAGCATGAATTGACGGATAAAGTTTTTTCAATTTTATCCTTGCTTCCTTGTTTGTGAACTGCCAATTTATTTTTTTGTTTTTATTATTTCTGTGCAAGTTGCGCCTCATTCTGGCGCCCAAAGGGACGGGCAATACTTTAATTAAGAAATATGAACTTCTCTTTATCAATTGATACGTTGATTGTATAGACTAAATGTTCGAACGAGTGATACTCTCTCGTCAGTTTTAATCGTCAGCACGATGTCTCATAAAATGGTTTTCGTGGATTATCTTTCATTCGTTTATCAATCTTTTCAGCGAGCCATTGGAAATACTCACAAAGAAAAGGGTCTGGTCGTTTCTGCCTTGAATCAAGAACCATTATTTTGTATTTTTCCCAGGCAGTCGTTACTAACGAACCAATCGTTTTATCTACGAGGTCAATATTTATTAGCCGTTCAGCAACAAGAATGCCCAGCGATTCCATTTGTTGTGCGAATTGCGTAACCATAATTTCGCGGTAGCGGGACGCTTCTGCCATTCTTCGTGAGTTGGCGGTACATCAGAGTTAGTAACAAAATTCATGAGTTCAGAAAATTCTCGTGTCTGAAAGTTGCGCAATATTTCAAGAGTAAGCCGATCTTTACGTTCTCGTGCTGCTGCCCGAACTTGTGCAATACCGAATACAAGTCCTACAATAAATGATAGTGCAAGTGCAAGATTTGCAAGGAGCGTGATAATTTCTGTTGTCATAATAATTCTTGTATTGAGATGTTGAAGTTGATATGTCGGAGTAAAGCAAATTTCTTTCAGACAACTTGAAGTCGCTATGTCTCAAGGGTGACACCGGACTGGCGGTCTCCGGCCTGTGACTGTTCGTTACTAATCCTGCTTTGAAGAAGAATTGGCAATTTAGTGAAAAGGTAATCACGTTATTTCATTTTTTAGCTTTATATTTACTTAATGAGCAGCAAGTACAAATTTGATGACAGATAAGGTGCGTATTTGTAACATCTACAGTTGTAGATTGGATCATGTATTTACACGTGATATTTACCGGGATATTCTTTTCAGACAGTTTTAGGTTTTGCCAAAAGAATCAGAACTTGCATTACATGCCTGGGCAGTTCCCGTTATTACTCTAAGGGTTATATAAAAAATCTCCCCTTGAAAACGAATTTCCTTAAACTATTTTTATTTTCAATACTATTTCTATTTTCTCATTTACCCTTATCGCCAAAGGCCTGAAGGCGCTGTAAAAGGGAGAATCCTTGACAACGATGGCAAACCTGCAACTGCTGTAACTATTGAACTAAAAGGATTAAAGAAAGCAGCCGTAACGGATAATAACGGCTCTTTTGTTTTGCATCATTTATCCGCCCTTAATGATTCGCTTATTATTTCTTCTGCCGAAACAAAAGTATATAAGCAGGCAATAACTTATTTTTAAAAAAAATGAAACAATCGACCTGGGAATAATTCAGCTTCATGAAAATATTCCACAATTGCCCGAAAATGTAGAAATAACCGGAAGGGCCGCACGCTCGTATAAAAGCGATTATTCTTTTTTCGATAATAAAACACAAACTCCCTTAATCAATATTCCGCAATCTATTGCTACGGTTACCAAAGAACTGATTATGGATAAAATGGCCATCAACCTTAAAGAAGTGGTAGATAAGGAGTTCAGGCGTTAATCAATATTAGGATATGATGAATATACCATTAGGGGGTTTCGCGCTGAAAACTCCAGGGATATTAATGGTTTGCGTGGCTACAATACCACCTACACCAATTCGATGCTGGTAAATATAGAAAGGGTTGAAATTATAAAAGGGCCTACTGCCACCTTATACGGAAACTGCGACCCCGGCGGCACGATTAATTTAGTTACCAAAAAGCCCCTTAAAAACAATGAATCTGAAATAGGTATTTATGGGGGCACCTGGCACGATTTCAGGTTTTTGGGTGATAATACCGGGCCGCTTAATAAGCAAAAAACATGGCTTTACAGAATCAATGCGGGATATGATCATACACAATCTTTCCGCAATGGGGTTTCCTCAGCATCTTACCAGGCAGCGCCATCATTATCTTTTGTCCCCAATGAAAAAATATCTTTCAACTTTGATTTTTCTTTATCGCATATCAATACTGTACCCGACAGGGGGCAACCCGAAATTTAAACAATCGCCATTTGTTGTCAACTCCCATTAAATTATCATTGAGCCAGCCGGGGGATTATTTGCGCGAAACAGATATTGCTTCTATATTTTCTTTTTCATACAAAATAAATGGGCACCTAAGTTTTAATACAGGGTTCCTGAATTATATAACTCAACAAAATGTTGCTAATCATGGATTGAATAATTATATAACGCCTGATTCGGTTAGTTTATATTATACCCGCTGGAAATACCTTACTGTTACCAATACAATTTCCAATTATTTTACTTACCGCTTCCAAACGGGAAGGCTCAATCATGAATTGGTAGCGGGCATTCGATTACATTCAAAGCAAAGTAAAATTGAATCAAAGCTATTATGAACTTCCCGGCCGGTTTGGTGCAGGCAGTGGAATAGTAGCGACTTTTAGCCTGCTAAATCCCGTTTACTTTACAAGGCCTGTAAGCCTATACCAATTATCTGGCTATAATTCTGATGAAACCGATGTTGATGAAAGCGTTTACCACACACAAGGGGTTTATCTTCAGAACCAGGTAAGTTTGAACCGCTGGAAACTACTTTTTGGCTTACGTGAAGAATTTTATAAAGGCGATGGGCAGAATTTGGGTGAAGGCATTCATCAAAATGTCTTTTTGCCACGCATCGGGATTGTTTTTGCAATCAGTGGCAATATCCACGCGTATGCCACATACAACAAGGGTTTCGACCCTTTTGAACCTTCAGGCAATAGGCAAATTTTCAGCGCTGCCATCAAGCCCCAAATTAGCAGCCTTTTTGAAGGAGGGATGAAAGGGAATTTTTTCTCCGAAAAACTTTTCGCCACCTTTTCGATTTATCAATTGACGGTGCAAAATGTTGCCGTTAGTGCAAATAATATTTCCAACCCTGATCTTTTTATTCAGCAAGGCCAATCGAGGTCGCGCGGCGTGGAAATAGAAACCAGCGGAAACATTGCCTCCAACCTCAGCCTCAGCATTTCATACTCGTATTGCGATGCAAAAATTACCAAAAGTACCTTGCCGTTGCAGATTAAAATGCCTTTGGAAAATGCCCCGCTCAACTCTGGCGGTAGCTGGATAAAATATACTTTTACAAAAGATGTAGCTGAAAGGGTTCTCAGTTTCCGCAGGCCATTCACAGGCTAGCGTTAGGAACACTTTTGATCCCGGAATTACCTTGCCTGGTTATATCATCATCAATGCCGCTATACAATACAGTTATAAAAAATTTACGCTTGCTGCAAGGATAGAAAACATTACCAATAAAATTTATTGGGCCGGCGCTTACAACAATGTGAGCAAATGGCCCGGCGAACCACGCAATTTGATGATTAACCTGAGGTGTAAACTTTAAGAACGGAAGAAATTTACCGGCTTATTCCTTTAGACAGTTGTAGGTTTTGTCAAAAGAATTAGAGCTTGGAATTAGATGCCTGGGTACTAATGCCCAATCCCCGCCTTACCGGGACGGGCAGGATTTTCATTTGATTTGTTCGTTCATCAACAATGTAAATCCTTCTATGGTAATAAAAAATATCAAAAGTTTTACAGCAATGAAAATAATAAATGCCATTATAAACAATCCACAGGAGAGCAGAAAGGAATGCCTGCCCGTCTGAACCATTCAGGCATGGATGCTCCACTTATTTGAAAAAAATGGCCAAGGATGAAAAGTAATTTTCGTTTTCAATTCTGGCAACATGAGAATCATCCTATTTTGCTTAACACAATAGAAATGTACAACCAGAGGGAAGCGTCGTAGTGCCCTTGATTAATATACTGAAGAAGGGAAAGGCTTATTAGAATTAGTAAGATTAAATTGAAGATTGTGTTATGATATATCCGGCTGGTCTTTATTAAATGAATGCTAAGTAACGCTCATGCACAGGTCAGGAGACTGCGCATGAGAAAAGTTCAAAGGCCCGTCCCACCTGTGTTTTTAATTGAAAGGAAATGAATATAGTAATAAGAGGTTAAAAGAAACCTTACTTCTTAGATGCCACGAGTTTGTTATCCCTTTCATACAAGGTACCATAGTTGGTTTCTTCTTTCAGTTTAGTAATGTGTCCATTTTCATCTTTAATAAAGTTGATTGGCATCGGCCATCCGGGAGTAAGAAAGCGGAGTTCTGATTGCGGAATCAATTCTACCTCGGGTCCTTTATCCCATGTCTTGCCAAACAGCTTGTTTTTTTTCTTAAAAATTATATACGTGTTTCCAAAACCTTCTCCTGTTTTATTGAAATAAGTGCCGGTATATTGATCTAATAAGCGCGGATTCATCTTGATGCCGGCCGGTTTTACGCGTTTATTTAAATCGCCAAGTCCATGGATTTGCCCACATATTGCGCAATGTGTAAATGGCTCGCGGTTGTTTACATAATGATTCGCCGGGGGAAGAGTCCGCAAAAAGGCATAGATGGCTTTCAGATCTTCATCAGTCATATTTTTGAAAGCGGCCCAGGGCATTATCGGACTTAGTGTACCGCTTTTGCCTGTGCGCATCACCGAAATAAAACTTTGCTCACCGTAAGAAATACCTGAAATGTCGGTGGTGATGTTTGCGCTAAAGGCTGTGCGCTCAAAGCGATGCGTAGGATTCCCTCCTCCAAAAATTCCTGGCATGTAATCAGTACCTGCCGAATGACATCCCACACACTCTCCAAGGCTTACCAGGTACCAACCACGTTTTTCCGGACTGGAAACGTCGGGCGTCGGAACCGGTTTGGTAAGAGGTCTGAGATTTTTTTCAATATCAGATCTGTCAGCATCGGTCATTTTAGAGGGCTGAACGATGTGATGAACAGGTGGCAAAGATCTCAGGTAAACAATAACTGATGCCAGATCCTCATCGGAAAGATTTCGGTAAAAAGAATATTGCATTTGCCAGTTGAGTGCCCTGCCGTCGTGGCCTACGCCTTCACGGATCGCACGCGCAAGCATATCATCCGTCCACGTACCCGCTCCCGTTTCCTTATCGGGCGTAATATTTGGCGCTATGATAAAATTCGCGCTGTCATGCTGCAAAACTGTTCCGCCACTTCCTTTCTTTTCTTCAAAAGGTGGAGCGCCGGGAGCATCCCAATTACGCGGAGAATGACAGGTAAAACACATCAGTATGCTATTAGTTAAATACTCGCCCTGCTTTACTCTCTGAGCAGTGCGCTCAAATACTATATTCGAAAGTGGGCGACCATGAAAACTGTCGTCGTCGGAAGGTTTTTTCGATACGGTTGCGGCAGAAGCCGCTTTTACGGTTTTTTTCTTGTCATTTGACAAACAGGCAATGAATGCTATTGTTATCAGCGTAAGCAAGAAAGTAACGGAGAAAACCTTTGTATGATACATAGTGGTATAATTTTATAAATGCTTTTTACTACGCCAGATAAAGTTTTATCTATTGCGAAAAGTTTTCTTTACAATGTTTTGGCCACACGGAAACCCAGGCCAGCGGTGCCAAATTTCACATCTTTTAATCCCTGCACCGATGCCTGCAATCCTTTTTCAGTCTGCACGATTATGCCTCCTTTGCCACTTGCTTCAAGCGGACTGTTTACATCAGGTACCGCGCAGGGCACGCCCATGCATCGATGATAATTGCCGCTTCACTTTTTATATTGAAATAAAACTTCATTCAGCGATTGAAGGTCATCAGGATTTAAATGAGCGGTGGTACAAGCCTCCGTATTTTGAAATTGAAAATTTTGCTGCAATGTTTCTGCTGGCTGGTCCTTTAAAAGCCCTGTGGCAACGCTGCTTTGAAACTCCTGGAGTTGTTGCTTTGATAAATTGTTGGCTGCAACAAATTCACCGGTAATTTGCGCCAGTTGGGCTAAAAACGAATGTTCATTCATGCCGGATGATTTAGAATTAGATTAATGCATCTTCTAAAATTGAGAAATAGGGGGTCAGTTACTCCTCGGATGAAACTTCATTCATTCACACGAAATATCGTAAATGGCAAAATTAAAGGTTATTGGCCCGGCCAGGGGAAGTATTTAGTAAATGGTAGTTTCAGTCTATTAAAAGGTGAAACTTTTCCTTAGAAGTTTATTTAATTTCAGGAGACAAAGGTTGGCTTTCTGATTACCTGATTTATGTAAATGCGCAGTGCTTGAAATAGATTCTTTCTTTATTGAAAATTAATTTTGAGATAAGCCATTTTTTAGCTTTTTATCATTTTATCTGGAAAGAAGAGATGCTCAAAAACAAAGGACAATGGGAGAAATTTGTCTTGGGAAAAGAAACGGGAAAATCAAAACAATCTGTTGTCTGTAGTATTCATGAGGGCAGTTGTGGTTGTCAGGCAAAGCAACTCTTGTCTCACCTGAAACAGCAACGCCAATAACTATATCCTAAACAGCCGCAAAGTATTAACAGCGTTTTTGGATTATTATAAAATCATTAATTTTTAAAATATCCTCAAATAAGCATCCAATAAAGATTTAAATTGTATTCCAACCTAAACATCATGAAAAAGATTCTCGTTCTCTTTAATGGTATAAGTGCTCCGTGGCATATTTCAACGTTTGCAATGGCTCTTGCAAAAGAAAATCTTTCCGGTTTGCATGTTTTAATTTTAAAAGATGAAGTAGCCGGTTATCCTTTTCCCAGCGATATTACAACTGTACAAAAAGATTATTCGCCAAAGGAAGAAAAAGCTGAGAATAAAATGCTGGAGGCAAAAATCATAGATCTGTTTACGAATCTTTGCAACGATGAAAACGTGGCTTGTTCTTTTGAAAAAAATGTTTCGTTCAAAGAGATGATCGCTTTCACCGCTAACGCGGATATTGTTATAACTGATTCGAATGAAGACTTTAAAAAATATGCGCTTAGCGATGTTCTTGCCGGGGCAAAATGCCCGGTTTGTTTAGTATCAGATAATGCAACTCAAATAAAAACAAATGTGCTGCTGTATGACGGCACTGCTGATGCCTCCCACGCAATTGAATCATACTGTAATCTTTTCCCAAAGCGTTGCAAGGAGAAAAGTTTTATCGTTACCATCAATGAAGGAAAAGAAAACAAGCTACTTTCAAAATCTATTTTGGAGAAATTCACCAACGTGACAACTGTCTTGCTTTCAGGAAATAAAGAAAAAAAGCTAATCGAATTTCTTGATGAGCATGCTGAAAACGCAATGGTTGTTATCGGCGCCTACGGAAGGAGCGCTATATCCAGACTTTTTAAGCCAAGTCTTTCAAATGTGATAATTAATCAAAATAAATCGTCTTTATTTATAGCCCATAACTGACGGCATAAATCGCTTCATTTCTCATTTATTTTGGCGAATTCCGGATCGCTAATGTTAGCGTGCTGAAAGCCTGAAAGGGCGGCATATATTAACGCGAATAACGCCCTTTCAGGGCTGGGCGAAGATGATCTGTCGGGATTCTGGATCGCAAATGTTAGAAGTGCTGGAAGCCCTGAGGCGGGAGGTACACTACCCCAAAAGAGCCGCCTTTTGGTTTTAGTAATTTCTTTAAACTGTGGTGATAAAGTATAATAGCTTTGTAAAACCAGTTTTAGCTTGTTCAACAAATTAAAATACTATTATGTCAAAAACAATTATTCAGGATGTGGTGTTCAAAGGCACTACGCCAAAAGCCATTTATGATATTTACATGGAGAGCAAAAAGCATTCAAAAGCAACAGGCGCTCCTGCGAGTATTTCACCCGAAGAAGGAGCGGAATATTCAGCTCACAACGGATACATAACAGGGAAAAATCTGCAGCTGATACCGGGTAAGCTGATTGTACAAAGCTGGCGGGCTCAAAGCTGGCCGGAAGCTAGCGTTGATTCAACATTTATAATTTATTTGGAACCGCAGCGAGCAGATACATTACTTCATGCGGTGCATGCTAACGTTCCTGATAGCGCTGCTGATGACCTTGATAAAGGCTGGCATAAAATGTATTGGGAACCATTTCGATTATACATTGCCGGTACCCCCATTGATAAAGCCTCCATGTAATTTTTTGCCCAAGCCAGTTTCCTTTTGAAAGTTAATGCCACCGGTATAGTCTGACCTACGGACTTTTCAGCCTTCTTTATTCACGAAGAGTGCAGCCATCGTAAAAGAATATGATCGTGGGGCTTATAGTCATCGGGCGTCGCCCTATGTTGGCATATCTCGCCCTTTCAGGCCTATCCGAAACTAATGAATCGAAATTCAAAATCGCCAATGTTAGATAGGCCGAAAGGCCCTGTAAGGGCGACATATGTTAAAGATGGGTGCAGCCCTTCGGCTGATGTGAGATGTGCCAAAGCCCTGAAAGGGCGGAATAATATTAACAAGGAGCACAGCCCTTCGTAAAAAACCGGAATCTGATAAGTAATCATAAAAGGAGCAACAAGCATCGCAACAGTGCAGACACTGCTTTCAAAAAGAATTGATAATTTGCCATAATGAAAAAGAAAATTATTTATAGATTACTGATCGTTTGCGTGGTGTCAGGATGGTCGCTTACCATATCCGCCCAACAGCAGCATCCGCTATCAGATGCAAAAGCCACCAAAGAGGCCAGGGCGTTGTATGCTTATATCAATGATATGTTTGGTAAAAAAACATTGTCGGGGCAAATGTTCTCGGGCTGGGGTTTTGATGAAATTAATTACATCCATAAAATAACAGGTAAGTATCCGGCGATTAAGGGCTTCGATTTTATCCAGGCATCATTGAATGATTCTGTAGTGAAGGGCGCTATTCAATGGTGGAGAGATGGCGGCATCCCTACGATCATGTGGCACTGGGGCGCACCGGGCATTGGCGAAGGTTATCCCAACAGTAAAAAGGAAATCGATATAACGAAATGTTTTCAAAAAGGGACAGCAGAATATGATTCGTTTTGGACGGAATTAAAAACAAAAGCAGATCTTTTGGAAAGGCTGCAAAAGGCAAACGTGCCTGTCGTATGGCGCCCTTTCCATGAGCTGAATGGCAACTGGTTCTGGTGGGGTAAACAAGGCCCTGACAACTTTAAGCGCCTGTGGATAACGATGTATGATTATTTTGTAAAAGATAGAAAATTAAACAATCTGATTTGGGTATTGTGCTATACGGGCGAGCCGGATAGTGCCTGGTATCCGGGCGACAAATATGTTGACATTGCGGGCGCAGACACTTACGACAAAGGTGATAGTTCGATGCCGTATATGTATAAAGCGGTGAAAGACATTACGGGTACCCGCGTTCCTATTGCTTATCATGAATGTGGTACACCTCCCGATCCTGATAAATGTTTGAAGGATGGCGTCATGTGGTCGTGGTGGATGGAATGGCATACGCAGCACCTGCGTAATGTAGATACTGTTTATCTAAAGAAGTTATATGATCACGAATTAATTATTACCCGCGATGAAGTTCCCGATATTATGAAAGTCTATGGTAAGAAAATGAAGAAATAAATAAAGGTTTAAGAAAGCTCTTTAAAATTTAATTTTGATATTTTATATTCGAATTGATTCAACTTTAGTGAAAAATCGTGCTAAATTAGAGTGCACGCTTATCTTTACTCTGAAACCTGCATTACCTACCATTAACTAACTTTATGAGACTATTAATTGCGTTGTTGATTTGCCTTCCTTTTAATGAATTGTATTCCCAGGATGCGACGAGAATGTTTTATTTTGAAAGTGTAAACTGGGAATTGACTATGCCCGGCGACTTTAAGTTAAATGATTCCGCAAAAAATGTGGAAATGCAAGACAGAGGTGTTCAGTTTATGGAAAAGGCGAACGATATTGAAGTGGGGGATTTGTCAGACCTTATAACGCTCGTGAGCGCTTACAAAGGGCGGTTCGAATATTTTAATTCAACTATAAGGAAATTTGATCGGGCTACAGAAGGGGATTATGATTCCTTAGGCGGGGTTGTAAACAAAGTAATTTATAATACCTTTTTAAAGAAATTGTCTGATGCAATAATAGACACTTCATCTACTAAGATGTCTGTTGACGGACTTGTCTTCAGGAAGTTTCAATTGTCAATTATCATCAGACAGAAGGAATTATTCACTATGGTTATTTTGTCAAAGCTTTATAAGGGTTTCGACTTTGGAATTACTTATCTCTACATGAATGCGGAAACGAAAAATGAAATTGAGAATATGCTGAAGCATTCGAAGTTTAAGAAATAGGCCAAACGAATTTGTTGTCACGTTTGACATCATAGACGCCTGACTTAAGCGACACTTTTAAAAGAAGATTATCCCTGCTGCTGTTGTAGTCCCTCCAACAGCTTATTTCTTTCGTGTTGCTCGGTCGTGCGGAAGGTTTTGCAGCCAAGCAATCATCAACCAGCAAAGAAGTATGAATTTATTTTACAGCCTCATAAGCGAAAAAGTAGATTATCCGGATTTTAAAATAACAACAAAGCCGCAGTGATGCGGTTTTGCTTGTACCTTGATAGAGAGCTATAGCGGCGAGTTGGCTATTGGCGCGAATGCCAACAGCTGGAGGGGAAGCATTGAGATTAATTCATGAATTTCCGGATTAAAAAAAATTCCATCTCATTTTTAAAATAATAAAATTTATCAACTATTGATTAATTTAGAATAGCCAAAAACGGGTGCCAAAAATGGAAAAATTTTTCCTGTTTCTTATTATCACTTTATCTATGCTGCATTCATCTGTGGCCCAGCGGCAGGGGCAAGATCGCATTGATTCTTTACTCGGCGATGTGCCCAAATCTGTTGAAGACACCAATAAAGTAAAACTGCTGATTGACCTGAGCCATACGTATTATTCCATCAATCCTGATGACGGTCTGCGTTATGGAAAAGAGGCATTAGCGCTTGCTGAAAAATTGACGTGGAAAAAAGGGATAGCCAATGCGTATAGAACCATAGCAGGCAATTACGGCTTTGGAAAATCTGACTATGCCACGGCATTAAAATATTCGTTGCAGGCATTAGAACAGTTCCAGCAAATTGGAGATAAAACCGGAACCGCGAGGATGCTTAGCGATATTGGGGTGATTCATTGGTATCAGTCTGAATATCCGGATGCTTTAAAATGTTATTTCGATGCGTTGCGCATTAACGAGGAGATCGGCAACAAACCGGATATAGCAGTTACGTTATGTAATATCGGGATTGTTTATAACAGTCAAAAAGAGTATCAAAAAGCGCTTACCTATATTTCGAAAGCAAACATAATTGATGAGGAAATGGGAAATAAAGGTGGTATAGCTGCCAACCTTGGCGACATTGGCGAGCTGTACCGCAATTTAAACAATCATGAAAAAGCACTCGAATACAATTTCAAATCACTTCGGTTGTACCGGGAATTAGGCGATAAAAATGGAATAGCAAGAGATCTCGGCAATATTGGGGTTATTTATACCGAACAAGAAAATTACAAGAAAGCGCTGGAATATCATTTACAGTCGCTGGCAATAAGTGAAGAATTAGGCGTAAAAATTGAAACGGCTGCCAGTCTTGGCAACATCGGAAACATCTACCTGGAGCTTGCAAGAGATACATCTAAAGGCAAGACTGTCATATTGCAAAAGGCAAAAGTATATACTGACAGTGCTATACAGATCAGTAAAGAAATCGGTGATTTAAACACTTTGTCTTCATGCTATAAGCAATTGAGTGAAATACAAATGTTGCTTGGTGATAACGGTAGCGCATTGGCGAGCTACAAAAATTTTACTCTTTTTAAAGATTCCATATTTAATATAGAAAAAAATAAAAGGCTTACCGAAACCGCGATGCAATATGCGTTTGATAAAAAAGAAGCGGCAGCGCGGGCAATGCAGGAGGAGAAAGACATCAATCAACGCAATATCCGCAACTCGATTATTGCAGGAAGTATTGTATTGCTGTTGCTTCTTGTGGCGTTCATTAACCGATACCGTTATAAGCAAAAAGCGAACATAAAGCTGGAGGCAGCTTATGAAAATTTAAAAAACACGCAGCAACAACTGGTACAATCAGAAAAGTTGGCGGCATTTGGCGTGATGGCAAAACGCATGGCGCATGAAATACAAAATCCCCTGAATTTCGTAAATAACTTTTCAGATGTTTCTAAAGATATGGTGCAGGAAATAATCTCTTCCGGAGATGAGGAAGATAAAAAACAAGTTGCCCAGGATTTAATGAGCAATCTTGAAAAAATAAATCATCACGGCAACCGGGCAGCGGACATCATAAATCAGTTGAAGGAGCATGCCCGGTTAGGCACGGCGCAACAATTTTTCGAAGAGGAAGAAAAAAATAATTTATAATTCGTCTGGCCGCTATGCAGGTCCTTTTTCTTTCTTATCAATCTTGCCGGCAGCATGATGATTGATTTTAAAAGACCGAATACTCCGTCTACCGCAATACCGAGCAGCCTGAACGGCAACATTATCAACCAAACAATTGGGTATAACACCAAAGCTAAAATAGCCAAAGGCCAACAAAAGATAAACAGCAGGATCCAGACGATGAAAGTGATCATGCATTAAAGATAAGCACCATAAAAAATCAAAAAGGCAAAAATATATGAGCGGTCAAAAGGAATGTTTAATCCCTTAATAAAATATATTGTTTAGATATTACGAGAAAAAAATTAATTTCAAAATCACGAAAAACTACATTTTAAGTACTGAGGACGTATCACCGAATTACCAATTTGTTCACATGCAATAAGTTTCCTGTATCAATCCTCTTCTTTTCCAAAATACAGATTTGGGCCAACTGTTTTCAATGCCATAATAAGGTACTATGATAGCAGAAGGAATTGTTCCAACAAGCAAGACGCTATTGGACAGCGGTTTAATCCAGGAACGACTTGTTTCGAAGCTTGAAATATCAGTAAAATAATTTGCGCAACACTGTTGCTAAAAAATTACTTTTATAAAAAACTAAATATGAACAAAATATTAATGGTCGTTTCTTTCCTTGTGTTGACTGCCGCAGCACATGCCCAGCAAAAAGTAATTCAATTATATAACGGCTCAGCGCCCGGCTCCGAAAATTGGACTTACAACGAAAAGGTATATAAACCGGGAACCAGCGATGCGCTTATCTATAATGTGTCCCACCCAACGCTAACGGTGTATCCCGCCGATCCTTCCACAGCAACAGGAACCGCAGTTATTGTTTGCCCCGGCGGCGGTTTTTTTATCCAGGTGGAAAAAAAAGAAGGTACGGACGTTGCTCATTGGCTTAATCAAAAAGGCGTTACGGTATTTCTATTAAAATACAGGCTCGGACAAAGCATGACGGATAATCCCGGGAAGGAGCTGGGTGACAATATGAAGAAAAGTGATTTTGTAGAAAAGATCAATCCAATAATTCCCCTTTGCATCGCGGACGGCAGAGCAGCGATCGCATACGTGAGGACGCATGCGGCAGAATATGGAATTAATCCTCACCAAATTGGCATTATGGGATTCTCCGCAGGAGGTACGGTTACTGCATCAACCGCATTTAGTTATACGCCTGCAAACCGGCCGGATTTTGTGGCTCCGATTTATGCTTTCATGCCTCCTTCATTACAAGGTGTAGTTCCTCAAGACGCGCCACCTTTATTTGTCGCCGCGGCTACGGATGATAATTTGGGCCTTGCTCCACACAGCATTGATTTATATTCGAAATGGCTTGCAGCAAAGAAGCCTGCGGAAATTCACATCTACCAACAAGGCAGTCATGGTTTTGGTATGAGCAAACAAAACATTCCCACCGACACCTGGATAGAGAGATTCGGTGACTGGCTCGGTTTATTAGGATTTTTAAAAGCAAAATAATGGAAAGCGCTGTGGTGCATGCGTTTTGCCGCCCGATACCCGGCTTAAAACACTAATATTTTAAACGGCACATTTTTATAGAATCAAAAAATTCAGATATGTGAGCGCCTGAATGAAATTAAAAAAGTTCCATTATATTTATTGGATCAAAACTATATCTTGAATCCACAATTAATTAACCTCGCCAACATCGAACCCGCACAGTTAGATGGCTTTCTTTCACTGGGCTGGTTCAGGATCCAGCAGACAATATTTACCACCAACTATCTGTATTTTGATGGCCAGGAATATGATGCCATTTGGCTACGTGTGAACCTGGATGATTTTACCGCTGATAAGAATTATAAAAAGTTATTTACAAAAAATGGCCACTTCAGAACCGAAATAAAACGGGCAATTGTAACTGCCGAACACGAGCAGCTATATAATTCTTATAAAGAAAGCATATCATTTGAAGGCGCGCAATCTCTCCATTCACTCCTGTATGGCAAAAGTGATCTTAACGTTTACAACACCTGGATGATAGAAATCTATGACGATACTGCATTGATCGGATCCGGTTGCTTCGATCTTGGAAGTAACAGCGCTGCGGGTATTTTTTCGGTTTATGATCCCCGTTATAAAAAGTTTAGTTTGGGTAAATATATGATCTATGAAAAAATGCTTTTTTGTAAGAAGCAAAACCTGACTTTTTTCTATCCGGGTTATTTTGCACCCGGCTATCCTGTTTTTGATTACAAACTTGAAATAGGTAAAGAGGCTCTTGAGTATTTTGATGCGGAACAAAAAAAGTGGTATTCTTTTTATAATAATGGTGACGGTTGCTTTAACGCTTTGACTTCTTCTCAATCTTCATAGTTGGGTGTTTCTGATAACTTTCCGGAAGTAAACAATCATAATCGATGAAAAAAATATTACTATTGATTGCTGTCGCGGCGATAGCCTATTCATTTATTCCCAAAAAAATTACCTGGGTCGCAATTGGTGATTCTATCACTTATTTAAACGATCATACGGATGAAACGGGAAATCGCGTTACGAAAGGCTATATGACCGATGTTGTTGAAAAATTACCTTATGTAAATTATATCAACCAGGGCCATAACGGCTGGACTTCCGGTGGTATCGCTCAGGAAATTGATAACCTTGGCCTCGTAAAAGCAGACATATATTCCGTGTTTTTAGGAACCAATGATTGGTGGCAGGGACGGCCGGTTGGAGATTTTACAGACTATCAGAACAATACCGGAAACAATACCGTGTACGGAAGTTTCCGTATTATTATCAATAAACTTCGTAGTCTTAATAAAGACGCAAAAATCATTTTGGTGACGCCCATGCAGCGCGTTGATTTTGTTTACATAAACGATATGAAAAACAATGCATGGGGATCTTATAAAGAAAAAAACGGCCAGTCATTAGCTTCATTTGCAGCGGCTGTTAAAGCGATTGCGACTTATGAGCATTTGGATGTGATAGATCTTTACAACGCCAAAGGAATGGGACTGAAGGACCTCGTAAAATTTAAAAGGATTAAAGATCCGAAAACAGGTCTTTATAAAAATTATATATACCCGGCATCTGTGGACATTCCGTTTAATCCGGAAACTGATGAATACCCTTATCCGCCGGAGGCTATGAATGTAACTTATGATGGCCTGCATCCATCTGACAAAGGCTTTTCTATGATTGCTGACCTGTTCGTCAGGATCCTGAAAAAGTATTGATAGGCTATTTTTCATAGCCTGTCAGGCAAAGGCTCCCTTAACTAACAAGCATGATTAAACGAAAATGAGAAGGACTACATTTTGGCTTATCTCTATCCGCTATTTTTATTAGACTTGTCTGAATGCCGAAGTACGCTTTCTTTTTTAATATCCATAGGGCGAATAGCCGGATGGACCGAAAAAGCCCATGGCTATTTTAGCACCGATATAAAATCCCACGCAAATTACCAACGGTGAAAGATACCCGCTAAGCGCATCGTTGGTGCCGGCTGCTTTGAAAGATTGCTGAACAATGTTGAATAGCATTAATACCAGGTACAATAAAATAATTCCGGAAAACATGCCCTGCTGTAGCAGTGATTCTGCATTAAAAAAATTGAAACTGTCTTTATTAAGAAGCATAAAAAATGAAGTGCCTAAAACCCGATGTCATTTTTCCATTGGGGAATACGCCACCGGGCGAACCCGGATAGCGCAATAACCCCCTGGAAAGAATATTTAATACTGTAGTTTACTCTTTTAATAATTTGCGTACAACCATACCTGTTGTTTTCACTATTTTGATAATATACATTCCTTTTGATAACGACGCAATGGAGATCTTTTGAGATGCCGATGGCATTAAGGTTTGTTGCAAAACCGCATGACCTGACAAATCGGTGATTGATATTTCAGCGCCTTTCAGATCTTCCGGTTTGGATGCATTGATGTTGAAATAACCCTGCGCCGGATTTGGGTAAATGGCGTAGCCCGCTGTTGTTTCATCCGGAATGATAGTGACTACATCGCTATAGGTCATCCGCGCGTCAATATCCACTTCCTGCAACCGGTAATATAATTTAGCTGCGGAAATGCCGGCGATATTGTCATCGTAAAAATAATCGTTCACGCCTTTTTGATTCCTCGCATTTACGACACCCACATTGCTGAAATGAATAGCATCGCTGCTTCGTTGAATATTAAAGACGGCGGTATTTATTTCATTGGTAGTTTGCCAGTTTAGCTTAACTATATCCAATTGTTTAACTGCTGTAAAATTAAGCAACGTAAGAGGCAAAGCGGTATTCACAATTGTAAACCTGGTTAATGACCACCGGCTTTCAATGTCATCTCTTACTCTTACAAAGAGCGTATCAGCATTAGGCGGAACCTGGGCGGCAGGAATAGTGAAAGTGAAGGTTCCATCGGCAGAAGGAGTTGCAAAAACGACCGGTGAACAATTGCCAAATCCATTGTCAGTTTTGAAAAAATATTCCCCATTAATTACTTTGTTATTTTCATCTTTTATCACCTCAATATTTCTTCTGAAAGTCTGGCTCCAGTTGCCATACGTGTCTCTGAACCTGCCATACAATTTGTGAAATCCTTCTGCCAGGCCGGTGACGGCGGCATTAAAGTTTTGAAGAACCATAGTATCGCGAGCGGAAACATTGATAGCGGTTCCTGCTCCAAAGCCAGGATCCTGGTCAATAAAATATTCACCGCTCACCACGTTATTTTTCGTTTGTGGAGCAAGCACTTCTATATTTCTTTTTGCTGTGAGACTCCATTTGCCAAGGTTATCCCTGGTGCGGATATACAATTTGTGATAACCTATCGCATATCCGGTAAGATTTACAATAAAAGGAAAAGTGACATTAGCAGATGCAGGTATACTCATTGAAGTAGCCTGGCCAACCCCAGGATCCGTATCTATGAAATATTCCATCTTAATAACGCTCGTGTCCTGCGCCGCGGCCCAGAGCGTTGCTGTTGAAAACAGCATTGCAAGAATTGTTTTCATAGTTATTTTATTTAATGGTTCTTGCCTTAATAGATACATTTAAACCCCCGGATCCGGATACACCCGAAGTATTTATGTTGTAGATAACAGGTATGGCTGCCAGCCCTGAAAGCGTATAATGATTGGTAACTGCAAGGCCTCCAAAAGCGCCACGATCGGTACCATCCGCACCAGCAGCAGAGCCTGGCTTTAGCTGGTAACGGCCGTCAGTAGTATTAGTAGCGGGATCTACAAATAAAGTTGACATATCGGTAATCACCATATTATTATTGGTAGTTCCAAACTGGTTAGTTGGGGAAGCACTGGTATTGTAAGATACATTCGAACTCGCAACCTTAACATTGATATTAACTGTTGCAGAAGATGTTTTCAAAATATTGTTTTTGAAAGAACTTACATTCATTAATATAGATGGCTGACCCGAAATAGCGGGGCAATCAAATACATTATTATTACATTCTTCAGCATTGTAAACATTAGTAACAGACGTGGCAAACCATAAGACCTTTCTGCAAATATTATTATCAAATATAAAGTTGGTAGGAAATCCAAAACCGTTACTGAGTATTGCACTATTATTGTCATTGTTAATATTTGTAAAATAGTTTTGTAAAACAAATATATCTGAGATATTATTGTAAACACTGATACTATAATCTATTCTGCAACGCTTAATCAGAATATTACTGACATTAATTGCTATTCCAAAACCAGTGCTTCCTACATGCAGTCCTATTAATTGTGAACCTTCAGATCCTGCACTAAAGTTAACATTTTGTACTTCAGCTTCTGAAACAGTATTCGAAACATTCGGATTCTCATTTAGAAAATATCCGGTTCCAATAACAATCAATTTTCTGTTGAATGTAACTGCATTGTAAACTATGTTAGTGCCCTCAACGTGTAGCGTATCAATACCATTTACATCAACCAAATTTGAAGTATTTGCATCCGTAAGCTGTGCAAATACAGGATTTGAAGAAGTGCCTCCCAGGTTATCTCCATATAATGTTGTTCCTTGTTTATAATTAGAGGTATTATTCACACGCCAGATTTTGGCCTGGGCATTTTGGGAAATAAAGGTAACGGCAAAAACTGCCACGATAGAGAGTAATTTTTTCGTTTTCATTTTGGTTGTTTTAGATATTATTAAATAGATCCATGAATAAAAGGTGCGTGACACTAAATTAAAAGGAGGCAGCGGGGTGGTATTCTTTAGGAATTAGAATCAGTAGCCGGAAAATATTCCGGGGAATTAAAAAAGATTTTTCATGGAAGTTTCTTAACTCTCTTGCAGGAAACATGATAAACTTAAAATAAATCAGGCCCGTAGAAAACAGGTATTTATTATCTGCCGGATCCTGTTTATTATGCGCGGGGTATCATTTATTTTTTGATTTCGAAACGATTTTTTAATTAACTTAGGCAAATCAAAAAGGTTCCTTCGATCTAACTCCAATACCTCCTTTTTTAAATCCAATTGTTTCCCTGTAATCGCCCCCTCCGGAAATCCGGTATTTTGTATTCAGGTTCCTCGCTATTAGTCATCAGAACTTTTTATCAAACCATGGTGTATGAAAACGATTTTACTTATTTGTTTCGTTTTGTTTTACCAATCTTCTTTTTCACAACATTCCATAGATTCGTTATTAAATGAGTTGAAAAGTCACCAGGCAAACGACACGATAAAGTTGAATTTATTGAATAAAATTGCAGCGGATTATTACAAAAAAGATACCCGAAAGGCCCTTGGGCCTGCTGAAGAAGCTTTATCAGTTGCACAAAAACTGGAATATCCGATCAGGGTTGCCAAAGCTTATGATAACCTTGGAAAAATTTATGATTCCCTGGAAAATGATTCGATGGCATTGATCTTTTATCATAAAGCGCTTCCCATCTATGAACAGACAAATCAAAAATCAGAAGCAGCCATCCTCCTTTATACCATGGGAATTATCTACCAGGCATCTGACCAGGTAAAAGCTTTGCGGTTTCATCAAAGAGCGTTGGAAATTATGATCGAACTAAAAGGTCAGCATCGGGTCGCCAATATATATAGAAGCATTGGGGTTGACTATAATTATCTATCCGATTATCCTAAGGCGATTGAGTCATTGCAGAAGGCGTTGGAAATCTTTGAATCTTTGGGAGATAAATTAGGTATAGGAACGGTTTATGGAAACATGGGAATCACTTATACTTATTTAAACGACTTACCAAAGTCGATGGCATATCATAAACGGGCGATTCAGGTGTATGAGCAAATTAATTATGAAAAAGGGCTGGCGCAGGAATATGGTAATATGGGTAATGTGTATGACAATATGGACGATTCTTCAATGGCTTTACAATCTTATAACAAAGCCCTTGCGTTGGGTAGAAAACTGGGTGATAAAGGAACAATTGCAAGTAACCTGTCCAATATTGGCATCGTTTATAATTATTATCACAATTATCAACCCGCATTTTCATACCTGTCTGAGGCTTTAAAACTTTATGAGCAATTGAAAAAGAAAGAGAATATTTCTTTCTGCCTGAGTGAACTTGGCGATATATACAGAGATGCACCGGACAGGATGTTAAAGGGCTTCGGTATTATTCCCAAAAATCGCATGTCAACCGTTATCCGATACCAAAAGCGGGTACTAACAATGGCTGGTGAAACGGGTTCTGTGATGAGACAAGCATATGCGTGGGACAATTTAGGCGATACTTATAAAAAACAAAACGATTTTCGGAATGCACTTTTTGCATTTGAAAAAGCTGTCGCTTTTAAGGATAGTGCACTAAATGATAATAAAACGCGGGAAATAACGAAACTGGAAATGCAGTTTGAATTCGATAAGAAAGAAGATTCGATTAGGTCTGCAAATGAAAAAAAGCAGGCGCTTGCTACGATTGCCATCAGGCAGGAAACAACCAAATATAATTTTATTTTCACGGCGGCATCTATTCTTATTCTTGCATCCGTGATAGTTTTTGTTTTTTATAAACACAGGCGTGATGCGGAAGAAAAAAAACACGCAGCAGAATTCAGGACTCAGGTATCTGAAACGGAATTAAAAGCGCTTCGGGCTCAAATGAACCCTCATTTTATTTTTAATTCCCTCAATTCTATTAGTAACTATATCGCAAAGAATGAATCAGGCGTTGCCACTGAATATTTGAACAAATTCGCTAAAATAATGCGCATGATTCTTGAAAATTCTGAAAAGAAAACGATCCCTCTTTCGGAAGAACTTAAGGCGCTCGAATTGTACATGCAACTTGAATCGAAACGGCTAGACGATAAATTTGCCTATTCTATAAAAGTTGCTGATGATATAGATACAGAGAATACACTTATGCCGCCTATGATTCTGCAACCATTTGTTGAAAACAGCATCTGGCATGGAATTGCTAACAAAGAGGGAAAAGGAAACATCCGAATTGATATTTCGAGAAGCGGACAAATGCTGCAATGTATTATAGACGATGACGGATTGGGCCGTAAAAAAGTGGAGGCATCAGCAAACACGAAGGAGCATCTTTCATTAGGAATGAAAATTACAAAAGCAAGGATAGAGATTATGAACAAAACAAGGAAATCAAATGGAACTGTAGAACTGTTTGATTTGACAAAAGGAATGCGGGTAAGCGTTAATCTCCCTTACGAATTAAGTTTTTAAATTTCATTTATGACCCATTCAATAATTATTGATGATGAACAACATTGTATTGAATCGCTCAGCAATTTATTGCACGATGAGTTTTCGGATAAAATCGAATTAAGCGGAACAGCCACAACAGTAGAAGAAGGAATAAATCTGATGGGAAATGAGGGACCAGACCTTGTTTTTCTCGATGTCCAGATAGGAGATAAAACTGCATTTGATTTACTGCGAGAATTAAATGAGATCAATTTTCAAATCATTTTTACTACGGCATTTGAAAAGTATGCCATCCAGGCAATTAAATTCAGTGCGCTGGATTACCTGCTTAAGCCAATAAATAAAGACGATTTGGAACTAGCCCTCAATAAACTTTCTGAAATTTCAAAAAAGCTTACCAGTTCCAAATTAGAAGCGCTTCTGTTTAACTTAGAAAGGAAAAATGATCGGTTTAAAAAGATCATAGTTCCCACCAATACCGGTTTTGAATTTCTTGATGTAGCAGATATTATGCGTTGTGAAAGCCATATTAATTATACAGCACTTTATTTAAAAGAAAATAAAAAATTGCTGGTTGCAAAAACGTTAAAAGAATTCGAGGAAATGCTTTCCGAATATCATTTTTTTAGAGTTCATAATTCTCACCTTGTCAACCTTGCTTGTGTAAAGAGCTACCATAAAGGAAAGGGTGGCTCAGTTATTTTGGCAGATGGAACAGAGATTGAAGTTTCGACCCGGCGAAAAGATGATTTTCTAAAGCAACTGTCAAAGTGAACGTTTTATGAAACTATCTTACAACGAATCATCTTTATATAACATGTATGATTACACGAAAATAAAGCCACAAATTCTATATTTTCGCTTTTTCAGACCGAAATTTGAATTATCGTATTCATAACAAATCTTCGTCATTTTATTTTCTTACGATTGGGTTTAAATAACATCAAAAACTATAAAATAGCTTATGAGGCTTTTTTAGGAACAAAGAAGCAAAAGTTCAGGTAAAAAAATTCCGGTCGCATATCTGTTTATTTCAATTCGTTAACAAAATGAAAATTTAGCCGCTTTTATGAGGGTTAAGAGAGCAAAGCGACCGCCGGAATTGCCCGAAGGGGAAGTTTTAATTAAATTTGCACGTCATTTACTGAACGCATTGATTTCGTTTCGACTTAGTAAAAACTAAAATAACACATGAAAAAAATATTTACTGCCGCTTTCTTAGTATTGATTTCTAATATGCTTTTTGCACAAATTCAGAGTCCTGTGAGTTGGACGGCCACCTCAAAAAAAATTGGTGATAAAACTTACGAGATTCGTTTGACAGCAAATATTAACCAGGGCTGGCATGTATATTCCCAGACTACTCCTGATGGCGGCCCCGTTCCGACTACAATAAGTTTTACCAAAAATCCACTGGTTGTCATTGATGGCAAAACTAAAGAGATTGGAAAGCTCGAGCAAAGGCATGAGGATTTATTCGGCGTGGATGTAAAACAATTTTCAAATAAGATCGATTTCGTCCAGGTCGTAAAATTAAAGGCTCCGGTAAAAACGTCGGTTGATGTAGCTGTGGAATTTATGGTCTGCAATGACAAACAGTGCCTGCCTCCCGCAACAAAAAAATTCACAGTAGCCCTTAAATAAAAAAGCCTTAATAATGACGAAGTTTTCAAAGTTTTTTGTGCCGGTTTTTATCGGAATGCTACTGTTATTGTTTGTAGGCAAGGCATTCTCACAGGATTCTTTAGTTCGTTTTAGTTACAGTGCAAATCGCATTAATGACAGCGAAGTGCTGCTTTCAATAAAAGGAAATATCGCACCTGGCGTCAAATTATTTTCTTTGCAAAAATCTCCGGATGATATTATGTATTCATCCATTCATTTTGATTCCTCTTTAAAGAATATTAGAAAAGATTCTGTTTTGCAAAAAGGAAATGAGCAAAAAGAAATTGACAAGCAACTGCAAAGCGAAGTACATTTTTTTACCGATTCGATAGAGTGGCAGCAAAAAGTAAAAGCATCTTTAACGGATAGCTTCCTGGTAAAAGGCAGTGTGAGCTATATGTATGAAAAGAACGGAGAATATCCGTCGAAAGAAGATGACTTCCAGATATTTGTGTTGCCGGAAAAAAATACGGATCAAGCCACAGTTTCCGCTGTAAACACGGGCGGAACGGTAGCTACCAAATCTCTTTGGTGGATATTTGCTACTGCCTTCGCCGGCGGCTTGCTGGCATTGATTACGCCATGTGTTTATTCGATGATTCCTGTTACGGTTAGCTTCTTTACCAAGCGAAGTAAAACCAAGGCTGAAGGAATTAGAAACGCGATTTCTTATTCAACTTCCATCATTATTATTTTTACTTTACTGGGCTTTTTGATCACGGTTATTTTTGGGCCTACAGCGCTTAATAATCTCGCGACCAACTGGATTGCCAATCTCATATTCTTTGTACTGTTCCTTGTTTTCGGTATTTCATTTTTGGGCGCTTTTGAAATCGGCTTGCCGAGTTCATGGTCAAACAAAGCAGATAGCAAAGCCGGCACCGGAAGTTTTGCAGGCATCTTTTTTATGGCGCTTACATTGGTTGTGGTATCTTTTTCATGCACCGGACCGATCATTGGAAACCTGTTGGTGATTGCAGCACGAGGAAGCTATTGGGGACCGCTTATCGGCATGTTCGGCTTTTCGCTTGCACTTGCATTGCCTTTCGCGTTTTTCGCTTTTTTCCCGGGTAAATTAAATGTATTAGGGAAAGCTGGCGGCTGGTTAAATGCAGTAAAAGTGTCACTCGGATTTTTGGAGCTTGCGTTGGCTTTGAAATTTTTGTCAAATGCAGATCTCTCAAAAGGCTGGCGCCTCCTGGATCGTGAAGTCTTCATCAGTTTGTGGATCGTGATTTTTGTGTTGCTTGGCATATATCTTTTGGGTAAAATCAAATTTCACCATGATGATGAATTGCCGAAGAATGATTTTGACATTCCTTACCTGAGTGTTACGAGATTATTTTTTGCTATAGCAGCTTTTGCATTTGCAGTATATATGGTTCCGGGGCTTTGGGGCGCACCGCTGAAAGGTATCAGCGCTTTTGTGCCGCCAATGGGTACGCAGGATTTCAGCGTTGCATCCGGTACGATTTCAAAAAGTAAGCAGGTGAATTTGAACGCAAGCGCAGATGATGCAGACTTGCCTCATCCGGAAAAATATTATGAACGAATGAGAATTTTTGAGCCTGATGTAGTTACTAAATATGGGATGGTCACTTATTTTGATTATGATGAAGCGTTGGCTGTCGCCAGAAAATTGCACAAGCCTTTGATGCTGGATTTTACGGGTATTAATTGCGTGAATTGCCGGCTGATGGAAGGTAAAGTGTGGAGTGATCCGGAAGTGATGAAGCGGCTAAAAAATGATTTTGTGATTGCTTCTTTATATGTTGATGTGCATGACATTGATTTGCAACCAAACGAAATTTATTTCTCTAAAGCGCTGAATAAAAAGATCACTTCTCTTGGAGATAAAAATGCAGACATGCAGGTTTCTATTTATAATGCCAATACACAGCCCTATTATTTTTTCCTTGATGCCAAGGAAAATCGCCTGGCTCCCGAAGGCTACGGCTACGATCCGGATATTAATAAGTTTATACAATTGCTTGACAATGTAGTGGCAGCTTACAATAAAAAGGGATAAGGCTTTTCTCTAAAAAGCCAAAATGTAGATTTCTTGTTTTTACCGGAAGTTTGATTCCTTATCGCATTTCATCATTATTTTTTTAAAAAGCTACTCAATCTTCGCCGGGATGTTGATTAAACATTTGTGACATCAACTCGTAAAGTGCCGGATGATTTGTTTTGAAAAGGGTTGGGTTATTGAAAAAATATTCAGAGGCTACAGCGAAAAATTCGGCCTTGTTGGAAGCGCCATAACTGTTGATGTCCGAGTGGCCTTCCATAATTTCGTTGATACTTTCGTTTACTAGTTCCAGCCATTGCGCATTGTATTTTTTATTAAGCAGAACTTCAGGCAATCCATCCACATCGCCATCTTCTTTATCTAAGAGATGTACGAATTCATGAATGCCCGTATTCTCTTTATGTTCCCCATTTGTAAATCCTGCATGCAGCGCGGGTTTTGATAAGATCATCATGCGCTGCATCGGGCCGTTGCCGACCATTCCCAAAGTATTTTTTTCATAACCACCGGCAAGAAACTCATCTTTATTAAACGTGTCCGGATAAAGCAGCACATTATTAAGGTTATAATAGGTCCATCGTTCAAAGCCGAAAATCGGAATAATGGCACTGGACGCCACTAATAATTTGTCAAGATCATTAACTTCTGTATCCACGCCTTCTATCCGAACATAACTTAGAAAATCACTGATCTTTTCTTCGAAGCGTATTTTGTTCTTTTGGTTCAGTGATCTGTAATAGGAAACATTCTTATTCAAAAGAATTTTATAATTCGCCGGCAGCGTAATTTTCTTCGTTTGTTTCTTATAAAAAACAATCACCAGGATCATTAAAAAAATAGCAGATAAAACGATAACAGGCGCCATAAACGTTTTTATTATTGTTGTTTTATGGAAAAAGCTGTAAAATTTTTAAATAAAATTATTTCAAAAGATAACGCAATTCATTAACAACCAACACATAAAGATTTTTATATACTCATGCGATGACTTTAGCATGGTAATTGTTTATTGTAGTAATGCTAATCTAAAACCTCTAAAAAACCGACCCATGGATAACTTATATCATAACACAGCACAGGATTTTAATTATTCATATCGGGACCAAAATCCAGGTATTGAACACTCCAATGAGCTAAGCCAAAAAGTAGATTTTCCAACGACTTCGGAGCTTTATAATGCAGTTTTTGAAAACTCCTTTCATCCGGTTTATATGGGCAATATTGATGGCAGTATTTTCAGATTCAATGAAAAGCTTTGCAAATTGTTTGGTTATTCAAGAACGGAATTGCTTCAATTGAAGAGTTCTTTATTGTTTGGCGTAAAAGAGCCGGCTTACATTGATTTCATAAAAGAAAGAAACGAAAAACAGATTGCCAAATCTGAGATAACCGGCATTAGAAAGTCTGGCATTAAATTTCCCTGTCGCATTTCGTCTGTGATCTATCTTGCCGACAATGGTGAAAAAAGATCAATGAATACGATAGTTGACATCTCCAAAGATATTGAAGCCAGGTGGGCGTTGATGCAATAATCTAGCGGGAAATTTTTTTAAGGTTATTTAAAAAATCAGTACTCAGGTTTCCTCCTAATTCCTTTTAAGAAAAAGATAAAAATCTACTTTTTCGCTTTTCACCATTCTTTTGATTTCCTGCAAATAGTATTTCTCTGTTCTCACGAGCTTGTGTTTCTTCTATAAATTGTTTTACTTCGATAAAAAAATTAAAAGTGGAACCTACTCAGATTGCCTTACCTCGTCTTGATGAGCCTTTTCAAATTAGTGAGACCCAAATCGCAGAATTTAGAAAGAATGGCCACGCACTCACTAAGGGATTATTGTCTTCAAAAGAAGTGGATGCATACAGGCCCGTGATCTTATCGGCCGCCACGAAGTTTAATACTGAGAAACGAAAGATGCAGGACAGGGATACTTATGGCAAAGCGTTTTTGCAGATCATGAACCTGTGGCGTCATGACAGCGACGTTAAAAAAATGGTGATGTCCAAAAGGCTCGCTAAAGTTGCCGCTGATTTGTTGGGCGTAGAGAACGTTCGCATTTATCACGACCAGGCCTTATTTAAGGAGCCGGGTGGCGGTCCCACGCCATGGCATCAGGATCAATACTATTGGCCGATTGATACACGCAATACCATCACTATGTGGATGCCGCTTGTAGACATTGATATTGACATGGGCATGCTCACCTTTGCGACGGGATCACACACGAAAGGAAGTGTATTTAACTATGAAATATCAGACGAATCTGACCAGGAATTTGAGAAATATGTTCATGATCAACAATTTGAAATCAGTCGTGCTAACACGATGCAAGCTGGAGATGCGACCTGGCATTACGGGTTTACAATTCATAATGCGCCAGGTAATCAGTCTGAAATAATGCGCGAAGTTTTTACAATCATATACATAGCAGAAGGTGCAAAAATCGCTCAGCCCAAAAATAAATGGCAGGAAAATGACCTCAAAACATGGCTGATGGATAAGCCTGTTGGCTCAGGCATAGATTCTGAAATGAATCCGCTGGTGTTATAAACTCCTGGAATTTTTTATCAGGCGTAATGTGATTGGATGTGGTAATTGATCTTCTTAACCAGTTCATTACTGTCAAAAGGTTTGGCGACAAAATCATCTGCCTGGCAAAATTTTTTAAGATCGTTGAAATTCGTATGTGCCGAAAACATAATAACGGGAATATTTTTGGTTTCAGGAGTAGACTTTAATGTATTGCATACTTCTATTCCATCGACGCCGGAAAGGAAAACATCAAGAAGAATTAATTGCGGTAAAAATTTCTTTGTTTTGGCAAGCACTTCCTCTCCTCTCAAAGTGGTGAGTATTTCGAAGCCATGTCTTTTTAATATTGTCTCTACAACCCAAAGAATATCAGAATTATCATCAACAATTAGTATCCGTTTCATATTCCGTTTTTTTTAGCAATAATCGCACCAATCACATAGTGACAAGCAATCGATATAGTTTAAAAAGATAATTATGTTTTCCAGCAGCAGTTAGATATCAATGATTTGGTAAGATTCCCTTCCGAAATAAAATATTATAACGAAAACCAGAAGTTATTATTGAATGTGAAATATTTAATCTAATTCTTAAATACTTCGTAAGCTTTACATCTCAGAACGAAAAATACGGCTTTTAACATACAGTTGTAGTCATCGATACTGCGGATTAACTATTCCATCAATCCTTATTTTATAAAAAGCTATGTCCGGGCCGAATTTAGTTCAAAATTCTAAATCAATAAATTCATTTGAACAATATTTTTATGCACCTACATCCTGGCTTTCTGTTTCTCTATAAACTGGAAGTTCAAAGTAGAAAATACTCCCCGATCCTTTCTCACTTTCAACCCAAATTTTTCCTTGGTGACGGTTAATAATTTCTTTTGCAATATAAAGCCCTAACCCAAGTCCGGGAAAAGTATGCATATTATTGCCTGATACCCGGTAAAATCTGTCAAAAATTTTATCCTGCTCATTTCGATCTATTCCGTCACCAAAATCCTGAACACTGCATATAATCTTATCTCCGCTAATAATGGATTCAACAATAATTTTCTTGCTGTGCCGACCGAAACGTATTGCATTCGTAAGCAAATTGGTTAGAACCTGCCCAATTCTATCGCGATCAGCATACACTTCGGTTATATCATTTTTCTTAATGATTATCTCGGTTTGATCAGTAGTTAATTGAATTTGGGTCACTATTTCTTTCACGAATGCATCAAACATAAAACGGCTTGAGGTGTAAGAGAGCTTGCCATTTTGCAGCCTGGATGTATCCAACAGATCGTTGATCAGGGAAGTAAGTTTGTTGATCTGCAGATCCATCTTCTTTAGCATGACCTCATGTTTACTATTGCCCGGCCCCTCATATTCATCCATTAGCAGAAGCTGTGTGTATGCTTTCAGCGAGGTGACCGGCGTTTTCAATTCATGACTTGCGACGCTAAAAAATTCATCTCTTTTATTAACGAGTTCCAGGGTCTCTTGTTGCAATCTATCTTTTTGCGCAGTGAACTCACGCAAATTCTGTTTCATTTTTTTGATAGACAGGCTAAGAAGGTCATTTTCGCTTCGTGGCTTTATCAACACGCTAAAATTTCCCTTACCAATTTCTTCGGCGGCGTTGGCAAGCAATACATTGTTTTTGTCAATTTGGGCAATAGATTTCGCCAGGTTTCCGATTACACCGGTTGGCATATTGTCGAGCTGAATTCCTGTTTCACCTTTTGATATTTTTCGTGCAGCGAGCTTCAGATCACGTAATAATTTGCTGATATCGTTAATAGAATAGGCGACGAAAATGGTGACAAATATCATCGAGACAATCAGAAACATGAAGGTTGCATTCTTATAATTTTTTTCCTTCTCGTATAATGCTTTCATTCGCTTATCTACGCTCAGCCATAAATCGCGTTGTTGCTGTCTCACAGTTTTTAAGCCCTCCGTCGAAATTCCCCACCATTCGTCTGCGCCATAAGTATTGTCAAATGCCATATTGGAAAATACCTTGTCGATATAGTCTTTCGTGGGCTTGTAGTCAGATAGTTTTTTTTTATTGTTATAAATGTCTATGGATTGAGGCGATGCTTTTGCCAAAAATTCTTTTTCATAACTGTTTAAAATTTTATAATCTGCCAGAGTCGACTCCAAAGTTTGTCGCATATCCTCTCCCGTATAAAGCGCTTCGAAAATATTGATGCGAATGATGCCAAGGTAGGTGATTATTTCAGATAGGGCCCGTTGTGTGATAAGGTCCTGGTAAACTGGCTGCAAAAAAGTATGGCTCGAGGGCGTTGAGGAATTAATAGTATTTAATCTCAGGATCACATCTGTATAAAACTGTAGTATCTCGCGCGTGGCAAAATTCTTTCCCGTATCGATATTCTTCCGCATTGAGGGCAACAGATCCAGGAAGGTATATTTTTCAAAATCTTTTAAATAGGTGTCGTAACTATCGGAAAGAATGGTGATTACCGAATCAGTTTTTTTTCTTTGTGCAACGATCTCGTCAAAACCTGCTCTTTTTATAGCGTATTGAAAACTAAACTTACGTTCACGCGCAAGCTCAATAATCAATTCTCCAAGGTCTTCCGACTGTTGTACCCTTTCAATATGATCGGCAATAATGGCCACCCGCTGGGATTGCTCTCGATATATCACCACGGAAAAATAGACCAGGAATATCATCGGGATTATCCCGATCAAAATTAATTTGTAGGTAAGAGGTAATCTTCTAAAAACAGTGTGCATGTTAAAAAAGTAACCGTCGGCAGACGTCTAAGTTTTAAATGGGGTTTAAAGAATAAGCAAATGTTAATATAACACAAATGCTAAGTTAAGGGAATGAAATTTAAATAATGACGCTTTATTTTTTAGCAAACATTCAATATATAGGTACTTTCTGGTGTCTTTATAAAGAAAAAGCACGCTTCAAAGATATTTTTTGGATAAACGCTTTTCATAAATTCAATGACGATACTTACCTCAATGCAAATCACATCATCACCTTTTATTCAAACAAGTCAAAAGATAGTTTTTTACCTTTTTCTGATATTGATTCTGCCTGGGTATTAATAAGCACTTTTTTAAAGTAACTTTCAAAATATTATCCCATATTTCAACGATGGGATTTGAATTTCAAAAAACGCTTATATGCATCCAAAAAATCTGCTAATTACCTTCATTTGTTTGACAACGATCACGGTATTGTGCCAACCGGCAATTGCCCAATCTGAACATACCACTTCTATAAATGAACCTGTAGATATCAGCCCTGATTTTAAGAGTTTTACGAATGCTTATTTTCTTGCGGATAGTCTTTCTGCTTTTAATTCCGGTGAAATGTCGGGTACCATTAAATGGCAAAGAAACCGTTATAGCCGGCGTATGGCGTTCAATAATGAAATGGTTGCGTTGTATCCTGCAAATAACGAAATTTTTCCCGCCACTGAATATGAAGAAAATCCAGAGCTGCCATTTAGCATTCAATTTGTTTCTCCGAGAGCGATAAGGCTAAGAATGAATACAGGCAGGTCTTTAAATACTTACCAGGATAGCCTGATGCTGGTGAAAGAGCCGGCGACCGATGCATCATGGACCTATAAAAAAGTGAATGGCGCTCATGTGTATACAAGCGCTTTCGGTTCTGTTACCCTTCGCGAATATCCCTGGCACATTGAAATAAGAAATGCAAAAGGCGAGCTTCTTACAGAAACCTTCCATTCAAAAGACAACAGCGGCAGCTACACGCCGATACTGCCTTTTTCTTTTGTGCAGCGGTCATCGGATCTGTCACGAAGCATTGCCGCCTCATTCACTTCTGCGCCTGAAGAAAAGATCTTTGGTTGTGGAGAATCTTTTACCCGTCTGGATAAGCATGGTCAAAAAATAGTTCTTTGGACGTTTGATGCCAACGGTGTGCAAACGCCACAAATGTATAAGCCGATTCCGTTCTTCATGAGCAGCAATGGTTATGGAATGTTCATGCACACATCAACGCCCGTTACTTGTGACTTTGGTCAGTCGTTCAGTGGCGTGAATACTTTGATGATTGGCGATGACCAACTTGATCTTTTTATTTTTATTGGCGAGCCAAAAGATATTCTAAATGAATACACGAATATCACCGGCAAAGCACCAATGCCGCCGCTTTGGAGCTTTGGTTTCTGGATGAGCAGGATTACTTACTCAGCGGAATCTGAAGTGAGAAATGTGGCAGCCGAGCTTCGTAAAAATAAAATTCCGGCAGATGTTATTCACCTGGATGTGGGTTGGTTCCAGACCGACTGGCGTTCTGATTTTAAATTTTCGACCGACCGGTTTAAAGACCCGCAAAAAATGATCAGCGATTTAGGTAAAGATGGATTTCATATTTCACTCTGGCAGCTTCCATATTTTGTTCCTAAAAACAGGTTGTTTTCCGAAATAATTAAGAACGGATTATTTGTTAAAAATGCGAAAGGCGATTTGCCTTATGATGATGCGATCCTTGATTTCTCCAATCCAAAAACAGTGAGTTGGTATCAGCAGCAACTGGATACTTTACTAAAAATGGGAGTGGGCGCGATCAAGGTCGATTTTGGAGAAGCGGCGCCGCTTTCGGGATTGTACGCTTCCAAGAGAACCGGATTTTATGAACATAATTTATACCCGTTGCGCTACAATAAAGCAGTTGCGGACATTACGAAAAAAATTACCGGAGAAAATATTATTTGGGCAAGATCCGCGTGGGCCGGAAGTCAGCGTTATCCGCTGCATTGGGGCGGCGATGCTGAAAATACGTCAACTGCGATGCTGGCAACCTTAAGAGGCGGATTGTCTTTTGGTTTATCCGGGTTTTCATTTTGGAGTCATGACATTGGTGGGTTTGTAGCAAAAACTCCGGAAGATATTTATCGTCGCTGGACCCCATTTGGATTTCTTACTTCACATACGCGTTCGCATGGCGCACCTCCAAAGGAGCCATGGGCTTATGGAAAAGCTTTTCTTGATGAATTTCGCCTGAGCGCTGACATGAAATATGAGCTGATGCCTTATGTATATGCGCAGGCAAAACAAAGTACCGAAAATGGCTTGCCAATGGTAAGGGCATTGTTTGTAGAATATCCAAAAGATGCAGGTTCATGGTTGATAGAAGATGAATATTTGTTCGGCGCGGATCTGCTCGTGGCGCCGTTTTTTAAAGACAATACGTATGAAAGAGATGTCTATCTTCCTGCAGGAAGTTGGATCGATTATCAAAGTGGAGAAGTTTATGCCGGAGGATGGCATCATATAAAAGGAGGTAAAATTCCTGCTGTCATTTTAGTAAGAGATGGTGCAGTAATTCCAAAAGTGAAGCTCGCACAATCCACAAAAGATATTGATTGGAACAATATAGAGCTCGTGGTTTACAGTGCTTCCACCGATGATGCATCCGGCTATATTTGTCTTCCGTCAGATAATGTATTGCGCGCGATAAGCATAAGAAAAAATAACAATAATTATGTTCTCACCAATGATCCTCTGAAAGGATTAGTGAAGTGGAATATACATTCATTTAAAACAAAAAAATAAAGCGGCGCTTCAAAGTTTGTTTTCAGGAATCGCATGAAACTAGTTGATTATTATGCCGACAGAAAAGAAGTTGGACTATTTATAATTTCACTCCCGTATAAACTTTATAAATTATTAAAACCCGCCTCATAAGTCAAAATATAGATTTTTTATATTCCTGGCAAAAGCGGTAAACGCCAGCTTTTCCAAGGTGGCGTGCACCTGTTTTTATTTTTTAAATTTATCCTGCTTTTTTTGAAAAAAAAATCGGGATTATTGCATTAATAAATCAATTCGAATCATGCCCACTTTAATCATTTGCCCTGCTTGTCAACATGAATTTGCTTCCGAAGATGCCATCGCCAAATCTCTGGAAAAGGAATATGAAGAAAAATTTAATAATGACCGCAAAAAATTAGCAAAACAATTTTCCGATCAGCAAAAAATGTTGGAGGATCAGCAAAAAGAGTTTGAGAAAAAGAAAGAAAATGAGAATAGGCTGTTTGCCGAAAGGATGGAAAAGGAAAAGCAAAAAATGGAAACGGAACTCCAGGAAAGGCTTCGCAAATCGATCAGCAATGACTTTGAAAACCGGTTGAAAAGCTTGCAGGAATCTAACAGGGACAGCGAAGAAAAACTAAGATTAGCAAGGCAAAAGGAACTTGATTTTTTGAAAAAAGAAAAAGACCTTGTTAACAGAGCGGAAGAGATGGAAATCGAGCTCCAGAAACAGCTCGCAGCAGAAAGAGTATTGTTAACGGATCAGATCAGGAAGCAGGAAAAATCTAAAAATGAAATAAGAGAAACTGAATATTCTTTAAGACTCAGAGAGCTTGAAAAGCAATTAGATGATCAGAAAAAATTAGCGGATGAGATGAAACGCAAGGCAGAACAGGGTTCCATGCAATTGCAGGGAGAAGTCCAGGAAACGGCCTTGGAAGAAATTTTGAGAAATGCATTTCCTTTCGACGTGATCTCTGAAGTTGGGAAAGGGATAAGGGGCGCAGATTGTATTCAGATGGTGAGAAACAATTTTGGGCAGGAATGCGGTAAGATAATTTATGAAAGCAAGCGCACTGAAAATTTTGGTGGCGATTGGATCGAAAAATTTAAAAAAGATATGCGCAGCACGGGCGCTGACATCGCTGTGCTGGTGACGAAAACCATGCCCAAAGATCTTGAATGTTTCGGATTAAAAGAGGGTATTTGGGTTTGTACTTTTAGTGAAGTAACCGCATTGGCGAATGTATTACGGGATGGTGTTGTACGAGTTTATAACTCCACAAAGAAGCATGAAAATAAAGGCGACAAAATGCACTTGCTTTATGATTATCTCACAAGTAATGAATTCAGCGAACAGTGGAAAGCCATTCGCGAAGGCTTTGTGGCAATGAAGATGAGCATCGTAAACGAAAGAAATGCGATGGAGAAATTATGGAAGGCACGCGAGAAACAATTGGAAAAAGTGTTGCTGAATGCGGCTCATGTCAAAGGATCGGTTGAAGGAATCGCGGGCCAGGATTCCATTCATCTTAATTTGCTGGAAGATGAAACAGATCTATTGGGGAATGAGTAAATGAGGCAATGTGAAAATTTGAAAATTTGAAAATGGTGAAGATCTTTTCGATCAAAACTTTTTTGATGTAAGATCGGTGCTTAAATAAGATCGGTGCTTAAAAATAATTCAATAATAAAATAATTTAATAACCCTTAAGCAACAACCCACGTCAGGCAAAGGTTATCAAAGAACCGAAATTCTATTTTTAAATCAATCTTTTCATCTTTTATGAAATGGGCATTGATGAATCCATATTCGGTCTGACGGTCTCCGTCTGACTGAATGCGGACTTCTGCTTTCACAGATAACTGATTCATTGACATATTTCTTTTAAAACTGAGCGCGCCTTTTCCATACCATTTATAAACGCTTTCTTTTGCGCTCCAGAAGAGCGTTATCGTTTGGTGGTCGGTTAGTATCAGCCTTGTGCCATCGATGTTTTCTTTGCGATCAAGCAGCGCAAGTTCGGATTCATTCAGGAATTTTGTTTTTATAAATTCAATCTTCGGAGTTACCATTTCCACATCGATGCCTGCCGTTTGGTTTTCGCTGATGATAGCCGCCGCATAATCTCCGCAATGAGAAATGGAAAAATGAAATTTTTCATTTGTGAGCAAAGGTTTTTTTGACTCTGAAATTGAAATTAAATGTAAGGGGAATTCTGCATCCAGGAGCTGTAATAAATATCGTCCTGCGAGGTGTTGAAGCCTTTTATGAGGATGTGTAATTTCATTTTTGATCGCCACTTTTTCTAAAAAAAAAGCTTCGTTTTCTGCGATATGCCAAACAGCGAGTTTAGTATGTTCGTTGATATTATGTTGATAAAACAAAGGCATTCAAATAAAATTAGCGGATTTATTGAAGTTTGTTGAATTATTTTGCAACCGAAAAAATAAAAGGGAATTAAATGATTTTATCTGACAAGAGAATTTTAGAAGAAGTTGAAAAAAAAACGATTGTTATTGTGCCTTATGACCGCGAAAAATTGGGCAGCAATAGCTATGATGTTCATTTGGGGAAAGGGCTGGCTGTCTATAAAGATAAAATCCTTGATGCGAAAAAGCATAACGAAATTGAGCATTTTGATATCCCCGAAGAAGGCTATGTACTGCAGCCTGATGCGCTTTACCTGGGCGTTACCGCAGAATATACTGAAACACATGCGCACGTTCCTTTTCTTGAAGGCAAATCTTCCACGGGCCGCCTTGGCATTGATATCCACGCTACAGCGGGAAAAGGTGATATCGGATTTTGCGGTCACTGGACGCTGGAAATTTCCTGTAAGATACCTGTAAGGATTTATGCAGGAATGCCGATTGGGCAGCTTATTTATTTTCCGCTGGAAGGCGAAGTGGAAGTTACATATGATTCCAAAAAGAATGCAAAATACAGCCACCAGCCAAACAAGCCGGTGGAGAGTATGATGTGGAAGAATAAATTTTAATAATGAGTTAAGGCTTATCGAAGTTGATAAGCAGCAACTGTTTTTCCCATAAAAGTTGGCACATACACAATTTTCTTCGCCGGATCATAACCAATATCTGCTGCATTTTTTTTCTCCGGACGACTGTCAAGTAATGTTTGGAATTGCCCGTCTGATTTTACATAATAAACAAGTCCGACCCAGGAAGTAACAATATAATCGCCATTCCCAACCGGCTCAATGCCATCAATACCTTCCGTAACGTCAGCAATTTTAGTTAATTCCTTTTTGCCATTTGCTTTCATCAGCGATTTCCCCTGCGCATAAATAAGGCCATCTTTAACGGCCAACAATCCGTTTGCACCATTAACATTTTCAAGGTATAAAGTAGGTTTGCCGTTTTTTATTTGCCAGATTTTAGACGTCTTTGAATCTGAAACATATACCACGCCTTTGTCATCAACAGTAATATCATTGAGTCCTGATGCACCTTCAATGGCAATTCTACTTTCTATTTCTCCCTTCTTCATATTTACTACAACCACTTCACTGATGTCTGCTGCATAAAGCTTGTCACCGTATTTTCCCAATCCCTTCGGCGCATTCAAACCTTTGATCCAATCACCGTCATATTTTTTTCCATCAAAAGAAAGTTTACCAATCCCGCCAACACCGTCCGCATCCCAGGGGCCTCCGGCGATTAAAGAAACATATAATGTTTGATTTTTAAAATCAGGAAGTACAGATTCCGGGATAGCAACGATCGTGTCGGTTTCCCACAATTTCTCGAGCTTAAGATTTTGAGCGTTTGCGATCAAAGAACTCATCAAAAGGAATAGCATAACCAGCTTTTTCATAAAATAAAATTTAATGATTGTTTTAATTAGAACGCCTTTAAAAATTTTCGCTGTTGCCTGAATTCAATTGCAATCGTTCGGAAAGAATTGAAAAGGTTATTAAAAATAAGGAATTTATATTAGACTAATTCTATGAGCGTTATTTCAGGCAAAATCCCTACACGACCCGGATAGCCGATAAAGCCAAAACCGGGATTTACATATAGTTTTTGTTTTCCTTCTTCATAAAGGCCGTCCCACTCTTTGTACATATATTGAACCGGGCTCCATTGAAATCCGGGGATGGAAACGCCAAACTGCATCCCATGAGTGTGGCCGCTGAGCGTAAGATCAATGTCGGAATAATCAGGACGCACCTGCGCATCCCAATGGCTTGGATCGTGACTGATCAAAATCTTGAAAGGATATTTTTCTGCTCCTGCATAGGCTTTTTTGAGATCGCCGTGTTTTGGAAAGCGCGCTTTGCTGCTCCAGTTTTCTACCCCAAGCAACGCTATTTGTTCACCGTTTCTTTCAAAAACCACGTGTTCATTCATCATTAAATTCCATCCCAGTTCTTTATGGACTTTTGCCAGGTTAATTAGATTTTGCTCTCTGGAAACACCATTGTGAGGCCAGCTGACATAATCTCCGTAGTCGTGATTTCCAAATGTGGAATACACACCCATGGGGGCTTTTAGTTTATTAAAAACCTCCATCCAATCCTGCATTTCTGTAGCGCGGTCGTTGACAAGGTCGCCGCTGAAAATGATGAGATCGGCATTCTGGGCCATGATTTTTTCAACGCCACGCGTCACCGCTTTCTTATTCATAAGACTTCCGGAATGCACATCACTAAAATGAAGGATTTTCATTCCTTTGAAAGAGGCTGGTAAATTATCAAAAGGGATTTTGACTTTTTTCACCTGGTAATTATATTTATTACTGTAGCCGTAAACAAAGGTTCCGAAAAGAGTGCCACCTGCTGCGAGGCCAAGCCAGCTCAGGAATGCCGACCTGCTGATTCCTTCGTCGCTCATTTGCGAAGCTTCCGTATTCGAAAATAATAATTTTCCTGCTCCCCATTGTATCAGGCGGCGGACATCATCCACCAGAAAAAAAACTACTGCTACAAACTGCGCGAGAAATAATCCGATCACTGTTGCGAAAAGATAGGTTCTGAATTTCTTTGGTAAAAATTCCGGGCCGGTGAAAATGAAGATTAGAAAACCAATTACCGCCAGGACCGACAACACCCAATAACCGGAATAAATAATGCTCCTGGTCCGTGCGGAAGCCGATTGGCTAACGGTTTTGATTGCAAGAAACACATAGAGATCCAATAAGATCATAATAGCTACAATAATAAAAGCACCTAAAGGAGTTCGCATATACTTGAACTGTTTTCAAAAATTAAGAAAATCAAAAATCTATAAAATCACTTATCTGTTCATTGATCACGCTCAAGGTTGACTGATTCAAATGCCCATTTTGATCCATTACTTTATCGATAACGGAGATAGGTAATTTATTATAATGCACATTCATTTTTAAATAATGTAATACGTCGGCCAGGTGGTCCATTCCTCTCAGATTTCCCGCCCTTCCGGTTGCAACACCCGTCAAAAGCGCTTTTTTGGAATGCCATAGTTTGATGTCGCTGTTGTCAATGAGGGATTTTAGTACGCCCGGATACGAGCCGTTGTACTCAGGAATAATAAAGATGAATTTTGTTGCCGGAATAAGCAGGTCCTTTTCGAGTTTTTTGATCTCGGGCGAGCGCTCAAGCACATTTAAGTTCTGTAAGGAAAGTATGGGTGCATCTATGTTTTTTTCAGCCAGGAGCCGCTTGTATTCTTTTGCAACCTTTTCTGTATGGCTCCCAACGCGGTTCGTTCCGCTGATAATAGTGTACATTTTATAAAATTATAATTCTTTTCCGCAAAATCGGAAATTGATCCGGCTGCATAGAAGCAAAACATTTATCATTCCTACTGCAATAATTATTATGCCTAATAATTAAATTTGCCATTCTGACACCAAAGGACGGATTTTAAATTGCCGGATGCGGTGCAGGTAATTAATTAAATTATTTAGTTTGAAATCCTCTTTTGAGTTAACAACCTTTATAGCTTAGTTAATGATTAATGTTTATTTTAGCAGCCATAATATACGATTTCAAGTGAAAACCATCCGGAAATCTTTAGAGGCTTGCTTATGTGAACTATAGCCTGCGAAATACCGGATAATTTGAATGTTAATATTCTACCCGAAAAAATATAGCGGAAAATAATTTATGGCAAAAATAATAGGAATTGCAAATCAAAAAGGCGGCGTTGGTAAAACTACAACGGCAATAAACCTGGCTGCAAGCCTTGCGGTGCTTGAGTTCAAAACATTGTTGGTGGATGCAGATCCGCAGGCAAACAGCACCACCGGCGTTGGCTTTGACCTGCATAATATCAACACCGGCGTTTATGATTGCATGGTGAATGAAACGCCTGCTAAAGAGGTGGTCTTGAAAACTGAAATTCCTTACCTCGACCTGATGCCTTCACACATAGACCTGGTTGGCGCCGAAATTGAAATGATCAATTATCCCGACAGGGAAACTGTTCTTAAAAATATTTTGGCGCAGATAACTGATCAATATGACTTTATCATTATTGATTGCTCGCCATCATTGGGCTTGATTACCGTCAATGCGCTCGTGGCTGCTGACAGTGTGATCGTGCCCGTCCAGGCAGAATTTTTTGCGTTGGAAGGATTGGGGAAATTGCTGAATACCATCAAGATCGTACAGAACCGCCTTAATACCAATCTTCAAATCGAAGGCCTTTTGATGACCATGTATGATGGCAGGCTGCGTCTTTGCAACCAGGTAGTGAATGAAGTGCGCCTCCATTTTGAAGAACTTGTTTTCAACAGCATCATTCACAGGAACACCCGCCTCAGTGAAGCGCCAAGCTTCGGGAAACCGGCTATTCTTTATGATGCGGAAAGCAAGGGAGCGATCAATTATTTAAATCTCGCCAAAGAAATCCTTCAGAAAAATAATATGACAAAGATGACCAGTGAGGAAAAAGTACTGGAGCATTCTACTAATAAACATTGAATATAAAATAGCAGCATAAATAAGAAATGAGTACTCCGAATAAAAAAGATGCACTGGGGAAAGGAATCCGGTCACTTTTGAAAAATATAGACACAGATCTTTCCGCGACAGAGAAGAGCCTGATGAAGGAATCGCCGGATAAAGCAAATGCTGCGAGTGCACGCATCCCGCTTGCGCAGATAGAAGCCAATCCCGATCAGCCACGCCACGACTTTGATGAAAATGCTTTGAGTGAATTAGCGGCTTCCGTAAAAATGCATGACATTATTCAGCCAATAACGGTTACGCGGCTGGCAAACGGAAAATATAAAATTATAGCCGGAGAAAGACGTTTTCGCGCGGCGAAGATTGCCGGGCTTGCCGATGTTCCGGTTTATATAAGGGAAACAAAAGATTCTAAGATACTCGAGCTCGCGCTGCTGGAAAATTTGCAAAGAGAAGACCTTAATGCGATTGAAATTGCACTCAGCTACCGCCAGCTAATGGAGGAGCTCGAATATACACAAGAGCAACTGGCAGAGCGTATGGGAAAGGAGAGAAGCACGATCACCAATTATGTAAGGCTCCTGAAATTACCTCCGGACATACAGGCAGCTGTGAGAAATGGAAAGATCAGCATGGGCCATGCGCGGGCGCTTATTAATGTGGATCTGGTGGATAAACAATTGTATATTTTTAATGAAATAAAGGATAAAGAACTTTCTGTTCGCCAGACAGAAGATCTTGTAAGAAGAATTTACACGCCTGGAAAAACGCCTGTTAATAATTCGGTAAAAACCAACCTGCCACCATCTTTGAAAAAAATTGAAGATAATTTAGCATCCCATTTCAGCACAAAAGTGAAAATGATTCATAGTAAAAAAGGAACCGGCAGCATCACTTTCGATTATTTTTCTATAGAAGAACTAAGTTCACTTTTAGATAAAATGCAGGTTTCGGTAGAATAATTATGCTAACACGCTCAATATTTTTTACGGGTCTATTTTTTCTTTTTTTATCACCCTGCACAAAATTGTTTGCACAGCAAGTAACCGATTCTGCAGGTTACCACAAGTTGGATACTGTCGCTACAAAAAGCTTTGCAGATTCGGGAAAGAGTTTGTTGGCGCTTGATACCACAAAATCGAAAAAATTTGATCCTAAAAAAGCAACTTTCCGTTCATTAGTTTTACCCGGTTGGGGCCAGGCCTATAACAGGAAATATTGGAAAATTCCGATTGTTTATGGAGCACTCGGAACAACAGCCGGCGTGTTTTTGTACAATCTCAAAACCTACAAGTTACTTCGCAAAGCCGTTATCCTCCGTTCAGATACGATACCGGGAAATGACAACCAGGTGGCATCTGAATTCCAGGGTTTATCGACAGAATCTATTCGCATCTATAGAAACGCTTTCCGGCAAAATATTGATTATTCGGTTTTGGTTTTCCTCGTTTTTTGGGGCTTGAATGTCGTCGATGCTACCGTGGATGCACATCTTAAAGCATTTGATGTCAGTTCAGATATTGGGCTTAAGCTTCGGCCGGGATTTAATTACACGACCAACAGCGCCGGAATGTCTTTGGTATTTTTCGTAAAAGATAAAAGTTACAAAACAAAGATGCCGCTTGCCCTAACGAGATAAGTCAAAATGTAGAATTTAAATTTTGCACTTTCGCGGATATGAATTAAAATTCTATTTTTTTATTTTCTATTTTTGAATTGTTATTAGGAATTTTCACATTTTCAATTTTCACATTTTCACATTCTTTACTATGAACATTGCATTATTAGGTTATGGCAAAATGGGCCATGCTATCGAAGAGATCGCGTTACAGCGCGGCCACAAGATTGTGTTACGTATCAACGATCTGAATCTTAACGACCTTACAAAGGAAAATATCACAACGGCAGATGTTGCCATTGAATTTACCAATCCTGAAAGCGCCGCCGCTAATATTTCATTTTGTTTGGATAATCATGTTCCTGTTATTTCAGGAACCACGGGCTGGCTTGATCAGCTAAAAAAAATAGAAGATAAATGCAGGGAGAGCAACGGAAGTTTTTTATATGCCAGTAATTATAGCATTGGCGTAAATATTTTTTTTGAGCTAAATAAAAAATTAGCTGAGCTCATGAAGGATCATTCGGAATATGAAATTCAGCTTGAAGAAATTCATCATACTCAGAAAAAAGATGCACCCAGCGGAACAGCCATAACGCTCGCCGAAGAAATCATCCAGGCGTCAAAAGTCAAAACCAACTGGGTAAATAACCCGGGCGAAAAAGAAAACGAGCTTTCAATCATTAGCAAGCGCATTGAAAATGTTCCCGGCACTCATTCGGTAAAATATGCTTGTTCCGTGGATGAAATTGAAATTATCCATACAGCCCACAACAGGACCGGGTTCGCAAAAGGTGCTGTGCTTGCGGCCGAATTTATCGCGGATAAAAAAGGAATTTTTTCAATGAAAGATGTTTTGAATTTTTAAAAGCCGGAAGGAAAAGCACATAGTAAAAATATCTTTCGGGGCAGAAGGCCTGCAACCTGATCAGTTAATAAAATATGCCTGTGAACATAAATTGATCAAGGGTGATAAATAAAAAAGCTTCCGGTTATGGAAGCTTTTTTATGATAATAAACTAAATTGATTTTTAGAAATTATATGCCAGGCGAAGGTTTACAGAACCTAAAGTGCCGTGATTGCTAAATGCAAGGTATTTCACAGAGGCATCGAAATTCCGGCTAACATAATAGCCTAAACTTGGCGCATAGGCAAAAGAGCCGCTGCCGCCTTTTGCGGTTGAAACTCCATAACCCAACTGACCATGAGCATAGGCTTTATCACCCAAATTAAATTTCACACCTCCCAGTAAAGGGATAATGCCCGAAGAAGATCCGCCTCCTTTTACTGAATAAGCTTCATATCCCGCGCTTGCCGTTATTTTTGTTGTGGGAGCCACTCCAAAATCTGCCTGCAGGTCACCACCGTATGCAAGAGAAAGACCGGTAGTGGTGGGAATACCAACGTTAGCAGCAATACTTAGCGTTGTTGATTTTGAAGCATCCTGTGCCTGAGCGGCGGCTGTTGAAAAGGCAACGATTCCGATCGCTAAAATTAACTTTTTCATGTTTTAAAATTTTAAAATTTTTGGGGTTAGAAAAAAAACAATATTTAGTTAAACAAATATCAATGTATATTTTTATTTTTTCAATGAACAAGTGCATTTATTTCGGATGAGTATTGCAGGATTTAACGTTTATTTTTAAGTTCAAGGTTGGCAAGCATATCTTGTGTCATAGCACTCAAATCATACTTTGGGCGCCATCCCCAGTCTTTATTTGCCACTGAATCGTCAATGCTTTTGGGCCAGCTTTCTGCAATCTGCATTCTATAATCCGGTTCGTAGTTGATGGTAAAATCCGGGCGATGCTTTTTAATTTCTTCGGCGATTTCTTTTGGAGAAAAGCTCATTCCGGAAATATTATAAGAAGTGCGGATGGAAATTTTATCGGCGTCCGCTTCCATTAATTCGATGGTAGCGCGAATGGCATCAGGCATGTACATCATTGGCAAATAAGTGTCTTCTTTTAAAAAGCAGGTGTATTTATTTTCGTCCATCGCTTCGCGAAAAATTTCGACAGCATAATCTGTAGTTCCGCCTCCGGGCTCACTTTTGTAACTGATCAATCCGGGATATCTCAGGCTGCGAACATCTAATTGATAGCGATGATTAAAATAATTACACCAAAATTCACCCGCATATTTACTGATGCCATAAACTGTTGTAGGCTCAATGATGGTTTGCTGAGGGCAGTTTATTTTTGGTGAAGTAGGTCCGAAAACAGCAATGCTGCTGGGCCAATAAATTTTGTGAATATTTTCATCCTTTGCAATCTCCAACACGTTCAGCAGGCTTTGCATATTCAAACTCCAGGCAAGATGCGGATTCTTTTCGCCGGTTGCAGATAGTATTGCAGCCAGCAAATAGATCTGCGTGATATTTTGTCTTATCACCTGCACATGAAGCATCTCTTTGTTCATTACATCGAGGCTCACATAAGGCCCGGTGCCTTTCAGCAAAGGATTTTCTTCTCTCAAATCTGAAGCGATCACATTCGAGCCACCATAAATTTTTCGCAGTTCCAACGTAAGCTCTACGCCGATTTGACCGGATGCGCCGATCACCAATATTCTTTCTTTGATCATTAGGATTTAATTATGCCGCAAAGTAAAATCTAAAAGAGGAGAATGCAATATTGATAGCCATTTCGGATGTTACATTTTTTCTAAATCAAGAGTCATTACAAATGATTATTCTTTCAACCCCCATTATTTAAAGCAAATCAGGTAAAACATAAAAATCTACATTTTCGCTTCTAAGAGATCAATTCAACATAAGGCAATTTGAATTGAATGTTATTTTTTAAATAGAAAGAAAACCGCAAGAATTAATAATCCAAATCCAACCAAATGGTTCCAGCGCAACGGCTGATCTTTAAAAAACACCAGCATGAAAATACTGAAAACAGTAAGCGTGATCACCTCCTGGATAATCTTTAATTGCCATAAAGAAAACGGTCCACCATTTTCACTGAACCCAACCCGGTTGGCCGGCACCTGGAACATATATTCGAAGAATGCAACGCCCCAGCTCATAAGGATGACCGCGAATAAACTGACTCCAACCAGCTTATTCATTTCCTTTAATTTCAAATGCCCATACCAGGCAAGCGTCATAAATGTGTTGGAGAAAATTAATAGCACAACAGTGATAATAGCTTTTTTCATTTAGTCGTTATAAGTGATTTTGCAGAAAAACGTTATGCAATTAACGAACCAGCCTGACAAGCAAAAATGTAGAAAATTGTTGTTTCATTAACTAATTATTTTTCCATCTTTCATGTGCAGGATTCTATCACTCAACTGCGCCAGTTCTTCATTGTGAGTTACAATTAAAAATGTTTGCTGAAAACGATTTCGCAGGTCAATAAATAAATTATGAAGCTCTTTGGCATTGGCAGAATCCAGGTTGCCGGTTGGCTCATCGGCCATCACGATAGATGGATTATTGATCAACGCGCGGGCCACGGCCACTCTTTGCTGTTCACCCCCGGAAAGCTCGCCCGGCTTATGTTCGCCGCGGTCTTTAAGATTCAGTAATTCTAATAATTCGAGCGCTCTTTTTTCCACATCTTTATTCTTTTTGCCCGCGATCCACGCCGGAACACAAATATTTTCAATTGCCGAGAATTCAGGCAAAAGGTGATGGAATTGAAAAACAAACCCGATATGTTCGTTTCTGAATGCCGCCAGCTTTTTTCCTTTTAAATTAGTAACATTTGTATCGTCGAGAAAAATTTCACCCTTGTCTGCCTTGTCTAAAGTGCCCAAAATATGCAGCAAAGTACTTTTTCCGGCTCCGGAAGATCCTGCAATACTGATAATTTCGCCCTTTAAAATTTCGATATCAACGCCTTTGAGAACAGGAAGCGCACCATAATTTTTGTAAATGCCGGTTGATTTTAACATGTTTAAATGTAAGGGTAAAAATGAATTAGACGGCAAATTAAAAAATAAAATACGGACGCAACAAATTCTCATAAATTCGAATCATTATAATAGAATTGATTAAAATGCGTTCTATTAAGCAGACAGAAATTGAATTAAATTGGAAAATGAAGTGACTGGCCTTAACCCCGCAAAAATTTAAATCAAAAGGAAATTTACCGGAAAAAAAACAATATTTGGTTTTCCCGATATTACTTTTACATTTGCGGAAAATTAGAAAAGAGTTTTTTGATTATATAACAAAAATTAAACTAAGTAATTATATGTTTTGGACCTTAGAATTAGCTTCCCATCTCGAGGAAGCACCCTGGCCAGCAACCAAAGATGAATTAATTGACTATTCTATCCGCAGCGGCGCTCCGATCGAAGTTGTTGAGAATCTCCAGGAACTGGAAGATGAAGGTGGGGAAATTTATGAGAGTTTGGAAGATATCTGGCCGGATTATCCCAGCCAGGAAGATTTTTTCTTTAATGAAGATGAATATTAATTCAGACGTTTAGAACTGTTTGGAGATATTTAGAGTTTAGAAGTTTAGTAAAAATAGTTTATCGAAAATATAAAAAACCGTCCGGCGTCGGACGGTTTTTTTATTTTGAAGAAACCTTGATTTGCGTGGAAAATGAAAAATAATTGCAAAACAATTAATAATTGAGCAATTATTTCTCCATCTGTTCGATCACGCTGTGCGTCACACCAGTTGATGAAAATCCGCCATCGTGGAAAAGATTTTGCATAGTTACATATTTAGTATAGTCACTGAAAAGCGTTACAATATAATTAGCGCAGTCGTCGCCGGTTGCATTTCCTAACGGGCTCATTTGTTCGGCATAATTCATGAAACCATCGAATCCTTTTACCCCACTTCCTGCGGTCGTTTTGGTAGGTGATTGAGAAATAGTGTTCACCCGCACTTTATTTTTTAACGCATAATGATAGCCAAAACTGCGTGCTATACTTTCGAGCAATGCTTTTGCGTCAGCCATTTCACTGTAATCCGGAAACACGCGCTGAGCCGCAATATAAGTGAGCGCCACCACGCTGCCCCATTCGTTCAAAGCATCCAACTTGTAAGCCGTTGCCAATAACCGATGAAGGCTGGTAGCGGAAATGTCCATCGTTTTTTGGTTAAATCCATAGTCAATTTCTGTGTAGGCTTTGCCCTTACGCATATTTAAGCTCATGCCTACTGAATGTAAAATGAAATCGAAGCTGCCCCCAAAATGCTCCTTTGCTTTGGTGATTAAATTCAGCATGTCCTCATTGCTCGTAACATCACACGGAATAATCGGGGCATTAATTTTTTCGGAAAGTTTATTGATTTCACCCATGCGCATGGCAATCGGCGCGTTTGTCAGTAAAATTTCGGCGCCTTGCTCATGGCAAGCAAGGGCGGTTTTCCACGCAATTGATTTTTCATCAAGCGCGCCAAAAATAATTCCTTTTTTTCCTTTCAATAAGTTGTTTGACATAGATTCTGTTTTTTGGCAAATTAATAATTAAAAACCGTTGTATTGTTTTATCGTTGGATTGTTGAAGTGTTGTATTGTTTTATTGTTGAATGCTCTCATAAACCAAAATGTAGAAATTCACCATTCACGATTCCCCATTCACCATTCACGCTTCACCATTCACTATTCTAATTTCCTATCAATTCCTTTGCATTCTCAAACGCGGCAGCAGTTGGTTTCTTTCCGCTTAGCATCGTCGCTATTGCTGTAATCCTTTCTTCTTCATTTAATACCTTAATGGCCGTTATAATGGTGTCATTTTGTATTTCTTTATACACAAAAAAGTGGCGTTCTGCCTTTGCTGCAATTTGCGGCTGATGAGTTATTGAAATTACCTGGTGGGCTGCGGAAAGCTCTTTAATAATAATGCCAACCTGCCTGGCTGCTTCCCCGCTTATTCCGGAATCGATCTCATCAAAAATCAACGTGGGCAATTGAACACTTTTGGCTACTAAAGATTTTATGCTCAACATTACGCGGCTCAATTCGCCACCACTCGCTACTTTACGCAGAGGCTCAAACTTTGCAGATTTGGATGTTTGAATTGCAGAAACATTAGCATTGAATAAAAATTCTATTGTATCATTTCCAAAAAGAGTGAGCGAGGTGGTGTCTTTGATATCAACTTTAATTTTTGCATTCGGCATTCCCACCTGGCTTAATAGCTTGTTTACCTTTTCTTCAAAAGGAGCAATTTCTTTTTTTCTTTTTTCTGAAATTGTTTTTGCAAGTTTTGTCGCATCGTCGAAATAGATCAATGATTGCTTTTCTTTTTCTAAAATGGCATCAGTAAGATTCGTGACTTTTTCGAGTTCAAATGACAACTGTTTTTTTATTTCAAGTAACTGCGACGTGGTTTGTACATTATGCTTTTTTAAAAGTCCGTATCCGAGCGTCATCCGGTCATTCAGTTCATTTATTTTCTCATCATCAAAACTCACTTTTCCATTAATATGATCTATTTCATTTGAAATGTCCTGCATTTCGATTTGAAGTGAATTCAGCCGGTCGCTCAGCTTTTCAATTTCAGGATAAATATTTTGAAGGGTTTGTAGCTTGTTTCCGATTGACTTTAATTGTTGCACTAATGGTTCCTCGCTTTCCTCCATCTGAAAATAAATTTCAGAAAGAATCGATTTAATATGCTCGGCGTGGCTCAGGATTTTGATCTCTGCATCAATATTTTCTAATTCATTTTCTAAAAAATTAGCCTGCTCCAATTCATCGAATAAAAACTGGTTATAATCCAATTCTTTATTAGCAGATGCCTGCTCTTCTTTGAGCTGTTCTAACTCATTCAGTACCGATTTGTATTTTTTAAACACAACTTGATATTGCTCCAAAAGTTTTCCATTTCCCGCAAGGGAATCAATTACTTCTCTTTGAAAATCATTATTGTTCAATTCCAGTGTATCAAACTGTTGATGCAGGTCGACCAACAATGATGATAATTGTTTCAACTGGCTAAGCGTTACCGGTGTATCATTGACAAACGCCCTGGACTTGCCACTAGACGATATTTCCCGGCGAATAAGCAATTCTTCCTCCGCATCGAGTTCATTCAATTTTAAAAATTCCTGTACGGGCTTATGATTTGTTTTAAACGTTCCCTCTATAAAGCATTTCTTTTCTTTATTGAGTAAAACAGAGGTCTCGGCTCTTTCGCCAAGGATAAGGCTCAACGCGCCCATCAAAATACTTTTTCCTGCTCCCGTTTCGCCGGTGATAATGTTTAAATGACCGGAAAAATTGATGTTGATAGAATCAATGATCGCGTAATTATGGATGTGTAATTGTTGGAGCATAAAGGCAGCAAATTACAATATTCTATGGGTTATTTTTTGATTTTTCTAAACGCAATAAACCAAAAAAAAGAGGCGCCGGATAAGCGCCTCTTTTTTTTATTCAAAATATCTTATTTCACTTCCACAGCATCGTTTAATTCGTCATCCACCAAAATACGGCCGCAGTTTTCACAAACAATGATTTTCTTTCTTTGTTTAATATCGCTTTGTTTTTGCGGTGGAATTGCATTGTAACAACCGCCGCATGAATCTCTTTCTACAGGCACTACAGCGAGGCCATTGCGGTAATTATTACGTATCCTGTCGTAGCTAACCAATAATCTTTCTTCTACACCTGTTCTTGCCGCTTCTTCTAATTTCTTATAATGGGTTTCTTCTTTTTCAGTTTCTGCGATGATTTTTTCCAGCTCATCTTTCTTTCCCTTTAGATTACCTTCTTTAACCGTCACTGCTTTTTTTGCTACTTCAAGTTGTTTGGCTTTTTCAGCGATATCCTCAGTTGCGTCTTTGATGTGTTTTTCTGCGAGCTTTATTTCGAGCGTCTGCATTTCCATTTCTTTATTGATCGCTTCAAACTCGCGGTTGTTCTTTACGTTATCGCTTTGTTTTTCATATTTTTTTACCAGTTCTCCGGAATCTTTGATCACCGTCTTTTTATCTTCAATAAATTGCTGAATTCCATTCATTTCCTCTTCGATCCTGTTCTGACGGGCATTTAATCCTGCGATTTCGTCTTCGAGGTCGCTAACTTCAATCGGCAATTCGCCTTTTAAGATCTGGATTCCATCTAACTTGCTGTCAACTTTTTGGAGTTTTACGAGAGAAGTTAATTTTTCTTCTACAGAATAATCTTTTACCTGTGCCATAAATGATTGTATGATTTTTATGTTTTGCAGATTTTTTTACCGTGCCTTTAGCTATAATAGCTCACCGGATTAGTAATAATTTCTGTTTTTAGGACCGCAAAGTTAGGGAATTTTTGCTGTAAAAATTCAGCTATAAGTTCTATAGTAAACTGCTCACTTTCATAGTGCCCGATGTCGGCCAGCAAAATCCTCTGGTCAGCGTCAAAAAATTCATGATATTTTATATCGGAAGTAATATACGCCTGGGCTTCCGAAGCCAGCGCAACTGGTAAAAGAAAGAATCCCGCGCCTCCACACAAGGCCACTTTAGAAACTTTTTTGCCGGAAAATGCGGTATGCTTTATTGTGGAAAGCCCAAATGTAGATTTTAGCAATTTTAACAAATCTTCTTCGGAAATCGCTTCGGGCAATTCTCCCACCAGCCCGCTGCCGACATCTTCACGCGTATTCTCTAATAAATAGATATCGTAGGCCACTTCTTCATAAGGATGCGAAGCTTTCAACGCAGATACGATCGTCGACTGTAAATATTCCGGGAAAATGACTTCAATGCGGGATTCTGACTCTATATGTCTTTCGCCTTTTTTACCTACATAAGGATTCGCTCCTTCGTTGGCTTTAAAACTTCCCTTTCCTTCAAGGATGAAACTGCATTCATCATATTTACCTATGGCTCCGGCTCCGGCCTCAAACAAGCTATTTTGTATATTTTCCGCATTTTTTTGCGGAGCAAACGTAACCAGTTTTTTAAGGGTGTTTGTTTTTGGAAGCAAAACTTTGCAGTTTTTCAATTTTAATTTTTCTGCCAATTGGTTATTCACACCTTCAATGATATTATCAAGATTCGTATGGATCGCATAAACAGCAATGTCATTTTTTATTGCCGAAATAACGGTGCGCTCAACATAATTTTTACCGTTCAGCTTTTTCAGACCTTTAAAAATAATCGGGTGATGAGCTACGACCAGGTTGCAGTTTTTTTTAACTGCTTCTTCAATCACTTTTTCCGTTACATCCAGCGAAACAATGATACCGCTACATTCAATATTCTTGTTGCCGATCAGAAGCCCCGCATTATCGTAGCTTTCCTGAAAGCTGAGAGGAGCCAGGTTTTCAAGGCATGCAATAACCTCAGTAATTTTCATTTTTTTTCACAAAGGTTATTTAATTATTTAACTATTCAAGCATTGCTTAAAAGGATAAAAAAATCCATTCATAAAACCACATCCCAAACCATTTTAAAACCTTGGGCAACGAACTGCTTCACGCGATGAGCTGTTGAGGTCAATAAATTTCTGGTAAGAGAGTGAAAGCTCAAATCCGCCTTTGGATTGACTCGCAGCTTTCAGTTGCGACACATTCACATCATAGCTCAACGCGATCGTGAGTGGACTGATTTCTAATTTGACAACCGGAATAAAGGCATCGTCCCATCGTAAAAATCCTCCACCGGAAATAACATAGTGCGGAAGTTCCGGGTCGTCTAATTTTAGGCTATACAACAGTCCTCCGATCGTTTCAGAGAACGGTCCCTGCGTAGAATGATCTGCATGAAAAGTTACATAAGCATAATCATTTACACTCATTTTTAAGCCGGCGGAGAAGACCCATTTTGGAATAAGTTTTACATCAGAATTGCCGTAAAATGATGCTTTCGCTGATTGATTGAAATGATTATAAGCAATTCCGAAATAGAGATTATTATCCGGATTGTCGGTCACTTGTGCATTAAAGCTTAAGCCCGCGCTTCCATCAAAATATAAATAATTATTATTAAGGTTTGTTTCTCCATTACCAAGCGTAGCATCATAGTCTGATCCGTTGAATTGGCTGTTGGTGGTGATCTTAGACCAATCCAGTTTCTTTTGAACGATACCTGCGGCAAAGCCCGCCGATAAATACATATTCCGATCGGCACTAAGTGATTTGTGGTAATTAAGTACCGGAGATACATTAGTTGAAGTAAGCGCGATCGTGCCGGCTTTATCATAAAGTATGGCGCCGCCAATCGTCAGAAAATCATCTCCGTTTCCAACTGGTAATTTATATTCGGCGTTGATAGATGAGGTCTGATAAGGAACCGTCACCGAATTCCATTGATTTCGATACACTGCCTGGATTCGTAAATCTCCACTAAAAAGTCCTGCAAGTGCCGGATTTCTGAGAAGGGGCGTTTCAGAAAATTGTGAAAAGTGAATGTCCTGCGCCATGCTTTTGCTCAGGCACAATATTACGAATGCAAACAAGAGAATGCTTCTTAATGTAAGTATTTTCATAGTTGATGAATTAATCGGTTCGTGTGAGAATCACTATCTCAGTAAAGCAATATTTCCTTTGAAGACCAATGAGGTATTATTGTCACACACTACCTCGAGGGTGTAGACAAATACATCGGGTGATAATTGTTTTCCTTTATAAGTGCCATCCCAACCTGCAGATGCGGTGTTTGCGTTGAAATTTGCCCGCTCAAAAACAATCTCGCCCCAACGGTTAAAAATTCTAAAAGTCTTGATCTTGAATACGCCACTTCCCCTTGGATAAAAAATATCGTTGGCCCCATCACCGTTTGGAGAGAAAGTATTTGGAACAAATACATTGGCGTTGTTGCATAAAACAAAAACGGATATTTTATCGCGCGCCCTGCATCCTCCTGAATTTTTTACGTCGATGGTATATTCAAGAGATTCCGTTGGCTGAACTACAATACCCGGCGATTTATCAGCAACTATTCCAAGTCTCGGTGTCCACATAATGTCAGTCACATCTTTAGAAATTACCGGAATAATCTCTGTTTGTTGCCCGACGTTGATGGTTTTGTCACCGCCGGCATTTACCGTTGGAACAGGGAATACACTGATTGGAATATATCCTGTGTCTTTAAAACATCCTTTGGAATCCTGGCCAATGACGCGATAGGTGACGGACATTGTTGGAGACGCGACAGGAGAGGAGATTGAAGGATTGTTAAGTCCGGTCGCAGGTGTCCAGGTATATTTTTCTGTGCCGCTCGCATTTAATTCGATCGAGCTGCCGAGGCATAAAGAATCTTGCCTGCTGATTTTGAGCTTGAATGGAAATTTAACCGTTACATGTACGGAATCTTTAGAAACACATCCTTTTTCGCTGGTTCCTTTTACAAAATATTTTATTGAGGAATCTGCTTTTGAAACGGGGGTGGCACAAGTAGCGCAGGAAAGGTAAGTTGCCGGGGTCCATGAATAGGTTTTGGCTCCGCTCACTCTAAGTGTCGTTGATGAACCCACACACACAACATCATCCGAAGTAACAAGTGCGGGTAATGGATAAATATCAACAGATTTTACTACGGTTGTTTTGCAACCGCTATTGTTTGAAACAATAGCTTTCACATCAAATTTTCCTGCTGTTGCATAGATCTGAGCTAAAGGATCTTGCTGCGTTGATACATTGCCGTTAGCAAAGTCCCATTTCCATGAGACAATGGATGTGTCAGGGTTTGAAATCATCCCTTTGAAATTTATGGTAGCAGGCACGCAAGCACCCGGATCTCCGGCTATAGCAGCTTTCGGTGAACTATGTATTCTTAGGCCCGATGGATCACCGGCAGTGTCTTTGCATCCTCTTTGGGTTACCACCGATAAAGTTGTTTTGTATGTTCCCGGCTGTGTGTATTGATGTGAAGGATCTTGTTGGGTAGAAGTTTTACCGTCTCCAAAGTTCCACAAATAATTTACGATCAGATCGTTGTTGATGCTGGTGTTATTAAATTTTGCTGTTCCTGAATCGCACAGCAGCCCGGCCTGCCGCTCGAATGATGCGATCACTCCAAACACCTGGATGCTGTCTTTGCCCAGGATGGGAACCTTACATCCGCTTGCATCTTCAAGGATCATTTTTGGCAAGTATTTGCCCTGCGAAGTGTACACATGCTGCGCAGCAGAATCTTTTGAAGAAATGGTAGTGCCGTCATTAAAATCCCAAACAAAAGAAATGTTTTTTCCTGTATGCGCTTTGAAGCTCGTTGCAAGCGGCATGCAACCCACCAGGTTGGAGTAGGTGAATGAGCCTGTTGGTCCGTTCACTTTAATTTGTTTGGTTTTTTGCGAAGTACATCCTGTGGCGCCTGTTACAGTTAGCACCACATTAAACGTACCGACTGAAGCATAAAAATGTGAAGGATTAGGTAAGGAAGAAGTATTCCCATCCCCAAAATCCCAGTGCCACGTCAAATAATTTTTTGAGCGATTGGTAAAGTTTACCACTAAAGGCGGGCAGGTGCCTACTGAATCACTGAGCAGGAAGTCTGCCTCGGGATTGGCAATCTTAACATAATTCGTCCTGGAAACCTGGCTTACACAGCCATAAATGTCTTTTATTGAAAGAGTCACTGAATAGGAACCTTCGTTGACATAAAGATGAGCAGGATTTTGCGTGTTCGAATTCGTGCCATCTCCAAAATCCCAGGTATATTTTAATCCCGGTCCCGATGATGTATTATTAAAAGTGACAGATTTCGTAGTGCATGAAAGTGAGTCGGCAGAAAAAACGGCAAGAGGTTTTGAAACAATGATTTCTTTTGGTTTGCTCACGCTATCAATACAACCTTTGCTGTCCTTTACCTGTAATGAAACGGTGTAATTTCCCGGTCCGCTATAGGTGTGATTAAAAGGTGCTGATGTAAAAGTTTGGGCAGTGCCATCACCCCAACTGAATTTCCACTCCTGCAACGGATGCGTTCCGTCAGAAAAAGAACTATCTGAGAAACTCACTTCCTGGTTAAGACATATGCCAGCCTGTGTTGCGCGGAAAGATGCTGTAGGCCCGTCAACCTGAATTGCCAGCGGTTTTTTGATTGAATCCAGGCACCCGTTTGCATCTTTGATTATTAGCGTTACATCATAGGCGGATGATTTCGTATAAGCATGTTTGATAGTATTGCCGGAATCAGATATGGAAACCCCGTCACCGAATCTCCAGGTGTAGGTGCTGATATTAGCGGGATTGATGTTGGACGCGGTGAACGTAACCGGCAGATTCCTGCATATTGTCGCATCGCTCGAAATAAAATCGGCTTTATCAAGGATGATTCTTACTGTTTGGGTTTTTGTTTTTGAACAGCCCGATTCGTTGTTGCTAACGGTTAAGGAAACATTGTAAACGCCTGACGCCGTATAATTATGAAGTGGACTTTTCTCCGAAGAACCGCTGCCATCGCCAAAATTCCATGTCCATGTATCCGCGCCAAGTGAGTGATCTGTGAATGTAACGCTGCCACGATCAACACAATTTTTTGTTGGTGTAAAAGCGGCTACCGGGGGATTAATATGAACCGCCTTTTTGATGACCATAGTGTCTGCACATCCATTGTCCAACGCGATCAGTGTGATAGGAAAATACCCGGTGTCATCATATTGGTGAACAGGATTCTGGTTTCCTGATCCGCTTCCGTCTCCAAAAAACCATTGCCATTCGTTGGGAGTTCCAACGGTCTGATCGGTGAAACTTATATTTTTATCCGCGCACGCATTAGCCGGGTCGATGATAAAAGCAGCTTTTGGTTTTAAACCTGCCAGAATTCCGTTCACCACCTTTACTGAATCTGTACAGCCACCTGCAGTCGTGTAAGTTAATGTCACACTAAACTTCCCTGGTGTTGTATAAATATGTTTTGGAGAAACTTCGCTGGAAGTGTTTCCATCACCAAAATTCCATAAGTATTCTGTGAGTTTGTCCAGCGAATTTATTTTTGCCGAAAAAGTGTGCGCCAGCGGAACACAGCCCTTTTGTGGCAAATTATTTATAGAGACCGAAGGTTTGCTGATCCTGATAAAATCGGTTTTTACGAGGCTATCCTTGCATCCGGAAATATTGGTAACAAATAACTTTACCGTATAAGTTCCTTCTTTGGAATATGTATGCGAGGGATTTTCATTAGTGGAAACAACGCCGTCTCCAAAACTCCATAAATAGGTTGCTCCTTGAGCCGTTGTATTTTGGAAATTAACATTAAAAGGGGCTTTACATGCAACCATATTGTCTGCAGAAAAAGTAATGATTGGCTTTGCGACCACCTGCACCGATTTTTTTATTGAATCTTTACACGCGCCAAAATCAGCCACTAATTTTATTGTATAAACACCTTCTTTTACATAAATCTTCGAGGGATTGATGGAATCTGAAAACGTGCCATCACCGAAATCCCAGCGCGATGCAGACGGGACGGGAGTTCCGGTATTATTAAAAGAAAATGGAGTACCCACGCACACAGGATTTGGAGCGGTGAAATTGGCTTTTACACTTCCAATAACTACGAGATGCGGTTTTATGATCGTGTCGGTACAACCGGTGCTGTTCGTGACCAAAAGGCTCACGGTATAGCTACCCGAAGCTTCGTAATTGTGTGACGGATTGACAAGTGTGGAAGTGTTGCCGTCGCCAAAATCCCATTGATACGAAAGAGAACCTGTTCCCGTCGATTTGTTCTCAAAATCCACTGTGGCCGGGGCATTACAGGATTTAAAACCAGAGTTTGTAAAATCTGCTTTTACGCCAGAACTGATTCGGATATAAGATGGAATGGTTTTATTGGTAACGCATCCAAAATTATTGGTAACTCTCAATGAGACATTAAAATTTCCAAGCCCGGTATAGGTATGCGAAGGTTTTTGCTCATTTGAGAAAGTGCCGTCGCCGAAATCCCATTCCCATTTCTGGATGGTTCCGCTGCCGGGAAAACTAAGATCTTCAAAGTGGGTTAATAATGGAAAACATCCTGTAAGCGACGACGCATTAAAATTAACGGTCGGAGAAGCAAAAACCGTAATATACCGGACCTTCGTAACGGAATCAATTCCCAAAGCATTTTTGATTCTTAATTTAACTGTATAATCCCCTGGTTCAAAATAGGCAACAGATGGATTTTGCAAAAAAGAGGTGGTGCCGTTCCCAAGGTCCCAAATCCAGGAAGTTGGATTTCCGCTGGAGGAATCTTTAAAATTTACGACGAGGGGAGCACATCCTGATTGTGCGATTGAGCCAAAATCGGCCTTGAACTGTGCTTCCGAATACAAGCCACAAAGAAGTATGAACAGGATTAGAAGGCCTTTTATGGGCCTAAAGGTTAGGATATTAGGGTTCTTCAAAGTGTAAGGTTATAGGTTATCTAGGTAATAATTCTATAAATAACTAACGATTCCCTTTGAAAAATATTTTATGCCCCTAATAATTAGTATTAAAAAAGTATTATTATTGGTTTATCGTTGACCCCAATATATTGATAATCAATATTTAAAAACATTAAAATTTTTATTTGATAATTACTTTCAAAAAAACCGGATTCGATTTGAATATATAAATATGATATTTTTTGCCATTTGATGTTCTGATAAGCCATTTTATAGATTTATCATTTTCCAAAAATGCTTTTCAGCCTTATCAAATAACCTATTTTGTAGATTTCATGTTTTAAGAAGGGACGAATCTGAGAACTAAAATCTTGGGCATCTCACCGCTTCGCGGGAAGAATTATTTCTATCAAGAAATTTTTGATAGGAGACCGAAATTTCAAATCCTCCGTTGGATTGACTCGCCGCCTTCAATTGGGAAACATTAGCATCATAGCTAACAGCAAATGTCAATGAATTTGCCTCGAGCTTTACGACCGGTATAAAAGCATCTTTCCATCTCAAGAATCCTCCCCCGGAAATAATATATTTCGGTGTTTCGGGATCATCAAGTTTTAAGCTATAAAGCATTCCACCAATTAGCTCCTTGTAGCCACCCTGCTTTGAATAATCCGCGTAATAAGTCGTGTAAGCATAGTCGTTGACGCTCATTCTCAGGCCTCCTGAAAGAACAATTTTTGGAATCAGCTCTATGTCAGGACTATTATAAAAAGAAACTTTTGCAGACTTATTAAAATGATGATAGGCTGCGCCGATATAGATATTATTGTCCGGATTTTCCCCGATTTGGGTGTTAAAGCTCAGACCTGCGCTACCATCAAAATAGGCAAACCCGGTGTTGGTAAAAGGTTCGCCGTTGCTCAATGTCGGGTCGTAATTATTTCCATTGAATTGGCTGTTTGTGGTCACCTTCGAATAATCAAGCGTGCGCTGGACAATCCCTGCATCAAATCCCGCGGATAAATACATATTTCTTGCCGCACTGAGTGATTTGTGAAAATTAAGGACGGGAAGCACATGAGTAGCCTTAAGCGCAATAGTTCCCGCCTGGTCATAAAGAATCGCTCCGCCAATCGTTAGAAAATCATCACCATTTCCCACCGGCAATTTATATTCGGCATTTAAAGATGTCGTTTGATAAGGAACCGTAACCGATCCCCATTGACTTCGATAAACTGCCTGGATGCGTATATCTCCGCTGAAAATTCCGGCCAGCGCTGGATTGCGAAGAATTGGCGTTTCAGAAAATTGTGAAAAATGTATATCCTGCGCAACTGTGCCCTTTGGAGTAAAGACAACAACTGCTATGAGCGTTACCAATTTTAAAATCAAGTTTTTCATTTAGTCCACATTTATGAGCGCACGGGCATCAATTTACTAATGCTATATTTCCTTTGAAAACCAATGTCGTATTATTTTCACAAACTACTTCCAGGGTATAAACAAATACATCAGAAGAAAGTTTTTTCCCATTTAGCGTGCCATCCCAGCCTGCTGATGGATCATTTGCATTAAAATTAGACCGGTCAAAAACAATTTGGCCCCAACGGTTGAAAATTCTTAAATTTCTAATTCTAAAGACGCCGCTTCCTCTCGGATAAAAGACATCATTCACGCCGTCGGCATTTGGTGAAAAGGTGTTGGGTACAAATACATTTGCATTATTGCACAATACAAATATCGAAACCTTATCTGTTGCTTTGCAGCCCACCGCATTCCGCACTTCGATAGTATATTCTGTAGTTTCGGTTGGCTTCACGGTAATCCCGGGATAATTGTTAGAAAGTATTCCCGTCGCCGGTGTCCATAAAACGCCGGTAACATCACTTGAAATTGTGGGAACGATATTCGTTTGCTGGCCTACGTTAATCGTTTGGTCCGCGCCTGCATTTACGACCGGAAGTGGGAAAACGCTAATGGGCACAAATCCTGTATCCTTAAAACATCCTTTTGAGTCGGCCCCGATTACCTGGTAAGTAATCGATTTTACGGGCGATGCGATTGGCGACGCAATTGAAGGATTACTGAGTGCCGTGCCGGGAGACCAGTTATAGGTTTCCGCACCACTAGCTGTCAATTGAACAGAACTTCCCAGGCATAGCGTGTCCGGTTTGCTGACAGAAATTTTGAATGGAATTTTCACTGTAACATTAACCGAGTCAGAAGAAATACAGCCATGACTGCTCGTGCCGGTTACCTGGTATCCTGTTGATGTGGTTGCCTGAGCAAATGGATTTGCGCAATTGGTGCATGAGAGAAAATTAGATGGACTCCACGCATAGGATTGAGCGCCGCTTACGTGTAAAGATGCTGCATCACCCAGGCAAATGGTGGTGTCGCCGGATGTTATCAATTTTGGTAAAGGATAAATTTCGATACTCTTTGTTGCAACGCCGTCGCAGCCGCTGCTATTGGTTGCTATCGCCTTCACGATGAAGGTTCCGGCGGCTGTATAATTTTGTGCCGGCGGATTTATAACCGTCGATGTTTGCCCGTTGCCGAAATTCCATTTCCAGGTGACTAATGAAGTGTCGGGAACGATCAGATTTCCCACGAATGTCAACGTTGCCGGTACACATGCGCCCGCATCTCCCGCGATCGCAATTTGCGGGCTTTTGATTACTTTTATATTTGCAGGATTACTAATTGTGTCTTTACAGCCTTGTTGAGTAATAACACTAAGTGTCGTACTATAATTTCCGGGCACAGAGTAAGTATGAAGTGGATTTTGTTGGGTCGAAGAAGTTCCGTCCCCAAAATTCCAATTATAACTGGTAATGATATCATTTGTGGTGCTTGTGTTGGTAAACTGCACATTTCCAGCGTCACAAACGATGGTATTCGAATTATTAAAAGAGGCTGTCACCCCAACAGCTTTGATAGAGTCTGCGCCGTTTAATAATACACTACAGCCGGTTGTGTCAACAATGATCAGTTTGGGCAGATAAGAGCCCGCTTTGGAATAAGTATGCGTTGCGATGGAATCCGGCGCCCTCAGTGATGTGCCATCGCCAAAATCCCAAAGCAAAGTAAGGCTTCTTTCCGTGCGTACTTTAAATGTGCTGGTTAATGGTTTGCAGCCGATTAAATTGCTATAGGAAAACGAGGTCGACGGCCCGTTGACAACTATTTTTGTTGATTTTTGAGAAGTACATCCTGTTGCTCCGGTCACGGTTAACGTTGCTGTGAAAGTTCCTACCGCAGAATAAAAATGCGATGGGTTGCGCGCAGTCGACGTCGCTCCGTCGCCAAAATCCCATTCCGAAGTGAGAAAATTTGCAGAATTATTGGTGAAATTTACCAGGAGCGGCGGGCAGCTTGCAATAGAATCGCTGACGGCAAAATCTGCGTGCGGATTGGCCACTTTCAAATAATTAATTTTGGTTATAGAATCCTGGCAGCCAAAGCGATCTGTTATATTCAAACTGATCGTGTAAGCGCCTTCAATTCCATATAGGTGAGCGGGATTTTGCAGGTTAGAGTTGCTGCCATCGCCCAAATTCCATAAATAAGTTAATCCCTGGCCTGTCGATGCATTTAAGAAATTTGCAGGCCGCGTAGTACACGAAAGTGTATCTCCTGAAAAATTAGCTATCGGTTTGGAGATCAGGATCGCATCGGGAACTCTGATACTGTCAGTACATCCTGCATTATCAGTGACTATCAATAAAACAGAAAAACTTCCGGGAGTTGAGTAGATATGATTGAATGGTGGTGATGTAAAAGTTTGCGATGTTCCATCACCCCAACTCCAATTCCATTGCTGAATATTATGCGTGCCATCAGTATAGGAACTATCAAAAAAGTTGGCAGGCGCGTTGATGCACACACCCGGGGCCAACGCACGGAAAACCGCTGTAGGCCCACCAACACTAACCGCATTGGAAATAGTAACGGAATTGGAGCAGCCCTTAATATCTTTTATTGTTAGCGTCACATTAAAAGTGCCCGTCTTTGTGTATTTATAAGTGATAGTTCCGGTAGAATCGATCAAAGTAGTGCCATCACCCAAGGTCCACGTATACAAAACAACATTAGAAGGATTGCCCACTGTAGCTTTGAAAGTGACTGGTGAATTCTTGCAAATTACGGGGTTGGTTATTGTGAAGGTGGGGACTTCATAAACCACCTGCACCGTATTTATCTTCGTAAAAGAGCAGCCTGTAGCAGTATTGGACACAGTTAGTGAGACAGAATAATTGCCTGGCGTTGCATAGTCATGAGTTGGATTCTGAACCGCAGATGTTGGTGAACCATCTCCAAAATCCCAGGTCCATGAGTCGGCTCCAACAGAGCGATCAGTAAAAATAATATGCTGTGAAGTACCGCAGGCGCTGCTGTAAGTAAACTTTGCCACTGCCGGTTTGATCGTAATAAGAGATGGAAAAGAGATGGTGTCCGCGCAGCCATCATTTAATGCGATTAATTTTACGGTAAAAGATCCGGTGTCATTATATTGATGAACCGGATTTTGCTGCGAAGAATTGGTGCCATCTCCAAAAAGCCATATCCAGCTATTTGGCGTTCCTGTGGAAAGATCCGTGAAGTTAATGGGCTGGGACGCACATACATTCAGCGGCGTTGCAGAAAAGTTAGCTGTTGGAAGCGTGCCGATTGTGATTCCATTTGTTACCGTCACTGTTCCCGAGCATCCGCCTGTGGTGGTATAATTGAGCGTGATTGTATATTTCCCCGTCACGGAATACGTATGGGTTGGGGCACTTTGATCGGATGTAGTTCCATCGCCAAAATCCCACAAGTAGGTAGCGATCGAATCTACAGATGTCACCTGTGCAACAAAAGTTCGCGTAAGTGGGGGACAAGCTCCCTGAGGTAATCCCTTTATAGTAACAACCGGCGCTTTTATAACGATCAGATCCTTTTTTACGAGACTATCAATACATCCTGCAGCGTTGGTTACGACAGATCTTACGCTAAAGGTTCCTGTAGTTGTATATGTATGCGAAGGATTTTGATCAGTAGAAGTTGTGCCGTCACCAAAATCCCAAAGATAAGATGCGCCTCCTGTGGACGAATCCGTGAAATTCACCGTAAACGGCGCCTTGCAGGAACTTGTTGGCGATGCAGAAAAATGAACTGCCGGCGTGCCTAAAACGGTGATATTTTTGGTAACAGAATCTTTGCACGCGCCAAAATTAGCGACCATTTTTATGGTAAAAACGCCCGTGTCTGCAAATATCTTAACCGGATTAATAGAATCAGAAAAAGTCCCATCTCCAAAATTCCAAAATGCGCTCCCCGGCGCAGGCGTACTGGTATTGTTGAAAGAATAAGTTGCGCCTCTGCAAATAGGAAAAGAATCGAAGTCAGCCTTTGTATTACCGATAGTGATCAGGTTGGATTTTACCAGCGTATCCGTACAACCAATCGAATTGAATACGATCAGGGTTACCGTGTAGCTTCCCCCTGCATTATAAATATGGGATGGGCTTGGCGAAGTAGATGTAGTGCCATCTCCGAAATCCCATTGATAATTGAGTGATCCGGTACCAATACTGTTATTTGTAAAATCTATCGTCGCAGGAGCTTTGCAGGAATTAGGAATCGAATTCGTAAAATCAGCCTTCGCTCCCGAGCTTATTTGGATGTAAGATGGAGCGGTTTTAAATGAAAAACAGCCAAAACTGTTGGTTGCCTTCAAAGTGATATTATAATTTCCCAGACTCGTGTAGGTATGATTAGGATTTTGGTCTGTTGAAACACTACCATCGCCAAAATCCCATTCCCACTTATTTATCGAACCGCTTCCCGGCTGGGTTAAATCTGTAAACTGAGTAGGAAGAGGAAAACATCCCGTGACTGGCGTGCCCGACAAGTCAACCACGGGAGAGGAATAAACTGTGATATATTGAACTTTTGCTACCGAGTCTATTCCGAATGCATTTTGAACGGTCAATTTCACCGTATAGGTGCCGGGCGTGGAATAAATCGCAGCAGGAGTCTGTAAAGTAGAAGTGGTTCCGTTGCCTAAATCCCAAAACCATGAAGTCGGATTGCCGGTAGAAGCATCGTTAAAAAGCGCTACGAGCGGAGCACAGCCTTCTGTTGGTTTTGCACTGAAATCTGCTTTCAATTGCGCATTTGTCAAAAAGCCCTGGGCTAAAAAAAAAGCGCATAAAAAAATAACTTTCGTGCTTTTCAGAAAAGTTAGTTTATAGTATTTTGATATTTTCAAGATCGGGTGCAGGGGATTTAATTTTCCATTTATTTCATGGCTAACGAAAATAAAATTAAGTAAAAACAATCAGAATTTAGGTTGGTGTATTGGTCTGTCAGGATATTTCGCCGCAGGTTTGAAGAATAGCCGGTTAAGATTGGCTTATACGTCTTTAGTTATTTTCTCAACATATTCAGTACGACAGGATCACTTGATCCCCAGGGCGCAAGTTTGAGTGTTGGAAGATTTTTGCTCGTAAAACGCCAGCTTCTCGTCAGGAATTTGAACTCCGGAGGGGCCGCAGGTAATGTAATAATCAGCTTGCTATAATCACTATTGCTACTCCAGCTTCCGTTATAAGTAACCCCATCTTTTTGCGCAGTCATGGGGCCATGATATAAGTCATCTTTTAATAGAACAAAAATGTAGCCGGTATAAAGGGCAGTCAGGTCGGCAGTGCTGTCTTTCGCAAGGCTTACCACGAAATTCCTGGTTAAAATATTAGTCTCGAAATATTTCTCCAGTAAAGGATTATTATCACCAATTCCCTTTTTGCATGCAGTAAAAAGTAGAATGCTTGAAATCAGCATTAAAAAAATTCCCTTGTTCATAATTTTCATAATTGATGTTCCAGTTTAATTTCTGATTTCTTATCTATTATTCATAAAAACAAACGAAAATAATATGCCAAAAGTATCCTTAAAAAAGCTTATTGACGGTTACAATCTTTGCACATCCGACCGGACATTTCTTTCGACGAATGTGTGTGCCGGAAATTAGTGTTATAAACCCAACACAACTATTTCCTAACTTTAAGTTTTACAAAAGCAATTATGCATAACATCTCCAAAATCGTGCTGCTGATATCAATAGTTTTTTTGACCTCAAAGGGATATTCCCAGGTTTTTGGAGGTGACCCATCTTCCTTAAAATGGAAACAAATAAACACGCCCGCCGCCAGAATTATCTTTCCGAAAGGCCTCGATTCTGTGGCAAACAGGATCACTAATATTATTTCTTCCATAAAATACCCCACAGAAAATACGATCGGTCATAAGACCAGAAAAATAAATCTTGTTCTTCAGAATCAAACAACTATTTCCAACGGTTACGTCAATCTTGGGCCTTTCAGAAGTGAATTTCTTTTGACACCTTATCAAAATTCATTTGACCTCGGAAGCCTTCCCTGGCCGGACCAACTTACCATTCATGAATACCGTCACGTCGAGCAGTACAGTAATTTCAATGTGGGCCTCTCCAAATTAATGCACACTATTTTTGGGCAGGAAGGGCAGGCGCTCGCCAATAATGCAGCCATTCCAAACTGGTTTTTTGAAGGCGATGCGGTCTTTAATGAAACAAACGTGAGCAAGCAGGGTCGCGGAAGTTTGCCGGCATTTTATAATGATTACCGCTCGCTTTGGCAAGCCGGAAAAAATTATAGCTGGATGAAACTTCGCAATGGCTCTTACAAAGACTTTGTCCCTGATCATTACCGGCTTGGTTATATGTTGGTCGCTTATGGCCGCGAAAAATATGGAAATCAGTTTTGGGAAAAAGTGACGCAGGATGCAGCAGCTTACAAAAGTTTTTTCTATCCTTTTCAGCACGCGATTAAAAAATATACTGGTCTTGATTATGTTACTTTCAGAAATGATGCTTTAGATTTTTTTAAAAAGCAATTTGACCTGGAAGAATCTAAAAATCCTGGAAGCAAAAATGACCCAAAGAAATCAGCGTATAGGGATGAGCGTTATCCTTCATTCGCAAACGACGGGAATATTATTTTTGTAAAAACTACCTATCAGCACGCGCCGGAATTGGTTATTAGAAAAAACAACATCAATCGGAAAATCCGGCAGCAGGATTACACCATCGACAATTATTTTAGTTACAGAAATGGCAAAATCGTGTATGCAGCTTATCAACCGGATATAAGATGGGGTTACCGGGATTTTAGCGACCTGCGTGTGGTGAATGTGGCTAACGGTGATCAACAAACGCTAAAAAGAAATACCAAATATTTTTCTCCTGATATAAGCGATGATGGCAAAAAAATTATTGCTGTAAATGAGCCGGCCAGCGGAAAATATGATTTACATTTATTGAACGCTCAAACCGGTGAATTGATTGCTGCGATTTCAAATCCTGAAAAGCTATTTTATAGTTTTCCGAAGTTTTATGGTGGTGATAAGGTTGTATCGGCTGTAAGAAATGTGGAAGGCAAAACTTCTTTGGCATTGATTAATCTTGATGACGGAAAAACGGAATACCTGCTGCCGTTTACTTTTAATGTCACTGGATTTCCGTTTATTTTCCATGACACTGTTTATTTTTCTTATTCGTATAAAAAAAATGACGAGCTATTTGCCTATTCTTTTGATGACAAAAAAATATGGAGAATCCAAATTGACAATGAAGATGGTTTTGGCAAATACCATCCCGCCGTCAATGATTCTGATATTGTGTGGACCTCGTTTACAGCAGAAGGCTATCGCTTAAACTTTGCAAAGAAAAGCGCATTAAAATTTGAAGAAATAAGCGCCGGCAACTTGCAAAAAGTTACCTCCAGTTTTGGTATTACGGCGATTAATAACACCAATTCAAATTTATTGGAAATGGTATCGGATGATTCATTTGCCATAAAAAAATATTCTAAAAGTTTCCGGCTTTTCAACTTTCACAGCATTGAGCCTGCCGTAAATGATCCGCAATATTCTATCTCTCTGATAAGTGAAAATATTTTAAATACGCTTCAATCTGAGGTGTCTTTCACTTACGACCGTTCAGAAAAATTTAGGCAAATCGGGTTTGATGCTACTTACGCAGGCTGGTTTCCATTTCTTTCTGCCGGTGTAAATTATCTTCTTGACAGAAATGCTTTTTATCGGGGTAACTCTGTTCATTTCAACCAGTTTCAGCCCTACGCAGGTTTTAATATCCCTTTGAATCTCAGTAAAGGGCGGTCGTTTACATTCCTGAATTTTGGTTCTCAATTTGTGTACAGTCAAAACGATTTTTTAGGGAAATATAAAGACAGTTTGAAATCCGGTTCCTATAGTTTCGGCAGTAATTTTTTATCGTTTAGCCATCAGGTCCAGAAGGCACAACAGCAAATATTTCCCTCCTTTGCTCAGACATTGAATGCTTCTTTTAAAACGCCTTTTTCTACCTATAAAGGCTACCAGCTTGTGATAAGCGCAAATGTATATTTCCCCGGTTTTTTACGAACTCACAGCACTTTATTTAATTTTGCTTACCTCGGGAAAGATAGCTCAGGCCAGATTAATTTTTCAAGCGGATTTCCCTTCTCGCGTGGATACCAGTCGGCAAATTTATACAGGATGTATAAGTGGGGCATCAATTATCAATTTCCATTTTTATATCCGGATGCGGGTTTTGGCGATATTATTTACCTGCTGCGAACAAGGGCCAACTTGTTTTATGACGACACGCGCGTTCGCGATTTTTATGTAAATCAATCTTCTTTTAAAGCAAAATTCCGTTCAGCCGGCGCAGAAATTTATTTTGATACAAAATGGTGGAACCAGGCAAGTGTATCTTTTGGATTGAGGTACAGCTATTTATTCGACATCGGCTTATTTGGGGAAACCAACCGCAACCGCTTTGAAATAATATTACCGGTAAATATTTTTAATCAGTAACATTTACGTAAGGTTTTAAATCCATACTTTTCTTAAATTGCACATGACTATAAATTATTTGAAAAGAATTTGAGATGAACAAATCAATCCCCCCAAAAAAGAAGAAAAAAGGACATTCCACATTGTATTTCTTAGCCGTAGCCATCGTTACTGCTGCTGTTGTTGTAATTACTATTAAGGAAGGAGATCGCGTCAGAGAGGAGAATGAATTATTGTCTTATGAAGTTTGGTAATTCTGCCACGAATTCATGATGCCGTTATTAAGCAGTTAAATTGGCACCAGGCTTTTATTTTTTTAGTAAGTTAAATTATCTTTAGAAAAATTACCATTTTCCAGTCCAGGCCCATTTTTTAATTTTGAAATCAGGTGATTATTAGATTTGCTTTTTCCTATAAAATGACTTATAAGGCAGAGAATCAATCACATAAAACTTATTTACGCCGCAGGCAATTTTATTTTATAAATTAACGTTTAAAAAATAAGCTTTCATTCGAGGTTGAAAGTCTGTAGTTGTGGAAACAATTAAAGAAGGGTATAATAGTTGTAGTTTTTGAATAATATTAATACTTTTGTTCTATTGAAGAAAATTTTTTACATATTCCTTTTTATTGCCGGTTTAAATTTTAGCACTCAAGCACAGGTAAGTTCCACTTTCATTAATAACGATGTGGTGAAAACAGTGAAATTTTACCCGAATCCGGCAGCCAGCTCGATTAATTTTGAGTTTGAAAAAAATTATGACGCCTCTTATAACCTTGTTATCTACAATTTTATCGGTAAAAAAGTCATCGAGATGAAGATCTCCGAACAAAAGATGAATATTCCTCTCACTGATTTTTACCGCGGTGTTTACATTTTCCAGGTTCGCGACAAACAGGGCGTTGTGGTTGAATCGGGTAAGTTCCAGGTTGCTAAATAGTTAATTGGTTTAGTAGTTGTTAAACTCTTCAAGCCTTTCCGCCTTCGAAATCTGCGAAGTTCCTCTAACTAATCTTAACCACTCAATCCAAGACCTTCCCAACCGCCATTTTGTCTAATATTTCTTATTGGCAAAAAGTTTGACTGTACTACCTTTGCAGCCAATTTAAAAATATGAAAAATAAGAAAGATATGCACGAGCATGAAATGAATGACAATGTAGATTCCAACGATTTTTCTACTAATGAAGCGGGAGAATTAATTAATAAGGACGAACCCGATACCGCTAATGATTCAGAAGCAGGTAATGAGGAAATTGCTAAGTTAAAATCAGATTTAGATGAGCAAAAAGATAAGTATGTTCGTCTTTTTGCCGAATTCGATAATTACCGCAGGCGTACTTCCAAAGAGCAAATAGAATTGCGGCAAACCGCAGGAGTTGAAATTATCACCTCATTGCTTGAGGTTTTGGATGATATAGATCGGGCCGAAAATCAACTTCAGGAAAGCAATGCCGAGGTAACTTTAAAAGAAGGAATCACATTGGTATTCAATAAATTCAGAAGAATATTACAGTCAAAGGGCCTGAAGCCAATCGAAACGCTGCATTCAGATTTTGATGTGGAAAAGGATGAAGCAATCTCTGAAATTGAGGTCGATGATAAAAAACTCAAAGGCAAAGTAGTGGCTGAAGTTCAAAAAGGATATTTGTTGAATGATAAGCTCATTCGGTTTGCCAAGGTGGTCGTGGGAAAATAATCTTTCAAAAAATTTTAATTTTAAATGGCCGATACTGCCAACGGCCGGTTTTTTTGGTAGTAATAATTTAATACTATGGCTAGTACAACGTCGAAGAGAGATTTTTATGAGATTTTAGGTGTGAGCAAGGGCGCAACCGCTGATGAGATCAAAAAAGCGTATAGAAAAACAGCAATGCAATTTCATCCGGATAGAAACCCGGGGGATCACACTGCGGAAGATAAATTTAAGGAAGCTGCCGAAGCTTACGAAATTTTGAGTGATCCTGATAAAAGAGCCCAATATGACAGATTTGGACATAATGCATTTGGCCCGGGACGTGGTGGTGGAGGTTTTGGCGGACAAAGCATGAACATGGATGATATCTTCAGCCAGTTTGGAGATATTTTCGGTGATGATATGTTTGGCAGCTTTTTCAGCAGCGGCAGTAGAAGTGGTGGCGGCTCCAGGCGAAGCAGGGGCGTAAGAGGAAGTAATCTTCGCGTCAAAATAAAAGTAACCTATGAGGAGATTGCTAAAGGAACTTCAAAAACCATTAAAGTAAAGAAATACATTTCTTGTAATACCTGCAACGGATCAGGCGCCAAAGATAAAAACAGTACCCAAACGTGCAGAACGTGTGGCGGAAGCGGCCAGGTTCGCAGAGTCCAGAATACGTTTTTGGGCCAAATGCAAACAGTAAACACTTGTCCTGATTGTAACGGCGAAGGAAGTACGATTACAAATAAATGTACCGCGTGCAAAGGAGAAGGAAGGGTGTATGGTGAAGAAAATGTAACGCTCGAAATTCCGGCCGGCGTTCAGGAAGGAATGCAACTGAGTTTGAGCGGAAAAGGTAACATGGGTGAGCGAGGTGGCGGTCCCGGCGACCTTATCATCTTAATAGAAGAAGAAGCGCATCCTCAGCTCCACAGAGATGGGTTGAATGTGGCCTTTGATTTATATATTTCATTTCCTGATGCTGTTTTCGGAACGCAAACCGAAGTGCCAACCATTGATGGAAGGGCGAAAATAAAAATTCCCGCAGGTACTCAAAGCGGAAAAATTTTCCGTCTCAAAGGAAAAGGATTTCCATCCATAAACTCTTATGAAAAAGGAGATCAGCTTATTCATGTGAATGTGTGGACACCTCAAAATGTTTCCGCTGCGGAAAAAGCATCCTTGGATGCGATGTTGCAAAGCGAAAACTTCCAACCTAAACCGGATAAGAATGATAAATCTTTTTGGGAAAAAATTCGGGAAAGTTTTAGTTAATTTAGAACATGCCGGAATTCCATCAGTAAAATGTTAGAATATAATTTATGTAGCGCTCCATTTCGGGGCGCTTCGTTTTTCACGATTGCGATGTATTTGATCACTATGTATTTTTGTTGTGATAACCGAAAATGTAGTTTTTTTACTTTTCTGACCCAGGACAGTTTTAATATTACTTTTTCTTGTCAAAAAACTTGTTGAATATTTTTATCCGAAACAGGTTATTTTTTATCGGGATGAGAGATTCATATAAGTTAAAAAATAGTTTTAACTATTTTGTGAAGTCATCAAATTAACGAAAGGGTTCAGGTTATTAAACTACCATCTTCAAGACAAGCATTATGAAACACAAAACAGTAGGAGTCTTCTTTCTTTTTCTTGCAATTGCTCCATCGATGTGGGCTCAGCAAATGATAAGCGACCGGATAAAATTAAACCAGCTTGGCTTCTATCCCAACGCGCCAAAGATAGCCGTGGTCACAGGCGAAACCGACGCTACTGATTTTTATATTACTTCCACTAATTTACGCGACACGGTATTCAAAGGGAAATTGAGTGATGAGAAGCAATCTGCTTATTCTTCCACGAAAACAAAGATTGCTGTTTTCACAGAAGTTAAAAATAAAGGAAGCTTTGTAGTTTGTATTCCGGGTATTGGGCATTCTTATGTTTTCGATATTGATCAAAATGTGAATCAGCCGGTTGCGTTGGCAACGCTTAAAGGATATTATTATCAAAGAGCATCCATGGCCTTGGAGGAGAAATACGCCGGCAAATGGCATCGGTCAGCAGGCCATCCTGATAATGTTGTTTATGTGCATCCATCAGCCGCAACTAAGCTTCGTCCCGGGGGAACGATCATTTCAACGCCGGGCGGCTGGTATGATGCCGGTGACTACAATAAATACATTGTCAATTCTGGCATCACTATGGGAACTTTGCTATCCGCATATGAAGATTTCCCCAACTATTTTGCAAATTTGAAATCAAATATCCCTGAAAGTAACGATGCTGTTCCAGATATTTTGAATGAAGTAATTTATAATCTCCGGTGGATGCTTTCCATGCAAGACCCCAATGACGGCGGTGTTTACAACAAATGCACCAATGCGACTTTCGATGGAATGATAATGCCCGGAATAACCCAGGCGCCGCGATACGTAGTTCAAAAGGGAACCGCCGCCACGTTAGATTTTGCCGCGGTAACTGCACAAGCCAGCCGCATTTTAAATCACTATAAAAAGGATCTGCCCGGACTTGCCGATAGTTGTCTCAAAGCTTCGAAAAAAGCATGGGAATGGGCGCTTCTAAATCCGGCATTGGTATATGATCAGAATAAAATGAACCAGGAATTTAAACCCGAGATTATCACCGGTGGTTATGGTGATAGAAATTTTCGCGACGAATGGTTTTGGGCTGCCTCAGAGCTATATATAACTACCATGGACAAACGATTTTTTGATACATTAGTGAATCATGTCAAGGACAAGGTTGATTTACCCTCCTGGAACAACGTCGGCATGTTGGGTTATTATTCTCTTCTTCGCTTTGAGAAAAAAATGCCTGTGTCTTTTTCAGCAAATACAGCTTTAATCAAAAAAAATATTTTACAAATGGCAGATGAATATGTCGAAAAGACTTCGACAAATGCCTTTGCAACCGTAATGGGACAAACTGTAAAAGATTTTAATTGGGGCGGAAATTCAAACGCGGCCAATCAGGGAATTTTGTTGATACGCGCTTATTTAATCTCGCGTGATAAAAAATATATCGACTACGCATTGACCAATATGGATTATTTGCTGGGAAGAAATGCCACGGGATATTCTTTTGTCACCGGCATTGGAAGCAAATCGCCCATGCATCCTCACCATAGGCAATCAACCGCAGATGGCGTAACTGATCCCGTTCCGGGCTTGCTTGCGGGCGGTCCGAATCCCGGAATGCAGGATCATTGTCAATATGAATTTACTGAGCCGGAAACGGCTTATTCTGACAGCGACTGTTCTTATGCTTCGAATGAAATTGCGATCAATTGGAATGCGCCTATCGTCTATTTGGCAAATGCTTTAGAGGCGCTTCAAGGCGAGGTTGGTTATTCCAAAACTAAATAAGTCGGTGATCAATCCAAACAATTTAAAATGTAGATTTTTAGATTTCTTTCAAAGCAATTCAGATAAGTCAAAATATAGAAAATTGCGATTTTGTTAAACATCAGCAGATGCTGAATTGACAACCATTTCCACTATCAATATATTTGGAAGGGCTAATCAATAACTATTTTTATGATATTCAATCCAAACATTAAACCATTTTGTTTAATAATTTTTTGCCTTGCGTCCCTCGTTTCTTTCGCTCAGAAAGAAAATGGAAAGACTCAAACCCTTTTGATCAGCATTGACTTACACGACAGGTCACAAACTATTGAAAACATTGGCGCGTCCGGTTGCTGGTATGCTGAGCCGATAGGAAGATATTGGCCTCCGGCGAAAAAAGACCGGATAGCCAGATTATTATTTAGCAGGGAAATTGACAAGGCGGGAAAGCCGGCAGGTATTGGGCTTTCGGCATGGCGGTTTAATATTGGTGGGGGCACAGAGGAACAGGGCGGTGCAGGAGGAATTAAAGATGTGAATCATAGAGTAGAATGCTTTTTAAACGCTGATGGTTCTTATGACTGGAGCAAGCAATCCGGCTACCAGTGGTTTTTAAAAAAAGCAAAAGAATATGGAGTTGAAAATCTGATTGCTTTTTCCAATACACCACCTGTTCAATTTACGAAAAATGGCCGCGGCTTCAAAACAGAGAAAAGCGATTTCAGTAACCTGGCGACTGCAAAATATAAAGCTTACGTTGACTTTCTTTCAGAAGTGATCAGTCATTTTGATAAAAAAAATCTTCATTTCGATTTTATTAGTCCCGTGAACGAGCCGCAATGGGATTGGTCAGGAGCGATTGGAGAAGTGAAACAGGAAGGATCTCCATGGACCAATGAGGAAATTTTTCATGTAGTCGGATCTTTGGACAGCTCGTTGAAGTCAAGGGCTTTAAAAACAAAAATACTCATCCCTGAAGCAGGCATGTTGACATATTCGTATGGAAACAATACTTCAGCCTCAAAGCAGATACAAAATTTTTTTTCCGATACCTCGGCCTTAAATTTTAAAAAGTTCAAATCTGTTCCACCGATTGTTGCGGCGCATAGTTATTTCACTGAAGGCAATGACACCAGTTTAATAAACATCCGGCAAACTCTTGCGGACACGGCAAAAAAATATGGCGTAAATTATTGGCAATCGGAATATTGTATGTTGGGCGATGGCTATAAAGAGGGTTCTTTTAAAAAGCGCTCAGATATGGACTGCGCCTTGTTTCTCGCTAAAGTGATTCATAATGATTTGGTAGTTGGCAACGCAACTGCATGGCAATTTTGGAATTCATTTGAACCCGGAAAAGCGGATTTCGATACCCGCTATTATCTGATTGCATTATCGCCCGACCCCGGTTTTAAAAGCGGCAATTTTACCGTTACAAAAAATTTGTGGGCGTTGGGACATTATAGCCTGTTTGTACGCCCGGGTATGCAAAGATTAAACATTCACCGGAGCGATCGCGCTACCAACATCGAGGCGGCTCAAAAAGTAATGGTTTCCGCATTTGCAGGCAAGAATGGTGAACTCATTATTGTGGCTATCAACTATGAAAGTACCCAGCACAAAATATCGTTGGAATTAAAGCATTCGAAACAAATCGGTCAAATCAGTGCTTATGTGACCACCGCTGAAAAAGGATTTGATATGAAATATGCAAAGTTAAAGGGAAATGAGCGGATCGCACTTCCACCTCGCTCCATCACAACGCTGGTCATTAATAAATCACGCTGATGCAATTAATTTCTTCCTACCACTTTTTTTAATTGTTTCTTCCGCGTCAACGCATCTTTTTTTCATATTCCTGTATATGAATAATGCTTCACGGTTTGTAATTTTTATTCTATCCTTTTGACTTGGGTTCATATGGATGGCTTCAATGCAGATGTTATTAACTCTTTCTGAATGCAGCGCATTCCTTTAATGTAGATCTTATTAAACTCTTTCTGGAGAAAGACCTAAAAGTGCATACACTTTGAACATTGTAGTTATAAACTTTGGGTGCCAAATGATAGGTGTAATAAAATAAAAAACCCACATTTCTGTGGGTTAAGTTGCGAAGGGAGGGTTCGAACCTCCGACCTTCGGGTTATGAGCCCGACGAGCTACCGCTGCTCTACTTCGCGATTTCGAGTTGCAAATGTAGGGCGTAATTACTTTGCCACCAAATTTATATACTTTAGCAAATCATAAAAATTTGCTATGATCAAAATTGAACACTTTCTCTTCCTCCTGTGTGCTTGTCTCGTGGCCGCCTGCGGCTCTAAAACCAAGGAAAATAAAGATGAGATTTATTCACGCCATCTGCAGAAGCATATTAAATTAACAATCATAAGCACACCCGTTCCAAATGACAAAAGCGATTTTAATCTTCTGCTATTGAACGATGGCCAGGACGTGGAACAATTGCGCGTAAAAAAACTAGTGGACAGTCTTTATAAGAAAAAGTTAATTCAACCATTGGTTGTCGTTGCGATTGATGCCTTTGACAGAATGCAGGAATATGGTGTTGCAGGATTTCCTGATTACCAGGGTAACGGCGCATCCGCAGAGAAATACAGCAATTTTATTGTAAATGAGCTACTTCCATTTATAAAAAAACAATCGGGAGTAAGAAAATTTAATTCAATAAGCTTTGCCGGATGCTCGCTTGGTGCCCTCTCCGCCCTTGATGTCTCGTGGGATCATGCTGACAAAATCGATAAGGCCGGCATGCTTTCAGGATCATTTTGGTTCAGGGATAAAGATGCAGCCGATCCTGATTATTCCGATGATAAGAACAGGATCATTCTCAATAAAATAAGGTCTTCAAGAAAGCGGCCTCATTTAAAATACTGGTTTTATGCAGGCGGCAAGGAAGAAACTGCAGACCGCGATAAAGACGGAATCATTGATGTAATTGATGATACAAAAGACCTCGTTGAGTTGATCAGAAAGAAAAATGTTTGTCCGCCCCAGGATATCGTTTATACCGAATCAAAAGAAGGCCAGCACAATTATGATTCGTGGAGCCGTGTATTTCCTCAATTTTTGATTTGGGCCGTTGGCCGGTAAATGGCTTTTAATTTCTGGAAGATATACTGCTTGCCCCGCTGCTGCTTATGTCTTTTCGGTCAGGATTTCCTTTGTAATACAAGCTGCTTGCGCCACTGGCCTTGGCAGAAATAGATTTATTAATTGTTAGTTTGACGTCACTTGCTCCGGAAATGTCTGCCATGCAATTGTCTGCAACAAGGTCATAATTTTTCAAATCGCTTGCTCCACTTGCATCTATTTTAAGATTTTGTACCGTGCCGTTTAACTTGACGGTTGAGGCGCCGCTCAGGTTAAGTTGAACATTGTCTATCGCGATAGCGCCTTTAATCTCACAGGCACCTGAAAGCTTTACCTTCAGGCTGTTCGATTTAAAAGTTCCATTTACAGTGATATCGCATGCTCCTGAAGCCTCAATGCTTTCAAGATCTTTAAAAGAGATATAAGCCCGCAATTTTCGGTTTCCATTATATCTTAATGCGCCACCGTTGTAATAAATAGTCAGCACGCCATTATTGATTTCTGTTTTTATGTCATCACGGAATTTATCTTCAGAAGCGCTTACAGCTAAAGCATATTCATTACTTTGAGATAAATAAACATCTATTCCGCCGGAAACTTTGATGCCCGAAAACGAACCAACGTTTCTTACTTCCGCGTTTTTATCATTAATCACCGTTTGCGACATCGCCGGAATAGTAAAAGCTGCAAAAAGAATCACTAAAAGATATTTCATATCGTATTTTTTTAGTGTAACGAATAATAGAAGCTAAAAGTTACAAATTTTCAAAAATCAATTTCATCTGCATTATCTTCGCATCGCAAACAAATCACCGGGGTGCATTTCGTCATCCGAGTAAAAATCGGACTTACGGAATTGCTGAGAAAAGACCCGCATACCTGATCAGGATAATGCCTGCGAAGGGAGATACAGACTTTCACGCGTCTTCTTTTTCATGCATTGTATTGATCAATAAAACATTCACATGAAAAAGTTTTTTATTGCAATCACATTGACATCTTTAAGTTTTTGTTCCCGGGCGCAGGATTCAATTGCGCACAAATTGAATGATACTTTAATGTTGGATAATATTGAAGTTACTTCTATCCGCGCCGCAGATAAAGCGCCTTTCACAAAGACCAACCTTAGTAAGCAACAAATAGAAAAAGTAAATCTCGGGCAGGATCTGCCATACCTTTTAAATCAAACGCCTTCAGTAGTGGTTAACTCAGACGCCGGAAATGGCGTTGGTTATACAGGTATTCGTATCCGCGGTTCTGATCCTTCAAGAATTAACGTTACGCTAAATGGAATACCATTTAATGACGCCGAAAGCCAGGGAACTTTTTTTGTAGATATGCCGGACATTTCATCCTCTGTAAATTCTATTCAAATCCAGCGGGGGATAGGCACCTCTTCTAACGGTGCCGGGGCTTTTGGAGCCTCGATCAATCTTTCTACCAACGAAGTAAACAAGGAAAGCTATTCAGAGTTGAATAATAGTTATGGTTCATTCAATACATGGAAAAATACACTGAAGTTCGGAACAGGTTTATTGTCAAATCATTTTTTGATTGATGGAAGATTTTCCAGGATCACCAGCGATGGATATGTTGACAGGGCAACTTCTAACCTCGAATCTTTTTATGTAAGTGCTGCTTATATCAATAACAATAGCTCACTACGATTTAATATCATCAGCGGCAAAGAAAAAACCTACCAGGCATGGAACGGTATTCCTGAGAGTTATCTTGACAGCGCGCGTACCTACAATTCATCAGGAACCGAGAAGCCGGGTACGCCCTACGCAAATGAAACAGATAATTATGTTCAGACACATTACCAGCTTTTTTACAACCAAAAAATTAATCCGGCGCTTAGCTTTAATGTTGCTGGCTTCCTTGTCAGAGGCAAAGGTTATTATGAAGATTACAAAGCTGCGCAATCTTTTAAAAACTATAACCTTCCCAATATTATTTATGGAACGGATACCGTAACGAAAACAGATTTGATAAGACAACTTTGGCTGGATAATTATTTTTATGGCGGAATTTTTTCATTGCAATATCAAAGGAATAAAACTCAATTCACTTTTGGTGGCGGTGTTTCCCAATATGACGGTGGCCATTATAACGTTGTCACCTGGGCACAGCAGGGATTTCCTTCTGATTACAAATATTTTAATGCACCTGCCAATAAAAATGATTTAAATCTTTATGCAAAAGTGATGCAATCTTTGGGTGCTGGATTTACAGGTTTTGCAGATGTTCAGGGACATTTTATAAAATATCATATCAATGGATTTAAAGATAATCCCGAATTATTAATAGGTAAAAATTACTCTTTTTTCAATCCGAAAGCCGGTATTTCTTTCAACAAAAATAATTACCAGGCTTATCTTTCTTTTTCTGCTGCCGCTAAAGAACCTAACCGTGATGATTTTGAAGCGGGCGTTGCTCAAATTCCAAAGCCGGAGATATTATACGACGCCGAATTGGGAATAGAAAGAAAGACCGACCTATTTAATTACGGTGTTACGTTTTATTATATGTATTATCATAATCAATTGGTGAATACGGGAAAGATCAATGATGTTGGCGCTTACACAAGAACCAACGCCCCTGAGAGTTACCGCGCCGGCATCGAATTGCAGACAAATGCGATTTTGGCAAAATGGATGAATGTTGATGGGAACATTTCGTTCAGCAGAAATAAAATAAAAGATTTTGTGGAGTATGTTGATGATTACGACAATGGGTCGCAGAAAGAAAACAGTTATCACAACACTGATATTTCCTTTTCTCCCGATGTAGTTGCGGCCGCAGGAATCAATTTTATCCCGGTAAAAAACGCAGAAATTAGTTTCCAGTCAAAATATGTAGGGAGACAATTTTTAGACAATACATCTCATGTCAGCAGAAGCCTTGATCCATATTTCGTACAAAATGTAAAAGCAACTTATACATTGATGAAAAAGCCTTTTAAGGAAGTGAATTTCATTTTCCAGGTAAATAATGTTTTCAACAAAATGTATGAGTCCAATGGCTATACTTATAATTACATTGCTGACGGAGCATTCACGGTAGAAAATTATTATTTCCCGATGGCCGGGATAAATTTTATGGCGGGAATAAATATCAAATTATAAATGACTTTTTCGAATGCGCTCATCTCGTTTACTGAACTTTTAATATTTATATTTGTATATCTGAAAAAATAAATTATGGAGGCTATTACAATACATCCTGAAAATAAAGAACAGGCTAATCTCTTTGAGCAATTGGCAAAAGCCTTAAAAGTTCGTTTTGAAAAAGGCGAGGTACCCCAAAGTCCTTATAATCCTGATTTTGTTGCAAAAATTGAAAGGAGCAGGAAAAATTATAAAGAAGGGAAAGGAACACTAATATCTCTGAAAGAACTTAATGAGTTATGCAAATAATTTTTGAGCCTGATGCAAAAGAAGATTTGGATTTTTTTGTAAAGAGCGGAAACAAGGCCGTTCTTAAAAAGATTACTCAATTGATAGAAGCAATAACTTTAAATCCTTTTAAAGGTGTTGGCAAGCCCGAGCCTTTGAAATATGAACTTACAGGCACCTGGTCTAGAAGAATTAACCATGAGCATAGGATAATTTATGAGGTGATGGATCAAAAGATAATTGTCCATTCCTTACGAGGTCACTATTAAAAAAGATCGCTTAGATCAATTCCGGATTTCGAGAAAGAACTTATCCAAATTTTGCATTCCACGAAAGCATTCCGCCTGTCAGATTCTTAACATTCGTAAAACCCAATTGTTGTAATATCAATGTTGCCTGCCCACTGCGATTACCGCTTCTGCAATAGCAGATCACTTCTTCATCTTTTAGATTTTCTATTTCGTCAGTATCCATTGATTGAATACGCCCCAACGGAATAAGGACGCCGCCAATATTGAACTCAGCATTTTCATCAGGTTGCCTTACATCAACAAGATGTAAACTTTCGCCCGCATCTAATCGTTGTTTTACTTCTTCGGGAGTGATGGTTTTCATAATGATTTTATTTTTTTAAAGTATCGGCCGGAAGGCTAAAATGTATTGTATCTACAGTGGGCTTTGTAACCTGTACCCAAATATCCATCGTTTGTCCCGGTTGAATATACACCGGCGTATGATCAATATCCAAAACATCCGGATTTTGCTTGAACACAAAAGCATTTGTAGTATCCGTTACAGTGCCCGACGTAAGGATTGCTGCTAATAAAATTCCCTGGTTTTTTAAAAGATCTCTTGCTTCGCCAACGGTCATTCCAACCAGGTCGGGAACGGGGATTCTCTGGGCCTGCAGGCCGGCGCCTATCACTAAGCTAACGGAAGATCCCCAACGGATCTTATCTCCGGACTCGATTTTTTTCCCATTATATCGCTGTTCCAGGACGGATCCTTTCATGAAATCGGCGCGCATGGTTGTGTCACCCAGTACCAAATGATTTTTAGTGATCTTATCAACAGCAAACCGGTAACTTAATCCTTCTAATTTCGGCATATCAACAAACGGTAACACCGCCGGATTGATGTTGAGAAATACAGTCCGGTTCACTTTTACCGTTGCATCAGCATCGGGTAATTGTTTTTTTACTGTGTTCAATGGCATGCTGTCATTGTATAGGGAATCGGTGATCACTACATCAAATCCTTCCTTTTCTAAAAGGGCAAACGCAGCATCGACTTTTTTCCCTGTGACAGAAGGTACTTTAAGGTATTTGCCATGATTGGTTGCCCAGCCGAGCGATTGAAAAAATAAAAATCCGGCGAGAAACACCAATACGATAGCCACGAGGATATTTACAATAAGAGATTGTCTTGCTATGAATTTGAACACGTGAATCAGATAAGTGAAAAAATAGATTTTTGCAATTTAATTAAATTATTGAGGTAAACATTCTTCGAGCAGCGCCGTATAAAAATCCATCATTTGCCAGCCCATTACTTTTACCTGCTGGGGCACAAGGCTCGCTTCCGTTTGCCCCGGTACTGTGTTTATTTCCAGCATAAAAGGCACACTGGTTTCCTCGTTATAAATGAAATCTATTCTCACAATGCCCTTGCAATTAAAAATTTGATAAATTTTTACCGCTTCCTCTTTTATTTGTTGCGTGATGGTGTCGTCAATTTGCGCCGGTGTAATTTCCTCGCTGGCGCCAAGATACTTGGCCTCATAATCAAAAAAGTCTTTTTTAGTGATTACCTCGGTAATCGGCAACGCAACTATTTTTCCTTTTGTTTGAAAAACGCCAATAGTAAATTCCCGGCCTTTGATAAATTCTTCGACCAACACCTGCTCATCTTCTTTAAATGCTTTTTCTATAGCCGCGCCCAACTCTTCCGACGGCGCATTCACTTTGGACATTCCGATGCTGGATCCGCCATTGTTCGGCTTTACAAAAACAGGAAAGCGAAGGGATTTTACCTGTTCATCAGGACTTTTGTAATTATTTTTAAATAGCAAAACGGAGTTGGCTACATTAATTCCTGCAAATGAAGCTACGGCCACAGTATATCTTTTATTGAACGTAAGCGCCGAGATAGCGCAGTCACAAGAAGTGTAAGGAATATGAAGCATGTCAAAATATCCCTGCAATTTGCCGTCCTCGCCGGGTGTTCCATGAATACCGATCAATGCCGCATCAAAAGTTATTTTTTTATTATCGATCAAAAGAGAAAAATCATTTTTATCCACTTCGATCTTGTCGCCGTTTGGCAATTTATGAAACCAGCCTTTTGTGGTAATGTCAATTTTGAAATGATCAAATTTTTCGGGATCAATATTTTTTTCGATTGTTTTAGCAGATTGGTAAGAAATTTCGGCTTCGCCTGAATAGCCCCCGGTCACAAACGCAATTTTTGGTTTTATCATAAAATGATCAAAAATTAATTAGTGTAAATATATTTTCTTTTAATAATAAAAATGGTTCTCTCTAAAAATGTTATCAGAAAATTGGTTTCCCTGTTTTCTCCAAAATGACTTATTGACCCGCGTAAAAAAAATCCAGCATTCAACCTATCGTCGTGAAAAGCCAAAATGTAGAAAATTCAATTTTGGAAAGCTGCCCGGATTATCACCAAACTATTCGAAAGAAAATTTATTGTTGTTCCGATGAAATTCCTTCGTTGCCGCTATCAAGCACAAATTTCCAATCGCCATCAGTTTGCTTTTTCCAGATACTTACGTAAGTGCCGTTCAATACAGTATCTTTTGTTTTCAATTCATAAACGCCATACGTAAATCCCAGGTCTCCGGAACTGGCGATTTCACCTTTCGAAGGCTTCCAGGTTAGCGTGTAAGCGGAGTCATTTACCTGGCTCAAATAATCGATTGCTTCAGCGCCAACAATTGGCGGATGGCCCGGGCGCAATAAAACACCCTCGTTATCTATATATTGGAGAAAGGCTTTTTTCATTCCAACCTGCCTGCTCATGTCGGAAAATGCACGATCTGCCTGCATCATTTCTTCCGCTGAAGGTTTTTTAATTTTCGTATCAGTTTTAAAATCGCAGGAGGAAAATACGCATGCCGCTATAGAAAATATTGCCGGCAAAAAGAGTTTTTTTGTGTAAAACATAATGGCCCAATTTAGGCTCAATTTCATGGAAAAAGGACAAATTCATCATTTTTTTTTGAGAATGAATGAATGGCTTTTTTTACCTACACAACTTCGCCCAAAGATGACTCATCCATGATCTTTAGTTCCATCGAGCAGGAAAAAAATCTGTCTATTGTGAAAAGCCTTATCTTAGTTTTTTACAATTCTCATACATTCATTTATCTATATGGCGCTAAGCAGAATATGGGCGGCTTTTATCATTGTGGCGATCCTGGCAGCAACTTTTCAAAGTGTATTTATAAAAGGCAACTCTGATATTTATAGCAGGATGGTGGTTGGTAAATCAGGTGATACTTCGCAAACGAAATTAGCCGATAGCACAATGATGTCCGCTACGATTTTACAAACATTACAAAGCGGAAAAACCTATACCGACGGAATCACAAAATACAGCCGCAATGCTGATGGCGCTTATATTTCTTACAATGAACTCCATGCGGATGGGATTATTGCAACAGCAAAAACGTCGGTAGATATTGCTATTAATCTCGTTGGCATCATGGCCTTATTTATGGGTTTTATGAGCATCGCTGAAAGGGCGGGAGGTATCAGGCTTTTGTCAAAAATAATTGGTCCGTTTTTTTCTAAATTGTTTCCTGACCTACCCAAAAACCATCCCGCGATGGGCCACATGGTAATGAATTTTTCAGCAAATTTATTAGGGCTCGATAATGCGGCAACACCCTTCGGAATTAAAGCGATGGAAAGTTTACAGGAACTGAATCCGCATAAAGAAACTGCCTCCAATTCGCAGATCATGTTCTTGTGTTTGCATGCATCCGGACTTACTTTAATCCCCGTAAGCATTATTGCGATCAGGGCTTCGTTGCATGCTGCTAATCCAACGGATATCTTTATTCCCTGCATGATTACCACCTTTGTGGCCACCATTGCTGCGATGACCATTGTGTCTTTTAAACAAAAAATAAATATTTTTCAGCCGGTGATATTATTATGGGTGCTGGGATTGTCGGCTGTGATTTCTTTAATGGTGCTTTACCTGAGATCATTAGATTTTACCGGGGTTCAAACTTTTTCAGGAATTCTTAGCAATGGTATCATATTGATGTTGTTCTTCCTGATCGTGATTGGTGCATTGTATAAAAAGATAGATATTTTCGATGCATTTGTTGAAGGAGCGAAGGATGGTTTTGAAGTGGCCGTGCGCATTATTCCTTATCTCGTTGGAATGTTGGTAGCCATCAGCCTGTTGCGCACGAGCGGCACTTTCGATGTGGTGATTAGCGGAATGAGAAGCCTCTTTTCTGTCTTGGGAAATGATACGCGTTTTGTTGATGGATTGCCGACCGCATTGATAAGGCCATTAAGTGGGAGCGCGGCACGAGGGATGATGATTGATACGATTACAACCTATGGCCCGGATTCCTTCGCAGGGCGGCTGTCTTCAGTGCTGCAAGGAACGGCGGACACCACTTTTTATGTGATTGCCGTTTATTTTGGCGCAGTATCTATTAAAAACACACGCTATTCCATCGGCGCTATGCTGCTTGCCGATGTTGTCGGAATTGTTACTGCCATATTTATAACTTATTTGTTTTTTGGGAGTAGCTTGTGATTCGAGGTAAATATTATCATATAAAAAAACACCCCGAATTTGCGGGGCGTTTTTTTTCAAATTGAAAGCTCTTTTGAACTTATGGTTAGGGCTTATATTGGAGGCAAGTGACTTTGCCATCCATTGTTGTAACGATGATCTTATTTTTTGCGACAGGCGTTATATTAGTGACCAGCGCATTCGAAATTTTGTGTTTCCACAACATAGATCCATCCGCCCGATTTACCGCAACCACGAGTCCGGAATTGGAAGGGACATAGATCACGCCGCGATCTTCAATTATTCTCGTTGGAGCTATTTCATAGTTCAATTGAGTGTTCGAAGTCCAGGTGATTTTCATGTCGGGCTCCGATGTTGATACGCCTATTAATTCTCCCTGCATCGTTTTTGCATAGATAAGTGAGCTATCTTTTGATAAAGCCATGGATTCTCTTACTTTATGTTCCGGATCGTTTTTTCGCCAGATCACATTTCCATTTTGAGCGTCAAAAACTGTCATGTAACGATCGGGTGCCACAATGAAAATCTTATTATCTGTCGCAACCGGAAAACATGCGGCAGGAGAAAACATGCGATTGGCCGAGCCGTTGTTCCACTTCCATGCCAGGGATCCATCAAGAGCATTCAATGCATAGAATTCAGTGCCCCAACTACCGAAGTAAATCTTATCCTGGTAGAACAAGGGAGTGGTTACTACAAAACCATTGACACCGTTAAACGCCCATTTCAGTTTTCCATCTTTTAAATCGATCGCTCTGAAATTTCCATCGGCAGATCCGATATAAACGATCCCATTTTTTATCATTGGATTAGCAACAATGGGTTTTTCTGTTTCAAATTTCCAGGCAAGTTTACCGTCAGACGCATTCAGGCAATAAATATTGTTATCAGTTGATGCCACTACCACCAATTTGTTTTCAACCGCAGGCGTTGAATAAATTTTTCCATTGGTTGATATATGACCAGGCTTTTCTTTCCGTTCTTTAAATTCAGTGCATAAATTAATCCCGTTTGAATTGGCTGCAATAACGAGGTTTCTGCTTAGTGCCACGCCTGAACCAATATCGCTTTGATCTTTAAATTGCCAAACTAGTTTTCACATTTTTAAAAAGGTGTATTTACGGCATATGAAGGCCTGAAATAATGGGTGATATCTTCAGCAAAATGATGATTAAATAATTTTACTTCGGCCCATTCTTTTGTTTCATTGGTTAAGGGATTACGTTCCTCATAGGTGGCAATTCCATTTTGGATGGTTACCACGTTGTAGCCGCCAACTGGATTTTTTGCTCTTAGATTTGAACGTCCCATAATTCCTGGAATGCCTTCAAAATTCAGTTGATGGTTGGCATGCCCATGTCCACACATTATCAATTGAATGTTTTTCTTTTTAAGTAGGTCTATTACTTCAAACCAGTTGTTCAAAGAAGAATCCTGCGGATAATGATTAACAAAAATGATTGGAATATTTTTGTCTTTTAAATTATTTAATGTAGAATCAAGCCAAACAATATTTTCTCTTGATACCTGGCCGGGACTCATGCGCATATTGGGGCCGCACACGGTACCGAGAAATAAATATCCACCATATTCAAATTGAAAAGTCTCCGCCCCGAATATTTTTTTAAAACTGTTTGTCCCGCTTTCGGACCAGTTGGCATCATGGTTTCCGGGAATGATGTGCCATGGTTTATTGAGGCTGTCTAGTATTTTTTTTGCCAGCATGAATTCGGAATCGCTTCCGAAGTCGGTGATATCCCCGGAAAGAATCACAAACTTTATAGATGGATCATTGTTGATATTTTCTACCGTTCTCCTAAGATCCTCGTCTGCATGGTCACTGCCGATATGGGTGTCGGATACATGAGCGAATTTAAATTCTGTTTGAGCGAAAGAGAATGATAATTGGATAGATAATATGAGAAGGAGAACAATTTGTTTCATCATTGTTTTTTGGTTTTTGATAGTGGAAGCGGGGCTTAAAACGAAACCGGAAGCCAATCGGCTTCCGGTTTGAAGATTGATAAATGAATTACCATCCGGGGTTTTGCATATTTGCCTGAATAGCCGGCGGATATAATTGTATTTGGCTAGTTGGTACTGCAGAAAGATAATTTTTCGGATCAACAAATGCCCTTTGTTGTGCTGCTGTGTAAGGCATTATGTATCCATCTGCATTCCGCGTTACAGATCCGTTGGCTGGAACTTTTGCACCCAGAAATGAGTCGGGATTCAGCGTGGTATTCATGTAATCGCCTTTTTTCCAGCGCATGAGGTCATCAAAGCGAAATCCGTCCATCATTAATTCAGTTCTGCGTTCTCTACGAACCTCCCAGATCAGCGATGTAACATCAGCATCTTTCGCAGGATCTGTATATCCCGGATCCTGAGGTCCAGCTAAAACCATGGGAGCCACCTGGCCTCTCGCTCTTAATTTATTAATTGTATTGTCCAAATCCGCTTGAGTTAATGTATATTTCCCCATTTGATCGAGTTCCGCTGCAGCTTCTGCGTAGTTCAAATAAATCTCAGCGAGCCAGAATAAAGGCGCATCTGTATAATTGGTATTGATCTGTGTGGGAATGGTTTTAAGTGTATTGGAATCCGGTAAAAATTTCATCGGGCGATAACCTGTTGATGAAGTTAAACTGTTTTTTACATGTCCCTTGTAATAAAGATAAGTGCTGTCAATAGTGTACAATAATCTTTTATCCCGATTGGCTACTACGCTGGCTATGCCATCGTCTCCCTGGTATAATGGGGAAACCCCGATTGGCATTCCATCAGCGCATAAATAAGATTCTACGGCTGACTTTGTAAGACCGTTTAATACTGTACTGCTATAGAGATAAGCTATTGTTGAATGTTGCAAAATTCCCGGCTCATATCTTTTGTAAAGAATAATTTCTTTATCTGCTCCGAGATCTGCAGAATTATAAGCCCTGAGGTAATTTGGATCTAATGAATAAGTTCCAGCCATCAGTGCCTGGGAAGCATCCTTCGACTCCTGCAAGAACTTGTCAGCGTCAGGCAAATTCAATTCAGTATGGTACTTTCTGTAGGTTCCTTCGTATAAGCATACCCGTGATTTGAATGCACGTGCCACATCCTTATTTACTGTATTAGGAAGATCTGCCTGGCGTAAATTAGCAATCGCAAAATTTAGATCAGCCAGCACGCTGTCCATGATCAATTGACGTGAATCCCGTGGCTTATAAATAGTGCCGGTGTCAGAAATGTCCAATGAATGATTTAACCATGGCACTCCGCCGAATGTCTGAACGAGTTCGAAATATTGCATCGCCCTGAAAAAATGTGCTATGCCTTTCCAGTGATTTTTGGCTTCATCAGCCATGGCAACCTGGTCAACGCGCTCCAAAAGAATATTGGCTTTTCTTACATAAGAAAAACTCCAGCTGCTGTTAGAAGTAGCGGTTGTCAGGGGAAATTGAGTGAATGTCGCGGCGCATTGATCATCGGAAAATGCCGAAAAATAAAAGTCTCCGCTGGTGCTCGTGGAATTTCCAAACCCGTTGAACATGTTGTAAAATTCCCAGCTATAGGATCTTACACTGTTTTCGTTTTTCCAAAATCCCGGATCAATTAAGGTATCCGGATTGGTGACGTCGACGAATTTTTTGCATCCTGTAATTGAACCTGCTACTATCAGTAGTAACAAGCCAAAATATATATTTTTACATTTCATTGTTGAAAATTATTTAATTAGGAATTGTTTAAAGAGACACCTGAAGTCCAAATGAATATTGTCTCATAAAAGGAAATGTTCTTCCGGTAAATCCTGATTCCCCGTCAGTAATCTCCGGATCCAGCGGAGCACCCACATTTGAAAATTCAAAAAGATTTTGTCCTGAAACATAGACCCTTAATTTTTGAACTGAATATTTTTTCAGCAAAGTGGCAGGTAGCGTGTACCCAACTGTAACGTTCTTCAGCCTGCAATATGCCAGGTTTAACAAGTATTTCGTTTGTGGATAAAAATTGTTTCCCCCTGCATTGATCCCTGAAATTTTACCCGTCTGATTGTTGGCATTCGGGCGCGGATAGTAGGCATTTGTATTTTCAGGTGTCCAGTAATCTAACTGGTTTGCATACAAAATGTCAAGTCCCTGGTACATTGGTAACACCATATTTCCGACTCCCCACCATGAACGTTTTCCAACGCCCTGGATAAATATATCAACGTCAAAATTTTTGAATGTGCCGCCGATGCGGGCATTGTATAAATAACGTGGTTGTGTATTACCAATCACTTTAAGGTCTCCGTGATCTTCCAACGTCATTTTTCCGCCATCGATCTTTCCATCTCCATTCAGATCTTTAAATTTAACATCGCCAGCGCCGTACACAAAGTTTCCGTTCTGCAAGGTTACCTGGCTTGGAGATTTTGCAACATCATCAGCATCTTTAAAATATCCATTTGTTTCAAATCCCCAGATTTCACCATACGTTTTTCCAACATAATTAAATGCTGTAGAAATGGAATTATTTGGATTGTCCCATTTGGTGAACTTTGTTTGGCCATCAGAGAATCCTAATGTGGCATACAAATTCAGATTTTTTCCGAAGGAATAATTTCCGTCAACATTGATTTCATATCCCTGGTTTCTGAAATTACCCGCGTTGATTCTTGGACCAACGGTTCCAAATGTTGCAGGAACACTGGTAGCCTGGATCATTCCATCCGTGTTTCTTTGATACCAATCGAAAGTAACGCCGACATGATTTTCCAGCACGCGCAGATCAACTCCCAAATCAAGCGTTGAAACTTTTTCCCATTTAAGCGATTGGGCTACGGATGATGGCTGGGAAATATATTGAGTAATAGTTCCGGTGTTGCCAACCCAATTTGCCGAATAGCCACCCATATTTCGCAGATAATAGTTATTTCCAACATCCTGGTTGCCAAGCTCGCCATACGAAGCCCTTATTTTCAAATCAGAAATAACGTTTTTAGCGGATTGCATAAAATTTTCTTTGCTGACGCGGTATCCAACAGATGCAGATGGAAAGAATGCCCATCTGTCCTGCGGAGGAAACGCAGAAGACCCATCATATCTTCCATTTAACTCCAACAGGTATTTGCCTTGATAATCGTAGTTGATTCTTCCGAAATATCCTGCAAAAGCCTGTTTGCCGTGGCCGTTAGTGTTCCAGCCAATCACGCCTGATCCTGCAGGCCCGTTTGTTTGATCGCCATAGGATAATGGCAATTCCGCCTGTGTGGGATCAAGAAGACCTTTTCTTGTAGCGTAAAAATTGATGGTTTCATCGTTTTCGGAATTGACACCTGCTATCACTTTTAAATTGTGATTATGGGCAAAAGTGTTTTGATAAGTTCCATAAGCATTGAAAGTATTTACCAACATTCTTCCGGTAGTATAAGTTACCGCATCCTGCGAAGCGGAAGCAATGTTGGCTGACTGCAAAGCACCTGCAGACCAGAAATCCCATGCCATAACCGGGCCGCCGCCTTCATGACGCAGCGCATTGTCTCTTCCAATGGTATAGTCAGCGCGGATGTTGAAATGCTGATTTATTTTTATAGTTGCTCCCAGGTCTACTCTTTGATAATTGTCCGTTAAGTTGGCTTTGCTCGCTGCGTTTAAATAAGCGGGCGTTACACGGAAATATTCTCCGTCATTTGTTCCGTAAGGAAAATATTGACCCCAGCGCCAGAAATAATACCAATAGTTTTGGTATTGGTACGGATAATCATAACGGAAATTTCTAAACATTGTCTTGGCACTTACATCCAGCCACTTATTGACAGTCGAGGTGAGGCCCAGGGTAAAATTGTATTTATTTACCTGGTCGGGATTCATCTTCAAAATACCGCCATCGGCGCTATAGCTTCCGGATAAATAATAAGCGAGACTTTCACCACCACCCTGCACACTAATATTATGCTGTTGTGAGAAAGTATATTTATTCAGCATTTCTTTTTTGGCATCCCATTCTTTAAAGAAATAAACGCGTCCATCGTCCGGGTCCACAGCCCAATCCTGACCTTCGATCATTTCTTTGCCGGTGTTGGTCTTGGAATAATTTTTTTGCCAGTTGATGATGCCATCTCTTAATTTAACCAGGTTCATCCCAAAAGTTTCGGGAGAAGACGTTCCGCCACGGATTCCTGCATCATTCAACGCCTGCAATTCCGGAACGGGATCCGAAAAATCGGGAAGAACAGTAGGGGTGTTCCATGAAAAATAATTATTATAGCTAACCTGGGTTTTTTGATTTTTTCTACCGGTTTTGGTTTTTATCAGGATAACTCCGAAAGCAGCTCTTGCTCCATAAATTGAAGCGGATGCAGCATCTTTCAACACAGAAATACTTTCGATATCATTTGGATTGATAATAGAAAGATCATCGGTCTGAACATTATCGACGAGTATCAAAGGCCGTCCTGATCCGTTTATAGAGCCTACGCCCCGGATGTTAATGGATGCGCCGGTTGTTAATCCGCCGTTGCCATATTGAATGGTCAAACCGGGCACGACGCCCTGCAATGCTCTCGTAGGATCATTTAAAGGTTTGCTGCCAAACGTTTTTCCAACATCAACTGATGTCACTGCGCCCGTGAGGTTGGCTTTCTTTTGAGTTCCGTAGCCTACCACTATTACATCGTCCAATGTGCCGCCGGCACCTCGCGCGAGTGAAACCGAAATTGAGTTTCCCTGTCCGATTAACACTTCTTTACTTTCGAATCCTACATAAGAAAATTGAAGGGTTTGGCCGGGTTTTGCAGAAATGGAAAAATTGCCATCCACATCTGTGATAGTTGTGCTGTTCGTTCCTTTAATTGAAACTGTAACATTTTGAAGCGGGCTATTGTCTTCATCAGCGGAAACACTTCCGCTGATTTTTTTTTCCTGCCCAAACGATGACAAGCAAGCGAACAGCAATGCCATCAAGGGTAGAAATCGTTTAATTACTGCCATAAAATGAATTTAATTAGTGATGAAAGAATTATAAGTCTGGTTTGATTTGATTTAGCTAATGACTTACATCAACTTGGGCGAATAGCCGGCGCGGCATGAGCAATTAGTCTATAACAATCGATTGATCAAAAATAACAACAAAATGTTAAATACCGCAAAAAATGCGGTTATGCCATAAAAAATGTTGCAAAAAACGCATTTTATATTGTAAACGGATGTTTTTGAATTTAACCGGTTGGATCCACTAAAAAAAATAATTGTAGGGAAGATTTCCCGGGATGTCCACGTTTTTGGATAAAAATTTTGCCATCCCTGTGAATTCTAAATTACTCTAATTCCTGCAGCTACATAAGGTGCCAGAAGCGGATCATCGGGCGATAATTCCGTTATCAGCGTATCAATCTTTTTAATATCACAAACCTGGATGGGTTGTTGAGAATTAATTTTTTCTGAAATAGTCAGGCAAACGAGCTTGCTCGAAGATTCCACCATCGCTTTCTTTATTTGTGCTACTTCCCAATCATTGTCGGAGACACCATTAGAAAGATTCAGCGCGTTGATACCTAGAAAGCACAAATCAACTTTCAGGTCGTTGATCATCAAAATTGCCTCGGATCCGACGGTTATTTTCGAGTTTTTAGAAACTTTATTGCCGATTACGATAACTTCTATATTTGGATGGCTGATATATTCAAAAAGCGCGGGAATACTTCCGGAGATAAAAGTTGCATGAAGGTCGGGTGGAAGAGATCTTGCCAATTCGATAATGGTGGTTCCGCCGCTGGTTAAAATGAACATGCCATCTTTAATGAGTGAGACTGCCTTTTGAGCAATCATTTTTTTTTGCGTGTAAGCATATACCTCTTTGGAGGAATGGCTGCCGTTATGAAAGGACGGCGATAGCGCGCCGCCATGTACTTTGATAATTTTCCCCTCATCAGAGAGTTGTTGCAAATCGCGCCGGATCGTGTCGTCAGAAACACTTATCTGTTCGCTTAAATCTGTTGAAAGCACCTTATTGTGGAGATTTACCTGGTGGAGTATAAAAGCTTGTCGTTCTGATTTAAGCATTAGAGAGTTTCGTTAATTATTCCAAATATATAATTTTTTTTAAAGAAACCGCAAAAGCAGCAACTTGTCCGAAAAGATATTGCAGAATTAATGCGTCGAAGCAGACGGTTTCGGTAATATAAAGAAAACTACATTTTCGTTTATAAGGAAAGGTTGAACTCGTCGCTGGAACCAAAAGTAACATTTACCGAACGCACTTATATAGCCTGATAAGTCAAAAAGTAGATTTTACGCTTTTCAATGAACCAGGAAAGAATCTTATTTTTTCTTTCGGGAAGGAGTCTTTTTTCTTGAAGTTATTTTTTTAGCCGTGCCGGTTTTTTTAGAAGCGCTGCGGACTTTTTTTGCAGGAGTTGGTATCGTCTTCTCCTTAGTGAGGACTTCTTCACTTGCGGAGCTTGTTTTATCATCGTCCTCCATTTTAGAGGCAGGATCAAAAATCTCGGACATTTCTTTAGATTGATAAATAGATCTGTTATACTTATTTCCCAACACAATGATTGTTACTGAATCCTGGATCATCCTGATGAATACCGTATTACTTCCATGCCACCATCCATTATGATAAATCACTTTTTTGCCGGTGGGATATACATTCATTCTCCATCCATAACCATAATTTCTTACACCCGGCTTTTCATTGCTGTATGGCGTGAAAGCAGCTTCCAAAGTAGCCTGATTAAAGATCTGGTTGTTGTATAATGCCTGGTCCCATTTCAATAAATCTTCCGGGCTGCTGTAGATATTTTTGTCGCCAAAGCCGCAATCTAAAAAGGTAAGCCGCTCCTGCCTGCCGCGGAAATCGTAAGAAGGCATTGCCGTGGCGCTATCTGCCAATGTAAAGACATAGGTGTCTTTCATTTGTAAAGGCGTAAAAAAATATTCTTTTAGAAAATCAGCATAAGGCTGGCCAGATGCTTTTTCAATGATGAGTCCGAGCAACGCATAATTAGTATTGCAATAAGTAAAATGAGTTCCGGGAGTTCCTTGCATCGGAGGTTTAAACTCGATCATGTAATCAAGCATATCCTGGTTGGTGCAATATTGTTTTTTATCCCATCCTAATTGTTCCATGAAATAAATATAATTAGGCAATCCGCTCCTGTGGCTCAAAAGCAATCGAATCGTAACTCCATCGTAAGGGAACTTGGGGAAATATTTTTTAACATCGTCATCAACTGATAATTTGCCTAACTCAGCGAGTTTCAAAACGGCCATTGCGGTAAAAGTTTTTGAAACAGACGCCAGGTGAAAAGCGCTATGGCGCGTTAATGAATCCTTTTTTTGCAGGTTATAAAATCCGTGATAATCTTCAAAGATGACGCGCCCATTCTTAGCAACAAGGATGCCTCCGTTGAACCCACGGCCGACAAGTTTTTTTTCATAAAAATCTTTTACGCCATCATAATAACGGCTAAAATCCTCTGGCGAAATGTTGCCGGGAGCCGGGGCTACATAACCCGTTGTGTCTTGTAAAGCCTTTGTTGTTTTGGTTGCGCCTGAACGGCACGCGAAAAAAATCAAAGAAGAAAAAAAAAGAATTGGAATAAATTTGCAAAAACTCATTAAAAAAAATTCATCGGTTAAGGGACTATATTTGCAATATTACATTACAAAATTAATATGACGGAGAAAAAAATGACAAGTTATCCTAAAGAAAAAATAAATATCCTTTTCCTTGAAAACATTAGCAAGGCCGCTGTTAAAAAATTTAATGACGCAGGTTATTCTTCGGTAAAACAGGTGCCGGGCGCATTGAGTGAGGAGCAGCTGATCAAAGAAATTAAAAACGTTCATTTGATAGGCATTCGCTCTAAGTCAAAAATTACAGAGAAAGTGTTGGAACATGCAGAGAAACTGCAGGCAATTGGCTGCTTCTGTATCGGAACCAACCAGGTTGATATGATGGCTGCAACAAAGAAAGGGGTCACTGTTTTCAATGCGCCTTATTCCAATACGCGCTCAGTTGCGGAGCTTGTGGTTGCTGCTTCTATCATGCTTATCAGGAGAATTCCTGACAAAAATAAATCGGCTCATGAAGGAATATGGCTCAAAGAATCCAGTGGAAGCCACGAACTTCGGGGAAAAAAACTTGGGATTATCGGTTATGGAAATATAGGCTCACAGGTAAGTGTACTCGCAGAAGCGCTGGGAATGAAAGTTCTTTTTTATGACGCTGAAACTAAGTTGCCGCTGGGAAACGCCGAAGACAAAAAGACGATGAAAGAATTGCTGAAAGCTTCGGATATTGTTACGCTTCATGTTCCGGATTTGCCGTCAACAAGAAATATTATTAATAAGACAACCTTAAAATATTTTAAACCCGGAGGTATTCTTATCAACTATGCCAGAGGTGAGGTAGTGGATCTTGATGCATTAAGGGAATCTTTGGTTGCTGGTGATTTGAGCGGCGCTGCTATAGATGTCTATCCGAGTGAACCGCAAAAAAATGGCGACAAGTTTAGTTCTCCGCTCCAGGGTTTGAGCAATGTAATATTGACTCCTCATATTGGTGGTTCTACCGAAGAAGCGCAGCAAAATATCGGCGACGATGTAAGTAACAAGCTTTTTAATTTTTTAGAAAAGGGTATTACAACGGGATCTCATTCTGTTCCCGCGTTAAATCTTCCGTTACAGGAAAATACACACCGCATTTTGCACATTCATAATAACGTGCCAGGTGTCTTATCGGAGATCAATTCCCGTCTGTCTTCTCATAAAATAAACATTCTCGGGCAATATTTGAAAACCAATGATGAAATTGGCTATGTAGTGCTTGATGTTAATAAAAACCTGTCAAAAGAAGCCCTTCATTTATTAAAAGATGTTAAGGAAACAATTAAGGTAAGGTTATTGTACTAAGTTTTCTGATTGCTATTGTTGCTGCTGCATTTAAAATAATAGTTATGAAAACACATTTCCTGTTGGCCGAATGGAATAACCTGATTATGGCTAATTACATTGTTCCGCAGGAATTATTACTTCCCTATTTGCCGAATAAAACTGAATTAGCGCTCTTTGAAGGAAATGTGTATGTTAGTCTTGTAGGCCTGATGTTCCTGAACACCAGAGTTCTTGGTCTTAGTATTCCCATGCACACCAATTTTGAAGAAGTTAATCTTCGGTTTTACATAAAGTATTGCGATCGTGGCTATTGGAAAAATGGCGTTGTTTTCATAAAAGAGATTGTACCGAAAAGAGCGATTTCGTTTATTGCCAATTTCGTGTATGGTGAAAATTATTCCACGATGAAGATGAAACACTACCATATCGAAAGCGCTGAAAATTTTGAATGTGGATATGAATGGAACGATGGAAAAAAGTGGAACAAATTGAGCGCGGTCACTAATAAGAAATCGAACAAGATCATACCGGGAAGTTGTGAAAGTTTTTTCGCAGATCATTACTGGGGCTACTCAAAATACAGTGATGTCCAGACCTATGAATATAATGTGGAACATCCTGTCTGGGAAACTTTAAAGGTGGTGTCTTATGCAGTCGATTGTGATTTCAAATCTCTTTATGGAGAAAAGTTTGCTTTCTTAAATACCTCAGAACCAAAATCTGTGTTGATGACGAAAGGTTCAGAAATTAAAATTCATCGCAAGAGAGAATTGGAATGATGAGCGTCCAGGAATTAGAAATTTTTTTTTAAGTATGTTCGCTAAAATCTGATTTCTTAAGTCCATGAATAAACGAGACTGCGCCCATTAGTTTTTTAGTTGAAAATCTTTTAATAACAGCGCCATTTTTTTTACTTCTTCTTCATTGGCGGTGATGTATTTCAACGATTCGTGCATTTCGATATTCTGAAATTGCATGTTACTCTCTTTTAAAATACTTGCTGAACTGTGAAGTTCTTTGGCGCCGGTCTTTTCTGCAACCTCAATTATATTCGCAGACGTAATTCCCGAGCCCGGCATGATGATAATTCTGTCCCCGGATTGTTTAATTAATGCGGTCAAAGTTTCGATTGCCTCCATCACTTTAGGTTTGAGTCCGGAAGTTAAGATCCGTTCAAATCCCAAACCGATGATGTCTTCCAATGCTTCAAATGGATCAGCCACTCTGTCGAAGGCCCTGTGGAACGTGGCTTCCATCGGATAGGCTAGTTCTATCAGTTGTTTACATCTTTCTTTATCTACTTTACCATCGCTCGTTAAAATACCCGTTACAATGCCGTCGCAGCCCAGTTCTTTACAAATGGAAACATCTGTTTTCATCATGTCAAATTCTTCATTACTGAAAAGAAAATCTCCTTCGCGTGGACGGATCATTACATATAAGTCAATATGTAGTTTTTCTCTTGCCGTTTTTATAAATGCATACGAAGGAGTCACGCCGCCTTCACCTGGTCCTGCGCATAATTCAATTCTGTTTGCTCCGGCTTTTTGGGCAGCAACACAACTTTCAATATTAAATCCGATAATTTCCAGTTTCATATATTTTCATGATCCAGTCTGCGAACTGCACTTTTAATGCTATTTGTTCCGGATGTTATGTTTTCTAATGAATTAATTGAGCAATCCTGATCGATACGTCTGCCGGCTGTCAACTGTTGGCTAGGTTGCTCCAAGGTCATACACATATTTCGCCGGAATAATTTTCTCTTCTCCTCCGCTTTTGATTGCAAAGACAAAACCTTTTTGAATTGCATAAGCGCCATATTGGCCCTTTTTATTCAATGCTAAAAACCCTACCTGCAGTGTTTTTGCTTTTTCCGGATCCCGTTTTACGATCCGCTCAACTGCTTTGCGGCAGGCAGTTTCAGGTGAATTCCCCTGGCGCATGAATTCAACTACGAGGTGTGTGCCGCAGATCCGGATCACCTCTTCGCCCATCCCGCTTGAAGTGGCTGCGCCGACTTCGTTATCAACAAAAAGGCCTGCGCCGATAATCGGAGAATCGCCTACGCGCCCGTGGATTTTAAAAGCCATTCCACTGGTGGTAACGGCGCCGCTCATATTTCCTGAACCGTCTAAAGCGACAATGCCCATCGTGTCATGATTCACTGAGCCATCATCAAAAAATGGTGGCGCAAACGGTCCATTGGATTTTTTTGCTACGTTAAGCGTTGACTGGTTTTCGATATTTATTTCTGGTTTGTATTCACTTTTTTTCAGCCATTGGTCATAGGCTTTTTTTGCTTCGGGCGATAACTCTTTTGACTCTTTTTTGAATCCATTTTCTAAAGCAAATTGCTGTGCGCCGTCGCCGACGAGCATGATGTGCGGTGTTGTTTCCATTATTTTCCTGGCTACAGAAATAGGATGTTTGATCTGTTCGAGTGCCCCGACAGAGCCACAATTCGCCTTTTCGTCCATAATGCAGGCATCGAGAGTGACCACTCCATCACGATCCGGGTATCCGCCCAATCCGATGCAGCAATCGATCGTGTCTTCCACATAGCGCGCGCCGGCTTCCACTGCATCCAGCGCTCTGCCGTTTTTTGATAAAATTTTCCATGCTTCCGCGTTTACCTGTTTGCCGTTGTTCCAGGTAGCAACGATGATTGGTTTCGTTTGTGCATCACTGTTATTTATAGCATTTTTTACGGAAAGAAGCGGGGCGGAAAGAGTGGAAATTTTCAGAAATTTTCTTCTATCAAGCATCAGTAAATATTTTTCCAAATGTAATTAAGTATCCACACAGAAAAGCGAAAATGTAGTTTTTGATCTTTTTTAACAGGCTGTTATGTAGCAGATGTCGGGTAATTTCGCGCCAAGCCGGAAAGATTTAAGTCCCGTGTTTGTGCAACTAAAATTAAATATTATTTATTGTTACCCATATTTTAATTTAGCAATTGATTTGTACATTGCGTTTACGCGATTTTCTTTAAAGCCGCTGAAAATTATCTATGAGTAAAAAAACAGGAAAGAAAAAGCCGACACCTTTGGTTAAAGGTATCTTGGATATTACCCGTTCAGGAATGGGTTACGTTATCGCAGAAGGCAGGGACAAAGATGTGTTGGTGCGTCCGCAGGATTTCAACAAGGCATTGCACGGCGACACTGTCAGAGTGAAAATTAAGGAATCAAACGGAAAGCGCGCTGAGGGTGTGATTGAAGAAGTAGTTTCGAGGAAGCAAACCGAGTTTATAGGAAATATCGATGTGCACGAAAATTTTGCTTTTTTTAAACCGGACAGCCAGAAGCCCGTTCCGGATTTTTATATCAGCACCAAAAATCTGAATGGTGCAAAGAATAATGATAGGGTAGTGGTGAAATTCCTCGATTGGGATAAGGCAGCTAAAAAGCCTGAAGGTGAAGTTGTATCTGTCTTGCAGGCTAAAGATGAAGCTGATATGGCGATGAAAGAAATTATTATTCAGAACGGTTTTTCCTTAGGATTTCCACAAAACGTTCTTGACGAAGCGCACAGCCTTAACGGCACGATTGATGAAACTGAATTGGTCGGAAGAAAGGATTATCGTGATGTGCTTACGTTCACGATTGATCCTGCAGATGCCAAAGATTTTGATGATGCGCTTTCTATTAAAAAATTAAGCGACAACGATTTTGAGATCGGTGTTCACATTGCGGATGTAAGCCATTTTGTAATTCCTGAAACAGAGCTGGACAAAGAAGCATATGCACGGGCAACAAGCGTTTACCTTCCTGATCGCGTAAACCCAATGCTGCCCGAAAAAATATCCAATGAACTTTGCTCGCTCCGGCCCAATGAAGATAAATATACCTTCTCTGTTATTTTTAAGATCAACAATAAAGGGAAAGTAAAAGAATATTGGGTGGGCAAAACCTTTATTCATAGTGATCATCGGTTCACCTATGACGAAGTGCAGCAGATCATCGAATCTGGTGACGGACAGTACAGTGAAGAGATATCATTGCTTAATTCATTGGCAAAAAATTTCAGAAAAGAAAGATTCAAAAACGGAGCGATTAATTTTTCTTCTACGGAAGTAAAATTCCAGTTAGATGAAAATGGAAAACCATTGGGAATTATCGTTAAGGAAAGTAAAGAATCTCATCAGTTGATAGAAGAATTTATGTTGCTGGCTAACAGAACGGTTGCAGCGCATGTTTCCAAAATAAAGGTGAATAAAAAACCGATTCCATTTCCATATCGTATTCATGATACGCCCGATGAAGAAAAGCTGAAGCCTTTTGTTGCCTTTGCAAGAAAGTTTGGCTATAAATTCAACATGAAAGATGAAGCGGAGATTGCGAAATCATTTAACCAGCTCATGCTCGATGTACATGGAAAGCCGGAGCAGCATGTGCTTGAGCAATTGGGGATCCGCACCATGGCAAAAGCAATTTATACAACCGAAAATATTGGCCATTACGGCTTAGGATTTGAAGATTATTGTCACTTCACTTCGCCGATCCGCCGATATCCTGACATTATGGTTCACCGGATATTACATGATATTTTGGAAAATAATGTGCATCCCGACAAAAAGATGGAGGAAAAATGTGTTCATTGCAGCCAGCGTGAGCGTGCAGCAATGGAAGCGGAGCGTGCAGGAAATAAATACAAGCAGGTGGAATTCATGATGGACAAATTAGGAGAAGATATGGAGGGCGTTATTAGCGGTGTCTCCTCGTTTGGTTTTTGGGTAGAAACGGTGAATGAAAAATGTGAAGGACTCGTTTCTGTAAAAGATCTTTCAGATTATGATGATTTCCGTCATGATGATGCTGATTATGCTTTAGTCGGAATAAGAACCGCAAAAAAATTCAGGATGGGCGATAAAGTGCGGATCAAGCTGGTAGCAGCAAACCTGGAAAAACGCCAGTTGGATTTTGAATGGATACCCAATGTTGAAAGCCTAAAAACAAAGGCTGTCAAAGGCAAGAAAAGAATCAAATAATTGTTCAGAAGCTGCATGAAGAATGGCTGCGTTTAAGCAGACTTTTAATATCACTACATATAAGATAAACAGTCCAGAAATTAATGAATTCATACCCCGAATTGTCTCTTTTGTTCGAAACGCGTTTTAAAAGGCGCCATTTTCCGGCAGAGCCAGAGAAGCTATATAATGCTTCGCAATACTTGCTCACATTAGGTGGTAAACGCATCCGCCCGGTGATGTGCCTGATGGGAAACCAGATGTTTGATGAGATCAAAGAAGATGCGTATCATGTTGCCACAGCCATTGAATTGTTTCACAATTTTACCCTGGTACATGACGACATTATGGATCGTGCGCCGCTGCGCCGCGGCATGGAAACCGTGCACACAAAGTTTGGCGAATCTACAGCTCTTCTTGCCGGCGATGTGATGCTGGTTGCCGGTTATGAAAATTTGAATAAAGTAGATATTGGGTTTCTTCCACGGGTTCTTGCGCTTTTTAATAAAACCGCCAGGGAAGTCTGCGAGGGCCAGCAACTCGATATGGATTTTGAGAAAAGCGAAAAAGTAGATTTTGATGATTATGTAAAAATGATCACCCTTAAAACATCGGTAGCGCTTGCCGCCAGCCTGAAACTCGGCGCCATCCTCGGCGGAGCAGGTTTGGGAAACCAGGATCATTTATATGAATTTGGAAAAAACCTTGGTATTGCCTTCCAGGTGCAGGATGATTACCTGGATGCTTTCGGCGATCCTGAAAAATTTGGCAAAACCACCGGAGGCGATATTTTGGTAAATAAGAAAACATTTTTACTGCTCCAGGCGCTGAAAGTTGCCACGCCGGATCAATCAGAAAAATTACATTATTTAATGACCCTCAATGATGAAAGTAAAATACAGCCGGTGCTCGAAATTTACAGATCATGTAATGTGGATGAATGGGCCAAAGAATTAAAGAAGAAATATTTATCAATAGCAATGGATCACCTGGAAGAAGTTGCTGTTCTTTCTGTTAGAAAAAAACCGTTGGAAGAACTTGCACATTATTTAATGGATCGGGATGTATAGAACCAACAAATTCTATTTGCTAAAGCTATCCACAAAATATTTTTGTCCGAATACTTTTTTAACGATGGCGTGAAAGCTTTTTCCTTCCTCCAAATTTCGCATAGCGATCTCTTCTGAATGCATCGTGATCAGGATGACTGAACCTTCATCGGCTTTAGCAAGATTTGGATATCCTTCAACGCTCTCGCTTTTGTCCAGCCTCACCTGCAACTCGCAATAACCTTGCATCGACGAAGTTTTTTCAATATCCTTTATGGTGCCTTTGATTTTTGCCTTGTTTTCAATAATGTTTACCATAAGTTTTATTTTTATTTTGCACTTCCTGAATCAAGCCATTTTACGATAGCAGTTGCGATATCCTGGTTAGTGCTTTGTTGATAATAACTATAGCCCGGCGATGGGTTTACTTCAAAACAATAGTATTCATTTTTAGTTGTTTTAAAAAGATCAATACCGCACAAAGGTAAATTTAGCAGCTTCGATATTTTAAAACAACGCTTCTCGATTGTTGATGGCAAATTGAAAGAAGTCAGGTTACATTCTTCATTCTCACGTCCGGCATAGCGATAGTCAATCACCGCGCTTTCTATTTTCGTAGCAAATAATACGTCGCCGACAACATGCACACGAATATTAATTCCATTTAATTTTTCCTGGAATTGAGTAGGCAGATACCTGATCCTGTGAAGATCCTTCATCCGCGGAGCATCCAGCTCTTTTACGATAGAGCGTACCGAACTGGTGGATTTAAAAATCACGCGTGAATGTTTTTTCTTAAATGAGTTTACTTTTTTTGCGTCATTCGTAACGCATGTGGGAGGGATTAAGAATCCCGCCGCAGCAATCAATTGCGACTGATATGGCTTTGAAAGATTGCTCAGCATCTCCCAGGGACGATTTAAAATTCTGCACGATGCGGTCTCTGTCCAGTCAAGAAATTGCTTGTGAATGCAGGCCGACTTTTGGGACTGGTCTTCGCCGATATAATTGAAGACTTTATTGTGCACTTCCGGTAAAAAACTATTATCCATCATTCTTATGTAGATACCTTTAATTTTGTTTAGATCATATTCATGGCCGTCCATTTGCAATGTGCCGGCAAATTGATTGTTACAATAACTCAGCGACAGTTGATACAGGTGTGCGTTTCGCTGATTAAATAACAGGTAAGGAATTCCGGCTTTTTCTGCAGCTTCAGTGACCAATTCCACCGGTGGCTCTGAAGGAATTCCGGTGATAAGGATCATGACGTTTTAGCGGTTTTTTTAATTAGCTGACTAGCCAGTGAATTGATAACATCAGCCGGCACGTATGCAGGAAAAGAATTAATATAACTTACTTTGTAACCTTCCCGAGTGTTAGCAAATTGTACTTCAACTAATTCTTTTTTAAGATTCAATGCTAATCTTTTCAACGAACTGTTTTTTAAAATAATTTCATCTCCAAAAATTTCATCTCCAACAATCCAAACGCTTTTTGGATCTGACGCTTCCTCTGAAAATGTCACCGGTTGATTTTGCCAAACAAGGTGTGGCGCTTTTTTCTGAAACCTGGTCCCGAATCTTTTACCGGGATCAACCGCGATCATATTTTTTGGCGATTGCCACCGTGGCGACGTGGTAAAATAATAATTCAGCACATTCAAACCGGCTTTGATAGCCTCGTGCTTTAAATACATTGGATTGTCTTCAGGGATGGAAAAGCTGTAATTGCTGACGGGGTAAATTAATGTATGTTCTATGCTTTTTAGAAAACTAAAATACAGCGCCGACATTTCATTCTGTGCATAATACCGGTCTGTTTCATTTTTAAAATGAGCCATCGGAAAATAACGGATCCGGTTCCAAACAACTTTTAGTTCATCCGACTTAATCGCTTGATTGTTTTGAAGCAATATTTCCGTGAATCCTTTTGCGTGTCGGTCCAGGTTGTGGGTCCACAAAGATGCATATTGCAGTTCTTCGGCAGTTACGATATGTGACTTAATTCCCATCACAGCAAGTCGTTCATGTAAGGAGGAAACAACTGCGTCATTTTGGTTACATAGCAAAAGTATTTCCATGGTTTGATACAATTATAAAAAGGGATTCAAACAAGAATCCCTTTCTATTTAAAATTTTACGCTTCTTCGTCTTCCTGTCCTTCTTCAGACAAGGCGCCCTGGGATAGGTCAGGCCTCAACGATGGATCAATAAATGGCTGAATTTGAGCAATGAGTGCTTCCAGTTGCGCTATCCTGCTTTCCAGGCTGGAAGGCTGATTAGCCGAAACTCCTGTATTGAAATTGAATCCGCCGCCACCTTCACCGAATTTTCCATCTGAAAATTTTCCATCCCCCGGTTTATTTTCAACTAATGTCTTGTCAGGAATTTTGTGTTCAAAGCCTTTTTCAATTTCCTTAAATTCTGATTTTTCACGTTTATGCTCTTTGCGTATTTCCTTTTCTTTAATAATCTCTTTATGCAAATGATCTTTTACTTTTATGATCTTACATTTCACCGCAAGGTCTGCGGTCATCGTTGGGCCCGGGTCGGATATGTTGTTAACCTGGACACAAGTGTTGGAACCCGCGTAGGATTTGGAATTTGGGTTGGAGGTATTACTGAAACTTCTATTGTTGGCAGACCCGGGATACGAATCACCGTCGTCGCCCCTGTTATGATTCAGCTCAAGATCTTTTTTCCCATCTGCCTGCATCAGCGCCACCTTGAAATGCGCTTCATTGGTATTGTCGGCAGCCGCATCATCAATATGCCAAACCAGCAATCCGCTGTTAGGGATAAATTTGTCGAATAGAATTTTTTGACGGTTTTCAACCAAAAAATATTCACTTGCGGCGGCGCCGTTTTTCCAAAGTTTATAGACCTTGTAGCCTGTCTTGATATCTTCAATTTGAACATTACTTTGATTAGTTGTTTGGTTTACGGTGGTAACCCAATTCTGCTGGCATTTACACCATGCACTTGGATGAGCGGGTGTAAGGCCTCCATTGTTCCAACTACCGCCAGACATGAGGCACCAATTGCCGATGCCTTCACTACTGTAATCAGTGTCGTACAGGTCTGGGAATCCAAAGAGCAAATGACCTAATTCATGCGCGCAAACTCCCAGCCGGCAATCCTCAGGAACGGTTAAGTAGCCATATATTTTTGTAGTACCATCTGCCGTATAGGCTCCGCCGTCAAGTACCCATTTATGAGACCAGATATCGCCGGTGCTGCCGGTAACTTCCGCACCTGTGCCGGCGTGAATGACGATAAATGCATCCACAAATCCATCTCCATCATTGTCGTAGTTGGCAAAATTCACAGCAGGATTTGCTGCCACAGCCGCGTCTTTTGCCATAGTTCTTGCATTAGGTAACACAGATCCCATGCCCGAGGCACCGTGAGCATATTGGGCGTACGTTTTAGGCATTCGATATGGCCCCACCACCTGGCCCTGGATGTCAATTGCGCCATGTGTGACTTCACGATAGAATTCCCGTACACTTCCGGTAGAAACGACACCTAAGGAGAAGAACAAATCTTCGAAATGGGACTGGGCAGTAGCCATTACTTTGTCGCTAAAATCCACTAAAACGACAATTACCCGAACGGTGCCTGAGAGTGGCGCGCGGTTGGCGGCTGCGCTTCGCGCCATTTCTGCGCCTGTACCTACCGGAAACATAGTGCCGGGATAAATAAGCCCGTCATTCAATCCGACAGGCTTATAATTACTTCCAATTTTTATTCTGTTTGCTAAAATGCTGTCGCTAACTTGCTTTTTTAGCTTTTGCATTTCTTTATTAATTTTTGCTTTTAATTCAGGGCTTGGTGCGATCATACACCGGTGGCCATCATTGCTTTGAGTGGCGGCATCCTTGATGGCGTTAAAATTTTCGAGCAGTTGTTGTTTCTTTTTCATACATCGTGTTTTATGGGAGTGGTAATAAATGTGAAAAAATTTATCAAAAAATTTATGTTTTAATAATCGGATAAACTTATCGTCACAGAAATTTTCCTACCCGATTGAGACATTTAAATGCTGTAAAACACATTGTTTACTTAACTAATCTCTAAAAAAAGAATGGCACCTGATTCAGTCAAGCAGGAATTGATAGAAGATTGTCTTTTAAAATTGCAATTATAGAATTTCTGCGTGTTTTCGAATGGGGAAGAGGAACGTAAATTTATACTTTTTTACTTTCTTAGACATGGTGCAATTGAGTGAGTGGCGGATCACATTTATTAATTGGTCACTTTTTTTTTATCCATGGTAAATTCTTTCCATTATATAACCGCAACCAATAATTATTAAGCGCACCCAAAAATTAGAATAGTTTTTCAATACAATATCCTCCGTGAAGTTTGGAAGTCACGCCTGCAGTTAATAACCATGAGGTAAGTTTGTCCTACCTATAGATGCATGGAAATTGCCCTTTTTTAGGATTTATTTTTTCTGAAAGTCGCCAGCGTACACAAGCACTAATTTTGATTTGTCAAAATATTTTTTCAAAGCCACATTTACCTGGTTTAGGTTCAACGTTTTTACTTTGCTTTCAAAGTCTGTAAAGTCGTTCAGGTCCCTGCCATTCTCCATGTAATCTATTAATTGATAGGTCAGATAATTATCCAAACCGAGTATGGTTTTCCTGTATTCCATAAGGCTTTTTACAGAGCGGTTTAATTCATCCTGGGTAAAACCGGTGCTTATTGCTTTGTTTATTTCATCGCCCAATGCTGAATCGAGCCTGTTTTTCACAAGAGGATTAAAGATGGCATAAAGTCCCCAGGAGCCTTGTTTTTCCTTGTAACTGGCATCCATATAACTTCCTGCCCCATAACTCATTCCTTCTTTTTCCCGAAGCCGTTGAGAAATACGGGAGCCCATAAAAGTGCCACCGCCCAGCAATTCATTAGCCATCATCACAGCCGGGTAATCTGCATCTTTTTGTGACAGTTGTAAGTTGATTCCGCCTGATAATACTGCATTTGTTTTGTCCGGCGTTTCAACAGATTCTGTAGTGCTTTTTATGTCGAAATATTCGGGAACAATTTCTGCATAATCTGCTTTGCTGTTCCAATCTCCTAAAGTGTTCTTTAGAAATGTTGTCACCTGACTTTTATCGATGCCGCCTACAAACACAGAAAGCGAATGGTTGCCTCCGTAAAAATCGGCATAATATTTTTGAAGATCTTCCAGTTTTATTTTTGCCAGATCTTCAATTCTTTCATCGGAACTTTCTGCATATAACGGATGGCCTTTCGCATAATTCGTTGTAAGCTTCGCCAATTTTTCATAGCTAACTGTTTGCGGATCCTGCTTGTTAGCTTCATAGTCTGTTTTTGTGCGGACTAATAATTTCTCAAACTCAGCATTATCAAATTTTGGATTTTTAAGCAGGTCTGTCAACAAGCTCAAGGCCGCTCCCAGATTCTTTTTGTCGGTGCTGATCCGGATGTTTAGTTTCCCTGCATTATCACTAAAATTAATATTGGTTTTTATCTTATCAAGCTCATCTGCGATTTGCTCTTTTGTCCTGGTCGTAGTTCCTGTTTTTAGCAAACCAGCAAGTAAAGAGCCGGTCTCGCTTTTGTTGGCGAGGTTGTCTTTATTGCCATAGCGTAACACAATTGTAGCGGTAACTTTATCCCCTTTCGCCGGTTTTTCCAGCAGGGCATATTGGCCGCCGTTGGCCAATGTACTATAATCAGTATGCTTTTTAATATTCGCGATCGAGTTTTCGAAATTATCTTTTTGGGCCACTACCGCCTGGCCTCTATAGCCCTTCAGCAATTGCGCAATGTCAGGCGTGTCGTCAACCTTAGTTCTATCCGGTGCAGCATCCGGAACAAATACACCATATGTCCTGTTAGATTTTTTATAGTATTTTTTGGCCACTTCTTCAATATCGGCTGCTGTCAATTTCTCAACTCTGTCGCGGTTAAGAAACCAAAGGCGCCAATCGCCGGCACCGACTAATTCTGTAAGGGTTATCGTGAGGTTAATCGTATTGTTATTTACGTTGTCAATATTTTTCAGCAAGGCGTTTTTCGCTCTTTCCAGGTCGTCCGTCGTCATCTTCATGTTAGCTATAGAATCTGCGGCACTCAGTAAAACATCGCGTGCGCTGTCAACGCTTTTCGTTAATGGCACATTCACCTGGAAATAGGTAAACCCGGGATCGTGCACGGTCTGCTGATATCCTGAAACTGCTGTTGCCAATTTTGAATCAACGAGTTTTTTATAAAATACTCCGGAAGGATTGTTGGTTAAAATCTCGATCAGGGCATCATTTGCAGCATAATCTTTGTCAGCAAATGAAGGTGTATGATACCCCAATCCTAAATATTGAATGTCTCCGCTGCGTCGCAGCATGACAGATCTTTCGCCGTCTTGTGCAGGCTCTAAAGTGTAAGTTGCCTGTAACACTCTGACGGGTCTTGGAATAGGCGCGAAATACTGCTGCACATAAGCCAGGGCTTTTTTTGCATCAAATTTTCCTCCGATAATAAGCACGGCATTATCTGGCTGATAATATTTTTTATAAAATGCTTTTAAGTTTTCTGCTTTCACTCTTTCGATATCCTCTTTACTTCCGATGGTAGATTTTCCATAGTTATGCCAGAGGTACATCGTAGATAAAACCCGCTCAGTTAAGACATTGGCAGCATCATTCTCGCCCATTTCAAACTCGTTGCGAACCACGCTGAATTCTTTTTTTAATTCTTCAGGAAGAATTTTTGAATTTACCATTCTGTCGGATTCCATGTCCAAAGCCCAGCGTAAATTTTCATCTGTTCCGGAAAGCACTTCATAGTAATTGGTGCGGTCGTACCAGGTAGTTCCGTTGGCAATTGCACCTTTATCTGCAATTGCTTTTTTAATGTCAGTAAATTTTTTGCACTGCTTGAAAAGCATATGCTCTATCAAATGAGCCATTCCGGTTTCTCCATAACCTTCATGTCTCGACCCGACTTTATAAACAATATTGACTACAATGTTAGTTTGTGCAGCGTCGGGTATCAGCAATATTCTCAGCCCATTGGGTAGTTCATATTCATTAATGCCTTCAACACTTGTAATAAGTTTTGGTGACGTTTGTGCAGTTAAATTCAGCATGAAAAAGAAGGCAAAAAGAGACAGGATGACGTGTCGCATGATCGGATATTTAATTTTATAAATGATTCAGCAATTTTCAGTGGTCAGACACTTGAGAGATAATCAATAATTTTCCCCGATAAAACTGATCGGGAAAATATTGTAAATCTGTACCGGCAAAGCAGTGATCTTTAAATCGGAATTGGATAAACCCCGTTAACCTATTGGGACTGTATAAAAGTATTTGATTTATGCGAATCTAAAAAATCAACACACTGAAAAGCCAAAAGATAGATTTTGATGTTTCAAAATTGAAGGTTGGTTATGAATGAATTGAAACGGCGTGCATATAAATAATCTAGAAACGGGCCAACAATTTAAAATTTATCAATCTTGGTGTTAATCGGTTTGGTATACTAAAAATATTATTGGAAAAATCTTTGACAAGCTGGTAAGAAATAACATTGGCCCGGTCAATAATATTGAAGACTTCCAGGCTTGCCCAGATATTGTCAAAGCTCCTAAACGGCGAATGGCTGCGTCTTAATGATTTTTCACTCAGCAATAAAGCGCTAAAACCTACGTCTACCCTAATGTATGGTTCTATGATGAGCGCATTGCGGTATCGTTCATTGTTGGGAATATTATAAGTCATATTGCTGCCATAGATCATGTTCAGGTGAACTTTAAAATTCTTATTCGTGCTTAAATAATCCTGCAAAAATAATCCCATCGTCAGCAAGCGGTCGCTGGGTCTTCTGATCCATCCGATATCCGTCCGCAAGCTATCTGCAATTACCTGGTCGGTGGTTGTTGAACTGATTACTTCGCCTTCTTTATTTTTATAAGTATAGTAAAAGTCATTGTCAATATTTTCCATCGTTTTGCTAATGCCAATGCTAAACCAGCTTTCAGCATCTTTCACTAATTCCGTAAATATTCTTGTTTCGATTCCTGTTGCATAAGCTTTTGCATTATTTTCTCCAAAATATCTGATACGCACATTGTCAATATCATACGGATCTACATCAGTCATGGATTTATAGTATGCCTCTGTCGTGATGCGCATAGGTTTATCTCCATACAATAAATTGTAATCAAATCCTGCGACATATTGTATACTCTTCTGGCTTTTTAATGCGGTGTTGATGGTGCCGTCATATCTTCTCATTTCGCGGTAGAATGGCGGCTGATCATAAATTCCGCTTGATACCTTGAAAATAAAGTCGCGCTTCCATTTAGGTTTGTAGCTGACTTGTGCCCGCGGGCTTATCAAAAATTCTTCATTCAAAGAATTGTAATTAAACCTTACCCCTGCTTGTAGTGTAACGTCATTGCTTATACGAATATTATCCTGTGCATAGGCGCTATACTTATCAATAGTAAGATCCGCATGTGACTTTAAAACGCTGCTCAGATTAATCCGGCCGGGATTGAAAGGCAGCGAATAACCGGCGCTATCCTGGAACTCCCATTCGTTCAACTGGTCGCGGATAATCGTATGATCAACACCGGCACCCCATTGAATAAAGTTTTTTCCCAGTTCGATGCTTCCCTTATGACTGATATTATAAACCTGGATGTTCAGATCATTCCGTGCATAGTTTTGAAATACACCTGCGCCAAGCGGATTGGTGATTTGTCCAAAATCAGGCTTCGTTTTATCAAAACTTCTTTCCCCAAAAAGGTAGGTTCCTTTGATGTCAAAATTTTCATTTTCGTTGTCACCATACCTGCTTGCCATCCATTTTAACTTCACTTTTTTGTTCACTTTTTGGAGAAGGCTTATGCCGATAAGGTTGCTGTTATAACTGTCTTTTTCCTGCCCCTCAAAAAAGATATCGAGCCCAAGATTCGCGGTAAATAGGGGAGAAAAGACTGCCGTGGATTTCTGCGCGGATTCAGGTATTAAAGTAAACTTCGAGCCGGAGACAATGGCAAGCACTTCCAATTGTAATTTTTCAGAAATTTTATAGTTTAAAAATGCCTGGAGGTCGGCAGCCGAGGGCGAATAATTTCCTTTGGTTTCCTGGCTGCTCAACAGATTTTTGTTGGTTTTGCTTCTTGCGCTAAAGAGCCATGAAAGCTTTTGATCCTTTGAGGTTCCTTCAAGATGAAGTCCTTGCTCAAGCAGGCTCACGTAAATGGAACCGCCAAAACTTACGGGTTTTTTATATTGAATATCTAACACGCTGCTCAGTTTGTCACCATATTTTGCCTGGAAGCCGCCGTTATAAAAGTTGATATTTTTTACCATTTCAGGATTGATAAAGCTCAATCCTTCCTGCTGGCCATTGCGAATTAAATAAGGCCTGAAGATCTCAAAGTCATTTACGTAAATCAGATTTTCATCATAGCTGCCGCCACGAACGGAATACTGGGAAGTGAGTTCGTTATTGCTGCCAACGAGAATTTTGATCAATCCTTCGACTCCGCCTGTAGCGCCTGGCGCTGATACAGCGCTTTTGGGATTGATCCTGATCAGCCCTGTTTCTTTTCGTTCTTTTTCATCGCTGATAACGACTGTCTCAAGCGTTTTCCCATTTCGTGTGAGCATCATAGTTAGTTGCTCATTTTCTCCATCGCTTAAATAAAAGTTTTTCTGTTCTTCTTTGAATCCCGCATGGGAAAATATGAGTGCAAATGCTTTTTCTGCGGGCACTTTTATCCGGTAGGTTCCTGAGTCGGAACTGATAATGCCATTTTGGTTTCCAAGAATGACAACGCTGGCTCCGGCAAGTGGATTTTCATTCTCATCAATGATCCGGCCTGATACATAGGCTGATTTTTTCTGCGCAGCAGATGATAAAACAAAAAAAAACAGGAAAATGAAAGCCGTTAGTTTCATAGGATAAAGGTAATAATTTATGAAAATACACTTTAAAATGTATTCTGTAGAAAGAGAATTAGCTTCATCAATATTTGAAAACGTCACTCAGGTTTTCGTTTGAGGTTGTAGCTGCATCTTATCAAAATTTTAATTAATAGATTTTCGAATATTGCCCTTCCTTAAAAGTAAAATTCATTATTTTTAAACATATTGTAAAAGTATTGATCTCCATATTGTAAAAGTATTGATCTCCGGAACAACAAATGATAAACCATTTTAATCCTTTATATGCGAAAAAATCCTCTATTGCTGTGCGCTTTTTTTCTGACGCTGTTTTGTTTTAATTGTACTTCTCCCGTTTCTAAAGAAGGTGAGAAAATGGTTGATGAAGTAAAGGCTCCGAGAGATACTTTACAAATGCTTGCTCAATATTGGCAATTGATTGACGCTGATCATCCTACCTCCAAAGACATTTCTTTTAAAGACAATAACGGAATCCAACAACAATCTGGAATCACCTTTATGACTGATTTTGTTGTTTTGGAAAATCCTAAAGGCGAAATGAGCTATGGAAAATTCAGCCTTAATAAAAACACAATTAATGTTGAGTTTGATAATGGCAGGAAGGCTGTTTATAAAATTGGAAAACTGGATAGCAGCGAACTCTGGCTCAAGCGAATTGAGAACAAACATACTTCCGAGCTCACCTATAAAGGGTCGGATACTTATTGGCCTGATGCTTCACTGGATCCTTTTTCCAAAAAAAATTACCAATGGGCTCAAAAGCCCGCAGCCCCTGAAAATGAAGACGCCATCCGAAATCGACTCAAAGGTTGTGTGCAATTTTATGCCGACTACTTTACCGGCTTTATCAATGGGGGCGCAAAAGAAATAGATTTTACCGGGTTACCCTCCTGTTTTTATTGGTACACCGGAGGAATATTTATTCAAAAGGAAAACAAGCTGGACAACAAATGGATCAATTGTTTTTATTCGCCAGAGCAGGCATTTCAGGGTCGGAAAATTTTGCAGGATGCGCTTTCAAAAAAATACGATTGGGACACCACGCAAACAAATTGGCTGAAGCAAACAGTACCTGTGTTAAAGCAGATTAAAGCTGCGTTGTAAATTGAGTTTATTATTGAATTACTAAATTATTGGAGAGATCGTGTAATTGACTGGCAAATTTTCTATCCCTTGATTATTCAGTTAACCAGAATACCGGAAATAATTGAACATGTGATTTTAATAATGAAATAATTCAATAATAAAATAATTAAACTGCCTTCAATTTTTCGATGGTTTCTATAGGATTGTCAGAGCCAAAGACTGCGTTTCCGGTAACGAGAACGTCTGCGCCAACGTGTACAAGTTCAGCGGCGTTAGTTAATGAGACGCCGCCATCGACTTCGATCTTTGCGCCGGAGCCCGTTTGGTTAATTAATGCTTTAAGCTCCCTGATCTTTTGGATAGAATGAGGAATAAATGATTGAGCGCCAAATCCCGGATTTACACTCATCAGGCATACGAGATCAATGTCTGAAATAATGTCCTTAAGTAAGCAAATAGGAGTATGGGGATTGATCCCAACGCCGGCTTTCATTCCAAGTGATTTTATCTGTTGAATGTTTCTGTGCAAATGCGGGCATGCTTCAATATGCACGGTTAAACTATTTGCGCCGGCATCTTTAAATTCTTCCACATATTTTTCCGGTTCAAGGATCATTAAATGAACGTCAAAAAATTTGGTGCTTGCCGTTCTAATCTGTTTAATGATAGACATTCCAAAACTTATATTGGGCACAAACCGGCCATCCATTACGTCCAGATGAAACCAATCGGCTTTACTTTTATTGAGCATCTCGCAGGCAGCATCAAGGTGTAGAAAATTGGCTGTTAGAATCGAAGGCGCTATTATGGGCATGTTGTTTATTTTGATGCAAGGTTAAATAAAAATGATTGATTGGTTTCTCATGTGTTTGGAAAGCCAAAATATAGATTTTGCATTTTTTATTGCTTACAAATAAATGTTGAATGTTGAATTGTTTTATTGTTGAGTGCTGTGATAAGCGAAAAAGTAGAAATTCCTGAATCTTGGATTTTACATTTTGCATTTTCAATTTTCAATTTCAATTCTCTTTAAAGCATCTCTTGCTTCCGTAAAATTTTTGTCATAAAGCAAAGCGCTTTGATAGCTTTGAATGGCCTCGTCAGGCAGATTTAATTTTTCATAGCATTTCCCCATCCAGAAATATCCTTCATCATAATTATTCTGAACGGTTACTGCCTTTTTCAGCACCTTCAATGCTTCATTATATTTCGATTGATTATAAAGTGCGATTGCTTTTTCACGATAAGCATACATATAAGTATAATCAACACCGAGGCAACTATCTAAATAAGTGATTGCCTTTTTGGGTTCATTCACATAATTATAATAAAGCCCTTTTATGAACCAGGCATCTTTGCCGGATTTAGTCTTGTTGCTTTGTAAAAGCTCATCCGCGATCATCAATGCATTACGACTTTTTGTTTCGGCATAAATGGTTCCCAACGCAATTAGGTATTCGGGCAGAGGATAGATTTCTATTGCATGTTCCATTGCATGAATCGCCTGCAAAGTGTCCTCGTTTTCAAAAAACAATGTGGCTTTTATATTCCATAAATAGGCATTGCCGCTGTCTTTACCTATTTCCTGGTCGGTAAGCGCGATCGCAGCATCGTATTGGCCTGCGTTCCGGTATGCTTCTATTAAATCCTGTACTAACATCATGGAATCAGGATATTCTCTGATCAGATTTTTTATTGTTTCTATAGGATTTGTGGCCGGCGGTTTCATTTTAACTTCTTTGTCGTTGGAGTGACAGGAAATAAAAAAGGCCATCGCGCAAATAATACAATAATAAAATCTGGAGGATATCATCCTGCAAATTTAATATTCCCTATTGTATAAACAGAAATTGCGGAAAATTGAACAGATGAATATTAAAATTTATTAAGTTGCACCTTACTAAAAACATAATATGCTTAAGATATTTTTACCGATCATTTGTTTTGCGTTTTTGACTGCGCTGTCGTTGAAAAATGAAACAGTCATCGACATCTCTGTTTCAAATGATACGCTGCAATATCCGGAGGAGCATCATTTTAAAAACATGCGCCAGCTTACTTTCGGAGGCGACAATGCAGAGGCGTATTTCAGTTTTGATGGTAAGTATATTGTCTTCCAGCGCACCGATCCTTCCAAAGGGATCATGTGCGACCAGATATGGATGGGGAAAATTCCTGAATCTGACAATGAAGAGTTTTCTCCAAAATTAGTAAGCACAGGTACGGGCCGCACTACGTGTGCATTTTTTTATCCCGACGGAAAGCATATTTTGTACGCCTCTACGCATCTTGGCTCAGCGGATTGTCCACCTGTTCCTGATAAAGAAAAAATGAAAAGGTATATCTGGCCGATCTATGAAACCTTTGATATTTTCAAAGCAGATTTAAATGGTAAAATCGTGAAAAGGTTAACCAGCTCAAAAGGCTACGATGCCGAGGCTACGATTTCTCCAAAAGGGGATAAAATTGTGTTCACTTCAACCCGGAATGGTGACCTTGATCTTTACACCATGGATCTTGATGGAAAAAATGTAAAGCAGATTACAAATATTCCTGGATATGATGGCGGCGCATGGTTTAGCCCGGATGGAAAGCAAATTCTATGGAGAGCAAGCCGTCCGCAGACTGATGCAGAAATTAAAGACTACAAGGATTTGCTCTCACAAGGTTTAGTCGCGCCCACTTCTATGGAAGTTTGGATTGCCAACGCGGATGGAAGCGATGCGCATCAGCTTACTTTTTTGGATAAAGCCAACTGGGCGCCGAATTTTATGCCCGATGGAAAGCACATTATCTTCTGTAGCAATCATGAATATGAAAGAGGCTTTCCTTTCAACATGTATATAACTGATATTAACGGAAAAGGTTTGGAAAAAGTGAGCCGCGACAAGGGCTTTGACGCATTCCCGATGTTTAGTCCTGATGGCAAAAAAATTATCTTCAGCAGCAACCGCAATAATGGCGGCGGACATGATACCAATATTTTTATTGCTGATTGGGTGGATTAATTAGCTAATTAGCTCATTGGCTAATTAGCCAATTAATTCAATCACCTCACAATCTTTAATATCATTCCCATCAATCGCGAATCGAATGAGCGTTCTGACCTTGTGCCAGCCATGCTTTCCTGCTGCGCCGGGATTCATGTGAAGGCATTTTAATTTGTCGTCGTACATGATTTTTAAAATGTGTGAGTGTCCGTCGATAAACATCTGAGGCCTGTGGATCAACAGCTCTTTTTTAGTTTCTGCGTTATAGCGTGGCGGATAGCCGCCGATATGTCGCATCATTACTTTAACTTCCTCGCACCTGAAAACTAACTGTTCCGGATAAACGCTTTTTATATCGTAACCGTCTATATTTCCATACACCCCGCGAAGCGGTTTAAAAGATTTGAGTTGATCGGCTATCGCAGCGGTTCCGAAGTCGCCGGCATGCCAAATTTCATCGCAGTTTTTAAAATGCTCAAAAACCGATTCATCTAAAAAATTATGGGTGTCTGAAATTAATCCAATTCGTGTCAAAAAAAGTAGATTGATTATTTTGGCAAATTAAAAGGAATGCAGATTATTTTAAAAATTTATCTTTTCGGGAAGTTTTAAGAAGTTTTCAGAGGCGTAAACTTCGTTAACTTTACTTCATGCCTTTTCATAGAAATTTCACTTATTTTATTGATAAAAGAAAATGGAAATATTGTTTTCTAATGTTGAGTCTTGAGCTTTCTACGCTTTAGATCTTCCTCATTTTTAATTTTCAATTTTCAATTCTCAATTAGTAAAAAATGCCTCACTATCATCGATCCGGTAGCATCCCACATAAGCGCCATACTCAATTTCGCAAACCCGATGGTTCTTTATATTCAGAGCAATTATTTTCAACCGAAGGTTTTTCCTCTGATTCTTCGTTGCTATACCATTCTCATCCGCCCACACAAATCGTCAGCACCGATGAGCCCTACTCTGTAGTTCCTGACGTGGCCGAAGAAAAAATGTTGAAACACCGCAGCTTCCAGGGGTTTAATATAAAGCCGGAAGATGATTATTTGAAAAGCCGAAAGCCGGTTTTGGTAAATAACGATGTTCACGTTTCTTTAGCCGCGCCTAAAAAAAACATGCATGATTATTTTTATAAAAATGCTGACGCGGATGAAGTTATTTTCATTCACGAGGGAAGCGGCAAATTGAAAACACAATATGGCGAGCTCAATTTCGCCTATGGCGATTACCTTGTTATTCCGCGTGGTACGATCTATCAAATCGAATTTGAAAAAGAGGAAAACCGATTATTTATCGTGGAATCTTTTAGCCCCGTCCGTTATCCTAAAAAATACCTCAGCAATTACGGACAATTGCTTGAAAATTCCCCTTATTGTGAGCGAGATATCCGAATGCCCGAAAATCTACAAACGCTGGACGAAAAAGGCGATTTTTTATTGATGGTGAAAAAAAGCGGAATGATGTATGGCATTCATTACTTGCACCACCCTTTTGACGTTATCGGCTGGGATGGCTGCTGCTATCCTTTTGCTTTTTCCATTCACGATTTTGAGCCGATCACGGGGCGGGTTCATCAGCCGCCACCTGTGCACCTTACTTTCGAGGGGCATAATTTTGTGATCTGCTCTTTTGTTCCGCGACTGTTCGATTATCATCCCTTATCCATTCCGGCGCCGTATAATCATAGCAATATCGACAGTGATGAATTGCTTTATTATGTCGATGGTGATTTTATGAGCCGTAAGCATGTTACGAGGGGAATGATAACGTTGCATCCGGGTGGAATACCACATGGACCTCATCCCGGTGCCGTCGATAAAAGTATTGGTATGAAAGAAACAAAGGAATTGGCGGTAATGGTAGACACATTTCACCCGCTGCAACTAACCAAAAATGCGCTGGAAATTGAGGATGAAAATTACGTCATGAGTTGGGCGGAATAATTAGCTGTTTTACAAATTAGCTAATTTGGAAATTGATTTTTTTGCTAAATTGAGCAAAAATAATGTCAATATGATCAAATTTAGTGATTTAAAACAAGGTGATTATGTGCTTGCGGAATCTGATGGGCAGGCTTTCCGCGGCGAAGTAACAGATTTTAATTTTGATGAAAAAGAAATTGCTGTGAACAATGGTATCCAGGAATTTTATTTCAAAGGAGAAGATCTTTATCCGATCCCCGTGGATGAAGAGCAATTATTAAAAATGAAATTTACAAAACAGGTGAATGCTGATGGATCAGTAAAATACCTCAAAGGAGCCTTTCGTATCCAAACTCCGGAACAGGATAATTTCTCCAACTTTGAAGTTTGGTATAGAGATGAAAGGAGAATCATTCAACATCACATCCCATTGCATGTATTACAAAATCACTATTTGGCGATGACTAAAGTTCACCTGACCGATAAGCCAATTTAATTATTTCAAATCGGCATTTAATAATTTGGTGGAAAAATTGACTTTCTGAGTAACCGTCAGATAATCCAGGTTAATAACAGAGCTGTTTTCAATAAGCCCATATTTGGGTGCATAATAACTATCGATTGATGATGTAAGCCCGGACGCCGGAATACTCGTTGAAGACAAACTGGTTGTCACATGTATTACGTTTGAATAGGAGTTGCCATTTACCACGCGGGATATATCTTTTTCTGCAATCTTATTGGTGAGCGTTATTTTTAAACTAAGCGGAATGCCTGACAGGGAAATGTTTACGTTTACATCCTGGCTCCAGGTTCCACCGTTCGCGAGATTATCTTTTAAATATAACCTTTCAAAAACCTGTCCGAGTCCACCAGGAAGTGAGTCAAACTGGTAATAATCACTGCCGGTCAGATTGAGATATTGGTTGCCGCCATAAGAATAGTTATACACATGATAGTTTTTGCCGCCAATTGCAGAATCTTTGGAAGTAGACGTTACTGTATATTGTGAGCTGGTTGGCGTGGCGCCGGAGGAGTCGTCCTGCTGATAGGTCCAGGTGCTTGCCGCAGTAGTGTTTAAATATGACTCTTGTTGCGGAGGTGTGCCCGGAGTGGTGGATTTTTTACCACAAGCGGAAAAAACCAACGCGGCGAAAGCAAAAAGAAAAAATCTTGTTTTCATATCAATATTTTTTGAGGGTGGGGTGTAAAAGTATTGACAAACGCTGATGGCTGCAAAATGCCTTCCTAATTATTTGATAAAATTCTTTATAAAATATCTCATTTTTTAATATGAATTCAAAACAATTCAATTAGATTGCTTTTTTTTTTACAAATTAAATATTTACACTTATCTTTGCGCTCCCAAAAACAGTATGGCCAAACAAGCATTAATCAAACAAGACGGAACAATCCTGGAAGCCTTAGCCAACGCGAATTTCAGGGTTAAGCTTGAAAATGGCCACGAGATTTTGGCAACCATTTCAGGCAAAATGCGAATGCATTATATCCGGATTTTGCCAGGCGATAAAGTAGGAGTAGAGATGAGTCCTTACGATCTTTCAAGGGGCCGCATCATTTTTAGATATAAATAACACGCCTTTCACAGGCTAAAAAACAAAAAGTGAAATCATGAAAGTAAGGGCAGCAATAAAAAAGAGAAGCGTTGATTGCAAAATTGTGAGACGAAAAGGAAGGCTTTATGTTATCAACAAAAAGAATCCCCGCTTTAAACAAAGACAGGGATAAGCGATTGCAGATTGACGATTGCGGATTTTGGATTTTATAAAAATTTCTAATCTCGGTAAGTCGGAAGCGATAGAAAAACCAGAATTATAATATAGTATGAATTATGATTAAAATCTAAAATCGTAATTCGAAAATCAAAAATTAAAAAACATGGCTCGTATTGCCGGTATAGATTTACCTAAAAACAAAAGGGGAGAAATTGGACTTACTTATATATATGGTATTGGACAGTCAACCGCCCGTTATATATTAGACAAGGCAAATGTCGATTATAACAAAAAAGTGAACCAGTGGAATGATGACGAGCAAACAGCCATTCGTAATGTGATTAGCGGCGAGTTTAAAACAGAAGGTGCTTTGCGCAGTGAAGTGCAGACAAACATTAAACGTTTGCTTGATATTGCCTGCTATCGTGGATTGAGACATCGTAAAGGTTTGCCCTTGCGTGGTCAGCGTACTCGGACCAACAGCCGCACGCGAAAAGGAAAACGTAAAACGGTTGCCGGAAAGAAAAAGGCGCCTAAGAAATAAAAAAATAGCTTTGAGCTGTCCGCCTTCGGCGGATGGCTTTTGGCTTTTTATAAGGCTCATTTTTTTGAATCAATACCAGATCTCTAAAAGCCGGAAGTAGGATTGATTCAGTTCGCCCGCAAGCGGATTAAATTTTAAAAGATTACCTATCAGAATTTATTATGGCAAAAGCAACAAATGCAAAAGGTTCAAATGCGAAAGCATCTTCAAAAAAAAGAATCGTAAAAGTTGAAAACTACGGCGACGCTCATATCGTTGCAAGTTTTAACAACATCATTATCAGTTTAACCAACAAGCAGGGGCAAGTTATTTCCTGGTCGTCTGCCGGCAAAATGGGTTTCAGGGGTTCTAAAAAGAACACACCTTACGCAGCCCAGATGGCCGCCGCTGATGCAGCAAAAGTTGCACTGGATGCTGGTTTAAAACGTGTTGATGTATTTGTAAAAGGACCAGGATCAGGACGTGAAGGCGCTATCAGGTCTCTTTCTCAATCTGGTATTGAAGTAGTAATGATCAAAGACATTACCCCTTTACCTCACAACGGTTGCAGACCTCCCAAAAAGAGAAGAGTTTAACAATGTTTAATATACGATGTTCGATGTACGATGTAAATAACATCAAACATCAAACATCGTACTTCGCACATATTTCTTAACCGGGTGCATCATTAATTTTTGATTTTTAATGATGATGCATCGACACTAAAAAATCAAATCATAATTATGGCTCGTTACACAGGACCTAAAACCAAAATCTCCAGGATCTTCGGAGAACCCATTACAGGAAATGGAAAATGGTTAACAAAAAACAGCAATCCTCCGGGAATGCATGGAGCAGCACGCAAGCGAAAAAGCCTTGGTGAATATGCTCTTCAGCTACGCGAAAAACAAAAAGCTAAGTATACTTACGGCTTATTGGAAAAACAATTCCGAAACACTTTTAATGAGGCTGCCCGTCGCAGCGGTGTTACAGGTGAATTATTGATCAAATTGCTCGAAGCAAGGCTTGACAATACCGTATTTCGTATGGGAATCGCCCCAAGCCGCCAGGCTGCACGCCAGTTGGTTGCGCATAAGCACATTACGGTAAATGGAGAAGTGTTAAACATTCCTTCTTATTCATTAAAACCAGGTGACGTGATTGGTTTGAAAGAAAAAACTTCACACAACACGAATCTAACTGGTAATTTGAGGCCTAAGAATCCAAAATTCAACTGGCTTGAATGGAATGAAGCCAATATGAAGGGAACTTTTATTGCTTATCCAGAAAGAGAAAGTGTTCCTGAAAACATTAAGGAGTCACTTATCGTTGAGTTGTACAGCAAATAAACCCTCGGCGCCGAAAGGCAAAAGAGAGGTATTTGAAATATTAATTTATCACATGCTTTAAGCCCCTCAGGGGCTTGAGGTTCAACAAAAACAAAATAAAAAATGGCCATTTTAAATTTTGTAAAGCCAGACAAAATCGTTCTCCAAAAAAGTACAGATTTTGAAGCACAATTCGAATTCCGTCCGTTAGAGCCGGGTTATGGTGTTACTATTGGCAACGCACTTCGCAGGGTGTTGCTTAATTCACTGGAAGGTTATGCAATTGTTGGAATCAGCATTGCAGGCGCCGATCACGAATTTGCTACGATCAAAGGTATTACAGAAGATGTCACTGAAATTATCCTTAATCTGAAACAGGTTCGCTTCAAAAAGAAAACCGACCAGGATGCAGGAACAGAAAAGATCAGCCTTTCATTAAAAAATAAATCTGAATTTACTGCCGGAATGATTGGGGAAGCTTCTCCAACTTTCGAAGTAATGAATCCTGAATTGCTTATCTGCACTATGGATAATTCAGCCAAATTAGATATTGAAATCAGCATTGCTAAAGGTCGCGGATATGTTCCGGCTGAAGAAAGCAAAGAGAGAAATTCTCATTTTGGATATATTCCTGTTGATGCTATTTACACTCCCATTAAGAATGTGAAATACAGCATTGAAAATACCAGGGTGGAACAAAGAACGGATTTTGAAAAATTGGTAATGGACGTCACTACAGATGGCACCATTCATCCGGAAGAGGCCGTTAAACAAGCTTCAAGAATATTGATCCAGCATCTAATGATCATCACTGACGAAAACATTACTTTCGACAATAAAGAAGAAAAGAAAGAAGATCTTGTTGATGAACAAACGTTGCAGCTTCGTAAAGTGTTGAAAACTCCATTGGAAGATCTTGATCTGTCAGTAAGAGCATTCAACTGCCTGAAGGCTGCGAAAATTAACTCATTAAGTGAATTGGTTCAGTACGAGCAGGAAGATCTTATGAAATTCAGAAACTTTGGACAAAAATCTTTGAGCGAAATCGAACAGGTTTTGAATGAAAGAGGTCTTGGGTTTGGATTAGATCTTAGCAAGTTAAAATTAGACGACGAGTAATTAATTAGCAAATTTGATAATTAGCTAATTTGCTAATTGTCACATTATCACATTTTCATATTTTACATCAATTCTGTAATTCCTGACACGGTACAGAATTTAAAAAACAAAAGTCATGCGTCACGGAGATAAAGGAAACAACTTAAGCAGAACGGCAAGCCATAGAAAAGCTTTGTTAAGCAATCTTGCCTGCCAATTATTTCAATATAAGAAAATCGTTACCACGTTAGCGAAGGCTAAGGCGCTTCGCCCTTATGTAGAGCCATTGATCACTAAGTCTAAAGAAAATACGACGCATCAGCGCCGTATGGTATTCAGCCACTTGCAGGATAAGGAAGCGGTTAAAGAATTGTTCGATGTGATCAGCCCAAAAATTGCTTCACGTCCGGGAGGATATACCAGGGTTATCAAACTTGGCAAAAGAGTAGGTGATAACGCTGAGTTAGCGATGATAGAACTAGTGGATTACAATGAAATCTATGGTAATGGAATTAGTGAAACAGAAACAGCGGCTAAGAAAACACGTAGAGCGGGAAGAAGTAAAAAAGCTACAGAGCCAAAGGCAACACCAGCCGAAACTCCGGTAGCTGAAGCTCCGCAAGAAACTCAGGATGAAGTTACTCCTGCAGAGTCCGGGCAACCAGATGCTGAAGAAAAAGCTTAATATTAAAAAAGCCTGCTTGATCGCAGGTTTTTTTTTGCCTAAAATATTTTATCCGAAATAATTATTAAAAATTTAGCAGCCAAAACGGATGCATTTCCTTTTCTTTGCAAAACTTTTTACATGTCTGAAATAAAAACCCCCAAGCCAGCCGTATTAATTTTAGAAGATGGAAATGTTTTCCACGGACAGGCTTTTGGCAAAATTGGAACCACCACTGGTGAAATTTGTTTTAATACCGGAATGACCGGCTACCAGGAAGTTTTTACCGATCCGAGTTATTATGGCCAGGTCGTTATTATGAACAATGTGCACATCGGAAATTATGGTATCAATGAGGCTGATGTAGAAAGTGATTCCGTAAAAGTGAAAGGAATTATCGGGCGCAACCTGGAAGAGCAGTATTCCCGCTTTGCCGCGGATAATTCCCTGCAGGAATATTTTGAGAAACAAAACATAGTAGCGATCGATGGTATTGATAGCCGTGCGCTGGTAATTCATATTCGTGAAGCCGGCGCAATGAATTGCATCATATCTTCTGATAATAATAATATTGAAGATCTTAAGAAAATGCTAGCTGCCGTTCCATCCATGGCAGGATTGGAACTGGCTTCAGTAGTTTCTACAAAAGAAACATATACTGCCGGAAAGGAAGACAGCAACATACGTATCGCTGTTTTAGATTTCGGAATCAAGAAAAATATATTAAACTGTTTTGTGGAAAGAGGTGCCTATGTAAAAGTCTTTAACGCAAAAACAAGTTTTAAAGAATTAGAGAAATTCAACCCCAACGGATATTTCATCAGTAATGGTCCCGGCGACCCCGGACCAATGGAATACGCAGTGGATACTGTAAAAGAAATTCTGGAAGCAAAAAAGCCTTTCTTCGGGATATGCCTTGGCCAGCAGCTTTTAGCGCTTGCTAATGATATTCCGACCTTCAAAATGCACCACGGGCACAGAGGCCTGAATCATCCTGTTAAAAACATAATCTCAGGGAAATGCGAGATTACTACACAAAATCATGGTTTCGGTGTGGAAGCTGATGCTGTTAGAAATGCGGATAATATTGAGATCACTCACGTGAACCTGAACGATGATTCCATCGAAGGGATCCGTTTAAAAGACAGGCCTGCTTTTTCTGTACAATATCATCCTGAGTCCACTCCAGGCCCTCACGATAGCCGTTATTTATTTGATGAATTTTTTGAAATGATGAAGAAAGCGGGTTGATTTAGTAATAAATTAAACGCCTTTGAAATAGGTCAAAGTGTAGAAATTTGTGATTTTAGAATTATCAATTTCTACATTTTGGCTTTTTACATTTATACCATCACTAAGGTTTATGTGTCGGTTTCGAATAACTTTCAAACAACCTAAAATATAGAAATTGATCTTTTAGTATCATCAAAATCTACATTTTCACTTATCTGGTAACTAGCCAGCAGTTCGGTAATACCCCAGACTATGGAAAGACTAAGGCGGAACTCCATCTGCAAACGCCAAAAAATCTTCATTCTATTTTATAGTTCATAATTGCTATGTGTAATTATTTTGTAGTTTTATGTTCATAAGAATTTTTGCTCATTTATAAAATCCTGCTGATGGAAAAAATATCACTACTTAAAGAAACAGATATTTTTAAAAATGTCCGCGAAAGTGATTTGACGGATATTGCTTCCGTTCTGGAAGAACAATCCTTGAAAGCAGGTGATGTGATCTTTAATAAGGGCGATGTGGGAAATTGCATGTACCTTATTCACGAAGGAAGTGTGCGGATCCACGACGGAGGCTATACGCTTGCTGTGTTGGGAAAGAATGAAGTATTCGGTGAGCTTTCTTTGCTGGATGCCGAAACCCGCTCTGCAACAGCGACCTGCGAGGAAGACAGTATTTTATTCAAACTCGGCCAGGATCCTTTTTATAATATTCTATCAAAAGACCAGGAAGTTTTGAAAGGTATTTTAAAAATGCTGTGCAGAAGAATCCGAATTCTAGATGCAAAAAGCGCGCAAAATCAGTAACTTTTTAAAGAAAACAAATCATGAAAATAGCAATAATCAACGGCCCTAATTTGAATCTTATCGGTACACGCGAGCCTGGTATTTACGGGGCAGAAACTTTTGAGCATTATTTCAACAAGCTTAGAAAAAAATATGAGACAATCGATTTTGATTATTTTCAAAGCAACGTAGAAGGAGAATTAATTAACGAAATACAGGCTGCAGCGCAAAAGATGGATGGAATTATTTTAAATGCCGGCGCTTATACCCACACTTCAATTGCCATTGGCGATGCTGTTGCTGCCATAAAAATTCCCGTGATAGAAGTACATATATCCAATATTGAAGCGCGCGAAGAATTCAGGAAATATTCTCATATTTCAGCAAAATGTGCAGGTACAATTTTTGGTTTTGGCTTGAAAGGATATGCTCTAGCTATTGAATCATTTTTACAATAACTCGTCTCAAAACAAAGCTGTCTTAGACACCGAATTTTCTGATCAAACTTTTAGCGGTTTTCTTAAAGGCCTCCAATTCTGCAAATTGATCCTGGATAAATTGATTATCCTCAATTTTTCCAACAACGGCTTCCATTTCCTCCTTTGTTTCATAAACCATTTTTCTAAATGGGTTCGTGTAATCTTTTTCACGGCTTTCATACATCCCTTTTGCCATCCAGGTTTTGGTAACAATGGATCGTTCGAGTAATACTTTGAAATATGCAGGTGTAAATTGTCGTGACGTAATATTTTCTATTTCAAACAAAGAAGTATAAGCATGAATCAATTTGTTTTTTTCATAACGGTCGCCTTCTTCCCGGTAGAAATCGTGTACTTCACTCCACGTGTTTATTTTATTGGTTTTAATGCTTTGTTTCAATTTGTTTACGTCGGCGACAGAGATTAATTGTCCTCCGATATTTTTCCATTCAGCCCTGCTGAGCTTTGCCGGAATACTCTTTTTAAATTCATCAAAAGAGGAAAACTTATTATTTTTTATATGCTTAATTAATTCAATCGTTCCATAATAAGCGATCAACTCCGTGAACAGGTCAATCACCTGTTTTACTTTGACAACCTCGGTCGGTCGGTGACTATTTTCAATGCCTTCAACCCGTGCATTTCCATTCTCATCAATTGTTAAGCCTGACAGATCCTTAATAGTTTCGAACATTTCATTAATGGTATCCGGCGCGAGATAATCAAATTCAAGCCTTTGAATTCGTTCAGTCCTTTTATCGCGGTCTTCAAATTTCCATGCATTGCGCGCGAGTGCGTACAAGTTATACAAGAACCAATAGCCCGGCATCAGCACCAGCTTATCTTTAGCAATATCATTACTGACAAGGCAAAATGGAAACCTGATATTCATCTCAAAAGGGAAATCGCCTTTTGATAAAATAGCAAAAGATGCAAATTTTGAATTGTGCTTCAGGCTTACACACAATCCCGGCCAAAACCCTCGCCCCGCAATGATTTCACCATCTGCGCCGCGGCTGTTATGATTGCTGCCAATAGTGGCACCGGCGGCGATATTACTTTGTCCCATGACAAGGGAAGCACAAAGAAATGAATTATTATGATGCTGCTCGTGACCCGGAAAAATGAGCGTATTCAATACTTCGCAACAGGAAATCGTTGAATTGTTACCAAGATAGGAATTGATCAGCCTGGCTCCATATTTTAATTGTGAGTGCGCAGCCATAACAAATCTTACGGCTTTTACGCCATAAAATATTCTGCAGCCATAACCGACAATACCATTCACCATTTCGCAGCCTTCACCAATTTGGGTTGTTCTTTCTCCGTCACTGTTAATGGTTAGATTCTTTAATTTATTGGAACCTTTTAAATACGCGTCAGTGCCGATAATTACATCTTTGATAATATCACAATCCTTTATTACGCAGCGGTTGCCAATGGTGCCATAATACCCGCGCTTTTTGTCAAATTCTTTTGCGGTCAGCTCTTTAAATCTTTCAAGCAATACCTTATCCTCCGGATTATTGCTCCATAAATAAGCATCGCCCGGCAGCATCCTGTTAAAAGGAATTACACGCCGGCCGCCGTTTTCATTTCGCACTTCCATCCAAACCCTCGTTTCTTCAGTCTCACCTTCTTTGATAATTCCGTTCCCAAATTTCGAATAAGAAGTAGTGGCCATCTCATTTACATTGGCAATCATTACCTCATTTCCGATGATGTAATGACTTAGATAATTGGCATTATCTATACAAACATTATGTCCGAAATCGCAACTGATGATGTTGCTGTTGTAAATGCCAACCGGCATGCGCAGGTTATGAAATTCCAGGTAATAAGGTTCTAATTTTCCAATACGAACCAATCCATGAAATTTTGAATTTTTTACCAACGCAGGGTCAAATGCTTTTGACACATAGATCTGGCCCCAGTCATCAGAAGTATTTCCATTGCGGATTAAAATTTCTATTTCGGATCCGGAAAGCCTGCGATATTCTATCCCGTTATTATTTTGCTGATTTCTCAGGTAGTATTCATCTTCTCCTTTGGGAATGAATAACGGATCAATGAAGTTATATCCCAGGTCATTGATCGGATGTTTTTTGATGATGTTCATAAACGAGTAAAGAGTTATTAGTTATAAGTGAAAAGTTATGTGTAAAAAGTCATCTTTCATCTCGCCTTCATCTCTCATTCCTCATATTGGTTTGACTTTCAACCATATCTTTTCCTTTAGTTAATTTCCAATTTAAAGGAAAAAATTAAGATTGTAATATTCCCATAACTAAGAACTGATAACAGTAATAAGTTATTAGTAAAAAGAAATTCTTTAATTTATTCTACCTTAAACTAGTCCCAATAAACTGATTCCTCATAACTGTTTACAAATAACTGATAGACTTATAAATGATAAACTCATAATCGCCTTCTCACTCCACCGTCACCGACTTCGCCAGATTTCGTGGCTTATCTACATCACACCCTTTTAGGACGCCGATGTAATAAGAAAGCAATTGCATGGGTATTACGCTCAAAAGAGGTGCAATCACCTCATTTGCCGGCGGCACAAAAAATACATCATCGGCCATTGTAGGAATAATTTCATCTCCCTCTGTGATCACTGCGATCACTTTTCCTTTTCGCGCTTTAATCTCCTGGATATTGCTTACAATTTTTGCGTGGTATTCATCTTTTGTTGCGACAAACACAACCGGTAATTGATTGTCCACTAAAGCGATAGGTCCATGCTTCATTTCTGCAGCGGGATATCCTTCGGCATGTATATAGGAAATCTCTTTTAATTTTAAGGCGCCTTCCAATGCGATAGGAAAATTATAACCCCGGCCAAGGTAAAGCGCGTTAACAGCATCTTTATATTTTTCTGCAATGGGCTTTAATAAATCGCTGTTTTTTAGAATTGCCTCCACTTTTTCAGGAATGTTTTCTAATTCCACCAAAAGCTCAATATATTTTGATTCTTCAATAGTGCCTTTTTCTTTGGCAATTTTTAACGCGATCATCATCAACACCGCTAATTGAGCCGTGAAGGCTTTGGTGGACGCAACGCCGATTTCAGGACCTGCATGCGTGTAAGCGCCAGCGTGAGAGGCACGGGAAATGGACGATCCGACTACGTTCACAATACCAAAAATAAAAGCGCCTTGTTGCTTCGCCTTTTCTATGGCGACCAAAGTATCAGCGGTTTCGCCACTTTGGGAAATGGCAATGATCACATCACCGGGATTCACAATAGGATTTCTATAACGGAACTCGGATGCATATTCTACTTCTACCGGAATTCTGCAGAGCTCTTCAATGATATATTCCGCCACCAAACCGGCATGCCAACTTGTTCCGCACGCGATGATTATATAACGCGGCGCTTTCGTCAAGGCTTCAATATGATCCTGGATGCCCTTCATCGTGATGGTTCCTTTCTCTGCGTCTAACCTTCCCCGTAAGCAATCATAAATAGTGGACGGCTGCTCGTTAATTTCTTTGAGCATAAAATGCTCGTAGCCACCTTTTTCAATTGCTGCCAGTTCCATATCCAGCATTGTGATATATGGTGTCTGCCTTTCATTTCCCAGGTTTTTAAGAATAAGCTCATCCGCTTTTATAATGGCGATTTCATAATCGTTTACATACACCACTTCTTTGGTGTATTCAAGCATCGGTGTTGCGTCCGAGCCAAGAAAGTGTTCATCTTTTCCAATGCCAATTACCAGTGGGCTTCCTTTTCGTGCAGCGATAATGGTATCAGGATTTTCCTCATCCAGTAATAAGATCACATAAGCGCCCGATACTCTTTTTAATGCAATCCGCACTGCTTCTTCCAAAGGGCATTCCGTATTTTTTTGAATATCTTCTATAAAATTAAGCAGGACTTCTGTGTCGGTTTCACTCTTGAACGTATAGCCTTTTTTTATGAGCTCTGATTTTAGTTGCGCATAATTTTCGATGATCCCGTTGTGGATCATGGCTAATTTTCCATTGTTACTTTGATGTGGATGCGCGTTCACATCACTTGGTTCACCATGCGTGGCCCAACGCGTATGGCCTATCCCGATGTTGGCATTTACGGATTTTCCAATCAGCGCTTGTTCCAGTTCCGCAACTTTCCCCTTTTTCTTATAAACATGCAGGCCCGAATCATTGATTAAGGCAACGCCGGTGCTGTCATAGCCACGGTATTCCTGTCTTTTAAGCCCGGTTATGATGATGGGGTAAGCTTCTCTTGGTCCAATGTATCCTACAATTCCACACATAGATTATATATTTTTATGGACGCAAATTAAGGAAATTGTAGTTAGTTGATTAGGTGATAAATTAATAAGTTGTTAAGTTGATCAGTTATGAATTGACAAGTGATGAGTTGACAAGTCGATATGGATAAACTGTAATAAGCAAAAAAGTAGTTTTTAAGGATTTTGAGAAACTGAAACAAGCCAAAATCTAGCTTTCTCTCTTTTCTTCCAATAACAAGTGCAATGCGTTGTCAAAGGTTCCGGCTTGCGTAACTTCTCCGGAATTGACAAAAAATATCTCGTCCGCGTTTTCAATCGTATTGAGCCTGTGCGCTATGATTACTTTAGTTGTGGAGTCCGGAAGCTTGAGTAAAATTTCTTCTAATAGTTTCTCCGTAACTGTATCGATATTTGCTGTGGCCTCATCTAAAATTAAGAGATCCGGCTTGCGCAAAACGGCTCTTATAAAGGCCATCAATTGTTTCTCACCTAAGCTCATGGAGTCGCCACCCGAAAGGATCTCCGTATCCAATCCTTTATCAAACCGCGAGACGAGATGGTGCAGATCTGAGGACTTGATTACTTCTTCGAGCTCTTCACGACTGTGCTTTTTATAGGTTTCGTTTCCGTATAAGATATTGTCACGAACGGTACCATTAAATAAAAAAGGTTCCTGCAAAATGAAGCCAACGCGTTCACTCAACTCTGCAGGCGGATAACTGCGCAGGTCTTTTCCATTTAAATGGATGGCTCCTTCCGACGGGTCGTACAGCCGCGCGATCAAAGACGCAGTTGTCGTTTTGCCGCCGCCTGTCGGACCAACCAGCGCATACGTTTTGCCCTTTTCAAGGCTAAAATTAATATCGTGCAACACTTTTTTGCCGTCAGGATATTGAAAGGAAACGTCACGAAATGACAGCAGGGGTGCACCAGAATCAGTGCTTTGCAGTGTTTGTGGTTGTTGAATAAGATTTGATTCCAGACTTAAGATAATGGAGATCCGGTCCCATGCAGCCATAGCGGTTTGAAAGCTTGCCCAAAGCGTAGCGAGTTGCCGCAAAGGTTGATAAAATGCCTGCGTGTAAGCAATGAAACTAATGAGTAGTCCAATAGTGAAATTCCCTTTGGAAATAAGATAAATACCAAATGCCAGCACGATCAATTGTGCGATGTTTGAAAACAAGGTAAAGACCGGCACAAAGACATTGTTAATGAGTCCTGCGGAAACTGAGGCTTTATAGTTAGTATTGTTTGCAACGCCGAATTTCTGACGAAAATAATCGCGCCGGTTGAAGGCTATGATCGTTTTAAAATTGGAAAGGCTTTCCTGAATTTCTGCGCTCAGTCCACCGGTGCTTTTCATACTCGCCGCATTTTTCTTTCGAACGGCCGATGAAATAATTCTAACAAATATGAGAATAAAAACTGCTGGTATCAACGCGGCAGCACCTAAGTCGACGTGAATGATCAATAGAAAAATAGCCGCAGCCAGCATGGTAAATATGCTGTCTACAAATTGCATTAATGACTGGGAAAAAAACTGGTTTACTTTATCGGTGTCATTATTAATTCTCGAAATTAAATCTCCCGCTTTGTTCTGATTGAAGAATGCGATCGGCAGGCTTTGCAGTTTGTTGAAAACCGCATTGCGTAAGCTGTAGAGCATTCTTTGGCCAATGCTTCCCATGATCTTTGTTTGCAAATATTCTGTACCTGCCCAGATAATATAGATCACCAAAAGAAAACCCGACATTACCAATAAGCCATGGTATAATTTTGTTTGAATATAATGATCGATCGTATAGCCGATAAGATAAGGCGTAGCCATTGTAATACCTGCATTTAGCAGCATGACAAAAAAAGCGATGATCAAATTCCGCTTTTCTCCCGTCATGAACTGCAGCATCTTTTTAAACGCCGCTGTCGTGGAAGTTTTTGTTTCGATATTTAAATTATAATCCATTTTTATTGATATAGAAAAAGTATTGCCTCTTTTAGTTACGAATAATTTTACGATTCAATTAATGCCGTAGTGCTTTTTTGAGAATTATAGATCTGCACATATTCGGGGCAATTTTGTAACAAAATTCCGTGGGTTCCTTTAGCAATAATCTCACCTTCCATCATTAACACGATCTGATCATAATCTTTCACAGCGTTGATCTTTTGCGTAACCGATAACAACGTGAGCTCCGGATAATTTTGCTTAACGTTCCTGCTAATCTTTTGCTCGGTCAATGTATCGACTCTTGAAGTAAAATCATCAAGTAATAGAATTTTCGGATTGATCGCGAGCGCCCGTGCAAGCATGATTCTTTGCTTTTGGCCACCCGAAAGGCTTGATCCGCGTTCGGAAACAATTGTGTCTAAACCTTGCGGCAATGAGCCAATGAAATCTTGAAGCTCTGCTGTATCAATTGCTTTTTGCATGGCTTTTTCAGTGACGGTGGAATTAAAGGCAATGTTTTCGCGAAGACTCATGTTAAAGATGATGCTATCCTGGAAAACCAATCCAAGCTGCCGCAAGAGCGCTTCCTGGTTGTACTCGTTGATCTCTACATCGTCATAAAAAATATGTCCTTCTTTCGGTTTTATTAGTGTGGTGAGCAAATAGAGTAATTGTGTTTTACCCGCGGCCGTTGGCCCGATCACAGCGGTGCGGGAACCCGCATCTACGGTAAATGAAATGTTTTTCAACGCAGGATTTTCTCCATAATAAACACTTACGTTTTTTATCTCGATATTTCCTTTAAGGGGAGCATTTACTGTGCCTTTATCCTCAAAATCCGGCGCTTCTAATGTGCTGTAGATCCGCTGGTAAGAAGCGGATGCCCGCGCGATCACATTGCTCATAAATCCGATCATAATGATAGGAAAAATCAAAATAGCAATGTAACTATTGAAGGCTGCAAATTCGCCCAGCGTCATGCTTCCTTCTATCACAAAATGACCACCTAAAGCCAGCACAGCGAGGCGCGCCAAATTAGAGGTTAACACGATGATGGGTATCAGCGTTGCGAACAAACGCAATATGGAAAGGCCCAGGTTTTTCGCTTGCGCGCTGGCATCCATAAATTTATTGTATTCTGTGAATTGTGCATTCAACACGCGAATCAGCGCCGCGCCCAAAATACTTTCGTTAATCACTTTATTAAGCCAATCGATAACTTCCTGTGTTTTTTTGAATAAGGTTTTTACTTTATTGAAAATGACAAAAAAGGTTCCGGCTATGATTGGGATGATGAGCAAAACCAGCAAGCCAAGGCGCCAGTTTATATTCACCAATAAAATTGCCGCACCTATAATTAGTACGATCGATGAAACGATGGAAACGATTGCCTGAGATACAAACATTTTTATCGCGTCCACATCAGACGTAAGATTGGTCAGCAATTTTGCCGGAGTCGTATCCTGAATGTAGGCATAATCCTGTTGGGAAATTTTAGCGGAAAGCTTGTCGCGAAGGTCCCGTGCTACTTTTTCAGAAACGAAAGTTTGAATAATGCTTTGAACATAGGTGAAAATAAAAATAAGGGCGGCGGCGGCAGAAAACCAGGTTATGATTTTTTTAATATTCCAAACGCCATTGCTATAATCATCAATTCCCACCTGGATAAGCTTTGGTATTACGAGGTTAAGAGCATTGCTTAGCAGCGCAAAAAGCAATAGGCCACCCATCATTCCTGAATAAGGTTTCAGGAGTTTGAAGATACTTGGTTTTGGAGTTTTTTTTATGTCAGCGGACGGACTTCTCATTCAGTTTTTTTTCAGAAAGAAGATAGAAATATTTTTAATCAATATTGAACAATTCATTTTTGTTTATTGCGGCCAAAAACCGCAATAAAAAACCATAAAGTAAAAATTCAGCAACTGTTTTCTGTTGACCCTGGGGATTAAAAGAAAAGCTAAATACTACTTTTTCGCTTATCAGGATTCTTTTATTGCAGGCGCAAAAATACCCTGAAATATTCTTTGCCGTAAAGAAGTTTTCGGTAAACAAAGGGAACAAGGCGGTGAACGCCGCACGTGTGATGATTAAAGAAGCGTCCCTTTTAAGGTGAAAAGGGCTACATTAAAAAAGATAATTAGCCCTGTCACATCTACCAATGTGGCCACAAAAGGAGCTGATGAGGATGCAGGATCAGCACCTAATCTTTTTAAAAGAATTGGCAGCATGCTTCCCATCAATGATCCCCATAGTACAACGCCAATCAGTGAAAAGGCGACTGTGAAGCCGATTAGCAGCCAGTGAATCCCGTAAATATCATGCATGACACCATGATGCATCAGAAAGCTCCAGGCCGTAATTCTCAGCAGGCCTATTGCGCCGAGAATGGTTCCCAGCATGAGCCCCGAAAGGATCTCGCGCCGCATCACACGCCACCAGTCTTTTATGGTTACTTCTCCTAAGGCCATCGCCTGGATAATGAGCGTGGAAGCTTGCGTGCCGCTATTTCCTCCGGTGCTAATAATAAGCGGAATAAAGTTGGTGAGGATGATCACCTTCGACATTTCTTCATTATAAAATGCCATGGCGGTGGCTGTGAGCATTTCTCCAAAAAATAAAATTACCAACCAGCCTACTCTTTTCTTAACCAGCGTAACCAAAGGCGTTTCGAGGTAAGGCATGTCCAGTGCTTCAGCGCCCCCGATCTTCTGGATATCTTCACTGAATTCTTCATTCGTTACCCACAAGACGTCATCAATTGTAACGATACCAAGCAGCACATTATAATCGTCAACTACAGGCAATGCTACGCGGTTGTTCATTTTAAAAACCTCATTAGCCGTTTCCTGGTCGTCATTTACATTTAGCTCAATAAAACGTCCGTCCATCATTTCGCTCACTTTCGTTTCAGGAGCGGCGAGAATAAATTCCCTGATCCGGAGATCGTCTAATAATTCCCCATGTTTGTTGATCACATAAACCACGTCGATGGTTTCTGTATTCTTTCCAACACTTCTTATAATATTTAATACCTCCGCAACGGTATTGTATTCATATACGTAAACATAATCGGGCGTCATCAGCCTGCCCACGCTGTTTTCCGGATAACCTAAAAGCGATAAGGTTATTTTTCTTTCTTCCGGCTGCAATGTTTTCACTAATTCGCGCACGACCTCGTTAGGCAGGTCTTCAAAAAAAGAGGTCCTGTCATCTGCCTGCATCTCATTTAAAAGCTCTGCGCTTTTTACAGGAGGAAGGTTTTTGATAATTCTTTTCTGTGTGGGATGTTCGAGAATTTTGAAAAGGCTTGTGGCCCGATGCATAGAAAGGCTTTGCAGAATGTCTGTTTCGTGGTCTTCATTTTCATAAATAAGTTCTGCCACGTCACTGATATTCTGCTCATTTAGAAACTCAGATACAACTGTACTGTCGCCTGTTTCCAAAACAGCTTCATATTGTTCTTGCACTGAAATTTCTTCTTCTGTCATTTAAATTATTTCTTGCAGATTATGGCGCAAATTAAATTATTTTACAGTTAGTCAGCAGGTTTAACAATATGATCAGGAAATATTTAAACATAAAATCAACAATTAACAAAGGAAGAGGCGTATTCACCAATGAAAAAATAGCAGCGGGTACCGTAATAGAAGAGTCGCCAGTGATCGTGATGAGCGCAGAAGATCGTAAGCTTCTCGATAAAACATTGTTACATGATTACATTTTTGAATGGGGCGTGAGCAAAGATAAATGCTGTATGGCGTTGGGTTTGGTGCCGATGTATAATCATAGCTACCAAAGCAATTGTGAATATTTTATGGATTTCGAAGATGAAAGTATCCAGGTAAAAACCGTAAGGGAAATAGCAGCAGGCGAGGAGTTAACGATTAATTACAATGGTGATTGGAACGATCAGAAAAAAATCTGGTTTGAGGTAAATTGAAAATAGAAATAAAAATTCCCGTCTCAAAAATTGGGTTAAATATCCTCACGAATTTAATTTTTTTTGAAACATAACCGGAGCGACTCCAAAAGCTTTTTTAAACGCTTTACTAAAACTTTGCACATCAGCAAAACCGCTTTCAAGGGCTAAATTTGAAATAGAAACTGGTTTAGATGAAAGTTTTTCTTTTGCATTTTCCAATCTTTTCGTCAGCCGGTACTGATGAGGCGAAGTTCCGAAGGCCTGGTTGAAAATCCGGAAAAAATGAAACTCAGATAAGCCAACTTCCAATGCTATCTCTGAAATTGATAACGGCTGGTCTGATTCATCATCAAGTATCTGCCTGGCTTCATGAACCCTTTTATAAAGTTCCTTTCTTGTACTACACTTCGATGCGTTTATTTGGCTTACCTGTTTCTTGATCATTTTCTGGGAAACAAGCAGCCGGTGTGCCAGTGTGTAAAATAAATTTTCAGGTGGCAGACTAATGACTCCCGAATCTGTGTCTATATTTTTCGATACAGATAGAAGAAACTGGTTAAGGATGTTATCTTGCCCGTAAATGCCTTGAAAAAAGTCGAATTCCTCGTTATCATTGATCAAAGGATTATCAAGCAGGTAATTTTCGCTAAAAGAATTGTTTACTAAAACATCCGTCAACATCTTTTTATTAATCGTGAAGCACAAGCCTTGTGCAGGTATTTTTTGATAAGGGATTGTGACATTGTGCGATTGCGCAGGATTTACCAGCAGAGAACAGTTTGCTCTTAAATCGAAAGTTTTTTTATTAATAAAATAAGTTTCTCCGCCTGTGATTACATATCTTATCACTACTTCATTCAATCCATTTTTCCATTCGTGAGATAATTCATTTATTCTTGAAAAAACCAAAATATTACCGGCATCAAGGTGGGCGGAAGTAAACAGATAAGGATGTGATAATGTCATGAGAATTGAAAATAATAATAAAGTTTAGCTTCAGATTTTTATTTTGATAACCGGTAAATCTCTCAAAAATAAATAGCAACTTTTGACAAGTTTAAATTTGTATTTCCAAATATTTTCGTTGAATAAAATTAATAGAATAATATAAATTTTAAAAAGTATGATAGATAATTTAATAAAAAAACAAAGAAAATTGAGAATCACTATTTTATTGATCCTATGCCTGATTGCGGTAACCATGAAATCTAAATTAGAATTGATCCCGGTTCCACTGCTTCTTATGACGCTGGCTGCAGGAATCGCTATAGGCGCTTTCATTGTCGTTACTATGGTTATTAAAAATCAAAAAGAGGATTTGAAAAAACTCTAATTGTTTGTCAGACTTTTTTATTTTTTGAAAGCGGCGGTATATGCGTTTATAAAAAACTATCAGAATAATGTTATTTTAAGTTATTTTAAAAATCGAATTTCTATATTTTGGCTTATCACGTACTGTGCAATTAGGAATAAATAAATATGTCTGCCAGCCGGTTAAAAATTTCTTATTTTATTTTTCTTTCTTTAGTTATTTCATATTTGCAGATTACATTTACCAAAATTTTAAAAAAATGGATTTTACAAATAGAAATGCCAACATTACTGATATCAATTATATTCCGATTGGTGAAAAGACGGGCACCCGTTCCTTCATTGCCAATGTATTCTTATTGATGTTTATCGCTTTGGGCGTGTCCGCTTTATTCGCATGGCAATTTTCCGTGAATGATCAATTGCTGTCTTATCTTATTTCGCCGGTTGGCCTTACAGGTCTTGGCAAAATCACTCTTTTTGCACCACTCGGTTTTGTACTGATCATGTCATTCGGTTTTCAGCGACTTTCCTCAACCGCACTGATGGCTTTGTTTATGGCTTATGCAATGATCAATGGAATCAGCTTTAGTTTTATATTATTGGCCTTTACTCCCGGATCAGTTTTGGGATGTTTCCTTTCTGCATCTGCCATGTTTGGCGTGATGGCGTTCATGGGCTATACTACCAACCAGGACCTTACAAAGTTTGGCCGAATCCTGATGATGGGTGTGATTGGCGTGCTGATCGCGATGGTCATCAACTACTTTTTGCACAGCAGCCAGCTGGATTATATCATCAGCATTATTGGTGTGATGGTGTTTACAGCACTTACTGCGTATGATGTTCAAAAGTTAAAAAGAATAGGTGAAGGGTTGGAATACAATGGTGAAGTATCGGCAAATGACACAAAAAAAATGTCTATCCTCGGCGCATTAAATCTTTATTTAGACTTCATAAATATCTTCTTGTTTTTACTCCGCTTGTTTGGAAACAGGAGAGGGTAAGAGATAAAAATCATTATGAAAAAGACGGCATGAAATTGCCGTCTTTTTTGTTCCTGGTTAACTTCATTTGGGAGCGTAGAAATTGCAAACTGAAAAGATTAGTTCTACATCCTGCCGATGTAAAAAAGTCTTACATCGGCATTCGCCGGCCATTTATTTGTTTAATCGCCGGCAAATCCAATCAACCTAAAATATTCAAAATTCTGTGATTAAAGTCCGATCAGTTCGGTCCCGGTTTTTAAATGAATAGCCGGGAAGTCACTTTCGCCTTTCAGGATGACGCCTTGCTGATCCTTAATGTGAAATTGAGCTTCATCTTTTTTGTAAAACTGCCACCATTGTTTTTGATCGTAAAGGATTTGCTGAGCCTTAAAAGCAAATACGATCGGCGTGGCGTTGTCATGTTTCAGGGTAATCGAATTGTCGCTATTGTGCTTCAGGTCAACATTGGCATCTACTATTCCTTTTAGCGTAGCTTCAAGGTTTGCCTCCTGGGCATTCTCACCGGCGATGGCAACCGAAAAGCTATTGCTTTTCAGCACCGCATTTACCACATATAGCTCGCTGTTTTCAAGTTTTTGCTTAAAGGTATTGAAGCGGAGCGTTACAGGTTCCGAACCACTGATAAAGTCATCAAGTTCCAGGAGTCCAACTTTATCCTCAAGGACATTTTCGTATGAAATTTTAACTGTGTTGGCTCCATCTAACTTTAGTTTACCGGCCAGTTTCCCCATATTTAATTTTTGTAAAAGCCAGTCAAGCATGTCCACACCTCCTTCTGCGTCAAACGTAATATTAGCCATTCCCTGGATGCCGGCTACGATCTTATCTTTGACAATAATTGGCGGAGGGCTGTCGGCGATCGCAAACAGCATTTGAAGTTTATTTTCGACCGAGCTTACTCCATCATAATTTTTGTATAGCAGGAGAAGTGGTGTGATATCTTCTTTAGGAAGCGCTACAAGATTGTATCCATAATCGGAAAGGAGACTCTTTAAAACCTTTGCCATAAAAATAATTTTATTAGATTAAAACAGGGATTTCAAAAACAGGAATATCATTTATCGGATCAAATTCCGGTTTAAATATCTCAATGGCTTTCCTGCCGGCATCATGACATTCGGGAATATGGCTGCTATTGTCTTCAAACAAAGTCGCATAAAATTTATCCGCATAGATCACTCCGGCAGCTGCGGGAAAGACCGTTTGTGTACCTACCGCATAATCACAATAGGGTTTAACAGCGGCTGCGTGAGCCTTACTGTTGCATGCACTCAGGATGATTACTTTCGGATGATGCAACCTGTTATGAAGTTCCAGGATCCCTTCAAATTCTGCAACAGGCATCGGTGATTTATCCTCGTTACCATCCTCAAAATAAAGGCCATCGGTAAGAGAAGAATGCATGGACAAATGCAGGTAATCGGGTTTGTATTTGGTGAGCAGATCCAGGAATTCACTTCTTTTAACTGATGGTTCAATTTCGATTACATAATTATAGCGGTCGGAACCTTTCTGCAAATTGTCTTTTATCTTTTTGAATTCATTTCCAAAATCCAGCGGATTTTTTTCTTTTGGGCTGGCGCAAATAAACAGGATCATTTTCTTTGCCATTCCATTGAGCAGCCGCTGAATATTGTTCCTTGTAAATTGATCCTGGAAATAATAAACCCCCTGTTCCAGTGAAGTAAAGCTGTCCGGAGACATTGAATTTTCGCTGTTGAGCGCGAAGTCTAATATGTTCTTTTGCTGAAGTGAGTATCTTTCTTTTTTAAACAACCTTTCCGCGGTTTTTTTAAAATAGCTGTCTGCGAGTTGGGCTTCTTTACTATCGTTGTCCAGTTGTATTTTTTTATTTTTTATTTTGTTCAATAAGATTCTTAAAGTTTCTTTCTCGATGTGGATGCGAAGCAGGTTGATTCGAAGATTACGCAAAACACTTTTATCGGGTTTTGAAAGTGCAGAAACCGGGGTCGGCGTTTCAATTAGCCACACTTTGAGCGAGTACCCTTCGTGCTTCAACTTGTAACTGTGAAGCTTTAATGAGCCCTTGTTATCTGGGAGCGTGACTTGTTCCAATAGCGAAGCGGTTTCCGGCAATACAAATTTATCATTGGCGGAAAATACCAGCACAATTAATAATTCGCCCGCCACTACAAATTGCTGTTGTGGCGCAGCGGACTTTTCTTTCGAAGTGGATGCTCCATAGTATTTTTTAGTAAGAGCGGCGCCGGCTTTATAAAGCTTAAAATCTTTATCATCCACCTTCACCGGCAAATCTGCGTAATGTTCTAAAACATCCGAAAGGTTGATTTTTGTATTTTCCAGGCCCGCAGCCTCAGCCTTTTTTTCGATATTGTCAACAAAACCTGCTTCTATTTTTCCAACGAAATATCCGTCGGAATAGAATCTTCTGTAGCTATTGTAAATGGCGCTTTGCTGGCCGGGTGAAAGAGGAAATCCCTTTTTGTGAAGCTCGTCATATTGTAGAGCCAGATGGGTGTTACAAAAATACGCTTCACCGGTCCAGTCTGTGCTCCCGCCGGCATTCCTTTCCTTAACTGCTCCAAAATGACGAATGAAAGGTTTGGCGCTGTCGGGTGGTGTCGGCCATTCAGGGTTTATTAATTTTCCTTCCTCATCCGGAAGCAACGGCCTGCAATCAACAATTGGAAATTCAAAAATGATATGCATGTGACAGTATAAAAAAATAAAAGGAGGGTTCTCACAAAGATTCCCCCCCGACGTAAAAGACCATTTGCTTTAGATCTTGAGACCTGAGCATGATCAAACCACCAAAACCAGGTTATTTAACCTTGTAATAATGGCTTAGCTAAGTTATAAAATATTAATTGTTTTATTTCTTAAATAAATGGGGTCCATCGGAACGAATAAGTTACTTTCCTAAGCCTCCGCCAATCCGCATTGGAGCATGAAATTATTGGTAAATACTTTTCGCACTTCCTCCGCTAAAAGAGACGCTCTGCAAGACTTCCATTTTAGGAGATTGTCGCCATACATTTTCTGAACGAGTTCAGGGGTGAGACCAAAATTAAATTTTCCCCAGTGCATGGTGAATGGGATATCGAGTTCCCCGAGCCTTGTCCAAACCTTTTGAATAAATGATCTTGATAATTTTGAGTCAACACCGTCCAGCTCCATAATGCATGTTTTGGGAAATTGAGTAAATCCAAGCAATGCTTCAGTTCCTTTCACGTAGCGTAACGCAAGAGCTCCGGCAAATGGAAATTCCTTATTGATCGTTACAATCTCTTCCAATACCATGCTGGCATTTTCCGAAGAAACACCAATGGCCGCGCTGGCGGCCTTGCCCCTGAATTTCGTATTGCTGAAAGTTTCGCCGAGTGTTCCTGTCATACTTTGATCGGCCGTAAAGGCAAGAGGAAATAGTTTGTTAACCAGTCCCGGCACCAGCAGGGAGGACAGGCCAGGCCCAAGCCCATCAAGAACAGTGCTCATTACGCCCAGCAGGTCGTCGCCATAAGTGAAACCATTGTCGTCAATTGTTATTTTCGTATAATCATCTCTGTAAGGTATCTTATACATGGTTTTGAAATAGACACCTTTTTGAGCGTCTCCGGGCGCGAACATTTGGAGGTTTACCAGGATTTCAAAATGATATAGTTCTTTGTCCGGCCCCGTTGGCGGCGCAGAAAGCTGATCGGGAATTGTTGAAAAATCAAGATGATTCATCGCAGGCTTTAATGCATCGTTGTAAATAATGTTACCTGTGCGATATTGTTCCAAAAGGAAAATGGGCTCTGTTTCGATCACGATTCCGTGAATAAATCCAAAGCTTCCAAAACTCACCACGGCAGCGTTAAACATATCGTCATCCCTGATGGCCTCGGCGCCGAGCCAGGCTATAAAATCATCCGAGGCTATCGGATTAGATTTTTTTTCAAGCCAAACATGGCTGTCCGGCCCCGTGATGATATGCAGGCCGACGATTGAATCGTGGACCGCGCCCACATTGAACGCGGAACCATGGGTACCGGTAGAAGTACATCCGGCGATGGTTTGCCCGTTACTCGCGCCTGACGCGCGCAATGATCGTTTAGGATTGGAATCCTGCTCAAGTTTTTCGTCAAGGTCAAGCACACTGATACCACATTCGGCAAAAAAAAGGTTTGTCGCGCTATTACCCTTTTGCAGGTATTCCGGCGCGAGAAAAGAGTTCTTAAGATTGAAGGTGAGCCGAAGCGCTTTCGTATCAACCAGGCCACCCTCACAAACGGCTACCTCAGAAAACGACCAGCCATTTCCCATCGCGCGTAGCGGAAGATTGTTTTCAACAGCATATTGAATGAGCCATTGAAAGTTTTTGGTGGTGTCACGGTAAGGATTCGGGGATTGGGCTGATGGAATGCTCAATTTGAATGAAGCATTTTTTTTGAAAGTGTGTACAAAATTTTCATGGCCATTTTCCCACGTGGTGATGGGTAGCAATGAAATACCGTCGGGTAAATTAGAGAGCGACAACATTGTTTTATTTTTTAATTATGACCGAGCGAATCGGTAGCGGGACTGTAGGGAGCGCAACACCATTCAATTCTTTGGGGCATTACTATTCCAAGTGATACCACCGATATCAAGGCAAAGCCAAGGTTATTTTTCACGGTCACCTGGTTCATATGATTGAACCTTATGTCGCATTTTGGATTGATATCCTTTGGCTGCACCAGTCCCCAGGCAAAAGACCAGGTAGTTTTTCTATTGACGGGATTATTGGCAAATGTGTCGCAATCGTATTTTGACACAACACGTGTAGTGGTGCAGGAATGAAGGAAAATCCCAGTAAATATTATTAAACCGATAAACGCAACGCGAAAGAATTTTACGTTAACCATGGCGGGAAATTGTATTTCAAATCTACTATTAATTTTAAAAATAATATGAAAAGGGTTAAATATTTATTTGAAGAAAAGATGAGATGTACTCTTGATTAGTTCATTGTTTATTCGTTTGATGATCTATCCAATTTCCCAAAAATGAAAAAACTACATTTGCGCTTTTCAGAGCATCAATCAAGAATTTCGGCGTGGTGAATTTATTTGCCGGCAATTATTTTTTTAGAATATTTATGGGCATCTTCAATAATAAGTGGATTATTTTAACTGTGCTGGCGCTCACCTGGGGCAGCTCATTTATATTGATTAAGAAATCGCTGGAAGCTTTTACACCTTACCAGATCGGTGCGATAAGGGTTATCGTTTCCGGACTGCTTTTCATGGGCATCGGATTTCGCGCAATGAAGAAAATGAATCGAAGGACTTTTTGGTGGATGGTATTGGCGGGCACAATTGGAAACTTTGTGCCTATGTTTCTGTTTCCACTGGCACAAACTCACGTAAGCATTTCAATGGCTGGTATTCTTGATTCTTTGGTGCCGGTATTTGTTTTGGTACTGGGCTTTATTTTTTTTAAAATTCGCAGCAAAGCTATTCAATGGGCCGGAGCCTTAATAGGATTTATCGGTGCGGGTACTTTATTATATTTCTCAGCCTCATCTTCAGGAGATTCTGAGCCTGCATATGCGATGCTTATCGTGCTGGCAACCGCTTGCTATGCCGGCGCTGCATTGATCATCAATCATAAATTAAGGCATGTTCATGCGATGGAATTGTCGGCGAGCGTGTTCACGGTTTGGATGTTCCCATCCCTTATCATTTTTTTGTTCTCGGGCATTTTCCACGATTTTCAAAATACTCCATTGCAATGGGAGAGTACCGGATACCTTGCGATTCTTTCGATCATTGGTACTGCGCTGGCGATGCTATTGTATTTCCGCCTGATACAAACTACCTCTGCCGTGTTTGCCAGCATGGTCACCTATCTGCTTCCTCTGGTGGCCGTCTTCTGGGGACTTATGGCAGGAGAAAGCCTTACCGTATGGTATGCCTTCGGCGGAACGTTAATTATACTCGGCATCTCCCTGGTCCGGGAAAAAAATGCGCCGCAGCCGGACGCAAAGTTTGAATGAATTCTCACGCGTTGCTACCTCTTTGTACGCATTTTGCAAAGTATTTTAAATCAACTTCGTAAAGTGGCACCTTACTTGCGCTTATAGTTCGGGAGAAATACCTGCGAGTGAACCCCGAAAATCTGCAGAAAACGGGCTCGTTGTGATTTCAGAGTCAATTGCAGGACAAAGAAGAACGTTAAAAATATTGTATAAATAGATACAATTAATTTGGAAATCTCCCGTTGTAATTAAAGCAATCTTTAATCATCCGGACTTAAAACCAAATTCCTATGAACTCACTTATCATACTTGCAATCCTTATAGCCGGTTTGTTATATTTTGGTTATACCCCATTTGTTCTTGCTTCCTCCCGGAGGAAAAAATTAAAACTTTTAAGACATCTTAGCAACGAAGGGGCTGCAAATAACCTTATATTTTGCAGCCAGGAAATTTTCCAGGATAGAGTGATTGGTATTGACGGCATTCATCGGAAAATTATGCTCATTGAAAAAAACAATCGCGATTTTTATTCTTCAATCATTTCATTGGACGATGTGAACGATTGTCAATTGGTGACTAAATGCAAATCGGAAAAAGAAGAAAGCCGAAAAGAATATGGGGGGTGAAATTGAGACCGCGACGGTCGAAATCCGTTTTGAATTCAACAATCATTCGAAGCCTGCTTTTATTAAATTCGGCGATGGACTTATTTATTCCAGGAAAGAATTGGAGTTTTTAAAAGCCAAGGCTCAATATTGGTGCATTATGTTTTCAAAGATGTTGAATGGGCACGTAGAAGCAAGGACTCAAGACTTTGGTTTAACTGCTTAAACTGTAAATAAAATAATCTGCATTTCTGCAACGGATTTATATCTCAAATCCATCGCTACATATTGTGTTGAGCTTTTAAAATTTACCCATAGAATCCTCTTCCTGTCGTTTCAATTCCAGTGTAAAAATATCCTCCTAGCGCAGCAATCATTTCAAAAAGATTTTTTCGCCGGTGCTATGTTTCATTAGAGAATTAGGCCGGATATAATTCCATAACAAATGTGTAATCCGGATAAATTAAAAAAGTGAAAAACTACAAAATGGGTTACGAGAAGATTGCCTTAAGCAAAGTGTTATTGTCGGAAACAGTAGCTTAATGTGACTTTAGAACGATCATTCTTTTGGACTAACTAAATACCAATCGGAATTGAAAAATAGAAGGTAGAGCCTTTGCCTTCAATACTGTCCACCCAAATTTCCCCGTGGTGCGCGTGAATGATCTGCCGACAGAGATATAACCCAAGTCCTATTCCTTCAATATTCCTGGTTTTCTCTACTCTGAAAAATCTTTCGAAAATGTATGGCAACTGGTCTTTAGATATGCCCAGACCGTCGTCTTTTACGGAAACCGTGAGCGTGTGCCCGTTATGTTCAACCGTTAACACTACTTCAGGCTGGCCGTTTGAATATTTGATACCGTTGCTGAGATAATTAGTTAATACCTGTATGAGCCGGTAGCGGTCACCTTTTATTTGAATATTTGTATTTCCCCTTACACTGATGTGATGGGCAGGTTGTAAGCCTGTAACAGTATCTACGGCTTCGTTTACGACGTCTTTAAAATTAAATTCAGAAATTTCCAATTGCAGATAACCCGAATTTACTCTTGTCGCATCATATAATTCCGCAATCATTTTATTTAATCGTTTCACATTATTCTTGCTGCGCTCCAGCATTTCGTTTACCTCATCCAGCCTATTTTCTTTAATAGATTCCCCAATGATTTCGTTACACAGAATCACGTTGGATAAAGGGTTGCGAAGCTCATGAGCCACAAAGCCCATGATGTCTTCACGCTCACGTTCTACCTGTTTGTAAGCAGTGATATCGTGCAAAATGAGTAACACATTATTACCGCCAATGGTTGTCATTAGTTGACAGGTGACATCGAACGTCTTTTTATCTCCTTCGGTTGTGTATAATTCAAACTGACGGTTGGAGAAGTTTTTCTGTCGCGCTATAACGTCTTCTATCGCATCACAAAAATTTCCGTTTTTATCAAATGGTTTTACAAATACAGAAAAATCGGATGAGGGCACAATTGATTCGCGTTCACTGAAAAGTCTTGAAAACGAATTATTGGTTTTGAGCATTTGCATATTATGATCCAGTACAATCACTGCATCTTCAATCGATCCAAGAATGCTTTCATTAAAATCATTCAACGATCTTAATTTTAATTCCGACTCTTTTTGTTTGTGAATATCCTGGACCACTTTTAAGATCAATTTGCCTCCTTCATTTGTTTTCACCAGCAAGGATTCCCCGGATACCCATGTGATAGTTTGATCTTTATTTACGAAATAATTATTGTCTGATGATTGGCCTTCACTCAGCACTCTTGAAAGTTCTTTTTCAAACATGTCATTTTTTTCATCGTCTTTGGTAAAAAGAATGCGGGCACTTTTTCCAACGATATCACTTTCGGCATAGCCAAAGCAGTGGCTGAAAGCGTTGTTAATTTTGAGGACAATTCCTGATTCATCAATGATGAGTACGGAATTTTGTTTTGCCTTTGTAAAGAGCGCTTCAAAATAATCTGAGTAAAAGTTACTGTCGGCGTTAGTAGGCATAAAAGGAATTGACATAATTTAAAACGGGAAGAAATAATTTATGAAGGCTTACCTGTATCGCAAGGAAGCCGATTTCTAAATCTCAAACGAAAATGCTAACGCGCAAATTTACTTACTATTATCTCCTTATTGCCGGCTTTATTGGAACGTTTCAATATCTACGTTTTTTATTTGATTTTATTTGCCATTAGCGCATTTATCAAGCCAAAATGCATATCATTTCGAAAATAATTGCCGTACATTATAAAAGCGGAATCTTGTCCAGATTCCGCTTTTATAGATGAAATTATTTTTGACTTCTTTCAAAATCACGCCGGATAATATTCAACGCTCCACCTGCTTTATACCATTCTATCTGTTGCTCGTTATAGGAATGGTTTACGAAGAAAGAGTCAGTGGTTCCGTCTTTATGAGTAAGATGGACCATCAATTGGCGGTCGGTTCTAAAGTCTTCCGCACCGGCAATGTCAATGATATCGTCTTCCAGGATTTTATCATAGTCGTTTTTGTCAGCAAAGGTTACGCCGAGCAAGCCCTGTTTCTTTAAATTCGTTTCGTGTATGCGGGCAAAAGACTTCACGATCACCGCTTTTACGCCCAGGTGGCGCGGTTCCATGGCGGCATGCTCTCGTGAGGAGCCCTCGCCATAATTCTCATCTGCGACAATGACCGACCCTATGCCGGCAGCCTTATAGGCTCTTTGCGTGTCTGGTAACGCGCCGTATTCGCCCGTTAATTGGTTTTTTACCAAATTGGTTTTATCATTAAAAAAATTCACAGCGCCGATCAGAAGATTGTTGCTGATATTGTCTAAATGACCGCGGTATTTTAGCCACGGACCTGCCATAGAAATATGATCGGTAGTGCATTTTCCTTTTGCTTTAATCAATAGCCTCAGGTCTTTTAGATCATTTTGTTTCCATTCTGCAAAAGGTTCCAGCAATTGCAACCTGTCTGAAGTTGGCGACACGATCACAGTGATGTTGCTGCCGTCTTTTGCCGGCTCCTGGTATCCTGCATCATCCACGTCGAATCCTTTGATCGGCATCTCAATACCTTCAGGCTCTTTTAATTTTATCTTTTCCCCTTTGTTGTTGGTCAAATAATCGGTGAGAGGATTAAAAGTCAGCGATCCGGCAATTGCTAATGCAGTCGTAATCTCTGGCGACGCTACGAACGCATGGGTGTTTGCATTGCCATCATTACGTTTCGCAAAATTCCTGTTGTAAGAAGTCAAAATAGAGTTTTTCCGGTTTGGGTCGGTTGTATGGCGCGCCCATTGACCTATGCAGGGTCCGCAGGCATTTGCTAATACAACGCCACCCATTTTTTCAAAAACATCTAAATAGCCATCTCTCGCTACTGTGAACCGAACCTGTTCTGAACCTGGCGTAATGGTAAATTCTGCCTTTGTTTTAATGTCGTTATCTGAAGCTTGCTTTGCGATAGACGCGGCTCTTGTTATATCTTCATAAGAAGAATTGGTGCAGGATCCGATCAGGCCGACTTCCAATTCTTCCGGCCAGTTGTTGCTCTTTACAGCTTCTGCAAATTTTGAAATCGGCCATGCAAGATCCGGCGTGAATGGCCCGTTAATATGCGGCTCCAGCTCTGACAAATTAATTTCGATAACCTGGTCAAAATATTTTTCGGGATTTTCATATACTTCTTTATCACCCGTGAGGTTTTCGTGAACTTTATCGGCAAGTGCCGCTACTTCGGCTCTGCCGGTACCTTTCAGGTATTCTGCCATTTTTAAATCGTAGCCGAAAATGGAAGTTGTTGCTCCGATTTCTGCTCCCATATTACAAATCGTGCCCTTGCCGGTACATGATAATGAGACAGCGCCTTCGCCGAAATATTCCACTATAGCGCCTGTGCCTCCTTTTACGGTGAGGATACCGGCGACTTTTAAGATAATATCCTTCGCTGAAGTCCAGCCACTTAGTTTGCCGGTTAATTTTACACCTATTAATTTAGGAAACTTCAATTCCCACGGCAATCCTGCCATCACATCACAAGCATCTGCGCCGCCAACCCCAATTGCCACAATTCCTAACCCTCCCGCGTTTACGGTATGCGAATCCGTTCCGATCATGAGACCTCCGGGAAATGCATAATTTTCCAACACTACCTGGTGAATAATTCCCGCGCCGGGTTTCCAAAATCCAATACCATATTTATCTGAAACGGAAGCGAGGAAATCATAAACTTCTTTGTTTTGGTCTTTTGCCTTTGATAAATCAGGAACCGCGCCCACCTGGGCCTGGATCAAATGATCACAATGCACCGTCGATGGAACAGAAACTTTGGATCTTCCCGATTGCATGAATTGAAGCAGCGCCATCTGAGCGGTTGCGTCCTGCATTGCTACCCTGTCGGGTGCAAAGTCCACATAATCTTTTCCTCTTGTGAACGCCTTGTCAGCCTTGCCGCTCCACAAATGAGCATACAAGATTTTTTCCGTCAGTGTCAGTGGATGTTGAACTACTTTACGGGCGGCTTCCACTTTGTCGCTATAGCCTTCATAAAATCTTTGGATCATGTCTAGGTCAAATACCATTGCTTGTTGATTTATTGTGATTAATAGAATGAGATTTTTGCAAATTTACTTAAAATCAATCCATCATTTTTAATGGTTTTTTCGGAAGAAATGATACCTCAGGTATTCATGTGATTTTTATTTTATTTGTTCATCAATAGTTGTAATTTGTTTCATATTATTTTTCGTGAGCGCGCTTCCCCATGGCCGTCGGAGGGGTTGGGGAAATTGATTAGAATGCCGTTTTGAAAATTATTATTCTTTAATTCAAATAATTTTAATTTTGTAGAATGTATAAGATAAAAAACTTCATTGAGTGGCAGGTGTTTGGCGTTTGTTCCGCAATCGGCGATAAAATGGGTATCGCCACCTCTGTGATCCGGAGATATTTTATTTATATATCTTTCCTGACACTTGGCTCGCCGGTCATATTTTATTTGTTCATTGCCTTTTGGATGAACATTAAGAATTATATTAAAAATTCGCGCCGTAATCCATTGAGGTATTTATAATTTTGGTTGTTACAATTACTGCCGCGCGGCAGAGCTCTTGCTTCCTGAAATTATGATACCAGCGATGCGATAGCTTTTTTTTGCCTTGATTAAAGCCTTATCTGATCTACATCACTGTAAGGAATACCCTATTCTCTTTCTATCGAAAGATTCATAATTTTCCCTTTTTTCCAGGCATTTAATTCACGTTTGTAGTTTTTTTTGTTTTGTTTGGTCAAATGCGGATCATCCAGTGAAACAAGATTGGGGCTTCCGCCGTTCACCCAGGCGGTGTACCAATAGCAGGAAACATCATAAATGGACAATCTTAATTGCCTTTCTACCATCCCGCCCAGCTCTGTGTGAAATTTTTCAGCGTAGGCATCCGAAAAAACAGGGGCGTTATAGAACAATACTTGTTTTCCTGCGCTGTCTTTTTTGTACATGTTGTCAGCATTGAAGCTGTTTCTTACATTTTTTTCAACAGCGAGGAGTGTATCAACCAAAGAGTGCGACTGGGCAATCATCTGCCATGTTTCTGCAGTAACGTCTGAGATGTATTTTGCGGGTTCCGTTCTGAAGTTATAAGCGTCGCCAAACATCTGCGGCAGCGTCGATTCCCATAATGCATGGACGCCTTTCTGATTTGTTTTTTGTCCGTTATAATTAGAGGAAGTGTGCAAGGGCATATGAGCGTCGCCGACGTAATGTGCCAACTCACCGGAAAGGAAAAGAATTTCAGATTTATTTTTCTTCCTGAATGCCTCGGTTAATTTTGCCATCACGTCCTGGATGTACCAGGCGAGAACGCCCGTTTTATTCAAAAAGGCACTGTCATATTTCGCGTAGGCTTCTTTGCTTGTTTTTGGAAGTTCGCTTATCGGAGTGTTAAAGTCCTCAATGTCGATAAAGTGCCTTGGAGCTTCGTTTTTGTCATTTAATAAGGGCCGCCTAAGATCCGGAACCACTGCACTCTCCGTGATATAGTCGATATGGTTATAATAGAAAGATTGCATTCCCGCCGGCAGTGCAAAAACGGCTGCCCGGTTAATGTGCTTATGCCCCCACGAGCCCCATGCAAAAGCGAGACTTATACTCATAGCGATGAATAATGTTGCTATCGCGGTTTTCAAAAATTTTCCCTTCATGTAAATGAGTTTAGGTGTTAAGGTGCGCGAATTAAATCATTATTCTGCACATGTTCGATTTTTACTAATTTTTTCTTCTTTCTGGCATAGTTATTTATTGAAAAAAACTATAAAATGACTTATATGATGAACAAAGATGATAATCTGGATCCGGAGCCGCCGGAGCTGAGACAACAGGGAATTCCTCCTTTGAAAAGAATAATAAGATATGTATTTATCGCCATTGCGATAGCTCTTGTTATAGTACTTGCTTTTTCTATATATTTTAAGCTAACAAGCTAGAATTAATAATCGCTATTGTCTGTTTTTCGAGCTTTTTTTTCGGGCTCTTTTTTTTCGGATTTCTTATTGGTGAGCTTAGAGGTGTCGTTCTTCATCGGAATGAAATTAGGCGGGCCTATCGGCTTTTTATCCTGAACCTTAATTTCTTTATTCGCTTTCGATTCTTCGTCGTGACCGAAATCCGATTCCACCGGAATATTTGGAGACACTCCGTAATCACCCGCATCGCCGTTCCCCTGGTCATCTCCGTTGTCGTCTCCCTCGCCTTTTTGAGCGATAGCCGCAAAATTCTGATCTGCGTAAATAGGATCGTTATTTAGTTCGGCAGGTTTTTCAAATTCAGCTTTCGGGTCAATACCTAAACTCTTATCAGCATACACTTTTTGCATAAAATACGCAAATTCAGGCATCGCCATCTCGTTACCGCCGTAGGTTTGCCTGATGCGTAAAAAAGGATCATCACAACCTACCCATGCACCAGCCAGGAGCTGAGGTGTGTAGCCAATAAACCAACCGTCGGTGTTATCATTTGTTGTACCCGTTTTGCCACCCATAGGGCTTTGAATTCCAAATTTATCGCGCATGCCATGACCTGTACCAAAATCAACCACGCCCTGCATCATCCTGTACATAGTGTAAGCATCCACTTCGCTGATCACCTGTTTAGACTCTGGCTGAAACGCTTCTAATATATTTCCATTTCTATCTTCAATCTTGCTAAGATAAATGGGTTCTGTATTAAAGCCACGGTTAGGGAACATCGTATAGGCGCGCAACATTTCGATTAATTGGATATCGGCTGAGCCAAGTGCAATAGATGGCACGATTGGAATATTGCTTTTGATTCCGCACAAGTGCGCAAACTCAGCCGTTTTCTTAGGACCAATCCGGCTCATCAAATCATAAGCCGCGGCATTCAACGATTTTGCGAGGCAATAAGCCATCGTGCCACCACCACCGGAAATGGTTTTGTTGGCGAGAGTGATCGATTTGCCACCGATGTAGCTATCTGGTGTGAGTCCCGCGTCGGTGATGGCGAGCGTGTAAAGTATTGGCTTAAAAGTAGAACCTACCTGCCTGTTGGTGGTGACGTGGTCAAATTTGAACCATTTGAAATCGATTCCTCCAACCCAGGCTTTGATTTCTCCATTAATGGGGTCCATCGCGCAGAAAGCTGTTTGCATCATTTGTTTAAAATACTTGATGGAGTCAAGCGGCGTCATCACGGTATCTGTTTCGCGCTTCGAATTCCACGCAAACACTTTCATGTTTACGGGTTTTTCAAACGATGCTTTAATCTGAGCATCGGTAGCACCGTCTTCTTTCATAGCTTTCCAGCGTTCACTATCTTTCATGCCCCGATTCAAAATATCTTCCTGGCCTTTCCATACATTCTTCCCTAATTGGCGGTTAAAATTTTTCTGCATGGCAGTCATATGTTTCACCACCGCTTCTTCGGCATACAATTGCATTTTTGGATCAATTGTAGTATAAATTTTCAGGCCATCACGATAGAGATCGTAATTATTCCCGGTTTTAGGATCCTTATGGGTTTTGCACCATTCGATCATTCTTTTAGTTAGCACGGTCCGGAAATAAGGCGCAATACCCATGTTCTCGTTGATCTTTTTATACTTAATTCCCAAAGATCTCTTTTTGAACATCGTGGCCGCCGACGCCGTCAAAATATCATTGGTAACCATTCTGTCAATTACCAGATTTCGCCGTGCCAACGCCGCTTCGGGATGCCTGACCGGATCGTATTGGCCTGGCCCGCTTAACATTCCAACTAAAAGAGCCGCTTCATCTGTAGTAAGCTCGGAAGGCTCTTTTTGAAAATATACACGCGAAGCGTTCCTGATGCCATAAACATTGAGCCACGACACCCGGTTGAGGTACAAAGCGATAATTTCCTGTTTAGTAAAATTCTTTTCAAGTTTGAGGGCAACGATCCACTCTTTTATTTTATCAATTCCCCTTCTCAGAACTGGAACCCGGTTCTGCTGGCCGAGAATATTTTTGGCGAGCTGCTGGGTAATCGTGCTGCCACCTCCCTGGTTCCCGAATCCTTTTATTGCCCGGCCTAATGCAACCGGATCAATGCCTGAATGCTCATAAAACCTGATATCTTCTGTGGAGATCAGCGCATCTATTACACCTTTTGAGATATCTTTATAATCTACTGAAACCCTGTTTTCTGTGTAGATTTTTCCCATCAATGTTGTTCCATCGTTAGCATAAATTTCGGTGGCAAGATTGGCTTGCGGATTTTCTAATTCCTGGAGCGAAGGTAATTTCCCAAATAATCCGAAATACGCTGCCGACAGCACCATTATAAAAAGCGCACATCCAACCCACACGATCGCCCACAAAATTTTCACACTTGGCTTTATCCGCCTGCTATCTTTTTTACTAACTTTTTTTTGTTGCATTTTGTTTCCTTTATAAAGAAAATTATTTTTTTCGATTGCCGTCGGGGAGGCTGTCTAAAATTTTCCCGGGTATTGTTTATTCAAAAGATCGATATAACTCCCTAAGTTTTTGTTTTCTTTTAAGAGCTCAAGATTGCCGGCTGAGATGATGTAGAACGAATATTTATTCGCCGGCAACCACGATATTTCTGATGACGCATTTATTTTGAGCCGGTCACGATACTTATTGGCGGCATCCGCATTTTCGAACTCCGAGAAAACCAGCAAGGTTCGGGCACTATCAAGGGTATCTTTTGTGATTTGCAGGTTCAGCGAATAGAACTTCTCGCGATTATACCTGGTAAATGCATTTCTCGCTTCATTTATATAAACAGGATCTACCTTATCCAGTACCATCAGCACATATTGAGGAACATTCGGATCAAAAGTGAAGGTGGCATTTTTGATGGCTTTAGGCAATTCTTTTTCCGGATTAATGACTGCTTTTCCTGCTGTCACCGGCGCCGCATTTTTTTCGCTAATAGGGTTTGTATTTTTGGCCGCCGCCGCCGTATTGGCTCTGCTGACTTTTGTGTCGTCGAAAACAACGATGGCAGAATCTTCACTTTGGCGCTCCACTTTAAGATTGGTCAGGTAATTTTCAATACTATCCCGCCTGTCCAGAACACTGATCATCGTAGCGGCCTTTTCGCGCATGGGCGATTTCGGAAACTGAAGAATGATCTGGTTTAAAATGTTCGTAGCCAGACTGTCCTGGCGCTGCCTGACATAATAAACAGACTGGATATATAAAAGCTGTGGCGTCCAATAGCTATTACCAAAACTGCTGTCGGCCAATTGCTTTTCTTTGAGCGCCTCATCAAATTTTCCTTCTATAAAAAGATTGTAAATATCGTCATATCGCTTTGTAGCGGCTGTGTCCGTTTTGGAAGGATTAAAGCTTTCGGGATGCAGCGCATACTGGGTGAATTTGCTTCCCGCAAATTGACTAAGAAGCCGATTCTTATAATAATCCGCTTGCGCCAGGTTCCCGATTTTCCGATAGCAGTAGGAGAGATTTAGATATAATTCTCCGTGATAAAGACTGTCTGGAAAACGCTTTAACGATTGTAAATAAGCATCGATTGCCGCAGGATAATCTTCCAAAAGATCCTGGTAATCTTTTCCCAATTGGAATAGAGAAACGGCAATTTTTGCATTGGATGAATCCATCAAGGCAGTCGTCATTGGCACGTTCTTTAAAAGTCCACTGACTGAAATATCCGCCTGGTACGGCACTTCCTCAATTTCAGCGTTCGCACCTTTGGTGCCCTCCGCCACAGCGCTCAGCGGATCGGCATCATTCATAGCCAGTCCGGGGTTATTTTGATCTGAATCGCCACGGTTGATGTTTTGATTTGCATTGGATCCCCGCCGCCAGTTGTCAACGTTCTGGCGCTTGCCCCAAACGCTTTTAAACTCTTTGAAACCACTTGATTTCACAGCTGTATTATAAAAATACCAATCGCCCTTTGTGTCATTATGGGCAAAAATATCCGACGACTGATTTTTGGTTTTGAAAAAATCTGACGCTGCATTCGTATAATCGCCCTCGTCATCCTTAATTCCACGTTCTTTCTGTAATCGCTTCGATAATTTTTTTAAGAATGCGTCCCTTTCTATGTTCGATAGCGCAGCAATCGACTGAAGGCTGTCTTCGCGCTCAATCACATAAATATTTTTTACCACTTGCCTGAGAGCATTACGCCTTGCAAGAATACTTCGCCAGGTTGCCCAGCGTCGTATCACTTGTTTGAAGACTATCATAAAAAGCGTAGGCATCCTTATAGTTTTTTTGCTGATAGCTGATCTCCGCCAAAGTCAAAAAGGCTTTGTTTTTGTTTGAAATGTCGTCCTGGTTGTAAAAGACACTCTTTTTAAAAAATGCGACCGCAGCGGTAGTGTCCGGTTTCTCAAGAGCCAACTGGGCAGCGGAGTAAAAAATAATATCGCGGTAAAGTTCAAATTTGTCCTTTTTTGCCATTCTCAGTAGCCGCCCGATGCTATTATCGATCTCGGCGGGATCACTGCTTTTACGCATCTTCGCTTTGTTGAGGTTGGCATAAATATCCATCAGCGGATCTGTAGTATGCCGTATCGCTCTGTCGTAATATTCCGATGCAGTGTCCTGAACGTGATTCATTTCATAAAGCTGTCCCAGCAGGTATTCGCGCCGGGCTTTATCCTGCAGATCTATTGCGTTTGGAAGAGATTTTTCAATGTGTGTGATGGCACTGTCATACATTTTCTGTTTAAAAAACCAATATCCTTCAACTTCTTCCAATGCGGGGTGAAGGCGTTCCGGAAATTGCGGATCATTTTGAAGCGTATTGATCAAACCTGCGGCATCAGAGAATTCATTCATTTCAATAAGCGATCTTATCTGCCAAACCAATGCATCATTCCTGCTTGGCGGACGGGTAAAAGCTTTATCGATAATACTCCTGTTTTCTTTGCTGGATATACTCAGGCCATTATTATTTCCATTGTCATTCGAACCTACTATCAATTGGTCATCCTGCGATTTCTTTTTTCTCGGGAAAAGGTTGTAATTGATAAACTGAAACGTCATGGACGCCGAATCAAAATCCTTTTTCAAGTAATAGGCTTTGCCGATGAGCAGGTATAAATTGTCCACCCAATCACTTCGCAGATCATGAAGCAAGACACCGGCTGTTGCTTTATAAATAACCGAATCAAGTTCATTTTTTTGATCCGCAGTTGTGTTCAATGAAAAACTGTAGTAGGGTAACAAAGCGGAATAGTCATCTTTGTTGGCAAGCCGGGCCCGTTCAATTACCGAATTGATTTTGTTATTCGCATTAAAATAATAATTATAATGGCTTACGGTGTTTTGAATAAATCTGCGGGGTATGGTAAACTTTTTTTCACCGGTCTTTTCCGACTTTAAAGTTTTTGTTTTAAATTTTTCCGGCTTGTCTTTTTCTAAATCAAAGGTAATTTTGCCTAATTGAGCATAAACATCCGGCATCAGGAAACAAAAAAGCAATAAAATTGAGAAACACCTGGTGATCCGTCGGTTCATGAATATCAAATTTTTATAGAAGAATTGTGCAAAAAAAGCCCTTTTCAGTAATAGAACTTTCTTTCTGCAAAAATATTTTAAAAATACGGTTATTTTGGGCTATTATGCCAACTAATGAAGTGGGTTCATTATTTTTAACAACCTAAAATGACAATATGGCTTTGCCCGGTGACGGTCCATCTTTGAGGCGATTAAAAAACAAATATCGGTTAGTAATTATTAACGAAGATACTTTTGAGGAGGTGGCGGCTTTCAAACTTACAAGATGGAGTGTTTACGTTTCTTTAAGCATTTGTTTTGTGGTGTTGGTCGGGCTCACTATAGTCCTGATTGCATTCACGCCGCTGAAATTATACATTCCCGGATATGGAACGGCCGATAAGGCGCAACAATTTGAAAAATTAAAATTACGCGCGGATTCTATTGAGCATTCACTAATGACCAAACAACAATATATTGATGATGTGGAAAAGATATTAAAGGGGAACACCGTGCCTTTGGATACAACGACATTGAAAATTTCCAGTGATGACAAAAGTTTTATTCCAAAAAAGAAAACAAAAAAAAGACGCAGATAAAGAAATAAATTCGACAAACTATTCTAAACCCTAAACCCCTAAACTATCCCACATTGATCGACAGAAAAGAAAGCAACAGGCAATTGATGAGATATGCCGGACTCGGTGCGCAATTCTTGATAGCTATTGCCTTAGGAATTTTTGTGGGTTTAAAAATCGATGAATGGTTAAAATTTTCTTTTCCTTTGCTCGTTTGGCTCTTGCCCTTGCTTATCATCATTGGTATGCTTATTAAAATTATTAAAGACACAGATAAAAAATGAATAATCCCCTGGTAAAAAAATTTATTCCGATCATCATTCTCTTCGTTGTAATTAATTTGCTGCTTTTAATTTTCAAGGAAAGCCTGATTGAAAAAGGCTTTCAGCTGAATTTTGTTTTTGTAGCAAATCTCATCTTGTTTTTGCTGAGCTCATTTGGATTTTTTATTCAAACAAAGAGCGCCAATTCTTCCAACATCAATGCCTTTATCCGTGGCGTATACTCCTCTTTGCTGATGAAAATGTTTGTAATCGTGGCTGCGATTTTTATTTACATTTTTGTCACAGGTGGCGAAGTAAACAAGGCCGCCATATTCGCTTCTATGGCGATTTATTTATTATACACGTCGATTGAAGTTGTTCAGTTAATGAAAATTGCGCGAAAGAAACCCAATGGCTAAACAAGAATCTCCGTTACACGCTTTGGGTGCGTATTTGCCCGAAGGTTCGTTCGATGCAGTGTCTGCCTATATCATTGAGCATAAGGTACATCTTACGATAACCCGCGCGCGTGCCACGGTTTTAGGTGATTACCGGAACAGGCATTTGGATAGAAATCATCGCATCAGTGTTAATGGTAATTTGAATAAGTATTCTTTCCTGATTACGCTATTGCATGAGCTCGGACATTTGCTCACTTATGAAAAATATGGAAACAAAATTCCGGCACACGGCGCTCAATGGAAGAACGAATTCGGAAAAATACTAGCAGGCTTTATCGCGAAAAAGATATTTCCGGCGGATATAGAACATGAACTTTTGCTCACGCTAAAAAATCCGGCTGCAAGTTCCTGTGCAGAGGCTTCCTTATTAAGAGTTTTGAGGAAATATGATCCACACAAGCCCGGCGTTTTTTTATTGGAAGAATTACCCGAAAAAAGTTTTTTCAGGGTAAAAAACGGAAGAGTATTCCACAAAGGAGATAGGATAAGAAAGCGCTTCTTATGCCAGGATATGACCACAAAAAAAATGTTCTTATTCAGTCCGGTTGCAGAGGTGGAATGGGTCAAAACTGAATAAGAAGTTCTATTTTTATTATCAAATAGCCTTTATGAACAAAGGAAGATTAGAAGCGTTTAGCGATGGTGTATTTGCGATAATTATTACCATTATGGTGTTGGAATTGCGTGTGCCGGAAGGTGGCACCTTTGAGGATCTAAAACCTTTAATTCCAAAATTCATCAGTTACATTCTTAGTTTTACGTATGTAGCTATTTACTGGAACAATCATCATCACATGTTCCAGTTGGTCAAGCATGTAAACGGAAAAGTACTGTGGAGGAATATGTTTTTACTTTTCTGTCTTTCATTGGTTCCGTTTGTTACCGCGTGGATGGGGGAAAACCATTTCAGCGCTTCGCCAACGGCACTGTATGGAATTGTTTTAGCCATGGCCGGAATCGCTTACTATTTTTTAATCCATTCCCTGATAAAACTTCATGGAGAAGATTCTTTGCTGGCCACTTCTATTGGAGATGATTTTAAAGGAAAAATATCTGTAGTTATTTACGTAGTTGGTATTTTGGTTTCTTTTTATAATTCATGGATCAGCTTTGGATTGTATTGTTGCGTAGCGGTTATGTGGTTTATTCCAGACAAAAGGATTGAGAAAAGATTGGTGGCGAAAGGAGAGGAGTGATTCGGGAGATTGTTAGGTGGTTATATTGTTCAATTGTTGGATTCTTAAAAACGTCAAAAACTATATTTTAGCTTTTCTGAGAAATCAAAAAACTACATTCTTACTTCTCAGAGATCTTTGATCATCCAAATGTCGCAGCCTGTGTGGCCACTGCTTCCCAGCGGCCCGCTAATAAATCTAAAGCCATTTTTTTCATACATTGGTATCGCGTTGATCAATTCGGGCATCGATTCAAGATACATTTTTTGATACCCTTCTTTTTTGGCTTCCTCCTCGCATTTTTTAAGCAAAAGATTTCCCCAGCCTTTTCCCCTGAATGATTTCGACAAATAGAGCTTCACGAGTTCGCAGACATGGTCAGGCAACCCGGCCGTTGGATAAAATCCTGCGCCACCCGCAATTTCTCCATCAGTTTCGATCACAAAATAACCGGACCTTTTTGCCGTAAAAATTTCGCTAAGCCGGTCTGTTGTTTCATCAAAAAAAACCGTTCCTGGCTTTGCTGCGTTAAATTCAGTTAAGGAATCGCGAATGATTTTTGCAATTTGGACATTGTCTGCGGAAGCAATTTCTCTTATGATCAACTGGTTTATTGGTTTATTAGTTTGCTGATTTATTAGTTGTTGAATAAAATTGAAATGCCCATGAGTTTTCTTGCAAATGAACTTGTTGACGAATTAACTTGCTTACCCCACTAACTTAATTTTTCTTTGGCGCTTTTAATTGTTTGCGTTCATATTGGCAGCACTCTTCTAACTTAAAATACGCGCTGTCGCTGGCTTTCACATCCTGGGTGTCATATCCTGCCTGCGCAATAGAAGTTTGAATTTTTTCGGAATTGCTTACGCCAGGATCATAGCTCACAGTCAAAAATTTTGTTTTTTTATCCCAGGTAGCAACGGTGGCGCCTGCATCAATCGCGCTTTTTTCAATATTTTTTTTGCACATTCCGCAATTGCCATTTACAGTAATGGTTTCTGTTTGGGAAGCCTGGCCAAATGAAAATTGAAAGGCGAACAAGCTCACAAAAAGAACGATGTATAATTTAAGTGATTTCATTTTTTATTCTTTATAAGTGATGAATCAGAAAGGATTTTTTATAAGACAAATCTAAAGCTAAATTCGATGCAGGAACCTTTTTGAGAATTTCGAAAGTTGGCGTTTCGGTGATTGTCGTCGCAATCATTCCCTCAAAAGAAATAAGTTTCGATCATTAGTTCACAAACCTCCATTGGATGCCGAATCTAAAGATCAATCCCGGTGTCGGATAAAGCGGCGCGGCGAAGCTGTTATTGGTGAATCCGAAGCCATGTGAAACATCTACCGTATTCAGATTTTCCATTTTAATAAATGCGCTGAACGATTTTATCCTGAAATTAAAGAACGCATCTACCTGCGGCAAATTGCTGATCGTCACGCTGTCCTGCGTGAAAAATTGTCCCATGACCGGCGAATAATTATTGGCTTTGTAGGGCGTATTGTATCTCACTTCTAACCCGGTGCTCAGGTTCAGGTTTTTGAAAAAATTTCCTTCAAAGGCCAGCCGCTGCCGTGTATAAAATAAAGGCACTCTTACCGGGCTATCTCCGGCAGTTTGCTGAACAATAAAATCGCTATAAATCACCAAATGCCTGGTTAATTTGTTTCGCGTGGCCGCCGTAAACTGTGTAAGGTTTACAAGACCATTGAATTGATCCGTTTGATAATAATTTTTGAAATAAGTGTAATTAGCGATAGAGATATTTCGCGCCATCAGCGTAAACCTGGGATTATTCGCCATGGCCGTCAGCACCGTAATATTTTCTTTTTTGGTGTTAAGTTGATTGCCAAAATTAAAGGAAGAATTTCCTTCAAAAATATAAGATGGAGAGCGATTTACATTTTGAAACGAAACCTGCACATCGCCTAATTTTTTATTCAGCGTTCGCGTCAGCGACACATAAGCATTGAAATCCGCAGCATTCAGCCCGGTAGCATAAAACTCGCCCGTAAGTAAAGCGTCCCACTTTTTGTTTCGTGTTTTATTCCTGTATTCTCCATGTAAAACAACATTATAAAAATTCTTTTTCCCCTTCGGAAAATAGCCCGAGAAATTTTCCAGGCGCAAACCTGCTTCAATGTATTGACCCAGATTTTTTGTTTCGGGAAACTGCCTGATCACAAAATCATTTGAAACAAATTTCCATTGATCATGCACGACAAAATTTAATCCATTGGCAGCATTCACGGCCGTGTCATACCATTGCTTAAAAATGGCCGAATCGTTTTTCGCATAGCCAACATTAGCGATCGTGTCCTTGAAGGTGAAGGCAGATGCCGTATAATTTATCGTGTGTTGAAATCTTAATTTCGGATAAAATAAATATTCCGTTGTGCTGTCGTTGATAATGATGGAGTCTTTTTTTCCCAAATCATAACTCTGCCTGAAAAAAGCCGTGAAATCGGTATATAGATTTCCTGTTGTTAGTCGCGTTGAGAACACGCTGAAACTTTGCAGCGTATCGCTGCCAAGGTTTACGGGAATTGCCAACCTTCGTTTTCGGTTGGGATCCTGCAAAAACGAATCGTTTTGAATGCCACCGTTTTCTGATGAAGACAATTTATTTCCCAGCAGGACAAGATAGGCCGCGTATCGTTTTCGTTTGCCCTGGTAATTACTAAAAAATCTGTAGTTATTATGGTTGGTGTTTTGTGTTTGAAAAGTGCCCGGCGCGGAGATCAGCCGGTATTCAATTCCCACGTTCCAGTTGGGCTTGATGTTTTGCGTCTGAAGCACTTTTACCACCTGTTCTTTTCCCGATGCCAGGAAATAGCTCAACTGCGTAAAAGGCCTTGTTGTCTTATAAAACCGTGTATTTTCAATCGTATATTTATAAACATCAAAGGCATGGAATCCTGCGTCCCATCCGGGTTTTAGGAAGGGCGTGAACAAAACCGGGAACGCGGCATTTCCATTGTTGCCTAACGTTACATAATTGGATGGCACTGTAAAAACTTTTCCATAATCGTTTATGGAAGAATCCAGAGGCCTGCTGGTTAAGGAATCAAGATAGCGGTAAGAAATCGTAATCGAATCGGCGAGGTCATTGCGATGCTCAAATCCTATTGTATCCGACTTGCTGCCAGAGTTGGATCGGGTGCTAAAGTTTGGAAGGCCACCCGGTAAACGTGGCATTTGCGCATAAGAAATTTGTACACCGGTAAGCAACGCAACCATCACCCAGACTTTTTTCATAAGCTGCTTTTGTCGGAGTATTTTTTGAGAAATGGCCATTCAAATGATTTCTTATAGCTGCGCAATCAATTGTTTAAAGATCAATGTCATCTTAGGCTCAGAATCTTTTGCCGCCTGCAGAACCTCCTCGTGTGTGATAGTGTTTTCTTCTTCCCTGATGCCAATATCTGTAATGACACTCATGGCAAACACCGGCAATCCCATGTGAACCGCTGCTATCACTTCCTGCACAGTACTCATTCCTACCGCATCGCCGCCAAGAATGTTGAGCATTTTATATTCAGCCCGTGTTTCAAATGTAGGCCCGGTGACGCCGATATACACGCCTTCCTTCACAGCTAAATTGTTTTCCGAAGCTATTTTTTTCGCTTTGCTGATCAGATTATTTTTATAGGGTTCGCTCATGTCAGGAAACCGCGGCCCAAACTCATCTTCATTTTTTCCCAAAAGAGGATTTAATGTCAACAGGCTTATGTGATCTTTTATGATCATCAGATCGCCGACAGAAAAAGTAGTGTTGATGCCTCCTGCTGCATTACTGATGATCAACGTTTCTATTCCCAAAAATTTTAAAACCCTGATGGGAAAAACCACTTCCGCCGTGGTATAGCCTTCATAATAATGAAAGCGGCCTGCCATCGCAACCACCTTTTTTCCGGATAATGTTCCAAAAATTAATTTGCCACTATGGCCTTCTACCGTGCTCACCGGAAAGTGAGGTATGTCAGAATAATTTATTTCCATGTCAATCTCCATCTCACCCGTAAAACTTCCAAGGCCACTTCCCAGAACGATCCCAACGAAAGGCTGGGTATTATATTTAGATTTAATAAAGTTAACCGCTTCATTAATTTCTTTCTGCATAAGCAATTTTTAAATTTATTTTCAAAGGTATGCGAAGATAATGTTAGAAGGTTTATAAAGAGGGCAATTCAAAATGTGACAAGTGAAAAAGTAGAATTTCGTGTTTTTCAGCTAAGATTTTCTTATGCAAATAGTTGCTACAAATCGCAAAGCATCGTTGACAGTTTTCCTGTTTTCATTAAAAATTTAGGATTTATCTTCGCAAAAATTTTTCCATATGAATTTACATGAATACCAGGCAAAAGAATTGTTGAAAAAATACAACGTTCCTGTGCAGGAAGGAATCGCTTGCAGCACTGTCGCGGAGGCAGAAGAAGCATATCGCTTTATTAACAGTCAGTACGGGAGCAAGTTTGCAGTTATAAAAGCGCAGATTCACGCAGGCGGCAGGGGAAAAGGAAAGATTCGGGGAACTGAACAAAAAGGTGTGGCGGTTGCCAAAAATGTGGAGGATGTAAAAACGATAGCAAAAAATATTCTTGGTGGTACTTTAGTAACCGTTCAAACCGGTGAAGCTGGAAAATTGGTAAACAAAATCCTTGTTGCGCAGGATGTTTATTATGAAGGATCTGAACCCGTAAAAGAATTTTATCTCTCTATTTTGCTCGACAGGTCTAAAGGAAAAAATGTGATCATGTACAGCACTGAAGGTGGGATGAACATTGAGGACGTAGCGCATGACACTCCTGAAAAAATATTTAAAGAATGGGTTCATCCCGGCGATGGCCTTGCATCTTTCCAGGCAAGAAAGATTGCATTCAACCTGGGCTTAAGCGGGGCCTCTTTCAAAAGCTGTGTGAAATTTGTAACCAATTTATACAACGCTTATGTGGGTCTGGATTGCAGCATGCTTGAGATCAACCCAATGTTCAAAACGAGTGACAGCAAATTGATCGCCGTGGATTGCAAAATGAATATCGATGACAATGCCTTATTGCGTCATCCTGATATTGCAGCTTTGCGCGATGTGAGTGAAGAAGATCCTACTGAAGTGGAAGCGGCAAAATACAATTTGAATTTTGTGAAATTGGATGGTAACGTTGGTTGCATGGTGAATGGCGCGGGACTGGCCATGGCCACAATGGATATGATCAAACTGAGTGGCGGCGAGCCTGCAAACTTCCTGGACGTGGGCGGTACTGCTAATGCACAAACGGTTGAAGCCGGATTTAGAATTATCCTGAAAGATCCAAAAGTAAAAGCGATCCTCATTAATATTTTTGGCGGAATCGTGCGCTGCGACCGTGTGGCGCAGGGTGTAATCGACGCCTACACTTCTATCGGCAATATTGAAATTCCGATTATTGTTCGCCTGCAGGGAACCAATGCGGAAGTAGCTAAAGAGCTTATTGATAAAAGTGGGTTGAAAGTAGAGTCAGCTATTCTGTTGAGCGAAGCTGCTAACCTCGTGAACAAGGCGGTTGCTTAAAATAAAAAATTGGCTTAGGGCATAATAAATTGAGAAGGTGGTACCAAAAAAGAATTTCTTTTTTGGTACCACCTTCTTTGTTACAATCGTTTTGGTCCTAAAACGAACACAATGAAAGCGTTTATCCCAATCTTTATCCCGGTTTTTTGTTTTACAAAAATATTAATGCAGAGTCCGCGCAACAAATCGAGATATAAACGCGAATTGCTGGTAAAATAATATTACTATTCTTGAATGGCATGATTTTATCTTTCTGAAAAATGAACGTTGAAGTTATGCCATCATCTGTTGTTCATAAATTCAGTTATGATGCCGCCACGGCAACACTCAGGGTCATCTTTGTCTCCGGGAAAGTGTATGATTATAAAAATGTTCCCGAAGAAATTTATGAGTCGATGAAAACCTCAGGTAGCAAAGGCACTTATCTAAATGTGCATATCAAAAATCATTATGCTTTTGAAAAAATTAAATAAGCCGGGATTAATTTGTGAATGCTGATAAGTCAAAATATAGATTTTGCCATTTTATAAGTTTCCAAATGATCCTAACAATCCGGGCACTATCATCCAACGACATAACAATTTAACCATATAACCAAATAACACGTTCATCAAAATGACAATATAGTTTTTCGATATTTTTTTCTCCAGGCAACCGTTTTTGTCTAAACTGCATTTATATTTTTATAAAACAGTCAACAGCATTTTTTATGGAGGTATCAGAACTCGTCAAAGAAGCTCAGCAAGGCAGCCACGCCGCGCAGAAATGCCTATTTGATTTATGGGCTGATAAATTATTAATGACCTGTGGCCGCTATGTAAAGAATAGGGAGGATGCGGAGGAAATTATGCTTGATGGCTTTTTTAAGTTTTTTAAAAATTTATCCTCTTTTACTTACCAGGGTGATGCGGCATTATTTGCCTGGATCAAAAAAATTATGATCAATGAATGTCTCATGTTCCTCCGCAAAAAGACGGTGTTCAACATCGTTTCGGATTCCGTTGCGGAGCAAGTTTCACTGGAAGAGGAAGCATTAAATAATTTATCGGCAGCGGAAATATTTTCCCTTATCATCCGCTTGCCTGTGGGTTATCGAACGGTATTTAATCTTTATGAGATTGAAGGGATGGCTCACAAAGAAATTGCTTCGCTGCTCGGAATTTCAGAGGGAACGTCTAAATCGCAATTAAGTAAATCAAAGGCTTTATTACAAAAAATGTTGTTGCAAAAAGGATTCAACTATGTCAAACAAAATTCTCAATAATCAAAATAATTGGAAGGGCAAACTGGATGAATTGGACGACTGGCCGGCCGCGTCCATGCCGGATAAGAATGCAGCTTTTAAAAGGCTTCATGGCAGGCTTACCGGGAAGCGGTCTGACAAAAAAGTTGTTTGGTATTGGGCGGCTGCAGCATGTCTTTTGTTCGCAATAATTGCGCCATTTGCTTTCCGGAAAAGTTCAGCTCCGCCTATTTCCGAAACTGTAGCATCTTATCCGCAATCAAAAGAATCGCCAGTTGACGATAACAAAGATTCGATTCAGAAATCACCGGTTGAAAGGAAACCTCCTTCGTTAAAAATAAAGGAACCCTTTATTGCATCCGGAATTAATAAGAAACAGAAAAAAATAATCCCTGTTGAACAAAGAAGCGAAATTCGTTTGTATGACACCGTTAGTAGGTATAATGTGTCGACGGAAATTTTTCATAATTCATTAAAGCGTGTAGACACTTCGTCAATCGTGACGATAATGCCGGCAAAAAAAAGTTTAAAAGTAGTCCACGTAAATGAACTTGGTGATCCTGTAGACGTGCCGCACGACATTGCCAACAAAAAGGAGCTTCATTCTTTTCAATTAAGGCTTGCCAGCCAGGAAGTTTATAACGGTAAGCCTGTCGCTCTGAATAAAAAAGAATTTACGATTTTCTCCACCAAACCTTCTTCAAACTAAATCGACATGAAAAAAACAATTTGCGTTTTGGTGCTTTTAATAAGCGCCGCGGGCACTCTTTGCGCTCAAACAAGCAATCATTCTGACAAAGCATTTGAAGTGCCCCCTGATATTATTATGAACAGGCGATTTTACATAGATCTTGGCCAGGGAAATAAATTTGAAATAGCGCTAACGGATATCAGCGATCTTTCGGGAATATCTAACATCGACTCGCTCTTGCAGGTTTTTATAAATGATATAACGCCGCTGAAGGATTCTATTGCTGATCCGCTTACTTCGAAACGAATCGATTACATAACAGACGCCGGCAACAGGAAGAAAATCAGGTTTCAGCAGTTTCAACCGAAGGGCTCATCTTTTCTCATCAGTAAAGGAGAATTGGCTGCCTTGAGAGTTGAGCAGGATACGATCAATATTATTGGCATTATCACAAATCCGCCAAAACCTTCTCAGAAGATTAGTGTCTCTAAACCGCGTTATTACCACCTCACTTTCTACCTCAATAAAATTTCTGAGATCGAAGATTATATGCATGGGACTTTATCGGAAAAAATCAATACCATTCAAAACAATGTTGCGACAAAATGGCCTTTGATCCTGGGTACAGCGTCTCATTATCTTAAAAAGGATTCGACTATATCTGCTGACAGGCCGAAAGGATTTCTGCCAGGCGAAACCGGCGATTACCTTGAAGGACTCGTCACCGTCAATGTTCAGAATTATAAAAATTATTTTGTTCCTTCTTTTAGTGTTGGAACAAGGCTTACGCTGTCAAACCGCGATCGCACGTTCAAATGGGAGCCCGGTGTCTTTTGGGAACCTCATTTTTTATTTGCGAAAGATGCCGGTGGAAAGCTACGCACGTTCAGAAATGATTTCCTGACATTTACTTATGGCCAGGGGGGTATCACAGATCATGATCCGAGAAAAGATTTCTCTTTTAGTGCAGTGCTTTCATTGGGCTATCTCATTAACAGGAACGGTGATTTTTTTGAAAAAAATACCTTTCGCTTAGGCGCGGGAAAATTGAAATTAACAAAAACGACTATCGAGCCTTCCTTATATTTTAATAATTTTTTTAAAGGGGTAACGCCCGGAATAAGGATCAGTCAGAGTTTTTAAGGGAGATTGTAGAAGCTGTTTATATTGTCATTTCAATCATCCAGACATGCCCGAAGGGATCTTTAATCTGTCCTTGCCTGTACCCGTAATCATAGCTTTGAGCCGGCGACATTACAACTGCGCCGGCTTCGATTGCCCGACAAAGAAGATTTTTGAATTATTTGTTGGGCCGTGGGCCCGGAGACTGCGACGGTCAGGTTTCTGAATACAGTTGATAAAAAAATAATTCATAAAATGGATAGCGTATTTTCGTAAATACAGCTGTTACCACCAATTATAACACAATCATCAACCAAATTGAACTAACGACAAGACAAGAATGCCTTTTACATTTTCACACCCTGCAATTGTTTTGCCGTTGACATACTTACCGAAGCGTTGGTTTTCACTGACAGGACTTGTAATCGGGAGTATGACACCAGACTTTGAATACTTTCTAAGAATGAAAGTAGAGAGCGAATATAGTCACACTTTAGCGGGCCTTACGTGGTTTGATTTACCATTAGGACTGTTGCTGTGTTTCATTTTTCAAAACATTGTACGTAACAGCCTGTTTCAAAACTTGCCGACTTTTTTAAAATCAAGGTTCGTAACTTTTACACGATATAACTGGAATAGACATTTTGAGAGAAATTGGTTGGTAGTGATAATTTCAATTCTGATTGGAGCGGCTTCACATCTTTTTTGGGACAGCTTCACACACAGTAACGGTTATTTTGTGCAGGCCATTCCCGCATTAACAAACACAGTTGATCTTTTGGGCAGGCAAATACCAGTACTGAAAATTTTACAGCATTCAAGCACACTAATCGGTGGACTTGTAATTGCATATACAATTTACAAACTTCCCACTGACAAAGACGTAAGCGGAAAAATCAATCCAAAATATTGGATAATTCTATTCAGCCTTGCTTTGACTATTATTTTAATTAGACTTTTAACCGGCCTTGAACTGAAACAATACGGAAACCTAATTGTGACCGTAATTTCAGCAGGATTAATTTCCTTAACATTGACGCCATGGCTGACAAGGACAAAGGAAACATAACTGACTGTAAATCTCCCGCCCCATTCCCAGGCTATCTTTAATCCGCATTATATTGGGACCACCCTGCACTCACACATTTCGCATAAAAGATTTTTAATAAAATAAAAAAAATAATTATAAAAAGAAATTGCGAAACCGAAAAGTTGCACATATATTTGCAACCATTTTAGACAGTGCTTCTGGTGACCTAAATAAGGACGGCATAAAAGACTTAGTGTTAATTCTGAGAAATAATTATGAAAAGTTTAATTATGACACGACAAGACCACTTCTTCTTTTAGAAGGAAATAAGTTTGGACAATACAGACTGATTGCGAGAAATGATAACATAGTTCTCTGCCTGAATTGCGGCGGCGTTCATGGCGACCCATACCAAGGCATAACAATCAAAAATAGTTATTTCTCAATTGAACATTTTGGTGGTAGCGGTTGGCGGTGGACGAGAATTATCACTTTCAAGTTCGACACAAAAAGAAAAGGCTTTTATCTGCACCGGGATGCCGGACAATCATGGCATACATCAGACCCGAATAAAACGACAGAAAACATATTCAACAAAAATGACTTTGATAAGGTTTCGTTTGAGAGATACTCATACGGCAAAAATTAATAGGTATGCCTACACAAGAACCCGGTCAAAAAACAAACAAAAGTTTCTATTTAGCAGTTCATACAAAAAATACCTCCTCAGAAGTCTTTGAAAAATCATTAAAATCTATAAAATCGGTTATGCCGTTCTAGCGCAGGCCTCGCAACCTGTACTGACCGTTACTTACCCTTCTTCGATTATACCGATAACGATAAAAAAGTTATCATATTAATAATGAATGATATTTTTCATATTATTGCCCATAATAACCATAAATAAAAGCATTAGGCGTAATTCAATTAAGACCCAATCAACATTATGGAGATAGAAATACCAGGACTTAATGAAAGACTTGAAATCGCGCTAGAATCAGGGGGTAAGTCAATAAAAAATGAGAATGAAAAATAATTATTATCTACCGAAAGTTTTAATCTTTTTAATGACACTTTTTTTAATAAGCTGTAAAAAAGAGAAAACCAGAGAGCCAGAACCTGAGACAAGACTATTCACTTCAATGATTATAAACAAATATTCCAGCTGGTATGGTAATCCATCATGGCACGACAATTTGATTTTTGAGTTTTACAAGAACCAAAGCGAGTTCGACAATTATTTTTCTACACCATATGAGATGACTGGTAAAAAAAATTATTTGCCTGATAGTAGTTTGCTGGACCCCACCCTGGAGGGCAACAATAATCTTTATCGTGAGACTTTAGAGTATGACAGCATAAAGCCAGGGACATATTATCTGAAAATATTCAATGCATACAATCATGAAAAATTTGTAGAATTTAATAAGCCTCATTCGTTTACTATTTCGAAGCCATTGGATTCAATAACTATATTTAATACTGTGATCGAGCGATATTATATTAATGCCTTCGTAATAAATGGAATGGAAATTAATTTAGGAGAAAATGGAAATTCTTATGATCCTAATGCCAAAGTGAGCGTAAAATTTTGGAAGTTCTATCCATCTTCTTATGCAGGTCCTCCTCCAACCACTTTTTTTGAAGATTCTGTATTGGTTCGCGATTTTCCATATAGGAGAAAACCTCTTTCTGTTACAATAAGTGAATTTAATTCATGGTGGACCGATCCATCTTTTTTTGTAGAGATTAGCGGAAATGATATTTATCAACAGCACGAGGTGAGGCTATTTGACTTGCTAAATTTAAACAAAAGACTTTCTGACAGTTTAATATGTTTCGGCTCAAATCAGGATATAAAATATAAACTTTATGGGAAATGGCAGCTAAAATAATACTTCAGTGTATAGGTCAACAGCCCTTCTTCTTTTTTACCAACCATTGAACGAATAACAGCCTGTTCATAAGTGTCATCTTCTAATAAGCAAAATATCCATGAATGGCAGAAATCATTTTAATAACAAGAATAAAGAATGAAATACAAATCTGCTTTGACCTGGCAAGAAGTATCGACTTACATAAAATTTCTACCGCGCACACCAATGAAACTGCTATTGCGGGTTGCACTGGCGGACTTATTGGCTTAAACGAATTTGTCACCTGGGAAGCTGTGCATTTTGGAATCAGGCAAAGATTATCTACAAAAATTACCCGGTTCGATTCTCCCACTCATTTTAGGGATGAACAAATAAACGGGACTTTTAAATTCATGAAGCATGATCATTACTTTGCAAAAGATGGAAATGAAACTATTATGACGGATAATTTTTGCTTCCAGTCTCCTTTAGGATTGTTAGGAAAGTTGGTTGACATGATAGTTCTCAAAAAATATTTGACCGGTCTTTTGATCAAAAGAAATGAAACTATCAAACAGTTTGCAGGAAGTGAGGCCTGGAAAACTGTTCTGTTTTAAATCGGCTTTGTCACATCAAAAACGTCAAATTGGTGAAGAAAAAAATTAAAGGACTTGGACAAATAAAAAATGGTCTCCTTGGTTTTTTAAAAACGCCGATTGAAAAAACAAAAAAAAGACCTGGCCGCAGGCAGTTAGACTTTGCGTAGCTTTTTAAGAAAATCAAATAACAACTCCGAAATCTCGTTTAGACTCAGTTATTCCAATTTTTGATTAATTTTCCGGCTTTAACTGCTAATGACAAACCCTGATTTAGAAAACAAACCAATCCCTGCAAAATCGCGCGCCGTCTTTTCATGCCTGCTCTATCTTCTCATTTGTCTTATATTTTCTATGAATGCGGGCGCGCAATCCTGTACTGTTTCTCAATTCGTAAAAAGTTATGAGTCCGAAGGCAGTGGTGTAGGATATTCTTTGGGGCGCCTTAATTCCGGGGGACTTTATTTCGGCGAATCAAGGAACTTTCACCTGGTGCTGCATACAACTGATGTGAATGGGAACCCTACCTGGGATAAACAATATCAATGTCCTGAAATTGCCGGTTACACAGGTTTTGCTTTTGCCACGATGGATAGCAGTGGAAATTATTTCGTTAGCACAGATGGTTCCGGTATTGGGTTGTTAGATGCAGGCGGCAATGTATTGACGTCAAAGTTGATGAATAATGTTTATCCCGGCATGTATTGCATAAGCATTGGCGTGCTTGCGGATAATAAAAAAATAGTACTTTTAAAGGATCAGACAGCATCTAGTGGCAATGCTTACGCGGTTGCTTGCCTGTCTCCTGATCTGTCTACGATTGTATGGACCCGATCTATCCTCCACTATGATTGTAACTTTTTTACGATGGATGTATTGGACAATAAGGTCTTTGTTCCGGGTTGGATGGACGGTGTAGCTACCATTCTTTGCTTTGATGGAGTGAGCGGCAATGTCCTTAGCACCAATGCCTATAAAAATGCATACAACCCCACTTTTTTAGATAAAATTTATAAGTATCAGAACGGGTATATAGTTCTCGGAAGAAGATATGCCCCCCTTTACTCTCCTCATTCACTTATCATGCGCCTGGATAACAACCTGAATGTGATCAAATCTTACGATCTGAATGAACTTTGGCAAAATGTGGTACCTGTTTTAGCGGTGGAACCAGATGGCAGCTATTATTGCGCATGGGGAGACGAAACCACTGCCGGAAGCTACTCCTTTGCTATGAGCAAAGACGACCAGGTGGAGTGGAGCATTTTTAATAGCTCGATAAAATACAGGCCGAAAGTGTATTGCAATATGCCGGAAGGATTAACGCTGTTAGGTTTCGGGATTCCTATAGCAACCGCGGGCAGTAGCTGGCCTTTGTTATTGTCGAGAACTGATAAAATGGGAAAACTATTCAATTGTCCGTCTTCCGATTTTCCATTGAGCATAACAAATGTTGATTTTGAAAAAAGCGTTTCTTCCATGATACCGGTTGATACTTCTTTCATTACTCTTTTGCCAACGCCAATGCTGGTTTCAGATTACACGTATGATTTGGTTGAGGTTTGCCAAAATACAAGTACCTGCAATACGGTTGCTATCATAGGTAAAACCGATTTATGTAATACGAATACGGCACAATTTATTGCCAGGAGAAATAAAGAGTGTACTGCAACTGTTACCTGGGCGATCAATAATGACTTAGCCGTTCAAACGATCTTGAATGACAGCACGCTTTCTGTCAGGTTTCCCGGCACAGGAACTTATACGTTAGTGGCCACATTATCGGGATGTAAATTAATTAGTGACACCCTGCAGATTCACATAACATCATCCGTACCGGTGCTTGACTTAGGCCCTGATACGACAATATGCACAGGAAACACGATCTTACTAAATGCGCGAAAAGGATTTTCTTCTTATCTGTGGCAAAACGGTTCAACAGATTCTGTTTTCATGGTTATACAAGCCGGTAAATATTTTGTGACAACCACCGATGCCTGTGGTGGAATGTACAGTGATACCATCCTGGTGAATCCGCACCCGCCAATTTCTTTCGATGCGGGATTCAACCGAACAAAATGCAATAACGATACCATTCAATTACATGCCACTCCCGGTTTCCTGAATTATAAATGGCTACCGGATTATCATCTTAGTTCCACTACTTCGCCTGATGTAATTGCCAATCCTTTAGCCGATACGGTTTATACCGTAAAAGCGGAGAAAACGCGCGGCTGCTTCGCGTATGATACGGTGTATGTGAAAGTAAATCATTCCATGCCGATCAATCTTGGAAGGGATACCAGTTTTTGTTTGGGAGATAGTGTGATTTTTAAGGCGGGCAATTATTTTTCATCTTATACCTGGAGCAATGGTTCGCGCGATCCTTTCATAATTGTAAAAACCGCAGGCAGGTATTTCGTTGATGCCATCTCGGAAGAAGGCTGCCATTCTATGGATA
>CAVPNF010000010.1:0-26312 GCA_963706775.1 uncultured Chitinophagaceae bacterium
CCTGTATTGGTTAATCCTGTGGCGGGACTCCAGCTATAAAAAATACCGCCACTTGCCGAAAGCGGAATTTGTACATTTTTGCATATAGTAGTGTCGTTCGATTTTAAGATCACAGGAATGCTTTTTACTAATATGCTAACCGAATCTTTCTTTACACATCCTGCTGCATTGCTAACAGTAACGTAGTATTTCGTCGAAACCAACGGAGTCGCCAGGGGATTGGCGATATTAGGATTATCCAGTCCAAGTGTCGGCGTCCATGAATAAATGGAGCCGCCTGCAGCAAATATTTTTACCGGCGAGGTTCCACATAAACTGGTATCCGCTTTTTTTGTAATCTTGATGTCTGTAGTGATTACGGGGGTTGTGATACTGTCTTTGCAGCCATTGACATCACTTACAACAAGTTTTACATTGTGAGTTGCTGATGTTGAATAAGTATGAGTTGTATTTTGAGAATTACCGTTAGTGCCATCTCCAAAACTCCAGTTCCAGTTTGTGATTTGGGAGGGTTGAGGAAATGGCAATCCATTAAAATCTACCTGGATGCAATTATGAATATTGGAATTGATCTTTACTGAATCGATGCTTTTTTGGAATAAATTATTGTCAACAGGAATTTTCAAATTAAATATATTGATTCCATCCTCACCTGCGGTGGTTCCATAAGGATTGTTGCCATCCGGAATGATCACTCCATTTTTGCCCCCTGTTTTATTAACCGTAATGTTTGCCGGAAGCGTTGGGTTGCTGGTCCAAAACGTGCCTGCGCCGCCACCGCCGCCGGGCCCGATGTGTGATGCGTTTGGTAAATAGTAAACTGTTAGGTCTCCTCCTTTGCCGCCGCTAATGTCAATCAGAGTAGCGGAAGTGGCATTATTTGATTCAATTAATACAGTTCCACCTGCGCCACCGCCGCCATTTCCATCATGACAAAGATTCATCGATGAAAGATTGCAATTCATTACATCAGCGCCTTTGGCAATTATTTTATAACCGGCATTGTTGATTATTGGAGATTTAATGATAATGATTCCTCCTCCATTGGCGCCGTTCATGTCTGTTCCTCCCGCATTGTCTGTTTGACCGGATCCTCCGCCCCCGCCAAGAAAAATTTTATTAGCCATATTCGAATAGGGAAGCTTTTTACCACCCAAGCCACGATTATCTGTGGCAGATCCACCGCAAGCATCTAATTGATAGCCTCCAAAACCCCCGAATCCACCATTAGAGCCACCGCCGCCGCCGGAATTATGCCCATTGCCGCCCCCGCCGCCATTGGCCGGAGAGCCTTTTCCCCAGGCAACATTGGAGTTGATCACACTGATTGATTCACCTTTGGCGGCGGCCCCTGCTGTATTCGCAGGGTAAAAGAAATCATTGTAATTGCAATATAAAGTGGTTGTGTTTGGATTAGGACTTCGACCGCCACTGAATCCTCTGCCAGAAACATCGATATCCGCAGACAAATTGATCGCATCCCTGGCGTTTAGTACCACAACCCCTCCTTTACTTCCATCCCACGGTAAGCATGTAAGCGTAGACGTTATATTTGCGGTTGTATAGTAGGGAACTCTTATTAACTGCACTTTTCCGTTGGGAATGTCATATTGTCTTTCCAAATTATTCACAAGAGATAAAGCATTACCATTTTTCTTTTTGATAATGTTCATTTCATAATTACCGGCATTTTTGTAATCATTGATGTTTCCAAAATTCGCTCCGTTGCTTAAGTCAATATCAGCTCCTTTCATTTGTATGATTAGGACTGTATCCCCTGGATTGTATTTCGTAGCATCTTTCACAATTAGTTCATTGTCGCAGATTTTATAATCGGTTACTTCAATATAATCATTAATAATAATGCTCGTTAACGGTTTGATATTACAAGAATCGGCCACAAAATTACAGGTAGGAAGTTTTTGATTAATAGCCGCATTTCCAGCTAAAGTGCCATTCCAACTCGGATTTCCTTGTTTATTTATCAAATTATCGAAAGTGTAGTAGGCCAACAATCCGGATTGAGTTGTGGGGTTGGGCAAGGAAGTGTTCATGTATGCCTTGATCTCCGCGGCAGTTCTTGCAATATTCCAGATCCGCACTTCATTGATGTATCCAAAAAATTGCTGGTTCCACCACTGGTAGGCATAATATCCGATTCTCGTATCCTGATTATTTTGAATTAAGTTTCCCGTTGCAGCGATTTCACTCATTAAAAATCCATTTCTGTAAAATCTTAGATAATTGCCATCATATACCATTGCTACGTGATAGATTTTATTATTTTCTACCTTACAAATATCTGCAGTTTCATAGAATCCATTTGTTGTTGTGATACTGCAATTGTCGGGGCGCAACAAATAATTATCATCACTGGGATCAATATGTTTAGATACAATATCACCAGTTCCAAAAACCGGATTTACCGCTGTTTGATAAATGGCAGCCTCTACCGTAATTTGGTTTCCGGTCACATTTAGTTTGCCAATATTTACTGCTGAAATATAATTTGGCGTGGCCAGCCAATTATCACAATTTTGGCCAAAGGAAAAATTTGAAAATAAAATAAGAATGGAGCAGACAATTCGCCTCATAAGCTTGGTACAAATCAGTATATAATCTAATCTGAAACAAGGTAGTATTTTTTATTAAAAATCACAAAAACCTGTATAATTATAAGGAGTGTAAGATTTTAATTCCTTTTTTATAGCAGCATTTATTTTTAGCGAGTCGATAAATTGATGCAGGCTTTGTTTGGTGATCTTTTCGTTGCTGCGGGTAAGATTTTTTAAAGCCTCATACGGACTGGGATAATTTTCCCTTCTTAAAATTGTTTGAATCGCTTCAGCGACTACGGCCCAGTTATCCTCGAGATCTGCATTTATCTTTTCAGGATTAAGTATTAGTTTTTTAAGACCTTTTGATGCAGAGTTGATGGCGAGAAATGTATGTGCTATTGGTACACCAATGTTCCTGATTACGGTTGAATCGGTTAAATCTCTTTGCAGACGCGATATCGGTAGCTTGGCAGAAAGATGTTCTAATAATGCGTTGGCGATCCCCAGGTTCCCTTCCGCATTTTCAAAATCAATTGGGTTCACTTTATGCGGCATGGCGCTGCTGCCCACTTCATTTTTTTTGATGGTTTGCTTAAAATAATCCATGCTGATATAAGTCCACACATCACGGCAGAGATCAATGAGAATGGTATTGATCCTTTTAATGTTGTCAAAATGAGCGGCCAGTAAATCATAATGCTCTATTTGTGTAGTGTACTGCTGACGCTGGATATGAAGTTTCGTTTCAAGAAACTTATTAGCAAACTCATGCCATTTTACTTTTGGAAAAGCGGCATAATGCGCATTGAAATTCCCTGTAGCCCCACCGAATTTTCCGGTGAAAGGAATATAGCTGAATTGCTGAATTTGATTGTCCAGTCTTTCTACAAAAACCATTATTTCCTTGCCTAATTTTGTAGGAGAAGCAGGCTGGCCATGAGTTTTGGCGAGCATCGGCACATCTTTCCATTTTTTTGCAAGTTGAGTTAGCTCATGCTGCAGGTTAATAACAGCGGGCAAATAGTCGTGCTCTATGGCGTCTTTCCACAAAAGCGGAAGGGCCGTATTGTTGATATCCTGCGAGGTTAATCCAAAATGAATCCATTCCTGCAGGTCTTCGCCGCCGGCTGATTTTAATTTCCCCTTTAAAAAATACTCCACGGCTTTTACATCGTGGTTGGTGATTTTTTCCGTAGCCTTTATAGTTTCCGCATCTTCAATTGAAAAATCTTTTTCAATATTCTGCAATTGCTTTTTTAATTGCGGCGTGATCTTAAAAAATTTTCTTTCTGCCAGGAACAGAAAATATTCCACTTCTACTTTTACCCGGTATTTTATTAATGCAAATTCAGAAAAATAATTATCCAAATGCTCAAGTTGGTTACGGTAACGTCCGTCAATTGGAGAAATAGCAGTTAAAGGTTGAAGTTGCATGTATTATCTTGTTAAAAGTCTTGTTATAGTTGTCGAAACAGGCATTAAGCCTTGGGCCTTTGGCATTGGGCTTTCAGCCTTGTGCCTTAAATTTGCGCCAAAATTAAAGTAATCTGTGCAAACAAAAATAAGAGTTGGGGCCGTTAGTTATTTAAATACTAAACCATTGATCTATGGGTTTGAAAAGGGAATGATGAAAAATGAAATCGATCTTTTGATTGATTATCCTTCAAAAGTTGCTTCTATGCTTTTGGAAAATAAAATTGATGTTGGGTTGGTACCGGTAGCAATAATTCCTAAAATGAAAGAATTTCATATCATTTCAGATTATTGTATCGGGTGCGATGGCGAAGTGGCAAGTGTTTGTCTTTTTAGCGAAGTTTCGTTGGAAAAGGTAGAGAAGGTATTACTCGATTATCAAAGCAGAAGTTCTGTGGCGCTGCTCAAAGTTTTGATCAAAGAGTATTGGAAAATAGATGTGGTTTTTGAAGAAACATCGGGCGATTACCAATCAAAAATATCAGGAACAACAGCAGCGCTCGTCATTGGGGATCGAGCTTTGCAGCAAAGGAAAATTTCTCCGTTCATTTATGATCTGGGATTAGAATGGAAAAAGTTTACCGGTTTGTCTTTTGTGTTTGCCGCCTGGATCAGCAATAAGAAATTAGGAGATGATTTTATTGACTCGTTCAACGAAGCAAATTCTTTCGGATTAAATAAAATAGAGGAAGTGGTGGAAGCCAATCCTTATGACACGTTTGATCTGCATCATTATTATACAGATTGCATCGGCTTTAAATTGGATGACGCTAAAAAGGAAGGATTGAATTTGTTTTTAGAAAAGAATAGCAATCAGTCTTTGTTTTTAAAGCAAAAAATATTCAGTTGAACATCATATTCTCCTGATGTTTTTTTAGGCAAAAAAGGTTGATCGTAAACAGAAGCAGCTTCTTTGATATAGAATTTAAATCCTGCTTTATTGATGGTCTCAAAGATGTCAACTAACTCGTTATTCTGAGCAAAGCTTCCGTGATATTCGATAAACATATTGCTCACAAAGCCCAGGTTGGCGGCTATATCTTTTAAGACTTTGTATTCGGCACCCTCAATATCCAGTTTCAAAAAATCTACTTTTTGGGTTATATAGTCCTTCAATCTCGTCGCTTTTACGGTAACCGTATTGTCCGAAGAACCTTCTCCAATCTTACTTCCCATGTTGCCTTCCTGTATAAAATGCAGCGATGTATTTTCGTTCCATACTGCTTCGTTTTTCGCTTCTATATTTTTGAGTTCATGAGATTGAATGTTCTTTTTCAGAAGACCAAAATTTTCCCCATCCGGTTCAAAACAAACGATGCGCGCTGACGGACAAATATTTTTCAGATAAATTACACTTAGTCCAATATGTGCGCCGCAATCAAGTATAAAAGCGTTTTCCGGAAGTTGCTGGTGGTAAATATCATCTAAGAAAATTTCCCGTAACCCATGAAGATATTCAGGCCCACCATGAAAAAAAGTTTTGTGGCGAAGTAATTGGTGCGAATGAATTTTATTTGCCGGGAGATGCTTTAGGTATTTTAAAGAAAACCAATTTAGATTGACTTTTTTGTACGGATTATTCAATAAGGACGTGGCTTTCGATGTTATACCCGCCGAAATGTTTTTAATAAAAGATTTGTTTTCCATTGAATTTATTTGGCTAAAAAGTTAATTAGATTCCTCCAGTTGAATCCAGTTATCGGGATAAATGTCTTTAAAATATCTGTTTACCATGAAATTTTTCGGAACAATCACAATTTTATTTTCATTTTTATTTAGCCACGCTGACCACCAGCTGAAAGACCCGTTAGAGTTAATATGATGTTCGCAATTTGAAATCAAAAACATGTCTTTCCAGCTGTTGTCAGAAAAATTAATATTAACCATAGTGAAATCAGGACTTTTAAAATTTTCTGTAACCCACGTATGATCGTTCGTGAAAAAAAAGAAATGCGGATCTTTAACAAGAGACCTGATTTTTTCGATAGCTGCAAGAAAATATTCTCTGGAGCATACTGCACCAAATTTTTTATAATTATTGGCATCCAAAAAATCACCTCTTCTTATATGAACAGATACACTCGTTGTATTTTTTATTTTGGAGATGACTTCAAAGTTTTGCGCATCTATCTTGTCTGGATTAAATTGAAACACTTTTTGAATCGTGTCTTTTATGTCTGCGAAGTACTTTTCAGAATGCCATCCGCCAACATAAAATTTTATACCGCGTGAAGATTTTAAGTAGTCTGGATTAAAATCATAATCATCATTTTCATTCACAATCCGTATGCCGATCAAATTTAAAAGGGTTATAAAAGGTTTTGAAATGAAGCCAAATTTTTCATAGCTAAGCGTTATGTAGATCAGATATAGCAATTTATTAAATAAAGCATCGTGATGCTTAATACCGAACACTTTTTCGAGTTCAAAGCCATTATGAATATTTTTTGATTTTTTTGAAAATAGAAATCTTGTTGATTTGGAAATTTTTTTCTTCTCCAGATAAAATGCGTACTGCGACATTTGATTGCCCAAGCCATTGAAAATAACAACCACATCCATAGATAATTTTTAATTAAAAATATTCTTGCAATATAAATTTTAAATACGTTATCGCCCAAGTGTCGCTCTGGGCAATAATCTTCTTGCGGCAAAACTAGTTAAATAAGAAAGCGATAATCTTTTTTGTTTTTTATAAAAGAAACGATTTTATTTTTGATTTAAAATATTCTCATGCCAAATGTGTTGTTGAATCTTAGCAGTGGAGTTATCCATCGATTAAAAAAAATGTTTTATCGCCCGTTTAGTACTTTTAATATTGGCTGGGCGAAAGAAAAAATTTTAAAACATCAGACCAGCGATACAAGTCTAAAATATCATCTGTATAAGAAGAAATATAAAGTAGCCTTTAGAGATGCTCCTACTTTTCTGATGTCGATAGAAGAATTGTTTATTAATGAATTTTATAAATTCAGGACAACTAACGCCAGGCCGAAAATAATAGATTGCGGGTCCTATATAGGAACAAGCATCCTTTATTTTAAGGTTAATTATCCAAATTCTATTGTAACCGGATTTGAGCCTGATAATTCAAATTATTCGATATTGAAGCAAAACCTTGATAGCTGGAATTTTTCGGACACTAATGTTGTTAATGCGGCAATTTGGACGAGTAATGGAAATATCTCTTTTAATTCTGCCGGTAATATGTCAAGTAGAATTGAAACTGGTGAAGATGGAGTTCTCGAAAAAAATAACGTGAGATGCGTTAGACTGAACGATCTTCTGAATGAAGAGATCGATTTTTTGAAGATCGATATCGAAGGTGCTGAATTGCCCGTATTAAAAGACTGTTCTGATAATTTAAGAAATGTGAAAAATCTTTTTGTCGAATATCATGGAAAGTATGATGAGATGTTTAAGTTGAATGAAATTCTGGAAATTCTCGTGCAAAATGATTTTAAATATTACATCAAAGAGGGAAACGTTGTTTACGCAAAACCATTTTGGGATAAAGAGAAAATTGGCGATTACGATATGTTGCTAAACATATTCGCGTTCCGTGATTAATCTTCGCTTAAAGCTCAGAATGAAATGTCTTTAAATTTCTTTCTTTTTATAAACAATGTCATAATATTTTCCACCGGAGGGATGAGTAGCAAACTGATGCCGGGAAAATTCTACAAATCCATGTTGATTAAGGAATAATTGCAAATCGCTTAATTGGCAGCAATCCTTATAAGATTCGAAATCGGGCACTTCCGTTTTGATGTATGCAAAATTCTGAAGGATAGGGAGCGCTCCCTTAAGAACTAACAATTCGGATCCTTGCGTGTCCATAACCAACATGTCATATTCGGCCACATTAATATTGTTATCGTTCATTAAGGATGATAATGTCTTGCTATATAGTTTGATTGTTTTTTTGAAAGAAACATCAGGCCATATATCCTGATGGAGATTTAATTCTAAAATTGATGAGGAAGCGCCATTATTATTAGCAAGATGAAATTCATACTCTGCATTGTCAACATCCGTGACGAGTGCCTTGATCGCAATCTGTTTTTGAACACCGTTAAGGTTGGCTTCCAGCGAATCAAATACTTCCGGAATTGGTTCAATCCAAATAACGGATAATCCATGTTTTGCATAAAGTTGAATCTCCTGCCCGGTATTGGCTCCAACGTGTACTATTCCCCTTATTTTTTTAAGAAGCCTGTCAGGATTTTTTCTAAATAAAGATTTTATTCTTCGAATGACCGCTTTGCCGGGAGAATTAGTACGGCTATTTGTTTGACTCATGGATTCAATAATCTGATTTTTGTCGAAATTAGGAAAATTGTGAAACTTAACTTGTGCAATTAAAAATCGGCGATTGCCAAACCTGTTAAAAAATTTGGATCAAAGAAATTTTTTCTACAAATCTTTGTATCAAATCAAGATAATTTAAAATTGATGAGCAATTCTCCATTAATCTCCATTTGTATTCCTGCATATAAGCGCATTGATTATTTACAAAAACTCCTTCACTCTATTTCAATTCAGACATTTAATGATTATGAGGTATTAATAACGGACGACAGCCCGGATGATACGGTTGAAACATTTGTGAGAAATTTTACCGGCCTTCCGGGGATTCAATATTTCAAAAATCATCAAGTATTAGGAACTCCTGAAAACTGGAATGAAGCTATCCGCAAAGCGAGCGGAACGTGGATCAAATTAATGCATGATGATGATTGGTTTGTTGATGAGGATTCATTGCAGAAGTTTTACACGGCTACAAAGGCTCATCCCAATTGCTCTTTTTTCTTTTCAGCTTATAATAATGTTTTTGATACCAATAGAAAATCAGAAACAGTACGTTTGAATAATATCGGTCATTTCATGCTAAAGCGAAGTGCGCTAAATCTTTTTAAAAAACAATATGTGGGCAACCCAAGTTGTACTCTGATCAAGAGAGATATTGGCTTGTATTACGATAATAATTTTAAATGGGTAGTAGATTTTGAATATTATATGCGGGTTTTAAAAACGATAAAGACGTTTTTTTACATAGATCAAGTTTTGGTTAATGTGGGTGTAAACGAAGACCAGGTTACTAAATACACTTTCCGGAATCCTGATGTTGAAATTCCTGAAAATCATCTGTTGATCGAAAAAAGCGGCTTCGATATTTTGAGAAACTTGTTTGTTTACGATCATTATTGGCGCTTATACAGAAATCTTGAAATCACTGATGAATCAATGGTTAAAAAGTATTATGATTCGCAATTGCATCCTTTTCTTAGGCAAATGATCCATTTTCAAAAAAGAATGCCGCGAGGCTTTTTGAAAAATGGACTGGTTTCAAAGATATTGATGTCAGGAAATTATTTTGTAAGCCTTTTTAAAAAAGTTTGAAGAGGCATATCTTTCTATTTTGCTTCATCGGTAAGAATAAAATATCAAATTTCTACATTTTGACTTATCTGAATAGAACGCCGGAATAATTTTCGCAAAAAGTTTTGCCGCTGAAATGTTGCTCTGCGTAAAGGCGGCTCTTTTGGCCAACTTCTGTTAAGAGAATTTTATCATGCGCAAGTTTGCTTAATATCGATAATCCCTCTTCAATTATTTTGTTTTCGTCTGAATCATTATTTATTAAAAATCCGTTTTCACCATGGGAAATATAATCCGGAATGCCATCAACAGCGGTTGAAACCACCGCCTTTCCGTGGGCCATCATTTCCATAACTGCTATTGGCAATCCTTCGTAAGCCGATGTTAATAACAAAACATCTGAATTTTATAAATGTCTTCCATCTTGTTTCTATCTTTTATGTTTCCATAAAAAGTGCAATATGGATATTCAATCGGGTTAATTATTTTATCCACATCACCGACAAATGAAAAATGAATTTTCATTTTCATTTCGTTCATTTTTTTTGCGATGGCGGCAATAATGTGCACTCTTTTTTGCGGAGCTCCTCTTCCAATAAAAACCACTTCTAAAGTTTCATTTATTTTTTGTGAATGCTCAGGAATAGTCACCTTGTTGTCTATAAAAAACAATCTTGAATAATATTCAGCGGGCAGATGATTTTTCTTATATAGTTCCTCTGCATCTCTTTTAAGTTTTGCAGTGCTGAAGATCCTTGCATCCAAATCATTAATAAACGCCTGCGAATAATTGAACCAGGTATTCAGGTGACAAATGTCGATGCGTTTTGCCTCTTTTTTAATATGAGGAAGTACTTTGTAGAAAAATAAACTTTCGCCGCCAAGCACAATGGGATTGTCAGTTTTATTGATCCATGATGCGACTACGCCGCGATAAAAAAAATTTACAAAATGGTATAACTTATTATCAACCTTTTGATGCAGATCTATTGTAGTTACACCTTTAATGTTAAACAGCGGAAGAAACTCATTGTTCTTTGGTTTCTTTGAAAAAATAACCAGCGGAGACTGATCGGAAAAGCATGAACATAAATCAATATTAACCTGCACCGAACCGCCGATATCTGCAGAAGGCGAAAAAAGAAATATTTTATGTTCTTTGTTTAACGGAAAGAGCGGCGACATTAATTTCCCGAGCAAAACAAAAGGATACATGAGTATGCCTTCTAAATTGCGTTTAAGGATGGCTGTCCGGTAAGTCACTTTGAATGATAATATTTTTTTAATAATGAAGCAAGGTAATCATCATTGAAATCAATGCCCAGCTTTTTAATAACCGGCTCAATGATAGAAACGTCAATATGGTAATTATCTCCTTTTTCAATTTCATTGCAGAGCGCTTTTTTATAAAGATGCTCTTCAATGCGGCTGATGATAAATGGCACGGAATAATTTTGAGGATTCGCAATATTTATGGTGGTATTTAATAATTTTTTTTCCTTCAAAATGTAATCAGCAATTGCATACATGTCATCAATTCCAATAATATTTCTGTAGGCATTTTTCCAAACAGTTAAAGTATTGTTTTGAAGAATATTAAAAATAAAATAGTTGAGAAGCGTGTACGGATTATTAGACACTCCTGCAAGATTTGAGATTCTGAAGAGATAATAGCTTTTTAAATTTTGCCTGATAAATTTTTCAACGGCTTTTTTATGGATTACATAAGGTGCATCCTGCAGATCTTCATCTTCAATACTGCATGTACTGAAATAAACCAAAATCTTGTCTGGATGCTCTTTTATCGTTTTATCAAGTAATTCAAATTCTCTTTGAAAATTGTTTTCAGCGGTATCTTTTGAATTGGAAACTCCCGATGCAAAAATGATGGTGCCTTCATCGTTTTTATAATTGATAAACCTGTTTGCAATCATTCCGTTTCCTATAACCATAAAGTTTTATTTCTTTTGAAGGCCTCCGAGGTTTCAGAACCTCCCAGGTTTTGAAAACCGGGAGGTCTCGCGATATTTCAATTACAACACATGCGCGTCCGGCTTTCTTTTTTTATTTGCATAAAAAATAATCGCACCGATCAAAACAAGAAATACCAATATATTGGCAATTATGCTAATCATTCTGCCGGTGGTAAATGATTTAGGTTCAAATCTGAATTCGATTTTATGATCGCCGGCTGGAATATACATTCCACGTAACACGTAGTCTGTTTTTAAATAGTCCGCTTTTTGGCCATCAATATATACATCCCATCCCAATGGATAATATACTTCACTAAACACCGCAAATTGAGGCGTTGTACTGTGAAATGTATAATCGATTTTATCATTCAGATTCTGATTCAAGCTTAATGAATGCTGCAGAATCAGGGACCGGGGATTGTTTTATTTGCGCCTTAAATTTGTTTTCTACGACGGCGGTATCTTTCAGATCAGTATTATCCAAAGCGGCCATTTCTTCATTGGCAGTGTTCACATATTTTATTCCTTTTGCCAGCCACACGTTTCCAAAAGCATTTGGATTCAATTGCGCCATCGGCTTACCATTCTGAGGATTTTGTGTGATGAAATATTTGGTATTTAGCATGTTAAATACAGCCATATTTCCTTTGCTCAATTGATTGGCGATAATATCGTTATAGAGATCGAGCTTCGCAGGATGATAGCCGCCAACAGAATTATGATGAAACGAAGTAGACGCGTCATTGAATACATCAACAGTTTGATTGAACACCCTGAAATTCGCATGATCGGGATCTTTCATTATTTGGAGATCAGCTTCTGTTGGCGTAAAAGCAGATTCGAAATCTCCTTCATCAACAAATTTTTCTGTGTTTAAATATCGCTGTGCCACACCCAGCAGGTCAAAGCCATTTAGAAAAATCAAAGACGCTATCAGGATGGTCGCTGTGATTTTCTTTTTGATAAATAAACCTAATAATACGGTTGCCAAAGCGATCAGGATAAAGCTTCTCAGAAGATCGCCGCCCATCAAAGATTTTCTATCGGATTGTAATGCGGTGATCACGCCCCGGCTTATTTGTTCGGCCTGTTGCTCCAGTTGTGGAGGGGCTTGCTGGCCCGCAGGCACCTGGTGAAGGACATTTTGTTTGATGTTATCTCTAAACCCTTTGTCACTTGCGCCACTAAATGAAGCGGTCATATAAAAACCTACAAGTAAGACCAAAATAGCACCTGTGATAATGGCAGTCAATTTTAATTTTTTCCATGCTTCTGTTAGATTAAAATCATGGAAAGCTAATTTGCTTAGGGCAAGAACACCCACTAAAGGAAAGCATAATTGCGGAATTACCAATGCCATCGTCGGCGCCCGAAATTTGCTATAGAACGGGAGATAATCAAACAGGAAATAATTGAATCCTTTTAAGTTGGCGCCCCAGGCCAGTACAACGCCCAATACGCTTGCGGCAAGGAGCCACCACTTATGCCAGGATTTTAAATAAACCATTCCAAAAATAAACAACAGGCATACAATGGCGCCAAGATAAACAGGGCCTGAAGTTAATGGCTGGTCGCCCCAATAGGAAGACCCATTTTCGTATTGGATCGCTTGTTCTTCCGGAACGCCTAATTCTGAAAACTTATCAGTGAATTTCGTCGGAGCCTTGTATTCGTCGCCACCATTGCTGCCTCCATACAATCCCGGAACCATGAATGTAAGCGTTTCTCCAAAACCAAAGCTATAACGAAAAGCATAATCCTTATCAAGGCCGCCTTTTGTTTTGATGTCTTTGGCACCGGTGGTCAATTCCGATCTTCCGCCGCGCATGCTTTCTTTCGCATATTCATAAGTAGGCATCATGGTTACTGCACTGCAGGCCAGGCCAATAATTCCAGCCAAAAGCCCTAATGCAGCACCTTTGATCGCCACAGACATTTCTTTTTCTTTATAGCTTTTGACCAAAAATGCAATCGTCAAAATAGCGGCCATTATTAAAGTATAGTAAACGATCTGAACATGGTTTTGCATGATCAACAACGCGGAAAACAACGCTGTGATTCCGAAGCCATACCAATATTTTTTTTGAAAAAGAAGAAGCAGACCGGCTAAAACTGCTGGTGCATAGCCAATCGAGATCATTTGCGTGTTGTGTCCCACGGCAATGATGATAGGATCAAAGGTCGAATAGGCATAGGCCAATCCGCCCAAAATACTGACCCATGGATTAGCACCAGCGACGACACATAAAAAATAAAAGCAAATGCAGGCCAGGAAGAAAAAACTAATAGGTATGGGAAGCCCTAGTGTAAGAATGGATTGAATATATCCTACAGAAATATTATTTCTTGCATCCAAAGCAATCTGGTAAGCAGGCATACCGCTGAACATGCTATTGGACCAGAGAGGGTAGTGGCCATATTTTTCTTTAAACTCAACAGATTGCTGGCTCATGCCGCGCCATCCCTGTACATCATGCTGGCTGACTACCTTGCCCTGCAAAGCCGGTTTGCAATAAACCACTGCCACAATTAAAAAAATAACTACAGCTACGATATGCGGAAGCAGCTTTTTGAAATTCAAATTCTTCATGAAAAGGATTTTTCTTTTTTGAGTAGCAAAGTAAATGATAATTGAGGAATAAGAATTACAAATTACAATTTTATAAATTCAGAAGGATTAGTGGAGAAGGCGAGTTTATTTGCCCAAAGATTTTTTTTATTGACTCCTGAATTTGTTTCACGCTAATCGGATCAAAATTGTTATAAAAAAAGGGCGAAAGTATTTGAAATACCCTCGCCCGCCACAGGAAATATCACCTGCATAATAGGCATTGAAGCCTTAAAAAATTTAAAGGTGCATTTTATCTTTTTTGGCAAGAAGCTCTTCAATTGTTTCCTGGTACATTTCATCCGGTACGCAACAATCTACCGGGCAAACAGCCGCGCACTGAGGCTCCTCGTGGAAGCCCTGGCACTCTGTGCATTTATCAGGAACGATAAAATAAATATCCGTCGCAATGGGCGGATTTCGCTGATCGGAATCTATTGATGATCCATCCATTAAAGTCACTTCACCTTTTACAGTAGTTCCGTCCGCGATAGCCCATTCCACTCCACCTTCATATATGGCGTTATTAGGACATTCAGGTTCGCACGCGCCGCAATTGATACATTCATCTGTTATTTTAATTGCCATTTCTATGTTTTTAGCAGTTCTGCAAGCTGAGAATTATTTCCGAATTTTGCCTGCGTCAAATTATTACAAATATAAACAGATAATCAAATCATTTACTAAATGAATTTAGCAGAAAGAATAGAGGTTATAAAAAAATTGGAAGAATATATTGAGGCCGATAGCGAGCAGTTCATGGCCATCAGGCATAGGGCTTATGAAAAAAATAAGTGGTTCACGGAGGAATTCATCAACCTGTCTTTAAAAAATATTGCAACACAATTTCTCGATCAGGAAAAGCTGATGGCATGGTTGGATCATTATCACATTGACGACAACATCACTCCTAAAAAAGTGGGCATTGTCATGGCAGGCAATATTCCTTTGGTGGGGTTTCATGATTTTTTATGCGCGTTTGTGGTTGGCCATCATCAACACATCAAACTTTCAGAGAAGGATGAAATTTTATTCACGCATCTTCTTGAAAAAATGTGCGAATGGAATCCGAAGGTCGCCAGCGTGATAAAAATTTCTGCACTCTTGAAGGATTGCGATGCTTATATCGCGACAGGTAGCAACAATTCTGCCCGCTATTTTCATTTTTATTTTGGCAAATACCCATCCATTATCCGGACCAATAAAACCTCGGTAGCTGTTTTGTCGGGCGATGAAAGCGCCGAAGAATTGTCTTTGCTTGCCGATGACGTACACTTGTATTTTGGGCTGGGTTGCAGAAATGTTACCAAAATCTTTGTGCCTGAAGAGTATGATTTTGTGCCATTGCTAAATGCCTTTCGTAAGTATGATTATTTCGCTGAACAAACGAAATATAAAAACAATTATGATTACAACCTTGCGTTGCTGATCATGAATAATAAATTATACATGACCAATGAAAGTATTATTTTGGTAGAGAATGACAATATTTTTTCACCCGTGAGTGAACTTCATTATTCGGTCTACAAAAGCCAAAATGTAGTTTTTGATAATTTGGCTTTGCAGGATAATATTCAATGTATTGCCGGTAAAGGGTATCTTCCTTTTGGCAGCACACAAACTCCCGGATTATTTGACTACGCCGACGGAATTGATACCATGCAATTTTTATTGTCTTTATAATTTCACAACTTCTGCGCCGCCTGCCATTATTGACAAATTCTTTGCAATTAGATGACTAAATTTAGGCTCATTACAAAGCAATCTAATTTATTGTTAAAGGTAATAAGTGGTCAACGGAAATTTAAACATTGATTTACTTTTATTGTCTGAGGCATAAGATTTGAGGCTTCGAATTGAGCTGGGTCTGAATTTTTACTATAAAATTTACAATAAATGAAAACTAAGAACATTCTATTAACCGTGGTGATAAGTGCCATCACCACATTCGCTGTTATATTCGGGTATAATAAATTTCTGCATAACAGCACCAATCCTAATTTTCAGGCACTAAACATACCTTCTAATTACAAATACGCAGGTTTTTTTGATAGCAACGGAACTCCGTCAGCGGGCCCGGTTGATTTTACACAGGCAGCTTCAGCAGCGATTCCTACAGTGGTTCATATTAAAACAAAAACGAATCCTAAACAGGTAAATAATAATTTGCCGCAGCAAAGAAATCCATTCTCAGATTTGTTTGGAGATGATGACATGCTGAATCAATTTTTCGGCAATGGCGGACGGCAGCGCATGTTGCCACAAATGGCCTCCGGGTCAGGGGTAATCATTAGTGATGATGGATATATTGTTACCAATAATCACGTGGTGGCAGGTGCTGATGAGGTAAATGTGACGCTGGCTGATAGAAAAACTTATACAGCGAAAGTGATTGGCGCAGATCCTGCGTACGATTTAGCGGTTGTAAAAATTGATGCCAAGAATTTGCCGTTTATGCTTTACGGAAATTCTAAAGATGCAAAAATTGGCCAATGGGTTTTGGCAATCGGCTATCCTTTAAATTTAGATGCGACAGTTACGGCCGGAATTATCAGCGCAAAATCAAGGGCGCTTGGACTCAACAGAGACAGAACGGGCGGACGTGCGATGGCGGTTGAATCTTTTCTACAGACGGATGCCGCTGTCAACATGGGTAACAGTGGTGGTGCGTTAATTAACACAAATGGCCAGCTAATAGGAATCAATTCGGCAATAGCATCTCCGACAGGATATTATAACGGATACTCTTACGCAATACCAGTTGATATTGTAAAAAAGGTGGTGAACGACCTTGTAAAATATGGTAGCGTTCAAAGAGGCTTCTTAGGCGCGATGTTTATTGACGCAGGTCTCCTTAGTGATCAGGAAAAAGAAAAAAATAAAATACCAGGCAGCGCGGACGGAATTTATATTACCGATTTGGTAAAAGATGGCGCTGCGGTTCAAGGTGGTATCAAAGTTGGAGATATTATCAGGAAAGTAAACGGTGTTAGCATCGGCTCAGGATCAGAATTGCAGGAGCAATTGAGCAATTACAAACCAGGAGATAAAGTTCAGATCACTTATGACAGAAACGGATCACAAAATACTGTGCAGGTAACTTTGAAAAATAATGCCGGCAATTATGATATAGTAAAAGCAGCCGGAATGGTTGATAAGCTTGGCGCAGACCTGATGACACTCGATCCTAAAAAAGCCAAGGATTTAGGTTTAACAGGCGGCGTAGTCGTTAAAAAAATCAACGAAGGTGCCATCAATGATCAAACAAGAATGCGGGATGGATTTATCATTACCAAAGCAAATGGTAAAGATGTAAAATCTGTTGATGACTTAAAAAACATTATCGGAACCCAGGGTCAGGTTACTATTACCGGTGTTTATCCCGGTTATAATGAGCCGTTCGAATACCCATTGGTGTTAGATGATTCTGGAGAATAATTGTGATAAGCGAAAAAGTAGAAAACGGCTATAAATTTTATAGCCGTTTTTTATTACTTATAACAAATCAATAATATAGAAAATTATGAAAGCATGGGAACTCTTTCAAAAACCAAATAACCCCATGCATTTAAATATACATGATCATCAGTGCTGAAATTAATATCATCTCCGCCAAAAACATTCCGGAAAACGCCTGACACTTTCTTCACCTGGAAGTTGATCCCGTCGGCACTACAATTTAAAACAACCAGCACTTCATCTTTTTCGTGCTTGCGCAGGTAAGCAAAAATCTGGTGGTCATCCGGATGAGAAATAATTTGCGTGAGCACATTCGTATCTCCCGCGCGGAGTGATTTATTCGTGCTGTGAAGTGTAAGCAGGATTTTATAAAAATCATGTAATTCATATCTTCCTGTCCATTCAATTACATCTTTTTCAAAGAATTTTAATCTTTTTTTATTGGGTAATTCCTGGCCTGAATAGATGAGGGGAATTCCGTTCCATGTGCATGAAAACACTGCGAATAATTGAGCCGCATCCCCATACTTTTCATATTCTGTGCCGTTCCAGCTATTCTCGTCGTGATTAGAGGTGAAATAGGTGCGAAGTGCGTTACATGGAAACTCAGTAACTGATTTATATAAAACGGTCAGCAGGCTTTGTAAATTCATTTTTTGTTTATAAAATTCTTCCGAAGCATGCATCCATCGCCATGTATATGTCGCATCAAACACCTGGTGATATTCCGGCTCTTCACACTCTGCGAGCCAGAACAGATTGTCTTTACATTTGGCCAGTCTTCGTTTGGCCTGTATCCAAAAGTCAAGCGGCACAAGGTGCGCCATATCGCACCGGTAGCCGTCGATATCGCATTCCTTTATCCAAAATTTCATAGCGTCGATCAGTTTTTCCCGCATTTCGGGCACATCGAAATTCAATTTTGAAACGTCGCTCCATCCATGTGGATGGTGAAGCGTATTATCTTCCTCATAATGATAAAAGTTTGGATGATCAACCGTCCATGCGTGATCATTTCCAGTATGATCCGCAACAAAATCAAGGATTACTTTAAATCCCAGTTCATGCGCCTCATGGACCAATTTTTTGAAATCTTCGAGCCTTCCAAATTCCGGGTTTGTGGCGGTGTAATCCTCAACGGCATAATAGCTACCAAGTTGGCCAAGCCTGTCTTTTTTGCTGATAGGCGTTATTGGCATAAACCATAAGGTTTTGATGCCCATGTCTTTTAGCCGGGGCAAACTTTTGCTGAAAGCTTCAAAAGTGCCTTCCAGCGTATATTGGCGCAGATTTACTTCATAAATATTTGTCGAATAGCTCCATTTCGGATGAGCACTGTTTTTATGTTTATCGGACATATTGATTTCTTCGGTTTGAAGTTTAAAAGTAATGATTATCGGTCAGCCGGGTTTTTAGCGAGGCTGCAACTTAGTAAAGATGATGGTTTTATTACTGAAATACTGTGTAAAAACCAATATTTTATTAAATCTCAAATCGAAAATCGAAAATCCGAAATCAAGGCGGGGTCTTTGTAACTTTGCAGGTCGAAAAGAGAAAGATGAAAAAATTTGATATCCCGGTAATTTACCGCAGCCCTTTGATCACCGCAATAAAAAACAAACGCCGGCAAAGCGATAAGCTTAAGAAAGATTTTTCGCCAAGTTTTTTGGATTTTGGCGATGTTCAGATTCACCTGGCCCGTCATTTTGGTTTTTGTTATGGCGTTGAGAATGCGAATCGAAATTTCGTTTAGAACCATCGACGAGAATCCCGAGAAAGAAAATTTATCTGCTTGAGTGAAATGATTCACAATCCACAGGTTAATGATGACCTGAGGAGACCGGGGTGTGAAGACTATTCCCTTGATGGATACAAAAGGCAATACGCTAATCCCTTTTGAAAATTTATCGCCGGAGATATTGTAGTGGTTCCGGCTTTTGGCACCACGTTGCAAATTGAACGAAACTCAAAGGAATCGGTGTGGAGATTGAGCAATATAATACCACCTGTCCTTTTGTGGAAAAAGTTATGGAACCGAGCCCAGGCCATTGCGAAGAATCAATATTCCATCGTTCTTCATGGCAAGCCCAGCATGAGGAGACACGTGCTACGTTTAGCCACAGCGCGTTCATTCGCCTACCGTTGTTGTGAACAGACATGCAGGAAGCAATTGCTTCGTCCGCCTACATCGTGGGCAACAACGGATCCTGAAAAGTTTTATACCAGATTTCGCAGGGCAATATTCCGAAGGCTTTAAGTGTCACGCGACCTGCAGAGAATTGGCGTCGTAAATCAAACCACGATGCTCGCCAGCGACACGCAGGCGATCGCTGATTTTTTGAAAGGAAGTAATGATGAAAAAATACAATTTGCAAGAGCATAAGATCGCGGAAAGATTTGCTGATACCAGCGATACGCTTTGCTATGCAACGTACGAAAACCAGGGAGCTGTGTATGCGATTGCTGGAAACAGATGCAGATCTTGCAATCGTTGTTGGCGGTTACGGATCAGTTCCAACACGTCGCACCTTGTGGAACTCTGCGAAGAAAAACTACCTACTTATTTCATCCGGTCAGAAGACGAAATTGTTTCGTCAGAAGAGATACGGCATTATCATCTCCGTGGAGAAGAAGACAGTAGCAACTGTATCTCTTTCTGCCCGAACGTTGAGCCTGTTCAAATTCTGATTGACGAGCGGCGCAGGTCGTCCTGACGCGTTAGTTCGAAGGCGTAATTGGAGAGCTCGTTAGTTTTTTTGAAACCACTCAGAAGCCCAGTGGAAGCACGTAATTGGAAATTTCGGCCGGTAAGAACGATAAAAACAAAGAGGCAAAAATCTACATTTTGGCTTATCTCCGGATCATGTTCAACATTGATAACGTTTCTGTGATCATTTTTGCGTTGAATTCAAGCGCAAGGTCTTTATGGTTTATGGCATGTATGATCGTGCCCACGAAACACAAGCCCGCTGTGAAAAAATATAAGATTCCCATGCCGATGTGGCCGATAACAAGGCGCTGAACGCCTGCCACACCTACAAGTCCCAATAAGCATAATATCAGGATCAATTGCGGATCTTTTCTTTTTGATCTGTAGATCATGCAGAATTGTGCTAATTGCTCATCAGAAAAATCTTTAGTCCTGGAATTAATGGTAACCAATTCTTCCGGTGTCGTGTCATAAAGATATTTCAGGATGACCGGGTTTATTGAATTGAGACTGTTGTCGAACTGCATAGTTGGTTGGTTTGGAATTTGAAAAAATATGAAGAAAAGTGAGTTTGTAAATTCTCAATAAAATTATAACTAATGCAAATATGCCAAAGGGTGTGCGGAAAAAGACGCGCGAAATTCTCCATGAAATAGAAAACTGATCGAATGGCAAGAGGCCGCATCCCGGGCAGAAAGGAATTCCGACAAATTTAAAAAAACAGAAAGAATAACCTACAGTTGAGGGATTCATTATTGCAAGCAATACAAGGGCTACGATCCAAAATCCCAATTCAAAATATCGCCGTATGAATAATTTCAATTTGAAATTTTTTACAAGATAGTGAAAAGATAAAATGCCTTGTAATCTTAATTACGTGTGGTAAGAAAATATTAAATGTCTTTCATTTCATGAAATTTGTCTTCAATTTGTGAAGCATATAATTTTCTTTCTGATGAAAAATATTCTTGCACTTGTTTTTTTGATGACTACCGGCGTAAAGGCACAGACTTACCTTGCTAAAAACGATGCCGCCGAAGATCAAACAAAGTCGATCCAATCTGCCTTTGATAATTCGTCTACAAAATCTGTCCTGATCAACGCGTCGGATGTCGTTATTAATGGAACTGTAAATATTCCTGAAGGAAAATTTATTGAAATAAAAAATGGTTTCAGAATTAAAGGCAGTGGAACGATCAATGGTGGCCATATAAATGCCGATTACCAGCAGCAAATATTTGATACTGCTCTAACCGTGAATCCGCGGACGGTCAATCAATATTTTTCGGTAAAATGGTTTGGTGCAAAAGGAAACAATAAGGACGATTATGCGGCTATTCAAAAGTCGATCAATACCTGCATTAAAAATAATATCCGCACACTTTATATTCCTGCGGGTAGATATAAAATCTCCAAACCACTCATCATCAGAAATAAAGAAGGCAGTTTTTGCACTTTGGAAATCGTTGGCCAATCTTCTTTTTGGGACAGTAATGTAGGAAGCGAAATTATTCCAACATTCAATGACGCTTTTGCCATCGGTATTCAAAATGGCAAAGGGTGTAAAATCAGGAAATTAAAAATCTCGGGGCTTTTTACTCCGCCACCCATGCGCAATAGCCAGCAATTTTACAGTACTGCTTTTGACAATTTTACTGATGGTAAATGCAGGGACAACCGCTATTCGCCCTATGCCGCAATTGTTATCGACCCTTTTACCAATCTCCCCGGGAATGCGGTTCCCGCAGGTAGTGGCTTATCCATCACTGTTAGGCCGTTATGCGCCGATCCCGGAAATTGATAACTCAATCCGGAAGTACCGGCACAGAACTGGAAGAACTAAGCATCAATGGGTTTGTAGTGGGCATCTGTTCTTCGCCCCAATGGCTTTACGCGCAACGCGGAAATTACCCTTATCAATAAAGTGCAATTTGCCAATTGCAAACTCTGCATCTCCGGCGGGCAAGACCAGGAAAAAGGAAATGCAGTTTCTAATATTTATTGTTGGGGCGGCACGCATACCATTTTTGCTACCGGGCTATACGGCACGCCAAGGATCGCCGGAAACTGGAACATCGACCATGTAAATATTGCCGGGGGAGTAGTGCGTTTTATGGATAACGAGCAGCATGGGTATTTCCCTACCTACATCAGCCATGTATTTGCAGAAAGCCTTGGATCGTTTGGCACACTCAATTCTGACATGGCCTGCGAAGTATCAGATTGCTCACTCAATTTCGCTTATCAAAAAGAAGCTGGCGTGCAAACGCTGCTTTACTTCTTATGGCGAAAATGTTGTATTCAGAAGTTGCAACTTCAGGTATTATGGCGAAAAAACGCCCTTGCTTATGGAAGGCAATTGTGTATTTGAACATTGTTATTTTTCGGGCCTGTCGTAAAAAAATAAATTCTGACAAGCCATTTTGTAGTTTTTTGATTTTCAATTGACCTGTATAAAATCAGGCTTTTGTACAAATTGTGAATTGTATTTGAAGATCACATTAGTTGAAATTTCCAGGCTGAATTTTTCATTGTGAAAATTTCTTCGAGGAAAATAATATCCTTTAACTTCTATAGTGCCGAAGACAAAACTTTCATTCCTCGTTCTCAATCCCGCGCCTATCAATGAAAAGAGCCTTACGTCACATCCAACAAAAGATCACATTTGCCAAACAAAATGGATAATTTGAACGATCTCAAAAGGCACTGCTCTACAAAATACACATCAGTGCTCTGCTCTTCATCATAAGCTCTTTCCAGCCGGTATTGTTTGCCATATTCCGGAAGCCCAAATTCGCTTTTTACAAACAGCGGCTCATTTAAGATTGTATTTACCTGTTGGGCTGCGCTTAGGTCAAGAAAAAAAGCGCTGCTTCCACCTTGTTCCCAACTGTTTTAAATGATCAAAATAATTCACTTCACCTAGCAGGTTAATATCCTCGATCGCCGTATGATTTAAAAAACCTTCACCGCGTAAAGTGAAGCTCACATAATTATTTCTTTTGTTTAAATGAGAGCGCTCATAATTTAATCCTATAAAAGACCGTGATCTTCCTTGCTTAATCGTATAGCCGCTGGTAACACTAAAGAGTAATCCTTCCGGAATATCCTCGTTGCGCCCAAAACCGTATATGTATTGGGTTTTATAGAAGTTTTGGCGATAAAATGTCACGGTTGCGAGCAGACCCGTAAGATCTGCATATTGCCAGTTATATACAGACTGATATTGATCCGGAACCCGCTCGAATTTTTGACTTATAAATCTCATACCGATAAGCTTCCTTAATTTATTTGATTCCTGTTTCGCTGTAAAATCCTTTGCATGGAGGTTGTAGCCGGCCCAGGCTTCGATATTTGAATATCGATACCGATTGGCGGAGAAATATGTGGAATCTGAATTATACATGTTTTTGGTGGCATGATAAGCCGCATCAAATTCATACGTCCAATGCATGTAGCGGTTAATGAGTGGCTTCACCAGGTTCATATAATAAATATTTTCCTGGTTCGGCCCGCTGATAGAAGGGTAAAAGCTTTGATAACCAGATCCTACCATCAGATGAAGCTGCTCCTATATTTTCGACGATTGTATCGCCTCCCTAAGGCAACAACATCTCGCGACTTAACGTGCCGTTGAGAAGGGCGTGACCAACGGCACATTACCAGATCCTGCAAAGTTGCTTCGCTTTTATCCACCTCAACTCTGCTTGATCCGAGCCGAGCCAATGGCGCCGCCCAATGAAAAGTTCTTGACTGCGACAATGACATCGACTGAATCTCTTCCTCGTACGGGTTCGACTGTGTCAACCTGGTTGCTCCTGTTGATAGAGGTTGATTTGCGAAGAAACCGCTCATTATCTGCCGTCGGGTAAGGTTCCGATGCATCATTGTTTTTGAAAGCAAGATTCTCTTTAACCACCTGTGTTTTTGCCATATGGGTGGAGCTGTTCGCAAGATTGGTTCGCTTGTTTTTGATCCCCTTTTTTTAATTAACGAGAAACACGACACACCGAAATGAATTCTCTTTTTCAAAATATTCCTGATGATCCTGTTGGCAAATTGATTGTAGGCTGCGTCATTTCGCTTTAATTCATATGTCGCATCTACTTCAGTTGTATCTTTTTTCCTGAAGTTATTGATCATTTGGTTGAAAAAATTTTTGTGGGCCTCGGGTTCTTTGGGAATCGTATCTGTTTGAGCGCACAATGTGGAGCATATTAAAAAGAGAAAACCTGACAGGAAAAATAATCGTAAAAATGTCCTGCAGAGCACCATAGGTATTTTAAATATATCAGGATAAAAATAATCAAAAAATCGGCGCGATGTCTAATTTGATATTGGAGCACAAGTAGCCAGACACATCTGTTCGCCAGTAAAGGATCAGCAGAAAAAATCCCTATATGCACAGGTATTTTCAGCCGGAATGTGATTGCTTAAAAGGATTGAAAACTAGATTTTAGCTTCTCTATAAAATCCTGCTCGACCATCTTCTTTGCCATCAGGATCATATTGTTAAAAGCTTCAGCATGTGATATTCCATGACCGATGATCACAGGCTGAGTGACGCCCCAAAACTGGCACGCCGCCGTAGATCTCAAAATTAAACGTGTTCAAAAATTCATCTTTAATGTTTCGTCTTTGAATAATATGGTCAAAGGGATTCGGCGAATTTCAATAATACATTGCCTGTGAAGCCATCGCAAACATAGATTTCCGCTTTGTCCATCAAAATATCTCTACCTTCTATATTCCCTATAAAGTTGATTTGTGGATTTTCTTTTAATAATGGATAAACAGCCTGGCAAAGGAGGTTGCCTTTTCCTTCTTCCGCGCCAACATTAATAAGTCCTACTCTAGGATTCTCGAAATTTAAAATATGTTTTGAAAAAAGAGTTCCCAACTGCGCGAACTGAGATAAATTTTCGGGCTTGCAATCAGCATTTATTAAACCCACATCGATCAGTAATGAAAGCTCGCCATTTTCCCTCGGGATATAAGCGCCAATAGCGGGCCGTGCGATCCCTTCAATTGCTTTGATACTGTATAAGGAGCCAACAAGCATTGCGCCCGTATTTCCGGCGCTGATGAATGCATCAACCCTTGAGGTGGCGAGTAAATGAAACCCGATAGAAATGGAGGACTGCTGTTTTCTTTTTAAGTGCCTTTGTAGGATGTTCCTGCATTTCAATTACTTGTGACGCATGAACCACTGTAATTTTTGTTGGATCGATCTTAAATTCTTCCAATAATGGATTAATTCTCGCCTCGTCGCCAATCAAAGTGAGATGAGCATCTGGATTAGGTTGGGATAAGAAAAGTTGTACGCCTTTAACTGTTTCGAGCGGCGCATAATCGCCTCCCATCATATCCAATGCAATATTCATATAAACGCTTATTTAGTAGAGTGATAAATCAAATGTAAATTTTTATCACAACTTATTTCATTTCAAAAAAAAATCCAAAAATAAAGCCGAAGTAATTCGAACTTATTTTTGGATTTCAATGTTATATGAAACTTTTATCAGGCCTTGTTAGGAGCCTTTTTCAGAAACTAACTTTTCCTTTGTAAAACAATTTACCTTCGCTTACATGCGCGCGATGGCGTACATGGGTTTCGTTAGTTGTTGAATCAACACTTAGCGTAGGCTCAACGGCCTTATAATGTGTTCTTCTTTTTGCACTTCTCTGCTGACTGTGTCGGCGTTTGGGATTTGGCATAACCTCTTATTTATTAAATTAATTATTGTTATTCTTAAATTTTTCTAATCCAACGGATAGCGGATGATTGTTTTCGCTTGTTCCTGATTCCATTTTCTTTAGCATCTCCAGCACTTCCTTGTTACATTGCGGACCACCAACTTCTTCTGGTTTACACATTCTTTGCATTGGTATGCTCAGGCTGATAAATTCGTCAATCCAGTTTGCCAGGTGAAGATGGCTTTCAGTTCTGGCAATGTAATAAATGTCGGGGTCCCCCTCTTCAGCATTCATTTCCTCCGGATTTTCTACCAGTTTTACTACCATGTTGAATTCATCCCAGAGATCCATGGTAAGGGTATTTCCGCATCTATCGCAGATAACATCCACTGTACCGCCAACCTCAAATTTCAACATCAAAAAGGATGTATGCTTTTCAAGGATCAGCT
>CAVPNF010000011.1:0-14039 GCA_963706775.1 uncultured Chitinophagaceae bacterium
TCAGTGATGGATTTACCGAATTACACACTAAATCATACGCAGATATTTTAGCAGGAAATGGATTTCCATTGATGGAGACCAGGAAGTCTATCGAATTGGTTCATGCGATCAGGAATTACCGGCAATGAAATAAGAGCTGTTAATTCAGATAGGCGATTGATAGTTTGCCGCTGGCATCTATTGACATTACGATTAAATTACCTGCTCCGTAATATTTTTTATTCAGGTTGATCGTGGTTTTCGCTTTAGGGTTTTTAACTTCCTTAACTAACCTCGAATTTTCATATACCTGCAGATTAATAACATCAGAATGCAAAAGTTGAATGTCTATAGTATTTTTCTTCTTAGAATATTCAAAATAAAAAACACCATTGGTTTTATGGCTGTTGTTCTCCATAAAATTAAACGCTAATGAAGTTCCTTTAATCGTAGTATCAGATTTACTTACCTTGGAATTAATTTGTTTTCGAACACCTCTCAACGCATCAACTACACCGGGATCAATTTCGTCCTTCCACCAGTTAATCCTTTCATTGTAAAACCAAACATATTTATCTGAAGATTTCAAAGCAAAGTAGAGATTGTTTCGAAGATATCTTTCTTTCGTCGCACGATTGTACCCTTTCTCATAAGCGGGTATCTTGGCAAATATCCAATCAAAATAAACCGATTGAGCAATCGTCACTTTTCTAAATTTTGATTGCAGCGCACCTGTCACGATTTTGCTGCCCCTAGCGCGCAGATATTCGCCCGAACGAATAAAGTTTTCAGGATTTTGAAACCAATAGGACGATTCATTGCCATCAATGATTGAGCTGATGTTATTAATTCCATCCATAATTCCTTCAATAAAAAAAGGATACAAGGCCATACCAGTTTCAGAGGCTGGTTGGCTTCTGGATTGCGCGTCAAAAAGATCAAGGAGCCAGAAGAACAATATTTTTACGTCCGGTTTATTACTTTGTAAGCTTCGAATAAATTGCTTCCCTCTTTTTCTCACAAAGGCTCCCACTTGCTCATATTTCAGACCGTGATAAAACGAAGGCTGGTACAGCCATGGGTTTAATGTAGAATCGCTGTAATAATATTCAGGATCGAAGCCAATTCCTTTTGCGTTCGCAACAGATAATGCCTTAGAAACTTTCTTAAGGTTATTTGATATCTTAATCCAGCTTTGATCGTCCAGCCAATGAGCACCGGATACGCTTACTCCTCTTACGAATAAAAAATTATCAGTGAACTTTTTCCATTTGATCCCGGCAAGATCGTTATATTGAAACACAGAATCAGGTCTCTGTGTGGTATCAAAGGCATTGTATATATCAAAGTCGAAAGAAAATACTACTCCGTCAAACGGCTTTTTCTCCATGTCAACAATATGGTTTTTTAAAAAGCTAACGCCAGGATAATCCCAGCCAAACTCAATAATTTTTTTTTCAAACCCTGTATTTTGAGCATAAACAGCGCGAGAAGAAAAATTACACATTAAGAGGAAAATAATTATTTTTAGTTTTTCGGGCATTCCTGTTTTTAATTTCAAATTTCAATAAACTACTTTTTGGGTTATATGGCGTGATGAATTTAGCACTAAAAAGATGTACAGCGTTCTTAAATTAGGTGGCGGAGCTATAGGTTGCCAAGGGTAGTATGAGCAAAAATTTAATTAACTTCGCTGGCAATTTTTAACGCCCGCTTTCACTCATAGCCAAACCAGAATTTAAAACGAAGAAATTCAATAAAATGACCAAAGCAGTAATATTGTTTGTGTTTACCTTACTTTTTTTTTCAACTGGTCTTAGTGCTCAAAATACCTTGTTCGATACAAAAGATCTGAGCAATATTGATATCGATAAATACAGCGACGAGGAGCTTATTTCTTTTTATAATAAAGCCATGGAATCCGGAATTTCTGAATCCCAATTATACAAACTTGCGAATGACCGGGGATTGCCAGAGGCTGAGGTTTTAAAATTAAAAGCCAGACTGGAACGCATTGGAGTTTCAAAAAATACCAAACAGCAGAACGACGGCATTGAAAGAGATGACACAGATAAGACGCGGACTTACGACACTTTATTGCAAAAAAAGTTGCCCGTGCAAAAATTTAAAAACGATGAAATGATCTTTGGCTCGGAGCTCTTTACAACCAATAGCCTGGCCTTTGAACCTAACTTACGGATCCCCGCGCCTGCAGGTTATATACTGGGACCAGATGATGAAATTGTGGTTTCTGTTTATGGCTTTAGCGAAAAAAAATATGACCTGCGCGTAAATGAATCCGGAGAAATTTATATTCCCAATGTAGGACCGCTTTATTTGAGTGGTTTGTCAATTGAAAATGCGACCGAAAAAATAAAATCAAAACTGGCTTCAACAATTTATCGCGCTATAAGCTCCGGGCAAACGAAGGTGCAGGTCTCATTGAGTAAAATACGTAGCATCCGCGTTACCGTAATCGGCCAGGCAAAAAAGCCAGGAAATTATACGGTTTCATCTTTAACCACTTTGTATAATATTTTATATCTGTGTGGCGGCCCAACTTCAATGGGAAGCTATCGGGACATAGAAATTATCCGGGGCAACAACCTGAAAAGGACTGCGGATCTTTATGATTTCTTAGTTGAAGGAAATCAAAAAGATAATGTGATTTTGCAGGAAGGTGATGTAATACGAATACCATATTATAAAAATCGCGTAAAACTTTCGGGACAAGTTAAAAGGGAAGGCAAGTTTGAAATGTTGCCAAATGAAACCTTTTCGGATCTACTAAAATATAGCGGTGGATTTACAGACATTGCCTATCGAGGCGCCGTTACTGTAACAAGAATTACTGATACAGAGCGAAAGATTATTGACCTGGAATCGCCCACATTTAATTCGTTCAAAGTAAGCGGCAGTGATGAATTCGTTGTAGGAAAATTGCAGGATGAGTATGGAAATCGAGTAGTCATTTCAGGCTCCGTACTACGGCCCGGTCCTTACGAGCTTACTCAAAATATGGACGTGAGGACTTTAGTAGAGAAGGCAGGAGGGCTAACCAGAGATGCCTATTCCAGGCGAATATCGATTTTCAGATATCTGAATAATAAGATGCCAATGATGGTTGCTGTTGATCTCGATTCTGTTAGAAACACCGGCAGGCAGGTTCAGTTAATAAAAGACGATTCTGTGGCAGTGCATTCTATTTTCGAATTTAATGACTCAACATTCGTTTCCGTTGAAGGCAACGTGCGAAAGCCAGGTCCATTACTCTGGCGGGAAAATCTCACGCTTCGCGATTTGTTGCTGGCTGTGGGTGGAATTTCTGAATTTGGCGATTCTTCCACCATTGAGATTTCAAGAAGAATCCGGAATGCCAACATTAGCAAAGCCAATCACAATGAAAGCCAGATATTTAATGTAAATCTTCTTAGTAATGGTGGCACTGATCAAGATGTGTTACTGGAACCATACGACATCGTAATTGTGAAAACACTTCCGGGATACAGCATACAACGCACTGTTTTGGTAACAGGAGAAATAAAAAGCCCGGGCCGTTATGGGCTGGAAAAAAGCGGTGATAAAATCAGTGACGTGCTTCGCAGGGCAGGCGGATTTAAAGCATCGGCAGACAGTTTGTCAATTACTATACGAAGGAGTATTAAATCGAATCTTACAGTTGCTGAACGTGAAAAGCTTTTCCAGCGAATCTTAAACATCGATCCGGATAGTCTTTCCAAACATCCGCGTCTGAGAGACGAATTATACAAAACTTACGACTTGATAAGCGTAGACCTTGGAACGGCATTGTCCCATCCCAGTAGTTCGGAGAATTTGACCCTGGAAGAGGGAGATATTTTGACGGTTAATAGAAATAGCAACCTTGTAAAAATATCCGGTGAAGTATATTACCCGACCATTATTCCGTATAAGAAAAATAAAACGCTGAAATATTATATAAATCAGGCTGGTAGCTTTACTCCTTTTGCCAGAAAAAATGGAGCTCTGATAATTCAGCCCGACGGAAAAGCGTGAGTGTAAAGCATTTTTTGTGGTTTAAATCCTATCCAACCGTTCTGCCGCGTTCTGAGATTTTTGTTCCGCAAAAAGATAAAAGTAACCGCACAAAACTTGGTGCGGGGGAACTCGCTCTGATTGTATCTGCGCTGGGAATACTTGCCAATGTGATCATTAATATCTCCAAATAACCTTAGTAAATAATTATTGTATGAAGTTAGAAGAAGGTTCAAATGCGGGCTTACAAAGTAAAACTTCTTCGGCCGTTGATAGCTTACATGGCTTTCTAAAAGCTGTTTTAAAAAAATGGTGGCTTTTTTTGATCCTTGGAATTATTGCAGGCATTGGTGGTATTGTATATGCAAGCAATCAAAAGATCATGTATAAAAGCCGGCTGACGTTTGCTTTGGATGATGAAGGGAGCAGTACTATGGGTAGTTTTTTAAGCCTGGCTTCTCAATTTGGAATTAACGTAGGAGGAAGCAAGGACATTTTTGGCGGCGATAATATCCTGGAAATTATGAAAAGCCGCAGAATGGTTGAAAAAGTTCTTCTCTCAGAAGATACTTTTAATAATAAGCCTTATACTTTAATTGAATATTTCCTGGAAAATTCCGGCAGGTTTAAATCAAACCCCAATTTAAATAAGATTCATTTTCCTGTTTCAATAAAAAGAACTGATTTTTCATATCAGCAAGACAGTGTATTGTATATAGTTTTTCAGGAGTTTTCTAATAAGTTTATTTCGGCAGATCGTCCGGATCGCAAATTGAGCATTTACCAGGTAAGTCTCACCACTCCCGATGAAAAATTTACTAAAATTTTTACAGATCGCCTGGTAAGCGAAACGGATAATTTTTATATTGAAATGCGCACTAAAAAAGCGAAAGAAACGCTGGATATTCTCGAGCAAAGAACTGCTAATATGAAAGGCAGTCTCAATTCGAGCATTTCAAGTAAAGCCCAGGTTCAGGATGTGAATCTTAACCCGGCATTTTCGGAGGCCCAGGTACCGGTGCAAAAGCAACAGGCAAACATCCAGGTTTACGGAGCCGCCTATGGAGAAATGTTTAAGAATCTTGAAATAGCTCGATTTCAATATTTAAATGAAATACCGCTTCTTCAAATAATTGATGGCGCAGATTATCCTATGGAAAAAATTAAAATAGGCAAGTTAAAAACTGCGGTTACCTGGGCCATCGTTTCGTGTGTGCTCCTTCTTTTTGTTTTTTGGCTTATCAGGATCGTGAGATATAATGAGCAGCCGGCCAAGGCTGGCCCGAAATCCTAATTTATACGCCGATTGCTAGTTCAACATAGAAACCTAACTTAATCAAATACATGAAAATATTAATTCCGGTTTTGGGCTTTGGTCGTGCCGGTGGATACAGGGTTTTGTCAAAGCTTGCTGATGAATTAATTAAGTTAAGGCACTCTGTCAAATTTATTTGTCCGGATGGAAGTGAAGATCCCTATTTCCCAACCCTTGCCAAAATACTTTGGATTGATAGCAAAGGATTGCTTTCGCCAGATAAAAAAAAGTCACCTAAAAAGGAAAATGTATTTTCAATTCAACAAAAGCTGACGCAGGCGCTCCGTAAAATTCCTCAAAGCTCATACGATGTGATCATTGCAAATCATTCCCTGACCACCCTACCAATAAGACGGGCGGGTTTAGTGCATAAAACTCTTTATTATGTACAGGCATATGAACCAGAATTCTATGATTCTTCGGGCATTAAAAATAGAATACTTGCATATTTATCAAATAGAAGTTATAAGATGAATCTGTTCACGGTCGTGAATGGACAAACCTATTTAAATTATAAAGAACTGAAATCATCAAGAGTTTTATACCCGGGAATTGACTTTGATTTATTTTATCCCAATGCAAAAAAACTTTTGGAAGAAAAAGAAAGGCCGATCATCATCGGGACAATCGGCCGCAAAGAACCGAATAAAGGAACCAGGTATATTGTAGAAGCATTCCAAAAAATAAAAAAAAATTTCCCGAATGTGGAGTTACATATCGCATTTGGAGAGCCCTTGGAGTTTACGGATCAAAAGGATATCCATTGTTTTCAGCCGCACGGAGATCAGGCATTAGGAAATTTTTACCGTTCGCTGGATTATTATATTTGTGCCGCATACGTCCAAATTGGAGCGTTCCATTATCCGGTTGTTGAAGCAATGAGCTGTGGCGCATCGGTTATTACGACTCAATACTATCCGTCTAATGAGGCCAATGCATGGATCATAAAAAAGCTACAGGACGCCGATGATATTGTATCCACATTTGAAAAAGCCTATACAAGCCCACTATTAAAACAACAAAAGCTCAAACAGTCATTGATTGATGTACGGCAATTTGAATGGAGCGCAGTGGGGAAAAAGCTTAATGGTTATATTCATGAACTTGTAAATTCAAGCCAGGAAACGATCTGATAAAATTTTAACTTAAGTAAAATGCATAAAGTAAGCTATTAAAAATGCTGATATACATCGTCTATTTCATCTTTTTTATGGTTTTAGCTGTGGAATATGAGTTAAAACCGTTTAAAAATATATTGCCGTTGGTGATTTGTATCGCGTTGCTGACTTTTATGGCTGGTTTTCGTGGTCCCGAGGTTTCAAAAGATTATGAAGGCTACCAATACGCCTTTGATACCATCCATGATATGGCAGGGCAGCTCGATATCTTTGTGCCTATTCTGGAGCCGGGATTTACTGCCATCGTGATGGCCTTCAGAACGTTATTTGTAAGCAATTATGGCTTGGCAATTATGCTCTTTTTCGCACTGACAAGCGTTACTTTAAAAACAATCAGTTTTAGAGAATTGTCTTTTAATCCATACCTGGTATTACTTTTTTATTATTCTCATTTTTTTTTCCTGCACGAGATGACCCAGATCAGGATAGGCTTTGCTTCGGCAATATTTTTTATCGCGCTTATCTATTATCTGAGAGATAACAAAAAATTGTTCATCCTATTAATTCTCTGTGCAACTTTTTTTCATTATTCAGCCCTTATCTACCTTGTTGTTTTATTCGTTGATCCCAGGACCTTAAATCGGTATGTATATGGCATTTTGCTGGCGCTCTCAATAATACTCGGTTATATAAAACTTCCTCTTTTAAATTTCATGGGAAATGTAGATCCGTCTGACGTTTCTCAGCGCTTAAGCAACTACACGTATCTTGTGGAAAGTGGGAACGCACAAAGCGTAAACGTGTTTAACGTGTTAAATTTATTGAACATCGCTTGCTGTCTTTTTTTTCTTTTTGTTGCGCCGGCCCAAAGGCTTCGCGAGGATAAGCCGTTGACTTTATTCCTTAAATGTAATATTTTTTCGATCTTTTTATTATCACTTCTATCCGGGGTTCCTTCTTTGGCGTTCCGCTTCAGTGAGCTTTTTGGGATTGTATCTATGTTTGTTTTCGCTTCCCTGGTCAGATATCTTCCTTTTAAAAAACTAAATATCCTTATTACGGTAATAACCGCTATGATTATTTTTTACGCCATCGCCTTCCATCTTGATCTCTTAAATCCTTATTACATTATTAACATCAGGTAGCTATTTGCCGATTAAGCCCTGAACATTTTTTTGACATACAAGTAATAAGCGGTCCCAATTTTTTTTACTCCCAATTTTTTTTCTTTGATCAACGAATCCACTACTCTTAAAATTGGCTCAATGACAAGGGAAACACAAACCAATATGAAAGATTGGACCTTGCCAAAATGCTTCTTCCAGTAAATTCTCCTGGAAGTTAAAGAATAAGAAAGCCGCATTGAAGCAAATTTTCCGCCGGAACCACCGCCCTCGTGAAAAATAGAAACATCGCTTAAAAAATAGCTTTTATAACCCGCATTACTGATGCGCTTACTCAGGTCCACATCTTCGAGATACATAAAATATTCATCGTCCATAAAGCCGACTTCGTTGATGACGCTTTTACGAATAAGCATATAACTACCCATGACATGATCGACATCCTTGCTTTGTAAATGATCCCAGTCAGTCATAATCAGACAAGGTTTGAAAATTCCAGGGAAAAGTTTATTCAGTCCCAACAGTTCAAAAAATGATCGCTTAAAATTCGGAAAACGACAGCAAGTTTTTAATACCCTCCCATTTTCATCGTGTTGTTGTGGTCCTGCCACAGCATAATCTTGATAATTTTCCAAAAATTTAACCAAGGTCTCCAGGACAGAAAGTTCTGAAACAGTATCCGGATTGAGTAGTAAAATATAGTCTGCATTGCTTCGGGCAAACGCCTGGTTGCAAGCTTTGCCAAACCCAACGTTGACGGTATTATAAATTATGTTGTCAATCCGACCATTGAAAAGATCAGGGGATTTATCTGTGGAAGCATTATCCACTATGATTATCTTACAATCCAGAAGTAAACTTTGACAGTTTAAATACGGCTCTACTGCAGCCATTGTCTGATCGCCGCTATTCCAATTAATAACTATAATATCAACTTTTGGAAGCATCCGTATTAAATTCATTGAGAGTCAAAAATTATTATCAAAGGAAGAAATTTCCTGCTGAACTGATTCATTGGCTGCAGCTAATGGAGCGTTATTCCAACCTCCCAAATATCTCATACCAGGAGCGATGGAGGGCATCATTAGAATAATTCTCGTTCACATAATAAAAATTCTTTAATGCAATCTCCTTTCTTTGACCGGCGCTCATTTCATAAATTTCCTTCAATTTGCTCACCCATTGATCAATATCAGAACAGTATAGCCCGGTATCAGCACGATCCATAAATTCAACGTATGCTGGTGTATTGGAAACAACGGTAGGCATTCCAGCAAAGGAAAACGAAATTAATTTGTTTGCCGGCTTGTGCCAAGCCATGCTGTTTGAATTGTCCAAGGGAATAATTCCACAGTCAAAATCAATAAGCTGTTCAAAATTTTTGTAAATCTTCCACTTATGAAAAAAAGTTTCAATTGGCAATTGGCGGGTTATATTTGTAATATCTTTTTTAAGAAGCCCGCCAAATCTAGGATATTGCTCATCGGTAATCACATGAAATTCACAAAAACCATTAATACGTTTAAAAAGTTCTTTAAAATGTAGCACGTGTTGTAAAACGACACCCTGTCCTTCCCAAACCAATTTCATTTTACCATTGATATCATAATCCTTTTTGAAAGTCTTTACTTCATTTTGCATATAATCAAGACTAACAATTACATTAGCGTTCCATTGCATTAATATTTCCTTCATCGCCGTACTTGAACAAATTACCAGGTCCGCCGATTTAATCCATTCAATTAAAATATTCCTGTAACTAAAATGAAGAGCAGATTCTTTACCCAAAATATATTTTCCGATTCCTTTAAATAAAGTGTCAAACAGACTTTGTGAAAAAATCAAACTGTCAACCATTTCAAAAATAAATTTTGTACGTGGATGTTTCCTTTTGTAAACTAACCATTGGCTTAAGTCTGCAAAGGCGGTCAATAAAATGACATCATAGGCTTTATTTTGGTCAGCTATCTCAAAATCAATATTATTAGCCTTCGCAAAAAATGGGAATCGTCGGCGGTCAGCTGGTTGTGAGAGGTCCGGGAGATACGGTACATAACCAATCTTTAAATCCTTAAAATTCATTTGATATTTTCGGTTAATAACGGCATAGATGAATGCTTGTGAAGGCTTCAAATATAGCATGGAAATACAATCCCGCAAAAACAATTTGTCAGCATACAGTGCGCATTGAGCCCTTACATGAACGCCCGAAGATGAAGGCTAGGCAGCAATGAAATCGGCTTTAATTAAATAAACTTTTCCTTAAAACATGATTTTCTATATTTTAGCTTTTATCAATACCGCTGCAGTTTCGAAGTGATATTTTAGACCGACGATATTAAAAATTGTAGCTGATGGTATCTGACGGATCATATTTCACATTTGTGAAAGCGATTAAAATGAAATCAGTATCTCCCGAATTGTAAAAATTATGAGCAATACCGGCAGGAATATAAAGTGTTTCTGGCTCGTCGCTGTTAAGCGAAAACTCTGCTTTCTCTTTCGAACTAATGTCGATTGTTGTTAGCAACGCTTTTCCTTTTACTAATGTAAACCATTCGTTTGCTACCAAATGATAATGTCCGCCCTTACTTTCACCAGGTTTTGCTGAGGTAATATAGACTTCACATTCCAAACGGTTATGAGGTTCAGTTCCATTAATTACTTTAAGAAACCACCCACGTGAATCCTGTAACAAATCTCTTTTGATCGAATATATTTTATCATTAAGATTGCTCATATCAGATATGTTTTAATCCCTTCATCAATTGAAACAAGCGGTTGATATTTGAAAGTGTAAACTGATTTGTGGTTGTTCATGAGCAGATATTGCATGGCAGTATCGCTTCTTTCTTTCGAACCAAATAAATTCAGCTCATCAAATTGGTTTGTTCGGCCACATTCAACAAAAATTTTTCTTACCAGTTCTTTTATCTGAATTGCTTCGTTGCGACATACATTATAGAATCCTTTTGGATAGTTTTCAACGATAATGTCAAGAACAATTTTTGCAACATCCGAAGCATGAATATATTGTCTTACCTGCTCGCCGCTGGTAAGCCGTATGTCTTTTTTATTCTTCAGGGCGTCTATCAAATAAGGAATCAATCTTTGCGGATTTTCTTCTTTTCCATAAATATTGGGAAGAATAAGATGGAAAAAATTAAGATTTTCCGATACGGAAGAAAAATACTTTGAAAGCAACCTTTTTGATATGCAATAATGATTTGGTACGCGGTTCAATGACGTTACGATCTCATCTTCGGAATAATACCGTTCCTGACTTTCGTTGCCTATTTCAAAATAAGAGCCAAAGGTCAGGAGCTTTCCTTTATAATTATGGGCCGCGAGCGTGTTTGCCAAATGGATTGGGATAAAGCTATTTAATTCATAAACCATTTCGGGCGTCTGGTTGTGGTTTGCCTGTATTCCTGCACCAGCGGTATAAATAATAACATCAAACAACAACAGGTCAGAATAATTAATTTTGTGTTCGGCGAATTGAAATAATGTAAAATCCAATAAAGGAAACTCCGCTGAAGGAATTTTGCCGTACAGCTTAGGATCGATACCGTTTTTAACCAATTCACGTATGATATATTGGGCTAAAAAAGAATTCGATCCCACCACTGCAACTTTCATCATATATGGCAAAGATTTAAATAATCCTGAACACTTTTTACTGAATAATCAAAAATTCCCGCCCGGTTATCGGATAACTCTTTATACCATTGTAATGTCCACGTAATTGCTTCTTCTGTGGTGAGCCGGGGTTTCCAATTTAGAACATTTAGTGATTTTGAAATATCAAGTTTCAGCAAGGTAGCTTCATGGAGGTCCATATTTTTTTGGACAGTATAGCTGCCCATATTCAAAATGTCAATTGCTTTTTCCACCACCTCCTTTACTTTTAGCACTTCTTGCGGATAAGGTCCAAAATTCCATGCCCCGGCATATTTTAAGTGATCTTGATATAAATTTTCTGCCAATAAAAGATAGCCGTGTAATGGCTCTAAAACATGCTGCCATGGCCGAATTGCCTCCGGATTACGAATAATGATCTCGGTTTTTGCCTTTATGGCTCTTACAATATCTGGAATCAACCGATCTTCTGACCAATCTCCGCCCCCGATGACATTTCCAGCCCGTGCTGTGGCGATCGATTTTTGGTGATGCCGAAACTCCTGGGGGTGAAAAAAAGAATGCTGGTACGAAGCGACAACGCTTTCGGCACAGGCTTTACTTGAACTATATGGATCTTTTCCGCCTAACCTGTCAGACTCCCGGTAGGGATAAATCCATTCGTTATTTTGATACACCTTATCGGTCGTAATCACAACAATTGCACATTTAGATTTGGCACTTTTGGACGCTTCCAAAACGTTTGCCGTTCCCATTACGTTTGTTTGATAAGTTTCCAATGGATTACCATATGAATAACGAACAAGCGGCTGGGCCGCCAAGTGAAAAATGAGATCCGGCTGAAAATCTTTTATTTTTTCTTTGATAAATTGAAAGTCGGAAATGTCGGAAATGTGAGAATCACAAAATCGGCTTATCTGGTTCACCACGAAGAAATCGTTCTCATGTCTGGGTGCAAGTGCGATGCCCATGACTTCAGCGCCCAACTGGCTTAACATCAAAGTTAGCCAACTGCCTTTAAACCCCGTATGGCCGGTAATCAACACCCGTTTGCCTTTAAAAAATTCTTTTCCCATGCGTGATTTTTGTGAACGTAATCAATTCTCTTTTATACGACAATGCCTTGTCAATCCCATATTTTCCAGGGCGCCTCGTTAGTCGCCCACATGCGTTGCAGTTCATTTCTATCTCTTAATGTGTCCATCGGTTTCCAAAAACCATTATGCATAAAGGTGAATAATTCTCCGTCTTTTGCAAGATTTTCCAAAGGTTTACGCTCAAAGATGGTTTCATCATTTTCTATATAGTCAAATACCATCGGGTTACACACAAAAAATCCCCCATTAATCCAGGTGCCGTCTCCAACAGGCTTTTCTTTAAAATCGGTGACCTTATATTCATTGTTGATGATCAGTGCCCCAAACCTCCCCTCGGGCTGAACTGACGTCATGGTAATCGCTTTCCCATGATTTTTATGAGATTCAATCAATTTCGGAATGTCAATATCAGCGACGCCATCGCCATAAGTTAACATAAACGGTTCATTACCGGTATATTCTTTTACCTGCCTGATCCGGCCGCCAGTCATCGTATCGAGCCCGGTATCAATCAAAGTTACTTTCCAGGGCTCAGCTTTATTTTTTAAATAGCTGATTGAATTGTTGCATAAGTCTACGGTAAGATCAGAATGATGCCTGTAATAATTGGCAAAATACTCTTTGATCATATACCCCTTGTAACCACAAAGAATGATGAAGTCATTAAAACCATAATGTGAATATATTTTCATTATATGCCAAAGGATCGGCTTTCCTCCTATTTCAATCATCGGCTTCGGTCTCAATTCCGTCTCCTCGCTTAACCTGGTTCCATATCCTCCTGCCAGCAATACTACTTTCATATTTTTTACTTGATAATTTTGAGTTCTCAAAGTCACTCCGATTACATCTTCACTTTTCCAGGAGATGCTCCCTCATCATCGTGACGCAAAGACAAAGATAAATGATAGTTTAAATGATTATTCCTTAACAATCACTTCAGTATTTATTTCAAATATGATAAAGAATAAGACGCTGCAATCTTCAAGCAATCCAATTCTGTATAATTATATTTGCATTCCCTAATGGAGGTTTATATGAATCTCCATTCTTTTATCATGTAAGAGCATGTTACCTGGCGAAGTTCTGGTATAAGAAGACCACAATTTTTTTTAAAACAAAAAAATGAGTCAGCAAAAATTATCATTTTAGCGATCTAACATCGCGACATTGAAGTATCTGAAGACATGCTTGGGTTTAGGGGAAAAGAAGCACGAGCAATTTATCGGTTCCGGCCAGAAGATAAATCGTAAATTAGACTTTTTGAATGACAAAAACAGCTTACTAAAATGTCTCGTTACAATCTTAAAATCAAAATTGCGTTTTACTAAGAAATCCAATTCAAAAACTAATTTTCGAGGAAAAAATATGATTTACGAGCAGCCCAAAATAATTGACTTCCCTAAAATTGGTAAAACAATAGAAGGATACATATCCGTAGCGGAAAACAGCACGTTGCCATTTGAAGTAAAAAGAGTTTACTGGACCTATTTTACTCCTGAGAGTGTCAAACGGGGTGGGCATGCTCATCACAATCTTGAACAAATATTAGTTGCAGTAGCCGGAAAGATTATCGTTACCACTCAGATGCCGGGGCAAGAAGAACAAAGGTTTATTTTAGAATCCGCCAACCAGGGCATTTTTCTTCCAAAATATTGTTGGCACATTATGCAATACAGCCACAATTCGGTTCAAATGTGCATCGCAAATATGGTATATGAAGAAAGCGATTACATTCGCGATTATGAAG
>CAVPNF010000012.1:0-37160 GCA_963706775.1 uncultured Chitinophagaceae bacterium
TTCGCAAGGATGTGCAGGTTCGAATCCTGTTCTGGGCACAAAAAAAACCTCAAGGTTAAACCTGAGGTTTTTTTATTGCCGGTTTGTGGCTTTGCCCAATATAAAATCAACACTTTATTTGAGTATCTTTTTCAAAACTTTGAGTTTCCCATCAATTTTTTCATCAATTTTTAATCCCAGAATTTCCGCAATTAATGGATATACATTGACATTCTCGAAACCACCTATCTCGTATGCCTGTTTAAACGCAGGTCCCCACGCATAAAAAGTAGCCTGCATTTCTGGTAATGAATTATCATATCCATGTTCCCCTAAAGAAGTTCTTCCATTGAATGTAAAAATATTAGGCGCTGTAGGCACTAAAATAATATCGCCGATACGATCGAAACGGTCGTCTTTTTTCCCGTAGTGAAATCGTTTAGGCATCCTGGTTGAAAGGTAAACGTTGAAATTTTTAGCCTCCGATTTTAATTGTTTATAAGCGGGCTCAATATCTTTCTTATCTCTGGCATAAAGATTTAACAGCGTACTTCCACCAATTGAAATAAATTTTGTAGTGTCTACAAATTTTGACACCCAGATGGCATTTGCTGTATCAGTGTTGATCATCCCATGGTCCGAAAGAAAAATAAAGTTTACAGGAAGCTTTAATTCGTCGCACATCTCGTTCATCTTTTGCATGGCCTGATCAATAAATTGAACCGCATCTTTCGTTTGAGGCGCATTCGTTCCATACCTGTGTTCTGCATGATCTACCTCGGGAAAATAGAAAGTGATGAAGTGAGGCCTTTTACTTTCCGGTAATTCTAACCAATCTTTTAAAATTTGAATTCTCCTGTCGATTGATATGGCTTCGTTGTAGCGATAATAGTAAGTGGGATCCACGCCATCAATGTGGCTTTCTGAACCAACCCAATAAAAGCTCGCGCTGAGCATTTTTTGCTGCTCGGCAAGCACCCACAGGGGTTTTCCTCCATACCACGAAGAATCTTCCACTGCATTTTTATTACCCATTCTATAAGATTCTTTCCGGTTCCGGTCATAAAAACTATTGGCTACAAGGCCGTGATGAGAAGGATAAAGTCCGGTTATAATTGAATAATGATTGGGGAAAGTTAACGAAGGAAACGAAGGCTTCATAAATACAGCACTTACATGTTCTGTACTTATTTTTTTGAGAAAAGCCGCGTCATATTTATCAGTAAGGTCATGGCGATATCCATCTGCGGAAATCAAAATCACGTAAGGCTTCGATTGCTGCTCTGTTGAGTTTTCGCGGCCCGCAATGATGTATTGCGTTGTGTCCTGCGCATGAATCAGAGCGGCCCAAAACAAGCAAGCAACAAACATTAAATAACTCTTTCTCAAAGTTCCTGACATATCCTAAAAAATTTCGCCGAAGGTAAATAACTATCGAACAGTAACGCTCACAAAAAGGTAAAACAGAGAGCTCTCATCTCTACTATGTGCTTTCTTCTTTTATACAATTCGGATTATTTATTTTTGGGCCGGAAACAAAAAAAGGAAACCGATATAGATTTCCTTTTTTCAAAAATATTAATAAATAAAAAATTCTAATTGGGATCCGCGGGCGCTTCTTTATTTTCCTGATCAACTCTTCCGCCACAAATAAATCGTTTCGCATAATACTTATCATCAAGATTACTTATCGTAACCCCCTGGCTCGACGAAGCATGTACAAAATAATTGTTTTCAAGGTAAAGCCCAACGTGCGATACGCCACCATGTGTATTAAAAAAAACAAGATCGCCTTCTCTCAGATCTTCTTTTTTAATATGCTCTGTTTCATTATATTGTTGCTTTGCTGTTCGAGGCATTGCAAATCCATAAACCGCCATCAAGAGGCCACCGGTTAGCGCGCTACAGTCAATTCCTTTTTTAGTATTGCCCCCCAGACGATATTTTATCCCAAACCAATCTTCGATATAACCTAACAAGGAAATATTTTTTAATGTTTCAACATCTACGTTCAACATCATCGCATATTTAAACTGGATGGGCGCGATTTTTTCAATCACGTCGCTACTTTCAACTTCTGCGGTTTCAGACGATTTCGCCACAACAGGTGCTGTTTCTATTTTCACACTTTTGGAACCTCCACTTTCTGACGTTCTCATAATACCGTCAGGCGTGAAAGAAATACCATTAATAAAATTAGGAGAATAATGTTCTGCGCTTCCGGTAATGCTGATCGTATTCACACTTGTTTGCGCGTAAGTAGCCTGGAACAGGCCTGCACACAAGATGGAAAAGCACAATAGACTGAGTTTTTTCATTGACTTTTGGGTTATAAATTCTTATTTATAATAATGCCGGCGATAAAAACTTATGCAGGGATTTTCATAAATAATAGCTTCAAGATATTGAGACATAACGTAAAAAGATTACTATTTATTTCTCAAGCGGGACGAAGATAAGTTTCACATCTATTAAAAGCAAAAAAAATCTGCATTTTTGATACAGATGTTAATCTGATAAGTCAAAAAATATAAAAATTCAATTCTTTTTAAATAAAAAATTACAAAAGCTTGACTATGAGTTCTATACCATCCCCCATAAACAAATAGCGAAGCTCTATGTGTGGCTGTAATTCAGAACTATAAAATTTTGCAAAGCTGTCAATTGCAAATTTTAAAAGTTGGCAAATAGTTTTTCCCAATTTTGTTAGTAATTTCCAAACCCAACGCCATGACTTTTCACGATATTTGCGCTTACCATTTAGACCACTCAAATAAGCCAAAAAGTAGTTTTTCACGTTCCGAAGGCTAAAATTTTTTGTGTGTCGGCTCTTGAAATTCGTTATTTTTTATTCTTCGATCAAGTATGAAATTTTCTCACTTACATGTACACACGCAGTTTTCTTTGTTGGACGGAGCTGCACCCATCAAAGCGCTTTATAATAAGGCAATTGCTGACGGGATGCCGGCCCTGGCTATTTCTGATCATGGAAATATGTTTGGCGTTTTTGAATTTGTAAAACATGCGCATACGTTAAAAAATGCAGATGGATCGCTAAAGGTGAAGCCGATCGTAGGCTGTGAATTTTATATTACCGAAAACAGGTTTCAAAAGCAGTTTACCAAAGAACAAAAAGATCCGCGGCATCACCAGATATTATTAGCAAAAAATAATACGGGTTATCAAAATCTGATCAAGCTGACTTCTCTCGGGTACATTGAAGGAATGTATTCAAAATATCCGCGCATTGACAAAGAACTCATTCATAAATATCATGAAGGGCTGATTGCTACCACGTGTTGTCTTGGCGCTTTGGTTCCGCAAATGATCCTGCGAAAAGGCGAGGCGGAAGCAGAAAATGAATTTAAATGGTGGCTGAATATTTTTCAAAAAGATTACTACGTAGAATTGCAGCGACACGGAATTCCTGACCAGGAAAAAGTAAATAAAGTATTATTAAAATTCGCCAAAAAGTACAATGTAAACGTAATTGCGAGCAATGATTCACATTATGTAGAAGAAAACGATTCTAACGCGCACGATATTCTGCTATGTATTAACACAGGCGAAAAGCAGGCTACGCCGAAGTGGAGCGAATTTGCAGATGACGACATAGCGGTAAAAAACAAGCGTTTTGCATTTCCCAATAACCAGTTTTATCTGAAAAAAACTACGGAGATGCTTTCTGCGTTTGACGACATTCCGCAGGCGCTGGATAATACTAATGAGATCGTTGATAAAATTGATGTGCTTGATCTTAAACGCGATATTCTTATTCCACACTTTCCCGTGCCACCGGCGTTCGCCAACCAGGAAGCTTATCTTGATCATATCACCTGGGAAGGCGCACGGAAACGCTACGAGACCATCACACCCGAAATTGAAGAGCGGATCAATTTTGAATTGTTTACGATTAAGACGATGGGCTTCGCCGGGTATTTTTTAATTGTAAGTGATTTTATTGTAGCCGGAAAAAAACTGGGTGTTTTCGTAGGTCCGGGAAGAGGCTCTGCCGCCGGCTCTGTCGTGGCATATTGCATTGGCATTACGAATATTGATCCTATCAAATATAATTTACTTTTCGAAAGGTTTTTAAATCCCGATCGTAAGTCTATGCCGGATATAGACACGGATTTTGATGATGAAGGCCGTCAGAAAGTGATGGATTATGTAGTGGATAAATATGGAAAAAACCAGGTGGCGCAAATTATTACCTATGGCACCATGGCCGCTAAAATGAGCATCAAAGATGTGGCGCGCGTGATGGATCTGCCTCTTTCTGAAAGTAATGGTTTGGCAAAACTAGTCCCGGATCGTCCGGGCACATCTTTGAGAAGAGTGTTGAAAGCACCGGTTACCGGCCCGAAATCATTAACGGAAGAAGGAGTGGGTGCCGATGATATCAGCAACATTTTAAAGTTGCGTGAAATTTATAACGGTGACGACATCAGAAGTAAAGTATTACATGAAGCCGAAGTGCTGGAAGGCTCCGTGAGAAACACGGGCATTCATGCTTCTGCGATCATCATTGCACCAAAGGATTTGATGGAATTGATACCCGTCGCCACTTCTAAAGATTCTGAGCTTTGGCTTACTCAAATTGATGGTAGCAATATCGAGAGTGCCGGAGTTCTAAAAATGGACTTTCTTGGGCTTAAAACGCTGAGCATTTTAAAAACGGCGCTTCGGCTCATCAAACAAAATCATGGATTAGAAATAGACCTGGACGCTTTACCACTCGATGATGAATTGACTTATAAACTTTACCAGCGGGCAGAAACAAATGGCACATTTCAATTTGAAAGCGGTGGAATGCAAAAGCATTTGAGAGATTTGAAACCGGATAAATTTGACGATCTTATAGCAATGAATGCCTTGTTCAGGCCGGGGCCAATGGCTTACATTCCTGATTATATTGAGCGCAAACACGGCCGACAGGAAATACATTATGATCTTCCTGAAATGGAAGAATTTTTGAAAGATACTTATGGCATCACCGTTTACCAGGAACAGGTGATGTTACTTTCCCAAAAAATTGCAGGTTTTAGTAAAGGCGATGCGGATGTGCTTCGAAAAGCAATGGGAAAAAAGCAGCGTGCCGTGTTGGATAAAATGAAGGAGCAATTTATTGAAGGCGCTAAAAAGAACAATCATCCTGTTAATAAATTAGAAAAAATCTGGACGGACTGGGAATCGTTCGCACAATATGCTTTCAATAAATCCCATTCAACGTGTTATGCTTTTGTGGCTTATCAAACGGCTTATTTGAAAGCGCATTATCCGAGTGAGTATATGGCGGCTGTTCTTAATCATGCAGGCGCTATTGAAAAGATCACTTTTTTTATGGAAGAATGCAAAAGCATGGGCCTTACCGTTTTGGGACCGGATATTAACGAATCTCAAAAAGGCTTTGCAGTAAATAAAAAAGGAGAAATCCGTTTCGGTTTCAGTGGCATGAAAGGCGTGGGTGAGGCAGCGCTTGAAAATATTATTGAGGAAAGAGACAAACACGGAACGTTCACTTCGATTTTTGATCTGATCAAGCGAGTGAACCAAAGAACGGTCAATAAAAAATCTTTAGAAAGCCTTGCCTACGCCGGCGCATTCGACTGTTTTAAAAATTTTCATCGGGCCCAGTTTTTCTTTATAGCACCGGGAGAAACGATAAATTGTTTGGAAAAAATAATAAAATTTGGCAATCAATACCAGGCACAACTCAACAGCAGCACCAACACTTTATTTGGCGATCTGCAAATGGCGGAAGTAACGCCTCCCGCGATACCCGATTGTGAGCCATGGCCGCTGATCAAATTGTTGGATAATGAAAAAGACGTTATCGGAATTTATATGAGCGGGCATCCGTTGGATAATTTTAGTTTCCAGATCAAACATTACGGACTTACTACGGTTGCGGAATTCAATGAATTTAAAGAAGCTATCAACCTTCAGCCTAACCCTGCACGACAATTTCGCATTGCGGGATTGGTGACTGAAGCGCAGCATCGCATTTCAAAGACCGGTACTAAATTCGGTATTTTCTTCGTGGAAGATTATACTTCCAAAATGGAATTAATGCTTTGGCGGGAAGATTATGTGCGGTTGAGCAATTTTCTTGAGCCGGGAATGGTAGTGTGTCTTTCGGGCGCATTTGTCCAGAGGTTTAAAACCTCGCCCTTTGAATTTAAGGTAAATGGCGTAACACTGTTGGAATCTTTAATGCAATCGGCCACTAAAAAATTACAGATAGAGATGCATCCTAAAGATGTAACGAAGGAGTTAATTGAGTTTTTTGATAGAAATATGCAGGAACATCCCGGCAATTCTACGGTAAAGTTTTGCGTGCATGATACTACTTCAAAGTTGAAGTTTGGCATGTACGCACTTGAAAAAGGGTTTGAAATGAATGACGAAATGGCTAATTATCTGCTTGAAAAGCCCGAATTAGGCATACAAGTTGAATTCACATGATGTGGATATGACAATTCATCACTTTAAATTATTGGCTGTAATTTTGCAGGCACTATGGCACGAAAAATAATTTTCAAATAATATAAAAATTTAATTATGGCTCAGGAATATACCGATGCAAATTTCCAGGAAAAAGTACTTGATTCAGATAAGCTAACCATGATAGACTTTTGGGCAGAATGGTGTGGCCCATGTCGCGCTATCGGACCAGTAGTTGAAGAACTTTCTAAAGAATATGATGGCAAAGTGAATATTGGTAAAGTAAATGTTGATCAAAATCCGCAGCTTAGCATTAATTACGGAATTACAAGCATTCCCGCGATCTTATTTGTAAAAGGTGGTAAAGTAGTTGACAAATTGGTTGGCTCCCAACCGAAGGGAAATTTTGTAAAAAAGATTGAAGCTTTAAAATAATTTTTTTACTGATATTTTATGAAAACCTCTGATTAATGTCGGAGGTTTTTTGTTTATGGTAAAAGGAGGAATTTTGATTTTAGTGTCATAAGCGAGAATGTAGAAATTTTCAATTTATATTTTGAATCCTTCCACTACTTTTCGATTACCATATTCAACGCCGTCCAGGTCTCACCTTTTATTTCACGCTTATATGTTTTACTTGGATTGATAACAAAACCCGCTTTTTCGTAACATCTTATTGCATTGATATTCCAGTCAAAAACATTCAATTCTGCTTTTTCAACTTTCAACTGATTAAATGAAATTTTTAAAAGAAGTTCCACGATTTTTTGTCCAAGCCCTTTCCCGCGACATTCAGGATCTCCTATAATAATTCTTCCAAGTAGCACAGAAGATTTGTCCAATAAATAAATTTCTGAATAGCCAATCATTGCGTTCGTCGATAAATCAACAACTTTATAAGAAAATCTTTTTTTGTCTTCCGAATTAATTCGAAGTTGTTTTTCGTCAAGAGGGAAAGTAAAAGCCGGGCCAGAAAATTGCAACAGCATTTCTTCACTGCCAATCCATGAAATTAATTGATCAGCATCTGAGATTTGGAAAGGTATGAGTTGAATCATTATTATAAATATCAATTCTAAACATTTGCGCTGGAAAGTGAAAAGGTATATTCTTCAATCCGGATGATCATCATTTTCAAAATAGTTCCGCCGGAAATGACATCTGGTAAGCCAAAATGTAGAAATTCTGAATCCGGTTCTAATTCTTCTCTGTTATTTCTCAGTTACTAATAAAGGCTCAGGGTGAAGCGTTTGCATTGCTTTAGGATCATGCTTATGCTTAAAAAGAATCACAAATAAGATTGCAACCACCAACGCATACAAAGCAAAGGTGATCCATATCCCATGCCAGTCCTTGCTGTCATCTGCATACGTAAAATACTTTTGAATAACCAAACCGCTGATGGAACTTCCAAGCACGGCGCCAAAGCCATTGGTCATCATCATGAAAAGTCCCTGGGCACTGGCTCTTATCGAGGCATCGCTTTGCGTTTCAACAAAAAGAGAGCCTGAAATGTTGAAGAAATCGAACGCCATTCCGTAGACAATACACGATAATATGATCATCCATAAGCCATCTCCCGGATTGCCATAAGCAAATAAGCCAAAACGAAGCACCCAGGCCATCATGCTGATAAACATCACTTGTTTGATACCAAATCTTTTTAGAAAAAATGGAATGGCGAGTATGAACAGCGTTTCGGAAATCTGAGAAATAGACATAATGATCGCGGGATATTTCACCGCAGTCAGGCCTTTGTATTTATCAATATTAGCAAAGTCATGAAGAAAAGTATCGCCATAAGCATTTGTCAATTGGAGCGCAGCGCCCAAAAGCATGGCGAAGATGAAGAACACCGCCATCTTCCTGTTCCTGAATAATGAAAATGAGTTGAGACCTAACGCATCAATAATAGAGGTGCTTTTTTTGCGATCGGCCTGTGGCGGACATTTGGGCAGGGTGAACGCATATATTCCCAATAGCAAAGCAGCCAGTGACGCTACATAAAATTGGTCAGCAGACGTTTCAATATGAAGAAGGCTCACAACCCATAAAGCAACAATAAATCCTACCGTTCCCCAAACCCTTATGGGCGGATAATCTTTTACTACGTCCTGGCCATTCTTTTTCAATGCAGAATAAGAGACCGCAATTGATAAAGCAAGCGTGGGCATGTAAAAACACATATTCAAAAGCATCACCCAAAACATTGTTGTGGGATCTTTAACCATCGGCAATGTAAACAGCACAACAGCTCCAAGGATATGGCAAATGCCATAAAGCTTTTCTGCGTTAATCCATTTATCAGCTATGATACCCATCAACGCAGGCATAAAAAGCGATGCGATTCCCATGGTTGAAAAAAGCGCTCCAAACGCAGAACCTGTCCAGATGCTTGAATGCGTAGTTTCATCAATAACAGGGTAAAGCTTGGGCAAAGTTTGAAACCAATAGGCACCAATGGTGATCAGCCATGATCCCCAAACAAAAAATTGCAGAAAACTCATTACAATAAGGCGCAACTTTATATTCATGTGCGATGTGTGTTTATTAACAGATTAATTTTCCGCGCTTTTCCAGCGGGAATAATACCAATGATCAGGATTTTCCGGCCTCAGAAATTAAATTAATTTCGAAAGATAAGAGATTTAATAAAATCTTCCTGTCGAAGTTTTCCTTTCAACATAAATTCCTACTTTGCATGAACAAAATGTCCTGCCTGTATTCATACTAAAATATTTTAAAAATGCTTCCTGCATTGAGAAAAGAACTTCTATTTTCGGTTGTGTTATTATTGATAGCTTCCGCATCATTTGCTCAATTAGCTTCCCAAACTTTAAATGCAAGAAATGCTATTCGTTGCGCTACCATCGAGCGCATGAATGACGCTATTAAAAAAGACCCCAGCCTGCCGGAAAAATGGAGAATCGAAGGCCAGAGGCAATATAAAGCGTATTTACAAAGAAAATCGACTGAAAAAGTATCTGAAACCCAGGCGACGGAAATCGTAATTCCGGTGGTTTTTCACCTGATCGATTCTGCCAACGCGCTCTCCTGGATAACCGATCGCGATGTATACGAGCAGGTAGAAATTCTGAACCAGGCTTACGGCGGTAAAAAGGCGGTACTTTATAAAAATGTAATTCCGCCGGAAATTTATAGCAGAGTTGGAAATATTCCCGTAAGATTTACTTTGGCCCGGCGGACTCCTGCCGGCGCGTTGACCTCGGGCATAGAACGCCGCGTAAATACAACCCCGGACAGGATCAGCATCAAATCAACTGCTGATGGAGGACTTGATGCCTGGGATACCAACAAATATTTAAACATTTGGTGCGGCACCTTTACAGGCGGCGATGATGGGCTTCTTGGGATTGCCACCTTTCCATTTACAACAACCGAAGGCCCGCAGGGTGTGGTGGTGTCTATTGCCACATTACCGTATGCAAGCAACGTCTCGCGCAGTTATTTTCCCAGCTATTCGGAAGGGGCGACGCTTGTCCATGAAACAGGTCATTATTTTTATTTATGGCACACTTTCGGCGATGACACGGTTTGCAATAATAATGACTTCAGAATTGAATCGGGATGGCCTTTGCCGAACGGTGCGGGACCTGAAGGCGACGATACACCAGAAGAAAAAGGCGGCCCGGACAACGCCATTTTTGGCAATCCAAGTCTAAATTATTCTGATGGCTGCTCAAAATTACCGTTTGGAGAAATGTATGGCAGCTTTATGAACTATTTTGATGACCGCGCGCTTTTCATGTTTTCGGATGGAATGAGAAAGCGCGTGCAGGGATGCATTGACTTGTACCGGCCGGGTTTAAAAACTTCAAACGGAGCAACCCCTCCAGGCGCTATAAATGATGCTTTCCTGGTCACAGTAACTCCGCGCGGAATTCCGGAACGAAGAGAATATATGGTGAATAACACACCGCTCACAGCAACGGTTCGTAATAACGGCACTTCTACATTAACAAAGGTCAACATAAGTTTCGGCCTCGATGCGGCAGCGCCTTCCTCGAATTTATTCAACATCAACCTGGCGCCCGGATCAGATACCACATTAAATCTTGGTTTAATAAATGCCTCAGCAGGAACGCATGTGGTAACGATTTACACGTCAGCCCCCAATAATGCGGCTGATAATTTTACCAATAATGACACGATTCAATCTTTCGTGTTCATCAATAACACGAGTATTTCCGCGCCTTTTAAGGAAGAATTTTCCGGGAACACCTTTCCGCCTGCAAACTGGACGATTTGGAATCCACAGGGAAATACTACCTGGACAAAAAGTGCTACTTCCGGATTTTCTGCTGCAGGCGCCGCTACTGTTCAAAATTTTGATTACAATGGCGGCGGCCAGCTCGACGACCTGATTACGCCGCCCATCAACATGGGCTCCTACGACTCTTCATTGTTGTCATTTCGGGTAGCGTATGCCGTGTACGATACGGTAGATGTTTCTCTTTGGGATGGAATTGAGGTGTATGTTTCAGGAGATGGCGGAGTTTCTTATCAATTGGCATATAAAAAGACCGGGGATCAGCTTAGGACAATAACCGCACCCCAAAAAACAGCTTTTACCCCGCTTCCATCGCAGCCATCGATATGGAGACTGGAAAATATTAATCTTACTCCATTTATAAAGCCCGGAAAGAGTTTACTGATCAAATTTCGAAATACAAATGCTTATGGAAATAATACTTACATCGATGATATAAATGTTTCCGCTTTTGTCTCAGTTGACAGGGACGCTTTTCCTGTTTCGGTTTCCAATCTTTCAGACCTGCTCTGTGAAGGCACGACGCCAACGCCTTCTGTTACTTTTGGAACAAGCGGAAAGCTTCCGTTAACTTCACTCAAGATCAATTATAAACTAGACAACGGCACCGTGAACACCGTGAACTGGACCGGCTCGCTGCAAAGAGGCCAAACCGCTGTCGTTCCTTTGGCCGCGCTTAACGGACTCGCGACAGGACCGCACGTTCTCACAATTTTCACTTCAGCTCCAAATGGCCTGACTGATCAATTCACGCAAAATGATACTATCAGTAAAACCTTCTATGTTTTTGGAAAGGTTTCCTTACCAGTGACCGAAGGATTTGAAGGGACAACTTTCCCGCCTGCTACGTGGGGCATCAGCAACCCGGATGGAGGCATCACATGGGAACGGACAACCAGTGCGGCAAAAACCGGTGCCGGATCAATGGTGATAAGAAATTATGACTACACTTCGACTGGCACAATTGATAAATTCGTTTCCTCCATTGTTTCAGGAACCGCGGCTTACGATTCTCTGTTCGTCACCTTTGACTATGCTTATGCCGTGGGGACAAATGCAACGTTGCCGGATACGCTTGAGTTACAGGTGACTTCTGATTGTAATCAGACCACAACAACCATCTGGAAAAAATGGGGTGCTGATTTGCAAACGCTTGCAATTAGTGGAACTGGTGCCAGGTTTACGCCGCAAGCATCCGATTGGGGAACGGCTAAAATATATCTGTCACCGATTGTAGGAAATAATGACTTCCAGGTAAATTTTGTGGCGAAAGGCAATAAGCAGAATAATCTTTACATTGACAATATAAATATTTACGGAAAAATAGTTCCTGCATTATTAAAACAACAGGGTTATCTTTTTTATCCAAGCCCATTCAGGCAACAGTTTATCATCAGAAACTACCAGGTCCCAACCGATCTTCAAAGCGCAGCGATCTATAATTCGGTTGGACAGTTAGTATGGTCCAGGCAATATAATGGAAGTGCTTATACCGAGATGACCGTTGACCTCGGAGCGATGTCACCGGGCGTTTATATTGTAAAGCTTAAATACACCAACAAAACAGTTGTTGACCGGATTGTAAAGTTATAATTGCATATTCATGGACGGTTTGCAAGGCATTTGGACGGATTGCCCGGGACAATTTTAACGGCAAGAGGCAGATTTTATCCCAGACTTTTTATCACGTTGGCTTAACTTTGCCGCATGATTGACAAAAACAACGCGGAAGAATTGATCGCAGTGGTCACTGCTTTAAACGAAGGAAACGATTTTGTAAGAATAGCTGAAAAAGTTGTTGCAGATGAAAGAATTACAGATGCTGAAGGATTGCTTCTTTTTGAAAAGGCGAGCCTGGGGTTGGTAGCTACTTTGGCTAATTACATTAGAGAAAAGAAACATGGCGACAAAACTTATTTCAATAGAAATTTCCATATAGAACCGACAAACGTCTGTGTTTTTTCATGTAAATTTTGTTCCTATTCAAGGCTTTACGCGCATCGTGATGAGGGCTGGCAATTAAGCATCCCACAGATGATGGATATTGTAAAAAGCTACGACGGAAAAGCGGTAACAGAGGTTCATATTGTAGGCGGTGTCCATCCAAAAATGGATTTAAATTATTTCTGCGATTTAATTTCACAAATAAAACAACACAGACCAGAGCTTCATATCAAAGGATTTACTGCAGTGGAGTTGGATTATATGTTCAGAAAAGCAAAGCTTTCTGTAAAGGACGGAATGAAGAAATTGAATGAAGCCGGCCTGCAATCAATGCCGGGTGGTGGCGCGGAAATTTTTGACGAAGAAATCAGAAGCCAGATCTGCGCTGATAAAGTTGGCGCGGAAGGATGGCTGGAAATTCATGAAGAAGCCCATGCGCTGGGGATGCACACGAATGCAACAATGCTCTACGGACACATAGAAAATTATAAACATCGCATTGATCACATGAGCAGGCTCAGAAATTTACAGGATAAAACTCACGGATTTAATACTTTCATTCCGCTCAAATTCCGGAACCAAAATAACGACATGAGCAATGTTCCTGAATCATCAATCATTGAGGATATGAAGATGTACGCGGTCGCCAGAATTTACATGGACAATTTTCCTCATTTGAAAGCTTATTGGCCGATGCTTGGACGACAAAATGCGCAGCTTTCATTGTCGTTCGGAGTGGACGATATGGATGGGACGATAGATGATTCAACCAAAATATATTCCATGGCGGGCAGCGAAGAACAAACCCCCGCGATGAGCACTGAAGAACTGGTACTATTGATCTCACAGGCAAAACGCACGGCCGTGGAAAGAGACACTTTGTACAATGTGGTAGTAGATCATTCTAAAAAAATCCCAACAATGGTCGATCCGGCTTTAAACTAGATCGGTTATAAGGACAGATGACTGCCTGAGTTTTAATTCATTCAAAACGATTTAAGTTTGAAATAAAAAACCAAATAACTATATTTTGGCTTCTCACAACCTTTGCTTTTAAAAGCAGGAAAACTATATTTTGGCTTCTCACTCTATTTATTTAAAGCTGGACGACGTTTTATTTCCCCCGGCTTTATTGTTTATTAACTTCTTTGCTATTCAGTTGCGTTAGCAAACTGCCTTTATTTTCTTAATTTTGCACACTTATTTAAAAAAGCCTGTCTCGTGCTTTTTTATTATTTGTTCTAATTTCTTATTATTTTATTTCTTATTATGTTATTAGGTTTACAGAATGTAACGTTTGAATTTGGCGCAAGGGTGATTGTAAAAGATGCTACCTGGCACATTCAGCCAAACGAAAGAATCGGACTTATTGGATATAATGGTACAGGGAAATCAACCTTACTAAAAGTCTTCACTAACCAATATCTTCCTTCAGCCGGAACGGTCGAAAAAGGGCGGGAAACAACCGTCGGTTTTCTCCACCAGGACTTGCTCAGCTTTGATACGGAAGAATCTATCCTGGAAGTAGCGTTAAGTGCCTTTGAAAAAGTGCGGGCATTGGAAAAAGAAATTGAAGAAATGGGATTAGAGCTTGAAAAAAGTTCTGATGAATCATTGGCACATCTTTATGCAGATAAATTGCATGAACTCGAAATTTTAGGAGGTTACGAAATCCATCATAAAACAGAAGAAATTTTGCAAGGCCTTGGCTTCGCAAATGCAGATCTTCACCGTGCATACAAAACATTTAGTGGCGGCTGGCGAATGAGGGTGTTGCTTGCGAAAATGATCCTGATGAATCCGGATGTGTTGCTATTGGATGAGCCTACAAACCATTTGGATCTTCCGTCTATTGAATGGCTTGAAAAATATTTGCAACACTACCGCGGGTCAGTTGTAATCGTGTCGCATGATCGTTATTTCCTTGATAGAATGGTAACGAAAATCGTAGAGTTGTATCAACAGGAATTACATTTTTATACAGGAAATTACAGCTATTATCTTCAGGAAAAAGAACAGCGGATTGAGTTGCAAAAAAGAGCTTATGAAAATCAGCAGGATTATATAAAACAACAGGAAAAATTTGTAGAAAGATTCAAGGCAAAAGCTTCGAAAGCCGCGGCGGCGCAAAGTATTGTGAAGCGCCTCAATAAGATTGAACGCATTGAAAATACAGATTTGGAAAGACCCAATATGCGAATCAATTTCACTGTTGGTGTTACTCCTGGACGAATTCTTTGCACATTGAAACATGCGACAAAAGAATTTGGTGCTCTAAAAATTGTTGAAGACACAGGGGCCGAAATTAATCGTGGCGACAAGATCGGCTTAATTGGAGCCAACGGAAAAGGTAAATCAACCTTGTTAAGAATGGTTGCAGGTGTGGAACCATTTGTTGGCGAGAGAATTGAAGGCCATAATGTAAAAGATGCTTTCTATGCTCAGCACCAGCTCGAGGCGCTAAATATAAATCACACTGTTCTGGAAGAAATGAATTATTCCGGAAGTGGTAAAACTGAGCTGGAACTGCGGTCTTTATTAGGCTGTTTTTTATTCAGCGGCGATGATGTTGACAAAAAAATAAAAGTTTTAAGCGGTGGCGAAAAAGCCCGGGTTGCATTGGCAAAAACGATTGTAAGTAAAGCGAATTTTTTATTGCTTGATGAACCTACAAACCATTTGGACATGCACTCTGTTGATCTTTTAATTGATGCTTTGAACAAATATGAAGGCAGCTATATTTTAGTCAGTCACGACCGTTATTTCGTAAATAAAACAGCTAATAAAATCTGGGAAATTGAGGATTATAAAATAAAAGAATTTGTTGGCACTTATGATGAATGGGAAAGATGGAAACAGGAAAGAAAAGCCACTGAGAATAATAATTCAAAAAAGAAAGAGCCTGCAGTAGAAAAAAAGAGCGCATCGCAAAACGAGAAAAAATCTTCAAATCAAAAGCCTGTTTCACAAAATAAAGAGGTTGAAAAAGAATTGGCAAAAGTCAAAAAACATTTTCAGCAGTTGGAGGAGAAAATCGGTCAACTAAATATCGAAAAAGCAAAGTTAGAGTCCGATCTCGCTTCACCGGAAATTTATTCTGATAAGCAAAAATTTGTAGAAGCAGAGCGCCTCCACAGGCAAAATGCGGATCAAGTGACTAAAGCCAATAAAGAGTATGAACTCTTGTTTGAAAAAATAATGGAACTGGAAGAAAATGCCGTTTAGCGACTGAAATTAGAATTTCAATCCATTTAGTTCTTTTATCGTAAACGACTTTTGCCGCCCTTTGAATTTATTTCGAATCGTTTTCACATCGTCAACGGTGATCTTAGATCCATGATTGCTCCATGAATTTCTTATGTAATTCAGCACCTGGGCCACATCGTCATCCTCTATATCGCTATTATTTCCAATTCCCGGCATCTCTCCGTTTATCTCTGGGGCCTTGTATACCTTTCCTGCAACAAGCACAGGTCCATTTAATCCATATAAAACAATAGAGATCAGCGTATTTTTATCTCCGTTTACCCAGTTAGAATTATTCAATGGCGGAGCCAATGATTGAATGCCGCTACCATCCGTTCCATGACAGGTTTGACAAACAGATTGAAATAATTTTGCCCCTTTTGGAAAATCCTTCTCCAGCTTTTTCGCATTGTTTTTGTTCAATGTTTTTGTCTTGTCGTTAATGACCGTTTTTAATCGCCTGTTAATGATAAGGTTCGTATCCGGATTGAGATTGGTTGATATCTTGAACCAGGCAGTTTCCTCATCCTGGAGATTGCTGATCACGGCATCAACGACAAATTTATTATCAGGATATTTTTTGATCAGGTTAATTAATAGTTCTCTACTTTTTTCTGAATTAAACGGTTTTATACAATGAGCCAGAAAAGCGACGTAGGGCGCATTGATAGAATCATTTCTATTAATGATCTCTTCGAAAATGGGCAAAAAAACCTGATAATTTTTTGTATCTAACAGTGATGGTAAAACGCTTAATGCCTGCGACTTTATTGCTTGGTTATTTTCCCGAAGCAATGGAAGAACGTCGCTTACCTTTAGAATACCCATTCCTTCCAATGTCCACAATGCATGAATCAATGCAAAGGGTTCCGATTTGTTTTCCAGGAGCTTTCTTAATTGCGGAGCTACCGAAATATTTCTTTCATCCACTAATAAATCCTGCGCTCTACTTCGCACCCAGGCGCTTGGGTTTTGTAGCAGCGCCACAAGTTGATCAGGCCCTGTAAAACTCACACTTTCTTCTTTTTTATCGATTGGCACCACCTTATAAATGCGTCCGCAGTTGAGTGGCATCGTAAGATCACGTTTCTTTATTTCATTCTTTAAGTAGGGAGTCAAATAAGTTTTATGCTGAATAATACCACGATACATATCGACAATGTAAAGCGCGCCATCGGGGCCATTGTACAAATTTACCGGTCGAAAACGCTCATCTTTACTGGCGAGGAATTCTTTATTTTTATAAGCAACTTTTCCATTAACCATAAACCCCTCATCATTCAAAATATCCCTTTTGATCAGGTTTGCCGCAGGTTCCGCTATAAAGGCATTACCATAATATTGCGTCCCAAATAAAGTACCGCTATAGATAACCGGACCGCAGGCGGCCGTAAAGTTGACCAGGCGCATACTATCATCCAATATCCCATCCATGTAACCACGATTAACACCCGTGTTTGGCCGGGCAGGATAAACCCTCGTATCCGGAACAATTTTTTCGTTAAATCCGGCAACATGTTTTTGATTTCGGTTATAAGCGCCGAAGCCGGGGCTAAAATAGTCACCCAACAGGTTTTCAGAATTATTATTATAAAATAATCGTCCAAGATCATCCTGTGTCATTCCCCACTGGCCGCGCATGTGAGTATTTTCGATGAGCCAATCGTTACCTTTTTTTCTATATCGTTTATCAGATTCTCCATTATAAATCCAATTGTCCATCGCTCTGAAGAGGCTATTGGGCTGGTGTTCCACGTTTCCACCTATCGCATATGCGGAGTCTACAAGGATTTTTTTAACCGGGCGATCATTTTGAATTTCATAAAACCATAGCCTTGGAGATTCCGCCACAAGAATTCCATTTTCAATTAAACAAATTGCTCGCGGCAAGATCAATGAATCTAAAAAAACCTTGCGCTCATCCATTAATCCATCACCATTCTTATCGCTCAGAATCACAATTTTACCCGTTGGGTTATCTTCACCCGTTCCCAGGGTGTCGGGCATGTAATTCTCCATCTCTACCACCCATAGGCGTCCTTGATTATCGAAATTCATTGCTACAGGCGCGCTCACCAAAGGTTCCTCCGCCACAAGTTTCACAACAAACCCGTTTTCAACATTCATCAGCTTCATCGATTGCTTTGCAGACAATGACGGCGATTCGGGGATAACGCGAGAATCCGTACTGTTTTTATGACTTTGTTTGCATCCGGCTAACGCAAAAATGAGCACACCGGTAAATATTGATAATCTCAGCATTTGAGTTCCAGTTCTATACATGTTTCCACTTTGTTTTGCTTTTACAACAATTGCGGGGCAGGAGATGTTGAATGTGTAATCTTGAAATTAATTATCCTTTATACAAAACCGATAACTATTTGTTGATTCACATTCCAATATCCTTGAATTTTAAACCCTTATCGCTATGTGTAAAAATATTGACGGAATTTTATTTTTGGACTTTTTGTTTTGAAACCGGCAATTGAAAAATAAAGAATTTCTTTTTCAAACCCCAAAAATGAATTTGCCTATATTTGCAAAAAATTTTGAAGCCGGAGCCAGCAGGCAAAACAAAAATCCGGATTCAAAAATCGATTGTTTTAAGTTGAAATCTTTATAATTGGCCCCGTAGCTCAGGGGATAGAGCAACAGCCTTCTAAGCTGTGGGTCGCACGTTCGAATCGTGCCGGGGTCACTTTTAAAAAGAAATAACTGTAAAGATTTTACATAGACCCGTTATAAAAAATTCCTCTCCATGAATGTTCAGATTGAAGATAGCTGGAAAGAAGTTTTACGGGAAGAGTTTGATAAGACTTACTTCCAACATATCATTACCTTTCTAAAAGCCGAAAAATCCGCAGGCAAAATTATCTATCCGCCGGGTCCATTAATTTTTAATGCATTCTATAAAACACCATTTGATAAAGTCAAGGTAGTAATCCTTGGGCAAGATCCCTATCACAATAAAGGACAAGCGCACGGCTTAAGTTTTTCGGTGCCTGATGGTGTTCCTAAACCGCCGTCGCTGCTTAATATTTTTAAAGAATTAAGAAATAACCTTGGCATTGAAATTCCGGAAAACGGGAACCTTGAAAAATGGGCGGCACAGGGTGTACTATTATTGAATGCATCATTATCGGTGCGACAGAATGAACCCGGCAGCCACAGCAAAATCGGATGGCTTGAATTCACAGATCAGGTGATCAAAAAAATATCCGACGATAAAGAAGGTATTGTCTTTTTGCTTTGGGGTAAATTCGCACAGGAAAAACAGGCATTGATCGACGAGACAAAGCACTCTGTTTTGAAGGCTGCGCATCCCTCACCGTTCAGTGCTGACAAGGGTTTTTTTGGATGTAAGCATTTTTCCAAAACAAATGAATTACTCATGAAGCAACATAAAGAACCAATCAATTGGAAGTTGTAGTTGCTGTTAAATTAATAAATTGAAGAATTTATTCTCCAAAATTTTTGCAGGGTGGGCATTGATTATTTTCGTGATTACATTGCTTCCTGTAGCATTGCTGATGTGGATCATTGGACTCATTTCAGAGCCAAAGCGAACTTCTATTTTTCGGATAATCTCTAAAGTGTGGATGCAAATCTTTTTTCTTTTGACTGGATGTAGTTTAAAAATATCCGGCAAGGAATATTTTAAAAAAGGGGAAAAGTATATTGTTGCATGTAACCATAATTCATTGATGGATGTGCCCGTTACTACGCCGTTTATTCCGGGCGCCAATAAGACTATTGCTAAATCTGAAATGGCAAAAATTCCTCTATTTGGTCTTATATATAAAAGAGGATCTGTACTCGTAGATCGAAAAGATAAGAATAGCCGCAGAGATAGCTTCGCCAGGATGAAAAACGTGTTAAGCCTTGGTATGCACATGTGCATATATCCCGAGGGGACCCGGAATAAAACGGAACTTCCGCTAAAAGAATTTCATGATGGAGCCTTCAAGCTGGCTGTAGAGACCGGAACATCAATTATTCCTGCAATTCTGTTTAACACGAAAAAAGTTTTGCCGCCCGGCAAAATATTTTATTTTTTTCCTGCAAAAATGGAGATGCATTTTTTACCTCCGGTTGAGGTGAATAGAGAAGATAATTATGAAATATTAAAGGAGAAAGTGCACCATATTATGAGTGAATACTATAGCGCTAATAGAAAAAAAATAGACTGATCTGCCGCAGCTGTTTTTTTGGGCTAAGATCATAATTGTCATAAGTGAAAATGTAGAAAAAGCTATTTTGATTCTATTTTTTTATTCGATCATCTTGTTTCTCATTCCGTACATAATCAAACCCCCGATCGTTTTTGCCCCTACTTTATTCTTCATGTTTTGACGAATCGTTTCGATAGTTCGCGGACTTAAAAAAATTATTTTAGAAATTTCTTCGGTTGTTTTATCCTCGCCGAGTAATTGCAATATTTTTATTTCCTTTTCACTAAAGTTAATCGGCACATGATTGCCATAATGTTTTCTTACGTTTTTCTTTTGCATTAACTTTCCCATCACGGCATTATTCACCAGTTGATTGAAATAAAAATCTTCATTCATACAAGTGAGAATCGCCTCATAGATTTCGTCAGGATCGGTGGTTTTCGTCAAATAGGCGTTGGCGCCCATTTCCATCATCTTACTGATCATTTGCTGATCATCATACATGGAAAGAACAATGATCTTAAGTTCATCATATTCTTTACGTAACATTTCAATTGCATTGATCCCATCAATTTCCGGCATGCGGATATCCATCAGTAAAACATCCGGTTGTTTAATCGCCATTTTATGAAGAAGATCCTTTCCATCTTCTGCCTCCCAAATCATCTTCAAATCTTCCCTTGAACTGAGCGCCATTTTTATCCCATCCCTGAAAATCTTATGATCATCTGCAATAGCAATTTTAATAGTGGTAGTTAGTGACATTGAATTTTGAACTTAGGATAGTGTAAATATAAAGCTATAACGAACATTTTTTAAATCTATTACTTACAAAATAACAATAATATAAAAAAATAAGTTCAAATGTACCAAGTAAAAATTCTTATTTTAAATTCGTTATTTTACGATAATTCTTTGCGCTTTTGCTTGAAATTAAGTATTAACTACATTAATTAAAAAAAGTATTCCCGCTCTTTAATAATCCCGCATTCAATACTACTTTTGACCTGTTGGTTGACATACGGCACATGACTTTAATATCCGTTAAATTTTGCCCTGGCCGGCAAAATTTAAAATCCAAACGACATCCATTCAAAACAATATCCGTAAAAAACCGTGCGATAAAACAACAGATGTCAATCAACATTTTTCCCCGCTTTTGAAATCCAAGATCCAGGCAACCCCAGTCGCCTGGTTTTTTTATTGATCATTTCCAGGCATTCCTGAGCCTCGTCGTCGATAGTATTTTTACTATGTTTCTGCCGTACATTTACCCTTTCTAAAAACGTTTATTTACTTACTACTTAGACTGTAATCCTTATCAGACAAGGGTTACAGCAAAAATAAGTGATATAAATCAATTTTAACCGGTTGCACACAAATTTGTTTTTAGAGAAGTTAGCATTCAGAAATTACTGAAACATACAACTTAAAAATTTTAAAAACACACATTATGACAAATCTTGCAATTGAAACAAAGAAAACAGCTGAAGTAGGTGAAAACATTGGATTAGCTCAAGGCCTCCAATTAGTTCAAAATTTCAGAGAAGCTAATCCGGATGCAACTCCAGGTTATTACATCGGTCGCAACATTATCGATCAGATTTTGAACCAGCCAGGTTGTGTTGGAATTAGCTTCAAAAAATGTCTTTCTGACAATAATGAAGAGCATTTGGTTTATACTGGTGTTGATGCTGAAGGAAAAGACATTCTTGAATACTCTGTAGTTACTAACACTGGCGATATCGTTAAAAACGAAGCAATCGTTGCTGATAAAATCATCATCGATTGGAGCTTGCTTCAAAAACCATAATTATCTCTGATAATATTTGTGTGCAAATTTTAAAATATGTAGTTATATTTGATTTTAAAATTTAACTGCTATTTTAAGTACATTATTATATACTGGCATTTTTTCACACTTATTACCCTTAGTTTTTTTTCTTTTATTCAAACGAAATAATAAAGAAAAGAGACTAAGGGTAATTTTATTTTATATACTTTATTGTATTGTGAATGAGTTCTTAAGTTTTTATTTGCAAAGCACAAAAAATGAGAACTTTGTAATATTGCTTTCTACTTTTACTATTATAGAATATTCTTTTTTCTGTTATTTCATCTATTTGATATTACCTAAAAACAAGATAAAAAAATTCGTTCCGATTGCATGGGGTGGATTTTTATTCTTTGCACTTGTAGATTTTTTTTACGTTAACAAAATGGAAGGATTCGATTCCTTTGCCTCTGGCATAGAATCAATTATTATTCTTATCCTTTGCATTTTTTATTTGTACCTGCAAATAAAAAATGCAAATGATTTAATGATTTATTCCACATTCAATTTTTGGGTAATTATTTCGTTTCTGATATACTTTGCAGGAACGTTTTTTTTATATATAATGACTGAAAATATGGTTGCCAATGTTGCGTTTCAAAAATTATATTTTATCATCAATATAGCCTTCAATATTTTAAAGAATCTTTTGCTCTGTATTGCGATGACCATGAAGATGAATAACACGGATGGTACGGCGAAACTATCATCTCCTGTTCCGGACCTCGACGATGATATTTTTTTTCAACAACCTTATTAACCATTAAATAGTAAATGTCCTTTTTACAAATAACCGGTAATACATTAGGGGCAACTAATGTCCTTATACTTGGCACACTCGGTATGTTTGTGATGGCTATTACGCTGGTGTCGGTTGTTGTGTTTCATCAGCGACGGGTCATTCGTTTCAACAAACAAATTCAAAAGATGGAAGAAGAACGACAGCAAATGCTGTTACGCGCTTCCATCCGCTCCCAGGAAGAAGAAAGACAGCGAATAGCCGCAGATCTTCATGATGATGCCGGGCCGCTTCTCGCTACAGCAAGGCTTTACCTGAATGAAAACTTAATTCACCAGGAACCGGCTGTTCAGTTACAATCGATTTTTAGTGCCAAACAAATTATTGACGATAGTATTCAACTGATTCGAAATATCTCGCATAGCCTTATGCCCCCGACTCTCAAAAATTTCGGGCTGGAGGCAGCTGTAAAAGATTTGTTCGAGAAAATCAATGGGTCTGGCGCGATCAATGCAAGCGCACGATTTCATGATAACCGTCAGCGACTTGACGATGAAAAAGAATTGCTGATATTTCGTATTTTGCAGGAGTTAGTAACTAATATTATCAAACACAGCCACGCCGGCTTCATTCATCTTACTCAAAATGCCCAGGGAAATTTGGTCTATTTTCGCATCCATCACGATGGAAAAGGAATCGTCCAAAAAGATTATGACAAATTGGAACACGACTCAGATGGCCTTGGATTAAAAAACATCCAAAGCCGCACGAGAGTCTTGAAGGGAAAAATATCATTTGAAATTGATAGTACCCATACATATTACAAAGTGACCATTGAAGTGCCGAGAGAGCCGAATAAATAATTAATTGTTTTTTTAGTTTTGCTTCTCCTACTTTTAAGAAATAAGACATGACCCCCGATACAATAAAAGTTGCCATTGCTGATGATCACAAAATCTTTCGGAAAGGAGTCATTCTTTCTCTCAAAACGTATTATAATATAAGGTTTGTACTTGAAGCGGAAAATGGGGAAGAACTAATAAAAGGTATTGAAAAGGAACAACCGGATATTGTTTTGATGGATCTGAAAATGCCCGTCAAAGATGGAATTGAAACTACAAAATATCTCAACAAACATTTTCCTGAAATAAGAATTCTCATACTAACCATGTTTGAGGATGAGCGTTTTGTCGGCCACCTGATGGACAGCGGGGCTAATGGCTATTTGTTGAAAAGTACCGAGCCGCTTGAAATAAAACAGGCAATTATGGATGTGATGAAAACAGGTTTCTATTTGAACAACTTCGTCAATAGGGTGCTTATTAAAAAAAATTACGCAAAGCAAAAATTCAATCCAAATTTAAACAGTGAAATTGTTATCAGCGAAAGAGAAAAGGAAGTTCTTTCTTTGGTTTGTATGGAATACACCGCGCAGGAAATTGCTCAAAAGATGGACATTAGCGCGCGAACAGTTGAAGCGATAAAAGACAGGCTGATGGAGCGTTTTGGTGTAAAGAATTCAGTAGGCCTCGTTTTCTTTGCCATGAAAAATTCACTGATAGATTAAAACAAGAAAATCTATAAAATAGCTTTCCTCCACATCAAGAAAACCTCAATTTTCTCACGAAACCGAAAAATCCATTTCGGGAATATCCATATCGACAATCAATTTTCCTTCCGTTTTGCCTTTGATTTCGTCAACGCTTATTCCTGGAGCTCGTTCCAATAATCTAAAGCCCTTATCGGTAACTTCAATCACAGCAAGATCAGTGACGATTTTCTTAACGCATTTGATTCCAGTTAAAGGAAGTACACATTTAGTGAGCAGCTTTGATTGACCTTTTGGATTGGTATGCATCATTGCCACAATAATATTTTTAGCGCTTGCTACGAGGTCCATTGCGCCGCCCATACCTTTTACCATTTTGCCCGGGATTTTCCAACTTGCAATATCACCAGTCTCACTAACTTCCATGGCGCCCAAAACGGTGAGATCCACCTTCCCCGCACGGATCATTCCGAAACTCATGGCACTATCAAAAAACGCTGATCCCGGCAATGTAGTAATTGTTTGTTTCCCGGCATTGATCAGGTCCGCATCCTCTTCTCCTTCCAGCGGGAACGGACCCATTCCGAGAAGCCCATTTTCAGATTGCAGAATCACATTGATTCCTTCAGGAATATAATTGGCCACCAGCGTAGGAATTCCAATTCCCAGATTCACATAATATCCATCCTTTAATTCTTTTGCAATCCGCTGCGCGATCTGATTTTTGTCTAACATAAAATTAAATGTGCTGATGAGATAATTTGAAAATGTGCAAATGAAATAAAAAGTAGCTCTTATCCAATCTATTGATTATTATGATGTCCTGACTGTCTTTTGTTCTATTCTCTTTTCATAATGCTCTCCAAGGAATATTCGATGAACATAGATTCCGGGTGTATGTATTTCATTTGGATTTAGTTGGCCAGGCTCCACTAATTCTTCAACTTCTGCAATGGTAATTTTTCCCGCCATTGCCATCAAAGGATTGAAGTTGCGTGCCGTTTCCTTATAAATCAGATTCCCATAGCGATCGCCCTTCCACGCTTTCACCAACGCGAAATCCGAATCAAACGCGTATTCAAGCAAATATTCTTTTCCGTGAAATTCCCTCGTTTCCTTGCCTTCAGCAACTTCAGTGCCGACGCCGGCTGGCGTAAAAATAGCCGGCATTCCGTACCCGGATGCCATACACCTTGTGGCGAGCGTTCCCTGTGGTATCAGCTCTACATCAAGTTCACCACTCAATAATTGCCTTTCAAATTCTGCATTTTCTCCCACGTAAGAGGCAACCATTTTTCTTAACTGCTTTTTTTTCAACAACAGGCCAATTCCAAAATCATCAACGCCGGCGTTATTTGAAATACAGGTCAAGTCCTTCGTACCTTTTTTGACAAGTTCTGCTATGCAATTCTCCGGGATGCCGCATAATCCAAAACCACCCAGCATGATGGTATTCCCATCTGCAATATCATACAGCGCTGCTTCAGCATTTTCGTAAACTTTTTTCATTGTTCGGGAATTTTATGGTGACTGCTATCGTGCAAAGCTTGTTGATCCAGTTGCATCTTATTTGCCCGCTGCTTTTGATTATATAGTGAATCGAACATGACTTTCATCAACTCCGGATGCCTGAGATACCAGTTATAACTCCTATTAAAATCTTCAGCGTTGATTTTATGAATTTCAAAAATGCGTTGGGTCAGCGCTTTTGTTTCAGCGATTGTATTTGTTGTCGAGTCCGAGCGGCTCACTGAAATGGCCAGATTTTGCGCCCGCATCACATCCCATAAAACACTTTTCATTTCCTCAGGTTGAATAATAGAAGAGGGCGCCTTATTTTTTGATGAGCACGAGATGAGCAAACCAAAAGCCATTAAATATAAAAAGCGCTTTATCATTTCAATTGATCCTTATATTTTGATGCGGACGAAACATCCAGCTTTTGGAGAAAGTCTAATGCCCGTGCCTTGTCCGGAGGCGTTGCTTTAGAAAATATTTTGACCAGCTCATCAGACTTTCCCTGCATAATAAATTGGAGAATCATGGTATTAGCGTTTTCAGTATTGAAGGTATTTAAAAGACTTAGCACATTCAATATCTGCACCCTGGCATTTGATTCGTTATCGTATAATTTATCCAGGCCCATCCTGTAATAATTATAGATAGCGTCATGGATAATATTATACCTGCTGTTCAGTAAATTCTCTGCCAGCCAATACCGGTTCCTTGTGCCGTCAAAGGCTTTCCATCCGGAAATATTTCTGCCATCAGGGGCATTATTTATAATATTTTGTGCTTTTTGAAAATAAGAATTCCCTCCCCTCGGAGAAAAAGAATCATAATCGAATCCAAGGATCATATTAATCCAATAAGCGAAAACTGCTGTAAGATTTGAAACCAGCGCATCCGTTCCTGAAACACGGTTGTCGTTAAACTCTAATTGTTGAAACTCGATATACTTAAACGTCACATCGTTATCCTGGTAATTAATTAACGGGGATTCATAAGAGGTATTAAAAACAGGCCTTGCAGATTGAATAGTTAGAGACGCTTTGTAAACATTAACATCGCCTGTTCCCTCCAGATTCAACAAAAAACTACAGTCAATTTTTTCTTTCGGTCCGAAATTGTCGTTGCTCCATTTTCGATTGTTCACAAAATTATTAAGCGCAGTCTGAAGGGTTTGAAAAGTTTTTTTATCTACCGACGTTCCTACCCGGTTACTTAACACGCTTACCCTGGCTCTCAGTTCCTGCGCACGACCTGCTGAAGTAAAAAATATCAACAAAAAAAACAATAAGGCTTTATTCATTCCTGTATTTAATAATTGTATTAATAATATCTGTCGCGACTTGCTTTTTAGATTTAGCACCAAATGCATATTCATTTCCACGGCTATCAAAAATAGTGATTTTGTTCGTATCGAATCCGAATCCTGCTCCATCGTCCCGTAGGGAATTCAAGACAAGAAGATCCGCATTTTTTTTGGAGAGTTTGGTTAATGCATTTTCTTTTTCATTCTCTGTTTCCAATGCAAATCCAACCAATGTCTGATTAGCGGTTTTTAATTCACCTGCTTTTGCGAGAATGTCTTTGGTTTTTATCAATTGAAGTGAAAAGCCATTTTCTAGTTTTTTGATTTTTTCTTTAGACTCGATCAAAGGCGAATAATCTGCAACCGCGGCTGCCATCACGATGATGTCATAAGTCTCCAAATCTTTCATGCACGCTTCATACATTTCAGTGGCAGAAACGACTTTGGTAGTCTTGATACTTTTATCTACGGAAAGTGCTGACGGTCCCAATACTAAATCCACGGATGCGCCCCGGCTGGATAATTCTTCCGCGATAGCAATTCCCATTTTACCACTCGAATGATTTCCTATAAATCTCACCGGATCGATCGCTTCATGGGTAGGGCCCGCTGTCACCAGCGCTTTCAATCCTGTAAATTCAGATTTTTCGCTAAAAAACTTTTCGACGAACTCCAGAATTTCTTCCGGCTCTGCCATTCTTCCCTCGCCAGATAATCCACTCGCTAATTCACCATTATTTACAGGTAAAACCAAATTCGAATTCTCGTGCAATTTGTCAATATTTTTCTTTGTAGCAGCATGGCGCCACATATCCTCGTCCATTGCCGGAACGACCAGCACCGGGCAAATCGCGGACAAGTATACAGCAAGCAAAAGATTATCACAGATACCATTAGCCATCCTGGCTATTGTATTGCAGCTCGCTGGCGCGATCAGCATCACGTCTGCCCAACGGCCTAAAGCAACATGGTTGGCCCACGTGTCATCCTCAAACAAATCTATAAGCACCTTATTTTTTGAAAGAGTAGCAAAGGTTAATGGTGCTACAAATCCGGCTGCGCTTTTGGTCATAACAACTTTCACTTCAGCGCCGGCTTTAATCAGAAGCCGCAGCAAAACAACAGATTTATAAGCAGCTATGCTTCCGGTGACTGCTAATAAAATCTTCTTTCCCTGGATCATCGGCCTGTTGTTAATGCTTAAAAACAATGTATTAAAAATGGCGGTAAAATACCGCCATTAAAATTATACTTTCTTATTTAAATAAAATTGCAAAATCAATCGAAAAGATTGTCTTCGTTTCTGCGGTAATAAACTTTATCTTCCATAAACTCCGCGGTAGCCAGGATCGCAGGATTGGGCATGCGCTCATACGCTCTTGAAATCTCAATCTGTTCTTTGTTTTCATGAATTTCCTCAAGACTATCCGTATGACTTGCGAATTCCTCAAGTTTATTGTGCAATTCCTCTTTAATAGTAATATTAATCTGGTTGGCTCTTTTAGCAATTACAGCAATGGACTCGTAAAGATTTCCGGTTTTTGCTTTTATATCAACGAGATTCTTTGTTTCAACAACGCTGCTGGTATTAGCGGTCTGCTGGCGTCTTAATTTGCTCATTTTTTAATTGTTTAATATGATTTTGACTAAGATTCTTATAATTTTCAGCCTCACTCAATAATTTACTTTCGGGATATCTGTCAGCGAAATCAAAATATTCAGTTGATACCTTCTCGTACCGCTCTTCCTGCTTATCAGATATGCTCAATTTTGCAAATTCATAATAAGACCGGATTGCCATGAGCATATATTCTTCGCCCTTGGTCGATTCGGGATACGAATTCAAAAGATTTGAAAATGATATTCCTGCCGCCCTATACTGCGATATATTATAATATAATTGTGCTGCCTTATATTCCTTTTCTTCAAGTTTCCCCCGGCATTTTGCAATAATTTCATTTGCCTCCGCTATTCTTGAGGAGTTGGGATAAGTACTGATAAAGCTTTGCATCATCCCAATCGACTTAGAAGTATTAATTTGCTCTAACTCTACTTTTGGAGATTGTTTATAGAATGTCAGCGCATGCATGAACGATATTTCTTCTGCTTTTGGGCTATTCGGAAATACTCCTAAAAACCCTTTGAAAAGGTTTTCAGCATCCATGTAATTTTTCTGGTAGTAAGAGCAGTATGCATATTTATAATACAATTCCTCAAACTTATCTGATCCTTTAAAAACGGGAAACAATTCAACATATAGCTGTTCGGCCTTGTTATATTTCTTATTTGCGTAGTACTCATCCGCTTTTTTAAGCTTGTATTCATAGTCAGTACTTTTAAGCACCTTACTAAATTGATTATTACAGGCAGAAAGCAATAAAATTGGCAACAATAAGACTACAGCTAACTTCATAAAGAGTCGCAAAATTAAGTGATTTTAAACAAAAATGAGTTTAAAATAAATCGGTACAAAATCTCCTTCGTTAATATTTTGGTAATAGGCACAAAAAACCCTTCCGTTTGGGAAGGGTTTTTCAATTTGTAAAATAATTAAAATTAGTTTGTCTTAATATCCACTGTGTTTGCATCACCGCCGCCGATTTCACAGCTTGTCTCGATGCGATCTGCGCTAATTCCTTCTTTTTCTGTCAAATAAGCTTTGATAGCTGCAGACCTTTTGTTGCAAAGCGCCTGAGAAGCTTTAGAAGCCGCAGGATAACCTGTTACAGTTATGGTACAAGCTGCGCTGTTCTTCAATTTTGAAGCTACAGTGGCCAGCATTGCTTTTGCATCATTATTTAGACTGCTGCTGCTGCCTCTGAAAGAAATGCTTGGAAGATCACCGATCTGGCACGCATTTGTATCTTTTGCAACCATGTTTTTGCAGCACTCAGGATCAGGACATTTACCTACACCATCAGCGTCAACTGGCTGGCAGTAAGTTGGAGTGATCAGTTCTTTATCCTTATAATCAGGAACACCGTCACCATCTGTATCTAAAGGACAACCATGAGAATCAACTTTAGCGCCGGCCGGAGTTCCGGGACACTTGTCAAGCTGATCAACGATGCCGTCACCATCTTCATCATCAAATACCGGTTTAGGCATTTTCATGTGTTTTGGATTGTTGATTTCGCTATAAGCATAATCAAGCGGGTTGATCCACCAAAGTGGTTCAACAGCTTTAGATCCAAGATTGAAATTTAAACCTAATGAAGCGTAGTTATAAGTATCAAAATTTCCTGTCAGAACCGGGTCAGAAACAGGACGTTCCTGCCAGCGTTGGCCATCAAGTAAATCATCTTTTACAAGAGTGAATCTGTCTTCAAGAGCAAGATTTACGCGTTTGCCTAATTTGAAAGCAATACCTGCAATGACTGAGGCAGAAGGCCTTAAACTTTGTCCGAATAAACGTGGACCGTTATTGCTTCTGTCAGCATCAGTCTCATACGACTTGTCCATCATAGATTTCAATTGCTTCAGAATATCTTTTCTGTTGGTGTATCCGGATTGACTGATAGAGCTAAAGTTGTAAGGTGTGCTGCCATTTAAAGCATTCACTTTAGTATCGTAAATGGTCGCTCCAGCGCCAACACCGCCATAAAGTACCATTGCAGTTTTTTGTTTGTGGAAACGAACATTATTCAATGTGAATAATCCCTGTAAAGACAAATCCTGCACATGTGAGCGATAATTGTAATAAACAGGAGAAGGTGCAGCATAACCATTGGAAGCCCAGGCTGGATTATTAGCATATCCCATAGATGGTTTCCAGTCCTGACCTTTTGCTACGCCGTAAACATATTCTAACCTCAAAGAAAATACGTAACCCAATGCTTTACGAAGATGAATGCCGAAGCCAGCAGTTGGCATTTTTGCAGGAACATCACCGCTGATTGAAAATAATCCACCGGAAACACCTAATTCCATTTCATTACGCGGCTTGGCCGGAAAATCGTAAGTGTTATTCATAAACTCATTTTGCTGTGCTTTTCCTTTTGAAGGAACTACACTTGAGTCATAAATGTTATAAACTCCGGTATCCTGGGCGAATACGCCGAAGGATAAAAGGGAAAATATCCCCATTAATAATAATTTAAACGTCTTGCTTGCCATAACTTTTGATTGTTGATTCTTTAAATAAAACATTGTTGATTTCTGCAAAAGTATCAAACCTAAGTTAAAGTTCAAACTATTTTGAAGTTTTAATTAGGTTATAATCCGTTACATATTGCTACATTTCTGTAATTCAAATGACCATTAACGCTCCATTAACGCTGCGCGAGGGATTTTATTTTTACGGAATAAGGAGATTTATCTTTTGAAGGGCTAAGAGAATTTCATCTAATTACCCAATATTTGTGTGAATCTGATTATATTGCCCATTTTATCCAAAATGCAATTTTCAAAGAGTCTTATTTCGTCGGAATTACAAACGTTCGAGCAAAAATTTGCCCAGGCAGTCAAGAGCCAGACACCCTCACTTGACAGAATAATGAAGTATATTATTAAAAGAAAGGGAAAGCAATTGCGGCCAATGTTTGTTTTTTTAAGCGCCAAACTTCATGGTGATGTAAATGAATCTACCTATCGCGCAGCTGCGCTCGTGGAGATATTACATACGGCCACTTTGGTCCACGACGATGTTGTGGACGAATCGCTGGAAAGAAGGGGATTTTTTTCGATTAACGCCTTATGGAAAAATAAAATTGCGGTTTTGGTAGGGGATTACCTTTTATCGAAAGGGTTACTTCTTTCCACAGAATCAGGTGATTTTAAACATTTGCAAATTTTATCTGAAGCTGTGAAACAGATGAGCGAGGGCGAACTTCTTCAGATGGAAAAAGCCAGGAACCTCAACCTCAAAGAAGATATATATTTTGAGATCATCAGAAGTAAGACTGCATCGCTTCTTTCCTCAGCGTGCGCTGCCGGAGCATGGAGCACCAGCAATGACGAAGGAGTGACGGAAAGAATGAAAAAATTTGGTGAAAAAACCGGAATTGCTTTTCAAATAAAAGATGACCTTTTTGATTACGGCTCAGACGATATTGGAAAACCAACCGGAAATGATCTGAAAGAAAAAAAACTCACCTTACCTCTAATATATACGCTGAATAATATAAATTCAGCGGAAAAAAGAAAGATTATTTATATCGTAAAAAACCAAAATAGAGACCAGGAAAAAATTAAATATGTTTTGCAAAAAGTAGTAGAAACCGGGGGCATAGAATACGCCGCCAAAAAGATGGTTGAATATCGGGACGAAGCGCTAAATATTTTATTTGAATTTCCCGATACCGATGTCAGAAAAGGTCTGGAAGAACTTGTTCGTTACACGACGGATCGAAAATATTGATTCATGTTAAAACGGAACAATCAGATAAGCTAAAAAGTAGAAAATTAAAATTTTCAAATAAAAGGATTTTCTTTTTCATAAAATTTAAATTGATTATTTTACTGAATCAATCGCCTCTTGAATTAGTTGGCATATTGGTTAATTATCCCGCATGGAAAAAAGATGGAACATACTTGAGGTTGATGAGGAAAAACTTGCCGGATTACAAAGATCCTTATCGATAAATAAATCTTTGTGCAAAATATTAGTCCAAAGAGAGATTGATACGTTTGAAAAGGCAAAAGATTATTTCCGTCCGCAACTGTCGCAACTACATGACCCGTTCCTGATGAAGGATATGGAGAAAGCAGTAGAAAGAATTTTGGCAGCAATAAAAAATAACGAGAAAATATTGGTGTTCGGCGATTATGATGTCGATGGCACAACGTCTGTTGCCAGCATGTACCGGTTTTTAAAAAAGATCTACAAAAGCGAAAATATAGATTTCTATATTCCTCATCGTTACAAAGAAGGATATGGCGTGAGCAAAATGGGAATTGATTATGCAAAAGAAAACGATTTCGGCCTGATCATTTCACTCGATTGTGGAATCAAATCCGTAGACCTTATCGGTTACGCATGTCAGTTAGGGCTTGATTTCATAGTCTGCGACCACCATCTTCCGGATGCAGAATTGCCGCCAGCTATCGCGATATTAAATCCTAAACAGAAAGATTGTTCATATCCTTACAAAGAACTTTGCGGTTGCGGCGTAGGATTCAAATTAATTACGGCTCTTTCACAACGTTTATGCTTAGACGAAAATGATTACTTATGTTATTTAGATCTTGTTGTGACCGCTATCGGCGCCGACATCGTTCCGATAACCGGCGAAAACAGAATACTTGCTTTTTATGGCCTGGAAAGACTGAACTCAACACCTTGTCCCGGTATTAAAGCATTGATGGAATTGAGTGGTGTGCAAAAAAAGTTTTCTATCAACAATGTAGTCTTCATTATTGCTCCCCGGGTGAACGCTGCAGGCCGAATGGACGATGCATCAAAAGCCGTGAGAATGTTTATTGAGGAGGATTTTGCCAAGGCAAAAGAATATGCAGAAATGTTGCATAGCGATAACAGCGATCGAAAAGATGCCGACACTACTATTACCGAAGAGGCCTTATTTATGATTGCTAATGATAAAGAAATGCTGGCGCGAAAGTCCACAGTGCTATTCCAGTCCCATTGGCACAAAGGAGTTGTGGGAATTGTCGCAAGCAGGCTTATTGAAAGATTTTATCGCCCGACGATTGTGCTCACCGGCGCCGGAAATATTGTGGGGGGTAGCGCCCGGAGTGTTCCCGGATTTAATTTGTATGAAGCAATTCACGCCTGTCGTGAGCACCTGATAGGATATGGCGGCCACTTCGCTGCGGCCGGGATGACGATGCATTTGGAAAGTGTAAACGACTTCAGCGTTAAGTTTGAAGAAATCGTTTCCACCTCAATAGATCCGAGTCTACTGATACCCGAATTGTGTATCGATACAGAAATAAATTTCAAGGATATCAACAAAGTTTTTTATAACATAATTACTCAAATGGAACCTTATGGACCACAAAATATGCGCCCTCTTTTTATAACTAAAAATGTCAGCAATACGCCATGGTCGAAAATTGTAAAGGAGGAACATATCCGGTTTGTCGTAAAAAATGAAAACATTACGCTAACAGGAATTGGATTCAATATGGCGGACAAATTTCCCATATTGCAGACAAACCAGACTTTTGATATGGCTTATACCATCGATGAAAATGAATGGAACGGAGAAACCAATCTTCAACTCAAAGTGATAGATATAAGACCATCTGAAATGATCGGCTAACCGTTGATTCACTATTCTTCACGATTTACCAGGCCTATGTTTTTTAGAAATGAAACAAGTTAAAAAATAGTTTTTCATATTTCAATCAGATGATGAAAGATTAAGGAAATTTGCCGCCCCACATCTAATAATATTCAATGCGCTTCTTCACCTATCTTAAATATTTTTTTTTCATCGGAAGCAACTGGAATTTCAGGCTTGCATTCTTTACCCTTTTTCATGAAATAAAAGGAGAAAAAAAATACAAAATTGATACAATAGCAATAGACCGGCTCCGCAACGCTGACATCAAAAGTGAAAACATTGCTCACTCATCAATCTATCAAGGTGTAGGCTATTATGCGCTGGAGAAAGCATTTGATTATCTCCAAGCTTTACATGTCAACCAAAATATTGTAGATTTTGGATGTGGCAAAGGACGGGTGTTGGCAGTGGCTGCAAAATATGGCTTTCAGAAAATCATCGGTGTTGATTTTGCGCCGGCATTATGCAACGACGCCTTAAAAAATATAGAACGGATCAAACCTCTTTATCCTGATACTAATTTTAAAGTTGTCTGCGATGATGTAGTGAATTACAAAATTGAAAACGATACGAATGTTTTCTTTTTCTTCAATCCTTTCGATGAGGTTATAATGCTCGAAGTTGTAAAAAATATCCTGAATTCCTTGAAGCAAAACGAACGAAAAATTTATATCATTTACGTAAACCCGTTACACAAGGAAATATTTGAAAGCGCGGGTATCGAAGAAGAATATTACATGAGAAAGATGGGATATATTGAGTTGAGTATCTTGTCAAATGAAGTGGAAGAAAATTAAAAAGCCGTCTCCTTTTTATGAAGACGGCCTTAAAAAATAATTGGCAAAATTATATCTCTGTAATGATCCTGGATTTCTCTTTCCCTTCCATCATTTCAACATTTCTGCTGATAAAGGTCGTCAGCTCGTTTCCTTTTAATAATCCCTGCGAAAGCAAAGCGAGGTCTGTTAAATTCTTGACCAGATTCTCCTGTTGATCTTTATTGTCTTCTTTTAAAATCTTCTGATAGATTGGATGATTTCCGTTTACTGTCAGCGTCACTTCTTCAGGCATATTACCATAAAAACTTCCCATTCCACCACCGCCGTTCATCGCCATATCTTTCATTCTTCTCATAAATTCAGGACGGGTCGCGATCACAGGCGCGGATTCAGCGGAAAGGCCTTTTATCTCTACAGTTGTATGTAAGTCCGCAACTTCAACATGAAATAAATCTTTCAATTTTGCTTCCTCATCCTTGCTTAATACACTTTCATTTGATTCATTTTTATCAATCAGGTTTTCGGTAATATCTGCGTCAACTCTTACAAACTGAACGTCGTTCCATTTCATCTCCATATTATTGATAAACGCAGCATCCACAATGGTTTCAAGCTTTACCACTTTATAACCCTTTTGTTCAGCAGCTTTAATAAAACTATTTTGATGAACAGGGTCAGCAGTGTACAGCATCACCAGTTTTCCTTCTTTATTTTTTTGGAGCGCTTCTGTTTCAGCTCTGTATTCGTCAAGTGTATAAAATTTGCCGCCATTGGCATCCTCAAACAAATTAAACTTGTTGGCCTTCTCCAAAAATTTGTCATCGGTGATCATTCCGTATTTTACAAAAAGGCCAAGGCTCTCCCATTTTTCTTCAAAAGATTTTCTATCTTCTTTGAAAAGTTCATCCAATTTATCCGCTACTTTTTTAGTGATGTAAGATCCAATCTTCTTCACGTTTGGATCGCCCTGCAAATAGCTTCTGCTAACATTCAAAGGAATATCAGGACTGTCGATAACACCATGAAGCAGCATCAGAAATTCCGGAACAATATCCTTTACTTCATCCGTAACAAATACCTGGTTGCTATATAATTGAATTTTATCTTTCTGAATTTCAAAGCTCTTTTTCACTTTAGGGAAATACAGAATTCCCGTAAGATTAAACGGATAATCCACATTGAGGTGGATCCAGAATAAAGGCGCTTCGCTATAAGGATATAATTCTTTGTAAAAGTCCTGGTAATCCTGCGGGGTTAAATCAGCAGGCTTTTTTGTCCACGCTGGGCTGGGATTATTGATTTGTTTATCCTCAAAGAAAATAGGAACGGGTAAAAATTTACAGAACTTCTCAAGCATGTGACGGATCCTGTCAGCTTCCAAAAATTCCTGGCTTTCTTGATTGATGTAAAGGACAATATCGGTGCCACGCCCTTCCTTTTCGGTTTCTTCCAAAGTAAATTCAGGACTTCCATCACATTCCCATTTTACTGCTTTTGCATCTTCTTTATAGCTTTTAGTGAAGATTTCTACTTTTTCACTTACCATGAATGATGAATAGAATCCTAAACCAAAGTGACCAATAATGCTTGCTTCATTTTTTCCTTTATACTTTTCAAGGAACTCTTCAGCACCGCTAAAAGCAACCTGGTTAATGTATTTATCAACTTCCTCTTTTGTCATTCCTACACCTTTGTCTGAAATCGTTAAGGTCTTTTTTTCCTTATCGATCAAAACATGAATATCCGAACTTCCGATGTCGCCTTTTACCTCACCGAGTGATGATAAAGTCTTTAATTTTTGCGTTGCATCAACCGCGTTACTTACCAATTCGCGGATAAAAATTTCGTGATCACTATAAAGGAATTTTTTAATAATCGGAAAGATATTCTCCGTCTGAACTCTGATACTACCTGTAGCCATAATATTTAAATTTTATTTTAAGTCTGCCTTGGTCCTGCTAAACTAATGCCAAAAGAAAATTGGCTTTAAAATCAGAAAAAATGGCTGATTATTAATTTAATAAATCGGTGGAAAGGCCGCCAGCGCACATTTTTTCCGTCAGAAAAGCAGGAAAATAAAAAATGGACAAACCGTTTCAAACTTAGGTTTGTCCATTT
>CAVPNF010000013.1:0-71832 GCA_963706775.1 uncultured Chitinophagaceae bacterium
CTGCGGGGTCACTTAATAGTAGTAAAGGTTTCAAGCAATTGGAACCTTTTTTTATTTTGGCAGATGCAATCAAATATGCAATAAATCCACACTCAAACCTGATATTTCACAAATACGTTTATTGGTTATCTTTTAACTGGTAACTGGTAAATTTTGAGGGTTGAATTTATCTTATCAATTGATTAAGTATTCACAATACTTGTAACGATTTGTTGCTAATTTTTAGGGGGTAATGATGAAGCAAGAAGCGATTCAATGTAGACTCGTTTCCCTGCGTGAGCAGCGTCACTAAATCTTTTTCATGAAGCAAATCATGTTGCGCGTTTGGGAATATTTTTTTTGAATTGGTCGTCAAAGTAAATTCAATTATCCAAAAAAATTTAAGCAAAGGTTTGCGTAAGTTTAATGCAATGTGCATATGCTGAAATTTCAACCCATTTTTTCTAACTTATTTGCTATTCAACCGGTGGTAAACTAATGGAATCCGGGCCATAAATTATCTACCTTTAAAAATAATCTATAATTAATGGCAAAAAATAAAGCATCTATCTATAGTGCTTTGATGGCTGATATTTTAATAGCCACTACCAAATTTATTGCCGGGACACACACCAATAGCTCCTCGATGATTTCCGAAGGCATTCATTCCCTGGTAGATACTGTCAACCAGGTATTGCTTTTATATGGTTTGAAAAGAAGTAAAAAGCCAGCCGATAAGCTTAGGCCATTTGGGTATGGAAAAGAACTTTATTTTTGGTCGTTTATCGTTTCAATTCTCATCTTTGGACTTGGCGGCGGACTTTCAATTTATCAGGGCATTTTGCATATCAGGAATGCTCAGCAACTGGGAGACCCCTCCTGGAATTACGCGGTGCTGGGCTTTTCATTGATTTTTGATGGGGGTTCATTTCTTATCGCTATCAAAGAATTTAATAAAGCCAGAGGTGACCTGTCTTTTTGGAAAGCGATTATACAAAGCAAAGATCCATCGACATTTTTGGTTTTGTTTGAAGACGGGGCCGCAGTGCTTGGACTTTTTATTGTTTTTATTTTAATGCTGTGCAGCCATGCCTATAATCTGCCTGCGCTTGATGGGGTAGCCTCGATACTTGTAGGCTTGTTGCTGGTGTTTGCATCTCTCATATTGGCAAGAGAAAGCCGTAGCCTGCTAATGGGCGAAGGCATAGCGCCCGAAACACAACAAAAAATAAAAGCACTTGCAGAAAAAGACCCATCTGTTATTAAGGTAGGCAGCATTCTTTCCACTTATGAAGCGCCTGAAGAAGTTGTGCTAATGCTGATAATTTACTTTAAACCCGACCTGGATACGGAACAAATAACCAACGCCATAGAGCGCATACGCAAAGCGATCAAAGAAGAATTTGAGCGTATTGAATTTGTGATCATTCAACCGCAGGGCATTACTGCATTTGATGTTGGCCCACAAAAGAATCGAAATAACATAAACTGAATAAGGATTCTGATCGGGGGCCCTGTTACCTGTCATATTAATCTCATTTCTTTTTAATCAGATCTTTTTTCTTTAACTGAAGAGGGTGTAATATCCCTTTAAAAGCCATTTCAGGCTTTCTCATTATTACAGACGTGAATCTGGCAGTATCATTGAGGTATACATTGAACACTAAAAGGCAACACTCTATAATTGCTTATTTAAAACAATTAAAAAATAATCATGAAAAAATCAGCAGTCATAACGCTTCTTTTAGGTATCGTTATATTATTTATTTCTTGTAATGGCAATAATCAGCAAACGCCTTCTAAAACTGATGAAACCAAAATGACAACCAAAGAACAGCCCATGGAGAATAATCTCACCGACCAACGGTTGAGACGTTTTGATTCGCTGGATTTTGATTTTTACAGCAATCAAAAATGGGATTCTTTAGCTATAAGCCACGATCCCAATATCAAAGTATATTATCCTGATGGCACTACCTCTACGGGTTTATTTCCGCAACATATTGATCTGATAAAAGGCCAGTTTGTGTTTGCGCCGGACACTAAAATCACCTCACATCCTATAAAATTTGGCAGTGGCGACTATACTTGTGTGATTGGCGAAATGGAAGGTACTTTCTCAAAACCTATGCCGTTAGGGAATGGTAAAACCATTGCCCCAACAGGTAAGAAATTTAAAATAAGAATGTGTACAGTCGGACGTTGGAATGGAGAAAAAATGACTGAAGAATATTTGTTTTGGGATAATCAGTCATTTATGAAACAAATCGGACTCGCACAATAACGATTGCATAAACGAAATTAATCGCGCTATAAATAGTTTCCATCATAAAAAAGTAAACCAATGAAAAAAGCATTGTCTTTGTTAGCCTTTACTTTCCTTTTACATATTGCTGTTACTGCGCAAACCTTGTGGAAGGCAGATCCCATGCATTCAAAACTAACCTTTACAGTTACCCATTTTGGCATCAACGATATTTTTGGATTATTTCAAAAATTTGATGCAACTGCAACCTCATCCAGGCCTGATTTTAGTGATGCAGTTTTCGATCTTTCGGCTGATGTTGCTTCCATAAATACTGAAGTAAAAATGAGGGATGATGATTTAAGAAGCGCCCGGTTCTTTGATGCGGAAAAATTTCCAAAAATGACCTTTAAAAGTTCTTCCATCAAAGCAGCAGGAAAGAACAGGTTTAAACTGTCCGGTGATCTTACCATGCATGGAATTACCAAATCCGTTACCATGGATTTATGGTTTCGTGGAATTGTTAATGATACTATTTCAAAAACAACTAAAGCAGGTTTCCAACTTACAGGCACTTTGAACCGGGCCGATTTTAAAATCGGAAATGTATTTCCTTTTAATGAAATCAGCAATGATGTAAGGATAAAGGCGGATGGCGAATTTATTAAACAATAAAGGTACAAGCGACACCGGTGAATAAGACACAACGGAGAAGGATGTTCGGAAAACTGAGATTTATTTCACTTTTTCAGCTTGTTGAGAAGGTATAACACCCTGACTGTTATTTCTAATAATTAAACCAAATGCTTTCTAATGGAAGATAATTCAAACGAAGACGATTCAAAATTTCAGGAAAAGAAAAAAGTGTACGGCGATCCTGAATATTCCGCGAATGAAGACATTTATAACCGTGAAAAGAAATTACCTTTTAATGAGGAAGTTATTCCAGAGAAAGGTAAAGAAAAAGACAGTACTGATTCTTTAAATGAAGAACTCGATGTGCCGGGTGCAGAATTGGATGATGCTGATGAATTTATAGGAGAAGAGGATGAGGAAAATAATTATTACAGCCTTGGTGGTGATGATCATAATGACCTGGATGAAGATGATAAAGAATAAGACGAACAGAAAAAATTATTACCAATGATCAACTTTTAAGGTGCCGTGTTCGTAAAATCCGAATAGCCTCGCCTGCCCAAAATACGGCCATAGCAATGGCTGCGCCAAGAAGTGTATCCAAAATTCGGCCTTCGACTGTAACATTTGATTCAGCCAGGCGCCCGATCGTGGAATTCGAGAGCGCCAGGGGAGTAATAAAGATCAGCGCCAAAACATAATTACGGGTAACCACTACTTCCGTCGCGAACTGAAGTAGCATTATTATTAAAATAAACCATATTCGGGACGGATTAGTCATGACAATTAATTCAAATGACAGTACCCCTAAAAAAGTTCCTAATACACGTTGAACAGCACGTATAGAAGAAAGCCGGCGGTCATGACTGCCTTGCAGAATCGCAACTACGGCAATGATCACCCAATAGGAGCGAAAAGCCCCGAGTTGACGACTCAAAAGCGCCGCAATAATCACTCCTGCCACTACTCTGAGAGAAATAGATGCTGTTATGTTGTCGAACTGGATCCCTCGAAAGAACTGGACCGGAGCAGTTGCAGGAACTATATTTTTTCGTTTGCGTGGCAATATCATAGGAGCCACCACAACCAGGTATGCAAGCGCAGCACCCACGGCCACAAGAGCGGGAATAATTTTGCCAGGCACTGCTGCTCCGCCCAAACTTTTTGGAGCAGCCAGATGACCACTCACCGCTGCAACTAACACAAACATAATAGGACCCGGTGGGCCAAGGCCCGTTCCGATCGTTAGCATACAAGCCAAAGCACTTACAACAATGAGGCAGGAAATGGTCAGCCATTCATTTGCAGAACAAAGAACTCCTAAAGTGGATGCAATGACAAGACCTATTGCAACCAGGGGTAATATCCGCAATCTTTCCACAGGATTACGGCTGGCACAATAAAGTGCGGTGAAACCGCCAAGAGAGGCCATCAAACCAAGCGATTGATTTCCGGCAAATGTAAAGATGGCCACAGGCAAACCCATAGCAAGGCCGGCCCTAACGCCAACCTCCCATCGCCACGGGCCATCATTAAGAGTTGTAACACTTTTGACCGCCCGGCCGGTTCTAACTATATGTCTCCTGATTGCATTCTTTTTCATGAATGTTTTCGGGCAAATTGTTACTTTTTTATTCTTGAAATCGGAAGGTAGATCAGTAATGCGATAATCAAGACAAGCATCGGCGGGAAATTCTATCATCACAGCAAAATGCCTAAATAATAATTGATTGCAACGTTGCGGGATATTGGGAAGTCTGCTAATCAACGAAATTATTAAATTAAATAAAATCAGTTCAAATATTAGGGAAACAACCACTGAACAAATCTCAACGAAAATCAATTTGTGTTACTTCAAGCCAATAACTTGGCTCTGATCAAAATCTTCAGTTGTTCTTAAATGTCAAGACAATCGATCTAATCACCTGGAGTACTTTGATTTGCTCAGAAGAGAAAAACCCAATGAAAAGAAGTTGCAGTTCAGGGAGGTGTATAAGGATAGCTAATCTCAATGTAGGAGGGTTTTTCCCATCACACATATCAAATATTTATGCAGAAAATATAGCTCAAATTGGAACGATAACTTCAACAGGACTGCCCATTTCAATAAATAATTCAGTGTTTGATTTTATTGTTCCTACGGTTGGGAATATCACTTTAGTAACAACTAACAGTAATTTTATAAAGTTTAATAGCTGTCAATTTCGATATTACGGGCAAGCAGTAATCTCACTTTTTCCGGTGCAGCGACTTATGATAATTGTCTGTTCAGTGGTAATACAGTGCTCGGTGCTACAGGTTCAGTATTTATCAATTACGGGAATGGCACGATGAATATTACAGGCACCAAAGTAATAACCGTTACGACAGATACCATAAAAAGTAACGGTGTAAAAATCGAATTAAGAAAATCACATTTATCAGAATGAAAAAAATACTAACCATATTACTTCTATTCGCTATTAAGGCAAATGCTCAAACGATTTATTATGTTAGTTGGTCAACTGGTTCGGATGCAAACAATGGAACATCAATGGCATCGCCGTGGAAGAGTTTACAAAAAACAGAAAATCAACTCCTCAATCCCGGTGATAAGATTCTATTTAAAAGAGGTGATGTATGGGATTTTAATAATGAGATATCTTATTTTGATGGCTTTGATGTGTCTGGGTCTGGTACATCTGGAAATTATATAGAATTGGGGACTTATGGTACAGGTGAAAAACCCAAATTCAGAGATAGGCAAACAGTGCCAGGATGGACTAATTCGTCAAATTGGGTAAGCAGAGGTGGAAATAGATGGGCTATTTATATCAGTGGTGTAAAACCACTTACTGTAAACACCAGATATAGGTTCTGGATCGACTCAGTAGAAGTAGCTTGCCCTGATCCTGCATCAGCAACTCCTACAGCAGTAACATCCACCGCAAGATGGGCGGTAACAACTGATTCACTTTATGTATATAGCTTAACAAATCCTGCTACTACTTTTACGTATATGCAGAAAAGTAATAGCAAGAAAGTTACAGGTTTTAGAGTAAATGGGCGTAGTTACATAAAAATATCAAATCTTGACGTTGGCTCGTCTGCGACTACGTCTATTTCTATTTATGGTAACTCATCAAACATATTAATTGATAGTTGTATAGCAGGTTTTGATGGTGTTTTTTCTCCAATAATAGTGCGAAACGCAACAAACGGTGCAATAACCAATAATGAAATAAATTCTGGGTATAAAATAAACAATCAATTTTTATTTTATAGTGCGGAAGACGGGATTTCTTTGAATGAGGGCACAATAGGATGGGATGTTAGTTACAACACAGTAATTAACATGAATCATTCAGGTATTGAGTTTGATAATAATGGATCTGGAGTGGTACAAAATAATAATGTTCATCACAATTATGTAACCTCACCTGATGTTTCCTATAGTCGCGGATTTGCCTATAATGCTGGGGCCGGTGCGTCCAACAATAAGTTTTACAGCAACGTAATTTATAACACTCAAACATCAAATCAGATCGCTGCGGGTGGATTAGATTTTTATTATAATGTAATTGATTCCGTTACAAAACCGCTTTACAGACCTGATTATGATAGGGCTGGTGCAGCACTTGCGATCATATCTTACAACTCGCAACAAATTAAAAATGTAAATATTTTTAATAACACAATAGTCAACAGTCAGAATATGGCGTTGGATATTGAAGGCCGTCGGACGGACAGTATCACAGATTTAAAAGTAATTAATAATATCCTTGTAAATAATGCAACGGGTGGACAAGAGACAAATCCTTATCAAATTTATTTATTGGATAACAATCCTATCGTCGCAAGGCTGACCTTTAGAAATAATATAATTTATAAAACGGGGCAATCAATACTTATTTTTTATAGTCCAAATTCAGTTAATTCAGGATGGCCTAAAACTGTAGCACAGTTCAATTCAACAAATGGTATTGATGGAAATATAATAACTGGTAACATGAATGTTGATCCAGTATTCGTTTCGCAAACTGACCTACATTTACAAACAGGGTCACCTGCAATAGATGCTGGCTTTAATGTTGGCTTGCCGTATAATGGCACCGCTCCTGATATCGGGGCGTTTGAAACGGGTTCATCTAACCTGCCCCGACAATTAACCCAGGCAGGGATACAACTATCCGATTAACCTCAGTTACTTTATCAGGGGCATCAGTAACACCTGCGGCAGGTACAACAGCAACTTACTTGTGGAGCGGCCCGCTAACAATAACCGGCGCAACCACATTAACGCCAACCGTCAGCGGTTTTGCTACTCCCGGGCAATCCACTTATACATTAACCGGGCACCAAAGTGACGGCCAATCAGCGAGTGGCAGCATGATCGTTACTTACGCGCGCGCCAATAGTGCCACCAAGCCAAAAAGTAAAAACTTATAAAAAAGTCATCTTTCAAAACCCAAAAACATAAAACATGAAACAAGTTATTTTATCGATTTTCCTTATTCTTGCTGCGCATGCAGGATTTTCACAATTGCAAGGCTCTATCGCGCTTGCCGCGAATGCAAAAGATGCAGATGGAACAATTACATCAGTTAAATGGGAAGTTATTTCCGGACCGACAGGCTGGAAGTTTTCAAACCCTGCGACAGATGCCACAGTGTTCACCGTAACGTAGCCTGGAGATTATGTCTTAAAAATCAGTGCAACTGATAATGAAGGGGGAACAGTAAGCACTACGAAGAAAATTAAAGGCGTGGCTAATATCCTGCCAACTCTGGATGCCGGAGTTGATCAGACTATCAGACTCAGTGAAATCAAGAACTGATGAAGACAATCCTGAAGTGTTAAAAATGTAAGGTTTGGTTTTAAATTTTAGGACGTTTGGATTTCGCGATTATAGATAATATTTTATTCACACCTCATAAAATTTTAATTCTCAAAATAAATTTTTACAAAATATTTGGAGAAACTAAATAAATTAGTATTTTTGTTCTAAATAAATTAGTTTCATATGTCGACAGCAGGACAAAACTTGAAATACCTTCGAAAACTCAGGGGATGGACGCAGGAAGAGTTTGCATCCAAATTGGGAATTAAAAGATCCCTTATCGGTGCTTATGAGGAAGAACGCGCGGACCCAAGATTAGAAGTACTTGAGATCGTGAGCGAAATATTTAAGGTCACCCTGGATGAGCTTTTGTTGAAAGACATCAGCGAAACCAGCGGTCCAAGCTATCTTGCTAAACGCAGGCAAATGAAGATGATGACCGCCGATAGAAATATTATTCATTTTGTACCGGTTAAAGCTGCAGCAGGTTATCTCGCCGGGTATGCCGATAGTGAATTCATTGATGAGCTAAACACCTTTACGCTTCCCATGCTTACCGGCGGCAGCTATCGTGCATTCGAAATTATAGGAGACAGCATGATGCCTACACCCAGCGGAAGCATTATTGTCGGAGAGAAAGTAGAGAGTATTGATAATATAAAAAACAATGCTGCCTACATTGTAGTGAGCAATAGTGAAGGCATTGTATATAAACGCGTAGTAAAAAATAATAAGAATAAAAATAAATTAACCCTTGTAAGCGACAATCCCGCATTTCAGCCGTACCAGGTGCAAGCGGCTGACGTGCTGGAAGTTTGGCAGGCACAGGCCGTCATTAACAAAGTAACACAACAGCAACGCTGGGACGTTGATTCATTGGTTAACCTGGTAAGCAGTCTCCAGGACCAGGTGACATCATTGAAAAAGAAAATGAATTAAAAAGGTATTATGTTTGTAATCAATCATTAGATTTCGCTTCGTTCTTACCATTAGAACGCGGCCGTTCAGATACATCAATCACAAATTAAAAACACAGTTATGGTCAAATTACAAATCATCGGGCATCTTGGCAAAGACTGCATCGTAAAAGAAGTAAACGGAAAAAATGTTATCAATTTTAGCGTCGCTCATTCAGAGAAATTTAAAGATGCTTCGGGAACTCCAAGGGAAAGGACTACCTGGGTAGAATGCGCGTTTTGGACAGACAGGACCGCCATTGCTCCCTATCTTCTGAAAGGACAATTGGTGTTTGCAGAAGGAACGCCTGAGGCTGACGGATATCTTAACAAAGAAAATCAACCATCTGCAACTTTACGCATGAGAGTCAGGGATATACAGCTTTTGGGAGGCCGTGCTGAAGGTGGCAATCCTTCGAATAGCAACCCTGCCAGCTATGCAACAGCACCTAAAAACAATAATGTAAATGCACCTGCATCTTCCCAAATGGAAGAGCCGGCTGATGATTTACCTTTCTAAATAAATTATGGGTTTGTACTGGTATAAGCGGCTTAATGTTAGGCCGCTTTTTTAATCTTCCATTTGAGTACTTTTATTTGAAAGCGAAAAAAGTCATTTCTAGAAAAATGTCCGGCAAAGATTTGCCGGACATTTTATCTATCAAACATATTATTTTTGGGGAACGCTCGCTCGAAGCATCCAGGCCATTTTTTCATGCTCTTTCATGATGCCGGTGATGAAATCAGAACTTCCCGCATCATCGTATTTCGAATCAAAATCATCAATCAAAGTCCTGGTGTCTCTGATGATCGTTTCATGATCGTCAACCAGTTCAGCGATCATTGATTCGGTAATAACAGTCGTATCCGTATGTTCCTTCAGAGTTGTGTCAGAAAGAAATTGCTTCATGCTTCCATTAGCAAAATGACCCACTTTCCTGATTCGTTCTGCAACGGAATCGATGATCTCCTGGAGCTGATGATATTGCTCGTCCAAAAACAAATGCAGGGCATGAAAATCGCGCCCCTCAATGTTCCAGTGAAATTTTAATGTTTTCGTATACAATACAAATTCATTTGCCAGCACTTTGTTCAGCGCATCGGCCACTTTTTTACTATTGTTTGTAGATATCCCGGTATTCAAACTATCCTGTGCGGATTTTACATTTTTTGCCATCGCCTTTTGTTTAATTGATTTTAATAAAGCAAATTTTTATTGCTCAAGAATGTTCATTTAAACACAATAGGAATGCCAGATTTCATCATAACATTTCAGGACATAAGCCAGAATGTAGATTTTGAGGTTTTTATTAATTGCAAATCATTTCTGTAAAACAGTTTCTATCTGATTCAATTCCTCTTTTGTAAAATCATAATTGGCAATTGCCTGAACGGCGTCGGTGACTTGCTTTGGCTTACTTGCTCCAAGAATCACAGAAGTGATCCGGTCATCTTTCAACACCCACGCCAGGGCCATTTGTGCCAGCGTTTGATTCCGGGTTTCAGCAATTGCGTTCAACTTCTTCACTTTTTCCAGAACTGCCTCTGTTATTTGCGACTCGGCAATTGCACCATTTTCGAGGTGACGTCCGACTCTTGAATCTTCGGGAATTCCATTTAAATATTTGTTAGTAAGAAGACCTTGAGCCAAAGAGGAAAAAGTAATACATCCGACGTTCTCTTTTTCAAGAAGGTCTAATAATCCATCTTCGACCCAGCGATCGAGCATGGAATATCTCGGCTGATGGATCAGGCATGGCGTTCCTAAATTTTTCAATAAATCAATCGCCTTTTTTGCCTCTTCGGGCTTATAGCTCGAAATGCCCACGTACAATGCTTTTCCCTGGCGAACAATGAGATCCAACGCCGCCATTGTTTCTTCAAGATTGGTGTCAGGATCCGGACGATGGTGATAGAAAATGTCAACATATTCCAATCCCATTCTTTGCAGGCTTTGATCAAGGCTCGCGACCAAATATTTCTTAGACCCAAAATCTCCATAAGGGCCGTCCCACATTTTCCATCCGGCCTTTGATGAAATAATTAATTCATCCCGGTAAGATTTAAAATCTTCTTTAAAAATTTTCCCAAATGTTTCTTCAGCCGCTCCCGGCGGAGGCCCATAATTATTAGCCAAATCGAAATGCGTGATTCCATTGTCAAAAGCGGTGTGTAAGATATTCCTGCAATTTTCGAGGTCATCAATCTTTCCGAAATTGTGCCAAAGCCCCAGCGAAATCATCGGCAATTTTAAACCGCTATTTCCGCAGCGCCGGTACGTCATTTTATCGTACCTGTTCTTATCAGCATTATAGCCCATAGTCTTTTGAATTAAATGTGTTGATATTTTAAAGTGATCAGGCTAATATAATAATTCTTTGACTTTGCTGAAGCAACATTTTCAAAATCCGCAACCAGCCGGTGATACAAAGGATGTAGCGAAAGAGCAAAATCCAAAAATCTATAAAATGGCTTTTCAGAAAATAAATAATTCTGATTTATCCTTTTAAGTAACTTTCAGTTTCAATCATATCAAGATGGCCCAGGAAGGAAAGCCTAAGGTAAGGCGAAAAAAAATTTTGAAATTTCTTTCCGTTCTCGGGCCAGGCCTGACGACAGGTGCTGCGGACGACGATCCCTCAGGTATTGCCACCTATTCGCAAACAGGCGCTCAATTTGGTTACGGGCAATTATGGACCGCCCTATACATGTTGCCTTTTATGATGGGCGTTCAGGAGGCCTGCGCACGAACGGGCATGGTGACGGGAAAAGGGATCGCCGCGATCGTGAAGGAACATTATAATTCAAAAGTTTTATATGCCGTTGTGACATTAGTTGTCATCGCAAACGTCATCAACATTGGCGCTGATATCGGTGCAATGGCATCGGCAGCAGCTTTAATTATTCCCTTGCCCTTTGTGGTGTGGACTTTGCTTTTTACGGCATCTATATTGATTCTCGAAATATTTACTACCTACAAAGTTTATTCGAAAATTTTAAAATGGCTGGCACTTTCGCTTCTCGCCTACCCGATCACCGTGTTTATTGTACAAATGCCATGGCTCACTGTTCTTAAGGCTACTTTCATTCCCCACATTGAATTTAGCTTCGCGTTTTTTTTCATTATCACAGGGGTTTTAGGAACTACCATTTCGCCTTATATGTTTTTCTGGGAGACTTCGCAGGAAGTTGAAGAAGTGAAAGAAAAAAACTGGATCCGGAACGGCGTGCCTGAGATCCGGCCGGCAAATATTCGTTTTATGCGATTTGATAACAATGTGGGAATGATCATTTCTGAGATCACCACCTGGAGCATTCTCGTCGTTGCCGGAACCGTGTTACATAACAGCGGCGTGACGGATATCAAAACGGCAGCGGATGCGGCGAGGGCAATTGAGCCACTTGTTCATTCATTTCCGCATGCGGGCTATCTTTCAAAATTGATTTTCGCAATAGGAATTATCGGCCTTGGATTTTTAGCAGTCCCTGTGCTTTCCGGTTCTGCAGCTTATGCCGTGTCCGAAGCAGCGAACTGGAAATCCGGCCTGAATTTAAAATTGAATAAAGCCCATGGCTTTTATGGAGTTATTACTATCGCTACGATCATCGGGCTGATCATCAATTTTGTGGGAATTGATCCTGTAAAGGCTTTGGTATATGCTGCGGTACTTAACGGTGTCGCCGCGGTGCCCTTGATTTTCCTGATCATCAAAATTTCCGGCAACGAAAAAATATTGGGAAAATATAAAAGTGGCTTGCTTTCTAAAACTATTTTGTGGATCACTTTTATAGGAATGGGCGCTGCGGCAATCGCTATGTTTTATTTGCTGGTAAAATAGAGGCGGATTCCAAAGGAGGAAAATTGTCCTATAATTTTCTTGCAGAACGAAGAGAAGATGTTATCTCAATCATTTCTTTTGCATTTTTAATTGCTGAACCATCAATGTCATTATTAAAATAGACAAACGCATTTTTTATTTTGGTTGATGATTTGATAGTTTTTACCAATTTTTTCAAATCTGTAGTCGAATAGGGCGACTGATATAATGCCGGTACTCCGTGCATCCTGTAATAAAACAGCGAAGTATTTTCAATTATTTTATCCGGTAACAAGGGATGGCTCATACCTGAAAAACTAATTTTATTTTTTCCAAGCTTTTTATACACTTCTTCATTCCACCAACTCATGTGCCTGAACTCGACCACGTTTGGAAACGCGGGATCAAGGGAATTTATAATTCTGTCAAGCTTTTCCTCTGTATAACTAAAGCGTGGCGGAAACTGGAATAAAACACAACCGGTTTTTTCTTTCAGGCCCATCTCAACAGTGCCATAAAAATCGGATAACAATTGTTCACAATCATTCATCTTTTTATAGTGCGTAATTAATCTAGGGGCTTTTACAGAAAATAAAAAGTCCGGCGCGCTTCTCTGGTACCAGCTTTCCAGCATAGGCACTTTAGGAAATCGATAGAAAGTTACATTTAATTCGAGCGTATTGAAATGTTCAGAATAAAATTCGAACCACAATCTTTGGGGAACTGTTTTTGGGTAAAATATTTCTTTCCAGTGTTTATAATGAAAACCTGAACATCCAATGTGCCATTGCATCATGTTATATCAGAGAAAGATGAATAATTTTTAAAATTATCAAATAACATGCCTGCGAAAAAGTTGTGATAAGCCAAAACATAGAAAATCCCTATTCCAAAAAATCAATCCGCAATCAATAATTTAATAATTTATCGATCACCGCTCCCACTTTCTCTGCATTTGGCAGCATTGCATTTTCCAAAACAATATTCATCGGCACTGCGGGAAGATTTAATGCGCCGAGAACTTCCACGGGCCCGTCCAAAAATTGAAAGCACTCCTTTGAAATCCTTCCTGAAAGCGCTTCTGCAAACGAATTGTTTTGTTGCTCTTCCGTGAGCACCAAACATTTTCCATGTTTTTTTACTGTTGAAAAAATCAATTCTTCATCTAGTGGGAAACAGGGTTCTGAGATCGATAATTTCTATTCGGCCCCGAAAATTCTTTGCAGATGCTTTTGCCCAATAAACACCCATTCCATAAGTGATAATGCAGCAGGTTTCACCATTTTTTATCTTATCATCATCCGCTTCTAAAACAATATTTCCTTTGCCTAACGGTAATGCGTAATCGAAATCTGGCTCAACGGTTTTGGCATCTTCCGTACCCGGGACTTTACTCCAGTATAGCCCTTTGTGTTCCAGCATGATAACAGGATTAGGATCAAGAAAAGCAGCTTTCATCAATCCTTTCATGTCGGCAGCGTTAGATGGATAGACGATCTTAATTCCTTTAATAGATAGCAATAAGGTTTCGACACATCCGCTATGATAAGGTCCGCCGCCGCCATACGCGCCGATTGGAACCCGAATCACGGTTTGAACAGGAAATTTGCCGCAGCTCAGGTAACAGCTTTTGGCAATCTCCGTTGCCAGCTGGTTAAGCCCGGGGTAAATATAATCGGCAAACTGAACTTCCACAATTGGCTTCACCCCCGTGGCGCACATTCCCGCTGTAGATCCGATAATATAAGCCTCCTGGATAGCTGTATTAAAAACCCGGTGTTCGCCAAATTGTTCACCCAAGGTGGCTGTTTCCCTGAAAACGCCGCCGAGCCTGCGTCCTACGTCCTGCCCATATAAAATGGCCTCGGGAAATTCTTCCATTATTTCACGAATGGCAAACAAAGCCGCATCGACCATCACTATTTTTTCCTTCCCGGCAGGGCTCCTGTTTCCCTTTTCTTCTTTAACTGACGCAGGAGCAAAAATATGTTCTTCCACTGTTGAAGGATCTGGCTCAGGAGCAGATTTGGCACTTTCAAATTGCCTGGTAACGGCATCAAACACGATTGCTTCAATTTCATTTAAATCATTTTCTTTGATACCAAAATGAATAAGGCGTTTTTTTAATTTAGGCAGCGGATCGTCCACGGCGGATTTTGTCAATTCTTCTTCAGAACGATAAAATTCTTTTCTGACCCCGCTGGTATGATGCCCAAGCAAAGGCACTTTTGCATGGACTAAAAATGGCCCGCTATTTTCGCGGACCTGCCCGATTACACTTTGCATCACGTCATAGCTTTGAAAGAAATCGCTGCCATCGATACTGATCCGCTTCATGCCTTTAAATCCTGATGCGAATTCCGCAGCATTCATCGTACGTGCCTCCGATGATGTGACACTAATGCCCCAATTGTTATCCTGTACAAGGTAAATAATGGGAAGTTTTTTTAATACCGCAACCTGTAAAGCTTCGCTCACCTCTCCTTCTGTGAGACTTGCATCACCCAGCGAACAGACGACGATCGGTGTTTCACCATTTATACCCCTTTTAAATAAATCAGAATTGATGGTTGCTAAATATTGTAGTCCCTGCGCAACGCCGGTTGCAGGTATAGCCTGCATGCCTGTAGCGCTGCTTTGATGAATAATCGTTGGCTTATCATCGCCCCGGAAATTGGGATGAGAATAATATTCCCTGCCGCCAGTAAAAATATCATCTGCTTTTGCGAGCAATTGCAACATCAAGGTATAAGGCGTAAATCCGAGACCCAGCAAAAGGCTTTCATCTCTATAATATGGGCTTACATAATCGCAAGGCAATAAATGAAAAGCCGTCGCCAATTGAATCGCTTCATGTCCACGGGATGTAGAATGCACATATTTGCAAACACTTCGGTTCGCTTCATAAGTCTGCGCCATTGCGCCCGCAGTGCACATGAGACGATAAGCGTTCAGAAGAATTTCTTTATCTATCATAATAATAGTTCGGCTATTAGCGTATCATTTCCGGGAATGGCGTAATTATTTTTCTAAAGCGCTAAACTTTTTAATTAATGTTTTTAACTTTTATTCCGTTCTTATTATATTCAAAAACAAACAAGTTAGAACCAAAAAAAGTACCGTAAAGACATAAAGTACATGAAGACAAAATTCGGTGTTTAATTCTTTCACAGTAAAAACATTCGCGTTTATCGCAAAGCTTCAAAAGACTAACCATTCCGAGGTGGTTGTATAGGACCAATTCAAAAATCTACATTTTGACTTCCCAGGTTTAACTGTATATCTTCTTTAATTAAAATAACTCAAATTCGTCTTAGGACTGAGCGCCAGAACGCTCTCATAAATAAGCCTGATGGTATTTTCAACGTCACTCTTATGCAACATTTCAACCGTCGTATGCATGTAGCGCAAGGGAATTGAAATTAATGCTGAAGGACAACCATCATTTGCGTAAGCGAAAGAATCGGTATCAGTGCCGGTGCTTCGGCTGACAGCAGCCAATTGAAACGGAATATTATTTTTTGTTGCGGTGTCTTGTATCAATGAAAGCAATTTGTTATGCACCGCCGGGCCGTATGTCAGTGAAGGCCCTTTTCCGCAAGAAACATCGCCATGAATATTTTTGTTGATCATCGGCGTTGTTGAATCATGCGTGACATCTGTAATGATGGCGACGTCAGGCTTAATTCTTCTCGCGATCATTTCCGCACCACGTAAACCAATTTCTTCCTGAACCGCATTTACAACATACAAACCATAAGGAATTGTTTTCTTATTTTCCCTGAGCAGCCTTGCTACTTCAGCGATCATAAATCCTCCAATCCGATTGTCAAATGCACGTCCGATAAGATTGTCATAGGCTATTTCATCAAACCCTTCTGTATAAGTAACTACGGCACCTACATGAATTCCCAAATCATCGGTTTCTTTTTTATTCCTGGCGCCGCAATCCAAAAAAAGATTTTCAACCTTTGGATTTTGTTCTTTTTCATCATTGCCATGCCTCGTATGAATCGCCGGCCATCCGAAGACTGCTTTCACCGGACCTTTCCTCCCATGGATAATTACCCGCTGCGAAGGTGCAATCTGGTGATCAACGCCGCCGTTTCTTTTCAGGTAAATCAGCCCCTCAGGATTGATATAATTTACAAACCAGCTTATTTCATCTGCATGCGCTTCTATCACTACTTTGAACGGCTTATCAGGATTGATAACACCAACAGCCGTACCATAAGGATCGGTAAAGGTGGTGTCCACATAATTTTTTATATAATTAAGCCAAACTTTTTGTCCTGCGGATTCTGAGCCCACAGGCGATGCTGTATTCATATAAGTTCGTAAAAATTCAAATGATTTATCACTGATACTAAAAGGTGATTTTTTACTTTTTGCCATAGCGCTTTAGTTATAATTTATGTGTGATTGCAAATTTAAAGGTTTAAACTGAATAGGTAAATGAGCATCGCCTGCACTAACATCATTCCATCAATGCCGGCGAGGTACATGTAATCTGAGTTTGATTTTTTGGTTAATTCAATTGTTATCCATGTGGCCAGTGCTGAGACAAGCATGGCAATTAAATAGCCTTTTTGTGGAAGATAATAATATTGTGCAACCGAGAAAACGACAAAGAGAAGAAGTGAAAAACAGGCAAGCAGGTAAGATTTTTTTTGACCAAGTTTTACGGCCAGCGTATTAATTTTTTCCTTACCGTCTATCTCAATGTCGCGCATATCAAACAGCAGGCAAAGCACAAACATGAAGATGAATCTTTTAACAAATATCAGCCAAAAAAGCCCTGTATCAAATGGCATGCTGTTCACGGGAAACCATACCGTTACTACGGTCCATAAAAAAGTGATGGTTAATATCTTTAACGATCCATAATCTTTGATCCGCTTTTTTTTACCGAAAGGAAGAAAAGGAAACGAATATAAAAATGAAATGCCTCCGAGGCAAAAGAGAATAATAAAATGCTTTAGGTGAAAAGTAAAGAAGCTAAATAGAATCAACACACTACCAACGATCAATAAAACAAAATGCAGGCTTTTGTTTCTTTGCGACCAGGCAAGGCGCTCAGAATTTTCGACGGCAACTGTTTTCACCAGATAGTGCAAATTATACTGCGCCAAAGTAGCTCCAAAAACGAAGCAATAAAAACTGATTTGATTTAAAGGAAGCCCTAATAAAATGTTGGTTTCGATACAAAGAGCTACGGCGCAGGAAGCAATAAAAATACTGCTGAATAAAATAAAGTCCGGAAGCTTTTTGATCCACACAATTTAATAATAAAGAATAATTTTTGGGGAAGATACCGTGTCGCTCACATGTTTGGCCTGGTCCTTCAACGCGAACCTAAATACAGCAGTATCGTTTTGCTGGCATTGAGGCGCAATATTTGTATACTGCTGGCCAGCATTATAACCGAACGTTACAATTATATCACCATCCTGATTTTTGGAAGCAGGGAAAGGAGGAATCGCAAATTTAGAAGGTACAGAACTTGCAGCACAGTTCGGTACAATTTGATCAACATAAATAGAATCTGTTAAATCGCCTTCGGCATCTGTAAAAGACAAAGTGAATTGCAAAAGCTGGCCAGCGACTAAGTTGGTAGTGTTAACAGATTTAAATTTGAGCGTGGGTGTAGAACTGAACTTTTTTTTACTACAACCCGCTAGTATCGCAAATAAGAATATTGAAAATAAAATAGTGTATCGCATCTTTGTGGTTTAATGTTCAAATTTAATTATTAAAACCTGAATAATACTTTAGAAATAGCAAACTGGGAAAATAAAATCTTCAAAGCCGCTTATTATAATTTTAATGAGCTGGCCCTGGAAATATTTCAATTACAATACAGGCAAAATACTATTTATAACAGATATGTGAATTCGTTAGGCGTGAATCCGCAAAATATTAACGCTATTGAAACAATTCCGTTTTTACCAATTAGTTTTTTCAAAACTCATGAAATAGTAACAACTACGTTTGAACCTGAAGTTGTTTTTGAGAGCAGTGGCACCACGGGAGAAAACACCAGCCGGCACCTTGTGAAAAGCTTATCTCTTTATAACAGGAGTTTCACAAAAGCATTTGAGCTTTTTTATGGTAAACCTAAATCATGGTGTATCCTGGGATTGCTGCCCGGCTATCTTGAAAGAAAGAATTCTTCGCTGGTAGCAATGGTGAATGATCTTATTGGCCAATCCGATAACAGTTTCAGCGGATTTTATTTACATGATCACGAAAACCTTTACCGCGCACTGGCACATAACGAGATCATCGGACAACCGACTTTGCTTATTGGCGTAACATTTTCATTAATGGATTTTGCGGAAAAATTTTCAATGAAACTCGAACACACGATCGTAATGGAAACCGGAGGAATGAAGGGAAGGCGCGAAGAACTTACGCGTAGTGAAGTGCATGAATTTTTACAAAAAAAATTAGGAATAAAGGTGGTTCATTCAGAATATGGAATGACAGAATTGCTGTCGCAGGCTTATTCAAAGGAAGGAGGAATATTTTTTTGTCCGCCCTGGATGAAGGTGTTGGCAAGAGAATACAACGATCCGTTTGCCATTACTTCAAAGCCAGGATCCGAACGTCCCGTGAATGGATTGTTGAATATAATCGATCTGGCAAATCTTTATTCTTGTTCATTTATTGCAACGGATGATGTAGGAAAAATTTATAAAAATGAATCCTTTGAAGTTTTAGGAAGATTGGATGTTGCCGATATGCGCGGCTGTAGTTTGATGACAGCGGGGGATTGAAGATTTCGTAACGATTCAATATTTTTTGCATAGATTTTCAGGAAGAGATATTTTGGCTAAAGCGCATGAAATCTTTTTTTTAATAACAAACGATGATCGAGGAAATTGAAACACATCCCTTTAAAGCTTATGTTCCGGAAAATGCAACTGTCATCATTGTGGGAAGCTTTCCCGGGAGGGAAATAACACATAAAGAATTGAGTGAAGATGAATGGTTTTATGGATCCAAAAGAAACCAATTCTGGAAAATTATTTCAGGAGTTTATGAAGCAGATATTCCTTCCAGGAAAGAAAAGCAAGCGCTTTTTAAAGAACACGGAATCGGGATTGTTGATATTTTTTTGAAAATAAAAAGGACCCAGAATAATAACATGGATAGCAGCCTTGAAGTAATTGAATTCAATGATAAAGAGATAGCAGCAATTCTAAAAAATCCGGGCATTAAGAAAGTCTTTTTCACAAGCCGCTTTGTGGAAAATGTTTTTAAGAAATTATTTCCGGAAGTTATTATTGGAAAATGCCTTCCCTCCCCTTCGCCGCGATTCGCACGCATGAGCGTGCAAGAAAAAATTGATTATTATAAATTACAATTACCTGATTAACAACACCGGTGTTTGCGGGTTCACATGATCTTATTAAAAATTTGTAATGACGTTTTTAAAATGTCAAAAACTACATTTTGGGTTTTAAGAGCTGTAAATTCGCACGTTCGCCAACTCGGGCTCATGTCTTTGGCCAACGTTTCCAGGCCAGGATATTTTTATCATTTTTCCATCTAATCTTACCGATTTGCTCAATCGGAAAAACCCATTTTCGGTATTAATAAAAGAATAAAGTCAGATGACAAAACAGTAAAATCTATATTTTGACTTACCAGGATTACTTCCCAAAACATTTAAAAACCATTGCTTAAAAATTGATAAAGAAGATCATTGTGCTGAAAGATTCCCAGGCAAATGAACTATCTTTTTCCGCGTCAAAAATTTTAAGCCTTGTTGCTAAAAGGCGCAACGTTTAGTGTAAAGGAAAAAACACTCCCGGCGCCGAATTCAGAAGTTACATAGAGTTGCCCGCCCTGGGCCTCCATGAATTCTTTGCTGATTGAAAGCCCCAACCCTGTCCCCTCCTTTTTTGTGCCGGGAATCCTGAAATAACGATCGAATACTCTATCAACGTATTGGGGCGCAATCCCCTGGCCGGTATCGGTTACGGAGAATCGTATTTTTTTATCTTCATTTTTCACATCAATAAATATCACGGAATTATCGTAGGAATAACGAATAGCATTACTCAATAAATTATTTAGCACCCATGAACTTTTCTCATTATCAGCAACAACTTTGGGCAGGTTTTCAGGGATGTTAATCTTAAATGATATTTGCTTTTGTTCGGCAGCGGAGCGATTCGCGTTGATCGCAACATCAACAATTTCACCGGGGTCGGAAGGAACAAGATTCATTTGTATGACGCCGCTTTCCAACTGCGACATATTTAATAATTCAGCTGTAATTTTCAAAAGTCGCGCGGCATCGTCCCTGATACTTTCGATAAGACCATCCTGCTCAGAATTTAAATCGCCAATCTTTTTATTTTTCAATAATTCAAGACTCATTTTGATGGAAGCAATTGGCGTTTTTAATTCATGAGAAACCGTCGCAATAAAGTTTGTTTTCGCAAAATCCAGTTCTTTATAAAGCGTTATGTTTTGCAATAAAATGACGGTGCCTATTTGCTTTTCTCCCTTTTCGCCGGTGGGAATAATTTTAATAGGAATAATCTCCTTTTCAAAATAGCTTTCCTTATTATCAGCATAGATTTTCACGGGCAACGGCTTGACTTTATTTTGCTGCGGAGTTTTGTCAAAAAGTTCCTGCACTAGAATTCTGATTAAATCATTGTGCATAGCAATATCCTGAACGGCTTTACCAATAACATTCTCAGCGCTCAGGCCAGCTATTTTTAAAGCCACATTATTCATGAAAAGAATTTTTTTATTTTCATCCAAACCAATTACAGGATCCTTCAAATTATTGATCAACGTTTCGATCCTTTTCTTTTCCATGAACAGGCTCTCAAGATTAGCCGCTTTAAATTCTTCAAGCTTTTCAGCCATGGTATTGAACGCTTCGGCCAATTCACCAAACTCATCATGATTGTCGAAATGAACCCTTTGCGAATAATTTTCCGCAGCAATTTCTTTTATGCTGGTAGTTAGTTCTTTTATCGGATTACCAATGTTTCCGGGCAAATTAAATAACAGTATTAGTGCAATCAGAAAACAAATGGCTCCGGCAAATGACACCCATAAGATGGCTGACTCCGCAGTGCTTTGAGCCACAGTGTTCTTCCGCTGAATAGCCTGCATGTTAAGAAGCATGATCGCCGTAAGGTCTTGTTCGAGTGAAGAGAATCCAACAGTTTCGGGCGTGGAATTTTTTATATTTTCAAAATCATGGGCTAATTTATCGGTCAAATCTTTCTCACCCACTTCCGTTTCATTCATTTGTTGTTTGGCAAGATTGAGCTCAAAATCTTTTTTATTTCCCGCATCTCCAATGCCTTTATTCAATGCATTGAGCATTTGACGGCAATAGTCAACACTATTATAGTTGTCGGCAAGGATGTTTTTGGAATCATCTGCGAGCCGGTGAATAAATACACTGCTCAACACGGTAAGTAGTGCGATCATGGCAAACAAAAGCCCGATTCCCAGGAAAAGCTTTGCCTTAATTTTCACGGAAAAAGATTTGATGATTGGAAGTTGACGATGAATATTTGATCGGTTTCCAAACGATTTTGAATTTTGTTTTCATTTTTAAACTATTTGAATCCGGTACTTCGACGATCATAGATTTCTTTGATGAAACCTTAATAACAAACCAGGATCACTTTGTTGCCATCCCTAAAGTTAACTAAGCACTACCAGATCAATATCGCTTATTGATAATTTTTTCAACAAATCATTGAAAACATTGGTAGCAAGGATCACCCGCAGTAAATTTAGATGTGGCCTGCCAATACAAATTGTCGTTATGTTTCTTTCCTCACTTTGTTCAATGATTGCTTTGGCGACACTTGTGTGCTGAATTTTAATTATTTCTGCACCCAATTCTGTAGCCAGCTTAAAATTATTAATCAGATGCCTTTGTTTATCGAGAGGAATTTTATCAGCAGATTCTTTTGGTGTTTGCACATACAATACATACCATTTGCTGTTGTAATAGTTCACGAGCCGCGCGGTTTTCCTGATCACTATTTTTGCAGTCGTGTCATTGGAACTGATACATGCTAAAAACTTTTCCGGCTTCATCGCATTTGCCGGGGTCACTTCTGTCTCAACCTTTCGTTCCACCTGGGAAGCCACCTCTTGTAATGCAAGTTGCCTCAATTGAAGAATATGCTCACTTTTAAAAAAATTGCGAAGCGCAGTATCAATTTTTGAGGCCTCGTAAATCTTGCCCTCTTTCAGGCGAGCGATCAAATCATCAGAGGTGAGGTCAATATTTACCACTTCATCTGCTTGTGCGATTACGCTATCGGGGATACGTTCTTTTACTTCTACTCCTGTGATTGCTTTGACTTCATCGTTCAGGCTTTCTATATGCTGGATATTTACAGCGCTGATTACATTAATTCCGGCATCTAAAATGTCCATTACATCCTGCCAGCGCTTTTCATTTTTGCTACCTTCAATATTAGTATGCGCCAGCTCATCTACAATGACTACTTCGGGCCTCAAGTTGATAACCGCTGCCACATCAAGATCTTCCAGTTCCTTTCCTTTGTAAAATAATTTTCTCCTGGGAATCAATGGCAATCCCTCCAGTAAATCATGTGTTTCTTTGCGATGGTGTGTTTCTATGTAGCCAATCTTTACATCGATTCCATTTCTCAGCAGCGCGTGTGCTTCCTGAGCATACGAAAAGTCTTACCCACACCGGCACTCATGCCAATGTAGATCTTGAATTTTCCCCGTCGTGATTTTTTGATCAGGTCCAGAAATTCAAGTGCTGATTTTTTCGATTCTTCCATTGTTAAAAGATACTGCCAAAGAAGTTGTTATAAAAAAATTACTATTTTCCAGTAGGTTGCTCACGTTAGTTTATTTTAAATTATCTAATGCAAGATTTAGTTTAAGCACATTAATTTTTTCAGGCCCAAACATTCCACCCAAAGGTTTTTCTGTATTTGAAATTATTAATTGTTGCAGATTTTCTTCATCAATACTACGTATCCTGGCAATTCGTTTTATTTGAACGGTTGCGGCTTGTACAGAAATATTTGGGTCAAGGCCACTCCCACTGGCGGTTACCAGATCAGCAGGAATTTCCGATTTACTTACACCAGGATTATGCACTAAAAAACTATCAATTCTGGCCTGCACTGTTTTTAAATATTCAGGATTGGAAGGGCCTTTATTGCTACCGCCCGAACCCGCGGCATTGTAGTCAACCGCAGACGGACGACCCCAGAAATATTTATCCTCTGTAAATTTTTGACCAATATTAGCATAGCCAACTACTTTTCCATTTACACTTAGCGTTTCACCTTTGCCGTTACCAGGAGCTAATTTTGCAACTCCGGCAATGAATAAAGGGTAAAGTCCGGCCAGGATGATAATCATCACAACCGTAAGTTTTAAGGATGTTAAAAGATATTTTTTCATTTTATTAATTTTTTAATATTTTTTAATACTTGTTTTGCTACATGAATAAACTCAGGGCCAGATCAATTATTTTTATGCCAATGAATGGCACTATAACCCCGCCCAATCCATAGATCAATAAATTCCTTCTAAGCAAAGCACTTGCGCCTATTGGTTTATACGCTACGCCCCGCAAAGCCAGTGGAATTAAGAAAGGAATAATAATCGCATTAAAAATTACTGCTGAAAGAATTGCACTTTGAGGGCTTGCAAGTCCCATTATATTTAAAGCTTGTAAAGCAGGAATTGTAGTAATGAACAACGCCGGCACGATCGCAAAATATTTTGCTACATCATTGGCAATAGAAAATGTGGTAAGTGTTCCTCTTGTCATTAATAATTGTTTTCCTATTTCTACTACTTCAATCAATTTGGTTGGGTCGTTATCTAAGTCGACCATATTGCCGGCTTCCTTAGCTGCTGCGGTTCCGCTATTCATAGCTACGCCAACATCAGCTTGTGCCAGGGCCGGAGCATCATTGGTGCCATCGCCCATCATGGCAACCAATTTTCCATCCTGTTGTTCCTTTTTTATGTAGTTCATTTTATCTTCCGGCTTTGCTTCGGCAATAAAATCATCTACACCTGCTTTTTCTGCAATGAACTTTGCAGTTAAAGGATTATCGCCGGTTACCATGACTGTTTTTATTCCCATCTTACGCAAGCGTTCAAACCTTTCTTTGATGCCGGTTTTAATAATATCCTGCAATTCAATTACACCCAACACTTTTCCGCTATCGCTTACTACCAGGGGCGTTCCGCCATTCGATGCTATTTCATTAACTTTAAATTCAGTTTCAGCGGGAAAAGAAAACCCTTTTGAAAGCGCTAACTTTTTTATGGAATCAGACGCACCCTTTCTTATACTTCTTCCACCGGCTAATTCAACTCCACTGCTCCTGGTTTCAGCAGTAAATTTTATCATTTTTGCACCTTGAACAGACAAGTCTTTGACGATGTCATTACCAGCTAATTCAACAATTGATTTTCCTTCCGGTGTCTCATCTGCAAGAGAACTTAGCGCAGCGGCTTTTATAAATTCCAGCCGGTCTATTCCATTTGCAGGATAAAAATTGGTTGCCTTCCGGTTACCAATAGTAATGGTGCCGGTTTTATCTAATAATAATGTATCAATGTCTCCGGCGGTCTCAACGGCTTTACCACTTTTGGTAATTACATTTGCTCTTAATGCCCTGTCCATCCCTGCTATCCCAATAGCACTTAAAAGCCCGCCAATGGTAGTTGGTATAAGGCAAACATATAAGGAAACAAAAGCTGCAATGGTTATGGGCGTATTGGCGTAATCTGCAAATGGCTTTAAGGTTACACAAACAATTAAAAATATGATAGTGAAGCTTGCCAATAGAATAGTCAATGCAATTTCATTGGGTGTTTTTTGACGGCTGGCGCCTTCTACCAATGCGATCATTTTATCTAAAAAACTTTCGCCGGGAGAAGTAGTAACACGGACTTTAATTTTATCAGATAATACTTTTGTACCACCGGTAACAGAAGACTTGTCACCACCGCTTTCTCTGATAACCGGGGCGCTTTCGCCTGTAATGGCGCTTTCATCAATAGTGGCTATACCCTGGATGATTTCTCCGTCCATTGGTATGATATCACCTGTTTCACAAAGAAAAACATCGCCTTTAATTAATTGAGAAGAAGGAACTATTTTAACTTCGTTGGTAAAAGTTTCTCCGATTAAAAATATTTTCTTTGCAGGAGTTTCCTCTCTCGTTTTTCTTAAACTGTTTGCCTGGGCTTTACCTCTTGCTTCTGCAATAGCTTCCGCAAAATTTGCAAACAGAACTGTTATCAATAACACGGCAAAAATTACCAGGTTATAAATCAAACTGCCTTGTGATTTTTCTCCTGTCCATATCCAAATACACACACCCAGCATGATGAATGTTCCTACTTCTACTGTAAACATTACAGGATTACGAACCATCTTTGCCGGATTTAATTTTATAAAAGATTCCCTGAGCGATTTCGCAATCAGCTCTTTTGGGAATAAAGAATTATTTTGATCTTTTTTCATCTTTATTTTTTTTATTGCTTTATTTCATCCCTAAAAATTCTGCTATCGGGCCCAACACGAGCGGCGGAAAATAGGATAATGCAGTTATGATGAAAATCACTGCAAACGTCATAATGCCGAATGTGACCGAATCAACTTTTAATGTACCTGCAGATTCAGGAATATATTTTTTATTGGCCATTAACCCAACAATTGCTATAGGGCCAATAATCGGAATATACCTATCGAGTATCATTATCAAACCTTGCGTTACATTCCAGAAAATATTATTTCCGGTAAGTCCTGCCAGGGCGCTCCCATTATTGGCATTGGGAGAGACGACCGCATAAAACATTTCCGAAAAACCATGAAAGCCCGGGTTATTAAGCCAGCCTGAAGGTTTAAAAGCCCAGTCCGCGTTTGCGTGATGAAGCAAGATATAACAGGCAATAGCTGTTCCACCCTTGATGAGAAATGCAGCCAATAAAGTTACCAACGCGGCGATCTTCACTTCCCTTGCTTCTAACTTGTGTCCCATAAATTCAGGAGTGCGCCCTACCATAAGGCCGGATATGAATACGGCAATAATTATGTAAATAAAATAATTAAGAATCCCAACTCCATCACCTCCATAAAAAGCATTTATCAACATACCAAGCATTTGCATCAAATTTGACAAAGGCATGGCGCTATCATGCATAGAATTTACTGAGCCTGTGGAAATAATTGTTGTAACTATGCTCCAGTAACCTGATGCGGCAGGGCCAAAACGGACTTCCTTCCCTTCCATTGCGCCGGTTGCCTGGCTAATACCCATCTTTGTTATTTCAGGATTACCATGAATCTCACTTACCACTGTAGGAATAACAAGACATAACATTCCAATGGTCATGATTCCAAAAATTACGTAGGCAAATTTTTTGCGTTTGATATAAAAACCCAAAGCGAATATCAATGCGATCGGGAGCAGCACCTGCGCGATCACTTCCAGCATATTGGTGAAATAAGTTGGATTTTCCAGTGGGTGTGCTGAATTAGCATTAAACCAGCCACCTCCATTTGTTCCCAGGTGTTTGATGGCAATCATGCCAGCGGCAGGACCTCGCGATACCTGAACCGTATCTCCCTGTAATGTTATAACGGAGTCTTTGCCGTCATAGCTTGCAGGCGTGCCGTTAAATGCGAGCAACACTGCTATTACAATAGATAAAGGCAATAATATTCTTGTAATTGATTTGATAAAAATGCTCCAGAAGTTGCCGAGGTTATTGGTGGTTTTATGTTTTAAGCCATTAAACAAACCTACCAGGCAGGCAATACCGGTTGCGGCGCTTACAAATTGTAAAAATGTAATTACAAAAAGCTGGGTAAGATAAGTGACACCGGTTTCTCCGGAATAATTCTGCCAGTTTGTATTCGTCAGAAAACTGATCGCACTATTAAAACTCAAATCAGGCGTCATATCGGGATTGCCATCAGGATTAAGCGGCAAATGTGCCTGGTAAAGAAACATGAAGAATGCATACACAAACCACACAAGATTTATTGTAAGCATTGCTTTTAAAAATTGTTTCCAGTCCATTTCGCCTTCGGGGTTAATGTCGCAAATGCGGTAGATAAGTCTTTCCAACGGCTTCATAAAATCTGTAAACGTTCTTTCACCATTAAATACTTTGGCAATATATTTCCCAAGAGGAAAAGCCAAAACAATGGTGATGAGGAAGCTCACGATTATACCTGTCATTTCTGTACTCATTTTTACTGATTTTGATTTTTTAAAATTTCTCTGGTTTTAATAAAACATACACCAGGTATATGCATACAATAATTGAAATGATGAAGAGCGCTGTTATCATGATATTTTATTTTAAGATTTAAATTTTTTCTAAAAAATCTATCGATTTAAAAAATAGCCAGAAGCAAAAAAGGCCAGCAAGGATTAAAATAATTGTCAGCATAATTTATTTGTTTACCAACATTTGACAACTGTTGATCCAACGTGGAGGCAAAGGGCGGGAATTGTTTACTGCAAAGGGTTTGAAGAGAAAGCCTAAATTTCGGCAACAAAAAAACCCTTTCGTTTCGAAAGGGTTGCACTATCATTTTGAAAGGATCTTATTCGATTTGGTATTCGGAAAGCTTACGATACAAAGTGGTCAAAGCAATTCCCAAAAGCTCAGAAGCCTTGGTTTTATTACCATTCGTATAATTCATCACTTTTTGAATATGTATTTTTTCTGCGCTCGCAAGGTCAAAAGCAGACAGCGTTTTGCCTTTTGATGCGCCTCCGCCATATGACCGGAATTCTATTGGCAAACTATCAACCGTTAACTCATCAGTATCCGCTAAAATCATGCTGCGTTCGAGAACATTTCTTAATTCGCGTATATTACCTTTCCAGTTATGTTGCTGCAATGCTTCAAGATACGGCGTGGTAACTGAAGGCATTTTCTTATTGGTTTTAAATGAAACAACCCTGAGAAAGTAATCGCATAATTCTTCTATATCCGCAACTCTGTCTCGCAACGGCGGCAATGCAATCTGAAAAACAGCGATACGATAAAACAGGTCTTCCCTGAAATTACCCACTGTAATTTCCTGTTGCAAATCCTTGTGTGTAGCCGAAATGATCCGTACATCCGTTTTTGTAGACTTACTATCTCCTACTTTCAAAAATGTGCCCGTTTCTAAAACCCTTAATAACTTTGCCTGTAAATCCAACGGCATATCGCCAACTTCATCCAAAAAGACAGTGCCATTATCAGCCTCTTCAAAAATACCTTTGGTTTCTTTTAAAGCGCCTGTAAATGCGCCCGCCTTGTGTCCAAACAATTCATTTTCCAATAACTCATGGCTCAGCGCCGAGCAATTTACCGCGATAAAATTTTGATTGTGACGGGCGCTGCTGTTGTGAATGGCTTGTGCAAATACTTCTTTTCCCGTTCCGGTTTCTCCGGTGAGCAAAACAGACGCATCCGTTTTAGCGACTTTTGTTGCGGCATCAATAGCAATTTTTATGAGCTTTGACTTACCGGCAATATTATTGAAGGAATATTTTTCGCCCAAACGTTTTTCTAATTGTAAAACCTTTTTCGCAAGCTTCACTTTCTCTGTTGCCTGGTAAACTAAAGGGATTATTTTATTATTGTCATCTCCTTTGGTGATATAATCAAACGCACCATTTTTGATTGCCAGAACGCTATCAGGAATATTTCCGTAGGCGGTTAATAAAATAATTTCTATTGCCGGATATTTTCTCTTTATATCTTTTGATAAATCCACACCACTCGCATCGGGCAATTTTACATCGCAGATGATTACATCGATTTCAGCAGATTCTAATTTTTTTAAACCACTTCTAGCATCCGCAGCCTGCAACACTTCGAACCCCTCAAGGCTGATAATTTTCGCCAGGAGCGTTCTGATTTTCTCTTCATCATCAATAATTAAAATCTTGTTCAATCTGTAAAGATTTAAAAAGTAATTAGCATGCAAATATAAAACGATAACGCCTCATGGTTTTAAACAGGGTTACACATTTATATCTTCTCATTAGTCTTCATCTGAAAAGCCAAAATGTAGAAATTCATAATTTTATAAAACGACCATCCGGATATTTTCAAATTCGCGTTGGATTCAATTCAGAGGATCAACCGTCATACTTTTGATCACGCATAACATCAGAATAAAATTTATTCCTACCTTAACCGCGTCTTTATCTACCAATTAATTAAACTCCAAACATGCAACTTTGCCGTTTACTATTCATATTCATTTGCTTTTCTTTCAATCAACTTTATGCGCAAAAAGTCTATGAGCTCAATTCCGGATGGCAATGCATCAACGTGAAAAATATCAAAGAGAATGGAACAAAAATATCGTTGCCTTCTTATAAATTGAAAGGTTTCATGCCGGCAACCGTTCCCGGCACGGTGCTGACAACCATGCTCAACAACAAACTGATTCCAGATCCTTTTTATGGAATGAACAATGAAAAAATTCCGGACATCTATTACACCGGACGGGATTATTATACTTATTGGTTTGTAAAAGATTTTTCTCAAAAACCTGCCGATAGTGAACGCCAGGTCTGGCTTAATTTCAGGGGTATTAATTATAGCTGCGACATTTTTTTAAATGGTCACAAATTAAATGATCAAACTTTTTATGGAATGTTTTTGCGCCAGCAATATAATATTACACCTTGGCTGGCAAAAGACGGAAACAACCGTCTGGCGGTAATTGTGTATCCCCCGGATCCTGTCGGCGCGCCCAATGGCGGCCAGGGTGGTGATGGAACGATTGCCAAAAATGTTTCGCATCAATATGTAGCGGGATGGGACTGGATACAACCCGTGCGGGATCGCAATACCGGCATCTGGGACAAAGTGACCATTGAAGAAACCGGCGCAGTTAATGTTCAGAATGTGCACGTGATCACATCAGTTCCCGGCAAACGATCGGTAGAAGGAATTCAACAACCAGCGATTATAAAAGTTTCTGCAGAATTATCGAATTCATCAAAAAAAATAATCCGCGGAACGCTTCAATACGAATTAGCCGGTCAAAAAATTTCCACAGAAGTTTCGGTACAGCCCGGTGAAAATATGATAGCAAAGTTACCTGATTATGATTTGCGCGATCCTAAACTTTGGTGGCCAAACGGTTATGGCAAACAAGATCTATACAATATTCAATTAAAATTTATTACGGATGATCAGCAAATAAGTGATGTTGAAAACATAACCTTTGGCGTGCGCGAAATCAATACGACCTGGAACACGGTCACCCGCAGCAGGGAAGTATTGGTCAATGGACAAAAAATATTTATCAAAGGTGGCAACTGGATTATCTCTGATGAAATGCTTCGTTTTTCTGATGCGCGATATGACGCAGAAATCAGGTTTCACCGCGATATGAATCTTAACCTCATTCGCATTTGGGGCGGTGCCATTACCGAGCGTCCGGAATTCTATAATGCTTGTGACCGGTACGGATTGCTGGTGATGCAGGATTTCTGGAATTCCGGCGACTGCAATGGCCGATGGATGGATCCAAAAAAGAAAGACGACCAGTGGACAAGAAGAAAATACCCTGATGATCACCAACTATTTCTTGCATCCGTCGTTGACCAGGTGAAGATGCTTCGCAATCATCCTTCACTTGCGCTGTGGTGTGGTGGAAATGAAATTACACCACCTGAAGATATATTGGTTGCGATGCGCGATTCAATCATGCCTCAATTGGACGGAACAAGATACTTTATTGAATATTCCAACTCAGACAGCATGTCGTTTAATCCCTTCGGAGGCAATGGCGACGGGCCTTATGGCATACAAAATATCAATACTTTTTGGGAACACCGGACATATCCATTTAATTCAGAAGTGGGTTCCGTGGGATTAGGAGATTATGCATCTTTAGAAAGATTTATCCCAAAAGAAAATATGCAGCTGCCGGATAAACAAATTGATTCCGTTTGGCAATATCATAAATACAGTGGCTATGATCATTATATCGATGCTTATGGGCCACCAAAAGATGTAAAAGATTTTGCCGACAAGGCTCAGCTTGTAAATTATGATCAGTACCGCGCGTTGGCCGAAGGTTTCAGCGCATCGATGTGGGAATGGTACACGGGCTTTATCATTTGGAAAACACAAAATCCATGGACTGCCATGAGAGGTCAGATGTATGATTATTATCTTGATCCTAACGCTTGCTTATACGGACTTCATAAAGGCGGCGAAGCCTTTCATGTAATGTATAATCCGGCAGATGGAATGGTGATGATCGCCAACAATACTTTTAGCGCCAAACATAATATTATGCTACAAGTAAAAGCGTATAATATGGATGGAAAAGATTCCCTCATCACACAAGTATTTTCAGAAATTGAACCTACACGTTCCAAAAAATATTTTTCGGTAAAACGAGGCTTAGACCGCCTGGCAAAAGATGAAGGCGTGTTTTTATCCCTGCGCCTGCTTGATGAAAACAAAGAATTATTGAGCGATAATTTATATTGGCTTCCGGATGCAACAGGAAATTATTCGGGCCTGCAACGAATGAAAAAAGCAGCTGTAAAATTTACAGCAACTAAAATTGAAGCCGGAAAAATTGAAGTAATGATTAATAATCCGAAAGGCAATCCGGTGGCGTTTTTCAACCGGCTTTCACTTATCAATCCCAAAACAAAACAAAGAATATTGCCCACATTTTATAGCGATAATTATATCTCTGTTTTGCCCGGCGAAGCGCAAAAAATAATCATTGATTACCATTCTGAAAAAAACGTACAGCCAAAAGTGGAATTATACGGCTGGAATGTGGAGCAACAGGTAATTGACATTAAATAGTTTTTCGTTTAGCCGTCAAATATTGTCTTAGAGGGATGTCATAAAATTTCATCACGACGTAGGCAAACATTACCAGGACAATCGTTCCAACTATGATGATAAAAGAAAGCTGCATGGTTCCCGGTTGATATTTGGTGTAATAATTTAAAAACATCCAGATGGCTGCATAATGAGTCATGTATAATGGATAGGAAATTTTTCCCGAAAAAATACAAATCTTACGCAAACCCTCTGATAGCCTGGCTCCTGCGCCCAGGGAAATAAGAAGCGGAAAATAAAAAAGCACGACAAATGGTTCTGTAAGCCAGTTCCATTTATCATTAAACGGCATGATGAATGCCAGTGCCAGCAAGATTGATAATCCGATAAAACCAAGCCTCGACTTAATAATTAAGTTGGAGCGATAGACCAACATTCCGGCTAAAAATGAATACGAAATGCGGGCACATCCATCCCAAAAATTTTCTCCACCCCAGCCGCCCATGAGCGAGCCACCTGCGCGGTAGCAAACGTAACATAGCGCTATGGCAGAAAGCGAGGTTAAGATAAATAAAAACCGGCGGCTTAGTTTGTACAGAATAAGGGCATAAAATATATTGGCCACATATTCCCAGAACAAAGACCATGCAGGGGCATTTAATCCAAAGAGGTTGAAAGAGCGCTCAGCCATTGAGGGAAAAGGAATCATCAAAACCGAGGCAAGAAATATCAGCAATATTTTGCCAAAACTGTATAATTCAGGATGGCCACCAAATGGATCAAAAAGAAAACTTAATAATCCTAACACCGTACCGAAAACAACCAAAGGATGCAGCCTGATCAACCTTGATTTAAAAAACTCTTTAACACCCATTTTCCCGATACGGTTATCATATGCATAGGCGATCACAAAACCTGACAGGCAAAAGAAAAAATCCACCGCTAAGAATCCATGCGCGATAAAATTTGCACTATAATCTGAATAAGCCATTTCCATAAAATGAAAAAGTACAACGGCCAAAGCCGCAACGCCTCTAAGGCCGTCAAGGATCTCAAAATGTGTTTTGGTTTTTAAAATAGAAGGATGTATTCCAGGTACAGCGTGGTTCTTCGGGGCCGGCATTCAGTAGGGATTTTAAAGAAAAAAACAAAAATAAAATTGATAGATGGGCAAATTTTTGAGATTATTTCCCCACTTTGTCCACCGGTCTAAAACGCAGTCCGCTCCAGGTATCGTCGATCGAAATCGCTGTCACTGTTGTAATGCCAAAGCCTTCGGATGTAACACGAATCGTGTCACGGTTAATATCTGTTTTAACCTTTGAGGTTCCTTTAGGATAAGCAAACCATAACACACTATCGGGTTCTATTAAAAGCAACTTATTTTTAAGAAAATCCAGGAGTTCTTTATTATCATAAATAAAAACAAGGGTGTTCGTGCTTTTCGTTTTTTTATCGAGGACGGTTTCAAAACCAAGCCTGATAAACTCCTGTTCAATGGCAGCCGGCGCATTAATGATAACACCGTTACCTCTGAATTTAAATTTTTTAATTATATCTTCCATTATTTTGTGGTTCTTTTATTGTGAAACATTCCTCCTAAAACAGACGTTGGCGCAAAGATAAAAATAGCAAGAAATTGTGTCCAATGTTTTCCGCCGGATTTAATCAATGAGAAGAAGGCAAATCCTGCAATAACAAAAGCGAGAATATAATTCACCTGGAGTCCTTTGGCGAGCGAAATATTTCGGGCTACAGCGCCCGCAACGAATGAAAATAACAGTCCGTAAAAAGCAGCGAAAAGCATAAACAAAACGGTCGCTTCTAAATGCGGGTCCTGTTTTGATATCTTAAACAGCAGCAGGGAGGTTAACACAAAAATTGCATAGCCCACAACAATCCCCAAAATTTTTCTGATCATGTCTTTTGAACTTATTTTTATTAGTAGATGCGCGCGATCATTCCGTTTGTCCAATTTGTTACAACACAAAGATCACGGTAAATATCCGCCAACTTCTTTTCTATTCAATTTTTTCAACTAAATATTTCTTTCCGTTAATTTCAGCGGAAGCGCCCACTTTCAAGCCCATCAATTTTTGCCCTAATGGCGATGCCGGGGATAACGCGATCACTTCAGTGCCTTCAATGGAAGCCTTGCCCAGCGCAACGCTGACAAACAAATATCCATTGCTGGTTTTAACAAGACTGCCATTTACAATCATCAAAGCATTTATATCAGTATCTATTTTTTCAATCACCGATTTTTTTGCCACTGCATCCTGCAATTGGCCCCGTACATTTGCCTGCTCGATTTGCAACATCGCTAGCGCGGTTTCATGCTTATCGCCGGCAGTGCTTTTCGTTTCATTGCTGCCACTTTCTTTCAGGTCAGCCAAAACTTTTTGAAGCATCTCTACTTTATCATTTGCAACTTTGAGATAGTGATTGTATACCTTATGTTTAAAATTCATAGATTCAAAAAATAATCATTTAAAAAATTATATCAAACGGGTTGGACGGACGCTTTCCGGGTAACGCTATCCTTTACAACCCACGCCCACAGCAGAATTACAAATTGTAATACCAACCGGATCACGGCAACCCAATGACTGCCTATGGCAGGTACTATCACTAAAAACATCTGCTACATGAATCGGCAGAAATATCAACATTAGCAAAAATATTCCCCAGCCGCCGGAGATTGCATACTTATTACTCAACAACATTACATCCCAATAAAATTTCAACGACGCCGGAAGCATAGATAATGAAAATCTTCAGCGGAAGAAATTTAGGAACAAAAGGAATATACATTTCGTGCTTTGCAAAATGCATCAATCCCGCACCGATCATAAACAAGGCGAGAATCACCCTTAATAAAAAGAAAATTTTACGTCCAATATTTCTCATCGATGCCCATTTTTTTGAAAAGGTAGGTGAAATTTTATTAGATGAGTTTTGTTTAAATGATCCTTTACTGTTTAAGCCATCGACCATAACTTCCACGGTGAATTCAGATTGTCAAAGGTTGCCAACCTTCAAGAAGTTATTCCAAACTTAAAAATACTAATTCCGAAGGTTGGCAAACTTAGAAATCGAGTGCAATTTAAAAACACCGACTTAACAAAAGCCAACTTAAAATATCGCTATTTTTGTTGACGATGATCTCATTTATGAAATCCATTTCGTTCGCCACGCTCACCATTTCGATCTTTTTAACGATCGCCTGCCACGGTAAAAATTCCGGTGAAAGCGCCAATGAATCAAGGCTACAAGATTCTGCAGTTGTCAGGAATGAAACCTCAACTGATAGCTTTCCAACAGGAAAATTGATTGACCGCGTTCTCTGTAAATCCGATCCCACAGAGTCTTACGCTTTATATATTCCTGCTAAAGATGGAAATAAAATCTTGCCCGTCATTTATTTTTTTGATCCACATGGCGACGGATTGCTACCCGTAAAAAAATACAAAGCATTAGCCGATATTTATCATTTCATTTTGATCGGTAGCAATAATTCGAAGAACGGAAATGACTGGACCGCGACCGAAGATATATGGAAAGTTTTGTCGGATGATTCTCAAAAGCGCTTACCAATTGATGCAAAAAGAATTTACACGGGCGGATTTTCCGGAGGCGCAAAAGTGGCTACATATATCGCGTTAACTCATCCGGACATCCGCGGAGTTATTGCGGGAGGCGCGGCATTAGCTGAGATGGCGGCGAAAGGTGAAAATCTACATTTTAGCTTTTCAGGCATCGTGGGCCAGGGCGATATGAACATGACTGATCTTGTCGCAATTAATAATTCCCTGGATAAAACCGCAACAAGACACCGGCTTATTTTTTTCGATGGCAAACATGAATGGGCACCTGAAAGCACTATGAACATTGCATTTGCCGGGTTGCAACTCGATGCGATGGCGAATAAAATAGAGCCTGCGGATGAACATTTTATCAGCCAATATGTTGAAGGAAGCAAAGGGAGGATTGACGCCTTTATATCAAAACAAAATTATTTACGGGCCGGCGACGAATGCAAAGTTGCCGTCAGCTTTCTTGATGGCGTGACCGATAAAGTGAATTGGTTTAAAGAAAAAGATTCCCAAATTCAAATGAATTCTGCTTACAAAAAACAACGGCAACTAACAGATGAATTGGTTGCTACAGAAAATCAAATCAAAGAAGGATTCATGCAAAAGTTTCAACAACCGGATATAAATTATTGGAATAAGGAAATTAAGGATGTGCAAATGAAAGCAATGGCCAACACCGCAAACGGTGCGATGTATCAGCGCCTGCAGGCTTATTTATCGCTGGCATTTTATTCATTCAGCAACCAGTTGATCAACCAAAACCAGGACGATGGCGCAAAATATTTTGTTGAACTTTATAAGATGGCCGATCCTGCCAATCCTGAAGCATGGTATTTTTCAGCAATCCTTGATGCAAGAGAAAATAACGCCGGCGCTACGGAATCTGATTTAAATAAATCAGTAGCCAATGGTTTTAATGATAAAGAGCGTCTTGAAAAACAATCGGAATTTCAGCGTTTGGGCTCAAAAATAAACCTTGCAGCAATTGAGCAAAAAATAAAACCTTAAAAGTGGACGCGGCGCTGTTTTTCATGTTAACAAATTATCAAAATCTACAAAATGGCTTATGACGAGAGACTCTTTGGGAGCAACTTCGCATCAGCTATCGATCATGCATCGTTTCTTTTTGAAATTGTCCGGGCTCCACAGCCTCTGTATTTGCGCCATGATACCCCACTCCTTCTCTACAACAATTTAATTAAACGACTTCCTGAATTCCAAAGGCGAAATATTGGTTTTTGTTTTAAATAATTTACTGAAAGATTGCGAGTGTTCAAATCCCAGGTCATACGCAATTTCACTTACAGTCAAATCCGTTGTGGACAGCTTTTCCTTCGCTTTTTCAATCAGTTTGTTGTGAATATGTTGCTGTGTCGATTGGCCGGTGAGTACTTTAGCAATCCGCTTAAATAATTGGGTGATACATTCAATTCATTCGCAACATCATGCACTCCTGGAATTCCTTTTGATACCAAATCATTATTATTGAAATAGTCCGTCAGCAAGGCTTCCAAACGATCGAGCACCTGGTGATTCGCCTTCTTGCGCGTGATGAACTGCCTTTGATAAAACCGCTCTGCATAGTTGAGCAGGGTTTCAATTTGAGCGATGATGATTCCCTGGCTAAACTTATCGATGTTTGAGTGGTACTCATCTTTAATATTCTGAATAATATTGTTGAGCGTGGCTTCTTCCTTTTCCGAAAGAAACAACGCTTCATGCACGGAATAATCAAAATATTCGTACTGCCTGATGTTTTTAGCCAATGAGGTATTCCAGATAAAATCCGGATGGATCAATAATATCCACCCTGAGGGCTGCTCAACGCCGTGTGGAGCAGGAGTTGTTTGCAACACCTGCCCCGGAGCCAAAAAGTACATTACGCCTTCGTCAAAATCATATTCCTGCTGGCCATAGCGCATTTTGCCACTCAGACCGCGTTTCACAGAAATGCTATAATAATCGCCAAAGATCGCCTGCACTTCATTAGTCCTTTTAGCAGCCGCCACCTCAGCATAATCTACCACGCTGATGAGCGGATGCGCGGGCGGCGGCAAATAGTTGACGCGGTGAAACTCAGTGATGCTTTTGATGTGAAAGGGTTTCATAGAACTAAAGTAATTAAATTATAGAATTGAGCATTTAGATAGTGATGGTGCATTTCAAATTGAATTCAAGCCCTGTTTTAGTCTTTTCTTTTTTGCTTGAACAAAAAAGAAACAATCCCGATAGCTATCGGGACAAGGAAAACCCGATCGCTCCGCGCGTTTTTCCGGCCATCCCACTGTTTGGACACAATCTTTCTGATGAATCTTCAGACCTCTAATCAGTTCAGGTGTTCATTCAATAAATCCTCATGACCTAAACCCGTTATTCTATTAAATTATAAAATCATTAAATCGCTTGTCCGCCGGATACTTCAATGCGTTGTCCATTGATCCAGTAAGCATCATCCGTACATAGAAAAGCAACGACGCCGCCAATATCTTCCGGTAATCCTACACGGCCCAGCGCGGTCAGGCCGGCAATGTGCGCATTGATCTCTTTATTATCCCTTGTGCGGCCGCCACCAAAATCAGTTTCTATCGCGCCCGGAGCCACTGTGTTTACACGAATTTTCCTCGGGACCAAGTTCTTTAGCCCAATAACGGCTGAGCGATTCCACCGCGGTTTTAATCGATCCATAAACCGAAGACCCCGGCATCGTGATGCGCGTAAGCCCCGATGAAATATTAATAATGCCGCCGCCATCATTCATAAAAGGCAAGGCCTTTTGCGTTAAGAAAAATACGCCTTTGTAATGGATGTTGAAGATGCTGTCTAACTGCTCTTCTGTAGTGTCTGCTGCTAATGCGTACAAAGCAGTGCCCGCATTATTAATTAAAAAATCAAACTTAGATTGTCCCGTGCGGGCTTGTAATTCTTCTGACATTCGTGTAAGGAACGCGTCAAAAGAGCTGATATTACTGGTGTCCAGTTGAAATGCAAATGCTTGTTGCCCGGTTGATTGAATCTCCGCGAGCACTTCATCCGCCGCTTTTTTGTTGCTGTTGTAAGTGAATACGACGTCTATTCCTTTTTTGGCGAGGGCCAGGGCCATGTTTCTGCCCAAGCCCCGGCTGCCGCCTGTTATTAATGCTATCTTGTTCATGCTGATTGTTTTTATTTTTTATTATTGATGATAAATGACTGCAAATTCTTTTGCAAACTCTGCTAATTTTATGTTGCTCAAAACAGGTTTGTTGCGATTATAATCTTCATACAACACGCCGCCACGCCTGCCGGCATTCATTTCCATAAGGCCTTTGGCTACTTTAGGATTCATACCAAGCTTCAATAATCCATCCAGAAACTCTTCGTCGGAGATGACAATCCATTTGACATCGTCTTTTCCGATGGCTGCACCAAGTATCTTCGCCACTTCATTGGGCGAAGCTTCATCGCTTGCGATATAACGAACCGTTCTGCCCTCAAAAGGCTTTTCCATTTCCTCAGCAATAACCGCAGCAATATCTATTGGCGAAACCCATGGCTCTTTATCATCTCCACCATAATTGGAAAATATAGCGCCCCGCGATTTTATCGTTGGTATAAAAGCAAACATGTTGTAGTAAAATCCCACCGGGCGCATGACTTTAATGGAGACATTATCCGGCAGCTGCCTGAGGATATTTTCTACCGCATAGTGTGTCGCTAACATTCCGTTGTTTTTGTCAGTATGCGCTCCAATGCTGCTTAGATGCACTACTTTTTGTACCCCTGATTGCTGAACAGCTTTGGAATAAGTTTGTGCAATATCCGTCCAGTGGCCTTCCGTGTCTGCATTGAAATCGAAGAAGTTGATTGGAGGTTCCATTAGATAAACGATGTCGGTTCCCTTAAAAGTTTCTGTAAGGAAATCCACATCTTCTATGGTGCCGATTGCGGCTTTTGCGCCGATAGCTTCAATCGCATTTTGCTTTTCTACTTTACTGCTTATAACGGTTACTGAATGCCCCTTCTTCACTAACGATTCCGTTAATGGTTTGCTGATGTTGCCCAGCGAGCCTGTTATTACTATTTTCATTTTTATTTTTTTGTTGATGCAAAGCTCATCAACAATCGGTCAGCGGATGTATCCAAATCTACTTTTGTTGTAGCAGGAAATTGAGGCATCCGGGATAATTAGCCCATGAAATTATCTCATCAAACGATAAAAATTAGAATAGTGTAAAGCAAAAGGCTTCACCCGATTGACGCCGGTGAAGCCTTTTCATACCATTCTATGTTTTATTCAGCGTCCTACTTTGAAGTCGTTGTTTTGACAAGTCCCTTTGGTCGTTTTGCTCTAATGACAACAAGGTAACGTTTCGGATATACGTTGTCCATTAGGAACCTGCCATCTTCTTTGCCAATAATGTCTAACGACTTGAAATTTTTGTCAGTGATTAAAAACAACGTGCCAAGGGCAGAACTATCTGATAAAGCCTGTCCGTTGAGAATATATTGTACAATTGTGTCAGCGTCGGGCGATGTAATGATTTCCTTGAATTTCTCCGACTTGCCGCTAAAGAAAGTCCAATATGTCTCCTTGGCTGATTTTACAGTTGTCACATAAATAGCACCGTCAGTGCCTTTCTCACCAAGAACCTTTTTTGCTTTACTAGGTTTGACAATACTGATATTTGAAATATCGAAAGGATTTAGAGCTTGAAATGCATTCATATCAACTTCCATACTGTCAACAAATAGTGCAGGATTTTGACCCATTTTTTTCATCGCCTTCTTTGGAAGTTGTCCAAATGAAGTCGCCGTCAAAACAAGGAAAGTGAGAAGTATGAAGAGTGCTTGCATTGATGTGTTTCGGTTGCAGATAACGGTACGTATTGGCGATGGCAGGGGATTCAATAAACCTTTTGCCGGAACCAAAGCTCAATAAAAAACTAAAAGTACAGAATGTGAACAAAAATCCACCATAATTATCTTCAGGAAAATTACTTTATCAATTCAATCTTGTCAGCCGCTAAATGAACAGGGTTAATGCTTTTTACGATAAACTGTTCGTTGTTAAAATATGTTTTTTTGAAATGAACTTCATATCCCGAATGAGGGTTACCCTTTTCTCTCGGAATAGCATAAGAAATTGCGTGCCACGGCAACAACACCGTCATTGTCGTTAGTTGTTGTCCACTAGGCTGTTTAAAAGGTTTTTCAAGAAATATCTCTGTTGAAAAGAATTGAAGTTTGTCTGTCATATTATATTGATTTTAAAATTAAACTTAAAAATGAATTTTGTCGGACCAAGAACCCTATTAGTAACAATTACACCTGTTGCACATAACATCTTTATTTCCGAAAAGACAAACTCTCCCACCTTTTTATCCAAAAAATATTATCGTTAACACTCAATATCTTAAATGCAATTGAGCGCAGTATGCATTAAAACTATTGCTTGCACAAATACAACTCATCTTTTTGGCAATTGCTCAATCGCACTTTAAGATCCGATGTTACTTGCAATCGTATGGCGATGGGCTGGCAGCAGTAGTTCGTTTCATTTCTTCGTCAGTTTGTATCTTAAATGTGTTGTTAAGTCTGAAGGTATAACTTCTACAATTTGAATGTCATATATATTGCTGTCAATGCCGTCAAACAGCCGGATACCACTTCCTAAAAAAACAGGGGCAATATGAATGAAAAATTCGTTCACAAGTCCTGCGTTGAGATATTGTTGGATAGTATTTGCACCACCTTGTATTCTGATGTCCTTTCCATTGGCCGATTGTTTTGCTTTTTCCAATGCACTTTGTATTCCGTCATTGATGAAATAAAAAGTTGTTGTTCCCTTTTGAACCCACGGTTCCCGTTTTTCGTGTGTCAGCACATACACATCTGCTTCGTATAAATCTTCTGCCCAAGCGACTTCGCCTTCTTCAAACATTCGTTTTCCCATAATGTAAGCACCTGTTCTTGCAAACACATCTTCAATTATTTTACTGTCTGCTCCGTATTCCTCACCGCCTTCCATTTTGATGTGTTTCCAAAATGCTTTTTGTTTAAACATCCACTGATGGATTTTTCCTGAAACGCCACCCATTGGATTGTTCGGACTTCTGTTATCGCCCGCGAAAAATCCATCAAGTGATATGCCGCTGTCAAAGATAATTTTGCTCATTATGTTTGGTTTTTATTTGATGTCTTAGTCCGAACTTCTTACCAATACAGCCATCATTTTTAAAATGGGAAAACAGGAAGGCTGCTAATCGCCTCTGCCGATGTTTTCTTCATTTTCCATGTCAATTATTTGCCTGGGCAACACTTAAAGTTTGCGGCAATATCTTGCTTAAAGATAAGTAAGGTTTGGGTACAGTTCAGAGACCCGCACTAGTTTTAAGGTCATCCCTTTCTTTGTCAATTTCTTTATTAATAGATTTAAGAAAATTATCGGCTATAGTTTGTCGCTTAAAACTTTCGGCCTCCGGCCATGCGCTATTGAGAACTACAACGAGATGCCTTACCGGGTCTATGTGAATCATTTGTCCATGAATTCCCAATGCACGAAAAGTGCCATCATCCAGGGTCCACCATTGGAAGCCATAACCCCAACCGGGCCAGAGTTTAACCTGCGTATGCGTTGCCAACTGCAACCAATCATCCGGCACAATAGACTTACCATTAATGCGTGCACCATCAAGAATGAATTGCCCGAACCGCGCGAAATCACGAAGTTTCATTTGCAGGCAGCAGCCTGCGAATTCCTGGCTTGTTCTGCCAATATTCCAGGTGGCTTTACTTTCCATACCGTAAGGAGCCCAAATCTTTAAAGAAAGATATTCAGATAACGTTTTTCCTGTGGCGGCGCTTACAAGAACACCCAGCAAATGCGTTTCACCTGTACTGTAACCCCATTTTTTACCCGGCTCTGCCTCGGATGGCAAATGCCTCATGTAGCTTATTGTTTCATCAATGCCGGAGTCAACAGGTTGTGTGTAAAACTTTACAATATCAGAATTTGAATCTGTATATATTTCGGTCCATTTTATACCGCTGGTCATTGTTAGCAGGTTGCGGATCGTAACTTTATCGTAGGCACTGCCTTTAAGTTCAGGGATGTACTTTGTTACATAGTCATCAACACTTTTAATGTACCCATCTTTGATGGCAGCACCAACGAGGGTACTTGTTATCGATTTTGCAACAGATTGCGATGTCCACCGTTCCGCATCACTGAACCCAAGCGCATAACGTTCCAGCCTTATCTTTCCATCTTGTAAAATAAGAATGCCTGCTACTTTTTGCTCTGCAATAAATGTATCCAGCTCTTTTTCTTTTTGTCCACCTTTACTAAATGCTGCTATGGCTGTTCCGTGTGGAAGCTTGTGCACCTTCTTGCCTTTAGGTACATCACGTGTATTAAAAACTTCGTCGAAATGTGCGAAGCCGAATTCCTTTTCTTCCTGGCTCCAGCCGAAAGTGTTTTTAGAAAGTGAATCTGCGATCGTGATGCGCTGCCCGAAAGAAGACAAAGCTGAGAAGAGTATAGTTACTGGTAAGATAATGTACAGGAATGACGAGGAAACTTGTACGCGCATGATTTGATTAGTGTTTGCAGTTGTTTTAAATAATACTATACCTCTATGAGCAACATGAAATCAAATATACAGATAAATTTCCCCTAAAGAATTGAGGGCTCTTGTTTGCAGATCGGTCCTGAGTAATAATCCGCTGCACGTGACTGGTGTCATAACATATAACTATAATATCCGGAGTCCACATGCCATTCAAAACTTTGCATTTGTGCTATAAGAAAACAATAGTGAGAAAAATTTGCACTTAGGTGTAATGAATGCGATGTTGGCTGATTTTTTTATCTTTTCGGTTTTTTCAGAAATACCTTGAAATTAATTTTCCCTTCTAATAGCCGACCGGGTGCTGTCTCGATTTAAGATTGTTTTTATCGCTCCGTTGGATAAGAGTCGAATGAGTGCCGTCTGAATTTACGATTGTTTTTATCGCTCCGTTGTCGATAACTGTCGAATGAGTACCGTTTGGATTTACGATTGTTTTTATCGCTCCGTTGTCGATAACTGTCGAATGAGTACCGTTTGGATTTACGATTGTTTTTATTGCCCCGTTGTCGATAACTGTGGAATGAGTACCGTCTGCATTTACAATAATTGTTTGACCTTGTGTCTTATGTATGACGGCTATAAATGTAAAAATCAAAAATATTTTTTTCACAATTATTTTTTATAATGATGTCGGTCGCGGAATATAGCAAACCTCTGTGTATCCAAAAGTATGAACTATTCCCACTTTTTCTCCATAAAAATATCACGAATCATTCTCAGTAAAAATCTTTTCGCGCAATGCACGAGGGTTAGCGTGTTGCACAAATACAGCTTATTTATTTGCAAACTCTGAATATCATTTTGATATTCAACAATATTAATCATTAGTAAAAATTGAAAAATCTACTTTTTGGGTTATGAGGTACCAATTTTTCAGGACACACTTTTCTTTACCCGTGGGTGTGACTCTTTCAAAATTTAATACCCCGCCGATTAGGAACGCCCCGCCTCTGCCTTTGAACCGGGGCATCATGAAGCCAATCTTAATTTCCAGAATAACGTTTTAATATCCCAAATCGATGTCTCCCGTCCTGGTAACGCAACTCCTGGCAGCCTCATGTTAGCTGTTCGGTTTTATATCATGAGTAAACAGTTCCCATTTTCCCTCTGATATTACTTCAATGGTGCCGTCGACCACTTTGATGGCAGTTTGGTCATCAATAGCATACACCGGAACCGGCAACTTCGACGCCCACTTTTCTGCGTTAACTATGGAAGCATCAGGGTGATCCTTATGCTCAAAATGTGGAATTAATGCGAAGTCAATCAATCCTGCTCCGTGAGCCGTAGCTAAGGTTCTGGTTATTTCTCCCTCTGGTGTTTCGAATAGAATATTTTCTAACGTTAGCGCATTATTGCTTCCGCCGGGAGGGTCTGAATAGGTCTCTCCGAATGTGGAGCTCACCGCCATGCTTCCGGCGCTCACTCCGACATAGACCATTTTGCGCAGCAGTGATGGCAATAGGTCTGCCAGCCCTGACTGTTGCAGCCAGTAGCTTAGATATAGGGGATCGCCGCCCCAAACCAGGAGTGCATCAGTATCCTGGATTGCCTGTATCCAAACTTCCTTTTTGATACTGGGAAGCGCAGTGAGTTCCAGCAGACCTAAAGATTTCCAGCCCAGCTCAATGAATGGCGATTTGGTTTTTCCGCTGATTGGGTTCCATGCATAACGGGCACCAAATGGAAAAGGGTATATCGCTGTCGGGATGAAGAGGGCGTTGGATTCGGCGATGGGTTTGCCTAAAAGTTCAATTAACGCGTTGTAAATGCTGGTGTTGCTGATACCGCTGGAAGTGAGAAGAAGCTTCATATTGAATGTGTTGTCTTACCCTGAAACAGGCTGGCCATTTTTTATTTAAAAATAGGGTTTAAAATGGTAACCCGGAACATTGATACTTTTTTCAAAAAATACTCCTTCGGTTTTTAAAAACTTATCAACATTCCTGCCTTCTTTCGAGCTTTCGATAAGACTTATAAGAATGTCGCTGATGAACATGCGCAAAGCCTGGCGTTTTCATTTCCAGCGAGCGGTGGCGCCGTTCGTTGTTGTAAATTGCTACCGCCTCCATCACCATTTTATTGGCGGTTTTCAGTGTCCAGCCCCACTTGCAGCAATACCAATGTTGTGTGCAGGCGTGTTACTCGGTCTCAATAATCTTCTTGATTGTCTGCTGTTCGTTTTTCCTGTCATTTTTCAATCTGTCCGACTTTATCTTTCCTGAATATTTATTCTTGTCTGAATTGAAATGCATATTCCCTTCTGCTAACCAAGAACCTTGTTTAATCATAAGTCCGTTATATGGGCAATGGTCATAACCGCAGTTATGTTTTGAATAGTTACCAAAGTTTCGATGCTTAATTTTTTTGTCCGCTAAGATTTTTTGCTGATTTGGCCTATTGCCAAACCTGCTGTTGCCTGCTGTAGCATTTCAAGAACGTTGTTGCGAACAAAAACTTTTCTGTCTACCGAAAAAAGTATCGAAAAAATAAAAGTGCTGCCACATTTCCTTCTGCGCTAAAATACTTTGTCCAACCATAAAGTAAGTAACAAAATAAATTTTGTCCAACCGAAAAATGAAAAAACTACAAAATGAGTTCTCTTGTCCAACCGAAAAGAGCAATGAAAAAGTGAATTATTGCCAAATTATCAATAAAGGTTTGTTGGATAAGTCATGTCAAATTCAGGATTTTTAATGTCAAGTTTTAAACAAAGACTATCAAAAGTTTCCTTTGTAAATGGTCCATATTTAGGCTTGTCCTGAAATTCATTTTTTGTCCGCTCAATAATGTAAAAGTTGGTAACGGTCTTATCAATTTTGTCTGGTGAATTAGGTAATAATGGATGTTGTTTAGCATATATAAATCGTTTATTGTGTCCGACTGCAAAAACATAAGCCCTAGTAATGTTTGCCGTTATATTCAAATGAGACTGGTACTTTTTGCATGGTGTTAAGCGTGAGCTTCCCCTCTGCCGTGGTACATGGCACACGAAACAATTTTCTATCCATGAAACAGGTTCTACCAATATCAAAATAAGATTTTCTTTGAATTTGCATTTCGTGAATTTACAATCCTCATGTAAAAATTGAAAACATTTGTTTCCGTGTGCCGCGATCCAAGGCGAGGTAGGTTAAGTTATTGAGTGCCCATCAAACTTAGCGATTGCTTCTGGTGTGACAGGTGTAAAAAAGTTTACGAGGTTGCCATCAGGGTCACGGAATAACAGAGACTTATTTCCCCAGGGCATTGTCGTTGGCTTTTGGACAACCTTGTCCTGGAGATAGTCTGCCAGTCTTTCGTAGTCTTTATCAACATCCTCTACTCTGAATTCGATTATAACACTACGATTTTGGGCAGGCTGTGCCACATCATCTCCGCCAAACAAGGATAGTGTTTTTTTTAAAAAGGTTTTTATCAGATCTGAATGGCCCTGATTAATTATGGGAAATTGGTGCACACGAAAAGCGATATAAAAAATGTAAAATCTACTTTTTGGGTTATGAGGCCACGTTTATTTTTTCACGACACACTCTGCTTTTTAAAAACAGAAGGATTTATTCCGGTTATTTTTTTGAACAATTTATTAAAATGCGAAAGGCTTTGAAATCCCACTTCATAACACGCTTCTGAAACACTTACATCTTTTAATAACAAGGTTTTTGCCTGGGTGATTCTATATTGGTTTACAAAATCTGTAAAGGTCATTTTAGTCTGCTTTTTAAAATACCGGCAAAAAGCAGGGGTACTCAAATGGACGCGTGCGGCCACAACCTTCACATCAGGCTTATCATTATAATTGGCATGGATGTATTTGTAAACCGCGCCCATCCTGATCTTATCATCAAAAAAAAGCTTGATGCTTGTATCCTGGTCGTTTAATTCCGTCACTTCATCGGACGTCGCCAACACCTGGAACACTTCCAACAACTTTATTATTTGTTCAAAATGCGACAGCTCCTGCATGTATTGCAGCTTTTCCGCTACGATTTTTTTGGTGTTGCCACCAAACGATAAACCTAAATATGCTTTTTGAAAAAGCTCGTGTATAGCTGTAAATTCCGGCGTTTCTTTAAACGCTTCTCCTAAAAAATTTTCTTTTAATTGGACCACAACCTGGTGGTAGTCTGTTTGGATTCCGTAGTCAAAATTCAGGTGAGGCACATTAGGCCCAATCAGAACCAGGTCACTTTCCATAAAACCGGAAATGTGTTGCCCTACATGGCGAATTCCATTGATCGCTTCTACATAAACCAATTCATATTCGGGATGATAATGCCAGTAAAAATAATTTTTTAAGCTTGGCTGAAAGAGCCTGAAGGATTGGCCCCTGCTGATCAACACTATTTCTTTTTGAATTTTCAATAGCCGCTATTTATCTGTAAAACGATTCTTTAAACCTGAAATTAGCAATAAATGTCAATAGAGAGCAAATAATGGTCATCAGAACAGTTTTTAAATTTCTTCATCCAAATGAAATTTGTGGTATCAAATCATTTAAAACTTGTGATATGGAACAACAAACAATGGCAGCTACAATGGCAACGGGAAATGCAAATGCGCACAAAGATATTCCCGGCAATCCATCTACTGCAAAAAGCAGCAATGTCAAATTAAGCAATCGCAGTAACGGAGAACCATTGAGGGTGTTAACAGAAGAGGATTGGAAATTCTGGATCCACAATGGATACGTGATCATCAAAAATGCGGTGCCGAAAGAACAGGTAAAAAGAACGGCTGATTTTTTATGGGAGTTTGAAGAAAAAAATCCCAATGATCCGGAAACATGGTATGCACCGCCGCGTGCAGAAATGCAAATGAAAGAACTCACTAACACCGGAATGGTCGAAGTATATAATCACCAAACACTTTGGGACAACAGGCAAATGCCGAAGGTGCATGCGGCGTTTGCCGATATATGGGGAACTGAAAAATTATGGTGCACGATCGATAGAGCGAATTTAAATTTCCCCTCGCGCCCGGGCTTTGAATCCAAAGGGTTTATTCATTGGGATTATGATCCTGAAACAAAACCACAAAACGTACAAGGTGTATTGGCATTGGCAGACCAGATGGATGAAGAAATGGGTGGCTTCCAGTGCATCCCTGAATTATTCAGAACGTATGATACCTGGAAATTAACGCAACCGGAAGATCGGGATCATTTTAAACCGGACACCACAGGATTTGAAATGGAAAAAATAAAAATGGAAGCAGGCGATCTATTAATATTCAACAGCTCAGAACCACATGGCATAAGAGCCAACAGGAGCAAGGATAAAGTGCGGATCGCACAATACATTTCTATGATGCCTGCCGAAGAAGATAATGAAGCCTTAAGGCAATGGAGAATCAACTCGTGGAAGAATAGAATAGCGCCCGAAGGTTATGCGTTTCCAGGCGACCCGCGCAATTGGGAACAAATAAAATATGAAACAGCAACTTTATCTCCATTAGGAAAAAAATTGCTGGGCCTGGAAAATTGGTGAAGCAAAAAAGGGTGTAAGGGCAGCAATAGTGATCAATACTATTGCTGTTTTTTTTAAAATAAAGATGAAAAACATCAAAAATGAAAAATCTACTTTTTGGGTTATAAAGGGTGGACTTATGATGCATTTTTCTGGCCCGAAAAATTATTCTGCTTAAAGTAAAATCTTAATTTTACTAAAATAATTTTACTTTGATAACCTGCTTAAACTGTGGGAAATTATTTATAGGAAATTATTGTCCTAATTGCGGCCAGAAGGCTGAAGTGGAAAGATTGTCAGCCACGGTTTTATTAAAGGAAACAGCGCATTTTTTTTCACATTTCGAAAAAGGGTTTATACATACCGCGTGGAATTTCATCGTTCGCCCCGGCCGGGCCTCTATTGATTTTCTTAAAGGCAAAAGGAAACAATATCAAAAGCCGGTAAGTTATTTTTTAATCCTTACAGGCTTATATATTCTCCTGCACAATTTCATTATTCACCGCTATAATTATCATTATTCACTTTTTAGGGAAAGTAAGTCTCCGCTTGATTTCCAGGAGCAATCGAATATTACGCTGCGAACACATTTTACTCCATTTATAGTTATCGTTATTTTATTTTCGGCAGTTATTATTTATCCTATACTTGCAAGAAAGAGATACAATTTTGTGGAGATACTAGCTCTTTGCCTGTATGGCGGGGGCACCTATTTTTTAATTCTTATTCTCAGTGATATTGTGCTGGGCGCGATGTTTAAAGTAAATGTAATTTCAATGGATGTTTTTATTTGGCAAACGAGTATATCATCAATATATAATCTCTGGTTTAGCTATGACATTTTCAAACGATCGCATATTCGTTTATTTTGGCTCCGGCTTATTGGCGCGTCTCTCCTTGTTTCATTGTTTGGCTGGCTGGTTATGAATTACCTGCCGATGGTATGGGTAAATTTGATGGATTAAAGTAAACGGAAGCGCGGAAACTTATCAATAGTTTTTTGTCGGTTAATTTTGATTCGCATAGATGACGAATGGCACATAAGGTCACACTTAGCTTGCAAAAAAATTTCTCTTCTGTGTGCACCAATATTTAGAAAATCAGGCTTTATAAAGAACACCATCAGCCCGCCGAAATACATTGCCGCTTCATTCAAGAACATAGATGCGTCATAAGCCAAAATATAGTTTTTTCTCTTTCCTTCGTTGATCGAATTTTGAATAACAGGGTTAAAAGATTTGGTTTTGAATTAACGCCTGGTCATTTATCATGTCAACCATTATCAGTTGCTTTCTTTAAATTTGTGAAGTCTAAAACATAATAAATGAAAGCATTAGTTGTAGGTTCCTCAGGAACGATCGGATCAGCGGTAAGCAATCTTTTGAAAGAAAAAGGATATGAAGTAACCGAGGCTTCGCGGTCTACAACGCCTCCTCTTGATATAACCGACAGTTCAGGTGTTGAGGCGTTTTACTCTAACCTTGGTGAAGTTGACGCCATCGTATGTGTGGCGGGCGACGCGGCATTCAATTTTCTCGATAAAATTTCCGACGATGAAATACAATTGAGTGTCAACAGCAAACTTTTAGGCCAGGTAAATTTGGTTCGGAAGGGTTTAAACAATTTGCTTCCGGGCGGTGTTTTTGTCATTACCGGCGGCATTCTCGCTTATACCCCATCGCCACAAACATCTATTATTTCATTGGTGAATGCAGGGCTTGAGGGATTTGCGCGCGCGGTGGCACTTGAGCTAACAGACAACAGGCGTATAGCGATCGTTCACCCGCCATGGGTGGCAGAAACTGCAGCCAGAATAGGCATGGATCCGGCGCCATGGCCTGATGCATCAAAAGTTGCGGAAGCCTATTTGGAAGCCATAGAAGGCGCGAAAAGCGGCGTAGCCAAATTTGTAACGGGATATGTTCCTGAATCAAAATCTTAGGAAATAAGCACCGCCTTAAAGTGAGCTTTCAAACGATCACGTGAAATTTCTTTCACTGTACCTACATACCGGGTATGGCATATTGGCTTATACGTTGCTTTTGATTCTTAATTAATTTGTATTATCTGAATTCAATCCTGAACCCAATCACAGGGACTTGCTTCACTGGCAACTGACGGGGATTTTTTATGATTAATCCGCTCCCATCTTGTTTCCAATGAAGTTTCGCATCACTTCCCAGCATGGTAACTGATGCAATTTTTTTATCTAAAAGTTTGGAATTTTTAGCTAATGAATTAATTTTTATATCCGATGTTGGCTCGCCAAGACAATAAGCATAAAGCGTGTTTCCTTTGGCAGTGAAGCGGATGTCGTTTTCCTGGAAACCCCGTGTATCGCTCAATCCGGCGAACTGACCTTTTACCTGGTTGGCTTTGTTGGTAGATGGGCCTTCTCCATAAATCTTCCAGGGACGCGTGTCATAAATACCTTCGCTGTTAAGTGCCATCCAATCGGCTATTCCGTTGACAATCTGGAGCACATCAGGCTCGAGGTCCCCTTCCGGAGTTTGCACTATATTTAATAAAAGGTTGCCATTCTTGCTTACAATGTCTATCAATAATTGTATTACTTCCGGCGCGCTTTTATACTTCTGCCCGGTTCTATAAAACCAATCTCCGATCGAAGTATCTGTTTGCCATGGAAAAGGGTTGATAGAATCCTGGACGCCACGCTCCAAATCCTGCACCCACATTCCGTCTGACGCCTGTTTGCAGGTGTAAACCACATCTGTATGATCACCATTCTCTGGCACACCCTGGTTGTAAAAATGAGCCAGCATATTGTTGCCATATTCTCCAAAAGGAAGTTTGCTATCGGAGTAAAGAAGATCCGGATGATAAGTGTCTATCAATTCCTTGATGCTAAAAAGCCATTCTCTTTGCCATTCTTTATTGATGCTCAGCCATTCATGATCATTGGAATCTGGTTTCGCGTGGTACAAATCCTGGTACAGGGGATTCGCGCCGTCATAAGGAACTCCTTTCATCGGGCCTGAAGTGTCGGCGCCGTGGCTGGGCTGATACCAGGTAAAACTTGCTGCAAGATGTTCAGATACGCCAAACTTTAATCCTTCCTTTTTCGCTGCTGCCTGCCATATTCCCACCACATCTTTTTTGGGGCCATAGTTCACAGAATTCCACTTATGAATTTTTGAGTTCCAAAGAAAAAAATCATCGTGGTGCGTGCCCATGCTCACAAAATATTTTGCGCCTGCTTTTTTATAAAGCGCCATCAGCTTTTCAGGATCCCACCGCTCGGCTTTCCACAACGGAATAATATCCTTATACCCAAATTTAGATGGATGGCCATAATGCGCGAGGTGGTATTTATAATCGTCGCTCCCTTCCTGGTACATGTTACGGGCGTACCAATCCCCATGGCGCGGAACAGCCTGGGGTCCCCAATGCGACCAAATTCCAAACTTGGCATCGCGAAACCATTCGGGATATTTGAATTCTTTAAGTGATTGCTCATTTGGTTTAAACCGCTCCACACTTGCAGTTTGCACCTGCTGTTGGGCTGTCGAAAAGATGGTAAGCGTTACAGAAAGAATCGCCGTTAATAATATTTGCCTGATAAATTTAATTTTCATGTGTAAATATTTATCTTTTTATTTCGGGAAATGCCTGGATCAAAGCCCGGTATATATTTATAGGTTCTCCCGGAAAGCGAGAATTATATAAGATCTTGTTTTAAATTTATTTGGAATTAATTACCAGGCAATCATAATCCATTGATGTAGCTATTCCAGTGTTTTTATCATAATATTCCGAAAATAAACTACCGATCCATGTCCGAGAAAACCGATATGACCTTTTTTGTTTTTGAGCCCCGGGTGTTCTTTATGATCCATGGTTCCATTGGAAATGGACGGCTCAATGTCTCCATCTAATATCACGTGACCGTTCAAGGTCACTTTAATTTTTGTGCCGTCTGCTATTATTTCTTCTTCATTCCACTCACCTACCGGTTTCAAAAAACCGCGTTCAGCGGGAATGACACCATAGACTGAGCCGTGATATTGGTAAGGATGCAAACTCTTGTAGATATCGGCCGTTGTTATCGAGCACCTGGATTTCCATACCCACATAGGCAGCATCGCCGGTCAACGGGGCACGGATGCCAATTCCATTATTAGCGCCGGGTGTTAATTTGAACTGAAAGCGCATGACAAAATTCCCAAACTCTTTTTCTGTATATAAATTACCGCCGCTACCTTGGCCCGGATTTACAACAATCATACCGCTATCCACCAGGTAGCCGGCTTTATTTCCAGTCCATCCATCCAAATTCTTTCCCATTAAATAAGGGAACAAAGTCAGAACTACTTTGGGCGTTCACACCAGAAAAACCAATTAAGATTGACAAAAAGACGAGTACTGTTTTTTTCATGATTGATTGTTTATTTTTTTAATTTAACAGAAAAGATAAAGTTTTTATTTAGGAATTCTCTTTCCCGAATATAAGAATACAAAATTTTAAAATGCCCGCTGTTAGCGGCTTCTGTTTTTTCATGTCCTGAGAGGAAAAAATCGAACACTCATAAAAAAGATGAACGGATCAAACATGAAGATATAAAATTAAGAAATCTACTTTTTCGGTTATGAGGACTTAATTATAAATGCAGGAAAACTCTAAGATTGATACCTGGGTTTTTTTGATACACGATAACAGCCATTAAAAATATTACCCATAAAAAATCATTGTAACAAAAGTGTAAAATAAAGTTATATAAGCATCGAAACCTCCACTTTTTTTGCCCTACACATACTCCCCTATTTCTGAAAGGATTTAATTATTTAAACTCTACGCATGAATCCTAATTCCACTTCAGCCTACTATGGAAAAAGATTTCTATCCAGGCTTTTCTCCTTAATTGTCGGGATCACTTTATTTGTTCCTTATCAGCTGTTTGCCCAAACCACTACTGTTACCGGGCAGATAAAAAGTAGCGACGGAACCGGCATTGCCGGTGTGTCTGTACAGGAAAAAGGCTCGAAAAATGGAACAGCTACGAATACATCCGGTAGTTTCTCTCTAAACGTAACTAACCCTAATGCTACACTGGAAATTTCTTCATTGGGATATGCGTCACAGGACATTCCATTATCCGGGCGATCCAGTATATCAGTAACACTTGCGCCTTCTTCTGCAAAATCGCTCGACCAGGTGGTAATTGTAGGTTATGGAAGTCAGCGGAAAAAAGATCTTACGGGCGCCGTTTCCGTTATTACAGCAGCAGACATTTCGGATCGTCCTATTGTGAATGTTGGCGAAGCATTGCAGGGTAAAGCGGCAGGCGTTGAAGTAACATCCAACTCAGGAAAGCCCGGCGCAGGTTTAACTATCCGCGTCAGAGGATCTTCGTCTATCAGCGCTGGTAATGATCCATTATATGTAGTTGACGGAGTTCCGCTAACAGATATTTCTGCTTTCAGTCCGGATGATATAGAATCAATCTCTATTTTAAAGGATGCAGCTTCTGCTTCCATTTATGGCACCCGTGCTGCAAATGGTGTGGTAGTGATCACTACAAAAAAAGGCGTGGCGGGCAAATCAAAAATTGAGTTCAGCACTTATTACGGCACCACATCAGCCACAAAAATGCTGTCGGTTTTAAATGCGCAACAATACCAGGCTTATGCAAATGAGCAAAAAAACTCAATTGTGATTACCGATTCTATGGTGAAAGCAAACGATATCAACTGGCCCAAGGAGGTTTTTCAAAATGGAAATCAACAAAACTATCAGTTATCTATTTCAGGTGGAACTGAGAAAACGCAACATTACATTTCTTTAAATTACTCCGATCAGACAGGCATCATAAAGCCAGCCAATTTCAACAGGTTGACAGGCAGAGTAAATCTTACAACAAAAGCAAATGATTGGCTGACGTTAATTACCAGCACCATTATTTCCCGTTCTCATAATAACGACGTAACAGATAATGCCAGTGTGGCAAGGGGCGGTGTTGTATTGTCGGCGCTGGAAACACCTCCTACTGTACCAAAGTTCAATGCGGACAGCACCATAGGTTTTAATGCATTAACAGGATGGGAAAACCCACTGGGCTCCATTCTTGGGTCATACAATAAAAACATTAGCGACCGCTTATTGTCGAATGTGGAAGCAGACATAAAATTATTAAAAGGATTAATCATTCGCTCCCATTTTGGAATTGACTATGCAAACTATACCAACACTTATTTCTTAGATCCATTCCTTACAATATATGGAAGACAAACGCAAGGGCAGCAATCTCAAACAAAAACCAATAACCTAACCTGGTTAAGCGAGCAAACGATAAACTATACTGCTAAATGGGGCAGAAATAATTTTTCGGCCTTAGCCGGCTGGACTGCTCAGGATTCACATACAGATCAATCTTTAATCTCGGGCTCTTTTCTTAAGCCGCAATACAGGCTGTTGCCCTGGAATGAAAGTTATTTAAGAGATTCCATCAAAGCGCCGGGAACAACAACCATCGATGATTGGGCGCTCATTTCATACTTAGGAAGATTAACTTATGATTTTGACGGCAAATATCTGTTCCAGGCAAACCTTCGCTCCGACCGGTCATCTAAATTTGCTCCGGGCAACCGGGTAGCCACCTTTCCTTCCTTCTCCGCGGGCTGGAGAATTTCCCGTGAAAGCTTTATGCAAAGTGTGAGTACAATCAATGATTTAAAACTTAGAATTGGCTGGGGACAAAATGGAAACCAGGAAGGTATAGGAAGCTACAGTTATTTACCTCTTTCAAATATTGATCCGATAACAGGCGCTGTAACGGCTACAACCATTGCACCACAAAGCTTAACCTGGGAAACAAGCACTCAAACAAACGTTGGTATTGACGCCACGTTACTAAATAGCCGGTTGTCTTTTTCAGGAGATTATTATGTGAAAAAAACCAAGAATGTCTTAATAAATATTCCTCTTCCTTCACAGGCAGGTTTTGCTACTGCACCCGTAAATGCTGCGTCTATGCAAAATATTGGCGAAGAGTTCCAGGTTTCGAGCAAAAATATTGTAAACGGACCCCTTAGATGGAACACTGATTTGAATATTTCCTTTAACCAAAATAAGATCCTTTCAATAGGTGAAGGCATCAAATTTATGAATGGCTTCGGCGGCGTATATGCAAGAGGAAATGCTATTGCCTTGGTTCAAAATTATGGCCTCGGAGAATTTTATGGCTACGTTGCTGATGGCGTTGATCCTGCAACAGGCCATCAATTATACCTTACTAAAAATAAAACAACCACTGATAATCCGGATCCATCGGATCGCGTTTTAATGGGAAGCGCCCAACCGAATTTTGTGTACGGACTAACGAATCATTTGTCTTATAAAAATTTTGATCTAACCGTATTTATACAAGGATCACAGGGAAATAAAATCTTTAATGCGGGGAGATTAGAGGCTGAAGCAATGGTAAACTCAGCCAATCAAAGTTCTGCTGTATTAGCAAGATGGGAAAAGCCGGGAGATAAATCCGATATACCTGGAGTAAGCGTAGACGGAAGCACCAATAATTCCTTAATATCAACACGATTTCTTGAAAACGGTTCCTACCTGCGTTTTAAAACAATTACATTATCCTATTCTATTAATCCGAAGCTGTTGTCTGGCATAGGGCTCAGCGCCATTACAGTTTATGTATCGGGCAATAACCTTATCACCATTACAAAATATAAAGGCTTTGATCCGGAAGTAAATTCTTATGGAAATCCCAACAATTCAAATGATGACCGAAATATTTCTTTAGGACTGGATAACGGCGCTTATCCGCAATCGAAAATGTTTTTGTTTGGATTGAATGTCAGTTTGAAATAAGCGCTTTTTGAGAGTTGTTTTAAAATAATAAATTCTTTTTTTATGAAAACTAAAATAAATATCAACCATATTTTCTTAGTATTTATGATACTAATCGTGAACGGCTGTTCCAAGCTGCTCGATAAACAACCCGTTACCCAGGTGGTTACAAGGACAGATTCAATTTCTGTGACGGCAGCAGATGCGGAAAATTTAATTTCCGGGGTTTATACTTCAGAAATCGGATATACTTATGGCCTGGAGTTTAATGTTCTTGATCGAATAACAAACGGTGATGTATTGTCTGATAATTGTTATTCGGGAGGAGACAATCCTGATAATATTACCATTGATATATTCAAATTTAATTCTTTAAACGGTAACATTACACGTGACTGGAAAGATGCTTATGGAATTATCGGTAATATTAATTTAGCTATAGCACAGATAGGTTCCTCTACAGACCCGGCGCTATCGGCAGCGCGTAAAAATCAGATGTTGGGCGAAGCGCGATTTATGCGTGCGTTTACCTACTTTGACCTCGTGCGTTTATTTGGCCCGGTTCCCATTATGCTGCAACCTGTAGATCAAACCAATTCAGAAAATCTTATTAAGTCTACTTTAATTCCCCGATCTTCAGTAGATTCTGTGTATGATGCCATTTTGAATGATTTGTGGTTTGCAAAAGCCAATGTAGCCAGTGATAATGTACCGCCCAATAAAATGATTGTGACCAAGGGTGCAGCAAATGCCATCTTAGCAAAAGTATATGCAACGATGCCAACGAAAAACTGGGATTCGGTGGCCTACTATTGTGATCAGGTTATACCGGATTATTCTCTTGTACCGAACTTTACTTTTTTGTGGGATAACAATCATAAAAATAACAGTGAGGCTATCTGGGAATTTAATTATCAAGGATACAATGTTATCGGTAACTGGATTCCTTCCCAGTTTATCGGATCAGGATGGAAAAAATTTGAAACACCCTCTATTGATCTGGTTGATACTTTTAAAGTGGAGAATGATTCCATCCGGTTAAATAACTCAATTTCATTTATAGATTACGGTTGGGATGATCCTTACTGGAAAAATAAAAGCAGTTATCCCATCATTTCAAAATACAACGATCCGAATAATGGTACCAATGACTTTTACCAGATTCGTTTGGCAGATATTTTATTATTAAAGGCCGAGGCATTGGTGCAGAAAAATGATATTAACGGAGCAATGATGCTGGTGAACCAGGTGAGAGCCAGGGTAAAGCTGGCTCCAAAAACCGCCACAGATGCCACAGATGCGAATAATATTATTTATACGGAAAGAAGGCTGGAGCTTGCGTTTGAAGGCCAGAGATGGTTTGATTTGGTAAGAACCGGAACGGCAATTCAAGTGATGAATGCTCAAAAAGATGCAAATGGCACCAATCTTAATTACAATGTGCAGCCTTATCAACTCATCTATCCGATTCCGCAAACACAGATAGATCTGAATCCTTTATTAACTCAAAATCCCAGCTATTAGTTTCGGTTGGCAGTTTATTAAAATAGGATTAAGCTTTAACAAATTTTGTTTTTGAACAGATCACTTTTCCGAATTGTGCTTTTGTTTTGCCTACAATTAATTATTGTTTGTTTGAAAGATTAAAAACTACTTTTCGGGTTATCAGGGTGCGCGATAAGAGATAAACTTCTCATAAGCGTAAATGTAGTTTTCGCATTTGTTTTGCTGGTTGAGTCTGTAGAAAAGAGCCGAATAAACGTGTGCGTGCCGTTAAATGGATTTAAAAAAAACAGATTTTTCATTAAAAAATAGACAGACCTATAACCTGGATTTTTAGACGGCTTATGGCAAGGCCAGGCGCCTCCGTTAAGAGACTGGCAAAATGAATAAAGCTTATTTTTTTCGCAATCCAATTAATTCAGCCATGCTACGGCAGCCGTCATCATCGCCTGCAAACCCGTTTTTAATGTGGGGTTTATTACCGGGGCAAATTTAGGTGAGTGATTACTGGGAATCGAATTGAGCTGATTATTTTTTATTGCGTCTAAATAGGTTTTTGGATCTGTGCCGCCAACAAACCAAAAAACGTAAGGCACTTTCCAGCTTCTTCCAAAAATGCTAAAATCCTCACTGGCTGAAGCAGGGCCGGTTTCATGCGCTTTATCGCCAAACTGCGCATGAAATGCCGCGGCAACTTTTGCAGTTGCGTCGGCATCGTTTTCGGTTAACGGATAGGAATCCAGGTCTGTGTACTCCGGCTCTTTAGGAGCATTGGATGCGGCGGCTTCCGCCGAACATATGCGTTTAATCGCCGACAGGATATGATCTTTTACGCCATCATTAAAGGTGCGGACATTTAGTTTTAGCGTGGCGTCTTCCGGAATAATATTTTCTTTTGTGCCGGCTTGCAAGGAACCTATAGTCAAGACAGCAGTTTCTGTCGGCGCCACTTCACGGGAAACAATCGTTTGCAGCCGCATGGCAGTTGCCGCTGCCATGATAACCGGATCAATAGAGGTCTGAGGATAAGATCCATGCGCTCCTTTACCAAAAAGCTGCACTTTAATGCTGTTGCCGGCAGAAAGTATAGCGCCACTCCGATAGCCAACTGTACCCGATTCACCCACCATCACATGCTGCCCTAAAATGATATCCGGTTTGGGAAAGCGATCCATCATACCGGCGTCTATCATGCTTTGGGCGCCACGGCCCACTTCTTCGCCCGGTTGAAAAACGGCCATTACTGTTCCCTTCCATTGGTCTTTGTGTTCTGAAAATAATCTTGCGGCGCCCATCAACCAGGTTACATGGATGTCATGCCCGCAAACATGCGACACGCCTACCTCTTTCCCTTCATCATCCCTGTCTACTTTCGTACTGGCATAAGGCAATCCTGTTTTCTCGGTAACGGGAAGCGCATCCATATCTGCGCGAAGCATCACCACAGGGCCATCACCATTTTTCATGAGGCCCACAACACCGGTGGGGCCCACTTTCGTTGTAACCTCGTATTGGTATTTGGTTAAATAATCCGCGGCAATTTTTGAAGTCCTCTCTTCATGCATAGATAATTCCGGGTTGCGGTGAATGTCTTTATAGATTTCTTCCAATTCGGGTAGCAGCTTATCAATAAAGCTGTCCATATTCTTCATGAATGATTTGATTTGAGTGGTGTCCATTGTCTTGTATTAATTTAGATGAAGATTATTATTTCGAATTATTTGTTGTCGCCTTAGAAGGTGATTTCGGAACAGTTATCACTATTGCTATTATAGCGACAACAACCATAAAAACGTTAAAAAGCAATGCCAAGCCTGCTGCATACCGAACCTCTATATTATCAGTTCTTCCCATGAAAACATCCGCCATCGGCGGCGTTCCTTTCAACTTTGCAAGCCCGTAAAAAATAGCTGCGGAAATGGCAACTCCCAATGCAGCCCCAAGGGAAGATGCCATCTTATATATTCCGGATGCGGACCCTGCCTTATCGCCGGGTACATTACTAACTGCTGCGTCCGTTGAGGGTGTTGCATAAAATCCAAGTCCTACGCCAAACAATGTGAATCCGATGAATGCAACAATGATATATTCTTTAGCCAAAAGAAAAGTAAAGCTGGTGAGAAGAATTCCTATTCCCGTTATAAAACAACCCAGCAGCATCGGCTTTCTTGGTCCCATTTTTTGAAGTAACTTTTCTCCTACCCGGATGGTGCTGAGGATGGCTACTAAATAACCAATTGTTATTAACCCTGACTGCAAGGAAGATAAGCCAGCCTCTTCCTGCACAAGTGCCAGCGAAACAAGCAATGTTCCGGCAGCGCCGTTGAGCAAAAAGTTGGATAAGGTAGCTCCAGAAAAAGTTTTATTTTTAAAAAGAGATAAATCAACGAAACTATTTTCGCGCCTGGCTTCTATCCGGAAGAATGCAATAGCTGATATGATAAAAATGGCCCAACCAATTAGTATAGCAGGGCTTAACCAACCAAGTGCGGAACCCTGGCCAATTACAATATTTAATGACAGCAAGGCGATAATAAAAGAGATGAGTCCGGCCCAATCAAATGATTTTTCCGAGGTAGCAGTGGATTTGCTTTCGGGTGTTCCCCGGATTAATAAATAGCTCACAACAGAGACAAGAATACATAAAATAAAAATCCAGCGCCATCCGATGGAGGAAGCAATTAAGCCACCGAAAAGTGCGCTAAAGCCGGAACCGCCCCAGGAGCCAATGGACCAAAAGCTAATGGCACGCTGCCGGGCTTTGCCCTCATAATAAGCTTGCATTAAAGCCAGCGTAGCCGGCATAATACAAGCTGCTGAAAGCCCCTGCAAAATGCGTCCGGCTAAAAGAAATACAGCAGTACCCGACGGAGATATAGCAATGAGCAATGAGCCAACGACATTAAACAGCAAACCAATGTAAGTAATTTTGACCCTCCCCAGTTTATCGGCCAATCCGCCGGCCACCACGATAAAAAGGCCGGAAAATAAAGCAGTAATCGTAACAGCTATATTGTTCAGACTATGGCTGATTTTTAAATCTGAACCCATTACAGGCGCGATGTTCAAAGTTGTTTGAGCAAAAAGCCAAAAGGTTATGACGGCTAAAACAATGCCTAGAATAAGTTTATCTGTTCCCTGATAATGGGCAGGATTAGCCATTGTTTTACCGGGAGATAGCGTGTCCATATTATTTATTTTCAGACAGATCCGCAAGAGTGTTTAATTAATAAAACGCATTGCCTTTTTAGTCAGGCTTGTTTCGCGGATCGTAATAAATATTACTAAATAAAATTGCGCCTAAATAGACAATTCTTAATCTGACCTGTAAGAGTGTGCCTGTGACAAGGCTTCTACTCATGCGCTATTGAAGATATGAATTAGTGATGATTAATCGGGCGCCAAGTGAGGTGGCGGGAAAAAATGACTTTGAGGTGATGATGAAGAGGGAATGGCGCATTAATTCGGCTGCGCCGGGTTCGAATTAACGTAAAATCTTATCCATTTTTTTGCCTTTTGCTAGTTCATCCACCAGCTTGTCTAAGTATCGAACTTTTTGGGTCAAAGGATTTTCGATTTCCTCCACCCGATAACCACATATTAAACCTTTGATGAGATGTGAATTTGGATTTAAGGTTGCGTTTTGAAAGAATGTTTCAAAATTTACTTTACTATCAATTTGGTTTTGAATCTTGGCTTCGCTGAAACCAGTAAGCCACTGAATTACCTGGTGCAATTCATCTTTTGTACGACCCTTCCTTTCAACTTTTGTGAGATAAAGGGGATATACCGAAGCAAAAGTCATTTTTGCCATACGCTCGTCGTGCTGCTTTGTGGTATTCATATTTTTAATAGTTAATGTTCATCCAGCTTTTATAAGCAAACTGCATTTGTTGGATTGTCGTCGTAATAATTCCTATGCCAATTTGTAAATAAACTCTTCTATCTCTGCTTGTCGTGCGTTCGCAAAACCTTTGTCCGTACCGATTTTCACAAAGCCACATTTTTCTAAAACTTTCTGCGATCCCAAATTATCAAACGCAACCCGTCCGAAAATGGGCCTTGTGTTTTCAATGGTCAAAAACTTTTTGAGTGCTTTTGTTGCAATTCCTTTTCCCCAAAACTTTTTATCTATCCAATAAGTAATTTCAGTATCGCCTTCCATTTCAAATTTTGCAATACTACCAGCAATAGTTTTATCAATAGAAATTGTCTGCATGTTTATGGTCGGTTCATTCAGAAATTTTGTATATTTTTCAAGATAGGCTTCTTTGTCGGCATGGTCTTTTGAAGTAAATGCAGCTAAATAATTCGCCTCTTTGTCAAGCTGGAATTGAAAGAAAAGTTCTAAATCGGGTTTTTCCGTTTTCCTTAGATTTAACGGTGTCTGCTGCATTCTGAAAATTTGTTTACTCGTCTATAATTGCTGATACAATGGCCGCTAATGCGGATTATCAATCCAAGCTAATATTTTTATTCAATTTATCCAAAATCCCTGAAATATTTAATGGATGTTTTTCGTCATGTAACTAACAAACCATTTAAATATTTTATTTCATAGCGCGTTGCCCAATTCCAGCAACTATCGCTCTTTAAGGGCTTTAAAATAATAAACTATTAACCCATCTTGAAAGCGTCTTCAAACATTATAAAGTTTTCCCCAATTTCCTTTTATTTATAGCAGGCGTATAATCTTTAAAAGACAGAACTATCCAGAGAATCCATAAAGAACAATTCATTAAAATGGCCACGACAGGAAGCCAAAAAGCAACAAGGGTGCTGGTGCAGTAAAAGAGCAATCCGTACTTTGTCGCTTGCAGAGACGCCGAAATTTTGTTGAAATCCAGATTAGACATTATGAGGCGTTTGGGATGCAGCAGCGTGTAAGTACAAATAATAAATGCAAGATTATTAAGGACGCTGCCAAAACAAAAAATAATTACGGCGGGCTTCCGGTAATCTGTACTAATATATTCTGCAAGTAAGGCGGTAATAAAAGGTATGATAGTTACTGTGAGTAATAAAAAGCCATTTGCATACATAAACCGCACAGAAGATTTACTGACCATGTTAAAGATCTTGTGATGGTTAAGCCACATAATAAGAATGGTGCCGAAGCTATAGACAAAAGCAAAGTAAGAGGGCCACAAATGAAACAGACCGTTCCAAAGATCATTGACCGAATGGACCGCATCACCCGGCGGAACTTTTATTTCGAGTATCAACAAGGTGATCGCTATTGCAAATACCCCATCACTGAAAGTTTCTAAACGGGCAGTTTCTTTTAAATGCTCCATAACATTTTTTTACCTTCAGTTTTCGATAAATAAAAATAAATGTTTATCCAGGTAAATGCAAACGGAATTCCGGAGCCTGAAATATTGAAGAAGGCTTTATGTCCGGCTATTTTAATATTAAACGCCTAATCAAATAAGTGCTGCTTTCCCAAGTTTGCAAAATGAATAGGCGACCCTTCTATCGCATCGTTTTTAAAAGCCGTTTGGCATTATCAGATGCACAAATTAAACCGGCGGCCAACATGATTATGTCTTTTATTACCAATCGGCCTGCTCCTGATAAATAGGGAAATCCATATTGCGGAGTAGGAAAATCGCCGCCCAAATTCGGCACGTACACTTCCGGAGTAGTTATTAAAAAACTCAGTGTCACTATCGACATTCCAAAGGTTAGTAACCCTCCTATCATTCCAATTTTTGGAAGCCAAATTCCAAGTAGTGTCAGCACGCCAATAATAATTATTACCGTCCCTAACCCATAAGAAAAACGGTACGTTCCATTTTCTTTATTCCAGTCAAGGTTCTTTTGAACTGTTTTACCCTCCGGGTTTTTATACTGATTATATTCCGGTGCTTTTTTATTGTAGAAAAACGACATTAAAGGGCTGTTTGCCACAAATGGAACGATGCCATCAGCCTCATACTGGAATGCTTTTAAACCGCCTATCCAGGCCATTACAATAAATATTGAAATTCTAAGAAGATTGATAAAAGCTGATTGGCTGCCAGATAGAAAGAAAGCTAACTTTTTCATGGTATTGTGATTAATATTGTTCGGGATTACAAGTAAAATGGCCATCAATGTACTAATTATTTCTCTTCTCCTAATTTTCTATCTTTATGCAAAATAAAGCATCATGCAATTCGAAACTTTTAAGCAAAACATAAATAATGGCATGGTGCCGAAAGATGTTTCGGTTTACCTGCTGGCTTTATGGTATGATGCCCGCGGCAATTGGGATCAGGCACATCAGCTGGTAGACAGCCTTGAAGACGAGTCTGCCTGCTGGGTACATGCTTATCTGCACCGGAAAGAAGGCGATATCGCAAACGCTGATTACTGGTATCGCAAAGCACACAAGAAAAGACCTTCTGTCAGCCTGACAGAAGAGTGGGAAGCAATTGTAAAAGCATTGTTGGCAAATTAAAAATTTAGAGATTTTGTTTTTTTTATCATAACCGGGAAATTCCTTGACTGTACCGTTCCGCCGCGAATTTTGGGTGAATAAAATTTTTCATTCAATAAAAATTCTTCGGTGTTAAATCTTCAGCTTACTGTTTACTAAATTCGCCATCTTCTTTTATCGTACTCCATTACTGATCTCGTTAAAGCAATACATTTCCGATTTTAAAGTCGGCACGGTTCAAGTTCCGTGATTGCTTCTTCAATGAAGCTTCATAAAAGCCTGTGACCATAGGCCATGAAAGAACGCGGGTCATGACTGCCACCAGGCTACATCGTAACCCAATATTTAATTATGTTTAGAACTAAAAACAGGAACAGCCGCCAGCAGACTCACAGTTTTTCAAGTGCCTTTTCGTGTTTCCCAAAGAGCCATTTTCTGATAAATGGTATCGCGGCAATCGCTAAAGAAATCATCAAAAAAATAAGTCTGTAAAAAAAATAATTAAATTGATTGGTAGTATTGAAATTTTATTATCTTCGCGCTCCCAAATAAGGGATTTGGATCGGTAGTTCAGTTGGTTAGAATGCCGCCCTGTCACGGCGGAGGTCGCGGGTTCGAGTCCCGTCCGGTCCGCACTAGTAAATTAGAAACCCGCTACAGTAGCGGGTTTCTTTTTTTAGTCGAAGTTTTAGTCGAACTGCTTATACTTTTTTAAAAATTTCTTACCCAACTTTATAAAGAGCAACTTATCCTCACAAAAACACTTATTTCACTTCTCTGATACTAAATTTTATAGCCGTAAATTGTCCACAGTTGCCGCCTCAAGTCCTTAACATGGCTTGTACAGTAAAAGGAGAAAGAATGGCGTTTTGAATTTTCCTTGATGTCAATTTGGACTGGATAGTTACTACTTTAACTTTTTTTCCTTCTACCAATGCTTCTACGCCTTTGCCTGTTATGCATTAAAATTTTCTGTTGTGGGGACAGTCAACTTTAAATCCTTTACTTTCTGTATGATACCGGTGCGATAGGATGCTCGAATTTTGTTCCAGAGCGGATGCAATGCGTATCAATTCATTTTCTGATAAGTCATTTTGTAGAAAAACTAATTTTGAAAACAGCCAAAAATAATCACATTCGTTTTTGATAAAACAGGAACATTAACCATTGGAAAATTTGAAGTTTGGGTACTGCCAACCCTAAAGCATGCGACAACAAATTACCATTACAGTAACCATTCGTTCCACAGCAAATGGGAAAGTTTTTCCATCCACATACCAATAAATAAAAGTAGCTACTCCTGCGGGAATAGCAATGCCAGTAAGCTATTGCGCTGCTTCGTCGGCCAATAATTGTGTATTGGATTTTGCATACTGCGCGTCCTTTACCAATTTAACTCCCTCGGATAAATAAAAGTTTTTTTCGCTATGCAAAACTTTTCTTAATGGTCCATTTCCATTTTAAGAATTGATCATTTTTTCTTGCACCTTTTCGCGCTCAACATTACCGCGTTCGCATAAAGTGTATAGTTTGGACTATTACCATCCATCCTTTAAAATTTTCCATTGATTTTGCCTTTTCAATAAAATAATCCGGCAATCCTCGCAACAATCTGCCTGTGCAAAACTGCGGCACCTTTCGGGTAAAGCATGATTATTTCATACTATGTATTGCTTATAGGATCTAGGCCATACATTCATTGACGAGGTAAAGGATGGACTCGTAATTTTTATTGACTGCTTCAGACATCGCCATTTCGCAAGTTTTTGTGGAAGAATAATACCCTTCATAATTTGCAGATTTTACCTCATGTGCTTCAAAGAAAGTAGCAGAAGCTGTTAACTCCGGAAACAAAAATCCCCTGTCACCTGCCATACCACAGCACCCTGCTTGTACAGGAATAGTAACCTGTTCAGCAAAATGCGTAGCAATGTTTTTAAATTTAATTTCTGTATTTAACTTTTTCAAGGAACAGACAGGATGCAATACAATATTTTCTTTCTTTTGCTTTATATCACAAACGGGCACCACCATATCATGCAAATAATCAATACTGTCCAAAATACGCAGTTGATCAAACCTGGACTGATTGCTTAAAGAAAGTGCCGGACGAAGATGATGTAGCGTATAGGCACAAGAGCTCACATCTATCACTACCGGAAGCTTTCCCTCATCTGTGCTGTGCCACAATTCTTCAACTATTTTATTAGCAGTAAAACGGTATGCTTCACTAAAGCCTTTCGAATTAAAGATTTGCCCGCAACAACTGCCATGCATATTCCCAATCACTTTTACCTGTATCCCAGCTTTGGAAGAAACCTCGAGGAATGTTTCCATAATGTTTTGTTTACCGGAAATGGAATTGCCCATGAGTCTTGAAATACAACTTGGGAAATACACAATTGTCTCATTAGAGTTGGCAGGCTGTGCAATGTTTTTTTGTTTTAATATTCCCAAATCAGGCGGAGATGGAATTTGCGTTGTCCATAACGGGAATGAAGGAATTACTTTCTTTACCGTTTTGGTAAAGTTGTACATTGTTTTCTGGCCAAATATGCGGTTAGTTATTTTGCCTGCAGTCAATGCCAAACGCAAAATAAACAGAGTCGATGTAAAATTTTTTGCAATCAGCACTGCCGATTTTTTTGCAAAAGCAGAATGATTTTCTCTCCTCAGCCTCTTTACCAGATCACCTGTATTAATATCAACAGGACAGGCGCTTCCACAAAGTCCGTCGACTGCACAGGTATCCAGTCCATCGTATTGATATTGCTCCAATAAAGTCTTATGGCTTTTATGATCTCCTGAAGAATGCATCAGGGCCAATGCCCTTCTGGCCACAATTCTTCTCCTCGGTGTTAAGGTTATATCCCTGCTTGGACATACAGGTTCACAAAATCCACATTCAATACATTTGTCCACTTCCGATTCCACAGATGGAAGTTGTTTGAGGTTTTTAATATGCGCCTGTTTATCCTCGTTGATAATCACTCCCGGGTTCAGCAACAAAGAAGGGTCTGCCGCCAATTTGATCCGCTTCATAATCTGGTAAGCATTTGCGCCCCATTCTGTTTCCACAAAAGGCGCCATATTCCTGCCAGTGCCATGTTCGGCCTTCAGGGTACCCTGAAACCTGTTAACTACCAGATGAACTACTTCGCGCAAAAACCGGTCGTACCTTTCTATTTCAGCAGGTGCGTTAAAGGATTGCGTAATTACGAAATGTATATTACCATCTTTCGCATGTCCGAATATAATTGCGTTATGGTATTCGTATTTTTTGAAAAGCTTTTGCAATTCTAGGATGGCATCTCCCATGGTTTCAAGCGGAAAGGCAATATCTTCCAGTATAACAGTGGTACCACTTGCCCTGACAGCTCCCACTGCCGGAAACAGACCTTTTCGCACCTTCCACAAAAATTCCCTTTCAACAGGATCTGAAGTAAATGTTACTTTATTTAAAAGTGAAAATTCTTCGGCTGCCGCCATAAAATTATTTACCCTCGATTCCAGTTCGGACCAATTGGCTTCCTGAAATTCTATCAGCATTGCAGCGGTATCAAGAGGCAATGTTTTTACAAACGGATCCATGCCGGGTAAATGCTCAATAGCCCGCAAGGATGCTCTATCCATCAACTCTATCATAGATGCACCTGCATTTTTTAACGTGATGGTAGAATTACATGCATCATATATATCCTTAAAATACAAAATAGAGGTAGCCTTACAAGGCTCGTCAGCAATGGTTTCCAGCACTGATTCGGCAATAAACGCAAGCGTACCTTCTCCTCCAATGAGCAAGTGGGCAAATATATCCAGCGGATGTTCATAATCAATAAGCGCATTTAATGAATAACCTACCGTGTTTTTCATTTTATATTTTCGTCTAACGGTATCGTATAAACGCTTATCCGCTGTTATTTCCTTTTTAAGCAAAATCAGTTCATCCGTCAATTTTTTACAAGAAGTTTTAAAACGCTCATAATCGGCTTTTTCCTCTGTGGAGAACGTTTGCCCATCCGGCAGTATAAAGCGTACGAACCTGGCCGTATGATAGGAATTAAACTCAACACCACAGCACATTCCACTTGCATTGTTGGAAAGGATACCACCCATCATAGCAGTTCCGATGCTGGACGGATCAGGACCTATTTTTCTTTTATATTTATTAAGATAAGCATTTACCATAGCACCGGTAATACCAGGCTTTACCCGTACCATTGAGCCGTTATCTGTTATCTGTATATCTTTCCAACCCTGGCTCAGATCTACCAGAATACCATCTGTTATTGACTGACCGGAAAGACTGGTACCACCTGCTCTAAAAACAATAGGGATCTTAAAATGCCGGGAAAATTTAAAGAGGGCAATAACTTCCTGTTCGTTCACAGGGCGCACTACCGCCTGTGGAACCAAATGGTAAAAGCCTGCATCAGAAGCGTAAGATACCCGATCAATGAGCCTTGTTTTAATACGGGCTTCCGGTAGTATTTTTTGCAATTCTACTGTTATATCCATAGAGTTCCATTTAAAGAAAAAAGTTTTTATTTATTGCAAGCCAACCCGAGTCAAAAATAGGAACATCTGCATTACATAATAATATAAAAGGATTCAACTTATGAATATTCTAACAAGGTAATCAGGATTACGGATCGCAAGACAGTATCGTTAAGAGATAAAACAGCGATTATAAAAATCCCGATTTAAAGGGATTAGCAAAGCTTCCCCTGACACCAAGATCTTCTTCAATTCTCAACAGCTCATTGTATTTCGCCAAACGCTCACTCCTTGCCATAGATCCCACTTTAATTTGGCCTGCATTTGTTGCAACACATAAATGTACCATTATGGTATCTTCCGTTTCTCCCGAGCGGGCAGAAATAACAGGCCGGTACCCGGCCTTGCGTGTCATATCAATTGCATCAAGGGTTTCCGTCAACGTTCCGATCTGGTTCATTTTTATTAATACCGCATTGGCCACTTTATTTTCAACACCTTTCTGAATACGTTTCACATCGGTTGTAAATAAGTCATCTCCTATCAATTGCACCTTATCACCCAACCTGTTTGTAAGTTGAATCCAACTATCCCAATCATCTTCGGCACAGGAATCTTCCAGAGAAATAATGGGATACTTTTTTATCCAGTTTTCCTGCAGGTCAATAAATTGCGAAGCATTCATTTCTTTTTGTTCTGAATTTAATTTATAAATTCCATCAGAATAGAAATGAGAAGAGGCAATATCCAGCGCTATACTGACATCCTTTAAAGGAATATATCCAGCAGACTCAATAGCTTCTGTCAATAATGCCAAGGCAGTTTCATTGGTATCAAATTGTGGCCAGAATCCTCCCTCATCGGAAACAGCCACAGGTATCTTACGATCCTGAAATACTTTCTTTGTGGAATTATAAACATTAAATGCAATCTCCATTGCCTCAGAAAAAGTAGTTGCACTTACAGGTATTATCAAAAAATCCTGAACTTCGGTAGCATTCCCTGCATGTATGCCTCCACCAATCATTTGAATCATTGGCATCGGCAATACATTGGCATTGGCACCCCCTAAATAACGATAAAGAGGAATGTTCAACCCATTAGCCATTGCCTGTGCAGTGGCAAGAGAAACACCTAAAATCGCATTGGCACCTAAATTACTTTTATGCTCAGTGCCATCAATTTCAATCATGAACTGATCCAGTTCGCGTTGCGAATTGGCATTGAATCCTTTTAATTTTCTCGTTGAGAATATTGTTAACGTTATCTACCGCTCGATAAACAGACTTACCCAGAAATTTAGCGGGATTATTATCTCTTAATTCAATTGCTTCATGGACTCCTACTGAGGCGCCCGAAGGAACAATGGCTCTTCCTTTTGCTCCTGAGTCAAGCTGAACATCAACTTCAATGGTTGGATTGCCACGCGAATCAAATACTTGTCTCCCGTGAATACTTTCAATTTTCATTGTTGTCTCATTTTCAATTTAAAAAATTGGATAACTTCCTTATAATTTTTCATATTGCTATTTAGAATCTCTTGGCTGGCATAGCGAATTAACTGCTTATCTTTTTCTTCTGAAATATATTCCATAGGAGATTTCCCATCAACTCTAGCAAGTAAAATCCAGGCTAATTGCTGAACACATTGAAACTCCAGATCAATGCGATTAGCGAATTGAACGCAAGAGAAATAACCATCTACCGTTGCCTGCAAAATATTATAATAACTCTCTCTAAATTCAGGGGCAAGAATAGATTTTAAAAGAAGGTGAGTTGTCAGGAAACCCAGGTCAAACGAAGTGTCTCCATAATGAATTACTTCAAAGTCAATGACCATAACAATTTCGCTCATCGCACACAAGAATATTTTTCGGGCTATAATCGCCGATTACAACAGAGCATTCTCTTTCCAGGCAATTTGCAATATGCCGGTCAATATCCATTGTCAGATCAGGATATTTACATTTCAGAAATTCAAAAAAAGGTTCGATCCTTAGCTGATAGAAATATTTCTTATTACCAAAGAGCTCACGGGCTTCCTGTAAATCATGGGTATTCTGATGCAAGGTTCCCAAAATCTCCCCTATCTTTTTTGCCAAACCTGCATTACAATCCTGTTTCAATAGCAATGATTTCCAGGTAACGCTTGATTCAGGTGCACACTCCATGATAAAGAGATAATTACTTTCATCCTCATATAAAAGTCCGGGAGTGGTTCCCGGAATAATTCTGTATAGAAATTTCAGCGCCTGTTTCTCCACGTTACTACGCGCCACATCAGAAACCCATTCGCTGGTTACTTTAAGCTTAGGCAGGGCTTGCTTGAGAACAAACTGTCCCCGATCGCAGCTGATCTTTAATACAGAATTGGAAACTCCGCCAGGCAGGGACTGAATTAAAACCGTAGAGTTGGGATCAATAATATCTTTTTCAGTCAAATATTTCTTCAGAATGCCAAAATTGTTTACATCAAGCATATTTTCCTGAATTAATAATAATTTCAGTAAGAATCCATACCCGGAAATAGAATTTTTCTAAAAATGCATCGCAGCAGTTTTCATATTTGTATTTCATCAACAGAGATTCAAAACAAAACGAATAGCTGCTTTTA
>CAVPNF010000014.1:0-22500 GCA_963706775.1 uncultured Chitinophagaceae bacterium
ACAAATGGAACCGGCTCAAATCCATCCAGTTTTACAACCGCTACGGATATTTTTATTGTGCAAAGTGGAAATACTTATACTACGAGTGCTGGCTGGACGGTTGCCGGAAATGTGCAGGTCTCCGGAACATTATCTTTTGCCGGTAATTATGCCAGTACTCTTGGGAATATAATTGTTAATTCCGGTGGTAGTATGGTAGTAACGACTAATCTTGCGGTAATTGTAAATACCTTAACTGTGTCTGCCGGAGGTACACTTACACAAAATCAAAACTATGCGCCTGCCACTTACCTTCAGGTAAAAGGGGATCTGATAATACTAGGTAGCTATCTTTACACTGGCTTCACACCCGCAATTTTTATGTGGAATGCTGGAGGCAATAACAATATTAATACGGGTTCTGCTTTACTTTGTAAATTGATGCTAAGGGCTGGAAATTATTTTGCTACTGGCAATGTATCTGTAAATAGTGACTTTTATGCAATGAATGACTTTGCTGGCTCATTTCATACCAATGGACAAACTGTCGTTGCTAACTGGGGACTGGTTAATAGCGGTGGAACTCTATATATTGATGGTGGAAGTTTAACTATAAATGGAACAACCCAAATGCTAATCGGACGGACTTCTACTTTTAATGGGGATGTCCAGATGAGTGCCGGTACTCTTACAGCCACGGGTATATATCTAGGAAATGCTGGTGCCACAACCCCGGTTGGGACTTTTACCCAAAGTGGGGGAACTATAAATACCGGTATTTTAGACATTGGAGGCAAATCTTCATTTACGCACTCCGCAGGCACCAATAATGTAAATGGTCCCTTAATGTTACAAAATACAACAAGTACATACACTCAAACTACGGGCTCATCAATAGTTAATATTGCAGCAGATCTTAATAATAATGGAGTATATACTACAGGAACAGGCGCTGCCGCTATTAATATTGCCGGCAACTGGAATAATAATCTAACATTTACCACATCCTCAACCAATACGGTTACTTTCAATGGAACAGGTAGCCAAACCATAGGCGGAAGTGTTTCTTCGAAATTTAATAATCTTACTATAAATAATACTGCAGGGGTAGATATTTCAAATGATCAAACTGTAAACTCAACATTAACGCTTACCTCTGGAAATCTGACAATTGGTTCCAATAACGTTATTCTTGGAAGTGGGGCAGCTGCTGTTGCGGGTGCCCCGTTTTCTGCTACAAAAATGATTGTCGCTGACGGTTCCGGCGAAGTTAGAAAAAATTTTACGGCTAATGGCTCTTATTTATTTCCGATCGGGGATAACACAGGGACGGCTGAATATTCACCCATCACACTCAACTTTACAGGAGGAACTTATGGTGCCGGGGCTTATGCAGGTGTTAAAGTAACCAATGCCAAACATCCGAATAATACAAGCACCACAGATTTTTTAAAGAGATATTGGACAGTTAGTAATAGTGGCATCACCAGCCCTTCTTTCACTGTAACTGCAACTTATTTACCAACAGACCTAAACGGAACGGTAGGAAATATAGCGGCAGCAAAATATACCGGCGTCTTACCCTGGGTAAAATATGGTGTTTTAGCTTCCAATACTTTAACGGCTACAGCAGCTACTAATACTGGATCGGGAATTATTTTCAGTGGTATTTCTAACTTTGTTCCTTCTGTTTCTGTTTCAGGCGGTGGAGCTATTTGCGCGGGTGGTTCAGCATCATTGGGTAGTACAGTTACTAATAATGGTACTTCTTCAGCAACCTACTTATGGTCTCCGGCTACGGGGTTAAGTTCTGCTACTATTGCCAATCCCACCGCATCACCAGCGGCTACCACAGCATATACACTTACAGTTACAGATGGTAATGGAATTACGGGCGTCGCAAATACAACTATAACGGTAAATTCTCTTCCTGCAACGCCAACAGCTTCGGTAACGGCGCAACCGACTTGTGCAGTATCCACAGGAACGATTACTATTACAGCTCCAACAGGAATGAACTATAGTATTGATGGTATAAGCTATACCAATACAACCGGAATTTTTACAGGAGTAAATCCGGGCACTTATAATGTGACCGTGAAAAACGGCAGCGGTTGTATCTCTTCACCAACAAGCGTTACCGTGAATGCACAACCTGCAACACCTGCAGCGCCAACAGCGAGTGTAACAGCACAGCCAACCTGCGCAGTATCCACAGGAACGATTACGATTACTGCTCCAACAGGAATGAACTATAGTATTGATGGTGTAACCTATACAAATACAACCGGAGTTTTTACAGGAGTAAATCCGGGCACTTATAATGTGACCGTTAAAAACGGCAGCGGATGTATCTCTTCACCAACAAGCGTTACCGTGAATGCACAACCTGCAACACCTGCTGCGCCAACAGCTAGCGTAACCGCACAGCCAACCTGCGCAGTATCCACAGGAACGATTACGATTACAGCTCCAACAGGAATGAACTATAGTATTGATGGTGTAACCTATACCAATACGACCGGAGTTTTTACAGGAGTAAATCCGGGCACCTATAATGTGACCGTGAAAAACGGCAGTGGTTGTATCTCTTCACCAACAAGCATTACCGTGAATGCACAACCTGCAACGCCTGCAGCACCAGGTATTTCAGCGGGTGGCCCAACTACTTTTTGTGCAGGAGGAAGTGTAACATTGACTTCAAGTGCGGGTAGCACCTATTTATGGTCCAATGGTGCAACAACTGCAAGTATTACTGTTAATGCTTCAGGTAATTATTCGGTTAAAGTGACCAATGCAAGTGGATGTCAGAGTGCTTCTTCTGTGGCTACGGCTGTTGTAGTAAATGCTTTACCAGCAACGCCAACCGCTTCTGTAACAGCACAGCCAACCTGCGCAGTATCCACAGGAACGATTACAATTACTGCTCCAACAGGAATGAACTATAGTATTGATGGTGTAACCTATACAAATACAACCGGAGTTTTTACAGGAGTAAATCCGGGCACTTATAATGTGACCGTTAAAAACGGCAGCGGATGTATCTCTTCACCAACAAGCGTTACCGTGAATGCACAACCTGCAACACCTGCTGCACCAACAGCTAGTGTAACCGCACAGCCAACCTGCGCAGTATCCACAGGAACGATTACGATTACTGCTCCAACAGGAATGAACTATAGTATTGATGGTGTAACCTATACAAATACAACCGGAATTTTTACAGGTGTAAATCCGGGCACTTATAATGTGACCGTTAAAAATGGCAGTGGTTGTATCTCTTCACCAACAAGCGTTACCGTGAATGCACAACCTGCAACGCCTGCAGCGCCAGGTATTTCAGCGGGTGGCCCAACTACTTTTTGTGCAGGAGGAAGTGTAACATTGACTTCAAGTGCTGGCAGCAGGCTATTTATGGTCCAATGGTGCAACAACTGCAAGTATTACTGTTAATGCTTCAGGTAACTATTCGGTTAAAGTGACCAATGCAAGTGGATGTCAGAGTGCTTCTTCTGTGGCTACGGCTGTTGTAGTAAATGCTTTACCAGCAACGCCAACAGCTTCTGTAACAGCACAGCCAACCTGCGCAGTATCCACAGGAACGATTACAATTACTGCTCCAACAGGAATGAACTATAGTATTGATGGTGTAACCTATACCAATACGACCGGAGTTTTTACAGGAGTAAATCCGGGCACTTATAATGTGACCGTGAAAAACGGCAGCGGTTGTATCTCTTCACCAACAAGCGTTACCGTGAATGCACAACCTGCAACACCTGCAGCACCAGGTATTTCAGCGGGTGGCCCAACTACTTTTTGTGCAGGAGGAAGTGTAACATTGACTTCAAGTGCGGGTAGCACCTATTTATGGTCCAATGGTGCAACAACTGCAAGTATTACTGTTAATGCTTCAGGTAACTATTCGGTTAAAGTGACCAATGCAAGCGGATGTCAGAGTACTTCTTCTGTGGCTACGGCTGTTGTAGTAAATGCCAACCAGCAACGCCAACAGCTAGTGTAACAGCACAGCCAACCTGCGCAGTATCCACAGGAACGATTACAATTACTGCTCCAACAGGAATGAACTATAGTATTGATGGTGTAACCTATACAAATACAACCGGAGTTTTTACAGGAGTAAATCCGGGCACTTATAATGTGACCGTGAAAAACGGCAGCGGATGTATCTCTTCACCAACAAGCGTTACCGTGAATGCACAACCTGCAACGCCTGCAGCACCAGGTATTTCAGCGGGTGGCCCAACTACTTTTTGTGCAGGAGGAAGTGTAACATTGACTTCAAGTGCGGGTAGCGACCTATTTATGGTCCAATGGTGCAACAACTGCAAGTATTACTGTTAATGCTTCAGGTAATTATTCGGTTAAAGTGACCAATGCAAGTGGATGTCAGAGTGCTTCTTCTGTGGCTACGGCTGTTGTAGTAAATGCTTTACCAGCAACGCCAACCGCTTCTGTAACAGCACAGCCAACCTGCGCAGTATCCACAGGAACGATTACAATTACTGCTCCAACAGGAATGAACTATAGTATTGATGGTGTAAGCTATACCAATACGACCGGAGTTTTTACAGGAGTAAATCCGGGCACCTATAATGTGACCGTTAAAAATGGCAGCGGTTGTATCTCTTCACCAACAAGCGTTACCGTGAATGCACAACCTGCAACGCCTGCAGCACCAGGTATTTCAGCGGGTGGCCCAACTACTTTTTGTGCAGGAGGAAGTGTAACATTGACTTCAAGTGCGGGTAGCACCTATTTATGGTCCAATGGTGCAACAACTGCAAGTATTACTGTTAATGCTTCAGGTAATTATTCGGTTAAAGTGACCAATGCAAGTGGATGTCAGAGTGCTTCTTCTGTGGCTACGGCTGTTGTAGTAAATGCTTTACCAGCAACGCCAACCGCTTCTGTAACAGCACAGCCAACCTGCGCAGTATCCACAGGAACGATTACAATTACTGCTCCAACAGGAATGAACTATAGTATTGATGGTATAAGCTATACCAATACAACCGGAGTTTTTACAGGAGTAAATCCGGGCACTTATAATGTGACCGTGAAAAACGGCAGCGGTTGTATCTCTTCACCAACAAGCGTTACCGTGAATGCACAACCTGCAACACCTGCTGCACCAACAGCTAGTGTAACCGCACAGCCAACCTGCGCAGTATCCACGGGAACGATTACGATTACTGCTCCAACAGGAATGAACTATAGTATTGATGGTGTAACCTATACAAATACGACCGGAGTTTTTACAGGTGTAAATCCGGGAACTTATAATGTGACCGTGAAAAACGGCAGTGGTTGTATCTCTTCACCAACAAGCATTACCGTGAATGCACAACCACTCATACCTGGGGTGCCATCATGCAGTGTAACGAATCAGCCGACTTGCACAGCAGGCGGAATAATTACCATTTTACCTTTGGTTGCAGGGGTAACCTATAGTATAGATGGAGTTACTTATGGCAATACAACAGGAATATTCAATAATTTGCCTCCGGGAAATTATAATGTTACCGCAATGAATTCGAGCGGTTGTGTTTCGGGAAATAGGCCGCTTACTGTTAATCCGTATCCCTCTCAATCCGCCGTTATCTCTTACCTTGGCAATCCTTATTGTACGAGTAGTGTATCTGTCACAGTGACTTTAAGCGGCACGGGTGGAGGGACATACACATCAACTGCAGGCTTATCAATAGATGCCTTAACAGGGACCATCACGCCGTCGGCGAGCACGGCCGGCAGCTATGTAGTTACTTATACCATGGCCGCCTCCGGCGGCTGCTCATTGAAAACGGCCACCACCAATGTGATTATAGCAATTCCGGGTAGCTGGACCGGTGCGATAAGCAGCAACTGGTCAGATGCGGGCAACTGGCTTTGCGGGCAGATCCCCACGTCAGTGATCGATGTGATAGTGCCATCCGGGCTCAGCAACTATCCTGTGGTAGTAGCCACGGGCGTTTCCAATAATGTCAGTATAGGCAGTGGCGCCAGCCTTACGGTATCAGGGCGGCACCCTGCAGGTATATGGAGCCATCAGCAGCCCCGGGCAAATCAATGCCCTCAACGGCACGATAGAAATGAAAGGGCCGTCAGGTCAGGGCATCTCAGGCAGCATGTTTTATAACAAGACCATCAAAAACCTTTTGATCAGCAATAATGGGTTGTTATCCGTTTCATCAGCGGTGGGAGACACCTTAAAAATAGGCGGCACGCTGAGCTTCGGCAATAGCAGCGGCACGCTCCATACAGGGGATAACCTGACGCTATTGTCCGGCGCCACCTCCACGGCAGCCGTAGGGAAATTAGGTACAGGCAACAGCATCAGCGGCAAAGTAGTCGTAGAGCGCTATATCAACACCGGCACGGGAGTTGGGCAGCATGGCAAAACCTGGGAGTTCCTCTCAACGCCCACCATGGGTCAAAGCATCAAAGAAAGCTGGATGGAAGGTAGCGCTCCCTCAGGTGACAGCCATCCCGGCTATGGCACGCAGGTTACGGGTCCGGCGGGCCCGGCGGCCGGCTTCGACCTAGCCTCCGCAACCGCCTCGGTAAAATACTATAACAGCTCCACTGAAGGCTGGACAGGCGCCGTCAATGCCAACGATGCGGTTTACAACAAAAAAGGATATATGGTCTTTGTTCGCGGCGACAGAAGCGTCAACGGCACCACCATAAAAACAGCCACCCCGACCACACTTCGCACCAAAGGAGAACTGTTTACCGGTCCACAGGCGCCCATAGCAGTAGCCAAAGATAAATATGAATCGATAGGCAATCCCTATGCCGCACCGATAGACTTCACGCAGATCAGCAGGGAAGCCGGCATCGACAATAAGTTTTATACCTGGGATCCCTACCTGTATGGCAGCTATGGCTTAGGCGGCTACCAGACACTCAGCAGCGTCACCAACTGGGAGCCCGTGCCCGGCGGCACGAAGATCTATCCATCGGGGATACCAAAAAGCACCATCCGCTCAGGGCAGGCCTTTTTGGTACACTCAACCGGGATCGGACCCGCCAGCTATGATCTGACGATAACAGAAAACAGTAAAGTTACCAGCAACGCCTCATCAGAAACAGCACGTCCCAATGGAGCATCCCCGTCAACGGGGCGGCAGTTCTTCTCAGTAAGCCTTTACAGCGGTTCAGATCAGTCAGCGCTGATAGCAGATGGCAACACGGTAGCCTTCAGCAGAAGCTACAGCAACGCCATAGATGGCGATGACGCCTTAAAGCTACAGAACAGCGGCGAGAACTTCGGTTTAAAGCGAAGCGGGAAAATACTGGCTATTGAAGCCAGGGGTCCGGTATCAGAAACAGACACGCTCTACTACAACATGAGCAATTTAAAACAACAGGCCTACCAGCTACGGTTTGCCCCCGGCAACATGGAATCAATGGGCCTGAGCGCCTATTTAAGTGACCGTTATTTAAACACCACAACGCCCATAAGCCTGAGCGACACGAGCGTTGTAAACATCACGGTCACCTCAGCGGCGGCCTCCTCATCAGCAGACCGGTTCAGCGTGATCTTTAAGCAGATGGCTGCCTTGCCGGTAACCTATACCTCGGTAAAAGCGTATGAGAAAGGCAGCGACATAGTTGTAGCCTGGACGGTAGAAAATGAAACCGGCATACAGGAATATCAAATCGAAAGCTCCGGCGACGGCAACAGCTTTAAGAAAGCAGCCATTGTTACAGCCGCGAACAGAGGTTCCGGCAGCTATGAATGGCTGGACAGAAATGTAGCAGCAGGCAACCATTACTACCGGATCAAGAGTATAGATAAAAACGGCAAGTCAGCCTATACGCAGGTGGTAAAAGTATTGACAGGCCAGGAGGCGCGCTCCATCACCGTATATCCAAACCCTGTGATCAATCAGTCCATCCACCTTCAGCTAACTAATCAGCCGGAAGGAGTTTACGTAGTAAGATTGACTGATAACCGTGGGCAGGTGATCCTGACCAGGAAAATCAACCACGCTGCCGGCACATCTACAGAACAGCTGCAGTGCGACCATACATTAGCCAAAGGGATTTATAACCTTGAAATTACCACGCCGACCGGCGAAGTAAAAGTCATCAAGGTCATGATCTCAAATCTTTAAGCGTCTGAAACCAGATTTTGACGCCAGGGGAAAGCGGGGCTTTCGGATTAACCGGAAGCCCCAAATTCCCCTTTTTTTATTTTCGTCAAATCCACACCAGATACGTAGCTCCCAAAACCCAAAATGTAGTTTTTTTAATTTAAACAACCACCACATTCCATTGTGGAAAAGAATTCAGGAGAATTACTATAATAAGAATATTTTTTATATATCTTTGGCACTTACAGTTTTTTTTAAAACTGATTGCTAGTATAATCCTCTCCCTTAGATTTGCCAATATTTGCTGCCAATCCCTCTAAAAGACTAAATCCCTGAACCGTATTCGATTCCGATGGAATAGCCGTTTACCTTTTAGATCATAAACAAAATAATTTCATGAGGGAAATTTACTCGCCAGTCGGACAAACTTTATTCAAAAAAAAATACAAAACGGCTTTTCACAAAGTGAACACTTTGACGAAAATGACCATTTCTCTATGGATTTTCTTCTTGGTTGGCTTTAACAATACTGTCGTTGCCCAGGGACCGGGTACGGCATGGGAATATTCTCGAAATATAACTTTGTCTCCCGTCACACCAATGGCAGATTTCCAGGTGAAAGTGACTTTAACGGCCGGAATGTACAATCACATGAATGCTGACGGAAGCGACCTTCGTTTCTATGATAATACAAATGCCGCTTCTAATTACTGGATAGAAAGATGGGACAATGCAGGTACCTCTGTGGTTTGGGTAAAGGTGCCGACCAGCGGTGCGACCGCCCTTACTATGTATTATGGAAATCCTGCAGCTACTTCGCTTAGCAATGGGAACACCACTTTTGACTTTTTCGAAGATTTTACTTCTCCCCCAGGAACAAACTGGAATCCTTCAACAAACGGCACTGCTACAATAACACAATCTGGTTCGGAAGTAACTCTATCTACCGGTAACTCCGGTAGCCAGGCATCGATATCTTCACTTTTTACGACAGCTTCTACAACGTTTTTCCTTGAAACAAAACACAAAGAAGGAGCATATTACAGGAATAGATTTTATACTCCTACTTCAGTGAATGGACTTAACCCGTCAGGTGTGCCTGAATCAGGATACTATGGTTCCGGAGCTACTGCACAAGTATTTGCCGGGGCGTTTAAATCCTCGACCGTGTCTGCCAATACATATTATATTTCAAATTGGCAAATTACAGATGGTTCCTTTTATCAATTCAGTACCCTGGACTTTCTAACTGGTGCGACTGTTGATCAGCAGCCCGCGACTTCCACGAGTTCTCTTATAAGAGCGATTTATATAATGGTAAATGAGGGAGCTAATACCTCCACTACAGTTGATTGGGTAAGAGTTCGTAAATCCGGAGGCACAACGGCTGCTTCCACTCCGGGTTCTGAAACAAGTACATTGCCTACGCTTTCTATTACGGGTCTGGGTTCCACTTCCGGCTGTGAGGGTTCTAATATCACTATAAATGGAAATGGCTTTCAAACTGCGTTTGGTATTACTGTTAAAATAGGAGGCATAACAGCTTCCATTATCAGTAATGCTATGACCCAAATCGTTGCCAAAATAAGTGCTGGCACTACAGGCGCGGTTACGGTAACAACAAGTAATGGTACTGTTAGTTTTGGAAATTTTACAGTTAACTTACTTTCAACGATAAATGCGGGGGCTCCACTCGCCGATATCTGCCAGGGAACAAAGTCAGCCCCGTTAGGAGGAAACTTCGGAGGTGCCGCCACAAGCGGTACCTGGTCTGATGGAACAATAGGAGGAGCTTTTACTCCTAATGCAAATGATGTAAATGCAACCTGGACACCGCCGGCATCTTATAGTGGCACGGCTACACTTACCCTGACGGCAACCGGTGGAGTATGTAATTCTCCTATTTCTGCCTCAAAAACACTGAAGGTAAATCCTTTACCAGTGGTTAACCTGGCTATTGATAATTCAACTGTTTGCTTTGGTGGAACACAAACGTTAACTGCTTCGCCAGGATTTTCAACTTACGCATTTAAAGCAAACGGAAGTACCCTTGCGAACAACGGCTCATCAACATTTTCTCTTAAAGGCAGTGACTTAAATCTTGGGAACAATTCCGTTACTGTAAGTGTTCCCGACGTTGTTACAGGATGTATGGGCGTTTCACCTGTTATCAATGTCGTCAAGGCTCCTCAAATTACAGGCAATTTTTCTGCTTCAGGATTCGGAAGTAGCAACGATATAACCATTTGTGCCGGCCAGAATGTTAGTTTTTCACTTAGCAAGCCGGGTTATGCCAGCTATAGATTTATAGTAGGCGGCACGGTCATTAATGATCAGGGGACTGCCGCATTTTGGAGCTCTTCATCACTTGTTAATGGCGATAAAGTTACCTTACGGGTCACCAATTCTAATGGATGTGATTCCCTTTTTGGGCCTATAACCGTCCATGTGAATCCGTTGCCAACTTTGACAATCACAAATCCTTCGGCAGTATGTTATCCATCGGCCGTTGATATAACAGCCGGGGCGATAACGGCGGGTTCAACTGCGGGTTTGACCTTCAGTTATTATACAAATTCAGGGGGGACAGCTACGTTGGCAAACCCGAATGCAGTAACCACATCTGGAACATATTATATAAAAGGAACAACAGGTTCAGGATGTTCGGATGTAATTAAGGCCGTAACAGTAATAGTGAATCCGTTGCCAACTTTGACAATCACAAATCCTTCGGCAGTATGTTATCCATCGGCCGTTGATATAACAGCCGGGGCGATAACGGCGGGTTCAACTGCGGGTTTGACCTTCAGTTATTATACAAATTCAGGGGGAACAGCTACGTTGGCAAACCCGAATGCAGTAACCACATCTGGAACATATTATATAAAAGGAACAACAGGTTCAGGATGTTCAGATGTAATTAAGGCCGTAACAGTCATAGTGAATCCGTTGCCAACTTTGACAATCACAAATCCTTCGGCAGTATGTTATCCATCGGCCGTTGATATAACAGCCGGGGCGATAACGGCGGGTTCAACTGCGGGTTTGACCTTCAGTTATTATACAAATTCAGGGGGAACAGCTACGTTGGCAAACCCGAATGCCGTAACCACATCTGGAACATATTATATAAAAGGAACAACAGGTTCAGGATGTTCAGATGTAATTAAGGCCGTAACAGTCATAGTGAATCCGTTGCCAACTTTGACAATCACAAATCCTTCGGCAGTATGTTATCCATCGGCCGTTGATATAACAGCCGGGGCGATAACGGCGGGTTCAACTGCGGGTTTGACCTTCAGTTATTATACAAATTCAGGGGGAACAGCCACGTTGGCAAACCCGAATGCAGTAACCACATCTGGAACATATTATATAAAAGGAACAACAGGTTCAGGATGTTCAGATGTAATTAAGGCCGTAACAGTAATAGTGAATCCGTTGCCAACTTTGACAATCACAAATCCTTCGGCAGTATGTTATCCATCGGCCGTTGATATAACAGCCGGGGCGATAACGGCGGGTTCAACTGCGGGTTTGACCTTCAGTTATTATACAAATTCAGGGGGAACAGCTACGTTGGCAAACCCGAATGCAGTAACCACATCTGGAACATATTATATAAAAGGAACAACAGGTTCAGGATGTTCAGATGTAATTAAGGCCGTAACAGTAATAGTGAATCCGTTGCCAACTTTGACAATCACAAATCCTTCGGCAGTATGTTATCCATCGGCCGTTGATATAACAGCCGGGGCGATAACGGCGGGTTCAACTGCGGGTTTGACCTTCAGTTATTATACAAATTCAGGGGGAACAGCTACGTTGGCAAACCCGAATGCAGTAACCACATCTGGAACATATTATATAAAAGGAACAACAGGTTCAGGATGTTCAGATGTAATTAAGGCCGTAACGGTGATAGTTAATCCGTTGCCAACAATAACTGTAAATGGTTCAGCCACAATCTGCCAAGGGGTGACTGGTGACGTTTTTTCAACAGAAACTGGAAAGAATAATTATACTTGGACAATTACGGGAGGAACCGTTGTGGGTGGGAGCGAAACCAGCAATACAGTCACTATTGATTGGGACAATACGCCGGGTGCAAAATCAATAGCTGTTAATTATAATGATCCGGTTACAGGCTGTGCTGCAGCTATACCTGCTACGGTTGCTGCTACCACAAGCACAATAAAACCAACCTTCGTTACGGCCGTACCGGAAGTATGTATCAATTCAACTGGAAATACTTACTCCACCGAAGCAGGTAATTATGATTATGTATGGAATATACCCTCAGGAGGAACTATTACCGGACCTTCCAATACAAACACTGTAAATGTGACATGGTCAACTGCGGGAGATCAGACAATTACCGTTAACTATTCCAATGGAGTTGGTTGTACGGCTTCTTCACCTATGGTACAAAATGTAAAAGTAAATCCTACAACAGTAGGTGGAGCTTTAAGCGCCAATCAGAGTATTTGCTATAATACCACACCTGCAAACATTATTTTAACCGGAAACGTGGGAGAGGTAATAAGGTGGGAAAAATCAAATGATGCAACATTTACAACAGGGGTTATATCCATAAGCAATACTACCAGTACATTAAATAGCGGTGATATTGGACCTTTAAATGACTCTACTTATTTCAGAGCAGCAGTGCTTAGCGGTTATTGTCTTCAGCAGTATTCATCCGTTGCAAAAGTTGCTGTATTTCCAATTTCAGTAGCAGGGACTGTTTCTGCTGATCAAACTATTTGTTCAGGAAGTTTTCCTATAGATATAAGTATAAACGGAAGTATTGGCAATGTGGTTAAGTGGCAAAGAGCAAGTGATGCGGCATTCACAACCGGCGTTGCCGATATTACAGCCTCCGCAAATTCAACATTAACCGGTGCTCAAATCGGAGCGTTGACAGCCACAATCTATTTCAGAGCTGTAATACAAAGCGGTGTATGTAATTCTGTAAATTCAGCAACCGTAACTGTTACCGTAAATCCTGTTTCAGTAGCAGGAACTGTTTCTGCTGACCAACTTATTTGTTCAGGAAATAATCCTGTAGATATAAATATAAACGGAAGTATTGGCAATGTGGTTAAGTGGCAAAGAGCAAGTGATGCGGCATTCACAACCGGTGTTGCCGATATTACAGCCTCCGCAAATTCAACATTAACCGGTGCTCAAATCGGAGCGTTGACAGCCACAACCTATTTCAGAGCTGTAATACAAAGCGGTGTATGTAATTCTGTAAATTCAGCAACCGTAACTGTTACCGTAAATCCTGTTTCAGTAGCAGGAACTGTTTCTGCTGACCAACTTATTTGTTCAGGAAATAATCCTGTAGATATAGATATAAACGGAAGTATTGGCAATGTGGTTAAGTGGCAAAGGGCTACCGATGCAGCATTTACAACCGGTGTTGCAGATATTACAGCCTCAGCAAATTCAACATTAAGCGGTGCTCAAATCGGGGCATTGACAGCCACAACCTATTTTAGAGCTGTGATACAAAGCGGTGTATGTAATTCTGTAAATTCAGCAACCGTAACTGTTACCGTAAATCCTGTTTCAGTAGCCGGAACTGTTTCTGCTGACCAACTTATTTGTTCAGGAAGTAATCCTGCTGATATGACTATAAGCGGAAATGTCGGCAATGTTGTTAAGTGGCAAAGGGCTACCGATGCAGCATTTACAACCGGTGTTGCAGATATTACAGCCTCAGCAAATTCAACATTAAGCGGTGCTCAAATCGGAGCATTGACAGTTCCAACATATTTTAGAGCTGTGATACAAAGCGGTGTATGTAATTCTGTAAATTCAGCAACCGTAACTGTTACCGTAAACCCTGTTTCAGTAGCCGGAACTGTTTCTGCTGACCAACTTATTTGTTCAGGAAGTAATCCTGCTGATATGACTATAAGCGGAAATGTCGGCAATGTTGTTAAGTGGCAAAGAGCAAGTGATGCGGCATTCACAACCGGTGTTGCAGATATTACAGCCTCAGCAAATTCAACATTAAGCGGTGCTCAAATCGGGGCATTGACAGCTCCAACATATTTTAGAGCTGTGATACAAAGCGGTGTATGTAATTCTGTAAATTCAAACGCAATAACGATAACTGTATCTCCAACAACCATCGCCGGAACAGTATCTTCAGCCCAAACCATCTGTTCAGGTAGTACTCCGTCCGATATCGTCTTAAACGGGAATAATGGAAGTGTCGTTAAATGGCAAAGATCAACCGATGTGGCATTCACTATGAATTTGTCCGACATTGCAAGTACTGCGAGTGTGTTGCCTGGTGCAATGATGGGGTCATTAACGACTTCCACTTATTTCAGAGCAGTCGTTCAAAGTGGAAATTGCGGTGCAATCCCCTCTGCTTCCGTATTGATTTCGGTAGATCCTGCACCTACAGCATTTGCGGGTAAGGATACCTCGGCTTGTTATAGTGCAGGTGGAATAAATATTACGAGTGGAGCTCTTGCCCCTAATTCAAGTTCTATATTGTGGTCATCAAGTGGTACCGGAATCTGGATAAACGCAAATAACATTACCGGTGCCATTTATTTGCCAAGTGCGGCAGATAGTTTAGCTGGTTCTGTAATACTCACCCTGACGGCGAACGGGGTAGGGACTTCATGCGGATCTGTCGTGGTTTCAGCTACTAAAAAGTTAACGATACAAGCAATTCCTTTACCTGTTATTATCTCGCCTTCGTCCAACATTACGTCTTGTATTGGAACCATTATTCCGTTGTCGTCCATAAAAAATGGTGTAGCAAATGGCGTTGCGACTAACTCTTCTACTTTAGTGTCTCCTGCATCTATAATACCCGATAATAGTCCTGTCGGAACTATGAGTTCGTTAAATATCTCCGGAATTGACCCAGCGGCAATTATTGACAGTATAAGTGTTCAGTTTGACATTACCCATCCGGTTGATGCGGATTTGAATATTAATTTAAAGGCTCCAAATGGTAGTGTGTTGAATCTGGCTAATGCCCGCCCGGGAGTTAATTTTAGCAATACAATTATTAACAGCACTTCTCCTAATCCGATTCAAACTTTTGGAACAGCACCATATAATGCTATGCCTTTTGCCCCACAGGGTGTTATCGGTATAAGGGGAGCTAACATTGTGCCCGGAGCTAATACTCCATTTATTAAATCATTTACCAATTTATACAGTGTGCCTAATGGCAACTGGATATTCAGTGTAAGAGATGGGGGATCGGGTGCTAATTCTGCAGGAACTTTTAACTCATGGTCAATCAAAATTTACTACCATGTCCCGGATCAGTCAGTACCTGTTATATGGTCACCCGCTACTGATCTATTTACAAATCCTGAGGCAACAACGCCTTATAATGGTGTAACTCCCATCGCAACTGTTTACGCAAAACCATTAACTTCCGGTGCAAAGGTTTATACTGCGACTAGTAAAAATGGTTTGGGTTGTACTTCTTCGGCTCAGATTGGAATTACCGTAAATCCAGCGCCACAGGTAAAAATTATTGCTGACTACTGTGCCGTTCCAAATAGGGTGACGCTAATTGCAGATCCTGACGCCACGAACTATTCCTGGAGTACCGGGGAAAGCACTAAATCTGTAATCGTTGATCTCGCCCGAACCTATTATGTTTCTACAACCAATGCACAAGGCTGTGTGGCAACTGCAGAAATTGATATCGCGCGTGAGTTGGTAACGAACGGTGACTTTAGCCTCGGAAATGATGGCAGTTTTAGTAGTGACTATGCATATAAACAAGATTTACCAGGAGTAAATAATGAATTAATTGATGATACCGGGAATAATGGATACTCAATTACCACAGACGCGCAAAATATCCACAATAATTTCTGGGGGCGCGATCATACGTCTGGAACAGGAAACTTTATGGCAGTAAATGGACATGGAAATACCTTGGTAGTATGGAAGCAAACGGTCACTGTCAAACCGAACACTACCTATTATTTCTCCGCATGGGCAATGAGTCTGAATAATGTTTTCCCCTATGCGCAACTTCAGTTTAATATTGTTGCCGGGCAGACGAACGATGGGCAAGTAGGTACTGTAGCTGATCTTATTGCCGGCGTGAATGACAATACCAACACCTGGCCGGCGGCGGGCCGTTTCTACGGCAACTGGACTTCAGGGCCTACGACAACTACAGCAGTGATTTCAATAAGAAATCTTGTAAATGATGCTACAGGTAATGATTTTGCCCTTGATGACATTTCATTTGCAACACTTTCTCCTTTTGTGGCTTATAATGGAGCTCCGGGTCTGGACAACCAAGTCGTTTGCCTTGGTGATTCAATTAAACCTATTTCTTATCTGGTGGGCAGCGGACTTTCAGGACCTACAGTGATCTTTCCTCCGGGTTCCGGGCTTTCTTCAACATGGGATGGCCGCAATTTTACCATTATTGGGGTGCCTACTGCTGCAGGAACTTTTCCATATACAATTACGACGACCTGTGGAACTGTGACCGGGGCATCGGCAAGTGGGCAAGTGACAGTTAAACCAAATCCCAAGGTTACACTTACCTCTTCCCTTGAAACGATGTCACAAAAAATATGTATCAGTTCATCTATTCAAGACATTACCTACAGCGTTGTAAATGCGACAGGTGCTCACTATGTCGGACTTCCCGATGGGGTCTCGGGTAACCCAGTACCAGTTGGTAATGCACTTAGAATTTTTGGGCGGCCAACTGCGGCAGGCACTTACAATTACCTGGCTATTGCAACCGGCGATTGCCACTCTGATACTTTGAAAGGCACGATTATAGTTACTGCTCAGCCAACGGGAGGGACACTTTCTTCTCCTGAAATATGTATTGGCGATCCGGCTGTTCTTACATTAACCGGAAATACAGGAACAGTCGATCATTGGGAAGTATCATATGATGATTTTGCTACTACACCGGGCACAACAATTCCGGGAAACGGCACCACGCAAACAATTTCAGATATTTCCCAGTCTGCTTCTTACCGGGTTTATTCTAAGGTGGCCGGCAGCGTTTGCGATCTGGCGTTATCAGATGGGGGAGTAGTAAGGATTAACAACCTTTGGGAAGGTAAATTCACTAATGATTGGTCGAACCCGGTTAACTGGTCCAATGGTCAATTACCTTCATCGGCTAATTGCCTTGGGACGGTTACCATTCCAAAAGGAATTAGTTATGACCCAACTCTGGTAGGAACTGCGTCTGTACAAAATTTGAATATCACAGCCAATGGCCATTTGATTGTCAGTCCCGGAAAATTACAGATAGCGGGCACTGTGAATAATTTGGGAATATTTGATGCAACTAATGGCACGATTGAATTTAACGGACCAGCTGCACAGGGGATTCGAGGCAGTGCTTTTGAACATAATACCGTTCAGAATTTAATTGTTAGCAATCCCACGTCTCTGAATGTTGCCAACACGGCAGGCGATACTTTAAAAATTTCCGGGAATTTATTATTTGGCAATGCAAATGGCAAACTGAATACGGGAAATAATGTCACATTGCTTTCGAATGCACTTACCACAGCAAATGTTGGAGTAATGAACACTACGAATATTATTACAGGGAATGTGACAGTTGAGCGTTATATAAATATTGGCAACAAACCTGGCCAACATCTTAAAGCGTGGGAATTCCTTGCAACACCTACAACAGGCCAGACCGTTAAGCAAAGCTGGATGGAAGGTGATGCACCCGGCGCCAATACTCATCCCGGCTATGGAACACAAATCACAGGACTGGGCGGTATTCCTGTAGGCTTTGATATCGAATCCCCATCACCCTCGATGAAATATTATGATGCGTCTTCAGCATTGAGTTGGATAGGAATTGTGAATCCTTCCATTCCGATATTTAATCAAAAAGGCTATATGTTATTCGTGCGGGGAGACAGAAGCGTCGATGGAAAAAGCATTACGAGTGCCAATGCTACCACTTTGAGAACAACAGGCCAGTTGAATGCAGGTACCAATACATTGGCGGTAACGGCTGCGCCAAATACATTTACTTCTATCGGAAATCCTTTTGCCGCTGCGATCGATATGAAAAAAGTAATAGCCGATAAAACATGGGCTCCGGCTGCTGATGATAATTTCTTTATAGTGTGGAATTCAAACCTTGGAGGTGCTTATGGCTACGGCGCTTATCAGACTTACACTCAGCTCAATCCGGGTGGGGACTTTATTGAGGTTCCTGGTTCTGGATTGTCTAATAATTACATTCAAAGCGGGCAGGCATTTTTCATTCAAAACAGTGCTGGAAATTCAGGGAACTTGATAATAAAGGAACAATCGAAGGCAAATGTAAATACTGGCTTTCCCACTTTCTTCAGGCCAGAGGGGCAGGCCGACAGAACTGAACTTTTACGCACCAATCTATATATTATAAATGCTGATGGAACTAAAACGCTCGCAGATGGCACCTTACAGCAGTTCAGCGCTGGTTATTCAAACGGTATTGATGGCATGGATGGAAAGAAGATCTTTAATAGCTCAGAAAATCTATCTATTAAATCCGGAGGAAAGGATCTTATTGTTGAACGCAGGCAAATTCCAAAAGAGCAGGATACTGTTTTTTATAGCCTTACAAGTGTAAAAGTACAAAACTATCGTTTCGAGTTTATTGCGTCTAATGTCTCATCACCCGTTCAGGGTTATGTCGAAGATCTTTATCTTAAAACCCGAAAGGCGTTGATACCTGACGGAACGACCACTCTTGATTTTGCCGTGACTAATGTTGCTGCATCCTATGCGACAAACAGATTCAGGATTGTCTATAAAACAGCCGTAGCGTTGCCAGTTACATTTGTGTCGGTGAAAGGATATGCTAAAGGCGCAGACATTGCTATAGAGTGGAAAGTAGAAAACGAAAGCAATATGAAGCAATACGAAGTCGAGAAATCTATTGATGGGAATAGCTTCTCAAGTGTTGCAACAGTCCTTGCTGGAAATTTAGGAACAGGAAGTTATAATTGGTTAGACAAACAGCCTTTTCCAGGGTATAATTATTACAGGATAAAAAGTATTGATAAAAATGGGAAAATAAATTACACAGAGATTGTGAAAGTGCAAATGGCTAATATTGCTGCTGAGATCAGCGTGTATCCAAACCCGGTTGTTAACGGCATTATTAATTTGAAATTTACAAGCCAGCCAGCGGGCAGATATAATATCAGGTTATTGAATTCATTGGGTCAACTAATTGCCGGCAAGCAGGTAGAAAGATCAGAAGGGAACGGTTCTGAAAACCTTAAGTGGGATTATAATTTGGCTCATGGAATATACCAGCTTGAAATTACAAAACCCAATGGAGAAGTAAAATTGATCAAAGTGATGTACTAAAGCGCATAGGGGATGATTAATTAGATTAAAAGATTGTGAATCATAATGATAGTTGTTAGACTTCCCTTCATGAAAGATAATTGATCCGGAAAAGCCAGGGGATACATTTTCCAAATTGTCGCGGTGTTGTGGCAGATGGCAGTGCTCAGGAAAATTCTCAATTCAAAAATTGTGATTTATTCTTAGACCGCGGCAATTTGGGGAAAATCCTTTCCGATGGGATCAGGGGGGTATTGGTGCTGAAATCGATGATTCGAAATAAACATCGATTACAAATATCTTGTGATATACCGGTGGTAAAGGCTTTTGATAAATTTTGTTGTTGTTTTGGACCGTGGACAAGTTTATTAAAAAAAGGTAGTTAAAGGTTTGGATTTAAAAAAAACTTCCTTATTTTTGTTTTTCCAAGCTCAGAACCTGCTTAATTAATGCCAGGTTTTATCATCCTCCGAAAACAACCAAAGCTAATTTTCTAAAAAATAATTCTTCCTCATTCCTCTGTTGAAAGCCAAAGACTTACAATCTAATCTTTTGTTAGCCGATTATTTAACTCTAAACCAAAAGGAATGAAAAAATTCAACACTTTTTTATTAGCTGTAATATCTATATGCAGTTATCAATTATCCACAGCTCAAACGGGAACTTTGTGTGGAGGGAATAAAGGCCCCAATCTCTTAGGAGCGCGCGGTACTTTTAGTGCCCCGTTTATTACTAATAACACGAATGCAGCAGCTTGCCTGCAATCAGGAAGTAACAGTTATAATCCAAATGGCAATGTGGGAAATAAACTGGAAGGTTGCTCTGCGCCAAGTGGTAATATCTACCCCTGCTCGGATTATAACTACACGGATAAGTCAAATGGAATGCAACCGGAGTTTACGTATTCATTACTTAAAATAATGGGTGATGCGAGCGGTTCAAATTGTCTTCACACACCTATTTGGAAGGCCAAAGATCATACGGGTGGTGACGGAAGTTATTTCATGGCAGTTAATGGTGCGCCTAACCAGGGCTATAGTCCAATATTTTATCAAATTAAAAATATACCAGTTTGCACAAACGCTACATACGAGTTTTCCGCTTGGGTAATCAACATGATGCCAGCCCAGCCGACCACCGACGATGCCGCTCCTAATATATCATTTGTTGTAAATGGCGTGACCATCGGTAATTCGGGTCCTATTCCTTATGACAATCAATGGCATAAGGTTGGCGGTCAGTTTACCGCCACTTCTGAAATTGTAAATCTTCAGGTGATAAATGCCACTCAGATTGCCGGTGGAAATGATTTGGGACTTGACGATATCTCTATTAATGTTTGTGAGTCGAGAATCGTTGTTGATGGACCAAATGTGATCACAGAAGGAAATACTGTTTCACCACAGTTTACAATTACAGACAACACTCAAAAAAATACATGGTATAAATGGGAATTGAGCTCTGACGGGGGCATCACTTTTGATGATATTACCAACGGAGATCAGGCGACATTTGTAAACGGTCAGTATAAAATAGGTTATGAGATTGACAATGTAGTTAATGATATGAATGGATACACTTACAGGCTTGTAGTATCAACTTCGCAAACAGGACTTGCAAATCCTGATTGTATTTTCTTCAACGATTATACCCTTAGAGTTGCATCCGGTGGTCCTTTGCCGATACAACTATCTTCTTTTGATGGTACATACTCCGACGGGGTAGCTACTCTTAAATGGCAGACCAGCCAGGAATTGAATAACGACCGTTTTGAATTATTCAGAAGTTTTGATGGAAATAACTTTGAACTTGCTGCTACAGTGGCAGGGGCCGGCACCAGCTACACAACAAAAAATTATAGCTACCAGGATCGTATCGCTTCTTCAGCCAACAGTGTATACTATAAATTGAAGCAAATAGATAAAAATGGTAAGTTTTCTTTCTCATCTGTGATCAAGCTTTCTTTGAGCGCTACGACCAGTTCTTTCCAACTTTTCCCTAATCCGGTTGTTAATAACTTTACAGCTTCGTTCACTGCGCCACGGACTACTACAGCCACTCTATTGATCCGTAATTCCAATGGACAAACAGTTTACAGCAAATCTATTGATGTCGTGAAAGGAAGCAATGCAATCCCGGTAAATAATGCACCGCTAACTACAGGCATGTATTATGTTACCATCGCAAATGACGATTTTAACTTCACTGGAAAATTGCAAAAAAGATAGAAATATATCTTGCGATAAAAACAGATTCTTACACATGAATCTTACTTCCGAAGCCTGAAAACTTCGGAAGTTTTTTTTGATAACAATCTGCTACAAATATTTTGCTTGGATATACCATCCGTGTTGCTGATCTCCATATAAGCTATAATGTAGTTTTTGATAATTAATACTATTTCGTCTTACTGATAAAAAGGCTTGTTGTGCGATATGCTAAAAATGCCGCTGAGAATTCTTCTTAAAGTTTTAAGTTTGTCTTTCATTTTCAACAATTCTTTTTTATGAAAATAGCTACTTACAATGTCAATGGGGTCAATGGCCGTTTGCCGGTGTTACTTCGCTGGCTTGAAGAGGAGGCACCTGATGTGGCGTGCCTCCAGGAACTGAAGGCGCCGCAGGAGAAATTCCCTGAGCAGGCTATCAAAGATGCGGGCTATTACGCTATTTGGCACGGACAAAAAAGTTGGAATGGGGTAGCGATTCTTTCGCGGGATGCACCACCAGAGGAAATAAGGCGCGCACTTCCCGGCGATCCCGAAGATCTTCACAGTCGCTATATTGAGGCAAAAGTGAATGATCTAATTATAGGCTGTCTTTACTTGCCGAATGGCAATCCTGCACCTGGCCCGAAGTTCGATTATAAGTTACGGTGGTTTCAAAGGCTTACTGAGCATGCTTCCGAACTATTTGCCTCAGATGTTCCGGTAATTCTTACTGGCGATTTTAATGTGATGCCTACTGAATTGGATGTCTATAAACCAGAACGTTGGGTGAACGATGCTCTTTTCCGCCCTGAAACGCGTGCAGCTTTCAAAGCGTTGACC
>CAVPNF010000014.1:27500-190227 GCA_963706775.1 uncultured Chitinophagaceae bacterium
GCGCTCGGGTGAGCCGTGGAGAAGGAACTAGGCAAATTAACGCTGTAACTTCGGGATAAAGCGTACCGCAGCGATGCGGTCACAGTAAAATGGTACAACCAACTGTTTAGCAAAAACACAGGGCCCTGCAAAATCGAAAGATGACGTATAGAGCCTGATACCTGCCCGGTGCTGGAAGGTTAAGGAAGGATGTTCGCAGCAATGCAAAGCTTCTGACTGAAGCCCCAGTAAACGGCGGCCGTAACTATAACGGTCCTAAGGTAGCGAAATTCCTTGTCGGGTAAGTTCCGACCTGCACGAATGGTCTAATGAGTTGTACACTGTCTCCTCCACGAGCCCGGTGAAATTGTAGTATCGGTGAAGATGCCGGTTACCCGTCACGGGACGGAAAGACCCCATGAACCTTCACTACAACTTTGCATTGATTTTGAATTTTTGATGTGTAGGATAGTTGGGAGACTGTGAAGCAGTGGCGCCAGCCATTGTGGAGTCAACGTTGAAATACCAACCTTTAAACATTTAGAATCTAATCCCTAACGGGAAACAGTGCATGGTGGGTAGTTTGACTGGGGTGGTCGCCTCCTAAAAAGTAACGGAGGCTTGCAAAGGTTCCCTCAGTACGGTTGGTAATCGTACATAGAGCGTATTAGTATAAGGGAGCTTGACTGTGAGGCCAACAAGCCGAGCAGGGACGAAAGTCGGCTAAAGTGATCCGGTGGTTCTGTATGGAAGGGCCATCGCTCAAAGGATAAAAGGTACTCTGGGGATAACAGGCTGATCTCACCCAAGAGCTCATATCGACGGTGAGGTTTGGCACCTCGATGTCGGTTCGTCACATCCTGGGGCTGGAGAAGGTCCCAAGGGTTCGGCTGTTCGCCGATTAAAGTGGCACGTGAACTGGGTTCAGAACGTCGCAAGACAGTTCGGTCCCTATCTGTGATGGGCGTTAGAAAATTGAGAGGACATGACCTTAGTACGAGAGGACCGGGTCGTACGTACCGCTGGTGTATCTGTTGTGCCGCCAGGTGCAGTGCAGAGTAGCTATGTACGGACAGGATAAACGCTGAAAGCATCTAAGCGTGAAACCAACCTCAAGATGAGTTTTCTTTTAAGGGTCGTCAAAGACTATGACGTTGATAGGCTACAGGTATAAAGGCAGTAATGTCAAAGCCGAGTAGTACTAATTGCCCGTAAGCTTTATCTTTTTTTTATTGGTATTACAACTTTCCCTTTATGTTAATTTATTATTGATTACAGAATTTAATTTGTAATCAAACTCAACAAAATCATTTGTTGGTTGTAAATGCCAGTAGCCTTGAGCAATCTCATTCTACATTTATCATTTATAATTCAACATTACCTCTTTATGGTGGTTTTGCCGAGGGTGTTCACCTCTTCCCATACCGAACAGAGAAGTTAAGCCCCTCATGGCCGATGGTACTACACAACAATGTGGGAGAGTAGGTAGCCGCCATATTTATTTAAACCCTTCCGATTATATCGGAAGGGTTTTTTTGTGCCCGAAACTGATGGGAAATTTTTCAAAGTTCGATCGACGAAACTCGCTCAGCGGAAATCCAATCCGCATTTATTCTCACAAGTCAAAATGTAGCAATTTCTTTTTTTTTCTGGTGAATTCAGGATTTAAAATGCCTATGGGTATGTAGAGATCTAAAAAAATTGCCATAGTTTGCGTAGCCATTTCTATGCAGCTTTATTAGAAGCGCAGACAAGCCATAATATAGTTTTTCGAATTGTTGAGAAATTCTTAGAATCGCTCTGTAACATCTTTGCCTAATAATCGCATGAAAAAGGCTGCGAATCTTCGGTTCACAGCCTTTTTCAAAAACGACTAATTATTTTTCAGCTCAAAACTTTTCTTGTTTAACAAATCGTAGTCTGAGCAGCCCGAATTTATTTTCCTTCGCTGCCATCTGCATTGGTGTTGCAATAATTTGCTCCCCAAACCTCATAGCGTTTATAGATGGCCGGTAGTGACGCAGAAAAAGAATTCCAATCTTTGCTTTCCTTCGGGGACCAAAGGACTTCGCTCAATGCAGTCATGCGCGGGAAAACCATGTATTCTACTTTCTTAGGATTGCTCATATATTCTGTCCAAACATTCCCCTGTGCGCCTAAGATATATTTGGCTTCGTCGGCAGTCAATTCTTTTGGAAAAGGCTCATAATTATATACTTTGTCCAAGGGAAGAAATCCTCCGATAGTAACGCTATCTGTGTTCTTATTTTGAGCATAATCCAAATAGCAATAAGTAGTCGGTGTCATGATGACATCGTGCTTTTCTTTGGCAGCAGCAATACCACCCGCTTCACCGCGCCAGCTCATTACTGTTGCATTTGGGGCAAGTCCGCCTTCCAATATTTCATCCCATCCGATGATATTTCTTCCTTTGCTGTTCAGGTATTTTTCAATCCGTTGTATGAAATAACTCTGAAGACCATGCTCATCTTTTAAATTCTTATCCTTAATAAGTTTTTGGCAAAAGGCGGAACGCTTCCAATTTGTTTTGGGACATTCATCTCCGCCGATGTGGATGTATTTGGAAGGAAATAATTGCATCACTTCGTCAAGCACATTCTCGAGAAATTTAAAGGTATATTCTGATGGATTAAAAACGTCGTCAAACACGCCCCACGTCTGCTGAACCTGCTTACCTGTGCGTGGACCACTCCATGCCGTCTTAGCTGATATCATTGTTGACTCTTTTGGAAAACAACTTAGTTCCGGATAGGCAGCAATTGCTGCAGATGCGTGGCCGGGCATTTCAATTTCCGGAATGATCGTAATGAACCGATCCTGTGCATATTTTACAATTTCCCGAACCTGCTGCTGTGTATAGAAACCACCTTCTCTTGTGTTGTCATTGCCGGTACCTGGAAAATGGCCAATGATAGTTCCATTTCTGAAAGCACCGACGGAAGTAAGCCTCGGATATCTTTTTATTTCAATTCTCCAACCCTGATCTTCAGTTAAATGCCAGTGAAAATTATTAAACTTATGATAAGCCAGGTAATCAAGATATTTTTTTATAAACTCAACTCCAAAGAAATGTCGTCCAACATCAAGATGCATTCCGCGATATTGAAATCGTGGATAATCTTTTACAGAAAGTTGAGGTATCTCATATGTTCCGTTTTGATTTTCCGAAACCTGGTCCGGAAATAATTGTAAAAGTGTTTGTAGCCATAAAATAATCCTTCATTTCCCGCGCTGGTAATCAGTATTTTTTTAGGCCCTACTTCAAGTTGATACGCATCTTTTCTTTCCGTGCCTTTTGTCAATTCAAAAACAATTGCGGTTATGTTGCTTCTGATCTTTGAGCTTGGTTTGTACAGGAAGAGAAAATCCGTACAATTGTTTCAGATAAACGTTAAGCATATCTGCTTCGTGCCTCGCACTTTGTCCTGCGATAATAACTGTTGATTTATTAACGGTTGATGTTGCCTGAATGCATCTGTAATTCGACGGGTCTTGGCACAATGGTCACTACGTTAGTGGTCTGCGCAAACGCATTAATACTAAAAAATAATGCGAAGATGGAATAGATTTTTTTCATTGGAATTTTTTGATGATTGCGATGAATATTTTAGGTGTCAAAAATTGCGATATAGAATACCTATGGCGCCAATGGGAGCGATATTTTAGAAATATGGCTCCCATCGTGGTATAGGCGAATGGTTGATTTTTGAAAGTCATTTTCATCCGCGTCAGGGATGCGCAAAAATTTTTGCGGATTTCTATCGATCAGAGGAAACCAGGAGCTTTGAACCTGTACCATTATTTTGTGTCCCTTTTTAAAAACATGATCCACATCATTCAGATTAATTGTTACTTCACTGATTTTTCCCGGCACAAATGGTTCGGGTTTTTCATAACTGTTTCTGAATTTTCCACGCATCACTTCCGCACGTACCAGTCGTTGGTAACCGGCCATGACAGTGCCTTTGGGCAAAGATGCAGGTGTAACTTCATTGTCAGGTAATACGTCAATTAGTTTCACGATAAAATCTGCATCTGTTGTGGAAAGACTTACAAAAAGATCTGCAACAATTTTTCCGCTTATGGTCATATCCTTATTAAGCGCGACGGTTTCATAAACCAAAACATCAGGTCTTGATGCCGCGAATCGTTGGTCTTCGACCATGTATTCATTATTTCTCCGGCCATAAATTCCATTGGTATAAGGAACAGGATTTGATGGATCGCTTACATATTCATCATAGGCGATATTATTTTTTGAAGGCGCCCGTTTTGCTTCAAATGAAAGGCTGTGATTCTCTTTAAGGTAAAGTGAAAAAGGCCTCACATTTTTTGGTGGCCAGGAATCATAAGTTTTCCATTCATTGGACCCTGTTTGAAACATCGTTGCTTTCGCAATATTAAAATCACCTTTATCTTTCAAATAATAATTGAAGAAAACAGTCTGCAGGCTGTCCTGGAAAAATTTACTGGTATTGCTTCCAAAATCATAAGTTCCAAACTTGTCCCAAACGCCGCGCGCCCATGCACCATGTGTCCACGGGCCCATTACGAGAAGATTTTTATTGTCGGGGCTTTGTGTCTCAATTGCTTCATAAGTGTGCAAAGATCCGAACAGGTCTTCCGCGTCAAACCAGCCACCGACCACCAATGTAGGCACTTTTATATTTTTCAGGTATTGCCTTATGTTTCTGCTTTTCCAATAATTATCATAAGTATCATGTGCCAGGTATTCATTCCATATGTAGCTTTTGCGATTGAAATATTGAGGAGATTGTGTGTTTTTTATCGGGCCAAGTTTTAGGAAAAAATTGTAGGCATCCCGAATTTTTGCATCAAAAATTTGCGATCCATAATCTTGTACCGGCCCGCTTCTTTCTTTTCCAAAATAATTCATGAAGTCAAAATTATCCAGCAGAAAAAAAGCACCGTTATGATTGGCGTCATCTCCAATAAATTCGTCAGTAACCGGCGCCTGCGGGCTTACGGCTTTTATTGCAGGATGCGCATCGGGCAAACTCGCTGTCGCATAAAATCCCGGATATGAAATTCCATACAATCCAACCCGGCCGTTATTATTTTGAATATTTTTTAATAACCAATCAACTGTATCATACGTGTCGCTGCTTTCATCCACTTGTGTTTTATCTTTTTTGTTTGGGATGAATGGGGTTACTTCCAGGTTGACTCCTTCACTCATGTACCGGCCGCGAACATCCTGGTAAACGAAAATGTAGTTTTCTTTCATTAATTCCGCATTCGGACCCAGGCTTCGCGCATAATGATCCTCACCATAAGGCGCAACTGAATAGGGCGTGCGCTCCATCAGAAACGCATGTTGTTGTGATTGATCCTTTGGAATATAAATGATCGTATAAAGTTTGACGCCATCACGCATGGTAATCGTAGTATCTATTTTTTTGAAATTTTCCTTTACGAAATTATTGCTCTGCGCCGTGAGTCGCCCACACGACGAAATAACAATCAAAAGGAGAATAAAATTCAAAGTCCGTTTCATATTTCTGTTTTATTTAAATGCATTAAAAGATGGAAAAGCGAATTGGAAAAAAGATTCAGTTACATAAATGAGTTTTTATTTATTTTAAAACAGGAAGTATGATTTTGCTCTGATAATTCCCATCATGATAAATTCGAATATTTGCTTTTTGAAAATCACTATCGTCTGCCTTATAAATATCTATGAACTTTTGAGGATTGCGGTCAACTAGCGGAAACCAGCTGCTTTGAACCTGGATCATAATCCGGTGACCTTTTAAAAATGTATGCGCCACATCCGGAAGCTCCCATTTTACTTCGCTAACTTTTCCCGGCACAAACGGTTCCGGCTTTTCAAAGCTATTTCTGAATTTTCCGCGCATGATTTCTCCACGAACCAGCATTTGATAACCTCCCATAGGATAGTCTTTTTCATTTCCTTTTTCATCGGCAGAATATTTAAAATCATCCGGAAAAACATCTATTAATTTCACAACAAAATCAGCATCGGTTGTAGAAATCGAAGCAGCAAGATCTGCTATTACCGGCCCTGCAAGCGTGATATCGTTATCCAAAATATCGGTTTCATAAGTTAGCACATCTGGTCTGCGGGATGCGAATCGCTGGTCGTCGGTCATATATTCTCTTGTCCTACGGAAATGAACATCCTGCGTATAGGGAACAGGATGCGCCGGATCACTTGTGTATTCATCAAAGGCATCAGCTGATCTTCGGTTGTTCGTTGATGTTATCTCATTTTTATTATTTAAAAATAATTTTCCGTTTGGCCCCAGGTAAAGATTTTGTTCTTCTACATTTTTTGGAGGCCACACGTCAAATTTTTTCCACTTGTTTTCGCCAGTAAAAAAAATGGTCGCTTCAGATATATTTGGAGCATTTCCTTTTCCTTCAAGGTAAAAATTAAAGAAAGGAATTTCTATGCTGTCCTGGAAATAGGCAGAAGTATTGCTGGCGAATCTTACATTGCCAAGAAAGCTGCCTTCGCGGCCCCATTGTCCGTGATACCATGGGCCCATCACAATTCTGCTGTTGGTTTGAGGACTTTGTTTTTCATTCGCTTTGTAAGAATTCCACGCGCCGAAGCAATCTTCAGCATCAAAGAGGCCACCAACCCAAAGCATCGCGGGTTTTACGTTATAGAGTCCGGCTCGCGCATTGCGGGCTTGCCACCATGAATCATAATTTGGATGATCATACAAGTCTTTCCAGAATTTGATGCTATCGCCGGTTAATTTTGCAAAGTTTTTTAAGGCCCCGGTTTTCAGGTAGGCATTGTAGTTATCATCCGACTGAAATGAAAACCCACTTGTGTAAGTGGTGGAAGGCTTTGGATGAGGCGTGCCAAAAAACGGATAAAAGGAGAATCCGTCCATGATAAAAAAAGCACCTTTATGATGGAAATCATCACCCATAAACCAATCGGTTACCGGGGCCTGCGGGCTAACTGCCACTAACGCCGGATGTCCGCTCAAAGCCGCTTCTGTTGAATAAAACCCCGGATAGGAAGTGCCGGTGACGCCTACTTTTCCATTATTATTTTTAATATTTTTTACCAGCCAGTCGATCGCATCGTATGTATCGCTGGCTTCATCAATTTCTTTTCCTTTTTTATTTTTATTAAAAGGTCTTACATCAACGAAGTCGCCTTCGCTCATATATCGTCCTCTTACATCCTGGGTTACAAAGATGAAATTTTCTTTCGCATAAGCCATTTTATAGGAATTCCATATTTGTATGAATTTGCCTTCACCATAAGGCGCGCAGGAATATGGTGTCCGCGTCATTAAGAAAGGATGCTTCGTAATCTGATCTTTCGGAATATAAATTGAAGTAAACAATTTTACGCCATCGCGCATTGGGATGTATTGCTCCAATTTTGTATAGTTATTTACAAACCATGCGCTATCTGCGTTTTGAGAGAAGGACGCAATTGAGAATAAAATAAAAAAAGTAATCGCAACAAATTTTTTCATCTAAAAAGTTTTAAGATTTAAAAGTACTTAAAGATCAACAGGTAGAAATGGAATATTCAAGCAAAAAAGTTGAGAGTGAACGTGGGCATTTGTAATTAATAGAACTATGAAAATCTACATTTTGGATTATGAGAACAATTATAAGAAAGATCGAAATATGAAAGTAGAGATAATCAAAGAGATAAATGACTTCGAAGGGAAGATGGGTTTCAATTCCCAATTGAGATTTGAAATTAGTTGAGGCATTTATATTAAAATCGCAAAACAAAAATGCCTGGCTTGAATTGTTTCCAATTGCCAGGCATTTTGATTATTTAAAACTGCTGTTTTATTATTATTCTGTAACTTTTGTAACCTTCAATACATTGGTCGGCAGATGTAATGAAACCGGCGTACTGCCCGTGTTTACGACCGTATCGCCTGTTTTAAGAAATCCTCTTTCTTTTAAGATTCCAATCTGATCGAAGAAGATATCATCGAGGCTTTCTTCTTCATCATAAAAAATGGCGCGGACACCCCAACTCAAACTCAGTTGGTTGATAAGAAAAGGTTCTTTGCTAAAAATATAAAGTAAGGATTTCGGCCGGTAGCTGCTCAGCATAAAACCTGTGTAACCGCTTTGTGTCATTCCTATTAATGCTTCTGCATTTACATCATGCGCTAATTTACAGGCGCTGTAGCAAATTGCATCGCTTAAAAAAGAAGGGGAATGGGGCTGCGGAGCCAAAATATCGTCACGATTATAATCATAGGCTGTTTTTTCGATCTCCATGATTATTTTGCTCATCGTTTGAATCACCAAAGTAGGATGATTTCCTGTGGCCGTTTCGCCACTTAACATGAGCGCATCTGCACCTTCCAACACTGCATTGGCCACGTCTGTTATCTCACTTCTGTTTGGCTTGATGCGATCAATCATACTTTCCATCATTTGCGTAGCAACGATCACGGGTTTTGCACGGTGCATGCATTTGCGGATAATTTCCTTCTGGATTAGCGGTACTTTTTCGATGGGAAGTTCTACGCCAAGGTCTCCACGGGCGATCATGATTCCGTCGCTCTCAATAATGATATCGCGGATGTTTGTAACTGCTTCAGGCTTTTCGATCTTGGCAATTACCTTCGATTTGCTGTTCCTGCTTTTTAAAATATCTTTCAGGCCGATGATATCTTTTACTTCTCTCACGAAGGAAAGTGCGATCCAGTCAACATTCTGATCGATAATAAAATCAAGATCATCAAGGTCTTTTTCTGTAAGCGCTGGTAAAGAGATTTTCGTGTCAGGCAAATTCAATCCTTTTTTTGAGGAAAGAATACCGCCCATCACCACTTCAACTTCGACATTATTATTAGGAAGAATTTTCATAACCCTTACCTCAAGTTTGCCATCGTCAATCATGATCAGATTGCCGGGGACAACATCTTTATACAGATCAGGATAGCTTACATAAATTTCTTCTTTTGTACCGATGCATTTTGTATTTGTAAATGTCAGCTTATCTCCTGGATTGATTTGCAGAGCGTTGTTTTCAATTTCACCAACCCGCAATTTTGGACCCTGCAAATCAGCAAGTATGGCAACATTAAATGGAAGCGATTTATTAATATCTCTGATCAATCCGATCAGTCTGGCTTTGTCTTCCTGCGTTCCGTGGGAAAAGTTGAGCCGGAATACATTGACGCCCGCTTTCACTAATTCTACCAACGCATCGTAATTATCACAGGCAGGCCCGATCGTTGCGACAATTTTCGTCCGCTTTATTGTATGGTCGTATCCAGCCTTTTTATCCATTTCCTGGTGCAGGTACTTAGTAATATTTTTTGACATTTATTTTAGTTCTGTTTGGTTTTTTAGGAAAAGTTCGTAAGATAATTATTTATTGCTCATCATGAAATATGCCGCACGGTATTCACCTGCGGCATATTTTAAGAAGATAATATTTTTACAATTTTCATCCAATCTTCGCTGATTTTTTGTTTCTTTTTCACTGCCTGGTCTAGAGGAATGTAGTGCATTTTATTATTCACGATCCCAATAAACACATTAAATCTTTTCTCAATCAGGCATTCGACAGCGGAATAACCCATGCGGCTTGCAATTAACCTGTCAAAACAGCTGGGCGCTCCCCCGCGCTGAATATGCCCTAATGTGGTCACACGCACTTCCTGTTCCGGAATTCTTTGCGTAATTATTTTTGCTAATTCTGTTGCGCCAAAGGCTTCGCCTTCTGCAACCACGATAATATTAACTAATTTCTTGCGTCCGTGCTTTTCCATCAATGCATTGATGACGCCTTCCACATCGGTTTTTTGTTCTGGTATCAAAATGTTTTCGGCACCGGTTGCCACACCGCTATGAAGTGCAATGTAGCCTGAATCACGACCCATTACTTCGATTATAAAAAGCCTGTCGTGCGCATCAGCTGTATCGCGAACTTTATCGATGGCTTCCACGGCAGTATTTACTGCAGTATCAAAGCCGATGGTGAAATCTGTGCCGGCAATATCTTTATCAATAGTGCCTGGAAGTCCGATGCAGGGGATATCGTATTCTTTGCTGAATATCTGCGCTCCTCTAAATGAGCCATCGCCACCGATAATTACCAGCCCATTAATTCCATGTTTTTTTAAATTATCATATGCTTTTTTTCGACCTTCTGTAGTGAAGAATTCCTTGCATCTTGCGGTCTTTAAAATAGTTCCACCCCGCTGAATTATATTAGCGACACTTTTACTTTCCATTTTGAAAATGTCGTCGTCGATCATCCCCAAATATCCGCGCATAATTCCGTAAACCTCGAGATTGTTATAAATTCCTGTACGTACAACTGCGCGTATCGCTGCATTCATTCCGGGTGCATCGCCTCCAGAGGTGAGCACGCCAATTTTTGTTACTTGTCTTTCCAAAATTCTTAAAAATTACCTGTTTAAATATTTTTTACCTGATGAAAATAAAAGGTGCCAAAACTACACTTTTCCCACTACTATTTAACAGATGATTTTTACAGATTTTGATATTTTTTTGATTTTACCTGATATTCAATGGAAAAGTGATCTATGCGTCCACCTCTTCCTGTTTTAATAACTCAATTTCACAGCTGATATTCACCGTGTCTCCAACCAAAACGCCGCCGGCTTCAAGAGTAGCATTCCAGTTTAGATCCCAATCTTTGCGGTTGATTTTTCCATTTATCGCGATGCCTGCTTTTTCGGCGCCCCACGGATCTTTTGCAACGCCTCCAAATTCGACGTTCAGTTTAATCTTTTTAGTAATGCCTTTGATAGTGAGGTCGCCCCATAGCTCATAGCTGCCGTCATTATCAACCTTTTCGATTGTGTTGGAAGTAAATGTAATTTCTTTATGATGCTCAACATCGAAAAAATCGGAACTTCTCAAATGCGCGTCGCGTTTCTCATCTTTGGTTTCGAGAGAATTAGGATTCATCCAAAAGTCTACTTCGGCCGTGAGAAAATCTTCCCCGGTTGTGTAGATACTTGCATTGTACTCGGTAAACACCCCTTTTACATTTACGATCATAAGATGCCTTACTTTAAATGCAATTTCACTGTGGGATGGATCGATTACCCATTTTGTTTTTTTTGCCATTGTTTGGGATTTGTGTGGTGAAAATATATGGTGAATTAAAAATTTGCGCGAAATAGAATGACGATGAATTTACTTTATTTACCAAACAGAAAAAAATATTATATCACAATTGCCTTGCCAACATGCATTGACTTTTTATGAATTCTTCTTGACCAACTATCGGATTGATGGCTTGATGATCGTCTAATTTCTGATTTTTGTTTTTTATGAAAATGCATGCAGTCAAGATATCAAAAGAGCTATTTCCAATTATTTTTTACAAGATTTGTATTTTTCATATTAACCTGTTTATCTTTCCAGCCCCTTCAAAAAAGGCGGTTAATTATATTTTTATATTTAGTTCAGTAAATGTTTACCAAATATGCCCAATCCTCTTTTTCGTAAAAAAAGTATTTCCGCCATTTTAGCTGATGCACAAACGGGACTTTCGGATGCAACTCACTCTTCATCCGGACTCAATAAAGTATTGACCGTGCGTGATCTTACTGCCATGGGCATTGCTGCTGTTGTGGGCGCCGGCATTTTTTCAACAATTGGAAATGCTTCTTACCAGGGAGGCCCGGGCGTATCGCTTTTGTTTGTCATTACAGCGGTTTGTTGTGGATTCTCTGCTTTGTGCTATGCGGAATTTGCTTCGCGAATTCCAGTGAGCGGGAGTGCTTATACTTATGCCTATGCATCTTTTGGAGAATTGATCGCATGGATCATTGGCTGGGATCTTTTGATGGAATATGCGATCGGCAACATTGCGGTGGCTATTTCATGGAGTCAATATTTCGTGAATCTGCTGGAAGGGCTGCATATTCATGTTCCTTCTTTTTTAACTACTGATTATTTAAGCGCTTCAAGAGGATTTAAAGAGGCAACGGCCGAACTGGCAAAGGGAGGCGCGATTGAAAGCCTCAGCCAAAGCGTCCGCTCCGGCTATGAGGCGTGGAGTACGGCGCCACAAATTGGAAGTTTAAGGATCATAGCAGACATTCCTGCACTTGCCATCGTATTTTTAATTACATGGCTTGTTTATACAGGAATCAGAGAAACAAGGCGGGCGACCAATATGATGGTTGGATTAAAAATAATAATTCTTCTTGCCGTAATCGGGATCGGATTTTTCTTTGTGGCGCCTGCCAACTGGAGCCCGTTTTTGCCAAATGGTTTTGGAGGTATGATGAAAGGAGTGTCTGCGGTTTTCTTCGCATATATCGGATTTGATGCTATTTCTACTACGGCGGAGGAATGCAAAAATCCTCAACGCGATTTACCGCGCGGAATGATTTATTCATTGATCATTTGCACCATTCTTTATATCGCGATTGCTTTGGTTTTGACGGGAATGGTGTCGTATAAAGAATTACAGGTCGGTGATCCGCTGGCTTTTGTTTTCAAACGGGTTGGACTTGATAAAATCAGCTATATTATTTCCTTCAGTGCCGTGATTGCTACGGCAAGTGTCTTATTAGTTTTCCAGATGGGGCAGCCAAGGATTTGGATGAGTATGAGCAGGGATGGTTTGCTACCAAAGGCTTTCAGCCGTATTCACCCCAAATATAAAACACCTTCTTTTGCAACTATTGTAACCGGGCTTTTTGTAGCGATACCTGCGTTATTTTTAAACTTAACAGAAGTTACAGACCTTACCAGCATCGGTACTTTATTTGCGTTTGTGCTTGTATGTGGTGGTGTGCTTTTATTGCCCAAAAGAGATGCGGGGGAGGATAAGCCTAAATTTCAAATTCCTTACGTTAATTCCCGTTTTATTGTGCCGGTTCTTTTTATTGTGGGCGTTATTATCTTCTATAAAAATTTTCTTGGACTTTTCGATTTCACGGAAGGCTGGGAAGTTTTTCGCGATAAGCTTCCTTTCTTTTTATTCGTCATTTTGTCGATTGCTTTAACCATAGCCTCATTTATAAAAAACCTTTCTTTGATTCCGGTGCTCGGACTGGCAAGCTGTTTTTACCTGATGACGGAATTGGGTTATATAAACTGGTTGCGCTTTCTGATTTGGCTCGTAATCGGATTGGTAATTTATTTTCTTTATAGCAAGAGTCATAGTAAACTGGGAAGGGCAAAAGTGATTGAAGAATAGTTGATAGCTACGCTGGAATTTATTCCGTGATCCAATCAAGGTAGTTTTCTTTATTTATAACCTGAAAAACAGCCGTGGGATAAGCTTTCGAAAACGCAGGTGGAATTTTATTTTTATTCTCTTTCCATTTGCATTCGAGCGCCAATATCTGTTGCTTATTGTTTATTTCTAAAAGATCAATTTCCTGCCCGTCATAAGTGCGCCAGAAAAAGTATTGAGGAAAATAATTAGTATAGCTATTGTATTTTATTCTTTCACTCAAAAAATATTGTTCCCAAAGCTGGCCGGTATCATTTCGCTGCTCCAGTGAATTAAAATTATTAATAAGCGCATTCCTGATGCCGTTATCAAAAAAATACCATTTCTTGCTTTTGGATACTTCTTTCCGCAAATTATTGCTGTAACCTGATAAAGGATAGATGATAAAAACTTTTGACAAAAGATCAAGATATCTGTCAACTGTTTGCCGGTTCAATTGCAGGCTATTGCCGAGTTCTACGGTGCTTACCTGGCTTCCCACCTGGAAGGCTAACATCTGCAATAGTTTGTATAAAACATCCGCGCCCCTGATATTTTCCATCATTAAGAGATCTTTCAGCAGATAACTATTAATTAACTGTTTTAAATAATTTTCTCTTTCTTCATTATTTTCTAATTGCCACAGCTCGGGATAGCTCCCGTAAATTAATCTTTCTCCAAGATCATTAACGGTGGTTAAGTGATCCTGTATCGCAGATAATTCAACCTGGGCGACCGGGTACAATTGATAGATAAGGTTCCTTCCTACGAGTGGCTCTCCTGTGGAATTTTGCAGATCAAAACTACTACTACCAGTTGCGATAATGGTAATCCCTTTGACAGTATCAACCATCAGTTTTAATATCTTGCCAATTTCAGGTACTGATTGGGCTTCATCTATAATGATTAATTTTTTTCCTTTAATCAGACGCTTATAATTTGCAGTTGTTCTTTTTTGTAGCAACGTCGAAACCTGCATGTCTTCTCCTTGAAGTAAAAGCGTGGTTTTTTCATTTTTTGCGGCAATATTTTCAATGATGGTTGATTTTCCGGTTCGGCGGGTTCCATAGAGAAGTATCACTTTCTGCCGCCCGATTTTTTTTAAAATGTGTGTTTCTGTGATTCTGGGAATTTTCATGCTATTTATTATTTTTCTGCAATTTATGTTAATTAGTCCAGTCAAACAACCTAATTACTATTAATTAGTCCAGTCTAGCAGACCAATTACTATTAATTAGTCCGGTACGCCAATCTAATTAATGTCAACTGGTCCAATATGCAGTAGTCAGGCATAATATTTCGTTTAATTACGTTTTTTAAATTTTTAAGGTCCTTATCAAAAAAAGTATTTCCAATCTAACAATCCTCTAATCTTTAGCCTTCAATTTTTAAAGATCTTACCTTTGATCTATGAAATACCAATTAGGAGATAAGGTGTTGCTTTTACACTCCAATGAAGAAGGTGAAGTTGTTGATATCATCAGCGATAAAATGGTGTTGATTGATGTGGAAGGCGTGCGCTTTCCCGTCTATAATGACCAGATCGACTTTCCTTATTTTAAACGATTCACAGAAAAGAGAAAAGAGGCTCCCAAAAAGCAAAAGGTTTTTATTGATGATATTAAAAAAGAAAAGCCGTCTGATAAGCCACGGATCAGTATGGGTACTTGGCTGAGTTTTTTACCGGTTTTTGATAAAGATGTTTTTGATGACGATATCGTGAAGAAATTTAAAATGTATCTCATCAACCAAACTGAAGAAAACTACATTTTCACTTATGTAGTGAATTATTTGGGCGCTCCTGATTTTCATATCACGAATAATATTCTGCCATTCTCTGATTTTTATCTTCATGATATTCCATTTGAAGAAATGAATGATTCGCCCCGGTTTGAATTTGATTTTTCACTTGCCGTTCCGAATAAGAAAAAAGCAGAGCATTTTGAAGCGACCATCAAAATAAAAGCCAAACAACTTTTTCAAAAAATTGAGGAAATGCGGCTTAAGAATGAACCCAATTTTTCGTTCCCTCTTTTTGATAAATATCCGGATAAGATGGAGGAAGTCCTTCCTGATTATAATTACTCAAACGGACAACTTTATAACATCTCGAGGGCAAAAGAAAAACTTCAACCTGCGCGTTCTGTGGTTGATCTTCACATTGAAAAACTAACCGACAATTGGAAAGACCTAAGCAATTTTGAAATACTTACTATTCAACTGCACCATTTCGAAAAATATTATAACCTGGCAGTGGCGCATCGCCAGCCGAATCTTATTGTCATTCACGGCGTGGGCACCGGAAAGCTACGCCATGAGATTCACGAAATTTTGAAGCTAAAGCGTGAAGTAAAAAGTTTTGCAAATCAGTATCATACCAATTTTGGTTTCGGCGCCACAGAGATATTTTTTCAATATTAAATTATCCGCAGTGTCATCGAGGGAAGAGTTTTTTTCGGTCTGATAACGTGATGGTCAGAAAGTGAAAAACTACAAAATGGCTTATCAGAAGCTGATGTAGAATGAATACCCTTTGTTGCCAGGTTTATTGATATTTGATACTGGCGCCGTAATAAAGCAATTAACAATAGAACAATAAAGCAATTCAACAACCCAGCCTATAACAATCCTTCGATTAAGTATATTTGCAAAACTGCAAACCGGGTTATCGCTCCTGTTAAATCAGGGGAGGAAAGTCCGGCCAGCGAAGGGCAACACACCGGCTAACGGCCGGTCCCGGTTTTTAATCGGGAAGCAAGTGCCACAGAAAATAACCGTCCGCTTTTGGTGGATAAGGGTGAAAACGTGAGGTAAGAGCTCACGGTCCTGGTAAGCAATTATCAAGATGGGTAAACCTTGTGTGCTGTAATGCCACGTATATCCTGATTTGCTGACGCAAGGTAAGCGGCTCGCTTACTTTCCGGTTTCACCGGAAGTCGGGAAGGGTAGGCAGCAAGATTGTTGCAGTAATGTAACAGCCAGATAAATGATAACCGCCCGTTGAAAGATGGGTTACAGAATCCGGCTTACAGGTTTGCAGTAACTGAATTGAAAGGCAGCTAATCGGCTGCCTTTTTTCATAAAAGTTGAGTGTAACAGATAAGTGTAAACGAAAAATAGATGTGCCTTCCAAATATGAAAAACTATAAAATGACTTTTCAGAGTTGTAAATAAAAAAAGGACACAGTGTTTGCGTCCTTTTGATTTTCATTTGAAATTTAAAATATCCGTTAAACCAAGTATCCAAACGCATCATCATCTTTCTTTAATTCTGTAAAATTTACTTTAAAAAATTCGAGGTTTTTCTTCAGCGCTTCATAATCCTTTTTAGAACCTAGTTCTATTCCGACCAAAGCCGGACCCGCTTCCTTATTGTTTTTTTGAATGTATTCAAACCTGGTGATATCATCAGTTGGCCCAAGAACTTCATTCACAAATTCTTTTAACGCTCCGGGCCTTTGTGCAAAGCGGATCAGGAAATAATGTTTCAATCCTTCATACTGTAGAGACCTTTCTTTTATTTCCTGCATGCGATCAATATCATTATTGCCGCCACTTACTATACACACTACATTCTTACCTTTTATTTCATCAGCATAATCATCTAAAGCGGCTATGGAAAGTGCTCCGGCTGGCTCTACAACAATTGCGTCTTCATTATATAACTTTAAAATCGTTGTGCACACTTTTCCTTCGGGAACAAGATGCATTTCATTTAGAACTTCTTTGCAAACTTTATAGGTAATCTCGCCCGCCTTACTTACGGAAGCACCATCTACAAAATGATCAATATCATGTAAAGCCACGGGATGACCCAATTTAAAAGCTTCTGACATTGATGGCGCACCCGTGGGTTCCACACCAATTATTTTGGTAGCCGGTGAAAAAGTTTTAAAATACGAGCCAACGCCTGATGCCAATCCGCCGCCTCCTACAGGAAGAAATAAATAATCAACATGAGTCAGATCCTCTAATATTTCCAAACCAACAGTAGCCTGGCCTTCGATAATTTTATAATTATCATAAGGCGGAATAAAAGTTGTATGGTTCTCCGCGCAATACTTTAAAGCGGCTTCAGCACATTCTTCAAATGAATCGCCCACGAGCTGGATTTCAACAAAGTTTTCACCAAACATTTTCGTTTGTTTTACCTTTTGTTTTGGCGTTATTACCGGCATGAAAACAACGCCATGGCAATTCAATTTTTTGCACGAGTAAGCAAAACCCTGGGCATGATTTCCTGCGCTTGCGCACACGACACCTTTTTTCAATTGCTCGGCAGGTAATGTGCTGAGCATGTTATAGGCGCCTCTTAATTTGTAAGATCGTACTACCTGTAAATCTTCTCTTTTAAGAAAAACCTTGCACTGATATTTTGCCGATAGGTTCCGGTTGAGTTCAAGAGGAGTTCTGTTGATGATGTTGTGTAGCCTTGCAGACGCATCTGCTACCCCTAATCCATCAAAGGTCGGATGGTAGTCGGCTACAGAACTTTTAGTATCAATTGGGTTCATAAAATAATGTTGTAAGGTAATGTGTTTGATAAAGGTTGCCGGCTTGACGCCGGCAACCCAAAACCTTATTATTTCGGCTCCTGATTTTCAGGCCTTAAGCTTCTTACTGTTTTGCCTGCCTGCCACATTTCGCTCTCGCGGAGTTCTTTTAGTTCTGCATCTAATTTTACACGATAATCTGACTGTGAATTTGATTCGATAGAACGTTTAGCCTCTTTACCTGCTGCAACGCTATCATACAAATCAGAAAAAACAGGCATTGTTGCATCACGGAATTTTTTCCACCAATCCAATGCGCCACGCTGTGCTGTTGTTGAACAATTCGCATACATCCAATCCATTCCGTTTTCAGCAACCAATGGCATTAATGATTGTGTCAGCTCTTCAACCGTTTCGTTAAAGGCTTCAGAAGGAGAGTGGCCATTTTTGCGAAGCACTTCAAATTGCGCAGCAAAAATTCCCTGGATGGCGCCCATTAAAGTTCCACGCTCACCAGTCAGATCGCTATATACTTCTTTCTTAAAATTAGTTTCAAATAAATAGCCTGACCCGATGGCAATTCCCAAAGCAACTACTCTTTCGAATGCCTTTCCTGTCGCGTCCTGGAAGATTGCATAGCTGCTGTTCAATCCGCGGCCTTGTAAAAACATTCTGCGTAAAGAAGTACCGGAACCTTTAGGCGCTACAAGAAATACGTCTACATCAGCTGGAGGAATAATCCCGGTTTGATCATTATAGGTAATTCCAAAGCCATGTGAAAAATATAAGGCTTTGCCCGGAGTTAAATGTTTTTTTACTGTTGGCCATAAAGCTATCTGTGCAGCATCGCTCAGCAAATAACAAATAACAGTTCCTTTTTCCAAAGCTTCTTCAATTTCAAATAGAGTTTTTCCTTCTACAAAACCGTCCTGGATCGCTTTGTCCCAGCTCTTTGAATTTTTCCGTTGCCCAACAATTACATTGATTCCATTATCGCGTTGATTCAAGGCCTGTCCTGGCCCCTGAACGCCATAGCCAATCACGGCCACTACCTCATCTTTTAAAATTTCCTGAGCTTTTGATAATGGGAATTCTTCCCTCGTCACCACTTTTTCTTCTGTACCTGCAAAATTTAATGTCGCCATGTTGATTTTATTTGTTTTTGTTTGATGAATATTTATTTAGTATCGTCTGTTTTTTCATTAAAAATAACCTGGTTATGAAACGGGTCAATTACCTTAAGAGCTAGTGCGCCATAGAAAGTTTTTTCTAATCCCGGTTTATTGTATTTGTAATTTTTGCTTATAATTTCTGTTCGGAATTCTTCAATCCCTGTCACCCAAACAAACACATTGGTTCCCGGAGTTCCATCGCCATGATGCTCGCTCAAATGAATCAGCAACCCGTCCCTTTCAATCTCCAGATAAACAGGTGAGTTCTTATCAAAAGTATGTTGCCAATTAATTTTGAATCCCAACCAATCCACATAAAATTCAATTGCTTTTTGGTAATCAAAAATCCTTAAAACAGGGATTACCTTTTGAATATTCATTTTGATGATTTTATTATTTTCTTACCTGATCCGTGGAGGGTTTGGAGAGACTTTACATCGTAAATACTTCTTCCTGTTTATCTAAAAATTCATTCTCGATAACTTCTTCGCTTGGTTGTCTTTTTTCAAATTCTTTAACCTTAGAATGAAAGCCGCTGCTGTCTTTAATGATTGCCACGCGTGCACTTCTTACAAATTCTATTAATCCGTAAGGCTCAAGCGCTTCAATTAGCTTATCTGTTTCTTCACGATGGCCTGTAGTTTCAAAAACCGTATAATCTTTACGAATCGCTACCGCTCTTGCGCCAAACTGGTGGAGTAACCGCTCTACTTTTGCTTTCTCTGCAATAGCATCTGTTGGAACTTTATACAAAGCCATTTCCTGCCAAATGATTTCATCATTTGTATTGTAATAAGCCTTTAAAACATCTACTTGCTTTTCAATCTGGCGAACTAATTTTTTCAAGACCTCATCCGTCTCTTCTATCACGATATTGAAGCGATGAATGCCAGGCACTTCCGATGGTGAAGTATTCAGGTTATGAATATTGATTTTTCGACGAGAAAAAATGATTGAAATACGGTTCAAAATTCCGATCTGGTTTTCAGTATAAACGGTGATCGTGTACTCCTGTTTCCCTGTAGGAAGAAGAGAATTGATCGAAGTATCTATTTGTTGAGTGCTCATAATTTAAAAATTAACTTTCAGAAAAATAGGGTTTAAGATAAACGGATTTCGGAAACGCTGCAACCTTGTGGAACCATTGGGAAAACGTTGTGTTCCTTGCCCACCATCACTTCCAGCAGGTAAGGGCCATTGTGTTCCAACATTTGTTTTAAAGAATCTTTTAATTTATCTCTTTCTGAAACTCTTTGTCCGGCAATGCGATAAGATGCAGCCAATGCTACAAAATCAGGACTTTGAATATCCGTAAAAGAATATCTTCTTTCATTAAATAACTCCTGCCATTGCCGTACCATTCCCAGGAATTCATTATTGAGAATAATAATTTTTACGTTCACATCATTCTGCATGATTGTTCCCAATTCCTGCAAAGTCATTTGAAAACCGCCATCACCAATTATAGCCACGACATCGCGGTCTGGCGCGCCAAACTTAGCGCCGATTGCAGCCGGTAAACCGAAGCCCATCGTGCCCAATCCTCCTGAGGTTACATTGCTCCTCGTTTGATTGAATTTCGCATAGCGGCAGGCTACCATCTGGTGCTGGCCTACATCTGAGACGATCACTGCGTTTCCATCAGTCAATTCATTGAGCAGGTTAATTACCTCTCCCATGGAAAGAGTATCTGATGTTGGGCGCAGATCTTTGTTAAAGCAAGTCTCAGTTTCTTTTTGTTTTAAATCTTCAAATCTAGCTAACCATTCAGGATGTGTTTTTTTGTCCACTAATTTGGTGAGCATTGGTAAAGTTTCTTTACAATCGCCCCACACCGGCACCGTTGATTTTACATTCTTATCAATCTCAGAAGGATCAATATCAAGGTGAATTATTTTTGCCTGCTTTGCGTATTTGTCAAGCCGTCCGGTAACACGATCGTCAAAACGCATACCCACAGCGATCAATACATCGCATTCATTTGTCAATACATTTGGGCCATAATTGCCGTGCATGCCGAGCATGCCGACATTTAATGGATGATCGGTGGATAAAGCGCTCAACCCAAGGATGGTCCATGCAGCTGGAATTCCCGATTTTTCTATGAAGGCTTTAAATTCTTTTTCCGCTTCGCCAAGAATAACTCCTTGTCCAAAAATGATAAATGGTTTTTTTGCTTCATTGATTAATTTAGCTGCTGCTTCAAGATATTCCGGCCTTACAATTGGCTTCGGACGATAGCTACGTATATGATTACACGGTACATATCCTTCAAAATCAAATTTTTGTATTTGTGCGTTTTTAGTAATGTCGATTAAGACTGGTCCTGGCCTGCCGCTTCTTGCAATGTAAAATGCTTTGGCCAAAACTGATGGAATTTCGGTTGCATCTGTAATCTGATAATTCCATTTAGTAACAGGAGTAGTAATATTTACAACATCTGTTTCCTGAAATGCATCTGTGCCAAGAAGGTGAGCGAACACCTGCCCGGTGATACAAACAAGTGGTGTGCTATCGATCATTGCATCTGCCAAACCTGTAACCAGGTTCGTAGCGCCCGGCCCACTGGTGGCAAACACGATCCCTACTTCACCTGAGGTTCTCGCAAATCCCTGCGCAGCATGAATGGATCCTTGCTCATGGCGGACTAATATATGTTCTAATTTATCGCGATAATCATAAAGCGCATCATAAATTGGCATGATCGCACCACCCGGATATCCGAAAATGGTTTTTACTTTTTCAGCAAGAAGAATCTCCAGGAGAGCAACAGACCCTGTTACGTTGGTTGTATTTTTGGGTTCCTGCTTTATCTCTTCTTTTGTTATTTCGAGAGTTTCCATAACTAAGTTTTTTGTATTGATAATATTTTTTAGGCTTGTTAATCGCGCAGATTAACTCTCATCCGTCACACAGCCTTCAGCGGCTGATTTTACACAATTGGCATATTTGAATAAAACGCCCCGGGTCGCTTTTAGAGCAGGCTGTTTCCATTTTTTTCTTCTTTCATCGATCACATCATCAGCAACTTTAAGGTGAAGCTTATTGTCGATAGCATCAATTTCAATCACGTCATCATCTTCAACCAATCCCAACAAACCTCCTTCAAATGCTTCTGGAGTGATGTGTCCGACGACGAACCCATGCGTGCCACCACTAAATCGTCCATCAGTGATCAATGCAACGCTTTTGCCAAGTCCGGCTCCTATAAGCGCTGATGTAGGTTTTAGCATTTCCGGCATTCCGGGTGCACCTTTTGGTCCCACATGCTTGATGACCACTACGTCTCCGTGTTTTATTTTTCCTGAATTAATTCCTTGAATCAGATCGTGCTCACCATCAAAAACCCTTGCAGGCCCGGTAAATCTTTCGCCTTCTTTTCCGGTAATCTTGGCTACGCTTCCGCCCTGGGCCAGGTTGCCATATAATATTTGCAGGTGACCTGTCTTCTTGATCGGATCTTTTAATGGACGAATGATTTTTTGCTGATCAAAATCGAGATCCGGAACATTTTTTAAATTCTCCGCAATAGTTTTTCCTGTTACGGTCAGGCAATCGCCATGTAACAAATTTTCTTTCAGCAAATATTTCATCACAGCAGGGACACCTCCAAACTGGTGAAGATCCTGCATCAAATATTTTCCGCTCGGTTTAAAGTCTGCGAGCATCGGAATTTTATCGCTTATTTTTTGAAAATCATCCTGTGTTAATTCTACATTCACGCTTTTTGCCATTGCAATCAAATGTAAAACCGCATTGGTGGAGCCTCCTAATATCATCACAACGGTAACGGCATTTTCAAATGCTTTTCGTGTCATGATATCTGTAGGCTTGATATCTTTTTCCAGCAAGTTTAAAATGGCTTTCCCTGCATCATGGCATTCCTGTTTTTTTTCTTCGCTTAATGCAGGATTAGAAGAAGAAAAAGGTAAGCTCATTCCTAATGCTTCAATCGCCGCCGCCATTGTATTCGCTGTGTACATACCGCCGCACGCGCCCGCACCCGGACAGGAATGACGAACCACATTTTTAAAATCTTCGGGAGTAATGTCACCTGCAATTTTATGGCCCAGGGCTTCGAACGCTGATACAATGTTTAGGTCTTCTCCTTTGTAATGTCCGGGAGCAATTGTTCCTCCATAAACCATGATTGACGGTCGGTTCAGCCTCCCCATAGCCATCACTGAGCCAGGCATGTTTTTATCACAACCTGGAATGGCGATCAGGCCGTCATAATATTGAGCACCACAAACTGTTTCAATGGAATCAGCGATCACATCACGGCTCACCAATGAAAATCGCATGCCGTCTGTTCCGTTTGCCATGCCATCGCTCACACCAATCGTATTAAAGATCAATCCGATTAAATCATTTTTCCAAACGCCTTCTTTAACGATTTTAGCAAGATCATTTAGATGCATATTACAGGTGTTGCCGTCATAGCCCATGCTTACGATACCTACCTGCGCTTTCTTCATATCATCATCTGTCAGGCCAATGCCGTAATACATCGCCTGGGCACCCGGCTGGGTTTCATCCTGCGTAAGGGTTTTACTGTATTTATTAATTTCTCTCATAATTTTTTGATCGTTGCTTATTTATGATTCGTCTGTTTATTAATATTTTTTATGATGCCTGGAAAGCGATTTTGTAGTTTTTCTCAATTACAAGATCCTTATACGCTTTTTGAATTTTTGCCCCAAGGGTTTCATTCCATGATTTCGTAAATGGAATTTTATCGAGGGATGCAATGCCGATGACTTCTGCCGCTGTGCCACAGAAAAAAGCGCCGTCCGCTCCATGTACCTCATCGATGGTAATTTGTTTTTCAACAACATCTATTTCAAACTCATTGCAGATATCTAACACAGTTGCTCTTGTGATGCCCGGGAGTATATTGCCCAACTGCGGCGTATATAAAACATTATTTTTTTCTACAAAAAAATTGGCACCCGGTCCTTCAGCCACAAAGCCCTGCATATCTTTCAACAGCGCTTCATCAAATCCTTTTGATTTTGCTTCCTGGCTGGCCAAAATAGAATTTACATAGTGGCCGGTTGCCTTTGCTTCTATCTTAAATCCTTTTGGATTAGGCCTTTCAAAAGATGATGTCATCACGCTCAATAATTTATCGCCCAGGAAAGGTTGCATTTCCCAGGCTTCAATTACGATAAAAGATTCCGTGTTCAAATTGAAGCTCATGTTAGCCGGTGCATACACCAGCGGCCTGATATAAGCATCCTGTAAGTTGTTTTTTCTTAACACTTCGTAAGTCGCATCGATCAATTCTTCCGAGGTCCATTGATAAGGAAGATTTAGCGCTCGCGCAGAATTTCTGAGTCTTTCGAAATGTGCTTCCTCTTTAAATATTTTTGTTTCTCCATCGATTGTTTTATACGACCGGATTCCTTCAAACACGCCATAGCCATAATGAAGTGTTTGCCCATATAAGTCGGTCTTAGAATCCGAGGCTTTTACAATCGCGCCGTTTAAATAGATAAAAGTGTTGTCGTCGTAATACATAAAAATTGTTTTTTGGAAAGGGTTAAAATAAAAAAACCCGCTTCTTTCGGAGGCGGGCTATTTGAATAATTAATTTCTTTTTAAATAGTAATTCCACCTCCGTATAAGGGTATAATAATGACTACGACAGTAATGATAATCACTGCTATATTTTGAATGCCATTATAAAGTTTGCCTTTCAACATCAGGAAGAATTGTCTTGCAAACTTACATACTCTTTATAAAAAACAAAGAACTTTTTTTGATCAGATAATCGTTGTCTGGCCCATTGCCATATTTTTTATGTTGATGTATTCCGGTACATCATTGCATATGTAATCACTAATCAATTCCCCGATCGTAGAAGTGAAATAGTAATTTACAGGATCAATATCTTTTGTAACAAAACCATTGCCCAGCGTCCATTCTACAGCTGCTCTTATCGCTTTGGCTTCTTCGGTCAATCCAAAATGATCCATCATCATTGCTGCCGAAAGAATGGATCCTATCGGGTTCGCAATATCTTTTCCCGCGGCCTGTGGATAGGATCCGTGAATAGGTTCAAACAATGCATTTTCCCCGATTGAAGAAGAAGGCAGTAGGCCTAAAGATCCGCTGATTACGCTGGCCTCGTCGCTTAAAATATCGCCAAACATATTTTCTGTAAGCATCACATCAAACTGCTTCGGATTGACAATGATCTGCATAGATGCATTGTCCACAAACATGTAATCAACTTTTACATCAGGATATTCCGGAGAAATTGCCTGTATTGTTTTTCTCCATAAGCGTGAGGTTTCCAGCACATTGGCTTTATCAACAAGTGTTAGTTTTTTATTTCGTTTCTGTGCTGCGCTAAAAGCTAAATGTGCAATGCGCTCAATCTCACTTTTAGTATAAACACAAAGATCAGAAGCTTCGGTTCCTTCCTCATTGATTTCCTTTTTTCCAAAATAAATGCCGCCTGTCAGTTCACGATAAATAATAAAATCAACATCAACCAATTGCTTTTCTTTCAAAGGAGAAAGATGATGCAAAGATTTATAAGTGGACACTGGCCGAATGTTCGCGAACAATTGTAGTTCTTTTCTCAATTTAAGAAGTCCTTGTTCGGGCCGCACTTTTGCCGTAGGGTCGTTGTCATATTTCGGGTGCCCGATAGCGCCTAACAAAACTGCATCATTTTTAAGGCAGCTATCTATCGTTTCCTGGGGCAGCGGCTCACCTGTTTTATCAATGGCTATGGCGCCCATCAGGCAATGCGTGAAATTAAAATTGTGCTTGAATTTTAATGCAATCGCATTTAACACCTTGATCGCTTCGCGGGTTACTTCCGGCCCAATGCCATCTCCTGAAATCACTGTTATATTCTTGTCCATTCTTGTATTCGTCTTTGCGAATTTTATTTTTAAATTGTTATAATATTTCTGCTAATGCAGCTTTGTGATTACGTGAATAAATAGTTTGTTTTCCTTGTTCAAGCAGGAGCACCTTTTCGATACATGACGGAATCTCGTCTTCATCGTGGCTCACATACACAATTGTTTTATCTGTTCCCCCACAGATATGATCTATCAAAGAAATGAACTGATCTCTTTGATGCAGATCCAGTCCCTGGCAGGGTTCATCCAAAATCAACAATGGCGGATTTTTTACCAAAGCCCTTGCAAGCAAGGTCAATCGCTGCAGGCTGGTTGAAATGCTATGCAGGGGCTTATTTTGCACATGAGAAAGATGTAAAAAATCCAACCATTGAAGAAGTATGTTTGATTGAGCTGATGTTAATTTTTTATATAAACCAATCGTGTCAAAAAATCCGGATCCAATGGCCTGGTAAACAGAAATGCTTTTATCAAAAAAAGCATGAAGCTCCGGTGACACATAACCCGTTTTTTGCTTGATGTCCCAAATGCTTTCCCCTGTTCCTCTTCTTTTTCCAAACAAATAAATTTCATTGGAATAAGCCTGCGGATGATCACCGGTTACAAGGTTAAGCAAAGATGATTTGCCAGCGCCATTTCTGCCTTTGAGCAACCATTTTTCGCCCTGGTTGACGGTCCAGTTTAATTTTTCGATGATTGATTTACTACCATACCTGATATGCACGTCCTTCATTTGAATCATCGTTTCAAACACAGCATGCTCCTCTGTATCAGGTAATAGGTTGGGATTAAAAATGAGTTCCGGCTCATGAGGGAATTTGATTTCGCTAAAATCAAAATTTTCTTTCTCGCCAAAATATTTCAGTCCCTTATTTTCTAACAGCGCGATATGCGTAATGCAATCGGGGATAGGGAACGTTCCGGCGATTAGAATTAATTGTGTGCCCGCGTCGGTAATATATTTTAAAATTTTATTTAATCCTCCGCGGCTGGCAACATCAAGCCCTGTATACGGGGCATCTAAAATCAGCAGGGCAGGAGGACTTAATAAAGCTTTGATCAATTGAAACCTTTTATGCTCGCCGCTCGAAAGCTGGATCAATGGCGCATCTTTAAGATAAAGAATGCCCAATTGCTTTAAGCCTGCTTCTATTTTAAAAATTTTTTCTTGTTCAGGCTCGTATGTCGAAAATGATTTGAGCAGTTCCTGTAAAACTGTAGGTGCATCCTCAGAATCAAAGCTGTTGAATCGCTGCTGATAATAAAAATCTGAAATCCCGGATAAGTTTTTAAAAGAATATCGCTGCTCCACCAGGGTAGAATGCGGGCCTTTCAAAGAAGATTTTTCTTCTATTAAAATTTCTCCTGAAAAATGAATTTTTCCAGCAAGCGCATTGGCCAACGTGGTTTTTCCGCTACCCGAATCTCCCAGCAAAGCCAGGTTCTGACCGGGTTGCAGCGAAAATGAAACACCATCAAGCACACGAACATTCTGTATCGCTACAGAAAGATCTTTTACTATGATAGATGGTTTTTGCATTTGGGTTTGGACTTTTAATTTAATTGTGCTTTTTCAAAATTCTCAATTTCTACTTTTAGGCTTATGAGGTAGTCTATATCATCAAAGCCATTCAGCAGGCAATTCTTTTTATAACTATTGATATTAAATTTTTCCTGGTCGCCGGTGGCGTCAATCGTTATGGTTTGTTTATCCACATCAATCGAAAGTGTGGATCCATTTTCAAGACTAAATATTTTATTTAAAAAAGCATCACTCACCTGCACGGGAAGCAGACCGTTGTTCAACGCGTTGTTCTTGAAAATATCTGCGAAGAAGCTGGATACCACTGCGTCGAAGCCATAGTCGATGATAGACCAGGCAGCATGCTCACGTGATGAGCCGCAACCAAAGTTTTTTCCTGCAACCAAAATTGTGCCTTTGTATTCTGGTTTATTTAAAATGAAATCCGCTTTTGGTTTCGCCTCATCGTTGTTGTTATAGCGCCAATCGCGAAATAGATTTTTTCCAAAACCTTCGCGTGTGGTGGCCTTTAGAAAGCGGGCCGGAATGATCTGGTCAGTATCTATGTTCTCTAACTGAAGAGGAACAAATGTGCTTTGTATGGTTTTTAATGCCTGCATTTTCTTAATTTAAAAAATCTCTGATATCAGTTACAACACCTGTGATGGCTGCTGCTGCAGCGGTTAATGGGCTTGCCAGTAATGTTCTTGCGCCTGCTCCCTGCCGTCCTTCGAAATTTCTATTGCTGGTGGAAATGCAATATTCTCCTGCGGGAACCTTGTCCTCATTCATGCCCAAACATGCGCTGCATCCAGCCTGGCGGATTTTAAATCCCGCTTCTTCGAAAATCTTGTCTAATCCTTCCGCTTTTATTTGTGCGGCTACCTGTTGAGAACCGGGAACAATCATCACGTTCACGTTTTCATTTTTCTTTTTTCCTTTTATAACAGATGCGACTAAACGAAGATCTTCAATCCTTGAATTAGTGCAGCTTCCTATGAAAACATTTTGCACAGGCATTCCTTTCAAAGCCTGGCCAGGCTGAAGTCCCATATAATTAAGGGCTTTGACAATATTTTGCTTTTCGCCTTCATCAGGAATGCTTTCAATCGTTGGCACTGATGAATTGATAGCGATGCCAAGTCCCGGGTTGGTGCCATAAGTGATCATCGGCTCAATATCTTTTGCATCAATATTGATCTCGATGTCAAAGACAGCATCTTCATCTGAATACAATTTTTTCCATTCTGCCAACTTACGATCCCATTCTTCTCCTTTCGGGGCAAATTCCCTGCCTTTCATGTATTCGAATGTGGTGTTGTCCGGCGCGATCATTCCACCTCTTGCACCCATTTCAATGCTCATATTGCAGATGGTCATCCGTGCTTCCATCGAGAGAGACGTGATAGCTGAACCTGCATATTCTACGAAGTAGCCTGTGGCGCCACTTGCGGAAATTTTTGCGATAATATAAAGAATGATATCTTTTGAAACGACACCTTTATTCAATTCGCCATTTACATTAATGCGCATTGTTTTTGGTCTTGTTTGAAGAATGCATTGAGTTGCAAAAACCATTTCTACTTCACTGGTTCCAATCCCGAATGCAATTGAGCCAAAGGCGCCGTGGGTGGACGTATGACTGTCTCCACAAACGATCGTCATTCCTGGTTGGGTAATTCCTAATTCGGGTCCGATCACATGAACGATTCCCTGGTACGGATGTCCAAGACCATATAATTCCACGCCATGTTTTTTGCAATTGTCTACCAGCTTTTGAACTTGTATTCTTCCCAATTCATCCCTGATAGGAAGATGCTGATCGATTGTTGGCACATTATGATCCGCAGTTGCAATTGTTTTTTCAGGCCTTAATAATTTCAGTCCTCTTTTTTCAATACCTGCAAATGCTTGCGGACTGGTCACTTCATGGATAAGGTGCTTATCAATATATATTACATCAGGTCCCTCCGGTATTGATTTTACCAGGTGCTTGTCCCAAATTTTTTGAAATAATGTTTTGCTCATTTTTTTATAAGATGTCAGGTATGAGGTTTCAGGTATCGGGTTTCAGGGTTCAGCTTTCAGGGATCAAAGACGTTTGCTGCAAAACCATTGCGAGCTCATGTAAATCTTCGTCCTGCACTTCTTTCTTATTGTCGGCCACTTTCAAAAACTGGTCATATAAAAAATCTACTTCGTTGCGATCGAATGAATAGCCTAGCTTTTGAAAACGATAGGCCAATGCGCTTCGGCCACTTCTGGCAGTCAACACAATTTTTGAGCTATCAGCACCGACTGCTTCCGGATTTATAATTTCATAAGTGAGTGTATCTTTTAAGAAGCCATCCTGGTGAATTCCTGAGGAATGAGAAAATGCATTGCTGCCAACAATCGCTTTATTGGGCTGTACGGGCATCCTCATTGTATCTGAAACGAGGCGGCTCATGGGATTCAATTTTGTTGCCTCTATATCAGTATAAAAACCCATGTCTTTATGTTGTTTAATGACCATCACTACTTCTTCTAACGAAGTATTGCCGGCTCTTTCCCCCAAACCATTGATAGTACATTCTATTTGCCTTGCGCCGCTGATGATGCCCGCGATGGAATTTGCGGTCGCCAGCCCTAGGTCGTTGTGACAATGGCAGGAAATAACGGCCTTATCAATGTTGCTTACATTGTTTACGAGGAAAGCGATTTTTTCGCCATATTGATGTGGAAGGCAATAACCTGTTGTATCCGGAATGTTGACCGTGGTAGCGCCGGCTTTGATCACGGCTTCGATCACACGGGCCAAATATTCATTATCGGTCCTTCCTGCATCTTCGGCGTAAAACTCAATATCGTTTGTATATTTTTTAGCCCATTTGATGGCTTGCACTGCGCGGTTTAAAATATCTTTTTGATTAGAATTAAATTTGCTTTTGATGTGAAAATCTGAAGTCCCGATCCCTGTATGAATCCGCGGACGCTTCGCATATTTCAATGCCTGGCCGGCAACTTCAATATCTTTTTCCACGGCACGCGATAATGCGCAAACCGTTGCCCTCGTAATGTGTTTGGAAATCTGTTCAACAGAAGAAAAATCACCGGGGCTGGAAATCGGAAATCCTGCTTCCAGAACATCCACACCGAGGCTTTCGAGTTCCAGTGCAAGGGTTATTTTCTCTTTTGCATTTAACTTACAACCCGGCACTTGTTCGCCGTCTCTTAAAGTGGTGTCAAAAATGATAATCTTTTCCATTGCAATGTTTTTAAAAATGTATTCTTTGGGAAGAAATAAACAATGATTTCCGTGCTGCTTAGAAAGCAGGTATTTACATATATCCGAAATTAGCCTTTCCCGGCATTGTATTGTAAACAAAATATCAGAAATTTACACTTCTGAAATGAATGATATGTTTGTAAAAGCCTTGTTACCATTGCTATTCAGGTTAAATTAATTACGATGCCCAACAGATCAACAGACGCGTTATTTCAATTGATTCACTCGCTTCAGAAGTCCGAAAAGAGAAATTTTAAACTATATGTGCAAAGGAATTCTTCCAATAACGATCTGAAAGTAGTTCAGCTTTTTGATGCTATTGATAAAATGTCCACCTATGATGAAACAGCGCTGATCTCCAAAACTGCCTCCATAAAGAAGCAACAATTGCCGAATATCAAAGCGCATTTATATAAGCAAATACTGGGTAGTTTGCGCCTGTTAGAAAGTAGCGAGAACATCGATATTCAATTGCGCGAGCAGCTGGACTTCGCAACGATACTTTATAACAAAGGATTGTATCATCAAAGCCTCAAAATACTGGACAGAATCAAGGAGATGGCCCGGACAAACAACCAGATTAGTTTTGTGGTGGAAGTGTTGATCATGGAAAAAAAGATCGAAACGTTGCACATCACCCGGAGCATGCAGGATCGTGCAGATGCGCTCACCGGCGAGGTTGATCTTACGAATACTCATCTGAGCCGTCAAACCACGTTGTCAAATCTTGCGCTTCAGTTATATAGCTGGTATATTAAAAATGGACTTGCGAGGAATGAGCAGGATGAAAAAGAAGTTGAAGATTATTTTTTGCATCATTTAACCGAACAGATAAAAAGACCGGAAGGATTTTATGAGCGTCTTTATCATAGCCAGAGCTTTTGCTGGTATGCCTTTATCAGGCAGGATTTTTTAATGTACTACCGCTATACGCAAAAATGGGTAGATGTATTTTCAGAGCAGCCATTTATGATCCGGATTGAGACGGGGAATTACATCAAGGGTCTTCATAACCTGCTGAATGCGCATTTCACGCTAAGGAATTATTCAGGGTTTGAAAAAACACTTTTGATCCTGGAAGATTTTAGCAAGTCGGATATTGTGAAATTGAATGATAACAATAAAATACAGGTTTTTGTTTATCTCTATATTTCAAAAATCAATCAACATTTTTTAGAAGGAACTTTTCAGGATGGACTCGAAATCGTGGCAGAGATCACAGAGCAATTAAAACAATATGAGCTTTACCTGGATCAGCATCGGACCTTGATATTTTATTATAAAATTGCTTCCCTTTATTTTGGCGCAGGCGACTATGGCAGCGCGATTGATTATCTAAATAAAATAATAAACTGGAAAGTATCTCTTCGAAATGACCTGCAATGCTATGCAAGACTGTTGCACCTGATCGCGCATTTTGAAATGGGTAATTTTCAATTGTTGGAATACCTCATCAAATCGGTATATCGCTTCATGTCGAAGATGCAAAACCTCAGTCTTGTGGAAGAGGAGATGTTCAAATTTTTACGCAATTCCTTTTATCTTTCCCCAAGAAAAATAAAACCTGAATTTGAAAAGCTTTTGAATAAAATCAGGCAATTTGAAACCAGCAAATTTGAAACCCGCGCCTTTGCCTATCTCGATATTGTTTCCTGGCTGGAGAGTAAAGTAACCGACAAGCCGGTCTATGATATCATCAGGGAAAAATATCTTGCCGGTAGAAAACTGCACGCCCGCAGGATCGTTTGAAAAAGGGCAAAAGGGGAAAATCTATTTTTTGACTTATGAGGAACGTTATTCCTCTTCCATGAAAAGTTCTTCATCTGCAAATGTCTTGCTCTTATTTTCATGAATGCGTTTGTAGATTTCCATAAATTGTTGAATGGCATTTCTGCCTTCAGAACCAAGGTTAATGGAGAATTTATTTACATAAAGATCAATGTGTTTTTTCATCACTTCCTCTTCCATTTCCTGCGAATGTTCTTTTACATAATCTGTAATTAAAGGATAGTTTTCAAATGCATATTCCATACTTTCTTTGATCAAAGCATCCACCTTCATCATTGTTTTTTCATCAATGCTTCTTTTCCCAACGATGCCTCCCAACGGAATCGGAAACGATGTTTTTTCTTCCCAGAAATTTCCAAGATCCAGAATTTTATGCAAGCCTTTTTCCATGTAAGTAAACCGGTTTTCATGAATGATAACGCCGAGGGTACTTTCTGAATTGAGCACCGCACTTTCAATCTCATCATATCTTTTAAAGACTTTATTATTTGCATTGGGAAAAGCAAGCGAAAACAAAAGATGCGCCGTTGTATTTTCGCCGGGAATGGCAATCGTGTATTTTTCAACATCCGCTGCATCCACAGGTTTTTGCGAAATCAAAAGCGGTCCAACGCCTTTGCCCAACGCGCTTCCGCTATTAAACACTTTATATTTTTCCGCAACCAGCGGCAATACGCCATAGCTGATTTTTGTAAAATCCAAAATCTCTTTTTTGGCCATTTCATTCAGCGTTTCCACATCTTCGAGTTGCACTTTAAATTTGAAATCGCCGGTGTCTATTTTGTTATTGACCAATGCATCAAATATAAAAGTATCGTTGGGGCATGGTGAAAATCCAAGGGTGAAGTTCTTCATAATATTTAAAGATTATTAATAATTTTTAATGTTTCGTTGTTCATATTCTCAATGGCAGTTTTCATTTTCCATTTGGCTTTATCTCTTTCGCCAACGAGGTTGGAAACGCCACGTACTTGTAAAAAATTAATTTTTTGCTGAAGACATACATAATGGAATGCCGCGCCTTCCATGCTTTCGATGTCTGCGTTGAATCGCTTTTTATTATTATTAATTTGAATTTGTCCCGCCATTACTTTATTAACGGTTACCGCGCGCGCTTTTGGCAGATCAATATTTTCGATCAACGGGCTTCGATTAATAAGTAAACCATCTTCATATGGGAAATCATCTTTTCCGGCAAACCCGGATTCAAACAGCGTTTTTAGGTTCCCATTTTCTTCAATTCCCAAATCACCAAACGCATCTTCTTTTATCAGCACAACATCTCCCGGCTGCATGGAATCATTAAACGTTCCGCCGATGCCCACCTGGAAAGCCAAATCATAGTTTTTTGCCATTAATTTTTTAGTGAGATGAAAGATGGTAGCGGGAATGCCAACGCCGGTAATCAAATAATCCGCTTCTAAAATTTGATCTTGCAGTGGCTTGATCTCAAATTCCGTAGCGGCCACAATTAATAGATTCATAGGGCAAATTTCGTGTTTACAATCGTATTTTATATTTCGGGTTTACCTTTGCGCAAATTATTTGATATCTGTTTATGGTTTATTTAACCCGCATAGAACATTTTAACGCCGCGCATAAACTATACAATCCGACGTGGGACAAAGAGCGCAATGAACTTGTTTTTGGCAAATGCGCCAATGAAAACTGGCATGGACACAATTATGAATTGCACGTCACGATTAAAGGTAAAGTGGTGGAGGATACCGGATTTTTATTTGATGTAAAAATTTTGAGCCTGCTCATCAACCAATTTGTACTTGAAAAACTGGATCATAAAAACCTCAATCTCGATGTCGAATTTCTGAAAGGGAAAATGTGTTCTACTGAAAATATTGCAATTGCCATCTGGCACCAATTGGCTCCGCGCCTGCCACAGGAAGCCAGGCTGCACTCCATAAAATTGTATGAAACGCCCCGCATATTTGTAGAATATTTGGGGGAATGATTAAATGAACTTTTTATATTTATATAATGAAGAAAAGAGTTTCGGTTTATAGAAGAGAGCATTTTAACGCGGCGCATCGTTTGCACAATCCTGCATGGGATGAGGCCAAAAACGATCAGGTTTTTGGGAAATGCAACAATCCGAATTATCATGGCCATAATTACGAAATGGAAGTGAAGGTGACCGGGGAACCGGCTGCTGACACGGGGTTTGTAATTGATCTTAAATTTTTAAGCGACACTATCAACGAAACGATCATTGAAAAATTTGATCACAAGAACCTTAATTTAGATGTGGCCGAGTTTGCGGATTTAAATCCAACGGTAGAGAACATTGTAATCCTGATTTATGAGATATTACGCGAAAAAATAGATTCAAATTTAGATTTGCAGGTTCGCCTCTATGAAACACCCAGGAATTTCGCTGAATATCCGGTTGCCTGATTTTTATTTCTTATCAAAAACATTTGCATTTTATGGCTTATAAAAGAATTGAACAATACGATGATGATGTGACCCGGGATCTTACCAAAAATTATCGCGAGGCGATTCGCCTGATAGGCGAAGATCCGGATCGCGAAGGATTATTAAAAACGCCTGAGCGCATTGCAAAAGCGATGCAATATTGCACACAAGGTTATGGAATTGATGCCAAAGCAATTTTAAATTCTGCGAAATTTCATGAAGATGTGAGTGAGATGATCATTGTAAAAAATATTGAATTGTATAGCATGTGCGAACATCATATGTTGCCGTTTTTTGGTAAAGCCCACATCGCCTATATTCCTAATGGGTGGATCACCGGCCTTAGCAAACTGGCTCGTGTAGTAGATGTTTTTGCAAGAAGGCTCCAGGTGCAGGAAAGATTAACTACCGAAATTTTGAACGCCATCCAGGAAACATTAAATCCCCTGGGCGTAGCAGTGGTGATAGAAGCAGAACATCTGTGCATGATGATGCGTGGCGTACAAAAACAAAATTCTGTAACAACCACATCAGCCTTTCACGGCGAATTTGAAAAGCAAACAACACGAAATGAGTTTATCAACCTGATACAAGCCGATCTAATCAAAAGAAAATAATTTAAAAGAAAGACAAATGAAGCATGCGTTTATATTTCCAGGGCAAGGTTCACAATTTATTGGGATGGGAAAAAATTTATATGACGAAGACGAGCAGGCAAAATTGCTTTTTGATGAAGCCAATGATATTCTTGGTTTCTCCATTTCTGACGTCATGTTTTTTGGAACCGCTGAGGAATTAAAGCAAACAAATGTAACGCAGCCCGCTGTTTTTTTGCATTCTGTTATTGCTTATAAAACGCTTGTCAATACCAAACCCGATATGGTTGCCGGCCATTCTTTAGGAGAATTTTCCGCGCTTGTTGCCAATGGGTGTTTGAACTTCAAAGATGCTTTGCAATTGGTTTCTATAAGAGCCAAAGCCATGCAAAAAGCCTGTGAAATCAATCCTTCAACGATGGCTGCGATTCTTGGAATGGAAGATGAAAAAGTGGAAGAAATATGCGCATCCATAACGAACGAGATTGTTGTGGCTGCCAACTATAATTGCCCGGGCCAGGTCGTAATCTCGGGCTCAATAAAAGGAATTGAAGAAGCTTGTATTTTATTAAAAGAAGCAGGAGCAAAACGCGCGCTGGTACTGCCTGTTGGCGGCGCGTTTCATTCTCCTCTCATGCAGCCTGCGAAGGAAGAATTGACCGCAGCCATAGAAAATACTTTATTCGAGAAACCTTTTTGCCCGGTTTATCAAAACGTGACTGCTAAAGCAGTTTCAGATCCTGCTGAAATAAAAGCCAATCTGATTGCTCAGTTAACCGGTCCCGTAAAATGGACTCAAACTGTGGAGCAAATGATAGAGGATGGTGCAAGGGAATTTACCGAATGCGGTCCCGGAAAAGTATTGCAAGGGTTAGTTTCAAAAATTAGCCGCGACATGACCGTAAATGGATTGGGATAATTGCCAACCGCTGGTACTTTTCATTTGATTTATTGATTGTTTCTTTTTTATCTTCATCAGTAAAAATGTTGCTCATGAAGATTTCTATTTTTATTTCCCTGATGTCCCTATCTACACTAAGTTATTCGCAGCTAAAATATCCTGTCACTCACAAAAGTGATCAACAGGATGATTACTTTGGAACGATTGTAAAAGATCCGTATCGCTGGCTTGAAGATGATAACAGCGCCGAAACCAAAGCGTGGGTGGAAGAAGAAAATAAGGTTACCCAAAATTATCTTTCTAAAATTCCATTTCGCGACGAGGTAAAAGACCGGTTGGAAAAAATGTGGAATTATCCGAAATATAGTTCGCCGTTCAGGAAAGGCGCCTTCTATTATTTTTATAAAAATGACGGTTTGCAAAACCAGGCGATATTGTATCGCCAAAAAAGTTTAGAAGGAATGCCCGAAGTTTTTATTGATCCGAATGTAATGAGTAAAGACGGCACCGCGGCCATCGGCACACCATCTTTCAGCAAGAATAAAAAGTACGCAGTTTATCTCGAAGCCCAGGCTGGTAGCGATTGGCAGGAAGCGCACGTTATGAAGGTGGATGATAAGAGCCTGCTAACTGACGAAGTGAAATTTATCAAATTCAGCGGAACATCGTGGAAAGGAGATGATGGCTTTTATTACAGCCGTTATCCTGCGCCGGATGAGAAAAGTAAGCTCACCACACAAAATCAATTTCACAAAGTTTATTATCACAAATTAGGCACGTCCACAAAGTGAAGATGTATTAATTTATGAAGATAAAGATCATCCGCTTAGAACAATCGGAGCGGGTCTTACAGAAGATGAGCGTTTTTTGATGCTCAATAAAAGCGAAGGCACCAGTGGTAATGAATTGTGGGTGAAAGACATGAAAAATAACGCTGCAAAAAATGAATTTGTTCTGTTGGTGAAAGGATTTGATACGGAAGCGAATTTTGTAGATAATGACGGCGATAAATTATTGGTGCGCACGAATGCCGATGCGCCTAATTATAAAATTGTATTGATCGACCCTAAGAATCCAGCAAAAGAAAACTGGACTATAGTAATTCCGGAAAGAAAAGAATTGTTGGAGAGCGTGGGAACTGCAGGCGGAAAATTATTCCTTACATATTTGCAGGATGCGTCTACAAGAGTGTATCAAACGGATTACAAAGGTCATTTGGAGCGGGAAATAAAATTGCCCGGAATCGGTACTGCGGGGGGCTTTGGTGGCAACAAAGATGATAAGGAAATATTTTATTCGTTTTCCTCATTTGTTTATCCGGCAACGATTTACCGATATAATATTGCCAGCGGCAAAGCCGAATTATTCCGCAAGAGTGAGGTGAAAATAAATCCCGATGATTACCAAACGATTCAATCATTTTTCACCAGTAAAGATGGCACCAAAGTGCCTATGTTTATCACTTACAAAAAAGGGTTGAAGCTTGATGGCAATAATCCAACCCTGGTTTATGGCTATGGTGGTTTCAATATTCCGATGACACCGGGGTTTTCAATCTCCAATTTGTTTTTTGTAGAACAGGGGGGCGTTTACGTTATGGTGAATTTGCGTGGCGGAAATGAATATGGCGAAGCATGGCACAAAGCAGGCATGTTGCAGAATAAACAAAATGTGTTCGATGACCTCATCGGCGCCACACAATTTTTAATAGATACAAAATATACCAATCCCAATAAATTAGCGGTTCGTGGCGGGAGCAACGGTGGCCTGCTCGTAGGCGCGGTCATGACCCAGCGCCCTGATCTCTTTAAAGTAGCGCTTCCGCAGGTTGGAGTTATGGACATGCTCCGTTATCATAAGTTCACGATCGGCTGGGCTTGGGCTACAGAATATGGACGAAGTGACAAAAAGGAAGATTTTGAAAATTTGTATAAATATTCGCCGCTACATAATTTAAAACCCGGCGTAAAATATCCCGCGACTTTAGTGACCACCGCCGATCACGACGATAGGGTAGTGCCGGCGCACAGCTTTAAATTTGCCGCGCAATTGCAGGCTGATAATGATGGCACCAATCCCACTTTGATCCGTATAGAAACCAAAGCCGGCCATGGCGCTGGAATGCCCACCAGCAAACAAATAGAGGAAGCTACTGACATCTGGAGCTTTGTGATGTATAATTTGGGGATGGAATTTAGATAAGTAATTTGACCAACCAAACCTTCCAGGTTTTTAAAACCTGGAAGGTTTTTTTTATTAAAATAATCAGGACTGTCAACAATAATTGCCTGATCATCTTTGATCCCGCTATCCGCTGCTATCTTTTTTGACCAATACACAACCTTCGAAAAAAGGATATCAGGCTCTAGCGGGCAGCAGGAAAGTTTCATTATGAAGCAGAATATTCCAGTTTGAATTTACGAGGAACAAAAATCCTGAACCAGAAATAATTTTGCCAGGATTAAAAATATCAATGCACAATCTACTCCGCCAGCCGAAAAATATATTAGCAACATGGGGGAAGCTTCATTCAAAGATCTTTGCTCAACTCGGTGATAGTTTTTAATTTTGACAAATTATGTCAAAACATAATCATTCAAAATGGACAGTTTAGGCGACACAATACGGAAACTTAGAGAGGACAGGGAATTGCCCTTACGGACAGTTGCTGCTTTCCTCGACATTGACCAGGCAATACTCAGTAAAATTGAACGGGGACAGCGCAAGCCAACAAGAGAACATGTAGTGAAATTGGCAGAGTATTTTAAAGTGAAAGAAAATGATTTGCTGGTAGCCTGGCTTTCTGACAAATTGGTATATGAAGTGGAAGACGAAGACATGGCTTTGAAAGCTCTGCAGGTTGCTGAAGAAAAAGTAACCTATATCACACGACCAAAAAACAGTAAAGCAAGGGTAATAAATTTAGTTAAAACGACTTTAAAAAAAGATGGGCGTGTATCAGCAGCCTGGTTATTTGGCTCTGTTGCAAGAGGAGAAGAAAAACCAAACAGCGATGTGGATATTATGGTAGAAATGAATAATGCAAAAAAATACTCCATGTTCGATTTACTGGACATTGCATTTATAATTGAAACTAAAATAAACAGAAAAGTTGATTTGGTAGAGAAAGGCTATCTAAAAGATTTTGCCATGGAAACAGCATCCAAAGATTTAATAAAAATTTATGGATAAGCCAACAGCAAAAGAAAGAGCCAAACATATCCTGGAAGCGATAGAGCTAATACGGGATTTTGTAACTGGTATAAATGAAGCCACCTTTTTAACTGATATTAAAATACAAAGTGCTGTACAATACCAGTTTTTAATTATTGGCGAAGCCATCAGATTTATTGATGATGATATTTTAGTGCGATACAATTATCCATGGCATATACCGAGGTCGTTCAGGAACTTTATCATTCATGTTTATCATGGCGTAAAAATGGAAAGAATTTATTATGCCACACAGGATTTAGATGAGTTAGAAAAGCAAATAAAGCTTATTATAAAAAATGAATTTGATTGATAAAATTATTGCCATCATTCAATCGATCGCGACGCATACAATTTAGATTTCTCGTGTAAGATATCGGGTAAACATTCCGGGATGGCCGAATCGTATCGTAACCTCATAAGCGAAAAAGTAGTTTTTTGGTTTTTATTAAGCTGTAAAGTTTTTATGAATAAAACAAACTTTTCGTGTCTAGTTAACCCAAAGAACTGAATCATTTATTCATAAAAAAAGCCGCTTCCAAACTGAAGCGGCTCACAATTATTTCAAAATTTATTTATGGATTTTCTGCTTCCAGCTTGTGTTTATTTATATTTTTCAAATAAAGTCCCAAATGGAATATTGCGAAAAGGATTGCGATGATTAGCAGGGTGTAATCCGCGTCAAATCCAACTGTAACCTGGTGTAAAAATCCTGCCACCAATAACAATATCGCCAAACCGATTCCTACCATTCTGGCGGTACGCATGCCTCTTCTATGTTCAGTGCCATCACCGAGGTGACTATTTTTCGCGCCATAAACGAGATAGATGTCAAGCCCGATTAGCATCCAAACGATGAGACGAATCCACGTGTCTGCCGGGAGAAATACCATCATAAAAAGACAAGTAACAATTCCTAATATCGGAACCAATGGTACCAAAGGCGTTTTAAATGCACGCGGCAGATCTGGCATCTTTTTGCGCATTACCCAAATGCCGGCACAAACCAAAATAAAAGCGAACAGCGTTCCGATGCTGGTCATTTCTCCCACCACGCGGGCCGGTACAAATGCCGCAAACAAGCTCACAAAAATCATGAAAAGGAAATTACTTTTCGATGGTGTTTGCGATTTTGGATTTACTGCGGAAAATATTTTAGGAATCAATCCGTCTTTACTCATGCTGAAGAATACGCGGCTTTGGCCCATCAGCATCACGAGGATTACTGAGGAATATCCTCCGAGAATGGCAACTAATATGGCACGATTCAGCCACGGATAATCGGGTTGTATAACGCCGGCGGCATTCGCATGTCCCATGTGTTCAATCGCTAAGGCTACTGGCGCTATTCCATCCTGACCGGCAAATTGCTGGTAGTTGGTTACGCCCGTTAAAACATGTGCAAATAATATGTAAAGAATGGTGCAAATTACCAGCGACCCCAAAATTCCAATCGGCATGTCTTTCTTGGGATTTTTTGCTTCCTGGGCTGCTGTGCTCACGGCGTCAAACCCGATGTAAGCAAAGAAAACAATAGCAGCCGCGCGAATAATGCCGCCCCATCCATGCTCAAAAAATCCTGCATGGCCCGGTGCGGTTTCAGGAATCAAATACGGATTCAGGTTGTCGTTATTAATATATTTCCAGCCCAGAAAAATGAAGATCAATACAACAGAGACTTTGATGATCACGATCACCGAGTTAACAGTAGCGCTTTCCTTGGTTCCTTTGATAAGAAGAAGACTCATCAATACAATAATGAAAACCGCGGGAAGATTTATGATACCACCGTCCCATGGGCCAACAACGAGATTATGAGGAAGGTGTACATCAAATCCTTCAAGAAATTTAACGAGATAACGGCTCCAGCTAATGCCTACGGTAGCTGCGCCCACGGCATATTCCAGCACGAGGTCCCATCCAATGATCCATGCAATAAATTCTCCCATGGTAGCATAGGAGTAAGTGTATGCGCTTCCGGCGACCGGAATCATTGATGCGAATTCCGCATAGCATAATCCCGCGAACAGACAACCGAATGCGGCTACGATAAATGAAATAGTAATAGCCGGGCCAGCATTGTTAGCGGCGGCCAGGCCTGTGATTGAAAATAATCCCGCTCCTATGATGGCTCCGATTCCAAGGGCGATTAATGATATGGGGCCAAGGGTTCTTTTTAACGTATGGCTTCCGGTTTCGGACGCCTCAGCCATTAGAGCTTCCATCGGTTTTCTCACAAAAAGACTCATAAATATTGTTTGGTTTGAATTAAAAGATTTGGAAAAATAAGGAATAAATTAAAAAGCAGGCTAAAAGATTTACTGACGGTTACTAAATAATGATTTTTTAAAATGTCATTTTCTTAATAAAATTATTTTGATTTGTATTTGTTAGTTTTGGCGCCATAATATTTAACTGCGCCCATGAACAAAAGAAAGAGTGCTTTAGTCGTTTTTATTTTCCTGACCATTGCGGCTATTTTTCATTTGATTGACATCTATAATTTTAATAGCATTTCTCCAATGTTATTAAGAATACTGAGGTGGTTGTTCATTGGCTCTATGATTCTCTTCGCTATTTACAAACGTTCCCTTACGACTTGGATACTTACCAGTATGTTGGTGGGTATTGAGGTTGGCCTGGATTTTCCTTTATTCGCTCAAAATTTAAAATTCCTCAGCCAGATATTTCTGCGACTTGTGAAAACGATCATCGCACCTATTCTTTTTTCTACGCTCGTAGTCGGCATCGCCGGCCATTCGGATTTGAAGCAGGTTGGGCGTATGGGATGGAAATCTATTTTATATTTTGAAGTAGTTACCACCATAGCATTAATCATCGGGCTGATCGCGATCAATATATCCCAGGCAGGAGTGGGCATCCATATTCCCCCGGGTTTTCATGAAGAATTACCTGTGACGGCACCTCAAACCTGGCAGGAAGTGATTCTCCATATTTTCCCGGAAAACATTATTAAATCAATGTATAATGGTGACGTGTTGCCAATCGTGGTTTTCAGCGTGATTTTTGGAATAGGCCTCGCCATGGTAAAAGAAGAGAAACGCAAACCGCTGCTGATGTTTTCTGAAAGCCTTGCGGAAACCATGTTTAAATTCACCAACATCATTATGCACTTTGCACCGTTTGGTGTGGGCGCTGCGATTGCCGTAACCGTTGGCCATCTCGGTTTAGATATACTTTTTTCACTGGTAAAACTTTTGCTTACGCTTTATGCAGCGTTGCTTGTTTTTCTTGGCGTGGTGCTTTCTGCTATTGCTTATTTTCTTAAGATCCCAATCCGTCAATTTATCAAAGCCGTGTCAGAACCGGTTGCGATTGCTTTTGCAACAACCAGCTCCGAATCTGCACTGCCTATAGCAATGGAAAATATGGAGAAATTTGGTGTACCGCGAAAGATTGTTTCTTTTGTTTTGCCAACAGGCTACACTTTTAATCTCGATGGCACTACCTTATATCTTTCGCTGGCAAGTGTGTTCGTTGCGCAGGCTGCCGGAATGCATATGCCGTTGGGCACACAGCTTATTATGGGGCTCACTTTAATGTTAACAAGCAAAGGTGTTGCGGGCGTTCCGCGTGCTTCGCTCGTCATCTTATTGGGAACGGTTTCCTCTTTTGGATTGCCGGTTTGGCCGGTGATGGCCATCTTAGGTATCGACGAATTAATGGATATGGCAAGGACGTCCGTGAATGTGATTGGTAATACATTGGCCAGTTGCGTAATTGCCCGTTGGGAAGGCGAATTTGATGATGAAAAAGCATTAGCCTTTGTCGCTGACTAACAAGGATTTTTACTTCTTTTAAGAATCTTTGTTGTTCCTTTATTGATCAGAATAATTTTGTGTTCAAGTAAAAACAAAACAAGTGAGCCTGTTGCAAATTTTTTTAGGGATTGATGTAAAAGAACTGCTTAATCCGCAGTTTTATATTGATCGGGGTGGATTGTGGATGATTTTATTTATCGTGTTTGCTGAAACAGGTTTATTCGTTGGATTCTTTCTGCCGGGTGATGCGTTGCTTTTTGTCACGGGTATTTATAGCGATCAAATTGTCACGGCCGCACTATTTCCTTCCTATAATCAATGGGTCGATATTGGAATTCTCTGGTTGTTGATTACCCTCGCCGGCGTGCTCGGAAATTTTGTGGGCTATTGGTTCGGATACAAAAGCGGTCCTTTTTTATATGAACGAAAAGATACTTTTTTCTTTAAGAAAAAACATCTGCTGCGGGCGCATGATTTTTATGAAAGAAATGGCGGAGGCGCAATCATCCTGGCGAGGTTTGTTCCTTTTGTGCGAACGTTCGCGCCGATCGTAGCGGGTATTGTGAAAATGGACTTTAAAAAATTTACTTATTTCAATATTATCGGTTGTATGCTTTGGGTTGCCAGCATGCTTGTGGGCGGACATTTTCTTCAAAAATTTATTGAGAATGAATTCAATTTCGATTTGAAAGAACATTTAGAAGTGATCGTGATTGGTATCGTGATCGTTACTACCTTTCCGGTTATCTGGAAATTATTTTTAAGTAAAAAAGCGAAACCGGGCGCAACAAAATAGCTGATCTCCCGGCACATTCGTTTGAGAAGATGGCAAAAAAATTCTTTTAAAAAATCTGTGGACAAAAAATTTCTGATCATACGTTTTTCTTCAATTGGCGACATTGTATTAACCACGCCGGTGATAAGGTGCCTGCGAAAAAAATATCCCAACGCCGCAATTCATTATCTCACGAAAAAACAATTTGGCAGCATCATTGATTCTAATCCTTATGTAGATAAAGTGATTTTATTGAAAGAAGATATTAACGAAACGATCGGGGAAGTGCGCGAAGAAAATTACGATTGCATCATTGATCTTCACCATAATTTACGCACTTTAAGAATCAAACAAGCTCTAAAAAAAGTACCTTTTTATTCTTTTAACAAACTCAATATTGAGAAATGGATCTTTACAAATTTTAAGGTCAGGCTTATGCCCCATAAGCATATCGTGGATCGTTATTTGGCCACTGTGCAAAGTCTTGGTGTCGTGAATGATGGAGCAGGACTCGATTTTTTTATCCCGGAAAAAGACAAGGTAAAGGAATCGGACATTCCATTTTCGCACCTGCATGGTTTTGTTGCCATCGCTATTGGCGCAGCGCATAATACCAAAAAGTTGCCTGTTGAAAAGCTGAAAAGCCTTGCGGAGAAAATAGGATATCCTGTGATTCTTTTGGGAGGAAAAGATGATTTTCTTAATGGTGAAAAAATTGCTGAATCCGATCCGGTTAAAATCTATAATGCCTGCGGCAAATTTTCTCTGAATGAATCTGCCGACCTTGTACGCAGGGCTAAGTTGGTGATCAGCCACGATACAGGCCTGATGCACATTGCAGCGGCTTTTAAAAAAAATATATTATCAGTTTGGGGAAATACGGTTCCGTCCTTTGGGATGACACCCTATCAAACTCAATATGAAGTTTTCCAGGTGAATAAACTTTGGTGTCGTCCATGCTCTAAAACGGGTTTTGACAAATGTCCGCTCGGGCATTTTAAATGCATGAATAATCAATCAATAGATGCGATCGCAGACAACGCGCATTCTGCGATAGGAATAGAAGCAAATGGTTAAAAAGCGATTCTGTAAAAACATAAAAATCTATAAAACCGCTTATCTGGATTGTTTCCCGTTTGTATAAATATCTTTTGGTGTAAATGACGAAAATCTACAAAATCACTTATAAGGATTGTAATAAAAAGTAACAGAAACAAAAGGCATTTGTCTCAATTCAGTTCAAAAAAGGTTTCAAGAAAAATTATCAGAAAGAATATATTTTAAGATCTCCTGATCATCTGAATAATGATGACAATCAACGCGAACAAAAAAAGCAAAATTGAAAGCCTGTTAATGAAATGCATGTAGCCTACCCATTTTGATTTTGGCGCATTCGGATCTTTTTTTACGATCCATAAATATTCACCTATTTGCCGCCATACACCCATAATTTCAATTTTGATTTTATATTATTTCAAAAGCGCTGAGTTATTCCGATCGCAATTTACAATGAATTTCTAAACTATCTTTTTTCAATACGGAACATCGGTTTCGCGGGCGATTGCTAGTAAAAAACTTGTGTTAAAAAAAAATTTCGGTTCCTTAAAGTTGAATATACCTAAAATCAGTTTCCATGATTCCGTAATTTTTATTGAACTTTATCTGCGTGTTTTTCGTAGTTCTATTACAACAGATCTCAACATGATCAAAAGAGTTAGCAAGAAACATCCGCTGGCAATACGCTGGCTGCATTGGATCAATTTTCCGATCCTGGCTATCATGATTTGGAGCGGAATGTTGATCTATTGGGCGAATGATGTTTACAAAATAGGGTGGGGCGACAAGACTATTTTAAAATTCTTCCCTGATTCGTTTTATAAAGCGTTGAATATTCCTTTCCGGTTGGCAGAAGGCATGAGCCTTCATTTCGTTTTTATGTGGTTGTTTGCCATCAACGGATTTATCTATGTTTTGTATCTTATTTTTTCAGGAGAATGGCGATTGATTTTGCCCAATAAAAAATCACTGAAAGAATCGTTATTAGTGGTTTTGCATGACCTGCATTTAAAAAAATCCATGCCCCCTCAGAAGAAATACAATGCTGCGCAAAGGATTGCTTATTCCGTCGTGATATTGATGGGGCTTGGATCAATTCTTACCGGGCTTTCTATTTATAAGCCAATTCAATTTCACGGGTTAACCTCATTACTCGGCGGATATGAATTTGCCCGGATTGAACATTTTACGTTAACGATTCTGTTCATGTTATTCTTTCTTGTGCATATAATCCAGGTAATTCTCGCTGGTTGGAATAATTTTCAAAGTATGGTAACCGGTCTTTTTGTTTTGAAAGAAGTACAGCCTCTTGTTGTACCGGTTGCCATTACTGTGGAAAGCCAAAATGTAGAAATTGTTGATTTGCCCCAGGAAGAAAATGCTCAACAAACCGAACCTTACGGGGAAACCGAAAAGCCGGCAGAAAATCAAATAAAAGATGAAGATGAATGAACCGGAAGAAATATCAATCACGTCGGGCAAACTCAGGAAAAAGACTATTCTCGCTTTTGTCTTGTTTCTTGTATTTATAATGGCGGCCATCTTCGCCTGGAAATGGCTCCATAAACAGCCGGATGTAGCAGGGGAGCCCAAGCCTTTAAGAAAGGTGCTCGCCGCCAACAAAGATGTTTTCTCAACATTTCTGAAAGATGATCATCTTGCGCCCACTTATCCAAAATCTGCAGCGGTGAGACATGCAAGAGTTAATGGAGACGTGGGATTAAAAAGCGCTTTGGATACAGCTAATTGGAGATTGAAATTGGTGAGAAAACCCGGAGATACTTTATTTATCAGCCTTGATGAAATTAAGGCGCTCCCAAAAACGGAATTGGTATTTAATTTTAAATGCATTGAAGGCTGGAGCCAGATTACCGATTGGGGCGGCGTTAAGTTCAGTGATTTTGCTGAAAAATACAACCTGGATCCCGAAACAAAAATGAAATACGTAGGCCTGCAAACGCCGGATAAACAATATTACGTAGGCATTGATATGCCATCCATGATGCATCCGCAAACATTATTGTGCTATGAACTGAATGGAAAACCGCTTCCGCTAAACCAGGGATTTCCACTTCGTGTGATCATACCTGTTAAGTATGGAATCAAAAGCCTTAAAAGGATTGGAACTTTATACTTCAGTGATGTTCCGCCGCCTGATTATTGGTATGAGCGCGGCTATGATTATTTTTCCGGATTATAATGCAACTGCCACGGTATTTATTTTTTCAACTTTCTTTTTATTATTTCTCAACGATAAATAATCGATGTAGTAAACCACTTTGAGATTGAGCTCATTGGAATGTGGATATTCGAAAACGCGGCTGAAATTTTTAATATAACTTCTGTTTTCAATTCCATCAATATATACATCTGCACCAAGTGCATTTTTCCACGATAAGGTGAGTCTGCTACCGGCTAAGAAATCCCAGGTGTAAAAAAGATCTACATTAAATGTGTTGAAATTGAAGTCGCGCCCCGGAGAAAATACCCGGTCTTCCCAATAACCATCGGGCTTCACATCATAAAATTGATGATAATCTACCTGGCTCCAATAATGCCTCAGCCTTACCGTGAAATTCATTAAAGAATTAAAATGATAATCGCCCGCTAAAATGGTGTAGTTGCTCTTGACAGACCTGCGTCCGATCACGGGTTGAGAAGTTATTGGATCGCGGAAAGCATAGCCATAATTTCCCTGGTCCGTTTCAGCATGCGCCTCTGTGGTCAACTGGAATTTGTCACTAAAACGATACCGGAATCCAAGCGTGCCTCCATAGTAAGGATCTTTAGGCAAGGGGCTTTCTGCTCCTGAAATTTCATAATTCACAAATAACTTTTTCCGGCTGTCGGTGCTCCCAATGATGTCAAGATAATACACCGGCGGTCGTTTTAGGTATAATCCCGGCGTGCGCAATTCAAAAAAATCATTTGACCATAGTGGCTGCAACTGAAACTGCGCGGTAACATCCCAAAAGTTTTTCATCAACAGAAAAGCACTTGAATTGACCGCGAAGTTTTGCCATAAAAATGGCTTGTATAAATACATGTTAGTAGCGCCCAATGAGTATCGCTGAATTTGAAAATGTTTGGTGGGCCGGTTGATCAGGTAGCTCCAATCAGTGACATAGCTAAACTGGTTGTTACGTTGCAAAAATCCAAGATCATTCGGGTCATACTTGTCAGACATTGCGCCTGCGGAAAATAGGTATTGCAATTTCCCACTCACTTTTTTATACCTTATATCTGCATTGTAACCATCGTATGTACCATCCTTGCCCCAGATAGAACTGTAGATACCATCAACAAAAAGTTGATGTCGGTTTTCTTTATCAAACAATGAAATGTCTATCGCGGAAACGTTGGCGTTTCTGCTGTTTCCTTTTCTCAATACATTCGTGTTGGTGAACGTTATAGAGGACCGGTTTTTAAGCGCCTGGTCCAGCACAATGATATTATAATTGGTTAATGGCTCAGTGTTAATGCGAATCAAGGTGTCGGCTGCATGATCTCTTAATTCAGCGTTCATCGGCGCTGTGATAGCATTGAAAATACCAACACCCAAATTGCCCTTTGTTCTTCCGGAAAATTTTGTAGCATTATAAAGTCTCGTAATGCCGGGATTTTTAATGATCTCATAATTTGGATCTGAAGCTGCCTTCGCAAGAACTCCGTAAGCGCCGGAAGGTGCACTCCCAATGCGCCTTGAATAAAATATGCCGGCTTTATTAAATAATTCAGTGCCTTCTGTGAAGAAAGGGCGGAAGTCTTCAAATTTAATATCAAAGGGGCTGAGATTTAAAACAACATTGTCAGACTGCACCTGTGCGAAGTCAGGAATTAAAGTTAGATCGAGTGTGAAGCTTTCATTAATGCCATATTTTACATCCATTCCTCCGCTGGTTAGGTATTCGGTAATCTTACTGTTGCCAACGGGTGAAACCCTCACTCCGCCCGAGATGTAAGGTAAAAAGGAAAGTCTGAGCGGAGGGCTCAAATCTTTCAATCCTTCGTACTGCCCCCATTTGTTAATAGTTCCACTTACATCCTGATCATCCGGGCTCCATGTAGATGTTTCGTTGCTAATCCGTCTAAAACGCGTGAATTGTATGCCCCACGTTTGCAACGGCATTTTGGAAAACCTTATAGCGCTGAAGGGAATTTTAATTTCCGCTACCCAGCCATCTTTTCGCAGACTTACTTTGCTCTCCCAAACCGCATCCCAGCTATCATCTACAACAGAGGAAATTTTTGCGTCGGCCTGGACACCCGCAGCGCTTACCTGGAACTGGAAACCATTTTGTTTATCGTTGTAAGTATCAATTCCAACCGTGAAAACATCAGTGTTTTTGAAACGCAGATCATCTCTCGCGGTTAATTGGCGCCTGATGTTATCCGGCTTGTCATACAGATAAGCTAAAATGTAGATTGCGGTGTTATCGTAGGTGATCTTTACTTCTGTATTGCGGGCGGGCTGTTTGCCGAATTCGGGAAAAGAAGTTGTGAAGCCTGATACCGGCGTTATATTACTCCATCCTTCGTCATTAGTATCACCGTCGATTTTTATTGAATGAAGCGTTCTGATCGCCTTTATGGTTTTTGGCTGGGCAGAAGCCAATAATTGCGAGCAAATAAGTATCGCTGTAAGAAAAATATTTCTCATCAATTAGCATTAGTTAGTAACGCCAAAGATAATTTATTTTCTCAAACGATGAAAGCCTTTGTGAGTGCGCAATCCAAGATCACGGACTAACCTAAAATTAATCCTCTTAAAGGTGTTTTGAATTGAAGAGCGGCCGGCTATTTCAATCGCCGGCGTTTTAATTCTTTTTTGATAAGCAGCAATTCTCGGCCCGTCTGGCCGCTAACAGAAGAATTTTCCTGAGCCCGCCTCATCAGGTAGGGAATGACATCTTCTATGGGTCCAAAAGGTAGGTATTTACTCGCCAGACAACCGGCTTTCGCCAGGTTGAAAGTGATGTTATCACTCATGCCGTATAGCTGGGAAAAATGTATATGATTTGAGTGTAAGGGAATTCCATGTTTTTTCATCAGCTCCGTCGCGTAGAGATTGCTATATTCGTTATGCGATCCAATAACTATAAAAACATCGTTGACCGGATCAAGGCAAAATTCCAGGGCCGCATTATATTCATCATCTGTCGCCTGCTTGGTGTCATTGATCGGGGATGAGTAATTTAATTCAGCGGCGCGCACGCGTTCCTTTTCCATATAGGCGCCCCGCACCAATTTAAATCCAAGTTTAAAATTATTTTCTTTTGCAAAGCCAGAGCAGTCTTTGATAAACTGAAGACGGTCATTTCTGTAAAGTTGGGCAGTATTGAAAACGTAAGCTTTTTCAGTGTTGAATTTTTGCATCATTTGTGTAGTGAGCGCATCCACGGGATCTTGAATCCAGCTTTCTTCTGCATCAATCAATACGCCGATGTTGCAACGTTTTGCCGTTTCACAGATTCTTTCAAGGCGCACGACTACTTTGTTCCACTCTTTTTTCTCGGCATCGCTCAAGGTTTCGAGCGGAAGTTTCCCGCGAATAACATCCTCATAAACAGACGCATCATCCAGCTTTTGCAATAATTCAAACCTCGAAAATCCGGTAAGCTTTACGCTCATAAAGGGAATATTTCGCTGCGTGGCAGCATACTGGATCACTTTAATGAATTCATCGCGGGCATGATCAAAATTGGCTTCGCCTTCTTTGCCTTCAACTCCGTAATCGAGAATGACTTGTACGTGAAACTGCGCCAGCTTCTCAGCTACAGCAGAGGTTTCGTTAAGCGTTTCGCCGCCTACGAACTGATTAAAAATTGTCTTCCTGATCAGGCCTTTTACAGGCAAACCAAGTTTGAGCGCTAATGGAGTTAATGAAAGTCCGGCTTTTACCAGCCATTCTTTCCCCATGGAAGCAAAAAGGAAATTGGCGTTTTTAAGTTGTTTGTCGGTTTTATAAGCAAATGCAGTTTCGGTATCTTCAAAAGAAATATTCATCATATAAGATTGGAGCCCGAAATTCTGTAATCAAAAAGGAACTACCAAAAAAACTTAGTTCGTTTGACAATTGTCGTATTACCTAATTAGAAAACTATCTTTGCGAAAATTTTGTTTTAGATGAGCTCAAAAAAACCCTCTGAGAGTTTAGTTATCATGACTGAGCTGGTGTTGCCAAATGACACGAATTTATTTGGAAATTTAATGGGTGGAAGATTAATGTATTGGATGGATATCGCCGCCGCTCTTGCCGGAAGTAAGCATTGCAACGCGCCTGTAGTTACCGCATCTGTAGATAATATCTCATTTACTAACCCAATAAAACTGGGAAATGTGGTTCACATTGAGGCCAAAGTGACCAGGGCTTTTAATTCCAGCATGGAAGTTCACATGAATGTATGGGGTGAGGATATTATTCAGCAATATCGTTATAAAAGCAACGAGGCTTATTATACGTTTGTTTCTCTTGATCCCAATGGCAAGCCACGCAAAGTGCCGCATGTGGAACCCGAAACTGAAGAAGAGCAAACATTGTACGCAAGCGCTTTACGCCGCCGTCAGCTAAGGCTAATTCTTGGTGGAAAGATGGATCCTGACGACGCTTCCGAGTTGAAAGCGTATTTTACAAAAGGCGCGATTGGTTAATTGATATATGTTTTAATGGCTAATTAGTTAATAGTTAAGTGGTTATTGGAACCGCGAAAGGTCTAAAATTCCTTGTGGGATTGCGATGCAGGACTGGCGAGCATAGGATTAAATACATTTCAAGCTACACTTTTCCCGATCGCCAAATATTCCACAAGATGCCTGCTGACATTCGCCAACAATACAACAATACAAACAATATATCAACCTTAATTCTCCCATAACCCTCACTTATCCAACACCGTAATCAAATGATGCTTGCTTTTCATCATAAATTTTTTACTTTGTTCGATCGCGTCCATCACTTTCTCGAGGATAACATCAATAGGCTCCTCGTAGGTTAATTCGAGAGGCTCTTTGAAACGAACACTTAAAAGAGATCCCTTTTTTTTAAATTTCAACCCCTTCTTGTTGAAAGCGCGCCAGAACCCACTGATAACAACCGGTATTACTATAGGCTTGTAATGTTTAATAATGAAAGCAGTTCCTTTTCTTCCGGGCGCAAAGGGCTTTGTTGTGCCTTGTGGAAAGGTGATCACCCAATTATTTTCGAGTGCTTTGGATATTTTCCTGGTATCACCCGCATCAAGTCCGCGTTGGACTTCTCTACCTTCTGCCCGCCAGGTTCTTTTTACTGTGATGGCTCCGGCCCAGGTAAAAAGCCGGCTGATCCATGTACTTTTCATCGTTTCTGCGGCAGCTACGTAATAAACTCTTGTAAAAGGATTTAGCAAATAAAAAGGCAAACCCAGCTTATTGTTTCTGCGCCATTTCACTGCACAAAATATATGCAGGAAGGTAATGACATCTGCGAAATAAGTCTGATGATTACTGACAAACAGCACATTCCTTTTTGGAAGATTTTTCAAATTTTCCGTGCCGCTTATTTTCAGGCTGTTAATAATAGCGAGCCCTGGATAACTTACTACTCCAACTAAAAAATAAACCAGCGATTTCACTATCCGGGTTTGTTGTAAACTTTTTATCCAACGCTTCATCAATAGGGTTTTAAACATGCAATGCGTTGCAATTTAGGTATTACATTCTAATAACAAAAGGGTATTTGTTTGGCATGGATTTTATGGCTACTAAAAAAAAACGTTATGAAAAAAATTATTGGAATTGCCGTCATCGCCTTATCCTTCTGTTCTCTCAAATCAAGCGCCCAGATTCAGAAAGGCAATGTTTTAGTAGGGGGCGACCTTGCCGGTTTACACTTTGGAAGTGGTGGATATTTTAATGTAAGCATTGATCCTAAAGTTGGCTTTTTTATCAGGGATAATGTCGCCGTGGGAGCTTATGTCAATTTTGGACTTACTACAGCCAAGGATCAGAGCACACTTACAACTTATGGTGTTGGCGCTCTAGCCAGGTATTATATAAATGACCCTAAAACCAATGTTTTAAATCATGGGCGGCTTTTTTTCGAAGGTAATGTTGGAATCGAAGGAACCAACACAAAAAATGCGAGCACAAACGGTTTAGGTTTGGGAATCGGGCCCGGATATGCCTATTTTATTACTCCTAATATCGGACTGGAAACATTGCTAAAATATAATGGTATTGTCGGTTTTGGTAATCAAACCACAAGTAGTACAGTGGATCTTAATATCGGTTTCCAGATCTACCTTGGCGGGAAAAAAGTAAGATCAATCGTCAATGAAGTGAAGTAGATCGGTTTAACCTTTCTTAGATCAAAAGCATAGGAGAAATTCTATGCTTTTTTATTTTTAAATATCAACAGACAGATCTGTGTAAAATTTATTTTAGGGCTTCTTTACTTTTAAGCAGGCCGGATGTCCATATCTCCTTTTATCTTACCTTTGCCGTCCAAAAATTTTGATACCTCAGGATTTTTGATATTCGAATCATTTTTAACTCAAATGCTGATAAGCAGGATCCTGATCAACCGGGGTACAGCAACAACAAATTTACCTGTTAAGATAAAATGGATACACAAAGTACAGAAACAAATCCCGTAGAACAAGAATTGTCTCCCGAAAACACACCACAAGGTGGCGTAGAAGGAGTTTCTTTTCCTGATTTCCCGGAAACAGAATCTACAGTGGCTGCAACAGAGCCACAGCCTACTGATGCTGAACTTCAAAAGGAAGCTCTTGCAACAGCCCACGATGATTTTGACTGGAGCGTTGACAAAAGAAACGTAAGTTCTTACAACCAGTCAGAAAGAGAAAAATATGATGAGGTTTACGACAAAACCTTCAAACAGATCAACGACAATGAAATGGTTACCGGAACGGTTGTCGCGCTAACTAAAACGGATGTTGTGATCAATATCGGTTTTAAAAGTGATGGTCTGGTTGGGTTGAATGAATTCCGCGATATGCCTAACTTAAAAGTTGGTGATGAAGTGGAAGTTATGGTTGCCGAAAAAGAAGATAAAGACGGCAATCTTCATCTTAGCCGCAAACAAGCCCGCACTACACGTGCCTGGGAAAGAATCGTTGAAATGCACAAGACCGGCGAAATCGTTACAGGTCTTGTTACCAGCAAAACCAAGGGCGGCCTTATCGTTGACGTATTCGGAATGGAAACTTTCTTGCCCGGATCTCAAATTGACGTTAAACCAGTTACCGATTACGATCAGTTTGTTGGAAAAACAATGGAATTTAAAGTGGTTAAAATCAATGAAGCCATTAAAAATGCAGTTGTTTCTCACAAAGCGCTTATCGAAAGCGACATCGAACAACAACGCGCAGAAATCATTGGTAAACTTGAAAAAGGCCAGGTACTTGAAGGAACAATCAAAAACATCACTGATTTTGGTGCATTCCTTGACCTTGGTGGCTTAGATGGTTTACTCTATATCACTGACATCAGCTGGGGACGTATCAATCATCCAAGTGAAGTGTTGAAATTGGATCAGAAACTGAATGTAGTGGTTCTTGACTTTGATGATGATAAAAAACGTATCAGCTTAGGCTTGAAACAATTGACTCCGCATCCTTGGGATACTTTGCCTGAAACTATTAAAGAAGGCGAAATTGTGAAAGGAAAAGTGGTAAATATTGAAGATTACGGAGCATTCCTTGAAATTTTCCCTGGTGTTGAAGGTTTGGTTCACGTGAGCGAAATCACATGGGCAAATACACCGATCAATGCGAAAGAATTTTTCAAATTAGGTGACGAATACGAAGCGAAAGTGGTTACACTTAGCAAAGAAGATCGTAAGATGAGTCTTTCTATCAAACAAATGACAGAAGATCCATGGCATACAATTGAAATGCAATATCCTGAAGGAAGCAAACACAAAGGTTTGGTGAAAAACATTACTCCTTATGGTGTGTTTGTTGAACTTTCTCCGGGCATTGGCGGCATGATCCACATTAGCGATCTTAGCTGGCTGAAACGCTTTAACAATCCAAATGAATACACGAAAGTTGGCGAAAGCATTGACGTGGTGATCATGAGCATTGATAAAGAAAATCGCAAACTTCAATTAGGCCACAAACAAATTGAAGAAGATCCTTGGAATTCTCTTGAAGAAACATTCCCTGTAGGAAGCGTACATGAAGGTACTGTTACCCGCAAGGATGATAAAGGAGCTACCGTTCAGCTTCCTTATGGCTTAGAAGGGTTTGCTCCGGCACGCCACCTTCGCCGTGAAGATGAAAAAGTAATCGGCATTGACGAAATCGCGCCGTTTATGGTGATTGAATTTGATCGTAACGACAAGAAGATCATTTTAAGTCACAGCCGCATCTGGGAAAAAGAAAAAGCTGACGAAAAAGATGCTCAGATAAAAGAGAAGAGAGCAGACGCAGAATCAACAAAGAAAGCAGTGAAGAACATTCAAAGCAAAGTTGAAAAAACAACCTTAGGCGATTTGGGAGTGTTGGCTGATCTGAAAAAGAAGATGGACAATGAATCTAATCAGGAAGTAGCTGGCGCAACAGCAAAAAAAGCCGATGAGCCAAAAGCTGACGAAACAGATTCAAAAGCCGGTGCTGACGAAGAAAAGGCTTAATTAAATTGATTTTTATTAGCTATAAGCGGCTGTCTCCTTGCGGAACAGCCGCTTTTTCTTTATAGAGCTACCTGCCGGGTTTTACGCTACTTCTTCTCCCGATAAAAGAAAATTTAATAATTGTTTGCCATTTTTGGCGAAAAAAGATTTTTTATTCGGTATAGTTTATGATCGTAAACTTATAAGAAAGATTCCTAAACTTACCGGGAATATGGATAAATCGAGAATTATTATTTACATATTGGTCAGCGTGATTATAATCGCATGTCTTTTCTTACTGTTCCTGATGCTATCTTTCTGATTTAAATCCCCATTATTGATTGGGGCCGATTTATTTTCCACAATTTTGCACCAGCCTTTATTATTTTTGATGAAAAAATTGATCAAGATCTATAAAGCGTCTATTTTGCTCACGATTTGTTTTTTCTTTTGGCTTAATAACGATGCATTCGGCCAAAATGATTCTGTAAAATTCAAAGTCATCGCGTTCTATACTGCAAAAAATGACTTGGCACATATAAGTTTCGTACACGAAGCGAATAACTGGTTTTCAAAAATTGCCAAAAACTACAATTTCACTTATGACTCCACGAATAATTGGGATAATTTAAATGATGAATTTCTTTCCCATTTCCAGGTAATATTATTTTTAGATACGCGTCCTGACGCGTCCGCTCAAAGAAAAGCTTTTAAGAAATTTGTGGATCATGGTGGTGCATGGATGGGTTTTCATTTTTCGGCATTCGCGCTTACGCCCTCAAATTTTCCTCAGAACTGGGATTGGTATCATAATGAATTTTTAGGGTCCGGCTCTTACGTGAGCAACACCTGGCGGCCAACGTCTGCAATTTTAAAAGTGGAAGACGGGTCAAGTCCAGCCACAAAAGATTTGCCCTCAACCTTCAAATCCGCTCCCAATGAATGGTATAAATGGTCGAACGATTTGCGAAAAAATCCGGATATCAAAATTCTCTTGTCGATTGATTCATCGAGTTTTCCGCTCGGAACAGGACCCAAGCAAAATGAGATCTGGCATAGCGGTTATTACCCGGTCGCCTGGATCAACAAAAACTATAAAATGGTTTATATGAACATGGGCCACAATGATATGGATTATGAACATGGAACTAACGAGACCTTGTCCCATACTTTTGGCAGTAAGATTCAGGATCAATTCATAATTAATAGCCTGTTGTGGCTCGGTACCGCCAATGTAAATAAATAGAGAAATTAAAGTCCCAGCGAGCCGAGAATCTTCTTCATGCCTTCGAAACTTTCGTGGTGATACGCATGGATGCCCACTTTGCGTGCTGCTTCTACCAGCATCGGACGATCATCGAAGTAAAGGCATTCTTCCGGCTTTGCCTGGGCTATTCCTAAAGCAAGCAGAAAAATACCGGGGTCAGGTTTACGCATTCCCACTTCGCATGAGGATACGAAGGCATCAAAAAAATCATGAAGGTTGAAAGTTTGAATACGATATTGATTTAATTCCCTTGCTTCATTATTTATAGAAATTACTTTTACTTCTTCATGTCTTTTTTTCCAATCAATAAGCCACGGCAACGTACCGGGTAATTCGGTAGAAGAGGCGAACATAAATTCTTTAAATTCCTCTCGTGAAAAATCTCTTTTCACATTGAACACGACGGTATCGAGATATACATCCAATGTGATCTTTCCCATTTCATACACGTTAAAAATAAAGTCGTGGAGCATATCCATTTCCTCATAATTAATGTGATATTTTTCGGCCGCGGCCATTCTCGATTCGTGTCCCCATCCATTGCTTAGAAGCACTCCGCCGATATCAGAAAAGAAAATTTTGTATTGATTAGCCATATTTTATTTTGAAAAAAATTAAAGGAATTAAATATTTATTGAAAAAAAATTGTTGGCGATTTGAAGTGCCGGAAGGCAAGTTATTAGCTTTTAGTTTCCAGCATTTGTACTTTTTTAATACGCCTTACATGCCGCTCTGCTCCCGAAAATTCGGCTTTTAAAAACGCATCAACGAGTTCTGTGGCCGCGGCAAAACCTGTCACTCTTCCGCCAAGGCAAATCAGGTTCATATCATCGTCCTCCACACCCTGGTGGGCGGAGAAATGATCGTTAATGAGCGCCGCTCTTACTCCTGCAACTTTGTTCGCGGCAATAGCGGCCCCAACGCCACTTCCACAAACGGCAACGCCGCGGTCCACCTGGTTTTTCGTCAGCGCTTGTGCCAGCGGAATTACAAAATCCGGGTAGTCATCTGTGCTATCCAATTCAAAAGCACCAAAGTCTTCGACCACCATTCCTTGTTGTTTGAGAAATGCGGAGATAATATTTTTCAGTTCAAACCCGCCGTGGTCGGCAGCTATACCAATTTTCATTTCATAATTTTTTGTGGACGAAAAATTTTTTTTATTCTTCAGTTGAATGGTTGCCGGCCTGTTCCCAGGCGATCGCTCCTCCTTTGATTCCGTCTTTATTGTCTTCAATGGTAACGTTGGCATCAAGGTCAAAAGTCAATAATTGTGCATTACCACCGCTTATAAAAAGATGGTCATAATTGAAAACGGTTTTCAATATCGTGAGCACTTTCTTCATTCGTTGATTCCATTTTACTTTGCCAATTTTTACTAAAGCATCTTCACCGACATAGTCGTTGTAAGTTTTGCTTTTTGTTATAGGGTGAAGCGACATTTCCAAATGAGGCAATAAATAACCGTCCTGGATGATGGCCGAACCAAAGCCGGTTCCAAGGGTGATCACCAATTCAAATCCTTTGCCTTTCGCCAAAGCTAATGCCTGCAAGTCTGCATCATTTAGTAGTAATGCTGATTTGCCAAGCATTTCTTTCAGGCTTTTGGCCAGAGGAAAATCTTTCCATAGATCATTGCCAAGCTTCGGAGCTGTTTTGACAACGCCGTCTTTTACATATCCCGGAAAACCGGCTGCTATTTTATCGAATGGTGGAAGTTTGCCGGAGATATCTTTTATTACTGCCAAAATCTTATCGGGCGCAGGAGGCTTGGGTGTAGGTTGTCTTTGATAGTCTGCTAAATATTGTCCTGAGCTACTTAGCACGGTCGCTTTAATGTGCGATCCGCCAATATCTATCGCAAGAATTTTTTCATCAGTGGAATCCATTTGTCTTTTTTATTTCATTAAAAGTAAACGCTTTGATCCATAAAATGATCATCTTTTAAATTTGATTTTGCCTTTGTGACGAAGCTTTGGATTAAAGTGGATTGTGAAATTTCCATACGCCTGATAAGCTGAAAAGTAGATTTTTAGTTTTAAGATAATTGCAAACGTTTTGAAAAATTTGTGACTGCACGATCGTCGTTTAACGGACGACAATTATTTACCGTTATCTTTATAATTATGACAAGAGAGGAGAAATTTATGCGCGAAGCGATCGCGCTATCAACCCGCGGAGTGAACGATAACGCCGGTGGTCCGTTTGGATGTGTGGTCGTAAAAGGAAATGAAATTGTGGGCAGGGGTTATAACCAGGTCACAGGCTCCAATGATCCAACAGCGCATGCCGAAATTGTGGCTATTCGCGATGCCTGCAAAAATCTTGGCACGTTTCAATTGGATGGCTGTGAAATTTACACTTCATGCGAACCTTGCCCAATGTGCCTCGGGGCTATTTACTGGGCCCGGCCGGAAATTATTTATTATGGCAATACGCGTGATGATGCAGCGGAAGTTGGCTTTGATGATTCAATGATCTATGATGAGATCAGCACTCAAATTAGCCAAAGAAAAATCCCGATTATTAACCTTGTCAAGAAAAGAAGCGCAAAAAGTTTTTGCAGAATGGGCTGCCAAAAAAGATAAAACCGATTATTAATTTTTAGAAAAAATTTTCTTCGACGACTACTTTCATAACAACCTTTTATATTTGAGTAATCATTTCTACGATGGGGCTTTTGATTTTACACATAATGGGAGCCAAAATCTAACTTATAAAATTTAAACTTATGGCCTGCAATTTTAATTTGAAATTTAGTGAACCGCCTTCTGTCGCTATTGGAAAAGCCCGTGCGGCCATTGAAAGTCAGAACGGCACTTTTACTGGCGACGATACCTCCGGTAATTTTGAAGTGACGGTTTTTGGAAGCACAATAAAGGGAAATTATTCAGTCACGGGGCAGGTTCTCGATCTTGTAATTACTGATAAACCTTTCTTTGTGCCTTGCAGTACGATTGAAAGTTTTCTCCTTAAGCAAATCGCTTAATGAGCCAATTCAATTAAGTTTAATTTGTATGATATAGGAAAGTGAACGATGGCGTTACATGAACTTATAAAAACGCATAAGTTCTTACACCGATGCGTGTTTTCGCGAAAGCACTTTATGAATCTTTTTTACCAGGTCATTTACTTCAAATGGCTTGGCTATAAAATCATCTGCTCCAAATTCTGACATAGCAGTTTCTGCCACACGTGGATATGAAGAAAAAACGATAATTGGAATATGCCTGGTAAAAGCCGACGATTTCAATCGTTTGCAGATCTCAAGTCCGTCAACGCCATTTAAAAAAACATCCAGCAAAATTAATTGCGGATCATAAGATTTGATAGACTGCCACGCATTCGCCCAATCCGAAAAAACGGAACATTTAAAACCCTTCTTATGGAGTAAAGATTTTATCACCGTGAGAAGGTCTTGATCATCATCTAAGATTAATAATCTGGGCATATGTTTTTTAATACAAAAAGTGTGCAGCATTTAGTTAATGAGATTGGTTTACAAGTAATAACACTCTTTTTGGTTTTTTTCAAGTGAACACAACTGTGGGTTTTTTTGATAACTATTGAAATTCCTCTAACGAATCCTTTTCCGGATAAAAATTTTTTTTGAAAAAATGTTCAATTCGTTTTCATTACTTATTTTTTTAAATCATTATTGATGATTGATGAATAATGATTAGAAGATTAAAATTATCAAAGTCTCAAACCTTATAACTCATTTTATAGTTTTTGATAGTTTAATATAGGTGAGATTTTTTCTCACTAAGTCAAATTCCTTATGTTTGATACTATAAATAATTTTTGAATGAATAAAGAGATTCAGGATGAGAAGGTTCATGAGAACGCGCGAAAAAATGAAATTCAATTTTTTGACGGGCCTCAAAGCCGTTGGAAAGATTTTAAATATACAGTAAGTGTATTTTTTGAATTTATAAAAGGGTTTAGAGCGTTGCACTTTGTAGGGCCATGCGTTACTGTTTTTGGCTCGGCACGATTTAAAGAGGACGATCCTTCCTATCAAAAAGCCCGTGAGCTTTCCGGAGAAATTGCCCGGCTTGGATTTACCATTATGACCGGTGGCGGCCCGGGGATCATGGAAGCGGCGAATCGTGGTGCCAAAGATGTCGGCGGAAAAAGTGTCGGGTGCAATATTGTGTTGCCCCATGAGCAAAAACACAATCCTTACCTCGATAAATGGGTAGACATCAAATATTTTTTCATTAGAAAAATGCTGCTCATTAAATACTCATATGCATTTGTGGTGATGCCCGGCGGCTTTGGTACGCTGGATGAATTTTATGAAGCGCTAACGCTGGTGCAGACAAAAAAAATTCAGACATTCCCTATAATTATTTTCGACCAGGACTTCTACCGCGATATTCTTAATCATAACAAAATAATGACCGAAGCCGGCACGATATCAAAAGAAGATGAAGATCTATATCTGGTGACCGATTCTATCCCCGAAGCGATTGAATATATAAAGCAAAAAAGTGTTATTGCCTTCGGATTGAAATATATGAAACCTAAAAAACCGTTCCGTGGATTTTTTGAAAAAGGATTTTCAAAGATCTTTTATTAAAAATTTGTTATGGGAAATCGGATTTCTCTAAGCACTTTTTCTAAAATCAGTTCAGAAATTCAGTTAAAAAATTAATCCGTAGCTTTAAAACAATAACAAAATCCTGAACCCCACCCGCGGTTCCCCAAATATTATTGATCAATGCCCGCAATAGGGCTAAAAAAAATATTCCATGTTTAAAGATGCAACTTCAGATGAAATAAATTCCGCTATGGAAGCCGCCTGGCAGGCGTTTCACGAATATCGTAAAATGACTTTAAAACAGCGTGCGGCCTTTATGAAAGCGATCGGCCGGGAATTAGAAAATAGAAGTGAAGATCTTATTCAAACAGCCATGGAAGAAACCAATTTACCTCAACAAAGGTTGAAGGGAGAACTTGCCCGGACCATTTTTCAATTAAATAATTATGGCGCCGCAAGTGAAAGCGGAGAATGGCTGGAAGCCAGGATCGATACGGCTATTCCCGATAAAACTCCGCCTAAGCCGGATATTAGAAAAATGCTGGTGCCGCTTGGACCAGTTGTGGTCTTTGGGTCAAGCAATTTTCCGTTTGCTTATTCTACCGCCGGAGGGGACACAGCGTGTGCATTTGCCGCGGGTTGCCCCGTTATTGTGAAAGCCCATCCGGCGCATGCTCAAACGTCAGAAAAAGTGGCCGGCGCAATTTTAAAGGCCGTGGAAAAATGCAAAATGCCCAAAGGGATTTTTGCCCATATTCATGGTGCAGGTTTCGAGGTAGGAAAGGCGTTGGTAACGCATCAACATACAAGAGCAGTTGGATTTACAGGCTCTCTTCCCGGCGGAAAACAATTATTTGATTGGGGAAATCAAAGAAGAATGCCAATCCCGGTTTTTGCAGAAATGGGAAGTGTGAACCCGGTTTTTTTATTGCCGGAAAAACTAAAACAATCTGCCGTTGATCTTGCAAAAACTTACGCCGGCTCGATCACGTTAGGCGTCGGCCAGTTTTGTACCAATCCCGGTTTGATCATTGGAATTGAAAGTGATGAATTGCAGCAATTTATTACAACACTTGGCAATGAAATAAGAAAAATAGCACCTGCGAAAATGCTGCATCCGGGTATTGCAAAGGCTTTTGAAGAAAAAAAGGCAAAGGCGTTAGGAGAAAAAAATGTAGATATTGTTGCGGTATCTGAAAAAGAAAAAAGTGACAATGAAGGACAGCCAACGATTGCAAGCGCGACAGGCAAAACGTTCCTCGCAAATCCTTTGCTTCACCAGGAAGTTTTTGGCCCGTACTCGATCGTCATTCGTTGTAAGGATATGAATGAAGTAACCGAAGTGGCGCGAAACCTGGAAGGGCAGTTAACCGCTACGTTGATGGCCACCGACAATGACGTTGAAAGCAATCGGGATTTAGTCGAAGCGGTTAAGAATATTTGCGGACGTTTTATTTTAAATAATGTTCCGACAGGTGTGGAAGTTTGCCTTAGCATGCAGCATGGCGGCCCTTTTCCTGCAACGACAGATTCAAGATTTACTTCCGTAGGCGCAGATGGAATAAAGCGTTTTGCCCGGCCGGTAGCGTTTCAAAACTGGAGCAATCAACTTTTGCCGGATGAACTTAAAAATGAAAATCCCCTAAATATTTGGCGAACTGTAAATAATGAACTTACAAAAGAAATTATTCAATAAATCAGCTACGATCTTTAATTCTGTCAGCCATAGTCGTAAATCTCATTCTCAGATATTGTTGTAACAAAATCGGATAAATATTGTAAATGATATTGGTAATTAATATAACAACTGCCCACCAAAAATATAAATTTACCAATGCGTAAATCATCGCAAACACAAAAAACAAAAAAACTACAAAATGGAATTGCTCGAACATATATGATTGTGCGAGAATTTTTTTGATTGACATTTTATTTGCAGTGACTACTTTGTAATCAGGATATTTTCTTTTGATCAGGTTATTAACTATATCGCCGTTCTGCGTAAATTTTTTAAAAAATCCTATGCCCGCTTTTTGATAAAACCTTCTTGTTTTTCCGACATGTATTTTCCGAAAAAATGATTTTGGAAGAAAATAGGCAAGGACGCTTATTCCCAGGAGAGTATACAACCATTTCCGATCCATCAGCGTATAGCAAAATATTGAAACGGGAAAAAGGCAGATCACGGACCATAAAACATTTACCGTCATGTTATAAAAATCTACCGTTTTCAAATGCTTTTTCTCACTCGCCATATTATGATTTGAAACAAGTCAAAAAGTAGTTTTTGTTCTTTTTCTCATTTGATTCGTTGGCACAAAGCCAACGCAAGAATTTAATAATTCATATAGACGGCAATCTCCGTCGTTCTAAAACTTTGCTTCTATCCATTCTACATGCCCGGGTCATCCGCACTTGGCCCATAACTACCGGGAACGGGAATGTTGAGCAATCTCAGGTAAACGCCTAATTGCGCGCGATGGTGTATTGTCTGGCTAAAAGAATGCCGCGCACTTTCATATTTGGTCATTTCTGCCAATACCTGGTCGCCATTTCGCAGCGTCCATTTTTGATCCAGTACTTCATCTTTATTATCAACGAGGGCTTGCTTTCCTTTGGAAAGAGAATCTTCAAAAACCTTCAGGAGATCGTCGGAAGTTTTTACGATTGGCGGTTTATAAGGAGTTGTTGCAAAATCAATACCGGCGGAGTTAAGCGCCATATCGATCCAGGAGGGTAAAGTAGCAATATGTACCGCCAGCGTTTCCATCGACATACTTTTTTCATGTGGTTTCCAATCGGATTTATCGAGAGGAACGAGGCGTAAAAATTTGCGGGTAATGTTTGCTTCCTGCTCAAGTTCTTTTGATAAAAGCGGCATTATTTCCATAATTTCAATTTTTTGAAGTGAACAACTAAATGATAATAATATTTAATCATGAAGTCTGGAAAAGACTTCCCGAAATTAAGAAATTCAATTTTCTTTTAAAATAATAAATTTGATAAGATGAAAGAATCCGTACGCATCAGTAAACTCTTTGAAGATCTTTATGATGGTAGTCCGTGGATTGACGTAACCCTTATGGGCACCCTTAAAAATATTTCTGCTGAAAAAGCGGCCCGGAAAATAGCTCCCGACAGAAATTCCATCTGGCAAATTCTTAATCATATAATTAGTTGGCGCAATAATGTATTGCAACGTGTTCAGGGTGAAGTCATCATCAGCCCCGATGATAATTATTTTACGCCGGTTGCCGATACTTCTGAAAAAGCCTGGCGGCAAGCGTTGCAAAATTTGGAAGACTCTGAATTGAGATGGATTGATTTTTTAAAAAAAATTGATGAATCACAATTTGAAAGAATTTATCCGCGTAACGAAATGACTTTTTACGAGCACATTCAAGGAATTCTGCAACACGATGCTTATCATTTAGGCCAAATTGTTTTATTATCAAAATTGCTTTGATTAAATAAATTGGTGGCTTTTTGAGCAATAAATCCCGAAAATCATTTTTATGATGAAAATCTATAAAATAGCTTATCAGGTTGTAAATCCTAACATAAATACAAATTGTTCAGTGGTATTTAGCGTTATCACCAACAAACCTTATTTTTGAAAATTCAGTTCGGTACTAATACCGCAAAAACACGCTTATGAAAAAGATTTTATTGTCCACATTTGTTATCGCAACTATATCCTTAAGTGCCTGCCATGAAAGGATAGCAGAATTTGATAATACGCTTCCAGCGGTTCAATCCGGCAATGCAACTTCTGTTCCTCTTGCCGGCGATTCAGCAGATATTGAGAATGCGGTAATTCAGCCAGCATCAGTTCCTGCGCAGACAAACGGTGCTAAAAACACTGTAGCGCTTAACCCGGAACATGGCCAACCAGGACATAGATGCGAAATCGCCGTGGGAGCGCCCTTGAATTCAGCGCCCGCAGCTGCCGCAGCAACAAAAATGTCACTGCCGACACCTCAGCCTATAGTCCCCGGAAGTTCTGTTACACTGAATCCCCCTCATGGCCAGCCAGGGCACGACTGTTCCATTCAGGTTGGACAACCGCTGAAGGGTTGATTGAGTAAATTGAGCTTATGTTACTAACGGTTATGGGCAACCGAAAATAAGTCCGTGCAATTGATTTAGCTCCAGTCAAAATTTTCCACCTGGCCATTAAGTTTTTTGAAATGGATATTTGAAAGTATGTTCTCTTAAAAATCCTGTGCTTAACGAATTAAAATTAAACGTTTTTATTTCCCGGGAAATAGTAACTCAAAATCCATGCAATTCTTTATTGAAAATTAGTCCATGGAATGCCGGATGAACTAGATTGACTCTCTTTTTTAAAGAGACTTCTTTTTATTGAAAAGAAGTATAACAGTAAAGTACAAACGCTTATTAGTTTTGTAGTGTTGTGATCAGGGTATCGACGTTTGAGTCTTCCATCATTCTTACGGGTTTTAGCAGAAAGTTCATCCACATACCCGGGTCGATAATCTTTTTGCCAATTATAACAACCATGTCATCTATCTGGGAGATATGTGCATCCTTCGAGCCTGCATCAATATTGGCCAACACGATTGCATTCGCCCAGGAGCATTTCCTCGCGTTGTCGATGCTGAAATTGAGAACTGATTTTTCGCTTCCGTTGCTGATGTCAGTGAGCAGGCCCAAAGGAGGCCAAATGTGCGTCAGGGAATTTTGTACCAATTGGGATTGTGCCTCTATTATTTGATTGATCTTATTAAAATCAGATTGAAGGCCATAGATACTATTGCCGGGGCTGCACTCAGCTGCTGCGATACAGAGATCCAGGTTTATGTGGGTATTGATTCCTAAAAGCAAATGCTGCAACACGATAAGATCCGGATTTTGGAAAGCATCGAATGCCGCGCACCAGGCATTGGAACAGGGTTGTTTGCCCAAATAAGCATACCATGCATCGAAATATCTGTTTGCAAAGATGACATCAAGTTGTTCCATTCTTTTTGCATCCTCAAATGCATCCGCGGCAATCCCCTGTTGCACGGCAATCGTCATTTTTTTATACAACGAAGCAAAATATCCGCCCCGGCTTTTATTCGCTATGCACCAGGCGATGATGGTGTCTAATTCGGTGATGACTTCATCAATCGTTGTTGCGTACATGTTGGTGGAATTGAAATGGTTAATTTTTTATTTTTTGTAAAATCAAATGCATTTACAATTGAAATAAAATTAACATAACTTGATTAAGTTAACTAATTTAGAAAACCGGGTTTTTTGCAAAAGCTATTTTATAGAAAAGGCGATAATCTACATTTTCGATTATGAGAATTGGAATGATGGAGATGAAGGCTTTGAGTTGTTGCCCTGATAAGCCAAAAAGTAGGTTATTGCCTTTTTTATAAACCGATATTTTTATTTTATTGAAATTGCAATTGGGAGATATTTTTTTGGGTGATTGTTTTAATGCAGCTGCATGAAATTTATCTAAAATGAACACAGGAACAAATACCATTATCATTGGAGCCAGTGCCGCCGGTTTAGCTTGTGCGCGTTGTCTTGAGGAGGAAGGTTTGTTTCCAATAATTTTAGAACAGCAGCCTCAGGTGGCGAATGCGTGGCGAAATCATTATCAACGGCTTCACCTTCACACGCCAAAACATAATTCTTCTTTGCCGTATTTTGCTATGCCGGATTCGTATCCAAAATATCCCTCGCGGCAGCAAGTTGTCGATTACCTGGTTGACTATACAAAGACTTTAAAGACACAACCTCTTTTTTACCAAAAAGTAAATGCTGTAGTGCATAATGGCACCAACTGGCTTGTGTCAACATCCGACAAAAATTATACTGCCGATCGGGTGATTATTGCAACCGGCAACACGCGGAAGCCCGTCTGGCCAAAGTTTGAAGGCATGGAGAATTTTCGTGGATCTGTCATTCATTCATCATCGTATATCAATGGCGCGCCGTATGAAGGCAAGAAAGTGTTGATCGTCGGATTTGGAAATTCTGCATGCGAGATCGCCATTTGCCTGCATGAGCATGGCGCTTATCCCTACATGTCTGTCCGAAATGGTGTCAACGTTATTCCGCGGGATATTTTCGGAATTCCAATTGTATATGTAGGTCTTGCTGAATCGTTTTTGCCGCCAACTTTGGCTGATTTTCTGAATAAGCCTTTCATTCGCGTAGCACTCGGAAATATTAATAAATCCGGACTAAAGCAACTTCCTTACGGCGCGATAACTCAAATCGTAAAAGACCACAAAGCGCCCGTAATCGATGTGGGAACTTTAGAACTAATCAGGGACAGAACGGTAAAAGTAGTTCCCGGTATTTCCCGCTTCACGGAAAACGGTGTTGTACTTGACGATGGAAGGGAAGAACATTTTGACGCGGTTATTCTCGGAACTGGATATAGTCCTGCACTCAATGAGTTTTTAAAAGATACTGATTTGGTTCTTGATACTAATGGTCGCCCAAAAATTAGCGGCGGCCAGCCAACGTCAACGGGAATGTACTTCTGCGGCTTTGAAGTGGTTGCCACCGGCGCGTTACATGAGATTGGCATAGAAGCAAAAGCCATTGCAAAAGATATCGCGAATAAATGCGGCAAAACTGTAAATAGATAAAACGCAGCGTTGCTTTTATTAATTTTAAAAGTTGATTTTCTACAAAATGGCTTATCAAGGCCTTAGGTGAGACAGTTTTTTAGGCATGATCATAAAACTCAGGAATTAATTAATTTTAAATAATGAAAAGAAATATTTATCTGCCATGTTGGCTCGCGTTATGCTTGTCTTTCGTCGTTCACTTCGCTGGTGCACAAACATCGCCAGTGGCCAATCTTTTTCCAAAGGAAACTGTTATTCATCAAAACATTCCCTATGCGAACGACACGCTTAAAAGGCATTTAATGGACATTTATGTTCCAGCGGGCGCTAAAGAAAGCTCACCATTGATTGTATTTATTCATGGAGGAGCCTGGATGCTGAATGATAAATATGCGGATATGGGTTACATGAAAAACACTGTTCATGGCTTTATTGATAGCGGTTATATTATGGCATCCATTGATTATCGTTATAGCACGGATGCGCCTTTCCCTGCGCAGATACAGGATTGTAACCAGGCGGTTGAATATCTTTATCAACACGCTGCGGAATATAAAATTGATAGAAAAAGAATCGCGGTTATCGGTTTTTCCGCAGGCGGACATCTGGCTTCGCTAATGGCGCTTTCCAATAATAACCGCGTAAAAGAATTTTATCCCGGCGGAAAAATGGGATCTTTTAAAATTAAATGTGCGTTGGATTTTTACGGGCCATCCGATTTAATTGCTATTTCCTCTGCGCCCGACACGTCGGTGAATAGCGACCGCAGCCCTGTATCATTATTATTAGGCGCAATGGCGATTGACAGGCCGGATCTTGCCAAACGCGCAAGCCCCGTGACTTACATCGATAAAAATGATCCACCTTTCATAATCGTGCAGGGCGAAAAGGATCAATCGGTACCCAACACTCAATCAAAACTGCTGAGCTCATGGCTCACGCTCGCAGGTATAAAAAACGAGTTGATCATTGTCCCCAATGCTCCGCATTATGGAGTCATGTTCGATACTCCTGATATTCGTAAGCGGGTTTTTAATTTTCTGGATCAATACCTGAGGTAAGAGTTGTGTTCGTTTTTACTTAGTATAACATTTATGCATAATCGAAATTATCAACTGCAAATATTTTTTCTCTAAATAAAAAAATCATTATTGTCAGTCCTTGTTCGACTGGCAATAATGATTTAATAAATAGTTACTTTAAATTATTTCGCTGGTGTAATAATAATGTTGCGGAAGTCAACCGGTCCGTGATCTCCCTGTATCAGCAATGGTCCTGCTTCTCCTTCGTTGCTATCGAGCGCGCCGCCGGTAATCCCCGGAATTTCCCTGTTGCAAATGATCATTTTGCCATTCGCAACCACGGTCACCATTCTGCCAATAAGTGTGATATCGTAGGTCTGCCATTCGCCTGCGTTTTTGGCAACCATTTCGCTCGGCGCAATAAAGCCGTACACGGCGCCCAGCTCATCTTTTAGCGGTTCTTTACCTTTGCTGTCTGCTACCTGTACTTCATAGCGGCCGCGGAGATATACGCCACTGTTGCTTCCTTTTGGATAACGGAATTCGATGTGTAATTTAAAATCATTGAATTTTTCATCGCTGATCAGATTCGATCCTGAATGAGGGCTGCGTAATATTCCTCCTTCCGCTTTCCATTGGTTTGCACCTTCTGTATGCCATCCTTTTGTATCCTTGCCATTGAAAAGGCTCATTGGCTTTCCCCAAACCGGTGCTTTTGTTCTGATGAGTTTAGGGGCGCGAACTGCTTTCCAGTTGTGGCTTTCGCCTTTTGCGTCCGTCATGGTGCCACTGAGATTATTTCCATCAAGCGTTCCTTCAAAAGTGATATCATGATTGTCTTCTTCCCATTGAGGCGGAATGGAAAAGCTCATTTTACTATCGCTAAAATCTACTTTAGAAATCGGACGGGCGCTTCCACTAGGGCCTACATAATATCCAATGAGCCTGTGCGTACCGGAATGGTCTACTTCCAGCCATGATGGCATTTCTTTGCCGCCCATATCGATGGTGATATCCCAGCGTCCCTGGATCGTAGCGGTGTCGGCCATTGTGGATGAAAGGCTCTTTGCGCTTGCTCCGGTTGATCCAAGAAGCAGGCCCGCAAATGCTAATAGTTGTAGTGAGAATTTCTTCATAATGTTTAAAAATTTTTATTGATTTTTTACGTGTGATTTTGCAATGATCATTAATTTCCGGAACTAATATACAATTAATCTTTTTATCAGCGGATCAGATTAGACGCTTTTCAAATAGAAATTTTTCTAAAAGAAAAAACTTCCGCGAAGGGAAGTTTTTTCAGAATGTATTGAAAATAAAAACGCTATTGAAGCCGAAGATTATTTCTTTTCAAACCTGATGGATTTGCCGTCCGATAATTGTATTGAATAAATTCCTGCACCTAGTACCGGCAGGTTAAGCTCCTGTATTTGCTGATGTATTTTACCGGAGGATACTACTTTGCCTGAAGCATCCACAAGTTTGTAGGTGACATTAGATGAAACGATCTTGCCATAATCCAAATTGACTGAATTTCCAACGACCGGGTTAGGATAAAGCGACATCGAGCCCGATGGTTTCACAGTTACTTTTTTAACAGACAAGATCTTTTGGTTGCCGTCAATATCGACTTGCGAAAGCCTGTAAAAATTATTTCCATCAAGAGGACTTAAATCAATGAATTCATATTTTATCAGATCTGCAGAGGCGGGGTTTCCGTTCACCTTTGCGAGCGGCGAAAAATCATTGCCGTTGCTACTTCTGTTAATGAGATAATAGTCATTATTGATTTCGCTTGCAGTGCTCCATTTTAGCGATACCGTTCTATTCTTTAGCAGCAAGGCATCGTAAGAAATTAAATTAACCGGCAAGACGGTTCTGAAATTCACGGCATTGATATTATCCACACCGATTCCTACTTTGAAGTTGTAACTACCATCTGTTTGGATAGAGAAGGCATTAACGCCTTGAAATCCAGGTAAAGCAGATACATCAAAATGCACAAGCAGGCCGCCTGACCTAGATGCTGTCACTGTTTTTATAGAAATCGCTCCTGAAGCAATTGATCCGTTTCTGTATCCAATCAGTCTGACAAACTGTGCAGTGCCAGTGCTGAAACTGTCAATGGTAATGTCTACCGCTTTAAGATCAAAATAAGATTTATCATTAGACGAAATTTGCAGCGAGCCGATGTTCGTTAGCGGATTAAGCACATAAGCGTGTAGAAGAGCTGATTGGCCATTAATGGTTTCAATGCTCATGCCGCTTTCTGCTACACTTGATGAGGTAAATAGTTTTGCATCATAACCTGCGACATTTAATGCAGTGAGACCTGCGCCGCCCGCGACTTTAATTCCCGTAAGGTCTACAGGTGTACCGCTATAAAGATTGTCAAAAGTAGTAATGCCCGAAATAGGTGTCGCCTGGGTTCGTAGGGGGCCAAAAGGATTTGCTTTTGAAACCGCTGCTGAAAATGTAAAACATGCTACAGCTAAGACGGCAAAAAAATAAGTTCTCATAAATTAGATTTTAGTTTCTGAAGTTTCGTTGGATAAAGGCGCCGAAGGTATCGTTTATCTAAATAGGGATCAAAGATTAAAATAAAACGTTGAATAGACAATAAAATTGCCGGATTTTTATTTATATTTTTGTGTTGCAGTGCTCAAAACATTGTCCTGGAATCATTAAAATCTAGAAAATGGCTTATGAGGACTTGGTGTTTGACGAAAGAGATCAATGCTGATCCTTTTGAGCGAAGTCCCTTAAATATTCTCTGGCCATCTTGCCCGATTCTTTCAAATCCTTGTCTGTCCATCCGCCCACGGATGCGGCGCCTGACTGCAATACGGAGCAGGTTTCATTTTTGTCTGATACTGACCAGGTGATCCAGCTTATTTTATTTTTCTCAGACCATTGAATCCATTTTTTCCATTCGTCAGTATCAATTTTTCCATCGCCTGTGGCCTCCATTCCTGCGGATTCGGAAATAAATAATGGCAATCCTTTTGCCAAAGCATAGTCTCCTCTGTCACGTAATGATTGCTTGTGAGTACCGGCATAATAATGAAGTGTGTACATTAAATTTTTATAACCCTGAATCGGATCGTCTGCAGCAAGATGGATATCCTGGTCCCAATGAGGGCTTCCTACAAGAATGACGTTATCGGAATCGATCGATCTTATGGTAGCGATCAATTCTGTTGAATACGCTTTTACATCAGCCCACGAATCTTTTTCAGGCTCATTGAAAATTTCATAAATAATGTTGGGATATTTTCCATACTTCGCAGCCATTTCTTTGAAAAATGTTTTAGCCTCCTCCAACCTGATATGGTGGCTGTGCCAATCAATAATCACATAAATTCCCTCGTTGATCGCTGCATTAATTACCGCTTCAATTCTCATTTTTGATTCTTCCGGTTTGTCGATATATCCATTCTTCGGTTCCACACCCATCGCGGCTCTCACCACCGAGGCGTTCCAATCCGTGTGCAGCCATTTGACTGCGCCGGCGTTGTAAAACCGTGGCCAGAAATTGTGCCAGCCGAAACTCATTCCACGTAGTACAATTTCGTGGCCCGCTTCATCCATCAGTTGCGTTTTTTCGACATGCAAACGGCCATGCGTTTTAACCGGTTGCGCATCGGCAAATAATGTGAAAGCAAGCAGATAAAAAGATAACAATAAGGTTCTCATCGCAATTTTATATTTGGGTTTGTTTGGAAAAATCTAAATCAACCTGGCTGTAGGAATTTAACTTATCAAGGTGCAGTAATGTTTTGTCGTCCTCTTCAGATCTATGATACATGTAGTCAAATTTTGCGCCGATCACAATTTCTTTGAAAGTGTAAGATGTTCGGGTAACAACTGTGTTTGAAAACATATCGTCGAAAGCTTTTACAAAAACGAGAATCTCTCCTTTAGCATTTTTAAAATCTTCTTCGGTAAAATTATAGAGTGGACTCCGCTCATCAATCGGATGAACAATTGTCCAACTAAGTGTTAAAGAATTCACGATACTGTATTCAAGAGGAAGCTGGTAAAATTTGTTCACCAGTTTGCCATTTTCTTCAAGCACTAAACCAAGCGTCACTTTCGCCTCTGCATCGGTGAGCGTGGTGTTCTTAAATGGAGCCATTCGCAGCATGATCGCTTTTCCTCCACTAAAGGGAGCGAGCAGCGCGTTTTTACTGAACCTGAGATACGCTTTAGGCCGGGAAAACCTTCCATATAACAAGCCAGTTACTACCGCGAGACTTAATAAACCAAGAAATGCTTCAAAGGCGCAGATAAAATTGATCCACAGATTGCCCGGATCTACTCTCCCGTAGCCCCCAACCGTAAAGGATTGACTGCTGAAAAAAAATGCTTCGGCGAATTGTTCAAAATGTGATAATGTCTTGCTTCCGCCGAATTCAGCGATTCCCATGAAATAATAAACGAAAGTAAATACAAGATTGATGGTAAGATAAAACAATGAAATGGTAAGTAAAAATTCCAGCCTCGACATGTTGAGTAAGATATGATACCAGCTCATTCTTTCGAAATAGCCAATGCCTTTCCTCTTAATATTGGGATTGCCATTTTTATTAAGGAAGCGTCCGCCATAATCTGTTGAACTGACACCAAACCCGGTATTGATCTCAGATTTGGCTTTGGGATTTGTTTTGAAATGACTCCACTTCATTTTATACTTTGGAATAAATGTAAATAATAATGTTGTAAAGTTAATGGAAGTCTTGAGTTAGAAACGCCCTTGTAATTTTTAATCAAAATCAAGAATCAAGTTCATTGATAAATAAATTTAACAGGGAAAATCCGGATTGGCGGGACAAGTTTCTTGCGCCGGTTCAGGAATTTTACTTTAGGAAATAACCATTATTTTCAGCATCGTTTTAATAGTACTTTTGAGCCATTGCTTTTTACAATTTCTAATTTCTATTTTGTTGATGAATAAAAAAATTCTTTGGCTCGCGAGCTGGTATCCAAATGAACTTTCACCGATTGACGGTGATTTTATTCAGCGGCACGCAAAGGCAGTTTCACTTATTCAACCTGTGTATTTAATATTTGTCAAAAAAGACGAAACAGGTCGCGTGACCAAAAGCCTAAAAAAATGCTATGAGAAAAACGGTAACCTGGAGGAAACGATTGTTTATTATAAGCCGATTAAAACAGGCATTATATTTTTAGACAAAATGATTTCTAACGCTGCTTATAAAAAACATTATAAGCGCGCTATACTGAAACACATTATTAATGATGGAAAACCTGATGTCATCCATTTGCATGTTGCTATGAAGGCTGGTTTGATCGCACTATGGGTAAAGAAAAAGTTAGGCATTCCGTATATTTTGTCAGAACATTGGACGGGATATTTACCTGGCGCAAAGCCCAATATCGAAGATGCCAATCCATTTCTCAAAAAATGGTTTAATAAAATATTTGCAAATGCGTCAGTTATTACCACGGTGTCAAAATGCCTTGGTGATGCTATTCAAAAGAGATTTAACGTGGATTTTCAGGTAGTTCCAAATGTGGTGAATACGGAACTCTTTCGTCCGATCGAAAAACCTAAAAATTCCGCCCCAGCTTTTATTCATATCTCTACCAATACCTATCAAAAAAACACGGATCAAATCTTAGCGGCATTCGGGGGCGTAAAAAAAATGGGCTATGATTTTACAATAGAATTCTACGTGCCCGATCCATCCAAACTGGAGCCAGTCGTCGAAAAATATCAATTAAATTCAGAGACAACTTTACATGGCGAAGTGGGACAGGATGTATTGGCAAGGGCGCTTGCCCAAGCCGATGCGTTGGTATTATATTCCCGTTATGAAACGTTTGGCTGCGTGGTCATAGAAGCCAACGCATGTGGTTTACCTGCAATACTAAGTGACCTTCCGGTATTCAGAGAATATTGTGTAGAAAATAAAAACGTTGTGTTTGCCAATCCCGATGATGTACAGGCGTTATCAGAGATAATTATTTCTTTTATAAATAAAAGAAACAGCTTTGATAAAAGTGAAATTGCTCAATTTGCAAAGAATAATTTTAGTTACGAAGTGGTAGCCAAACAATTCGAAGAGTTATACAAAAGATTTGGCCAAACAAATTAAATATGATGGTATCTGTATTTGTACTGGCATGGAGTCATGAAAAATATATTGAGCAGGCGATCCGCTCAGTCATTTACCAAACCTATAGGGATATTGAGATATTATTTCTTGATAATCATTCCTCCGACCGGACATTTGAATTGGCTTCCGATCTCTTAGAAAATTCCGGAATCCCGCATAAAGTTTTTAAAAGAGAAAAACCTTTTGGGATTGCCGAAAATCTGAATTTTCTTTTTGAACAAAGCGCCGGAAATTACCTATGTGTGCTCTCGGGCGATGATTGGCTTAATCCTGCAAGTATTGACGAACGGGTAAAAGCTTTTGGTAGCAATCATTTACTTGGACTCGTTGACAGCGGCGGTTACAATTACTACGATGACCTTGATTTGTACGAGCCGATAAAAACTTTGCCGGTTAAAAATAAAAATGCTTTCGCAGACCTGTTGCAGGGAAATTATATTTCCGGAATTGGATGTATGCTGAAGAGAGAGGCCATTGAAAACGTAGGTCTGTGGGACTCATCAATCCCTATCGAGGATTGGGATATGTGGATCCGGATTTCTATGAAGTATGAGATTGAAACGATCGATAAACCACTTTTTTATTACCGTAAACATGCAAAAGCAATTTCAAATAATTATGATTTTATGTATGCGGCTAAATTAAAGGTCAGTGAAAAATTCCGGTCAGTGAATCCACTTATCGATCAAACGCGACTGAATTGTTGGGATACTTATCTTGCGGCCAAAGTGATGCAAAATCAGGCTTTCACGGCGACGTTTGAAGTCTTGAAAAATTTCCGGTTCAATAAGCTTTACATGCTGTTGCTTTTGAAATCTATGGTCCCGATATCGTTAAGAAAAAAATATTATGTTCGCTCCTTACGGCGAAGAAGTCAATCAGTTTTAGAGTCGATCAATGAGGAAGGTGGTATATCAAAAACGTTTTAAAATGCTTAAGTGATTCTTTTTTTATTGCGGGTTTACAAAAGTGTGAATTATCAAAATCAGGTATTAATTTCCAATCGCTTGATTGAATTTTCCTTCTGCAAAGGCAACGCTTTTTCTTATCTTCGCTGCCCATTATGAATAACATTAGAAATTTTTGTATAATAGCCCATATCGATCACGGGAAAAGTACGCTGGCAGATCGTTTGCTGGAATTCACCCATACTGTTACGGATCGGGAAATGCAGGCGCAGGTTTTGGATAATATGGATCTTGAACGCGAGAAGGGAATAACGATAAAAAGCCATGCAATTCAGATCAATTATAAATATGAAGGAACAGAATATGTTTTGAATCTGATTGACACTCCCGGACATGTGGATTTCAGCTATGAAGTGAGCCGGGCACTGGCGGCATGTGAAGGCGCATTGCTGTTGGTTGATGCCACCCAGGGAATACAAGCTCAAACTATTTCTAATTTATATCTTGCCATCGACAATGATCTTGAGATCATTCCCGTGTTGAATAAGATAGATATGGATGGCGCGATGATTGGAGAGGTGGAAGATCAGATCATAGATTTAATAGGCTGCAAACAGGAAGACATTTTGCATGCAAGCGCCAAAACCGGTGTTGGAATCGAAGCAATTCTTGCTGCTATTATTAAAAGAATCCCTGCGCCAAAAGGCGACGTTGATGCCCCGCTTCAGGCGCTCATCTTTGATAGTGTTTTTAATAGCTTTCGCGGTATAATAGTTTACTACCGGATTTTCAACGGAACCTTGAAAAAAGGGGATAAGATAAAATTCTCAAATACAGGGAAAGAATATTCCGCCGATGAAGTAGGCATTTTAAAAATTGGAATGGCTCCGAAAAATGAAGTCCGGGCCGGCGATGTTGGCTATGTTATTACGGGTATTAAAAATGCGAAAGAAGTTAAGGTTGGCGACACGATTACTACCACCAATAATCCCTGCAAAGAATCCATCCAGGGTTTTGAAGAAGTAAAGCCTATGGTTTTTGCGGGAATATTTCCTATCAATACGGACGAATTTGAAGAGCTGCGTGACTGCATGGAAAAGTTGCAGTTGAATGATGCGTCACTAACCTTCGAACTGGAAACTTCACAGGCGTTGGGTTTTGGATTTAGATGCGGATTTCTGGGGATGCTTCACATGGAAATTATCCAGGAGCGGCTCGAAAGGGAATTCAACCAATCGGTTATTACCACCGTTCCAAACGTTAGCTTTATTGCTCATACTACAAGAGGCGAAACTATCACGGTAAACAATCCGACTCAGATGCCTGATCCGAGTAGGATCGAAACAATTGAAGAACCATTCATTAAGGCCCAGATCATTACCAAGCCCGATTATATTGGGAATATTATGACCCTCTGTATTGGAAAAAGGGGAAGTTTAATCAACCAGGGCTATCTCACGCCAACCCGCGTGGAGCTTACGTTTGAGATGCCATTGACGGAAATTGTTTTTGATTTTTACGACAGGTTGAAGAGCGTTACCCGTGGTTATGCATCGTTTGACTATCATCCTATAGGATATCGTACAAGTGATATTGTAAAGATGGATATACTCTTAAATGGAGAAAAGGTCGATGCGTTGAGTTCGTTGATCCACCGAATGAGATCCCAGGAGTTCGGAAGAAAATTGTGCGAAAAATTAAAAGACCTTGTTCCGCGTCAACAATTTCAAATTGCTATTCAGGCAGCGATTGGCGCAAAAATTGTTTCAAGGGAAAATATCAGTGCCATCCGGAAAGATGTGACCGCGAAATGCTATGGGGGTGATATCAGCAGAAAGAGAAAGCTATTGGAAAAGCAAAAGGAAGGTAAAAAAAGAATGAAGCAGATTGGAAATGTCGAAGTTCCGCAGGAAGCATTTTTAGCAGTACTGAAATTGGATGAGTAGAAAATATTTCTTACTTTTTGAAAAAATAAAATTATGCCCTCCATTGCTCTGAACGATGAAATGAACATTCAAGTCAAGGTGCGCCTTCTTGGCAAGGGAAACGATGAACCTGTAACCGGAGCCGAATTTTCCGTGAGACTTTACGATAAAGATGTTTTTAATGACGATTTTCTTGGAGAGTCCCGGCTTGATGATGAAGGTTTAGCTACCTTTTATTTTTCCCAGGACGATTTTTCAAAACCGCTCAAACTTGATGACAAGCCCGATTTCTATTTCGTAGTTTATAAGAACCAACAAGAGGTTTTTAAAAGCAAGGTCATGTCAAATCTCGATCTTACCAATGTAGAGGAATTTATCATGAAGGAAGGTCAGGTAGTGGATCTGGGAACCTTTTTAATAGATACTGAAATCACTTAATCGTTTTTCTTTTTCTTTTTGGCAGGAATCTTTTGAATCGGAGTTGACTGGTCATTCGATTCCTCAACGTCGTCTGCATTTTCAGGCAAACGCTGGCTTAATTTGGATTCATCAATCGTGCCTTTTGCATCCCTTATTGGATTTGGAACCGGCTCTTTACCCTCCGGCGTCATTTGGTTGAAGACTTTTTGAATGTGTACCCATTTTCCATCTTTCCATTTCAGGCCTTCATAATCACCATCAGGGATGTAGGTGTATTTTTTATTTGGCTCACCCGTTTCAGAAATAAGATGCTCATAAATAATCATATCCATATCTGAATCGAAAGTTAATCGTGGGCTCGCGTTTTTCTTATACTCCATAATATAACGGGCCATGCCTTTTTGATTCATGCCATTATCCTGGAAGCTAAAAAATGAACCTCCAAATAAAGGTTGACCGTTCTGAAAAGTAAGCACTTCAATTATTTTTCGATTGCTGTTCAGGTTGTTCTCATCATAGCCCAACAGCGTATAAAAATTCTTTCCAAAAGACTTCTTTTGAATGATTTTATAATAAACCGCGCCGATCCAGTTCAGGTTGTTCGCAATTGTATCCTGGATATTCTTGATCGCTTCCGCTTTATCAATAAGGGGAAATAATTTGAGCGATCCGTCTTCAGTTCTCATCTGGATGGCGCCATGCTGACGAACGACGTCATCATTGACCACTAATTGCCATGTATATATTTTAAATGAACTGTCGCTGGGAGAAAGTTTTGAAATCGTTTTAAGTGAATCAAAGGGAAAATAAAACGAATTTTTTAGTTTAAGAGCCCTTACAAACATTTTTGTAAACTGGCTATCGGCATTGAACCTGTCTTCCGCTGTTCGTCCCTGGATAAGTTCAAGCGCAAATGACTTTAATGAATCCTCTTTTACCTGTAATTCTTTTCTTTCCGCGTTAGAAAGGCGCTGCGCCTGACAGGCATTTCCAACGATGAAAAAAGCAATTAAAAGGAGAAATATTTTATGCATTAAACAGGTTTGGACAAAGAAAACTTTAATTAATTTAATTTATTGTTAACCGTGGGATATTTAACTAAGCTATAATTTTTAAAGACGAAATGTTCCAACTTATAAAGCCTTTGCCACAGAGATCAAATCAGCAAATGACATGTCGATCAAGGAATCTTTTACATCTACATCTTTGCGGGTTGTTGTCAGAAAAACGTTGATGGCAACACCGAGATTTCGTCCGAATTTCATATCGCTCAAAGTATTGCCGACCATGACACTTTTCGCAAGGTCTATTCCAGGAAAGTCGTTTATAGCTTGCAGGCCCATTCCAGGATTAGGTTTCCGGTTGGGACTTTCCATATCAGGGCAAAAATAAATTTTATCAATTCTTCCTCCTGCTTCTCCAATTTCCTGAACCATATTTGTGTGGATCAAGTGAAGGTCATCCAGTTTGGTAAGCCCTTTTGCCACGCCCCTTTGATTAGTGATCATTACAATAACTCCAAATTTTTTATTGAAGATTTTGAAGGCTTCTTTGACGCCATCATAAAACTCAAACTCTTCCCAGGTGTGAATATAATCTAAATGTTTCTCGTTGTTAACAACGCCATCTCTATCAATAAAAAGTGTCCAGGTCGAGTTGATATTTTTTAGATTAAACAAATTTCAATTTTAGATTTCAGACTTTAATTTTCGATATTAACACGAAAGTTATAAATCAAATGTTATTAAATTTTTGATACAGTTTTATTTAATCTATTCAACATTTAAACAATATAACAATTCAACAAATAATTTAATAGTTCAATAATTTAATAATTCTATTTGCGCACGCTCATAATCTGCCGGTATGCCAATATCAATAAAGTATTGATCCTGCACCATGCCATACAATTGTGGCTTTATATTTCCTGAAACACCCACATTTTTTTCAAGATAATCTTTTTCAAAAGAAAATTTTTCGGGGAGCGGTTCTTTTAAAAAATCCTTTACGTTCAATGCGTACACACCTCCATTGATAAGCCCGGTTTTGTAGAATTGTTTTTCCTTAAAAGATTGTATTGACTGATCATCATTCAGAGTCACCACTCCATAACGATCGAAATCATGCATAGGCTTTAAGGTCAATGAACATGCGGCCTTTTTTTCTTCATGAAATTTACTCAATAAAGCCACGTCGATTTTATACATGGTATCCCCGTTGCAAACGAGAACATTTTTTCCCGAAGTCTTGCTGCAGGCAAGTTTGATCGCTCCGCCCGTTCCCAGTGGCTGTTCTTCTAAAGCTATTATATATTTTAAATCCGGGTAATTTTCTTCGATAAATTCTTCGATCACTTCATGCATGTAACCTACACTCAAAATGATATTTTCTATTCCACTTTTCTGAAGATAGAATATCAAAAAACTAAGAAATGGCTTTCCAGAGATGGGGGCCATACATTTTGGTGTATCAGAAACAACAGATCGTAATCTTGTTCCCAAACCACCTGCAAGAATAATCGCTTCTTTAATCATTGGTGTCAGCAAAATAGATTTCTTCAACAAGCTGGCAAATGATGTGGCCCAAAGTGATATGGCTTTCCTGGATTCGCGGTGTGTCGTCTGAAGGAATATTAATTAATTGATCCGAAAGTTTTTTTAGTTTGCCACCCGTTGAGCCGGTGAATGCGATGGTGGTCATTCCTTTTTCTTTGGCAACTTCGAATGCCTTCACGATATTTTTGCTATTCCCGGAAGTGCTTAATCCCACCAGGATATCTCCCTGGTTACCGATTCCTTTTAATAGCCTCGAATAAATAACATCATAGCTGTAATCATTTGCCACGGCGGTTAAATAAGAGGTGTTACAATGCAGCGCTTCTGCGGGAAGCGCATCACGGTCGGTATAAAATCTTCCGCTGAACTCTGCTGCAAGGTGCTGCGCATCTGAAGCGCTTCCTCCATTTCCACAAAACAAAACCTTATTGCCTTTTTCAAAAGCGCTCACAATCAAGTTCACACAATCCTGTACCGTTTGTATGATTTTATCATCAGCGAGGATTTTTGTTTTCACATCAATTGATGACTGAATAATATTTTTTATTTTTTCCATTGATCATTTTTTAAAGTGCAAATGTATCACTATAGTTTAATCGCGGTCGGAAAGCATTTATCCGCTAGGCAGACCAGGTAGTCAATCCGTATTTTGTAAAAGTATAACTCTTAATTTCTCCTCCGAATGTTTTTAGCTTTTCCACAACGGCATGTCGGTTATTGGCCGGACAATAGAATATCATGAATCCGCCACCTCCCGCGCCGCTGATCTTTCCACCGGTCGCTCCGGCAGCTTTTGCCGCTTCATAAATTTCTTCGATGCGGCTGTTGCTAATGTTATGCGCCATTCTTCTTTTTTGCTGAAATCCAAAATCCAAAATTGAACCAAACTCATCCAGTTGTCCTTTTAGCAAAGCTTCTTTCATTCTGCGGGCCTGCTCTTTCAGCTGATGCATGGCTTCTATGCTTTTTTCATTTTTGCTATTGACATTTTTCACCTGTTCATCAATGATGGAAGCACTTTCCCGGCTGGTTGCCGTGAAATAAAGAACCAAATTGTTTTCCAATTCATGAAGATATTCTGATCTGATGCGAAGTGGATTCACAATTACTTTATCATCTTCATAAAATTCCATAAAATTGACGCCACCAAACATAGCGGCATACTGGTCCTGCTTGCCCCCTGTGAGTTTCAGGTCTTCTCTTTCTATCTGGAAAGCGTAATGTGCAATGTCATAATCTCCTAAAGGCAATTTCAGCCACTCGACAAAAGCACCGATAATGGCGACTACCAGTGTTGAAGAAGTACCCAGGCCAGATCCTGCAGGAGCGTCCACAAACGTTGAAAGTCTGAAACCCGTAGACGGTATTCCGTAATCTTTATGAATCCTATTATAAACGCCTTTCAGCAGATCAAGCGTGCCGTCAATTGGCAGTTCGGATGTCCATGTAAATTCTTGTTTTTCTTTCCTGTCCAAAGCCTGAACAATTATTTTATTTTCTTCTAAAGGCTCAATATTTGCATAGGCAAACAGGGAAACCGTTGCATTTAAAATGGCGCCACCAAATTGGTCGCTGTAAGGGCTGACATCTGTTCCACCTCCTGCGAGGCCAATTCTCAAAGGGGCTTTACTACGGTATATCATTGGAATAAATTTCTTTTAAAAGATTCATTGGAATTTTTTCGTGCTCTTAAATTTTTTCAACCGGATCTGTCAATGATAAATATTGTTATTGATCATCAATTTTTCACGGGATTTATTTATTTAAGTGTGCTGGCCGTCAAAAGTAGGCTAATTTCAAGATTGCTTCCGTCATCGATTTCCAGCTATATTTTTTCTTTTCTTCACGCAGCTTAGGTAAAAAAAACGTTTCACCCAATTCAAAATAAAGAGATATTTTTTCCGCGATGCTGTGAGCATCAGGTTCGGCAATCAATCCAACTTTTCGATCAGGGACTAAAGAAGGCAAACCGCCAACATTAGTAACGATCATGGGTTTTTCAAAATGATAGGCGAGGGGCGTGACACCGCTTTGAGTCGCACTCCGGTAAGGCTGCACCACGCAATCTGCCGCACATAAATAATACTTTACTTCGCTGTCTGAAATGAAATTAGTATGCAAAATGAGGGATGATTTTATCTCCGGATCATTCAGTAATTCCTGGTAGTTTTTTTCATCTTCATAAAATTCACCGGCAACCAGCAGTTTCAAATTTTGATTGCCAGGCTGTGCTTTCAGGAGCTTCATTGCTTCCAATAAAATGTCCAGTCCTTTATATTTTCTGATGAATCCAAAAAACAGAATTACTTTTTCATCTGACTTAATTCCTAGTTTTTTTCTAGCTTCTTCTTTGCTGATGATCTCTCCAAAATTATCATACAATGGATGGGGGACAAACTTAGCAGGTTTATTTTTGGCGAATTGTTTTAAATCCGCAAGTACCTTTTGGCTCATGGTAATAAAACCATCAATTGGTTTCAAAAAATATTTAGTGAAAGCTTTGTCACCGGGCCTTTTTTCATGAGGAAAAATATTGTCCGCAATGCAAATCACTTTTGTGTGGCGATTCTTTTTCACTCTTCTTAAGATTGTTCCCAGGCATGGTCCCATGAAAGGCAACCAATATCTCACGACTATTATATCGGGTTTAATGTTTTTTAATTCATTTCCCACAACGATCCAGTTCAGTGGATTTACGGAATTGATCTTTACTTTTATTGGAATATTTTCCGGTGCCGGCTCTGAAGAATATTGAGTGGTTCCCGGAAAAAGAAAAGATGGGTATTGATAAGAAAAGGTATAAATAGATGTATCAAAACCTTCATGGATGAACTCTTTTGCCAGTCTTTCATCATAAGAAGCCAGGCCACCTCTCAGCGGATGCGCAGGGCCAATAATTATTATCTTTTTTTTGGACAAATATTGAATTTTTAATTACATATTCTAATCATCATTTAAATAAAAAAATGATCATTGGTTGCAAAGCAACAATAAAACAATTTAACAATAAAACAATTTGAAAAAAGTTGGCCTAATTCAACCGTTCTTCTATCAGATAATGATTTCTCTCCGGGCCATTGCGTGAAATTAATTCTCCCAGAAAACCAGCCAGGAATAGTTGAGAGCCGATGATCATCGCTACCAGCGCGATGTAGAATAAAGGACGTTGGGTCATGCCTGTTTCATCAAAAAAGAATTTGCTGATCGTGAGGTAAATGAAAACGATAAATCCGAAAAGGAAGGAAAGCGTGCCCCAAAGCCCAAAAAAGTGCATTGGGTTTTTTCTGAATTTTCCGACAAACATTATAGAAGCTAAATCAAGAAATCCATTCACAAAACGATTCCATCCGAACTTGGTGACGCCGTATTTTCTTGGCCGGTGCTCCACCACTTTTTCACCAAATTTTTTAAATCCGGACCACTTGGCAAGTAATGGAATGTAGCGGTGCATTTCGCCGTACACCTCTATATTTTTTACAACTTTTTGCTTGTAGGCTTTCAATCCACAATTAAAATCATGCAGGTAAATCCCACTTGCCTTTCTGGTTGCCGCATTAAATAATTTTGAAGGAATATTTTTTGAAAGTGTGCTGTCATATCTTTTTTTCTTCCAGCCGCTTACGATGTCATAATCTTCATCCAGTACCATCGCGCGCAAATCCGGTATTTCATCAGGACTGTCTTGCAGATCGGCGTCCATGGTGATGACCACTTCGCCTTTTACTATTTTAAAACCTTCATTTAACGCCGCGCTCTTTCCATAATTCCGCTGAAATTTTATTCCTTTCACTAATGGATTTTCAGAATGAAGCTGCTGGATTACTTTCCATGAATCATCAGTGCTTCCATCATCCACCATCACGATTTCGTAAGAAAAATTGTTCGCGTCCATCACGCGTTTTATCCACGCCTCAAGTTCCGGGAGAGATTCAGCCTCATTATAAAGGGGGACTATTACAGAAATATCCATTATTGGCCTATTTGATTTATATCGCCCGCAAAATTATTAGGCTCTTTTTTAGTAACCGCAGCGCCAATTAATGATGCCAGGGCGCCAAAGAAAAGATAGCCGAGCAGCGTGCCGCCAACGAGGAAAACCATGAAAAATTTACGGGTCATGTCCAGGCCGGCTGTTATTTGCTCCTGGGTTAAATTATTTTTAGATTCCATTGATTTGCGCGCCTCGTCGATGGCTTTTTCTTTAAAATCAGGAAAAATAAAAATAAAAGCGATAACATAAATTATCATGATCGCTGTTACCAAAGCGGCAACCTTGAAACCATGCGCAAAATAATTTCCAAAAGTAGAATTGTGATTGATCTGCTTTCCGTATGACATTATTGACCAGATAATACCTCCAATGAAGACTGCGTAACCCAGCCATTGAAGCGGGCCATTTGCTTTCATATCTAAAAAATAAGAGGCCAAAGCAAGAACTACAAGAATAAGTGCAATCACCACACCCTTGGTAGAAGTAGTTGTAATGGGTTGTTCCATAATAAATTTATTTATTCAAAAATAGTTTGTCTTTATTAATAATCCCAATCACTTTTCCTTTTAGATTTTTTCCGATAAAAGCATTGTTTTTGCATTTGGATAAAATATTGTTTTCTTCAAACAAATATTCTTCATCGGGAACAAACATTGTAAGATTGGCGCTTGAGCCTTCGGCAAATGAGGGAACTGGTAAATTAAAAGTTCTACGAACGTTATCCGTTTGCATGGTTATAAAATCTTCGACCGGGATTCCGCAGATTCCGGCTACGCCAAAAACACTTTCCAAACCTTCCATCCCATTTTTTGCATACTCAAATTCACAAACTTTATGATCCCAATCCTGTGGCTGATGATGTGATGCAATGAAATCAATCACGCCTTTTTTGACAGCGTCACGCAAAGCCTTCCGATCGTCTTTTGTTCTTAACGGAGGATTCACTTTTAAATTAGTATCATATTCTGCAAGATCCTCTTCACAAAAAAACAAATGATAAGGAGTAACGGAGCAACTTACCCGCAAGCCCTCTTTTTTGGCGGCGGCAATCAGCTCGACTGATTTTCGTGTGGAGATACCTGTGAAATGGATTTTGGAATTTGTATATTTAACCAGTTCGATGTCCCGGGTAATCATGAGCTCTTCAGAAATCGCGGGTTTTCCCGGCAATCCTAATCTGACAGAAACAATTCCTTCGTTAATCAGGCCATGTGTACCTATGCTCTTATCGTCAGGAAGTTGAATAATGGTGGCGTCCACAGCGAGAGTATATTCAAGCGCTTTTTGTAAAAGGCCGGAAGACTGCACAGGACGAAGACCGTCAGAAAATGCGACTGCACCGGTATTGTACATGTCATACATTTCGCTTAGCTCATTTCCCTCAGCGTTTTTTGTGATTGAACCAATCGGGTAAATATCTACCGGTAATGATTTACTTTTTTGAATTAAATATTCTACCTGGCTTTTATTATAAACGACCGGTTGCGTATTCGGAATCAACATTACGCCGGTAAATCCACCTGAAGCCGCTGCGTTAGCGCCTGTTTCGAGCGATTCGCGGAATTCTTCGCCGGGATCACAAAAATTTGCAAAACAATCTACCCAGCCAATGGAAACACTAAGATTGTTAATCTCTATTGTGTTTTCAGCAGATGCCTTGATGTCGTTTCCGATTTTTGAAATGATGCCGTTCTCTATAAAAATATCCTGGATTTTTCCATGAAAAGGAGCGGCAGGAGAATATATCGTCGCGTTTTTTATTAAAACCTTCATTAGGTTTGGATGGAAATTTAGTTGCGCTAAGGTAGGAGTAAAATTTTTAAATCCGGCCAGCAGATAAATGCACTTTGTCCTGGAAAGCTAAAATGTAGATTTTCTCCTTTTTACTAATAACAGAATAAAAGGCCATTTTCCGCTCATCACATAAATTGCAATAATGAAGGAAATTTAAAATGTGTTTATTTTTTTAAGAAAAACATATATTAACTTCGGCATCCAAAACAAAAGATAAACTTACTCAATACGACAAGTTCATCCGGCCCCAACTGAAGACAACTCATATGAAACGTACAACGATTGTATCATTTTTCTTTATCATTTTTGGTTTCCCGGTTTTTTCACAGGGCATGTATAACGACTCAACCCTGGTTGCGCGACAGGTAGCTAATGGTCTTATATTATACGATAATTACACCGGTCCGCAGGCAAGCATTTATAATGGATCCGAATATATCGCCTACATTTTTAAGCGCGAGGGTATGCCTTTTTTTCTGTCAGATACGATGGCGTTGGGGTGGGTTGGGTACGAAGGTAGAATCTATCAACAGATGATTATTCAATATGATATCGCGAGAAACCAGGTATTACTTTTGAACTCCAACAGACGATCAAAGATTGTCTTGCATAATGAGCTAATTGACAGCTTTTATTTTTCAAATCACACTTTCAAAAAGCTGGAGGCAAGTTCTGTACAGAACCTTTCAACGACTGGATTTTATGATGTTTTATATAACGGCAACGTAAAGGTGTATGCTAACAGAAAAAAACTTTTTAAAGATGTGATCAAGGACAACGAACTGGTACGCATTTTTGGTAACGAGGATCGCTATTATATTTTTAAGGGAGGGAAATATTACCTGGTGAATAATAAAAAGGATGTTTACAATCTTTTGAACGACAAAAAAAGCGAAATTAAATCTGCAATGCGGCGGCGAAAAATAAAATTCCGTAAGAATAATTTCGAAGAGGCGCTCCTGGTGGCGACCGAAATTTATGATCAACATTAATGCTTATATATGAACCCTGGATTCCGATTGTTTTTATTTTTATTAATACTGTGTGCTTCTACCCAAACCTTTGCGCAGCAAACAAAAAATGATTTAATCACAGCGGATTTTAATAAGGCTTCTTTTGAGCAATTTGCAAAAAAAATTGAAGCTCAGACCTCTTATCACTTTTATTTTGACCCGGCACAATTAGATAGTTTTGAGATCACAATTTCCGTTGCGAAGGTTCATTTGTCCTCTCTTCTAAACCAGGTATTCCATAATACAGATTTGAATTATACAATTGAGAAAGGGCTGGTTTTTATCACGAGAGGATTTATTTTACCAAACGAGAGCGCAACCGGATTTTTTAACAGGAGAAGAGATAGCATCGATATCGTACAAGGGAAAGCTTCTGACTATTCTGATTATATACGCCCGGCAAAAAAGGTGGTTCAGGAAATATCAATTGAAAACAAGCTTTTTGAAATTGGCTTAAAGGTAAATACGCTTCCTAAAGGAAATGTAAATCTTGCGGGATATATACGGGATGGACTCACCGGCGAGGCAATTACAGGCGCAACGATTTATGTAGAGAAGCCACATATACAAGTCGCCAGCGATCAGTTCGGATATTATTCCATTATTCTTCCCGCCGGACGCCATACGTTTACAGTTATAGCGCCCGGAATGTTCGATGCCAAACGCCAGTTGATGCTTTACTCGGATGGAAAGTTTAGCGTGGAGATGGATCAAAAGGTTTTGAAATTAAAAGAAGTGCGTGTCGAATTGGGCAAAGAAAAAAATGTGCGCAGCACGATGATGGGCACTAATAAATTGGATATCGTTTCGATGAAACAGATTCCAACCGCCTTTGGCGAGGTTGATGTGCTTCGCGCAGTACTTAGTTTGCCCGGTGTAAAATCAGTCGGCGAGGCGAGCACGGGCCTCAATGTAAGAGGTGGCGCTACTGATCAAAATCTGATCCTTTTTAACGGAGCCAATATTTATAATCCTTCTCATCTTTTTGGATTTTTCTCGGCGTTTGATCCGGATGTGATCAAAGATGTGACGTTGTATAAAAGCAGTATCCCGGCAAACTTTGGTGGCCGCATTTCTTCAGTTTTGGACATTACCTCCCTTGATGGAAACGACAAGAAAATTTCCGGTTCCGCAGGCGTGGGACCACTCACAGGAAAGGTGACGCTGGAAGGTCCGATTATAAAGGATAAAACCACATTCGTTGCCGGAGTAAGAACTACCTATTCTAATTGGCTCTTTAAATTATTGCCATCCGAATATGAAAAGAGTAAAGCTTCTTTTGAGGATGCAACGATCCATATAAGCCATAAAGTAGATAATAAGAATAATATTTACCTGAACGGATATATCAGCGGTGATAAGTTCAACTTAAACAGCGATACCACTTATCAATATTATAACAAGAATGCCAACGTAAAATGGAAACATAATTTCAATAACCGCTTTTACAGCGTCCTTAGCGCGGGGATAGATCATTATGATTATAAAGTTTCTTCCGATGACAATCCTGTAAATGCCTACCAACTTGCCTACAAAATCAATCAATATAAGGCCAACCTTGATTTTAGTTATTTTTTAAATAACAAACACAAGCTGTCGTTCGGTTTGAGCACACTGAAGTATAACATAAGTTCCGGCACTTACGATCCTTTTGGTAAACAATCGCTGGTGATAGCCGATACGATCGAATCGGAACATGCATTGGAAAGCGCGGCCTACATTTCTGATCAGTTCAATATCACACCTGATCTTTCTTTGGAAGGAGGGGTAAGGTATTCACTGTTTAATTATCTTGGGCCGAAGAATGTGGCTGAATATGCGCCTGGCCTGCCACGGCGGGAGTCCAATCTTGTGGGTACCAATTTTTATCCTGCCGGGAAAATAATCAACACTTACAGTGCTCCGGAATACCGCATTTCCGGGCGATATTCTCTTTCGGAAAATACATCTATCAAGGCCTCATTTAATACGCTTCAGCAATATATCCATATGTTGTCCAATACCACCGCTATTTCACCAACCGATATCTGGAAGCTTAGTGATCCCAACATCAGGCCTCAGGAGGGAACCCAGGTTTCATTAGGTTTTTACAAGAATTTTAAATCGAATACCATAGAAACATCTGTGGAGGTTTACTATAAATGGATCAAAAATTATCTTGATTATAAAAGCGGCGCGGTGCTTATTATGAATCATCATATCGAGACCGATGTATTTAGCACCAAAGGAAAATCTTATGGGATCGAGTTGTTAGCAAAAAAGGCGACCGGCAAACTGAATGGTTGGGCCAGTTACACTTTCTCACGGTCTTTGATCAGGCAGAACGATCCGCTTGCTGGGGAATTGGTAAACGGAGGCAACTATTATCCAAGCAATTTCGATCAACCGCATAATGCAACGATGATTGGAAATTACCGCATTACCCATCGCTATAGTGTTTCACTGAATGTTACCTACAGCACCGGTCGTCCGATCACATTGCCCGTAGGAGTTTACGACTATGCCGGATCTGCAAGGCTATTATATTCTGACAGAAACGAATACCGGATTCCGGATTATTTCCGCACAGACTTTTCAGTAAACATAGATGGAAATCATAAAGTAAAGCAACTGACACACAATTCCTGGACAGTCGGTGTTTATAATTTCACCGCTCAGAAAAATGCCTACTCTGTTTATTTTATTTCACAGAATGGAACGATCAAAGCGTATAAATTATCCATTTTTGGAACTGCCATTCCTTTTATAACTTATAATATTCGTTTTTAATGCTGACAAAATATTTTTCATGGAGAATAATGGTTTGCTCGCTGGCCGCTCTGATACTGGCCAATTGCAAAGTTCCATATGATCCGCCGCTGAAGTCCAACAAAGTAAATAATCTGGTCGTAGAAGGATTTATAGATGGAGCCGCTCCTACGACGATCAAACTTAGTCGTACGAGACAGATATCGGTCGGAGACACTGCGGCACTCAAATTTGAAACAAATGCCCGTGTGTCTATTGAGGATGATCAACAGGTGCAATATTCCTTAACTGGAATCGGGTAGTGGAAATTATGTTAGCCAAGGCATTTTATCATTAAATCCGGCATTAAAATATCGTGTGCATATTTTTACCACAGATGGAAAAGAATATTTGTCCGACCTCGGTGACATTTAAGCAATCGCCACCGATCGATGATATTGGCATGAAATTGAAGGATGGTGATGCCCAGATTTTTGTGAATACTCATGACCCCAACAACGATACAAAATATTACCGATGGGAGTATAATGAAACGTGGGAATTTCACACCACGTACGGTTCTTATCTAAAATACGATCCTGATAGCAATAAGGTTTTTCCCAGAACAGAACAGGTACGAATCTGCTGGAGAGATGCAGGTTTTACCACGATAATTTTAGGATCTTCAGCTAAATTGTCAAGCGATGTGATAAGTGAAATGCCGCTTGTTCTTATTCCAAATCACAATCAGAAACTGAGCGTTTTATACAGTATTTTGGTAAAGCAATACGGGTTGGACCTGGATGGATACAATTATTGGCAAGCTATGAAAAGCAATACCGAGAGCGTAGGCTCTATTTTTGATCCGCAGCCAAACCAGACAACCGGAAACATCCGTTGTACCACTAATGCGGAAGAACTGGTAGTTGGATACATTGGAGCCGGCAATTCTTTTACTAAAAGAGTTTTTATTCCCAACAGTGCAGTCCCGACAGACTGGAATCAAATTCCTTTTTGCGATACCTACGATGTTTTGAATAATCCGGACAGCCTCAAATACTATTTTCTAAACGGAGGCCTTTCACCAATCAGCGAAAAAGCGTTGGCAAACCGCCAGACTGCATACTTCTCTTCCCGGGTAGACTGTGTGGATTGCACTTTATTCGGTACTAACGTGAAACCTTCGTTTTGGCCTTAAATTTTTTTAAATGCGTTCATTGATGATAAATAGATATGAGTTGGTTTTGGTGATAATTTTTTTCATGTCGTCGTCCGTGGCTTTTGGACAATCTCAGCAATTGACGGAATTGCAAAATAGTTATACGAAGTACGCGGAGAACAACTTACCGGAAAAAATTTACATGCACACAGACCGGTCTTTCTATTTCTGCGGCGATGTACTTTGGTTCAAGGCATATCTTACTAACGCTGAGAATAATCAACCACTCGCAGTTAGCAAAGTTGTTTATGTTGAATTGGTCAATATATCAGATCAAGCCGTGCTGCAGGGAAAGATCAGTATGAAAGATGGGTTTGGAAATGGCTCGTTTTATATTCCTTTTTCTGTTCCGTCAGGCAATTATACGTTGAGGGCTTACACCAATTGGATGAAGAATTCTTCGCCTGATTACTTTTTTCGCAAAAATATAAGTGTATTCAATTCTTCGGCAAAGCCAGTTCCTGCATCGGCTACGTCTTCGGTTAAATATTTTGTGGATCTTTTTCCGGAAGGAGGAAATCTTGTCAGTGGAATTGAAAGCAAAATCGCATTTAAAGTAAATGACAATACCAATAAAGGAATGGATTGCGAAGGCGTGGTAGTTGATCAATTGAAAGATACTGTGGCCAGCTTCAAGTCGTTTCAATTTGGAATGGGATATTTCCTCCTAAAGCCGGAAAGTGGAAAACACTACACGGCAATCGTAAATTTCAAAGATGGATCTTCTGTTAAAAGAGATTTACCGGAGGCATATCGCAGCGGCTATGTGATGCGGGTGACCGACAATGAGGCTGCCAATGTGAAAATCTCAGTTGATGCCGCAGGAGATTATTTGTCCCGCAATATTTTCATCGTTGTCCAAAATGATAACCAGATTGAGTTTACAAAGTCAATGACTTTTGAAAATAATAGAGTGTCTTTGGTCATCAATAAAGCAGATTTAAAAGACGGTGTTTCACAAATCACGGTTTTTGATGAGAATAAACAACCTCTTTGCGAACGGCTTTATTTTAAAAGACCGTCAAAAAAATTGTTAATCACTGCAAAGACTGATCGTTCGGGTTATGATACGCGTAGCAATGTAATGGTGAATGTACACACCGCCGCGGACGCCAATAATTCCCTGGCTGGCAATTTATCGGCTGCCGTATATCGCATTGATAATCTAAACCAACCCTCGCAGGAAGATATTTTCAGCTATTTATGGTTGTCTTCGAATGTGCGGGGATCTGTTGAAAACCCCGGTTATTATTTTTCAGCAGATAATTCGGAAACCAATCAGGCGCTGGATAATCTTTTACTATCACAGGGCTGGAGAAAATTCGATTGGAAAAATATTAATCAAAACAAAACTTCGTCCTTCAATTATGTGCCCGAACTGGCAGGGCATATCGTAACCGGACGTGTGACAAACGAGACTACCAGGGAAGGTATTCCGGGAGTGCAGGTTTATTTATCAGTTCCCGGCAAGCGCATTCAATTAAAAGGTTGTGTTAGTGATAAAGACGGATTTGTTCATTTCGACATGAAAGATTTTTTTGGCTCAAGCCAAATCGTAATGCAGACAAACGACAATGTCGTTTACCATCTTGAAATCTTTAGTCCTTTTTCGGAAAAATTTTCTAAAAACACTCTCGGGCCGCTAAACGTTGATCCGAATTATAGCGAGGATATGCGTATGAGAAATATGCATATGGAGATCCAAAATGTTTATCATCAAGACAAATTCGATCAATTCGCAGATCCTCATGCGGATACAATCCCATTTTACAGAAAACCCTACAAAACGTATTTGCTGGGTGATTACACCCGCTTCACTACAATGGAAGAGGTAATGCGTGAATACGTAGCTGAGGTTAATGTAAGAAAAACGGGTTCAAAGTACAGGTTCAACACGTTCAACAGCGATGGTTTTGAATTAAAAACCCTGCAGACCATAGAACAGGTTTTTCAAAAAAATCCACTCGTTTTGTTAGATGGCGTTCCTGTGTTTGATATTAATAAAATAATTGCATATGATCCGCTAAAGGTGGAAAAGCTCGAAGTGGTTGCTCAAAGGTATCATTACGGCACGATCACTGCCGAAGGCATTTTAAGTTATACTTCCATTAAAGGAGCACTCGAGGATTTTACACTTGATCCCAATGACCTCGTCCTGGATTATGAAGGATTGCAAAAACAAAGAATTTTTTATTCTCCCAAATACGCAACAGCAGCCGATCGCGACAGTCGTTTACCTGATTTCCGGGAAGTTCTTTTCTGGACACCGGATTTAAAAACCAGCTCACAGGGAGATGGCTCATTTTCTTTTTACACAGGAGATATTCCGGGCAAATATGTGGTAGTGATTGAAGGATTGGCGAAAGACGGAAGCTCCGGAAGCAGCAGCTTTATTTTTAATGTATCGAAATAAGCCAAAATATAGTTTTTAGCAAATCAATTTAATAAGGCTATCGGGTGCATGTTCGGATTTCAATTTTTTCCCGAAGAAATAAAATGTCCAGACAAGCCAAAATATAGATTTTTCATTTGGAATCTATCGCAAAATACACCAATTATCGGGGCTTTGATTAGGAGGAAAATTGTTCCCGTTACCATTCCCTGTCTGTTTCTCCGTCTATTATTTCCATAATGAAAAGATGTTTGTTTTCGTAATAATCGGGCGACGGCGTATTCTTATTAAGATATACGGGGCGGAAATTAAAATCGTGCAGAACTGCAAAATTGTTTTCGTTTAAATGCTCCATGAAATCGTGTCCGTAGTTGAGCAGGATACTGGTAAAATAATACGCCGACTCAAATCCTTTCGACGCCATATCGCCCGGCTTTGTACGATACAACTGAAAATAGCGGTTGGTTAGAAAATTGGAAAAAGCATTATTTTTTGAATCAAAATGAGGGGATGTATACTTAATCGGAAATTCTGCAAAGGCATCTTTTTTATAAAGGCTTCTAAACCCGTCCCAGTTGGGCATTCCAATCAAAGAAAACTCATTTGTTTTTTGAATGGGATAGCATGCCTCTGCCAGTTTTCTGGCAAAAGTTTCATCAAGGCTTGCGCCGATAATTACAACCGGTTTGGTGGTGTCTATCAGCAATTTTAATCCATAAGAGGAGATTGAGCTATCCAGCATGATGGTCTTTATCTTTAAAAGCGGTTTGCCATCAACCATATTGATCGCTTTAAAATAATCATCGATCCTGTTGTCATTCTTTTTCTTAATGAGATAAATATTATCACTGCCATGTTTTTGCAGTATGTAGCTAAAAATTCCTTCACAATGTGCTTTCAGCGTTGGGTTGACAATGATGGTAAATCGGTTTTGCTTTATGCCTCCATCGTTCGGATAGGTGACAGACACGAAAGGGATACTTCTTTGGCCGGCAAACTGCGCTAATTCCCTGTAATCGGCATCTTTTACTGATCCAATGATCAGATCAACACTGTCTAAAATTTTATTCCTGACGAGCCATGAAAATGGTTTTGACAAGGAACGCGAATCGTAGATATGAGCTTCGGCGCGCCTTCCGTTTAAAGATAGTGTGTCAAATGCGATTTGTGCACCCTGCACAAAATCGACCGCCGGCATGATGAACTTCGGAATGCTTCGTTGTGATCTTAGCTGGTTATTTGTGAAAACAGAATCGAGGTACAGGGGCGCGAAAATGGCTACCCTGTAAACTTTTTCCGAAGGAGCATAATTGCTTTGAGCAAATGAACTTTGAGTTCCACCCAAAATAAAAAAAACAATGAGCGATAATCTATATTTATTCATATTTATTTTTAGGTATCATCATTCAGATTCCGCAATAAAGAATCTGAGCAAACAATCCGGCAAGAAAACATTTTAATAGTGAGCAATTTCCACAGCTTAAATTTAAAACTGAAAGAATTCGATAATAAAAGCCTTATTCCCACTCAATCGTAGCCGGCGGTTTACTACTGATGTCATACACCACACGGTTAATTCCTTTCACGTTATTGATAATCTCATTTGAGACATAGGCTAAAAATTCATATGGTAAATGCGCCCAATCTGCCGTCATTCCGTCAACAGAAGTTACGGCCCGCAAAGCGACGGTAAATTCATAAGTTCTTTCATCACCCATTACGCCAACGCTTTTTACAGGCAGTAAGATAGCGCCGGCTTGCCAAACAGTTGCATAAAGATCAAACTTCTTCAAAGCTTCTGTATAAATAGCATCAGCATTCTGCAACAATTGTACCTTTTCCTCAGTTACCTCGCCCAATATCCTGATGGCCAGGCCCGGTCCAGGAAACGGATGGCGGTTTAAAAGTGCCGGAGGAAGTCCAAGTTCTGCGCCGACCTTTCTCACTTCATCTTTAAACAAAGAACGAAGAGGCTCTACCAGCTTGAGTTTCATAAAATCGGGAAGACCTCCGACATTGTGATGAGATTTGATTGTAACTGAAGGGCCGTGCACGGAAACTGATTCAATCACGTCAGGATAAATGGTGCCCTGTCCGAGAAACTGAATGTCTTCTATTTTGTGCGCCTCCTGGTCGAAAATATCTATGAAACCTTTCCCTATGATCTTTCTTTTCGTCTCAGGATCAGGGTTTCCAGCCAGTTTCGTATAGAAATGTTCTTTAGCATCTACGCCTTTTATATTCAATCCTATGCTCTTGCAGGATTCGATTACCTGTTCAAATTCATTTTTTCTAAGCACGCCGTTGTCCACAAATATTCCGAAAAGGTTTTTGCCAATCGCCTTATGGATCAGCGTTGCAGCCACGGTAGAGTCCACGCCGCCGCTCAGCGCCATGATCACTCTTTTATCGCCAATCGTTTCCTTAATGGAAGCGATAGTGTCATTTATAAAATGCGCCGGAGTCCAGTCCTGGCTACAATGACAAATATTGGTCAAAAAGTTTTTAATAATTTTTTTGCCTTCGGCAGAATGATAAACCTCGGGATGAAATTGTAATCCGAAGATTTTATTTTTTTCATCACCACCGCTGAATGCCGCTACCGGAATATTGTGCGTCGATGCTGAGATGGTAAAATTTTCCGGAAGTTTTTTGATCGTGTCGCTGTGACTCATCCAGACATCCGAATCATTTTTTACGTCAGCGAGCAGATCATCCTGCCGCACAATTTGCAGCTTCGAACGGCCATATTCGCGCTTATCGCTTTTTTCAACCAGGCCGCCGGTTACCTTGGCAATCAATTGCGCGCCATAGCATATTCCCAACAAGGGAACTTTGGCAACAATACTTTTGATATCTACTGATGGCGCGTCATTTTCGTTTACAGAAAATGGCGAGCCCGAGAGAATAATACCCTTGAGGCCATCGGAATATTCAATTTCTTTATTGAAAGGAATTATTTCGCAATAGACATTTGCTTCGCGAACGGCGCGCGCTATGAGTTGTGTGTATTGCGAGCCGAAATCGAGGATCAGAATTTTTTGGATCATTTGCTGCGAAGGTAAAAAGTTTATTGAAGTTTGTAAATTGCATTTCTTTTAAGCAAAAAACAAAATACAATGAAAAATTTTATCATAATGTTTGTAGGTGCGATGTGTATCGTTTCCTGCAATTCAATTTCAGGTAATGGCAATATTAAAAGTGAAGACAGAACTATTCCTGATATTCATGGGGTGCGTACTTCCGGGTCGATCGATATCGAAATTAAGGAAGGAAGCAGTTATTCATTGGTGGTCGAGGATGATGAAAATCTGTTGCCATATATCGTTACCGACGTTAGCGATGGTGTTTTAAATATCCATTATAAGGATAATTATTCCATCAATGACGATCATGCAAAAGTTACCATTACCGCCCCGCGACTTGATAAAATAAGTACTTCAGGATCGGGCGATATTCAGGGAAGCGGCACAATCCGAAACTCATCTGAAATTGAATTTAATTTGTCCGGCTCGGGAAATATTGAAGCCGCAGTTGATGCGCCTTCTATAAAGGTAACCGGATCTGGTTCCGGGAACATAAAGTTGAGCGGGCGAACCAAAAATTTTGATTGCAGGGTTAGCGGCAGCGGTGATATCAGTTGTGCCGGATTGCAAAGTGAAAATGCCAACATTAAAATTTCGGGGAGCGGAAACGCACATGTGTTCGCCAGTGTATCGCTTAAAGCATCGACCAGTGGAAGTGGAGATGTGTTTTATTCCGGCAATCCCCAAACTCCGGAAATTCATACTTCAGGAAGCGGCACCGTTCAGCGCCAACCTTAAATCCGTCACAACATTTATAAAAAAGGGAAATCTATAAAATGGCTTATAAGCCCAAATGTAGTTTTTCTGATTTTCAAAAAAAAACGGGCTGCATTTTAAAAACATGCAACCCGTTTTCATTATTTCAATGCGGCATAGATCATCGTTTCAAGAATTCCCGATAGTTCGTAATGAGTGTTCGGCGTTTGTTGAGTCATGATTAATACAATAAGTTTTTCTTTAGGATCGGCCCAATAAGTAGTGCCGAAATAACCGCCCCAGGCAAAACTTCCTTCATTTCGGGAATTCCTGTTGGCACTTTTTTCTGAAGTGATATCAAAGCCGAGACTGAAATTATCTACGCCATTAAAAAGAAAATCCAATTGTGGACTCGTCATTATCTCAACAGTGCGGCGCGATAAAATTTGGTGGCCATTATACTTGCCGCCGTTTAACAGCATTTGGAGAAATATTGCATAGTCAAATGCAGTACATGAAAGTCCCGCGCCACCGCTGAAATAAGTTTTTTTTGCAAGCGGATAATCAGGAGATATTCCTCTGTAATCCTTATCCCATTTGATTATTTGATGCAGGGAATCTTCCGTGTAAACCGACGTAAGACGATTCGCTTTCGACGCAGGCACGTTAAAATAAGTGTCATTCATGCCAAGAGGTTTAAAAATATTTTCAGTGAGAAAATCTTGCAGATTCTGTCTGCTGATCACTTCGATCAGGCAGCCCAATACATCAGTGTTGAGGCCATATTGCCACCTTTCACCCGGGCTAAAGGAGAGGGGTAGTTTACCTAATATACTAATTCGCTCAAGGAGGCTTTCGTTGATATCACCAAGCCCGCTCGGAATACCTGATTTTGCGTAGATAGCCTTCATTTTATCGCTTCCTATTTCTGCATAATCAATACCAGATGATTGGGTAAGAAGATCGCGGAAAGTTATTTCTCTTTTGGCAGGAACGGTCGTGTAAGTAGTATCTGCTGCGTTATATTGATCCAATACAACGGGATTTTTAAAGGAAGGAATGAAATCAGAAATATTCTGATCCAGCCGTAGTTTTCCCTGTTCATACAAGATGAGGATTCCGGCGCTTGTGATCGCTTTTGTCTGGCTGGCAATGCGGAAGATCGCATTACTGTCCATCAATTTTTTGGATTCATAATCCGAATAACCATATCCTTTGTATTGAATAATCTGATTGTCTTTCACGACAATAGTTACTATACCTGTTAGCCATTTTTTATTGATGTAATTGTTAATGACATCATCTATCTTTTTTAGCCTCTGATAATTTACAGATGGATCAGGTTTTCCTTTCGTTGCTATTACCTGCGCGGACAGGATTACCGGCATCAATAAAAAAAATAAAAAACCAGGCGCTATAAATTTTTTTTGCATAAAAAATAATTTCAGATCAAGATAGCGAATGAATCAATATTAATTATTATGTGTTGCAAATAATTTAAGAAGCTTTATATTAAATGTAATTCTCTGAATCGATTGATCACATATGGAGAAAAAAAGGGAATAGCAAAATCTATAAAATCGCTTATTTGGCTGCAGATATTTTGCAGACTGGAAAATACAAAAGCTTTATACAAGGTAGTCTTCAAATAAATCCCTTTATTTTTTTATAATTTTTGGGTAACTGTTTCTTCCTTCCTTATCTTTAAAACTTTTCACATCGAAACCGAAAAATAATTTTACCTCTTATGCTGAAAAGATTTCTGCTTGCCACCACTATTTGTTTTTTTTCCTCCTTTGTTTTTGCCCAGGATATTCAAAATAATCCATCTTCCAACCATGGAAATAAATTTGAACAATTAGGAACGATTTTACCCACACCAAATGAATACCGCACGGCAAGCGGTGCGCCAGGCCCGAAGTATTGGCAGCAGCGATGCGACTATGATATTACAGCAGAACTGGATGAGGTAAATTTAAAACTTAGCGGTAAAGAAACCGTTACTTATTACAATAATTCCCCTGATGCACTTTCATACCTGTGGCTCCAACTTGATGAAAATGAGCACAGCGCAAAAAACAATGCCAATTACCAGGATGGAAGCTCGATGAAATCCATCATGTCTGATGTAGAGCTGGCAAGGCTTTCAGCAAAAAACGAAGGCGATTTTGGGGATAATATTGTCAAAATTACCGACGCCGCTGGAAATAAATTAAAGTATACCATCAATAAAACGATGATGCGGGTAGAACTGCCACAAATATTAAAGCCCGGCCAAAAATTTATTTTCAAGGTCGAATGGACTTATAACATCAGCGATCGCATGAAACAAGGTGGCCGCGGGGGTTATGAATATTTTCCTGAAGATGGAAATTATCTTTTTACGATCGCACAATGGTATCCGCGTCTTTGTGTTTACAGCGACTTCCAGGGCTGGCAGAATCATCAGTTCACTGGTCGTGGCGAGTTTGCATTAACCTTCGGAAATTTCAACGTGAAGATGACGGTTCCTGCAGATCATATGGTTGGCTCCACAGGCGAATGTCAGAATTATAAAGAGGTACTATCTCCTCAACAATTGGCGAGATGGCAAAAAGCGCAATCAGCAAAAGAACCGGTAGAGATGGTTACCTTAAACGAAGCAACTGCAAAAGAAAAATCAAAATCGAATCAAAAGAAAACCTGGGTGTTCAAAGCAGACATGGTGCGTGATTTTGCATGGACTTCCTCGCGCAAATATATTTGGGATGCGGTTCCTGCTTTTGTTGAGGGCAAAAAAATTATGTGTATGAGCTTTTATGGAAAAGAAGCTTATCCATTGTATCGTAAATTTTCTACCAAGGCGGTTGCACATACTGTAAAAACGTATTCAAAATTTTCTATTCCTTATCCTTATCCTGTTGCCCAAAGTGTTGAGGCCGCGAATGGCATGGAATACCCGATGATCTGTTTTAATTATGGCCGCGCTGAAAAAGACGGAACGTATAGCGAAGCAACAAAATACGGAATGCTCGGAGTGATCATTCATGAAGTAGGGCATAACTTCTTCCCGATGATTGTCAACAGCGATGAGCGCCAGTGGACGTGGATGGACGAAGGACTTAATTCATTCTTGCAATACCTTACACAGGAATTGTGGGATAATAAATTTCCCGCGGGCAGAGGGCCGGCATATAAGATTGTTGACTACATGAAACTTCCAAAAGATCAGTTGGAGCCGATCATGACCAATAGTGAAAACATTATCAACTTCGGCCCTAATGCTTATGCCAAGCCCGCTACAGGTTTAAATATTTTACGGGAAACCATCATGGGCCGCGATCTGTTTGATTATTCATTCAAGGAATATGCAAAACGATGGGCGTTCAAACATCCCACACCGGCGGATTTTTTCAGGACGATGGAAGATGCGAGCGCGGAAGATCTCGATTGGTTTTGGCGCGGCTGGTTTTACGGAATTGATCCTTGCGATATTTCTATTGACAGTGTGCGCTGGTACAAAGTGGATATGGAAAATAATCCTGCAGCGAGAACGATCACCCGTCGGCAATCATTAGCGAAGCCAATGGTAGATTCATTTCAGGACGTCACAAAATTGAGAAACCAGGATGATAAAAAAGTGATTTTCGAAGTGGATGCTGATACAACGCTCAGGGATTTTTATTGGAAATATGCCCGCGGCCTGGCAAAGGTTGATACGGCATCCTCAGAAGCAGCATTGGTGCTTTATGCAGACACTTTGGATAGGGCAGCAAAGGCGGCTTTGGCGAAGGATAAAAACTTTTACGAAATTCAATTTTCCAACAAAGGAGGATTAGTGATGCCGATTATCATTGAATGGAGCTATAAAGACGGCTCTAAGGAAATTGAAAAAATACCTGCACAAGTTTGGCGAAAGGATGAAAAAAAATTGGTAAAAGTTTTTTTCAAAGAAAAAGAAGTAAGCAGCATCAAACTTGACCCAATGAAGGAAACAGCAGATATCGATGAAAGTAATAATAACTGGCCAGTAGTCACAACGCCGTCCAAATTTGAAATCTATAAAGCCTCACAGTCGGCGCGGGGACAAAGTTCAGGTGGCAATCCAATGCAAAAAGAAGTGAAATGATTTAATGATGAAGATTCAACAAAAATTATCAGGAATAAAAATTGTTTTTCTAATCTGCTTTTTATTCTTTTCGGCTTCCGGCGTAGTTCTCGGGGCAATTGTAGATACGGTAACGATCCACAGTGAGGCCATGCGAAAAGATTCTAAATGTGTAGTCATCTTACCTGATTCTTATAAACAATCTACGAAGCGTTTCCCGGTAGTTTATTTACTTCATGGATACAGCGGAAATTATTCTGACTGGATAAAAAAAGTGCCCAACCTCGAAAAGAATGCGGATAAATATCAGTTCATAATTGTGTGCCCGGATGGGCATTATAATAGTTGGTATATCGATAGCCCGATTGATAGTACGATCAAATATGAAACCTATATTTCTACTGAAGTGCCGCATTTTATTGACAACGCTTATCGAACCCTGGCAGAAAGAAAATTTCGCGCTATCGCCGGGTTAAGCATGGGCGGGCAAGGTGCGTTGTCGATTGCGTGGAAGCATGCTGATTTTTTTGGTGCTTGTGGCAGTATGAGCGGAGTTCAGGATCTTGTTCCGTGGAAAGATAAATATGAACTTTCTCATATTCTTGGCAGTCCAAAAGTCGATGACAATTTTGAAAAATATTCTGTTTTGGAAATTGTAAAAGCCATTCCTTCTCAGGTTCCGGCCATCATTATTGATTGCGGTGTGGACGATCCATTTATAGAGACTAACAGAAAACTACATTTTGAGTTATTACAACTGAAAATCGCGCACGATTATACAGAAAGAAACGGCAGCCATGACTGGAATTACTGGGGAAATGCGGTTCGCTATCAATTCGAATTTTTTAGTATTTTCTTCAATAAAATTTGAGAAAGCAGCTTTGTGACTTTTTAAGTTTAAGGCTTGTTTATTCAAATGATCTGCGCCTTGTTTGTCAAATAACAATTCAGAAAAAAGCTTATTTGTTATTTTAAATCGTTTGTCGAGTTGAAAAAAGCGAACTAAATTATTTTTTATATTTTTTTTAAGTTGTTGATCTTAAACGACTTGAGAAAAATTTCATTTTTGGCATCATTTTGGACAGTTTAATAAGTATCAGTTACTTGCTGGTAATTTCCAAATAATCCTATTTTAAGTCTTTTTTCCAAGTCCTACAAATTCCTTTTTTAAATTTATATTGAAAAACCTAAAAAGACCCAAGGACAGCCTTATATGCTGTCCTTTTTTTATTTGTGAAATCCGGAAGTTTTTTAATTATCTGTACTTCCGTCCCTGACTTTCACTTTTTTCTTTCCGCTATTCTTTTTTTGATATTCGAGCACCTCTTTTGGGACAATTTTTTTCATTGGCTCTTCTGTGGCAACTTCTGCCGGTTTTGCAGGTTCTATTAGTCGCCCGCGATCATATTTATCCACCTTAATGATCATTCCGGTTGATGGATCATAATAAGTCCAATCGCCATTTTTTACGCTATACTGTTCAGCCTTTACAATTTTATAGCTTAATATTTCATTACTGCCGGTTCCATAAATTGGAATGGTGTCGTAGGGGGCATCAGGGTTGTATGCCCTCCAGTTTTCTTCCCTGACAAGGTCACCAAGCGCAGTGAAATATTGCGATTTTCCGTCTTTTCCGCCATATTGATAATTTTCAAGCGCGATAAGATCGCCTTTCAATGTGTAGCGGCGCCACGGACCTTCTTTTTTATCATTTTTAAAAATTCCCTCTTCTTCGTATCCACTTTCTCCACGCAACGGATCTACATGGACCACCCATTTTCCTTGTTTCAACCCATGGTTATCAATTGCGTTAATAGTATCGCCTTTTACTGAAATCTTGAAGGTTTTATTTTGGGCAAATGAATTAGAAGCGAAAAGTTGAACCACGAAAAAAGCCATTAATAACTTCATCACTCCCGGATTTAAATAAGCCATAATTTTAAGTTTTTGCATTTTGATATTTCAAATTTACCAAATTAAGAAATGCTTTTTTCACATACTGTCTTGTTGGAAACATTTTAACCTTTTCTGCATCTTTAGCCGCACTGTTTTTTTGCAATCCATTTAAATGCTATCGGTTTTTTAAAACCTTATATTTTCTTAAACTTCCTAATTGGTAAACGAAAAAGTTTTATTCTCATTATCTTACGCAGATTAGACCGGACTCAAGGTCATTTAAAATAAAATGAAAAACTATGAAGATTAACTTACAAACATTGCATTTTAAAGCCAGCTCTGCGCTTGAGAATTTTGTTGAAGAAAAAGTGAGTAAGCTTGCCCGTTTTGATGATTCGATCATCAGCGCAGAAGTTGTTTTGACGCTCGATGGAAACAGTGTAGATAACAAGCATTGCGATATTCGCCTGGTAGTTCCGGGGAATGATGATTTTGTAAAAAGAAGCGCTGTCTCTTTTGAAGAAGCCATAGCAGGTTGCGTTGACACGCTTCAGAAGATATTAACCGAAAAGAAAAGATAAGATAAAACTAATTTTATCTGCGGATTAATATTGTAAATCAGTTTCAAGTGGATAGTGATCCGAATACGGAACATGAAACATTTGAAACTGTTTTACTTTAAATCTTTTGTCAGGCAGAATATAGTCTATTCTTAAAGTGGGTGAAATAAAGCGGAACGATCTTCCTATTCCCCAGCCTTTTTTAAGAAATGCATCCTGAAGTTTTCCCCTCGATTTAAAATAAGTGCTTGAACTCGGAACATCATTGAAATCGCCACAAAGAATTGAAGGGTAGGGGCTGTCAGATACCTTTTGACTTACGAGTTCAGCTTGCTCATATCGAAATTCATATCCTTTTTTTAGCTTCGATACAATTGTTCTCGTTTCCCTTAAACCTGGATCCCTGGCTCTTTTCAGCCTGCTAAGACTGTAATATTCCTTGGGATCAAAACGGACGGATTGCAAATGTGTGCAAAAAATCCTGAACGTGTCCTGAACTACTTTAATATCTGCATACAATAAATGTTCTCCGATGTTTTTTGCATTGAAACTGAACCTGGCGGTATCAAGGATCGGGAACTTTGAGAAGATCGCGATTCCCTGGTCATAATCACCGTCATAATTCACAGAAGGCACAAAATAATAGTAGGGAAAACCCATTTTGTTTAAGGCTAAAATATTGGAATGGTAAAAAGCAGTGTCTTTCGACTCAAAAAATTCCTCGAAACAAAGTATGTCAGCATTTTGATCCTGCACGAGTTGCAACATCTCTGACCGGTAACTGTCCTGCTCTTCGGATTTTCTGCCTTCATCCCAACTGGTTAAGTTCCACTGCATTACTCTTAAAGTGTTAGGCTGTTTAGCCATCACAAATTTCTTCGGTAAATTGAATGCGAAGACCGCTCTTATTTGTTGGAATCCGACTAATAAAGCGATGAGAGATATCCACCACCATTTTGATTTTAAAATAGCCCACAGAATAATAAAGCAAACCAATCCAAAAAACAGGATGGGAAATCCAAGACCGGCGAGCGCTATAATCCAATTTTCGCCCGTGTTAATGAAAGGGACAAGGCACACCAGGAGATAAACAATGATTACGCCCAGGTTAATAAGAATCAAAATCTGCCTGATATGTGATATTAATCTTTGCCGCATATTTTTTATTTCAAATCAAAACAAAAGTATCCGACTAAAGTAAAAACGCTTCCTGCTCTCACCCGATAATTATGTTTAAATGATTTCGATGAAATATTTTGTTTTCCTTACATATAAGGTGGCGCAAAGCTAATGGTAATCTGCTCTAACGAAAAATATTGTGGCGATTTTTGAGAATTCCGGCGTTATATTGCAAAAATGTGATTTAAATTTCTGGCATCTTACTTGAATAATCAAATTCCAAAATTAATATGAAAAAAATACCTCTGATTCTCTGCCTTTTTCTTTTTCCTTTCTTCGGCTGTGATACGGCTAAAAATATATTGAACACCGTCGGCGCCGGCAATGGTAACCTTTCAAATGCAGATGTGGTGCAGGGTTTGAAAGAAGCATTGCGTGTAGGAACAGACTCGTCTACCTATCATCTCGGGTTGTTGAATGGTTTTTATAAAGATGATATGATTAAAATTCTGATGCCACCGGAAGCGCAAAAAGTAGAGAAGACCTTGCGCGATGTTGGACTTGGAAGCGTAGTGGACAAAGCAGTTTTATCAATGAATCGCTCTGCGGAAGATGCTACAAAATATGTGGGAACTATTTTTGTAAATGCGATTAAGCAGATGACCATTCAGGATGCATTTGGCATTTTAAAAGGCGGCGACCGCGCGGCAACAGATTATTTGAAACGCACGACAACTGCCCAACTGACGGCAACCTTCAAACCAATTGTCTCTAAATCTCTCCAATTCACAGACGCAACAAAATACTGGAAAGATGTTTTTACTACTTACAACAGGTTTAGTAATAACCCGGTAAATACTGATCTCACCGATTATGTAACTGGAAAAACATTAGATGGATTATTTTATCACATCGGTTTGCAAGAACAGGCAATCCGCAAAGACCCGGCGGCAAGAGTTACGGATATTTTAAAGAAAGTTTTTGCTGGTCAGAATGGATAGTTTTTTATTTTAATTAAGCAGTTTTATTATCTGAAGAAATACAAATTGAGATAAGCGAGAATGTAGATTTTCGTGATTCTCATTTGTGATTTGTGCTGCCTTTTATGGATAATAAAATACTAATGACCTATCCGGATAACTATTTTCATATAGAGGGATTAAAATAATTCATTAATTAAGCAATCAAATAATAAAATAATCCTTACTTTTGCAGCCCTTTCAGAAATTTATGTTGATCTGAATGGGTATTCTTAAACATATTGCCCACATGGCTCCATAAGTTTCCGTCTGTTCGGAACGCCGGCAAGGGTGTAAAAGTAAATTGAACAATAATGCCAAAGGTTAAAACCAACTCCAGCGCAAAAAAGCGCTTTAAAGTAACCGGTACCGGTGAAATTACCCATCAAAAGGCTTTTAAACGCCACATTCTTACAAAAAAATCTAAAAAACGTAAACGCGGCATGCGTAAAGCTGGTGTTGTTAGCGCTGCTAACAGGCCGTTTGTTATGAGATTGCTTAGAATGAAATAAGCACTGACTCCTGAAGGGGAGTAAAATCAATGTAAATTATTTCAGTTTAGTTGGCTAAATCTGAAATTGTAAATCAAAAATCTAAAATATTAAAATATGCCACGTTCATCAAATGCAGTCGCATCAAGGGCAAGAAGAAAGAGAGTTCTCAAAGCAGCTAAAGGTTATTACGGAAAAAGAAAAAATGTATATACCGTTGCCAAGAATGTAATGGAAAAAGGTATGACCTACAGCTATGTAGGCCGTAAATTAAAGAAGCGTGAATATCGTGCGCTTTGGATTGCGCGTATCAACGCAGCCGTAAGAGCAGAAGGAATGACTTACAGCGTATTTATTCACAAGCTGGGTGAAAAAAATATTGATCTTAACAGGAAAATCCTTGCTGATATGGCAATGAATGAACCTGAAAGTTTCAAGAACCTGATTTTATCAGTTAAATAAAAACCGACTACTTGTTTATAATACCGTCCTCGAAAATTCGGGACGGTTTTTTTATTTGAATGAATTCATCTTCATTTACATTTGTACCTAATTTAAAAAGCGTTAATATTTATAGATGAACAATACCTACAACGACCTCGTTCAGCAAACGTTCAATTTTCCGCAAGAAGATTATGATTTAAAGGATGGATATCTTCGATATAACGGAGTAGATGTGAAAAAGTTGATTGATAAGTATGGGACACCGCTGAAATTTACGTTTCTTCCGAAGATCGGGATGCAGATCAACAAGGCTAAGGAAATGTTTGCCAAAGCCATAAAAAAGCACAAATACGAAGGGAAATATAATTATTGTTACTGCACAAAAAGTTCCCATTTTTCTTTCATTGTGGAAGAAGCGCTTAAGCATGATATTCACCTGGAAACCTCGTACGCTTATGATATAGAGATTATCAACAAGCTATACGAAAGAAAAAAAATATCAAAAGATACTTTTATTATTTGCAACGGCTATAAACAAAAAACATACACAAGCCGAATCGCCCGTTTGATCAACACCGGATTCAAAAATGTAATTCCGGTTTTGGATAATAAAGAAGAGTTGTCTGCTTATCGCAGATCTGTTAAGGTGCCTTTTAATATTGGAATCCGCGTTGCTGCCGAAGAAGAACCGACTTTTCCTTTTTACACCTCACGGTTAGGCATACGCGCAAAAGATATTCTTGAATTTTATGTTGACGAGATTGAAGGCAATGAACACCGCTTTCAATTAAAGATGCTGCATATTTTTTTAAATAAAGGAATAAAAGACGACATCTATTATTGGAGTGAGTTGAATAAGGTAATCAATCTTTATTGCCAGCTACGGAAGATTTGTCCTGAATTGGATTCGATTAATATCGGTGGTGGCTTTCCGATCAAGCACTCACTGGGATTTGAATACGATTACCAGTTTATGATCAATGAAATTGTCAGGAATATCAAAGTGGCCTGCAAAAAAAGCAAGGTGCCAATGCCAAATATTTTTACGGAATTCGGTAGCTATACAGTTGGTGAAAGCATGGCACATATTTATAGCGTGATAGGAGAAAAGATGCAAAACGACCGGGAAACCTGGTACATGATCGATTCTTCTTTTATTACTACTTTGCCCGACACCTGGGGGATCGGAGAAAAATTTCTGATGTTGCCTGTCAATAAATGGGACAACGAATATCAACGGGTAACGCTTGGTGGCATTACGTGCGACAGTCACGATTATTATGATTCCGAAGAGCATATTAATGAGGTGTTTCTGCCCAAGGTTGAAAATGGCGAACCATTGTATGTGGGATTCTTCCATACGGGAGCCTACCAGGACCAGATCAGCGGCTATGGAGGAATTAAGCATTGCCTGATCCCATCTCCCAAATATATTGTGATCGACTATGATAAAAACGGTAAACTGGTAGATTGGGTATATGCAAAGGAGCAAAGTGCTGCGAGCATGCTGAAGATCCTGGGATATAAATAGGATATTTTATCCTTTATTGAACATTGGGTGCCACAAATCCATTTCGTATCACATTTGCTGTTACTAAAAGGCAATCAATTAGGACGGTAATCGAAGTGTTTGCTTCCAACCTTTTATTTATTGTCACTCCGGCGTAATTTCTTAGATAAAAACTGCCAATACAAAGCTAAAGGCGCTTAAAGCGGACGCTAGCAACGTGCTGTGGCATTGGCTTTGATTTGCATTAACTATAAAATTTTTTATAAAAACTTTTAAATTTTAAAATTATGCAACAAGGACACAAACATCATGAGGAAGCTGCAAAGCACCACCAAGAAGCCGCTAAGCATCACCAATCTGCACAAAAGCATCACGAAGCGGGCAATGATGAGAAAGCAGCCCATGAAGCTCATTCTGCTGCGGGTCATGCATCACATGCTAATGAGCACGCCAAACAAGCCGCTCAAAAACATTCTGAAAAGCACCCTTAAGTTTTGCTGAAATTTGAAATCGATTTTATAAAGCCCTTTGCATAACGAAGGGTTTTTCTTTGTTGCCAAAATAAAAAAAAGCCCCCTCAAACGAGGAGGCCAAACTTAAACCCTCTTCTTACTCACGTTATTTTACAGCAATTTCTTTGGGCACAATCTTCACTTCTTCTTTCTTCGGAAGTGTAAGGAAAAGGATTCCATTTTCATATTTTGCGTCGATATTGTCGGCGTTTATTTTTTCATCCAAAGTGAAAGATCTTTTGAATGATTGGGTGATGAATTCCCTTTTAATAAATTGTTTGTTTTCGTCCTGGCTGGCTTCGTTTTTTTCGAATGATACTGTCAATATGTTTTTATCAACAGTTATTTTGAAGTCTTCTTTTTTCCTTCCCGCTACATTGAATTCTAACTCGTAGTTGTCGGCAGATTCAATGATATTCACAGCAGGAAAGCTAAGGTTGTTGGTTTTTGTTGCGGGCAAGTCACTCAATAAGTTGTCGAGAAAGCTGTCCAAAGTTTTTAAGGTCGGCTGGTTAAATTTTAATGTTGTCATGGCTGTTATTTTTTTGATGTTTTAAATTTTGTGTTTCATCTACTTAATCAAATCAAATACCAGCACCCTAAAAATGAAATTATTGCTGATATTTCGTGACAGAATGGCTATTTTAAGAATTATGCATGACATTGTTGCGGAAGCGGTTCTTATTTGGTTGTTTTTTTAAGCAGGAAGTGTCGTAAATTTGCATTCTAAAATTTTATAAATATGTATCCGGAACAAATAGTACTTCCAATGAAGGAAGAATTGACTGAAAGAGGATTTTCAGATCTAGTAACAAATGAGGAAGTTGATCAGGCATTGGCACAGGAAGGCACTACGCTGCTTGTGATTAATTCAGTTTGCGGCTGCTCCGCAGGAACTGCCCGCCCTGGTGCAATCCTGGCGGTAGAATCAAGCTCTAAAAAACCTGCTCATCTTGCAACAACTTTTGCTGGTTTTGATTACGATGCAGTGAGCCGCGTGCGCGAGCATTTATTGCCTTATCCTCCGTCTTCTCCTGCGATTGCTTTGTTTAAAGATGGTAAATTGGTTCATTTTCTTGAGAGGCATAATATAGAAGGAGCTTCTGCGCAAATGATTTCCAACAACCTGGTTGCGGCTTTCGACGAGTATTGCTAAAGAATTGTGCTCATGATAAAACCTTCAGAATTTTGGAGGTTTTTTGTTTTTTTTAAATACTATTGCAGGTAAAAAAATCTTTTGCCATAACTAAACGGTTGCTATGTATCCCAATTTGTATTATGCGCTCAATGACTGGTTTGGATGGAAGGTCAATGCATTCAAGATCTTTTATACCTTCGGAATTTTTGTAGCGCTGGCGTTTATTGTGGCCGCCTATTTTTTAACTTCCGAGCTAAAGCGAAAGGAAAAGCAGGGACTCTTAACTCCCCGCGAAGAAACAATTACGACTGGTGAACCGGCTTCCTTTTTTGATTTGTTGATCAACGGAATTGTAGGATTTATATTTGGGTATAAACTCATTGGCGCTTTCATAGCAAGCCGCCAGCAAGGGATCGATCTGCAGGAATTTATTTTTTCATCGCAGGGAAGTGTGATTGGTGGTTTATTGATCGCCGGCGCTTTAATGTTTTTAAAATACCGTGAAAAGAACAAGCAAAAGCTTCCAAAACCTGAAAAAAGAGTCATCAGAATTTGGCCTCACGACAGGGTAGGAGACATCGTGATTTTCGCATTGGTTTTTGGAATTATTGGTGCCAAATTATTTGATAATCTTGAAAACTGGGATCGGTTTATCCAAAACCCGATTGGGAATTTGTTGTCGCCAAGCGGACTTACGTTTTATGGGGGACTTATTTGTGCTGCGATTGCTATTTTGATTTATGCAAAAAAGAAGGGTATTGGTTTGCTTCATCTCGTTGATGCAGCAGCTCCCGCGCTAATGATTGCTTATGCAATCGGCAGAATGGGATGCCAGGTAGCGGGGGATGGCGATTGGGGCATTTACAACAGCGCCTATATCAGCGATGTACCGGGACATTCCGTGCCAGCCAGTCCGGAACAATTTCAACAAAAATTGAAAGAAAATTCGACTTACTTTTTAAGCGGCGCTGTAGTCGATAATAAAGAAGGAACCTCAACATTTGTAACAGATCGCCACTCTGAAACACTTGATAAAGTGCCTCATAAAAGTTTTAAAGGACCAAGATTTTTACCAACCTGGATGTTTGCCTACACCTATCCTCATAATGTAAATGAAGACGGAATTCTTTTGCAAAACTGCGAAGGAAAATATTGCCGCGCACTGCCGCAACCCGTATTTCCTACGCCGTTTTATGAAATAGTTACCTGCCTGTTATTGTTCCTGGTGCTTTGGTCTGTGAGAAGATCAATCGTGGCGCCGGGAGTTATGTTTTCTATTTATTTGATCCTCAACGGTGTCGAAAGATTTTTAGTCGAAACCATTCGGGTAAATACTACTTATTCCATTTTTGGCCTGCATCCAACCCAAGCCGAACTGATTTCCTCCGCGCTCGTAATAGCCGGAATTGTGGGAATTATTGTATTTACAAAAAAACATAAAGACGCCCTGGCTGCTTAATTTTAATAAGCGCTTACTATTTTATCACGCCATTTTTAAAATAAGTTTTTCTATATTTTGGCTTTCCACAAGAGGCACTACTCATAAAAAAGTATTACCTGATAAGAGAGTGTTACCCCATCAACACATGCATATTCAAATAAACATTACAGACGTATTATAGACTTCTTAATTCTGTTAAATTTATTCTTAACCAAACTGTAACTTTTTTTCCTGCTCTCCGTTTACATAAAATCTTTACCAATTAAAATGAATTATTTGCCATTCATGTATGGCTATGTACTATGCAAAGCAGAGTACTTAGTTTTGTGGTGTAATATTCCAAACATAGTAATATATAAACAATGAAAAAGTCAACATTCTTAACTGCCATATTCTTAATTTTTACCGCCTTTGCTTTTGCGCAGGAGCCTTTTGGTTCCATCTCCGGCTCCATCACTGATGGCGGAAATCAAAAGGTAATAGATGCCGCTACGATCTCGCTTTTCAAAGCGAAAGATTCATCCCTTGTTAAAATAAATCTCGCCGGAAAGGACGGAAATTTCGTTTTCGAAAGAGTTCCTTTCGGCTCTTACTATTTGTCAGCCACTTCTACCGGACATTTAAAAACATATAGTTCCGTGGTTGAAGTAAAGAATTCAACGCCTGTGTCTGCCGGGATCTTAAATTTAAAAGATGATGTAAAAACTTTGAAAGAAGTAAAAGTGGACGCGAAAAAGCCGTTCATTGAAAGGAAGATAGACCGCACGGTTGTAAATGTGGATGCTTCCATTACCAACGCCGGAACGACAGCGCTTGAAGTGCTTGAAAAATCACCGGGCGTTACTGTTGATAAAGACGGGAATGTGAGCTTAAAAGGAAAAGCCGGTGTTACAATTATGCTGGATGGCAGGCCGTCCTATTTGAGCGGACAGGAATTGGCCAACCTTCTGAAAAATATGCCTTCGTCAAACATTGACCAGATTGAAATTATGACCAATCCCTCTTCAAAATTCGATGCTGCCGGAAATTCAGGGGTTATTAATATCAAGACAAAGAAAAATAAACTTAAGGGAATGAACGGAAGCGTTAGCGCATCGATTCTTCAGTCCAGGCAAACTAAAACAAACAATAGTCTCAATCTTAATTACCGTACCGGAAAAGTAAATCTTTTTAGTAATTATAGTTATTCACTTTGGCAAAATCAAAACGACTTATATATTAACAGGAACTTCAGGAATGTGAATACCAAAAAACTGGAAACCATTTTTGATCAACACACCCGGTTTGACAGAATTTCTAATTATCAGAATTTAAAATTAGGGATGGATTTTTATGCAACAAAAAAGACAACTCTTGGTGTGGTAGTATCCGGATATTTAAATCCTTCAAAAGAAACCAGCGTTAATCAAACGAACCTGAATAATTTCAATAATCAAACTGATTCTATTGTAGTAGCCGATAATTCGGACAAAAGAAAATCTAATAATTTTGCAACCAATCTCAATCTTCGGCACACATTTGATTCCACCGGCAAAGAATTTAGCATTGATTTAGATTATCTCACTTATTACCAAACTTCCGACCAGTTTTTAGTGAACAATTTTCTAAACCCTGACTTTTCCGTAAGAAAAGATCCTTCCCAATTGAAAGGAAATCTTCCTTCAAAAGTCAATATCTATGCGGCTAAAACGGACTTTACCTTTCCGCTAAAAAAATCAGCTAAAATAGAAACAGGATTAAAAACAAGTTATGTAACTACTGATAATGATGCATTGTACCAGAATAATACTTCCCTGGGATATGTGACCGACGAGGGGAAAACCAATCATTTTATTTACAAGGAAAACATTAACGCTGCTTATGTAAACTTCAGTCAGCAAATAAAAAAATGGGGAGTACAGGCTGGGTTGCGCGCGGAAAATACAAACGCAAAAGGACATCAGGTTGGAAACTCCACACGCCCCGATTCCTTATTTACAAAAAATTATACTAATCTTTTTCCAACTATTTATTTGAGTTATGAGGCTAATAAGAAAAATACATTTTCTGTTAACTACGGTCGCAGGATTGACCGCCCCGATTACCAGGATTTGAATCCATTTTATTATTTCCTGGATGAGTATACTTACCAGGTTGGTAATACTTTGTTACAGCCACAGTTTTCCGACAACTTCGAATTGGCTCATACCTATAATGGATTTTTAACAACAACAGTAAATTATAGCGAAGTTCATCACGTGTTTACGGAAGTATTAAAACAAATAACCAGTGAAAGGAAAACCTTTGTAACCAAAGAAAATATTGCGTCAAAATCGAATGTAGGGCTTGCCGTAAGCGCCAACTTTCCTGTCACTAAATTCTGGAATACTAATCTATATGCCAACGTAAGTCACGACACTTATAAAGGCCAGCTTAGCGGCGGCATGCTTGATGTAGAAAGCGCCATGTTCTTTTCCAATATGAATAATCAATTTAAATTTAATAAAGGCTGGAGCGCAGAGCTGAGCGGATTTTACAGATCGAAAGGAATTGAAGGGCAGATGGTCATTAACGCAATGTGGAGGATGGATGCGGGTGTGCAAAAACAGATTTTGGAAAAGAAGGGAAGTTTAAAATTGAGCATTCGTGATATATTTCAATCTCAAAGTTTTGCAGGTTCCGTCAATTATCAGGATATTGATGTGCGTCTTAAAAATATCAGAGATAGCAGAACCGTGTCGCTTACATTTTCATACAGATTTGGTAAGCCAATGCAAAATCAAAAAGCCAGAAAAACAGGCGGCGCGTCTGATGAGCAAAGCAGGGTAAAGAGTGCTGGAAATTAGTCTTCCAGTCCCCAAAGGAAGTGTAAAGAATGGCCGGTCATTGTACCGGCTTTTCTTATTAAAAACTCTACTCGAAACAAGCCATTTTGTAGAAAAAAGAGATTTGGATTTTGGTTCCAAAAATTAAGCAATAAACAATTCAACACATCATTTTAAATTATTCAAAAAAATGGATCTGTAGACAAATTCAATAATCTACATTTTCATTTATGAGGAATCCAGCAATAAAACAATCCAACAATAAAACAATCTAACAACCCAACAACCCTTTTCTCCCTTTCATTTTTTATCTTTGTGGCTTATCATTAAAATCGTTCTCCATGCCATCATTTGATCTTGTAAGTAAAGTTGATTTGCAGACACTAGATAATGCCATCAACACCGTTGAAAAAGAAATTAAAAACCGGTTTGATTTTAAAGGGAATCATGTAGTGATTGATCTTAATAAAAAAGATTTCAAACTGAACCTGGAAGCCGACAGCGAGATGAAACTAACGCAAATAATTGACGTGTTGATCAGCAAAAGTATGAAGCAGGGCCTTGCGGCGGAGATTTATGATCTGAAAAAAGAGCCATTTCAAAGTGGAAAAGTAGTAAAAAAAGAAGTCCAGGTAAGAAACGGGATCAACCAGGAAGATGCGAAAAAAATTGTAAAGATGATCAAGGACGGAAAATATAAAGTTCAGGCTTCTATTATGGATGATATAATTCGCGTTACCAGCAAGAAAATTGATGATCTGCAGGAAGTGATACAAGCTTCAAAAGGCTGGGACCTGGGGCTGGCTTTGCAATATGTGAACATGAAAAGTTGATTTAATTTCATTTTGCAGGTATTTAATATTTCTTTACCTTCGCAGCCTTAAAAATACATGGCAAAATCCATGTTTAAAACATTCAAATATGAAAAAAGACATTCATCCATCAAATTACAGGTTCGTAGTTTTTCGTGATATGAGTAACAATACCATGTTCCTAAGCCGCTCAACAGCAGCTTCGAAAGAAACCGTTCAATGGGAAGATGGGAAAGAATACCCGGTAATTAAACTGGAAATTTCCAATACTTCGCATCCTTTTTATACAGGCAAAAACATGCTTGTAGACACTGCGGGACGTATTGACAAGTTCAACAAACGCTACGAAAAAAGAAGTAAATAATAATTTTTAGTTTTGATTTTTTTATCCTCCTTAACCGGGGGATTTTTTTTTACCTTCACCAATCCTGATTAATCAGTATTTGAGCAATGACTATTTTTCTCGATGATCTTTCTTTCAATAATGCTCTCTTCCCATTCGGAACAGTACGCTCTATTGCCCACATCAGGATGGGCATTCTTACTATATTTGAAAAATGGCGATTTTATTTTCCCGGGCAGGTGTTTATCGCATCCGAGAAATTGATCCAGGAACCGGAACTCGGTTCATGTATAAAATTTCCGGGAAATTTTGTTCCTTCGGCAAAGTATTTAAAAACACTTTCTGATCAGCAACAAAAAATAGCTTTCACGCCGGATTGCAAAATACTGGAACATCCCTGGCAGATTTTTGAATTTAACGATTGGGCCATTCGCCAGGATTTTCACATGATGACAGAGGGAAGATCTTCTCAAAAAATTTCCCCTTCCAACAATCCGATTGGCGCAGAAAATATTTTTGTTGAAGATGGCGCTATAATCAGCTATTCAATTCTGAATGCTGAAGCAGGTCCGATTTATATTGGTAAAAATGCTGAGATACAGGAAGGGAGTTTATTACGCGGACCGATTTCGGTAGGTGAAGGAAGCCGCGTAAAAATGGGAACCAAAATTTACGGGGCTACGACGATTGGTCCGCACTGTCTTGCTGGTGGCGAAATTAAGAATTCTATTTTGATGGAATATTCCAACAAAGGGCATGACGGTTATCTGGGAGATTCTGTTTTAGGTGCCTGGTGTAATCTTGGCGCGGGAACCAGCAATTCTAACCTAAAGAATAATGCAGGGACCGTCAAAATATGGAGTAAGAAAAATAATCAATTCACCGCAGCAGGAACGAAATGTGGACTGCTGATGGGCGATTATAGCCGCAGTGCTATCAACACCTCATTCAATACAGGAACGATTGTAGGAACCTGTTGCAGCATATTTGGCAATTCATTTCCGCCAAAATTTATTGATGATTTTAGCTGGGGAGATGAAAAATACATAATTGAAAAAGCGATCGAAGACATCAACAATTGGAAAAAATTAAAAGGAGAGGAGATTACTGATGAGGAAATCCGATCACTAAAAAATATTTATCAACAAAAAAACAATTACGGATCATGAGAAAACAAATTGCAGCAGCCAATTGGAAAATGAATTTGAATCTTCAACAGGCGAAGGATTTATTAGACGAAATAGTTAGTAAAAATATTTTGCTTGGTGAAGATCAGGAAGCTGTTTTTGGCGTGCCTTTTCCCTATCTGCTTTTGACTACAGAAAAATTGAAAGGCCACGCAGGTTACTTCGTTGCTTCTCAAAATTGCTACACGAAAGAATCCGGTGCTTTCACGGGTGAGGTGAGTGCGCCAATACTTTCTTCCTGCGGAATAGAATACGTGATTATAGGCCATAGCGAAAGAAGAGAGTATTTTTCTGAAGACAATAAGATGCTGGCGCAAAAAGTAGACATCTGTTTGAGCAATGGATTAAGGCCAATATTTTGTTGTGGTGAGCCGCTGGAAATCAGGGAAAGTGAAAGCCAGAACACCTATGTTGAAAAGCAAATAAAAGAAAGCCTTTTTCATTTGGAATCTGCTTCGCTTCAAAATTTTGTTGTGGCTTATGAGCCCATTTGGGCAATAGGTACGGGCAAAACTGCCAGCGCAGAACAGGCCCAGGAAATGCATGCATTTATCAGGAGTGTTTTTGCTGAAAAATACGGAGTTGAAACCGCTAACACCATCTCTATCTTGTACGGCGGAAGTGTAAAAGCCAATAATGCGAAAGAGATCTTTGGGAAGGCAGATGTTGACGGTGGATTGGTAGGCGGCGCCTCATTAAATGCAAATGAATTTGCTGAAATAATCAAAAGTCTAAAGTCCTGATAAATAAAATGCCTTAATCATGAGATTGTAAAATTTGAGAAATGGGCCGCTTATTAACAATTAAACGTGGCAATATGCGCTGCTCAATCACTAATTTGTATTTCAAAAATTTAAAACAAACAACATGAAAAAATTTCTGATCACCGCACTTATGATTGCTGGCTCCTATGGTATGGCTAACGCGCAGGCACAACCGAAAGTAGCTACTCAAAAAACAACGGCTCACACAAGCACACATGCAGTAACCGCCAAATCTACTCCAGCTCCTGTGGTAAAAATGAATTCAACAAAAACCACTACTGTGGCCACACCCCACACGAAAGCAGATGGCACAGCAGACAAGAGATTTAAAGAAAATAAGACTACGACCACAACTAAAACAACGGCAGTTGGCCCGGTAAAAAAAGACGGCACTCCGGACATGCGCTATAAGGCCAATAAAAAGCATTAAGGTTTGATTAAGTATTGATTTGGCCGGTCTTTGACCGGCCATTTTTTTGGATTTTCGGGAACGAACAGATAAATCTATCTGGCTAAAATCTTTTCTGAGCTGCTATGCGGAAAATGTATTTTGGTAAAAGCGAAAAAGTAGCTTTTGCCATTTTTTAAATAATTCAGGTAAGTGAAAATGTAGATTTTCAAATTATTCTAATGGGCGGCATTCAAATCCTTTCTGCCTCACCACAGTCATAATTTTTTCAGGAATAAAATTTCTGCCGGCGATTTTTAGCACGCGGTCACAATCACTAAGATCAAAATTTATTTTGATCCCGGGAAAGTGGTCCGTCAGCAACGCGACAATTTCTTTTGCGTGTGAAGCCCTGCGAACATTCGTACTGAATATTTCCACCATATTACCAACCTTTAATTTTGTGATAGTAAACATAAGAGATAACTAATATCGCAAAGGAGATCAGCGGGGATAAAGTGGTTGCTCCGAAACCATCTATAGAGAGATAAGCGATGAAAGCGGAGATGAAATCAATGCCAAATGCCACATAGGTCCATTCCTTCAGGCGCTTGCCCACGGGCGCGATCAGCAGAATTCCACCGATCACATGGCCAATGCTCACTTCCCATCTGAACCAGTCCGGCAGGCCAAGGTGCCTCATTCCCTCTTTAGCCATTTCACTGTTCATAAAAAAGGCGCCTGATAACTCGAAAAGTGCGATCAAGCCTGTTGAAATCCAATAAATAATTTTATTTCGTTTGTTGTTTGCCGTTAGTGTTTGATTCATATTTTTTAGTTTTGAGATTTATCATAATTCAACATCCATGTAATTCCAAATTTGTCTCTCAAGACGCCAAAAAGCGCGCCCCAAAATTGCATTTTCAATGGGTCAACAATTTTTCCTCCCGCAGAAAGCTTTGTAAAAAAATCGTTTATTTCCTGGTCACTACTGCAGTTTAACGAAAGCGCAATATTGTTTCCTTTTATAAATTCTTCACCAGGCGCATTCATATCGGTGGCCATAAGTAGCAATCCGTTTTTCGTTAACGAAGCGTGCATGATCTGATTTTTCATTCCTTCGGGGCATTGTGATCCCATTGGCGTGTCTTCAAATTTTTGAAAGGTGAGTTCCCCGCCCAAACATTCCTGGTAAAAAGCCATTGCCTCACGGCATGCTCCATTGAAGCCTATATAGGCATTAATTTGTGACATTTTTTATTTGTTTTATTTGTTTAGCTTTTTTATCATTTTTAATACAAAGTCAGTGAAATTAATAATCGCTCGCTTGCTTTTAGAAAATAGTGTTGCTAACAACCAAATTGCCGGAGATGATGGTCAGTGTGTTTGTAAACAAAATAGCCAACCTGTTCCTGTGTCATCGGTCCAAAAAATGGATGCGTAAAATCAGGATTGTTATAGCCAGCATATTCTTTTACCAGATCGATCAATTTCTTTTTTTGAACCACTATATCTAAATCATCCTGATCTGTTTCAATAATCAACTCCCTGCTCGACGGCGAATTTCTGCCCAGCGGTTTGTCATCTTTTAGAACATTTTTTAAAGCTATTTTTCCAAAGATTTTTCCGATGAAAACTCTGTTGCAATGGATCCGCTCAAAGATCATTTCCTGCCATAATATGCAGTGAGTAAGCATCTGACCAACATTCATTTTGCCCCATTGCGCTTTGCTGTTTTCGTTGATCAAATAAATTCTGCTAATAATTTCATCTCTTATTGTCGGATCAAATATTGATTTCATTTCAGGGTTACTTTTTTTTTCAATATTGTTCAACGTGTATTCGATTTTGATTGATGATTGCCAGTCGGCCATCTTTCTCCGCGATTCATTTAAGGCAACCAAATATTTTAGTCATATTTCATAGCCTCATATCCCAGCAATCTTCGGTACAAAGCAATTTGCCCAATGCAATAAGATTCACGGTCAGTGCACGCGGTTATTGAATCAAAAAAAGTGAGATTTTCTCCGGGCATTTTGTAAGGATCAGCACTTTCCAACTGCTCAGGAGTTAAGTCAGCTAAGGCTTTTCTCAAAACGGGCGAGATGGTTTCCCAATCTTTTTTGAATTCGTTAAGTGATGGGTAAGGTACGCTATCCTGTATTCCTTTGTGGTCTTTAAAAAGATCATCAGAAGTTTGTTTGATGCTATCCGGACTGCCTGCAAAATTCGCAAGTTGAAATCTTTCCTGGACAAGGCTGCCAGCAAGCCACGCAACATGATTTGCTTTTGTGCCCATGCGGTTTTCAGCATCTTTATCAGAAATGCCATCGATAACATTTTTGAAAAGTTTCGTGTGCCAGTCATAAAAATTGAGCAGCAACTGCATCGCGGTTTTTTTGTCTTTTGATTCCATAATAATTGATGTTAGGAAGATTAAAAATTAATTTTTATGGTGATGGGCTTTGACCAATTGCAACGATTTCAAAATATTTTTGAGCTGGTGAATATGCCGTTGTGTATGGTAAAGCACAAAATATAAGAGCTCAAGTTTCGTAGTTTCTCCAAATATGGGCACGTTGATCATTTCCGTTAAATCAACCCTGCCGCGGGCTTTAGACAACAGATCAATGGAATGTTGAAGATCAGCAACAACTTTTTCCTTTTGATAGTTTTTTTCTGCAGGTAGAATAAATTCAGGTGAATTAAATTTTACGGTAAAATCAAGGAACGTTTTTTTTAATTTTTCCGCGCCTTCCGCAGGATCTCTGTTCGTCGGAACGCCTTCCATTTCCAATGCCTGTGCCATTCCTTTATTTGACTTTGTTACATGCCAGGCCAATTGCGCCGCGGTCCAGCTATCCCTGAAAGGAATCGTGTTGAGCTCAGTTTCATCCAGGGATGAAATCAATGTTAATAATTGCGAAGTGGTATCATCCAGCATTTCAAATAATGTATTATATCCGGCAGGCATGTAGATGGATTTAAGTTTTTATTTTTCTTCGATTATTGATAAAATATTGCCGGCGGGATCTTTAAACCAGGCAATGTTAGGGCCGTTTGGGTTTCTGCAAATGCCTTTTTGATCTGTCTTGATAGGCTCGTCATACTGTTCGAAAATAATCCCCTTTTCATGAAGCGCCTCCACGGTTTCGTCAATATTATCAACCACAAAATTTAAAATTGTAAAAGTAGCGGGAATGTGGTTAGGCTTTGGATACACAAGGATATTGCTTTGGCCTTTTGTCTCCAGTTCGATTAGGCCCATCGGATCATCGATTACTTTTAAGCCGAGAATTTCGCCATAAAATTTTTTTGCTTTTTGCAAATCGTCAACCGAAAATCCGCTGAATGCTTTCGTGTATGATAACATGTTATTACTTTTAAAGGTGACTTAAGTAAATTGCAATCTCTTTGAAGGTTCGGCATTTTCTTATTCATTGAATTGCGGGAACAATGCAAAAATACAGCTCTCAAAAAAAGGGCAACGGGTGCTATTACGGCAATATGAGGGGTTGTTCACGACAAAATTTTTGTAAATTGGGGTGCAAAATGATCCTGCAGGTGTGGAAAATTTCTGTAAAAAAATAAATTGTATGAAACACGTTTCAATTCTCATTCCTCATGGACACACAAGTGTTGTAAACATTGAAGGTTCTCACCAAATATTTAATGAAGTAAATTCATTGCTGAAGGGGATGGGCAAGCCAGCATTATTTAACGTACAGTTAGTTGGTATTTGCAAAGAAGCCAGCCAGCGAAATGGATTGTTTAAAGTGAGTGCGGATGCGCTGTTGCAAGATGTGAAAAAAACAGACCTCATTATCATTCCCGCGATCCATGGTGATCCTAAAAGTGTAATGCAAAAAAATGCTGAGTTTGTTCCCTGGATCGTGAAGCAATACGAGAATGGGGCAGAAGTGGCAAGTCTTTGTATTGCTTCTTTTTTTCTCGCGGGCACAGGCCTGTTGCATAATAAACAATGTGCTACACATTGGACGGCAGCAAATGAATTCAGATCCATGTTTCCTGATGTGGATCTCGTTGATGATAAGATCATGACTGAAGATGAAGGTATCTACACGAGCGGTGGCGCCTATTCATTTCTCAACCTTCTTATCTATATCATTGAAAAGTACGCCGGGCGCGATATAGCAATTCTAACGGCCAAGGCTTTTATGATTGATATCGACCGCATAAGCCAGTCGCCGTTCATTATTTTCCAGGGACAAAAAGCCCACGATGATGAACCCGTAAAAAAAGCTCAGGAATTTATTGAAAATAATTTCGAAGAAAAAATAACGGTAAATCAGTTAGCCCTGATGCTTTCTGTTGGACGAAGAAATCTTGAGCGACGTTTTAAAAAAGCAACTTCAAATACAGTAGTAGAATACATCCAGCGGGTAAAAATTGAAGTGGCCAAAAAACGCTTTGAAACAAGCCGCATGAATATCAATGAAGTGATGTATGATATAGGCTACATTGATCCGAAATCTTTTCGAATGACTTTTAAAAAAATCACCGGTCTTTCTCCGTTACAATACCGCAATAAATATAATCGTGAAGCACTCACTTCCTGATTACATTTTATAATTCCAGACTTAGTCACTCTTTTATCGAAACAATAAACACCGTAAATTGTGATAAGCCAAAATGTAGTTTTTCAATTTTAATTCGCAGTATTCTTTCAGGTGCAATGATAAAAGAGCAAGCTTTTACATTTAAATAATTTAATCCGCCACGCTTTGGTTCGAGTGAGATAAATTCTGAGAAGCTAAAAAGTAGTTTTTTGTTTTTCTGAGAGAGAGTTACATATTAGGTAAGCCATATTAACCTCCCAAACGTTGGAATGAAACTTTTAAAATGGGATTGGATTCGTCTGCAAGTTCAGCGGTTTTCGGGCGCCAATTTTTGCAGTAACTGCGGTTTTTCCGTTTCTTGTGAATAAAAAGTTCGCAACTTTGGCAACGTTAACATATTTTTTTGTTAATTTCCCGTAACAAATATTGGCAGTTCTTCTAAAAATAAACCAGGATTAAGACCAGAAATATCTTATCGTAACCCTTTTTTTTAAACACTAAAAAAGCTGATTATGAGAAAATCAATCGTCCTCTCATTATTCGTGTTATTTATTATTCCCTGTTTGGTTTTCGCCCAAACAAGAACCATCACCGGGAAAGTGCTAACTGAAAATGGTGATCCGGTTCCGCTGGCGACGGTTCAGCAAAAAGGCACCACCAACGCGATAACAGCAAAGGATAATGGAGACTTTATTATTTCTGTTTCGGGTAAAAATCCCACGCTCATTATTTCATCTGTTAATTATACGACCCAACAGATCAATATCGGAAATCAAAATTCCTATAACATTGTTCTAAAAGGCTCGGGCCAGCTATCAGAAGTAGTCGTGACCGCTTTTGGAATAAAACGCGAAAAACGATCACTTGGCTATGCGGCTCAAAGTGTGGATGCAAAGGAACTGACAGAATCTCATCAAAGCAATTTACTGAATGCTTTACAGGGAAAGGTAGCGGGCGTTACCATTACCAGTTCCGGAGGCGGTCCGGGTCAGGGCGCTGATATTCTTATAAGAGGCGTCAATTCACTTGATCTTGGGACGCAGCCACTTTTTGTGGTAGATGGAATTCCTATAGATAACACCACTTCTACACAAGGCACGAGCGGTGGCCTTCCCGCTTCAATGGGCAACAGGGCAGGAGATATCAACCCGGATGATATTGAAAGCATCAATATTCTTCGTGGTGGCGCTGCCACGGCATTATACGGATTACGGGGCGCAAATGGCGTTGTGGTGATCACCACCAAATCCGCCAAATCCGGGGCGATGAAAGTAAGTTTCAACACCACTTTTGGGACCGATCAGGTAGATAAATTTCCGGCTGTTCAAAGCAAGTTTACCCAGGGATACAAAGGTGAATATGATTCTTTATCATTCTGGCCAGAATGGGGGCCTACAGTCGCAGCTGCTAAAGCGATAGATCCAACGCACCCTGCTGCATTATTTAACCAGTACAAGCGCGCTTATATCAATGGAAATCAAAACCGCAACAACCTTAGTTTTTCCGGTGGAACTGAGAAAGCATCGCTTAATTCCTCGGTGTCGTATTTTAAACAAAATGGAACGATTCCTTTTACCTGGTACCAGGACATCTCGGCCCGATTGAACGGAACACTGAAATTTAGTGACAAGTTTAGCATGGGGACTTCTCTCTATTACATTAATACAGATGGTAATTTTTATGATGCGAACCGCTTTAATGAAAACCTTTCTTATTGGTCGCCCCGCTGGGATGTCAGGGATTACCTTAAGCCTGACGGCACACAAAAAACTTATGGAAACAATAATGCATGGTATTCCGCAGCCACGAGTAAATTCAGGTCTAATGTCGACCGCCTTATCGGAAATGTGAGCTTTACTTACAGTCCCGTAAAATGGATGACCGCATCGTACAGATTGGGAATGGATTACTACTCAGATGCACGTACCAAAACCTCCCCGGGCCCGCAAGGCCTGCCCGGAGAAATTGTTGGGGCCGATGACAATGGTTTAGGATTTGTAGGCGAATACAGGAGAAACTATCGCCAGGTTAATTCGAACCTCATGCTCACATTTGATCACGACTGGAGCGATAAATTCAAAACTACCTTGAGATTAGGACACGATTTGCTGGACCGGTCAATTAATTTGATCGCGGCTGAAGGAACAGACCTCGGTGTTTATAATTTATTTAATCTTGGAAATGCCAAACAGCAGGTGATAAATCAATATAAAGAACAATACCGCATTCTTGGGGCATTTGGGGAATTTACCGCGGCTTATAATAATTCCTTTTTTCTAACCCTCACTGGTAGAAATGACTGGACTTCTTCATTAGAAAAAAAATATCGTTCATTTTTTTATCCTTCCGCCAGTGTAAGCTATATGTTCTCTGATCAATTGAAGACGTTATCCTGGCTCACCGATGGAAAGTTTAGAATGTCGTTAGCTCAAATTGGCAAGGATGCTAATCCGTACAGCACAAGTGTGGTTTATGTGACCGATGGCGCGCCTATTGATGAAACCCTTTTATATACGAGGAATAACGCTTCAGGCGTTTCCAACCTGAAACCGGAAATGACCACTGCTTTTGAAGTGGGAACTGACCTAAATTTTCTCAATAACCGGCTGGGCTTAAACTTTACCTGGTACAGATCAACCAGTAAAGATCTTATCATGGCGGTTGCAACCGACCCGGGTACAGGATTTTCTTCTATTACATTAAATGCAGGATCTATCCGAAATAAGGGAGTTGAGCTAACGCTTCGTGGAAAACCATTGGTTTCAAAAGATTTTAGCTGGAATGTTCTTTTGAATTTCTCTGCTAATAAAAACAGAGTGTTGTCCATTTATTCCGGCCTCACTGAATTGGTAGGAGGCTCCTCCTTTGGATATGGTGGATCTGGCCCTACATTTATTTACAGGCCCGGTCAATCCGTCGGGGATATTTACGGTACATCATGGCAGCGTTATTATGGAAAAAATACGCCTGATCCGCTGAATATCGACGCGGGCCTTCCGATGGTTATTGGTGCAAACGGCTTTCCGGTACGCAATTCCCAGCAAAAAATCGTGGGAAACTCTATGCCTAAATGGATTGGAAGTATTAATAACACTTTTACTTATAAAAATTGGGGACTTTCTTTTCTCATAGATACGCACCAGGGGTTAAAGAAATGGAATCAGCTTGATAATTTCATGTCAGCTTTTGGAATTGCGAAATACACAGAAAATCGGGATCAGACGATCGTTTTCCCCGGTGTCCATGCTGATGGTACGCCAAACACAACTCCGGTGTTCCTCGGCCAGGGAGTTGGCCCCGATGGCGTTGATTACGGCGATGGTTATTATCGAAAGATCTATAGAGGTGTAACCGAACAATTTGTACAGGATGCGTCATGGGTGAGGCTACGCACTATAAGCCTTTCCTATAACATCCCTTCCACCTGGTTAAAAGGAAGTTTCGTAAAGGGAGCAGCAATCAGTTTTACCGGCAACAATTTGTGGTTATCAACACCATATAACGGTTTTGATCCTGAAGCAAGCGACGCTAGCTCCGGAGACCTTACAGCAAGTACTCAGGCAGGATTCACCTATCCTCAGTTAAGGAGTTATTTATTCACTCTAAATGTAAACTTCTAAACCAATTAGTATGAAAAAATATTCAATTATACCGTGCTTTTTGTTGTTGATAATTGTGATCGCCGGAGGTTGTAAAAAATATCTTGATATCAATCAAAATCCAAATGCTACCGACCACCCTCCTCTGCCTGGCCTGCTTGCAAACGTAACAAGCCTTACAGCTAATAATTCATTTAATATCTCCGACTGGGTTTCCTATTATACTCAATATCTCGCTTCGCCAAGTGAAGGCTCTTCAACGGATACTTATCAGCAAATAGACCCGGTTGATACCTACGGCGGTATTTATAACGTACTTACCGATCTGTATGATATGCGCAAATTTGCGAAGGAAAAAGGGTGGAAAGCTTATGAAGGCGTGGCCGATATTCTGACCGCCTGTAATTTGAGCATGGCTAGTAATGTGTGGGGTGATCTGCCTTATTCTGAAGCATTTATCGGCGTCGAGAATCTTACTCCTAAATTTGATGCGCAACAGGCATTATATGATACATGTTTAAACCTGCTCGATCGTGGAATAGCGACCATGCAATCCGTAACAAAAGATGATCAGTTTGATGGTAGTAGCGATTTTATTCATGGCGGCAACGCGCGGGCATGGGTAAAAACTGGTTTTGCGCTAAAAGCACGGTTGTTAGAGCTAGTGTCCAAAACGGCGCAGTATAAGGCGACTGATGTTTTAGCTGCGGTAGATAGCGCTTACACTTCTAATAACGACGATGCTCAGGTTACAAAATTTGTTTTTAATAATCCATGGAACGCCGTAGCGGTAAGCAACGCAAACCTTATTTTGGACGGATGGCTATCTTCCTATTTCGTTAATGCAACGAACGGCGTTACTTATGGTGTATTTGATCCGCGACTTCCCCAAATTACGAATGCGACCGACAGTGGAAAGTACGATGGCATATTTTATCCGGCAGGAGCTTACAGAGGCACACCCAATGGCGCAGGATACCAGGGCACCGCAAATACCAAGCATGTGCAAGACTACCTCGATGTGGACAAATGGTATTCCAGTCCTAAGTCGCCATTGCAAATCATTACAAATTCCGAAATACGCTTTACAGAAGCCGAAGCAGCTTTTCGCGCCGGAGATATGACCCGGGCTTATGGAGCATACCTCACCGGCATAACTGCAAGCATGCAAAAACTCAATGTGCCTGCTGATTCTATCGCAAAATATATTACGAATCCCATAGTTGCAGTCGGGCAGAATAATCTTACACTCAGCCTCATCATGAAAGAAAAATACGTTGCATGTTTCCTGCTTCCTGTCACCTGGGATGATATGAGGCGGTTTGACTATGCCTATAAAGATTTTGCGTTACCTGCGAATGCGGACCTGGCTACTTTCATTAGGCGGGGCGACTATCCGAGCTCAGCTACGTCAAGGAATGGAAAAAATGTTCCGGCGTGGGAAAGAACAGATCATTTGTGGTGGGACAAATAATTTTTGATTACGAGAAAAAAGGTTGTCTGGCTCTGGCAACCTTTTTAATTTTATATGCATAGATTTTTCCAAAAATCAACCTGATGGTAATGATCTCTTTTTATTCTATGATGCTCTCACTTTTTGGAACCGGTAATTTTTCACCTCAGATTCCGATAGATACCGTTATGCTCAGAGATGATATTCTTAAAGAATTTGCCAAACAACCTGACGGTAATTTTGCAGTGGCGTTTAAGGATCTTTCCACCGGGCAGGAATTTTTGATGAACGCTCATGAAAGTTTTCACGCAGCGAGCACCATGAAGACAGCATTGCTCATTGAAACATTTAAACAGGCTTCAGAACATAAATTCTCACTAACCGATTCGATTCTTATTCACAATGATTTCAAAAGCATTGTTGATGGCAGTACTTATTCTATGGATTCGGCTAACGATGGTGAAAAGGATTTATACGAAAAAATAGGCTCGAAGTTGCCCATTGAAAATGTGCTGTATCGGATGATCACGAAAAGCAGTAATTTTTCTACAAACCTTATTGTTGAACTCATCGGCGCTAAAAATGCCAACAATACGATGCATGCGCTTGGGGCAAAAGATATCCAGGTTTTGCGGGGCGTGGAGGATGCCAAAGCGTTTGAACATGGTATGAATAATACCACTACCGCGTACGACCTCATGGTTATGTTTGAACATATTGCCAAAGGAACGGTTGTCAACAAAAATGCATGTAAAGAAATGATCCGGATTTTGATGGATCAATATTACCGGGATATTATTCCTGCCAAACTTCCGCCCGGAATTAAAACCGCAACGAAAAGCGGATCGATTGAAAAGGTTTGTCATGATTCAGGAATTGTGTTTCTCCCGGATGGAAGAAAATATGTGATCGTCTTATTATCACGTGGGATCGCAGATCAAAATGTGTCAACCGATCTTCTGGCGACGGTCTCAAGAATTATTTACGATCATGAAACAAAAACCAATCCTTGATTCCAAAGCATCGGATTCGAAATTATCTTTTTCCAAAATCCCTTTTTCTATAAAATGACTTGTTTCAAGATGGTATTATGAATTTAGCAGTTCCGGATAATCACATCAACTTTGTTTCAAAAGTGTTTTGGCAGGATTTCCAACCAATTTTTCTCCAAACTTTATTTCAATTAATTTTTTTCATTTAGCTTTGACCTTTAATGCAACTTTCCACCAAACATCTTCTCGGCATTAAAGATTTGCAACTAAGCGACATTGAATTAATTCTTTCAACAGCATCGCAATTCAAAGAAGTTTTACAAAGGCCCATTAAAAAAGTTCCCTCGCTGCGCGATACGACGATTGTAAATTTATTTTACGAAAACTCCACCCGCACCAGGATATCTTTTGAGCTCGCCGAAAAAAGACTGAGCGCCGACACACTTAATTTTTCCGCCTCAGGTTCTTCCGTTTCCAAAGGAGAAACTTTACTCGATACAGTTAATAATATTTTGTCGATGAAAGTGGACATGGTTGTGATGCGGCATAGCGCCAGCGGCGCTCCTCATTTTTTAGCGAAACATATTCCTGCAGCCATTATTAACGCGGGCGACGGCATCAACGAACATCCTACGCAAGCTCTTTTAGATGCTTTTTCTATCAAAGAAAGATGTGGAAAATTAGAGGGAACAAAAGTGGTGCTCGTCGGCGATATCATGCATTCACGTGTGGCCCTAAGTAATATCTATCTTTTAAAAAAAGCAGGCGCTGAAGTAATGGTCGCCGGGCCACCGACTTTAATCCCAAAGCATATCAGCAAGGCGCTCGACATCAGGGTTGAATACAATCTTCAAAAAGCCCTTCAATGGTGCGATGTGGCCAACGTATTGAGGATCCAGCTCGAAAGGCAAAACCAGGTTTTGTTTTCTTCATTGAGAGAATATAATCTTGCTTATGGCGTCACTAAAAAATTGTTGCAAACAGTCAACAAAGAGATCGTTATCCTTCATCCAGGTCCGGTAAACAGGGGAGTGGAAATTGACAGCGATGTGGCCGATTCCAACCAATCTATTATTTTGCAGCAGGTAGAAAACGGAGTTGCTGTTCGCATGGCTGCCTTATATTTACTCAGCAATAAGCAAAATTTTAATTAGGTTTATTCCTGGAAATCTCACAAAACACTATATGGAAAGAATATGTTTATTCCCCGGCACATTTGATCCTGTCACACTTGGCCACACAGATATCATCGAGCGCGCGCTCCCATTATTTGATAAATTGTATATCGGCCTGGGAAGAAACAGCAATAAGATTCCCATGTTTTCTGAAGAACAAAGAGTTGAATGGCTAAAGGAAATATATAAGAATGAGCCCCGGATAGGTGTTTTGGCTTATGATGGTTTGACGGTAGATTGCTGTAAGCAGGTCGGGGCTAATTTTATATTAAGAGGAATTCGTTACGTGAATGATTTTGAATATGAAAAAGCGATTGCAGACATGAACCGTAGCCTGAAAAATAATGTGGAAACAATTTTCTTAACCACACTTCCGAAATATACGTCCATCGCCAGCACCCTGATCAGAGATGTCATTCGTAATAATGGTGATATTTCCGAATTCTTACCGGATGCCGTGAAAAGATCTATTTACTAGGCGCAGATTGCGCAGGATTTCTTTTACCCATTTCTTCAATTATTTTATGAGCGTTAGTGGATTACTTGAAATTGGAAGAATCGATTTTTGAATTACTTATTCATCAAAATATTTAATTAATATGTCTATCTGGTTTCATAAAAATATTACCATCGAAGAATTAAGCGGGATTGGAAAAAACACGATGGCAGAATTTCTTGGCTTAAAATGGACAGAAATAGGAGATAATTTTTTGAAAATGTCTATGCCTGTGAATGATACCACCCGGCAACCCTATGGCTTTTTGCACGGCGGCGCATCGTGTGTGCTCGCGGAGACTGTTGGCAGTGTAGGTTCTGCATTAGTGGTCGACAGGGAAAAATTTTATTGCGTTGGTCTTGAAATAAATGCCAATCATTTAAAAAGCGTAACGGAAGGAATTGTGTCAGCAATAGCCAGGCCACTTCATTTAGGAAAAACTACTCATGTTTGGGATATCAGGCTTCACGATGAGAGCGAAAAATTATTTTGTGTGAGCCGGCTAACTGTGGCCATTATTCCGCTAAAAAAGTAAGGTAATTTACAATTCAGGCATGCTTTAAAACCTCAATAATCGTGGGGAAAGTATTCACAACATATTTTTTTAAATCTTCTTTTTTTGCCCAAAGAATTTCAGTGATATCTTCTTCCGTTTGCGGAATCAATGGCTCATCGCCCGTTGCTTTCATTGCATACCAGTGTGATTCTTTCAAAATGTGCTTTCCAAATTGTACATATGTATGAAAGGTGATTTCCACAGGTCGAACGACTTTTATTTTTCGCAAACCCGTCTCTTCCTGCACTTCACGTTTGGCGCATTCTTCAATCGTTTCATTGTCGTCTAATTTTCCTTTCGGTAAATCCCATTTCCCACGACGAAGTATCAATAAAATTTCACCTTTTTTGTTTTTTACCAGTCCGCCCCCGGCTTTGATGACAGTAAAATGTCTGAAAAAACCTTCCTTTAACCTCTCAAAATCCTTGTCGTAAATAATGCCGGCATGAAACCGCGGCTTGCTGATCTCGTGCAACAAGGAATTAATTGCCGGTGTTGACAACTCATCAATAAAAACCGCATCCGGGTGATGCTTATATTCATCGATTTTAGTTGTGATTTCATCACAAAGAAAGACCGGTTTGTCATCGAAGTAAATTGTTATATTGCTCATACGTGTTTATTATCTTCGCAGCATGACTGATAAAAAAGCAATTGCTGAAAAACTTTTACAAATTAATGCAATAAAATTAAGTGTCAAAGAGCCGTTTACCTGGGCGAGTGGCTGGAAAAGTCCTATCTATTGTGACAACAGGAAAAGCCTGTCCTTTCCTTTTATCCGGGATTTTATCAAATCAGAAATGTGTAATGTGATCTTTCAGTCGTTTGAAAAAGCCGATATGATCGCCGGAGTTGCCACTGCCGGAATACCGTGGGGCGCTATGGCTGCTGATCAATTGAAGCTTCCATACATTTATGTGCGCCCGAAACCTAAGGAGCACGGCCTTGGCAATCAGATTGAAGGCTTTTACGAGCCCGGAAAAAGGGTAGTAGTGGTGGAAGATCTGATCTCAACCGGTAACAGCAGCTTGCAGGTGGTGGATGTATTGAGAAATGCGGGACTTGAAGTGGAAGGAATGGTTTCCATCTTTACTTATGGATTTGACGTTGCCGGTGCCGCATTTGAAAAGCATGGTGTTCCCTTGAAGTCTCTAACTGATTACGGTTCTTTAATAGAGCTTGCCATTGAGGAGGGTTTAATTTCGGAAACGGATCAAAACTCCTTGTTAAACTGGCGGTCGGATCCTGCCAATTGGAACCCAAATTCTTAAATTCGTAATAAATTAGAGCTATGAAAAGATTTCTTCTTGGGATTATTGCGCTAACAGCATTTTCGACTGTCACTGTAGCGCAAAAAAAGGCAATTCAGAAAGCAGTCATTCAAACGCCCGGGGTGCAGGATGAGGCTTGTAAAACACGCATTGATAACTTTTTAGTTCATGAATATGGCGTCTCTTCTGTAAAAGCAGATTGGAGAAAACATACTGTAACGGTTCAATGGTATACGGATAGGACCAATATCGAAAATATTAAAACCGCCCTGGCAAATATGGGCTATGATGCCGACGATGTGACTGCGGATCCGGATGCATATAAGCGTCTTCCTGCAGCATGCCGCCATACGGTCGCAAAAGCAGATTCCACAAAATCGTAAGAAGCTTCCTTTTATCTAAACTGTTACAACAACAACAATTTTAAGCCTTGTCGAAAGACAGGGCTTTTTCGTTTGGTATAATAATCAAATCCGGGAAATAGAAAAGGATCTGATTTAAGAACCCGATAAATAAATTCATTTGGAGGAAATGATCAAAAATTCCAGGCATTTTTCAGATAAACCGATAGTAAAGGCGTAAACGGATTTTGATAAATATTTTACCAAACTACGGATTTAGAAAAGATCAGAAATGAAATAAAATTCTTAAATAATCGCCAACAAAACGCATTAAAAAAATGAAAATGTTTGTTTTGATTCATACTCCACTGGAAAACTCATAAATACATTAGCCTTCCCAACTCTTACTTTTCCGGACAATTTCACCAATACTTCTTTTCCGATTAAAGTGTTAAAAGCATTCTTAAAAGCATTCTGCATGTTCACATCAAATTTTACGGGGATGCTAAAGGTGTCCCTTCGGGGAATTCTGATCAGCGTGTCAAGTGAGCTATGTCCGAGCAAATTTCCATTAATAAAAATATCCAGATCGGTACTCTTTAGTTGTAATCCATAATTGTTGGGATTATAATATTCAAGGTCCAGGCTAACCGTCGAGCTGGTGAAACCTAGATTTTGAATAGCAAAATTGTGATAGGTTTTATACTCCAACGCCTTCGGGGAGGAGCATGACAAAAATGCAAACATAACTAAAAATACTAAACTGAATTTTGACTTCATTTTTCAAGAATTAAAATAGGAGAGTCCAAAGATACGTTTTTGCGTGCTAACCGTATTAGTAATTCTGAAATTTTAAGTTTTATTGGTGTTACTAATATTTTAAGTCTAAAAATTATTTTATAAAATGTTCTTTGTTAATTTATTATGACATTTTATATATTATTTTACTTTCAAAATTATAGGCGTTTTTATAAAAATAAAGGCGATTAAAACCTTCAAGTAAAAATACCAGAAAATATGTCAGTTAAAATTTTTTATTTATTTGATTTATAGTTTAAAATGAATGTTAATGACTAATATGCTTTATTTGAAAAATAAATTTTGGCAAAAATTAATATGACCGAGTTCTTCAATCGTGTTTTCTGGGTAATTTTTTGATTTCTTATTTAGCCCCAATCTTTTTAGGCGTCAAAATGGCATAGCTAAGATCATTTTAAAATTATAAATATCTTTGATGTGATGGAACAGAAGGCGGCCGCAAGAAGGAGACATTTGGAGATTATTGCAAATCGGCCTGGGTTGATTTAATTCTTTAAGAACTGCCGATTCGGGGAAGGATGATTGATCTCGGTTTTTATCGGCTGCCTTTTCAAAAATCATTTGACCTGAAAAACTATTTACTTTTTTCAGCCTGGCTTTCCAAAACAGCAGGGAGCGGATATTAGAAGTTCAGAATCGGGGTGTTAACCATCAACGATTTTTTACTGAGAAATGGTGCTTTCAAAAAGGTATGCCAGGGCAATTCTGTATTATATAATTAATATTTATACTTTGTCATGATGGATCACTAGATAAATTCTTGTAGCCCCTCTTTCTTCAAATATTTAATATTTTTAAAAATGGCATATGATCGTTTTAGGATGCAGACACAGTATTTACGATTCCTAAAATTGCGCACGATTTGGTTTTAATTGAGTTTTTAAATTGGATATTCTACAAAATGGGTTGTTTCGCTTCCTAACTTGATTCATAAAAATCCAAGTCGCGTATTTAAGGTAGGCAACTACCAGACGATTTAAATCGATTAATCTAAAGGCTTTTTCGGCTGGGAAGTCGCTTAACTCTCACCTTTCTGGCCAGATATCATGGTTGTGGGTAGTTTCACGTTTTAGCCAGATAATATTAGTGAAATGGTAAAGTAATCATCCAAAGAATCTGTTGAAATTGGTGCTTTTTCGTAGATAACCCATAGGTAAATCGTAGATTCACGAGGCGAGATAAATTTCGATTTAATTAAAAATGTCTAATTTTTAGCGATGATTTGTCAAAATATCTGACAAAAGATCCTTGTAGCGTAAAAATTAATTAATGATTGGTGTGTTATTTTTAATATTTTCTAATTCAATGATAACGGTAAAATTACGGTATTGCAAATCTAAAAAATGCACTCTATGTTTGCACCATAATTGTGAATGTCGTTTACCTCCTCATTCAGTTTTACAAAATAATCCCTGGTTCTCTGAAAGATCATTTGAAGACGGAAATCAAATGTTTCAACCTCAAACCCAAGAAATGAACCATAACTCGACCTATAAGAATATATTACATTATACGCTGCTGCTTACATTTCTTCGTTTTATTTTGTTGCCTTTGACCTCGTCGCTTGAGAAAAATTCTTTCAGGTTTTGCACTGTCGCGATTCAAAATCAAGATCCCATGGGTCGATTTCATCGGTAAGGAATTTTAGTGACGCCGTTATCCGGGTCATGCTGAGTGTATATATCCAAATTTTATTAAAGCCATCATTCTAATATTCATTGTGAACAATAATTTTTAAAAATTATACAATGAAAATAAGTAGACTATTCAAGTGCGGTTTAGGAATCGCTTGTGCTTTTTTATACTTTGGAGGTGAAGCGCAATCAATTCAGCCTCATAAAATCAATATCATCGATTTTAATTTGGTAATTCAAAAGAATAAAGTAAATATTAACTGGTCGACTGATAATAAAACGGCCACCAATTACTTTGAAGTTGAGAAAAGCCAGGACGGAAAGAATTTCAAAACCGTAGCTTATATTTTAGGAGCCGACCCGGCCAAAACGGGCTGCGATTGTTATGGCTGCATTGACGTAGTTGGCAAGACAAAGAATGAATTTTATTACCGCTTGAAACATGTGGATACAGATGGTAACGTTGAAATCAGTGAAACCCGGACCCTTGCATTCAAATAAGTAGATCAACATATTTAACTCGTTTTCTTTGGGGGTTACAGAACCTATTGGTTCTTAACAAACGCCGCATTTCTATGCGGCTTTTTTTTATTCGTTAATGGGATGTTCGTTTTTACTGCGGGGAACACAAATTGAAAAGTCCGGATAAGACCAGAGATTATTTGTTAATAGATAACTTGAAATAGAAGCTGTTTATCAGATATCAGCAATCACGCGATGGATTTTTTTAACGGATTGCTGCTTGCCAGGGTTCGTAATTTTGCCTGCTGAGCCAGGGGCATCATTTATTATGGTTCTTAATTGAGTATCGTTGAATGTGCTCTTGTGCAATTGATTTCCATTAGTAAGGTTTAAAAACCTTTTTCCCGCGGGGCCGGTTGGAAAATTAAAAGAAAAACTGGCGCCCGGAATTTTGAAATTAACTGATTCATCCTTAGAAATAGTAGCAGCCATTTTTGCCGGCCGTTGGTTTATTAAAATCGTTCCGGCAGCATTGAGAGAATCGGCAATTAACTTTTGCTGCTTTTGAAGTTGTTCTAAAATTTTTGAAGCATTGTCTTTCTGATCACCCACCCGAATTAAAGAAAGATACTTTTTCGCTTTTGTGATCGCCGCTTTTTGATCTTGAGACAATTCATTAATTTTTATTTCTGCAATGCTTTTATTGATGTCAGTCTGTACTTCATTCCAGTCGATTTTACCGATTTCCAAATAGGCTTCGTTTAGCCCTTTTGATATCTGCTGATCGAAACCTGCAAGTCCCTTGATATTTAATTTCGGGATGCCCTTTTTTACCAATTCTTCAATATTTACCCGGGCCGAAATTGGAAATTGGTTATCGGAATTCAATGAAAGTTGAAGACTTGTATTTTTATCCGTAGAGAAAGCACTTTGGTCTTTTTCAAGCGGTTGAGGCTCATCATTAAATTTTAGGTCTAAAGAGGGAAGTTCAAGCGTAGTTGATTTCCGTATGTTGCGTTTCAGTTTTAATTGTGCGGATTGTGTTTGAGCCTGAAGCGTCGCAGGATTATTTTCATCCGCAACGGCGGAAGTTTTACCAACTATTGAAACCTCTGTAGCAGTCAGAGCTTCTTTTCTTTCTTTTCTGATCTTGTTAGGAGAAAGCCATGCAAGCGAACAAAAAATGCCGGTCGTTACCAATAGCGCCAGCAGTTTCTGACCATAATTAAATTGAACTGCTGTAGTATTCCCGGTAATTCGTTTGATGCGCGAAAGCAATTGTTTCTTGCCCGATACAGCGCCGAGTGCCAATTGTACATTTTCTTTTCGGGATTGCTCCAGTCTTAATAAAGCCGATGCATAGGAGTGAGGATCGTACCGATACTGCAGAACGAAATCGTCGCAGCAGTTTTCTCTTTCCCGCTTGATTGTTTTGATAAAAATTGCTACGAAAGGATTGAAAAATAAGAGCGTTTCAATAACAGAAACCAAAAGGTTCACCAGGTAATCGTTTCTTTTTATGTGGCATAATTCATGCAAAATGATCGCCTCCAGTTGGTGAGTGGTTAAGTGATTAATTGATGCAAACGGAATTAAAATGACCGGTTTAATAAAACCGATTGTTGCAGGAACTTCGATATGGTGCGAGATCCAAATGTGAATTTTATTAGCTATCCCCAATTGCCATGCGGCCTTTGAGGAGAATGATTCGAGGTAAGAAGGAGGTGTGATTAAGTTTTTGGTTGAAATGAAATGAACTTGTCTGTAGGATGCGAAAAGCTTTGCCATCAAAAAAAACAAGAGCGTTATATAAGCAACAGAAAGATAGGGGAGGATATCGACCGTGATGGATCTGAAAAAATCAGGAAAACTACTTTTTGGGTTACCAGGATTTAATAAAACATTGGATTCGGGAAGTAAAGCGGAAGCAGACTCACTGATCAAAAAATTTTGAACAAGCGTAGTAATGAACCAAACAAAAGAACAGAATATCATCAGCACACTTAAGTTGTGCTTGATCTTTGCATTGACTGCTTTATAAGAGATCAGTATGGTTTCATAAATGACCCATAACAAAAATCCCTGCCACAAACTATTGAGTATTGCGTTACCAAGAGCGCCGAGAAAAAAGGAATGCTGGAAAGATGTAAGATCCATTTTATCCGTTTTTTAAATCATTCAGATATTTTTGAATTTCGTCAAGTTCGCTCTTTGAGGCGTTCTGATTTCCCAAGGCCTGGAGCACCAATTGCGTGGAAGAGCCTGCAAACAAGCCGTTGATCATTTTATCAAGAAATTGTTTTTGTGTTTTTTTTCTGCTCAAAGCGGGCATATATATATGACTCTTGGAACTGTCATCGCGGGTGACAATTCCTTTTTCAAACATAATTTGCATCAGTTTTAAAGTAGTTGTGTAACCGGAAGATTTTGTTTTTGAAAGTTCTTCATGGACTTCTCTTACAGTTGCTGATTCACGCTTCCAAAGAATTTGCAGGATTTCTAGCTCGCTCTCCGTAGGTTTAATATTTTTATCGATAGACATATTTACGACGTTGTTCGTAAGCAATGTACGATTTTGATCGTAACTGGAAAAATATTTTTTTATGAATGGTATAATGTGGAGGAAAATTGTAATTTACGAAAATGCACCAACCAACAAATCATCAAAATCTACAAAATGACTTCTGAGGAAATTAAATTCAATTTTGACTTATATGATTCAATAGACGAGCTCTCAAAAGAGGATGCAGAATTGTTGCGCGAGTCGCGCGCGGTAACTCAATTCGCGTATGCTCCTTATTCCAATTTTTTGGTGGGCGCTTTTGCAAAACTGGTCAACGGAAAAACCGTAAGTGGTACCAACCAGGAAAATGCATCCTATCCTGCGGGCATTTGTGCGGAAAGAAATTTAATGGGGACGGCTTCATCATTATATCCCGGAGTCGGGATTGATACTATTGCAATTGCGTATCATAATTTGAATGGAAGCAGCAATCGCCCTGTAAGCCCCTGCGGTATTTGCCGTCAATCATTCGCGGAATTTCAACAAAGAACTCAAAAACAAATACGAATCATATTGAGTGGGATGGAAGGGAAAGTGCAGGTAATCGAAAATGCAGACGACTTGCTGCCATTGCGTTTTGGGGGAAATGATTTGAAGTAGAAATTATATAATTTTAAGATTTTGGATAAAAAAAATGAGCCGCAAAAAAATTGCAGCTCATTTTTATATAAGATGTTATTATCGCTAATCCAGTACTTTCAGGCTTTTCTCAATAATCTTTACGCATTCAAGAATTTCTTCTTTATTGATCACTAAAGGTGGCGCGAACCTGATCTTATCGCCGTGAGTTGGTTTTGCGAGCAGACCATTTTCTTTTAATTCCAAACAAAATTTCCATGCGGCATCTGCCTCAGGGTGATCGACGATGATAGCATTTAACAGACCTTTTCCGCGGACTTTTAAAATATGAGGCGAATTCAATTTCGTTAACTCGTTACGGAAAAGTTCTCCTAAAACCTGCGCATTTTCAGCCATGTTTTCATCGCGCAAAACTTGCAATGCAGTGGTGGCGACTTTGCATGCTAATGGATTTCCTCCGTAAGTGCTTCCATGTTCGCCGGCTTTTATCGTTAGCATAATTTCATCATCCGCAAGGACTGCGCTTACCGGCAAAGTGCCACCACTTAGGGCTTTGCCAAGAATTAAAATATCAGGCCTCACATCCTCATGATCGCAACATAGCATTTTTCCTGTTCTGCTTAAGCCGGTTTGAATTTCATCTGCGATAAATAAAACATTGGCATCCGCACAAAATTGTTTTGCTTTTTCAAGATATCCCGCATCAGGAACATTTACACCCGCCTCGCCCTGGATCGGTTCGACTAAAAATCCTGCGACATTTCCATCTTTTAATGCATTAGCCAAAGCAGGCAAGTCATTGTAGGGAATTGCTTCGAATCCATCGAGATAAGGTCCGAAATCATTTCTCGATTCAGGATCTGTGCTGAAGGAAATAATTCCTAAAGTGCGGCCATGAAAATTGCCTTCGCAAACAATAATCTTTGCCTTGTTTTTTTCTATTTTTTTCACTCGGTATCCCCAATGTCTGCAAAGTTTCAATGCCGTTTCGACGGCTTCCGCTCCGGTATTCATCGGCAATACTTTGTCATAGCCAAAAAAACCGGTAATAAATTTTGAAAAATTCGATAATTCTTCGCTATGAAAAGCTCTACTGGTGAGGGTAAGTTTTTGCGCTTGTTCAACAAGCGCATTAATTATTTTTGGATGGAGATGTCCCTGGTTAACGGCTGAATAGGCACTCAAAAAATCAAAATATTTTTTTCCGTCTACATCCCAAACGAAAATGCCTTTGCCCTCCGTCAGCACCACAGGCAAAGGGTGGTAATTATGGGCGCCATACTGATTTTCGAGGTCGATAAAATAATCAGTTCTTGAAGCTGTTGATTGTACTGGCATTAGAAGTAATTTAAAAAAAAGTAAATAATATAACCGTAAGGGAATTGAAAACAGGGGACGATATCGTTAGATCTTGTGATCTAAGAAATCAAGATTCTTCGAAAGGAAGTGTTGTATGTAACCGGAATTGATCAATGATGAACTTTGAGTGACAAAGGTATAAAAAAGCTTGCGGAATTTTGATTTGATTTTTTTGCGGAAAACCAGGAGTGAAATTTTATTGAGGGTTTGCCTGTAACCCGCTTTCTTTCATGTACCTGAGAATTTGTGCGGGAGAAAGATATTTCGTTTGCTTCATTTTTAAATAGTTTTTGTTTGCTGTGGATCTATTTAAAACGTAGTCGGCCCACAAATAAAGTTGCCAGCCAAGTCCATGCTTCACTGTCGTTTGATCTGCAAATTTTTCAATTTTGGTTCGTTGTTTAATGAACAGGTAAGTTAATCCCCACCAGGCCATATCAAAAAAACTTCTGCTTTTGAAATCAACTACGTGGGCGAGCTCATGCCCGATGAGCGCTACTTGCGCGGCGCAAGGAGCCTGGCTCAAAAGCATGCCCGTTCTGTCAATGTCATCATTGATGTAAATAATATACTGCTTGTTGATTTTTTTAAAAACTGAGCCAAAAGTAACGGTTGTTCTTGCGGTGCTGTTGATACTTTTGGTTTTAAACCTGATATAATCATCTTCTAATTCCGGGTAATAGGAGAGGGCGATTAGCGCAACGGTATCGTATTTGGGTAATAAAACCTTGTTTTCTCCATAAAGAGTTTTCAAAGAATCAATATTATAAATATCGCAGGAGTTAGTGGAGGAAAAATCCTGAGCGGGGACGCTTGAAGTAATTCCTGCAAGAAAAAATACCAACAACACTTTCAGGATTTTCGTTTGAGATACTAATTTTATAATTGAGAAAGCCATTGATAAAAATAACTTTTTTTAGCTGCATATCGTACCTCTTCTGCCATTTTGAAAATACCGAAAACGGTGCTTCCGGTTCCTGTCATGGAAGCGTAAATTGCTCCGTTGCGGTACATCTGATTTTTAATGTCGCTGATCTCCGGATGTTTTTGAAAAACGATTTTTTCAAAATCATTTTTTAACTCATCCTTCCAGGTTTCAACGGGCTGTCCAATGATCACGCTTATTTTTTTTGACGGAATTGCAGGAATAATTTTACTGAAAATGTCTTTTGTGTTGATATGGATGCCTGGGTTTACGATAAGCATTTTATAACCCGCAAGAGACAGTGGAATTGGAGTTGAGACTTCGCCGCGGCCATATGCCAGGCTTGGTTTGTTTATTAAAAAGAAAGGACAATCACTTCCTAACGATAATGCGTATTCGAAAAGTTTTTGCTGGGGAATGTAGAGGTTGTATTTTTGATTAAGCAATAATAATGTAAACACCGCATCCGCAGATCCTCCTCCCAGGCCCGCTCCCATGGGAATTACTTTATGCAGTTGCATTTTTATTGCCGGCAATTCCGGGAAATCATTTTTAATAAGGTGATAGGCCTTCAGGCACAAATTATCTTCGTGTTCTCCGGTAAAAATTCCCGTATTAAAAAAATGGTTGGTACTCTGATCATCAGTAATAATTTCAAGGACATCGTGGATTGGCAAAGGGTAGAAAACAGTCTCAAGGTCATGGAAGCCATCGTCTCTTTTTCGTATAATGTTTAGCCCGAGGTTTATTTTACAATTAGGAAAAATGACCATGGGCGAATGAAGATATAATTAAGAAATATGAAATTTAGACGAGGGTAGTGAGACAGGATATTTCCTTTTTTATTTCAATTGAACGAGATTTTTCGTGGGTTAGCATCAACTTCTCTTTCTGCTTTTAATTTCATCTCTGATAGAAGCCGCCTTTATATAATCTTCGTGCTCAAGCACCTCTTTCAATAAGTTTTCAAGTTCGGGAATCGTAAGTTTTTGCAGGTCATCGCTGCCGGATTCTGTGTGCGATACCACTACTTTTTTCTTTTTATCATCCTCTTCCATTAATATTCCGGCGCTGTCGAGAATATTGTCATAAGTGAAAATAGGGCAGCCAAAACGCACTGCTAACGCCACTGCGTCTGAAGTGCGCGAATCAATCTCCACGGTATCTTTATCTGTAGAGCAAATTAATTTTGAATAAAAAATTCCTTCCTGCAAGTCGTTAATGATGATTTCATGAAGATCGATGTTAAAGGCAAGCATAAAATTTTTCATCAGGTCATGGGTCAGCGGGCGGCTCGGTTGCATTCGTTCCAGCGCAACCGCTATCGCCTGCGCTTCAAAGCCACCGATAACAATGGGCAAACGGCGCAGTCCATTCACTTCACCCAACACGACCGCATAGGAATGTGTTTGCGTGATGCTGTGAGAAAGCGCCACAATTTCCAATTCTATTTTCTTCATACACCTCTGTTTTATTTACTTTTTCTCAGCAAATATATAAAAATTAAAGCCTTTCTTACAGGAGAGTCTCTGTAGCGCGTTCATTAAAATCGTGCTCTTATCAGGAAATTCCTTTGAGTTTTTTTACAGCCTCAGTGATCTTGGGAACGATTTCAAATGCATCTCCAACGATCCCATAATCAGCGGCTTTAAAAAAAGGAGCTTCTGGATCTTTGTTGATCACGACGATTGTTTTACTTCGGTTGACACCGGCCAGATGCTGGATTGCACCGGAAATGCCGATGGCGATATAAAGGTTAGGCGCAATTGCCAGGCCTGTTTGGCCAACATGTTCATGATGCGGGCGCCAATCACTGTCGCTCACCGGGCGGCTACACGCAGTTGCGGCGCCTAAAGCCTTTGCAAGGTCAGTTACAATACCCCAATTTTCGGGTCCTTTCAAACCGCGGCCGCCACTTACCACAATTTCGGCCTCTGCCAGCGGTACTTCACCGGAAACTTTATTCACGGCTTTCACTTTCACTTTTGAAACCGGAATTTCTACAGCCAGTTCCGATACTTCCGCCGTGCCTTCACCCTCCGTTGCCTTGTAAGCGTTGGCATTTAAGGAGACTATTTTGATGTCGGTTTTGATAGCAACATTTGCAAAAGCTTTTCCGCTAAATACATTTTTTTTCACTATGAAACCGGCACTTGTATCCGGCAAAGAAATAGCGCCTGAAACAAGCCCTGCTTTCAAACGAACAGACAGGCGTGGAGCAATCGCTTTACCATTAAAGTTGTTGGAAAAGATGATCACTTTTGCATCTATATTTTTCACAGCCTCTGCAATAATATGCGTATAAGCCTCGTCGTCAAAATTATTTAACGCCTCATTTTTTACTGTATAGATTTTCTTTAAGCCGTATTTCCCTAAGGATGAAAGATCATCATTTACTGTTCCCAGCACAATACCTTCGGCCGACGTGCCGAGATTTTCAGCAAGCTTTGCGCCATAAGACGCCGCTTCATAAGATCCTTTTTTTATATGCCCGTCGGATTGATCAAGAAATATTAATACCATTAGAATTGTGAATTAAAAATTACGAATTAAAAATTACGAATTACAAGTTTCCCTAAACTTTCTAAACGCTAAACATCTAATCTTCCTCACTAAAATACCTTCGCTTCTTCATGCAGCAGCCTTACCAATTCTTCCGGTTGATCGGCCGGGATTAATTTAACACCGGCTTTTGCAGGTGGCAAATCAAAAGATTCGATGGAAGTCAGTGTGTCGGCGGCAACGGGTTCCGATACTTTCAATGGTTTTGTTCTCGCGCCCATGATTCCGCGCATATTGGGAATGCGTTGTTCGGCCATTCCTTTCTGACAGCTAACCACCACCGGAAGATTCACTTCATCCACTTCTTCGCCGCCTTCGATTTCACGATTAATTGTGGCAACTGTGCCGGCCAGCTCGAACTTTGTAGCAAGTGAGACATAAGGCATATCTAATAATTCGGCCACCATTCCTCCGATAGACGAGCCGTTGTAATCAATCGTCTCCTTGCCGGTAAAGATGAGGTCGTAATTATTTTGCTTTGCTATTTCAGCAATTTGCGAAGCAATGTAAAAACCATCGTGGCTATCGCTGTTTACGCGAAAAGCTTCATCGCCGCCAAGCGCCAGAGCCTTCCGGATAATCGGGTCAGCATCGGCTCCGCCTACATTTACTAAATGAATCACAGTAGATGCATCTGCTTCTTTCAATTCGATAGCCCGCACAAGCGCATACCATTCGTCATAGGGATTTAAAATGAATTGAACGCCCGCCTCTGCAAATTTCGTATTGTTATCTGTGAAAGCTATTTTTGCTGTTGTGTCAGGGGTTTTGCTAATACAAACAAGTATCTTCATTATCGGTCTTTTTGTAGAGGTGCGAAGATACTAAGTAAAGAAAAAGTAAAAAATTATTTGATGGATCGGATAAGCAAGTTGAAGGCCTATATGGAAGAGTCTGGTAACGACAGTTTTTTGCAGCATGCATTGGCTTTGGAATATATAAAAGTGGGTAATGATCAGGAAGCAAAAAGCCTGTTTAATGAAATATTAAAGCGGGAGCCAACCTACGTTGGGTCTTACTATCATCTGGGAAAGCTTTTAGAAAGAATCGGCGATCCTGAAAAAGCGATGCGCGTATATATAAGAGGAATGGAAGTAGCCACGGCTGCAGCAGATCACCATTCATATACAGAATTGCGCGTGGCTTATGAAGACCTGGAAGACGAAATGCAGGGCTAAAAAATATAAGAAAAGGAGGGGCTGTCAGCATGGATTCAATGATCAGCTTTGTCCCGGCTATCCACTGCTATCTTTTTTGGCCTTGCTGCAATGCCCGTCACAAAAAAGGATATCCGTTTCTATCCGGCAGCCTTTCATCAATAGCTTATTAATCGGCTTATGGGACGATATCCACATAAATAAATGACGACTCATAAATTTGAGAAATGACGCTAATAGAAAAATTTATCAGTAATAATAACACGCAACATCTTTTTCAAAAAAAAGATCGTTTGTGCATTGCCGTTAGTGGCGGTGCAGACTCTGTTGTTCTATGCGAGTTATGTCATCTTGCGGGTTTTAAATTTGAAATAGCACATTGCAATTTTCAATTGCGAGGTGGTGAGAGTGAACGTGATGAAAAATTTGTACGCTCACTTGGCGAAAAATATCTCACAGATGTTTTTGTGGAAAGGTTTGATACTAACACTTATGCTGAAAAGAAAAAGATCTCCATACAGGTTGCCGCCCGCGAATTGCGATACGCATGGTTCGATGAATTAATGAGAGACGCCTCAAACCTGAAACTTCAAACCTCATACCTCTTAACCGCCCATCATGCGAATGACAACATTGAAACGGTGATGATGAACTTTTTTAAAGGAACCGGCATTACTGGCCTGCGTGGCATTTTGCCAAAACAGGGGAATATTATACGGCCATTATTGTTTGCAAAAAAAGAAGAAATTCTATCATTTATTGAAGAAAATAAATTGTCTTATGTTGAGGATTCGTCCAACAGCTCGGATAAATACACTCGCAATTATTTCAGGCATCAACTAATCCCCTCGGTTCAAAAAGTTTTTCCGCAGGTTGAGGACAATCTGATTAATAATATTGAAAGGTTCAGGGAAACGGATCTTTTATTTCAACAGTCTATAGGCCTTATCAAGAAAAAACTACTGGAAAGGCAAGGGAATGAAGTGCATATCCCTGTTTTCAAATTACTAAAATTGGTGCCGCTCAAAACAATTGTCTATGAGGTCATCAAAGACTTTGGATTTACAGCGCATCAAACTGATGAAGTGATCGGTTTATTAAAAAGTGAAAGTGGAAAATATACTTCATCCTCAACACATAAAATTATTAAAAACCGGAACTGGCTTATCATTGCGCCCATCAATACTTTACAAGCCGGTCATATTCTCATTGAAAAAAATGCCCGCGAAGTTGAGTTTGAGATGGGCAAATTGAAATTTAAATTATATCCAAACGCTGATCATAAACTGCCGGTTTCTAAAGATATGGCGGCCATCGATTTGGACCAGATTGTTTTTCCTTTGCTTTTAAGAAAATGGCGCCAGGGCGATTATTTCTACCCGTTGGGAATGCAGAAAAAAAAGAAGCTCAGCAGATTCTTTATCGATCAAAAGCTATCCATCACTGACAAGGAAAAGATTTGGGTATTAGAAAGCAACAAAAAAATTATCTGGATCATCGGGCAACGAATTGACGACCGTGTTAAGATCAGTCGATCGACTAAAAATATCCTGGAGCTTCGCGTCGCTTAATGTGTGAGTGACATTAAAAAGTGAAAAACTATATTTTCGCTTTTCACAACTTTTAAATATTAGAATTCGTCCTTATCATTTCTTAAGATTTTCCGAATGCTTTCCTGGCAAATATCTGTTCCTGAGTTTAATTAAAATCTTCGATTTTCTATATTTTGGGTTATAAGGCTTCTTAATAAGTAGTAAATATTTTCTTAGGATCCAGTCCTTTTACAGATGTGATAAAATTATCGAGAAGCGGATAAGTCGAGAAAAGCTGGCTGAAAACAATTAGAAAAATTACACCGAAAATAGCGCCCCATATATGTGCCGAATGATTGATGGAACCACCGCCTTTTTTTCCTAAAAAATAAGAGATCACCAAAAATAAAATGCCAAATAAAAATCCCGGAATAAAAATAGGAATGAACAAGAGTCCGATCCCCTGTAACGGATTAAATAAAATATAAGCGAAAACTACTGCTGACACCGCTCCGGACGCTCCGAGGCTTCTATAGCCGGGGTTCAATTTATGTTTTGCAAAGTCCGGGATCACGCAGGCGATCAGCGCGAGTGCATACATAAGAATGTAAAATGATTTACCATAATCGCCAAAGATGGCGATAAAAGAATTTTCACACGCTCCGCCAAACAAATAAAACGCATACATATTAAAAAACAAATGCGGAATATTCGCGTGAATAAATCCATACGTAAAGAATCGATAATATTGATTGTTTTGCGTTATCGCGGCAGGGTAGAAGATCAGGTCGTCCATAACTTTATGCGACTGAAACGCAAACAACGAAACAATAACCGTGATAATAATGATAATGAGGGTAACAGATAAAGTCATGGTATTTTCTTGAAAGCATCAAACCTACATAAAAACTACAAACGGTGGCACTTTTCGTTTGCTTTTAAGTAAATTATAAGAAACTACTTTTTGGCTTTCCTGGCATTATGAATGATGGTATTTTTCATTCCTTATGATGGTACATGCGCGGTAAAGCTGTTCGGAAAGGATCAGCCGCACAAGCTGGTGCGGAAAAACTAATTTTGACAAGCTCCATTTATGATTGCTTCTTTTTAAAACGCTGTCATGAAGTCCGTAGGCGCCACCAATCAAAAAAATAATATTTTTGACGCTTTCATTTGCCTTGCGCTGAATGAACTGAGCCAATTCGGGCGAAGTCCATTGTTGGCCAAATTCATCTAATGCGACCAAAATATCATCATTTTGCAAAGCATTTAAAATGATTGCCGCTTCCATTTTTTTGATATCATTTTCCGATGCCGAAGCCGCATTTTTTGCCTGTGGAAAAATTTTCCATTCAACAGGGTAATAATGTGAAATGCGTTTGGAGAAGAGGTCTATACCTTCTTTTACATAAGAATCATGGGACTTTCCGACGGACCAGCAAAAAATTTTCATCGATTAATTTAGCTGCAAGATGCTAAAGAATCCGGTTTTAAATGTGAATAAAAATTTAATTGAAAGAAGAAATTGGGTTCGGGCGATTAATTTATTATTTTTGCGCTCCTTTGGCCCCGTAGCTCAACTGAATAGAGTATCTGACTACGGATCAGAAGGTTTCAGGTTTGAATCCTGACGGGGTCACTAATAAGCCACTTTTTGAGTGGCTTTTTTAGTTTTACGATCACTTATTGCCTTTTGTTTATGGCAAAGCATCTTTCTTTTAACCCAATCATTTAATGTGATAAGCGAAATTCTGAGAAGTTAAGCGATCTCTTTACGATTTTGCAAGTATTGCTTTTTTGATCATTTTCTTTTTATTCTTTTCTTGCGGACAGAAAGACTTCTTTTACCACTTTCGTAGTCCATTTTTTGAAACCCTTTTCATTTGAATAACGTGGGGAAGAATATTCGAAGCTATGGCACACAGTCAAAGGCTCTTAATTTTATTAAGCAGACGTGTATGAAGGATGGCTTTAATTTTAAACACTTCAAAATAAAAAGGTTCAATCTTTCATTTTAAGTAAATTCGTTTTTCTGACTAACTTCTTATAATTGCTACAATCTGATCCAAATAATAATAGGCCCTTAATCTTACAGGTGTCGAAAGGCGATGAATTCGCCTTTCATATATTGTTTGATCAATACAGAGATAGGGTATTCTCGATAGCCTGGAGAATTACCGGCGTAAGATCTGTGGCGGAAGATGTTGTTCAGGAGGTTTTTATTAAATTATGGATAAATAGGGAGAAGCTGCCGGAGGTGGAAAATTTCAATGCCTACCTTAACACGGTGATACGCAATCATATATTCAATAATTTAAGAAGAATAGCTTATGAACAAACTTTTTTGGAAGAACTAATTAAACAAGGATCTTTAAATACCCATGATTTTTCCGATCCGGTTCTTTATAACGAATTGCAGAATTTAGTGCATAAAGCAATTAAACAACTTCTTCCGCAACAGAAAAGAGTTTTCCAATTGAGCCGCGTAGAAGGCTTAACGCACGCCCAGATAGCCTCGACTTTAAATATCTCACGGTCAACTGTCAAAGGACATATGGTTACCGCGCTTCGATCGATAAAAAGCTTCCTAAGTGCACATGAAGGTTTGATCAGCACGTTGATGATAATATGTACACCGCACGTGGAGTATATATTTCAAAAAAAAATATTCTTATTTATACCAGTCCTCTCTCCCGGCTCATGTGTCTGATAAGATGACGGATCGCTAGATCGTCATTATTTAAAATAATCTTATGGATCAGGCAGCTTCCAGGTTTTCTTATTTGTTTGCAAGGTACACTGAGAAAAGTGGTACCGCAGCAGAGAGAAATGAATTTTTTAGCATGGTAAAAAAAGAGGAAAACGCTCTTGAATTGAATAGTTTGATAAGTAATGCTGTAGGATTAACGGAAGCAGAGCTTCATGAAATTGAGGAGGAGAAGGCAGATAAATTATTTCAAAATATTTTAAGCGAAACGTTGGGTGGTAAAACTATTAATATGTTTCCACCAAAGAAAAACAAGAGAATATGGTGGGCTGCGGCTATGGCTGTTTTGATGCTTGGTAGCGGAGCCTATTTTGTTTTAAATAATGTTGGCAGCCATTCCATTGCCGAGAAAAATGTGGTTAATGATCAACTAAAGCACGATATAGCGCCAGGGTATGAGGGTGCTGTTCTAACATTATCCAATGGCCAACAAATAATTTTGGATAGCGCAGGAAATGGAACGCTCGCGATGCAGGGCAACATCAACATTTTAAAACAAAATGGAAAGATTGTCTATGATCATAAAAATATTTCAAAGAGCGAGGTTTTGTATAATACGATGACCACTCCACGGGGGCGGCAATATAGTGTTGTACTGGCCGACGGGACAAAAGTGTGGCTAAATGCTGCCTCATCTCTTACTTTTCCGACGGCATTTACTGGCATTGAGAGACGGGTAAAGCTAAAAGGCGAGGCTTATTTTGAAGTAGCTAAAAATGCAGACATGCCCTTCAAAGTGGACGTGTCCGGTATGGAAGTAAAAGTGCTCGGTACTCATTTCAATATCATGGCTTATGATGAAGAATCTGCCTTTAAAACTACTTTGCTGGAGGGATCTGTGACTGTGGCTGAAGGCAATATGGGCGTGGTGTTGAAGCCGGGAGAGGAAGCTGTTATGAGCCGGAATGGTCGTTTTAAAGTAAACGAAGCCAATGTAGAAGATGCTATAGCCTGGAAAAATGGTCTATTCCAGTTTAACAATGCTGGAATAAGATTTATTATGCGAAAGTTAAGCAGGTGGTATGATATAGAGGTAGTTTACCAGGGAGATGTTGAGGGCATGAGTTTTTCCGGAGTTGTGTCTCAGTACACCAATCTGTCCCAGGTATTAAAAATGTTGCAACTCACAAAAGAGGTAAACTTTAAAATGGATGGAAAAAAGGTTATCGTTTCTCCATAAGATGCGAGCCTGATAACACCTATAGAATTTTTTAAAAAACAAAATTGCTTAATAACCAAACTAAAATGATCAGCATGACATAGAAAAATCGTGGACGATCAGAAGAGAAAACCAGGAACGATTGCGGCGTTCCCGGCAAGTATCTGGGTTGATCCTTTATACAATCGGAAACTTGACTGCCTAACAATTTTAACCCAAACAACACAAAAGTATGAAACTTAAAGTTCTTTGCAAAGATCCCAAGGAGTGGGGACTGCTTTCACTCAAAACGTTATTGATTATGAAACTGACCTGTGTTTTATTAATCGCTGCCTGTCTCCAGGTAAGTGCTGCCGGGTATTCACAAAAGATTACTCTGTCCCAAAAAAATATCTCGCTTTCAAAAGTTTTTACTGAGATAAGGCGTCAGAGCGGCTACCTGTTCTTATATAATGACAAACAAGTTGATAATGGCAAAAAAGTGAGTATAAGGGTTAAAGATGCCTCAATTGAAGACGTGCTGGAAAAAGCTTTTAAAGACCAGTCTTTGACCTATACTATGGTTGAAAGAACTATTGTGGTAATGCCCAGGGAAAAAGTGGAGTTCAATGATTTTTATTTCACACCACTTCCGCCTCCGATAGAAATTCGCGGAAGGGTTACCAATAACAACGGAGAGCCTCTCCAAAACGTATCGGTGTTGATAGCCGGAACTAAGATTGGAACTACCACCGATAGCCAGGGTCGTTTTACTCTCTCTGCGCCGGAGAAAAAAAATATGGCTCTGGAAATATCAAGCGTTGGCTATCAGACCAAAAAAGTGAACGTTGACCAGCAGCTTAGTGAAATAAATATTGTGTTAGAGCAGGCTGCCTCAGGCCTGAGTGATGTGGTGGTAATTGGTTACGGTACAGCAAGAAAAAAAGATTTGACTGGTGCTGTTTCGCAGGTTAAAACAGAAGAATTGGAATCTACACCGGTGTATAATATCGGCGAGGCTCTTAAAGGGCGTTCCAGCGGTGTACAGGTTACCAATAACTCCGGTGCTCCGGGATCAAGAATACAGGTGAGGATCCGTGGTGGCAATTCTATGATCGGAAGTAATACACCACTTTATGTGGTAGACGGCTTTCCTATCGTTGGTGATATTGATTACCTGAATGCCTCTGATATTGAGTCGATTAATATATTGAAGGATGCTTCAGCAACAGCCATATATGGCTCCAGGGGTGCAAATGGCGTGGTAATAATCACTTCTAAAAGAGGGAAGGCAGGGCAAAAAGGATTGATTAGCATCAGTAGCTACTATGGCCGCCAGGAAGTTGCTAAGCGTTATAAAGTATTAGATGCAAAACAATACGCAACTGTAGCTAATGAGTGGCTTAAAAACAGCAATTTACCTCCCTATTTTAATGTTGACACGGTTAAAAATCCCGGTACCGATTGGCAGGACGTTATTTTTAGGGCAACCCCGATTCAAAATCATACGATCACATTCGCGGGAAGTTCTGAAAAAACAAGATATTCCCTCTCCGGCAATTATTATGGCCAGGAAGGAATTATAATCAATTCAGGTATTAAAAGAGGTTCCTTCAGGATCAACCTTGATCATGATATAAAAGACTGGCTAAGTTTGGCTGTAAACCTGAACATATCCAGGAGGGAGCAATTTTCTGTACCCGTTGATAATGGATCGCGCGGTAATACTGTTTTTACCGGGGCCTTATCAGCTCCGCCAACCGCACCTGTTTATGATGCCAACGGGCTGCCTACCAGGATAGAAACACTCTATCCCTTTGTTGACCCAACTGATATGAGAAATCCTCTTTTACGCAGCGAGCCCTGGAAAGACAGGTTGTTTGCAAACTCTGTGTTACAAAATACCACCTTGCAGGCAAAGATCATTAAAGGTTTAACTCTTAAAACGTTGTTAGGGCTCGAATATGAAATGGTTAACGGAGAAAGCTTTGTTCCAATTATTTTTCCTAACGATAAAGGCAGCGCTTCAACGTCTCAGTCATATCTTAATTCATTTCTTAATGAGAATACGGTAACATATGCCAGGAGTTTCGCTAATTCCCAGAATTTGGATGTGACAGGAGGATTCATGTATCAAACTAATGTAAATAAAAATAGCGGGATATCCGTTTCGGGATTTCCTAACAATATTACCGAGAACTATAATCTCGCGGCGGCTACAACAACAAATCCACCTTCTTCGGGTATTTCCAAATGGACCCTTGCATCCTGGTTAGGTCGTGTTAACTATTCCATGAAGAGTAAATATTATCTTACAGCGAGTATAAGAGCAGATGGTTCTTCAAGATTTGGAAAAGATAATAAGTGGGGTGTTTTCCCTTCGGGAGCCATGGCCTGGAGGATATCCGAAGAATCGTTCATGCAAAATGTCAAGTTCGTTAGTAACCTCAAATTAAGAGGTAGTTATGGTATTACCGGTAACACAGCACTTTCTCCTTATCAATCATTAGACCGGTTATCGTCAGTGAGATACATTGATGGAGGGCAGGCAGAAACCATTGGATATGCGCCTTCAGGGATAGCCAATAGCAAACTAAGATGGGAAACTACTGCTCAACTGGATTTGGGTTTTGATTTAAGTATTATTGATAACCGCATTGATTTTACTTTTGATTATTATAAAAAGAACACCAATAATCTGTTGGCTTCCGTTCCACTCCCTCCATCAGTAGGTTTTGGTTCTATTCTCCAAAATATAGGTGAAATTCAAAATTCAGGGGTGGAATTGGGTCTAACTGCGGATATTTTTACGGGTCCGTTTAAATGGAATGTTTCAGCCCAATTATCGGCCAACAGGAACAAAGTAGTTGCGCTCGCCGGAGATAAAGACATTATTTCAAGCGGAGAAATTTCAGGATTATCAGGCTATAATATCGCCAGGGTTGGTTTGCCACTGGGAATGTTTTATGGTTATATGGAAGATGGCCTGGACGCGAATGGCTTAATTAAATATGTGGATATTAATAATGATGGTATCATTAACCCTTTGGATCGCGTTATTATAGGAAACCCAAATCCAAAATTTACGTTTGGGTTTAATTCAACCTTTGCTTACAAAAATTTTGATTTAAACATTTTTATAGAAGGTGTGAAGGGTAATAACATCTTCTTTCAAACAGGCTATACGAATCTGAATTCTTTCCAGAGAGGACAGAATCAACTTGCAGATTTTTTCGGAAATTATTGGACAACAGAGAAGCCTAACCCGCGCGCCAAATATCCGAAAATCAGCGCTGGTACTCAAATGGCTGCATCGGATCGTTTTATTGAAGATGGAAGCTACCTGAGGATTAAGACGCTGCAACTCGGTTACAATATTCCGGTTCGTAAAATGGGTGCCGGCTTTATTAATAAAGCGAGAATATATGTTAAGGCTAACAATTTATTTACGCTCACTAACTACATTGGGTTGGATCCCGATGTAAATACCACAGGAAATGATTCTCAAAGTGTGGGAAGCCGCCTGTCCATGGGTACAGATACCGATGGTTATCCAAATGCAAGAATATATGCCGTTGGAGTTCAACTAGATTTTTAATAAGAAAAAATTATGAAATTATGAAAAAGGCTATAATATTTATTTTGTTCGCTATGGTGTTTGTATCGTGCAAAAAAGTTCTTGAGGAGGTACCGCAAAGTTTTGTGAGCAAAGGCAATTTCTTTCAAACTGAGGCAGATGCACAATCTGCAATAAGGGGAGCTTACTCTACTTTTAGTAACGATTATTACGGAATCACCTATTATCTTTTTGTGGTGCTGCATTCTGATTATGTTAATGGACGTGGATCACAAGCTCCGATCTCCATTTTCGATCATTTGTTAGATCAAACCAATATCGATAGAGCATCAGTGAACTGGGCTACTTTATACCAGGCAATCAATCGTTCCAATTCAGTACTTGATAACGTACCCAATATCCCGAAGATGAATGAGGATGTTAGGAAAAGGATTTTGGCAGAAGCTCATTTTCTTAGGGCAATGGCCTATTTCAACCTGGTAAGAGGATGGGGGCCGGTTCCTATTAAAACAAAAGAGAGCGCCGATCTTAGTGCAGTTGCCGGCGCACGCGAACCTGAAAGTAAAGTATATGATTTAATTGTTACAGATGCCCTTGCTGCTGAAGCAGATTTGCCTGAATCTGTGGGAGATCAAACCGGACGTGCCTCTAAATATGCAGCTAAAATGCTTTTGGCCCAGGTATATCTTACATTGGAAAAATGGAGCGATGCGGCGGCTAAAGCAAATGACGTTATCGAGAGTGGCAAATATGCGCTGGTACCGGTAGCAAAACAGCAGGACTTTTATAACATATTTGCTACTGTAACTAATAAGGAAGATATAATGTCTGTTCATCATTCTGATACGCGACAATCTCAACTTCCTACCTACACGAGCCGGCCTAATACTCCGCCTTATAATTACAGTAGTGGTGGAAATTTTGCCTGGCTGCCTAACTTAAATTCTTTCATCGGCAGCAGCTGGGATGATAACGATCTTCGCAAATCATTCTGTCTATACACAAAATACATTGGTCCAAATGGCGACAGCGTGGCACTCCCATCAGCATCGCCTATTCTTTTCAAAAAATTTACAACCACAGCACAAGGATTTGCGAGCTATAGCGTTCCCGTCTATCGATATACAGAAGCATTTTTAATCTATGCTGAGGCTTCATGTATGGCTGAAGGAGCACCATCCACATTGGCATTGGAACGGTTGAATATGATCAAAAGGAGAGCTTACGGTTATGCGCCGAATGCCGCATCACCTGTGGACTATGCATCCGGAATGAACAAAGACGCTTTCAGAGATGTTGTACTCAAAGAGAGAGGGTATGAGTTTATTCTCGAAGGCAGGCGCTGGTGGGATTTGAAGAGGACGGGCAGAGTGAAACAGGCCATGCTGGCTGCGGGGCGTACCTTTATTGATGCGAGGTTGTTGTGGCCAATACCTTCTGAAGAAATCAATAATAATCCTGCCCTTACACAGGCAGATCAAAATCCTGGTTACTAATTTAAAAACAAAATTTGTCTGGTCTCTTCTGAAATTATTTTAGAAGAGATCAGGCAACTAATACCCATACTTCTTTATAGGTGAGACCAAATCATTCAACCTTAAATAATTTTAAAATGATTGTCCAAATGAGAAATTTTATATTACTCTGTTTTTTGATCGGATCGCTTGCACTTAACGGTTGCAGTGATAAAAATGATAACAAGGCTGACATCATAATTTATGGCGGCACGCCTGCTGCAGTTGTTGCCGCAGTTCAGGCAAAAAGAATGGGAAAAACGGTAATCGTTGTTTCTCCGGATAAACATTTGGGTGGCCTGTCTTCCGGTGGATTAGGTTTTACCGATACCGGAAATAAGGAAGTTATCGGAGGTGTGGCAAGAGAATTTTATCATGGCATTTTTGAGCATTATCAGAAAGCAGCATCCTGGAAGTGGCAGGCAAAAGAGGAATATGGTAATAAGGGACAAGGAACTCCCGCAATAGATGGCGCAGAAAGGACTATGTGGATCTTTGAACCTCATGCAGCAGAAGAAGTGTTCGAGAATTTTGTAAAGGAAAATGGTATTGAGGTGTTTAGAGATGAATGGCTGGATAGGGAAAAAGGCGTAAAAATGGAGAACGGTGAAATTGCATCTATGAAAACCCTTAGCGGAAAAACATTTGAAGGGAAGATGTTCATTGATGCCACCTATGAAGGAGATTTGATGGCAGCCGCCGGAGTGGATTATACGGTAGGCAGAGAACCCAACAGTCAATATGGTGAAGAGTGGAATGGTATACAAACAGAAGTATTTCAACACGATCACTATTTTAAATCCAACATTGATCCCTACAAAATTCCGGGCGATTCATCAAGTGGTTTACTTCCTCTTATATCAAAAGAGCCGCCAGGAGTAAAGGGCGAAGGAGACAAAAGATTGCAGGCTTATTGTTTTAGAATGTGCCTCAGCAACAACCCGGATAACCGGGTGGCGTTTCCAAGGCCTGATGGCTATGATCCTTCTCAATATGAATTGCTGATCAGGGTTTTTAATTCCGGATGGAAAGAGTTATTTAATAAATTCGATATCATTCCTAACAGGAAAACAGATACCAATAATCATGGTCCTTTTAGTACTGATTACATTGGAATGAACTATGATTACCCTGAAGCTTCTTATGAGAGAAGAAAGGAAATTATTAAGCAACACGAAACTTATCAAAAAGGCTTAATGTATTTTATGGCTACGGATCCAAGGGTGCCAAAGGATCTTCAAAATGAATTGAATACCTGGGGACTTGCTAAAGATGAATTTACCGATAATGGAAACTGGCCTCACCAGATTTATGTGCGGGAAGCCCGCCGGATGGTTAGCGATGTGGTTATGACAGAGAATGAAATATTATCGAAAAAGCCAGTGGCGGACCCGATCGGTATGGGCTCTTACACTTTGGATTCTCACAATGCGCAACGATATGTAAAGCCCGATGGATATGTGCAAAATGAAGGAGATATCGGCGTAAAAGCTCCAAATCCTTATAGTATTTCTTATCGCGCTATTGTTCCAAAAGAAAATGAATGCAAAAATCTGCTGGTGCCCGTTTGCCTGTCCAGCTCTCATATTGCCTTTGGTTCCATCCGTATGGAGCCTGTGTTTATGATACTTGGCGAATCTGCTGCTACGGCTGCATCTATAGCGATTGATAAAAAAGAAAGTGTGCAGAAAGTAAATTATGAAGAACTTAAAAAGCAATTATTAAGTCAGAAACAACGCCTTACATTAAATTAATACGGTTCAATAAAATTAATAACGCCTTCCACGCTAAAATAAAAAAACCATTTATCTATATTATCGCTTATGAGAGATGAAACTAAAACGATCAAATAGTAACCGGCTATTGGTTTAATGATTTAGCTTTTTGCACATCGTTACCAGTTATAAATTACCGATAAAATATGATTATGAAAATAACTTCTCTATACTTAATTTTTTTTCTGTTCCTTTCTCCTGTAAAAGACAAACCCGCTGCAACGGTAATTGAAGCAGATATCTGTGTATATGGAGGAACTTCTTCCGGAATCATTGCTGCCTATACTGCAAAAAAACAGGGTAAGTCAGTTGTGATCATTGAGCCGGGAAATAATTTAGGAGGATTGACCACCGGAGGTTTAGGCGCCACTGATATCGGCAACAAGTACGCAATTACGGGTTTGGCTAAAGACTTTTACAGAAGAGTTGGCCGGTACTATAATAAATTTGAGCAGTGGACATTTGAGCCTCATGTTGCGTCAAAAGTTTATGATGATCTCATCAGGGAGGCCAATCTTAAGATCTATAAAAACCGGCGTCTGGTAAGCGTTGATAAAAAAGATGGGTTGATAAAAGAAATTATAGTGGAGGATTCAGGAAATCCATCTGCAAAAACCAACTACACGGTAAAAGCCAAAATGTTTATAGATTGTACTTATGAAGGCGACCTGATGGCAAAAGCAGGCGTGTCCTACACTACAGGCCGCGAATCAAATGATCAATACGACGAGACTTACAACGGAGTTCAATTGTCAGACTTTCATCAGTTGCCGGATGGTATTGATCCATACAAGAAGCCGGGCGATCCATCCAGTGGATTATTATGGGGCATCGGCACCGGCAGCCTTGCTGCCAGGGGAAGTGGAGATAAGAAAATACAGGCATATAATTTTAGGTTGGCACTCACTAAAAATAAATCCAACCAGCTACCTTTTACGCGTCCGCAGAATTATAATTCTGATCACTATGAACTGTTGGCAAGGATCATTGCAAAAGAAAAATGGACCACCATTAGTAGCGGTTATACAATAGATACCCTGGCTAGCGGGGAGAAGTTAAGGTACACCATTCAGGAGGTTTCTTAATTAAGAACATGCCTAACGGGAAAACCGATTTTAATAACTTCGGAGGCTTTTCCACAGACATGATCGGCGCAAACTATAACTATCCCGAAGCCGGATATGATGAGCGTAAAAAGATATGGAAAGCTCACGAAGATTATACCAAAGGATTGCTTTATTTCTTAAGCCATGATAATCGTGTACCACAGCACATAAGAAAAGAAATGTTGGAATGGGGATACCCTAAAGATGAATTTGTCGGAATGAATGGCTTTTCAAATCAACTGTATGTGAGGGAAGCGCGAAGAATGATTGGCCCGCTCGTTATGACCCAAAATCATTGCATAGGAAAAGAGGTGGTGGACGATGTTGTTGGAATGGCAGCTTATGGAATGGATTCGCACAATTGTCAACGCCTAGTGGTTAACGGCATGGTGAAAAACGAAGGCGATGTTCAAAAAGTAGTACCTAAACCTTACCCAATCTCATATCGGGCTATTACTCCAAAGGAAAATGAATGCCGTAATTTATTGGTACCCGTATGTGTATCAGCTTCGCATATTGCTTTTGGTTCTATTAGAATGGAGCCCGTATTTATGGTACTAGGTCAATCTGCTGCAACCGCTGCGGTAATGGCCATCAACAGCAATACCTCAGTTCAGCAGGTAGATGTGAAAAAGTTACATCACGAACTTGCCATCAATCCATTAGCCAACGGTAGTCTACCTGAAATATTGGTAGATAATTCTGATGAAGCCAACACTTCCATCAAAGGTCAATGGAAAACAGTCGGTGGTGGTTACGGTATTAACCAATTATTGGATGATCAGCCTGGCGTATTAAAGAGCATTCGTTATACACCAACTATTCCGCGGGCTGGCGCATATAATATTTACGCTTACCTCGCTAAAAATTCCAACAGGACAAGCCAAACCGGGTTTGTCATTTATGATGGTACAAATAATAAAACATTCATCCTGAAAACCAGTTCTATAAAAGAATTGGGTTTGTCTTCCGGTGAATGGGTTAAGATTGGAACGTATAACCTTCGTAAGGGTAGAGATTCGTATGTTGAAATATCTAACAAGAATGTCGATGGGGTAGTTACCGCAGACGCTATCATTTGGGATCCTGTGAATAAAAATAAATAATTAATATTATGAGAACTATCATTCTACTGATCGCATGCATTGGGTTTTTACAAACAGCCAAAGCTCAATCAACGGCAAAGACCACGCATTATGATATTTGCGTTTATGGCGGCAGTTCTGCTGGTGTAATTGCTGCTTATAAGGCTAAGAAAATGGGTAAGACCGCCGTGCTGATAGTGCCGGAAGGTCATGTTGGAGGTTTGTCTTCCGGTGGACTAGGGCAAACCGATATAGGTAATAAGCAAGCTATTGGCGGCCTTTCCAGGGAGTTTTACCAACGTTTAGGGAAAATTTATGGAGAGGATGAAGCCTGGAAATTTGCACCAGGCGCTGCCTCAAAAGTATTTGCCGATTACATAAAGGAAGCCGGTATTCCGGTAATTTATAATAAACGTATCAATAAGGTTGTAAAGAGAAATACCAATATAGAATCTGTCAACCTTGTTAATACCTATGGAAAGAACAAGGGAAATCAGATCATTACTGCCAAAGTCTTTTTGGATTGCACTTACGAAGGCGACTTGTTGGCACTTGCCGGAGTTTCCTATACCGTAGGTCGCGAAGATAACAGTGTATACAATGAAAACTACAGCGGTTTTCAGTTGCCTGCGTATCACAAGCAGTCGGGGTTTCACCAGTTCCCTGATGGGGTTAGTCCTTACAAAATACCTGGAGATGCATCATCAGGTTTGCTATGGGGAATAAGTGATGAAGTTTCGGGGCCTATGGGTAAAGGTGATAAAAAAGTACAGGCATATAATTTTCGTATATGCTTAACTGATAGTGCAGAAAATCAAATTCCCATCACGCGTCCGGTGGATTATGATCCAAAGAAATATGAACTTTTAGTTCGCTTGTTTGAGGCGCAGCCTACCATGAGGAAGATAAGCGATTATTTTATTTGGAGCCTTATGCCCGACCGTAAAACAGATATTAATAACCGGGGAGGTTTCTCTACTGATATGATTGGTGCCAACTATAACTGGCCGGAAGCAACATTTGAAGAACGCCGAAAAATATTCAACGAGCACATGTCCTACACGAAGGGGCTTCTCTATTTTTTTGTAAGTGATCCCAGGGTGCCCGATAGTTTACGCGAGTTTGTGTCAAAGTGGGGATATCCTAAAGATGAATATGTAAAGAATAATCACTTTACACCACAGCTTTATATACGTGAAGGCAGAAGAATGATAGGAGAATATGTTATGACTGAACACAACTGCACCGGTGAGAAAAAAGTGACTGATCCCATTGGTATGGCAGCTTATACAATGGACAGCCACAATATCCAACGGATCGTGGAAAACGGCATGGTAAAAAATGAAGGCAATGTTGAAGTAGGTGGCTTTCCTCCATATCCTATATCTTATCAGTCTATTATTCCAAAACGCGCTGAATGTACTAATTTATTGGTGCCCGTGTCATTATCTTCCTCTCATATTGCATTCGGTTCAATCAGGATGGAGCCGGTATTTATGTTGCTGGCAGAAAGTGCTGCCACAGCGGCTGTACAGGCAATTGACGAAAATAAATCTGTTCAAGCCATTGATTATGATAAACTCAAAACTCAACTTCTTAAAGACAAACAAATATTAGGGTTATGATCTCATTCTTCATTTCCATTATTGTTTTGATCGCTGGTTATTTTGTCATATCCAGAACTTGCGAACGGATTTTTGGTATTGATTCCAAACGTCCCACTCCCTCAGAAACGATGGCTGATGGTGTGGACTTTGTACCCTTGCCTTTATGGAAAATATTCACTATCCAGTTTTTGAATATCGCTGGCCTCGGGCCCATCTTTGGAGCAGTTGCGGGAGCCATGTGGGGCCCTGTTGCTTTTGTATGGATTGTGTTGGGCACCCTGTTTGCGGGTGGCGTACACGATTATTTTTCGGGAATGCTTTCTGTAAAACATGGGGGAGAAAATATAACCGAAATTTCAGGCCGTTATTTGGGCAGTTGGGTTAAGCAATTTATGGCCGTTTTTTCTGTTGTTCTGCTTATTATGGTAGGCACTGTTTTTATCATGGGGCCCGCTAAAATTCTCGTTGGGATAACAGGCGGTGATACATTGATGTGGGTTTGCATCATTATCGTTTATTATATTTTGTCAACCATTTTACCAATCGATAAACTGATAGGTAGAATTTATCCATTATTTGGAGCGGCTTTATTATTTATGGCATTCGGTATTTTGTTTATGATGTTTTATAATAAACTTACCATTCCGGAGATAACGTTTTCTAATTTAAGAAATATGCATTACGACGGGGACAAATTTCCTGTTTTTCCTTTTGTGTTTGTTACTATTGCTTGCGGGGCCATTTCTGGTTTTCATGCAACACAGTCTCCTTTAATGGCCAGGTGCTTAACCAATGAACGGCAGGGTAGGCCTGTGTTTTTCGGCGCAATGGTTACTGAAGGCATTGTGGCTCTTATTTGGGCAGCTATCAGCATGTGCTTTTTCGGAGGAGTTGATTTGCTGAACAGTGAAATGGTAGCAAGCGGTGGAAATGCAGCTTTGGTAGTTAACCAGGTTTCCAATTCATTGTTAGGAAAGGTAGGTGGCATTTTGGCTATTCTGGGAGTAATCGCCGCACCCATCACATCAGGCGATACCGCCTTTAGAAGCGCCCGCCTGATTATTGCCGATATGTTTAGATTTAAGCAAGGTCCTATGAAAAATCGCATGATCGTATCTCTTCCTCTTTTTGTTGTTGCGATCGTATTGCTTAACATGGATTTTGCAATTATCTGGAGATATTTTGCATGGACCAATCAAACCATGGCCACCATTGTATTGTGGACCATTACTTCTTATCTTATCCGGGAAAATAAATTCTATTGGATTTCATTAATACCCGCTGTTTTTATGACCGCGGTAATAACAACGTATATATTAGTTGCTCCTGAGGGTTTTGGTATTGCGCCATGGATATCTCAGGCAGCAGGCATTTTTTGCGCCGGCATCTTATTCATTATAACTGTAAAGAGAGTTTATAAAAACAAGAGTTTATTGTCTGCTGATATTTCTTAAGGACAACGATACTGTTATGTGATAAGCTAAAAAGTAGTTTTTTATAGTAAAGGCTTTGCCTGTATCTGCAGATTTTGATTTTGTCGAAAACAGATATGACATCAGTTAATAAAATAAAAGAAA
>CAVPNF010000015.1:0-816669 GCA_963706775.1 uncultured Chitinophagaceae bacterium
TAAAGGCAAGCGTCCCGACCGGGAATAAACATCAATCGGAGCAGGGTCGGGACGCTTCGGCGACCTGAACCATTCATGAACCCGTGAAACATCACTTATCGTTCAGGCCGCCAAAGGCAAGCGTCCCGACCGGGAATAAACATCAATCGGAGCAGGGTCGGGACGCTTCGGCGACCTGAACCATTTCTTGAATCGGGAACATCACTTATCGTCCAGGCCGCCAAAGGCAAGCATCCCGACCGGGAATAAACATCAATCGGAGCAGGGTCGGGACGCTTCGGCGACCTGAACCATTTCTCGAATCGGGAACGTGACTTATCGTTCAGGCCGCGGAAGGCAAGCGTCCCCACCGGGAAAGGAAAAGCATTCACCTCGCAAAAATCAGAACATGAACTTTCTACCAAACGAGCCTTATCACATCTACAATCGCGGCAATAACAAACAAACAATTTTTTTTAATGAAGAAAACTATCTTTTCTTTTTAAAAAAAATAAACAATCAGTTAAGACCTCACTGCGATATCCTATGTTGGTGCTTAATGCCTAATCATTTTCATTTGGTCATCAGCACCAATGAAAGTTCCTGCAAACTTCGTTCGGCATTTGGTATTAAGTCCGTGCAGGAATTATCTTATAGAATCGGGGTATTATTGAGCACCTATTCGCAGGCAGTTAATAATCAAAATCAAACTTCAGGATCGCTATTTCAACAAAAAACTAAATCAAAGCTTCTTTCAGTAAAAAAGTGCAATGAAAAACATGAGGATTATTTGATCAACGCAATGCATTATATCCACCAAAATCCAGTCAAAGCCGGATTAGTAGAGAAGATGGAAGATTGGCCTTACTCGTCATTTCCAGACTATACCGGATTTCGGAAAGGGGTGCTCTGTAATAAATCGTTGTTGATGGAATTGACCGGGTATGACCTGGGAACATTTTATGATGACAGTTATTCTATCAAAGAATAATTTATCGGGCGATAGTTTTCCGAAATGGCTCAGGAATCATCAATCGGAGCAGGGTAGGAACGCTTCGGCGGTCTGAACCATTTCCTGAATCCGGGAACACTACTTATCGTTCAGGTCGCCAAAGGCAAGCGTCCCGACCGGGAATAAACAGCAATCGGAGCAGGGTAGGGACGCTTCGGCGGTCTGAACCATTTCCTGAATCCGGGAACATTACTTATCGTTCAGGCCGCCAAAGGCAAGCGTCCCGACCGGGAATAAACCTCAATCGGAGCAGGGTCGGAACGCTTCGGCGGTCTGAACCATTTCCTGAATCCGGGGAACATTACTTATCGTTCAGGCCGCCAAAGGCAAGCGTCCCGACCGGGAATAAACATCAATCGGAGCAGGGTCGGAACGCTTCGGCGGTCTGAACCATTTCCTGAATCCGGGGAACATTACTTATCGTTCAGGCCGCCAAAGGCAAGCGTCCCGACCGGGAATAAACATCAATCGGAGCAGGGTCGGAACGCTTCGGCGGTCTGAACCATTTCCTGAATCCGGGGAACATTACTTATCGTTCAGGCCGCCAAAGGCAAGCGTCCCGACCGGGAATAAACATCAATCGGAGCAGGGTCGGAACGCTTCGGCGATCTGAACCATTTCTTGAATCGGGACATTACTCACCGTTCAGGCCGCCAAAGGCAAACGTCCCTATCGTCAAGGCAACAGCACTCTGAGGCAGAAAGATAAGCATCCGATCCTGGCGTCGCGGCGATTAAAAAGAAAAAATAATGAACTCAAAAAATCAATCGACTGTATTAAACGACAAAAAGCTGTGGATTTACCTTATAAAATTTGCAGCAATCTTTTGTCTTTGCTATTACGGAACCCTGGCAGTCATTGGGCTGGCATCACCTGTAGGCTGGTATAGCCCCTTTGTAGAAAAACACCTGGACTATATAAGCTGGATCAAGGTTTCCTTAATGCACGGTACGGGCTTCCTGTTATCCTTGTTCCACATTCCCACTCAAATTGAACCGGGCTTTCTGATCAGGTTTCCCCACGGACGCGGCGTGATCATCGCGATGGATTGCGTGGGATACGGCGTGTATAGCTTCTGGATCGCCTTTGTGGCGGCCAACAATGGAAAACTTCTTAAGAAAATCCTTTGGATCATCTTAGGGCTGCTGGCACTTTGGTTCATCAATACCGTCCGTATTACCTTATTCCTTACGTCACTCAATAAAGGCTGGCCCATGCCGCTGGGACTGGATCACCATACCTGGTTTAATATCTTTGCCTACATTTTTATATTTTTAATGATCTGGCTTTATGACAAATCATTAAAAAAAGATCTGGCTAACATAAATATAAAAAAAGACAGGCAACCTAAAGTATGACAACGAAACTCGCTGAATACGATAATTCATGGTATCAACCCGGGTCTTCTTTAAAACGGGGTTGCTGGTATCTGGTCAACCTGGTCATTTTTAAAAGTTCTTTATTTCCGTTTTATAAATTGAAAGTTTTTCTTTTAAGGTTATTTGGCGCAAAGATCGGAAGCAACGTGTTGATCAAACCCAATGTGAATATAAAATATCCCTGGTTTTTAGAAATCGGTAATAATGTATGGATTGGGGAAAAAGCCTGGCTCGATAACCTGGGCAAAGTTGTGCTGGGAGATAATGTGTGTTTGTCTCAGGAATGCCTTTTACTTTCAGGAAATCATGATTATAGAAAATCAACTTTTGACCTGATAGTAAAAGACATCATTCTCGAAGAAGGTGTTTGGATCGGCGCCCGCGCGGTGGTTTGTGGAGGCGTTATTTGCGGAGATCATTCGGTTTTATCGTTAGGCTCCGTAGCCACCCAAAACCTCGAGCCCTTTAGCATCTATGCCGGCAATCCCGCAATAAAAATCCGGGCCAGAAAAATGGATGGTACTCTCTAGCAAAATAATCTATAAAAGCTGTAATCACTTATTTATCAAGTTATTATAAATTTTATCTCCACCAAAAAGACAAACACATATTCGTGATCAGTTCAAGTCATAAAGTAGTATTTAACCATTTTCAGATCACCCAAACCACCCAGCCCTGAAAGGGCGATATCTGCTAACATCGGGCGAAGGCCTATGCCATTTCAAAACACAATTTCCCGCAAAAAAAACAATTTCTTCCCAAAGCTTCTTCCCCAATTTTCCTGAAACAACTTACTGTTTTAGAAATAAATTTTCCAAAGAATCAGCACTATTTTATAAGAGCAAGAACCGGCCGCCAACAATTTACGTAACTCTTCCAGGAGACCGTATTTGGAGCTTTGAGAAGCCCGCAGAATATGATGAAAAATTAAATACTTTCAGTTAGTAAATTAAATTTGGGAGCTAGTCGTTTTTCCCTATTTTTATGGGATAATTTATTCAGGTTGGCGCCCACAAAGGTTTTAAAATATCTTGAGAGCGATGCCTGAAAGCTAGCTAGCTCTTGGAGTGACGAAAGAGATTAAAATACCTATTGGATCTGTTGCTAACATTGACCCCCGAAAGAGATAAATAAAAATATGAGGCCGTCAAAATAATTAATCTCACATTTCGTTAAACCACCACATGAAATTTTCTATCATTACGGTTACTTACAATTCCGAAAAATACCTGGAAGATTGCATCCGGTCGGTGCACAAGCAGAATTATAAGAATATTGAACACATCATCATTGACGGCAAGTCAACCGATGGAACGATCAATATCATCAAAGCAAATTCAAAGCATATTTCCCATTGGATTTCTGAATCTGATCGCGGCATGTATGATGCGATCAACAAGGGGATCAACCTGGCCACCGGTGATATTATAGGCATTCTCAACAGCGATGATATGCTGGCTTCGGCCGATGTGATCATGAGTATTGCCGACTGTTTTAAAACAACCAGTACCGATTCAGTGTACGGCGACCTCGTATATGTGCATCCGCAAAACACAAAAAAGGTCATCCGTTTCTGGAAAGGATTATCTTACAAACGCTCCAGGTTCAGATACGGCTGGATGCCCGCTCATCCTACTTTCTATATGCGCCGTGAGCTCATAAAGAAGTATGGCCCTTATGAAAATCATTACTATTCAGCAGCCGATTATGAGTTCATGGCCCGGTACCTTTTTCGTCACCGCATCAGCTCGACATACCTGCCAACGATGATCGTGAAAATGAGAACCGGCGGCGTGAGCAACATAAATCTAAAAACAAGGCTGAGGGCGAATCGCCGCGATTATCTCGCCATGAAAATTAATAAGATCCCTTTTCCTTTCATCGTTTCTATATTAAAGCCTCTTATAAAAATTCCACAATTCAAACGTCCGTTCGGACAGAAAGTCGTGAAAAAACATGACGATCCAAATTATTTCAATTCTTCACTATCGTATTTTCCTGCCGATGGAATACCTTTGAGCGCTCATGCTGAATTGGTTCAATAGTAAAAAAAATATCGCTGCTGCTTATCCCGGATTTTCCTGGCTGTCACAGGACATTCATTCTCATATTCTGCCAGGCATAGATGACGGGTCGCCCGATGTAGAAACCTCGCTGCAACTTCTCAGGTCTTTATCCGATGTGGGTATTCGTAAATTTATCTGTACGCCACACATCATCAGCGACATGTACCGCAATACGCCGGAAACGGTCAACGGCGCATTGGCCATCCTAAAGAAAGCCGTGGCTGATGCTGGTATGGACATACAATTAAGCGCCGCCGCGGAATATATGCTGGATGATCATTTCATGGAACTACTGCGTAAAAAGGAACCCCTGCTTACGCTTAAAAATAATTACATCCTCACTGAATTATCCTATTCCACAGCACCTAATAATATTGAGCAGATATCCTTTGAGATCAACACCAGCAATTATCACCCATTGATGGCGCACCCCGAAAGGTATCCTTATTATCATAAAAATTACGACGCTTATTATCGCCTGAAAGAATTGGGTTTTTCACTACAGGTGAACCTGCTGTCACTCACAGGGTATTATGGAAAACAGGTAGCGAAAGCAGCTAAATTCATTCTTGAGAAAGACCTGGTGGATTTTGTCGGCACCGATCTGCATCACTTTAATCATCTTAAAGTATTGACCGATGCGGAGTCAATTCAACTGTTTGAGAAACACCTTGGACATAAGGTGTTTAATGAGTTTTTGTAAAGTAAATTTGTTTATTGATTTATTGGTTAATTAGTTTATTGGGGCGGAAGGCTGAACGCTAAATGCAAAACGCTAAAGGCTGAAGGCTGAATGCTAAATGCTAAATGCAAAACGCTAAAAGCAGAAGGCTGAAACTGATAACTGATACCGATACTTACAACTTACTACTTCCTACTTAATACTTACTACTTGAATGAAACATTTAAAATCTTTAAACAAATATTTCTGGAAATATAAATGGCTGTTTTTCCTGGGCATGGTATTCATCATTCTGTCCAACTATTTCAGGATACTTGCGCCGCAGGTAACGAAGTATGTTCTAAATACTGTCGAGGTAGCCTTGCAAAAAGGGCCGGAATTAAGCCCTGATAAGGCAGTTACCCATTATGACCCGCTGATCAATTGGATCATCCACAGCTTTAATACAAAAGATGTCCCCTTCAAAACAAAGATTTTATATTCGGGTGTGATTCTTTTAGTGCTCGCGCTCATCAGCGGACTGTTCATGTTTTTAATGCGGCAGACCATTATTGTAATGAGCCGGCATATTGAGTTTGAGCAAAAGAATGAGATATTCAAACACTATCAGAAATTAGATACGAATTTTTATAAAACGCATAACACCGGCGACCTGATGAGCCGTATCTCCGAGGACGTGAGCAGGGTGCGATCTTATACTGGTCCCGCCATCATGTACCTGATCAACCTGGCCGCGACTATCGGGTTTTCGGTGACCTACATGATCAATGAAAACAAAGAACTTACCCTTTACGTGCTCGCCCCGTTACCGATCCTGGCGATCACGATCTACTATGTAAACACCATCATCAACCGAAAAGCCGATAAGATCCAATCGCTGCTATCGGACCTCACGACCAATGCGCAGGAATCTTATTCCGGCATCCGGGTGATCAAATCTTTTGTGCAGGAAAAAGCAATGTTGGGATATTTTGAAAAGAACAGTGAGGAGTACAGGAGCAATGCGATCTCGCTTGCAAAAACGGAGGCGATCTATTTTCCTTCAATGGGGTTGATGATCGGATTGAGTACGCTGCTGACAATTATGATCGGTGGCTTTTATGTAATTGATGGAAGCATCAGCATCGGCGTGATCGGCGAGTTTATCATGTACCTGTTATTGCTTACGTTTCCGGTTAGCGCGATTGGCTGGACTGCCAGCATGATTCAGCGGGCCGCGACCTCGCAGCGGCGTATCAATGAATTTCTCCATACTGTTCCGACAGTGGAAAATCACGAAGGCGCTAAAGAGATAGTGTTGCAGGGCGATATAGAATTTAAGCATGTTGATTTTATTTATCCGCATACAGGTATTCACGCGATCAAGGATTTTTCTTTGCACATTAAGAAAGGAGAAAAGGTCGCCATCATAGGAAAAACGGGAGCCGGAAAATCAACCTTGGCGCAGCTCATGTTGCGTATGTATGACCCGCAAAGCGGAAAGATCTGTTACGATGGCACGGATATCAGGCAGATCGATCTCGGCGCGTTGCGGTCACAGATAAGCTATGTGCCCCAGGATGTTTTTTTATTCAGCGATAGCGTTGAAAATAATATTGGCTTCGCCCTGGAAAAGGTTGAAAAGGAAAAGGTGATCCGCGCGGCGCAGGATGCTGCCGTGGCCAATGAGATCGATCACTTTCCCGGAAAATATCAGACCATGATAGGCGAGCGAGGCGTCACGCTGAGTGGCGGCCAAAAGCAACGCATTTCAATAGCACGTGCGCTGATCAAAGACCACCCGGTGGTGATCTTTGACGATTGCCTTAGCGCGGTGGATGCTAAAACAGAAAATGAGATCATCACCAACCTTTATAATTATCTCCAGTCCCGAACCGCAGTCATCATCACGCACCGCATCTTTTCGTTATTTAATTTTGATAAAATCATTTTGCTTAAAGATGGCGCGATTGCCGAACACGGAACGCATCAGTCGCTCATGGAACTAAATGGATTGTATGCAGAAATGTATCGCCACCAGCAGGAGCAGGAGAGAGTGGCGCACAGTTGAGGGGATTATACTTAAAAAATGCAGTGGCATAAAAGGTAATTCCATTGATAAATTTTTTACGGGGAAAACATCAAAAACTACATTTTAGTTTATCCCGGATGCCAATGGAGTTAAAAGCAGGAATCATTTTAAAATTGAAAATGTATTTGCTTAAAGATCAATTAGATCAGCATTTGCAAGCGAAATAGGAAGTGATCAGGCAATGGCCGATTTATTTTGTGGTTTGAAAAACAATTTTATCTTTGCCTCTCCGAAAATTTTTCATAAATAAATTAAAATTAAAAAAGTGGCGTACGAAAACAATGACAAAAAGATGGAAAGTGTTTATAGCCAACGGATCAGGGCTGGTAAGCGCAGAACTTATTTCTTTGACGTAAGAGAAACGAGAGGCAATGATTATTATTTAACCATAACAGAAAGCCGTAAGAAATTTAATGAAGATGGCTACGACAGGCATAAGATTTTTTTGTATAAAGAAGATTTTAATAAATTTCTTAAGGGAATGACGGAGGCAATCGATTATGTAAAAACAGACCTGATGCCTGATTTTGATTTTGACGCATTTAATCATGAGAACTCTGAAAATTATGAAGGCAATTCTTATGAAGGTAAAAAAGAGGGCGAAGAAAATAAAGAATTGACTTCGCAAAACTCAACGCCTGCGCCACAGGAAGAAGCTCCGCAAAACGAAGCTCAGGTACCGGCCGAAAACGAAACAGAAGTAACACCGGAAGTGGAAAGTAAGAATGAGACTGACACACCGGAAGACAATGCTAATAACAATCCGACACAACACGAAGAAGTAGATAAGTGGTAATGTAGATTTTTATATTTTTTTGAAAGTCCTCCCAAATTCCGGGAGGACTTTTTATTTAAATTACACGTAGGGACAGGTCGCGTAGTAGGGACAGGTCGCGACCTGTCCCTACGTGTAAAAACCCATGGCATAATTTTTGGCTAAGTGTGTAAAAAGTATTCGATGAAATTTCCAGGTAAGATTTTAGTTCTCATTTTAGTGTGCGTGTTTTCAGTCTTTATAATTAGTTGCAGTAAAAAATCTCATCCATCAAAAACTGTAACTGTTACGCCCATTTCCGGGGTGTCAACAAAAGAGCCAACCAAAACCGATTCTGTTTTTACAGAAAAAAAGGTTGTAAAAAGTAAGCCCAAAACCGAATTCCCAAAAGTTATTTCTGTTAACGACAATGCTGCCACCAAAAGCGTAGACGGAAGGTTATATTACGATGTGCAAGGCCATCGATACTGGCGTAATAATAAAGATGGAAAATATTATTTGTTTGATAAAGCCATGTATAACAACCCCGATTTCAAAGCACAGAATTAATTGTTGCGCATCCTCGTTTGAAATCTATTTGAGCAAATTTTTATATCGCTCTAGCGCTTCAACATAATAGTAATCTGCATAAGGCAATGGCGCATCCACATCTGTAGGGCCATTCATATTTGCGACACTATGCATTAAAAGAAATCCGCCATTTGTGCCTGTTTTAGCAAGATATTGTGATGAAGACAGCGTTTGCAACATTATCTCCACAGCTTGCAGGTATTTTTTTGACAAGGTTTTATTGCTGTACTTTGACAGCTCGATTAACGCTGAAGCCGCAATAGCACCCGCCGACGCATCACGCTTCGCATTAGGAATATCCGGTGCGTCATAATCCCAATAAGGGATTTTATCCGCGGGAAGGTGTGGATTATCAAGAATAAATTGTGCAATATTCTGTGCCTGCTCCAGGTATTTTTTATCTTTCGTTTCGCGATACATCAGTGTGTATCCATAAAGGCCCCATGATTGCCCGCGCGACCATGCTGATGCGTCCGAAAAGCCCTGCGCCGTTTGCTTTTTAATTACCTCACCGTTTCGCGGGTCGTAAACCACCACATGATAAGAGCTATGATCGGGACGGAAATGGTTTTTCAAAGTTGTCTGCGCATGCGTTACAGCAATTTTATAAAAAGAAGAATCATGGGATACTCTGGTTGCCCAAAATAAGAGTTCGAGGTTCATCATGTTATCAATAATCACCCGGAATTCAGTGGTGTCTTTGGAATTGCCCCAGGACCGGATGCAACCTACATTCGGGTTAAAACGCGAGGCAAGTGACTTTGCCGAATTCAACAATATTTGTTGATATTTTCTTTCCGGCTGAATGCGGTTCAGATTGCCGTAGCTGCAATACATCATAAACCCCAGGTCGTGAGTGCCCGTATTATATTGCTCCTTGTTCATGAGTTTTATTCGCCTGGTCGCTTCATTGTACAGGGCGGTATCCTTGCTTGTTTCGTAAAGAAAAAGCAAGGTGCCCGGATAAAATCCTGCAACCCAGCTTTCTGAATTACAGGTTTTGAGCCCATTATTGCCGAACGATTCCGGCATTACACCCCGTGGCACATTTTTGATAAGTGTTTTATATTGCTCTGTAGCGTGCGCCAGGTTTTGATCAATCCATTTTTCCGTTATGCCGGTTGGCGCGCTTTTTTGTTTATTCGAAGCTGCGCATCCAGTCAATAAAATGGAACCTGACACAATTATGAATGCTGTGAAAAATATTCTGATCATCCTGTTATTTTTTGGAAAAGATAGTTTTGGTTTTGATTCGTTTTATACAAGCCGCTTACGCTAAGATATTCAATAAAATTATCTTGTATTATAAACGTCCAGGACTTATGTAATCATAGATACTATTTGCCAGTAGGAAAAGCATTTATTCAAAAAAATAAAAATCTACAAAATGACTTATGAGTGTTCGTGGCAGCGATGCAGCAAAGAGATTTTTGATTGATTATTCGATATCGTCATTTATGAAAACTTATTTGAACAACTGTGCTAATTGTTCATAAGTCCAGGTATTTCCTTTTACAAAAAAATTATAGGTGCGGTCCCAGTCGCTGCCCTGGCCCCAACCAACCATTGAAGAAACGATTTTAGTTTGCTGAGGGCCGACATAGATGAATTGGATCAATTCCTGCAAATTCCCATCATCATGTTGAACGCTTTTTGGAAAAGCATCATTTAATTTCACTTTTAAAGTGAGTAATTCTTTTTCTATATAATTTACAATTTTCAAGCGGATAGAGGTACTATCGGACAGTGGTTTGGCTTTATCATAATTTGTCACGATGTAGCCGCCGGTTTTCAATTCGATATGTGCTACCGGAGCGATCCATTTTTCCAGTAATTCATCCTTTGCAAAAAGCTGCCAGGCATTCTCCTTATCAATTGGAACCGTAAGTTCCAGGCGCAACACTTTCTCCCCGGATCGGGTTGTGTACGATGTATTTTTTACGGCTTGTCCGTAAATGAAGACATGCATAAAAATACCTGCAACGAGGAATAAATATTTCATTCGATAAAAATTTATTTAACTACTTCATTCAAATGTAAAGTGTTTTAATGTCCGCTAATCTTTTTATGGCAGAAAAGTATGGGTATGTTGCCGTATTTTATTTGATCCGGATATACAAAAACTATAAAATAGCTTATGAGAGAAGTAATGCTCAATTAATATAACGGCCATCAACACACGAATATTTAAAAGCGCGAAATCGAAGGGGCGGCACTATTTTTACCATATAAAATTCCTCAAATAAAATAGTCCGGATATTGCCATAAAATTGCCATTAAATTCGGACCGGCAAACCTTTGCTTGAAAAAAACGAATATTCACCTACCTTTAACTGAATTCGGCAAAAAATTAGCGCAATTTTTGTTAAATTTACAAATACTGGTTAATTATCATCATTCTACATAAAATCTAAAGCAAATATCAAAATAATATATGGCAGAAACTTGGAACAAAAAAGAAAGGGAAAAGAAAAAACGACAAAACAAAAAAGAAAAGGCGGAAAAGAAACAGGAACGCAAAGAAAACAATAAAAACAGTGATCCGGAAAGCATGTATGCCTATCTGGATGAGAACGGCAACTTGTCTTCGAAACCGCCTGATCCAAGAAAGAAAGTGATCATCAATGTTGAGGATATTGAGATAGGAGTGCCCAAACATGAGCCGCTCAATCCTGAAGACCTGATCAGGACCGGAATTGTATCTTTTTTCAATGACGCAAAAGGATTCGGTTTCATCAAAGATCTTGAAACGCAGGAAAGTATCTTCGTTCATGCGAACTCATTGTCAGGGCCTATCAAAGAGAATAACAAGGTTTCTTTTGAAGTGGAAATGGGTCCGAAAGGCGCGAATGCAGTGAACGTTAAATTAGTAAAGTAGTTCCTTACTGACACCGGAACTTGCCTTTTACTTCGGCATATTTCAGTCGCAAAAAATATTGAACAACAAAATGCCGGCTTTTATGAGCCGGCATTTATTTTTGAAAGAATTAATATCGATATTTTTTTATTGTAGTCTATGCGGAAGAGGATCTTTAATCTAATACTTCATAAATAACCATAGTCTTACTTTTGTTTTTAAGTTTTACATCGCCCACTTTGTTGCAATTGAAAGATTCTTTCACCTTATTGTAAGAGTTCTCGCTAATCAGGATCTGGCCAGCCTTCGCGGCACTCTGTAATCTTTGTGAAGTATTTACCGAATCGCCAATGACGGTATAATCCAGGCGACGAAGATTAGCAGAACCAATATTTCCCGAGATCATTTCGCCACTATTAATTCCGATAGCCACGCGTGGTAAAAAATTAAGAAGATCAGCCTGAACCGGCAGCTCTTCAATTTTTTTTCTAACGGCTAAACTCGCTTCTATTGCCCGGTCTAAATGATATTCATTTTTGAATACCGCCATGATTGCATCACCGATAAACTTGTCAACGGAGCCGTTTTGCGCGAGGATCTCCTTCACCATTACGTCGAATAAACGGTTTAATAATTGGACAACTTTATCCGGGGGTTCGGTTTCAGAAATGGAAGTAAAATTGCAGATATCAATAAATACGACTGTTGACTCAATGATTTCATTCACTAAAAAAGAGGCTTCAAACTCGTGGCCGTCCATAAAATCGAGCACCGATTTATCCACGTACATTTTTAAAATATTATTTTCCTTGATGGCTATCAACGTCTGGTGAATCTGATCCACATAGACAATTGTTTTTTGAAGGGTGAGATCGAGATCGCCAAAGTTGATCGGTTTGCAAAGAAAATCAAATGCTCCGCGATTCATGGCTGCGCGGATATTATCCATGTCTCCATATGCGGAAACGATCACAGACTTAATCAAAGGGCTGGTTTCATTGAGTTTTGACAATAAAGTAAGGCCGTCCATTTCCGGCATATTGATGTCGGTGAGTACAATAGCAATATCCGGATGCTCACTGATCTGTTTAAGCGCATCTTTGCCATTAACAGCAAACACAAATTCATATAACTTCTCCCTGATTTGCTTCCGGAACCGTTGTTTGATCAACAGCTCAAGGTCAGTCTCATCATCAACCACTAATATCTTTACCATGTAATTTGTTTAAAATTTTCTCTCTTAAAAGATTAAAATCAAGCGGCTTCGTTAGAAAATCATCGGCGCCAAGGCGCATCGCTTGTTCATAGTTGTTAGCATCGCCATAGGCGGTGATCATCATAACTACATGTGGCGGCGGAACGAGCGAGGTTTTGATCCGTTCCAGCAGTTCGAGGCCACTCATCCCCGGCATGTTGATATCCGAAAGTATCAGCACCGCTTCAGATTTGTTTGCATAAAGATACTTCAGCGCTTTTTCACCTGAATCAGCAAATTCAAAAACCAGTTCTCCCGCCCGTACGGCTTTCCTGAAACGCTGTTCAAATAATGTTTGGGTGTCTTTTTCGTCGTCAACCACCAGGATTTTCATCGCAATAAATTTAAATAAAATAACAGAAAAATTATTTCATTTTGATATCTTATTTTTTCAATCTCAAAATTATTTATGTAATTTAGGCGTTATCCCAATATCTGACTGCTGAATGAAATATCGTTTTCATTTCATTTCCTTCACATTCTAACCGCTTGAATCGCACCTACATTATACCATTTTTGTAAATGATGCTTAAAAAAAAGTTTTTTTATTATGAAAAAGATTTTATTAACCTTATTGGTTATTGTACTGGTTGTGATCGCAGGAGCTGCGTCTTATGTAAAATTTGCACTCCCCGATGTAGGTGATCCTGAAGCGGAACTCCATGTGCCGCTTACGCCCGAACGCGTGGAACGCGGCTCTTATCTTGCCAATCATGTTACGCTGTGTATGGACTGTCATTCTACCCGCGACTGGACCAGGTTTTCGGGGCCGATGGAGCCTGGTACCAATGGAAAAGGCGGCGAACGTTTTGACGAGCAAATGGGCTTTCCCGGTACTTTTTTCGCCAGGGATATTACACCGGTAAATCTGAAAAACTGGTCCGACGGAGAAATTTTCAGAACGATCACAACCGGCGTAAATAAATCCGGCGAGGCCCTGTTTCCGATCATGCCTTATCATAACTACGGCAGAATGGACAAAGAAGATATTTATGACATCATAGCTTATATCAGGACGCTTGCGCCAATTGAAAATAGCATTCCAAAACGCAGCCTGGCTTTTCCAATGAATTTCATCGTGAATACTATTCCTGTAAAAGCCACATTTTCGCAGAAACCTTCCAGGTCGGATACGATCAATTATGGCGCCTATTTAGTAAATGCGGCTGCGTGCGTTGAATGTCATACACCGGTTAAGAAAGGGCAGATCATCCCCGAGCTTGCTTTTAGCGGCGGCCGCGATTTCCACATGCCAAACGGCGTAGTGAATTCGGCCAACATCACATCAGATAAAGCCACCGGGATCGGCGGATGGAGCGCCGAGCAATTTGTAGCGAGATTTAAGGCTTATACCGATCCGGCAAATAGTCCTTCGATCGGCCCAAAATCGGTAAACACCATCATGCCCTGGACGATGCTGGGAGGCATGGATACATCGGACCTGCGATCAATTTATGCTTATCTTCAAACCATAAAACCTATGGATCATAAAGTGGAACATTTCGTTCCAACAAAAGAATAAAATTAAATTTGTATAAAAATAAAAGGAGGTCAGATGGCCTCCTTTTTTTTATACTAATAAATATTATCCATAACGAAATGCAATTCAAACAAGCCATTTTATAGAAAATAGAAAAGCTATAATTTGGCTTACGTGAAATTCTTCCTGCAAACTATAAGAAAGCTCAACCTAAAAAAACCATCTTTTTAGTAATAACTTTACCACCACATTTACAAATTTGATGAATCAAAAATTAAGCTATGACTGATCCCATCCACGCAGCCTTATGTTCTTTTGGAATGAGCGGCCTCGTTTTTCACTCTCCGTTTTTGGTAGTGAATCCCCGTTTTAATTTTTATGCCGATTGGGAGCGAACCAAGAATCTCGCGGAAGAAAAATACCCCGGTGTCAAAACCTATCGTACGCTGGAAGCGATGCTGGCTGATGATACTATTGAACTGGTCATCGTTAATACACCGAATTATACCCACTATGAATATGCGAAAAAAGCGCTGGAAGCAGGCAAGCATGTGGTTATAGAAAAACCCTTTACCACAACCGTGGCAGAAGGGAAAGAATTAATCGAAATTGCTAAAAAGCACGACAGAAAAATATCAGTTTATCAAAACCGCCGCTACGACAGCGATTATAAAACTGTAAAGAAAGTACTCGATCAAAATTTACTGGGGGAAATAGTGGAGGCAGAAATCCATTTTGACAGGTTTACAGAAGCGCTGAGTCCCAAACTTCACAAAGAAGAGCCGGGGCCGGGCGCGGGATCCATATACGATCTCGGTTCGCATATCATTGACCAGGCGGTGCAATTATTTGGAATGCCCAGGAAGCTATTTGCAGATATCAGCATTGTGAGGCCGGGATCGCGCGTACCGGATTATTGGGAAATATTATTGTATTATGATAATCGCAGGGTACGCCTTAAATCAAGCTATGTAGTAAGGGAAGCACTGCCGGCCTATATTTTTCACGGCCTGAAAGGCTCCTTCATCAAGGCAAAAACAGATGTTCAGGAGACATTATTACAACAAGGCGCCGTTCCCGGTGGCAAAGATTGGGGCCTTGAACCTGAAAACGAAAAAGGGCTGTTACACGCAGAAGTAAACGGCAAGGTGATCAGGGAATATATCGAATCAGAACGTGGAAATTATAACGATTATTATAACGGCATCTATGAGGCGATCCGCAATGGCCAGCCACTACCTGTAACAGCAGAACAGGCACTGGATGTTATAAAAATTATTGAGGCGGCTTATCATAGTAATGAAACGCAAAAAGTAGTGGAGATATAAATTAATGATCGTCATTTTACTGTCGGTACTAACGATGATGGACAGACGAAAATCGTAGTTTTAAAATGATAATTGCAAAAAACTATATTTTCGCTTATTTCATAGTTTCATGAAAATTTATCAAAATCAGCTCGTGATCCCTTCCGGCCATTCAGTCCGGATTATAGAATAAAGCACGAGATCAAGAAACTTGTTATTTACCCATTCTGCCTGGCGTAAAATCCCTTCTTTTTTGAAATGGAGTTTTTCAGGAATGGCCCGGCTTCTTAGATTTTCAACGGCAGCTTTTATTTCAATTCTCTGCAGCCCTAAATCATGAAATCCATAATGGATAAGGGCTTTACAGGATTTGGTGATAATACCGTTTCCCTCCGCATTTTTGGTAAGCCAATATCCAATTGCAGCGCATTTATTCTGATCATTGATATGATGCAGGCCAATTCTTCCAACTACAACTTCATTGGCAAGAATCACGAAACTTACTTCTTTTCCTTGCTGGTAGAGGGTTTGACAATTTTTTATGTAAGAATGGAAATCATCGACCGATTGCATGTTATCAACCCAGGACAAAAATCCGGATAAATGCTTCCTGTTATGACTCAATGCCGCAAACAGGCCTTCAGCGTGGTTTTCGGATGTTAGTTCAAGTTTTATTTCTTTATCAATATGTATCGTCATTTATAAAACTGGTGGGCTTGGATATTTTAATGGAATTTGTTTTTTTTAAACCGCATCAGCACAACATCATTTAGTAGAAAGGAAAGTACGCCATCGTCAGTAATACTATAAGACGTTATTTTTTCCAACGTTTTTACAAATACACTTTCTCCTTCGCCGGGGCATGCCATCATTGTCATGGCCAACGGACCTGTAAAATTAATTTTGTTACCGGTTGATTTGAATTTGCCGCTAAAAATATTACAGCTTGTATTGCCATTTAATTTGCTGCTGTCGGCATCAATTGAGATCCACGGTTTTCTGTCGGGATATAATCCTTCGAACGCAATTCTTATTCCTGAAATGTAGGTCAGTTCCCAACTTCCGGCTAACTTACTGTCAGTCATTCCGTTTCCTGTCATCGTAGGTTCATTTAATTTTTCCGCTAAAAACAGGTAAGGTCCGGGAAAATGATTCATCCAAACTTTATTGCGATCCTGTGGATATTTTTTATAATAATCGCTATCGGCTTTTAATACAATCGTCGACCCGGTACGGACGTAATTGTTACTTGAAAAATAGGTGGGTGGTACAAAGTCCGGGAGGAATTTTTTGATATATTTTGAAATCATTTTTCCCAGGAACTTTTCATAATTTTTTTGAGCTCTTTTGGCAGGTTTGCTAAGTCGGTTGTACACGTGGCGTAGCGCAAGGTTCGCAGGGAATTTTTGTTTTTTGATCAAGGCCTTTGCATTGTTAAACGGATTTACATCATTAAAGTCATTTGTCGTTTGGATAGAAAAGGGAACCTCCGGAACCCAATCTGCTGTGTTGACAGCATTGTATGCCCAACCGCCGCGCGTAACGCTTTCAAAGTCGTAAGCGTAGAAAAGATTGCCGGGCTTGGGTGCAGCACTCGCACAGGTTTTGAATCTGATATCCGCGGGTAATCTTCCGCTTTTTTTCATGCTTTCCAAATACGAAGTGAGCAGGTAAGTGATCGCTCCGCCCTGGCTGTGCCCCGCGATAATAAATTCTTTAACGCCACCATTTTTATAAATGGAATCAATCTTTGGTAAAATATCTCTCGATAAGTAAGCTGTTCCAATTAAAAAACCAACATGTACCGCTGCATTTGGATCTTCGGAAAGATTGTAGTCGAACTTAAAGTTTTTTTCAAGATTTAATTGTCCTTTTGCAGAAACCATCGCTGCATAGAAATTAAGCAAAAAGCTCACGGGCGTTGTTGTAGTTCCACGAACACTGATCACGGCTACAGAATCCTGGTCAACCCAAAGTTGCCATAGGTTATCAAGTCCAATCGGGGCAGATTGGTAAATCATTTTATAGTGTTCGGGCGCGGGAACTGAATTGTAGTAAGAACTGTCAGTACTGGTTCTGGCCCCGATTTTTAATAATTCTATAAATTCAGATTTGTCAAAACCCGGCTTCAAATGTTGGGCGCCGGCATTGAATACAAATAAAACTGTGAAAAGCAAAAAAGTAGGTTTTACTATTTTATGCATCGTGTTTTCTTTAGATACCGTAAATATATCGTAGTATCATGAAAGTATATCCAAACCACTTATAATAAAACAGTATTAAAAACGACTCTTAGCAATACGTATATTCATTTCTGCCGCCTTTGAAAAATGTAAAAAACTACATTTTCGTTTATGAGAGTAAGCTATAAAATATTTGAAAAAACGGGACAATATCTGAGATGAAGTAATTATTCTTTTCTCCGGAAAAGATTAAATTTCTATAAGTCTTTACCCTTAAACTTCTTAAGAGAAATCATCAGCGGGAAAAGAACCCATACAAACAGTCCGGCAAATGAAAGAAGAATTCCGGTATTGTTTCCAAAAAATTCTCTAAAGATAGCCCCCGTATAACCCATTAAAGCAGAGATATCCATTTGTAATAAAATCTGAATTCTGCTAAGGTCTATAGGATTTAAAAAACTTAGGATGACCATTACGTTCTCTAAAGGATAATCCTGGAACTGGAAGAGAAAGAATAAAACCAGTGCATCAAAAATCAGCGAAAAATACAACCACAACAAAATGGAAAGCCCAATGCCCTTTGCCTTATCGCGCGTGATACCTGCTGCCAGCATGGAAATGCTCACGAAAACAACAGTCAAAAAAAGCCCCATGCCAATCATCATAAATCCTGTCGCATCCGCATGATAGATCAAAATCGGAATTCCCGCGCCAATTAAAAAGGCGAATGAAAGTGCAGAACCCAAACCAGTGAAAAGGCTTAGCCAGATGGTTCTTCTTTTGAGCGGCTGACTTACTAACAATTCAATAAATTCGGAGCTGTTATAAATGTAGATAGTAGAAAAAATAATGCAGATCAAGAGGAACGATGATCAGGATGATATTTAGTAAGCTCAGCAGCCCTTTGGCTGAATTATCTTCAAGATTAAAAACACTGAAGGAAATCACCAATAATAAGGCCGTATAGATCAGAACAATTTTATTCTGGATAATATCAACGATAACGTATTTTAATAATTTTTTCATAACAATATATCCATTCAGCAATAGTTGCTTAATGATTAATTAAATAATTACTTCCGACTCACTCATTATCTTCGCAATCGCCCTTGACAATTTTGTTTCCCTCGTTTCTTCTTTCAATGCAGCAAGCTTTTTATGAAACAATAATTTTCCTTCCTGCATATAAAATACTTCTGTTATCAAATCATCCAACTCACTTAAAATATGTGAGGTGATAAGGATCAATTTTCCTTTTTGTTTTTCGGCAATTATCTTTTGCTTTAATTTTTCTGAAGAAAGCGGATCTAAACCTGCAGTAGGCTCATCGAGAACTAATACATCCGGATGAAACATGAAAGCCAGCGCCGCGCTTACTTTCTGAGTGGTGCCACCGGACAGTGTGCGCATTTTCTTTTGCATTATATTTTGCAGACCAAAACTTTTCACAAGCTCTTCGTCAAAACTTTTATTATTCTCCTTCCTGATGTCTTTCATCATATCGATTACGTTCGCGATCGTCATGTTTTCAGGATAGCGGCCTATCTGTGGCATGTACCCAATGCGGCTTCGATACATCCATTTTCCGGCAATGCTTTCGTTATCAAAATGAATGCATCCGCTATCAGGTACCACCATTCCCAATAAGGATTTTATCAGGGTTGTTTTTCCACATCCATTCGGCCCCAGAAGTGCAATACATTGTCCTTTGGAAAATGTAACCGATACATTATCCAGGGCTTTTAATTTCCCAAATGTTTTTGTGATATTTTTTGCTTCGATCATAATGGCAACGGTCTCATTAAAGGTTTTTCATCTTTCAGGTTTTCCGGCGTAATACCCGGCAATATTTTTTCTGTTTTATCTAACAAAGAAACGATCAGGCTTCTGAAAAGCATAAGCGCCGCGGGATTGCTCTCGATGATCATTGAATACATGCTGACAGGATGGTAAGGAACATCTCCAATATTATCACGGTTGATATCGTAGCCTTCATACTTATCCCAATAATTTCCATTGAAAGTATTAAGCACGAGAGAACCGTTGGTGCCAATATCAAAAGTGTTTCCTGTAAAATTATTATTGTAAAAAGCATTGTTATCACAGCTCGCCTGGATCTTTACGGCAAAGCCATTATTGGAAAAAGTATTTTTGTATAAATTGATCCGGCTGCATCCTTCCATGTGCAAGCCGGTTGTATTTTTAGTGAAAAACATTTCCTGAAATATCACTGTCGGTGATATCTTTCAATAAAATTCCATAAGCCGCGCCGCCCCAGTTATTTAGGAAAGTAGTTGTTGTACATGTGAATAAATATTGGTGTACATTACTGCAACGCCCGATTCATTTTCTTCAAATACATTTCCAATATAAGTATCATGATGTGAGAACATAAAATGAATACCATAGCGCACATTTTTTCTGCTGATATTTCTCCATATTAAAGAATTGGTAACAAATTCAAAATAGAGCCCGTCGCGACAGCCGGATATTGTATTTCCTATAATCAGCAGGCTGTCAGACTTCCAGCAATGAATGCCATTACCGCTTTGAACTTCATCTTTTCCATAAGCGGTTATCGAATTATTTTTTATGGTACAGCTTCGGCTGTTTTGCAGCGAAATACCAAAATTGGCGTCATCTACAATATTATTGATCGCTGTAACATGGTAACTATCATAGATCATAATCGCGCCAATATCTTTTATCTCAGATCTGCCTGTGTGTTGTAATTTAAAGCCATCAATGGTTATTTCTTTTCCTCTTATAAAAAGGATTTCATGTTTATTTTCGCCATCAATTACCGGATGATCAATGCCTTTTAATACAATTGATTTTTGAATGATGATTGCACCTTCTTTATAAATTCCCGCATCTACCAAAATGGTATCTCCATTCTCAGCAATGTCAACAGCTTTTTGTATGGTTTGTATCTGCCTGTTTTTCCCAACGGGAATTGTTTTTCCTTCCGCGGATATTGCCGCGAATAAAAAAGTGAATAGAAATAATGTGATGCAGCCCAATTTGAAGCATGACCAGACTAATTGTGCGCGGTGGGGACGCGGCCCACGGCGAGCCGCCCAGGTTGGTGTCCTCACCAACCGGTGACAATTTGCAATGCATCCAAATATTATGTTTAAAAGCTTTTGCATTAATTTTCTTTTACCAATTCGTCCCACCTGGTGATTGCCTTATCGCCTTTTATATTTTGCATGGCTTCCTTCATTTTATTTTCATCTGTGAAGCAGGCAACATTTCCGCCCATGGGCGAATGCAGTTCATTACTTTTTAAAAGGAAGGCTTTTTGAGCTGAGATAAAATTATGCGGCTCATCAAAATTGACCAGCCAGGTTTCCTTAATGTCGTTATTATTAATCGTGTTGGCTTTTATAAATCCAAGAACACAATGCATGTCATCAAACTTAAAAACCTTTCCTTTTTTAGTGACAATTTCCGCACCGAAGCGATTATCGGCAATACTCATTTTGCAAAAACTACAGGCATCTGGCACCAAGTTTAATTGGCTGTGGGCCTGAATTACAAGACATAAAACCAAAAACTAAAAATACAGAAATTGCTACTGCGACGGCTTTATTTACATTTTTCATAACGGGGTATTTCTTTTTTCTAAGCTTGAATAATTACAGCAGTTAATAATAATAATCCCACACCTATAAATATCCATCCACCGATATCAGGAATAGAATAAGCCCCAAAATTTAATAGTTGTTTATAGCCAATCAATGGCGGCTGATAGGTCATTCCGGGAACTTGTATGGCTGCATTTGGATCAAGGTCGTGGCCATAATTATAATTCCATCTATAAAAATCTATCATTGCGATTACTCCAAAAAGAACAAATGAATATCAGCAAGCCGTCAGCCATTTCCTGTTTATTGATCAACACGACAAAAAAACAAAATGCACGCGAAAAATCCTAATGATATATGGCAATACGGTAAACTCAATGAAATTATTTGCGTGAAGGGTTTTCATTCCGATGTAATGATTGAGGCCGTTGATTACATCTACATTTCCGCCTAATTTATTCGGATACATTTTCAATACCAGTCCTTCCGGGTATTGGGGAGCGGCCAATTCAATCTGCCATAGAGGAACAAACAAAACGGCAATTAACGCTATACCGCAAATGAAAGTAATTACTCTTGCCAAACCGGTTAATTTTATATTTTTCATATTGTAAAGATTGAATTGAAAGCAACCGGCAGGAATCTAAAAGCCACTTTCTGTTTTAAGAAATGATTGCACGGTTATTGTTGATCCACCCGCAATGATATATTTCAGATTTTTTTATTTCTTTGCCGGTGGCAAAAGCACTCCATCTATCACATAGATCACTCCGTTGGATGCAGGAACTGTTCCAATAATAGTTGCTGAATTATTCAACATTGTTTTTCCATCCTTTACACTTACTGTTACATTATCTCCATTTACCATTCCCAACGATTGGCCATCTTTAAAAGATTCTGGAGTTAAAGCAGACATGAATACATGATATTGAAGAATATTTTGAAGGTCTTCTTTTTTATCATCTTTCATTAATCCGTCAACAGTTCCGTTAGGCAATTTATTAAAAGCTTCATTGGTTGGTGCAAAAACAGTGAAGGGGCCTGCGTTTGAAAGTGAAGTTACCAGTCCGGCCTGTTTCAATGCCGCAACAAGTGTGGTGTGGTCTTTTGAACCCATAGCTACTTTTACTACATCTTTTTGCGAAGCGTTATCCTTTACATTTTCCTGGCCGCCTCCAACTGCTGTAGCATCCGAAGGCACGGCGGCGTTGTCCGACTTCGTTTCGGCGCCCTGGTTGCATGAGATAATAAACGCCAACACGCCAATTGAGAATAACCTTGTTAATGTTTTCATTTTAAAATATTTTATTGTATTGGTTTCAGTTTTAAAAGAAACAGGCCTGTAATTGGCCTGTTCCTTTTAAGGTTTATTTTTTTAATAAAGAATCTGCGGCATCAGAATTTTTGCCAAGGCTAAATGAGATAGGAACATTAGAGCCTTTTGCAGAAACCCTTACATATCCCTGCATTTCCTGGTGCAATGCGCTACAGAAATCGGTACAATAAATTGGGAAAATACCTGGTTTTATCGGCAACCCATTTCAAGGTTTGTGTTTCGCCCGGCATCACCAGCAATTCCGCTGTGGTAGCGCCTTTTACGCCAAAGCCATGTGGCACATCCCAGTCCTGTTCAAGGTTAGTAAGATGGAAATAAACTTCATCGCCAACTTTTATACCTTCAATATTATCCGGTGAAAAATGAGAGCGGATAGCAGTCATATAAACGTGTACTTTATTACCATCGCGAACTACTTTTGAATTCTTTTCGCCCAAGGTTACATAAGGATGTTTGTTTTCATCTATCTTAAATATTTTAGTTGAATTTTTAGAAATCAACTCCGCGGAAACGGCCTGTGCATAGTGCGGCTCGCCAATGCTTGGATAATCGGACAGCAATTTCATTTTATCGCCGCTGATATCAAATAATTGAGCACTTTGCGCCAGTTCAGGGCCAGTTGGTAAATACCTGTCTTTTGTAATTTTATTATAGGCGATCAAATATTTTCCATAAGGCTTTTTAGTATCACCACCTGGAATGCAAAGATGCCCCGGGGAATAATAAGTGGCATGCCTGTCAAGAACTTTCAAATCTTTAATATTCCATTTTACAATTTCAGACGAAATAAAGAAAGTGGTATAAGCATTTCCTTTGCCGTCAAATTCTGTATGCAAAGGGCCTAAGCCTGGCTTTTTAACTTCGCCATACAAAGCCGACTTCATATTTAATTACAGGAATCCCGCCGTATTCTCCATCAAAAGTCTTTAGCAGCAATTGCTTTTTGAATTTTACTGAAAGAAAATACAGGGATCAATGCAGCAAGTTTTCCGCTACCTACAATATATTCACCCGATGGATCAACATCGCAACCATGCGGAGATTTAGGACAAGGGATCATGTAAACAATATCCGGAAAATCTTTTACATCAATAACTGTGGTTTCGGTTTCCATTGTTGAAGTAGCAGAATGGGTAGCATCACTGTATTTATTATGCGCATATTTTACAGGAACTTTTTTTCCTTTTCCTGCTTTGAAATATTCTTCAGCTTTTTTCCAGTTTACTGCCAGAATATAATCTTTATCACGCTTTGAAGCATTTACTTCTAGTAAAGTATGCGCCTGCTCTGAATTATAAGTGCTAAAGAAAAACCAGCCACTGCTTGGCCCTTTTCCACTATGGCTAAGATCAAAATTCATTCCCGGCAATAAAAGCTGAAAAGCAATTTTCATTTCACCATCTGTTGGCGCTACGCTGATAAAACTGATCGTTCCTTTAAAATTTTTCTTGTACGTATCAATTGGAACATCGCCATTTTCATAATCCATCGGCACACTAAAACGCGTACCTGCAACTACATATTCTGTATTTTCAGTAATGAAAGGAGAGGAGTGATTTCCTGCACTGTTTGGGTATTTCAATAATCTCTGCAGTACGGAAAGTTTTAAGATCAATTCTTGCAACACGTGGTGTATTGTTTTCATTGGCAAACAACCAGCGTCCATCAATTTCACCATTTGTTTGTGACAGGTCAAGGTGATGCTGATCTCCCCAGGGAACTTCGCCGTGTGAAGTATTCAAGCATCGGTTTTGTTTCTTCACTATAGCCCCAGCCTTTTTCAGGGTCAACAGAAAACACCGGAATAACGCGAAGCAAACGACCGGAAGGAATTCCGTAAACGCTTACCTGGCCGCTGAAACCTCCGGAGACAAAGTTGTATAACTCGTCATACTTTCCGGGTGGCACATACACGCGGGCCGCGGCATCTGAGCCTGTGGCGTCACCTGCATTTTTGGGTTTGCACCCGGATATACTCATCAGCAGCAACGCCGCCGTGAGAGATAAAATTGGAAAGAAAAATCTTTTCATAACGTGTAATATTAGTTGAGGAAATAAGAGAAAATATTTGAAAAGTAAAGAGCAAAATCCTACCTGATCTATCGAAAAACGGGTTCAATAGTTATATAAAATCGAGAAGAAATTTGGAAAAAAACCGGGCATAAACGTGTACGCCCGGTTATGTTAGAAACAATGAAAAAATTTATTTCACGCCATCATTTTTCCGCATGAATTCGAGGATATCGCGGGCATCCTGATCGCTGAGGCTTTGATTCGGCATACGAACCATACAAATTTCCAGCATAGCCTGGGCCTTAGGATCTTTGTCAATCATCTCATCTGTGTTGGTCATGAAATTCATGATCCATTCAGGTTTGTGACGGGAAGTAACTCCGTGCCATCCCGGACCTACCAATCTTTCGTCCGTCATTTTATGACACGATTGGCATTTTAATTCGGCAATTTTTTCTCCTTGTGTAGCCATGGCAGCATCTAGCTTGTCGCCCAACTTTACATCATGGAACTTACCTTCACCACGATTGGGGTCATAAGATGGATTTGCAGCTTCAGCTGAAGAAGCGCCGCCCGCGGGGGCTTCGGTTGCAGCAGGCTCAGTGGTTTTGGCAGCCTCTTTATCTCCGGACCCGCCGCAGGCGGCGAAAAATAAGGACACCGATAATGCCATCGAACAGATAAGAATCGCTTTTTTCATAATCGTGAATTTTGTTTTTTACTGTGCAATATTACATCTCCAAATTACGGAATTTTATGACCATCATCATAAACGGAAAAAAAATGCGATGATTAAAATCATATTTTCAAGGTTGAAAAAATATTCACTTTGCAAAAATTAATTCGATCAGATCTACTCATTAGCGATGTCTTTTTTTATTTTAAAGGGTTATCTTTTGGACTAATTAAATCGAATAACAAATGGGATCAAATACATTCAGAACAAAACAATGGATTCAGATTGCACTCATTAACTTCTGTGTAGTGGCTCTTGCGGGTGTAGTCATGCGTTACAAGATTAATTTTTCATTGCCTTCAGTGAATCAGAAATATCTTATGCATGGCCATTCACACTTTGCGTTTGTTGGATGGGTAGCTGTAGGATTGATGACGCTGATGGTTCGATACCTTATCAGGAATAATGTGCAAACTAATTATAAAAAATATCACTGGATTTTAATGGCCGATGTTATTGCATCTTATGCAATGTTGATCTCTTTTATCATACAAGGCTACGCGCTCTGGTCTATCACTTTCTCTACGATGACGATTTTTATCTCTTACTGCTTTATATTTTTTTATTGGAGAGATTTGAATAAGGTCGTAGATGCGGGCTTTTCAAGAGCCTGGCAGAAAGCAGCTTTGTTACTTTGGGCATTTTCTTCACTTGGCGCTTTTATGTTGGCTTATTTAATGGCAAATCATATTATGATCCAGGATCTTTATTTTTCAGCCATCTACTTTTTTATGCACTTCCAATATAACGGATGGTTTTTATTTGTATGCTTTGGTGTTTTCTTTTCATATATGCATCGCCTCGGGCTCGCCAGGATCGGAATCTTGAGCAAGCAATTATTTATTGTAATGGCAATAACGGTTGTTCCTACTTATTTTCTGTCCATACTATGGATGCGGCTTCCGCTTGCGTTGCATTGGATCGCCGATATTTCAGCGGTGTTACAGCTCGTGGTTCTTCTGTATTTCTTCAGGATACTTAACGTGGTAAGAAAAAGTGAATCCATTCAATTCACGTGGTCTACAAAGTGGCTGTGGATCATGGCTTCTACAGCATTTATATTAAAAATAATCTTACAAATGCTTTCCACAATGCCCTTCTTGAGTCGTTTTGCATTTGGCTTCCGGCCCGTAGTAATTGGGTATTTGCACCTTTCGTTTGTAGGTGTTATCAGCCTTTTTATATTAGGATATATCAACGAATTCATTCATCGATTTCGTGGACGGGTAAGCGGAATTGGCGCTGTTATTTTTGTAACGGGTTTTATTGTTCAGGAGATCATACTGATGCTGCAAGGATTGGAAGCAATGAATGTAGAGCCAATCAAATATGCCAATATCATTTTATTTTATTGCGCGATATTAATGGCTGCGGGCCTTATCTGGATCACAATTGGAGTATTCAGAACACAGGATCAGGAAGTCGCTGTAAGCAGGATTCAAAGATGATTCAGATCATTTTTCAAGAGATCAGCGATCATGTTCTGACACACAGTTATATGTAATTTTGACAAAAATATTTACATGAAAAATATACTGGTTGCTATCGACTTTTCAGATGCTTCATTTAATGCGGTGAGCCATGCGGCCTTCATTGCAAATGTTTTTAACGCCAGGCTCACGCTTGTTCATGCATATAGCGGTACCACTTTTTTTGAAAAAAGCCAAGGCGCAAAAATTTATGATTCCGAAGATGATCTAAAGATCGCAAATGAAAAATTTTTGAAAAAGGAGGTTGATGGCATTGCAAGGAAATTTACCGTTAAGATCAAGAGTATTGTCCAAAAAGGCAAGCCGGTCAAAGTGATCAATGAAGTTGCCGCAGAGATTAATGCGGAGCTGATCGTCCTCGGAATGAAAGGTAAGGGCGAGAGCAATTCAAAGTTTGGCAGCACCGCCACTTCAATCATTGCTAAAACCACAGTGCCTCTCCTGGTGATCCCTAAAGATGCTTCCTATAAGGCTATTGAAACCATCACGCTCGCGTCCGATTTCCACGACGAAAAACTCCTCAGCAATTTTCCAATACTTGAGCAAATGATAGCAAAATACGATCCTTTCATACAGATACTGAATGTCCAAAAGAAGGACTCAAAGCTAACTGCAGAAATGATCACCGCAAAAATGAGCACCGGCCTGATGTGGGATAAATACAACCATTCCTTCAACATTATAGAGAAGGATGATATAGACGAAGGCATCAATAAATTTTTGAAAAAGCATCAAAGCGATTTGCTCATAATGATCGCGCGCAAAAGAACTTTTGTTGCCCAGCTTGTTAAGCCGTCACACACGAAAAAGATGACCTCCCAGACAAAAATTCCATTACTTGTTTTCCACAAAATGTAGGTTTTTTTAAACCAGGCGGCGAGGTTCATGATCTTAATCATAAAATAAAAATAACTAAGGATAATTGTATCCTTAATTATTAATTTCACCTCTGTATTTTTTCCTGATACCAAATATTTTATGGATCGTAGAATCATTGACTTCTTAAAAAAGCAAACCTCAGCCTCTGTCAGTTGTGTAAATGAAATGCAGGAGCCCTATTCGTTTAGTTGTTTTTTTGCATTTAATCCAGAGCGGAACTTATTATACTATAAATCTGCACCTTCCAGTTATCATTCGCAGGTCTTGTCAAAACAGCCTAAAGTGGCAGGAACTATAATGCCTGACAAGCTGAATAAACTGGCGATCCGGGGAATTCAATTTACCGGCGACCTGCTGGCAGAAGATGACCCACTGTGCAAGAACGCGGCTGAAATTTATTACACTAAATTTCCCATAGGACTTGCCATTCCCGGCAACGTTTATACAATACGACTGGATCAATTAAAGATGACCAATAATGTTCCTGGTATGATGGAAAAGCTTTCCTGGCAAAGAGGCGAACTGTTAACTGTCAACGAGGGTGACTTGCATTGAGAAAAATGCGCCCCCGCGCCCCGCAGCCGGAAAATAATTAAAAATTAATCCCCGAATATTTCTATATGAACCCCTTCCCGCATAAATTTCACATCCCTGTTATGGGATTAGCTTTCACCATCGATTCTCCTGTAAAAGTTGCCCGCTTCGGCATTTCATCTGTTATTTCTATTATGGAAGACAGATTGATCGAAATGATGCGCAATCATTACTATAATTATATCAATGAGCCATTTATTCCTATTCCCACCAAAGAAGAGAATTACCGTGAAAAGAGGATTACTGATTATCTGAATTTAGTTAGCAGGATGGTTTCTGAACAAATAGATAAATTAAAAAACTCTGTGTTTGAAACGGGGTCCGAAATTGTAAAATATTTTGAGATGCTGCCTGGAGATAGTAAGCTGAAACAACTTTATTTACAAATGACCGGAACAACGAATCATCTTGAAAAAGAAAATCTTGAGGAACTGCTTAGAAGCAACGTCAGCGCGGGAAGTATTGATGTGAACATCATGACCAAACTAGACAAAAACAATTTTAATAAAGAGGGTGTTTTAGTTGAAGATGGTTCAGACGCATTAGCAGCGTTAAGAGGTTATGCAAAAAGCAATCTCAACAATTCATCAGTGGTTTTTTCTGCGGGAATGAATCCACGCTTATACAATTACCTGGAAAAATTAAGAGAGTTTGACGCAAAAGATTGGGGCAAATTTGAAAAGAAAATAGTGATTAAAGTGAGCGATTATCGCTCCGCGCTGATACAAGGAAAATATTTGGCCAAAAAAGGAATTTGGGTAAGTGAGTTCAGGATAGAATCGGGCTTAAACTGCGGTGGGCATGCGTTTGCAACAGATGGATATTTGATGGGGCCGATTCTTGAAGAGTTTAAATTGAAAAGAGAAGAACTTATTTCAGACTTATTTTCGATCTACAATAAGGCATTAGAATCAAAGAGATGTAAAAACTTTTGACAAACCACATCCTATAAAAATAAGTGCGCAGGGTGGCATAGGAACGTTTGAAGAATGTGAGTTGTTGCATAATTATTATGGCATCGACAGCACGGGTTGGGGAACACCTTTTCTGCTGGTACCGGAAGCAACTACAGTAGATGATCCTACTTTAGAATTGCTCGGAAAATCAAAAAAAGCGGATTTGGTTTTAAGTAAAAATTCTCCGTTAGGTGTTCGTTTCCACTATTTAAAAGGAACCAGTTCTGATATTGAAAAACAAAAAAGAATCGAAAGGGGAATTCCCGGAAGCCCATGTACAGAAAAGCATTTAGTTAGCAATACAGAATTTACCGAAGAGCCGATCTGCACTGCTTCTTCAAAATATCAGAAGCTGAAAATAAACCAGTTAAAATCCTTGAATTTGCCTGAAAAACAATATGAAAAAGAATTGCAAACGGTTTTGGAAAAAGAGTGTTTATGTGTAGGATTAAGCAATTCCGCAGCGATTAAATATGATCAAACTTTTCTCAAAAATTTCCCTGCCGTTACTATTTGTCCCGGGCCCAATATCGCCTATTTTTCCAAGGACGGTTTCTCTTCAGGAAATGACCGATCATATTTATGGAAGAGCCAACATTATCACGGATAGCACACGCCCGCATATGTTCATCAATGAACTGTTTATTTATATTAATTATTTTAAAGAACAAGTTGCAGAAGAAACAGGAATAATTCCGGATCCCAAAAGAGAGAAATATCTTTCAGGCTTTTATAATCAGCTAATCAACGGAATAAAATATTACAGGGAAATGGATTTTCTATATAATGGCTTTTCTGAACAAGCCAGCATCAATTTCCTTAATAGTTTGAATGTTGCTGAAAAGCTGTTGACACAGATATTTGAACCAAACGCCTCACCAGCTTAAGATGTAGCATTCCCTGTTCAAAGAATAAGTATATTATTAACCTTAATTTACTTTCAATTTTCAGGTAACTGAAACATAAATAGCTATTTTCGGCGTTTATCATTGTAACAAAGAAAACAGCTTATGTTGAAAAGAATTTTTAAGATAACGGGCATTATTCTCCTTTCTTTAATTGTTATTGCTTTCATTCTTCCTTTTATTTTCAAAGGAAAGATCATGGAAATTGCAAAAAAAGAAATCAATAAAAATATAAACGCAAAGGTTGACTTTAAGGACGTGGATATATCGCTGTTCAGGCGTTTCCCGCGTGTAGCAGTTGGACTTGTAGATTTGCAGGTAATTGGAACTGACGATTTTTCAAAAGACACCCTCATTTCATCCAAAAAAATTGATGTGGCGATGAACCTGATGAGCCTTTTTGGCGATTCGGAAATGAAGATATATTCTATCACTATAGATAAACCGCGTATTCATGCGATCATGAATAAAGAGGGTAAGGCTAATTGGGATATCACCAAACCGGATACTGCTTCAACAACAGGAAAAGAAAGTGACTTTAAGCTTTCCCTTAAAAAATACACCATCAATGACGGCTATATAAGCTATGTTGATATTCCAGGCGATATGAGCGCTGAAATATTCCATCTGGATCATTCCGGAAGCGGAGATTTTACGTCTGATCTTTTTACTTTAAAAACAAAAACATCCGCGGAATCTGTTTCATTCGTCTATACCAAAATTCCTTATTTGGTAAACGCGAAAACATCGTTGAATGCAGACATACAAGTGGATAACAAAAACAATAAATATACTTTTAAAACAGATGATATTGCATTGAATGACCTTAAGCTTTCAACAGAAGGATATTTCCAAATTGTCAATGATTCTACTTATGGAATGGATGTAAAATTCAATGCGCCTTCTACTGAATTCAAAACTTTATTATCATTGGTACCTGCTATTTATAATAATGATTTTGCTAAAATTAAAACCAGTGGCAAAGCGGTATTCAATGGTTTTGTAAAAGGCGAATACAATTCTGTAAAAATGCCGTCTTATACTATTAACCTTAACGTAGAGAATGGGTTTTTTCAATATCCTGATCTGCCGCAACCGGTTAAAAACATAGGACTCGCGGTGAAGGTGGAAAATCCAGATGGCGTTATGGACAATACGGTAGTGAATATTTCCAAAGGGCATATTGAATTTGGTAATGATCCTTTTGATTTTACTTTATTGCTGAAAAATCCTGTTACTGTTCAATATATTGAGGCTGCCATAAAAGGCAAACTCAATCTTGCGCAGGTAACACAATTTGTAAAATTGAGCGGGAATACCAAACTGTCAGGCCTCTTAGATGCTGATGCTGCGGCCAAAGGAAACATGGCGGTTGTCACACAACAAAAAGCAGGGCCGTTTACTGCAAATGGTTTTATCAATATCAGCAACCTGAACTATTCGTCCAATGATTTTCCGCAACCGATAAAGAACAGTAATATCAAAATTAATTTTGAAAACCCCGACGGAATAGCGGATCATACAGTGATAAATATTCCGGTTGCGCATGTTGAAATAGGCGATAATCCTATAGACTTTAATATCCTCATAAAAAATCCTGCTACCGCACTTTATTTTGATGGCGCTGCAAAAGGAAAATTCAATCTCGCTTCCGTGAGCCAGTTTACCACGCTTGATCCTGGTACAAAATTATCAGGAATGCTTTCAGCAGACATCGCTTTTAAAGGCAATAAAGCGGCTATTGATAAAAAAGAATATGAGAAAATAAATACGTCCGGCACATTCAATGTATCAGATGTAAATTATACCAGTAAAGATTATCCCGATGGTGTAAAGGTGAGTAATGCAGCCTTCACTTTTAATCCAAAAAACATTACGCTCAATTCTTTAAAAGCGGAATACCTTAAGTCGCATATCACTGCCAGCGGCTCAATAGATAATGCGATAGGATATGCCTTAAAAGATGAGCCAATCGCAGGCACATTAAATGTTCATGCCGACAAACTGAACCTGAATGATTTTATGGGCACTGATACGGCAACAACTGATAACGCCTCATCCGAGCCTTTCCTCGTGCCGAAAAATATTGCTTTCACTTTAAATGCCGGCGTTGATAAACTAACTTATGATAAAACAGATTATAACAACCTGACAGGAACATTGGCGCTCAAAGACGAAACAGTGAATTTGAAAAATCTGCAAATGGATGCATTGGATGGAAAGATTGGGCTGAACGGTTCTTACTCTACCAAAAATGACAAAAAACATCCCGATATTTCATTAACCTACGACCTGAAAGAACTGAGTGCGGAAAAAACTTTCTATGCTTTTAATACCGTCCAAAAATTAATGCCTGTAGGCAAATTTATTTCCGGCGTAATCAGTTCGCAAATGACGATGAATGGTAAATTAGGAAGTAACATGATGCCTGACCTGAGTACGCTTACCGGTAAAGGAGATTTATTATTATTGCAAGGAGTTTTGAAAAAATTTGCCCCGGTAGAAAAGCTGGCTCAAACTTTAAACGTGTCCGAATTAAGTGGTTTTTCTTTGAAGGATATTAAAAGCTATTTTGAATTTGCCAACGGCAAAGTATTGGTGAAGCCATTTCATTTGAAGGTAAAAGATATAGATATGGAAATCGGCGGCATGCATGGAATAGACCAATCCATCAACTATGTAATTGGAATGAAACTTCCGCGCAGCCTTATGGGTACCCAGGGCAATGCTTTGGTCAATAATTTGGCACAGCAGGCATCCGCCAAAGGCATTCCGGTTGCATTAAGCGATTATATTAACCTGAATGTAAAAATGGAAGGTTCTATAACTAATCCAGTCATCAAAACAGACCTTAAAGAAGCAGCAGGTACTGTGGCAGATGACATGAAACAACAGGCTGTTAATTTTGCAAAAAATAAAATAGATAGCGTAAAAACAACTATAAACGACTCCGTCAGCGCTATAAAAAACCAATTGGTAAAAGACCTTAAAGAAGATCTTACCAAACAGTTGCTGGGAGGTAAAAAAGACAGTGCTTCGTCTTCGGAAAAGCCTTTGGAAAATACAAAGCAAAATGCAGAGAAGGCAATAAAGAATACGCTCAACGAATTACTTAAAAAGAAAGTAAAGGACACTACAAAGAGTAATTAGTTAAGAAGGACCACGAAGAATCAACACACCTCACACGTTTGAACAAACCTCACAGGTTTTATATAAACCTCACAAGGTTTTAAAAACCTGTAGGTCTATCTGAGCATTTTTCCCGCCTACGAATTCGTGACTTCAATCAGTTAAATCTCTGATTGAAGTCATAAAAATTTTAGAACATTACCCATATTTTTATCAGTATTTTTAATTTTCACCAAAAGGTAATAAACTACTTTTTGGCTTATCTAATCAATTCTTATCATGCCGAAACTTCCTATCGACATCAAAGGCCTCACCGCGGAGGAGATCCTTATTTCCAGGAAAAGATCCGGTGAAAATGTGGTGGATCAACAGGAAAAAAGTGGTTTTATAACTGCCTTAATCAATACACTTAAAGAGCCGATGCTGATACTTTTATTAGCGGCAGGCATTCTGTATTTGATTTCGGGAAGTACAGGCGAGGCGATATTTATGTTGTCGGCAATTGTATTGGTTTCCGCTATTTCGTTGTACCAGGATTCACGTAGCCGTAATGCCCTCACGGCTTTGAAAGAACTTTCTCAACCCAAGACCAAAGTGGTAAGAGATAATAAAATTTCTTTTATCAACAGTAAAGAAGTCGTGGTAAATGATTGTATGATTGTGGAAGAAGGGAGTTTAATTACCGCGGATGCGCAAATTATTTATTCAAATGATTTTTCAGTAAATGAATCCATCCTTACCGGCGAATCTTTTCCTGTAACCAAATATGCGAAGGAGGATAATAAAATATTCAGTGGCACTTTGGTAAGCAGCGGAATGGCTATAGCTACGGTTACCCATGTTGGTAATGCAACTCAGCTCGGTAAAATAGGGGAGTCGCTGAAAAATATAAAAGAAGAGCAAACCCCGCTACAGGTACAAATAAGAAATTTTGTCAAGAAAATGGCTTTCGTGGGTCTTGCTGTTTTCTTATTAGTGTGGGCTATTAATTTCTTTCAATATAAAAACCTGGTAAGCAGTTTATTGAAGGCACTAACGCTTGCCATGTCTGTTTTGCCGGAAGAAATCCCTGTTGCTTTCACTACGTTTATGGCGTTGGGAGCATGGCGCTTAATGAAAATGGGTATCATTGTTAAGCAAACAAAAACGGTTGAAACCCTGGGAAGTGCAACCGTTATTTGTACAGATAAAACGGGAACTATTACGGAAAATAAAATGCAATTGGCCAAATTGTACGTTCACAAGAATGGAACGCTTTATCAAAATGTAAATGAAAATAAAGAAGCGGTCTCAGAGTTAATAACTACTGCCATGTGGGCAAGCGAGCCATTGCCATTTGATCCTATGGAAACGGAATTGCATAATAGGTATAAAAGTATTTCTGATAGCGATGTGAGGCCCGAATTTAAAATGGTTCATGAATATCCTTTGGGTGGCAGGCCCCCCATGATGACGCATATTTTTGAAAATAAATCCGGCGTAAGAATCGTTGCTGCCAAAGGTGCACCGGAAAGAATTTTGTCTGTATGTAATTTAAATGAAGAAGAAAAGAAGGAAATTCTTAAACAATTAAACAAACTTACATTGGAAGGATACAGGGTATTAGGCGTTGTGTCCGCCACATTTGAGGGAGATGATTTTCCAAAAGAGCAGGACGATTTTGATTTCAAATTTATTGGTTTGGTGTCTTTTTACGATCCGCCAAAAAAGAACATCGCAGAAGTTTTTAATAGTTTTTATGAAGCAGGCATCCAGGTAAAAATCGTTACAGGCGACAATAAAGCAACCACAGAAACGATTGCCGGACAAATTGGTTTCCGGGGAGCAGAGCATGCGCTGGATGGTGAAGAACTTATTAATATGCCGGAGGAAGAGTTGGAAGAAAAAGTAATGAAAGTAAATATTTTTACGCGCATGTTTCCGGAGGCAAAATTGAAAATAATTAATGCATTAAAGAATCGGCAACAGATTGTTGCTATGACCGGTGATGGCGTAAACGATGGCCCTGCATTGAAAGCTGCTCACATTGGAATTGCCATGGGTAAAAAAGGATCTGAAATCGCAAAAGGTGCGTCGTCATTGATATTGGCAGATGATGACCTGGGAAAAATGGTGGAAGCGATAGCAATGGGCAGACGCATCTACAGCAATCTTAAAAAAGCCATTCAGTACATAATTTCTATTCACATTCCTATCATTTTGACTGTTTTTCTTCCGCTGGTTTTGGGGTGGAAATATCCTGCAATATTTACACCGGTACATGTTATTTTTCTTGAGTTGATCATGGGTCCTACGTGTTCTATTATTTATGAAAATGAGCCGATAGAGGCTAACCTCATGCAACAAAAACCACGTGCCTTTACCAATACATTTCTTTCATGGCATGAACTGAACATCAGCATCTGGCAAGGTATCGCCATCACAGCCGGTACGCTGGGTATTTATCAATTTGCAGTGGCACAGGGCTATAATGAAGGTATAACAAGAACCATGGTGTTCACCACTTTGCTGATGGCAAATATTTTTCTTTCGTTGGTGAACCGGTCTTTTTATTATTCAATTTTCACAACACTTCGTTACAAGAATAATTTATTGATTGGAATTATTTCTGTGACCATTGTAATGCTTGCCTGTATGTTATACATTCCGGCCATCATTCATTTCTTCGGTTTCCAACATCCGGGAATGCGCCAATTAATAATTTGCCTTTTGGTAGCTTTTGTTTCTGTGATTTGGATAGAATTTTATAAATACTTCAGGAGAAGAAAAAATGAATTATAGCTTATTAAAACAGCAAAAACTATATTGTAGCTTATAAGAAAAATGCTATGAATAAAATCGGGGTAGTATTAAGCGGCGGCGGCGTAAGAGGTTTTGCCCATCTTGGATTATTAAAAGTATTGGATGAACTAAATATAAAAGTTAACGCCATCTCTGGAGTGAGCGCCGGTGCTATCTTTGGCTCATTGTACGCATCAGGCAAATCGCCAGATGAGATCTTAGCTTTAGCAAGAAATAATTCCTATTTCGGATTTTCAAGTCTTTTATGGCGAAAGGAAGGCCTCTTTTCACTTGATGCTATCAGGCAGGTATTATTAAAAAACATTCCTGAAAATTCATTTGGGTCTTTAAAAATTCCTTTGTTCGTCAACGCCACCGATTTTTTAAATAATAAAATTATTTTCTTCTCAGAGGGTGAATTGGTAAATCGGGTCATCGCGTCTGCTTCGGTTCCTGTTGTATTTGAGCCGGTAACCGGCGAAAACACAAAATTAGTGGATGGGGGATTGCTTAATAATTTTCCGATTGAACCATTGATGAGTATCTGCGACAAGATCATTGGATCGCATGTGAACAAATTAGACACCATTACTGATATAGATTTCAGGTTCTCAAAAGCAGCCATGATAGAAAGGTCTTTTCACATGGCTATTGCTAATTCAGTTTATTCCAAAGCCCATCAATGTGACATTTTTATTGAACCCGAACTGGATAGATTTGGGTTGATCAATATGAAAGGGGCCGCAGAGATTTTTGAGATTGGATATAAGGCAGCTTTGGAACAAAAAGATAAATTGATAAAATTGCTTGCCATATGAAAAGAAAATTATTACCCATTAATTATGGCCTGGCTTTCATGCTAATCGGGATAAGCCTAAATATAGATTTCTAATTTTTAGAGGAATGTTCCTTCTTTATTTTTCCCTAACTTCTTCAAATTTTATCTCCTCAATAGCGTTGTTTGTAGTTTTTCGTTGTGAAGCTGCACATGAGCCAGCACCACAACTGCCGGTATTGGTAACAGCCTGGAATAAAAGAAAACCAGAAAGGAAAAACAAAAAGGTTTGATGATATTGGATAGCTTGTACACCTATCATAATTCCCAAACCCAATCGTAGCCAACGCATAAAATGCCAGTTGGTAAATAATGTTTGTTTTATTGTTTCCATCTCTTAATTGATTTTGTTTTGTAAACTCATCCATCCGCCACCGTTATGCACTTCATTGAATCCATTCGATTTTAAAATGCTTTTTGCCGATGCGCTTCTCATGCCTGATGCGCAGCAGGTAATAATGCATTTATCTTTTTTCAATTTCGATAAATTATTTCCCAGGTTGTTCAAGGGGATATTTATTGAACCTTTTATGTGGCCGCTTTTGTACTCGTCCGGGCTTCTCACATCTACTATTATGGCGCCTTGTTTTATAAGTTCAGCATAATTTTCTTTAGTGCCTGCACCGAATAATTTTTTTAATAATTCCATCATTTGTTTCTTTTTAAACTGATTTTGTTTTTTCTTTTTTGAAAATATTAAATGCCAATCCACCCATTAAAGCGCCATACAGCGTACTGTTGATTGGTTTGGAAGTAATGGCGCAGGTACCGGAATTGCATCCTATAAAATGATAATAGAGATAGCCTGCGACAGCGCCAATAATTACGCCAATGATGGCGAGCTTGTATTTATTAAATAAGTTTTTTAACCCAATCATGTTTTTCTTTTTAGATCAATTTAATTCTGCTGCAACTTCTTTTTTGTTATTGAAAATTTGCACACCATTATAATTTACTTCCCAGGTTACAGGCATTGCCTTCTTAAGCATACTGCTCACGCCGCAATATTTTTCCTGCGAATCGGTTACTGCATTTAATGCAGCTTCCTTGTTTTCACCCGCGCCTTTGAAATCATAGATCACGTGGATGGCGATGTATTCAATGGGCGCTTTTTTGCTGATTTCGCCAATCACTTTCATGTCAAAATCATCAGGATTTTTATTGGCTTTTCTCAGAATCGCAGCAATGTCCATTCCCGTGCATCCTGCAAGAGCCGTTAGTACAAAGGGTTTGGGGATAGGCCCATTATCTTCGCCACCCACTTTTTCGGGTGCGTCCATTATGATGGTATGACCGTTTACCAATGCGTTGAATTGCATTTTTCCCATCCATTGTACTTCTATTTCGTGTGCCATACCTTATCTTATTTTGAGTAATTAATTTTTTGAATTCTATACGTTGTCATTATTTTGAATGCAAATTTCCATCAATAAAAATGGCTCTTCGGTTACTTATGTTACACAAGAGAGAAATAATAAAAAAACCTGTTGGTATTTGGCCAACAGGTTTTTATTTGAATAAAGAGATCAGGGCTCTATAATTACTTTCATTGCCTTTTCTTTCCCCGCATTTCCAAACACTTCATAGGCTTTCATAATCTCGGTCAGTTTAAAGTGATGCGTTATTAATTTGTTGGGATCAATTTTATTTGACAGAACTGTTTTCAACAACATTGGTGTGGTGTTGGTATTAACCAATCCGGTTCTTAAAGTGATGTTTTTAATCCAGAGATCCTGAATTTTTAAATCCACACTTTTGCCGTGCACTCCTACGTTCGCAATGTGTCCACCGGGGCGAACCACATCCTGGCAAATATCAAATGTGGCCGGAACTCCAACCGCTTCAATCGCCACATCTACGCCATCTTTTGTTTCAGATAAAATCCTTTTTACTGCATCTTCTTTTCCGGAATTAATGATATCGGTAGCGCCAAATTTCTTAGCCATTTTCAGGCGATTGTCGTCCACATCAATCATGTAAATTTTTGCAGGTGAATAAAATTGGGCAGGTCAGCAAAACAGACATACCAATCAGGTCCGGCTCCAACAATGGCTATCGTGTCACCTGGTTTTACATTCCCGTTCAATACGCCAATTTCATGGCCTGTCGGCAATATATCACTTAACATCACTAATGCTTCTTCGTCAGAACCTTTAGGAATATGATGCAGGCTATTGTCTGCATGTGGAATGCGTACATATTCGGCTTGCGTTCCATTAATCAAATGCCCAAGAATCCAGCCGCCGTCTTCACAATGGGAATACATTTGCTTTTTGCAATACTCGCAGGTGCCATCGGAAGTAATACAGGAAATAATTACATGATCGCCTTTCTTAAAGCCCCGGACACCGGTTCCTATTTCTTCAATCACCCCAACTCCTTCATGCCCTAGTGTAGTTCCGGGTTTGCACGAAGGCGTTTTACCATGCAGAATTCCCAGGTCTGTTCCGCAGATAGTCGTTTTTAGAATTTTTACTAAGGCATCGGTTGGTTTTTCAATACCGGGTTTGAGTATTTCTTTCAATTCTATTTTTCCGGGGCCACCGTAAACGAGGCCTTTCATTGTTGTTTTCATGATTTATTATTTAAATTAAAAATGAGTTTTGTTATCAGGACAAGGTTCGACACAAACTGCCGGTCTTCCCTTTTTCTTATGAATTTTTAATACAAATCTTCATCAATTCAATTTCTCAGCAGGCGTGGCAAGCGTAACTATATTCCTAAGCTTGCAAACCTTGGAAAGCCATTTTCAAATTGAAAAGAACTTCTTAAAGGATGGTAATGGTAGCAACATTTTAAAATGCACCCGGTTGTACAAGCGTAATTTTATTTCTGCCAAGCTTCACCAACCCCTCATCTTCCATTTGTTTGAGGAGCCTGGAAACTACTACACGCGCGGTTCCCAACTCATTCGCCAATTGCTCATGCGTAACAGTTAAGGTGCTGCTTCGTGTATGTTCACATTTTTTTCGAATAAAATTCAACAAACGCTCGTCCATCTTTTTAAAAGCAACGGCGTTTACTACTTCCAATAATTCTTCGAATCGCTTATGATACAATCTGAAAATATAATCCAGCCATTCCGGATATTCTTTAATAAACAAGGTCACTTTTTCCATCGGCAGAAAGAGAATCTCGGTGTCTTCTTCAGCAACGGCCTTTACTTTACTCGTTTCGTGATGCATACCTCCCAAAAATGACATGATGCAACTCTCTCCGGCTTTGATATAGTACAACAAGATTTCTTTGTCATCGACATCGGTTCGCATTACCCTGATGCTGCCTTTGGTAACAATGGGAATGGCGCGGATATTCGAGTTTTCATTGAGGATAATATCACCGGTTACGAAGTCTTTTCTAATACTGTTTTCATACAGTTTTTCTTTTAGTTCGGGAGAAGATTGAAACTGAGCAATATTGTTTAATAATTCCATGATGGTGATTCAAAGTTAGCAATGTCTTTAGCAGTAAACACTTGGTATTATCACACCAAAAGGTGATAGAAATCATGTTATTTCTTTGATGTGACAATTTTTTAAACGACCGCTACCTCTCATAATATTCATGCTCCGCCCGACTGTTATCTAAAAATTCTCCTCGTCAGTTTGTATGCCCGACAATACTATTGAAAGTGAAAAATGTCTTTTTAACACTTCACAATTGGGAAACTCAGATCGAAACGCAGGGGCAGGAAATCCCTGGTAGATTGACGATTATCCATTGCAATTTAATCGGATTGCGATTGAAATTGTTTAGGTAATATTTTGTTAACCTTCCACTTTTGTGAAAAAATAAACACAGAAAATCCAATTTTTACTAAAAGAAAAATATGCGTTTTCTGCTAATCTCACTGTTAAGCCTGCTGACCCTTCCATCAATGATCTGGCAAACAGATATAGTGAAGGCCGAACAATCTGCGAAGGAAGAACACAAATTCATAATACTTAATTTTTCAGGATCAGACTGGTGTGGTCCCTGCATAAGGTTACACAAAGAAATTTTTGACAGCGAAATTTTCAGCAAATATGCCGCTGATCATCTTGTTTTATTGAATGCGGATTTTCCAAGATCAAATAAAAACCAACTTTCAAAAGAACAGCAAAAGAAGAATGATGCGGTGGCGGATGTTTACAATAAAAATGGTGTTTTCCCATTAACGCTCTTATTGAATTCGGAAGGGAAAGTTCTAAAAAAATGGGAAGGTTTTCCTAAAGAATCTGCAGATGAATTTACCAACGAAATAAATGCAGTGCTGGATGCCAACAAATGATGTAGCCAGGTCCTCATTATACAAAAAAATCCTGCGGTTAATGGGCAATCGCTTTGAGATAAGCATTGTTGCGGACGATGAATCATGGGCAAATTCATGCATTCAGGAAGCCGTGGAAGAAATCAGGCGGATCGAAAAATTATTGACCACTTTTGATGAATCCAGTCAAACAAATCTGATTAATAGAAATGCCGGTGTTGAGCCGGTAAAGGTGGACAGAGAAATTTTTGACCTTATCCAAAGGTCTCAAAAAATATCGGCGATTACCCAGGGATCTTTTGATATAACCTACGGATCTATTGACAAAAAACTTTGGAATTTTGATCAATCGATGTCAACTCTTCCTGACCTCAATACTGCAAAACAATTAGTAGGATTGATCAACTACAAAAATGTGATATTGGATGAAAAAAATGTCACTGTATTCTTGAAAGAAAGAGGCATGAGAATCAGTTTTGGTGGAATAGGAAAAGGATATGCGGCAGAAATGGCCAAAGAACTTTTGAAAAGAAAAGGTGTGGAAGGGGGAGTGGTGAATGCAGCCGGCGATCTTACTGCATGGGGTTTTCAGGCCAATGGAAAGCCATGGACAATCGGGATTGCTAACCCTGAAGCCGTACAACATGCTTTCTCTTACCTGGATATTACGAACACCTCCGTAGCTACTTCGGGCAATTATGAGAAATTCATCATTGTCAATGGAAAAAAATATTCTCATACGATAGATCCGAAGACAGGCTTACCGGTAACAGGAATAAAAAGTGTGACTGTAATTTCTCCGAACGCAGAAATCGCGGACGCTTTCGCAACTCCGATCATGGTGATGGGAATCAAAGTAGGCCTCGATATGGTGAATCAGATAAAAGGATTAGCCTGTATTATCATTGACGACAATAATATTATTTACACTTCCAAAAATATACATGTCAAATGAAGATATTAAAATTGTCATTTAAAGTCGGGCATTTCCTTATCCCATTAATAGTGGTCATCATTTCTCTAAATTCCTGTACAACCGTTAAGGAGTATCAGAAAAATAAGCTGAACGATACGGAAATGTCATTATCCAATCGAAAAATAGAAAAAACCGAACTCAATTTCCAATCTTATCGCGAAGGCGCATCGGGAGCCAACGGTGGCAAAACGGGGGGTGGATGTGGTTGTAATTAATAAAATAGAAGGTCGTAACAATTAATTATGAAGAAATTATTTCTTTCCGTTATTTTGATGTATGCCGGGATTTTGTCTGCCTTTTCGCAAGCTAATCCAAACTCAGATTCTGCTTATACAAAACGCAAACTGACTTTTGAAGAAGCCAACATTGTTTCAAGCTATTATAACCAGAATGGAAATAATTCAGCAGTGACCGGGGGTATTGGAACAGAAAAACTTTCAGATATATCCAATTCAATTGATCTGAAACTAAGCTTGTATGATAAGCGTGGACGAAAGCATAGTTTTTTAGGTGAGATAGGAGTTGACCATTATACGTCAGCTTCATCTGACAAGATTGATCCGGCTACCATTTCTTCTGCTTCCAGTGCCGATACGAGAGTATATCCTTCAGTTGGGTGGACGATGGAAAATGAACAGAAAGCAACGACTATCGGTGCCGGCCTTTCTTATTCTCATGAATTCGATTATCAATCCTTCGGTGCAAACGTAAGTTTTGCGAAAAAGACTAAAAACGGGATGGGTGAATTTTCCGCAAAGCTTCAGGCATTTCTGGACCAGGTGAGCCTTATTTATCCCGTAGAATTACGAACAACAACCGGAGGTGGCCGCGGCGAGGAACATAATTACCCGACAACTCCACGCAATTCAGTTAGCGGAGGCTTAGGATGGTCACAGATCATCAACAAGCAATTTCAAATATCACTCGAGGCAGAAATGGTTTATCAGCAGGGTTACCTCGGACTTCCTTTTCATCGCGTATATTTTAACGATCAATCCGTACATGTCGAAAATCTGCCATCAACGAGGTTGAAAATTCCACTTGGTATCAGGGCCAATTATTTTATCAGTGACAAATTTATATTGAGAACGTGGTACCGTTATTATCATGATGATTGGGGAATTAATTCAAATGCTTTACAAGTAGAAACAGTAGTCAAACTCACTCCATTTTTTTCCGTGACTCCATTCTATCGTTTTTATCAGCAAAGCGCTGTAAAATATTTTTCGCCTTACATGATGCATACTGCTGCTGACGCCTATTATACCAGCAACTATGACCTATCTAAATTCAATAGTAATTTCTTTGGTGCCGGATTTCGAATTGCACCGCCGAATGGCGTGTTTAAAGTTCAGCATCTGAATTCATTGGAAGTGCGGTACGGACGCTATAAAAAAACCACAGGCATGAATTCAAATATTATTTCATTGAATTTTAAATTCAGGTGAGTATTATATCCCGTAAAACAGAAAAAATGAAGCGCAATAAGTTACGTTTCTAATTCTACCTTTGAAAAATGAAAAGGAATTATACCCAGTTGATCGTGGGACTTATAATCGGGCTGGTTTTGGGTCTGCTGATCGGAAGACAAATATGGACTACGAATTCTGTTCCCGGCACGAACGCAGAATCATCGGCTGTTCCGCAAGCCGGGCCACAAAAAACAGGAAGTGATCACGGTGCTAAGCCGCAGGCGAATTCCGCCATCCCTCAAAAGGTTTATGATGTATTAAATTATATCCGGGCTAATCATCGCGCAATGCCGGGCTACGTCGGCGGAAGGGTTTTTACCAACCGCGAAAAAATCGTACCTACGGAAGACTCTACCGGAAATCCAATCCAATACCAGGAATGGGATGTAAACCCAAAAGTGCAAGGACAAAACCGCGGTACCGAAAGAATCCTGACGGGCAGTGATGGGCGGGCATGGTATACAAATGATCATTATAAATCTTTTGAAGAAATTAAATAATTATGAGCACGGTTTCACACATTAACGACACCTATTTTTCTGATAACAATACGCGCTTTGTTTTTATTGACGGAAGCGCATGTGATCACATCGATAAATGCTATGATTCGCTTCAGCAACAACTTTCAATCCCGGAATATTTTGGAAAAAATTTAGATGCGCTGGAAGAAGTACTTGCAGATCTTGAGTGGATTGATGAAGCAAAAATTAAAATTATTATTTTAAATGAATCTGCTCTTTTTAAAAACAGCGATGCTAAAAAGAAAGATTTTTTAGAGGTGCTCAACTCTTCTGAAAATGAAAAACTGGAAATTATTTATCTCGGTGACAACGCGTAAAATTTGAACTATTACGTTATCCTCACAAGCGATTTTGTAGAAAATTGGGTTTTCTACATTCTCGGTTATGAGGGCTTTCTTCTTCCATTTGAAATCCTTTAACAGGGAGATGTTTTTCAAACGATCAAAAACTAAACATTTATTCTATAAATTAATAAATCTAAACGCGCATTCTTCGTCATTCACGATCTTGTTTGCGATTATTATAAAGTCAATTGCATTTTTTTCGTTTTATTTTTGAAAAGGCTTTAAATAATGCCTTCAATCAAAATATGACCAAAAATTTTTTATGTGCCTTTGCTGCTTTTCTCTTTTTCTTTGATTGCGGTTTTGCTCAGTCATCTGAAATCATAAATGATGTACAGCGCAAAACGGTTACGATCAGTCACGATCATTTGAAACTTGTACTGAATTATGATCATCAGTGTCACCTTGCTTACTTTGGTGTAAATGGGCAAAATGTCGTTGATGAAAATGCAGGAATGTATTCTGAAATAAAAACCGATGGGCAGACTTTTTCAACTATTCAATTAAACAAATCGCCTCGCGTGAAAGTGACGGAAAGTGGGGTAGATGTGAGCGGGATTATTTATGGTGATGACAACATCGTTATAAACGAACGGTGGCAATTCACGTTGGCCGACACAGGAATCAGTTTTTCCATTACCAGAATTTGTCCTAAATCTTTCGAAGCGGAATCTGTGTCTTTTCCATCAATCCGCTTTAATGATATCAACACATGGGAAGGCGCTTTTCAAAGTTTTGGCGGCATCGCATGGTTCTATTTATTTAATGAAAAACTTTGCACGTATGGTGTTCATTCTAAAGAAGCCTCTTTCTGGAACAGCAAAACCAATAATGGATTAAACATAGCGGTAGATGCGCCGGGCAAAAAGGTGGCCATGAAATATAGCCGCACTAATGCCGATAAACTGGATTATAGTATCGCGATTTCCGATAAAGAAATGCTACCCAGATATGATTCAGGAACGCACCGGCGCCGCTTCATTCGGGGGAATACAAATGTGTGGGATGATTTCCGCGTAATGGCAGGAACGACTACACAACGAATTCACTTTTCCTGGTTTGATTATGCACAAGAATATGGACGTGGCGAATTTAAAGGCGTTGATGGCGCCCAGGTTACTTCGGTTTTAAATACCATCGCGCGCATGGGCGTGATTGATGCAAAACATTTTGGAGGAAATAGCTGGCACACGCCTTATGGCCCCATCTGCCTGCATGAACAATATATTGCTCAAATGGGCCTTGGCATCAACGATCCGCGCTATCTGAATGGCTATAAGCAGTGCCTTGATTTCTATCGTCAAAATGCTATAAAGCCCGATGGACGCGTTTGGCCGCGATGGGCCTATACCAATGAAGATGCCATGCCCGGGCAATTTACCGACAAAGGATTTTATGAAGCGCAATGGGGCTACCTGATGGATTCCAATCCGGATTTCGTTACGAATGTTTCAGAACTCTATGACCAAACAGGCGATAAGGCCTGGGTTAAAAAACAACAATTAGCTTGCGAGAAAGCGCTTGAATTTTTATTAAAAAGAGATTCTAACGGCAATCATCTTGTGGAGATGATGAATGATAATCACACGCAACAAAAAAGCAGTGATTGGATAGATATCATCTGGGCGTCTTATGAAAATGCTTTTGTGAATGCCAAACTCTATCGCGCGCTGACGCTTTGGTCAGGCATTGAGCGACAGTTGGGCAATGATGCCAAGGCAAACTATTACAAAGACTTTGCAGCCAAAATGAAAATGAGTTTTAATAAGAGTACCACTGATGGCGGCTTTTGGGATGAAGCCAAAGGCTATTACATTTACTGGCGTGATAAAAATCAAAGTCTGCATGGCGATAACCTCGTAACGCCCGTAAATTTTATGGCGATCGCTTATGGAATTTGTGATGACACCACGCGTAGCAATTCTATCATCGATAAAGTGGAAGCAGAGATGCAAAAAGAAAATTTATTTTTCTGGCCTATCAGCATGTTTCCTTACCAAAAAGATGAAGGTAAAGATTACCAGTTTCCTTTTCCTTATTATGAAAATGGTGATATTTTCTTATCATGGGGCAGCGTGGCTGTCAGCGCTTATGCTTCATATAGGCCAGCGCTTGCGTTAAAGTATGTAAAAAATATTCTGAGGCAGGATAGCATTGATGGGCTTGCCTTCCAGCGATATTCGCGCAAGAAGCAGGATGGACAGGGAGATGATATTCTGGCCGGCAACAGTCTTGCTGTTGTAGGATTATACCAATCAATTTATGGCATCAATCCACTATACAACCGGTTCTATTTAAATCCTCATATTACTGATGAAATCGCCGGATCAAAAATAAATTATAATTACCGCGGCGAAAGGCTTGTGATTGGTTTAGACGTGGGCCAATATTCAGTTTCGAATAAAATTTTTTCGGTTACTGCGAAAAGTGATTTTGGCTTTTCTTCAACATCGAATACGTTGTTATATTTTAATAAAAACGATGCCGATTTTTCCATCAAAGCAAAGATTACGGGCATCAAACATTTGGATCTTTCGATAGCGGAGTGCAGCGCTAAATCCATGATCTGGAATCAGTATGCGAATGGTTCCGTCGGCCGCGTAACTTACACGATCAACAAGCTTATGGCCGGCGGAGTTTATTCAATTTATGCCGATAAAAAATTATTGAAAAAAAGTAAAGCAGATGCAAAGGGAAGTTTAGTATTTGATGTAAAAGGAGACACGAAAGAAATAATTATATCGCCGTAATGCAGATGGACAGACCTTTTGGGCCTGTCCATCTATGTTTCTTTTTATAAAATCTTTTTATTTTCCGGGAATCGAAGGCCGCACTTCAATCTTGCTTGGTAATGTTCGCGGCGACATATTCAAAAGATCACTCACCATTTGGCCAACGTCTTCGGGTTGAATTTTCCAGGCGTCTTTTTCATCGGGTGTGTGATTATTGAAATGCGTAGCAACAGAGCCGGGCATGATAGTCGTAACCTTAATGCCATATTTGCGCAGGTCCAGCATGATGGCTTGGGAAAATCCTACAAGTCCAAATTTACTCGCATTATAGGCTGCGCCGTTTTCAAAAAAATTCGTTCCTGCAAGGCTTGCGATCGTTATGATATAACCTTTTGATTCCTTCAATGCATCAATGCTCGCTTTCACGCTGTTGAAAACGCCTGTCAGGTTGGTGTCAATCGTACTTTTCCATTCTTCTTCCGATAATGTGTCAATCGGTGCGAAATGCCCGACGCCTGCGTTGGCAACCAACACATCGAGCTGGCCAAAATGATTCAGCACTTCTTTTACTGCTGCTTTTTCTCCGGCCATCGTACTAACGTCAGATTGCAACGCCAATATTTTTGAAGAATCTTTACTCAGCGATGTCGCTGCTTCCTTTGCCGCAGAGAGGTCTCGGCTGGTGATGGCGACTCTCATTCCCTGGTCAAGTAATGATTTTGCGATTCCAAAACCAATTCCTTTGCTGCCGCCGGTTATGTAGGCGACTTTATTATTTAAATTACTCATGGTGATGATTTAATGTGTTTTACTTTTGGTTAAATTATTTTTGAAAAGGTAGTTCTTTTAGTTTTATTCGGGGTATTTGCATCGGTGTGTTTGCGCTTCAGCCCGGCCTCTTTCCGCGGGAGAGGAGGCCAGGATCCTCAGTGGAAAAGCATTTCACCGGTTTGATGATTTTTAGGTGAACAATATCAACATTATTCCCTTAGCAATTCAAGTGTCTTTTTGTCTTTTTCACCTTTGAAGAATTTATCTAAGACGGATTGAAATACAGGATTATCATTTTTCACAGAAGCAAATAATGTCATCGAGGATCTTAGTTTTAAATCATCGGGATTTCCAAAAATTTCACCCGCATTATTTGTTGTTAATGCCAATAACGCATTCGAAATTTCTATCAATCGGCTTCCCAGCAAGGGATCCGTTAAATATTCTTCGGCCTCATTTTTATCTTTGATCGCATAGAATTTCGAGGTTTCACTAAATCCCAGCCCCCGGATTTGCGGAAAAATATACCACATCCAATGACTTTTCTTCCTGCCGTTTTTAATTTCACCAAGCGCTATTGTATAGTCTTTCTCTTGTGCACTTATAAATCTTTGCAGGTCTGGCATTGTTTATTTATTTCAAATGATTTTTAATTCAAAACGTAGAAAGGTTGTTTCAAAAATTATTCCAACCGATATTTTAAGTGGTGATTAAATGCAGGATTGTGACAAGCAAAAAAGTAGATTTTGTACATTTTAACTTATAAGGGCATTTGTAAAATTATTTTTTGATAAATTTCAGTGCGTTCTTCTTTCCGGGAAAATCGATTGCAAGAAAATAAATTCCCGGCGCTAAAAAGCTCACATCAATTTTGTCTGAAATAGAATTGCTTTTAATTGAATAGACCAATCGTCCGTTGGCATCAACAATCCTTGCCGCAGGATTGTCTGATTGAAAGGCAGGTTGCAAATGTAATTTCGCCCCGACAGGATTAGGAAATAATTTGATTTTCAAATTGTCCTCGTCGATTGAAACCGTGGCTGCGTCGGTGCTCACAGCGATTCCCTGTAATGTATTATCGATAGAATGAGCCGTAATTTTAAACCAGATCTTATCGCCATTTGCAACGGTTGGATTGGGCCATTGATATGTGGTATCAGTCAAATTCTGCGCAACCGGCATAAAAGAAACTTTGTTATTGACACTATAAGAAAGATCATAATACACCATTCGTCCGTCATCCGGATTCATTAATTGCCACTTGACCGGTGTTGAGGGATGATAGATTCCCTGCGCGGGCTCTGCCAGTTTTACTTTCGGATGCTCATAAGAGTGCAGCAATTCCGCGAATCCAAAGCCTGTCACGTCTTTGCCATTTACGGTTCCGGAAACTGTGGTTGCGCCTTCGAAAAACCTGAATGGGAGTTGAACTTCGCTGTGATCGCTTTGGGTTGTCACGGTTAAATCAATATTGTTTTTTGAAGACGTTATTTTCCATTTTGATGAATAGCACCTCGTGCTGTCGGGCATCCAGTTAAATCTTAAGCGTTCAATTTTAAGATCGGATGTTGTGTATTGCGAAGTTTCGTCGACGTATGTGGCCAGGCTACGATATTGATCATTTTCAGGAATTGCATTGTCGTTGTTGAATATGTTCCAGAGATTCATATCCATTCCATTTGATAATTGCACATGAAACCATTCATATTTTTCGCCAGTAAACGGATTAAAAGTTCCGTATTGCCTGTCGATCCACGAGGTGCCGGTTACATCTTCGGTGAGTCCATTCAGTGTAAGTTTTCCGGCAACTTCGTTTCGTGTTAGAGAGTAATAATAAGTGTAATTCGAAAGCCCTTGTTTGAAATAGCCATTCGTTCCCAGTATCAGCGGACGCTTCTGAGCGGAACAATCCAAATCAAGCGCGATCAGCGCTGATGCCGCTTTGATGGTATATTGGAATGGAATCAGTTTTTCATTTACACCTGTTTTATTACTCCACGTTTCAGTTCCTCCCTGGTACACTGCGGCTTGTATATCGAGGTGGTCAGTGGCTAGCTTTGTATAATGAAGAGGTTTGGTATCCTGGTAAAATGCGCCGGTAGCATCATCCGTGAGGTTAAGGATTCTGAAGCCGTCAAAATTGCCTGCGGGATAAGAAAAATAAGTAAGCATAAAACTATAAATCTTTCCGGATGAAGCGCCGGTAAGATGCCCCGAAGTGTACCACCATTCAACAGGTTGTGCAGGATGGCGGCCTTCATCAGCGGGAAAAGAAATAAGACTGCCGGAAGGCTTGTAAGGAAAGGTTTTCCAGTCTTGTGCGAAGCATATATGAGTGGCAAATAAAGCAATCAGAATCAGGTAAAGTTTCCCTTTCATTCAATTATTTTTGTTCTAAAATAGTTTATTTTTTGATGGATTAACAACTATTGAGTTTTTCGAAATTCATATAATGCCGCGGTTCATTTTAAAGAAAAAAATAGATAATCTATATTTTGAGTCTCTTAATAACAGTTATTCAAGTTTTCTCAACGCTTTTTTTACGAGGCCAATGATAATTTTCTTACGCAACGTGTTCTCTAAAATTAACCCACTGAATTTTTTATTTTCATATTTTAGCAATAGGCATTATCAATAATGAGAATCAGAAAAAATATTTATATCATCACAGGAGTACTATTAATTCTGCTTAACCTGTTTGTGGATTTAGCAGAATATATAGAGCGTCGTTCTGTGAAAACGGATCCGGCTTATAGCATCGGCTATTTTATTGGCTCACATCTTTTATTGATTTTAGGAATACTCCTTTTAAGGATTGCTTACAAAATTCACCTGAAAATGAAACGCAATGACGTGCAACAAATGATTGAGGAGATCGGAAAATCCTGACTTTTTTGATTCCTTTTTAAAACAATTCAAACAAGCTATTTTATAGAAAATCAAAAAACTACATTTTGGCTTATAAGGCAGAAATAAAGGATTAAAGTTCTTTGATCCTTATATTTCTAAACCAAACATTGGCACCATGATCCTGCAGCGCGATTTTCCCTTTGGTATAGGTTCCAAATCCGGGAAAGTCTTTAAACTTTGTAGCAGCAATGGTTTCGTTCCAGGCGCTATCGTGGATCGTAGTATCCAGCACGTGTGCATCATTCATATATAAATCCAGTTTGCCTTTGTTGGCAATGATCTCCACGTGGTTCCATTGGCCGGCGGGTTTTACATGTTGCTGCGAAGTAGTTGGGAACAATTCGTACAGATCACCGGCGCGACTTTTATACACTTTTCCATCCTCATTTTTTTCATTGTCTGCTATCTGCATTTCGGGCCCGGATTCCCAGGCATATTTATATTTAGCTGTGTCTTCATTTACATAAAACATGATTCCACTGTTGCCGCCTTCTGAAATTTTCCAATCCATCTGCAGATCAAAATTTTCAAATTCATCATTGGTTACAATGTCGCCGCCATCCTTCGTTTGCCAATCGTCTTTTTTTGATGCATCCAAATGCAATACACCGTCATCAGCTCTCCAGGCCTTGCCGATACTGTCTTTGCCGTAAGTGTGCCAACCGGAAGTCGTTTTTCCATCAAATAAAGATTTCCACGAATCTTTTTTTAATGTGGTTGAATCAGAGGTTGCAGTAGTTGTATTTGTATCAGCCGAATTGCATCCTGATAAATTTATTATTATTGAAATAGCAAGGAAGGTTGTCAATGTGATTTTTACAATTTTCATCGATACAATTTTATTTTATAAATTTCCTTTTTTCATTTCATCTATAGCAAAGTTCGCGGCTCTGGCCGTCAGCGCCATGTAAAGAAGGGAAGGACTTTGATTTCCGGTGCTCGTCATGCAGGCGCCATCTGTAACAAAAACATTCTTACAATGATGTAATTGATTGTTGCCGTTAAGCAGTGAAGTTTTTGGATCCTTGCCCATTCTGCAACCGCCCATTTCATGAATATCCAATCCGGGTGGTTGCTTGTTATCATGCTGATTAATATTTTTGCAGCCGGCTTTATCGAGCATTTCCGTGCTTTGCGTTAAAAAATCTTTGATCATTTTTTCATCATTGTCATCATAATCGACCGACATAATCAATAGTGGTATTCCCCATTGATCTTTCTGATCTTTACTAAGGCGTACATGATTGCTTTCTTTAGGGATCGTCTCGCCCTGCATGTACATATAGGTTTTCCATGCGCCCGGCTCGGCCATGGCATCCTTATAATCGCCGCCAATCGTCTCTGGAAGCGAATTTTCATTCACATCACCGCGATAAGCGCCCATGAAGGTGGTGAAGCCGCCGACATAATCTGTGTCAATTTTATGTAGATTCCGATAATTGGCAAGAATAGGCTCTGTTGGATTTTTGCCATAATAATATTTATCTTCCATGCCATCAATATCTGCGTTTACAGATGCCCGGTAGTCGTGATGCGCTACGAATTTTCCCAGCAGTCCATTGTCGTTTCCGAGTCCGTTAGGAAACCTTCCCGATGTGGAATTTAATAAAACAAGATTGCTGTTTAAGGCGGACGCATTTACAAAAATAATCCGTGAGAAAAAGTCTGTTATTTCTTTTGTGTTGCTATCAATTACCCTGACACCAACAGCTTTATTTTTTTGTTCATCATAAATAATAGAATGCACAACCGAAAACGGCCTGACAGTTAACTTTCCGGATTTTTTCGCCCACGGCAAAGTAGAAGAGACCGAACTGAAATAGCCACCATACGGGCAACCGCGCATACATAAATTTCTCGCCATGCATTTGGATCTTCCCTGTTCATAATGAATGTCTTTTGGAACCGTAAGATGAGCCCAGCGTGCATGTACGAGATGGCGGTCTTTATAATTTGAATTTACTACCTGTTGAATATGCGCTTCTGCAGCATTAAAATCAAAGGGCGGAAGATACTCGCCGTCCGGCATAGATTCTATTCCATCTCTTGTACCGCAAACGCCAATAAATTTTTCAACGTGAGAATACCAAGGCGCAATTTCTTCATAATTAACGGGCCATTCAATGCCATAACCATAGCGCGAAGGCGCAGAAAATTCGAACTGGCTCCAACGCTGGCATGCACGTCCCCACGTTAAAGATTTTCCACCAACCTGGTAGCCGCGAATCCAGTCAAAAGGCTTTTCCTGTATGTAGGGATGATCTTTATCTTTTATAAAAAAATGCGCGGTGGCTTCTCCAAATCCTGCTGCCTTGCTAATGAGCGGATTCTCCTGGAGAAACTCTTTGGTCATCTGGCCGCGATGTTTAAATTCCCAGGGCTTTTTTGTAGCGGTAGGATAATCTTTTATGTGCTCAACATTACGTCCGCGCTCCAGCACCAGAGTTTTTAAACCATGATCACAAAGTTCTTTGGCAGCCCAGCCACCACTGATACCCGAGCCGATCACGATCGCATCGAATGTATTTTGATCTACACCTTTTGAGTTAATATTAATGTGAGAAGTATCGCCTGGCATATTATTATTTATTGGATGAAGAGAAATAAATGGTTGTACTAAAGTAAGCATTTTGAAAATAAATGAGGATCGTTCCTCAACATGCGTTGTAAAAACCGGTAGGTATAGTTTAGGGCCTTTGATATCAGGTATCATTACCGGATCGTAATCGTCCTTGAATGGCCATGGGGCCGGCCCTCCAGGTTTGTTCGCAGGTATTTGATCACACTTCATCGCTCCGGTTTTTCTAAACTTTTTTCAAAAAAAATTGGGAAAATCGATAAAAGGAACCAATATCGGCGCCTGGCGCAGAACCGTGACCGGCGACCTGAAGGCGGTCGTCAAATCATTGGAAAATTAATTCGCCCAAAACCGGCAGTAGTCTTTTTTTTAAAAGCACAAAATATATATTTTGGGTTAGAAGGCGTTCGATAAGTAGCCCGATGTTCTGTTAAAACCAAATGGATTAAATATTTGGCAAAAGCAATACAGACATCTCCCTTATCCTCCGGCTAAAGCAGGAGGCAATTCCAAAAATACAGGGATTGGTTTGCAAATAATTTTTTGAATTGCCACAGGTTTTAGCCTGTGGATTATATAAAAGATTTTACCGGCTTTAGCCAAAAAATTTACTTTCGAAACGAATTACACTTTAAGATATCTTATTATTTATGTATGAAATGGGCAAAAAATCGATCCTGATTTTTATTTCTTTTAAAAAATGCTTACTTTATCGTTTTTACAAACAAAAGCCATGGAGAAAACAAAAGTTGCCATTTTAGGCGCAGGATTTATTGCCGATATTCATGCCGAAAGTTACAAGCGCTTTGTGCCTGAGGCCGAAATTGTAGCGGTCTATACACGCGATAAAAGTAAAGCCGAAGCCTTCGCCTCCCTGCATAGCATTCCAAAGTTTTTTGATAGTCTCGACGACATCATCCGGCAATCCAATTGCGACGTCGTGGATATTTGCCTGCCGAATTTTTTGCATCATCAGGCCACGCTGACGGCCGCTGCCGCGGGCAAACATATCATTATTGAAAAGCCTCTCGCCGTAACCCTGGAAGAAGCAGACGAGATGTTGGCTGCCTGTAAAAAAGCCGGCGTCAAATTAATGTATGCAGAGGAGCTTTGCTTTGCGCCAAAATACGAACGCGCACGCCTAATGGTTCAGGAAGGCGCAGTGGGGGATGTTTATATGCTAAAGCAATCTGAAAAGCATTCCGGGCCTCATTCGGATTGGTTTTATGATATCAATCTTTCCGGTGGCGGCGTGCTCATGGATATGGGCTGCCACGCCATTGCATGGTTCCGGTGGATGTTGAAAAATGAAAAAGTAAAAAGCGTGTATGCATCCATGTCAACCGTGCTGCATACAAAAAGAACAAAGGGCGAGGACAACGCGATCGTGATCTTAGAATTTGAAAACGGCGTAACAGCAGTTGCCGAAAGCAGTTGGGCCAAACATGGCGGCATGGACGATAAGAGCGAAATATATGGAACCGGCGGCGTGATTTATGCCGATCTTTTTATGGGGAATTCCTCGCTAGCTTATAGCAAGAACGGCTATGGTTATGCGCTGGAAAAAGCAGACACAACAGTTGGCTGGACCTTTCCCATTTTTGAGGAAGCCTTCAACCAGGGCTATCCAAATGAATTAAAACACTTTATAGAATGCGTACAACAAAATAAGGAGCCTAAAGTAAGCGGTGACGATGGCCGCGCAGTACTTGAGATCATTTATGCTGCCTATGCATCCGCGGGCGAAGGAAGAAAAATTATGCTTCCATTCAGCCCAAAAGTTGCGAAGCCTGTTGATTTGTGGCTGGATAAAAAATTATCCTGAATGATTTAACACACGGAAGAAAATTTAGATAACATGAAAATTATTATTGAACAAAGCTATCAGGATATGTCTAAGAAGGCCGCTAATGATGTGCTAAAAATGGTAGATGGATTAAAGAAAAAACCGGTATTGTGTACGGCATCCGGCGACTCGCCCGCAGGGCTTTACGAAGAATTAGCCAGGCGGATAAGCGGGGAAAATAGAGATATTGCCGGATGGCAATTTGTAGGGCTGGATGAATGGCTGCACATGAATGGAAATGATGAAGGAAGCTGCAGGTTTCATTTGAATAACCAATTGTTTCGCCCATTAAAAGTAAAGGAGGAAAACATTGGATTTTTCGATGGCCGCGCGAAAGATCCTGAAGTTGAATGTGAACGCATCGAGCAGTTTATCAAAGCCCACCAGGGCATCGATATTGCGATTGTCGGACTGGGTATGAATGGACATATAGGAATGAATGAGCCCGGCACTTCGCATTATTTGCATTCGCACGTTTCAGACCTTGCGGAACAGACGATACAAACCGGACAAAAATATTTTAAGGAAACAACGCCGCTGTCAAAGGGGCTCACGCTCGGCATTGCCAATTTGATGGAAGCCCGGCAGGTTATCCTCGTAGTGAGCGGCAGCAAAAAAGGCGCCATCGTAAAGCAAGTGCTTGAGGGAAAAATTTCAGAGGAATTACCGGCAAGCCTGATGCGCAATCACAAACATTTCACCGTCTATCTTGATGCGGCAGCGGCGAGATATTTACAAGCGGAATAATATGCATCGAAACAATATCATTGGCATTGATCTCGGTGGCACCAACGTGCGTGGCGGCATCGTGAATGGCGGGGAATTAAACGGGCTCATGTCCACAAGAATCAATGCACAAGGCAAGTCTGAAGAAGTGCTGGATGAATTGTTTGCATTCACAGATCGGCTGATCAATCCATCTGTAACCGCGATTGGCATTGGCGTTCCGGGTCTCGTAAATCTTGATGAAGGACTTGTTTTTGACGTAATCAACATTCCGGCATGGACAGAAATTCCATTGCGAAAATTGATGGAAGACCGTTATCACGTTCCCGTGCTGATCAATAACGACGCGAATTGTTTTGCTCTTGGCGAATATTATTTCGGCCAGGGCAAAGAATGTAATTCCATGGCCGGGCTCACGATTGGCACCGGCCTCGGCAGCGGACTTATTCTTAATAAAAAATTGTATTCAGGAAAAAATTGTGGCGCCGGAGAATTCGGAATGATCGGTTACCTGGATCAATGCGTTGAATATTATGCAAGTGGAAGCTTCTTTAAAAATGTGTACAATGCCGATGGCGAAGTCGTCTTTAAGCAAGCACAGGAAGGAGAGGAGCAAGCTTTAAAAATGTATGCCGAATTGGGCACTCATCTTGGCAACGCGATCAAAATGATCCTCTACGCTTTAGATATTGAGTTGGTCATCCTCGGGGGATCTGTTAGCAAGGCTTTTCCTTATTTTTCGAAAACGATGTGGGAATGCATTCGGACGTTTGCGTTTCAAAAATCTGCGACGAGCCTGGACATAAAAGTCTCGCAACTGGCCAACAGTGGCGTGTTGGGCGCCGCTGCATTATTTTACGATTCAGCTGATAAGTCTTCCAGCGATTCCTGATAAGTGTTTTTGTAGAAAAATGACATTTTCTATATTTCGGGTTATGAGGAGATTGGGGATTTTATTATCTTCAATAACATTTGAAACAAAACTAAAGGTCTCAACGTTTCGCCTGCTGCACCGCAACTTCAAATTGAAGCATACACAATAAACTGACTAACTAATGCGCCTGATACCGATACAAGAAAGATTTGAAGAAAATGAAAGGTTTACAAAGAATCCATTGTGCCGACAGACGATCGAGGTGACAATTGACTTCTATAAAAAGGTCGGGTTTGTGCCACCTTGGATTGGCTACTATGTCGAAGAAAATAGCAATCTAGTTGGAAGCGCAGGATTTAAGGGGCCACCATTAAATGGGACTGTAGAAATTGCTTATGGTACATTCGATGAATACAGGAAGCAAGGCATTGGAACAGCAATTTGCAAAAAATTAGTAGAACTCTCTATAAACACTGATCCATCAATAAAGATTACAGCTACAACATTTCAAAAAGAAAACTTTTCGACAAGAATACTTGAAAAGAACAATTTCGTTTGTGTTGGAACAGTTAACGACGTGGAGGACGGAGAAGTTTGGCAATGGGTTTATAAAACAATTAGGACTTCTGACAAGCAATAAACCTTTCAAAATGAATGATATGCATGTAGTACCAATCACTACCACCAACAAGCGAATCCATTGTACCCAAGAGAGTCGTGAAAGAATAATAACGTAGTTTATTTATTTTCTTATGAAAGAGAAAGACTGAAGGTTTTTTCAACCTTCCTTCGCGAGATTTTTTTTAATCCCAAATTATTTTATGAATATTGGTGCATATGCATATTCTGCATTTTTAGTTCTTTATTGGTCTTTGGTTAACGTTTCTCACACAAGCCATTTTATAGTTTTTGGGAAAAGACCAGCAACAGAACAGACAAAAAGTTAACACAGAAAGCGGCAAAACGTGGAAGTTTACGCCGGTTTGTTATTACAAAATAACCATTAATAGAAAAACTAACGCCTTTTTACCCGAATCGGTACAAGTATTGCATTAGTGATATAAATAGAGGCTCACTTTGGATGAAATACAAGAAAATGCTAATTTGACTGTCGTTCGCAAGACAAGCAAGGTTGAAAATATTTTGAACATAAATATTACATTCAAGCCTGTAAATTTCAAATAAAAACAAATTAAATAAATGGTGGATGCACAACAACACTTGGATAATTTACAACAGGTTAATGAATTGCGCCTGAAGAATGACGAGTTGAAAAAAGAATTGGAAAGAGAACAGATTCTTCACAAAATGCTTTATAAAGATTGGCAGAAGCTAACCGCGGAAATGTCAGAGCAAAAGGAGGAAATTTATGAGAACAGCAGGCCGAAAAATTTATTTTATAAATATGCTTTTTATGTGCTTTTGATAGTTCTCGTCGCTGTTTTCTATTTTTTATATCCGCGAACAGGCTACAACAAACCGGCTTCATCAAATGTGATTTCTGACACTGTGCATCCCGCAAATTCAGCACAAACGAAGGCTGCTGCTACAACACCAAATTCTCTTCCCAAAAAAGATTCCGTTTCAAGCGTGCAGAAAACTCAAATAAATAATTCGCCGGTAAAGCCGCAACCCTTACCGGTGCAATCTGTAACACAACCGGAAGAAAAGAAAACAATCACGCAGGACAGTGCTAAAACGACCCCGTTAATTAATCATAAATCTGTATTGGAAGCGCCGCTTACCGATGATGCAAAAGATTCGATCTCGGCGCTGGGATTTAGTGCTTATTTCGACCACCGCCGTAATCCTTTTAGAAGGTCGTCAGAGAAATATAAAGTATGGGCAGAGGGTTGGAATCAGGGTAAGGCAGAAGGGAAAAAGCTTGAGGGGAAAGATCCGTCTTTAAAACATTAGCGGGTTCGGATTTGCAAGAAAGATAAAGAACTGCTTCATCAAATTTATATTTGCATCGCGACAATAATCGCTACTTGCGAATTATATTTTGATTGTAAAAATTTTGATAATCATTGGCTCTTAACCATCGCAAATACATCGAACGTGATACGGTGTTTAACTTAGAAATAGCGGGCGATCTTTTCTTCTGTTTATAAGTTTGACCAGAAAGCGGCTGATATAACAATATTATAAAAATTGTGGGCCGGAATAAATCTGTTCGTATGTGATAACATGTGTTTCCAAAAACCCGGTAAAAAATTAATACATAAAATGAGATACGTATATTAGCATATACAAATGCCTTAATGCACTTTTAATTTTTATCATCGAACATTTACAATATGTCTATAAATAAAGAATCCGATTTAGCAGGAATGAAAAAAGCAAGCGCCGCCGTGGCTTTGACTTTGAAAGAAATGAGAAACTATGCCAGGCCCGGAATGACCACAAAGGAACTTGATGAATTCGGCGGCTCGGTTTTGAAAAACTTTGGCGCTCAATCGGCGCCGGCCTTGACCTATAACTTTCCGGGCTGGACTTGCATTAGTGTTAATAATGAATTTTGTCACGGTATTCCGTCGAACAAAACAATCCTGAAAGAAGGCGATTTAATCAACATTGATGTGTCTGCTGAACTTGATGGGTTTTGGTCTGACAATGGTGGCTCATTTGTAATGGGCAATGATATCAATAATCATCAAAAATTGATTGACACATCAAAAGAAATTCTACGCAAGGCGATCCTAAATATAAAAGGCGGTGTAAAGATTTCTGACGTCGGGCACTTAATAGAAACGCAAGCAAAGAAATCCGGATTTAAAGTCATTAAAAACCTGACAGGTCATGGCATAGGAAAAAGTCTGCATGAAGAACCTGGTGAGATTGCAAATTACAGGGATAAATATAATTTTACGAGATTTAGAAAGCATTCGGTTGTTGCGATTGAAACGTTCATTTCTACACAGTCAACTTACGCAACAACTTTACATGATGGCTGGACAATGGTCGGTAATAACGGAGGTTTTATGGCTCAACACGAACACACCATCATTGTAACCGATGGACAGCCCATCATTCTTACCGAAATGAACGAGATCTGGAACTAAAAGCCACAAATAGAATCAGGCAAACTTTCAGTGTTCGAGTCAGGGCGCGCGGTATAAAGTCTTATAAATAAAAAAGTAGATTTTTCTGACTAGAAAATAATTAACCTGCATTTACATATGGCTACCAATATTTCGACGATTAGCATTAACGCAACACAAATTAAAGTGTGGGATACCTTGACTGATCCCTCACTTGTAAAACTATGGCAATATGGTAGTGATCTGCTTACTGATTGGAAAATCGGCAGCGGGATCAGATTCAAAACAGAATGGCAAGGGACAATCTTTGAACAATGGGGCCAGGTTTTAGATTTCAAACCAACTCAATTATTGAAGTATAACTTGTTTGCACCAAGGCCCGGTCTTGAAGACATTCCCGAAAATTATTTTGTGATGTCTTATATATTGACAACAGAACATGACCAGACAAAGCTTGAGATCATACAGGAAGACAATAGGCCTAATGCCGTTCAGGAAGCGCCACAAGGAGAGGAGAATCCTATTCTGCAATCATTAAAGAAAATTGCAGAGAGCCAATGATGGCAAATAAAAAAACGGCAGCGCCATTTGAAAAAATGTTTAGAAAAAACACCGTACCCTCATAAGCCGAAAAGTAGATTTTTATTTTTGTCTATAAAAGATATTGTTGGATATTTAAATCCCAGAGTCACTTTTTTTTTAAGGATTCAAAAAATTAGAAATACGAAAAGATGGATCAGCGAATCAGCAATGTAATTTAACCAATGGCGTCGTTTATGATCAAGCAATTTTGTGCGATGAAGAAATACATTTCATGATGGCATTCGCGACAGCTTTTTGTTTTAGGGCCGTTTCAAAATCATAACCACAAATAATAATAAAATGGAAAAAGTGACTGGTATCGGTGGCATTTTTTTTAAATGCAAAGACCCGAAAAAAATGAGGGATTGGTATAAACTTCACCTGGGCCTAAACACCAATGAGTATGGGGCAACTTTCGAATGGCAGGAAGCATCGGACTCGACTAAAAAAGGTGCTACACAATGGAGCCCTTTTGATGAGACAACAAAATATTTCGAGCCTTCTACGAAGGACTTTATGATCAACTACAGAGTCGCTGACCTGGAAGCGCTTGTCGGGGAACTCAAAAAAGAGGGTGTGACAATCGTTGACAAGATAGAAACGTATGACTACGGAAAATTTGTCCATATCATTGATATGGAAGGAAATAAAATTGAATTGTGGGAACCTGCCGCATAGGTAAAAAACGTAATAGCTGCCGGATGCCTTACGCTTACGATTGTATCCAAACCGGTTTTTGTAAATATGATAATAAGAGAAGCTGTCATCACCGATATTACACAAATCCAGGCAGTAAGAAATTCTGTTAAAGAAAACACCTTGCCGGATCCGGGCTTTGTGACAGACAAAGACTGCGAAGAATTTTTAACCGTAAGGGGTAAAGGTTGGGTTTGTGAAATTGATAACCACATCGTAGGATTTTCAATTGCGGATTTGAAAGAAAATAATATTTGGGCTTTGTTCTTACAACCGGAATTTGAAAAACAAGGTATTGGCAGAAGACTTCATGATGTAATGCTGGAATGGTATTTTGAGCAGACTAAAAAGAATCTCTGGTTAGGAACTTTGCCAAATACAAGAGCAGAAACATTTTACAGAAAATCAGGCTGGATAGAAATTGGAACTCACGGAAAACGCGAGATCAAATTTGAAATGTCCTTTGAAAATTGGACGGCTATAAAGAAAAACAAAGTGCGTAATTAAGAGATTGATTTTGACGCAACCGATCGCCAGGCTCTAAAGTAATCGATCCGGATACAATGGCATCATTTAATAAAACAGACAAAAATTAACTGACAAATGCGAATACTATCCCTTTACATAGCGGCAAGTTTAGATGGTTACATTGCAAAGCCAAATGATGACCTTAGTTTTTTGAAATTAGTTGAAAAGGAAGGTGAAGATTACGGCTATGCAGAGTTTACCTCAACTGTCGACACGATAATCCTTGGTAGAAAAACTTATGATTGGGTACTTAAAGAGATTGGCCCTTCTCATTATGATAATGGCGAAAGAAGCGTGTATGTCATTACAAGAACGGCCAGGCCAGCTATTGGTAAAACAAAGTTTTACACAGGAAGTTTGGCTAAGCTGGTAAAGCAACTAAAAAGTGAAAATGGAAAAAATATCTATTGCGACGGTGGAGCAGAAATAATAAACGAACTTTTAATGAACGACCTCATTGATGAGTTTGTTATTTCAGTTATTCCTGTATTAGTTGGTAACGGAATAAGGCTGTTCAAAGACGGAAGACCTGAACAACAACTTGAACTTGTGAACACTAAAACATTTGACACAGGGCTTACTCAACTTCATTACAGGCGAAAGAGATAAGAAAAACATCTTTAAACCAATACTTCAACCCGATATGATAATTGACAACGACATTCAAATTATAGATGTAGTCAGCAATGAGCATTGCGAACACGTTCGTAAGCTAATATATCATTTCGTGAATTGGCATCGAACACGTCATCTGGAAGACCTCGAGTTAATTGACGAATACTTTGACAAGAAGGACTTTGAAGAAGAACTGGAATCATTACCAGGAAAATATTCCAAACCAAATGGGAGACTTCTTTTAGCCATGCTGGACGGCGAACCTGCTGGCTGCGTGGCTTTGAGAAAGATAGATGACCAGGCATGTGAAATGAAACGAATGTTTGTTTATACAAAATTTCACGGCAAAGGAGTAGGGCGGGCACTATCGGGAAAACTGATAAACGAAGCCCGGATTATCGGTTATCAAACAATCAAACTTGACACCAGTTTCAGGCAAATAGAAGCACAAAAGCTATATCAAAGCATTGGCTTCAAAGTGACAAAACCCTATTACGAGCTGCCAAAAAAGTTAGAAGATTGGTTGGTATTTATGGAAATGAAATTGTAGAAACAGTTTACTCAAATTGTAGTGTTGTGCCGATAACATTTGAACAGGCTTATTAAAAAAGATTGAGCGACCAATACACGGCTTTGTAACAAATAACAATATTCTACATTTTAGCTTATCTGAAATGTTTTGAATTTACCAAGTCCACATCGTCTTTTATAAAGTGCTATTTTTAACAGCAAGGTCTTCCAGGTCAACCTCTTCTTCCTTGCCGCTTAATGAAGTATGGCTGTATTTAAGAATCGCCACAAAGAATGCGCCGCCAATTATATTACCTAATGTGACCGGAACTATAAAATGAATATACTGCGAAAAACTTATGCTACCGGTGAAAACACCTGATAGCACTTCAATGTTGCCGACGATGCAATGCGGCAAGCCGGCCAACCCAATACACGCGGTAATGATCCAGATCAAAAGCAGTTGGCTTACCGTTTCCCGCGCCGCTGCCACAAGCCAAGCCAGCAGACCCATTAACCAACCTGCAAGCGCGGCGCTTAACATTTTCGTGATCCAGGAATGGGCCACTAATTCACCACCGATTTCAGCCAGCGACCAATTCTGCAAAAAATGCAAAGTGCTGCCAAAATAGGTAAGTATTAATGCAAACAGGATACCGCCGGCAATATTGCTGAAATAGACAATGAACCAAAGTCTTAATAATTTTTTGATAGATGCAAGACCTTGTAACACGGGAAGCACGGCAAGGGTAGTGTGTTCTGTAAACAATTCAGACCTTCCCAACACCACAAAAATAAATCCGATCGGATACATGTTGGCAACAAAAAAATGCACAACAGGATCCGGGAACACGCCATGAAAAAGAGTCAGTACGACAGCCATCATGAGCACGGAAAAACCAACATCCAGCCCTGCTGAAAAAGCGGACAACATCAGTCCCGCCGGCGTCCGGTTTAATTGAGTTAGCGCTGCTTCTTCCGTATGTTGTAGAATCAGCTGCTGACTCTTTTGAGGCTTCTGTTCAACCGGCGCGTTTTTATTTTTTTTTGATAGAGACATTTTTTATTAACGGGATTTCCGATATCAACTAAACCAAAATTTTCAACCGATTTTATAGGTATAGTTCTGTGCAAAAATCTGAGATATTATTTTGAAATGATGTCCCTGTAAATTAAATAAGAAATGCGGAATGAAATCACAGCGAAGCAAACTCTTTTTTTCCTTTTGCGGTCAGGTACGGATAAATAAGGTTCCACATGAAGGTTTTGAAATCGGCTTCGCTCAATTTTTTGTCCTGCAGGAGTTGCTGCGGCACCCAGCTATTGATATTGAAAAGTAAAGTTTTTGCAAGAAGATCATAAGTGCCTTTACGCGCTTCTTCTTTGATGACGTTCCTGGCCAGGTTGTCCTTCAGCCGTTTTTTTAATTTGGAAACAATTTTTCTGTTTATGTCGATAATGTTCTTATCGATTCCTGGAAAGTTTCTCTTGATTTCCCAAAAATTCGTATAAAAAAATACGTTCTTCTTCATAAAGTCAAAAAGGTTGGAAAACTTATCGTCGAAGCTGCCAAGGCCGGGATAAATTTCACTTTTCACAAGAATAGCGTCGAGATCCTCAATGGTCATTTCATAAACTGCTTCGACAATTGCTTCCTTATTATTAAAATGGTAGGCAAGATTTCCGACGCTGATTTCAGAGCTATCAGCAATTTGCTGCAGTCGTACATTGGCGATCCCATGTTCAAAAAAAAGCTTTTCTGCCCGGAGTAGAATTCGTTGTTTGGTCGAGGTCATTTTTTATTTTTTTAAAAGCACATTGGAATTAGAAAAAATTTACTAATTTACAATCAATAAGAATCATTTTGCCGGCACCCATTTGAAGAAAATGCCAGGATATTAGCTCAATATAGATAAATAAAATTTTTTAGCAAGCAAAATGAAGAAGCCTTTAAAGGCGGCGTATTAAGGTAATTGAGCAACAAAATCTATCCTGAGAACGATCACTTTACATTCAAGATCAATATCCCACCAACTCTTAAAATACAATATTCCTAACACTTCCCGCTGAATCCCGAGGGTTAAGGTTTACGCCTTTACGTTGCCAATCTATTATTACGAGTGAAGAACGACGCAAATATTGCATTCCATAACCAAAAAAATAAATAAAAATGAAAAAGCAATTAATGATAACCCTTTTGACTGGGTTATTAATGGGCACATTGACCGTTTCAGCTCAGGACAAAGATTCGTTAATAACGTTGCCGACTGTAACAGTAACGTCCAACACGGTCGTTAGCGCAGAGGTTGATAAAGCGTTTAAAAGAACATTCCCGGATGCCGAGCATTTGAGATGGTATACGTTAGACAAGAATTACCTGGCTAAATTCATCGAAAAAGATTTGAACCACCAGGCCCTTTTAACAAAAAAAGGCCGCTTAAAATATGATATCACTTATGGTGGTGAAAATCAGTTACCCGCTGATGTGCGTCAAAAAGTAAAAGATTCTTACGAAGATTATAAAATAACCAGCGTTGCAAACGTAAAAGAATCAGGCCGAAATATTTGGGTGATCAACATGGAAAGCCCATCTCATTTTGTAGTGGCCAGGGCGGAAGATGATGTATTTGAAGAAGTGGAGAAAGTGTCAAGATCAAACTGATAGAAAGACAATTAGTTTGTACTTTTTTGCATTTTAGATGCTGTAGAAGATTGCCATACGCTTTTTTTCGGATAAGAGGCAGATCAAAATAATGTCAGCATTACGATATCATAAAAAAAATGGGAAAGCCTTATAAAGAGAGGCTTTCCCATTTTGTTATTTTGAACTATTGAAAACCGATCTTTCCGACGGCGATCTTTGATTTGCCCAATATTTTATCGTCTTTGCCCACAATGTAATAATCATTTCCCAGAGCAACTCCGAAACGCGGCATCGCGGTGGGCTGATCTTTATTACTAAACAACATTTTGCGTGTGTACTTACCAGTTATAGCATCAAGATATACTACCGTGCATCCTGTTCTGCCGAATTTGTCAGCGCGTTTCACCTTTTGCCCAAGTTGTAATACGGTTTCATTTTTGGGATTATCGTTAAATAAAACTGCCAGCATATTTTTCCCGGGAAGAGATAACGAACCTAAGCCTGCATAGAATGGAAAATTAAAACTGCTGAAATAACTGCTGCCCATAGAAAAACTTAACCCGGTGCCGGAAGAAGAATTGCTGCCGGTTTGTATTACTTCACGCTGATTTTTAGGTAACACATGCAACCAGTTGATATTACCGCCGGCATCTATTTTACTCATCATCATATCGCCACATTCGTAAACGTCATAAGTCTGTACAGAAGTTCTCATCATAGATGAGTTCATGCCACTTGACCGCGTAGTAGTGGTAGTGTAAGTATAATGATGATATTTTTCAGCGAGCATTACAATACCATTATCCTCTGTATAAATGAAATTTCTGAAGCGCATATATTTTGAAAAACCATCCTCATCATCTTTTATCTTATCCAGCTTTTCTCTTTCCTTGCGTTCCTGTCTGCTTTCTTCATCATTGCTGTCTTCATCGTCTGTTACCGCACTGATCATGGAAGTATTTAATTCTTTTTGCGACGTGGAAATAATATTTCCTGTGGCGACATCCACGCGTTGCACCATCATTCCGTTGATTTCTTTAGCTTTTTTCCCGTTACTGTAAAATGCGGCTACTACCAACTCTTTATTAGGGATTTGTACCACTTTGCTGCTTATAAGCCACTTCCCATCCACGTCTGTATTAATCTCTTTTATGAGCTTGCCTGCATTATTATATAGCTGTATGTTGTAATTCTGAAATTCAAGAAATTTGCTTTTTTTCTTTTTGCCTTCGGCAAAATCATATACCCGGCCCACCATTACAATATTTCCGCCGACGGTATAAATCACGTCCTCCAACTGAAAAGTCTTTGGCTCATAAGCGTTGCTGATTTGGGTTGTCTTTCCAATTTTATTCATCTTATCATCAAACTCATCTATCTCAAATGAGCTTTTGTCTTTTCCTTTATTGGTGCTTACCAATATCATTTTACTACTATCGGAATTATAAGCAAAATTTACATAAAGCTGATCGCTTTTTTCATCTTTGGTAATTGTTGAAAGGCTTTTCCAGTCGCCGGTAAGCTCTCCACTTCTTTTGTCGATTTCGCATGCATATAATTCCAGGGCCTTATCTTTTTTGTTGTAATCCGAAGCCAGCAGGTATGATTTTTTTCCGATGAAGAAAAAATCTTCAAAATTCTTGCCTTTCAATTCTTTATTAAAATCATTCCGGTATTCTTCTTTGAAAGATTTGTCAAGCTTTATGAGCGTGGCAGATTCGCGGGTCGTAGCGCCGATAACGAAATAAGATTTCAACGCCAGGTGTCCTTCCTTTACAAACAAGCCTGTTTCGTCGGCATACGCAACAGAAAGGTCTGTGCTGCCTTTGCGCATTTTAAATTCATCGCTCCAGGTAGTATTTGCAGATTGCGCATGAAGTATTGTAGCGCATTGCATGAGGCATGCGAACGCAATGATTGGTTTCAACATCTTAGTTAATTTTGGTAAATAATAATTATGAATCCGGTAAATATAATAGGATTTCTTAATTATTAATAATTTCAGGAGCCTTTTGCAATATCTCAGTTTACTAACCCTGTCAGAAAAGTGATTTTGTAGAAAACTGCCAGAATCTACTTTTTAAGTCATATGCTTTTAATATTATTCTCTGGTATTGAGGCATAATTGAAATGCTGTTGGAATCGAATCAAAATGCTAAAATCTATATTTTAGTTTATAAGACAAAGTATCAATTTCCAGATTATAACATCTAAGGATAAACGAAAAATAGTACAAGATTTATTTTTGAGAAAATTATAGAAACTATTATTTCGCCTGGTCATCCACTTCGAAAATTCCGAAAGTATTATTATCGGTATCGATGAAGTAACCTTGCCAGCATCTACCCGGAATTGCAAATTTTGCCATAGCGATTTGTCCGCCATTTTGAAGAATTAATTCAGCCGTACGGTCAAAGCTTTCAACTAAAACAGAGCACACGTAAGCATTGGTGCCGCTTCCCGATGGAGGTACTTTTGCCGGCCGCTGCAAAAGCCCGCCATTGATACTGCCAGTTTCAATTCTATAATATTCTATTGGCACAAATTCTTCTTTTATAAACTTCCAGCCGAAAATCGTTTCATAAAATTTTATGTCTCTTTTACAATCAGAAGATTGTATTTCAAAATAGCCAATTGTATTCATGATGATTTTAATTTTTAAATTATTAAAGTGAAATAAATTTAAAAAAAATTACAAAAAGACAGAAATCTACTTTTTCGCTTATGAGTCATCGATAGCCACACGGAGGTTTCCCCAAAAACAATTTCGGTAAATAATATTTGGCCAAAGCCAATGCAAATACAACTTATCTCGTGCAGTATTCACAATAAAAATTCCTTTTGATTATCAGAATTACTTTTCTTTGCCGCGTTTCTCAAAAATTCAATAGTACATTTTAGTAAACCAGTTATCCATGATCTCCTATTTCGAAGCGACTTTAAATACCATTTCTATTCATCAGTGTGGCAATAAATTATTAGACGAAAAATATAAATTATCTGCGGAGCCTTTTTCCATGACAGATGAAACGTTGAATAAATTATTGTTGCAATATTTTTTGGCTCCTTTCGAAAAGGTGAATGAAGTGTATCGCTTTTCGCATCCCAGCAATGATTTACAGCTAAATGAAGTGTATCACTTTGTAAATAAAATTTTTAGCGATTCAGAATCATTTCACGAAAATTCTGAACAGATCACCAAACATTTATATGATGTGTCCAGTCATCCGAAAATTAAATCCGGCGAGTTGTATATTGTTCATTTTTCAAATCTCCAGATAGAAGGAGAGTTGTGGGAAGCCGTTGGCATTTTTAAATCAGAATCTAAAGAGACGTATTTAAAAGTATTTCCTGATAAAGAAGGATTTGAAATGGACTATGAGCAGGAAGCGATCAATATAAAAAAGCTGGACAAAGGTTGCCTGGTATTTAATACCGATAAAGCCGAAGGCTATAAAGTGGCCGTAATTGACAATACCAACAAAGGTGGCGAAACGGTTTACTGGATTGATGAATTTTTAAAGCTTGCGATCCGTAATGATGATTATAACCAAACGCATAATGCGCTAAGCATTTATAAAAATTTCGTGACTGAAAAAATAGATGAAGTGTATGATATCACGAAAGCACAAAAGATTGACATGCTAAATCGCTCTATGAATTATTTTAAAGAAAAAGAAGAATTCAATATGGACGAATTTTCTTCAGAAGTGATTGGCGATTCAAGAGGTATAGAATCATTTAAAGAATATAAAAAAAATTATGAACAAGAATACGAAACCGAGGTTCCCGACAATTTCCAGATCGCGATACAAGCAGTGAAAAAGCAGGCGAGGGCCTACAAGAGCGTCCTAAAACTCGATAAGAATTTCCACATCTATATTCACGGAAATAATGAGCTGATTGAAAAAGGATTCGATGAAAAAATGAACATGAATTTTTACAAAGTATATTTCAGGGAAGAGAACTAGTCTTGCGGGAATGACATCAATCTTTCTCAAAATAAAAAAAACTGACGAGGTCAGTTTTTAAAATATCTTTTTTTCGGGGAAAAATTACATCGAAGCCACTTCTTCCTTCTCTGCATTTTCTAAAGGCACGGTCGCAGGTTCTGTCTTTTTGCTGAAAAACATTTTGAATGCAACAGGCGCTGTGGTTACAATCACGAGGCCAATAATGATCCACTCCAAATGTTCCTTGATCCATGCATTTTCGCCGAGCACAAATCCAAGCGATGTTAAGCTCGCGATCCAGCAAACAGCGCCGATAATATTAAAAGAAATGAATTTTTTATAGCTCATATGAACCACGCCCGCAACGATGGGTGCGAAAGTGCGGACTACCGGTAAAAATCTCGCTACGATGATTGCAGTGCCTCCTCTTTTTTCGTAAAAGTCGTGGGCGCTTTGCAAATGTTTTTTCTTGAAAAGCCAGGTTTCCTTTCGCTCAAAAAGCAAGGGCCCGGATTTTTTGCCAAACCAATATCCAACCATGTTGCCGATAATAGCAGCGAGCGTAAGGATAACAATCCAGAACACAAGATTTACCGGATGACTATCGAAAGGAATAGGATTGTTTTTTGCGCCGGCGATAATCATGCCTGTAATGAAAAGCAATGAATCGCCCGGAAGAAAAAATCCCACAAACAAGCCGGTTTCTGCAAAGATGATAAAAGCGATTAAAAATAATCCGCCATGGGCCATTATCCAATCAGGGTTGATGAGTTGTTTTAATAGTTCGAAAAATGCATCCATAGCTTGAAAAAAATTCATTTAGAGTCGGGCGAAGATAATTTCTATCGCTGATAGATTAAACTATAAATCTTTATAAAACAGTTAATTATTATTAAAATTATTTCGCATTATGTTTTACAAAAACTAAGATGCCTGGAATTTTATAGTAACGTAATTTGACTTATTTTAAAATACCTGTAAAAAGTTTTTCTTAATCTCAAATGTTGTGTTTTTATATTTGGCAAAATTAAAAAGACTCAGCATCAACAAACAGTATAAATGGATAGCGGCCGGAGTGGGGTTTGCTTTTCTGTGGGCATCTGCCGCATCAGCCACCAAAATAGGTTTGAAAGTAGCACAACCATTGGTGATCGCACAGGTCAGGTTTGCAATCGGTGGTATTGCTATGCTTTTCTTTGCCCATGTTTTAGGCAATCAAAAATTACCGTCGGGGAGACAATGGAAACAAATAACGATCTATGGATTGCTGAACATCACGATCTACCTGGGCTGTTATGTGATAGCGATGCAGCAGGTGACAGCAGGAATTGGCGCATTATCAATCGCCACCAATCCATTGTTCATCAGCTTTCTTTCCATCTTTTTTTTAAAGAAGAAACTAAATGTGAATGTAATTATAGCGTTGCTGCTTGGCACGGCTGGTGTTGTATGCGCGTCCTGGCCATTGTTAAAAGACGCTTCCATTTCAACCAGCGGTTTGCTGCTTCTATTGTTTAGCATGTTATCTTATTCCGTTGGGGCCATTTATTTTTCTGCTAAAAGCTGGACAGGTCTTGATTTACTGGTGATCAACGGATGGCAAACGTTGATCGGCGGACTAATGCTACTGCCCTTTACTTTAATAGAATATCGTCCGGGCCACAACCAATTCAACGTTACTTTTTGGGGATCAGTGTTGTGGCTTGCCATTGCAGTTTCTGTTTTCGCGGTGCAATTATGGTTGTGGCTTTTAAAAACAAATACGGTAAAAGCGGGGCTTTGGCTATTCCTTTGTCCGGCATTCGGATTTGCACTTGCTGCCGTCACCTTAGGCGATCATATCGGGTTCTATACCGTTCTCGGTATCGCAATGGTGATGATCGGCTTATTTTTAGCTGAACGGAGGACACGGGAAACCGAATGAATGCTGGAAAAAAATCCTGTCAAACTAAATGATAAAGTGCGAAATCTTCATTTATTTAGTAATTTGATTTAGAATTGACTGATAGGTTCAAATGGTGATTTTTAAATTAGCCATTGTCCGTTTAATTTATTCAAATTCGTATTAGTATTCATTTAAATAGCTTTACAAAAAAATCCAATTGATGCAAACAATTTTAGGCTCCGGAGGCGCGATAGGAAAGCCGCTCGCAAAAGAATTATTAACCTACACCGATAAGATCCGGCTGGTCGCGCGCAATCCAAAAAAGGTCAACGAGACTGATGAACTTTTCAAGGCTGATCTTACTAACGCCAGTGATGTCGACAATGCCGTGGCAGGCTCCGAAATCGTGTATCTGACGGTCGGGCTGGAGTATAAACTCAAAATATGGCAACGCCAATGGCCCGTTGTGATGAAAAACGTAATTGATGCCTGTCAAAAACATCAGGCAAAACTTGTGTTTCTTGATAACGTTTATCTCTATGCTCCCGACGAAATGAACAATATGACGGAAAATTCACGTGTCGATCCGGCAAGCAAAAAAGGAAAGGTGCGCGCGGAGTTAATAAGAATGCTTCTTGCCGAAATAGATGCAGGAAGGTTGACGGCGCTTGTTGCCAGAAGTGCTGATTTTTATGGCCCCGGGATAGCTTCAAGTCCCCTGGGCATTATGGTTTTGGATAATTTCAAAAAAAATAAAAAAGCCTTTTGGCAAGCGGACGCCGGAAAGAGTCACTCATTTACGTTCACGCCTGATGCAGCAAAAGCGACAGCACTGTTGGGAAACACCGCAGATGCATACGATCAAAGCTGGCATTTGCCCACATCGTCTGAAAGACTTACCGGCAAAGATTTTATAGAAAAAATTGGTGCAGAAATGAGTGTGAAGCCGCGGTTTTATATTCTCTCAAAAACCATGATCTCGGTTTTAGGGATTTTCATTCCAATAGTGAAAGAACTTAGAGAAATGCTTTATCAATATGACAGGGACTATTTCTTTAATAGTGAGAAATTTACAAGGAGATTTTCGTTCAGGCCAGAAACCTATGATGACGGGATCAAAAAGATGGTGAAAGCGGGATAAAATACGAATAATTTTTTACAATCAAATGATAATCAATTTATCTTCGTTGCATGGCTAAGTTTTTAATAGTGGGCCTTGGAAATCCCGGAAACGAATATGCCCACACAAGGCATAATATAGGTTTTGACGTTTTGAACGCATTCGCTTTGAAGCATAATGTTTTTTTTCAGTCATCAAGACTGGCAGATGTGGCTGAGATAAAATTTAAAGGCAAAATTTTCGTTTGCATAAAACCAACCACTTTCATGAATCTGAGTGGGAGAGCGGTTAAATACTGGATGGACAAAGAAAAAATAAGTATTGAAAATTCCTTAACGATCGTGGATGACCTGGCCCTCCCGCTGGACAAGTTGCGATTAAGAAAAGGGGGAAGCGATGCGGGACATAATGGCTTGCGCGACATTCAACAGATCCTGGGAACCAATGAATATCCTAAACTACGGTTTGGCATTGGAAATGAGTTCCCTAAAGGAACGCAGGTTGACTTTGTTTTGAGTAAATGGCGACCGGAAGAAATGGCATTGGTTAAATTAAAAATTGATAAATGTTTGGGCGTTATTGAAGATTTTGCAAGTATAGGAATTGACAGAACAATGAATAGCATTAACAACCTGATTTTTAATGCATCTAATTCATAGATAAATTCGTTTTTCATTTTCTTTTCTATATTTTCGCAGAACCTTTGAAAAGCCTAACTAAACCTGCTTTAATATGAAAATATTTTGTATCGGGCGTAATTACGCTGATCATGCGAAGGAATTGGGCAACGGAGTGCCTGATGAGCCAGTAATATTTATGAAGCCAAAGAGCGCACTGGTGTTAGGCCACACACCATTCTATTATCCGGAGTTTACAAATGAATTGCATTATGAAGCCGAATTAGTGGTACGCATTTGCAAAAACGGTAAATACATCCAGGAAAAACATGCGGCTAATTATTACAACGCTATTACGGTTGGTATCGATTTTACAGCCCGGGATATCCAGGAAAAGCTGAAGGAAAAAGGCTTGCCGTGGGAAAAGGCAAAATCGTTTGATAATTCTGCGGCGGTAGGGACATTTATTGATCTCACGCCTTCAATCGACAAAAAAAATATCAACTTCTCTTTTTCAAAAAACAGGGAAGTTGTACAAAAGGATAATTCCAAATCAATGATCTTTTCAATCGACAAGATTATTTCTAATATTTCCAATTATTTTTCGCTCAACATTGGCGACCTCGTTTTTACGGGGACACCTGCAGGAGTCGGAGAATGCAACGTCGGCGATGAACTGGAAGGTTTTTTCGAAAACCAAAAGGTGTTGACTATGGAGATCAAATAATTCCCAACTAATTTATTGAAAGTGGTTATCTGCTTTTTGCTGAGCGCAGCAAAAACATGGATTTCTATGTTTTGAGTTGTTTAAAGATTCGCCGGATCACCCGGCGGACATTCCTCATAAAAAAAATTCTCCCGGTGGAAACCAGGAGAATTTTCTATTTCAACCCTTTTAACAACCCCAGGGATTAACCCTGCTGATCCGATAACTACCGGATGTGTCAGTAATTCATTTACGAAATCAATGATGCGTTGGATTTCACCTAAACAATTTCATTTAAAACGAAAGACGTTTCTTCAATTCTATTACATCAAAGCGAGGTCCAGCACTTGTTGCATGGTTTTGACATAATTCACCTTTAATCCTTTTATATAGTTCGGATTAATCTCTTTTACATCTTTCTCATTCTGCGCACTCATGATGATCTCACGAATACCCGATCTTTTAGCAGCCAGAACTTTTTCTTTAATGCCACCAACAGGAAGCACCTGGCCGCGTAGCGTGATTTCACCGGTCATCGCGAGATAAGGTTTTACTCTTCTTCCGGTGAAAGATGATGCGAGCGCCGTCATCATGGTAATACCGGCACTTGGCCCGTCTTTCGGCACAGCTCCTTCCGGAACATGGATGTGCACATTTTTCTTGTGAAATAATTCGGGGTTGATTCCATACTTTTTCGCATTGGTTTGCAAGTAGCTTAACGCGGTGGAAGCGCTTTCTTTCATCACATTTCCCAGATTGCCGGTAAGTTTTAAATCTCCTTTCCCATTATCACTTATCGCAGATTCTATAAAAAGAATATCGCCACCGACATACGTATAAGCCAGGCCCACAGCCACTCCCGGCATGTTTGCAGTTTTGTACATTTCGTTGCTATATCTGGATTTGCCCAACACCTTATCAACATCATTCAGGCTAACGGTAGGTTTCAATTTTCCTTTTTCCGCATATTCACGGGCAAGTTTTCTCATCACGCTGGCGAGTTGCCTGTCCAGCTCACGAACGCCACTTTCGCGCGTGAAATCTGAAATAATCTTTTCCAGCACCGCATCGCTTATTTTGAAGGAAACATCTGATAAGCCATGCGCATCTTTTTGTTTTGGTAACAAATGCCTTTTTGCAATTTCTATTTTTTCTTCCACTGCATAGCCGCTCAAATCGATTATTTCCAGACGGTCGCGCAATGCGGGTTGAATATTTTGCAAATTATTCGCTGTCGCAATAAAGAGAACTTTGCTCAAATCGTATTCAAGCTCAAGATAATTGTCATAAAAATTATTGTTCTGCTCAGGATCCAATACTTCCAACAATGCGGACGATGGATCGCCACGAAAATCTGTTCCCACTTTATCAATTTCATCAAGTATCATCACCGGGTTCGAAGATTTTATTTTCCTGATGGATTGTAATATCCTTCCCGGCATGGCGCCTATATAGGTTTTACGGTGACCCCGAATTTCGCTTTCATCATGAAGGCCGCCGAGACTCACCCTTACATATTTCCTGTTGATCGCATTGGCAATACTTTTACCCAGCGATGTTTTCCCAATTCCCGGAGGGCCGACAAAGCAAAGTATGGGGCTTTTCATGTCGCCTTTCAATTTTAATACTGCAAGGTATTCAAGGATTCTTTCCTTAATTCTTTCCATGCCGTAATGATCATGATCAAGAATCTTTTTTGCTTTTTTAAAATCATATTGATCCTTGGTATATTCTTCCCATGGAAGCTCGAGCATCAGGTCAAGGTGATTATAAACCACAGAATAATCAGGAGTGGAAGGATGCATGCGCTCGAGTTTCTCAACACCTTTATTAAACATTTCTTTTGCAGCAGCGGGCCATTTTTTTGTTTCAGCTTTTTTCTGCATTTCCTTTACCTCGGCAACATTGTCGCCGCCCAATTCTTCTTTGATCGCTTTAAGCTGTTGTTGCAAAAAATAATCTTTTTGCTGCTTATCGAGCTCAGCGCGGGTTTTATTGGTAACCTTATTTTTTAATTCAGCATATTGTAATTCTGTCTGTAACAAATTCAACAAGACTTCAGCGCGGGCTTTTATATTTTGAATTTCGAGCAGCCTTTGTTTTTCAGCAATATTGCTGTTCAGGTTGCTGCTTACAAAATGAATTAAGAAAGCAGGATTTTCAATGTTCTTCAAAATGATCGTCGCCTCAGATGGTAGATTAGGCGAGAGCATGATGATCTGTCCGGCGAGTTCCTTGATCGAAGCGACCATCGCGTCGAAGTCATTATCGTCTTTTAATTCCTCATCTGTGAGCACAGTAATTTTTGCTTTGAAATAAGGATCATCAGAAGTGATCTCATCGATCTTGAATCGCTTTTTACCCTGGATGATAACGGTGGTGCCGCCATCAGGCATCTTAATTAATTTGATAATTTTTGCAACGGTTCCGATGTCCACCAGATCACTCACAGTTGGTTCTTCCACCAGACTGTCTTTTTGGGATACAACACCTACCAATTTGTCAGCCTTGTAAGCATCATTTACGGCTTTTATACTTTTATCACGGCCAACAGTAATGGGAATAACCACGCCGGGAAACAAAACGGTATTTCTCAAAGGAAGCAGCGGTAATTCAGCAGGGATCACTTGTTCGTCATTTGCATCGTCATTTTCGTGCAGGGGAATTATGGGCATAAATTCCATTTCATCTTCAGGTCCGCCCAGGTAATAGTTTTTATTCATATATTTTTTTCACTTGTCAATCTGTCAATAATTTTATCAAAGAAACGAAGTTTTTAAAGGAATGGTATAATGGTCAACATTAATGCCATGTTAAAGGCCGGTGGGCCAGTCCATCCAGGCATTTTTAAATCAAAAATTCTTTTTCTCAATCATAAAATCTGATAAGAATCTTAAACGAAGAAAGGAAAAAGTTTCTGACAATACCAAATCTCATTTTATAAAAAAATAGTTTTTATTTCTCAATCAACGCAACTTATTTTTCCAATTTATATAAGCATTTCTCTAACCGAATTATCATTTTTATATAGGAAAACCTCAAAGAAAATTGATTGGTCTTGTTTTTTGCTTTTTATAACATTTTTTTGTAACTGATTGATTAACGGTCAGTTAAGACGGATTTTTTTTGAACAAATTTCTTTTTCACAAAATAAATTTTTCTCTTGGTATGGTTTTGGAAACTCAACGCCTGAATTTAATTTAAATCCTAACTATTAAAACAAAAACAAACCATGAAGAATCTATTTTTATCAGCGATCGCGGTAGCACTTTCTTTTGGAGCTTTCGCCCAGGACACTAACCCAACGAAAACAACTGAGCCCACAGAACATGCGCAACCTGCACAACAAAAAGATGTGTATGTTTTTAAAAACAATAAGATGTGGGAAGTTAAAAGTGGTAAAATTTCAGAAATGGCAAAAGACGTAACGCTTGCCAGCGGAACAACCGTAAAAATCAATGGCGAAATTGTCTCAAAAGATGGTCAAAAAGTAACCTTGAAAGATGGACAGTACATTGACCTTGATGGAAAAATCGGCGAAACTACACAAGGATAATTTTTGTCAGTATTAATTTAAAACACAATGCCATGAATTTTTTCATGGCATTGTGTTGTCTGGATATCAGTGATTTTTTTCAATTTTTGAGCGGAAGACGGGACTCGAACCCGCTACCTACAGCTTGGGAAGCTGTCGCTCTACCAGGTGAGCTACTTCCGCTAATCTTTTAACCGGAATGAAAGTTAGAAATTTATTTTAATAAAATATGAGTGGCTTTAAAAAAAGAAAAGCTTATCATCAGCGGTTTCTTTCCTTAATAAATTGAATATTTCTACATTTTGGCTTTTCACGATTTCCTGATTCAAACTATAAATTGGTTTTGGATAATTCATTTTGATGGGAATTTTTTATGGAAACTCAATGTTCAATTTTTCGAAGAAAATTTTTTCATCGATTTCTTTCACGCAGCCCGGTTGCAGATCTTCTAAAAAAAGATTTTCAATTCTTATTCTTATTAGTCTTTTGCAACGATGATGAATTGCTGCAATCATCTTTCTTACCTGTCGATATTTACCTTCATATAAGGTAATCACCAGCCAGGTATGTGCGCCATATTCCGGAGTTTCTTTTGCAAAAACATATATTTTTTCAGGCTGCTCCACCAGCTCCACTTCGCATGATGGTGTAATATAATTTCCTCCGCCTTCTACGCGAATAGAAACTCCGTTTCTTAATTTAGACAGACTTTCTTCTGTTACTTTTCTATTTACCTGAACGAGGTAAACTCTTTTGTGAGGCACGTTTCCGGAAAATAATAATCGCGTTACTTTTTTGTTGGTCGTTAAAATTAATAATCCTTCAGAATGATTATCCAATCTGCCTACCGCATGAATGCCTTCAGGAAATTTAAAATCAAGATCGCCAAGCAAACCAACTTTATGCGGACTTACAAATTGCGAAACCATGTTGTATGGTTTGTTAATGATAAAATAGCGATGTGGAAGTTTAGTATTTTCTGAAAAATTCATTTGCGCAATTTCCAAAATATTAAGAAGCGAGGCATGAATAATTTTTGATACTTTCTTAGAACGAATAAATTCTCTCGCAGCGCGCAACCGGCAAGTTTGGGATTTTAAAATCTGTTAACAGCTCTTGTGAAAAGCCAAAAAGTAGTTTTCTGCATTTTCTTATAATTACCTTTGTCTTTTAATATTTATTTTGGGTTATGGTAAAAATGGGTGAATATAATGTGTTAAAAGTGATCAAGGAAAAATCGATGGGCGTATTTCTTGACGATGGAGATGTGGGCATTTTATTGCCAAAACGATTTGTTCCTGCAGGAACTAAAATTGGTGATGAGCTGGAAGTTTTTCTATATCATGATGGAGAAGACAGGCCGATTGCTACCACTCAAAAGCCCTTAGGTGTATTAGGCGATATTGTGAAGCTAAAAGCTATAAGCGTAACGCACCAGGGAGCTTTTTTGGATTGGGGATTGATGAAAGATCTGTTTATTCCGAAATCAAAAATTGTTGGATTCATGGCCGCCAATGGTGAATATTTGGTGAAGATTGTAAAGGATGAGCAGACAGGTCGTTTGGCCGCTACGCAAAAATTAGAGCCATTTTTATCTAACGAAACGCTAACCTTAAATGTAAAGGATGAAGTGGATTTGATTGTTTATCGCCAAACTGATATTGGTTATGAAGTGATCATCAATAACATTCATAAAGGCATTTTACATAACAACGAGATCTATCGCAATATCAATATCGGAGACCGTTTCAAAGGATTTATAAAAAATATTTTGCCTGAGAATAAAATAGATGTTGCCGCAGGAAAGCCAGGCTACAACAGGGTAGAAGATGAATCAGAAAAGATATTACGGTTATTGAAAGAGAATGATGGTTATCTTCCTTATCATGATAAATCTTCGCCGGAAGACATTTATTCCTTTTTTGCAATGAGCAAGAAGACTTTCAAAATGACAACCGGAAGTTTATATAAACAACATAAGATCTCGTTTACAAAAACCGGGATACAATTAGTGGAAGATTAATCGAAAGTGTTACCAGGTATTTTTCATCGCTTCATTGGTTCTTTCCGGGATTTCCGGGGGATGAATTCTCCAATCCGGATCATATTTCACAAAAAGAGCCAGCCAAAACACGCGCGCCAATCGCATAAAGACTGGTTGCAGAGCAAGTATCAGGAAAGCATTTATTATGAGCCAGTAAAAGATACGGTTATCGCTATGCGAAATGCCGATCAAAGCCCACCACAAAAGAAATGTTACTATGCTAAACCCAACTGTAATGCCATAACTGACGTAGCCGGAGCCATAATAAAAACCAACCTCCAAATCAAAATATTGTCCACATACCGGGCAGGTATCGTGCATTTTCATGAATCCCTTGGTGTAAGCTTTTTGTTTAACAAACATATCGCCCTGGCGGCATCTTGGGCATTTACACAATAATAAATTAAGGACTCCCGGCCGCTTCTGATGATCTTTAATATGCATTTGTTTTTGCTTTTCTGCAATGCAAATTTAAACTTTTATAAAGGTTTAAAAATCGTTTGGCCACAGAGTTATTGTTAAACAACTTTAATGTCCGCCTTTTTTTTGATACCTAATTTATGTCCATAGGCCGCAAAATAAAGTATGAAGAGATAGCACGGAACCATGATCCAGAAAGCTTGTTTAAAACCAACACTTTCTCCAAGGCTCGCCCATAATTTTGGTATTACGGCCCCACCTGCGATTCCGACAACTAATAATGCTGATCCTGTTTTAGTGAATCTTCCCAGGCCATGAATTGCCAACGGCCAGATGGCAGGCCACACCAATGCATTTGCCAATCCTAATAAAGCGATAAATAATACTGAATTGTAACCCGAAGTAAATATGGCTAATAAAGAAAAGATGATTCCTAAAATCGCCGAGCCTTTTAAAGCCCGCGTTTGTGAAATATATTTTGGAATCGCTACGATGCCGAACAGGTATCCGATCAACATGCCAATCATTGTATAGGAAGTAAAATGCTTGGCAATGTCGAGACTGATGCCAATCGATTTTCCATACACCTGGATAATATCACCGGCCATCACTTCCACGCCAACATATAAAAACAACGCAACAAAACCCATCCACAAATACGGAAAGCTAAAAATAGTTTTACCATCATTTTGACCAACCGCCTTCTCATCCGCTTCTTCGCCTTCTGCCTTTACTTCTGGCAAGCTTGAAAAATAAATGAATATGGCAAGGGCAACCAGAACTACCGCTATAATAATATAAGGAACAATAACTCTTGATGCCAGCGCATCTAGCTCAACCGCTTTTTCGGTAACGTTCATCGTTGTCAACCTGTTGATGAGCGCCTCCGAATCTTTCAATAAAAATGCGCCCATGATCAAAGGCGCAAGCGCTCCGGCGCCCTTATTACAAATACCCATTACGCTAATTCTTTTTGCTGCGCTTTCAATCGGTCCCAGAATCGTGATGTAAGGATTGGACGCGGTTTGCAATAAAGCAAGCCCGGTACCGATGACGAATAAGCCCGTAAGAAATAATCCGTATGTTCTTGTTTGCGCAGCGGGAATAAAAACCAAAGCGCCCAAAGCCATCAATATCAATCCCCACATCATTCCTTTTTTAAAGCCGGTTTTCTTTAATACCCACGAAGAAGGAAAGGCCATTACAGCATAAGAAATATAAAATGCAAATGTGACGAGCACCGCTTCAGAAGTCTGCAATTCACATGCGATTTGCAGGTAGGGGATAAGCGTACTGTTAAGCCATGTTACAAATCCGAAAATAAAAAACAAAATACCGATGATGGCAATTTGCGTAGTGTAATTAGGTTTGGTAGCAGTCAGCGTTTGGTTCATAATTGTCTTGTTTGTGAAAATCTAAATCAGTGAAAAATTATTTTTAAAAAAAAGAAACTAAATACAAATGCGCAAGTAAATACCAATGTTGCGACAAGTGAAAATAGAGAAATAAACTATAAGAACAAGCACATTCGGCTATTCAAAAAAATATTTTTGACCTTCTTAGTGAGACCGCTACAAAACAAACGTTTGCGTGAAATTTAATTATGTGTGAATATTAATTTTCTATATTTTGACTTATGAGGAAACTCAAATTTTTAATTCATCTTTTGATTGGCTTTGCATAATTAAGCCTTTACATATTCACAACTCTGTATCGCACGTAATCTTTATCCTTCACGCTTTCTGTGTAAGCAACAAATACCGTTTTGTCGTCGAGCGTTTTTATTACCGGGAAAGAAGCGGTTCCATTTTGCGGAGTAATAAATTCTTTAACAGGATTACTGCCACCCGCACTGCGCATTTCTAATCCGATCCGTGACGACGAATTATTTCCTGTGGTAAAATTTTCATTCCATACAATAACCGTATGATCGTCACCGACAGAGGTAATCTGGCAATGTTTTGCCGCCGGTCCGCTCACCATTTCCCTGGGAGAAAAAGTTTTGCCATTGTCTTTTGAATTACAATAATAAACGCCGGCAGCACCACCGGCTGTAAACCATGTGAATTGAATGCCGGCTTTATTTTCTGCAATCGCCGGACCTGTGTGCGGACATCCACTGATCACCCAATTGTCTTGGCTGATCCGCTGTGGCAGTGAAAAAGTTTTCCCATTATCGGAGGATATTGTATGCACCATATCCCGGATAGTATCGGCGATGATGGCCCTGTACAGTATATGAATATTTTTTTTGCTGTCAACAAACAGGTCTGTCCGGCAACATGGGCAACAAGGCTCGCTCACAAGGCGCTCATCTTGAAAACCGCCATCAGCTTTCGTTTCGGCATAGTACAATGCAGAGCCTTCCTCAGTTGTTTTCTTTCTGTTATCAAGCCAAACAATCGCGGCTTCGCCGCCGGGCAATAACGCTACATCAAAATAACGCTGGTCAAATCCTGAGGTATCATGCACAAGCTTATCAGGCTGGTTCCATGTTTTTCCGTTATCAAAAGATTGGGCATAATATACCATTCCCGAATAAGCGTTCTTCGGGCTCGGGTTCGCTGCGCCCCAAACTGCTATGATTTCGCCGGACGGTTTAAAGATAATTTTCGGCATATTTTCTCCATGCGGCTGCACATTATTGCTTCCGGGAATCTCTATCGGGAGGCCAAACGTTTTTCCTTTATCGGTAGACACAGCATAAGTAAAAATACTTTTGGCAGAATCTATTTTCCTGATCCAACTCAAAACGATGTTTCCTTTATTATCTTTTGTAAGAAAAGGACAGGATCCTTCAGTGGTGTCAATTTGTGTTTCATTTGACACAATCATATTTGTTTTCGCATTGCTGCCGGAACATGAGTAAAGTATAAATCCACTGACGATAAATATTAAAAAACTTAAGTTTTTCATGATTTTTAAAATTTTTTTTTGAATTGTTGTATGTTGAATGTTCTATTGTTCAAGTGAATAAACAATTTCGCCATATAGCAATACAACAATACAATGCAATTAATTCTTTCCGAAATGATAAGCCACCCCCACATTCAGCGCCCTCAATTGACCTGGCCGGTAGCTGGTGCCATAGGCGCTCTTCTCAACCGTAACTGCATAATTTTTATCTGTAAGATTAATACAGTTAACCCAACCCTCAAATGCTCCGAATGCATATCCCATTCTCGCATTAAAGACCGCGAAGCCCTTGTATTTAGAAGTGTTTTGCGGATCGGTATAATATGACCCGAGGCTCTGGCATTCCAATGCAATTCTAAAACCTTTTAGATATCCGGGTTTATATGTTACTTCTCCGTTTAAAATATAGGCAGGGGATTGTGCCATGTCATTTCCTGAAAAGCTTTTTCCCTGAAGCACATAGTCCACATATTTATGCTGCGCAACAGTGCCGCCTATACGAAAATTAAGATCTTCCACCGGTGCATATTTTATATTTAATTCAATGCCTTTATGGCTTGTTCTGCCGGCGTTTTGATTTTGATAAGTAGCATCGGGTAATCGTGTGCTCACGATTTCATTTTTGCCATCTAATTGATAGAGGGAAGCTTCCGCATAACCTTTACTTCCGGCAAATGCAAGCCAGCCGCCTATTTCGTAGTTATTATAAGATGAGGGTTTGAGTGTCGGCACTTTCACACCACTATATAAATCCGTAATGTTCGGTGGAGCAAAGCCCACGCTGTAATTCACATACATGCCTTTGTTTTGCCCAAAGTCATAGGTCAGGCCAACCTTAGGCGTGAAATGGTCAAAGTGATTCGTCGCATCCGGCGCACCGGTATAGGCATTTGATGGCAAATGATTGTCAAATTTATAATCCAGCCTGTCATAACGTGCTGCAGCCACGATCCTTAGCTTCTTGACCGGGCTATATTCAAATTGGGTATAGAGAGCGGTGTTCAACAAGTCCACTTTGTAATCCGTGAGCACGCTATCCGTTGCCTGGTATTGATAATACACACCGTTTGGATCTTTATCGATGTTGATAAATTTTGCCAGGTAGGTAGCGGGACTATAATCCGCACTAACGCCCGTGATCCATTTTAAGTTAATCGCGTCGAATTTTTTTGAATGCTGAATGACTGCGCCATAACTGTTAAACGCGTCATCATTGACCTGGCCTTTTGCTTTTGAAGCACTTCCGGCAACATTTCCAATATAATAAAAAGGATTTTGGCCAATAGAAGTGTTTCTGTAGAAAAGCGTAAATGTAGTTTTTTCACTTTCGTTCCAATCTTTGGTCAATGTGCTTCTCAGGCGAAAAGCATCCACTTTTCTGTAGGTAAACCGATAAAAACTTGAATAGTCCTTATTATAAAAATGAGCGCTATCAAGGCCACCTTTCTGGTCCGTTTTGTAATTGATATAATCTGCTACCGTTACCAATTTTGTTTTGTCATTAAACGCATAATCAGCTCTCAAAGTAAGCGCCGTTTTATTGAAGTCATTGTGCTCGGTAATCTTTTGATCCTGGTTGGCGTAATACCCGCCCAAATAAATCCCCAGCTTTCCGAAAGTATTGCTAACACTGACATCTGTCCGTTTATAGCCAAGACTTCCAACTTCCGCCTGAACTTTTCCTGAAAGAAAAGGAGTGGGGGATTGCGTAATAAAATTCAACGCGCCACCGACTGCTTCGCTTCCATATAAAGAAGATGCCGGGCCTTTAATTACTTCTATCCGTTGCAAAGATGCCTGGTTAACTTCTATCAATGCGTTATGATTAAAATCGCCAACAGTCCTTATAGGAATTCCATCTTCTAGGTATAAGAAAAGGCTGCTATAACCCAAAGGCTGGCGAACCGACATGCTGTGCTGCTCGTTGCCGAGATCCACCATAAACACGCCGGGAACTTTATTCACGAGCATATCAAGGCGTGTAGCTTTTGTATCGTTGATCTGTGTTTTTGAAATGACATTGATCGCCACCGGAACCTCGGTACGCTTCTGAACTTCCCTGCTGCCGGAAACAATGACTTCATTGAGATTACCAAATGAAGGTGTTAAATAAATTACCAATTCCGGACTGGCTACCGCCAGCTTTTGAGTATGATAGCCGATAGAAGAAATTTGTAGGCTATCCGTCTTTTTTAATAAAGAAAAATTCCCGTTTTGGTCTGAAATAATATTGGTTTGATTTTGTAAATCTGTGATCGTTGCGCCCTGCAAAGCCAGGTTGGTAGCGACGTCTATGACTTTTCCGTTACGCCGGTTTTTGTGCAAAGGTATAGGCAAACGCCATCAATAGCAGCACTATTAAGCGTATATGCTTATTCATGTCTGAATAGATTGTAAAATGAGAAATAGATTATCCGTGAAGGGATAAATCAATAATAATTGCTGAGGACAATTATGCGATCGGGGGATGGAATATTGGCTGAGAGAAAGAAGCGACTGCCTGATCGTTCTTAATGAAATATTTCATTTTTATTGCAGAACCCGTATTGACCAGCAAGAAAGGCGCGGGTACAAAGAAAGGCTGAATATTAAATTGCTCATTTTTAGAAACCGGCACCTGCTGATCCTGGTTTTCCTGTTCCTTTAGTTTTTTGGAGAGATAGCATTTACCATTACATTGCATCCTTGGCTTTTCGCGATTCACGCATAAATTTTTAGCAATGTAAGAGCGGTTCAGAAAAAAATCGGCCTGGATAATATACGTGCTAAACGTTTGAAGAAAAATGGTGATGGTTAAAAATATGGTAGTAACAATTTTCAACGTGAGAAGACTAATTTTTTAGTGATGCAAAGATAATGCGGTGATGTGAAACGAATCATTTTAAAAACATGATTGTGATCATTTACAAAAATGTGTTTGACATTATAAGGGAAAAACAAAAGTGACGGACCTACAATACGGCTTGTGATTATGAAGCTGCGCATAGACTTAACAACATTTCTTTCCAATGTTGAATCTTACGGACTTTGAGCTCTCACTTGCTTAATCAAAGACGAATAATGCATTTCGATTTTACGATACTTAATTTCTCCAACCATTTTTTTAAATTAGAACGGAAAGTTTCGCAAAAACGTTGCCTCTCACATGAATTATTTATTACCAGGATAAGATACCATCTTCATCGGCATTGTAAAGAAAAATGAGGCATTTTATTAGTATATCAGGCAGGCTGTAGTTGTGATTTCACCAGCCTCATAGCAAATTCTAATTGTTCTTTTTGGGAAAGATTAGTGTTGTCAAGAATGATCGCGTCGGCGGCTCTGCGGAGTGGGCTTACATCACGATTAGAGTCAATGTAATCACGCATGGCGATGTTTGATTTTACTTCATCTAAGGTGATATTTGGATTCTTGTCAAACATTTCTGTAAACCGCCTTTCAACCCTTACCGCTTCATCAGCTATCATAAATATTTTAACTTCAGCATCGGGGAAAACCGTAGTGCCGATGTCGCGGCCATCCATGATGATCCCTTTTGCAATGCCCATCGATTGCTGAGCGGCTACTGCAAATGTTCTTACATCTTTCAAGGCAGCGACTTCGCTCACTTTTTCGGCAATCACAAGGTCACGAATAATATATTCCACGTTCTCACCATTCAAATAAATAGCGGAATGTTGGCTTTGATCATTGACAATAAATTCAAGGCTAATATTTTGAAGCGCTTTCCTGATCTCTTTTTCATTTTTTAAATCCACATTATTTCGCAGAAAATAAAGCGTAATTGCACGATACATTGCGCCACTATCAACATAGACGTATCCCAGCTTTTTAGCAAGCTGCTTTGCCAGGGTACTTTTCCCGCAGGAGGAATAGCCATCAATGGTGATGATAATCTTCGGACTCATGAACACAAAAGTGGCACAAAAAACACAAAATGCAAAAAATGGGCATAAAAAAAACCGCCAATCAAATCGGCGGTTTTTAATTTTACACTTTTATCTAAACTTCAGATGCTTTTTCCTTTTTTAAATTATTATCTTTTACTTCAAAGGTGATTTTCGAATTCTCTTTATCCAATGAAGCCACCAGTACATCACCATTTTTTACATTCATATTGAGAATCTCTTCTGCTAACGGATCTTCAAGATATTTCTGAATCGCCCTGTGTAGTGGACGGGCACCAAACTGTGAATCGTAACCCTTTTCAGAAATAAATTTCTTGGCTTCTTCCGTAAGTTCTAAGGTGAGCCCAAGATTGTCAAGCCTCTTCGTAACACCTTTCATGAGGATGTCGATGATAGAAAAAATGTTTTCCTCGGTAAGTTGGTTAAAGATAACAACATCATCGATCCTGTTCAGGAATTCGGGACTGAACGTGCGTTTCAAAGCTTTTTCGATGACCGCTTTATTATTTTCTTCCGCGTTGGCAATTCTTGAAGCGGTGGTAAAACCAACTCCTTCACCAAAGTCTTTCAACTGCCTTGCACCAATATTGGAAGTCATAATGATCATCGTATTCTTGAAGTCCACTTTTCTTCCTAACCCATCTGTCAACTGGCCGTCATCCAACACCTGTAAAAGAATGTTGTAAATATCAGGATGCGCTTTTTCAATTTCATCTAAAAGGATGACGGAATAAGGTTTGCGTCTAACCTTCTCTGTTAGCTGACCACCTTCTTCATATCCAACATATCCCGGAGGCGCACCAATCAATCTTGAAACGGTGAATTTTTCCATGTACTCACTCATATCAATCCTGATCAAAGAGTCATCGCTGTCAAACATATATCTTGCAAGTGCGCGGGCTAACTCTGTTTTGCCCACACCAGTAGGGCCAAGGAAGATAAATGATCCTATAGGCTTTTTCGGATCTTTTAAACCAACACGGTTTCTTTGAATCGCCTTCACGACTTTTTGTATGCCTTCATCCTGTCCAACAACAGCTGCAGTCAGATCATCTGCCATTCTGCGAAGTTTATCCGTCTCTGCCTGCACCATTCTTTTTACAGGAATGCCCGTCATCATGCTCACAACTTCAGCAATTGCCTCCTCATTAATGGGATATCTTTTGTGTTTACTCTCTTCTTCCCAATCCACTTTTGCTTTTTCCAATTCTTCCTGCAATCTTTTTTCTGTATCGCGAAGTGATGCAGCTTCTTCAAAGCGTTGGCTTTTTACCACCTTATTTTTTTCATGTTTGATCTCATCAATTTTTTTCTCGAGATCAATAACCTCTTCCGGAACATTAATATTTTTCAGGTGAACGCGCGCACCTACTTCATCCAAAACATCAATAGCTTTATCCGGTAAAAGCCTGTCGGTCATGTATCTATCGCTTAATTTTACACAAGCCTCAATCGCTTCATTATCATAGATTACGCTGTGGTAATCTTCATATTTACTTTTGATATTGTTTAGGATTTCAACTGTTTCTTCAACGCTTGGCTGCTCGACAATCACTTTTTGAAAACGACGATCTAAAGCACCATCTTTTTCTATGTACATTCTATACTCGTCCAGAGTTGAAGCACCGATGCACTGTAATTCACCGCGCGCCAAGGCAGGTTTAAAAATGTTTGAAGCATCTAAGGAACCGCTTGCGCCGCCAGCTCCTACAATCGTATGAATCTCATCAATGAAAAGAATGACATCACGATTTTTTTCCAATTCATTCATGATTGCTTTCATCCTTTCTTCGAATTGTCCGCGGTATTTTGTGCCGGCAACGAGCGCTGCAAGATCAAGCGATACAACCCTTTTATCGAACAAAACCCGGCTTACTTTTCTTTGGATAATTCTTAATGCAAGTCCTTCTACAATTGCAGTTTTACCCACTCCCGGCTCTCCGATAAGGATCGGGTTATTTTTCTTACGGCGGCTTAATATCTGTGAAACTCTTTCAATTTCAGTCTCGCGACCCACAATTGGATCAAGAGTGCCCATTTCGGCAAGCCGCGTGATATCCCGTCCGAAATTATCGAGAACGGGTGTTTTTGATTTTGCCTGTGCGGCGCTGCCTTTAGCGGGCCGCTGTTGTGAAAATGATTTTTTTTCTTCGTCAAATTCTTCGTTTTCCTCGTCCTGGAAATCAGCTTTTGGATCAGTTCTCACATATCCTAATTCGCTTTTGAACATATCGTAGTCTACATCGAATTGGTTTAAAATCTGCGTAGCGATATTCTCTTTGTTTTTCAAAATCGAAAGCATTAAATGCTCACTTTCGACCATGGGGCTTTTGTTGGTCTTGGCTTCCAAAACAGTAATTCTGATTACCTTTTCAGCTTGTTTCGTAAGCGGCAATGAATTAATGTTGGCGATATTTTTCCCCGTCTTGTCTTTTACAGCCAACTCGATCTCCTTTCGTAGTTCGTAAAGATCTACATTAAGAGATTTTAAAATTTTCATAGCGGTATTTTCGCCATCTCTGATAAGGCCAAGGACCAGGTGTTCGGTTCCAATAAAGTCATTCCCCAACCGCAAAGCTTCTTCACGGCTATATGATATGATCTCTTTTACTTGTGTTGAGAAATTGTTGTCCATTTATAATTATTTAAATGCTGTACAATGATAATAAATAAATTCTATTAATAAACGATTTAAAGAATGCACAGGGTGTTGAAAACTCGTCTAAAAAAAGGTTAAATTTCAAAAAGAGCGCTTCTGGAAAAATGAGGGAAGACAATCTGGAACATTCAGCCAGATCATTTTAGTGACATTTTAAAAAATTATTTTAGAAAGTGTTCTGATAAATTCTTTTTCCTTTTAATATCTTTGATCCAAACCCGTTGAAAACTATAAAACATGGAATTCAAAATTGATACCAAAGAGAAAATGCATGTCATTACAGTTCAAGATAAAAATTTGACTGCAAATATGACAGAAGAATTACGCAACATGCTGCTTCCTTATTTACAAGAATCCATCAAAAATGTCGTAATCAATTTTGAAAACGTTACAGCGATTGATGATCCGGCTGCTACAGAATTACTGAATATTCAGCAAAAATTTTATGACAGCAAATATTCTATGGTATTTTGTAAATTTCAGCCCGATGTCGAAGACTTCCTGGAAAAGAACGAATATTTAGAAGAAATGAATGTAACGCCCACAGAAAGTGAAGCCTGGGATATCGTGCAGATGGAGGAAATAGAGCGGGAGTTATTTTAGACATTGTTGGGTTGATGAATGGCTAAATTGTTAGATTGTTGCAGTGTTTGACTTGCGAAGGGCTCCCAACAATAAAACAATTTAACAATGAAACCATAAAACGATAAAATTGATCCTTTGAAAAAATGTATAACAAGTGATTGCTGTAACTATATTAGGAAATAATTCTGCGGTTCCTGCTCATGGCAGGCATCCGACCGCGCAGGTTGTTCAATCTGATGAACACACTTTCCTGGTAGACTGCGGCGAAGGCACACAAATGCAAATCGATTTGTTTAAAATACGCCGCGGTAAGATCAACCATATTTTCATCTCTCATCTTCATGGCGATCATTATTTTGGTCTCATTGGCTTGCTGACCAGTCTGGGCCTCAATAACAGGACTAATGATCTTCATATTTATGCTCCCAAAAATTTAGAGGCCATCATCAATATTCAAATTGAAGCGGCGGGTGGACGCCTGTCTTATGCGCTGCATTTTCATGAATTAGACAATGAAGAAATTATTTTTTCAGATAAAAAGATGACCGTACAATGCTTCAGAGTAAATCACCGGATCGAATGCTGGGGATTTAAATTCCAGGAGAAAAAAAACCGGAGAAAGATCGACATCAAACAAGCGAAAAAGTATAAAATTCCCACTTCATTTTACGATCAGCTTCACGAAGGAAAAGATTTTGTTACGTCCCAAAATAAAGTGATACCAAATGATTGGGTTACTACACCCCATGCTCCTGCAAAATCCTATGCTTACTGCGCTGACACAGCTTATGATGAATCTATTTGTGAAAAAATAAAAGGGGTTGATTTAATTTATCATGAAGCAACCTATCTTGACGAACTTCAAAAGAAAGCTGAAAGCCGCTTCCATTCTACGTCAAAACAAGCCGCGATGATTGCACAAAGATCATCTGCGAAGAGGCTGATCATCGGGCATTTTTCTTCCATGTATGATGTCCTGGAAAAATTCAGGGACGAAGCCTGCGAAATTTTTGAAAATACAGAATTGGCCGAAGAAGGAGTTTGTTATTTGGTGTGAAAAAATGTACGAGGTACGATGTTGGATGTATGATGTTGTGGAAAGCGAAAAAGTAGAAATTCAATTTTCACTTAATTATCGTCCAATCATAAAACGAAGGAAACCATTTTCTCCATGCAGCTTCGTTATGTTTTGCTTCGGGATCAATGATTTCTTTTGTCGGAGAGACAGAATTTTTTTTAATTTCTTTTTCGATCCTGATCATATCGGGCACCATAGCATCGCCTTCTCTTCCACCCGCATAAAAGAATAATCTTGAATTCATTTTTTTTGATGTAGCAATCACCGCGCTATCAATTCCTGGAGCAGTCCAGAATGCCGGGGAAAATATTCCTGCGCCTCCGAATACTTCCGGATATTTTAATACGGCATACAATGAAATAAGCCCGCCCATTGAGCTTCCTGCAATGTACGTAGTGTTTTTATTGCTTAATGTGCGATAATGTTTATCAATGTATGGCTTTAAATTTTTCACTAAAAAATCAACATATTTATCACCTTCGCCCTTACCAAAATTTTGAAATTCCCAGGGATTGTATTCATTCATTCTTTTTGCCTGGCCATTATCAATTCCTATAACGATTATTTCTTTTTTCTTAGCTAAAAAAATGGAATCCAGGAATTCATCGACTCCCCATTCCCCTGAATAAGATGTAGCATTGTCAAAAAGATTTTGTCCATCGTGCATATACAAAACAGGATACGATTTTTTTGACTTAGCATAATCAGGAGGCAAATAGATCCAAATCCTTCGCGTCCGGCTCAATTGAGGAATATTAAAAGCCGTATCCATCACGCTTACATTTCCAGAAGCGGAGTGCCTTTTTTCGTGTGAAACCGCAGTTGCGAAATCATCGTTCCATCCCAGTACTTTAATATTTATAATTGTATCGCCTGTTAATTTTAATGCGCGGTTTTGTATTCCACTACCGTCAGTGTTGGTTTCGCCTTTTGTCCAATCTCCACGCGTAAATTTATACTCATAGGTTCCGGCAGGCAAAGAGATGGTGAGGGAATCAAGTCCGCCGGAAGCTTTCTTAAATTGGAAATCATTATTACCGGGATTCCAAAGATTAAAACTTCCTGCCACATAAATATTATCCCTGGAATGCAGCAAAGACGGTTGTTTTAAAAGAAAAGTCACTTTATTCTGGGCAAAACATAAATTGCTAATGCCCAGGACAAAACAAGTCAAAGCAATCCTCATGATCTGTGGCATAAGATGAAATCTTAAGAGATCTTAGAAATAAAGTCTTTTACTTTTTGATGGTAAGCGGTACTTAATGGAACCAGCGGCAAACGCAATTCGTTTTCTATTAATCCCAGTTCAAATAAAAATGCTTTGACTCCAGCAGGATTATTTTCTACGAATAAAAGGTCGTAGCCTTCTAATAACTTATAATGTAGTTTTTGGGCTTTTTTAAAATCATTTTTCAGGGCAAGCCGAACCATATCTGAAAATTCTTTTGCAAAGCAATTAGCCGCTACACTTATGACTCCCACAGAGCCACAGGCCATTAAAGGAAGCGAAATATGATCATCACCGCTCACAAATAAAAAATCTTCGGAAACATTTTTCAGAATATGCATGCATTGAACCATGTTGCCGCTTGCTTCTTTGATGCCGGCAATATTTTTAAAATCGTTCGCCAGCCTTATAGTCGTTTCTGCAGTGATATTGCTGCCCGTACGGCCCGGTACATTATAAAGAATAACAGGTTTTGGTGAGGCTTTTGCAATCGCTTCGTAATGTTGATAAATGCCTTCCTGCGAGGGCTTATTATAACTTGGGCTGGAGCTTAATACAGCCGTTATTTTATCGAAAGAAAAATCCGAAAGGCTTTCAACCACATTTGAAGTACTGTTCCCCCCAATGCCAATAACAACTGGCACACGATCATCAACTTTTTTGATCGTAAATTTTACGATTTCCTGTTGTTCCTTTTTGGAGAGAGTAGGTGTTTCGCCGGTTGTGCCGAGCGTTACGATATATTCCACGCCGCTTTTGATGATATGATCAATCAGATTTCCCAGCGCATCATAATCAACTTCTTTATTTTTTTTAAATGGAGTAATGATGGCAACTCCCGTACCTGTTAGTTTATTTTTTAAAGACACTTTTTTATTATTGAGATGGTTTAGAGTTTACACTTTATAAGTTCAGAGTTTAGGTGTTTATGGTTTTAGTTGATTCTTAATTTTTAATTTTTAATTCGTACATTCCCAACTATCCCTCATCCCAAAATCCCATTTTATTGAATTTTTCGATTCGCTGGCTTATTCTTTCTTCCGGTTTTATCTCTTTTAATTCTGCAATAATGGGCTTTATATACGTTTTTAAATTATTGGCTGCTTCATCATAATTCCAGTGTGCACCGCCTAATGGCTCACTGATAACCCCATCTACTAATCCAAATTTCAGCATATCGTCAGAAGTTAATTTTAATTGTTCAGCCGCCACTTCTTTTTGCGCCCAGCTTCGCCAAAGGATAGAACTGCAATTTTCAGGTGAAATAACGGTATACCACGAATTTTCGAGCATCAAAACGCGATCGCCCACTCCAATTCCAAGCGCTCCGCCACTGGCGCCTTCGCCGATGATTACGCAAATTACAGGAACTTTAAGGCGTATCATCTCATAAATATTTCTTGCGATCGCTTCACCCTGCCCACGTTCTTCAGCTTCCAGCCCGGGATAGGCACCTGGTGTATCAATGAAAGTAATGATTGGTTTATTAAATTTTTCGGCAAGTTTCATCAGGCGCAACGCTTTTCTATAACCTTCCGGGTTGGCCATTCCAAAATTGCGCATCTGTCGCATTTTTGTGTTGGTGCCTTTTTGCTGACCAATTACCATCATGGTTTCGCCGTCAAGTTGAGCAAACCCACCGATCATCGCTTTATCGTCTCTGACGTTTCGGTCGCCGTGCAATTCAACAAAGTCGGTGAACATTTTCAAAATATATTCCAACGTGTAAGGTCTGTCCGGATGGCGGCTTAATTGCACTTTTTGCCACGGGGTCAGATGTTCTGTTATTTCCTTTCTTTTGGTAAGAATACTATCTTCCAATTGAGCGATTGTGGAATTATAGTCAACTTTTGAATTTTTCAAAGCCAGCTTTTTGTTCTCTTCTACCTGCTCGTAAAGCTCCTTTATCGGTTGCTCAAAATCCAGGAATTGTCTTACATGCGTGGATGCCATAATGGATTAATCTGTTTTAATAAATGAATACCTTATCTATTTTAGGGCGATAAAGTTAAGGCCTCAAAATCAAATTGAAGGCAAAAGCTTCCATTTGGCTTTTATTTTTTCAAAAAGAAACGCCTAATGATGAATTTAAGGTTGATTTTCTATATTTTCAGTTATCACGATAAAACGGTTTCGAAAAAATGAGCATTTGAATTTGATTTTTTTCCGTCATGATTTTTTTTAATATATAGCCGCTATTTTATCAAAATAAAACGATTTAAAATTTCAGAGATGATTTTAAAAAAAGATGTATCGCTACTCATATTTTTTTGCCTGGCAATTGGTTTTGCGTCCGGACAATCCAATACGCGTCTGTGGTATAACAAGCCTGCGGCTGTTTGGACTGAAGCTTTGCCACTTGGCAATGGGCATTTGGGCGCAATGGTGTTTGGAAAGGTGAACGATGAATTGATTCAATTAAACGAAAGCACTTTGTGGTCCGGAGGGCCGGTAAAAACTAACGTAAATTCCGGTGCTCCAAAATATCTTTCCGCCGTGAGATCCGCATTATTTGAAGAGAAAGATTACGAAAAAGCCCGGACGCTGACCCAAAAAATGCAGGGCCTTTATTCTGAATCTTTTTTGCCAATGGGAGATATAATGATCCGTCATGATTTTGGCGCCGCCGCAGCTACTGCATACAACCGCGATCTTAATATTGCAGATGCGATTACTACCACCACATTTAGTGTGAATAATACTGCTTTCAAAAGAGAAGCTTTTATTTCAGCACCTGATAATGTCATGGTCATCCGCATGAGCGCTGATAAAAAAGGCCAATTGAATTTTGATGTGAATGCTACAAGTCCACTCCATTCAAGAGTTACAGAAAAGAATACGAATGAAATTATTCTTGAAGGAAAAGCGCCGGCACATGTTGATCCCAGTTATTATAATAAAAAAGATAAGGAACCGATTATTTATGAAGACACTTCAGGTTGCAACGGGATGAGATTTCAATTTAGAATAAAAGCAATTTCTGCTGATGGCAGCATTCATGCGGATAGCTCCGGCATTCACGTAAAAAATGCATCGGAAGTGCTATTGCTTGTGACCTCGGCGACAAGCTTTAATGGATACGATAAATGTCCTGATAAAGATGGCAAAGATGAAAATAAAATTGCGCAGGACTATATGACAAACGCTGCCTCAAAATCTTATAATCAATTATTGAAAGATCATCTCGGGGATTTTCATCATTATTTTGATCGCGTAATTCTTAATGTCAAAGATACCTCCGGCAATACTCCAGGTGCGCTTTTACCATCAGACCAACGGCTGAAAGCCTATTCTGACGGTGCTTACGATCCCGGTGTTGAAATGCTCTATTTTAATTATGGACGCTACCTTTTAATTTCTTCCTCAAGGCCTGGTGGTCCGCCTGCGAATCTCCAGGGAATCTGGAACAAGGAATTACGCGCGCCGTGGAGTTCAAATTATACGATAAATATTAATACTGAAATGAATTACTGGCCGGCAGAAAGTACCAATCTTTCGGAGATGCACCAGCCACTGCTCAGTTTTATCAAAAACCTGTCAGCGGTGGGAAAGGTAACGGCCAAAGAATTTTATAATTTGAATGGATGGGTAGCCAATCACAACAGTGATATCTGGTGCCTTTCAAATCCTGTGGGTGATATAGGACAGGGCGATCCTGTTTGGGCCAACTGGCCAATGGGCGGCAGCTGGCTTAGCCGGCACCTTTGGGAGCATTATCGATTCACAAAAGACAAAAAGTTTTTGAGAGATACTGCCTACCCAATAATGAAGCAGGCAGCGATCTTTACATTAGGCTGGCTGGTGACCGATAAAGATGGATACCTTGTCACTGCACCTTCTACGTCGCCCGAAAATGAATTTATCACAACGGAAGGCAAAAAAGGTTCTGTGTCAGTTGCCACCACGATGGATATGTCGATCATCCGCGATTTATTTTCCAACTTAATTGATGCATTGTCAGAATTAAAATCAGATTCTGTCTTCCGTGATCTGCTCATCGCAAAAAGAAATAAACTTTATCCTTTTCATATTGGCAAAAAAGGAAACCTGCAGGAGTGGTACAAGGATTGGGAAGACGTGGATCCGCATCACCGGCACGTTTCTCATTTATTCGGATTATACCCAGGCAATCAAATCTCACCTATCACAACTCCCGACCTTGCCCAAGCTGCAAAGAAAACTCTTGAACTTCGTGGCGATGAAGGAACCGGCTGGAGCAAGGCCTGGAAGATCAATTTTTGGGCAAGACTATTAGACGGTAATCATGCATATTTGTTATTGAAAGACTTATTACATGCAACACGTGACGACGTGACCAATTATGCCGCAGGCGGTGGAACTTATCCTAATTTCTTTGATGCCCATCCGCCTTTTCAGATTGATGGCAATTTTGGCGCAACGGAAGGAATGGTTGAGATGTTGTTACAAAGCCATTTAGGCGATATCTATCTGTTGCCGGCATTGCCTGATGTTTGGAAGGAGGGAAGCGTCAGCGGATTAAAGGCGCGGGGAAATTTTGAAATAAGTATCAACTGGAAAAATCATCAATTATCAGAAGCTTCCGTAAAATCAATTCAGGGAGGAATTTGCAAAGTGAGAACCAATATTCCAATAAAAATTCCCGGAGTCCGATCCTCTACATTATTTTCAAAAAATACTTATGTAACCACTTTTGAATCTCAGAAAGGAAAAACCTACCACGTAAAAGCTGATGTAAAAAAATAATTTAGTTGAGCCAATATAACAAGTAAGTTTAGACGAAATGATTTGACCAAAATTTATTAAGAAGAAAGGTGCTTCCAAACCACAGCAAAGCTGATGAGAATGATGATAATAATGAGGATAATGGAAAAATAAAGCCAGGGCATGTCTTTTATTTTGCGCTTTTCATTTTTCGATTTCTTTTTTTCGATTTGTTTTTTAAGATTAGTATTAAGTTGCTCTACAAATGAACTAATATCTTTTTTATCTTTAAATTTTTGTAAGCCTTCCAGGGCATCATTCATCAAGTCAGAATCAATAAGAGATTGCTCTACCTCATGCTTTTCCTCAGCCGATAATTTGTCACTGAGATAATCCATCAACTTTTGATTGTCAATGTCTTTATTGCTGTTGGATAATATGTTTAATAAATCGTCGCTCATTTTTTTTCGATGCCTGATCCTGTATTCGCTTTGAACTTGTCATAAGCGAAAATATAGAAATTCGCTTTTTAATATGACAGCAAAATAATTGCAATCCTGGTTAAAAATTCATTGGTCTGGTAATTAATTTCCCATCATTAGCTTAAGATTTCGCTTTCCGTTTTGAAGATGGCTTTTCACCTGCAACATTGATAAACCTGTTATTTCCGCCACTTCTGAATAAGATTTTTTTTGAAGATAAAATAAATTCACGCATTGTTGCTGCTCTACATTTAACCTACTGATTGCTACTTGCATTTTTGTCAAAAGAATTTCCTTTTCTATATGTTCATTTTTATGATCAATCACATCTTCCGAGGGCGTTACCTGTTCATTTAATTCTACGTGAACATTTTTATTTCCACGAAGCTTCATCAGGCAATGGTTTTTGGCAATCATGTAAACCCAGCTTTTGAAGTAATCCACTTTGTATTTATGTAATTCACTGATCACTTTGAGAAAGATTTGTTGAACACAATCTTTTGCATCCTCCTCATTTTTTAAATATTTCATACAGACACCTAAAAGAAGCAAGGTGTATCTCGGCAACAAAATTCCAAGCCATTTGTTATCATGATCCTGGTAAAAATTTTGAAGTAATTCCGCATCGTCAATATGGTCGTACTTTCGGGAGTGCAAAGACTATTTACTTTTTTTCACTAAGATGTAAACTTAATTAAATTCCATAATTTACATTTTTATTAAACTTAAACTAATTTATGCAGTATGTAGTATGTTGTGTGCCGGTTAGCCCCATGAGGGCAGCGCCTTCACACAAGTCAGAAATGGTGAGCCAGCAATTGTTTGGAGAAAAATCAACAGTAACAGAAACGGGCCTGGAAGGATGGGCAAAAATCTCTTTGAAATATGATGGCTACGAAGGATGGGTACAACAAAGCCATCTTGCTGAAATAGATGAAGAACATTTTTTGAAAGTAGATAAAGACCTTACAGAAAACTGGGTCAATGAAGTGGATTATAATGGCCACATGATGATGGTTCCGATGGGAAGCTCTTTAAGCGCCTTTTACAATGGAAGGGCTTTCTGGAGAAAAAATTCAGTGAATTTTAAAGGGAAAGTATGGAATCCGGAGGAAGTGAACATTTCGCCTAAACTTATCAAACAACTGGCATTTAAATTTTTAAACACCTCATATTTATGGGGAGGAAAATCTGTATTTGGAATTGATTGCAGCGGCTTCTCTCAAATACTTTATAAATTTCTAAACGTGCGCCTTCCGCGCGACGCCTGGCAGCAAGCAGAACAGGGAGAAGTGGTTAATTTTCTGCAGGAAGCCCAATGTGGTGATTTAGCCTTTTTTGACAACGAAGAAAATCATATAATACATGTAGGAATTTTACTCAACGATCACGAGATCATTCATGCTTCAGGAAAGGTGCGAATGGATAAAATAGATACACAGGGCATTCTTAACCTGGCAACGAAACAAAGGACTCATAGGTTACGAATTATCAAAAGATATTTTTGATTGCCTGCACCTTCAAATTTGATTGAACCTTAAGGTGCTTGTATGGGCGCGCAAAGAATACTGTCTTTATCATATTTCGATGTAAACCACGATCCATCGTGATCGCCGGTCACATTATCGCGAACATGCAAGACTTCTTTTCCATCATTGAATTCGATCGTGGCACTGATATAGTAGGTCGGGTAAATAAAGCTGTCTAAGGTGGGCGTCATCAGGATTCGGCCACATCGTTTTGGAACTTCGGGCTCTTTATTCTCAATGTCGTGATCTTTTGTGCAGGAAAATCCTGCAATAATTAATATGAGGATCAATAATTTTTGCATTCGGTTAGTTGTGGTAAACATGAAAAACAAAAGAAGAAAGGTGTTGTTAAATCAACACTTTTTTTAACGATTAAATCTAATATTTTATTTTATTTTTTCGATAAGAAATCGGATTAGTGGATGTCGGATTTGGATTGCGTGGTCATAAAACGAACAAAGCAAAAAATAATGTACTATTATTTTTTGCTTTGTTATAAGGCCCAAAGAACCAAAAATTCAAGCAATGTTGATTCAGGTTCCAGGTGAAATGTTGATCGTTGAGTAATTATTTTTTTGCGTTGTCCGCGGGAAAGGTTTCTTTATAAAAATCAATTGATTCGCGGATAATATCAAAAGCGATTTCCTTTTCCTGGAAATCATTGATTTCTACTTTTTTGCTTTCCAGGACTTTGTATTGTTCGAAATAATTCTTAAGCACATTAAAAAAATGTTGAGGCACCTCAGAAAGATTTTTGATATAATTCACACTGGGATCTTTCAGCGCCACAGCAATGATTTTGTCATCAATGAGGCCGGTGTCTATCATTTGCATATTCCCAATAACGAAAGCTTCCACAAGGCATAATGGCTGAATGGGCTCCGAACACATCACCAAAATATCCAAGGGATCACCATCTTTACCAAGTGTTTGCGGAATAAAACCGTAGTTCACGGGGTAGTGAAACGAGGAATAAATAATACGATCCAATTTTAAAAGACCGGTTTTCTTGTCAATCTCATATTTCGATTTGGAACCTTGCGGAATCTCAATCAGCGCATTTACGATTTGCGGACAATCGTCACCGTAAGAAGCTCCGTGCCATGGATGTAGTACGTACATGTAGATAAGTTTAAGCGTTAAGGTTTTTTATTTTTGAATTGTGCGGAAATTATCCGTTGAATTTATGAATATATAATCAATTTCGCCGGGAGCGATACCTGATCACCTCGGCCTTTTCCATCGTAATAAGGCCGCCGGAATTTGTTTCTTCAAAAAGCTCTTCCACAAATTTTATAAACGTCGCAATTTTTTCTTCCGTGTCCACAATCTCAATAACCACCGGCAAATCAGAAGAGATATCAAAAAGCTTGGCAGAATGAATTATACTGTTTGCACCAAAACCCATTATTCCCCTTGTGACCGTAGCGCCGGAGATTTTCTGCCGTTTGGCTTCAAAAACAATCTCTTCATAAAGTGGCCTGCTTCCTTTCTTATCTGATTCCCCTAAAAAGATCCTGAGTAATTTGGCCGACGGATTATTTTCCACTATTAAAAAAGTTTAATTAAGAAAATACCAAAAAATGTTGCAAGGAGCCCCAGGATGACGCTGCTGCCTACATAAATCAAAGCGGGTCCATATTGTGCGTCCCGAATCATACTCACTGTCTCATTTGAAAAAGAAGAAAAAGTTGTAAATCCACCGAGAATACCTGTCGCCAAAAAAAGTCTCCATTCTGCGTTCAGATTTCCTCTTTCGCTCAATGCATAAACCGCGCCGATTAAAAAACAACCAAGAACATTTACAGCAAAAGTGCCAAATGGGAAAGTGCTCAAAACTTTATTCTGAATAAATAAAGAAATCAAATATCGTAAGGCTGAACCGATAAAACCGCCGGCCCCGATCAATAACACCAATTTCATTTTTTAACCAGGATTAAAATTTGACAATTAAACATTTAAAGACTGTCAACGAAACTAAATTTAAAATCGACCAGCCATTCATTATTCTGCCTGACCATCTTCAACTTAGATGGAACTTTTTTATAAGTATTCGAATAGCTAATTATTGTTACTGAATCAGAAAGTTGGTTGGTTGAGTCAATAATAATATTCGCGTCTCTGTAATTTTCGCGCTCGATGGGTGTCATTTTGCTATTGAAATCGCGCAGGCCATTGAAATATTCAAGATTGGTGCTGTCTTCCAGGATGTATTTTTTTGCTTCCACATAATTGCCCTTCAAAGATGCTTCAATAAATCCTCTGCCTGATTCCAACGGATCTTTTTTGTTCTCTTTAGCATTGCTGTTATCACACGCCGCAAATGCAATTGAACAAATAATTACCGCAAAAAATATTTTTTTCATTTTCCTTATTTATAAATGAAGGTAAATATCTTTCGTCTTTATCTACCTTAGTTTATGAAATACTTCATTCAAGCCACCGCTTTATACATAGAAAATTTTACAGAAACCGGTTTTTTCAAATATCATTTATTTCATTTTCGCGGTTAATACCTGAAACAAAAAAACATCCCATTAAGGATGTTCTTCTATAGAAAAAAATTTTGTTATTGATTCTTCTGCATTTGCTGCATCATTTTAGACGCGCTGTCCATCATCTTACGCGCTTTTTCCATGTCTTCCTTTGAAAGGTTTTTCAAATGATTTTGCAGGCTGTCCATATTTATGTTTTCGTGCCCTCCGTCCATTGAGTCGCGCATTTCGTTCATTGGGTGTTCCTTCATTTTTTTCTGCGCCATTTCCATTAGTGTTGATTTGTCGAACGCAACTTTCCATTGGCCGCTTTCTTTTTTCAAAACAAAATCGGTCACTTCACCGGTGGCTTTTTCCTTAACCGGAACGGTCGCCCGGTCGCCATCAATTTTGGCATCACCAATTTCCATATTACCCTTTTTAAACATTCCTTCGGAAGTGGAGTCAGGTATCGAATTCATTCCCATTTGCACCATCCCCATCATGCCTTCACTATCTTTTGTAACATATTTTTTAGCCTCGTCTACATTTTTACTAATGATTGCGTCAAAAAAATGATTAAGCACTTCTTTAGGACTGCCACCAGTTCCAGATTGACAACCCGATACAATCATCGCAAAAACGGCAACGATAGGAAACACGATTTTTTTCATAAATTTTTTTTGAGAGCAAATGTAATTTTTATTTATAGAATTTTTGTTAGTGTGAGACAGGCATATTAAAAAACAACTCTTTTTATTTCCGCACAAAATGGATTGATAAAAAGATTATCTATCGCGACGAATGTAAAATGATTTACCGTGGTCAAATCAAGGCGGACGGAATCATGCGTCGCTCTTTTAATGGCTTTAAACACAAATTCGGAGCAATACATTCTATCATCTGTTGCCATGTCGAATTTCATGTCAAACATAACGTGATCGCTGTAAAACTCATGAGCCGTTTTAATGATATTTTGCTTTTGCCCGTCATGAATTTTATAACGAAAAATACCAAAACCTTTGTTTTCATAGGGATTGCAAAAGAATTCAAAAACGTCGCGTCTCAATTTCTGATCCGGATTAAATTCGCCGCCAAGCTCATGATAAATAAAAAGCGTATCATTTTCCCAACTGGCAATTCCGCAATGAGAATAAGTTTTATCATGAACGGAAAGCTTTCGCATGATGTCGCTTGTAAAATCTTTGCCGGTGCGCAGTATAAGATCCCCGTTGTTTACCAGAGATCTTGTATCCCGTATCTTTTCGAATGCAATTTTTTCCTTTTCGGTTTCGCGCAACGAATCGCTTTTTGACACAACGAATGCTTCATTTTTATTTTGCTGATAACAACCGATAACGCAAAATAAAAGGCAGCCCAAAGGCCACCTTTTTATCAAAACCCGTTTCAATAATTCTATCATTTTAAATCCTGCATTTCCTTTAATTTCTCCTTGTCGTACGCCTTGATGATCGCTTTCACGAGTTTATGTCTCACGACATCTTCTTCATCAAGAACCACATGTCCGATGCCACTGATATTGGCAAGAATACGAACTGATTTTTCCAACCCGCTTTTTATTTTTGGCGGAAGGTCGATCTGGCTGATGTCTCCGTTGATGATCGCCTTGGCATTAGCGCCAATCCTTGTAAGGAACATCTTCAGTTGAAGGTCCGTCGCGTTTTGAGCTTCATCCAAAATAATAAATGCATTGTCGAGCGTACGTCCACGCATATAGGCCAACGGCGCGATTTCAATTGTACGCGTAGTCATGTAATAGCCGAGCTTATCAGCAGGAATCATATCATCCAATGCGTCATAAAGCGGTCTCAGATACGGATCAATTTTTTCCTTCAAATCACCCGGAAGAAACCCAAGGTTTTCGCCTGCTTCCACCGCGGGGCGTGTCAGAATAATTTTCTTAACCTGTTTATTTTTTAATGCCCGGACTGCGAGTGCAACAGCAGTATAGGTTTTACCGGTGCCCGCTGGCCCGATTGCAAAAACAATGTCGTTTTTATCAATGGCGCTCACCATTAGTTTTTGGTTGGCTGTGCGTGCGCGCACGCTTTTGCCATTTGGACCAAACACCAAAACATCAGTAGGATTTTTCTCAATAAAATTATCAACTACCTTTTCATCATCTCCGCCGAGGATCTGTTCAAGATAATTTTCACTCATGTGCCCGTTTCTTTCCAAATATTGAACGGCAAGATTTATTTTATCTCTTGCGTCTTCAATTTGCTCAGGTGCACCGCTTAGCTTTATTTGTGTGCCACGGCTGAGGATCTTTAACCTTGGAAATTTCTTTTTTAAAATATCAAGTTTGCCGTTATTCACACCAAAAAAAGCTGTCGGGTTAACGGTTTCGAGGTTAATAATTGTCTCTGTCAATAGATTAGGTTTTACGTGATTAAATCTTTTGGTCGAATGCTTCTCAAATATAAAATATGAAATCTTCGAATAACTAATTTACTTATTCACATTCAGTTGAAAAGTTAAAACCTTTTTCAATAGCTGAAAAAAAAGTTGATCGTATAATTTATTTTTTAATAATTTCGGTATTCAATCGTCAATTATGAAAAAAAGCTTCTTTGTTATTGTATGTTGCCTTGCCTGTGTAATTATCTTCCAGGCATTTTCTGCTTCACACCAGCCGAAGTATAAAAATTTAAAAATCTTGCCGAAGGATATTTCGGACAATGACCTCGACAGTGTGATGCATCATTTTACAGCATCGCTCGGCGTAAAGTGTAATTATTGTCATGTGAGAAATGAAGCCATTAAAAAAATGGATTTCGCCAGCGACGATAAGCCGGAAAAATTAATTGCCCGCAAAATGATGTTGATGGCCATTGATATCAACACAAAATATTTCAAGGATATCGAAGAAGAAATGAGCAAAGAAAAAGATCATGATATGGGCGTTAAACCCGTAATGATTGATGGAGATTCTGTAAAAAATATGTTGAGCTACGTTACTTGTTACACCTGTCATCACGGAGACGCTCATCCCGATGGCAAACCTCCAAAAGGGCCACAGGGACCTATGCCTCCGCAAGGACCGCCGCCTGCCGGGAAATAATATCTTAGTAAGGAGATGGATGAATATTATTTCAAAAAAAGATTAGAGGCATGATATCTTTTTTTGAAAAATAAATCCTAAAAATTTTAATTACCCGAAAGCCAATTTGTAGAAAATTGGCTTTTTTCATTAACCCATTTGAATTATGATTTTAGAAAATATTTTCTAAACCCTCATAAGCCATTTTGTAGAAAATTAACTTTTAGAAAATGATTTTGTAGATTCAATAATCAGATTATTTTTCTACTTTAAACAGCAGGAATTGTGTCTTCGCGAAACGATTAAAATTATCATCTGATACAAATAACAACGACCGGCTCCCGTCAGCCAAAGTTGGGCCTAATGTGACGCCCTCAATGTTATCGATGCCCATTTTCAAATCGTCCATATTTAGCAACAACTTTTTTGATACCAGTTTTATTTCGGGCCGGTTTTTTAAAGAGCTAATCCCGTTGACATTTTGCGCATGAGAAATATTTGCAAGAAACACTTTTATGGTACAGGAAATGCGCCCGGTAGAGTAGGACCTTTCCACAACTAAAAGTTGATTATTTCCCAACCATAAAATATCCGAGATTCCATTGAGCTTAAAAGATCCTGGCGGAAATGGCGGATAGGCAACGGGCTCAATCTGATAGGCATATTGAGCAGTTGGCTTCTTTGTAGCCATATCAAATTTTATGATCCTGATAAGCCCTGAAGAATCGCCGGTTCCTGCGCGTGCCCCATCATTGTACAGAGGTTCCTCGACGCTCACATACAGGTTTTTATAATTATCCGCGAAGGTTAGCCCTTCAAAAACTCCATTTTGTCGCGGCCCGCTTTCAGAAGCCTGCATACGAAGTATCGGCGGAATTTGAAATGTATCTAAATAATTCCCCTCCGCGTTTACTTCTGTAACTGATGGATTTTCAAGAATAATTCTTTTGTCGTTCACGATTCTTTCACCTTCGCTGCTCCAAATAAAATGTTCGTTTCGAGGATTATAACGCATTGCCTCAGGATCAGGAGTGTGATATGGATCCTCCCTTGAATTGGGATAAAAATTACCCACCTTATTTTTCAAAAAAGTTGTTTTTAAAAAAATAACCGTATCGATTTTATCCTTGTTAATCATCACCCTCGCGCTATAAAATCTTACCGGATTTTTATCGGAACGGTCATCGGAAATCAGGTAATATTCTTTTTTCTCGGGAAAATAATCTATCCCGGAAAGCCCGCCAACAGTTGTTTGCTTAAATTGAGTGTTATAGGGAATTATATATTCGCTTAAAAATTTCAATCCCTTTATCTGTGGCGCTTTTTGATTTGACTTAGAAGAAGCACAGGAAGATATCAAAATGGCGATAACAAAAACGGCCAGGAAATTACGGATAATCAGCATTGTATTACAAATTTGCACAAAGTTTGTAACTTAGGCTTGAGTTTCTAACGGGAAGCGTCAGTTCCGGACCATAAAAAGTCCTTTTTGGTGGAGAATGATTATTGTTTTACCCAAAAAATCAAACGTATGATTGAAAGTCCTGTTACTGAAAAAACAAGTATAAATCAGCCTGCATGGCTCACTTTATTCCGAATAATTCTGGGTCTGGTTCTTTTTTGGAAAGGAATCGTTTTTATCCGTGATACAGCGCAATTGGAATTTATGATACAGCATACCGGTATTGGAGTTTTTTCTCAAAATTCCCAAATTTTATCTTTCGTCGTTTCTTATCTGAGCCTGTTATGCGGACTGTTCATATTAACCGGCCTTTTTACCCGAACCTCCTGCATTATCCAAATACCGATCTTACTAGTGGCGATCTTTTTTGTGAATGCCAAAAACATTGGGGAAAGTGGTTCTGAGCTAATCGTCTCAATTGTAGTTCTTGCATTTTTGGTTCTCTTTGCAGTAAAAGGGAGCGGAACAATATCGGCAGACGAATTTTTCCGGACCTATTATAAAGCTGGTACTGAAGACGGAAATACTGACCGGTTTTTCAAGAAAAAATAACGGCTTGATACAGAAGTCATAATTGCAACCACGGCTGTTTTCAGATTTTTGCTTTCAATTTTTATTGGATCGCTTCGCATTAAAAGAATATAGAGTCAGGAACCTTCCAGAAAATTACATTAAACGGAGTCGGGAATATTTTCAGGAAAAATGATCCAATCAATTTAATACAATGTAAAGAAATGCAGCGAGCGATGCGCCTATTATGGGTCCTACGATAGGGATCCAGGAATATTTCCAGTCTCTTTTATTCTTGCCAGTCATTGGAAGAATTGAATGAATGATTCTCGGTCCCAAATCACGCGCCGGATTAATAGCATAACCCGTAGTACCGCCCAATGAGAGTCCAATTGACCACACAATAAAAGCAACGGGAATGGCACCGATAGAACCTAAGCCAATCGGTGTTTTATCTTTTCCCATTTCGCCATTAGTGATGTAAAAAACTGCCAAAAGCAGCACGAAAGTTCCAATGGCTTCACTAAACAAATTGAGGCGCGTATTTTTAATGGCAGGAGAGGTATAAAATACGGCCGCCTTTAATCCGCCATCGTCAGTCACTTTGAAATGATCTTTATAAATTAGCCACACCAATAAAGCGCCTATCATCGCACCAATCAATTGAGCTAACACAAAAACCGGCACCAGCGCCCACGAAAATTTACCCGCGACAGCCAGGCCAATTGTAACTGCCGGATTCAAGTGTGCGCCGCTATAAGGACCAGCGATCACGACGCCTGTAAAAACAGCAAGCGCCCATCCTGTGGTAATTACAATCCAGCCGCCACTATTTCCTTTGGTATTGTTAAGTACTACGTTGGCGACAACACCGTTTCCGAGCAGGATTAGTATCATCGTTCCGATTAATTCAGCGACAAACGGACTCATATCAGTTTTGATTTAGATTTTAAAAATAACGGTTTTGGTTTATTTGGAAATATTTTCCAGATCAGTCCACATTTTTAGCGCCCGGATAGCGCGATACCAGCCTTTGATAAGGGCTTCCTTATCGTCAGGTGCCGGCTCAAAGCGTTTGTCTATTTGCCACTGCTTTTGAATTTCGTCAATGCTGTCCCAATACCCAACAGCCAAACCTGCGAGATATGCCGCGCCAATAGCCGTTATTTCCGTCACTTGGGGCCGGATCACGGCCGCGTTTAAAAGATCAGATTGAAATTGAAGCAACAAATCATTTTGAGTAGCGCCGCCATCCACTCTTAATTCCTTGATTTGTATGCCTGAGTCAGACTCCATAGCCTTCAAAACCTCCATCACCTGGAATGCGATACTTTCAAGAGCGGCGCGGGCAAAATGACTTCTATTAGTGCCACGGGTAATTCCGAAAATGGTTCCGCGGGCATGCTGGTTCCAGTGTGGTGCGCCGAGTCCGGCGAATGCCGGAACGATATAAACGCCGCCCGTATCCGGAACGGAAGAAGCCAACTCCTCAATTTCGGTAGCCGACGAAATAATCTTCAACTCGTCTCTCAGCCATTGAACCACTGCTCCCGCGATGAAAATGCTTCCCTCCAGAGCATACTGTACTTCATTTCCAATCTTCCATGCCACGGTAGTGATCAGGTTGTTTTTTGAAAGAATAGGTTTGTCTCCAATATTCATTAGCATGAAGCATCCGGTACCGTAGGTATTTTTGACCATTCCCGGTTTATTACAAACATGTCCAAAGAGCGCCGCCTGCTGATCGCCCGCGATTCCCGCAATCGGAACTTTTGTGCCCAAAAGTTTTCCTGAAGTTTCTCCGTATTTTTCGCTGGAAGATTTTACTTCCGGCAGCATAGATTTTGGAATTTCAAAAAGTGTTAATAATTCCTCGTCCCAGGAAAGTGTATTTATATTAAAAAGCATGGTGCGCGATGCATTGCTTACATCCGTGATATGCAGCCTGCCTTCGGTCAAATTCCAGATTAACCATGAATCTACCGTGCCGAACGCCAATTTACCTTGTTGCGCTTTTTCTTGTGCTCCCGGTACATTTTTCAAAATCCATTCGATTTTGGTTGCTGAAAAATACGCATCGAGAACGAGTCCCGTTTTCTCCCGGATCATGGTATCAAGTTCCTGCTGTTTCAATGCGTCGCAGCGCGCGGAGGTCCGCCGGTCCTGCCATACAATTGCGTTATACACAGGCAAGCCGGTTTCCCGATCCCACACAATCGTTGTTTCTCTTTGATTGGTAATCCCAATAGCAGCGATATTGTCTGCTGTTAGATTTTCTTTAAGAATGGCTTCTGTAATTACGGATGCCTGGCTCGACCATATCTCCATTGGATCGTGCTCCACCCAACCCGGCTCCGGATAGATTTGTTTAAACTCTTTTTGAGAAAGGGAAATAATCTTACCCTGTTTATCAAATAAGATAGCTCGTGAACTTGTGGTTCCCTGATCAAGGGTCAAGATTAATTTCTCCATATTGCGGTTTTTAGTAAAATGAATCAATTATTATTTTAAAGAAAAAAAAAGTCTTGCTGCCAAATTAAATCTTACTCCACCAAGATGTAACAAAACGAAATTAAAACGAAAGTAATAAGATGGCAATTTAACGTTTATAACATTAAAAATAAATAAAAAGGAAATAATTTGATATAATGATTTTTTAAATGGAATTATTAAAATTTTGCTTCCCAAAATCTTTTGACTTTTTTATCAGAACAAAAATTCAATCTTATTTTAGGGATTTAGTTCTGCAAAATTTAGATTTTATTTTAATGGCGCTAAGTAATTTAATAGGCTATGCAATCGTAATCTTAATACCAAGCTTTTCGCACTTTTCCACTATAGCAGGTGAGATATTTTTATCCGTGATGATTTCATCTATGTCATCTAATGCGCAGATCCTGCTAAAACCTCTTTTGCCAAATTTAGTATGATCGGCCAGCACAATTACTTTTTGAACCACCTGCATCATACTTTTATTTAATTGAGCTTCCATAGAATTGCTCGTCGTAATTCCAAACTCGAAGTCAAGACCATCGACACCCAAAAATAATTTTGTACAAAAAAAATCCTTTAAAATATTTTCCGCGTAAGTTCCTACAACAGATGAAGAGCTTTGCCTGATAAGGCCTCCAAGCTGAAGAACATCAACGTCTGCATGTTTGATTAATTCACCTGCAACCTGGATGGCAGAAGTGATAGCGATTAATTTTTGCTTCGGAACAATCTCTCTTGCAAGCGCCAACATAGTGGTTCCGGAGGCGATGATGATGGTGTCATTTGGCGTGATATATTCAGCAGCTTTTTTGGCGATACTTTTTTTCTCATCCACTTGCATATTTTCCTTTTCATTCACGGTGCGGTCTATGGTGAGAGGATTCGTGTTGCTGGCACCCCCATGCGTCCGGAAAAGTTTGTTTGATTTTTCTAAAAGCTTTAGATCCTTCCGGATGGTGACAGCAGAAACTTTGAGTGTTTTGCAAAGGCTTATCACGCTTTCATATCCTTTTGACTGAATGATATCTATAATCCTTTGGTGCCTTTCTAAGCTTGACATTAAATATTTTTAGAATCAAAAATAGCTATAATAAATTATCAAAAATCAGGAAAACTACATTTTGGCTTCTTTGGATTCGAAATAAAATCGATGTAAAAACCGCAGCCAACACTAAAGATCGACATTGAGATGAATTCTATTTTTAATTCATAATCAATATATTACAGTCACTAACGCCTAAAAATGATCTTTTTATCGAATTTCAGATATTTGTTTTTACTTTCGTTTTGCAACTATTTTAATAAAATAAAATAAAAATGAAACCTTTTGAGCGAAAAACAATGTTGGAACAATTGAACCAGGATGTGGTGTGGGATGTAGTTATCATTGGTGGTGGAGCAACCGGACTGGGCATTGCTGTAGATGCGTCTTCAAGAGGATTCAAAACGCTTTTGGTAGAACAGGAAGATTTCGCGAAAGGCACTTCCAGCAGAAGTACAAAACTGGTTCATGGAGGTGTCAGGTATCTTGCCCAGGGCAATATAAGCCTTGTTAGAGAGGCTTTAAGAGAGCGAGGACTGCTTCTCAAAAATGCTCCGCATCTGACTAAAAATGAATCGATCATTATTCCCTGCTATTCCTGGTTGAGCGGCATTTTTTATGCAACCGGACTTACTTTATACGATTGGCTTTCAGGAAAACTCAGCATCGGGAAATCAAGATTAATTTATAAAAAAGAAGTGAGCAGAAGATTACCTACATTAAAAAAGGAATCTCTTACCTGCGGTGTGTTATACCATGACGGAACTTTTGATGATGCAAGATTGGCCTTGAATCTCGCACAAACCTGTGTTGAAAATGGGGGTGTGGCGTTGAATTATTGCAAAGCTATTTCCTTGAGCAAAAACGAAAAAGGAGAGGCCTGCGGCGCGAAGATTTTAGATACAGAATCCGGTACCGTGCATGAAATAAACGGCAAAGTAATCATCAACGCGACGGGCGTATTTGCGGATGAGATCATCAAATTGGATAATGTAGAATCGAAATCGCTGATCAGGCCAAGCCAGGGAATTCACCTCGTTTTAGACCAAACATTTTTAAAAAGCAAAGATGCCATCATGATCCCACACACTGATGATGGTCGTGTGCTTTTCGCTATTCCGTGGTATGATAAAGTTATTGTTGGGACGACAGATACCCCATTAGACTCTCATTCTCTTGAACCAAGAGCGCTGAAAAGTGAAGTTGATTTTATTTTAGAAACAGCAGGAAAATATTTAACCAGGCAACCGGAAAGGAACGATGTATTGAGCGTCTTCGCGGGCTTACGACCGCTGGCCGCAACGAACGGTAGCAATGCAAAAACAAAAGAAATCTCGAGAAGCCATAAGGTGATTGTTTCTGATAGTGGACTGGTATCGGTGATAGGGGGAAAATGGACTACTTATCGCAAAATGGCAGAAGATACTTTAGACAAGGTGATAAAAAGGAAGGTGTTGCCTGAGAAGGAATGCGTGACGATGAATCTGAGAATTCACGGTTACTCAATTTCCGATCAACCCGCCAATACGCTTTCGATTTATGGGACCGACGGACAAAAATTGAAAGAAATAATGACGGAAAACAATGAGTGGTCAGACACGTTGAGTTCCGAAACGGATATCATGATAGGCCAGGTAATATGGGCAGTCCGAAAAGAAATGGCGAGAACAGTCGAAGATGTGCTTGCGCGCAGAATGAGGGTTTTATTTATCGATGCCCGGCTTGCAATTAGTCTCGCGCCAAAAGTTGCAGACATCATGATGAAAGAACTAAGGCAGGATGAAAATTGGAAAGAAAATCAGATCAGGTCTTTTTCTGACCTGGCCAAAGGTTATTTGCTGGAAGACGATACCTGTGTGGTCGCCAGCGAAATAGCCATCAGTAACGACAATTAATATTAAGAGAATACGTGGTGATCCTTTTGCAACTTTTACTAAATATTTTTTTACTAAATTTTATTTAAAATAAAAAAAATGACTCAATCTTTTTTAGGCAATAATTTTATTCATTGGATGCTGTGCTACGCCGAATCATCATTCGGGCAACAAAAGCACTTTCTATTGGAAAGCAAGGTTAAATAACACTTTTTTTCATGAGTCTTCCATGTAACTAAACAGTGAATTTAATTCCCTGAGCGAGTGGTAACTGATCTGTATAATTGATAGTATTGGTTTGTCTTCTCATATAAACTTTCCATGAATCACTACCGCTTTCTCTTCCGCCACCGGTTTCTTTTTCTCCTCCAAAAGCGCCACCAATCTCGGCTCCGGAAGTTCCGATATTCACATTAGCGATCCCACAATCACTTCCGGCTTGAGAAAGAAACGCTTCCGCCTCACGAAGATTTAGGGTAAAGATTGAACTTGATAGTCCCTGGGGAACATCGTTTTGAAGACCAATCGCTTCATCAATCGTTTTGTATTTTATCAGATATAAGATAGGTGCAAAAGTTTCATGCTGAACGATTTGCATGTCGTTGGTAACTTCTGCAATACAAGGCTTCACATAACAGCCACTCTCAAATCCCTTCCCCGAAAGCGTGCCACCGGCAACCGCAAATTTGCCACCTTGTTTTTTGCATTGTTCAATCGCGTCAAGGTAAGCGGCCACGGCATCTTTGTCTATCAAAGGACCGACATGATTTTCTTCTTTTAAAGGATCGCCTATTTTAAGTTGCTTGTAGGCATTCACCATTTTCTTTTTGAATACCTCGTAGATATCTTCGTGTATGATCAACCTGCGCGTGGTGGTACAACGTTGTCCTGCAGTACCGACCGCACCGAACAGACTACCAATCAGTGCAATATTTAAATCAGCTTCTTTCGAAATAATGATGGCATTGTTTCCTCCAAGCTCAAGCAAAGCGCGTCCAAGTCTGGCACCCACGACTGCGCTTACGGCTTTTCCCATTCTGGTGGATCCTGTAGCAGATACGAGCGCCACTTTAGGATCTTCACATAACCATTCACCCACGTCGCGGGATCCGCTTATTAAATTACAAACGCCCTCAGGCACTTTGTTTTCTTTGAAGACTTTTGAAATTATCTGTTGGCACGCAACGGCACAAAGAGGTGTTTTTTCTGAAGGTTTCCAAATGCATACATCACCGCACACCATTGCTATTAAGCTATTCCAGCTCCACACGGCCACCGGAAAATTAAATGCAGAAATAATTCCCACGATTCCTAATGGATGATACTGTTCATACATCCTGTGACCGGGCCTTTCACTATGCATCGTCAGGCCGTAAAGCTGACGCGAAAGTCCAACCGCCAGGTCGCAGACATCAATCATTTCCTGAACTTCGCCCATGCCTTCCTGCAAGCTTTTGCCCATTTCATAGCTTACCAATTTGCCAAGATTTGCTTTATTTTTCCTAAGCTCATTTCCAATTTGCCTCACCACTTCGCCGCGCTTTGGCGCCGGCCATTTGCGCCATTCCAGAAAGGCGCTCTGGGCAGTTTCAATTACAAAATCAAAACTTCTCTTGTCACATGAATTTACTGTGGCAATCAATTTTCCGTCGACAGGAGAGGAGGATGTAATTTGCTCACCGGAAGTTGACATCCATTTTGTACCGGTGGAAACTCCTTTATTTAATTCTGAAATTTTTAATTCTTTTAGAAAGTTTTGCATTGACATTCATTTTAGATTTTAGAATTGCGATTTTAGATTTGTTCACTCCAACATCAGGAAACCTTTTATTTCGTTCATGGATTAAAATCTCAACAAGAAACAATTTAACAATAAAGTAATTCAACTACTAATATTGCTCATTTCCGTTGGGAAAATCTTTCGATTTAACATCAGTAATGTATTGCTTAACGGCACCGGTAATTTCATCGTGCAAATTAAGATAGGTTCGAAGAAAACGGGGTTTAAACTCTGTATTAATTCCAAGCATATCATGCATCACGAGCACCTGGCCATCACAGCCATTTCCCGCGCCGATACCAATGGTCGGGATCGTTAATTGTTCTGAAACTTTTGTAGCAAGCGTTGCCGGAATTTTCTCAAGGACGATCCCAAAACAACCGGCCTCCTGCAAAGCATGAGCATCGCGTTTTAATTTTTCCGCTTCTGCATCCTCTTTTGCTCTAACCGTATAAGTACCAAATTTATAAATGGATTGTGGCGTTAAACCAAGATGCCCCATCACCGGAACACCCGCGCTGAGAATGCGTTTCACGGAATCAATTATCTCTTCGCCACCTTCCAACTTGATCGCGTGCGCGCCGGTTTCTTTCATAATCCTTATTGTTGAACTGAGCGCTTCCTTACTGTTGCCCTGGTAACTGCCGAACGGAAGATCAACAACAATAAGCGACCTGTTACAGCCACGCACAACCGAACCTGCATGATAAATCATTTGATCCAGCGTGATAGGCAAAGTGGTTTCATGTCCCGCCATCACGTTGCTCGCGCTGTCGCCAACGAGAATAATCTCGATGCCTGCCCCGTCAAAAATCTTCGCAAAAGAATAATCATAAGCGGTGATCATCGCAATCTTTTCACCGGCTTCCTTCATTTTCTGTAACGTATGAGTTGTAATTTTTTTTACTTCCTTGTTTACTGACATAAGTGATTTTTAATAGTAGCGACAGGTGGGATGTGGCTCTGCATTAGAATAAAACAAACCCTTTGAGCGATCGCTTTGCAAAAGTAAAATATTTCACGCGATAATAGGCACGATTGAAAACGGTTGAGCATCGCGCCGAAGAATCTCGAAATCAAAAGTTGACAGAAAAAATTATAGAAAGCTGCTCCGATTATTTATGCTAATGCACTTCACGGATTCTTTTCTGTAATTCTATTCCAACGGCAATTGAATTACAAATTCTGTCCCCGCATCTTTTCTTTCGGACAGCGCAGCAGTTCCGGAATATTTGGTTTCTGCTTTTATTTCGCCGCCATGAGCTTTAATAATATCGTAGCTCAAACTCAATCCCAGTCCCGTTCCTTCGCCGGGAGGCTTCGTTGTGAAAAACGGTTGAAAGATTTTATCAACTACTTTTTCAGGAATACCATTACCATTGTCTTTTACTCTGATTTCAACCCGATTAATTCCCGACAGACCCTTTATCATTCGAGTGCTGACACTAACAAGCGGCTGATAAGCATCACCGGCCGTTTTCTTTTTTTCGTTAACGGAATAGAAAGCGTTGTTATACAAATTTAGCAGCACTCTGCCAATGTCCTGCGGAAGAATATTGATCTTACCAATGCTTCCATCAAAGTTTGTTTTGAAATCGGAATTAAAATTTTTATCCTTTGCTCTTAACCCATGATAACTTAAACGTAAATATTCATCACATAAAGCATTGATATCTGTTGGTTCTTTGGTGCCCTGTGTTTGGCGCGAATGCAGGAGCATGCCCTTTACAATCGCATCGGCACGTTTACCATGATGATTTATTTTTTCAAGATTCTCTTTGATATCCGTTGCTATAGATTTTGCTTCGTTGATGTCACCTTTATCCAATTCCTCCTTCATTTCATCAATCAATTCATTACTAACCTCACTAAAATTGTTTACGAAATTTAAGGGGTTTTGAATTTCATGTGCGATCCCCGCTGTGAGTTCGCCAAGCGAAGCCATTTTCTCCGATTGAATGAGGAGAGCCTGTGTTGATTTTAGCTTAGTCAGCGCATCTTCCACCTCTTGTTTTTGGGCTTTAATTAATTCACTTTTTTGTTGAAGATCCTTATAGGTTTTATTCAGCCGTTTTTTATTGCGATAAATTATCCAAAGAATCACTCCAAGTGAAAGAAGGCCTGCAAAAGCAGAAAATGTGATCCATCGCTGCTGAAGGGATTTTTTTTCAAATTGCAATTCCTTTTGTGAAATTTGATAACTCGCATTTTCGTTCGCTGCTGCCCGCTCGTTGGCCAGGTTATTCAGACTATCAGAAAACAGCATAAACATTTTAAAATGTTTCAGCGCATTCATTCCATCGCCTGATTTTTCATAAATATCTGCAACGATTTTGTTGGCATCACGCGAAAGCTGTGTCTGTCCCATTTGCCTTGCTTTCTCCAGGCCATCCAATCCATTTATCAGCGCTTCTTTCAGCATGCCCTGCCTGTATCTTACATTAGCTAATCCCAGCAATGCCTTACAGGTTGCCAATCCGTAATCTTTTTCTCTTGACAATCGCAAAGCATTTTCATACTGATAAAGCGCCTGTTGCAAACTATCTTCTTTCAAATAGGTATTCCCCAGGTTATTAGTAATCACCACCTGCATTTCCGGGTTATTTTTCAGCAATGCGAGTTGATAAGCCTTATTAAAATTGTCAAGCGCTCCGGCCGTATTTTTTTGTTCCAGGTTTACTTCACCGATATTGTTGTAAGCATAAATAATCCGGATGCTGTCGTTCATTTGCACGGCAATATCGAGCGTTTTTTTGTAGGCGCTGTCTGCCTCATCCATTTTACCCTGGTAAAAATGAACAATAGCGATATTATTGAGGGCGCTTCCAAAAACAAACTTATTGTTGACCGCATCGGCTGCTCTAAGCGTTTCGTAGAATTTTTTCAGCGCTTCAGGATAATTTCCCTGGTTCGTAAATACGAGCCCGATATTATTCAGAATTCCGGGAATTGATTTTTTGAAATTATTTGTTTCAGCGAGTTGATTAGCCCGTTCATAATAGTCCAGCGCCTTTTCAAAATTTCCTTTGGTTTGATAGGCATTTCCCATAATTTTATAAGCCTCTGTTTCGCCCAACGGATAACCGGCTTTACGGCATTGATCGGCCTGGCCGGCCAATAAAACCAATGCGCTGTCGGGGTAACTATCCGCATAAAAAAATGCCAGTTGATTGATGGCATTAGCGTAGGCGGTGTCCCGTAAATAACCAGGCTTCTGTTTAAGGTTCGCAATTTTTTTAATCAGATCCGAAGAGTTACCCATTTGGGCTGAAACTGAAATGGAACAACCTGTTAACATTAACATGAGCGAAAAGGATGTCCTTGCCAATAGATTCATAAAGCAAATTTGATTTGTATCGCAGTGAAACTAAAATTGACATTTGATTGCCTCATAAGTGAAAATGTAGGAATTACTGTTTCCTGAAAATAGTGATTTGAAAACGCTTAAAAGTCATTGATAAGGTTGTAAAAAATTCCTTTTTATATTAAATATAAAAATATAATTTTTCGCAAAAAAAAGTACCTTTAATACTAAACTTAACATGAAGATATGCAACAAATTATTAAAAAATTCCACCCACTGGTTTGGATCACAGCAATCATGTTTTCGATGATTCTCGTTTCCGGATGCAGCGGCGATTCTACAAAAACGGAAGATTCGAAAATGGAAACAGCACCAGTCAATACTGATTCGGCGAAAGTAAATTCTGCTACGCCAGGCCATACCGATTCTTTGCCTGCTTTGGATCCTTCAGCCTCTTCCAGGCCCGAAGGAATTAAGACCAAGGCTAAAACCGTGGAAAAATAATTTTTTATGTGCAATCGACAACCCGGTATTTTTTCTACCTCCTGTAATTTAAATGCCGGATTGTTTTTCTTTGTCGCAATCTTATTCTTCAGCCTCCCTTCTTACGGCCAATCTTATTTTTATTTTGAAACTAAAATAGCGCCTCCTAATAGCTCCGAAATTTCTCTTTATAGTTTTGTAATCCTGCAGCCGGATGGCACCGCCAAAGTGAGGATAAGATCTGCGGACAATTCACTGGTGGAGCAAACAATGGCGGATTCTGTTCTGGCAGACCAAAGTATTTCGGGAGATTTAAAATACCTCGTTCCTTCCGATGATCCTACCATTTATAGTTCTGGTGCGGCAAGCGAGTATAAGCTTCGTTTTATTTTCAAACGGCAACCAGATAGTACGGATGTTTATTATGTGCCGTTGAAGACGGAATATGAAGGTAAAGATCAAAAATGGCAGGACGCGTCAACCGTTTATAGCCAGGAAAAGACCTATACTGATCTAATAAAACAAAGTGATTTTGTAAAAATATTCTTCAATGAAGATGATGATTTTTACAAGTATCTTTTTGACGAAAGACTTCGGGCAGTACATGCAACCCGAAAAGAAAAACTTTTTCTGATTACGATAGCAAATACCAATGATGCGAAGATTGGGATTACTTCGAAAAGAGACTTTGATGACATCAATTCATTGTTTACCACATTGGCATCCAATCTCGGGATGAAGCTTATCTCAACAAAAGTCATGGGTAATGATTTTAACAAAAAAAATGTCTATCTCTCGATCGACAATTTGAAAAAACAAAAACCATCGCCGATCGACATTGTCATCTTTTATTATAGTGGTCATGGATTCCGGTTTTCCAATGATACCAGCTTGTATCCGCGCATGTCGTTAAGAACCAATCCCGACCAGGACATCGATAAAAACAACTTAAGTGTTGAGGATGTCTATAAACAGATTTTGAAATTGGGAGCAAGAGTTAATATTGTTTTGACAGATTGCTGCAACCAGGATATTGGTGCAAATTCACCTGTAGGACGAACCGTATTAAGAACAAGAGGTGGCGGCTATAATGCAACCGCTGAATCCCTAAATATGGCCAATTGCAATGCGCTGTTTTTTTCCAAACAGCCAGTTTCGATTATTGCTTCCTCGGCTGAAAAGGATCAGCTGGCCACCGGAAACCCGGCGCTGGGCGGATTCTTCACTTATTACTTCAAAGGTTTATTGGAAAAAAGTTTATATAGCTACGATAAAAGTAACTCATGGTTAAGGCTTCTTTTAGATGCCAGGGAAAAAGCCCGCTGGCAAGCACTCTCTGCTGTGTGCGGCGCCGGACGCTGCGTTCAGCTTGCAGAAATGAAAGTAGACCCACAGCAGTAAATGGTAATAAAACAGTAGAATTTTTATTCCCTCATCGTTAGAGCCTATTCATGGTGAGCTTGTTCTGGTATGCGATAGTCAATCGGATCAATGTCTTTATGGAATATGTAAACCAGGTAACTATAATTACTGATGAGTTTCTTCCATTGATCGGTATCCCTAAACTTCATCCACGCCTTATCGTTATCAAGAACGTAATTATAGTTAAACCCCGAATCAAGAGCCTTTGTCAGTTTCATAAAAGCAAGATCATGTTTGTTCAAAAGCGCATACAGCCGCGCAATGGCATATAACTGCTCATTAACCTGAGCGCTCTTATCAGCTTCTGTTTGATAATCATCTGTTTTATTTTTTGTAAGGTTTGTGGCCGGATTTAAGAGAATATCCAAAGCGCTTTTTGTATCGCCTGCCAGCAAACTGGTTCGTGCATTTAACAACAACAGGGCACGTTTTTGATCTTTATATTCCGGTGTAAATTTAATTAAGATCTTTTTGCCTTTGGTGTTGTTGCCGGCAAGCATATTCCAATCCGCCAGTTGAAGCGTCTGATCGGAGGTTATTTTTTTCTGCTGATACAAGGTATCTAATTGATCACAGGCGGCAGGCAACCTGTCAATCGCCGAGAGATAATTAAAAAATTTATTTCTTTGTGCTGCGTTGGCAGGATTGAGTGATATTGATTGCTTAAACCAATAAATTGCCTGGTCGGTATTTCCTGACCAGGCATACAAATCTGCCAACGCTTTCGCAGCAACGAGGTGAGGTTTAATATCTCCGGAAAGTTTTACAGACAAATCAATTGCATTCAAAGAAAATTTAACCGGATCGTAGGTGTCCATTACGATTGTTATTGAGTCTCCGGTACCGGGAATATCAAAATGGTAATCTTCATTTTGTTCAACGCCATTTCTCCACGGGTAAGCAAATCTTGAAATTGATTCATAAAATGGCTTGTATTGTTCGACCGCAGCCTGATCAAAAGCAAGCGCCAAACGATGATACAGAAATAATCCTGCTTTTTCCTGCCATTCAGGATCTCTCGGAAAGCGATTCAGGACATTTTTATAAAAATTATAAGTCTCACATTCAAGATAACTATTCGCAGAAAGCCAATAAAAATTAATACCACCCACACCATTCACATCCCATCCTGCTTTTTTTGCCCTGATGGCGGCCCGCCTCGCATTCCCCGCAGCACGGCTATGAGCAACCTGGGCTAAAAGAACTTCTTCGGCCTTTGCAAATTCGCCCAGCTTTTCATGCAAACGTGCTGCTTTTATTGCGCCTCCCATGAATATCGTTTCTTCAGTCTCTTTGGTGAGATAATTATTTAAATCCTGATCAAAGCCCCTGAAGTTTTTTACCAGTGCTGAATAGTTTTGATAAGTCGCCTGCACCATCAGCCGTTTATTTTCGATCGAAGCGATCAACTTGTATTCCGCAAAAGCTTTGGCATTTGCGCCTGTTTTTTCATAAATAGCCCCAAGCATATAGTGATCTTCTAAAACATCATATTGATAATAAAGAAATGGCTGAATTTTGCAGGAATCCTCTGCACCCAATGGTTTGCCGAAAATATCTTTTGTCAATCGAATTATCAGAGCATCGTCGGAAAGATACCCGCGGGCAGCTTTTTCCAGCGATTCCCTTGCAAGTTCCCATTGACCTAAATGATAATATTTTTTTCCAAGGTAATGATAGGCGAGGGGAATAACCGGATTCTGTTTTACCAGTTCCGTAAGTAATTTCAGGGCGTCCCCGCCCGATGAAGTAACATCCAGCTTTTCGAGGCCATTGAATAATTGTATGTACTCATTTGAAGTCTTACCAGTTGCGGGCAATTCGCCGGGGCAGCCGATCTTGCTCCGTGGCCCCATTTCATTCCAACCCATTCCTCCCAGCTCAACACCATAGTTGAAAGTCTTATCATTCACCGCAAAATCCTTCTTTCTTGTTTGCGCCTGGTATAGATAATAGTTGGCATCAGCAAATCTTCCTGTATTGAGATACAAATTTCCCAAACGCTCAAACGGTAAATAATGAACGCTGTTTTCTTTGATGGCTCTGAGGTAATAAGATTCAGCCGCAAGAAGATTTTTCTTTTTTTCCATTACCAGACCTGCATTGATATAGACATAGGCGAGATTAGGTTGTAAAGAATCTGCAGTATGAATGTCCCGCTCTGCTTCATCAAGTTTATTAAAAGCAAGATTTAATCGGATCTTATTGCTCCAGGGAATAGCCCATGTGGGAGAAATAACCGATGCTAAATTAAAATTGTACCGGGCAGAATCATAATTATTTTTATGCAGATATAAGTTACCCAATTCGTTGAGAATATAGGCAGCATAAGGTTCCAGCTTAAGCGCCTGTTGCTGTTGATAAAAAGCACGGGCTAAAAGACTGTCCGTGTTTTTGTTCCTTGACATTTCCAGCCGGTCAATTAATCCGGTTAAATAATAATTGTGCACTTGCAAAATATGGGCAAGCTGGTGGCTTTCGGGAACTAATTTTATCGCCACATGAAGCATTGAAATAAATTTCCTGTAATCGCGGTTGCCGGAATAATAATATTGCCGCTTTTCCAGTTCATCCAAATCACCTTTTAAATAAGCATTGATCATATCCTGACCTTTTTCCTGAACCATCTGCACAAACTTTTCGACAAACCGGCTGTTGGCTGATTTATTTTCAAGTAGATCTTTGCGGAGAATCGCCAGCGTATCAAGATTGAAAAAATCAATGAACCTTGAATTGACATCGGGATCCGTTGTCGTGTCCCTGATCAGGTCAAGATTTTTTTGATAGGCAATGCAATCGTCCACCATTTTAGAAGGAAGCGCAGCCGCTTCCAACCCGGCATAGGAATCGAAATTTAAAAAGCTTTCCAAAGCCAATGTGGAAGCGGCTTTAAAAAAGTAATCTATTGGCTGTGGTTGCAGTGGCTTTAAAGCCATCAATCCTGCGGGCAGGTCGGATCTTTGCGCAGCGTTATTTCCAATATCTGATTTTAAAGAATTAAGCGTGGCTGCGTCTATGTTTGCCATCGGATAAAACGGATTACCATCGGTCACCGGATGTTGATTATGTTTATTTTGAGCCAGAACCTGGTCTGCTGCAAACGATGAATCAAGGTATTTGGAAAGATCCCGCAGTTGGATAGAATTGTCTTTCCTAAGATCTGCAAGTCCCTGCAATCCCATAACCAAATAATACGAAAAGATACCGCGGCCACCGCCCCAATCAGGCCCTTCGGCGGCTTCTTCATTTTCAGCGCAAGAGGCGAGACGAACCTGGTTATTCAATACGAGCCTGAGCTGGCCGGATGCAAGCTGCTTTCCTTTAAAAAAATCGCCGGCGAGTTTTCCTGAATGACACGCATCAGAAATCAGAATCACTTTTGCTTTATTTTTTGTTGTGAGAATAAGCGAGGTATTATTGATATCTTCCACGCGTATGGCATTATTTGCGTAGTTATTTTGCGGAGAATTATAAGCAAGCAAATAGCCCTTGCTAAAATTATTTTTCGTCTCTACATCACCGTGACCGGAAAAATAAATATAGGCTACATCATCTTTTTCGCATTGTTCTTTAAGCCAATCCAGCGATTCATAAATGGCGGCGATCGTGGCTTCTTTGTTCACCAATAATTTGATGTGCGTATCGGGAACCTGACCACCTGCTTTCGATTGCAAATAAGCCGCAAATTGTTGTGCATCCTTGTCTGGGTATTTTAGAGCGGGAATCGCAGGATTTTGATAATCAGTGATACCAATAATTACGGCAAAGGTTTTTACTTTGGCGGAATCATTTCCTGCAACCATTTTCTGCGCAACTAGTTTGGATACATTTGGTAAAATACCTAAAGCCAACAGGAAGAAAAGCCGGAGGACATTCATTGGTAGATTTTTAATTTTGACTAAGATCTAAAATCTCCCAGAGGGTAGCTGAAAATAAAAAGCATAAGGTGACAGAATGAATACATTCTTTCATTTTTATTTTTTAAAAAATCTCTGCGACTACATGATGGCCACCAGCATACTTTTCGGGTTGTCTTTGAGAAAGATCAGAAAAGCCAAAATGTAGAAAAAGGCTTTTGACATCCACTAAAAAAATCAGTCACTTTAGACGGCATTGATGTTGAAAAAAAATTTCGACAAATAAGTTGCAATCGTCAATATCAGTTAGTCAGTTTCCGTCAAGCCAACCTGTTTGCAGATGCAGAAGCACTCAAATCATCAGAGATTTCAAATTTGGTCTCCGTGGTATTTACATGAGCTTCCAGGTATTCTCTTCGCACTTTCCCGGCTGTCTTATGATCGCCTGTATGGCTCCATCCCGGCGGCATAAAAATGTATAAGAATTTATTTTTAATCCCGGGCGCGCGATAAACATCTTTGATAAGACACGATATTTCTCCAAAATAACTATCAAGGAAACTGTTGGGTTTCATGTCCCTTGTGATTCCATATTCTACAGGAAGATTTTTTTCTTCCTGCTGATAAGTCCCAAACACACGGTCCCAGATATTGAGCAGGTTGCAAAAGTTGGTATCAATATATAATGGATTCCTCGCGTGGTGCACGCGATGATGAGAAGGCGTTAAAATATATTTATACATAAAACCCAATTTGCCATTTTTCATCAATTGTTCGCCAATGTGGATAAACCCTCCATAAAATCCATCTATAAACATAATGACGAACAACATCGCAGGATTGACACCTAATAAAATACAAACGGTCGTTCTTATCACGTCGGCGTACGGCCCTTCCAGGAAAAAATGCGCGTAAGAGACAGAAAGATTCATGGATTCCGGCGCGTGATGCGTGGAATGTAAGCACCAAAACAGACGAACTTTATGTGCAAGAAAGTGATAAATAAAATGCCCAAATTCCCATACAATATATCCATAGATAAACCAGTACCAGGTGAAAGTTGTTTTGAAAATCGCATGTTTTTCGAAAAGCCCGATGCAAAATACGATGGCAGCAATGGAGATAAATCTTCCAATAAAGGCATTCAACACATAGGAGAAGAAAGGAATTTTATAATTGACAGCCTTAAATTTTCTCAGTACTAAAGCCATTACAATCTCAAGCACCAGCACGATTGGAAAAAGCGGCCCGATGATCGAAATAAATCCATCATAGGTAAGGAAAGAACTATAGTCTCCTGATTTTATAATTTCAATTAAATGTTGAACGCCAAAAAAACCGACGATCCAATCATAAATCGCCTGGAAAAAATCTGCCATGATGAAATACTTTATTTGTGATCAGGTTTAAGAATTTGCTCTTGTCAACTTATAAGGATACACTTTTCCGGAAGCCCATTGTGCCACGTAAATATTTTCATCCCGGTCGACACACACATCATGTGGATGAACAAATATTTTATCTGTCTGCAACATGGGCTGGAGAACACCATCGATATAAGTCGGTTCATTTCCTCCGATATTGCTCACTACTTTATTATTTTTATCCAGAATGGTAACAAACCCGGTGCCCGGCGCATCCATGTTTGGCGATCGAAGTACCGCGGCATATAAATGATCTTTATGAATAACCGGCCTGCAAACACAGGCTCCGGGAAGCTTAATCACTTCGAGCAATTCCCCGTCTTTGGAAAATCTTTTAAAACAATTTCTCGTACGATCAGTGATCAATAAGGAACGATCGTCGTTGCGCGTGTCAAAACAAATTCCATGTGCATTATCTAAATGTGTGTCGCCTTCACCACGCCCGCCAAAATGGTTGATCAGCTTGCCGCTTTTGTCATAATGCAAAATATATTGCGCGCCATAACCATCAGCAATAAAAATATCGCCGTTCTCATCGATCACGGTTTCGGTGGGCACAAACTCTTCAATTTTTTTATAAATTCCAATATCTAAAGGAGCATCAATAGTAAGCAGAATTTTGCCATCCATAGTCGTTTTATAAACCTGGTGTTTTGCGGTATCTGTGATGTATAAAAACTCGGTACCGTTTTCACTGTGCAGCGTTAAACCATGTCCGCCCGGAAAAAGATGGCCCCAATTATCAAGGACTTTGCCGTTCGTATTATAAATAAGAATATTATTTTTCGTCTCATTTGTCAGCAGGATAATTCTTCCTTTGCTATCCTGCACCATTTCGTGACAATCATTCACGGGGAATTCGGATGCGTTAGTCTTCGACCATGAAGTGTCTAACGTATAGGTCATGTGATTATGACCATAAATTTTGTTTTGTTTTTTGGCAAATAAATCTTTCATGATCAGAATGCCTCCACCCGCAAGCGCGGTTTGCTTAACAAAAGTTCTTCGCTTCATATTGGTTTTATTTTTGAAAAAATCATGCTAAAAAAAACGAGTCCTTCTTAGCCTGAAAATTTTATGTAAGCTAATACTTTTAAATTAAAAAATAAGCAGGTTACTATGGAAAATGACTGTTGCGAAACTGTAAATCCGAACCAGAAAAGCCAAAAAGTAGAAAAACTACATTTTAGCTTATCATGATTGTTTTTAAATTCATTTTGGTTTTTTTATTTCCCTGCGCCAGGTATTTGGCCAAGCTGTGTCATCATATCCAGGTTATCGTAAAAGTCTTCTTCCTCTGCAATTTTTCCATCGCGCATTAGCACGATGGTGGCGCCATCCAGATCCACATCTTTACCAGTTGCGGGTATTCCAAAAAAGTTGCCGGTATGTTTTCCCTTAAACTTCCAGTGTTTTACCAATTTATTTCCCTCTCCAAAAACATCAGTAAATATGAACCGGATATTAGAAAAACCTGTAATAAAATTACTGTAAAATGCTCTCGCGCTATCTATGCCAATGACGTTAGCGGGTTTCATGTGGAATATTACATCTTTAGTAAAGTTGGAATCATTAAACTGATCAAGTTTTCCATGATTCAAAATTTCATCCCATGTATGAGTATACATTTTGATATTGTCGGCTACAGAATCCTTTGCAACCGGCTCTGTTTTTACCGAAGGAGAACAAGATGTAATCTGTAATGCAACGAGACAGAAAATAGCGGCGATTATGGCTGATCTTTTTTTCATTTGTTTGTATTGATTTGTTTTAATTCTGTTGATTATTTAAAGATTGATTTTGAGTTCGTATTTATTCGCGATGAGGCCTGTATTTTTTTAAGCAACGCTGGGTGGAAGTCTATAACAATTCGCGATCAACAACTGCCGGCATTTTTTCTTTTTTTACTTTCTTCATTACAAAATAAATTACACACACCACGGCGATGAAAATAATAACTGAAAGAATTTCCCATTTCCCGAGACTGGTAAACATCCAGCCAATTGCTGCAATACCAATTATTGGAACGGTTAAGCCTCCCGGAATTCTGAAAGTTTTCTCTGATGCTTCCTGTTTTTTTGTTCGCATTTTAATCGTTGCCAAAATCACAGAGAGGTAAACAATCAATATAGAAGCACTGGCGAAAATGGCCAATTGCTTGAAACTTCCAGAGATAGAAATGAGATAAACCAATGTAGCGTAGCAAATAATGGATAAATAGGGACTGGCATATTTAGGATGCACTTTCGCCAAAAATTTAGGAAAAACACCATCCTTAGCTCCTGCGAAAAGCATGCGTGGCGTAGCAATTATGTCACCGCAAACATATGCGAAACAAGAAAAGGCAGCGGTAAGCAACAATATAGTAGAACCCTTTGGCCCAACCAATTTCTCTGCAATAGCTGCTAACGGTGCATCTTTTACGGCTTCCATATTTGCGCCAATTACGCCCTGTGTAACCGTTTGAAGGAGTAAATAGAAAGTCAATATTAATAATCCTGCAAGCAGGATTCCACGGGGTATCGTTCGTTTCGGATTTTTTATTTCACCACTTACGGTTAGCGCTCCTTCAAAACCCATAAAAGCAAAAAAGAGAACGACAGCAGTATTTCCAAAAGTCGAAGCTGATGGTAAATGTTCCCAATGGAGATTAGCTATTTTAATTTGAAATAACCCAAAAATGATAATTGCTGCCAGCGGCAATAATTTAATTACTGTAACTAATTTTATAAAATTTATTCCCTGTTTCACGCCTCGTATGTTTAATAACACAATGAAACTCATCAGGATTAAAAAGAAGAATGCCCTTACCCAAAAATTTAAAAAAAATGGAAATATTACTGCAAGAGAATCGGTAATAATGTTTAATAATGCCGCAGTAGAGAAAACATTTACCGCGAAAAAGTAAAGCCAGTTAACAATAAATCCGGGGAACTCACCAAAGGCAGCTACCACATAAGCATAAGCGCCACCACTGGAAGTTACTTTGCTTCCAATCTCCGCATAGCAAAGCATGATACAGCCTAATAAAATGGCGCAAAATACATAGCAAAATATCCCGAAGGCTCCCAGCTCAATTGATATGAGTCCGGGTAAAACAAAAATGCCGGCACCAATAGTGAAATTTAGAATAGTAAGAGAAAGCCCGGAAACACCGATAACTCTTTCTAATCCTTCCTCTGTTTTTTTAATTGACATATTGTTTTTTTTGACCTGCAGATATACACTATTCTCGTTTGTACATTACTGATATACAACCAATAAAGTGTATTCTAATTAATCCATTTATACTGCTAATTTTTTTTATAAGAATATTATATAATAGACTATTTGATGAATTATAAAGGCGGCCATTACAATCAGGTATGGCTGAAATTTTCTTTCGTTTTTAATATCATATAATACAAGGCAGATGAGTGTTGAATAAATAATTGCATATTGAATATTTTGTGTAAACAATTCGCTCCAGCCTAATAAGATTGGCCCAATTCGTCCAACAGTTGGGCCTAATAAAACCAATACCGATGCAATCATGTATCTCATGTGTTTGGATCTCAATTTTCGATTGTAAATGGCCAGCGAATAAAATACAATTAATAAGGTACCATCAGCTAACGGAAAAAATAAATTCGGGAAATTTCCGGAATGCACTATCTTAATTATTTGCGGAATGAAGGACAAAATAAGCAGTGGAAAAACTATATAAGACATCTTGCCAACTTTACGGTGGAGCACGTTTTTTTTATTGATAATCAAAAACGGCTGAACGATCAGCATTAAAACCCACAACGAAGCAAGGACAACATGCAGGTGAACATACAGGTTTATGTTTTTACTAAAATTGGGAAATGGCTGGAAATAAGTTTTGAAAAAACCTGCGAATATCAGGGGAATTAATAAAAGAAAAAAGTAGCCAAGATAGTTATACGTCTTTTCCATTTAAATTATCTTTTGCATAAGGTTTAAGAAATCTATTTTAGGGTCAATTCACTCTGTCCATGCCCTCTATTTTTCTGTATGGCTTTTTGAAAAAATCATTAATGGTTTCATTAAACTGTTTAGTATAATTGACGGGAGTCGCATGACCGGAATTTGGAAGGATCCATAAGTAAGACTCAGGAATGTTTTCCGCTATCAATAGAGTATGTTTGGTTAAGACCGCGTCGTGATCGCCTCCAATCACGAGCGTTGGACATTTGATCGAATGTAATTGATCCAACGAAATGTTCGGTTCTCTCGTCATCATGCTGAACAGCTTGGATTCATTCTTTATTTCAGGAGTCTGTTTTGCCCTGGATAGTGAATCTGCATAATAACTTATAAACCGGTAAATGGTGGGCTCAAGAGCTGTGGAGTCGGGCCAAAGGTTTGCGCCTGTGATTGCAAGCTTTTTTACTTTTTCCGGATGACGCATAGCCAGCAATAATCCATTGACGCCACCATCACTCCACCCGATTACAAAACAAGAATCAACATGCAAATGATCCAGCAATGCATCCAGGTCATCAGTCATCATTTCATAACTTAAAGAATCGCTTTTATCAACAGACTTTCCCTGTGCCCGGCTGTCTGCAAGAATCACCTTATATTCTTTCGAGAAATAAGGAATTTGTTTTTTAAAATCTTTGATGCTGCCGCCGTTGCCATGAACAAAAACGAGCGGCTTGCCTGTTCCGTAAGTTTCATAATACATTTTGAAACCGCGGTTGTCGAAGTATTTTCCAGCTTTACTATTATTGCCGTAGATTATTTTATCAGTTGATGTTGAGGCTGATTGGGCATGTACAACAAGCGCGAATAATAATATAACAATAGAAAGGAATAATTTTTTCAAATGTTTCATAAAAGTTTTTATTTATTAAGGTTGATTCCGATTATTAAAAAGAGCGCGCCTAAAGCAAGCAAGACAATTACCATTGGCATTATAAATTTCATCCAGGCTTTGTAACTGATCTTTACCATGAGCAACGCCGGAAACACAGAGCCGGTAGGAGATATAAGGAACATAGTGCCGATGCCATACAAATAAGCATTTACAATTTCGCGGCCGGGAATATTTACAATGATAGCCAATGCGCCAATGATGGGCATGGTAAGCACCGCCATACCCGAGGATGAACTTACAGGGATAGCAAAAAAGAAAAAGAAGATCATTACCATCACAATAAAAATGACTGCCGGAAAATGCTGTACCACATTAGAGGCATAAAAAAGGATGGAGTCAGCGACGAGACCGTCATTTAAGACGATGGTTACACCCCTTGCCAGGCCAATGATCAGGGCAACTGCCAATAAACTTTCGGCGCCTTTTAAAAACTCCGCTACAAACTCTTTTTCGCTCATGCGGTCTAATACTCCTACAAGGATTGTAGAGCCGAAAAACAGGGAGGCCATTTCTGTTGTCCACCAGTTAAAGAAAACAATTCCCACTATCATACTTGAAAAAGTGAGGACAAAGATGAGTAACAACAATCTTGTTTGAATATTTAATTTCATTCTTTCACCTTCTGTGTGTACCTGTATTTCAAAAGGAGATTCTGTGATGCCATCTATTTTATAAACAAGAGAAGCCGTGCGGTTGTTTTTTACTTTGGCAGCATACCTGAGAATATACCAGGCCAGCATTGAAGTGGAAATAATAAAAAACAAAAGCCTTCCGTACAGTCCATCGATCCAGTTGATGCCCGCTGCATTGGACGCTATAATGGTAGAAAACGGATTGGTAAAACTTGCGATATACCCTACTGCTGCACCGCCAAATACTATTGCGAGTGGCACCATTGCATCATAATCCTCTGCCATAAAGAGTGGAACTAATACAGGATAAAATACTATAGACTCCACATCCATTCCATAAGATCCACCAAAAAAAGAAAATACAAAAACCAAGATAACGATCAGCTTTCTTTCTTTACCCTTCATTTGCTGCGCTAAATACTTCACGCCTTTGAACATAGCGCCTGTCTTATTAAAAACAGCCATGAAGCCGCCAATAAATAAAATAAAGAGGGCAACATCAATGCTATCTATTATCCCTTTAACAGGCGCCTCCAACATAGCAATAAAGCCTTGTGGATTTGATTTTTGTTTCTGGTAAGTACCGGGAACGGAAATGGGTTTTCGGATATCACCATTGCTGAATTTTTGCAAAGGGATCCTGATCGCAAGACTGTCCAGCGTATGTTGAGTGAAGGGCAATGACACTGTACCTGCGGTAGAGGTTACCACAAAAGTCTTGTTGTTCTGTGCAGATAATTTACTGTATTGACCGGACGGCAATAGCCAGGTACTAATTGCCGCCGCTACTATCACCAGCATAATTAAAGTAAGTGCGTTAGGAAGGCTTTTTGGTTTTACAATTTTCATCAATACGTTTTGGTAAATCTTTTGGTTATTTATTTAGTTATATATCTGTCGACATCTTTTTTCATTTTCAATCCTGGCTAAAAACTGCAGCACTTTATTAATCAGCTGCCACTTTGTAATCAAAATAATTTTTGAAATGGTCTTTGGATCTATGTTTTTAATTTATTTATTTTCATTTGCCTTCAATACCCTTAAAAAATTTCCTCCAAGAATTTTATCGATATCCCTTTTACTATAGCCTCTTTCCACCAATGATTTTGTTATTAGGGGATAATCTGACACATCATTCATTTGGAGCGGCGTTAGATTGATGCCATCGAAATCAGAACCAATGCCTGCGTAATCTACGCCCACTAATTTCACTACGTAATCAATATGATCGATAAGCATAGACAAAGCCGGGCGCATGCTTTTTGCTTCATCAGCATGTTTTCGGTACAAATAATCCAAGGCATAAAAGTCATTCATGCCGGACTTAATCAAAGAATCATTTTCTGAAGCATGTTCTTTTAAAAATGCAATTTCTTTTTTATCAAATGTACTGTCAATAAAACCCGGATTAAAATTGATTTGAATTACACCTCCATTTTTTGCAATGGCTTTTATCTGCTCATCTTTTAAATTGCGACGGTGAGGAACGAGACTGTACACAGAGCTGTGAGAGGCAATAACAGGTTTTGTAGAAAGGTGTATCACATCCCAAAAAGTCTTGTCACCAACATGGCTTACATCTATCATCATGCCCAACTGGTTCATTCGCTGGATGACTTGCCTGCCAAAATCCGTGAGGCCTTTATGTGGAAGTTGTTTTCCGCTGGTTTCGTCTGCGGCGCTGGTGGCCCATGACGGCGAAATATTGTGCGTCAACGTTAAATACCTGGCGCCTCGTTTATATAATGCATCCAATTTGTTAAGATCATCTTCTATCATGTGGCCACCTTCCACTCCAAACATAGCAGCCATCTTATGTTGCTTAACGGCTTTCAATAGTTCCGCATAATTTTTTACTTCTGCAATTTTATCAGGGTTTCGTTTTACGATTGCATCAAGCGTATCCATTTCCCTGTTAGCGTATGCAAAAGGATTTTTTTCATCACCTTCACAAAACACAGAGAATACCTGAACATCAAGCCCTCCCTTTTTCCAGCGGGCAAGGTCACTGTGCGTTGTGCCCGTAAGGTCCTGGTCGAATGCAATTCCTAAATCCACGGCTCTCATTAAAATATCGTTGTGAGTGTCAACCACAATGGCTTTGTCGTGGATTTTTTTGTATGATTGGGCATGTATTTGTTGTGCAAAAAGAAGGCTTAGAAGGAATAATATTTTTCTCAAATTAAATAATTTTATTTTTTATTCTTTAAGATGAACAAAAACGGAAACAAGTGTGAGCGTCTGAAATCATTTCAAAACAGGCAAAATAATTCTGGAGGCATTCTTTGCATCATGATAAATTTTTATATCACTCTTTTTAAAATCTTTTTCATCGCAATGATAGATATCTACAAACTGCTGTGGGTTTCTGTCCACAAGAGGAAACCAGCTGCTTTGTATCTGCACCATAATGCGATGGCCTTTTTTAAACTGATGAGCAATAGAAGGTAATTCAAACTTTACTTCCTCAATTTTTCCCGGTGTGAATGCAGTTGGGTTTTCAAAACTCTTCCTGTAGCGACCGCGAAAAACTTCTCCTCTTACCAGCATCTGGTAACCTCCCATCGGGTAAGGATATGCGACAACCGGATTCTCTTCTGCATAAATATTTACGTCGTTATAGCTCAAATAATCAGGATATACATCAGTTACCTTAACCACAAAATCTGCATCTGTTGTTGAAATGCTGGTCATTAAATCTGCAATTATATTTCCTGTGACGGTTACATCTTTTGTCAAAGTATCTGTTTGAAAAACCAACACATCAGTCCGGTGCGAAGCAAAGCGCTGGTCGTCCGTCATATAGGTTCTGGTTCTGTTGAAGTGCACAAAATCTTCATAAGGTACCGGCTTTGCAGGGTCGCTTATATATTCACTGAAACTATTTCCTGTGGCGGGTTTGGAAGAGGCAAGCCTACCGCCGGGTTGCAGGTACATGGTCTCGTTCTCTTTATTTTCTGGTGGCCATTTTGTAAATGATTTCCATTCATTGGCACCCGTAATAAAAATATTAGCCTCTTCAATTTGAGAGATATCTCCTTTATCTTTTAAGAAATAATTAAAAAAAGGAATTTCAAAATGTTGCTGATAATATTTACTGGTATTCGAACCAAACTGAATATTTCCATGTTTCGTTCCATCATTGTTGGCCCATTGCTCATGGTACCAGGGACCTTCAACGATTTTATTAAAAGCTTTACCCGGATTATTTTCTTCTGCCGCTTTGTAGGCATTCCAGGCACCCCAGGTGTCTTCGGCATCAAACAATCCGCCAACCCACAACATGGCAGGCTGTAGATTTTTAGTCGCGTTACGGGCATCACGTGCTTTCCACCACGCATCATAATTTGGATGAGCCATCAGGTCTTTCCAGAATGCGATGCTATCGCCCATGTATTTAGTGAGATTTTTCAAACTGCCAGCCTGAAGATAAAATTGGTAATTGTCATGAATAGGATATCCGACGGATGTAGCGGGAACATTTACAGGTTTAGGATGGGGCACACCAAACGCGAATCCTAATGCCGAATAAAAATCAAAAGCATCCATCTGAAAAAAAGCGCCATTATGATGGAAGTCATCACCAATAAACCAATTAGTAACAGGAGCCTGCGGGCTCACCGCTTTCAAGGCGGGATGATTGCTCGCCGCTGCCATGGTCGAATAAAATCCGGGATAAGAGATTCCAAATATTCCCACCCTTCCGTTATTACCAGGAATGTTTTTTATGAGCCAGTCAATTGAATCAAAAGTGTCGCTTGATTCATCTATTTGCTTGCCTTTTTTGTTGGCATTAAATGGGCGCACATTTTCGAACACACCTTCACTCATCCAGCGCCCGCGCACATCTTGCTTCACTACAATGTAGCCTTCTTTGAAATATTCATTTTCATAGCTATTCCAATATTCTTTAAAATTTTCTTCTCCATAAGGCTGACAGGAATAAGGAGTTCGCGTCATTAAAATGGGGTGCGATTCCGTTGTATTCTTGGGAATATATATTGAAGTAAATAATCGAATACCGTCACGCATGGGAATATAGACTTCCTTTTTCGTATAGTTTTTTCTGATCCATGCTGAATCTGCATCTTGTGCATTCGTGTTAAAAGAGATACCGATAAAAACGATAATAAATAATTGCCTCATAAGATGAATTTGAGATGGAATAAAACCTAAAGCTTGTTTCCGGCGAAAAAAATATTTTCAAAGCAAAAGTGAGTCCCGTCTTTTTCGATTTGAACAATTAAAAAAACTATATTTTGGCTTTCCTGGTCCCATATTTTTAAAAAACCAGCAATCATTTTATTGAAGCTGCCCATGCATCCATTTTCTTCTCAACAATTTCCAGTGGCATGCACCCGTCTTTTAGAAATTCGTCGTGAAACGCAGAAAGACTGAATTTGCTGCCCAATTCCTGTTGATACTTATTCCTTAATTCTTTTATTTTCAAAGCGCCAATTTTATAACTCAAAGCCTGGGCAGGTATCGCCATATATCTTTCAATTTCCGCAGTAGCTGCATCTTCCGAGTAAGGTTCATTTTCCATAGAATATTTAATTGCTTCTTCCCTGGTCATGCCTTTGGTATGCATAGCCACATCCACCACCAGCCTGATAGCACGGTGAATGTCATCTCCAAGCGCGCCCATATATTGATAAGGGTCGGTATACAATCCTAGTTCCTTTCCCATACTCTCACAATAAAGCGCCCAGCCTTCTCCATAGGCGCCGTACCAGCTATACCTTCTGAATTGAGGTAGATTATTATTTTCCATTTGCAGACTCATTTGGTAATGATGCCCCGGAATAGCTTCATGCAAAAAAGTGCTTTCCATACCACTTGTTGTATTGAATTTTGTAGCATCAACTATCGGGATATAAAAGATACCTGGGCGGGTTCCATCCGCTGTTCCCGGATTATATTCAATGCTTGAACTCGCTGCCCGAAAGGCTTCTGTCTGGCGGATCTCAAATTTTGATTTTGGCGCGATACCAAAATAATCTTTCAAATGTGGTTCCACTCTGTCTTTGATCGCACGAAAAGCATTCAAAACATCCTCGGGCTTTTTATAAGGAAAAAACTTTTTATCCGTGCGCATATAATTAAAGAAGGCATTGAGATCGCCTTTAAAACCCACAGCATTCTTTACGCTATCCATAAGACCGCGGATTCGTTTCACTTCTGAAAGCCCGGTATTATAAATTTCTTCCGGCGTTTTATTAGTGGTAGTCCAATATTTGACGAGGTACAGATAATATTTATCTCCACCTTTCACACCGCTGATGCCGGTCGTGGTGCGCGCTTTAGGCAAATAGTCATTTTTAAGAAAGTCAGCCAGTTTTTTATAGGCGGGAATTAATTGTTGACTGATTAATTTTTCATATTCCCCTTTCAACCTGGTTTTATTACTATCAGAAAAATCAGCAGGTAATTTATTGATGGGTCCGTAAAACAAGCTTTTAGAAACATTCGCCGTTTCCATGGCAGTTAATTGCGGAATCATTTTTATCACCAATGCTTTTGGCAAAACCCAATCGGAATCAATTCCCTTTTTAAAATAAATAATAGCGCTATCTGTCCATTCTGAAAAGTGTGCTGCACGTTTAAGCCAGTTATCGTAATCTTCCACTGTTTTAAAAGGTTGATTTCCTTCACCGCTGCCCATTTGGCCAAGCGTTAATGGTAGCCCATAAAACTGGTTGGCAGGCGCATAATTATCATGAAACGTCAAGCCTTCCAGACTCATGCTCATTTCATACTTAAAAATGTCATAGCTGATCTGGTCATTTTCATTTAAAATTTCACGGTTGAATGCTGCAATTGAATCATTATAGTTGCTGAAAAAATTGTGCAACTTTTGGCGATAACTATCGGTAAAATCCACCGGCATTAAATCATTGAAACGATTATCGCCATTGGCAGTCGCCTCCAATGGAAACAATTGCATTCTTTGATCATAATAATTGTTGAAAAGTGCCGCCAGCGTGTCATTGGGTTTAATTTCTTCCTTTCCTTTTTGTTGTTGGCTACTATTGGGATTTTGGGAACAGCCGGCAAGAAAGATCACGAAAATAAATGAGTTGAGTACTTTAATCATGATTAGTTATCTGTTTCGATAATTGAGTGACTTACTGACAACAAGGTAAATTTATTTTTTTGATAACTTTTCAATCAGTTGATACTTCTCAATCGGAGTTTTAATTTTTAAAAAGAGGACATAAATCCACATAAGGTCAAAATTTACAGATCTTATCTTTTTTAATAAGCAGCAGCTATTACGCGGTTGGCACCCTAATCAAAATTTAGCAGAAAAATATTTTTATTATTTTAAGAATGAACGATGAGATTTAAATCCGATAGTTTCGTTCTTATTCAAGAAATGCCAGCCTTGCAATAAGCTGGCATTCCTGATAAGATAATTATTCTTACATTCCCGCTTCCTTCGCAACTTTTGAAAAATCACCATAAATATATTCAAGAGCTATTTTACCATCCTTATTGAATTCATCGAACACCACCATTGGTACTTTATAGACTTCCCCTGTCTTCTTTGACTTTCCGATCCATGTCCACCATGACTGCACTATTTTGGCATCCTCTTTTTTGTAATGCAGGTAATCCGGATAACCCTGGGGCACTTGCCTGACGCTATCAAAATGTTCAAAATCGCCTTTCCACGAGTTCATGGCATCTGCTATTGGGATAAATTTCGGCATGCCAGACACCAGCCATTTTGCTGTATCAGAATAAAAATTTTTCATGGTGGCCCAATCTTGTGCCTCGTAAGCCTTAGTGGCATTGTTGACTACATCAATGTAAGGGTGTTTAATGTAGATGGTGCCATTTTCTTCCTGTTGGCAAAAAGCATTCAATCCTAAAAGGAATAACGCTCCGGTGATCATAAATTTTTTCATTTTTTGTTTTTTTTATTCCTACTCTTAAGGCTTTTCGGATACGCCCCTGCATCGATCCCTTGCAGGAAGGTTTTATTATTTTAGTGTTACTTCGTTCAGTCTCTTTTCTTTGGGTAGATATTGGCCGAATTATTTTTGTAATTATCAAAAATCCTTTATAGAAATTTTAACGGAAATGATCATCTCATTTTCTAACGATCAATACATTTGTTGATAGCCAAATATTAAATCATGGTGTGATAATTAGAAGGAAAACCAGTAAAATCTAAGAAGTATTTCTGTGACAGGAGAGTAGAGGTAATTCGAAGGTTATTTGGATATAGAAGATTTACCTGCTAGTGGTTACAGATTAAAATTACAGTTCTTTTTAAATAAAACAAATATTTTTTTATACGCCATTTGCAAACATCAAATTTCTTACGACATGGACAGAAAAATGTAAAACCTGTGATAAACTATTTTATAGTTTTACAGGTTTACACTATCCGTTAATTGTAAGCCGAACGTCGGGAGAGGAAGAGTGAAGCCCCATTAGTAAGCATGAAGCTTTTTAAAGCTATCCAGGTTCAGATAAGCCATTTTATAGTTTTTTGGATTTTTATTTTTGATTAATTTAAATCGCCTTTCGCTTTCTGTTCTTCCCATAAATGTTGAACAAGGCCGTCGGCGAGTCCTATTCTCGGCACGTATATTTCAGTAGCGCCCGCCCAGCGCATGGCATTGATGTAAATCTGTAATGCAGGAACGATCACGTCCGCACGGTCATCCCGAAGCTTATAAATATTAATACGGTCTTTTAAAGAAACGTTGCTGAGTTCTTTATAATAATCGCGTAGCAGGTCGAGCGGGAGAGACTTTCCATCTTTACGCTTGCTGAGGGAAAAAATTTTGTTGATATTTCCTCCGGAACCAATGGCAGTAACTTGTTTATGGCCTTTCGTTTTAGCCTTGATATCCTCCTTCATTTCATTCCAGGATTCATCGGCGACTGCATTTTTAAGAAGCCTTATCGTTCCGATATTAAACGAGTCTTTAAACACCAGGTTATTGTTACTGTAAAAGGTGAGTTCAGTGCTTCCTCCGCCAACATCAATATATAGATATGAATGGTCTTTGTCCATATTTTCAGCGATGTGATTTTCAAACACAAAAGAGGCTTCCTCGCTGCCAGAGATTACTTCTATTTCGATACCGGTTTCCTGTTTTACCAAAGAAATAATTTCCTTCGTATTAGAAGCATCGCGCATGGCCGATGTAGCACAGGCTTTTAGTGCTTTTACCTCAAACGCCTTAATTAAACCAGAAAATCCTTTCATTGTACTTAATAGCAGATCAATCTTATGATCGGAGATACGACCGGTTTCGAACACATCAAAACCCAGTCGCAGCGGCACTCTTATAAGGCTGATCTTATTGAAGGAAGGTTTATTTTTATCATCAACGGTCGCTTCAGTTAATAATAGCCTTGCTGCGTTGCTGCCAATGTCGATTGCTGCCAGTTTCAATAGTTGAATATTTTTTCTTTAATAGATAATTATAAATTTCAATTTGCGAGCGGATCTTTAAAGCGCCCTCACCCGGTTGTACATATTCGTTGGAAAGTTCATTATCCAGTATCCTCGCTTTTACGTTATCATTCAGTTGAATGCTCAAAATGTCTTTCAATTCCTGCTGAATCTCTTTATCAAAAATAGGACAGGCAGCCTCGACGCGGTGATCGAGATTTCTTACCATCCAATCGGCGGAAGAAATAAATATCTTTTCTTTTCCTTCATGATTAAACACCAACACTCTCGCATGCTCCAGGTATTCATCGACAATGCTGATCGCCTTCACTTTCCTTTTAAATTTTTTGTTCTGGCTATACATGCAAAAAATGCCGCGGATGACCATTCTCAATTTTACACCAACACGCGCAGCATCGTATAACTTCATGATCAGTTCTTCATCACTTAGGGAATTCATTTTTAGAATGATTGAAGCCGGTTTATTTTCCCTGGCATTTTTTATTTCCCTTTCAATAAGCGCGTTGAATTGTTTGCGCATGGCAACCGGGCTCACTAATAATTTTTTACATGCTTTTAAAGGTTCTGCATTTTTCGGATTTTCGAGATAGCTGAATATGCGATTCACGTCCGCCATAATATTTCTATCGCTTGTAAGCAGGCAATGATCGCCGTAAACCATGCTCGTTTTGCCATTGAGGTTTCCCGTGCTGACGAAACCATAATGAACCGTATGATTATTGATTCTCTTTTTAATAAGACAAAGCTTCGCATGCACTTTCATGTTTGGCACACCAATAAAAACTTTCGCGCCTGCGTCTTCCAGAATTTCTTTCCATTCAAGATTGGCTTCTTCGTCAAATCTTGCACGAAGTTCAAGCACCACCGTTACCGACTTTCCGTTTCTGATTGCGTTGGTAAGTGCATTGATAATGTTTGAGCCTTTTGCGAGACGATAGCAGGTAATTTTAATGCTGATTACATCAGGTGATATGGCCGCTTCTCTTAAAATATCAATCAAAGAATCGAAGGAATGGTACGGAAAATTTAAAAGAATATCACGTTGCAAAACCACGCCGGTTACACTGTCAGCGTGTTGCAACAACGGGTGGATAAACGGTTTGTGCCTTGGATTTTCCGTTTTAAAAACAGCATCAGGAAAATCGATAAAATCTTTAAAATTATGGATCCGGGATCCCGATTGGATGTTGTCCTTATTTGAAAGCCCAAGTCTTTTTATGAGATAATTTAATAAGTCACTGTCGATTTCTTTATCAAAAGTAAAGCGGACAGGTTTTCCTTTTTTCCTGTTCTTCAAACCTTTTTCTATTTTCTGAATAAAAGAGGTTGAGATGTCATTGTCAATGTCCAACTCGGCATCGCGGGTGACTTTAATAATATGAGACGAAAAAGTATCGTAACCAAAAAACGAGAAAATCTGCGGAAGACAAAAACGGATCAGATCCTCAAGAAGCATGATAAAGTTGTCGTCATTGTATCTCGGTAAAATAATAAAACGGTTCAGCCGCGTAGGCACTGATACCAAAGCAAAGCGTTGAGGAACGCTTCCATCCGATTTCGACATTTTGCAGGCGAGGTAAATGGACTTGTCATTTAGCGTGGGGAAAGTTTCAATACTTTCTATCATGAGCGGCACGATATTGCTTCTGACAAAATCATTATAATAACCAAGCACAAACTCTTGTTGCTCTTCATTGAGTTGTGTTTCATCCAGTAAAAAGATTCGCTGCGCTTTTAGCTCTTCAAGGATATTAGCCCACGTTCTGTTGAATTGGTTTTGCTGGTTGGTTACTTTGAAGCTGATCTCTTCAAGAATTTTGCCGGGAGAATTTTCAAGGTGCATGTTTGCTTTGCTTCCCAGTTCGATCATACGTCTCAACGTGGCCACTCTCACCCTGAAAAATTCATCAATGTTGCTCGAGGAAATTCCAAGAAACCTGATACGTTCTCTCAGTGGAACACTTTCATCACCGGCTTCCTGTAGCACTCTGCCATTAAATGCGAGCCAACTGATGTCGCGTACAATTATTTTTCGGTTGTCGATAAAAGTCAAAATCTAGTTTTTCATGATTTTTTCAATAATTCCGGTTGTTGAAAATCCTTCTTCGAGCGGTATGATCTCGACAGTGCCCCCGGTGGCAAAAACCTCTTTTGATCCTACGATAGTATCAATTGTATAATCTCCTCCTTTGACCAAAACATCCGGCTTTATTTTCTTAATAAGTTCCAGCGGTGTTTCCTCACCAAAGACAACTACGGCATCTACCATTATTAATGAAGCAAGCAACAGCGCTCTTGACTCTTCATGATTAACAGGCCGGCTTTCACCTTTTAATTTTTTTACAGATGCATCAGAATTAATGCCAACAATCAATATATCTGCTAACGAAGCAGCTTTGGCCAATACCGAAATATGCCCTTCGTGTAAAATATCGAAGACTCCATTGGTGAATGCGATGGTTTTGCTGTTAAGCCTCCATCTGATGACCTGAGCGTCCAATTCCTCCGGGCTCAAAATCCTCGTCCGTAACGTATCGCTTTTTTTCATTCCTGTTTCTATTTTGATAAATTAATAATCCAAAGCAAATAATTCCTGCCACAATAATAATAGCTGTCGTCGCCCCCCACATCAACCAGCCAAAAGAAATATTATCGACATTATAAACCAACAGCACTTGCTGCACCGCCACGGGGAAAGCACCAAGGCCTCCGGGCGAAACGATCATAGCCAGTGTTGCAAGGGAAAGCACGCTGAGCGCAGCACCCACGCCAAGTGAAGAAGTAGCCGGGAGTGCTGAGAAGCCAATATATATTTCAAGCGTATACGCCGTCCAAATAAAAACAGTATGTGCAATGAATTGTTTTCTTTTCTTCAAATGTATGACTGTCAAAAACCCTTCTTTCAATCCGAGATGTAAACCTTTTATCTTGATTACTAATTTATGGTTATGATGTTTTTTGAAAACCCATTTTATTATCACAAAACATAATCCGGCAAATAATAAAATGACGGAGATAATTAGCCAGACAGAAACTCCATTGGCAAAGCGTGTAATCTGGTTAATCCTTGTTTTCACAAAATCGCTAACGGTCTCCAGCTGAATAAGAATGGTAAAAACAATCAACAGGAAATAACAAAAAAGATCGAAAATCCTTTCAAGTAAAATGGTACCAAAAAGTTTTGTCGCCGGTATCTTTTCGTACCGGCTCAACAAAGTGCACCTCAATATTTCGCCTGCGCGAGGTAGAAATGTGTTAGCGAGATAGCCACACATTGTGGCATAAAATGTATTGGCAGTAGAAGGGTGGTGGCCCAGCGGTTCGATCAGAATTTTCCATCTCATCGCCCGGCTAACGTGACTAAGAAGCGTGATAATAATGATTGGGATGAGGTATATATAATGCGCATTCCGCAAAGACTCCTTAAACAAGAGTTCCTGTTCCGGAGACATTTTTCCCAATTGCCACCACGTAAGGAAAATGCCAAGGCCAAGGAAAATAATGTATTGTAGTGCCTGGAATATTTTTTTCTTCATATACGGGCTACAAGATAATAAACAGATGCCAGAAGATCAGTTTATTAAAAGATTATCAATCAATCTTATTTCATTTAAAAACGCAGCTACAAGAACGACAAGGTCACTTTTGTTCTGAGGATCGCAAACAACCTGCAGAGTATTTTTATCGGCCAGGTCAAGATAGTCAACCTTAAATCCCTGATTTTCCAGTGACGCTATTGTTTGCTTTCTCAGCGCAGAATATTCAACTTTCGGGATATTTTTCTTAACGGATGTCAGTGCCTTATTTAATTCCGGGGCAAGCGCTCTTTCACCTGGATTTAATCTAAGATTGCGGCTGCTCATGGCGAGGCCATCAGATTCGCGTTTGGTGGGAACCATATGCACTTCGATATCCTTTCCCATAATCTGAATCAACCTTTTGATCACAAGGCATTGCTGAAAATCTTTTTGACCTAAAAAAAGGACATTTGGCTCCACAATGTAGAGCAGCTTTTCAACAATAAGGCACACTCCCTGGAAATGCCCCGGCCTGTATTTGCCTTCAAGAATAGTTTCAAGGTATCCAAGATCAAATTTTTTTTCTTTAGAAATCGCGTCCGGATAAATTTCCTTTTCATCGGGCATAAATAATATATCACACCCACTTGATTCCAGCAACCGGATATCAGATTCGATGGTGACTGGATATTTGTCAAAATCGTCAGCGTTATTGAATTGCGCGCGGTTGATAAAGATGCTGCAGACCGTAAGCTCCGCATTTGCTTTTGATTGTTTTATTAAAGATAAATGGCCTTCGTGAAGCGCGCCCATGGTGGGAACAAAACCGATTCGCTGCAATGAAAAACGAATGGTTCTCAAATAGGATCTCAGGTCTGAAGAATGCTTAAATATTATCATATCTCCTTTGTAATATAGCTCAACATTGGGTTTTAGCTTGATAAACCGAAAAATTTTTGATAACTTTGCCGCCTGTTAAAAAACGATAAAGCTAATTTAACCATTTGTAAATGTCGACAAAGAAAAGAATTTTATTTATTGCCAACGAAATGTCTCCTTACCTCGAGATGACAGAATTTTCGGAAATTGTGAACAGGCTTGCAGTTAAATCAAATGAAAGTGGAATGGAAGTCCGGTGCATTATGCCTCGTTTTGGTATGATCAATGAACGCCGGCACAGGCTTCATGAAGTAGTGCGTCTTTCGGGAATCAATGTTTCTGTAGATGGCGATGATTATCCATTGGTTATTAAAGTAGCATCTCTTCCAAATGCAAGGTTACAGGTATATTTTTTGGACAATGAGGATCTTTTCAAAAGAAAATCTTTATTTCACGACGAGCAGGAAAAATGGTTTGCTGACAATGCTTTGAGATCAGTCCTTTTTTGTAAGGGCGCATTGGAGACAGTAAAAAAATTTGGTTGGCCTCCCGACATTATTCATTGCAGTGGATGGATGACAGGACTCATTCCCATGTACATTAAAACGGCTTATAAAAAAGAACCCGTTTTTAGTAATTGTAAGGTTATTTATACAATAGGACAGAATACCTACAAAGAAAAAATGGGCCCGGAATTTAAAAAGATAGTCGCTATCAATTCAAACATAAAAGATAAGGACGTAGAATTTTTTAATGAGGGAAGCAACACTGCGATGTTTCGTGGCGGTGCACAATATGCGGATGCCATTACTTTTGGCGCTGCAAAAGTGGACAAAAAATTAACGGACGAATTCGGAAAGGTGAAAGGTAAAAAGGTGTTGAAATTTAATGCAGAATCAGATTTAACAGACTATTTACAATTGTATTCCGACCTTGCCGCCAAATAATTTTCGATCCTAATTTATCTATCACAAATCTTACTTTCAAGTGTTTAAAAGCCAACTCAAAGCTGCGGTTACAGGTGTATTGATTTTATTTTTTTTTGGGTACGGATGTACAAAAATTGACACTACCAATCTAGGCCAGGGGTTGATTCCTGTGGTTGATAATATTCACACTTTCGATACTACGCTTACTGTGATAGCGAACAATTTTGATGATGCATCGATTTGTGATTCTGTCTTCAGGACGGATTTGCATGCGCTGGGTATTATTTCTGATGATCCTCTGTTTGGATCTACCAATGCGAGTATTTACATGGAACTAAAGCCAGCCGCTTATCCATTTAAATTTCCCTCTTCAGATCCGGGAACCTTAACCATTGATTCTGTAGTTCTTGTATTGAGTTACGCGCGCACTTACGGTGACACGAACGCAATACAAAAGGTAGAAGTGTACCCTTTGACTGATAATTTCAAAGTAGATACCAACTATACTACGTGCAACACATTTAATTACGATCAAAATACTTTGTTAGGCGAGCGGTTTTATTATCCGCACGAATTGACTGATTCTATTCATGGCTTTGAAGAAAATGCTGCGAATCAATTAAGAATACCAATGAATCCGGCGCTGATACAACGTTTTATGAGCGACTCGGCTGCGATCTTTGTATCGGACTCGACTTTCAGAGATTATTTTAAAGGTTTTGCCATCGTCCCTGGTGTGGCAACCGGCGGCCGCGCGCTCAATTACTTTAATTTATCCAGCACTGATACCCGTCTTGCTATTTACCTTCGATCTTCTGTGGCTGGTGTGAAGGATACTTCCATTGTTAACTTCTCGTTTACAGCTTATTCCGGAGAAGCCAATTCAGTAATTCGTCAAAGAGGCACATCTGAAATTACTAACAATCTTGCCAATGCGCCGGCAGGAGATAGCTTACTTTATGTACAAACCTCACCCGGAAGTTATGTAAAATTAAAAATCCCTGGATTAGCGGGCTTATCCAACAGGGTAATCAACAGGGCAGAATTGATTGTAGAGCAGGAATATTCTCCTTCAACTTTCGACAATATACTCACTCCTCCTGTTAACCTTTACCTGGATACGAAGGACACTTCAACTAACGGTAAGTATATTCCTGTTCCGTGCGACTTCAGCAGTGCTGAGCTTTCGTCAAATTTTGCAACGATGGGTGGAAGCGCAAAAACGGTTACGAATGCGGCAGGAAATTCCGTGACTCAATATGTATTCAACATCTCACGCTACGTTCAATCTATTGTAACAAAAGGATCGAATAATGACGTCCTCCGTTTGAGTGCACCTTATTATATTAGCAATCAAACGCCATACGTTGACCGTTGCGGACAAGGTATCGCAGCATTTGATTTCCGAAGAAACGATGTAGGAGCGGGACGTGTTAAGTTAAACGGAACAAATATGACACCGGGCCGCATAAGGTTGCATATCGTTTATTCCGCATTGTAAAAATCTACTTTTTTGCTTTTCTAAAGATGGCATTCCCGTTAAATTCCATTTTGTCCTATCAGATTGAAGCTATAATTTTGCGGCTCAAAAAATAAAATACTATGCCCTATTTATTTACATCTGAATCAGTGAGCGAAGGACATCCTGATAAAGTTGCAGACCAGATAAGCGACGCGCTGATTGATAATTTTTTAGCATTTGATCCTCAGAGCAAGGTCGCCTGTGAAACATTGGTAACAACCGGCCAGGTAGTGCTTGCAGGTGAAGTAAAGTCAAAGGCGTATCTTGATGTTCAGGAAATTGCAAGAGAAGTGATCCGCAAGATCGGCTACACGAAAAGTGAATACATGTTCGAAGCGAATTCATGCGGAATTTTTTCAGCGATTCACGAGCAATCAGCCGATATCAACCAGGGCGTAGACAGAAAGAAAAAAGAAGAACAAGGCGCAGGAGACCAGGGAATGATGTTCGGTTATGCCACGAATGAAACCGAAAATTATATGCCACTTGCGCTCGATATAGCCCACAGCCTTCTTATAGAGCTTGCCGCGCTAAGGAGAGAAAATAAACAAATTAAATATTTAAGGCCTGATGCCAAAAGCCAGGTAACGCTGGAATATAGTGACGATAACAAACCCGTTCGGATCGATGCTATCGTTATTTCTACACAACATGATGATTTTGATAAAGAGGAAAAAATGTTGCAGAGAATATCCGATGATGTCAAAAAGATCCTCGTGCCAAGGATGAAGAAAAAATATCCAAAGTATGCACATTTTTTTAACGACAAAATAAAATATCACATCAATCCAACCGGAAAATTTGTGATTGGCGGCCCACACGGCGATACCGGTTTAACAGGAAGAAAAATAATTGTAGATACCTATGGTGGAAAAGGTGCTCATGGTGGAGGTGCATTCAGTGGTAAAGATCCAAGCAAAGTAGATAGAAGCGCGGCATACGCAGCAAGGCATATTGCCAAAAATCTTGTGGCTGCGGGGATTTGCGAGGAAGTTTTAGTGCAGGTGTCTTACGCAATTGGCGTGGCACAGCCAACCAGTATCAATGTAAATACTTACGGTACTTCCAGGCTGGAAATGAGCGATGGCGACGTTGCAAAGAAAGTTTCAGAAATATTTGACATGCGTCCTTACTTCATTGAACAAAGACTTAAACTGCGTAATCCAATCTACCAGGAAACAGCTTCTTATGGCCACATGGGTCGCAAAAATGAAGTAATAACGAAGTCTTTTAAATTACCCAATGGCCCTGACAAAAAAATAAAAGTTGAATTGTTTACCTGGGAAAAATTGGACTACGTTTCTAAGGTGAAGAAGGCCTTTGGAATAAAATAAAGACATGAAAATTGACATGGAAGAGGCTGTCTCGAAAGGACAGTCTCTTTTTTTATTTTCAAAAAGACATGTCACTTATGAGCACTTTTTCAATAGTGTCTATATCATTATACTTTATTCAAAAAATTTAATCTTTGTATGTGCTATGCAATGCAAAACGAAGACAACTTCTTTTTCCTTAAAAGAATCATAGACATCAGTCTGGGGTGGCCTTTATAATGCAATAAGACGGGAAAAGACCTTAAAAAAAAGATGTTTTCCAGCAATAAATAATCTTCAAACAACCTAAAATGTAGCTTTTGCTTATTCCATAAAACCGAATTTCTACTGGCACAAACTTTTCTCCCGGCAAAGAAACTTCGTCTAATTTAATCTGCCAACCGCGCAAATAAAGCCAACGCTGCTCTTGCACAAGCCAAAATGTAGTTTTTCATGATTCCATTCTGATCTTAAGAATAATAATTGATTATTTATTTTTTAGGTTGATGTTAATGCGTCCATTTATTTAAGTAACTTGAAGTGCATAAGTGTAACGTTCCCATGCGGAAGATGAATATGCAGGTGCTTACCAAAACAATCCTTCCCTGTTAACAAAGAGAATTTTTTCTTTAAGTAATGAGCTATTTACATTGAGTTAATATTTGTATTATTTATTTGCTTATGAACCAGAACAATCCAAATCTAAGTATGGGCAGCCTTTTAGGCCGACATCCTGAGAGGGAAAAACACAAATGTTTCATAGTTTTTCCTAAGAATAATGGAAGTGTGCCCTCAGACGATTAAAGTGCAATTCGGCAAAATTTTAGAACGCTGCTGATATGATAAGATGATACAATAACTTGGCAATAAGCAATATAAAGCGTGCGACTATATCTTCTAAATTTGTAGAGAGCTTAGAATATTTGCTTTTTAACCAAACGATTTCGACTTATTGCCTACACTCTTAATTAACTGTACTAATTAAAAATGCCAACATGAAGAAATGTTTCCCCTCACATCAATTCCTTAATCAAAAGAATGATGTCCGCTTCCTGTTAAGTGTGAGATTTATTTCTATACTTATCATGATTGCATTCGTTTACATTCCCTTGAAGGGTTTTTGTTATCATAACCCTGTTGATGCTAAACTCAAGCTTGAAAAAATCATGAAATTGACCATTGAAAAGTCAAACAAAATTGATTTTAACGATACAAGGATTACCGGTAGGGTGAGAGATGAAAAGGGTAATCCCATGGCTGGAGTGTCGGTATTGGTAGTAGGACAAAAATCCGGAGTAAGTACAGACGCCAACGGAAATTTTTCAATATCTGTATCGCCTTCCTCTGAATTAAGATTCAGTTTTGTAGGATACAAAACTGTCACCGTTTCCACAAGCGGCAAAAGCCACATTGAAATAACGCTAAACCCGGAGGAATCTTCTCTAAATGAAGTTGTAGTTACAGCCCTCGGAATCAATCGGTCGAAGAAATCTCTTGGTTATGCAGTGTCTGAAGTAAAATCAGATGACCTGGTGAAAGCCGCAAATCCCAGTGTCTTAAAATCACTGGACGGCAAAGTGAGCGGTGTAAATTTTACCAACCTTAGCAGCGACCCTACTTCTTCTGTATTGGTGAATATACGGGGAACTACAGCTCTCCCCACTTTAGGCGACAGAAATGTCGCTTTAAAAGGACAGCCTTTGTATGTAATAGATGGAATACCCGTGGGCACCCAAACAGTTACGCAAAAAGATAATGTTGATTTTGGGAATATCCTTTCACAATTGAATCCGGACGATATTGATAATATTACCATTTTGAAAGGTGGCAGTGCAGGGGCATTATATGGAAAAGAAGGCGGAAATGGTGTCATAATGATCACTACAAAATCTGGTAAAGGAGGTAAAAAAGGGATTGGCGTTTCTTATTCAGTCGCGGATGTGTGGGACAAAGCTTTCCAGTTTGTACCCATTCAAATGGAATATGGCCCGGGGTCCAGGGCAAATGAATGGGCCATTGATGGTACAGATACCTGGGGTCCCAAGTTGGATGGAACTACCACAACTGATTATTGGGATGTAAAAAAGCAGCAATGGGATACCAAAGCTATGTATTCAAATGGCCAAAATCCAGTCGAGTCTTATTTGGAAACAGGACATACCCTAACTAATAATTTAAGTGTACAGGGTAACTATGATAAGGGGTCTTTTCGCTTATCATTGTCTAACATGAACAACAAAGGGGTGATGCCAAATACTAAAGTAGATCAAAAATCAGTATCGCTTAATTCGCAGTACCGGCTAACTAACAAAGTGAAAATTTCCGTAAGCACCAGTTACATACACACCAATTCTCCAAACAAAGCAAGAATACAAGGCGGAGGCGATGATGCTGTTTTAAATACTTTACTGTATGCCTGGCCTACCAGTTTGCAGCCACTTTCCGAAATGAAAAATTACTGGTTGACAGGATTTGAGGGCATCAGGCAGAATGGTGCTATCATGAATGACAATCGTCCTGATCCTCCCGATCAGGCCGGTGTAAACCTCGGTAACCCCTATTGGTGGGCTTATGAAAATGTGCATCGCTTTCAAAGAGATAATTTCTTTGGCAAAATTCAGTTAGAATGGCAGCTGTCGGAAAAGTTTTCTTTTTTAGCAAGAACAGGTATGGAAAACGTAAAAGAATACTACGAACAAAGAATGTCATGGAGCGATCCCGATAACCAGGGCAAATTTGTGACAGGAAATAATAATACATCACTCATCAACTCTGATGCGATATTGACTTACAATAACAATTTTGGTAAGGTTTCTTTAAGTGTGTCAGCAGGTGGCAACTACGCTTACTCCAATAACAATAACCTCGAAATGACAGCAGGCCGCCTTTCAGCGCCTGAGTTATTTACTTTAACTAATGCTGCGCCGGGACAATTACAGGTCTCTTCCTCAGGATGGGGTACCGGACAGAGTTACAGCGTATACGGTACTGCAACAATCGGCTACAACAACCAGCTTTTTCTGGATCTAACTGGCCGTAACGACTGGAATGGTGTTTTAGCCGAAGAAAAAATAAATTACTTCTATCCTTCAGCATCTTTAAGCTGGATAGCTTCTGAAACATTTAAACTTCCTGAATCTGTCAATCTTTTAAAATTCCGTCTTGCCAAGGCAGACGTCGGTAACGGACTGTTGCGCAGAAGAAGTATAGACACTTACAGTTTTGATGCCAGCGACTGGGGCGCCGCCAAAACAGTTAGTATTAACGCCAGCCTGGTTGATAAGGATATAAAACCACAACACTCCGTTACTACGGAAGGTGGCCTGGACCTGGCGATGTTTAATAACCGGGTAAGACTTGGGTTTACCTATTTTGTAAAAATTCAGAAAGACCAGATCGATAATATCCCTACCGTTCAGGGAACAGGTTATTCAGGTCTGTTAACTAACATTGGTGATGTACGGAACAGAGGATTTGAAATTGAATTGGGCGTAACACCCATTAAAACCCAGGATTTTAACTGGGATCTTGCGGCCAGCTTTACAAAATATAAAGCAGTCATAACCCGCCTGTCTGACAAATTTGCTCCAAACGGTTATGTTTTTGCTGATTACGGAAGAAATGAAAAAGTAAGGATAGCGGTTGGTGAAGAAATTGGAAATATGTATGAGGCAAATCCTATTCTGAGAGTTAAGACAGGAAAGTACGCCGGACAACCATTATTGGATGGTTCTGGTGGTGAGTTTCAGAATTCCGGGGATGAAAATGACCGTGGCCGACTGGGAAATTTCAATCCGGATTTTATACTAGGTGTAAATACTACATTCAGGTATAAACGATTTTCTTTAAACCTGGTAGGTAGTTTAAGATATGGCGGTAAATATGTTTCTGTGAACCAGAAATACATGGAATCAGATGGTATGACCCAAACCACCGTCACATCTGGCCCAAACAACCCATGGTGGAGCGGAGGCAGAGATGCTTCTCAAGGTGGCCATGCGTGGCCGGCCCAAGGCTCAAGCCAGTATGACGCTATCAATAACAACAACGATGGACAGGCATCTTATACATTGAATGATGCAAGTTATGCCAAAGGCGTTTTTCTTAATCCCAACTATACAGGCGACCCTGCAAATGCTACCGATGCTGATTATATTGTTAATGGTGCTGATCCCAAAAATACTTTTTACCAGATACCCACCAACAGTTATGGAGATGTGATCTGGAATTTTACCTCCACGCGTACTTACGACGCTACGAACTTTAAGATGAGAGAAATTTCAATAGCGTATACCTTACCCAATGAGCTGGCAAGCAAGTATAAACTACAGAATGTAACGTTTTCTTTAATTGGCAGAAATGTATTTCAATGGAACAAATCGGGCCGTCATGAAGATCCCGAATCTGCCTTTCAGGGTGTCGGTACAGACCAGGGTATTTTAAGGGCCACGCTGCCAAGTATACGTTCTTATGGCTTTAAACTATCAGTTGGATTTTGATAAATTTCACTTTTAATAATAAAATATGAAATCCTTAATAAGAAAATTAGCTGTACTTGTTTTGATCTCTTGCTTTACTGCTTCCTGCGGTAAAGATTCACTGAGGAGTTACGATGCCCAGCAACAGCTAAATGCAGTGGAAGATGTGAATGATGCATTCCTCTTGTCTTCCATTATAAAACAAACCTCCTTATTCTATTCAGTGAAAGGATATGACGATAGCAGGCTTCCTGGTGCGGTACAATATATGGAGAGAAATTTTCAGGGGGGTGACAATTATTACCAGGGATTTAAATATCCCACTGATGATTTGTATACGGCTATGAATGTTCTTAAGCTGATTGACGGTGCAATAGGCCTGGCTGACAAAAGGGGTTCCGTAAGCCACAAAGGGATTTTCAAAATATTCAGGGCACTGTTATTCTCCTTTATGACGGATTACTATGGAGATATTTATTATTCAGAAGCCCTTAAAGGAAGGGAAGGAATATTGTATCCGAAGTATGATAAGCAGGCAGATATTTACACAGGATTGCTGACAGAACTGGAGGATGCAAATACGCTTATTAAACAGGGAACTGAATCTATATCTCCTACCTACGATCTGATGTATGGTGGCGATAAAGTAAAATGGCAAAAATTTGCGAATTCTTTAAAGCTTCGTTTACTGATGAGGGCTTCAAAAAAGATAACGACGGCAGGGGCTCAGATAGGTGCAATTGTGAACGATCCTTCTGGCCATCCCATCTTTACGGACAATGGCGACAATGCGGCTATTTCTTATGTAGGAACCACAAAAGAAAACTCATGGGGTGGTGGAAGATTAAACTGGGATTATAGTGAATTTGACAGAAGAAGACCATCCAAAACACTGGCAGATAAATTATATAGTTTGAATGATCCACGTCTTCCTATTTGGCTGGCACCTGTTGAAAAACCATGGACAAGCAACCCCGCTCTTAATGGAGTTACCGTTACAACCACTGATGCAAATGGGTTCACTGATCAATCTACCTGGGAATATCTTAACAGAAGCAATCCGGTTATTGCTGCCCAGTCTGCGAATATCCTGGATTCAAATAAATTATATGTCGGATTTATTGCTGGCATGTACGGGGATTTCTTAAATGGCAATGGCCATTATGATGTAACGAATGGCGGTATTTTTGGCAACTTCAAAGTATCAAGGTTTTCACAATTATTCAGGCAAAATGCACATCCATTACTCAAGGCTACCATCATGAACAGCGATGAGGTACAGTTTATTCTTGCAGAAGCAGCAGTGAAAGGATATGTCAACGGTAATGCTGATACGTACTACCGGGAAGGCATTTCTTTAAGTATGGATCGCTGGGGTGTAAGTGGAAGTCACATCACTACATACCTGGCACAGCCTGCAATTACGTTGCCTGGTAATGACGACGGAAAACTCGTAAAAATAGCCGATCAGAAATGGCTGGCCTTATTTACAGTGGCTGCAGAAACTTACCTGGATATTCGCAGAACACAATTGCCCAATATATTCAACAATGGTTTATTGGCGACCTATCCATTCCCATTACGTTTTATTTACCCGGGAGCGGAACTTGGCCAAAACGCGGATGCTTACAATGCAGGGGTAGCTACTTTATCCCCGGCTGTAGATAACCAATTTTCAAAAATGTGGCTACTGCAGTAGTATTATATTATAATAGAAATGCGAATCATTTGAAAGATTTGTATTTTTTATTACTGATTGGTCATGTAATGGAAATATATTCTGATAATCGTCTTTCTATTGGCGGTATCATCATTATTCCCAAAATACACTGGCTATAAATAATGAAGGATTTTGGCGCAATCGCTGGTCGTACGATCCTTGATTCGAGTGGCTAATAATCGGACTATTGATACTATCTCCTCAAAAGGCGGATTTCAATCATGTGAAAAATATCGAGCAGAAGTTATAGATCAACGGAATAAAAAATTAAAAAACGATTGAGTAAAGAAAACTAAAGTTGTTTTCTTATAAATGCTTATGCGGCAAATCTTGATGTTTCCCGGATGTAATTATCCATTTTTATGAAACAATTTATTTTTATTTCTCTTTATCACTTGCTATCCCTTTTTGCTCAGGGGCAACAATCGCCTGCTCTTTATACCAATGCCGGGCGGGGTGTACGCGATACAGCTTTTTGGCAGGAATACCATCAGGGCTTTACTGTTGATAAAAATGAAGGCGATAATGATGTCCGCAGTATTTCCGCAGATCAATCAAACAACATATTTATTGCTACGGCATCCGGTGTTTTTATTAAAAATAAGAATAGCGATGTATGGTTGTCTTTATCAGATGGAAATTCCCGTGGGCCTGCTTATGCTGTTATTACAGATGAGGCCTTCGGTACCTGGATGGGAACATGGAATGGAGTATATCGGTTGCAAGATAATAAGCTCCGGAAAGTCGAAGGTACGGAGGGGCCGGTTTCAGTTCTTTGTCAATCGAAAGAGGGAATATATGCCCTCGGCCCAAAAGGAATATGGCTATACAGCAATCATCATTTCCAAAAGAAGGATTATCCAATTGCCAGATCGGTAAAAAATGCAATCTCAGATGGCGATGGCGGATTGTGGGTTGCCACCAAAGTCGGCTTGTATCATTGTTCTGAAAAACAAACTGAGCTTTATCAGGACACGGCTCAATTAATTAGCGCTTATGTGGAAGGTGTAGCTTTAAAGAATAACGATGAACTTTGGGCAGGCGGTTTGGGAGGTGTCAGCATCAGGGCAAAAAATAAAATGATTAAAACACTTACGCCGCAGGATGGCCTTCCTACCATTTATGTAAGCTGCATAGAAAAAGCGCCGGATGGCACTATGTGGGTGGGAACCCGTCAAGGGATTGTGAGATACAGGGGAGATGGGAGCCATTCGTTGCTTTTTAGCCGCCGCTGGCTTATGAGTGATGACGTGCGCGGGATAAGTTTCGATGCTGAAGGAAACGCCTGGATTGCTACTGCAGGTGGTGTAAGTGTTATTAAAAAAAGACAAATGACACTGGCAGATAAAGCCAGTTTTTTTTACGATGTATTAATGAGAAGGCATATTCGTGCGCCCTGGATTGCAGGCCAATGCCATCTTAAGGTTGGGGGGGATACTACGACATTCACTCCGGAAGATGATGATAACGACGGCGAATATTCCTCTAACTACCTTGCTATGGAAAGCTTCCGTTATGCGGTTACCAAAGACGAAGATGCACATGACAAAGCTTTGAAGGCATTTAATTTTTTGAAGCTGTTACAAGAGGTAACGGGCACAGATGGCTTTTTTGCACGCACCATTGTCCCTCATGACTGGGCTACAGTACATGATGGAAACAGAAGTTATACTGAAAAGCAATTAGCTGATGCATTGGTGGAAGATCCGCGTCTTAAGCCGGTGGAGAAACGCTGGCATAAATCTGCCGATGGAAAATGGCTATGGAAAGATGATACCAGCAGTGATGAAATGTGTGGTCACATGATGGGATATTTTTTCTTTTATGAATTGGCAGCGAATGTTGAAGAAAAACAAATGATCCGTAATCATGTGAGAAGGATTATGGATTATTTAATAGCTCACAATTACAATTTTGTTGATGTTGATGGTTCATATACACGTTGGGGAGTTTGGTCTCCCAGCCAAATTAACCACGATCCCGAATGGGCTTCTGAAAAAAGCATTAACTCGTTCGAACTTCTTGCCTTTCTTAAATTCGCTTATGGTATTACGCAGGATAAAAAATATCAAATTGAATACTTACGGTTAATTGATAAAGAAGGTTATCTAAAAAATATTGCCCCGCTTAACCATATTAATCCTGCCTGGTATATCTTTTTTGATGAAACCATGAATTGTTATCTCTTCCCGCTATTGCTCCGGTATGAAAATGACCCGGCTATAAGAAAAGTATATGAAAAAAGTATGGACGAATGGTATGCCATAAATAAAAAGGCTGAATGTCCTCTTTTTGATTTTATGTATGCTTACTCGCGGAATAAAGAAATTAATCCTCAAAAAAATATTGAATTTTTGACAGATACACCTCTTGACCTGGTTGACTGGCATATTGACCATCGTCAACGCGAGGATATAAAAATAGTTAGGGAGCCAACTATGGAAGATATCCAGGTTGATAAACTTCCTCCTGCAAGTATTCGCTCTACAGTAAGGTGGGATAAAAATCCCTGGCTCGCAGAAAGTGGCGACCCCCACGTTGAACGTGAACCGGTGTTTTGGTTATTGCCTTATTGGATGGGCCGTTACCTTAAAATAATAAATGAAGCGCCATGAAGAAAGGCGTAAAAAACAGAAGACATAAACAGATGAATAAAGAAGGAGCAAAAATTACAGGGTCCTAAGGGAGCGGGTCTACCTACTCGGGAATTGTTCTCCTGATCTTGTCGAAGAAGCATTTATTTAAAATAAAAAATACATTAAACAATCTGAAAATAATGAGTCGAAAAAAACAACATATTGCATTTCTTGTCTTCGCTTTAATGACGGTTTCGTTTGTATCTAAAAGTCAAATCCCCCAACATAAGGATGAGCCTTACACCCAGAATTATAGTATCAGTTTTTTAAGCCCGGATAAAGATGCACAATTGCTGAAAGTCATTTCTGATAGAAATGGTTATATCCAGGTATTATCGTCGAAAGGGTTGCTACGCACGCGGGCTGGGCAATTTCTTTTTCCGGGAACGCTTGTTACTGACGAACAGGATAAACAAACGTCTGATAAGAAAATTGCTGCAATTGGAATTTACCAGGATCAGTTGGTTTACATAGACAACCAGGCCGTATTAAGCAATGCCTGGGCGGGAAAGTTATTCTCAAGGCATACCATGCCAGAAGCTAAAATTTTTGCGGGTGGAAAAGATTTTACTTTCCTGATTTCGGATGGTAAAAATTTGATGCTCCTGAAAGATTCTAAGAAATTATGGGAAGGCTCTTTTTCCGGCGAAGCCGTAAAAGATATCAAATATGATAATGAAAATAATCTTTTTTGGATTTTAGGGACTGAGTCGATCCAAACTTTCTCTCCTGTAAATAAGAAGTTGAATAAAGTATATAACGGAAATAATCTTACCTGTATCGAGCCTGCTAATGGTAAACTGATGGTAGGAACAACAGATGGTTATTTTGAAATTGATTCCAACACAAAAAAACAAACCGGTCATATTCATAAAAAAATGCCATGGACGGATTTAACTTCCATCAGCCAAATTGATGGTACGCTATGGTTTGGGTCCACGTGGGGAGCGATGCAACTTCGGAAGGATGGGAAATTTAATTATTACGCATCTAAACGCTGGATACCTTCCGATACAGTGATCGGCATTGCAAAGGGGCCCGACAGTTCAGTTCTTGTCCTGACAAAAAAAGGCCTGGGACAGATTTTCTTTGAAGAAATGACTTTGTATGAAAAAGCTATGTTTTACGAAAAGCAGGTGCGCGAGCGGCATATCCGGCTTAGGATTTAATGCAACTGTTTCAAATATGATGGATGGCGATGTAACCACCGGAAGCATGGAGGATTCGGATAATGATGGTTTGTGGACCTCAATGTATCTTGCTGGCGAAACATTCCGATATGCCGTGACCAAATCAAGTGATGCATTGAAAAATGTGCGGGAGTCTTTGGACGCAATGGAACGTCTGTATATTATTAACGATATTCCGGGATTTCCATCAAGGTCGTTCGAAAGACGCGGTTATAAATATGATGATAAGGCGTGGAGAAGGGCTGATGATCCAGAGTGGGATTGGAAATCAACCACAAGCAGCGATGAAGCGATAGGACACATTTTTGCATTGGGAGTGATTGCAGAATTGATTCCTCAAAATGACATCCGCAATAAGGCGGTTATGTTGATAGATACATTGATGTCAACTATAGTTAAGGATGAGTATTATATGATAGACTGGGATGGTCAGCCAACAAAATGGGGCCGGTGGAATCCTGAATATGTGAATGCGCGCCCTGAAAATGTAGGCGACCGTAAGATTACTTCCTCTAATATTACTTCAATGCTACAGACCGCTTATCATTTTACCAAAAAGGAAAAATATAAGAAAGCTGCTCTGTACCTGTTGAACGAAAAAGGGTATCTGAAAAATCTGATGCGGCCGATGGCAAAGATTGGAACTGCGCCGGATAATGCCGATGAGCTGAGCAAAGAATTGTCGGACGGATGGAATCATTCCGATGACGAGATGTATTTCTGCGGCTACTGGGGATTGTATCGTTATGCGCTTAATGATACGCTGAAAGCGGATTTCAAAAAAGCTATTATTGATCATTGGCAGATCGAGCGCCCCGAGAAAGAGGGTCTTTGGAATATCATGACAGCATTAACCGGAACAAAAGATTTTGATTTGAAAGAAGCTATCTGGTATTTACAAAAATATCCACTTGACTTGATACACTGGACGGAAAAAAACAGTCATCGAAAAGATATCGAATTCATAGCACCCAACTTCAGAGGGCAAACCATCAAGGAAGTTTTGCCTCCGGATGAATTACCTATCAACCGCCATAACGCCAACCGGTTTGAACTTGACGAAGATGGCGGCGGCCGGTCCGAATATAGCGCAGGCGATATATGGTTGCTGCCTTACTGGATGGGGCGCTATCTGAAAGTTATCAGTGGACCTATAAAATAGAAATACAGACCTGTTAGATTTTTAAAACCTCGCAGGTCTTCATAAATAATAATACCAATCGGAATCAAATATGAGCCTGCGTAAATTTTTAAATGTTTCAATCATTATCACTTTATTTGTCGCAGCAGTATTCAACTCATGTGGTAGTAAAAGCAACCAGGAAGAAACCGTAAAAGACGTGATGGATCACACTGTGACCCGTTTGTACAAAACCATGAGTGAAAAACAATTGGACTCCCTGTCTAACGATCAGGTTATGAGACTTTTTAATGAACAGGAAAAAAAGGTGCTCGCTACCAAACACTGGTCGTTCGATGTAAATGTGCCGGTCGTGGTGTCAGTTATGCGAAGTATCGAACAAAAAATTGTGCCCTTTTGGTTGGCGCCCGCCGGGTTTGTAAAGACAGGCAAAACAATGAAAAATACAGAGGTTACTTACGAGGTATGGCAGAAGAAATTTAATTCCGGGCATGTTGGATTAGGTGTAAATGGCTTTGAAGATTATATGCTACATTATTTTGTTTCAGTCGCTCCTCAGAATAAAAATGATCAACTTGAGCTAAGTAATTTCTTTCCGGCAAACCAAAATATAGATATTCTTCGGGATAGCGCATTTACTTACCATGATTGGACTGAACTGGTTTTGACGAACGTTCCTGACGACATGAAAGGAGAAAAGTTATTGACAACTATCCGCGGAAGAGGAACAGAATCGCATTTGGTCGGAGCATTTCGTAAAACCGCTTATCCCTCTTCTTCTACGCCTGACCAGGTGATGCTTACATGGAGTGCTGATCCTGCAACCAGCATTGATGTTCAGTGGCGGACAGACACAACGATTGAGACAGGAAAGGTGAATTACCGCGAGAAAGGCTCAAATACTATAATGTCGGTGCCGGCTGAAAGATTCAGAATGGAAGATCGCAATCTGATGAATGACCGGTATATCAACCGTTTTACAGCTCAATTAAAAAATTTAAAACCGGGAACAACCTATGAATATCAAATTCCGCCTCAACCTAACTGGATTGAAAGGTATACGTTTACAACTCCGGCTCGGGATAGTTCATTTTCGTTTGTATGGACTGGTGATACCCACCATTCGCCAACGATAAGTAAATTGTATAAACTTGCTGATCAATCTCATCCCGATGCGGCATTTTATTCCATCGCTGGCGACCTCGTTAGCGAGGGTTTGCATCGTGATCATTGGGATGATCTTTTTCACTTCACCAAAGATGTGATTTCCCGAAAGCCTTTAATGGCGGTAATTGGCAACCACGATACCCGCCAGGGATTAGGAGCATGGATGTACCGGGAGTTATTCAGTTATCCTAAAAATGCGCCCGTTGGTGTCCAGCCGGAACACACGTACTCTTTCAGGTATAAAAATGCATTGTTCCTTATGATTGAATCTACTGCGTCCATAGACTCGCAGAAAGTGTGGATAGAAGATCAGCTTGCTAAAAGTGATGCCACCTGGAAGTTTGCTATGTTCCATTTTGCACCGTACAATTGGGACGAACCTTACCCCGATATCCAGGCTGCATGGGTACCAATTTTCGACAAGTATCATGTGGATATGGTGATGAATGGCCATATTCATTACTATATGCGTTCAAAGCCAATGAAGGGAGGAAAAGTGGTTAGTTCCTACAACGAAGGGACTGCTTATGTTGAATCCGTGGGAATCCCAACAAAGCCCGAAAAGCATCCGGAAGAATCATATGCAGCCGTGCGTGACTTTAATGGCGATCTTTATCAGTATGTAAAGATTGAAGGAAATAAATTGAGTTTTACCGCAGTAAATTCTGACAATAAAGTGATTGACTCATTTACCATCAGAAAATAAATTATGGGTGGCACATTTAGTACAGTGAATGTTTGAGATAAGCCATAATGTAGATTTTAGTGATTGACTTACTATAATGACATTAACATTCGTGATAAGCCATAATGTAGATTTTAATTAGAATTAACTCATTATGAATAACAAATTGATCGCACTTCATAGTTTATCCGTTTTGCTGCTTGCCTTATCAGTGGCCGGCTGCAAGTCTCATAGCTCATCGCCTTTCAGTAAATCTGCTGAAAGCGCACTCTCCACATTTAAACTACCAGCCGGATTTAAGATTGAATTAGTGGCTGCCGAGCCACTGATTTCGGATCCTGTTGATATGACCATAGATGAAGAGGGGAGAATGTATGTAGTAGAAATGCACGGTTATCCCCTGGATATAAATCATTCCGGAAAAGTAATCATGCTGAGAGATACAAATGGAGATGGAAAGATGGACACACGAACTGTTTTTGCAGATAGCCTGGTATTTCCTACCGGTGTGATGCGCTGGAAAAAGGGTATTATCATAACGGATCCACCAAATGTGTATTACATGGAAGATACCAATGGCGATGGCAAAGCTGACATAAAAAAAGTGATGCTTAGCGGATTTGCTTTGACTAATCCTCAATATCTTGTTAATCGCCCGATATATGGCTTAGATAACTGGATCTATCTTGCCCATGAAGGCATAGAAGAAACAACTACTTATCAAAAAACATTTGGAGACACAGGCAGAGATATTTTTTTTCCTGATGCGCCAAATGGTCCCCGCTTACCGGTAAATGCACAGGGACGTACCGTGCGGTTTCAGCCGGATGTACACGGGCTGGAAGAAACGTCAAGTTCCACTCAATTCGGACAAACTTTTGATGATTGGGGGCATCATTTTCTGGTGTCTAACGCAGATCATATTTACCAGGAAGTTATAGCTAACCGTTATCTCAAACGTAATCCCGATCAAATTGTCGGTGACGCAACTGAATCTATTTCTGATCATGGAGATGCGTGCGACGTGTATCCGATTACAAAAAATCCTGAACACCAGCTTCTGACTGATGTGGGTGTTATTACTTCTGCCTGCGGCATTACAGATTACCAGGGAGGCGCGTTCCCTGATAAATTTAATCATGACATAACTTTTGTATGCGAACCAGTCAGCAACCTGGTTCATGCAGACCGCCTTAAAGACAAAGGCGCTACTTTTATTGCAAGCCGTGTGCTGGATCACCAGGAGTTCTTAGCCTCAACTGATGCATGGTTTCGCCCTGTAAACATGTATATAGGTCCCGACGGGGCGCTTTATGTAGTGGATTATTATCGCGAAATTATCGAACATCCGGAATGGATGTCGAAAGCTGCAATAGCATCCGGCAAACTTTATAATGGCCGTGATAAAGGCCGTATATATCGTATAAGCGCAACGGATGCGGCCCCCGCAAATTGGACTTCTCATTTAAATCTGAACGATTCTACTGATATACAGCTGGTGGAAAAACTTTCCAGTCCCAATATCTGGTGGAGGAGTAATGCGCAGCGATTACTTATTGATAGAAACCATGAGATGATAGTTCCTGCTATAGTTAAGATGGCCCAAAACAAACAATTTCCATTAGGACGTTTGCACGCTTTGTGGACATTAGAGGGCATGAATAAATTGACGCCTGACTTGATTATGCAGGCATTACAAGATCCGGAGCCGGGCGTACGTGAAAATGCCATTAAGTTGGCAGAACTTCATCTAACTACATCGCCTGGTCTTGCTCCTAATTTGATTGCTTTGAAAGAAGATAATAATGCAAAAGTCAGATACCAGTTACTTTGTACCTTGGGTTCTCTAAATAGTCCGGACGCCAATGAAGCAAGACAGGAACTTTTGTTTAAAGATATAAATGATAATTGGGTTCAGATAGCTGCGTTAAGTGCTTCATCGTCGCAAAGTTCTGATATGCTCGAAGGCGTACTTAAAAAATTCGATCCTGCGGTTCCGGCATATGCTTCCCTGGTAACACGACTGGGTAATATGATTGGAGCAAGTAAAGATTCAAAAACAATACATTCATTTTTAACGAGAGCGGTAGAACCGGCCTTTGATACAGCAAAGAGCTGGAAATCGCCATTATTGGAAGGTATTGCAGAGGGTTTTAAAAACAGGAAGTCAGTTCCGAAAGGTTTCGGATCAGAAAGGCAATTGTTGATAAATGTCTGCCTTCATCATCCGGATGTAAATATCAGAAGAAACGCCAGGAGTATGCTGGAAAATATTGGTATTGCAGATAATCCGCTGGCTCCGGTTGTGATGCAGGAGGCTCAAAAAATTGCAGCCAATAAAAACATGTCTTCGGCGAAAAGAGCAGAGGCAATTAATCTTATGGCTCTTCAAAATCCTAAACATGAGGCCGCATTTTTAGAAAGCTTAATTACTGCCGGATGAGCCAACAGATATTCAGTTAGCCGCTATAAAGGCATTAAACAAAATTCCGGATACTACTATTTCAATGTTTATATTAGCGAACTGGACGTCTTTGTCTCCCGGCATAAGGGATGCTGCTATTAATACATTTATAACTGAGCCTTTTTCTGTGCCTCGCATTTCTCTCTTGCTGCAAAGCATTGCAAAAGGAAAAATAACAAAAGGTGAATTAGGTTGGCCTGTAACGGTAATACTTATGCGCGATATTCCTGACTCCCTTAAGGAATATGCCAGGACATTATTGTCCGAAAAGAAAGAAGATCGTAATCCTGTAATAAGGGAGTATGATAGCATCACTTAAATTGAAAGGTGATGTCACTAAAGGTAAGATGGTTTATGTAGCCAATTGCCTGGTATGTCACCAGGTAAGAGGTAAGATGGGCGTAGCCTTTGGCCCTGATCTTGGCACGGTTCAAAGTTGGCAGCCAGAGAATATCATGATTAATATCCTGGATCCAAATCTTGCCATTTCACACGGTTACGAATTATGGAACATAGTGCTTAATGACGGAACGATGCTACAGGGAATTATATTATCAGAAACTTCAAATGCTATTGTTCTGAATAAGGAAGGCGGCGTAAAAACAACTATTGCAAGAAATGATATAAAATCACTCAGGACATTAGATGTTTCTCCTATGCCAAATGATTTTGAAAAAAGAATTGATAAGCAACAAATGGCCGATCTGATTGCTTTTATCAAGCAGCCAGATTGAGAGAAGGTAGATCATAAATTATTCGAAATGAAAAATGTAAATACGATTCAAACAGGCTATCCGACAAACCTCTTGAAGAAGTTAGCGAAAAGGTTTGCATCAATACATTAAAGACAAACTCAATGAAAAAATTTCAACTTCTATTAGCCTTGATCTTATTGATGGGTAGCATTTCATTTGGTCAAAGCACTTCTTCCAAATCTCCTATAGTTAATAGCGAACTTATTTTTGCACCTCAACCTTTGCATACGCATGGCAGCACAATAGTGGATCTTCCAAATGGTGATTTTCTGGTGGCATGGTTTGAAGGCAGCGGAGAACGGACAGCCGACGATGTAAAAATTATGGGAGCGCGTTTAAAAAAAGGAGATGCCTCATGGAGTAAACCATTCCTGATGGCCGATACTTATAACATCCCCGATTGCAATCCTGTACTCTTTTTGAATCACCAAAAAAAATTGTTCCTGGTCTGGATTGCAGTACAAGCCAACCGATGGGAATATTCAATTCTCAGGTATAAGACATCAATCGATTACAATAAAAGTGGAGTTCCTGTCTGGAACTGGCAGGATAATATTTTGCTAAAACCGGATGATCGCTTTTCGAAAGAGGTGGAAACTAAATTTAAAGATCTGCCGCCGGGTAGATCGGCATGGGCAGCTTATGCCCCGCAATATGACAATATGATCATAGAAGCAAGTAAGGATCAGGGTAAACGGAGTATCGGGTGGATGACACGAATTAAACCATTGCTTTTAGGAGAGAATAAAATAATGCTTCCATTATATTCCGATGGATTTAATTTTTCCTTGGTTGCCATTTCTGATGATGATGGAACCAACTGGTATCCCAGCCTGCCAATTGTTGGAAGAGGCAATGTGCAACCATCTTTGATTCAAAAAAAAGATGGAACGATTGTGGCCTATATGCGCGATAACGGAGATGATCCTTCAAGAGTGCAAATCAGCGAGTCTGTCGATTCAGGGATGACCTGGACGGCGGCACAAAAAACACAGATTCCTAATACCGCCAGTGTGCAAGTATATAAACTCCGTGATGGAAAATGGGCATTTATTGGTAATGATATTGATGACGGACGTTATCAAATAAGTCTGTTATTTATCTGATGATGAAGGAAAAACATGGAAGTGGAAAACACACCTTGAAAAAGTTAAAAAAGGAGAGGGGAGTTTCTCTTATCCTTCGATGCTGCAGGCATCTGATGGGATGCTGCACATCACCTATTCTTACCAGCGAAAAGAACATCTCGAATGCATCAAATACGTTGTTATCAATCCTGATTTAATACCCAAAACCTGATTTTAAAACCAGCATTCTGGTCTGAATGTTCTACTGAGAATTATAAAAATATTCATTTTCACTTATGAGAAAGCATTTAATTATCATATTGACTTTTCTGTTTATCAATGTCGTTAACGCATTTGACCTTAATAATAGCTTAGTTATTTCTCGAATTAATCAAAGTTTGGCGCAGCAACCGCCGCCTTTACCGAAAACTAAACACAAATTAGTTGTAATAGCACATCGCGGAAGTCATCTAAAATTTCCTGAAAATACATTGGCTGCTTATGAAGAGGCGATAAAAGAAGGTGCAGATTATGTAGAAATAGATTTGCGCACGACAAAAGATGGCCACCTGGTAATAATGCATGATGAATCCACAACCAGGATGACAGGTAAAAAGGCGCTGATAAAAGATTTGAATTATAGCGAAATCAGCAATCTGAAAATAAAATCAACTGACAAAGAGGATACTGCCACTTATCGCATTCCCGACTTTAAAAGTGTATTGAATTTATGTAGAGGAAGGATTAATATTTACCTGGATTTTAAAGATGCTGATGTAGAGAAAGCTTACAGGTTAATAAAGGAAGCAGGCATGCAAAATAACGTGGTAGTTTATTTGAATAAGGAAGAACAATATGGGCAGTGGAAAAAGGTAGCACCGCACGTGCCACTGATGGCAAGCCTTCCCGAAAATATGAATATTTCTCAACTGAATAATTTACTGGATAAAAAGCCTTTAGATGTCGTGGATAACGCCTATAATGATGAGATTACAACACTTATGCACAAACGAAAGATTGCAGTTTGGCTCGATGTGCAAAGCAAGGACGAGGGTCCGGAAAAATGGGAACAGGCATTAAAACAGGGAGTGGATGGATTACAGACAGATCATCCTGAAAAACTTATAAAATACCTGAAGAATAAGGGGATAAGATAATTCCATTCCTGTTATACTGTACGATGATGAAAAGAATCATGGTTGCTTTAAAATCGTAAAATATGAAATCAAATTAAAAGCCTGTTTACTGTAATTATTTAAGGATTTCGAACTAAAGTATCGTAGTTATAAATATTAATAAATGAATTTTTTTTTTTAGAAGATTGAAAAATCATTGAAAGCATTTTACTTTTTTCATTTGGTTTTTTCAGTTTGACAGAAAAGCCATTTTATAGTTTTTTTAGTTTTTTTTTGGTAGATGTGAGCGTTTTAAAATAAAAGCCCGGAATATTTCTTCGTTTACCATGATTGACAAAAAAAATATCCCGTATGCATAGCCGTTAGTCTGATAACGAATTCTCTATGTCACGGTCCTTTAAATGGACTTTGCCTTTATTTTTCTGTAGCAAAAGAGAACTGAAAAATCCCACAAAAAAAATCGTAATAGTAGCAAATACGGTAATCAGGAAACTATGGAAATGCCTGGCAAATGTTTGTTGCCCCCATATTAGCGGAGAGAGCCTCATCCATAGAATCATCAGCAATCCTGCTATGGCGCCGATCAGTGCATTGGTTGATTTGGAAAACGTGATGCACAAGAGAAAAATAGCAGTGTGGCTTGATGTTCAAAGTAAGGATGAGTGCCCACAAAATAGGAACAGGCACTTAAAGTGGAAGCCGCTGGATTACAAACAAATCATTCGGAAAAACTTATAAAATACCTGGAAGATCAGGGGAAAAGATAATTCTATCCCTCACATACAGCCTAATAAAAAAAGTATCCAAAAGTATCTTGTGATTTGAAATGGCTCGGGGATATTTCTAATGGATTAGTATCAATCAGCAATTTTATTTACATACTTTGGCTTAAGCACCGTAAGTACTAAAATAATAGCAGCCAGTACCACAATGCCAAGGATAGCAAAATCTTTGCCTAGAGTGCCTGAATCTGCTGATTCACCCAGTAATCTTGTTATGAATGCTCCTGCTGATATTCCAACCAGGTTCATTAAGCCATAGCCCGTAGCACGATGACGGGGTGATGCAAACTGACAGAGAATAGGCATATTGTTCACATCAAACATGCCGAAGCCAAAGCCAAAACCGATTGCACCAATGATAATTGGGATAATACTTCCACCCAAACCAATTAATAATAACGACGGTATAGTTAACCCTAAGCCAATAACTCCGGTATAAATTCTTCCCCGCAAATTGCGCTGAACCCATCTGTCGGAAACGATTCCGCCAATTAATACGCCGACCAATGAAGAGAGAGATAAAGTTATTGTTGCAATGGGCCCGGCATAGTCCATATTAATATTCAGGGATGTGGATATAAGTGTTGGCAGCCAATTCTTAGCTGCCCATCCCGGAAAGCTTGGTGCTGCAAAATAGAATAAGATTACCCAGAAACTTATGGTTTTTAACAAGGTTCCCATGCCTTTGAAGGCTGATCCAAACTCTTGAAAAAAAGTTTGGTCAGGATATTTTACATCCTGATCATCGCGCTTTTCTTTTAGAAAGAATATTAAAATTAAACTATAAGCAATACCAATGAACCCAAATACATGGAAAGTAGTTTCCCATGAAAAATTAGTTGCAAAAATGGCCCCGAACCCACCGAAAGCCTGCCCCAGATAAATTCCGGTCATGTGAATTCCAATAGCCAAAGACCTGGTTTTTCCCTCATGGTAATCGGCTATCATGGCCAAACCTGCGGGCATATAAAATGCCTCACTAATCCCCATGATGCCCCGTAAAATATACAGGTGATTAAAATCAGTGGAGAATCCCATCAACATAGTGACGGCAGACCATACAAACAAACTGCCTACTATTAACCATTTTCTGTTTATTCTATCCGCTATTAAACCTGAAACCGGACTCATGAAAGCGTATATCCAAAGGAAAATTGCCATCAGTCTGCCAAAGTTTGCAGCGCTTTCCAGCTCGGCAAAAGTCGCCATCATAGATGGTTTCATGGTAGCGAGCATTTGACGATCCATATAATTCAATAGCGCTACAACCCACAAAAGCATAACAACTATCCATGGATAAATTTTCTTATTTTTCATAATAGTTTATCTTTCAAACCAGTTCTCTGTTTTCCTGAATTTTGATATATGAATACCGAAGAAAGAAACATACTTAACTAAATAATTCAATAAAGACAGCTTAATAGTTTGGATGTTTGCTTTAGCAAGAATCCCGGCTTTTTTTTGATCCTACTGTTTTTCTATTGTTTAAAATGACGCTGCATTTTTCAATATCCAATCCTTCGTGGCCATCCAATAAGCAATTTTTTTTCGGTTAAAGGTGTACGTCACCGCAATGGTATCATTAAAATTAATGATAGCAGGATAGGAGAATTCTTCATCTTTTTTTCCTTTTTCCAAATCTATTTTTTTAGGCCATGTTTTTCCGTTATCAAATGAAATAGCAAGCGCGAGTTTACCCCTGTGATCCCCAATCTTCAGTGGTTGGATTGTAGGCTAATACCAATGTGCCATCCGATAATTTAGCCACGTCAATTCCACTGTTTGGATTTGGCAAAGAAGTTTTATAGACGGGCGACCATGTCTTACCATAAGTCTTTGGAATCGCTGCGACAAATGATGCCGGAAGTGCTTCTCAGTAATGCATGTACCTCGCCGGGTGATGACTCCCAAAGTGTAGGTTGTATAATTCCTTTTCCAGCTATTACTTTACGATCAATCTGGAGATACGGTGTAGCTTTCCATGTTCTGCCTTCATCATCGCTGCGGTCAAAAAAAGCATTCCATAATCCTTGTTCATTGGATGCTCCCGCAAGCCATGTACCATCTGACAATATGATCATTTTATTGCGAACTGGTCCACGACCTCCATGATCACCTTTTACCAACTCTTTCGCTTCCGTCCATGTTTTGCCTTCATCATCAGAAGTCCTTACCCAGGTTTCCCATTGAGGAATCTCTTTTCCTACTTTGAAGAAAAGATAAATTTTTCCTTCGCGAGATTGGAACAAAACCGGGTTCCAATGTGGATCATTATTAATCTTTGCTACTTCAAATGTTTTACCCCAGGCGCCCGGCTTTCCTTTAGTCATCCAGATACCAACATCATCATTCTTTTCTTTAGTTCCACCAAACCATGCCGCGATGAAATCCCCATTTTTCAGATGAATAATAGTAGAGGCATGGCATTCAGGATATGGCTCGTCATCGCCAAAGAGAAATCCCTTATTAGGAAGAGAGTCCATATTATTGACTTTAATATTTTCTGAATTATTATATTTTGAAAAATTCAAAAATAATATACCTGTAAAAAGAACACTAATGAGTTTGATATTTTTATTAAGGAGCCCTGTCACGTTAATTATTTTTTGATGTACGATAATAAGAAAATAAAATTTGACAATTGACACGTTTTCTATTCAACTTCCCATCTAAATGATATCTGGCTTGGCAGTAACATACGAGGATAAAGATTACCTATGATTGCCTATGATATTCAATTTGTGCCGTGACTTTGTAATTTCTTAACGCCACTGCTTTTAATGGATTATTGCCCACCTTGAATATTGATGAAAGATAGCGGAAGATAAAATGGCGATTCAAAATCGTACAGTTAATTGTTAATAATTTTCCAGACAAAAAATAAAGATCGGTCATTTTAAAAAACTTTTTATGGCGTTTTTTGTCAATTCAATATAGCATCTTGTCACATCAATATTATAAATCGTTAGGCCTGACGTTGCTTTATGACTCATGTCAACTTTTCTCTTTCGATAATTTAATTCAATCGGGCGTAATATCGTACCGATCTAAGTTAGAAGACCCAGGATGATATGATGATGGCAAGATTGTATAGTAGATTGGCAAGAAAAGCAATAATTCATACTGCATTATATTTCACCTTTGTGAAGAGTGTCATTATTAAAAATGATTATCAAGAATGATGTTTTTAATATCAATTGCTTTCGCCATTTCTTAAAATCTATATTTTGGCTTTCGAGGATGGATTGCCATATTTGAGACAGGCCTTATCGAATGTTTTTTTAATTGATCAATTCGAAAACAGGAAAATCCAAAAACGATAATAAAAGAAAAAGTACAGACTAATAAAAATAGACTACGTGTGAGAATACGTAAAGAGTACACTCATCCATCATCTGTTTTTGATTCAAAAGACCACAAAAGCAATATTATCAAATGAAAGAAAATGTTCAAAGACAGTTTATCCCTGTTATGTTGACTCCTTTTAAAGAAAACGGAGAAATTGATTTAAATGGTCTTACTCAATTAACTCAATTATATATGGAGGCCGGTGCCAAAGGCTTGTTTGCCAATTGCCAATCCAGCGAAATGTTTCAATTGAGCAATGAAGAAAGGCTGCTCATTGTTAAACACATCTTAAAAGTAGCAGACGGAAAAATACCTGTGGTCGCCGTTGGCAACTTTGGAAAAACGATCGCCGGGCAGGCCGATTTTATTCACAAAATTCACGACACCGGCGTCAAGGCGGTAATTATAGTGACCAGCCTTGTCGCGGCGGAAAATGAAAGTAATAAAGTTTTCGATGAGAGGATATTTGAGCTGTTTAGTCTTACCGATAAAATACCATTAGGATTTTATGAATGTCCGGAGCCTTACAAGAGAGTGTTGACTGCAGAACAACTCAAAAAATTCGTTGCTACCGGTAGAATAATTTACCACAAAGACACTTGTCTCGATATAAAAATGATAATTGAAAAAATAAATGCGACGAAAGACATTGATTCATTTGGGTTATATGATGCTTATGCCGTCAATGCTGTTGTTTCGTTAGAAGCAGGCGCCGCAGGTCTTTCATGCATTCAGGGTAATTTTTTCCCTGAACTGATTGTATGGTTATGTGATCATTTTAATGATGCCGGAGCTGTTGAAAAGGTAAAAAAAGTGCAGCAGTTTTTAGTAGATCACATGGAAGTGATACATCATGCCTATCCCATCGTGGCTAAATATTATCTGCAAAAACGCGGGTTACCTATCTTTACTTTTACACGAACCCACACAGACGATTTTACAACCGATGTAAAAAATAAAGTGGATTGTCTTTTTAATGAATATCAGCTGTTGAAAAAAGAACTGACACAGCAGCTCAATTTACAATGATATGGTACCATGATTTTCAAAATCTGTTTGTTGTTTGCAACATGTTTTCCGACTTTATTCGGCTTATAGTCAATCGTCATTTTTTACTCACCGATCAATTTAAAATAATGCAGCTAACACATGGCAACAGCGGACACACGATCCATAATACAGCATGTTTTTCGCCCGACGATCAATGGATAGTGTATGATACCCGCAATAATGACACGCTAATCGGAAGCACAGAAAATATATCCATGGTAAATACCCATACAGGGGAAATACGTGAACTCTATCACACAAAGCGTCAAACGCTTTATGGGCCCGGTGTTGGAGCCGCTACTTTTTCTCCGGTGGCTAATCGTGTCATATTTATACATGGTGTCCGAAACGCTGATAAAAGCAATCCTTATAGTTTTACACGCCGCACAGGTGTATCGATTGATATCGCAAAACCCTTTCATCCAATTTTTATGGATGCCCGTGACGTTACGGCGCCCTTTACTGCAGGCGCCTTGCGTGGAGGAACTCACGCACACAACTGGAGCACAGATGGAAAATGGATCAGTTTTACTTACAATGATTATATCATACAGCAACTGGAGAAAAAAGATCCTTCTGTGAAAGATCTTCGCACAATAGGGGTGATGGTGCCAGACCATCCGGTTAATGTTCCTTATGATTCATCAGAAGAAAACAACAATGGTGAAATGTTTTCTGTAGTAGTAGCGCAAGTTACCCAAGACCCTCAGCCGGGGAGTGATGAAATTGACAAAGCGTTTGACGAGGGATGGATCGGAGCCAACGGTTATCAGAAAAGTGACGGAAACTGGCAACGCCGTGCTATTGCGTTTCAGGGAGAAGTTGTGACTGCTGACGGGACAAAAAAGGCAGAGGTTTTTGTGGCAGATCTGCCGGAAGATTTGACAAAAGCAAACCCAGGCAAGCCTTTGGAAGGGACAACGACCTCAAGGCCAAATGTGCCTGCAGGGGTTTCGCAACGCAGGATCACTTATTCTGCAAATGGAATTCAAGGTCCCAGACATTGGTTGAGATGCACACCTGATGGAAAAATTATTGGATTTTTATCAAAGGATAACAAGGGCCTTATCCAGGTATTTGGTGTATCACCAAATGGTGGAAATATCACCCAACTTACTTTTAATCCTTATTCAGTAATGGGACCATTTAATTTTAGCCCCGATGGGAAGTACCTCGCTTATCTTGCCGATAATAGTGTCTTTGTTACTGATGTTAAAACAGGAAAGTCAAAACGTTTAACACCGAAGTCTTCCATTGAAGAACAACTAACGGGATCAGTTGTTTGGTCTAATCATGGTTTAATGCTCGCCTTTAATAAATATGTAAAAGATCATAAAACGGGCACAGCATTTTTGCAGATATTCATAATAAAAGAAAATGTACCATAAAAGTGTATTCAGCGAAGGGAGCATTTTTCTAAAGAACGAATTGCTATCTGGATAAATCGAAACTGTTATCCAATTCTTCGTTCATTAAGAAATTGCGTTTGTAGGTTAATGGAGTCACTCCTATAATTTTTTTAAATTGCCGGTAAAAATTGGAGATGTTATAGAATCCACATCGATCGGCCGTTTGTTCAATTGATATTTTATCTTCAATTAAAAACGCGCAGGCGTGGCTAATCCGAATTTCCGTGAGAAAGTCATAATAAGTCTTTTTTGTCATTAACTTAAAATACCGGCAAAACGAAGTTGTGGTAAGATTGCTTATCGCTGCAATCTGTTCTAATGTTATAGGTTCCGAATAGTTGGCTAACGTATAGTTACACACTACATTTAAACGTTCTGTTTCATGTTTATCAGATTTATAAAAACTTTGTTCTCTCGTAATCTGGTAGTAATCTTTTGTTTCTGATAAGATTTTAAGAATGGAAAGCAAAACAATAAGGCGGTCAAGATTTTCTGCTTTTGAAGCCGCTTCAATTAGTGGAATAAGTTTATCGCGGGTTTCATTAGTAATTACCATGCCTTTTTTTGCCTTCTCAAAAAGCATAGGCAGACGACGGGCTTCCGGTAATAATAACAAATCATTCCCCATGAAATTTGATGAAAAATGAAGGACTATTGCCTCAACGCTATCCTGGAAAATATCCTGGGAAACATCTTTCCTGCAATGCCATTTGTGTGGTAAATTTTCACCCAACAGGAGGATTTCACCATCTGAAAAGTTACTGATGTTGTCACCAATAAAACGAACTCCTTCCCCTTTAATCAGATAATGTAATTCCAGTTCAGGGTGATAGTGCCATAATGACCCAAATGAGGTATCCCGCCGAACACTAAATGATGATTCTAATTGCAGAGGAACTTTATGGAAATGAGGGTTCATAATTGCAAAGAATTTAGAGTTATGTATTTGGTTGCCGGGAGACAGGACTATAAAATCATTTTTTCGATTCTACTAAAGATAATTAGAGATCTGAGATATTGGACATTACAAAATTGTGAACTCTTAATCAAATTATAGCTTACATTTTTGCGAATTCAGTTATTGGCGTTTTTATTATTTTTCTTTTTTTCGGTCTCTTATAAATAATGAGATAAAGGAAAACAAATGCCGATAAGGTTGTTAACCTTCGGGTTGATTCTGATAAGCCAAAATGTAGAAATTGATCATTTCATTTCAATTGTACTTCAAAAAAATACCATCGGTTACAAAAATTTTTAAAAAGATTCTTCTGTTTTTTAAGCTCGAAAATCATTCTTTATTACAGTCTGCAAACATTAGGCAAAACTCCCTTTACGTCTGTCTTTATGCAAAAAATATCTCCACTTTCAGGATACTTTTTTAATTCTTCTTCCTTCATATTTTCACTGGCCGTGGTAATCAGTAAGTATTCAAGATTATCTCCCGCAAAAGTGCAGGAAGAAACCTGTGGAACGGGCAGTTCAATTTTGCTCATCAACTCGCCGTTGCGCGGATTCCATCTGTATAAACCAAATCCTCCCCAGTGGGCAATCCAGAGCATGCCTTCTTCATCTATCGACATCCCATCCGGCGAACCCATTTTTTCCGGTATTGAAATTACATTTTTTTCAAAAACAATTTCTCCTGTTTTTTCTTCAAAAATATAAGATTGTACAGACTGTGTCGGACTGTCAATATAATATAAGCGCTTATTATCTAAAGACCAAACGATGCCATTTGAAATTGTAGTCTTATCTATTTTCTTTTGAACCGTCAAATCTGTACCGACACAGTATAAAGCACCTGCTTCTTTTTTATGGTCGAGGTTCATAGTTCCTACCCACAGTCTTCCCTGTGTGTCACATGCACCATCATTGCACCGGGCTCTGGAATCCATTTCAACATCAACCAACCATACCATTTGCTCTGTTTCCAGATCGAACCTGGCAATTTTCGAATCCAATGCCAGGATTAATTTATTGCCTTCGCCTTGCAGAACAAGTGTAAGCCTGTAAATAAATTTCCAGTTACGTGTTGTTCTTTGTACCCAGTTATATTCATATAAAACACCATTTTCAATATCCACCCAAAAGCAGCATTTTCTTTCAGGATGCCATAAGGGGCTTTCGCCGAGAATACATTGTGAAGAATAAAGTAATTCTGCTTTCATATCTAAATTGTCGTTATCCAACTGGCCAATATTGCGCAATTTTTTTTCTCAAAAAAGAAACACTTCGTTCTAATTGATCCATTCCATCCACACCGTCTTCTATACTGATCCAGCTATCGAAACCTACTTCTTTTAAAATGGAAAATATTGCGTCATAATCATTTAATCCCTTACCAATTTCACCATGACCTAGCCTTTTCGCATACCCTTGCGCTCCACCTTCTTCGTTCCTGAGGTCTTCAATGGTTCCATACTTAAGATATCGGTCGCTGGCATGCATTGTAACTACCCGGTGGGCTACACGTTTTAAAAGTTCAATTGGATCTTCCCCTGCGATATAAGTATTGCTTGGATCATAATTTACTCCAAAAAAAGGATGATTTAAGCTATTAACCAGCTTACAGAAAACATCCATTTTTTGAGCAAATTCGGGATATTCCCAGAAATCATCTTTATAATGATTTTCAAGAATAAGGGTTATGTTTCGGTCCTGCGCATAAGGCAAACAGGCTGAAATACAGTCTGCGGCTAATTTCACGCCCTCATCAATAGAAAGATCAGGCCGCTTCTGCCCCGAAAGCACACGACAGTATGAACCTCCTAAAGCAAAGGTCATGTCTATCCATCTTCTCTGCTTTTTAATTTCTTTTTGCCGGAATGCCGGGTCAGGATTTGTAAAATCCGGGGAGCAGCACATCATGGGGATTGACTTACCGCGGTCTTCAACTTGTTTCCGGAATTTCTGCCAATTATGTTCATCCGCCATCTCCAGGAAGCCTGCATACCACTCCAGACCTTCAACATCAAGTTTTGCAGCCAGTTCTATCCATTCAGATACGCGCATGCTGCCGTCCTTGCATAAGGCCTGCATAAAGGCTTTTGGGAATACTGCTAACCTGGGCATAAACAGTTTTATTATTTAATAGTTGTTGTGTCTTTGGGTGGATTGCGCCCGATGAAAGGATGTTGTTCAAGATCCACAACCTGGCCGCTTATCGGGCCACTCTCATCAGCAAGCCAATAAACAGCAGCAGCAGCAATTTCCTCCGGCCATAATATACGTCCCGCAGGTGCATAAACCGGAGGAAGATCTTTGTACCAATCTTCCGATAAGCCATGCTCTTTTTTTCTTTGTTTTTCTGTTTCCGTTAATACCCAACCTGGATTGATCTGGTTTACGCGAACTCCATTTTCGCGATGTAACGTATCACCCAGATTCCTGGTCATGGTCATTAACGCGCCTTTGGAAACACTGTAAGCAAAAAGATTTGGTTCGCCACTCCACGCATTTACCGATCCAATATTTAATACGCAACCACGTTGCCGGGATAAATAAGGCAAGGCCGCTTTGATAAGTTCGAACGGAGCAATAGTATTCACCTCCAAAACTTTTTGAATAAACGACTTATCGGTAGTATGTATGTTAGAAGAAACGACCATTGCTGCATTGTTTACAACCGCATCCAGTTTTCCAAAAGATTTTATTGCAAGATCAACAAGACGTGTGGGAGCGCCATCCTTACTAATGTCTTCAATATGCAATACCGCTTTATCTTCCCCCAATTCGGCAACCACCTGCCTTCCCCATTTCTCTTCAAGACCGTGAACTACCACACGGGCGCCCTCTTTTACACATCGAATCGCAATGGCTTTCCCTATTCCGGTAGTGCTGCCGGTAACTATAATAACTTTATCTTTTAATCGCATGTTAGTTGGTTAAACTGGTTTGAGTACACTTTTTACAACCTCACCTTTGTGCATTTTTTCAAATGCCGTATTCCATTCTGTAATTGGCCAAACCCCTCCGATGATAGGCTTTACGTTTAGTTGTCCGCTTGAAAGCAATGCAATAACACGTTCCCACATCGGCCAGTTATGGCTGAAACTTCCTTGAAGGGTTATATTTTTTTGAACCAACGGATCCAGAGAAAATCCCAATGGCTGCGGACCCCAGCCCACTTTTGTAATTTTTCCATTAGGCCTTACAAGTTGCAGCGCTATTTTTAATGTGATGCTTGCACCGGCTGCATCAATGATACAATCTGCGCCCAGTCCATCACGCTTTTTAGCCCAATCGGTTGCATCTCCGATTATGCTCTCGCAACCATATTGTTCGGCAATTGCAAGCCGATGCCTGTCTGATTCCAATCCTACGATAGCTACTTCTGCTCCACAAAGCCTTGCCATGGCTGCACATAGTATGCCTATCGTGCCAGGGCCAAGAACAATAACACGGTCGCCCGGAGTAATACGTGTGTTTGCGACTACCGCACTATAGGCTACGCAGCAGGGTTCTGTGAGGCATGCTTCCTCAAAAGGAATGTGATCAGGAACTAAATGTAAACAACGTGCCGGAACTTTTACAAAACGTGTCATAGCGCCATTTACGCCGTAGCCAAAACCTTTTCGTGTGGGGTCAAGATTATACAGACCTGTCCTTGACATAGGATTGTCGGTATCAATAACAGCAGCAGTTTCACTTACCACTCTGTCACCTTCGTTCCACTTCGTTACCTTGCTTCCCGTTTCAACAATTTGGCCGCCAAATTCATGTCCTAATACTACCGGATAATTTACCGGCCAGCTATGATCTGCGGTCCATTGATGCAGATCGCTACCACAAACGCCTACATTCGCAACCTCGAGAAGAACATCTTCGTCACCAATTACAGGCTTGTCAATTTCCCTGATTTCAACAGAGCCTTTTTCAGGGGCGAAATTTACTACAGCAGATGATTTCATTATTTAAATATCGTTTTATTATTTTTTATATGAATGGATTTTCGCACAAATGAGGCGCAATGAACTTTCGAGATCTCCGCTTGCTGTTTTGAAACTATCGCCGTCAATGGTCAGGGGCGCTCCCAGCACTACCAAAGGCGCACCATATTCAGGGCATTTAATAGCCTGATCTAAGGTAAGGCCTCCTACGGCTTGCACCGGAATTTTTACTGCCGCTACTACGTCCCGGAGTTGATCAAGCGGGCTCGGCATCCGCAGGCCACGTGATGCAATTCCACGACGTTCGTCATAGCCTATATGATGGATCACAAAATCACAACCCAGATCTTCGAGCCATCTAGCGGCCGCAACCATATCCTCACATCCGAGATTGTCTCCCATTACTTTTACTCCAAAATCCCGCCCGGCATTTACGACACACTTAATCGTTTCTTCGTGCGCCCTGGCCATAACTACAACATGAGTTGCTCCGGCTTTAGCCATCATTTCTGCTTCAAGGTAACCGCCATCCATCGTCTTAAGATCAGCAACTATTGGAACTTCCGGAAACGCTTCCCTTAATTTCCGGACTCCATGAAGTCCTTCTGCCAGGATAAGCGGTGTGCCGGCTTCCAACCAATCTACGCCGGCCCGCATGGCGATTGCAGCGGTTTCCAACGCTTCATCGATATTAGTAAGATCAAGAGAAATTTGAACAATGGGATTCATTATTTTCAGGTTTATATATAAGTGCACTTATTAAAACATATTCTTGGAGAAGTAAATTAATAGGTCATTAAAAATTGTGTCCTTTTCTGTTTCATTTCTAGTATCGTAAATAAAAATATCGAATATTTATTATTTCACTTATCAAGTGTCGAACACGGTGCGTTAAATTAGCGAGTTATCAATTTGTGCCATTTCGCGATTTTATTCTTGGTAGCGTAAATGAAGTGTCGAATATTTTTTCTTTACTTATCTGAAACTTATCTCTCAAGGCACTGAGAACACTAATAAACCTTGATTAACTCTTAGTGGAAACAACAAGTTCTTAAAGCATTTGCAACAAAAGATAAAATGAGGAAAAAGTTGCTTTACTGTTGCTGTAAAATTAAAAAAAATCTCATCCCTATAAACTTTCAATTTTTTTTTGCTTAAATTAACTGGAACAATTTAAATAAGTGAAGATGGTATAGAATTGCGTTTTTTTTTGAAGTTCATCCACAAAACTAGAATCAATTAGTATAAACTTTATGCTGATATTTAGAATATCCAGGCAAACGAAACATAAGACTTCGAATTAATTAATTATGAAATAGTGTTATCCCTCCTTATTACAAAAATTCAAATGAGGAAATCAAAACCATTAGCCAGAACTATTGGCTCAAATCACTAAAAAATAATTCGATGTATTTAGGAATTTTGATTTTTAATATTATCTTACATCTGTTTTCTTCTAAACTGTGAATCTATTTCTGCTTAATCCTTTTCCTCAGAAGCGCCCGACCCCCTCCGAAGGTATTGTTTTGAATAAGTGATTTGTTTTGTTATTTTATCCAATCTTAGAAAAGTCCTTCTCGTCACGCGAAGTGTCCTATCCTTTCATTTATGCAGTCTGGGGAATGCTATCTTAAATATGCCATACATCGGTCTATGAAGAAATTCTACTTGTTATTCCTTTGTTGTTCTTTGATTCGCGGCATAAGTGCACAAACGATCATTGATCCGGTAGGAAGCGGTGGTTTCGACCAGGGAAATACTTTTGCGGCTAATGGCTGGTCGGTTGTAAACAGTTCAGCAAATAAATGGGTGGTTGGCTCAACAACATTTTATAATCCTCCTAACAGCGCTTATATTTCTGCTGACGGCGACCCTGCACATTATTCGTATGATAATACCACTGCTCATATTTCACATATTTACATAAAAGTAACCATCCCCGCAAATGCAATAAGTGTGATCATTCAATTTCGCCTGAAAGGAAATGTTGAGTATGATTCCAATGGTCAAATGACAGATGGATTAGCAGTATATGCCGACACCTCACTAACCAGTCCTTTAGCAGATGCTTTACCAGGAGGCAAGGCAGAACAGATTTGGTTTCAGTTCAGCAACAACTCAGATTACACGAGTGAAAGTACAAACCTTACCGGAATTGCGGGTCACACTTTTTTCTTAATTTTCACATGGGTCAATAACAACGATCAGTTAGGGCCTGGTCCGCCTTCGTCAATTGATGGAATCAAATTATCATACTGCATTAAAAATATCAATTACGCACTTACAGGTGGCGGTGGCTTTTGTGCCGGTTCCGATGGAGTGCACGTTGGTCTGGCAGGCTCTGTGATTGGTATCAATTATCAGCTATATAAAGACGGCGATCCGGTGGGAAGCCCGGTTCCCGGAACGGGTACAGCGCTGGATTTTGGTTTACAAAACCAGGTGGGTAATTATACCGTTATTGGAACATCCGGTGCATGTAGCTATTCGCTTCCGGGAAATGTAACGGTTACTGAAAATCCGCTGCCCGTCGCCACGGCAGGTAATAATGGGCCGGTGTGTGAAAACGCCACACTCAATCTTACTGCCACCGGCGGAAGCACCTATAGCTGGTCTGGCCCCAATAGTTTCTCATCAGCCGCACAAAACCCCGTATTCAACAATGTATCACTGGCCGGCTCGGGCACGTATACGGTGGTGGTAACCGATCCAAAAGGCTGCAAGGATACAGCCAACACAAAAGTTACCATCACTCCTGACAACATCATCTCACTTTCATCTGCTTCCGGTTCTGATGATCAGTCTGTTTGTCTCAATTCAGCGATCACCAACATCACCTACACAACAAAAGGCGCAACAGGCGCCACTTTTACCGGGTTGCCCCCGGGCGTTACAGGCCAATGGACAGCAAATGTGATTACGATCAGCGGAAGTCCATCTTCAATGACCGGCAATCCTTTCAATTATACTGTTACATTAACAGGTGGCTGCGGCAATACCTCCATTAACGGGAAAATCACCATCATTACTTCCAACACGATCACCCTTACTTCGCCGGCAGGAACAGACAATCAATCCGTTTGTCTTAATGGAACGCTTACGCCGATCACCTATGCAACAGCAGGCGCCACAGGAGCCAGTTTTAGCGGTTTACCGCCAGGCGTTACCGGCAACTGGGTCGCCAACGTCATTACCATCAGCGGAACTCCCACAAGCATGGCTGGATCCCCTTATAATTTTACAGTTACGCTCACAGGTGGCTGCGGCGCAGGATCGGCCACCGGAAAAATTTGGGTCACCAATGGAAACGCTATAACCCTTTCTTCCGCAACAGGAACTGATGCCCAGACAGTGTGCATCAACCAACCGGCTACAGATATTACCTATACTACCACCGGAGCCACGGGGGCTACTTTCAGCAACCTTCCTGCCGGAATTACAGGAAGTTGGGCCGCCAACAAGGCTACCATTTCCGGCAGCCCTACAACAGCAACCGCCGGACCGGTTGCCTACACGGTAACGTTAACCGGTGGTTGTGGAAACGCCAGTATTAATGGTACTATAAATGTAAAACCTGGAAATACAATTGCGCTAACGTCCGGTGCGGGAAGCGATGGGCAGGCGATTTGTGAAAACAGCCCGTTGGTAAAGATCACGTATGCCACAACCGGGGCCACCGGCGCAACTTTCAGCAACCTTCCGGCGGGTGTAACCGGTACATGGGCAGCAAATGTAGCCACAATCAGTGGCAGCCCTTCAACAAATACCGGTGGTCCTTATAACTATACCGTTACCTTAACCGGGGGATGCGGAAACATCAATTCATCAGGAACGATTACCGTTACAGGCACTAATACCATCAATCTGTCCTCTGCTGCAGGAACAGACGCGCAAACAATTTGTGAAAATAATGCGATCACTGTCATTACCTATGCCACCACGGGTGCCACCGGCGCCACCTTTAGCGGCTTACCAGCGGGGGTGACAGGCTCGTGGCTGGCGAATGCAGTAACTATTAAAGGAACACCGGCAAGTTCAACCGGTAGTCCTTTTAATTATACCATCACCTTAACGGGAGGCTGCGGTACCACTACTGCCAATGGCAGCATCCACGTGAATCCGCCCACCGCGCTTACGCTCACCAGCGGCCCCGGATCAGATGCACAAACAGTTTGTGCAACATCGGCCATTACCGGTATTACTTATTCGGTTTCCGGAATCACCGGCGCTTCTGCCAGTGGATTGCCTGCAGGCGTGGTGCTTACGCCTTCACCCGGAGTTTTAACTATTTCGGGTACGCCTTCTGTAAGCGGTACATTTACCTATACCATCACTACCACCGGTGGTTGTGGCACCGGCAGCGCAACCGGAAGTATAACCATTCATCCACCTCTTACCGCAGGAACAATTGCGTCTGTTGCAACATGCAGCGGAAGCAGTGGTTCACTGTTGCTTTCCGGAAATAGTGATATCCCAACACGGTGGCAATATTCCGCCGACAGCACGTCGTGCAACGTGGACAGACATTTCAAATACTACTACAACCCAGTCGTTCAGCAATATTACCGTACCTACCTTTTACCGTGCCGAGGTTTCGAATTCCTGCGGCGCTTTATGGTCCGCAATAGCAACGGTTCAAATCCACAACTATTGGGTAGGCGGCACAGCATCAAAACCGAATGACTGGAATACGGCCGCGAACTGGTCGGACAACCAGGTGCCTTCGCTGAGTTGTAGTGAAGTATATATCCCGGCGGCGACATTCAGTCCTGTATTGAGTAATGCGCCTATTGCCTCTATCAAAGATCTGCACATTCTTTCGGGAGGCGTTTTAACCATCAATGGAGCAGGAATATTGCAGATTGCCGGCACCATCAGCAATGCGGGTGTGCTGGACGTTACAGATGGAACTATTGAATTGAATGGAACAACAGGAATGCAGCCCCTTGCTGGCAGTTTGTTTAAAAATCATACCGTTAAAAACCTGGTAGTCAGCAATAATGTAAATGTATCAGCTACAGCTAATGATACTTTAAACATCAGCAGTAATCTCAGTTTCGGCAGCGCTTCCTCTGTTTTGAATACCGGAAATAATATCACTTTAAAATCTAACGCAAACAGCACTGCAAACATTGGTCCGCTGGCGGCTGCTAATTCAATCAATGGAAATGTAACTGTCGAGCGCTACATTAATATCGGCCCTGGCAATCATGTAAAAGCCTGGGAATTTTTAGCAACGCCGGTAAAAGGACAATCGGTGCATGATAGCTGGATGGAAAAAGGGCTGACGCCGGCAGGTTATGGAACGCAGATCACAGGAACCGGAACTGGATTTGATCTTACCAGTCCTGCGCCGTCTATGAAATATTTTGACCCGGCGTCCTCCGGTTCATGGATTGGCATCACCAATACCGGCAATGAGATTTATAATCCGCACGGTTATATGCTGTTTGTGAGAGGAGACAGAACAGTGAATGGAAGCAGCGTTACTACCGCGAATGCCACCACTTTGCGCATTAGCGGAATCCTAAACCAGCACCAGCAAACGATTGCCGCAGCGGCAACCAGTTTTACTTCTGTGGGAAATCCTTTTGCCTCAGCCATAGATATGCGTAAAGTAATGGCTGACAAATCAGCCAATGTGGATGATTTCTTCACCATCTGGAATTCAAACGATGGAGGCAATTATGGATATGGAAAGTATTTTACTTACCTGAAATCAGGAGCGGATTACATAAGCGTTCCCGGAGATGGAAGCATCAACAATTTTATTCAAAGCGGACAGGCCTTTTTTGTTCAGAATACAAGCAGCAGCACGGGTTCAGTGATCTTTAATGAAACATCAAAAGCGACCGCCAACTCTGGCTTCCTCACCGTATTTAGACCGGCAGGAGTAAATGGAAAAGAGGCGCAGCTCCGCACCAATTTGTACATCATATCCGGTGTCAATAAAATTCTTTTGGATGGCACTTTGCAGCAATTCAGTGACCGGTTTATTAATGGTATTGATGGTCTTGACGGCAGAAAAATATACAATAGTTCCGAAAATTTATCAATCATTTCCGGCGGCAAACAACTCATCGTTGAAAGAAGGCAGTTTCCAACTTTACCGATGACACGGTTTTCTACAGCGAAACAAGTCTAAAAGTAGGAAATTACCATTTTGAATTTCTAGCTCAAAATCTTTCCGGAGCCGCTCAGGGGTTTCCTCGAGGACACTTATCTCAAAACACAAACCCCGATTAATCCGGAAGGAAAAACCTCGGTAGATTTTGCAGTAACTACCGATGCCGCGTCTTTTGCCGCATTGCGTTTCAGGATCATTTATAAAACAATGGCCGCTTTGCCTGTGACCATCATTTCGTTTACCGGTGAACAGCAAAACAACGTGGTTCATTTGCAATGGCAGGTGGCTAATGAAATAAATATCAACAAATACCAGTTGGAAAAATCTTTAAATGCAAATGACTTTTCCCTGTTTGCAGAAAAACCGGCCGCGTCTGCGGCCATATCTGCAACCTACCTGGGAACGGATGAATCGCCTGCAGCCGGAACCAATTATTACAGGTTGAAAATAGTTGACAACAATGGAAAATATACATACAGCCAGGTAATAAAAATTCAAATAGCTGCACAAAAATCATCTATTTCAATTTATCCCAATCCGATCACCGATGGCATAATTCGCCTTCAGTTCCTCAATCAACCGAAAGGAAAATATAACATCAGGCTGATGAATAACCTGGGTCAGTTAATTATGCAAAGACAAATGGTCTTCCAGGAGGAAAATTTCACTGTACCCATCAACTGGAACTATAATTTGAGTCATGGAATTTATCAGCTACAGGTGGTGCGTCCTGATGGCAGCATCAAGGAATTGAAGGTACTTTATTAGCTGACAGGAAGTGAATGTCGGAAGTTTTGATATGCTTTAATGCGATATGTTTCGTTTAGGCATAACTGTTAAATGCGTCTCGCAAAGCCGGTCGCAAGCGATAGCACAGATGTGTGGTTATCCGCAATTGAGAAGGTCTGACAAGCGTAAATATAGTTTTTTGAAGTTTGATTTATTAAATAGAATAATACGGCGGTTTGATGTCTCACAAACTGGTTGCAAAGAATGAACAATGCTTTTAAAAAAATACTTCGGATTTAGGCGAAACACGCCTGAGCATTTTTGTGAAGTTTATTGGCTAAATGCCGATCAGACGAAACTGTTCATTTCTCGCAACCCGGTGTCAGCGGCATCACACGACAGTCGTGAATGAGCATTCAGATAAAATTCGGACAAGCAAAAATGTAATTTTTTAGAATTTGCCCGCCTTAGAAAAGCGATTTTGGAACTGACATGAACCATTTCAACATTGCCGGCATCTTACATAAGGTGAATTGAAGAGTCGTTATATTGATTCAACTAATTTTTGCTATATACCGCTTAACAAAAATAAATTAAAAAAAAAGTTAAAAATGTTTGGTCAAGTAAAAACTAGTTTCTAAATTGTCCTTCGAATACTTAACGGACTTAATCCTACAATGCCAATACTTTTGTTGAACTAACGGGCTCTAATTTGTTTTGTTTTTTGCCCCTGATATTATGTATTCTAAGGGCTTGCTTTATCCTCCTTTGAAAAGACTCATGCGTGCAAACGCCCCCTCGTTAACATACTATTTTTCCAATCCCGCTATGAACCCACAAGGTCTCATTTACTTTATTGCTGAATAATTTTTATACAGATTAATATTTATTTTATGAATGTATTCTCTGGCCTTTATACGCTGGAATCATATCCCGTCAATTTACTGCCTGTAATTTATGAACATGCTTATGGTTAATAGTTGGTTGCTCACTTGAAAGTGCCTGCCCTTGTTTGAATCACGTGACAGGAAAATCAAAATTTGTTTTTTACATCAATGATTTTCGATGAGTGTAAACTTTTACAAAACTATTTCAATTAAATTTTTTGCCAGTTTGCGCAGATTGTGCGTCCTGAGAGGAAAAAACTTTATAAGTGTTTTATCAAGAGGTTCCATGCCTTCAAAGGACATCCCTATTAAAATAATTAAAAGGGAAGTGCCAGCAGAGCTATTAAATGCACTTTTTAAAAATTTACACAAACAACCAATAATTATTTTTCGAAACAAGTGGATGGCTGCTTTGATTATGAGTATAGTTTTATGCAACGCGGCAAACGCGACGGTAATAGGGCCAGGGAGTGCATGGTCTTTTTGCCGCAAGATCACATTAAGCGCAGCGACGCCAACCGCTAATTTCCAGGTGAAAGTTTCACTCATCACCGGTCAATATAGTAACATGAATGTTGCTGGTAACGACCTGCGATTTTATGATATCAATAACAATGTTTGTAGTTATTGGATAGAAAGCTGGAATAACGCTGCGACATCTGTTGTATGGGTAAATGTAGTAACTCTGCGTCTACATCTGTTTATATGTACTACGGTAACGCTACTGCACCTGCGGCAAGCAACGGAGCAACCACTTTTGATTTTTTTGATGATTTTACCGCACCACTTAGCGCTACCTGGTCAACCAATGCCAGCGGTGGTACGGTAACTCAATCCGGCACAAATGTTACTCTGTCAAATACGAATGGAGGAACAGTGTCCTTGTCAAATTCGACTGCCTTCTCAATTTCAGGCTCTTTTTTAATAGAAACCAAACACCAGGAATCAAAATATAACCGTAACCGTTTTTATGCAACAACTGCCACAGGAGGCGGTAACCCGCTGGGTTTTGACAACGGATATTTTTATACGGGTACTAATCCGAATAATCCACAAAATAGTGCGCAGGTTTTTTGGAACGGCGCTTTTGGAGCTGCAGTAGCAGTAAATACAAATTATCTTACTCAATGGCAAATTACGGATGGCTCTACATATAACTGGAAAACTTTTACCTATCCGGCGATGGTATCGGTTCAGTCCAATAACACAACTTACGCTAACTCCTAATATAAGATTTATAAGTATTCAGGTAACTGAAGTTACCGGCACCTCCACCATCGTTGATTGGGTTCGTGTTCGCAAATCATCTGCATCTTTTGCTGACATCACCGGTACGGCGGGAAATGCAGTCAATAATGTATCAGCAACCATTTCCGCTCAATCAAACGCTGTTTGTAATGGGCAGGCAAGTGGGAGCGCATCGGTAAGTGCAAGCGGCGGTGGTACACCTTATAACTATAGCTGGAATTCAGTCCCCGCCCAGGGCACGCAGAATGCGGTGAATCTTGCGGCCGGAACCTATATAGCAACAGTAACTGAAAACTCCATTGGCATCTCCGCAACTGCAACTGTCGTGATCACAGAGCCCACTGCCGTCGTTGCAGCCGTAGCAGAACAAAGTAATATCAGCTGTTTTAATGCCAATGATGGCACGATTGAAGTGACAGCCAGCGGAGGCTTGGCACCTTATACTTTTTCAGTTGATAATGGGAGCCACTACCTGTCTCCTACAAATACGAATGCAAGATTATTTACAGGGTTGGCAGCAAATACGCCTTATAAGATCAGGGCAAAAGATAATGCAGGGTGTGAATCAAAATCACTTCAATAACCAACAAAAAAATAAATTAATAACGAAAACGGAATTTAGAATAACGATGATATGAAAATAAAATTACTGCATATATTATTTACCATTTTATTTTTCGGGTATGCGTTGCCGTTATCAGCGCAGAATCTGGGTATTACCACACCCGGTACAACGGGCTATCCGCAAACAATCGTTGGAAACGTACTTACTGAGGTAAGCAATAATGCAGGTAACTTTCTTATTTTCAACCCTGTAACCACAACCGTTCCACTTACTGCTGTTTCTATAAGGACCTTTGGAAGCGCTAACGGAACGATTAGCGTTACCATCTATAATGATAATGGCTCCGGTGCGCCCGGAACCAAGCTGTTTACAGAAGTATCCGCCACCGTAACAGCCGGTGTACTTTCAACTATCGTGATTACAAATACATTTTTACCAGCCGGAAGTTACTGGCTGGCTTATAATATGAATTCCGGTAACGCCGCTGCAAACTTTATAACAAAGAGCACTGGTGTAACCGGTTTCATAAGAAAGTCTATGGCCCTGACCTATGGAACAGCTTTTCCCAATAATCCGGTCGTCGGAAGCCTTGCTGCGGGAAACCAGGATCATATCGCTTTTGCCGGGGTTCAGATTGAAGGTTATGCAAAAGCAACCAAAGCACTGTTAGGAGTTAATACAGCTTTTAGTGCCCTCAATTTTTATACACATGCAGCAGGAAATGTCCGTCTCGCTATTTATTCAGATAATGGAAGCGGCACGGCACCGGCAGCCAAACAATGGGAAAGCGCGGATATAACCATCAACGCCACAGGCCAGCCAAAGTTAACCACAGTAAATATCAGCAGTGGAACTCCTTCAATCCTTTCATTAGCTGCCGGAACTTACTGGCTTGTGTGGCAATGGAGCACTGTTACATCCGGCCCGTCCTATGCAGCAGGGGCCGCTAATACCGGTAATTTTATTATCCAGAACTATGGTGTCTTTCCCACGTCATGGTCAGGAGGAACGTCATCAACGGAAAACTGGACGATGTACGCCACATTTTGTACACAACCTTCGGCCTCCGCCACTCAAAATAATATAAGCTGTTTTGGTGCCAGTGATGGAACAATCGTAGTGAGCGGCAGTGGTGGTGGTGGATCATTTACCGGATATTCAATAACAAACGGGGCAACCTACCAGCCATCTCCAGCATTTAGTGGACTTGGCCCGGGCACGTATAAAATAAGAGTAAAAGACAATGTTGGGTGTGAATCAAAACCCATTCAGTAAAATACTATGGATGTATATCAAAATAAAATTTTTTTTAAAACCTAATTGTGCAGCGATGAAATTAAGGCCTAAATGGATAGAGATAATGAAAATCGAACGGCTATATAAATCCGGTATATGCTTCGTTGCATTACTTATCTCGAATTTGCTTTTAATCCAGAATAGTTTCGGACAAGCAGGGCCAGTAAGATTGAAGGGGTCAGGGGGTACTGTTACAGAGATAAATATCAGCGGCACCTGGTATGAAATACATTCTTATACTGCAACCGGGTCATCAACTTTTACTCCACCTTCAGGCGCTAGCTCAGTGTAGAATATTTAGTCGTTGCAGGCGGCGGCGGCGGCGGCAATTCCAGTGACAGGACCGGTGGCGGTGGTGGCGCAGGAGGTGTGCTTACAAATTCTTCTTTTGGTGTAACCGTCCAGGCATACCCGGTTACAGTGGGGGCGGGTGGCGGTGCAAATACTGCCGGCGGTAATTCTGTTTTTGCCACATTCAACGCAGCTGGAGGTGGCAGAGGAGGGCAAAGCACAGCATTGGCAAGAGGGACTATTGGCGGTTCCGGCGGAGGCGGATATCATAATGTGGGGGATGCCGGAGGATCCGGAACTGCTGGTCAGGGCAATACCGGAGGCTCAGGCTTCGATAATGCGAATAACCAATTTGGTGCCGGGGGGGGAGGTGGACAAAGCCAGGCCGGAGGCACTGCGGTGCTCGGCCAGGCTGGAAAAGGCGGAAATGGCTTTACATCTTCCATATCAGGAAGCAGCCTTGTTTTTGCAGGAGGTGGAGGCGGTGGATATGAGCGCACTTCAGGTGCAAATGGGCTTGCCGGTGCTGGTGGCAGTGGCGGTGGCGGTGCAGGGGCTTTTTCGGCTTCAAATGCTACTTCTGTTAATGGAACTGCAGGTACAGCTAATACAGGTGGTGGAGGAGGAGGTGCAGCGGGTGGCACTGGTGGTGTTGGAGGGGCTGGTGGTTCCGGAATCGTAATCATTCGATATAAGGCACCAACCATGGCAGTTACAACACAACCTTCATTGATAGTTCCTGCCGGGACCAATTTTGCGCAACCTGTTGTGATACAGATTTTGGATGGAAACGGCCTTGCCGTAGCAGGGATTGTGGTAACTGCTTCAATTCAATCCGGAACGGGTGGCACGCTGAATAATAATACAGCAACTACCGATGCAAGCGGCAATGCCACTTTTACAAACTTGCAGCTATCGGGGCCTGCAGGAAATGCATATATTCTTAATTTCCAGGTTCCAGGATCAGGTATCGTGGTGGTCTCAAATACCATTAATCTTTGCGGTGTTCCGCTGTCAACCATAACCGGTCATTCCAATATAACATGCAATGGCAACAACGATGGCGCCATAACTGTTCAGGCAAGCGGCGGCTCAAGCCCTTACACATTTTCAATAAATAACGGAAATTTTTCTGCGGGGAGCAGTGCTGACAAAAACACCTACACCGGACTTGCACCCAATACCCCGTATCAGGTAAAAGTAAAAGACAATAATGGATGTATATCAAAATAAAATAACTACGAATAGACGATGAACGAACTAAAAAATCAGGTGAAGCAAAAAAAAATAATGATGCCAGGCTGCGAATCCCATCGCAAGATGGGGATGGTATTGGCTGCGTTATTAATTTTTTTGCTTCCTGCAGGGCGGCTTTTTGCACAAGGATCACAAACCTTTAGTACAAATGGAACTTTTAATTTACCAACAGGCGTTACTTCAATAACTGTTGAGGCGTGGGGTGGTGGTGCAGGAGGAAATGCAAATGTCTACGGCGGCGGCGGCGGTGGTGCTTATTCTAAAATAACCATCATAAATCCGAACAGCTCCTACGCTGTAGCGATCGGCCCTGGTGGAGCTGCCGGAGCCAATGGAAATAATACCACTTTTGGCGCTGTATTGACAGCAAACGGAGCCATTGGTGCATCGGGCGGCACGGCTTCCGTTGGAGCAGGTATTACATCTAACAAAGGCGGTAATGGGGGCGGAGGCACTACCAATAGCGGGGGTGGCGCCGGAGCATCCGCATCAGGTGCAGGGGCAAATGCTTCGGGACCAACTGGTGGTATTGGCGTCAGCCCTGGAGGAAACGGGGGCAACGGCAGCGCTACAACAAATGGCAACCCTGGATTGCCCTTTGGGGGCGGCGGTGGATCGCGCGGAACAGGCGGTGGATCTGCAGCGGGAGCTAACGGAGGAGTAATTGTCAGCTGGACATGTCCCACCGCTACAATTTCATATTCCGCTGCTGGTTTTTGTAAATCTGTTACCTCCGTAGTACCAACAATTAATGGTTCCGCAGGTGGAGCATTTTCAGTGGCCGGGTTAACGATAAATACATCCACGGGGCAGATAAACCCTTCAACAAGTACGGCAGGAACTTACACAGTTCATTACCAGATTGCGGGTGGAAATGGATGTGCTGCCGTTGATGCGACGGCTTCAGTTGCCGTGAATGCGTTGCCTGTTTCTGCAGTGCCCAACCAAACGAATATTACCTGTTATGCGGCTAACGATGGTACAATCACAGTATCGGCAGCCGGAGGAAGTGGTCCTTATACCTTCTCTATTGACAATGGGGGGAGTTTTCAACCAGCCACCGCGGGCAGCCAGCGGCTTTTTACAGGCCTCGCGCCCAATACACCGTATCAGGTAAAAGTAAAAGACAATAATGGATGTATATCGAAATAGAAAAATCGTGAGAGAAAAAATAAAATAATGATGAAATCAAATAATGCAATAACAAAGATAATGGCGATGAAAATACTTCAGAGGACCGGAGTATTTGCTATTGTATTGCTGGTTTCAAATTTGTTCTTTGTAACAAATGTTATTGCACAGGATGCAGTTGGTGATTATCGCTCTAATGCCACTAATTTCAATTGGGGTACGGCTGCAAGCTGGCAATTTTGTACCGTGGCAGGTAGTCCCGGAACTTGGATTACCTCGACCAGTTACCCAGGCCAAAATGCAGGGACACCGACTGTTACCATCAGAACGGGAAATACAGTAACATTAAATGTAAGCCCTGCAAATTCGATTGGGACTTTGTTAATTACTGGAACTCTTAATGCATCGACCGGCGCCCTTTCAATTTCGGGTAATTTTACCAATAATGGTAGTTTCACCACGAGCACTTCAACCATCACCTTAAATAGCGCCAATCCTGCAGTTATTGCCGGTACGTCAGCTACTACCTTTTACAATTTAACTATTAACACGGGTGCTGTGGCAACAACAGTTACAAATACCCAGGCAGTTTTCGGCTCCTCAAATGCCTTAACCGTCACCCAGGGTAATCTGGTCCTTAGTGCTACTAACGCAGATTATAGTTTTAAAAATATTGTTGTCACAGCCAATGGAACAATAACTCATACCGTCGGCTGGGATGTTACTAACAAGAAGATTAGTGTAACCGGGAACTTTGATGTTACCGGCATTTTTAATCCTATCGTTCGTTCCCATGTAAACCTGAACGGAGCAGGGGCAAAGACCATCAGAACCGGTGATAATCCCGCATCCACATTAAGTATCCTTACACTGAATGATGGAGCTTACACCGCAAACGGTACTTTAAAAACCAACCAGGAAGTATGGGCCATGTTTGGAACTACAGGATCATTAAGTACGAATGGGAATAACCTCACTTTCTCATCGATGAATAATAATGTGGGTACCGTTAATGTTAACGGTGGCTCTCTTTCTATAAATGGCAGCTGTGAAGTGGGCTATGGAGGATCAACCGGAACAATCAATGTTTCTTCAGGTGTATTTTCCATAGGGGGCGACCTGCTGATTGATGCATTGGGAAGTGTAATTTGTACGAATTCTCCTTCTATTAACGTCGCCGGTAATTTTACTAACAACGGCACTTACACGAAAGCTTCAGAAACAGTTACCTTAAATGGCGCTGCACAAACTATTGGCGGAAGCAAGGCTACCAGTTTTAGCAATCTGGCCCTGGCGGGTTCAGGTACTAAGATCTTCGGCGCAGCGAGAACCATCTCCGGCAACCTCTCTGTCAGTAATGGTGTAAATGCTAACCTGGGAACGTTTACCTCATCGGCAAACACATTAACACTTGGCGGATCGGGGGCGCTGAATGGCTCGTGGGGAAGTAGCGCTTCACCGGCTACGCATAAAAACGATACCTATTTTACTTCGTCTACCGGTATTATAAATATTAGTGCTTCAACCTGTACGCCTCCAACTGCTTTTACAGTTACCGGTGGTGGCTCTTTCTGTCCGGGGGGATCGGGTGTTCCTGTTGGGCTGGCCAATTCACAAACCGGGGTGAGTTACCAGCTCTTTGCTGGTGCAGGGGCCGACGGAACTCCTGTTGCCGGTACAACCGGTTCTCCTGTTTCATTCGGTAATAAATCCGCGGCGGCTACCTATACGGTGGTGGCTACAAATGCTACTACAGCCTGTACACAGAACATGACCGGCAATGCAATAGTAAGCTTGTACCCGGTGCCGGTATCATCAGTAACCGCTTCAACAAATATAAGTTGCAATGGAGCAGGTGACGGCAGTATAACGGTTTCGGCAGGTGGCGGCGCAAGCCCTTATGTTTTTTCTGTGGATGATGGTACTAATTATTTGCCTGCGACCGGTACCGATTTGCGGTTGTTTACCGGCCTGCTTCCAAACATTGCTTATAAAATAAAAGTAAAAGACAACAACGGATGTATTTCAAAATAGACTACAACTAATTCAAATAATGATGGAATCAAATCTTATAAACGAACAAACTGAAACAATGAAAACAAAGCTATTCTCATCCAATAAATACATTGGTAAAGAGCATTTCTTTTTTAAGAAATTCCATCTGCACTCTGCAGTACGAACCAGTACTAACTACGGGAAAATGTGGTTGATATCAATACACAATACATCAATTTATCAAGTAAGTATTGACCTGACGCATGATCGTTGCGGCAATGGCAAGGCTTACAGTACACTTATTTATTACCACTAATTTAAGAATTTTTTTATGAAATCATTTATACGTAAATCCGGCGTATTCGCTATTACATTGCTTATCGCGAATTTATTTTTTGTGTAATGTCAATAGCCAATCACAAACCTTTGCAGGCCGACAACTACTGGTGCAGGTCAATACTTTTACGCCGCCTGACGGAGTTACATAGTTTACAGTAGAACTGGGGTGGTGGTGGAGGTGGTAGTTCAATCTTTAACCACACAGGAGGCGGGGGTGGTGGCGGTGGTGCCTTTCCAAGAAGTATTTTAACGGTTAACCAGGCACTTCTTACTCTGTTGTAGTAGGAGGAGGTGGCTAATTCAACGGGTGGCAATTCAACATTTAATACTAATTCAGTCATCGCGGCAGGGGGGAGTGGAGGTTCTAATAATTCTACGGCTCCGGTGCAGGAGGTACAACAGCAAATTCAACAGGAACAATAGAAAATAGAGGCGGAAATGGGGCACGGGGGTGGTACTCTTTTCGGAGGTGGTGGCGGAGGTGGTGCCGGATACTTCTGCGTACAGAGCGAGGAGATGCTCCAACAGCTGCATCGGGTTCAAACGGTTGGAACTCTCAGATGGCGGAGATGGTGGTGGAACAGGATAGTGGTTTCACGATAGCGAATGGAATTGGTGGAAGCGTTTTGGTGGTGGTGGAAGCGGAGGTATAAATAATTGGCAGCGGTACCAGAACGGGAGGAATGGAGCCGATGGACAGGTGGTGATTATCATGGACATGTTCCAATACACTACTTCTTCAGCAGGCACAAATGCACAACACTATATGTGTCAACCCAATTCATTGGTAATATTACTTATCTAATTGGCGGAGCAACCGGGTAACTGTAATGTTGCCCCCGGAGTTATCCTTCAGGTTATAACGCTGGCTTGTTACTATCAGTGGTACACCACTGCAAGCGGGGTTTTCAATTACACGGTAACGCCTAACGGGAGGGTTGCTACCGGTACGACTGCAACTGGAGTATAACAGTTAATGCGGTACCAACCGTCGGGAGCTGGAACATCTGTATAACGCTTGTTCCAATTCCGGAGCGGTGAATATTACTGCCGGTTCAAGTGCAACCAATTAGGCAAGCGTAACCTGGACGTCAAGCGGAACAGGAACTTTTGCCAATGCGAATTCATTGACAACTGCTACCTATACGCCCAGCGCAGCAGATATTACTGCGGGTAGTGTGACATTGACTTTAACCGCAACACCCAATCGCACCTTGCGTAGGAAATGCTACATCAAGTAAAACACTTACTATTAATGCAGCACCAACAGCAGTTGCGGGAACAGCAATAAGCACCTGTTCCAATTCAGGACCAGTAAATATTACAGCCGGCTCCAGTGCAACCAATCAGGCAAGTGTAACCTGGACTTCTAACGGAACAGGAACATTTGCTAATGCCAATTCTTTAACACTGGCAACTTATACTCCAAGTGCAGCAGATATTGCTGCGGGAAGCAGAATATTAACTTTAACAGCGGGGGAAATGCTGGGTGTACAATGCAACTTCGACTAAAAATATAACAATTATTGCAGCACCAACTGTTAGTTTAGCTTCTAGTTCAATATGTGTTGGAAGTACTACCACCTTATCCCCAACAACCGGTGGCACCTGGGTAAGCAATAGTCCATCTATCGCAACGGTAACAAATGCCGGAGTGGTAACTGCCGGTTCAACAGCCGGTACTGCAACATTTACATTTACCAGTAGTGCAACCGGGTGTAGCTAATACCACTTCAGCATTAACCGTAGATGCTTCCTGCCAGGTGATCACACTAACCCAGCCGGATCCATTAACGGTAACCATCAGTGGCAGCGATGCCACCATTTGCAACGGGCAGTCTGCGCCCATTACAGTTTCTGTTACAGGCGGAACAGCTCCTTATGTAATTAATGGAGTTACACAAACCGGTGCGGGCCCTTTCACTATCAATGAGTCTCCAACTTCCACAACAACCTACGATAATACTAATGTTACTGTTACCGATGCGCACAGTTGTACCAGTGCTATATCAGGAAGTGTATTATTAACCGTAAATCCTGTTCCGACATTAACAGGTGCAACGCAATCGGTATCGGTTTGTACAGGCTCTGCGGCAGTAATTAATCTGACAGGCCTGCTTGCCGGAAGCACATCCACTATAAGCTATACAATCAACGGTGCTGCCCAAACGCCTGTTACCGGGGTGGTAGCTGATGGATCCGGCGCAGCCAGTTTCAATACTCCAAATCTTTCTGCAAGCAACAACGGGCAAATTTTGCAAATTACAGGCATAACCGTTACGAGTGCTACGCCAAATTGTACAAAATCGTTCGCGGAAAACGTGACTCTTGCGGTCAATCAACTCATAACCGTTGGCAATAACGGAACCGAAACAGATGCTACATGTAACAGGACTTTTACAGGCGCAATTACATTAGGCACGATCAGTGGAGGCAATGGCGTATATACGATTACCTGGTCATCACCGGGCGGATATACAGGTAGCGGCACCACTATTACTGATCTTGCAGCAGATAGTTATGAGTACAGTATCACCGACAACAGTTGCCCGGTAGTTACCGGTACAATAAATGTTGGAGAACCCGACGGTCTTTCAGCAACAGTAGCCAGTACTCAGCCAAGCTGCAATGGAACCGACGATGGTTCAATTACCATCAGTTCACCATCTGGCGGCTATGGCACTTTTGAATACTCAATTGATGGTGGCGCCCATTGGCAGGCAAGCGGAAACTTCACCGGCCTAGCTCCAAATACTTACGATGTGCAGATACGCGATGCGGCGCATACAGATTGCGTAACAGATCTTGATGCACCACAGGAAATCGCCTATCCTGTTGTTCTTTCAGCAACAGTAGCCAACACCCAGCCCACCTGCAACGGAACAGATGATGGTTCCATTACCATCAGTTCAGCAGCAGGCGGTTATGGCACCTATGAATACTCTATTGATGGTGGTGCCCACTGGCAGGCAAGCGGAAGCTTCACCGGCCTTGCACCAAATACTTATGATGTAAAGATCCGTGATGCAGCGCATACAGCCTGCGTAATTGATCTCGGCTCACAGGTAATCGCCTATCCTGTTGTTCTTTCAGCAACAGTAGCTAATACACAGCCCACCTGCAACGGAACCGATGATGGTTCCATTACCATCAGTTCCCCAGCAGGCGGTTACGGCACCTATGAATACTCTATTGATGGTGGTGCCCACTGGCAGGCAAGCGGAAGCTTCACCGGCCTTGCACCAAATACTTATGATGTAAAGATCCGTGATGCAGCGCATACAGCCTGCGTAATTGATCTCGGCTCACAGGTAATCGCCTATCCTGTTGTTCTTTCAGCGACAGTAGCTAATACACAGCCCACCTGCAACGGAACCGATGATGGTTCCATTACCATCAGTTCCCCAGCAGGCGGTTACGGCACCTATGAATACTCTATTGATGGTGGTGCCCACTGGCAGGCAAGCGGAAGCTTCACCGGCCTTGCACCAAATACTTATGATGTAAAGATCCGTGATGCAGCGCATACAGCCTGCGTAATTGATCTCGGCTCACAGGTAATCGCCTATCCTGTTGTTCTTTCAGCAACAGTAGCTAATACACAGCCCACCTGCAACGGAACCGATGATGGTTCCATTACCATCAGTTCCCCAGCAGGCGGTTATGGCACCTATGAATACTCTATTGATGGTGGTGCCCACTGGCAGGCAAGCGGAAGCTTCACCGGCCTTGCACCACATACATATGATGTAAAGATCCGTGATGCAGCGCATACAGCCTGTGTAATTGATCTTGGCAACACAGGTAATCACCTATCCTGTTGTTCTTTCAGCAACAGTAGCCAATACACAGCCCACCTGCAACGGAACCGATGATGGTTCTATCACCATCAGTGCACCAGTGGGCGGTTACGGCACTTATGAATATTCTATTGATGGTGGTGCCCACTGGCAGGCCAGTGGAAGCTTCACCGGCCTTGCACCAAATACTTATGATGTAAAGATCCGTGATGCAGCGCATACAGCCTGCGTAATTGATCTTGGCAACCAGGTAATCACCTATCCTGTTGTTCTTTCAGCAACAGTTGCCAATACGCAGCCCACCTGCAACGGAACCGATGATGGTTCTATCACCATCAGTTCACCAGCGGGCGGTTACGGCACTTATGAATATTCTATTGATGGTGGTGCCCACTGGCAGGCAAGTGGAAGCTTCACCGGCCTTGCACCACTTACATATGATGTAAAGATCCGTGATGCAGCGCATACAGCCTGCGTAATTGATCTTGGCAACCAGGTAATCACCTATCCTGCGACGCCAACCATTGCTCTCACTTCAAGTTCCGCTGATCAGACAGTTTGTATCGGAAATGCAATTAATGGCATCACTTACTCGATTGGTGGTGACGCGACAGGTGCAGAAGTAGTAGGGTTACCCGTCGAGATTACAGGTTCTTACAATCCTGGTACACACGTATTCACCATAAGTGGCACACCAACAGTATCGGGCATTTTCCATTATACAATAACAACTACCACTACAAACCCTTGCATCAATCCGTCTTTGAATGGAACAATTACTGTAAATGCCAACTCATCCATCAGTCTGTCTTCAGCAACATCCTCAACCGCGCAAATCGTTTGTATCAATCACACAATCGCTGACATAACCTATGCGGTTGACGATGGCGGTACAGGAGCAGGAGTTACAGGCTTACCTAACGGTGTTACCGGTAGTTTTGCCGGCGGTGTGTTTACCATCAGCGGTACGCCAACCGAACCTGGTATTTTTAACTATACCGTTACAACTACCGGCCCCTGCATAAACCCGTCGCTTACCGGCACAATAGAAGTTGAAGCAAATTCAACCATTGCGCTTTCTTCTGCGTCAGGAACAGACGGCCAGACCGTTTGTATTAATACTGCCATAACAGGTATTACTTATGCAATCGGCGGTGGTGGCACCAGTGCTTCCATTACTTCCGGTTCATTACCTGCCGGCCTTACAGGAGCATTCCATGGCGGTACTTTCACTATCAGCGGTACTCCAACCCAATCAGGCAATTTCCCTTATACCATTACTACTGATGGCCCATGCGTGAACGTTTCCATCAGTGGTACCTTGCTGGTGAACGCGAATTCAACGCTGACGCTTTCTTCGGCTTCCGGCACTGATGAGCAGATTCTTTGTATCAATAACGCGATTAGCCCAATCACCTATCATATTGGTGACGGTGCAACCGGCGCAACCATTACTGCCGGCACGCTACCTACCGGAGTCACCGGCAACTTTAGCAGTGGTGTTTTCACCATACAGGGCACACCTACTCAACCGGGCACCTTCAATTATACCGTGACCACCACAGGTCCATGTGAAAATGTTTCACTCGGTGGTACAATTAAGGTGAATAATAATTCGACCATAGCACTTTCTTCTGCATCCGGTAGCGATAACCAGACTGTTTGTATTAATACCCCTGTTGCTGACATCACCTATGCAACAGGTGGCGGTGCAACCAGTGCAGCTATTACTTCGGGTAATCTGCCTGCAGGACTTACGGGTTCTTATACCAATGGCACATTTACAATTAGCGGTACACCAACAGAAGCCGGTGTCTTCCCTTATACCATCACCACAGAAGGACCTTGTATTAATCCTTCCGTAAGCGGCACCATTACCGTGAATGCTACACCGGTAGTGAATACCATTGTGAATGCGGTATACTGTAACAACACTTCAGCGGCCGCTATCAATTTCACCAGCCCTACAACCGGTGGAACTTTAAGCTATACATGGACCAGCAGTGTCAATGTTGGATTCGGAACTGCAGGTACGGGCAGCATCGCGGCTTACACAGCAATGAATAATACCAATGCGGTGGCAACCACAACGGTAACTGTTGTTCCACACATCACCAACAATTCGGTGACCTGTGACGGCGCGCCAATTACATTCACAATTACGGTGAATCCTTCTCCTGTTATTAATCCAATAAGCAATCTTACGTATTGCTCAAATACACCGGGGAATATAGCCTTTACCACCCCGGTTACCGGCGGTACCGTAACCTATAGCTGGACCAGTTCAATAAATGTAGGTTTTGGCTTAAATGGAACTGGAAGCATCGGGGCATTTACTGCTTCCAATAACAGCTTTAATCCGTTAACCGCCACTATTACTGTTACTCCATTACTAAATGGATGTACCGGTACTCCATTGATCTTTACGGTAACTGTTAATCCGGTTGCCAATGCAGGAACAATCAGTGGAAATTCCACTTTATGTCCGGGTGTTACCTCACAACTAAGCACTACTGGCCTTGCCGGTGGTACCTGGAGCAGCAACACACCTTCAATTGCTTCGGTTGATCCGGTTACAGGATTAGTGACCGCTCATTCAACCGGCAGTGCCAACATTGTGTACACAGTAACAAGTAGTTGCGGGGCTTCATCGGCTTCCTTCCCGGTTACTGTAAATAACAGTGCCAATGCAGGCACCATCAGTGGTCCGGCAACAGTGTGTGTAGGATCTTCTATTGTGTTAACATCCAACGGTGCCAGCGGAGGAACCTGGCTGAGCGCATCACCTACCGCTACTGTAAATGCACTCGGCGTGGTGACTGGTATCGCGCAGGGACCTGCCACTATCTATTATTTCATTAACAACGCTTGTGGTTCATCGTTCACTTCTTATAACATTTCTGTTAGTCCTGGTGTGAATGCCGGTACAATCAGCGGCCCAACATCAGTATGCGCCGGGGCGGTTACCCAGTTGTTTACCAGCGGCTCAGGCGGAACCTGGAGCAGTAGTAACAATTCTATTGCTATTGTAGACGCAAACGGATTTGTTCTTGGACTTAATGCAGGAACTACAACAATTAACTATACGGTTGCCGCCAATGGCTGCAGTGCAGGTGCAGTGGCTCATTATTCCTTTACCGTAAATCCATCCGGCAATGCCGGAACCATTTCCGGGCCAACCAATGTTTGCGTGAATGCCTCCATTTTATTAACTACCACCGGAACAAGCGGGGGTACATGGGTGAGCGGTTCTCCATCGGCAACTGTAAATGCTTTTGGACTGGTTACCGGCGTTTCTGCGGGTAGCGCAACCATCTATTATTTCGTTGCTAACACTTGCGGTTCTTCATTTGCAACCTATAACGTAAATGTAAGTCCGGCCGCAAATGCGGGCACTATATCCGGCGCCTCTACAGTTTGTAAAAATTCAACCGTTAGCCTGACTACTAATGGCAGCACAGGTGGTACCTGGAGTACCAACAATCCTGCAATTGCGATTGTAGATGTTAACGGCGTGGTATTGGGCACCGGTGTCGGAACAGCTACCATTACCTATACAGTAGTTTCGGCGTGTGCTACTGCTTCCACCTCGGCTGCGATAACAGTGAACCCTGTTCCAAATGCCGGAGTTGTAACCGGCGCCTCTACTCTCTGCGCAGGACTTTCGACATCGTTCGGCAGCAATGGCAGCACGGGCGGTACATGGAGCAGCAGCAATCCGTCAATTGCTTCCGTCAATGCAACGAGTGGGGTAGTAACAGGGGTAGCAGCCGGTAATGCGATCATTACCTATACCGTTACAACGGTATGCGGCACTCAAAATGCTTCTTCGAATATTACCATTAACCCGGTGCTTAGTGCGGGCATTATCAGTGGTGGTACGTCCGTTTGTAACGGATCCTCCCTGAACCTGGTATCAGACGGAAGCACCGGAGGTATATGGACCAGCAGCAACACGGCTGTGGCCACAGTTGATGCGGCTACCGGTGTAGTTTCGAGTGTGAGCCCGGGGAACACTACTATTACTTATACAGTTTCCAATGTTTGCGGATCGTTTGCAGCAACCAGGCTGATCACAGTTAATGCGATGGCAAGTGTAGGCAGCATATCCGGGGCTTCAACTGTCTGTGTAGGTTCTTCAACCACGCTGTCCGTTGCCGGCACCCCTGGTGGCACGTGGAGCAGTAGTAACACTGCCGCGGCCACCGTCAATGCGGCTACAGGCGTGGTATCAGGTGTATCAGCAGGGACTACTACCATCACCTATTCAGTGACTACCTCTTGTGGAAACGCAACCGTATCGCAGGATATAACCGTAAATGCACTGGCAAATGCCGGCACCATTTCAGGACCTGTTGCAGTGTGCGAAAGCGCTTCCATATTCCTGTCCAGCAATATTACGGGCGGTATTTGGGCCAGCAATACTCCGGGAGTTGCCACTGTAAACAGTTCCGGTAAAGTAACAGGTGTTGCCGCCGGAAACGTGACCATCACTTACACAGTCACTACTACCTGTGGTGTAAACAAGGCCACTTATAACATAACCGTAAACCCTATTCCAAACGCCGGTACACTCGACGGCCAACCTACAGTCTGCGTTGGCGCATCCATCTTCCTGGTTAATACCGGCGGCAGCCTCGGTGGCACATGGAGAAGCTCCAATCCTGCACGCGCATCTGTCGATGCAGTGACGGGCCAGATCACAGGCATTTCAGCAGGAAGCACCATTGTCACCTATACCGTTACCAATAGTTGTGGATCTTCCACAGCTGGAATGCTGATTGTAGTGAACTCACTGCCTGATGCAGGTACCGTTAGTGGTCTGTCTTCTGTATGTGTCGGCTCTAACATTAATTTAAGTGCCAGTGGAAATAGTGGCGGAACATGGACCAGTACTGCGACAAATGTGGCGACTGTTGATCCGACCACAGGTGTGGTAACAGGAGTTGCGCAGGGAGCCGCAACAATCGTTTATACAGTTGGCTCAGAGGAAGTGTGCGGCTTGTCATCTGCTACCCACCTGGTTACTGTAAATCCTCTGGCAATATCCGGAACCATAACAGGCGCTTCAAGTGTTTGCACCGGCTTATCCGCCAACTTCACTACCAGCGGTAGTGCAGGAGGAACATGGACCAGCAGCAACCCCGCTGTGGCTTCAGTTAATGCCACTACTGGCCTGGTGATTGGAGTAACTGCAGGCTCTGCAACCATTAGTTATTCAGTAACTACGGTTTGTGGCACTTCAACGGCCTCATCTCCGTTAACGGTAAATCCCGTTGCAAATGCAGGCACTATCAGTGGACCAACGAATGTATGTATCAGTTCAAATATTATTTTAAGCAGCAACGTGTCAGGTGGTGTATGGAGCAGCAGTACAACCGCTGTTGCAACTATAGATCCAGCTACCGGCAAAGTAACCGGTGTTGCGGCCGGTAATACAACCGTCACCTATACTGTAACGACAGTTTGTGGTAGCGCATCAACAACCTACGCTGTTGCAGTTAATCCTGTTCCAAATGCAGGTACTGTGCTTGGTATTACTTCCGTTTGCACAGGCTCCACAACCACCTTAGCCAGTGATGGCTTACCTGGCGGCACATGGAGCAGCAGTAATACAGCAGCTGCAACAGTAAATCCAACAACCGGGGTGGTTACCGGTGTTAATGCAGGTACTTCTACGATTACCTACACTGTATCTGCACCTTGTGGTACTGTTATCGCCTCAGCGGTAGTGACCATCGCAGATCTGCCACACGCAGGAACAGTAACAGGTGTCACTGCCTTGTGTTCCGGATCTACAGCAATATTTACAAGCAATGGAACAGGAGGTGGTACGTGGAGCAGTAACAATCCTGCAGCCGCTACTGTTAACGCGGTTACAGGGGAAGTTACGGGCGTAGCGCCTGGCTCGGCAAGTATTACTTATACCGTAAGCAGTACCTGTGGCAGCTCTGCATCCTCTGCAAATATTACCATTAGTGCACTGCCTAATGCGGGAGTGATTTCCGGAGCAGGCACCGTTTGTGCCGGTTCGGTTACCAATCTGACCAGCAGTGGCACAACAGGTGGCACATGGAGCAGCAACAATAATCTGGTAGCGAGTGTAAACGCATCGACTGGTGTAGTCACCGCTATAGCCGCCGGATCTGCAACGATTACCTATACTGTAGCAAATACATGTGGCACAGCATCTGCCACAGCGGATGTGTCCGTAAACGCTCTACCGGTTTCAGGAATAGTCAGTGGTGCAGCGTCAATTTGTGCAAATGCTACTACCGGCTTTACCAGCAACGGAAATGGCGGAGGTACATGGACGAGCAGCAATACAGCCGCTGCTACTGTCAACAGTGTCACCGGAGTTGTCAAAGGAATTGCTGCCGGATCAGCTACGATTAAATATACAGTTAGTGGAAGTTGTGGAACTTCTGTTTCTTCAGCCAACATCACTGTCAATCCGCTTCCGGATGCAGGTATCGTTTCAGGTACACCGGTTTGTGTCGGTGCTACCACAACATTTACTTCCAATGGGGATGTTGCCGGAACCTGGATCAGCGACAACACGGCGATCGCAACAGTTGACGGAACAACCGGTTTGGTTACCGGGATTTCTGCCGGTTCTACTATAATCAGTTATAAAGTGGTGAATGGATGTGGAACTGCGATCGCAACTCATATAATTACCGTAAATCCTCTTGCCAATGCCGGTACTATTAATGGCGCAGCTACTTTATGTGTTGGAGCAACCACTACCTATCACAGCAATGGTCTTAGTGGTGGAACCTGGACAAGCGGAACACCGGGAATAGCAACCATTGATGCCGCTACAGGTTTGATCACTGGTGTATCTCCTGGCACTTCCACCATCACCTACACGGTTACGACACCATGCGGAACCGCAACGACCCACTCAGATATCACGGTGATCATTCTTCCGAATGCCGGTTCTGTTAGTGGTGCCGCTACGGTTTGTGCCGGCTCAACGACCACTTATGCAAGTGATGGTCTCGCCGGTGGAACCTGGAGCAGCCAGACTCCAACGGTAGCAAGCGTTGACGCTGCAACAGGCGTAATTACTGGTGTAGCTGCAGGAAATGCGACTATAACCTATACTTTCACTAATGAATGCGGTACAGCAAGCGCCAGCAAAATGATCACAGTAAATCCACTTGCCAATGCCGGTACAATATCGGGTGTATCTACAGTTTGTTTAGGTGCAAATGCCACCTTTACTTCCAATGGGCTTAGCGGTGGAACCTGGTCCGTTAGCAATAGTACGGTTGCCTCGATTACAGCTTCAGGCGTAGTAACCGGGTTATCAGCAGGAAATGCGGTTATTACCTATACTTCGATTACAGCATGTGGTACCAGTTCGGCAACTGCGAATGTAACCGTAACTGTGTTACCTGATGCCGGAACCGTCAGCGGAGCAGCTACTGTATGCGCCGGTTCAACTACTACTTATTCGAGCAGCGGTCTTGCAGGTGGAACATGGAGCAGTCTGACACCTTCTGTTGCTTCTGTTGATCCTGCGACTGGTGTCATAACCGGTGTAGCTCCGGGTAATGCGACCATCACCTATACATTTACAAATGGATGCGGCAGCGCCAACTCCAGCAAAATGATCACCGTAAACCCTGTAGCGAATGCAGGAACAGTGAGTGGGGCAGGAAACGTTTGCGTAGGTAGCATTGCCACCTTCACCAGCAATGGACTCGCTGGCGGTACATGGTCAACCAGTGATCCAGCTGTGGCTACTGTATCCGGTGCAGGTGTGGTAACAGGTGTGGCTGCAGGAACTGCGGTTATCACTTATACATCTGTAACACCTTGTGGTACTGCTTCGGCGGCTTCAAACATCTCAGTAACGCCGGTGTTAACAGCGGGAACTGTTAGTGGTTCTGCAACTGTCTGCATTGGGGCTAATACAACCTACGCCAGCAATGGCGCCGGAGGCGGTAGCTGGAGCAGTGTCACTCCATCGGTTGCAACTGTAAATGCCACAACAGGAGTCGTTACTGGTGTTTCTACCGGCAATGCGACCATTGTTTACACTGTAACCAATAGTTGCGGCACAGCATCATCGAGCAAAATGATTGCAGTGAGCGTGGCCGGCAACCCCGGAACAATCAGCGGTGCCTCCAATATTTGCAATGGCAGCAGCTCCACTTTAACCCGCAGTGGCGGTAGCAATGGTGGTATATGGAGCAGCAGTAACACATCAGTCGCTACAGTTTCAAATAGCGGCCAGGTAACTGGAATCAGCGCCGGTACTGCCATAATTTCTTATACAATTACAACCGGCTGTGGTCTTTCAAGCGCGACTAAAACGATTACTGTTGGACAGTCGCCCATTGTTTCTGCAAGCAATATCACGGTTCCGACAGATCCGAATGCATGCAGTGCGAAGGTTACTCTTGGATCAAATGTGACACTTTCCGGGTCTCCAACAGATGTGGATTACAGAATCGGAATATTCCCCTTCTTCTCATTCCCGATCCCGGCAACGCAGACATTCTACCGAGGCACAACTCCTGTACTTGTGATTGCATCTAACTCATGCGGCTCAACTTCCAGGATCTTCCTTGTAACGGTGGAAGACAACCAGCCTCCGGTTATCGCCTGCAAGCCGAATGCAACTAAGACCACTCCAAATACCAAGTACAGTGTTCATGGTAAGGAGTTCGATCCAACAGCAACCGATGGTTGTGGTGTGGCCTCGTTGATCTATAGCCTGAGTGGCGCAACAGTTGCTCCATTCAACAGCAATAATACTTCTGTAAACAATGTGAAGTTGAATGTTGGTACTACTACTATAACTTGGAAAGCAACTGATGTAAACGGAAATGTATCTACCTGCAGCACCGTAGTTACAGTAGTGCGTACAAATGGAAGGGAATCCGGTCCACAGGCAACTCAGATTGAATCGCCTAAACAGGAACTGTTGCAAAGGGAACCATTGACCGCTACAGTAGCGCCGAATCCAAGCTCCGATTACTTTACGGTTAATCTCAAAAGCGGTAGCGAGGAAAAGATAAAGATCCAGGTAGTTGATATTTCAGGAAGAGGTATCGAAAAAATGATTGACATCACCCCGAACACTACCATCCAGGTCGGCGGTAAATATCATCATGGTGTTTACCTGATGCAGGCGATCCAGGGTAAGCAATCTGTAGTGTTGAAACTTATCAAATATTAAAGGTTTTTATCCAAAAGTTAAAGGTGGCATAGCAATATGCCACCTTTTTTTATAAGAAAATATTTTACATATTCTTCCTGCGAAAGCAGGTGGTGCCAAATGCGGGCATGAGGAATACCTAACCTAATAACCTTATATTTTGAGAAAAAATTTCTTAAAAGAGTTGTTGCGTTAACTATTTGCGTATTCTCTTCGCGGGTGTTTAAGAAGAAAGTGTGATTTTAAAAAGAATTAAGAAAAACTACATTTTGGATTATTTGGATAACGGTATCAAGTTCCGGCATTCTGCCCATAGAACCCGTGGCTGGCTGACCGTCGATAAATTTAAATTTGTAAACCTGCCTCTCTCTTTTTATCTAGAAAAAAAATGCCTGAAAACTGCAAAAATGTTTTCAACATCGGGTGTATAACAATTTGTAAATATTCCGTGATTCTAATTTTACTTTACACCATATTTCTGGTTGATTATTCCAAAAAGAAGTTTCATTAAAAGGGAATCCGGTGTAATCCGGAACTATCCCCGTAGCTGTAATCCTGGTGCACACGATGCATTGTTTTTTCAGTAACGCTAAAACGCCACTGTCTGTGTCATAGGATGGGAAGGCCACTGAAAATCGGGAAAGTCAGAAGACCTGCCAGTATATAATTTTGAACAAAGCTTTCGGAGGAAAAGCAGAGTCGTCGTCTTTCCGCAATTTAGAATTGTGGTGCTGCCTTGTCGCCTCTTCTTTTTTTTCAATATATATTATCAAAATAAAAAAAATATTTTCATATGGGACTATTTGATAAAAGAGTAAACTATAAACCTTTTGAATATCCTGAGATATTACAATTTACTGAAGCGATCAATCGCTCTTTTTGGGTGCATTCTGAAGTGGATTTTACGGCGGACACGCAGGATTTTCATTCGCTGTTGTCTGCGACAGAACAAAGCGCCATTAAAAGAAGTCTTTTGGTGATTGCGCAAATCGAAGTTGCCGTAAAATCCTTTTGGGGAAATCTATATAATCACTTTCCTAAGCCGGAATTGAACGGGCTTGGAAGCACTTTTGCAGAATGTGAGTTTCGCCATTCAGAAGCCTATTCGCGATTGGTGGAAGTATTGGGCTATAGTGATGAATTTGAAAAATTAGTAGAAGTGCCTGTCATCAAAGAACGCATTGACTACCTGACACGCGCGTTGAGCCATACAAAGTCAACTGATAAAAGAGAATACAGCATAGCCCTGATTTTATTTACCATCCTCATTGAAAATGTTTCGCTGTTTAGCCAGTTTGCTGTGCTCCTTTCTTTTCCCCGGTTTAAAGGATGGATGAAAAATGTAAGCAATATCATCGCATGGACTTCTATTGATGAACAGGTTCATGCCAATGCAGGAATTTATCTTATTAATAAAATAAAAGAAGAATATCCTGAAGTGCTGAATGATGAAACGATGGCACGTATTACCGATATGGTAAAAGAATCTATTGAGATAGAAGAACAAATTATTGACTGGATTTTTGAAGAGGGAGAAATTGAAACAATTTCTAAACAAGACCTTGTGAACTTTATCAAATTCAGGGTTGATGAAAGCCTGGTTAAAATTGGTTTACGTGAACAATACTTTATCACTATGGAACAGTACCATCCGATGAAATGGTTTGAAGAAGAAGTGTTTGCCAATAGTCTCGATGACTTTTTTGCCAAACGGCCCGTGGATTATACCAAACACGACAAGAGCATTACCGCCAACGATTTATTTTAAGAAAAGAATTTATAAAAATGGAAACTATGGAAACAATATTTGAGACTGCTCCGGTAAAGGAAAGAATGTGGTGGAAAAATGAAGAAAGTGAACAAAATTTAAATCGCGGTTATCTTTTAAAAGGAGAGACTGTAGAAAAAGCGATTGAAAGAATTTGCAACGCTGCAGCGCAAAGATTATATAAACCCGAGCTTTCAGAAGCGTTCCAGGAAATGATAGAAAGAGGATGGATGAGCCTGAGCTCGCCTATTTGGGCCAATATGGGAACGGAAAGAGGATTACCTATTTCCTGTTTTAATGTAGACGTTCCTGATAATATAGAAGGCATTACTCATAAGCTTGGAGAAGTGATCATGCAAACAAAATTGGGTGGTGGAACGTCAGGGTATTTTGGTGGCTTGCGTGGACGCGGAAGCACCGTGACAGATAATGGAAAAAGCAGTGGTGCCGTGAGTTTCATGCGTCTATTTGATACTGCAATGGACACTATTTCACAAGGCGGTGTGCGCCGTGGTGCTTTTGCTGCATACCTTGATATTGATCATCCGGATATACTGGAATTTCTTCAAATAAAAAATATTGGTCATCCGATTCAAAACCTTTTTTCCGGTGTGTGTGTGCCTGATTATTGGATGCAGGACATGATCGACGGCGACGTTCCTAAGCGCGAAATTTGGGCAAAGCTTTTGGAGTGCCGTCAGCAAAAAGGTCTTCCTTATATTTTCTTTACTGATAATGTAAACAGGAACAAACCGCAGGTTTATAAAGATTTGAATTATACGATTCATGCGAGCAATTTATGTTCGGAAATCATGTTGCCTTCCACAGAAGATGAATCTTTTATTTGCTGTCTTTCTTCCATGAACCTTGAAACATATGATGAGTGGAAAGATTCTGATGCTGTGCGCCTTGCGATTTTCTTTCTCGATGCGGTGTTGCAGGAATTTATTGCGAAGACGGATGACAACCATTATCTCGCCAATGCCAATCGTTTTGCAAAAAGGCATAGAGCATTAGGACTGGGAGTTTTGGGTTGGCATTCTTATCTGCAAAAAAACAGAATTCCTTTTGAAGGAATGCGTTCCAAACAACTTACTTCTATCATCTTCAAAGATATCAGCGAAAAGGCTGATAAAGCTACGCAGGATCTTGCGCGGATTTATGGCGAGGCGCCATTGTTAAAAGGTTATGGTCGCAGAAATACAACAGTGATGGCAATAGCACCCACCACTTCTTCTTCAGCGATCCTTGGTCAGGCTTCTCCGGGCATTGAACCATTCAGCAGCAACTATTATAAGGCCGGACTTTCCAAAGGAAATTTTATGCGTAAGAATAAATACCTGAAAGAAGTCCTCGAGGAAAAAGGGCTCAATAATGAAGACACCTGGCGCAGTATCATGCTGCATCATGGTAGTGTACAACACATGACGGAACTTAACGCGGAAGAAAAAGCAGTCTTCAAAACCTTTAAAGAAATCAGCCAGTTAGAGATCATTCAGCAGGCAGCGATTCGTCAAAAATTTGTAGATCAATCGCAAAGTTTGAATCTGAATATTCCGTCTAACTTACCGGTGAAAGAAGTAAACAAACTTATGATCGAAGCGTGGAAACTTGGTATCAAAACTTTGTATTATCAGCGCAGCCAGAGCGTTTCGAAAGAAATGGTAACAAGTCTCGTGGATTGTAAAAGCTGCGAAGGATAAGATAGGGTGGTTGGTTGCAACATTTTTTTATAGGAAAAATGCGGCAGATCATTTGTAAGGATATTAGGCGCCAGGACTTGACAGAAAGAATTCCTAAAAACTACTTTTTGGCTTTCCTGGCGCGTTTTTATTGGTATTATCTGACGTGATATTTTTATCGCATTGATAAGGGGTTATTAGAAAAATAAACATTATTTGAAAATTACTAAAATCTTAAAATCATGGATTTAAAACTTAAAGATAAAATTGCGTTTATAAGCGGATCTACCGCAGGAATTGGGTTTGCGATCGCACGTCGTTTTTTAGCGGAAGGCGCAAAGGTTGTTATTAATGGCAGAACAAAAGAAAGCGTTGATCATGCGGTAAAAGATCTGCAAAAATCATTTCCCCCAGGATCGGTATCAGGAATAGCAGCAGATTTTTCCAAGGTGGACGATGTAAACAGATTATTGAAAGAACTGCCCGAAGTGGACATTCTGATCAATAATGCGGGAATCTTTGAACCTAAGCCTTTTGCAGAAATTCCGGATGAAGATTGGTTCAGATTTTTTGAAATGAATGTAATGAGCGGCATCCGGTTATCAAGAAATTATTTCCCTAAAATGTTATCAAAAAATTGGGGCAGAATTATTTTTATTTCAAGTGAATCTGCTGTTTTTATTCCCGACGAAATGATTCATTATGGAATGACGAAGTCGGCGCAACTTGCTGTGAGCAGGGGATTGGCAGAACTTACCAAGGGAACGGAGGTAACGGTAAATTCAATTTTACCGGGACCCACAAAATCAAAAGGCGTTGGCGGTTTTATTGAAGATTTGGCGAAAGCCGGTCAAAAATCTATAGAAGAAGTGGAGAAAGATTTTTTTAAAAATATGCGTCCTACTTCTCTCTTGCAGCGCTTCGCTTCGGTTGAAGAAATTGCGGATACAGTAGTTTATTATTCCAGTCCATTAGCGTCTGCAACAAACGGAGCGTCCATCCGTGTGGAAGGCGGCCTCATCAGATCGATTTTGTAAGACCATCCTGATTTATAAACTTTCTTGTAAATCTTAGATGGTACTATGCCAACAGAAAAAAATTAGACTACCTGTCTGCCGATAGCCCGTTTATAATTTAGGGTCGGTATAAAATATGAAATTGGGTGTTTGATTTCAATTGATATATCATCAAAAAAAACGAAGGCGTATTTTACACCTTCGTTTTTTTATTTTATAAATCGGTTCTCTAAATTTTTGGCGTGTTTAATTCTGCCAATGATTTATTAATATCTTCCTGCGACACTTCATAGTCCACTAATTTGCCATTTAGATATTGTTCATAGGAACTCAAATCAAAATGGCCGTGACCACACAGGTTGAATAAAATTGTTTTAGACACACCTTCTTTATCAGCCTGTTTTGCCTGGCGAATGACTTCTGCAATTGCATGCGTGGCCTCGGGCGCAGGAATAATGCCTTCGGCACCTGCGAACAATAAACCTGCATCAAAACATTCTGTTTGGTTGATGGCAACCGCTTCGATAATATCATCTTTTAATAGCTGGCTCACAATGGCGCCGGCTCCATGATATCGCAATCCGCCTGCATGAATGGGTGAAGGGATAAAATTATGGCCCAATGTGTACATGGGTATCAATGGGGTCATTCCGACTGTATCACCAAAATCATATCTGAATTCGCCACGCGTTAATTTAGGACATGATGTAGGCTCTACCGCAATGGCTCTTACATTTTTTCCACCGGCTAATTTGTTTTCAAGAAATGGAAATGCAATCCCCGCAAAGTTGGAACCGCCACCAAAAGGCGCCACAATGATGTCGGGGTAATCTCCTGCTTTTTCCATTTGTTTTAAAGCTTCCAGACCAATGATAGTTTGGTGCATTAATACATGATTCAATACGCTGCCTAAAGAATATTTTGTATCGTTATGTGTAGCCGCAACTTCCACCGCTTCAGAAATGGCGATGCCTAAACTGCCCGGGGAGTTTGGATCCGCGGCCAAAATACTTCTGCCGGCGTTGGTGAGATTGCTGGGTGAAGCATGCACTTCAGCGCCCCAGGTATTCATCATAATTTTTCTGTACGGCTTCCCATCATAACTCACTTTTACCATAAACACTTCGCAGGAAATGCCAAATAATTTACAGGCAAAACTTAATGCGCTTCCCCATTGGCCCGCGCCGGTTTCTGTTGATATTTTAGTAACGCCTTCTTTCATATTGTAATAAGCCTGAGGCACGGCCGTATTCGGTTTGTGCGATCCTGCAGGGCTTACACCTTCATACTTATAATATATTTTGGATTTTGTTCCAAGCGCTTTCTCAAGTCCATAAGCTCTGAACATCGGAGTGGGACGCCAAATAGAATAGATATCTCTTACTTCATCCGGAATTTCTACCCATTTGTCAGTACTCACTTCCTGTTTAATTAATTCCATTGGAAACAGCGCTGCCAGATCTTCCGGGCCTATAGGTTGCTTCGTGCCGGGATGTAGTGGTGGCAAGGGTTTATTGGGCATGTCTGCCATAATATTATACCAATGGGTTGGTATCTCAGATTCATCTAAAGTAATTTTCCTTTGTTTTGACATCTATAAATATTTTAAAAATCAAGATACTGAAAAAGACTATGCCCGTTTGAAATTTTTAAATCATTGCTGTAAAAAATAAGGAAAGAATTTAAAATAAGAAATCTTAAAAACTACTTTTTGGCTTTTCAGGCTCTTTCATTTACCCCGGTTTTGACCCGGGATTAAATAATTTTTTTGATTGGCTTTAGCCAAAATCTTAATTAAAAGTTTTGGCTAAAGTTCTTATTTCTATTTAAATAATTCTATTTGCTGAAGGATTGGTAATTGATTTAGCAAGTATTTTTTTAGAACTAATTTTAGATATACTTCGCGACTCATCAACCTATTTCTTAAAAAATTATTTTTCACAAAAACTAACCGGGCAGAATATTAATGACTCCGAAAGCGCAAGCGTTTCGTTGGAATATCTTCAAAAAAATAAGGAAAGGAATTGAAAAATAAAAAATCAAAAAAACTACTTTTTGGCTTCCCTGGTTTTATAAATCAAGATCGAAATCTGGCTTGTCTAAAAGGCTGCAGATTTTTTTTTAAAAATATTTTTTCAAAAAGTAATTCAGCTTTTTCCTTTGATCGTTACCAGGTATTGTACGATTTCTTTGATAGAAGAATCGGGAACCGGTGCGCCAAATGTTTTTTGCATTTTGGTTACAATCGCTGTCCATCCCTTTTCATTTAGGTTTGGCTGATTCTGGATATAGCTGGCCGAGTGGCAGATAACGCAATACGTATTGAATGTTCCGGAACCCGGCGCCTTGGGCAATTCTACCGTAACGTCATTAAGATCAGTCACTGTGTTTGCAATTGCGAGGGGCGGATCTTTTTTCATATTTGATTCGCTACAGGAGATAGCAAAGTAGCCGCAGAGAAAAAAAAGTGCACTGATTTTTAGTAAAGTATTCTTCATGTCTATTCGGCTTTTAAAGGTAAAACTTCTATTTCATTGTGCATGTATCCGCTGCGGTTCCACTGATGCATGGGTTGCGTTTGTCCTTTGGCGTTAGTAGCCTTTACATGAAGCAAGTAATTTCCTTTTTGCGATGGCGTAAAGTTATAATGCCATCTTCTCCAGGAATATTTTCCTAAGTCGGGATCAAGCTTTGCGTTTTGCCACGTTTTGCCACTATCCACGGATAGCTCAACTTTTTCTATGCCAAAGCCTCCGTCAAAAGCCAGGCCCTGCACATCTGTTTGCTGACCAACTTTAATCGTCTCGTTGGGTTCCGGAGCCACAAAAAGAGAACGCACATTCATAACGCTAATCGGTTCCAGATTGGTCGAAAGAGAATCAGGTTTTTCATTTCCGTTGGGAACTCCTTTAGGAACCTGGTAAGCTTTTTTCATCCAAAATCCTTCAAAAGGTTCTGTAAGAACCTGGATGTCACTTAACATGCCTACCCAATAAGTGGCAAACCATCCCGGCACCACCAATTTTAAGGGGAATCCATTTAGCAAGGGGAGCGGTGCGCCATTCATTTCATACGCCACCATCACTTCTCCATCGTTCGCATGATTGTAGGCCAATGACTTTACAAAATCAGGCACAGTCGCCATTGGAGGCACATCCAGTCCGTTAAAGCTCACTTCTTTTGAAGTTGGTTTTGCACCGGCATATGCTAATAAATCTTTCAGCTTTACGCCGGTCCACTTTGCATTTCCCATTGCCCCATTCTTCCATTGTCCACCAGGAACACGGGGATCAAAAAAGCTCCGGGAATTTCCGGAACATTGACATAAGGCCGTAATCGTAAAAGGAGTAAATTTTGTTTTAAGATCATTCAAAGACAAGGCAATTTCTTTGGTAACGTTGCCGCCTATACGCAAACGGAAGGTGTCTGCGTCAATTTTAGATGGTAAGCCTGAAAGATGCCATCTTACGAAAAATACATTGTTAGGTGTATAGTCTTCACGAAAAAATTTTAAAGGGGTTTCAAGGTTGGGCGGTCTGTCTGTAAGTAACAAAAGGCTGTCTTTCCCATCTGCCTTTACCAATTTGGCGGCCGTGCTGTCAGCATTATTTGCAGCCGGAGTTGAAGAATTATTATTGCAGGAATACGCAACTATGGCAGATAAAATAAAGAATAAGATTCCTTTCATTTAGATATATTTTTCGGCCTGAATTGGCACCTGTTGAATGCAAGCGTGAGCCTTCTGTAAAATAACACAAGCAGTGTTATCGATCAAAAATAGTACATCAACATCAGTTCGAAAAATCCATTCTCTATATTGTAGAAATTCCGGCGGAAAGAAAAGGGAAAAAATTCTTACTGAAGAAATTGTCATATTACCTTCCGCGCTCATCGAAAGAAAATCTTCTCAAAAAAAATAAATTGGATGTCAACTTTTTCGTTGCGACGTCTGTGATTGTGATATAGATCATAACGACTAATGAAGTATGTCATTTTAATTTCTGTGCCAATGAGATACTAGTGCATATATCAAATTGAGGTTTTATGAAAAAGATTTTAGTTCCTTTCATTTTTCGATACCATCATCGATTTGGTCGGGTGACTGAATGAATTAACAATATATTTTAGGCTTGATTTCCTAAACTTGTGATAAGCCATTTTATAGAAAAACGTAATTTTTAAAAACATCTTTTTCCTGCGGGAAAATGTTGGTTTCTCCCGAAGTATTTTAAAAAATTAAAATAAATGCTATGAAATTTCCAATTGATGAATTCACTAAGAGCTTTCGCAAAGGCCTATCCATTCTTGAGATTAGATTTCGATCAAAGCATGTATCCCAAACAACATGTGTTTCAAATCACCGACAGAATATACAGGCTCAACTTCATTAATAAAGAATCCGGATTATCAGCGCCATTTACTTTAAACATGAATTCCTATAGAACCGTGTCGGAGGTGGAGCGGCAGGTCCATGAAAATTTTCGGAATCTCTGCACGCGTGCTTCGCAAATCAGGTAGGAACTGGTTGTCAACCTCTGTGAACGATGACCGGACGCTGGAAATGCATAACTGCCAGGGGAAAACTAGTGCTAAATCTGCTGACGTGTTGATGGAGGTTTGCTACTAAAAAGCAAACCTGTTCACCATCTTTCAATTAATTGATAAAGAAAATGTTAAAGAAAAAAGGATATTAGTAGTTCGCATGATAATTGTTTTTGCATTAGATCAAATTAAATCGTTTTCTAAAAAATTAAATTTAAGCATCATGAAAAATTTATCAAAAGTTATTGTGGCAACTGCTGCTGGTATTGTAGTTGGAGGAGCATTAGGATTGTTATTCGCGCCGGAAAAGGGATATAAAACCAGGAAAAATATTTCTAAAAAAAGTAAGAAGGTTTTAAATAAAGTAAATGACCAATTGAGCAAAGAAAAGCTCATGGAACTTAAAGATGAATTTGAATCACAACTGGACAAAATAAATGACCGCATTAAGAGATTTGCGGGTATGAGTTAGTTCGATAAAAATACGGTTATCAATTAACAAAAGCGGCATCCGGATAAGGTGCCGCTTTTCTGTTTTTCACAAAATTTATAAAAGGATTTTTTTTGTAAACAGTTGCATGATTTATATCATTCGCCAGGTTGATCCGGATCAGCTTTGGCGCCTTCGGGATGGCTAACTTTATCAAAAAAATTATGTTTGGAACTTTGAACGATGAAGAAATCGAACAGGTATTTTATAACAATATCATTGGCCGGATCGGGTGCCATGCAGACGGTAAAACTTATGTAGTTCCGATCAGTTATGCTTACGATGGTGACTGTATATACGCGCATACTTACGAGGGAATGAAAGTTTTTATCATGCGCAAAAATCCTGAGGTTTGTTTCCAGGCGGATAATATGCAAAATATGGCTAACTGGCAATCCGTGATCGCATGGGGAACGTTTGAAGAGTTGACAGATCCTGAAAAAAGAATTGCCGGTTTGAAAAAACTGACCGATCGTGTGCTTCCACATGTGGCCAGTGAAACCGTAAAATTAACTCCTCAATGGCCCTTCCCACCTCATCATCCTGAGAAAATAAAAGGAATTGTTTTTAGAATATGCATTCGCGAAAAATCGGGAAAATTTGAATCTATGGATTCACAGCCTAAATAAGGCAGCACTAATTTCATTCGCTTAAAAAAATTGCTCTTCGTGGGATTTGTTGATAGATAATAAAGCAGTATCCAAAAAGAAGGTAAGATCAGGCCTATAAAAGTTTAGTCCGATACTTATGATTTAAATCATTATACCATCTGCTCGTCATCATTTTTATCCAAACCGATAAAAGTCAATTTTGAGCATCTTTATTTATTCCTTTCAATAGGTTTTCGAAATTAAAACACAATCCCTGCATTGTGACAAACAAGAATAATAAAATGATAACGGGACGCGAGATAAAACACCATAATAAGAATTTCCAGGGGAGCCTTGATTTTTTTCAGCAGGAAAATGCCTTATTAAAATACCGGTTAAGTGAGATTGTTGACGACAGTGAGGAGCGGGGATTTCTGCAACTCGCAGAATATTTTCAAAATGAATTATTATTGAATGATGAGCGCCTAAGCCAACTCGCGAAAAGACTTCACCTGCTAAGCGATCAAATTTCCACTTATGGAAAAAATAAAAATATCTCTGAAAGTTTCGCGGCTATTCAGGATAAATTCCGAACAGACCTGTTAGAATTTGAAACACGTTTCCTGTCACTTTCGGAGGATTTCAACCAGAAACTTTTGCAAACCAGGTAAAAACTAATTCAACATCGCGAGCAACTTTTTTTCGTTCAACACTTTTACATAGCCAGCTTCTGCTTCGATCAGCTTTTCATTTTTAAAATCGCTCAGCGTTCTTATCAGAGATTCAGTGGTAGTGCCTGCGATGTGAGCAAGATCTTCCCTGGAAATGTGGATGATAAAATTCGGATCACCTTCCTTTTTATATTTTCGCAGTAAAGAAATAACGGCATCGGCTACACGTTTGCGAAGCGAGTTATATGCCAAATTAATAAGCTGCTCTTCTTTTTCGCTAACGTTCTGTGCCAGCAGCTTAATAAATTTTTGGGCGACTTCTTTATTATTATTTATAAGAATCTCAAAATCTTCACGACCAACCGTACTTATGTCACATTCTTCCATGGTTTCAGCGGATTCTTTATAAGTGCCATTTTCGAGGAGCGCGTTGTAACCAAAAAAATCGCCGGTGTTAAATAACCCAATTGTCAATTCCTTACCATTTTCATTTATCTTATAAGTCCTTATTTTTCCGGAATTAAGAAAGTAAAGTCCGTGCGGATAATTGCCTTCAGAATAAATGCGCTGCTTCTTTTTATAATGATTGATCATTTTAGAATCAGTAAGTTTCTCTAGTGCATTTTCATTTTTTATTTCATTGATAAAGTTGTCTAAATTTTGAGAAGCATTTGCGCGATCCTGTTGAAATTTAGCTTTCTGCAAGCGGCTCTCAATGGCATTTAATAATTCAATATCAGTAAAAGGTTTCGTGATATAATCGTCGGCGCCCATTTCCATTCCTTTTCTCAAATCGCCCCGTTCGGTTTTTGCCGTAAGAAAAATAAAAGGAACACTTTTCAAATTTTCATTCTTGGTGATCAGGTGCAGAAGTCCGTAGCCGTCCAGAACCGGCATCATGATATCGCACACGATAAGATCAGGCTGTTCTCTGACAGCGGATTCATAACCTTCTTTACCGTTTGCAGCTGTGTTCACCTTGTAGCTTGCCAACTCAAGAATCTCCGCGGTGTTTTCTCTTATTTCATTGTTATCCTCTACGAGTAATATTTTTATCATTGTACAAAGATTAAATTAATTTCCGTTCCTTTTTCAAGTTCACTTTTTATTTGCAGGCTGCCACCCATCATTTCAACATATTTTGCAACGATATGTAGGCCGAGGCCGGTTCCGGGAACGTTTACTGCATTGGTAGCCCGATAAAATATTTCACATAAATGAACCTGGTCCTTTTCTGAAATACCCATTCCTTCATCTTTGACGCTGAAACGCAATTCATTTTTTGTCACCGCCGTATTAATAAAGATTGGTTTATCTTCTCCTGAGAATTTTGCAGCATTAGAAAGAAGGTTAATCAATATATTCTTAAACAGAATCGGATCCAGCATTGCGTTGCGGTCGCCCGAATGCTCATAACGCACGGTCTGACCGGGTTTCAGTATTTCAGTCATCTCATTTATCTGGACGGTGATGAGTTCTTTGATATCAAAAGCGGATTCATGCGCGATTATTTTTCCGTCTTCGATTTTTCCGAGCGAAAGGAATTCATTCAATATGTTGTTGAGGTTGATGACTGAAGATTTTATTCTCTGCACATGTTTATCCCTTTTGTCCTGTTCATCTGTTAACCTGTATTTTGCCAGCAAAGATGCTGAAGAAAGTATCGTGCTCAGAGGTGTTCTGAATTCGTGAGACGCCATCGACACGAAAGCGCTCTTCAGATCTCCAAGATCTTTTTCTTTGCTCAACGCTTTAGAAAGTTCATCTTTGGAAGCTTCCAGCTTTTCAAGCGTTTCCTTTAATTTGAAAGTCCTTACTTCTACCATTTCTTCTAACTCTTCGTTTAGTGCTTCCATCTTTTTATTCATCGTGGCAAGCTCAATTTTTTGGGAACGTAATTTTTCCTGAACTTCTATCCTGGCGGTGATATCACTGATAAACGCTATGGAAAAAGTGCCCTGGTCATTGGTATAGCTGCTCAAACTTATTTCCAACGGAAGTTCCCTGCCATCTTTCGTTATTCCAAATAGATCGCGGCCCATGCCCATCGGTCTTGTAGCAGGATGATCGATATATTTATTCCTGTCGCCAACGTGACGATGATGATACCGCGCCGGAATCAGGATCTCCAGCTCTTTTCCAATCAATTCATCTGCATCGGCATAACCAAATAATTCAATTAGAAATTTATTGGCCATCGTAATCGAGCCCTTGTTGTCAATGACCAAAATGCCCAGTGAAGCATTTTGAAAAACGGCTTCGAATTTTCCTTGTTCCCTGATCAGAAGTTTATCCATTCAATTTTTTTTGATAAGCGCGAAGTTCCCTTAAAAAAATGAAAAAAATCTAAGTGTGAAAGATTGGGGGAGCGCACTTTGCCTCGTTTATTTTGAAATCAGATTAGTTGTTTTCAAAATGAGTAAGATTATAAAAACTATAATAATTAAAAAATAAATTCGGAATAAATTTTTTGTTAAGAGGATAGTACTCATAAGAATTTAAGAAATCTATAAAATGGCTTATGACGATTTTGAAATCAATGTTTATATAACAGCTAAGAATATGCGAAAATATTATGCATGGTATATTCAATAATATTACAAGACCATTTGATTAAACAGCATCAATAAAGTTGCTTCCATATTTTTACTAAATCCGGGATGCACTTTGGATGTCTGAACGACCGTGCTTCTTGTTGCGGTAAGCCATCGAAAACGTTCTGCTATCGGAAGTTTGGCAATAGGACCAGCTCCGGGCGCGCCCTGGCAAACCAGCTCAACTGTTTTAAGATGTGCCTCAATTTCGGAAATTTCAATATCCTTGCACAAACACATCAGGCGGCTTTCATCAAGGCGGTGCAGCGATTGAAGAAACTTTGCTTTTTTACAAAATAATATTACGCCCACATTCAGGAATTCCTCCCTCTCAACCCTTGGCACCAGCCGGATGACGGCATACTCAAATAAGTGATTCTCTTGCATGCTTCGCTTCATTTAAAAATATTTCTGAATGGTTTACCCGTGTTTCTAAAAAATCGCAATAGGCTCGCCTGTGCTCATCAACCGAATCAAAAGCCGGCTCATCCATCAGCCAATCATCGGGAATTAATGCAACGATATCCTGTATTAATTTTTTTGTCAGTATCGGTTTATATTCTTTATCCACCGCATCAAGTTCCGCGGCTTGCGGCAGCAGCACATGATCTTTCACCAGCGTAAATGGCCTTAGCGCCTGCTGTTCGCGGTTTTGCCATGAATGATGAAAGTAAAAAGACGCTCCATGATCTATCAGCCAAAGTTCTTTATACCAGATCAGCATGTTAGTATTGCGCGCCGTTCGGTCCACATTCGTGATCAGGCAATCGAGCCATACAATCTGCGAGGCCAGTTTTGGATCTAGCGTTGTCACTGCTGGATCATAGGTAATGGAACCCGAGAAATAATGCAAAGCAAGATTTTGTCCGACACTTGCACGAAGCAGATCCTGGATTTCCTCATCAGGTTCCGTGCGGCCAAAGGCCTCATCCAGCATGGCAAACACGATCTCCGGAATTTTTAATCCCAGTGCACGGGCTATTTCACCACCGAGCAGCTCAGCAATCAGCGCCTTCTTTCCTTGTCCCGCGCCCCGGAATTTTACCACATAAAAAAATTCATCATCCGCCTCAGCAATGGCAGGCATGGAGCCACCTTCGCGCAAAGGAGTGACATACCGGATCACATTTACTGTTCTTAATTGTGCATTATAAACCATAGTTCATTCAAAAATTGATAAACATTACCGCTTCATTGGTCTCATTTTTATAAAAATAACTTCTTCAATTCAATGAAGCGCGCTCAAATTTATAATTAAATATTTCAGCGCGATCAAAATATGAAAACGTGAAAAACCATTTTATAGATTTTGACATTTTTTAGTCTCGTGCATCTTCCGCCCCGACGGATTTAAAACTTTAATTTTGAATTAAATATTATCTCATGAAAGCGATCGCAATTACAAGCCCGGGCGCACCCGATGTACTCGAATTTGTTGACAGGCCAACGCCTGTTCCGGCAAAAAATGAGGTGTTGATACACGTAAAAGCGGCTGGTGTTAACCGGCCCGATATCGCTCAACGTAAGGGAAGCTATCCACCGCCGCCCGGCGCGCCCGCAGATATTCCGGGATTAGAAGTATCGGGAATCGTTGAGGGCTGCGGGCCCGATGTGCGCCGTTGGAAAAAAGGCGATAAAGTTTGCGCGTTGCTGGCTGGTGGTGGCTACGCCGAATTTGCGGTGGTTGATGCAGGCCAATGCCTTTCCATGCCAGATGGATTAAGCTATGTAGAGGCCGCTTCCTTACCCGAGACTGTTTTTACGGTTTGGAACAATGTTTTTCAAAGAGGTGCTTTAAAGCCGGGTGAAAATTTTCTCGTGCAGGGCGGAAGCAGCGGGATAGGCATTACGGCCATTCAATTGGCGAAGGCTTTTGGTGCTACCGTTTTCGCAACTGCGGGTTCGGCTGAAAAATGCGCCGCATGCACTTCGTTGGGTGCAGATGAATGTATTAATTACAAGGAAGGAGATTTTGAAATGGCTCTTGAGTCAAAAGGTGTAGATATGGTGTTGGACATGATCGGTGGCGATTATGTGGCTAAAGAGATCCGGTTGCTTCATGCTGACGGTCGTCTTGTATTTATAAATTCCATGAAAGGAAATAAGGTGGAATTAAATATAACGGATATTATGAGAAAGCGTTTGATCATTGCCGGTAGTACGCTTCGCAACCGCGATATCCTTTTCAAAACCGCCCTGGCAGCGGAAGTCGAGGCTCATGTGTGGCCGTTGATAAAATCTGGAAAATTTAAGCCAGTTATTTATAAGACTTTTTCGATGCAGCATGCGGCCAAAGCGCATGAATTAATGGAAAGCAGCAGCCATATTGGTAAAATTATTTTGGTGAATGAAGATTAAGGATAATGTTTTAAATTTATCGGCTTAGTTCAACTAAGCGTCCAGACATCATTTTACTTCACCAGAAATTTTGACATTATGAATTCAAGAAGACAATTTTTACAGAAGCTGACGGTGTCAGCCATTGCGTTGCCATTTGTTTCCTGGGCCGGGCCGGTCGGTATTAAAGATCTTTTTGATGTCAATTATGACGGGCCGGTGCTTCGCGTGGCGATTATGGGATTGGGTAGCTATGGCTCAAGGGTTGCGGAGGCCATGCTTTCCTGCAAGAATGCAAAATTGACCGGCCTTATCAGCGGCACGCCTTCGAAAATAAAAGACTGGCAAAACAAATACAATATCCCCGATGGCAACTGCTATAATTATGAAAATTTCGACAATATTAAAAATAATTCGTCGATCGATGCGGTTTACATCATCACGCCTAATGGCCTTCACCATGATGAAGCGATAAGAGTAGCTAAAGCCGGCAAACATGTTATTTGCGAAAAACCAATGGCACTTAATGCAAAAGAAGGCCAGGAAATGATTGATGCCTGCAAAAAAGCCGGCGTTAAATTGCTGGTGGGTTACAGGATGCATTTCGAGCCAAACACGCTTGAAGTTATACGCATGCGAAAGGATGGAGAGTTGGGAAAGATCATGTTCTTCCAGGGATTGTGTGGATTCAGGATCGGCGATCCCAATCAATGGAGATTGAATAAAAAGCTTGCCGGCGGCGGGTCTATGATGGATATCGGAATTTATGCCATTAACGGAGCGCGCTACATGGTGGGAGAGGAGCCTGTGTGGGTAACGGCGCAGGAGACTAAAACCGATCCCGTAAAATTCAAGGAAGGCGTTGATGAAACGATTCAATTTCAATTTGGTTTTCCAGGCGGTGCAGTGGCTTCCTGTTTGTCCACATATAACATGAACAACCTTGACAGATTTTTTTTAAACGGAGAAAAAGGATTTGCAGAAATGCAACCTTCGACCAATTATGGACCCATAAAAGGACGTACCAATAAAGGCGAGTTGACTGGTCCGCATACCATTCACCAGGCGGTTCAGATGGACGCGATGGCAGGCATTATCCTGGAAGGAAAATCTTCCGAAGTACCTGTAGACGGTGAGGAAGCGTTGAAAGATTTAAAGATCATCGATGCAATTTATCTTGCGGTGAAAACCGGAAAGAAGGTTGAATTGAAGTTGTGATGGGAATGGATCTTTTATAATTATTATTTATTGACTGACAAGTGAAAAAGTAGATTTTCGTCTTTTTTTCCTTAAAAAGTTTTATAGAAAATTGATGTAAAATCTCATCGGTGCAGGGTTTCCGAAATCCGTGGACAACCGGTGCGATTTTTTTATTTCAATTTTATACTCCGATTTTACGGAAACTGAATTGGTTTTAAAAAGCCGTTGGGTAATTCCGGCGAAATTGGAAAAGGCAAAATTTGAATTTCAGCATAAAACCATTCAGGAAGCCTTTCAAGATATTTTACAACCATAAGCGTTTGTGTTTTATATTCCTGTTTTATCCCTCCAAAGATTTCAATTTCTTTTTAGGCTAATTTCTTTATTTTACACCTTTAAACCTGTTTATGAAAATAATTCCTTTGATCATTTCGGCATTGGTTACTGCCGTGTTGGTGGTGGTGTTGAATTCATCTTTTGTTCTTCCTGTGCCGTTGGGGAAATTATTAAGCCCTCAAAACGGACTATGGCAAAATGCAGAACCTGTTGACCACGATTATTCTGCAGCGCTTTCATTTCCACAACTAAAAGGAAAAGTAAGTGTCTATTTTGACGAAAGGCTTGTGCCTCACGTGTTTGCAGAACAGGATAATGATGCCTATTTCGTACAGGGATATTTGCATGCAAAATTTCGCCTTTGGCAAATGGAATTTCAGACGCATGCTGCGGCTGGCAGGCTTAGTGAGATCGTAGGAAATAAAGCAATCCCTTATGATCGGGATAAAAGAAGATTGGGGATGGTATTCGCTGCGGAACGTGCTTTGCAGGAAGTCGAAAAAGATCCTGAAACGCTTGCTGAATGCGATAATTATACAGCCGGTGTCAACTCTTATATAGAAAGCCTGGATGAAAGCTCACTGCCGTTTGAATATAAGCTCCTGGGTTACTATCCTGAAAAATGGACGAATTTAAAAACAGCGCTTTTTCTTAAAGCGATGTCGCTCGATCTTGCCGGGTATGAAAATGATTTCGAATCAACCAATGCAAAATCCGTTTTCTCGTCAGCAGATTTTGATAAGATTTATCCAATTATCATGGATTCGCTTGATCCGATCGTTCCAAAAGGAACCATCTTTCCAAAGCCTGGCATCCAGGTAAAAATCCCGGACTCTGCTGACTCTCTATATTTTGATAAAAAGGATTCTACGACTATCGATGAGCAAAAACCAAATCCTGATAATGGGAGTAATAACTGGGCCGTGAGTGGAGCAAAGTCCGCCAGTGGTTCACCTATCTTGTGCAATGATCCACATCTCGGTTTAAATCTTCCTTCGCTTTGGTACGAAATGCAAATATCAACGCCAACCTACAATGCGTATGGAGCCACATTCCCCGGTGCGCCAGCGATTATTATTGGTTTCAACGATAGTTGCGCTTTTGGATTCACTAATGCAATGAGAGATGTCCGGGATTATTATGAGATCAAATTTAAAGATGAAAGCCGCAAAGAATATTGGTTCGACAGCGGCTGGCTCCCAACCAGTTTCAGGATAGAACATATAAAAGTAAAAGGCGCAGCCGATTATCTTGACACGGTTGCTTACACAAACATAGGACCCGTGATGTATGATAAAACTTTTAGCGGTAATCGGGCGACCAACAACAAAGATTATGCAGTAAGATGGAAAGCGCATGATCCGAGCAACGAACTGAAAATGTTTACTATGTTGGACAAGGCAAAAAATTATGATGACTATTACAATGCGATAAAATATTTACACACGCCGGGGCAGAATTGCATCTTTGCTTGTAAGAATGGCGACATTGCGATATGGGACCAGGGCGAGTTTCCGGCGAAATGGAGACGACAGGGAGATTTTGTAATGCCCGGCACTGACAGCAGTTATTTGTGGCAGGGCATGATTCCGCAGGAAGAGAATCCCCACCAGGTGAATCCCGAAAGAGGTTTCGTGAGCAGCGCCAATCAACTACCTGCAGATAGTTCCTATCCATATTATCTTGGCGGAAATTATCCTCCATATCGCGGTTGGGAAATCAATAAAAGGTTGACAGCAATGCAAAAAATCACTCCACAGGATATGATGAAATTACAGACCGATAATTACAATGTTTTCGGAGAAATGGCATTGCCTGTTTTGATCAATAATATGAATCTCGCGAAGCTGTCATCACAGGAAAAAAGTTATTTCGAAATACTGAAAAACTGGGATCATAGAAATGACGCCAATTCCAAAGGAGCCACGCTTTTCGTAGTCACCTGGGATAGTCTTACCACAAAGGTATGGAATGATGAATTTCAAAGGACAGGATTAAAATTGCCGTGGCCTTATCAATCGACGCTTCTTGAAGACATTCATAAATATCCACACCTTAAATTTTACGATGACATCAATACGCCGGAAGTAGAAACGGTTCAGGATGATGTTACGGCCGCATTTAAAAAAGCAGTGGTAACAGTGAAGAAAGCTGAAGAAAGCGAAAGGATGGAATGGGGCAAATACAAAGATACCAAGGTGCTGCATTTAGCACAATTGGATGCTCTTAGCCGGCTTCATCTTCCCATCGGAGGCGGCACCAATACAATCAACGCTGCAAATTCACAACATGGGCCAAGCTGGCGAATGATCGTTTCCCTGACGCCGGAAACCGAGGCCTATGGCGTTTATCCGGGTGGGCAAAACGGAAACCCGGGAAGTAGATTTTATGATGATTTTGTAGATAGCTGGGCAGCAGGAAAATATTATTCTCTTTGGGTGATGAAGATGTCAGACGCGAGCGATAAGCGAGTGAAATGGACAATGACTTTTTCCCCAGTCTCCTGACTCAAAAAAAGAGGAGAACAAATTAATTAACCAGTAAACTAATTAACTAATAAACGAATTTCCAAAAATGAAACTAACCATCACCACGATCCTCATCATGCTTCTAAGCTTTTGTGCGTGTTTATATTTGCCCTGGTGGACTATTGCTGTTGTCGCATTCGTAGTTGCAGCGCTTATCCCGCAAAGACCCTGGCTTTCTTTCCTGTCGGGTTTTATTGCATTATTTCTTTTATGGGGTGGTCTTAGCTTTTGGATCAGCCACAATAATGATAATATTTTGGCCCATCGCATGTCCGTTTTGATTTTTAAAACACAAAGTACAGTTTTACTCATCGTTGCTACCGCGCTGATCGGCGCTTTGGTGGCCGGTTTCGGAGCGTTGACAGGAAGCTATACGCGATATAGAAAATTGCCTGCGTAGATATTCCGGATTTTCAGTTCGTTGCATCGGTGCAAAATCCATTTCCACAATACCCCTTTTTCTTTGGAATTCTTTGGAAGTATTCGTCATGTTTATGAATCCTAAAAGAAGGACAATTCACGACTTTCTTGCAAAATCAGTTGTGGTGCGCACCTGAATTATTTGAAAAAATTTCCTGGATTTTTTATTCACTTTCCCTCTTTATAAATTTTACCATTTATTTTCGCTTATGCATAAGCTTCTCTCAATCTTTTTTGTTTTTTCATTTCTCACCTCGTCTGCCCAAAAAATTGAAGGTACCGTAAAAGATGACGAAGGAAATATTTTGCCCTTTGCTTCAATTCTTGTGAAAGGCACGCCGAATGGCGTTACCGCCAATAATCACGGAGTTTTTAGCATTACCTTGCCTGCAGGAAGTTACACTTTAGATTGCCGCTACGTTGGTTATGCGTCGCAGGAAAAACAAATCACCCTGGGACTGCATGATGTGCATTTGGATTTTGAATTAAAACAACAACAATTAACGCTGAAAGAAGTTGTCGTAAAACAGGGTGGTGAGGATCCTGCATATGAAATTATTCGGCAGGCAATTAAAAAGCGCCCGTTTTATGAAAACCAGGTGAAGGCTTTTGAAGCTCAAATTTATATCAAGGGAATCATCAGACTTCTCCATATGCCCGATATGTTTATGGGGAAAAAAGTGCCGGAAGATGACAAGAATGATATGGGACTTGATTCTTCAGGCAAGGGAATAGTTTATTTGTCTGAATCGGTAACCAAAGTTTCCTCTCAACAGCCCGATAAGTTTAAATTGGAAGTCATTTCGAGTCGCCTTAGCGGAAGCAACGGGTTTGGATTCGACTTTCCTGCGTTCATTAGTTTTTACCAGAACAATATGAACGTTTTTGCTTCGCAGATCAATCCGAGAGGATTCGTTTCTCCGATTGCTGACGGCGCGTTAAATTTTTATAAATATAAATTCCTGGGGAGCTTCTTTGAAGATGGCAACCAGGTAAATGTTATCAAAGTGATCCCAAAGAGAGAGTATGAACCTTTGTTTTCCGGTATTATCAACATCACGGAAAATGACTGGCGCATCTATAGCTGTGATCTCACTTTGACAAAGAAATCACAACTTGAAATATTAGATTCTTTGCAGATAAAACAAATTCACACTCCCGTGAATGATGATGTTTGGCGCATAAAAAACCAGGTACTACATTTTACTTTTAATAAGTTTGGATTGAAGGCTGCAGGCGATTTTGTAAACGTTTATTCAAACTATGATCTTGATCCTCATTTTGCAAAAGATTTCTTTAACCGCGTTGTAATAAAATATGACACGGCGGTGAACAAAAAATCCCACGCGTATTGGGATTCCATCCGGCCCGTACCTCTTGAGCCGGAAGAAATCAGAGATTACAAAACTAAAGACAGCGTGTTTGCCGTAAGAAGAGATTCCGTGCCCAATATTGATTCATTGAAGAAAAAACAAGGCCACGTAACACTTGCACAAATATTTTGGTCGGGTATTAACCGTACGCATTACGGCGTAAAAAATACTTATCAATATCATTTTGATCCATTAATAAAAACACTTCAATATACCACTGTTGAAGGCGTCGTTGTAAATCCTTCGATGACGATTTCTAAATTGATTCCGAAATGGGACACCAAAGTCACGTTTATTGCAGATGCGAGGTACGGCTTCTATAATAAACATCTGAATCCATGGGCAGGACTTGTGTTTGATAGTAATGATGATTTTGATATTGACAAAAAATTCAAAAGGCGATCATTTTTTATTGCCGGCGGAAAACGGGTAAGCCAGTTCTTTAAAGAGAGCTCGCTTGACGGATTAGGCAATAGCATAGGCACGTTATTGTATGGCCAGAATCAGATGAAAATCTATGAGAATTATTTTGCAAAAACAGGTTTTTCCAAAAGGTGGGAGAGTGGTGCGAAATTCTTAATTGAAGGAGAATATGAAGACCGGATACCGGTTGCCAACACTACAGATTTTATTCTTAATAAAAAATGGCTTTATCGCTTTACGCCAAATTACCCGGTAGAAATTTTGAACGGACCGTTTCCAAGACACCAGGCGGTTATAGCTCACGCATCGCTTAGTATCAAGCCGGGACAACGTTATATCCAATTCCCGAATTCCAAAGTTGCAATCGGTGGTTCTAAATACCCAACTTTTATTTTGGATTACACCAAAGGATTTAAAAATATTCTTGGCAGCGACGTCGACTTTGATAAATGGTCATTCAATATTTCTGATGATGTCAACTTGAAACTGGCAGGAACGCTGAAATACAATCTCACCCTGGGTGGATTTCTTAATAATAATGCCGTTTATGCCCAGGACTTTCAACACTTCGAAGGAAACGTATCGCACATAGCAAAAGAATATGTAAAGTCCTTTCAAAACGCGTCTTATTATCAGTTCAGTAATACATCTTCCTTCTTTTCTGAATTGCATTTGGAACACCATTCCAACGGATTATTGACCAACAAAATTCCTTTATTAAGAAAATTGTATTGGAACCTGGTAGAAGGTGCCAATGCGCTTTACGTGAATCCGCAAACGAGATATGCCGAGGCTTTTATTGGCCTTGAAAATATTTTCAAAATCTTCCGTATTGATGCAGTGGCAGGTTTTCAAAATGGCTTTAAACCTGTTTATACCTACCGGATTGGCTTTGGTGGATTAATAGGAGATGTGCTCAACATTCAGCGATTTAAGAAAACCGATAAGGTTATTGATAAATGGTAAAATCTACTTTTTGGCTTATGAGGAATAGTATCATCGTTTTTTGATCACTATTTTTTCAGAGAATTCTTCAATCACTTTTCCAAAAAAGATTTTTGTTTCTTTATATTTTTCTGCAGGAATTATATTTTGTGAAAGCTGGAGATATGCAATTGAAGTGACTGAATTTGCTTTTTCATCATAAGAATAGCTTGATGTGAATGAGCCGTATTCGCACCGGGCCTCTCTTGTTTTGGGAAGATTTTCCACCGTATAATTTTCAGGAAGAAAATAAGTGGTAGTATCCGTTTTTATAAAAGGCGATTGGAAATAAAAAGACTTCGTCCGGTTTTCGAAAGAAGGTAATTGGGCATTCCATATTTTGTAGATTCTGGGACTTAAAAACATTTTGTTTCCCGCTGAAAATTGGGGGATTTTTTCAATTGAAAGTTTGAATGATGTTTTGGCCGAATCATTCTGCGCATCAATGTCAAGCTCAAATTGATCTGGTTGCAAAAAGCCCAGGTTGCTCACCAAATATTCCTTTTGATCATCCTTTTTTTCGTCAAGTATATTATCAATTACGGTCTCCTTATACAAACCTGTAGTTTTCAAAATGCTTTCTGATTTGCCCGACGCATCTTCCTGCAACATCACCTTTGTCGTCATATTGAAAGTGTTGTCGGAAGCCTTGCTTTTTGGAGTCGCTACCAGCATACCGCCATCAGGCGTAATCAACAATGCGTTTCTGTTTTCTGTAAAGCTCCCCAAAACGCCGAAATCCGCGGATTTGCTTGTGCACTCCAGCCAGGTGCTGTCTTTTTTTCCGGGCACGCAAATGATCACGTGATTGAATGAGTTGTGAGGAAATGCCGGATCAACGGGTTCTTTATTATAAGTTGCGTTGATCAGCGCAGCATAGCTTTTGATCCCAACTGCGTCTAAGCATGCCTGCATATAATTCGAAAGAGCTTTGCAATCGCCGTATTTTTTCAGATCAACAAAATTGGCATCAAAAGTCTTGTAGCCGCCGATGCCTAACTGAATACTTACATACCTGAAATTATCCTGCAAATAGCTATAGATAATTTTCATTTTCTCTTTATCGTCGCCCGCGCCTTTTACCATTTCTTTTAACCTTGTCTTTGAAGCCTCCGACAGGTTGATAGATCCTTTGGAAAGATTGTTATACCACATTCCAAAATTTTTCCAGCTCGAAAGATCGCCCTCGTTTCCGTCCATTGAAAATCTATTCGGGGCGATGAGGATAGCCGGATAGCTACTCTCGCTGCTAACAGATCCTTCTTCATGTTTTATGGCCGGCAGGTCTTTTGCTTCCCAGGTATAAACTTTGTTTTTTCCCGCTTCTTTTATGGTTGGATTTAAGGCAATATTTTTTGCCTTAAATTTTAAATCGAGTGCTGCCGGAACCGTGGCGGTGTACACAGAATTCTCCACTGCCTGATCGGGAACGACGATCCTGTAATCAGGATAATTAAGTGTGCCTTTATATTTAAATTGATAATCAAATTGAACCGTAATCGGATACGAAGGCGCTGCTACCCGGAAATAATATAATTTGCCATCTACAACAAGACCATCGCCCGTTGCCTGCGATTTCATCTCTTTCATTTTGTATTTGTTGACCATTTTTCCCGAAGCATCAAAGACCTTTATTTCTGCATCATCAAGCCTCCGGAACTGGTCAGAATATTGGACGAAAGTCAATTCATCCTCACCTTCGGCATCCAATACGGTTATCAGTTTGTGCACCGTATATTTTGCTTCGTCAATATCCCTTATTTCAAATTTAATTATTTCTTCGCGCTTTACGCTGTGTGCTTTTTCTTTTAACGTGGCCGCTAAAGTGGACGCATTAAAAAGATTGATTTGGGCATAGCCCGAAGAAAGACTGAAAGAAATAATCAATCCCGTCAACAGTTTTTTCAACATAGTTAGCTTTTTTTCTTTTTGATCACTACCTGTTCGTTGAGCGAGGTTACGAGCTTCTTATAAAATTCCTGCAACTCTGTATAATCGGTGGCTAAATAACTGGACTTTTTGAAATCGAGCTTGATTCTGAAATCGACTGAGCCTTCGCTTTGCTGGAAAATGCGGCGCAGCACGATGCTCGAATCCGGCATGATCATCAAAATGTTTTTTGGTAAAGCATCAAACTCGTATCCATCAGGGATAAAGATTTTGCCGGTTAAGGTATAATCCTGCGGAAAGTTGAAGTCAACGTCGGTCATCCGTTTATCAGCTAAAAATGGATTTTTGTCAAGTTCCTGGAATAAATTCACAGCAAAATAACTGTATTCACCTGATGAGTTTACCGGGATGGTAAAATTTAGTTTTTGCTGTAAAGGCACCGAATCCCGATCTGCGTTGGTCACTTCCAAATCTTCGATTTTTATTCCGCCATCATTGCTGATGAAATAATCTTTGAACGATTCTTTTTCTTGCTGCCATTTTTTTACTCTTGGATTCTTGCAATAATCAAAGCTATAAACTGTGGCATTTCCTTTCAAAAGGCCGTCCGTTGTGATCTCACCCATAAACGAAACTACATTACGCCAGGTATTTTTTTCTGCCGTAAGCGTGATCCATCCTCCTTTTAGGTCGTCCACAACAAATGCTTCGTTGTCCAATACATCGTAGGGTATGAGGTAAGCGGGATTATATTTGTCTGCGGCATTGAGGACATATCTTTTATCGCCAATAAAAACACAGGTCATGGTATTATTAAACTGCTTCAGAAAGGGATAAAGTGTATTCACCATGCCGTTGTCTTTTGTGCTCACCAACAATGGATAGGCTTTGAGACCGGCATCGCGCAGTAGATTGATCAGGATAAGATTAAGTTCTCCGTTGCTTCCCGTTTTTCGATCCCATGCAGTTTTGATACCATCAATAGAGTAAATGCTTTCCCTGCCATTCCAGTTCATATTTCTACGCACATAATCATGGACCATCACCATTTTCTTATAATCACCGGTGACCAATTTTAGTGAATCATCCAATGATTTTGTATGAGGTATATTTCGTTTAATCTGGCCGCCAAAATCCTCATCTTCTAATAAGTCTTTGCTGAGTTTTGGCCATGTATTTCTCAAGTCTTCAATGTGACCATCGCCATAATCTATTTGGGAAAGTTGGAAGATTACTTTTTGCAAATAATCTTTGGCAGCGCCCATGTAAGGTTCTGTTCTGATCGCAGGAACGTTTCTTAAAATATAGGTTTTTTCTGTTGAGCTAAACCTCAGTATCGCATTACGATATAACATCGTTTCGGGCACTGTCTTGCTTTTTTGTTCCAGTTGCTGATAAGTCATTGCCTGGTTAACAAATCGGAAAATAGAGGGCACCAATATCCTATACATACTGATTCTCGTGGGAATATCATCCTGAAAATACCAGTCATCAAGGCTGGCGATGGATTTTTTTGTGTCAGTATATTTATATTCTATCACACTTCCCACCTTCACATTCGGCATGGTGAAGGAAATTTCTGACACACGATTGTTAAGTGCTTTGTTGTAAATCGAACTCTTTTCAAGTTTAGTCTTGACGATCTCGCCGGCATCGTCAAGGTTATATGTATAAGCAGTGATAGCAGAAATGTCCTCAAAACGGGCCCTGCTATAATATTGGATCTTGATATTCGCCTGGTTAAGACCTTTATCTTTAAGGATTTTTACACGAGCCCTTCGTTCGGTTGTAATAGCAAAGTCGCCGCCGTTCATGACATACCTGACATCTCCGTAGGATAGCAGGTTATAGGCTTCGGCATCTTTGTCAAATTCGCATTCTTTCATTGATAAATCTGCCTTGTCGATTGTGCCGAATGCAGGTAATTCTTTTTGAGCAAATAAATACAGTGCATTAAACACAAGCACCGTACACAGTGTTAGCTTTCTCATGGGGTTACATTAGTTTGGTCTGACGAAAGTATATAAATAAAAAGATATGTCGGCTTTTTTTGCAAATACTTTTAACGGATTTTCCAAAATAAAATTTCATGTCGTTGAAAGAAGAAAAACTATAATTTGACTTGTCACGCCACTAATTTTAAAAAATAAAATATATCACGGGCTTTGATTTTAAAAACAATCGACAGAATCCTCCAGGATAAGTGGCAATTTTAATCCCTTATTTTTACAAAAAAACAAGCATGAAGCAATTATTATTTTATGGATTATCAACGCTTTTTTTTGCCGGATGCAAGGCGCAGCCTAATTACGTGATTCAAAAAAATGACAATTCACTTTTGTGGAAAGTAAGCGGTAATGGATTGAAAAAACCGAGCTTCCTGTTCGGAACGTTTCATTTGTTGTGTAAGGACGATATCCATTTTAGCGATCAGTTAAAAAAAGCCGTTCAGTCATGCGATGAAGTTTATATGGAAATGGATATGGATGATCCGTCAACCATGCTCAGCGGCATGCTCTATATGAATATGAAAGGCAACAAAAAGCTGGAGGATCTTTATTCTCCGGATGATTATAAAAGGCTCCAAAGTTATTTTTCTGATACGCTTCATACGCCGCTCATGCTTCTGGAGCGCGCCAAGCCTTATTTTCTCGTAGCATTACTTTATCCCCGGATGATGAATTGTAAGAATCCATCAGGCGTGGAACAGGAATTGGTAAGCCTTACAAAAGAAAATAAAAAGGAAATCAAAGGACTGGAGACGATGCAATTCCAGGCTTCTGTATTTGATAGCATTCCGTATGAATGGCAGGCAAAGGAATTATTAAAAAACATTGACAGCTTTTCTGTTTATAAAAAGGAATTCGACGACATGCTGTCGTTTTATAAAGATCAACGTTTGGATTCGATGCAAACAATGCTAGCGCAAAGTGAATTTGGGGCTGGCGAATACGAAGACCTCTTGCTAAATAACCGCAACAGGAATTGGGTGAATCAATTGAATGACATTATGAAAAAACAGAGCGTTTTTGTAGCTGTCGGAGCCGGCCATTTGATAGGAGAAATGGGCCTGATTAATCTTTTAAGAAAAGCGGGATATAAAGTAGAGCCGCTTGAAAACAGGTAAATTCGGGATCCTGACAAATTGTAATTTGTATTTTATTTAATGCGATATTAAAGCCGGTTTGAAAGCCGGCTTTTCTTTTGCAATTACCGAAATCAATTTTTTGGTATCAAAAATGCAATTTTGACGGGTTTTGACATAGCGCCGTCTGCCACGAATTTGCATTGTCTGCCAACTAAACTGATTAAAGGAATTGGTACAATTATTCGTGTACATTTGCAACCCAAATAATAAATTAAAAAAATTTAACAATTATGGCAAAAGCAACTTTTGAACTCTTTGACGATAGAGTTCTGGTTAAACCGAACGCGGCCGAAGAAAAAACCGCCGGTGGAATTATCATTCCTGATACAGCAAAAGAAAAACCTCAAAAAGGTACCGTAATTGCGGTAGGAAAAGGGAAATATGCAGATCAAACGGGCAACCTGATCCCAATGCAGATCAAAACCGGTGATACAGTAATGTACGGCAAATACGGCGGCACTGAAATCAGCATTGAAGGTGAAGACTACCTGATCATGCGCGCATCAGACATTTTAATGAAACTTAGTTAATCATCTTTAAAAAATTAATAAATAACATTATGGCTAAACAAATATTTTTTGAAATTGAAGCCCGCAATAAAATGAAAAAGGGCGTTGATACGCTCGCCAATGCGGTAAAAGTAACACTTGGGCCAAAAGGCAGAAACGTGGTTATAGAAAAGAAATTTGGCGCACCACAGGTTACTAAAGATGGTGTAACGGTTGCAAAAGAAATCGAACTTGAAGACCCGATTGAGAACATGGGTGCTCAGATGGTAAAAGAAGTAGCTTCTAAAACTGCTGATATCGCAGGAGACGGAACTACTACTGCGACGGTTCTTGCGCAATCAATTATTAGTGAGGGCTTGAAGAATGTGGCTGCAGGTGCTAATCCAATGGATCTGAAACGCGGTATTGACAAAGCGGTTATCGCTGTTGTTAGTCATCTGAAGAGCCAGTCGGTTGCTGTTGGAGATAATAATGATAAGATTGAGCAAATCGCTTCTATCTCTGCGAATAATGATGAATCTATTGGCAAGCTGATTGCCCAGGCAATGGCTAAAGTGGGTAAAGAAGGTGTTATTACTGTGGAAGAAGCAAAAGGAACTGATACAACTGTAGAAGTTGTTGAAGGTATGCAGTTTGACAGGGGATATGTTTCTCCATACTTCGTTACTAACAGCGAAAAAATGGAAGCAGACCTGGAAAATCCTTACATCCTTATATATGACAAGAAGATTTCAGCAATGAAAGACATTCTTCATATTCTTGAAAAGGTAGCTCAAAGCGGCCGTCCGTTGTTGATCATTTCTGAAGATCTTGAAGGCGAAGCATTGGCAACTTTGGTTGTAAATAAATTACGTGGCACTTTGAAAGTTGCTGCTGTAAAAGCTCCTGGTTTCGGAGATCGCAGAAAAGAAATGCTTCAGGATTTAGCGGTTCTTACAAGCGGAACTGTGATCAGTGAAGAACAAGGTTACAAACTGGAAGGCGTTGATCTTACTTCTTTAGGCCAGGCATCTGCTGTTACTATCGATAAGGATAACACTACTATCGTTGGAGGTAAAGGCGATAAGAAAGATATTACTGCAAGAGTAAATCAGATTAAAGCCCAGATTGAAAGCACTACTTCCGATTATGATAAAGAAAAATTACAGGAGCGCCTTGCTAAATTAAGCGGTGGTGTTGCTGTTCTTTATGTTGGCGCTGCTACAGAAGTAGAAATGAAAGAAAAGAAAGACCGCGTTGATGACGCGCTTCATGCAACAAGAGCTGCGGTAGAAGAAGGTATCGTTCCAGGTGGCGGTGTTGCTTACATCCGCGCTATCGAAAGCCTGAAAGATTTCACTGGCAGCAATGATGATGAGACTACCGGTATTCAGATTGTTAGACGCGCTGTTGAAGAGCCTCTTCGCCAGATCGTTGTAAACAGCGGTATCGAAGGCAGCATCGTTGTACAGAAGATCAAAGAAGGTGAAAAAGATTTTGGCTTCAATGCACGCACAGAAGTTTATGAAAATTTATTGGCTGCAGGCGTTATTGATCCTACAAAAGTTACCCGTATCGCATTAGAAAATGCAGCTTCTATCGCAGGTATGTTATTAACCACAGAATGTGTGATTTCTGACAGGCCTGAAAAAGATAAAGGTGGAATGCCTCCAATGGGTGGCGGAATGGGCGGTGGAATGGGTGACATGGGATATTAATATTCTCATGTGTGATGTACGATGTGTGATGTACGATGTAAAAAAATCAGATCCCTTTGCAGAAATGCGAAGGGATTTTTTTTGCCCGTTTGCGACGTGGAAAATTGATCAATTTCGAATTCATTCTTTACGGAGAACCGGAATCGCGTTTTACGAAGTAGGGTTCGATTTATAAAATATCAAAAATCTACAAAATAGCTTTTCAGAGTTTCGGATATTAAGGGGAAACGAATGAACATTTCAAGGCAATAGAAGGGTTGAAATCATTTTAAAAACATTTCTATCCCAATATTTTTACGAACGGTCCGGGGAAACTATAAAATCTATAAAATGACTTATGAGTAATGCGGGTCTTGACTTTAAGAATTGAGATTGTTGCTGACAAATAAAAAGGCCTCCTGTTTTGCAGGAAGCCTTTTTTAAAAAATGATTTTAAATATTAAGAGAATAGGCCGCCTTTCTTGAAAGAACGAACGCCTTCTCCGATTTTAAATCCGTTGTTATAAATTTCGATTTTATAATTACCGGTTTGGAAATCGCTGTTCTGGGTCCATTCAACCTGAACAGGTTCCTTTTGTCCCTGAACATAATTGATCTGAATTTTCTTGGTAAACGATCTTTCCTGGCCATCTCTCGTTGTGAATTTTCCTGACCCCAAAGCGTCTACTGCTACAGGGTTCCCGTCAGGGGCAGTGATGCAAACATAAATATCTTTGGGCCCTGATTGAGTGATCCTGTTCTCATCAATATCAAAAGAGATTCTTAATTTATCAACTCTCTTTGCAGTCGTTGTGACTTTTTCTTTTCCGCTGTGCTTTTCTTTAATTCCTTCAATTTTGAAATTCGATGCATGCAGTGTTGAGCCGATATCAATCACATCTTCTTTTTGTTTGATAACGGTGTTTGCCGAATCATAATTTTTTTGAACGACATCGCGCTGCTGAGTTACGACTCTTTTATCTTCTGTAAGCTGACTGTTCTCTGCTTTTAGTGATTCAATTTCTGCGGTGTAGGTATCAATGTTACCCTTCAGCTGAGCTATCAATCTCCTGGCTTCTGCTAATTGGGCGGTTGTGGCTTTTTTATCATTCAGAATTGCCTGAACTCTTGATTTCAATGCGTCGATATCTTTGTCTTTTGTTTTTAAAAGACTATCAGCTTTTACATTGGTTGTCTTTAGCGCATCAAGCCTCAATGCAGCATCATCGAGCTCACGTTGTAATTCATTTTTAGAGGAGTCACTGTTTACAATTTGTGTGGTTAGATCTTGTTTTTCCTGGCGGGTTTTGTTTTTGTCATAAATAATGTAACCCCAGGTTCCCAACAAAGCAATGACGAGCAGCACTGTCAAAATGTTTCGGTTATTGTTATTTTTAACCGTTGTTTTCTCCACAGGCGATGTGCTCTCCGGAAAGTTTTCGTAACTCATGTTTAAGCTTTTTTAAATTTTAAATTAAAACAATATATAAAATTTTCCAAAATCATGCCAAAGACTTTTGGTTAGGGAAGCACTGCTGACATGTGGAAAATGCTACAAGTTAAGTGTAAATTTTTATCTTTGAAAAATGAGTACGCTATCGATGGTCGCTAACTGGAAAAAAAATATTTTTAAGCCGATTTACTGGCTCGAGGGCGAAGAAGAATTCTTTATCGATGAGATAATGGATTATGCAGAAAAAAAGATTTTATCACCTGCTGAAGCTGAATTTAACCTGACAGTTTTCTATGGCAAAGACGCGAATTGGGCAGATATTATTAATGCGTGCCGGCGTTATCCGATGTTTGCCGAGCGACAGGTGGTAGTGCTGAAGGAAGCTCAGCAAATGAAGGATATTGATAAACTGGAAGCTTATATCGAGAAGCCATTAGCCTCTACCATCTTTGTAGCTTCCTACAAAGGCAAAACGTTAGATGGTCGCGGCAAGCTATCGAAGCTAATAAAAAAAAATGGGGAGGTCTTTTTATCCAAAAAAATTTATGACAATCAATTGCCTGCATGGACTAACGGCTACCTGCAATCCAAAGGATTTCAGATCACTCCCAAAGCGCTCAATTTATTGGTTGATCATGTGGGTAATGATCTTTCAAGAATTACAAATGAGATAGATAAGCTTTCTATGAATCTTGGTACAGAAAAAAATATTACCGAAGATGATATTGAGAAATATATTGGTGTCAGTAAAGAGTATAATATTTTCGAATTGCAACATGCTTTCAGCAAAAAGGATCATGCAAAAGCCATTCGTATTCTTCAATATTTTGAGGCCAATCCGAAAGCAGTTCCCATTCAATTGATTCTACCTTCCTTGTATGGATATTTCACCAAAATAATGAGCATTTATCAAATGCCGGATAAGAGTGAAAGATCCTTGCGGCCGTTGTTTTATAACAATCCTTTTTTAGTGGAACAGGCAATGGATACGATAAAAAATTATTCATTTGCAGAAACAGAAAAAGCCATCTTGTTGTTGCACGATTGTAACTTAAAAACGATCGGAATCAATAGCTATGGCACTTCACCGGGATCTTTGATGAAAGAGCTTTCTTATAAAATCATTAAAGGCGGTTAATTATTGAATTATTGTTGAATGGTTATATTGTTTTATTGTTGCTCCGTTGAAGTGTTGCATGAAAGTAAATTAGCAATACAACCATACTATTGTGATAATCCAAAAAGTAGATTTTATTATTTCTTTTTCAGCTTTCCCTTTTCAGTTTCTTTTTTATTATGAGTGGTATCGTCGCCTTTGAAATCCTGCTCTTCGTTGGCTCTGCTATCGAGGTGGCTTCTTTCGTCAGGTCTCTTGCTATTACTTTGAGGGCCTGGTTTTAAATTTTGCGATTGGTTGTTTTGTTTATTAGACATAGTAATAATTTTGAAAAAATGTACCGAAAACTATGCCATAACAAACCGGCATTCAAAATTTAACCCCCGCTTTTTAAAACCGTTATTGCATTGATCTTATCCTTTACCATCGCGTCTTTCAATTCATCAAGATTGTCGAACTTTTCTTCTGAGCGAAGAAATTTTTTCACATAAACGCGAATAGCATGTCCATATATATCTCTGTTGAAATCGAAAATATTTACTTCAACAACAACCTCTTTTCCACCAATCGTGGGACGTTTACCAATGCTCATCATGCCATCATGCACGGATGATTCTACGAATTTATTGTCTGCCGTTTTAAATCCTTCGTGGAGTGCAGCTCTTACTGCATAGATCCCGATGCCGGGAACAAGTTTATTTTCATCGTTGATAAGAACATTGGCGGTAGGGTATCCCAGCGTGCGCCCCAATTTGTTTCCATCAATTACCGTTCCTTCAAAAAAATAATCGTAGCCCAGACATTCATTGGCAGTGGAGACATCTCCTTCCGTCAACGCATGGCGTATTTTAGTAGAGCTGATAATGGCGTGATGTAACACATGTTCGGGAATTTCTTTGACGAGATACTTATAGGTCTCCTGGTATTTTTCCAGCAGCTTATAATCTCCCGACCTGTTTTTTCCAAAGCGGTGGTCGTAGCCAATAATAATTGTTGATGGATGAAATTTTGACACCAGGAAATCCTGTATGTAGGCTTCGGCAGATTGGTTGGAAAATTCCACGGTGAAAGGAACGATCACTAAATGGTCAATTCCTTGTACCTCCAGCAATTCAGTTTTTTCAGAAAGGGTATTTAATAATTTAATGGGCGGAAGACCCTTTTGTGCATTCAATACCATTCTCGGATGCGGGGCAAAAGTGATGATCACCGTTTCACCGTTATTTTGTTCTGCTTCTTTTTTTAACTGATGAATGATTTGGCAATGACCTGTGTGAACACCATCGAAGGTGCCAATAGTTATTGCGGCATTTTTAAAGAGCGGTAAATTATTTATATCCCTGTGTACCTTCATAAGATGTGCGCAAGATAATTGATAATTAAATATTTTGAAGGCAGAATATTCCCTGTTAATCTTATTTTTACCGCAAAAAATAATTAAATAATTTTCTTACAGGCTTATGCATTTTACAATAATTCAATAATATAATAATTCATTTATTCAACAATAAACCAATCCAACAATAAAACAATTTAATTAATGTCTTTATATTCAAAACGAGGAGTTTCAGCACAAAAAGAAGAAGTACATGCTGCTGTGAAAAATCTTGACCAGGGGCTTTTTCCAAATGCATTTTGTAAAATTTATCCTGACTATCTTGGTAATGACGATGCTTTCGTAAATGTGATGCACGCAGATGGTGCGGGCACCAAAAGCATTCTTGCTTACTTATATTGGAAAGAAACCGGCGATATTTCTGTGTGGAAAGGAATCGCGCAGGACGCAGTGGTAATGAACCTCGACGATCTTTTGTGTGTGGGAATTTATGATCATATTATTTTTAATTCTACGATCGATCGAAATAAAAATCTAATACCCGGTGAAGTTCTTGAACAGGTAATCAACGGCACACAATCGTTCTTTGATTTGATGAAAACTTTTGGTATTAATATTCATTATCTCGGTGGAGAAACGGCTGATGTGGGTGATGTGGTCAGAACCATTGCAGTAAATGGAACGATGACCGCGCGCTGGCCCAAGGCGAAAATTATTTCCAATGAAAAAATTAAGGCCGGTAATGTAATTGTCGGACTGGCATCTTTTGGAAAGTCAACTTATGAAGATACTTTCAATAGCGGAATTGGCAGCAACGGTTTGACCTCAGCCAGGCATGATATTTTGGAAAAATATTATGCGAAAAACTTTAAAGAGAGTTATGATAACAACTTGCCGGAAGAAGTGGTCTATATCGGAAAATATAAAATCAGCGATGCTTCCGGCTTGCTCTCGCCAACGCGAACTTTTGCGCCATTGATTAAAAACTTATTGGAAAATAATTTTGACAAAATTTATGGATTGATCCATTGCAGTGGTGGCGGACAAACCAAATGCTTAAAATATATTCCTGAAAATGTAAGAGTAATCAAAGATAATTTATTTGATCCCCCGGATATATTTAATAAAATAAAAGTGGCCAGCAAAGCTGACGACCGTGAAATGTACCAGGTATTTAATATGGGCTGCAGGATGGAAATTTATACCGATGAAAGTTTTGCAGAAAATATTATTAAACAGGCGCGAGATTTCAATATTGATGCACAAATTATTGGAAGGGTAGAAGCGAGTGATAAGAAAGAATTGGTGATTGAGCTCGATGGGGAAAAGCTCGTATTCTAAAGATCCTCAAGCGAAATCACTTTCATTTCTTTGAATATTTTTTTAGAATATCTTCAATCCTTTGATCCGGAACCAGGTTGGTTACCTCGATGATCTTTACTTTTTTATAATCAGGATGCCCGGTATTAATTACAAAATTGGACGATTCAAGCAGTACGGCTGAAGGCACTTTTAGTAATAAATGTTTTCTTTCGTTGTACCATCTATCACCTAATGATTGACATTTAGAATAATTGTTGAAATCGCGCCAACCGGCTTCCAGGTCTTCAATATAAATATTGCTGGTCGTGGCTTTTGAAGGGATTTCAATGAACATCGTTTTGAAGTCATCATTAAATCCAACGCCTTGTCTCCGGATCATATTTTCTAAAAAAGCCAACGCAATCGATTCGGCGCAATAGAGTACTTTGTTGCCTTTAGAATTCCACCTTCCTTCCAGCCCAGAGGCAAACAAAGAATTCGAATATTTTTTATGCACGATCCTGTAAACTAACATTGGTAAGGTTTAAACAGGATATCCCTCGGCCAGTCTTTCCAATTCTTCTGCAATGAGATCGACGCCACCAATTGTATTTAATAAATCGTTAGGAGCAGTCTTTTTATTCCAGAATGGTTTTTTAAGCCAGTAATTAAATTCATCAATATTGCCGAATATCTCTTCACCCTTTTCAAACAGGTTGATCAATTTTAATAAATGCTCACTGTAAATTGGATCCAAAAGCTTCTCTTCATTTTTATAATTACTGATGGTTCGGGAGGAAATATTAATAACAGCGGCAAGTTTTTTTTCCGGCATGTTGATCGTTTCGGCAAAGTCATAAAATACCTTTGCTCTTAATCCTTTCCTGGCAAGAGAAACAAGCGAATTGAGATTGCTTAAATCAAAAAGACGAAAGCGATAGCCGATTGAATTTTTATTAACAGGAATTACTGACTGCATAATATTGATCTTAATGAGCCATAAAGTTAATGGAAAAAATTCACTTGTAAAATAGAAAAAATTCAATCGGGATTGAATTTTTTTTCAGGGTCGGAAAAAATAAGTTTTATGTTTTATTTTGAATCCGGATTAGTAAGGTTATCGGCTGCATTCTGATACGCGGCAACAGTTTGCCATTTTGGGTTGCCGGAATCCAATTAGGTCCGTTCTTAATGGCTGCTATAGAAGTTTTTGCCAAATGAGTGCCATTCATCGTGGTGGCTCGAATGTTACTCACTGTTCCGTCTTTATTCACAATAAATTTTAAAAGACAGGTTCCGTAATCGGCATTGGTAGAAGCTGTCAATTGATGCCTGGATTTCCTTCGTTATATATTTTTCCATGCCTGTGGTCCTCCGGGAAAAGAGGCTTCATTTTCAACTTTTGTAAAAACTTTATCAGGAATAGTGTCGTTAGTTGACTTTAAACTAATTTCTATGACACCGTCGTGCCCTTTTTCACCATATTTTTTTGTGGCGGATTCTCCTTTCAAAACATTGACAGACTGAATACGGTTCGGGGAAATATTATTCATTTCGCCCTTCGAAATTTCTTTTCCATCAACATAATATAACGGATTAGATTTATCACCATTATCTGAAGTTCTAATAATTACATTCGATATTTCTCCGTTTTTATTAGTGATTTCGATAACTCCATTTTTTCCTTTTTCGCCATATTTTGCGGTAGCCCTTTCCCCTTTAAGCACATTTATGCTTGCAATATTATTGGGGTCAATTTTTTTCGCTTGCGCTATAGAAATAATTTTTCCATCTACAACGTATAAAGCATTATGAGGAAGTGCCGGCGGGGCTGGAGGAGCAGCAGGCGGCGGCGGTGGTGTGCCAACGGCTGGAGGCAACGGCGCAACCGGAGGAACCGGAGGAACGGGCGGAACTGGTGGAACTGGAGGAACTGGTGGTGGTGGTGGCGGTGGAAATTTAAATCCTCTTTTTTCTGCCTCAGCCTTGGTTATCGTTTCCTTTGAGCCATCATCATAAGTAACTTTTACCTTCGACTGGTTCATTTCCAAACTGTTCACTTTTTTATTTTTATAATACATATTCGGGATAGTATCCGGCACAGTAATGGGTGCACTTATTTCTTTTTGATTTATGGCAAAATTGTCTATTGCGGCTAAAATATTTTTAGCAATTTTTTCCCGGTTAGCATCGCTGGTGAAAAATGCTACATCGTTTGTATTCGTCAGATAGCCGCACTCAATCAAAACTGCAGGACAGGTGTTTGCATCCAACACCCAGATTCCATTTTTACGGGCACGGATTTTATCTTCTGTTTTATAGGATTTTTGTAACTCATTGATCAAGGCAGAAGCAAGCAGGATGTTATTGTTGTTCTTGTCAATCATAATGGAAATTCCGTTCATGTCCTGCAGCTCATTTTTCTCCTGCGCATCCATGTGAATGGATATGAACATATCAGCGCCTTTTGATTTGGCAAAATCAACCCTGTCTTTTACAGAAACGGTTTGATCATTATCTCTTGTGAGCAGGATCCGGATATGTTCATTGGAATTCAGCTCGGTAATTTTTTTAACGATAGAAAGCGCAATGTCTTTTTCTGAGAGACCGCTTGCGGAAAAAGCGCCATGATCAGATCCGCCATGGCCGGCGTCTAACACAACCGTAATCGTTTTGCCCTCATAAGCCATTTTATCGTTTTCTGTATTTTTTACTTTAAGGGTAAAGGCAAAAAATACAACGGCTGCGAGCGGCAATACCAGCAAGCGGCTCAGGTAATTTACTTTCGGATTTTTATTTTTTGTGAGCATAAGAATTCGTCTTTTTAAGGGTGAATAGAAAAAAGTATTGGTGAGTGAAAAATTTTGTCCCGGATAAACTGTCTGGAGTATCATTTCCGCAAAAGCATTAAGGTCATTGTCTTCCAGCGCTTCCTGGTCGGCAATAAATTCATGGATCATAAAGAGTTCTTTTCGTATCAGCCAAAAGAATGGATTAATCCAGAAAATGATCAAAACAATATTCATAAATATTTTATCATAAGAATGTTTCTCTTTTACATGCGCGATCTCATGATTGAAGATCTGTTGGCCGGATCGGGAATGAAGGTCAATAGCATTATTCCAAAAAATAGCATTGAAAAATGAAAACGGCGTGCCTTTGGCGTTGGTATTAATAAAGCTGATTCCCTCAATTTTCGTTTGAGGATATTTCTTTTTGAGCCGGCTTATCTTGTAAAAAGCGATCAAAAAGACGGCAAGAAAAATTCCTGAAACCAACAGGTAGCTTAGTCCGGCTAAGTTTTCAGAATTGATGTGAAAGCCGCTGCGGCTATATTCAATGACCACCTCGTCACCATAACTAATCGTTTGTAACATCTGGATCATCGTTCCTTTTTCAGAGTCCGGATTTTGAAAAATATTTATTTTCATTAATGGAACAGCCAGTGCCAGCACAACGGAAGCCAACATATAAAAGCGGTTCCATCTATGAAAGACTTTATTGCGCAGCGCTAAAAAATAATAGCCGCATAAAATGCCGGAGCAGATAATTACTTTTAAGATATACCAGGCAAGAGTTATCATGATCGTTAATTTATTTTTAAAGAAGCCGGGTTGCGGATTTATTTTGCTTTTTTTAATTGTTTTACGAGTAGCTCCAACTCTTCGATGCTCAGGTTATTTTCTTTAACCATGGAAGACACAATATTGCTGAACGAACCTTCATAAAATTTTTTTACGATGGATTTTACCCTCCCTTTAGAATAGACATCTTTGCTCACCAAAGGATAATAGCGGTGCATTCTTCCAAATACCTCTATACCTACAAAATCTTTTTCTGTAAGAATCTTAATAATGGTAGCGACTGTATTCTGATGTGGCTTTGGTTCAGGAATCTCATTTAAAATGTCACGCAGAAAAGCTCCTTTTAACTTCCATATCACCTGCATGATATCTTCTTCAGCTTTTGTTAAGGATTTCATTTTTGTCATATTTTGTTATCTGAAAACAAATCTATAACTAAATATTTAGTTTAACAACTATTTTTTTAGTTTATAAAAAATAATTTTTTAACACACGTATAATATTTCTTTTATGAAAAATATAATTATAAAACTAACTTTACGGCCATAGTCGCAAAACAGGAAATGTTTTTGGAAAAACTAATTGTATGAACATGGCAGAAGTAATTGTTGATTTAAGAAATGTAAGTATTTACCAGGGAGATTCTCTCATTTTATCTGAGGTAAACATCTCGGTGGTTCGGGGTGAATTTGTGTACCTTGTTGGTAAAACCGGTACTGGCAAATCGAGCCTGCTAAAAACGCTTTATGGTGATCTTGATTTTAAAGAAGGAGAAGCAACTGTCGTAGGGTATGAACTCAACAAATTGGACTGGCGCCAGATTCCTTACCTGCGTAGAAACCTCGGCGTAGTGTTCCAGGATTTTCAATTGCTAACAGACAGAAATGTGAATGAGAATATGAAGTTTGTATTGAAAGCAACCGGCTGGAAAGATGAAAAATTAATGCAGGAAAAAATTGCTGATGTGTTGGATAAAGTTGGTCTAAAAACAAAAGGCTTCAAAATGCCTTTTGAGCTCAGCGGTGGCGAACAGCAAAGGATTGATATAGCGCGGGCGCTTCTAAATTCACCTAAATTAATTCTTGCTGATGAGCCCACAGGCAACCTTGACCCTGAAACTTCTGATGAGATCATGCAACTGCTTTTTAGCATCAGCCGCGATTATGGAACTGCTATCATTATGGCAACGCACGATTATCCGGTAATCCAAAAATTTCCAGCGCGCACCATCAAAACAGAGAGAGGAAAAGTCCTTGACAATGCCTCTATAACCATTTGATAAGCTGTTCGGCGTTTTTCTGATTGTCGTACATTGATTCCAATATTTCAGCGCGCTTATTGATGTCGTCTTTGGAAAATGTAATTTCAAATTTTTGTTGAATAGCTGACTTATAGTCTGCCGGAGTTTCCGCAATGATGCAAAGAGACGCAAGACCGGCCCCATCCACAGACGCGGCATCCGTAATAATAAATCGTCCATTAAAAAGCGCGTTCAACAATTTGATTTTGATTCCCGTAGTATTAAAAGACGGCAGTACGTGCAGTTGAGCCCCTTGAATTAATGCAGACATTTTTTCTTCGGAAGGATTTTCAAACAGCGTAACATTTTTATTTTTAGCGATAAGATTTTTTAGTGCAGTACCCGGATTCTTTCCGGCAATCACCAGTTCTATTTTTAAGTCATCAAAGACATTTTCCAAAAGCCAAAAAACTACTTTTTCGTTTTCCACGACCGACAAATTCCCGTGATACAAACAATAGGCTCCCTTGCCTTCTTTAGAATTTATCGCTTTAAAAGGTAAAAAGACAGGCAGGAATACCACGTCTTTTGCAGAAAAAACTTTTTGATAAGTGCGGGCGTCTTTGTCATTCACAGCAATAAATTTCGCCTTGCGCGAAAGCATTCTTTCATATTTTTTCAGGAGCCTGCTTTCGAGTTTAAAATATATTTTCTTATAAAAATTTGAGGTTGATTTCGCAAGTTGGCGATAATATTCATATTCCACATTATGCAGGCGAACCAATACTTTTCTATTGCTCAAATCCCCGTGATATAAATAGTAAGTACAATGAATGCCTTCGAGTAAAATAGGATAAGTATCTTTTAAAAGGTTTTTTATTAATATAGGATTTATTCTCGAACTAACGATATAGGGCAAACGCAAAGGAATGCCGAATGAAAGTTTTTCTCTTTGGTAATAATGCACTACTTCGCAGTATCGATCCAATTCCGGCTGTTTGCCACGGCCATATTCAAAACAGTGTAAATGGATTTTTACGCCTGACTCATGAAGCGCTTTGATTTTATAAAACAGGTCGAAGACGCCACCATAATCAGGCGGGTAGGGGACATCGAGGCAAACTATATGGAGGTGGAATTGATTAATTAGTTAATTAGTTAATTGGTTAATTGGCTGAATTGTTGAATTGTTGAATTGTTTGATTGGTCTGATGTTTTTTCGAGTCGACAAAACTCAGCTTATTTTGTTTAATATTTGCAAATAAAAATTACTGAATTTTTGAGAAAAAAGCTAATTGTTTCCGTCATCAGCGATTTGGTCACCGATCAGCGTGTGCAAAAGGAATGTAATAGCTTACATAAAATGGGTTATGATGTTTTGTTGATCGGGAGAAAAAGTGATCGGAACTTTCTTCTAAAAGAGTTGGAATACAAAACCATCCGTTTTAAAAATCCATTCAAACGCGGACCCTTGATGTACCTGGTTTTTAATGTCCAATTATTTTTTTATTTGTTTTTTCAAAAGCCGGATATTTTATGGGCGAATGATCTTGATACGCTGCTCCCTAACTTTATTATATCGCGCTTAAAAAATAGAAAGCTCATCTATGATAGCCACGAATATTTTACAGAAAGCGTTTATAAAAAGCGGTCAAGAATGCTTTGGGAAATGCTGGAAAAGAAATTATTTCCGCGGCTGAAGAATGTCATTACCGTAAATGAGTCGATAAAAGAAGTTTACGAAAAAAAATATAAGGTGCCGGTTAGTGTGATCCGTAATGTGCCTTATCAATTTAAAAAAATAGAAGGAGCAAAAAGCGTTCTTTTGCCCGCTAATAAGAAGATATTAGTGATGCAGGGAATGGGTCTGAATGAGAATCGCGGCGCGGAAGAAGCCGTATTAATGATGCAATTTTTGCCGGATGATTTTAATCTTTATTTCATCGGTAGTGGAACCATTTTGGATAAGCTTAAACAAATGGTGAAAGATCACGCACTCGAATCTAAAATAGTCTTCATCGACGCGTTGCCTTATGGGCAAATGATGGAGTACACGAGGCAATGTTTTCTCGGATTGATCTTTGAAAAAATTGATACAAGTCATGAGCATTTATTTGCGCTGCCCAACAAGTTTTTCGACTATATCCATGCCGGGATTCCCGTGCTTTCTTCGAGGGCAGTGGAGATAAAATCAATTATTGAAAAATACAGGATTGGTGATTTTATTGACAACTTTGATCCGGAAGAAATTGCCAAAAAAATTATAGATATTTCGTCGGATGAAGAAACTTATAAAGCCTGGAAGTTGAATGCTGCCAAGGCTGCGTCTGAATTAAATTGGGAAAATGAGGAAAAAGTGCTTGTGAACTTTATGCAGCGTTTATCATAAGCGGCTTTGTAAAATTGCCCTGATCACTTGGTCATGTACATCGCGCCAGGGTTTGTATTCAGAAGTTGCACTTACCGTATGATTGTGCCAGATGCTGATGAACGTGCCGCCGACATTTTTTACTGCATCCATCATCTTCAGCATTTCCTGAAGCGCATCATCAGGCTTGTTAATTGAAATAAAAGTTCCTTCCATAAAAGTGACAGGAAATATTTTCAGCTTTGTGGCTTTTTCTTCTTTCAAATTATAAAAATAAAAAGGCGTGCAGGTTCCTGCTCTGAATCCGTGCGTGGAAGGAAATCCCATTGAATAATCTTCGGTGATACCCGCCTGCAAAAGTGCCTGGTAAGTTTCGGGTAAAGTAAATCTTAAAAAATGTTGCCGGCTCTTGTTTATTTTTTTACCGCCCAACGCTTCGAGTCTTTGTTTTTCCAGGAGAATTTTTCCTGATACCTGTGAACTTTGATAAGATGGATGAATTCCTGTTTCGCTGAAGGTTTGTATTTTTTGGATAAGCTTCTTCATTACCGCACCCTGCCAGGCAAGGTTTCGGTCGTGGTGTCCTTTGTCTGCCAACAGAAAAAAGAACCTGGAATCCAATTTGTTTTTTGTGATCGTTTCAGATAAATAATCATAAACATCCCAGGGATCTTTGCGCAAGCGCAAAATCGTCAGTTTCCTTTGAATAAGATTTTTCCAGTTCCAGCTCAGGAGGTCTTTGCCCATCGCACCGACCATTCTGCCTATGCTTCTTCCTCTATATTTATAAGCGACATCAATATCGTAAGTCAGGATTGCCTTGAAGGATGATGATTTAAATGATAGTGCGGGAAACTTTTTTTGCAATGCTTTCCGAAGAATGCCGAGCCAAATATTTACGACAGGCACATCCAGAAAGTGATGCCCGAAAGCAAGGCTGCCAGACGCTTTGTATCGCCCGTGTGCATCTGGCGTGAAGGGCAGATATTCCTCATACCTGCTCACCATGTAAAAGATCGCGGAGAAAACATCAAAGCCTAAATCGCATGATCCATCATCCGGAAATAAAACTGTTGTCTCAAATTTTTCTGAAACAGGTATCTCTTTTTTCTCAATAAAATTTTCAAATAATAATGATGCTGACTTTATAAAAAATTCAGCTTCACTTTTCCTCGCAGAAGCATAGTTGATTTTCTCTGCCGGGTGGGCGTCAAAAACTGCAAGATCCGAAGTAAGAGAATATTCAATCTCAAATTCCTGTTTAAAAACGAGGTCGAAAACATAATCGACCCGGGAAGAAATGTTTTCTGAATAAATAACTAACATGAAGCTTGAGATGTAAAAAAGTAAAGGTGCCCTTTTTTGGCTCTTTTGCAAAATCTAATACCATCTTGATTTATAAAATAGTCCAAAGGCCTTATTGTAAATCTTAGATGGGATTATACCGACAGAAAAGAAGTTGAACTATATATAATTTAAAGTCCGTATAAAATAGAATGGCGAATTCTACATTTTCGCTTATGAGAGGTGCCGGATGAAAATGATCGGTTTGCTTTTATTGTTAATCGTTTTCGATGAATTACTTTTCCGAAAATTTCGAAAACAACTCAATGAAAAATGACTTCCAGTGTTGAGAAACAAAAATTAACTCCTTTCCTAAAATATCTGATCACAATTGGTTGCGGTGTGGTCGTTGCCAATTTATACTACTGCCAACCTTTGCTGGGAGCGATGGCGCGTGATTTTCATGCAAGTGAAAAATCTGCTTCATTAATAAATATTCTTTCGCAAATGGGATATGTGATCGGACTGTTTTTTATAGTTCCTGTCGGTGATATGCTGGCCCGGCGCGGCCTTTTAATCTGGATGCATATTTTTGCGGCGGTTTCCCTGCTCGGTATGGGATTTTCTCCAAACATCGGGTGGCTTTTCTTTTTTAGTATTTGCGTTGGCGTCACCAGCACGGCCTGCCAGGTGTTCATTCCTCTCGCTATGCATCTGTCATCAGACGAGGATCGGGGCAAAGTCCTCGGGACGATTCTTGGCGGTTTGTTGACAGGCATTTTACTTTCACGTTCCTTAAGCGGATTTGTTGCAGAATATTTTGGATGGCAAAGTGTTTATTTTTTTAGTGCAGGCTTTATGGTCATTATGATCATGTTGATCTGGAGGTACATTCCGGGCGAAAAGCCATCCTTTAAAGGAAGTTATCTACAATTAATGCGTTCCTTGTTTCACTTATTCGGAGAGCAATCGATTATTCGCGAGAGCGCATGGATTGGCGCCTGCCTGTTCGGAGCAATTTCAGCTTTTTGGTCTACAATGGCGTTTTTCCTGGAAAAACCGCCTTACAATTATTCACTTTTGGTAATCGGCTTATTTGGCATTATCGGCACAGGCGGGGCGCTTGCCTCACCGTTTGTTGGCCGCTTAACGGACAAAAAGGGGCCGCTCAAACCAATGCGATGGGGAATAATATTGATGCTTTGCGGCTATTTAATTCTATTCGAAGGAAGATCCGGTATCAGCCTTGTTATAGCTGGAATTGTCCTGATCGATATGGGATTACAATTCACCCATATTCCCAATCTTTCTAGAAATTATTCTTTATTGCCTGAGGCTCAAACGAGGCTAAACACGATTTATATGACTTTCTTTTTTATCGGCGGAACATTGGGATCTTCCATCGGAAGTGTGGCCTGGAATATCGGAGGTTGGGAAGCAGTGTGTTTGGCGGGTATCGCATTGGTCTTGCTTGGAGCGTTGCCCATTTATTTTCGAAAAAGCAAAACTAAACCTGGAGGGAAAACGTAAGATTTTATCATTATTTGAATCTTGAAATTTTTTTCCAAAACCGAACCCGGTTTCGTTCCCAATTGTCTCTAGCCTCACAATGATATTTTCATATTATTTATTCGACAATAATTACTAGGTTGCACTTCTAATTTAATTTTTAATGGACAACAGACTTGATGATTTCGAATCCGAACCCGAGCGCAGGCCTACATTTTTGACGGTGCTCTGCATTCTCACGTTTATCGGAAGCGGCTGGGCGATTCTTAGTGCCATTTGGTCATACACTACGGCGGAACAGATTGTTAAAGTGATTAATGTTCAAAGGTTAGACCGGAGCAACGATTCCTTACAGATAAAGGATTCAACCCGGTTGAAGCACGAAAAAAATTCCAACGGTTTTATGATCGGCGAAAAACTCCGCATTGCTACAGAAAAAATGATGACTGTCGAAAATATTCACAAAAAATCAATCGGTGATCTTATTGCCGGATTGTTCACTTTAGCCGGCGCTATTTTAATGTGGTTTCGGAGAAGGACTGGATTCTATTTGTATATAGCCGGCGTTCTTATTGGAATCGCCTTACCTTTTTATTTATATGGGAATGATTTACTGACAGTAGGCATGGCGTCTTTCGGCGCATTTTTCGGATTATTATTTATTGTTTTATATGCGCTAAATCTGAAATGGATGAACCGTCCCCAGGCATTACCTGCAAAATGAATAAACAAATAGAAAAATATTTAGCATTTATTGTTTTTCGAACTTGTTAAAAAATCAAAATTTAATCCTACATTTGCAGCCAATTATTAAATTTATCTCATACAAATGTCTTATTTAACATCAGAAAACAAAGCAAAATACTTTGCGGACTTTGGCGGAAATGCCACTAATACTGGTTCTGTAGAAGCACAGGTTGCAATTCTTACAGAGAAAATAAACCATATTTCAGGCCATTTAAAAACCAACAAGAAAGATTTCAGTACCCAACGTGGCTTAATGCAAATGGTTGGTAAAAGAAAAAGTTTGTTGACCTATCTGACCAAAAATAACTTGTCAAGCTACCGCGCATTAATTGAAAAGTTAGGACTTCGTAAATAATTTTATTTTATAATGATATTGTTAGCTATTCCCAACTGAATATCCGGTTGGGAATACTTTTTTTACAACTAATTTTTAAAAATGAATACTCCAAACCCGATAAATGTAACTTTTGACATAGGTGACGGCCGCATTGTTACAATAGAAACCGGAAAGCTTGCCCGCCAGGCGGACGGCGCTGTAATGGTTCGTCTTGGTAATTGTGTTATACTGGCAACAGTAGTAGCCAACCGTGAGCCAAGAGAAGGCCAATCCTTCTTCCCTTTATCAGTAGATTACCAGGAGAAATTTGCCTCTGCCGGCAGAATTCCAGGATCTTTTTTTAAGAGAGAAGCGCGCCTTAATGATTACGAAATTTTAACTTCAAGGTTAATTGACCGTGCATTACGTCCCTTGTTTCCTGATGATTATCTATGCGATGTACAGGTTTTGGTGTCGCTCGTTTCCAGTGATCCTGAGGTGATGCCGGATGCGATGGCATGTCTTGCTGCTTCTGCCGCGCTTGCGGTTTCGGATATTCCTATCCAGGAAATCATCTCTGAAGTAAGGATCGGAAAAATAAACGGTGAGTTTATCGTAAATCCTACAAGATCTCAGCTTGCCGAATCGGATCTTCAATTTTTAATTGCTGCTACCGATAGAAATATCATGATGGTAGAAGGAGAGGGGAAAGAGTGCCAGGAAGAAGATCTGGTTAAAGCAATAGAACTTGCACATGAAGCCATAAAAGTGCAGGTAAAAGCGCAGGAAGAATTGAGGGATAAAGTGGGTGTAAAAGGGAAGCGTGATTATACAAAACCTTATCGCAACGAGGAGTTAAATGAAAAAATAACTGCTTTTGCAAAAGATAAAATGCTTGAAATCGCCTCCGCGGCTTCTTCAAAGCATGAAAGACAAGATGCTTTTGATCAGTTGGTAAAAGATCTTACAGAGCATCTTGGAGAAGAATTGCCTGAAGAAGATAAAAAACTAATTAAATATTATTTTGGCGAATTGCAATACAATGTAGTTCGTGACATGATGCTTTCGACGCGCAAACGCCTTGACGGCCGCGCACTGGACGAAATCCGGCCGCTGACTATGGAAGTTGATTTCCTTCCTTCTCCGCACGGTAACGCTTTGTTTACCCGGGGCGAAACTCAGTCTCTCACGACAGTAACTTTAGGAACGCCACTTGATGAATTATTAGTTGAAAGCGCTGCTACCAGTGATTATTCCAAATTTATTCTTCATTATAATTTCCCTCCGTTTTCTACCGGTGAAGTAAAAATGATGCGTGGCGTTGGACGTAGAGAAGTAGGTCATGGGAATTTGGCTAACCGCTCATTAAAACAAATTATGCCCGGCGGCGAATATCCTTATACAGTTAGAATTGTAAGTGATATTTTAGAAAGCAATGGATCGTCTTCAATGGCCACTGTTTGTGCCGGTTCTTTAGCATTGATGGATGCCGGCGTGCCTTTCAAAAAGCACGTGAGTGGCATCGCAATGGGCCTGATTTCTAAAGGAGATCAATTTGCTATTCTTTCGGACATTCTTGGAGATGAAGATCATCTTGGAGATATGGACTTTAAAGTAACGGGCACAAGAGATGGTATTTGCGGCGTGCAGATGGATATAAAAGTAGACGGATTGAGCATGGATGTGATGAGACAAGCGCTTGACCAGGCTAAAAAAGGCCGGCTGCATATCCTGGATGCTATGTATGAATGCATTCCCGAACATAGATCTGATGTGAAACCTCATGCACCGAGAATGGAAAAACTGATCATTGATTCCGAATTCATCGGCGCAGTGATCGGGCCAGGAGGAAAAATTATCCAGGAAATTCAAAAGACAACCGGTGCTACTATCAATATTACAGAGGTTGGAAAAACCGGTGAAGTAAGTATTTTCTCAGCTAATAAAGAAAGCTTAGATCAGGCCGTTGCCTGGGTAAAAAGCATTGTTTCTGTTCCTGAGATAGGTGATGTGTTTGAAGGCACGGTGAAAGGCATTAAAGAATTTGGCGCATTCGTTGAATTTTTACCAGGTAAACAAGGCTTGCTCCACATTTCGGAGATCATGTGGAAACGACTTGACAACATGGATAACGTATTCAATGAAGGAGATAAAGTAAAAGTGAAACTGGTTGGTGTTGATCCTAAAACAGGGAAATTCAAGCTGAGCAGAAAAGCTTTATTGCCAAAGCCTGAACAGGCGCCCGGACAACGTCCGCAGAGGGATCACGAATAAATTTTTCCATAAAATATAAAACCAAAGCTTGTATAAAATGCAAGCTTTTTTTATGAGCAATTATATCAAAATAGACATTTACGGGATTTCTGATGAAGAACAGAATATTCTGATTGCCCAACTCTCAGATTTCGGTTTTTACGCCTTTGAGCAGGACGAAAATTGCCTGTCGGCTTATATAAAGGAACAGGATTTTAATCCGGAAAATCTAATCAGCTTTTTACCTGTAAATAAAAAATTCGATAAGACAGTTATTGAGGAAGAAAACTGGAATAGCAAATGGGAGAGTAGCTTTCAGCCCGTGTTAATAGATGATTTTGCCTTGATCCGGGCCGCTTTTCATGAACCAGCTGACAACGTGAAACATGATTTGGTAATTACTCCAAAAATGAGTTTTGGTACAGGGCATCATGCAACTACTTATTTGATGGTTCAATTGATGAAAACTATTGATTTTGAAAATAAATCAGTTCTTGATTTTGGCACAGGAACGGGCGTGCTGGCTATTCTTGCAGAAAAATCAGGCGCTTCAAAAGTTACAGCAGTTGATTATGACGAATGGAGCATCAATAATGCTATCGAAAACCTGGAGGCAAATAAATCCAAAAAAATTTCCCTTGAAAAGCGAAGCGACCTGAAGGGTATGGCGTCGGTGGAAATAGTTTTGGCGAACATTAATCTTAACGTGATAACTGAAGCAGCGGAATCAATATCAACTCTTTTGGACACCGGTGGATTATTGCTGACTTCAGGTTTTTTAGTCGGAGATGAAGGTGCAATAGAAAGTTTATTTTCAGGAAAACAATTTGTTAAAAAGTGCGTTCTGAATAAGGATGGATGGCTGTCAGTATTATTCCAAAAGTTATAAGAAAAACTTTAAGGGAATTCTAAAATATTCGCAGCAATTAATTCTTATATTTGTCACCTAGACGATTGCCTGATATTAAACTATGAAAGAAGTAATTTTAATTATAACCGCATATTTTATTGGTTCAATTCCGACTGCTTTAATTGTGAGCAAATCATTTTTTAATATTGACATCCGCGAATATGGAAGCGGAAACATGGGCGCCACCAACACTTTCAGGGTGTTAGGGCCAAAATTTGGCACCGTTGTAATGGTAGGAGATATGCTAAAAGGAATTTTTGCTGTTGCTCTTTACAACTTTCTTCCTTATTACCTCACCAACGAACTTGACCGTACCAACCTGATGATAGGTTTAGGATTAGCTGCTGTTATCGGCCATATCTACCCGATTTGGGCGGGTTTCAGGGGTGGAAAAGGTGTGGCCACTTTATTTGGAATGGTGCTCGCCATTCAGCCTGTCGTGGCTATTAACTGTGTTGGTGTATTTTTACTTGTCCTTTATTTAACCCGGTACGTATCTCTAAGTTCGATTATCGCAGGTGTGGCTTTACCTATTTGCGTCCTTTGGATTTATAATGAAAAAGAAGTTTTCTACAGAGTATTTGCAGTGGCCGTCGCGGCTCTTGTGGTACTCACTCACCAGAAAAATATCAGCCGTCTCCTCAAAGGAAACGAAGGCCGTGTGCCGATTCTGAAACACCGCGACCGCAAAAAATCCCGCCGCCGGGGTTTATAATTATTTCACATTGTTTATTTTGTTTGCAACCCATTCGTAATTTTATTACGTCTCTGATCTTGTATGTTTGAAAGATTGGTACATCAATTGTTTATTGAAACAAAAATTTAATATTATATGAGAAATTTTATTTTCACTTTTCTATGTTTTGGCTTGTTTGCAATTGGCTGTACGACAAATGCTATCACAGGCCGTAGTCAATTATCGTTGGTCTCCGAGTCAACTCTGCAGCAGGAAGCCGTTACGCAATACAAGAGTTTTCTTTCACAGAATAAAGTAGTGAGCAGCACTGCTAACAAAGATGCTGAAATGGTGAAGAGAGTGGGTACTCGTATCGCAGCCGCTATCACCAAATATTATAAAGACAAGGGTTTATCAAGCGAACTTGATGGTTACAACTGGGAATTCAATCTTGTAGATAGTAAAGAAGTGAATGCATGGTGTATGCCGGGAGGAAAAGTGGTTGTGTACACGGGACTACTCCCCATTACCCAAAATGAGGCAGCATTAGCTATCGTTCTGGGACACGAAATTACCCATGCTGTTGCTCATCACGGACAGGAAAGAATGAGCCAGGAACTGGTGGCACAAGGAGTTGGAGTCGTTGGCGATGTATTCACTTCCGGGAACAGCAAATCGAACAGTATTTTTAATGCTGTTTTCGCACCTTCCGCACAGGTCGGCGTATTACTGCCAAATTCCCGTAAACAGGAATATGAAGCAGATCATTATGGACTGATCTTCGCGGCAATGGCGGGTTATAATCCACGTGAAGCGATTCCTTTCTGGGAAAGAATGTCAAAATTGAATGCCGGCTCTACCACGCCCGAAATGTTGAGCAGCCATCCTTTGGATGCAAAAAGGATTGAACAATTGAAAGGATATATGAATGAAGCCCTCAAATACTACACGCCGGTTAATTCTAAATAGTTAATAAATTACCTAAAAATCCCGCAGCCCCCATGGCTGCGGGATTTTATTAGGGAAACCCGCATTTTTAGTGTAATTTTGCACCTGCCTGGCCCGTTTTAGATAGTTGTCCGCATTTTCAATTCAGAAAATAAACTTGTATACGGGTAGTGGGCCATTTTTTAATCTTAAAATATTGCTTCGCTTATGTCTCAAACATTGTTTGAAAAATTGCAATTGGAGGATGAAAAAAATCTGTTGATCCAGGGACTTCCTTCAACTATTGAAAAACAATTTTCAAAGATTTCCTTTTCAAAAAATGTCACCCAGCTTTTAAGAATCCGAAAAATCGATTTCGCACTCATTTTCGCTTTAAACTCCAACCAGTTGAAAAGTATTTTTGCAGAGCTTTGCCCCGCATTACACGATGAGACAAAATTGTGGGTAGCATTTCCAAAGCAGGCTTCTAAAATAGCCAGTGACCTTAACAGACCAGGATCATGGGATTTTATGCTTGAACAGGGATTTGAAACCGGTGAAAAAGTGGTTCTTGACTATGTATGGAGCGCGCAACGCTTTACAAAAAGTGAAGTTTGTGAACAAGTGAAAAGCAATTCAAAAGTAGTTGCTTTAAAGCCTTCAGTAAGGAAATTAGCTGAGGCTGGAGGATATTAATTTTAAAATTACCGTGGAAACATCCCGGTCGCTACAAGTAAAATTTACTTATCTCACCAGATAAATATAAGATAGGCCTGCTTCCGTTTCTTTTAGGATGCAGGCCTATTTTAATATTACCGTTCCTATTTCATTGGTGAGTTGTATTTCGAGGGTTTTTAAATGCGAGTGAGTCTGTATCAGCAGAATTTGCCTGTCAACCGCAGTGGTTTTCTCAAGTTCTTCCGCGTTTACCGTAATTAGCTTTTTGATTCGTTTAAGTTCCAGATACCGAAGCGTGGATGTGACGTCTTTCTGGTAATTTTCCTCCCTCGTTGGAACTGGCATTTCGTATTTTTCTTTCCAGCCATCACTCACCTCGTAAGGAAATTCAATTAACGAAACCACTGCATTGCTCATCTCGAGATCTTCATTATATAGGAACGTTTTTGCAGTTGGCTCCAAATTTTCCTCGTACCACGTTTTATAATACGCTACAATTTTTTTAAGCATCGGATCGTCCAATATTTCATCATCTATACATTCGTATAGGAGGTAATCCCCAACCGTTTTTCCTTCTTCCCAATTCCTCAGCCCATATTCGAGCAAACATCTTACTAAGGCTCTTTCGTGGAAATATTCTTTTTTTAATAAACCCAGCGCGTCCGCTTCTTCGCCGGACGTTTCCAGAATTTCCCTGCCGGGCTCTTGCGATTCGCTCGCAGAAAATGTTTTCTTTTCTTCTTTGGTTAACCTTTCACGGATAATTTTATTTACAAGATTGTGTAATCCTCCTTCGTCAATTTTCAGGAGCTCCGCGGTTCTTCGGATGTAATCCTGTTGCCGGGTAAAGTCCTCGGCCTTATTCATTTTTGCAATAGATTCAGCAACCTGGTTTACGGCGTGTGCACGCGCATTGGTGTCGTCGCCAGCCTGCGCTAACGATTGTTCAAGCTGAAATAAAATGAAATCTTTTTTATTTTCTTTGATAAAGCGGGTCAGGCTTTCCGCACCATTTTTATTTACAAAACTATCGGGATCTTCCTGTCCGGGTAGCAAAACTAATTTTACATTTAACCCTTCTTCCAATGCAAGATCCAATCCCCGCAGCGCCGCCTTGATCCCAGCGGCATCGCCGTCATATAATATAGTAAGATTAGGCGTATATTTTTTGATCAATCTTAATTGGTCAGGAGTTAACGAAGTTCCCCCGCTCGCTACGACATTTTCTATACCCGCCTGGTGAAGCGAAACCACATCCGTGTAGCCTTCCACGAGAAGACATTCATCTGCTTTATCAATTGCCTGCCGCGCAAACCAGGATCCGTAAAGAATTTTACTTTTTACGTAAATCTCGTTTTCTGGCGTATTGATGTACTTCGGCGCTTTATCATTTTTTCTGATCAGTCTTGCTCCAAATCCGGTCACCTTGCCGGATTGGTTATGAATCGGGAAAATAATGCGGCCACGATAATTGTCTTGCAATCCGGAATCTCTTAATACCACGAGGCCAGACTTTTGAAGTAGTTCCTTATTGAATTGCATTTTTACCGCAGAAGAAGCAAATGCATCACGCGCTTCCGGATTATATCCAAGTTCAAATTTTTTGATAATATCTTCCCTGAAACCTCTTTCTTTTAAATATCCTAACCCCGCATTAATGCCTTCCTCAGTTTCGTTCAATTGCTCACTGAAAAATTGCTGGGCAAATTTATTGATGATAAAAAGGCTATCGGCAACCTGTTGCTGTTGTTTGAATTCAGGGCTTGTTTCTTTTTCTTCAATTTCAACATTGTATTTTGCCGCCAGCCATTTGAGGGCCTCAACGTAGCTGTATTTTTCATGCTCCATCAGAAAGCTGATCGCGTTGCCACTACGTCCGCAGCCAAAACATTTATAAATTTCCTTTGAGGGAGAAACCGTGAACGATGGAGATTTTTCGTTGTGAAACGGACACAGCCCTATATAATTGGTGCCCCGCTTTTTAAGCTTTACGAAAGAATTGATTATTTCTATAATATCAATTCTGCTTACTATTTGCTGTATCGTTTCCTGTGGTATCATTGACTTCTTTATTCGTTTTAAAAAACGAAATATTCCTACACTACAACCACCCGCCTATAAGGTGCATTTCAACGAAATAATTGCTATGATGATCATTAATACGGCAGTTATTGTCATGGTTACAATAAACTTCTTCATGGAAAATGTAGGCATGTTTAAAAGATTTGGTTTAAAAATACGAAGTAAAATAATTATAGCGACTTTATAAAATTATAAAGTTAATTCGGGAAGTGCGTTTGTCATCTGACCCCTTCAAATTTTATTTTCATCAGAAAAGCGAAAATGTAGTTTTTATGATTTTGAGAATTTACCTTTTTTTTCCAAAAAAAAAATTTACTTGTTCTTTTCCCGGTCAGAATCCGGGACGAAAAATTAATTCGAAATTTAATGTTGTTCTTTACTTCAATCATTTTTACCGGCAATTTTGGGTTCGCTATCTTTGTATCTCAAATTAATATATGAATCAAAAAGAAGTTTATATCATATCTGCTGTCCGGACACCAATCGGCAGTTTCGGAGGTAGTTTAAAAGATATTTCCGCTCCTAAATTAGGCGCCATCGCCATCAAGGGCGCCGTTGAAAAAGCCGGCATAAAAGGAACCGATGTTAATGAAGTGTATATGGGATGTGTGCTCCAGGCCAATCTTGGACAGGCACCAGCGCGGCAGGCCGCAATCTTTGCCGGTTTACCCGAAAACGTTTGTTGCACAACGATAAATAAAGTTTGCGCCAGTGGAATGAAAGCCATAATGAATGGAGCTCAAAGTATTTTATTAGGAGACGCAGACGTAGTGATTGCCGGTGGCATGGAAAGTATGAGTGGCGCGCCCTTTTACGCGCCGGCTTTACGCTGGGGCAATAAGTATGGAAACACCTCGCTGATAGATGGAGTGGCAAAAGATGGATTGACGGATGTTTACAAAGATTATGCAATGGGAAATGCCGCGGAGCTTTGCGCACGTGAATGCAATATCAGCAGGGATCAGCAGGACGAATTTGCTGTGGAAAGTTATAAACGCAGCCAGGCGGCCGTAAATGATGGAAAATTTAATGACGAAATTGTTGGCGTTGAAATGCCGCAACGAAAAGGCGATCCGATTTTATTCGCAAAAGATGAGGAGCCTTTTAATGTGAAATTTGATAAGATCAGTGGATTAAAATCTCCATTTGAAAAAGGAGGTAGCGTCACGGCTGCGAATGCCAGTACCATTAATGATGGCGCTGCGGCTTTGGTGTTGATGAGCAAAGAAAAAGCCGATGAGCTCGGACTGAAGCCAATTGCCAAAATTCTAAGTTATGCTGATGCTGAGCAAGCCCCCGAATGGTTTACAACGACACCTTCCCTTGCTGTGCCGAAGGCGATCGAAAAAGCGGGTTTGCAAATCGCGGATATTGATTATTTCGAACTTAATGAAGCCTTTAGTGTGGTTGGGATCGTGAATACTCAAAAAATGCATTTGGATTCTGCGAAAGTAAATGTGAACGGTGGCGCAGTTGCATTGGGTCATCCGCTGGGATGCAGTGGTGCCCGTATTATTGTAACTCTGATCAATGTACTGAAACAAAATAATGGCAAAATAGGAGCTGCCGGAATTTGTAACGGCGGTGGGGGAGCAAGCGCCATGGTTATTGAATTATGTTAAGTAGGATGCAGCGCCTTCAGGAATTGGGACTTATCATTACGCTTTTTAAAAAGCATAAAAACTATATTTTGGCTTATCTCGCCGCAAAGCATTTTGTTTTCCTTTCAAATCGGGAAACCACGCCTCATCCATTCGGCCGCTTATTATTTTTATCCCTAAATTCTTTTTTTAATTAAAACTATATTTGACGACCAAAAAATATATTCATGAAAAAAATTGTTTCTGTTATTGTAGTCCTGTTTCTGGCGGGTTATGGCCTGAAAGCACAGGATTCTGCTTTTGTTATCAACGGTAAACTTGAAAAAATAAAAAGTGGTACCATTTATTTGACTATCTACGAAGACGCAAAAACTATTAAGGATTCCGCTACTATTGAAAAGGGATCGTTTAAATTTATGGGGTTTGTGACCGATCCTTTTTTTGCTACACTAACCATGCTTTCCAAGCCGGATGATTATTTCACTTTTTATGTTGAGCCGGGCAAAATAAACGTGTCCGGAAGAGCAGATTCATTAAAATTGTTGACTATAAAAGGATCCGCGGTTAATGACGATAATAAAATGCTGAAGGACAGACTGAAAAGCGTGTCATCATGGGAAGCCGCAAATAGTAAAATCTATGAACAGGCTTATAAGGATAAAAATAAAGCGGTGATGGACAGCCTTGATGAGGTAGACTTTGCGGTGATGGCCGCGAAAAGAAAGGTAGTTGCATCATTCGTAAAAGACAACCCCAAATCGATGCGCGGCGCCATGGCCATTACTGAAAATTATTCTTACTACGCTGAAGCAACCGACGTGGCACCTCTATACGATATGCTGGACGAATCGATTAAGAATTCATCTAAGGGACGGGAAATTAAAAAAATGGTGGATGTGTACGCAAATGTTGCCTTGGGCAAATCTGCCCCGGAAATTAGTCAATGGACTCCCGATAGCGCACAGTTAAGCCTTTCTTCTTTAAAAGGAAAATTTGTGTTGCTCGATTTTTGGGCAAGTTGGTGTGGTCCATGCCGCAGAGAAAATCCCAATATTGTAGCCGCCTATAATCAATTTAAGGATAAGGGGTTTACGGTTTTTGGTGTTTCTTACGACACTAAAAAAGACCGGTGGATAAAAGCTATTGCTGATGATCATCTTGACTGGCAGCAGGTTTCTGACTTACAGGGATGGCAGAATTCAACCTCTGCTCAATACGGCATCAAAGCGATACCTTCCAACGTGTTATTGGATCGTGATGGAGTGATTATCGCCAAGAATATTTTTGGCAAAAAACTGGTCGACAAACTTAATGAATTGATGAAATAACTTATTGGTTTGTTCCGGTTATAACTTTATAACATCTTTATCCTATACGAAAGGTTAACCCTTACAAAGAGTTTTGATAATTTGGCTTGTAACCGATAATTTTGCCTATCATTTTTGAAAGGGTTATCTTTTTTCACGAAGATAATTTTCAGCACATTTAAAATTAATATTTACTGATGAAAGAAGTTGCATTCAGAGAAGCGTTGCGGGAAGCGATGCAGGAAGAAATGAGAAGGGATCAAAACGTTTTTTTGATGGGAGAAGAGGTAGCGGAGTATAACGGCGCGTATAAAGTGAGCCAGGGCATGTTAGCTGAGTTTGGAGAGAAAAGGGTTATCGATACTCCAATCGCCGAGCTTGGGTTTACCGGAATTGCAGTGGGTGCGGCGCAAAGTGGGCTTCGTCCTATCGTAGAATATATGACCTGGAATTTTGCAAACCTGGCGCTCGACCAGATTTTGAATACAGCCTCTAAAATGTTGGCAATGAGCGGCGGCCAGGTGGGTTGCCCAATCGTTTTTCGCGGTCCAAACGGAAGCGCGGGGCAGTTGGGAGCGCAGCATTCAACGGCTTATGAAGCTATGTATGCAAACATCCCCGGACTGAAAGTTATTTCTGTAAGTAATCCTTACGATGCAAAGGGTTTATTAAAAAGTGCAATTCGCGATAACGATCCGGTAATCTTCATGGAAAGTGAAGTTATGTATGGAGATAAAGGTATGATTCCGGAGGAAGAATATCTGATTCCGATAGGAAAGGCAAAAGTAGTTCGTGAAGGAAATGATGTGACGATCGTATCGTTTAATAAAATGATGAAAGTAGCGCTGGGCGCGGCAGATGAGCTGGCGAAAGAAAATATTAGTGCTGAAGTAATTGATCTTAGAACCATTCGGCCGTTGGATTGGCATACGATTCTTGAATCGGTGAAGAAAACAAACCGGTTGGTAATCGTCGAAGAACAATGGCCATTCGCGTCAATATCTTCTGAAATCGCTTATCGCGTTCAGAAGGAAGGATTTGATTATTTGGATGCACCTGTTCGCAGGATTACATCAACAGATACTCCCATGCACTATGCGCCGAATTTGGTGGCGGCTTATTTACCTGATGTTCCAAGAACCGTGAACCTGGTAAAAGAAGTGATGTATTTGAAAAAGTAATTTACCTCGGTTTGGACTTGTTCCAAACTGTTTGAAATTTTTTGAACTTTTCCGGCATCCGCCGTGGAAATAAATAATCTATTATGAATATCGGAAGCTTTTATTATCCTTTACCGCATAATGAGCCAGTACTTAATTATGCCCCCGGAAGTAAAGAACGGGAACTTTTAAAGGCTGCTTTAAAAGAATTAAAGAATGAAAAAGTGGATGTTCCGATGTTCATAGGTAGTGAAGAAATACGCACCGGCGACAAGGTGGCGATCCATCCACCTCATGAAAAAAATCATGTTTTAGGTAATTTTCATCAGGGCGACGCTTCGCATGTAAAAAAAGCGATCAATGCCGCTTTGAAAGCAAAAGATAAATGGGCGGCCGCAAGTTGGGAGAACAGAGCCAATATTTTTCTGAAAGCTGCGGATCTACTTGCCACAAAATATCGCCCGTACATTTGTGCAACAACAATGTTGGGACAAAGTAAAAATCCTTTCCAGGCGGAAATTGATGCCGCCTGCGAATTGATCGATTTTCTTCGGTTCAATGTTCATTTTCTTAGTGAAATATATACTCAACAGCCGGCTAGTAGTCCGGGAGTAAATAACAGGATGGAATACCGCCCACTTGAGGGCTTTGTACTGGCGATCACTCCATTTAATTTCACCGCGATCGGAGGCAACCTACCAACGTCTGCTGCAATGTGTGGCAATGTTGTTGTCTGGAAATGTGCCAATACACAGGTTTACAGCGCTCAAATGTTTATGCGGGTTTTGAAAGAAGCCGGTTTGCCGGATGGCGTAATCAATTTGATTTATGTGGACGGACCCACACTTGGGGACGTTTGTTTTAATCATCCTGATTTTGCCGGAATTCATTTTACAGGAAGCACCGGTGTTTTTAATTCGATTTGGAAACATATTGGGGAAAATACCAGTCTTTATAAATCCTATCCAAGGATTGTCGGTGAAACCGGCGGAAAGGATTTCGTCATTGCTCACAAAAGCGCCAATGTTGATGTGCTGGTAGCCGCTCTTTGCCGCGGCGCATTTGAATACCAGGGGCAAAAATGCTCTGCTGCATCGCGGGCTTATATTCCATCAAATCTTGCTCAGGAGGTGAAGAAAAAGCTGGTTGCTGAAATAAAATCCATGAAAATGGGTTCTGTAGAAGATTTTACTTGCTTCGTGAATGCGGTAATTGATGAAAAAAGTTTTGACAAACTTGAAGCCTATCTAAAAAATGCAAAAAAAGATACGAACGCGAAGATATTGGTAGGCGGAAAATGTGATAAAGCAAACGGTTACTTTATTGAGCCAACAGTAATAGAAACAACTGATGCACGATATGTAACGATGTGTGAAGAGTTATTTGGGCCCGTTTTAACTTTGTTCGTATATGATGAAAATAAGTTTGAGGATACATTAAAACTGGTGGATTCAACTTCCGGATACGCACTTACAGGAGCTGTGATTGCACAAGATCGTTACGCTGTTGAGCTGGCTACAAGAAAGCTAACGAACAGTGCTGGTAATTTTTATATAAATGATAAGCCAACCGGCGCAGTAGTCGGTCAGCAGCCGTTTGGCGGCGCCCGTGGGAGTGGCACCAATGATAAGGCTGGCAGTATTTTGAATTTATATAGATGGCTTAGTGCAAGAACGATAAAGGAAACTTTTACGCCGGCTACAGATTACCGTTATCCTTTTATGAACGAAGATATTCCTGCAGCAAAAAAGAAATAATTAATCCATTTTTAAGCAAACGAAATTGAAACAAAACCCTGGTTCCCGGATGTCAGCCGCAGATGCTGAAAAAAAACAATACGGGCAGGGGATTACTATTCTCAATAAATATCAGCTTCAAATCACCATCGAGCGCCTCGCTTGCCAGATCATTGAAAATTACGTTGACTTGTCATCTGTGACGTTGATTGGCCTTCAACCGAGAGGCGTTTTTTTAGCCGATAAAATCTATAAGCAACTAACCAATATAAGGCCCGATCAAAAATTTCTGTACGGAAAGCTTGATATTACATTTTACAGGGATGATATTCGTACGGAGCTTCACCAGGCCAATCAAACTGATATTTCATTTTCGATTGAAGATAAAAATGTCATTCTGATTGATGATGTATTATATACAGGCAGAACGATCCGTGCTGCCCTTGACGCACTGTTATCATTTGGCCGTCCTAAAAAAGTCGAACTGTGCGTTTTAGTCAATCGAAGATTTAGCCGCCAACTTCCTATTCAACCTGATTATTGCGGTAAATCCATCGACTCAATTATTACTCAAAAAGTAAGGGTTGAATGGGACAAGGATGAGGTGAATTTGTATTAATTTATTTAATCTGTACTAATTTTTAGCGCCCAGAAAGTTGATGAATATTTGATTTATAAGCAGTTATGAAATAAGTTCCATTTTTTGCCTATAATTTATATTATGTTAAGTATGGTTAGGTTGAGGCCTACTGGCTTTCAGATTATCAAATATCAAAACGGCCTAACTTGATTTCTATTTTGGTTCATACTTATAGTTTTTCCAAAACCAATTGTTCGTTTCATGATTGTGATTTTCTATATTTTGGCTTATTTGATTAAATAAAATATTTTTTGAAACGCCTTTTCCGCAAACTTTAAAAAAATACTTCAAAATTAAATCATTAAAAAAGCCCTGAAAAATCAGGGCTTTTTTAGTAAGAAATATTTAAAGAAATTAATTTACAAATTTGGCATCTGCCGCGTCATATTTATCCTGGTAAATTTTAAGTTTATCTTTTTGTTCCAGGCTCTGATAAATATTTTGCATCAGGTTATCAACTGATTTGTATTTCGACTTTTCGCTTTTTTTACCTGCTGATTCCAATTGTGCAATTGCTTTTTCACCATAAGGTATCGCGGCGTTAAAATTCGTTTTTGATTCTGCGATCAGATCGGCTTTTTTCTTCACGTCGTCAGGTTTTGTACCTTTAATTTTCAGACCCTCGTCGCGGGTGCCAATTCCAAGGTTATAATAATACTGAGAATAAAGCCAGTTTGTGTTTACATCGTTTGGATCGATTGCAATCGCTTTGTCCAACTCTGTTTTCAAGGTTTTTAATAAATTTTCTTTATCATTTACTACGACTCCTTCGTCGCTATTGTAGAGATATCCGAATATTTCGTTTGCATAATTGAAATGATAACGGATGCTATCCGGATGCGAAGCAAGCAGATCATTATATTTTTTAAATAAGCTAGGATAATTTTTCTTCTCACGATAATAATCCATCAACACGAAATCAAAATAATCTTCTTTGGGAAATAGTTCTTTGCCCAGGGCCGCATATTTCAACATTTTGGCCTCGTCACCTGCATCTTTGTAGTGTAATGTCAGCCATTGATATGGTATCTCATAACCTGCATCATTTCCGCCTTTTGGACCGGTGATTTTTGCGTCGGCTAACTTTGAAAAATAAATTAATGCAGTATCATCATAATCCTTTCCTGCGTTAAGAGCAGATTTCCCGATGTTTAACACAAGCGTTGTATCCACGTCTCCAATGTTGGCCCATTTGTGCTGGGCAATATAATGGCCCACATTATTTGATTTTATAAACAGATCCATCGCCGCTTTGAATCCTGGTTTACTTTGGCTTCCGGCGGCATCGTTAAATGCCTTTGCAGCCTGCTCATAGTAAGCAGAATAAAGGCCAAACACCGGCTGGTAGCTATCTTTCATCGACATCAATTTCATTTTCACATCATTGGTATCAGTCATTGCTTTCTTAAAAGCAGAAAACGCCTCCCCGAGCATATCTCCGGATGCGAGATCCTTATATTTGCCCGTGCTGTCATTTGCAATTTTTTCATACACTTTACTTTTCAGGTAATTTCCTTCTGCATCATCGGGAGATTTGGCAATGAAACCATCTATTTCAGTTTTGGCCTTATCAAGCTGGTTCTTATCTATATAAGATTTCGCTTTCTTTAAATCCTGGCCAAAAGAAATGGTAACTAAAAATGTAAATAAAACTGGTAAAACTGCTTTTTTCATCGTTTTTGTTTTTTTATTTATTGATTGTCGGGTTCGTTATCATTGTTTGATTCAGCTTCTGATTCATCTGAACTATCGTTTACATCTTCAGATTCATTAGACGCTCCTGCTGATGCTTCCGTTGCACTACCCTCGTTTGCTTCAATTGTTTCTACATCACCCGCTTCTCCTTCAAGTATTTCTTCGGAAATATCTTCGCTATCATCAAGGTTTGTAATGGCTGCAATCTCATCGCCTTCGTCCAGTTTTATTAATTTAACTCCCTGCGTAGCACGTCCTGCTTCCCTTATTGAGGCAATTGAAGTGCGTATCGTTACTCCGGATTTGCAAGTGATCATCAAATCCTGTTTTTCATTGACATTCAACAAGCCTATCAGCGTTCCTGTTTTTTCAGTCACATTAATGGTTTTGACGCCTTTGCCTCCGCGGTTTGTAGTTCTGTATTCTTCGACAGCAGTACGTTTTCCGTAACCTTTTGCACTCACCACCAGCACACTAACTTCAGGATCATTAACATTTACACAAATCATACCAACCACTTCGTCATTATCGGTATCTAAAGAAATTCCAAAAACCCCTATCGCTCCCCTGCCTGTTGGCCGCACTTTTTCTTCAGGGAATCTGATTGCGCGGCCGCTCTTGATCGCCATCATAATGTTTTGTTTCCCATCAGTGAGACACGCATCCAGCAACTGGTCGCCTTCATTAATAGAAATCGCATTGATTCCGTTCTGTCTTGGTCTTGAAAAATCAGCTACTTTGGTTTTCTTAATAATCCCCTTCCTTGTGCAAAGTACAATATAGTTATTATTAATATATTCTTCGTCCTGCAGATTCTTTGTCGTGATGATGGTTCTGATCTTATCATCTGGCGGAATCTGAATTAAATTTTGAATTGCCCTTCCTTTACTTGTTTTATCACCATCCGTAATTTCATAAACTTTCAGCCAGTAACATCTACCTTTCTCTGTAAAAAACAACAATGTATGGTGAGTCGACGCAACAAATAATTGTTCGATAAAATCTTCTTCCCTCGTTTTGCTACCCCGGGCTCCGCGTCCACCTCGGCGTTGCTGGCGATATTCATTGGCTGGTGTTCTCTTAATATAGCCAAGGTGAGATATTGTCACCACGACATCTTGTTCTTCAATAAGGTCTTCGATACTTATCTCATCAGCGAGGTAGGTGATTTCAGTTTTGCGCTCGTCACCAAACTTTTCTTTGATTTCAGCCAACTCATCTTTAATAATTTGAAAGCGCAATCCTTCGTCGCCCAATATTTCGTTTAAACGCGCGATCAATTTCATGATTTCTGCGTGCTCTTCCCTTATCTTATCTCTTTCCATTCCGGTGAGGCGCTGCAACCTCAATTCCAGAACAGCTTTTGCCTGTAGTTCACTCATGCCAAATTCGGACATCAACCCTTCTCTTGCAACATCCGGCGTGGCTGACGCCCTGATCAATTTAATCACTTCATCCAAATGATCAAGAGCGATGAGAAATCCTTCCAAAATATGCGCTCTTTCTTCCGCTTTCTTTAATTCAAATTTGGTTCGTCTCACGATTACTTCGTGACGGAAGTCAACAAATTCGCGGATCAGGTCTTTAATATTCAGAGTATAAGGCCTTCCTTTTACCAACGCAACATTATTGATCCCGAATGATGTCTGGAGCTCACTATGTTTATACAGATGATTGATAACAACCTGCGCCAGTGCATCTTTTTTAAGTTCAACTACTATCCTGGTACCTTCTTTATTATTACTTTCATTATTAACATCAGAAACACCTTCAATGATCTTATCATTGATCAGATGTCCGATTTTTTCGGTCAAAGCATCTCGGTTTACCTGATAAGGAACTTCTGTGATGATGATTTTTTCTCTCCCGGTTTTTGAGGTTTCAACCGTCACTTTCCCACGAAGCACTACCCTGCCACGGCCTGTGTGCATTGCCTGCTTCACACCTTCGTATCCGTGAATAATACCACCCGTTGGAAAGTCCGGAGCCTTTACAAACTTAATCAGCTCGTCGATGGTTATTTCCCTATTTTCAATAAATGCCACGCAAGCATCAACCACTTCATTTAAATTGTGAGGCAGCATATTCGTGGCCATTCCCACAGCAATACCACTCGCACCATTTAAAAGTAATTGTGGAATTCGTGTAGGCAATACTGTTGGCTCCTTCGTAGTATCGTCATAATTCAATTGAAAATCTATGGTATCTTTCTCTATATCATCAAGCATAGTTTCGGCCATGCGTTGAAGCCTTACTTCCGTATAACGCATCGCTGCCGGGAAGTCACCATCCTGGCTGCCGAAGTTACCCTGTCCATCAATTAATGTATAGCGCATGCTCCAATCCTGCGCCATGCGGACCATCGTTCCGTAAATAGATGAATCACCGTGCGGATGGTATTTACCCATCACATCACCGACGATACGGGCAGACTTTTTATGGGGTTTATTGAAATTGTTTCCCATCTCATTCATGGCGTATAGAATACGCCTGTGTACGGGTTTAAGGCCATCGCGCGCATCTGGTAACGCACGGCCTACAATCACGCTCATTGAATAATCAATGTAAGCGGATTTCATTTCTTCTTCAATGTTTACGGGAATGATTCTTCCTCTGGGTGCACCGTTTTCCGGTAGTTCTCCTTCTAATGTTTCCATAATTTTTTACTATTGGCAAATATACTTTTTTAAGAGGGTTTTTCCTCGAAAAAAGGCTTAAAAAAATCATTTTTTATTATCATTTTTTTAAAATCATTATCAATAAATTGAGGTATTGCCCTATACGATTCATTGCCATGAAAATGAGTGGCATGCCCCAAAAAAATTCTGATAGCAGGATCTAATCGTTGTGCGACTTTATGTTAACTGTAATAAGCTAAAAAGTAGATTTCTGTTTATTAAAACTGTCATCAACAATTGAACAATGCAACAATAAAACAGATTAAATGCCGCTTAAGGATAAACAATTCTCCCTATTTTCGTCAGATGAAATCAATTTTAATATTTGGCGCCGGAAAATCCGCTACCTGCCTTATCGACTATCTCAACAAATGCTGTGATGAAAACAACTGGAAAATGTTAGTGTGTGATGCAAACCTTTCATTGGCACAATCAAAAATAAGAGATTTTAGCTCGTCCCTGGCTTTGGCCGTTGATGTAAGTGATTCTGAAAAACGCGCGGAGCTGATTTCAGAAGCAGATATTGTAATCTCTATGTTGCCGCCTGCTCTACATTTCCTGGTAGCAAGGGATTGCGTGCGGCTCTCAAAAAATCTATTAACAGCTTCCTATATCGATGATAATATTCGTTCGCTCAAAAGTGAGATTGAAGAAAAAGGTTTGCTATTCCTGGGTGAAATGGGACTGGATCCGGGAATAGACCACATGAGCGCGATGAAGTTAATCAACGAAATAAAGAACGACGGAGGCGAGATTTATTCATTCAAATCTCATTGTGGTGGCCTTGTCTCACCGGAAAGCGATGATAATCCGTGGCATTATAAAATTACCTGGAATCCCGCAAACGTAGTGTCAGCCGGCAGTTCAGGCGCTATGTATGTTGAGAACGGAGAAACGGTAACACTTCCTTATTCTGAAATATTTAATGACGACAATAACCTTGTAGATGTGCCGGGCTTGTTTCCGTTAGCGTGGTATGCTAACAGAGATTCATTGCCTTATGTAGAAACTTATCAGCTCCAGGAAGTGAAAACCTTTATCCGCACTACTTTGCGCTATCCTGCATTTTCCCGCGGCTGGAATAAAATAATAAAATTAGGACTTACAGAAAAAAATGACCAGCAAGAAATTCAACATTGCACTACTTACCTGGATTGGTTTAATTTAAAGAAGAAAGCATTGTTTTCTGAGAATAAAGACAAGCTCAATGAGGAAGATTTTTTTAATGACGAATTTGTAGAGCAGGTTGATTTCATTGGGCTTCGTAGCGAAGAAAATATTCCCCCGGAATTTACTACTTCTGCGGCGCTCCTTCAGCATTGCCTTGAAGAATTTCTGGTGATGAATCATGATGATAAAGACATGATCATTATGATTCATGAAGTGGAATATTCTATAGAAGGGCGCAACAAAAAGATTCGCACTTGTCTCGTGGTTGAAGGTGAAGATGCACTGCATACTGCAATGGCAAAAACGGTGGGGCTGCCTTTGGGTATTGCTGCGAAACTAATTCTGGAAGATAAAATAAAATTAACCGGTTTGCATATCCCTGTAATTCAAGAAATATATGAGCCCATTCTGCGCGAGCTGGAGTTAAATAATTTATGCTTTAATGAAGAAGTGATTTTTTCATAAAAAAAAGAGGTCCGTTGGACCTCTCTTTTATCTGATTCTATTTTCAAAAATTTTATTGATTCGCTGCCTGTTTTTGTGCATCAGCTTTCATTTGATCATTTGCGGTAATAATAAATTCCACTCTGCGATTTTGCGCCTGGCCTTCCGGTGTATCATTGGTGTACGCCGGGGCAGATTCTCCATAACCTTTTATCGTCATGCGGGAACTAGCTATTCCCTGTGCCTGAAGATAATCTCTGACAGTGGTGGCACGCCTTACCGACAGAGCCATATTATATTCATCTGTTCCCCTGCTATCGGTATGTCCCTGAATTTCAATATTCGTGTTAGGATATTTGTTAAGCACACCTACAAGTGCATTCAAATTCTTTTTTGCAGAATCGCCGATATCGGATTTTGAAAACGCAAAAAGAATTTTTTCGTTGAATTCCACTTTGATGCCCTCGTCCACTCTTTCAACTTTTGCTCCGGGAATGTCATTTTTAATTTGCTCTGCCTGTTTGTCCATATCACGACCGATAATGGCACCCGCAGACCCACCCACGACGGCTCCGATAATTGCTCCCAAAGTTTTATTTCCGGCCGCTTTTCCAATGATTGCGCCTCCTACAGCGCCCGCGGTTCCTCCAATTGCTGCGCCTTTTTGAGTCCTTGTAGCATTACAGCCCATCATCATTAAAAACGCGCACACAGGTAAGGCAAAAAGTAGATTTTTCAATTTTTTCATATTTTAGAATGTTTAGTTTGTCCTGCAATGCCAAACATTGTACCAACAAATAAACTAAGTATATAAAAGTCAAATTTCGAAATTGTAAAGACTCATCACTTACTTATAAACTATCTTTTTAAATTTCCGAAAATCTATGTTTTGGCTTGTTTGGAGATTTCTGGAAAAAAAAGAAAACTATATGTTGTTTTAGAAGGTCAGTAATTTTTCAAATCCGAATTGTCAAATTATTATCGATGCGCCTGGCTTAAAAAATATTTTTTTTCTTTTGAAAGATTAATAAAAGGATAATCAATTTCTATCTTTTCAATGTTGTTCAATTGCGCTGCGATAAATTTTTGATGTGCAACACTTTCCTTTAAAAAAGGCTTATGATTTGCAGCGTCGAGAATTTTATTTATTTCAGCCATAATATTTTTAGACGATTCATCTAAAAGATTTTCGCAGAATTTTTTAAATACAAAATTTACTGCTTCTTCATTTGGATGAACGAAATCTGTTTTATAAAACCGGTAATCACGCAAGACATCTGTCACTAATTCGTAGGATGGAAAGTAAAATGCACCTGGCTTTTTATCAACAACGCAATGCACAGCGTCGATCAATCGCGCTTTACTCCGATTGTTTTCTATTACACCATCTTTTACATGCTTTACCGGGCTTATCGTAAAAATGATTTTAAGATCCGGATTAAATTCTTCAAGGGCGGTTAAAGTACTTAAAACTGAAGAAGTGATTTCTTCGGTTGGCAATAAAATTTTTTCAAAAAATGCCGCTGGTGCTTTGTGACAATTTGCAACGTCTTCCCTGGTATTTTTCAATTGATATTTGAAAGCCGTTCCAAATGTGATAATTAAAAAATTTGCTTTTTTTAAAAAATGATGTGCTTCAACTTGAGACATGTTTATCTTTTCTAAAACTTCATTTTGATCAATCCCGGAAAAAAGTGAATGATGTTGCCAGCTATGCCATAAACCATTTAGTTCAAAAAGGTTTTCGGTTTTGTAAGTTCTATTTTCAATGTAAGAGGACAGTGCATCAACGATGCTCATGGGATCATATAAAATCCCATTTGGGTTTTGAAGCACATTGAACTTTATGTCATTAAATTTATTTCCGATCTCTTCTGAAAAACATGAGCCAATCAATAGAATTTTATCCTTATAGGAAATTTTGAATGGAAGCGTTGGCAGATGAAACGGTAAAAAGAATTCCATTTATATAAAAATTTCAGCCGCTATTTTACTGGCTTTAAATAATTCAGATTCATCGATATTTTCCAGGAAACCTAATTGTTTAAAATAAGGGATCATCAATTCTGTGTTCATGTTCCCCACTAATTCATCTTCCGCAAAAGGGCAGCCACCGAAGCCTTTGAGCGCACCATCAAAACGCATACATCCGTTCTGCAATGCAGCGTCAACTTTTTGTTGCCAATTTGTGTTTGTTGAATGAAGATGGACGCCGGTTTCAATGTCAGGAAATTGAACCATAACGTTTTTTACTAATGAAGAAATCTGCAAAGGATCCGCCAGGCCAACCGTATCTGCCAGTGATATAATGCTTATCCCCTCTCCCACTATTTTTTTAATCCATTCCAAAACAATTTCTTCGTTGTAAAGATCTCCATAAGGATTTCCAAAAGCCATTGAAATATATATGACTAATTCCTTCCCATTTTCATCACTAATGTTTTTTATTTCTTTCACTCTTTCCAGCGACTCTTCTATCGAACTGTTAGCATTGCGCTTTTGAAAGGTTGGAGAAACTGAAAATGGAAATCCTAAATAATTTATTTTTTCAAATTCCGCTGCGTTGCTTGCTCCTCTTACATTTGCAATAATTGCAAGAAGTTTCGTTTTAGAATTTTCTGTATCTAATTCTTCAATGACTTCTTTCGTATCAGCCATTTGGGGAACTGCTTTGGCAGAAACAAAACTGCCGAAGTCGATCGTATCAAAACCAACTTTCAACAATTGATTGATGTATTCTATTTTCTTTTTTGTGGGAATAAAAGTTTTCCAGCCTTGCATGGCATCGCGGGGGCATTCGATCAATTTAATGGGCGATTTTCGATTTCCGATTTCAGCGTTAGTTAAATTCATTTTTCCTTTTTCAAATTCTATGAAACATCTAACCTTTACCTTAAGATGGCATCACCATTAATTAATCAACCGTTAACTGTAATCTTTTGCTTCATCGCCTCATATAAAATCATTCCTGCAGCAACAGATACATTCAAAGATTCAAAATCTTTTTGCATGGGAATTTTAAATTTTCCATCGCACAATTTATATAACGATGGTTGAATTCCTTTGTCTTCGCTTCCCATGATGATTGCAGCAGGTTCTGTAAAATTAATTTCAAAAACATTTTTCTCCGCAGTCATTTCGCTGGCAAAAACTTTGATGCCATTCAAATGCATTTCATCAATTGCACTGTGCAAAGTTTTTACGCGGCAAATCGCAAGATTTTCAAGGGCGCCGGCAGATGTAGTAATTGCATCTTCACCTAAAGCGCCTACCCCTTTTTCAGGGATGACGATCGCGTGAACACCGCAACAGTAAGCGGTTCTGGCCAACGCACCAATGTTTCGAATATCAGTAATTCCATCCAGCATCAACAATAAGGGTGTTTCTCCATTTTCCACTACAAAAGAAATCACATCTTGCAGATTCTGATATTTAATTTTTGATCTTATAGCGATACAACCTTTTGGATTTTCCAAATTGAAATTCCTGATTTTTTCAAATGGAACTTTATTGACAGGAATCTCGAACTCCAATGCCACCTTCCTGAGTTCATCTACTTCCGCTGAGGCAAGAGTGTTTTGAAGATAAATTCTTTCCAATGGCTCGCCGTTTCGCATCGCATCAATTATAGATGGAATGCCACCAATTAAAAGATTTTTTTTCGGACGATGCTGTTGGGTAAATGTTTTATTTAATGGTCTCACTTTTCAAATTTACTTGATTATTCATAGAAAGAAATTTCATTTCTGCTTCCAGAAGCAGTTTAAAAGCCTAACCACTTTTATGTCTTATTTGGTCTTTGATTTTCCCGAAAACTTTTGTTAACAAGCGACGAGCATACTGTAAAGAAGAATTTTGTTTGCAAATTGTTTGCAAATTTGAAAAATGATCGTATTCTGAGAACTTGATAATTCTTGTTATTTGAGAAAATAGTTAAGTGCATATCTATAACTTGACCTTCTCAAATCCGATTTTAATAGGCTAATCATTTATTATCAATTCCTTAAATAAACATTTCACACGAAAATAAAGCCAACAAAAAAACCTCACATTTCTGTGAGGTCTTTGTGGGAGCACACGGGTTCGAACCGCGGACCCTCTGCTTGTAAGGCAGATGCTCTAAACCAACTGAGCTATGCTCCCTTTTCCTACGTTTCCGTCAGAAGGAGTGCAAATATAGGAGAGGAACATTATCCAAAAAAATTTATTCCAAAAAAAATTTTAAATATTTTTGATCGCCTCATTTATCGGTCGCGTTTAATTAATTTAAACACACAAATTTTCCAATGCCATCAACGATATTATAAAAAGAAAAATCCAAAGAAGTTATTTTGTAGATTTTCAATATTTTATTTTTGGTGCGATTTTAAATACATCACATTTTATATTTCCCGGCTTATTACTGTTGTCTTAAATGATCGGACGCATAGTTTTAATTCTTTTAAAGGTTGTTTCAGGCGTTATTTTTGTAATTTTGTAGCTAACTTAATATGGAAATTACAAAACCTTTTATTCAGGAAAACGAGGAAACAGACGTGATGACGGATGAGGAACTGGGTTGCCAACTCATTGTATGGAACGATGAAGTGAATACGTTTGAATGGGTAATTGAAACCCTTATCGCCATTTGCGGACATACCGCCGAACAGGCTGAGCAATGCGCCATGCTTATTCACACTAAAGGAAAATATGCTGTAAAAAACGGATCTTACGAAATCCTGAAACCGATGTGCGATTCTATTACTGATCGCGGCATCGGTGCAACGGTAGAAGAACTTTCTTCACGTTAAAAATTATCGTTATCGATTACGTTTATATTAATTACCTCATCAGGAATTTACTTCTAAGTTCTATTTTTTGCAAAATATAAGATGCACATTTTCTTACCAAAAGACAGTAGTGAATTTCCCGCTGTCGGCTCGGCCGACGATGATGGATTACTCGCCGTTGGAAGTAATCTTGATGTCAATACGCTTTTAAAGGCTTATCACCGTGGCATTTTCCCATGGTTCAATGAAGGAGAATTCATCTATTGGTACAGCCCCGATCCACGTTTTGTTTTATTTCCCAAAAATCTAAAAATCAGCCACAGCATGAGAAATGTTTTGAATAAAAACATTTTCTCTTTCCGCGTCGACAATGATTTCAAACGTGTGATTCAAAGTTGCAGAACGGCAAAAAGGAAGGGCGATCCGGGATCATGGATTAGCAACGAATTTGAAAAAGCTTACACAGATTTATTCGAACTGGGATTTGCGCACAGCGCAGAAGCGTGGCAAAATAATGAGTTGGTTGGAGGATTATATGGTGTGTTGCTCGGTAAAGTTTTTTTTGGAGAAAGCATGTTTTCACATAAAAGCAATGCAAGCAAATTTGCTTTGATAAAGTGGACTGAATTATTAGAAAAAAACGGGATCCGGCTGATAGATTGCCAGGTATATTCTGAGCATTTAGAAACTCTGGGCGCAGGCCTTATTTCGAGAGAGGATTTTATTTCTTTGGTGACAACGTTAACACTGTAATAAAATTTTTTTAGCTGGATAACGATCGCCGTATTGCAAAACCATTCTTCTTATATATTCGTTTTCAACATAAGGTGTCAGATGAAATTTAATCGCTTCGATATCGTGAACTTTCGCATCCGACGGCAAATATCCCATTCCATAAAAACTTCCTTTTTCCATAAGGATGCAGCTTTGCTCATTCGAATCCAATCCATTATCCACAAGCGCAAACGACGGCAAGTCATCCGCAAGTCCTTCAACACAGGCTTCTACTCTACTGTTATAATCTTCCGGCGATTCTTGCTGCTCGCATGCGCCTTTACATTTTTTTTCAAGCAGCGCCTGGCAGTCCACATTTGCCGCCTGCAAAAAACAAAGCCTCGGACATAGCTCATATTGTGATACCAGCTTTTTCAAAAACTGGTGCGCTTCGTGAAGCAGGTTGAATGTGAAAAGCGGTTTTATAGTTTTCTTTCTTTTTTCAATACAAAGCCGCAGATATCCTTTGCTGTCTTCAAAGCAATATAAACCATACACCTGCTCAAATCTTTTCTGGCTTCGGTTTTGCTCCGGCCATATTTTTTTAATTTCAATGCTCTCGAGGATAAAGGCCATTAATTCGGTAGCAGTTTCCTGGTAAGAAACATGATAGATCTTCTTCAAAAATTCCTGCTTTTGCTTATTGGCTTTATTGTTAGAAAAATGACTGTTTACTCTCTTGCTCAAATTCCTCGCCTTGCCCACGTAGATCACTTTTCCTTTTTTATCATGGAAATAATAAACACCTGCCGATGAAGGAAGTTTTTTTATTTCCAGTGCGGGAACATTGGGAGGAAGAAAATGCTCTTTACTGCTTCCCTTAAGCATCGTTTGCACATGACCGTTAGTATCGCACTGAAGTAAGTGGTGAAATAACTTTACAGTTGCTTCCGCATCGCCGGAGGCGCGGTGCCGTCCTGAAATCTCAATATCAAGATGCCTGCAAATTTTATCAAGTCCGTATCCCCTGAGACCAGGCAATATTTTTCGGCCCAACCGGATCGTACAAAGTTTTTTACAATTGAGATCATGTCCCGCTGCCGCCAAATGATGTTTTATAAAAGAATAATCAAAGTTAACATTGTGCGCGACAAAAATCTTGTTATGTAACAATTCATAAAGCTCATCCGCGATGCTTTTAAAATCGCGCTCATCGGCCACCATTTCATTAGTGATGCCAGTTAACACTTCTACAAATCTTGGAATCGTATAAACGGGATTGAGCAGAGTCTGAAACTGATCTATCACCTTTTCGCCGTCAGTGATGAACACGGCAATTTCGGTAATGCCGTTGGATGCGGCAAAGCCACCGGTGGTTTCAATATCAACAATCGCGTAAAGCACTTTCAGGTTTTTAGTAGTGCGAATTTACTAAACTAATTAGCAACACATGTCACTAAAAATAAAATTTATGTAAAAAAATTGGTCGCGGGAGACGCATTAAACAAAAAGGTAAATGCAATAATTTTCAAAAAGGAAGTACATTTTGCTGCGAAATGGCCGCGCAGACAAACCATGTTTGTATTACATTTGCAGGCTATAAATTTTTTGTAAAAAATATGGAATTAAGTAAGAATTATATCCCCGGAACGGTGGAAGAAAAGTGGTACAAACACTGGATGAATAAAGGGTATTTTAAAAGTGAGCCGGATGAGCGGCCTGCATTCACCGTTGTTATTCCGCCTCCAAACGTAACCGGCGTTCTTCACATGGGCCATACGCTTAATGAAACGGTGCAGGATATTTTGGTAAGGAAAGCCAGGATGAGTGGTTTTAATGCTTGTTGGGTTCCGGGCAGCGATCATGCGTCAATTGCCACAGAAGCCAAAGTGGTGGATATGTTGAAAAGAGAAAAAGGTATTGATAAAAATAATTTATCAAGAGAAGAATTTTTGAAATACGCTTTTGAATGGAAGGAAAAATATGGAAATATCATTTATAGCCAGATTGAAAAATTAGGCTGTAGTGTTGATTGGGACCGCGTTTCATTTACCATGGATGATCATTATTATAAAGCGGTCATCAAGGTTTTTGTGGATCTGTATAAAAAAGGATTGATCTATCGTGGAGCAAGAATGATCAATTGGGATCCCGCCGCTAAAACAGCGCTAAGTGACGAAGAAGTGGAATATAGGGAGGTAACGGGGAAGTTGTATTATATAAAATATCTTATTGAGGATGTTGGGCCGTTAGCAGTGGGCAGCCGGCAGCTTGCAGAAGAAAATTATATCGTAATTGCGACTCAAAGACCAGAAACGATAATGGGAGATGTAGCCGTTTGTGCTAATCCGGGTGACGAAAGATACCAGGCGCTGCAGGGAAAAAAAGTGATCATTCCCCTCATTAACAAAGCAGTACCCGTAATTTTTGATGATTATGTTGACAAAGATTTTGGAACGGGAGTTCTTAAAATAACTCCGGCTCATGATATCAATGATTTTAATATTGGACTGAAATACAAACTGCCCGTTATAGACACATTGAACGACGACGGCACACTTAGTGAAGCAGCCCAAATCTTTATCGGTGAAGAGCGTTTTAGCGCACGCAAAAAGGTTGTGGCTGAACTGCGCGAAAAAGGTTTATTGATAAAAGAAGAAGAATATTCCACCCGGATGGGATATAGCCAGCGGACTAACGTTGTAGTAGAGCCGAAAATATCAACTCAATGGTTTGTGAAGATGAAAGAGCTGGCACAGCCCGCATTGGAAGAAGTGGTCTCGGGCAATATTAATATTCATCCGCGTGATAAATTCACGGCTACTTATAAATATTGGCTGGAGAATGTAAAAGACTGGTGCATTAGCCGGCAGCTTTGGTGGGGCCAGCAAATTCCCGCGTGGTATGATGAAGAAGGAAATGTGTATGTTGGAGAAACGGAAGAGGAAGCAAGAAAAGCAGTTGGTGGTGAGCAGTTGGCAAATAGCACAAAAAAACTTACGAGAGATGAAGATGTTTTGGATACATGGTTTTCATCATGGCTGTGGCCGATAGAAGTTTTCAACGGAATTACTCAACCTGAAAATAAAGATATCAATTATTATTACCCAACCGCAGTGTTGGTTACAGGCCAGGACATTATTTTCTTTTGGGTAGCGCGAATGATCATGGCGGGAATGGAATACATGAATGTGAAACCTTTTAGCGATGTTTATTTCACAGGAATGGTACGTGATAAACTTGGGCGAAAAATGAGCAAGAGTTTAGGCAACAGTCCTGATCTTTTAACGCTTATTCATGAATATGGTGCAGATGCGGTACGTTTTGGGATTATGATTTCTTCACCGGCAGGAAACGATTTATTGTTTGACGAAGGCAGCCTCGAGCAGGGAAAGTATTTCAACAATAAATTGTGGAATGCGATGAAGCTGTTGAAAATGTGGGAAGAAAAAGTTGGCAGTGGGCAAATAGAAGGAGGCGATGTGCAGGAAGTAGTGGGCAGTGGGCAGTTCGCCGTTGAATGGTTTGACAACAGATTGAATGAAGCCCGGAACGAAGTTGATATTTTAATGAGCCAATTCCGGCTGAGCGAAGCGCTAAAAACTATATATTCACTTATCTGGGATGATTACTGCAGCTGGTTTTTGGAATGGATAAAACCTGAGTTTGGCAAATCAATTGATAACTACACTTACGAGAAAGCGATTCATTTCTTTGAAGAGTTATTGCAGTTATTGCATCCGTTTATGCCTTTCATTACAGAAGAGATTTATCATTTGCTGAAAGACAGAAATGACGATTTGGTAGTAAAACAATTTTCTCAGGCAAAAGAAACCAACAAAGAATTAATATTAGTTGGTAATAAATTGAAAGAACTAATCACTGGTATTCGCGATGCAAAAAACAAGCACCAGATCAAACCAAAAGAACTTATTACTTTATTTATTGAGACAGAAGATGAATCAACTTTTCAGCCTATAAAAAATATTTTGGAGAAACAGGTGAATGCGGAGCAAATATATTTTACAGGAAAGCCCGACGCATCTTCTATTATGCTCGTGGTGGGGAAAGATAAAATTTATATCGAATCTCATATAGAAGTTGATAAGGAAGCCCAGCAGGAAAAATTGTTGAAAGACCTGGATTATCTTAAAGGTTTCTTAATTGCAGTTGATAAGAAATTAGGTAACGATAAATTTGTACAGAATGCCAAGCCCGAGGTGATAGAACTCGAAAGAAAGAAGAAGCAGGACGCAGAAGCAAAAATTGATCTGATCCAACAAAGCCTTTCCTCTTTATAGAGAATCATCATAAAAAACTTAGAATGAAACTATTGAAATATATTTTATTACTTTTCATTTGTACGGCAGTAACTCAATTTTCATTTGCACAGGATAAACCGACGATCACAAAAGTGACTAAATTTAAACCACCTGTGGTTACATCGTTTTTAGGTGTGAATAAAAATGGAGCAACTGTCACCGTGGACGAAGCTGCGCAATTGATTGCGCTGCCTCTTAAGATCACAGATGAAAAGGGCAATGTTTATCCAATAGATTCTTACCAGTTTTTATACCGGAAAAAAGGCGGTATTCAGGATGAGCAAACAGGAAAAGTAACCGTTACGTTTACGGTGGAATCCGACCGTTTCACCTCCACTCCTCTTCCAAAGATTTGGATCGATAATTTGAAAAACGGATTTCAAAAAGATGAGCAATTGTATTTTTTTGACATCGTAGTAAAAGACAAAGAAGGCCGGCGATTTTTTGCTCCCGAATTAAAAATAATGATTCAATAGATGATCAATATCAAAACTGCAGAAGCTGAGGATCTTGAAATCATTCACAGGCTCGCTTACGAGATCTGGCCCTTTGCCTATGGCGAAATTTTATCTACAGAGCAATTGGAATATATGCTCGAAAGTTTTTATTCTGTTCCATCACTTCAACACCAACAAAGATCTTTAAAGCACCAGTTTGTCATCGTCTTTGAAAATGAATCGCCCATTGGTTTTGCGTCATTTTCGGCTCACGCGGATAATGCATCAATTTATCATTTAAACAAGATCTACGTATTACCAGAGCAACAGGGAAAAAATATAGGTAAACAACTTCTCGAATATGTCATTATTTCGGCAAAAGAAAAGGGCGCGGCATCTCTCCAGCTGAATGTAAACCGAAACAATAAGGCTTTAAAATTTTACCAAAAACAAGGCTTCACAGTTATCCGTAATGAAGACATCGATATTGGGAAAGGATACTTTATGAATGATTATGTAATGGAGCTGAAATGGTGAACCGACACGACCGAGACAAGCCAAAAAGTAGAAATCTACCATTTTATTCTTCCCACACTACCTGGTGTGTTTGTTTAATAATTCCCATTACAAACACACTCTGAACGTGTCCCACGTTTTCTATCTCACTCAATTTATTTACATGAAAATCATAATAGGTATTCATGTCTTCACAAACCACTTTTAGCATAAAATCAAATTCTCCTGAAATGCTGAAGCATTCAATCACTTCATTCAAACCCTGGATCGTTTTTATAAATTTTGCACCGGCATTCTTTCCGTGTTGTTTTAAAGAAACATAAGAGATCACCGTCAGACCTTTATTCACTTTTGCATTATCTACAATCGTAACATATTGTTTGATGATTCCGGTTTCTTCCATTCGCTTGATGCGCTCATGTACAGGCGTGGTACTGAGGTGAATTTTTTCAGCAATTTCTTTAACTGTTATTCTTGCATTTTGCTGCAACAAATTTAAAATGGCCAGGTCTTTTTTATCAGGCACATACGTGGCGATAGATAATTCTTCTTTTGGCGATATAGATTTCATACAAAAAATAAGATTTATTCTTTTTTAAGCACATTTTCTACAAATCTATTCTAAAGTTGTGGATTAACTTAGTATTATATTCTAATATTGGTACATTTGCATCCTAAAAAATAATCAATCATTTATGTCATCTATTACAAAAAACAGTATTGATTTCAGCCTTAAAAATAAGGTGAAAGATATGAGCCTTGCAGCCTGGGGCCGCAAGGAAATAAAATTAGCCGAAGCAGAAATGCCGGGGTTAATGTCGCTTCGCGAAGAATTTGGAAAAGACAAACCTTTGAAAGGCGCACGCATTGCAGGTTGTCTTCACATGACGATTCAAACGGCAGTGCTTATTGAAACGTTAATTGAATTGGGCGCAGAAGTAAAATGGAGCTCATGTAATATTTTTTCTACACAAGACCAGGCCGCTGCTGCAATAGCTGCAGAAGGAATTGGTGTTTTTGCATGGAAAGGACAAACACAGGAAGAAAGTGATTGGTGCATTGAACAAACCTTATTTTTTGGAAGTGAAGATCGTCCGTTGAATATGATTTTGGATGATGGCGGCGATTTAACCAACATGGTTTTTGATAAATATCCTGAATTGATTCAGCATGTAAAAGGCTTGTCTGAAGAAACTACCACAGGTGTTCACAGATTATATGAAAGAATGGAAAAAGGTACTTTGCCTATTCCTGCTATCAATATTAACGACTCTGTTACCAAATCTAAATTTGATAACAAATACGGTTGTAAAGAAAGTTTGGTAGATGCTATCAGAAGAGCAACTGATATTATGATGGCCGGCAAAGTAGCTGTGGTTGGCGGTTACGGTGATGTGGGTAAAGGTTCTGCTGCAAGTTTAAAAGGCGCTGGTGCAAGAGTGATCGTTACCGAAATCGATCCTATCTGCGCATTGCAGGCTGCAATGGATGGCTATGAAGTAAAGAAAATGATTGATGCGGTAAAAGAAGCTGACATTATTGTTACTGCTTCCGGTTGCCGCGATTTGATCAGGAAAGAACATTTTTTGGCGATGAAAGATAAAGCGATTGTTTGTAACATTGGCCACTTTGATATTGAAATTGATATTGCCTGGTTGAATGCAAATTATGGCAATACAAAAGATACCATCAAACCACAGGTTGATTTGTATAACATCGACGGAAAAGATATCATCGTTTTGGCTGAAGGCCGTTTGGTGAATCTCGGTTGTGCTACCGGCCATCCAAGTTTTGTAATGAGTAATTCATTTACCAACCAGGTACTTGCTCAATTAGAATTGTGGCAGCATTCAGACAAATATGAAAATAAAGTGTATGTGCTTCCAAAGCATCTGGATGAAAAAGTTGCACGCCTTCATTTGAAAAAAATTGGTGTGGTGCTTGGAAGAATTAACTGATGAGCAAAGCGCTTATTTGAACATTCCAAAAGAAGGGCCGTATAAGCCTGAGATGTATAGATATTAAAGCCCCCTAATCCCCCAAGGGGGGACTTAAAAAATACAACCCACTTTGAAAAAGGTGGGTTTTTTGTTATGAATCTCATCTAAAGGAACGCATCAAAATCCCCCGTAACCCATTTTGTAGTTTTTACTGATTTCCTTCAGTTTTTAAAATGATTTTCGTCATATCAATGCTGACATAATAAAAATAGGTTTGCACATTATTTTGCGAATACATATATTCTTAATTTAAGCGCATTGAAAAGCAATCAACCTATCAATCCTCTGAAAGAGCACAAAAAATATTCTGCCTGAAAAATGTTTTCATTGCGGGGAAGATTGCTTTGATAAGAACCTGTATTTTGATGAAAAATATTTTTGCTGCAATGGTTGTCAAACGGTTTATCAACTGTTGAACAAAACCGGACTTTGCAGTTATTATGATCTGAATGAACACGCAGGAATAAACCGAAATGAAGTAGCACGTTCCAACAAATTTGCATTCCTGGAAGAGCAATCGATAATGCAATCGATCATTGAATTCAGGGAAGCGGGGCAGGCTTATACAACCTTTTATATTCCCGCCATTCATTGCAGTTCCTGTGTGTACCTGTTGGAAAATCTGAATCGCATTGATCCGGGAATTGTAAGGGTTGATATTCAATTTTTAAAAAAAGAAGTGCGGATCATTTTTGATGAAAAAAAGATCAGCCTGCGCAAAGTGGTGGAAACGCTTGTCTCTATTGGCTATGAACCCCACATCAGTTTACAACAACTAGATAAAAAAACTTCAAAAATTGACCGTTCGCTGATCTATCGCCTCGGCGTTGCAGGATTTTGTTTTGGTAACATTATGTTATTGAGCTTTCCGGAATATTTCGCTCACGATGCCAACCAGGAACAGTATTTAGGAAATATTTTCCGTTACCTGAATGTGGTGCTTGCCCTGCCGGTTTTCTTTTACAGCGCCGGCGTATTTTTTTCTTCTGCATGGACGGGAATAAAACATAAACACCTGAACATCGATTTTCCGGTAGCGCTTGCCATACTCGTAACTTTTGTAAGAAGCCTCACAGAAGTATTTTCGGGTACGGGTGGTGGTTACTTCGACAGTATGACCGGCATTGTTTTTTTCATGCTGGTCGGCCGCGTGCTTCAGGATAAAACCTACGGCCAGCTTTCGTTTGAAAGAAATTATACCGATTACTTTCCGATTGCTGCTACACTGATCACAAAAGATGGTGAAGAAATTCCCACACCTTTACCCAACATAAAACCAGGCGATACCATCAGAGTTCATGACAATGAATTAATAACCGCTGATGGCATTTTAGTAAAAGGAAAAGCGCAAATTGATTATAGTTTTGTTACCGGCGAATCGGTGCCCATTGAAAAAGAAATGGGTGAAATTATTTATGCCGGCGGCAAACAATTGGGTGGTGTAATAGAAATCTTAACCATGAAGGAAGTGGCGCAAAGTTATCTTACCGGTCTTTGGAATAAAGAAACACGCGCTAATGATCATAAAAAGAATATCGGGCGAAACTCTTTTGTACACAAGCTGGCACGCAATTTTACCTGGATTGTTTTGGGTATTGCATTTACGGCAGCCATGTATTGGTGGCAACACGATGCGGGTAAAATATGGCCTGCAGTTACTGCCGTTTTGATCATTGCATGTCCATGTGGTTTGTTGCTCACATCCACATTTACCAACGGATATTTAATGAGGATCCTGGGAAGAAACGGGCTTTTTCTTCGCAATGCAAATGTGATAGAAATATTTGGAAAGCTGAACCACATTGTGTTTGATAAAACCGGGACACTAACTTCTTCAGACACCATCACTGCCAACTATAAGGGAATCGAATTGAGTGAGAATGAAAAAAACTGGATCGCTTCTCTTGCTGTTCCTACCACTCATGCATTAAGCAAGCCTGTAAAATCGTTGCTTGCTGCGAATGAAATTTTTCCGGTTAAACAATTTAAAGAACACGCCGGATTAGGCGCTGAAGGCTTTGTAGAAGGGCATTCCATCAAAATTGGCACAGCCTCTTTCATGAATATAAAATCCCCGGATCCATCGTTGAGCGGCACTGCATTATTTATAGAAATTGATGGAATCCAGAAAGGATGTTTTGTATTATCGCAGCGGCTTCGCCCCGGCCTCAAAGAAATGCTGGCGCGTTTACAAAAGAATATTTCGGTGTCACTTTTATCCGGCGATGAACCTTATCAAAAAGAATATTTTTCTGAGATGCTTGGTGATCATGCACACATTCATTTTAATCAAAAGCCTTTTGATAAATTAAATTATATTGAAGAATTACAATCTTCCGGCAAAGTGGTGGGTATGACGGGTGACGGATTAAATGATGCCGGCGCGCTGCGGCAAAGTGATGTGGGCATTTGTATCGCAGAAGATACCAACAATTTCACACCGGCGGGCGATGCTATTTTGGAAGGAAAAAAATTGCATAATCTTGATAAGCTGATCAGGCTATGCGCCAAAGGAAAAAATATCATAAAACTATGTTTTGGCTTTTCTGTACTGTATAATCTTGCAGGAATTTATTTTGCTGTGCAGGGAATTCTATCGCCTTTGATAGCGGCGATTTTGATGCCGTGCAGTACACTCACGATCGTATTACTTACTTATGTCATCAGTAATAGAACCGCTAAGAGATTGGGTCTGGACAACTAAGATCGAAGTCATTGAACAGCGCAAAGGATATATACCATTTTTTCATCCATTCTTCGTGACCTGACGCTTACGTCAAATATTCTTCCCAACAAATGAAAAATCTATAAAATAGCTTGTCTCGTTGTCAATAGAATACAGCAGAAACGCACCTTAAAGCAGAAAACGGGATTCTTCCAAAGAATCAATTTTTGCGTTGAAATTCTTGCCAGCCCTACTTACCTTTTTGTTACGAACCAAATGATTCTGCTCATGTTTCCTGTTGACTGGTGTCATAGAAAAGTCAGCAGCCGAATAATATTTTTGCGCGCAGTAAATTTTAATTATGAGCGTGATGCTTCTTCTTCTTGGCGCCAGTTTGGTTGTTGCGCTGATCTTTCTCACCGCTTTCATCTGGTCGGTGAAAAATGGCCAATACGATGATGATGTTTCACCTGCACACAAAATTTTATTTGAAGATAAACCAACCAATAATCAACTAAATAATCCTTCTTAAAAATTGCTATTCAATGAGTGTTGATGTAACTAATTATTCGGATGCTGATGCAAAAATTCCATTTGCCCAAACAAACAGCGGCGTGCAGGTAGAAACTTTTTTTTACGATAACAGAGTTGTAAAAAACTTCGCCTATGCCTGTCTTTTTTGGGGATTGATCGGAATGCTCGCGGGTTTGTGGGCTGCCTTATCGCTCGCTTACCCTGTAATGAATCTCGGCTTTGGGCCAACTTCATTTGGCCGTATGCGGCCTGTTCACACTAATGCCGTGATATTCGCCTTTGTTGGAAACGCAATTTTTTGCGGGGTTTATTATTCTTTACAAAGGCTCACCAAAGCCCGCATGTGGTCTGACAAACTCAGTAAAATACATTTCTGGGGATGGCAGGCCATAATCCTGTTTGGCGCACTGAGCCTGTGGATGGGCTTCACTCAAGGAAAAGAATACGCTGAGCTGGAATGGCCGTTCGACATTGCCATCACCCTGATTTGGGTGGTATTTGGCATCAACATGATGGGCACTATTTTAAAAAGAAGAGTGGCGCATTTATATGTGGCTATTTGGTTTTACATCGGCACATGGGTGGCCGTTGCGATGTTGCACATTGTGAACTCAATGGCCATTCCCGTTTCTTTTATGCACAGCTATTCATGGTATGCAGGTGTACAGGATGCGCTGGTACAATGGTGGTATGGCCATAATGCGGTTGCATTTTTACTCACCACGCCATTTTTGGGATTGATGTATTATTTTATTCCGAAAGCCGCCAACCGCCCGGTATATTCTTACCGTTGGTCTATCATACATTTTTGGGCACTGATCTTTTTGTATATCTGGGCAGGCCCGCATCATCTTTTATACACAGCGCTTCCTGAATGGGCGCAAAGTCTGGGAACTGTTTTTTCTATCATGCTGATAGCACCATCATGGGGCGGTATGCTCAATGGTTTGCTTACACTGCGCGGCGCGTGGGACAGAGTTCGTGAGGATGCTATTTTGAAATTTTTTGTAGTGGCACTTACCTGTTATGGGATGGCCACTTTTGAAGGGCCGATGCTTTCATTAAAAAGTGTGAATGCCATCAGTCATTATACTGACTGGACCATTGCCCACGTACACGTAGGCGCGCTGGGCTGGAATGGTTTCCTTGCTTTCGGTATGCTTTACTGGGTGGTTCCAAGAATTTTTAATACCAAATTATATTCTCAAAAATGGGCCAATACTCACTTTTGGATTGGCACTTTAGGAATTGTGTTTTATGTTATTCCTCTTTACTGGGCTGCGTTTACGCAAAGCATGATGTGGAAACAATTTACTGCAGAAGGCATTTTACAATACCAGTTTATGGAAACGGTAACCACCATTCAGCCGATGTATGTGTTGCGTGCGGTGGGTGGTTCATTGTTCATTAGCGGTTTGGTGTTGATGATCATCAATCTTTATAAAACCGTGAAGTCTGGAAAATTAGTGGCCAATGAAGAAGCAAAAGCGGCTGCACTACCAAAGAAAATAGTTTCTCACGGCAAAGAACACTGGCATAGCTGGGTTGAAAAAAGGCCCGTGCAAATGGCCATCTTATCATTGATTGCTGTTGGCATTGGCGGTATCGCGGAAATGATCCCGACATTTTTAGTAAAGTCGAATATTCCTACGATTGCCAGTGTGAAACCCTATACCCCACTCGAGTTGCACGGAAGAAATATTTATGTGAGAGAAGGTTGTTATACCTGCCACTCGCAAATGATCCGCCCTTTCCGCGACGAAGTAGCGCGCTATGGCGATTATTCAAAAGCCGGTGAATTTGTATATGATCATCCGTTTCAGTGGGGTTCAAAAAGAACAGGCCCCGACCTCGCAAGAGTTGGTGGAAAATATCCTGATAGCTGGCATTACAATCACATGTTGGATCCAACGTCTATGACTTCCGGTTCTTTGATGCCTTCTTATCCATGGTTGTTTACCGACAGGATCGATAAAACAAAAACCTATGACATGATAAAGGCCATGAAACGGCTGGGTGTGCCTTACGGCGCCGGTTATGAGAACCAGGCCAATGATGATCTTGATAAGCAAGCCGAAAAAATTCAGAAGAGCCTTGCAAAAGATAAGATACAGGTAAAGAAAACAGACGAGATCGTAGCCATCATTGCTTATTTGCAAAGGCTGGGGACAGATGTAAAAAACGAAGTGAAATAATATTTGAACATCCGGGGCAAACACAATTTTTCTTCAAAAAATTTTAAAAATGAAATTCATTAATTATTTAAAAAGCATCGATGGTGTTAGTATTTATCCAATAGTGACACTGTTGATTTTCGTTACCATTTTTATATTGGCAGTGATTCTTGTTTTTTCAAAAGACAAAAAAACAATTAACCTGATAAAAAATATTCCTTTAGAAGATTAGGGTGCTTCACCAATCAACAAACATTTTATTTATAACACTTATGAAAAAGTATTCTGCATTCTTCTTATCAATGTTTGTAATCCCATCTGCAGGCTTCGCGCAGAGTGCTATCAAACAACCAAAGTCAGAAGCAATGGAACCTGTAGCTATCATCATGTTCACGATCATGTTATTGCTGATATTCGCGATCATCGTTTTGTCCAATGTCGTTTTTACCACCTATGATCTGCATAAAGAAAAAATAAAAAAAGCAGCAAATAATGCCATTCCCCTGCTGGTTGTGGCATTGATGTTTTTATCATTTCCTGCACAGGCCCAGGAAAGCCAAATTGTAGTTTCCAGCGGTCCTAAATTGATCGGTGGCTTGTCTCAGACTTCATTTTACTTAATGTTGTCTGCGATAATTCTGGAAATGATCATTGTTATTTTCCTGGTACGAACCTTTCTGTTGTTTTCCGGATTAAAAAAAGAAAAGAAAGTTGCCGCTGCCGTAGCAGAAACAAAAAAGAAGGATGCTTTCAAATGGCTTGAAAAACTCAACAACACTAAAAGTGTGGATGCAGAAACGGAAGCCAAAATCAACCTGGGCCATGATTATGACGGAATAGGCGAACTGGATAATCCTACGCCGCCATGGTGGCAATGGGGTTTTGTGATCTCTGTGATCTTTGCTGGCGTTTATTTGTACACACATCATGTGTCGCATTCGGCGCCTACTCAATTACAAGAGCTGGCCATTGCAAATGAAAAAGCCGATGAGCAACAAAAAGCGTATCTCGCCAGTTCAGCCAATAAAATTGATGAGAACACCGTCACCTATCTTTCTGATGCAGCAGACCTCGCGGAAGGCAAATCCATTTTCACTGCTGTATGCGCCGCCTGTCACCGTGCAGATGGTGGTGGTATCGTTGGGCCAAATCTTACAGATGAATATTGGCTGCATGGCGGTGGCATTAAAGATATTTTCAAGACCATAAAATATGGCGTACCCGAAAAAGGAATGAAGAGTTGGAAAGATGATTATTCGCCAAAAAAGATTGCGCAGCTTGCCAGCTATATTCATTCCATAAAGGGAAGCAATCCGGCGGCGCCTAAAGAACCGCAGGGCGAAAAATACATTGAGGAAACGGAAGCTGTTGCTAAATAAAAATGAAACAAGATGAGCGCGTTAAACGAACCTGATTTAAAAAAAATGCTGGAACATGATTCTTTCCGGGATCATTTATCGACTGTCGCTGAAGATGGAAAGAGGAAATGGGTTTATCCAACCAAACCAAAAGGAAAGTGGTTTAAGAAAAGGACAGCCGTAGCCATATTTTTTTATGCCATCTTTTTTATTCTTCCGTTCGTTTATGTAAAAGGACGACCGGTATTTTTATTCAATTTTCCAGAGGGAAAATTCATTCTTTTTGGCTTCGCCTTCTGGCCACAGGATTTTTTTATTTTCGGATTGATCATGATGGCGGGCATTTTATTCATTGCCATTTTTACGAATGCTTTTGGAAGAATTTTTTGTGGATGGATTTGCCCGCAAACCATCTTTATGGAAATGCTTTTTCGCCGGGTAGATTACCTCGTGCTCGGTGATGCGCAAAAACAGAGGCTTTTGGGAAAAGCAAAATGGACGGGCGAAAAAATAAAAAAATATACGCTTCGGTATGGTATTTATTTTATCCTGTCATTCATCATTGCCAATACATTTTTATCCTACATCATCGGTGTTGAAGAACTGAAGAAAATAATCACTGAGCCACTGAGCATGCACATTGGCGGCTTTTCGGCAATAGTTATTTTTACGTTGGTTTTTTTTAGTGTCTATGCGTTTTTGAGGGAACAGGTTTGCACTAATATTTGTCCTTATGGCCGTTTGCAGGGCGTCCTTCTTGATAAAAATTCGGTGATCGTTGCTTATGATTACAAACGCGGCGAGCCACGGGCAAAATATAAAAAGGGAAGTTATGAAGGGCTGGGTGATTGTATTGATTGCAACCAATGTGTGAATGTGTGCCCAACAGGAATTGATATCAGAAACGGTACCCAGCTTGAATGCATCAATTGCACCGCCTGCATTGATGCCTGCAATTTCATCATGGAAAAAATTGACCGGCCAAAAGGATTGATCCGTTTTGATTCGGAAAACAATATTGCAGAAGGCATCCGTTTTAAATTCAACACAAAATTAAAAGCGTATTCCGCAGTTTTGGTAGTGATTCTTATCGCTATTACCGCGTTGCTCATCACCAGGAAAAATGTGGACGGTACATTGATGAGAACATCGGGAATGCTTTACCAGGAACGCGGCACAGACAGTGTTTCCAATCTCTTTCAACATCAAGCTTACCAATAAAACCATGCATACCTACACCATTGATTTAAAACCGGAAAACTTTACCGGCAGGATTGAAATGGTAGGAAAAAATCAAATTGAAATAAAGCCTGAGCAACAGATTGCGGCTACTTTTTTTATTGTGATGCCGAGAAAAGCAATCGCGGAAAGAAAACAAAAAGTGAAGATAAGTTTGTTTAATAAAGAAGAAAAAGTGAACACAATGACCTCTACATTTTTAGGCCCGGTGAGCCGGACGGATGATGAGTGAGCTATAAAAAACCAAGAAGGTTTATTTGGAAGTTCATTGTAAAAAGAAATCTCAACAAAACCTTCTTGGTTTTGTTGGGGGATTATAAAAAATTTAAAATATATTTTTTCAAAATGAAAGAGACAACAAAAATCCAAAAGACCTTACGGGTTCTGGAATTGGGGCACCGGCATTGCGATCACAATTATTGTGGCCGCTTCACTGATGATCTTTTTGGTGTACAAAAGCATGAACGTAACTTTTGATATGGCAGAGAAAGATTATTACGCCGAAGAATTAAAATTTGATGGAAAAATGAAAGCGTCTGAAAATGCGTTGCATCTTTCCTCACCATTAACGATCAATGAGACGGATGATTTTTTGGTGATACAATTTCCTGCGGAATGTATCGGACAGAAACTGGAAGGAACATTGCTTTTGTACAGGCCATCCGGCAGAAAATAATGATCTTAATTTGCCCCTGGCACCGGATGAAGATGGAAAAATTATCATCACAAAAAAAAATCTTTTAAAAGGATTGTACGAACTAAAAGCCAATTGGACAATGAATGGCAAAAGCTATAATATAGAAAAAAAGTTTTTTATTCAGCTTACCTAAACTTGTAATCAATCAATAATGATCGTCAGGATTATTTCTTGCTGGATTTGCACTCGGAATACTCGGAAGCTTTCATTGTGTGGGCATGTGCGGGCCGCTGGCTTTATCCCTTCCAGTGCAGCATTTGCAAGGCTTTCAAAGATTTGCAGGCATTATTACTTATAATTTTGGAAGAATAATTACTTATTCCGTTCTGGGTTTTATTTTAGGTTTCGTGGGAATGAGTTTTTCTTTTTTCGGCATGGCAACAAATTTTTTCGATCGTTCTTGGCTGCATCCTGTTGCTCATCTTTTTTGCTTCATTATTTCGAAAAAGAATTTTTCAAAATTCCTTTATTCAAAAAACCTGGAATCAATATATAGTCAGAATGCTGTCTTCATTATTTGGCAAGAAAACTTTTAGCGCATTATTTCTTATCGGGTTATTAAATGGACTATTGCCTTGCGGATTGGTTTATATGGCCGTTGCAGGCGGATTGGCTACCGGCAACATTCTTTACAGCAGTTTGTTCATGGCTTCATTCGGCCTCGGAACGCTTCCCGCCATGATCGCCATGTCATTCGCCGGAAGTTTTATTTCTCTTAAGATCCGCAACAATATGAAAAAAGCGATTCCCTACATTTTCGCTTGTATGGGCATCCTGTTGATCCTTCGCGGCATGAATCTCAACATTCCGTATTTAAGTCCGGCGCTGGAAGGCAGGCATGTGGAAAGTTGCCACTAATTGCGCTAAATTTGACCGGATCAATTTTCTCTTAGAATTTTATTTTCATTCTTAAATGCAAATGCAACCAAACAAACCAAAACTGGATATCATCAACATGCTGCTGGAAGATTGCATTATGGCTTTTCCGGTATCTTCCTTTGTGATCAGCATTTACCAGCAATACCAGCAGCGTGGATGGCTGAGCAAAAAACAATTGCAGGGCTTGTATGATAAATCGCGCAAAATAAATGGCGTGCCACCCGGTAGGCTTGCGGCCCTGGAATCCATCATAAAAAAAATGCCGACCAGGGAAAAATCAGCGCTGCCAGAACAAGCGCCTATGTTTGAAAAAGATGAAGAAGCCGGAAAACTGATTGAAGAGATTCTTTCAAAATATCCTCAGCATAAAAGAGTGCTATTCTTAAAAGCGAAATACGAAAATAACGAAGTACTCACCGTCGCCGATGTCGCTGAATTGAGAAGGTTTAAGCAGGTATTGAAGTAATAAAAACTGAAAAAAGAACCATACTTCATAACTATCTATAAATCAGTTTAATAGCAATTGTAGTCTAAATTAAAAATATCAGTCCTAATTATTTTCCCCCAAGTTGTATCAATTCTAAAACTTTCCATTCACCTGTTTCGTAAATGAGTGTAGTTGAATTTCGTTCATCCCAGTCAGGATATTTCAAAGTATTTAACATATATTTTCTTTCAATAGTTTAAAATAAAAGGAGAATTGAAAGTCAAACTTGCAACAATAAAATTTGTCAATCATGGATAAAATTTTACAACAGGAAGTTTTGCTAATGACCAGGACATCTTTTTCAGCACGTCAATGCTGGCAAAAAAATGAAGCAGATCCTGATCACCTTTCTGAAGCTGACCAATTGCAGGAAGCCTGCTGCAATGGATTATTGCCTGAGATGCTACCCGAAATTTGTGTTGCGGATAAAAATCTGTTTATATGGCAGATCAACGAAAACAAATCCTGCATCGAAATCGAATTAGGCGAATTTCCCGAAACCCGCGAACTGCGTCATTCTATAGATCCGTACTCATTTTTTTTGTTCCAGGAAATGAATTGAACCAATTTCTTAATCCTCAACAGCATGTTGGCTGTCACGTTTTTTATTAAATAATGAAAAATCTGCATTGCCAAACTTGTAGCTAAAGGTGATACGGAAAGTGCGCGCGCGGGGACGACGGAAACTTTCCTGGTAAAATTCATCAGTGTCATAAATGACACCATATCGTCTTGTGTTGAAAACGTCATTGACACTAAACGTAAGTGATCCTTTATCTTTTTTAAACAAGTCTTTTTTCATCGCAAAATCAGCGCTGTATTGCTCAAGCCTTTTTCCCTGAGGCAACACTCTTGGCGATTCGTACTGCCCGGTTAGCTGGAAGCTAAGTTTATTTAACATTGAGCTTTTGCCCAATGTCGTGATCTTATAATTGGCAGTGAGCTTTAGTGTTCCAGTCGAAGCCTTCATTGCTCAGGTTGAGATCATTTACGTTTGCATTTACTTTCCGGTAAGAAAAATTAGCGGAAGGTGTTATGTCAAAATTCTTACTGAATTTTTGCTGCAATGTCAGTTCCAGTCCTACCCTATTGGCGTTTTTTGAATTAATGAACGTATTCAGAATGGCGTTTGGATCCACTGCTGAATTATGTAATTGAGCAAACTGTTCTGTGCTGATCGTGTCACTGTATCTCGTGATATCACCCTGAACATTCCTCAGATAAACAACCGCTAAAAAATTACTATTGTTTTTAAAATTCTTGCTATAATTAAATTCAAGCGAATTTCTAAATTCGGGTTTCAACGCTGGATTGCCCTGTTGAATATTCAGCGGATCATTAATATCTATAAACGGATTCAGCTGCCAGAAATCCGGACGCCGAACTCTCCTTGAATAATTTAATTGAATTTCTTCATTTTCACTGATTTTTTTTGATAAATACAAACTCGGAAACAGCGCGTCCCAAATATTTTTTATTGATCCCGGATATTCGTAACCGAACTTTTTTGCGCTATCAATAAGAGTTCCGTCAAACCTGGAATATTCACCACGCAAGCCTATTTGATAGCCGATCGAGCTCAACTTTCCTGTATAAGTGATATAAGCTGCTTGCACCATTTCTGTGTATTTATAATTGTTGCTTAATGGCAATTTGGTTTCTGAGCCATTTCCATTATCAACCGAAAAAGAGTTAAAGTAGCTTTTATAATTATTAATATAGCTACGCAAACCGGTTTCCAGTTTTCGGTCCTCGCCGAGCGGATTTTCGAAATCAATTTTTGCCGTCATTTGATTATTATCATTCGCTCCTTCATTCCGCACCCGATTAGGATCGCCATACAGTGTGCCGTCGGTCAAATAAAAAGTATTTAAAATTCCGGAGTTGTCTTTCACATTCCCATAATTCAGATTTACGCTTGCATTAAGTTCCTTGCCTGCTTCCGGGAACTTATGGGTAAAATTAAGTTGAGTATTGTTGCGGTCAAACTGGAAACGGCCATCAGAAATTCTGTCGCCGTAGCGTTCCATAATTTTGCCGCTATTAAAATATTGCTGGCTTTGCTGTTCACTATTCTTAAAACGTCCGCGGACAATTCCCTGTGAGATAGTGATCGTATTCCTGTTATCAACAAAATAATCAAGGCCAAACCTCACCGAAGTAAATTCCCTTTTGCGATCGCTGACTGAGTATTGATCGAAATAATTTTCAGTAACGCCATCGACTTTGTTCTGTCTGAAACTTTTGCCATTCGATTCATTTTCAGAATTATTATAATTTCCACTTAAGAAAAAATTGAGTTTTCCTTGTCTCAAATTAAGGTTGGCGTTGCTGCTGAAAATGCCCGGTGTTCCACCGCTTACCGACAACAATCCATTAAAGCCATTGCGCTTATTTTTTTTCAGAATGATATTAATAATTCCGCCAGAGCTTGATGCATCATATTTTGCCGACGGATTGGTAATTAATTCTATCCTGTCAATATTATCTGACGGAATTTGATCCAATGTTAGAATGGTCGGTCTGCCATCTACAAAAATTGTAGGAGCCGAATTTCTTAATTCAACATTTCCGTCAACATCCACCGATACCGATGGAATATTTTTCATTAGGTCTACCGCAGTTCCACCTTTAGACGTAAGGCTTTTGTCAACGTCGAATATTTTTTTATCGATACCCATCCTTAAGGCCGGGCGATCCGCGATTATAGTGACTGCCTCTAATCTCTCGTGATCTCGCGACAAGACTATATTCCCCAGGTCTTTCATTATCGTGGCTTCGGAATCAATAATCTGTGCTGCGAAAACAAAATCTTTTTTGTACGCTCCATATCCAACTGCTGAAATTACCAGTTCCAGATTTTCAAATGCCGAAACCTTTTCAAAATTAAATTCACCATTCGGCTTTGTCAGCATTGCAGCTATTAAAGAATCTTTAGTCTCAATATCATCATGATTTTTAATCTTTGCAAAAAGCTGAACGGAAGAAGCTTCGATTCCCTTATTGTTTTGAATGTCTATTACTTTTCCGTAAACCCTGTTTCCCGCATTTACGGTAATAATATCCGCATCGCCTGATGGTAACGGTTCGCGGTCTATTTGTGCATGAGTGTCAGGGAAAATAAATAAAATGGAAACAAAGAACAGGTAGATATATTTCATGAAAGTTAAAAAATGCATCGCCGGATTGCGCCCGATGATTATGTAAAAATATTACAGATTTACACTGCCTAATGAATAGGTAAAATCTATAATTTGAATTGTTTCAAATTTACAAAATATGACGCGGCCTGCGAAGTCTTTGAGGTAAACAATTTCATGACACTATATAATTTAACATAAATGTTAAAACGCCATTAATCCTTTAAAACTATTTATCAAAAAAAAGACCGGCTAATGAGCCGGTCTTTTAAATTGCTTTCTAATAAATATTATTGTCCGACAACCTTATATTGCACACTTCCATTTATTGATTCTTCTTTCAAATAAGTATGATCCGGGGTGAGATATAGTTTTTCACCATTAATAGTAGTAATTTTTGAACCTTCCGGTAGTTGAGTGACTATGTCTCCAATTTGCGGAATTGTGGAAGGCGACATCGTGCTATTGTCCGATTCATCGCCTGAATTATTTATCTCACCATTCTTTCCAACAACAACAAATATGTCATTGCCATTAGCATCTCTGTCTGCTTTATAATAAGTCCCGTTTAATTCATAAAATTTTTCACCATTAATTACTACTGACCTCGCTCCTTTCGGCAAAGATGAAACTGTTGCTCCCATCGGAGCATCCACCACCTGGTAACTGTTGTCATCATATGGACGATAATAAACTCCATTATAATAATAGAATGGATCAACACCTAAATAAAAGCGTGAGTACCCGATCGGTAATACACCAATGCGCAAACCAAAGGGAGGAAATAAAGGTTGATAATAGCCACCGTAATATCCATAATAAAGACCCTGGTTATAATAATAAGGAACGCCACCAAAATAAATTGAAATGCTGCTCCTCGGAATATATCTGTAACGTGATCCATAAAAATATACGGAGTTATGCCCGTAAGTATTTCTGTAACTGTAACGGTAGTCATTTGAATAACCGTAATTAGAATACCGGTTTCCATAATACCTGTTATTGCGCGATTCTGTTATTCTATTGTAAGCAACGTTATTGTTATTCCGGATTGGTGCTACCCTATTATTATTTGCATTTCGTACAGGTGCAATCCGTGATGTTTGATCTCTCTGCGGTGTCGGACGCGTCATGCTATTATCGCGCTGTGGCATGGGGCGGCTGTTATAATTTCTGTTGCTGTTATCAGCGCCTCTTGAAAAACTTCTCGATGGCGAGGCTTCTCTGCTGATACGAGGCTGAGACGATGCGCTACGTTCACCTGAACCGCGGGCGCTTCTTTCCCGTTGAGCCTCGGCGACCTGAATAACGCCAACTGAGAGGGCGGCTATCAGAAATATTTTAAATATCTTTTTCATAAAAATGATTTAGGAAGAATTAGTTATCCAAATTTAATTTTTAAATTATCTTTTTTTGGATACAACTTGTTAAATTATTTTAGCAAACTCTATCCGGATTAGTTAGATGAAAATAAAGACAGAAAGTTTAATGCGGAAGTTGCGTTCAGGAATTTTAAAAGCAGAGAAGGATTTGTGAAAAATATTCAGGATAAAACCTCAAAGTCGTGAAACTTCATTTTCGGTTTTTGAACTACCGCAACATGATCAACTTTTGCCTTTTCAGGTCCCACTTTGCACCAGTTGACAAATTCATCAATGTTATAGGGTTCACCGGTAACCAGCGCCTCGACTGACCCGTTTACTGTATTTTTAATCCAGCCTTTCACTTCATATTTTTCAGCTGTATCCTTTGCGCTGGCGCGAAAAAATACGCCCTGAACCTTTCCCGTAATAATTAAGTGAACCGTTTTCATTGATCAAAGATAAGATCAAAAAAAAACTACTGGAAACTAAGAATCACAAAATCTTCCATTTTATTTTGAACAATTTTGCAATGTTTTTTTTAAAATTTCGAATGGATCCAAAAGTGCTTCTCCAAATAAATGATAATGGAGTTATTTACAGAAATTCATAAAGCGTATTTATACGATATTTCATTTGGTGCAACTACGAACTATCCAGTATTTTCTGTAGGAGCAAAATCAGGCACTAATGCCCTTGCCTACCAGGTGGCCCCGACCTATCTTTGTTCCAGAAGTTGATTGATGTTCAACAAACATTAATCATGAATCCAAATCCACTGAAAAGAGCCATTTCCTTTAATCCGGGAAAAACCAATTAATCCGATATCAGTCAACTTCTATTTCTTTTTAATCTGATCCTTAGAAAAATAATAATCCCCAATGAAAACCAGGACTAAAAAGGCCTCAGATTTAATCCTGAAAGACCACGAAAACCCACAGGTTAAATTTTTAAAAACTTCCGCGCTTATCCCGCGGAAGTTTTTGCTTTTGGAGGCCTTGTAACTCAAAATGTAGATTTTCAACTTTGTACCAAACAATTCTTTATTGCTGTAGAAACAAAAACCAATTATACGCAAATGGTATTTGTCCTTACTTTATCGACGTAATTGTTCGATCAAAGCAGTAAAAACATTAGCAGAATAATTAAGCGTTACCGCTCTTGTCTGACATAATGTTCAGACCTATCTTTGTTCCAGAAGTTGATTGATGTTCAACAAACATTAATCATGAATCCAAATCCACTGAAAAAAGCCATTTCCTTTAATCCGGGAAAAACCAACTAATCCGATATCAGTCAACTTCTATTTCTTTTTAATCTGATCCTTAGAAAAATAGTAATCCCTAATGAAAACCGGGACAAAATTTTGTCTCAAATTTAAACCTGAAAAACCACGAAACCCACAGGATTAAATTATTGAAAACTTCCGCGCTTATCCCGCGGAAGTTTTTGCTTTTGGAGGCCTTGTAACTCAAAATGTAGATTTTCAACTTTGTACCAAACAATTCTTTATTGCTGTAGAAACAAAAACCAATTATACGCAAATGGTATTTGTCCTTACTTTATCGACGTACTTGTTCGATCAAATCAGTAAAAACATTAGCAGAATAATTAAGCGTTACCGCTCTTGTCCGACATAATGTGCAGACCTATCTTTGTTCCAGAAGTTGATTGATGTTCAACAAACATTAATCATGAATCCAAATCCACTGAAAAAAGCCGTTTCCTTTAATCCGGGAAAAACCAATAATCCGATATCAGTCAACTTCTATTTTTTTTGAATCTGATACCTTAGAAAAATAATTATCCCAATGAAAACCAGGGCAAAAAAATTGTCGAAAATTTAAACCTGAAAAACCACGAAACCCACAGGATTAAATTATTGAAAACTTCCGCGCTTATCCCGCGGAAGTTTTTGCTTTTGGAGGCCCTTGTAACTTAAAATGTAGATTTTTGATTTCTTGCTGGCTCGTTATTCCCTTGTGTGCGCAACATAAACGTAGTTGTTCATGTTTTTATCCAGTACAAATACGATCAAATCAGTAAAAACATTAGCAGAATAATTAAGCGTTACCGCTCTTGTCTGACATATTCTTCGGGTCTATCTTTGTTCCAGAAGTTGATTGATGTTCAACAAACATTAATCATGAATCCAAATCCACTGAAAAAAGCCGTTTCCTTTAATCCGGGAAAAAACCAATAATCCGATATCAGTCAACTTCTATTTTTTTTGAATCTGATACCTTAGAAAAATAATAATTCCGATGAAAACCAGGCTTTAAAAAGCCATCCGATTTATCCATGAAAGACCAGGAAACCCACAGGTCAAATTTTTAAAAAACTTCCGCGAATGAAAACGCGGAAGTTTTTTGTTTTACCTGATCTGGAAACCTAAAAAGTAGTTTTTTCATTTTTTTGTCGGAGAGACGATTGCATAAAATAAAACACGTTCAATACCGCAGCTTTTACGTTACAGCATTTTTTCGATGTCTATCAGAAAGACATTTCTATTAGATAAAGCTGAATACAAAACGAAAGTTGACGAACCGTTGGGCTTGTTATAGCCTTCATACTGCTGACTGGTCGTTACTTTTATCATATTATTTTTAACCAGGTCTTTTGCATTGGAAAACGCATCGTTCATCTCAACAGATTGCATGATTCTTAGCCAGGAATATAGTGCCTGGAACGAACCATCGGTATGGGCATCTTCATCCACGAAGGTTTTGCCACTGTCAGTTGCCAGGTTTGAGACCGAATTGTGCGAAAAAATTCCTTTCACGGACGCATCAAAAGTATCCGGTTTCATATAACCGATTCCACTGCTAAAAATAAAAAATTTCTTAAGACTTTTTTTATCATCAGATGGAATATCAGTATCCTTAAAATCCCAAATGTTGCTCACATCATTGTAGGAAACTATTTGAAGCCAGACCGGATCAATAGATGGAAACCCGGCTTCATTTTTCGAAAATAATCTTTGTAAAAGAAGAATAAGATTTTCCAGTTTATCTGTCGAAGGCAACGTATAGGACGGATAATCTCCACTCCAGTTTGCATCGATATAATCGCTGCCTGCCACTTTTGTTCTTACCCAATCCGGATTTTTGAATTCGATACCAATTGCAGTATCATTAAAGATTCCTACGTGCCATTCTATTTCAGACAGATCATTAAATTGACGGATCTCGTCAGTGGCGATGACAAAATGGGAAGTAAATGGCGGATCAAAACCGCTTCCACCATCGCCTCCTGAAGTCTCATGCAAGGCAATAAATTGAATGGCGGAAGATTCTCTTACTGTTTTCGCAACAGCGTTATGCAAGGCGGCATTAGTCTTCCAATTTTTAAAAATATTTATTCCGGAAGAAAATTCCTGCGTGTTTACGAGGATTGTATCGGGATTGTTCGGAACGAAACGATTGATTACAGCCGACGTTTTCAAAGCATTACCACTGCCTGCATCAGTAGCAGTGACCACCACCACGGGTGTTCCCTGGGTATAGGGTTCAATACCAGTGACTGCGGCAGTCTGATGTACATCATCAGATGAAATGATTGCGAAATCACTTCCAATCACATATTTTGATCCGGAATCAAGGAAGGTGATACTAACATTATTAGAGCCATCAACATCAGTTACCTGTCCTAATTTTCTACTGTTATCTGCAAAAGTTACCGCAGCAAATCCACCGGTCTGCAAGCTTTGTGTGGCATCCGCCGTATAAACGCTATAGCTTGCCAATTGAGTACCTGCGGGTATTGCTCCAAATAAACTCGTAATTTTCATCGAATCGGCGTCAAACGTATATGAGTCACCAGAGCTTAGAAAAACGCAATCAAAAGAATTGGTGTCACTCTTTGTAATCTCACCAATATATTTAACGTCATCATTGGAAAAGGAACATTCCAGAAAATCATTGACTTTCATAAAATTCTTTTTAAGAAATTATATCATTCATTCTATACAAAAAAAATGAATCGACTATCCATTTGGCGCATCGCCCGCTATCCATGAGGAATATAATTTCCAGCCTACAATAAATGCATCACTATCGCTCGAAATATTAAACGTCCACGCCATTGGTTCAGAGCCAAAGCATGTAAATTTCATATCTCCGGATTGTGCCGGCAAAATCAGTAAAGATTTGCTGCCTCCGAGATTTGAATCAATAGTAATTGTAGTCCCCAACACATTCACATTCTTAACGGCAAAATGCATCGCCTGGCCGCCCTGGTAATTTAAAGTAGATGATCCATTCCAACTCCCTGAATCGAGCATTTTAAATCCATCCGAATCCGTGTCTCCCCCGCTTGCGGCCTGCGAACCGTTGTCCGGTCCCGAATCAGTTGCGTTTGAGTTATCTGCCGGTGAAACCGAGCTATCAGCTGACTGCGTAGTATCGCTCGTATTGCTCTGCGTTGCTGAAGATTGGCTGTCACCTGATGATGTAAAAGCATTTGTATTTGTTGATACATTTTCTGAAACATCGCTATCAGGTGTTGAATTAGTTGATTGCATGATCGTATTTTTTAATTTTTCTGAATCTAATTGCTGCCTGAATTTTCCGAATCATCGGAGCTATTATCAGAAGTAACCGGTGCAGACGAAGAATTATTTGAATCAGAATTATCTGCTGCGCCCGTATCATTCGATCCGCTGTCGCCTGAAGTTGAATTGCCTGAAGAGTCGGAACTATCCCCGGACGAACTGCTGCTTGTGCTTTCTGTATTTACCGGGAAATCAAAATTCCCTGCACAATTTATAGGTGTGTCAGGTGCAGATGGACTAAAAACGCAGGCCTCCAATAAATAATCTTTAAACTCATTTGGAAACGAACCGAAATGCACAACTGCCTTGACGCTATGGCCGGCATCAAGTCCGTCATCCTGTTTAAAGTCCTGTTCAAAAGGAGGATTTTGATCACCGCTTAAAGTAAAATGAACATAAAAACCGCCGGAAGGCAACGTGCCATTGTTGACAACATCTACACAAAAATCATATTCCACTCCTTGCTTCGGAAAAGCCTCATTCGTAGTTCCACCATCCGGACTTACATACACTGTAGGCCCTGCGACAAGCTTTTTATTATCTGTTTTCGGAGCATCACTGCCGCTGCCGGTTTGATCTCCGTTTGGTGAAAATATTTTGTAATTCATGATTTTTATTTTAATATTTTGAAAAATTAAATTTTCTATAAAATGGCTTTTCTCATTTGTCATTTAGAATTTATCAAAGAAAATTAACCGCCGGGTAATGTGGATGGAGCGCCACCCGTTGACGCTGCGCTATTATCAACGCCCGTGTTATTATTCGATTCAGGATCATTATTGATTGGAGGCGAAATTGTGCTGTCGATATTTCCGGTATCCGTTGGATTTGTCGAATTTTGGTTCCCTGCATTTGTTGACATGTCCTTCATCCCCGGGTCATCATTCAATGGTAACTTTGGTAAAACCTCACACACCCATGCAATAATTTGAATTCCAGGCGCCACTAATTGGTTATTTGTTGATGAACTAATCGGCTGACTATTCGAAATATTGAAACATCCAAACCCATATGCAGACGCCGCAGATTGCTTATCTGCATCAGACCATGAAGCGGAAATAGTAACATCTTTCACCACAATCATTGCCTTTGGTATACACCTCAAAAGCCCTTTGTTAGCTGATGAATTCTCTCCTGAAGAATATTCCCCGGCTTTCATGGTAAGGGCATACCATAATTCGGCTTTATCTAAAAGAGGCTGGTACATCCAATCTCTTTCGATCGTAACCAGCGAATAAGAAAAGTTGATTGTGAATTGAGAAGTATTTACCGGGTTAGTAACCACATTGGTATTTAAGCCGACCACCCTGTTTAGATTTACCATTTGAGAAAAAGGAAGGGAACTTCTTAAAATTCTATAATTAGACTTATCGATCAAAGGAGGATTTTGATTCGTCGTGTTTACAACCGCTGCAGGCTGAACATCGGACGCTGCAGAGGTTTCTGCTTTTTCCGAAAACATACCGGGCCGCGGGATATTTGTCTTCATTGCCGTGGACCTGAAAGAAGGAGATGCTGCAGGATGTTCGGCCGCTGAAGGTTGTTGAAGTAAAACCCCCGTTGGTACTTCTGTTGAGGTATGTAATGTTCTCATTTGAAACAGCGTAGGATGATTCACTAACAAGTGCCGGATGTGGACATCATTGTTCATAACCATGACGCTCGGATTTAGCTTCCAGACAAAATTTAGTCTGTTCGGAGGCTGATGCGTTGCCGGCTGGGTCTGCGTTTGCTGAAAAGATTTTGTCTGCCAGATAGGGCTACTTGCGTCATACCATGTTGATGGATACACATTACATTGCGCCACTGTTGATGAAGGATCAAGCACTGAGGCTTGTTCGGCTGATTGACTGAACTTTTGTTGCGCTGTAGATTTAAGATTTCCAAAAAGAGCAACATAGGCATCAGTATTTTCTCCATTTAGATTGTCAGAACAAAACATCAGCGATCCGGATAAGTGATTTCCGTCACCTGTGAGCGAGCCATACTGATCGCTTATTTTGTTCATCGCATCTTTTTCAAAAGTGTCATCTATCTCAGGCACCACGTCGGCCATAATTGAAATTTGTTGCTGCGCCAGCGTCGGATTAAAAACGCCGTCATGCTTAAAATCGTCCGGTGAAACCATCAATCCTAATGGCTCGAATGCCAAAAACGTATTCGGATTATCTGAGCTTCCATTGTATTCTTTAAGAAAGAATTGGCGAATATTCTGAGCTAAATCATCTGATTCCATTATTTTATTTTTTAAATGGCCAGGCCGGTTATAGCGCTGGCCATTTGAGACAATTATTGATTTGCCGGATTGGCTGCTGGCTGAGTGGTAGTGCTTGTGGTGGTCGAAGTATTTGATGAAGCAGGGCTTCCATTTCCTGCGGCGGAATTGCCGTTTGAAGGTGTTTGTCCGCTGCCAGCTTTCACCATATAATCTTTAGAATCCAGCCTCGGCGAGGCAGGTGTGATCACTGAAACATATCCAATCAACTGAACTCCGTCGATTTCGATCCCCTGCGAATTGAAAGTATTATCATAGGTGGAATTCGCATTTTTGGCGGATGCCGTGCCACCGACAAAAAATGGCCCTATCCCAACACAACCACTACCAGAAGTTGCTTGTTGAAAAGTAGTTTGCTGCATTTGAGACATCGCCCACTTGATTTTGAGATTTCTCACAAAAATCAAACTTGTCACGACGGATGGTAAAAACGTAGTCACATTCTTTGCGTTTTGCAATTGCTGATTAAAAGTGCCATCAGAAATACAGTTCTTAGGATTATCTAATAAGAACCAATTTCCAAGATTTAAAATGTTTGTATCGAGCCAGGGCCGTCTTATGTCAGCACTGCAAAAATCAAATGAGATCGTCAGACTCGAAGTGTCAATATGAAGATCTGTCTGGCTTTGCTCGTGGCTGGCCGAACCGCCTATACTAAAAAAACCCAAACTAAGTCCGCCAAAGCCGCTCTCGGATGAGCTCGAAGAAGAACTATCTTCATGTACTACCGAATTATCCTGGGAATAGGAAGTCCAGCCATCCATTTCATATTGATCATAAAAAGTTGATGGCTCAATAAATGTGTATGGGATCGTGCCGATATTTGCCATTTCACCGAGGCTGTTTTCATAGGCAAGCTTACAGCGATTGATCAGCGCTATTGAAGGGTCGATACCTTGTGCATGCAGCGTATCCATGGCTGTTTCGATTTCATTTTTAAATCCAAGCCCGGCCCAGGTCTCCTGCGCAGAGTTCACTTTTTCCTGGGGAATTTTTCCAGTTATGGGCCACATCGCAAACTTTGTGGGGTCGGTAACTGCATTTGCATATTGCCCATTTAAATTTTGCTGTGCATCAAAATATTTTTGTTGGTAGTATAAATAGGCATTATAGTGCGGAGTCGGATTGCCGGTCGCGGGATCCACGAGAACAGCTTTAGCGGCATCAATTGATTTTTGCAAATCACTGTTAAGTACCATGTTGGAAGTAACTTCCTGAGCGCCATTTATGATGGCAAACCATGCAGAATCAACGGAGCCTGCATCAGGCATGACAGTCCACTGAGCATTCATCGCAAGCTTGTCATTGGTAAGCCAGAAAGTGTTGTAATAATTTTTTTCACTTTGACCTACGTTGGCAGCGATCAGGCTTTGAAGATCAACCTGGGGAGGAGGGCTCGAAGGCATGGGTGTAGCCGATGTAGCGGGTGGGTTAATCTTGGCAGCTTCAGACATTGCTGACGTAGTAGCGCCAACTAATTCAGAGCCGAACGGTGACCAGGGATTAGAAAAATCTTCCGGCGCAATGGGAAGACCGATGGGCCTGAAGGAGACAAAATAACCTTCCGGCATTTTATTAGTGCTGGGATCAACTCCGGCCGCTCTTTTTTTAAGGTCATCCAAAACTTTGTAAACGTCCATGATTGTAAATTTTAAAGATTGTAAATTCGTCCTGCCCATTCTCGCAAAGCAGAAATTAGCGTCCATAGATTTTTGGCATTATGGATAAGCCATTGATATTTTTTTTATAAACTCTGATAAGCCATTTTATAGATTTTGAAATTTTTAACTATAGAATTTTATTGTTCGTTTTTAAGAATTTGATTTCACTGTTCAGACCTCGTGCGCCCATTATTTCTATCACGGAGCTCAATTATTAGTGTTCGTATTATCTGTCGATGAACTCGATGCATTATCATTACTTCCTGCATTGCTGCTGTTTGTTTCAGCGCTACTGTTTGATGATGTGTCATCTGCCGAACCTGCAGAATTATCAGAAGAAGAATTTGCCGAACTATCTGTGGAATTACCGGAAGAAGTATCAGTAGAACCAGACGCATTAGCCGATGAATCAAAATAGAATAATTGGGAAGTAAGGTCTGTGTTGGGAAAATTATTTTCGTACGCTACCACCTGTTCAAATTTGCTTAGAAAATCATTTAAAGCGATGGTATAAGTCTTACCGGAATTGAGAGGCAACGGATCATTAATTTGTAATGACGTTCCATCCGGCGTTCCATCTCCTGATATCCCCGTAATCACGATCATATGGGCGATATTCGAAGAAGAAGAATACATGATCACTGCCATAATTGGACTTGAATTTAAAATGCTGGTTAGGTATTCTATCGTGTAACTCGCCGGGGGCAGTGCTGTCAGTCCCAAAGTTTGGACAATAGTCTGATCCTGAGAAAAACTAAGGCCCTGATCGTTATTATAAATTGATGAAAAACTAGTGCCGGATGCATCAAGCACCATCAAAGTATCAGCAAGAGAATGGTGGGTACCTGTCCTCCAGGTTTCCATCATCGAGGAACTCGCAAGCCAGCAGGCATTCGATTTGTCCTGTGGTATTAATTCAACTGTGTTTGACATATCAACTTTTTTATAAACTCAAAAACTAATAAACCTATGCTTCTAATGACTATTTTTTCGGTTTATACATAGGTATTTCCGGCCTCGAACAATTGCCGGATAACCATTTCATCTTCACTCACAGGCTTCAACTGGTAATGAGGATAATCTTTAAAATGAATCCAATTTCCACCCCACTCTATCGTGTTCATGGCTGGTAGCACAATGGAAGAAAATGATTTGTATCCGGCATCAGCCGATATATAATTTCCATGAGTATCGAACAATCCAATATCCCAGGCGATACCAAAATTGTGATTGCTCTGGCCTCCTCTCGCGTTGGTGACAATGGGATTCCCATCCCCATTTCGTCCGTGACTATATAGTTCATCCTGCTCGGCATAGGTGCGCGTGCCTGATAGTATCCTGACGTCGATGGCGCTATTGTTCTTTGCCATATCTAAAAACTTTCGGGCTTCTATTTGTGCCTTCGGTATCAGAGTGATAAGATTAGATTCACTCGCAGCATCAAAAATTCCATACTGAGTTTTTATCGAATTGCTTTCCGCCACAAAATCTGCATCAGCCTGGTTAGTTACCGGTCCCCACTGTCCGTCTAAAATACCGCCATAATATCCCGCAGATTTTAAAAATCGTTGGTAAAACAGGATGTCATGTTTTAATAACTGGTAGCTCATAACAAAGCGATTTAAATGGACCGACAGAATTCCGGCATAACTTTCCGGACGTTCCTGGCGATCGTTCGTAATTTGAGTGGCGCGGGTGTGTTTAAAAAGGAACCGGGATTTTAATTGATGATCGGCATATCGATAAACTAACTGCCGTCTATTTATTGGTCAACTTCAAGAAGGTTTTAGCAAACTAATTACCTTTCTCTTTGCGACACAAAGATCAATGGATTCAAATCAATCAAGCCGGGATTTTGGCCCGTTTTTTCGGTTAAAATCCTTGATCCCATTCAAGAATTTACCAAATCTTTTTTCAAGAAATCTCCCCCGGTTAAGGGTGTTTTTACTCGGAAATCAGGTCTGGCCAAATATTTTATCCCGATTGATTTCATTAGATACCAAGCTAGGCTAACGTTGATTATTGAATGGCAGTCTTATATTGAATGGCAGTCTTACTCAGTCATAAAATTGACATATTTGAAAGTAGTTATTGTTGAAGAAAAAATCGCTTTAACTTTAAGAGTGATGAGAAATGAATGCACCGATTTTTTATAATACATTATTAGCAAAAAGAATAGTGCATAAAAGTTTCTAAAATAAATACCTACCTAAAGCACCTTTGCCAATCTGACGGCTGACTACTGGTTTCCGCGCCTCCTGAACCCATCGTATAACCCTTTAAAGAAAATAGACAATGAAAATATCAATTGGCATTGTTGACAGCCATCCTCTTTTCTTGAAATCCCTTGCGATGATGATTAATAGCTTTAAAGATTTCAATGTAACCGTGTTAATTAGCTGCCCTGAAGAATTACCCGGGAAGATCCGGCCTCCAAATCTTCCTGACATCATGCTAATTGATATAAACGGATTCCCGGACGACGGCATAACGAGCGCAAAATGGGTCAATCAAAATTACCCCACGGTAAAACTGGCTGCATTGTCCTTCAGCAACAACGAACAAATAATAATTAATATGATTAAAGCTGGTTGTTGTGCCTTTATGCTGATGACTTACCAACCGGAAGAGCTTGAACACGGGCTCAAACAAATTTATCTTAAGGGTTTTTTTAACTCCGATGCAATCAGCACAAATTATCGCCGGCTATTGCTTGCTGAAAATGAAATGTTTTCCATTTCTGAAAAGGAAAAAACATTTTTAGGCCACGCCTGCACAGATCTGACTTATAAGGAAATCGCAACGGCAATGAATTTAAGTGAGCGCACGATTGACGGATATCGCGAAGCTCTTTTTCACAAGTTTAAGGTGCAAAGCAGAGTTGGCCTTGCCGTCGCGGCCATCAGGAAAGACCTCGTCCGGTTATGAATTTTGATTTAGAAAGAATATTTCCGCGCTATTAGATTGTCCAAACAAAATAAAATGTGATAACATTTTTCGGATAAGCTTGTCTGCATTTTGCTTCCAATTTGAAATCTAACGGATAAGGATATCCGTAATTTTCCCCTTTTTGTCACGTTTTTTTACTATCCTTTCCGTAAATACAATAGCTGGAAAATTAGGCATTAATGCGATTGTACAGATTTTTGAAGTGCATATCTTTGTTCCAGAAGTTGATTGATGTTCAACAAACATTAATCATGAATTCAATCCTCTGAAACTATTCATCCGATCACGATCGGGATCCTCTAATCCGGGAAAAACCAATAAAATCCGATATCAATCAACTTCTACTTTTTTTTATCCCGATAATTTTTAGGGACAAATAATAAATCCGATGAAACCGGGCGTCAAAACGCCATCCAATTTATCCATGAAAAATCAGTAAACCCACTGGTTAATTTTTTTAAAGCTTCTGCACCTAATCCATGCAGAAGTTTTTTTATGTCATGCCTGAGAAGTCAAAATGTAGTTTAATCAATTTGGGAGTTATGATATTTTTTAACAATGTTCTAATGCCAGGTCAGAAGGAAGGAGTCGTTTTAGCAAATAAAATCGTTATCCACTCCTATGTAAAAATTTAAAACACATTACATAAAAAAATTTTATATTTTTATCCATCGATTAACTGCTGAATTAACCGAAACGCAATTCTGTGATTTTCATTTAAAATTTAATACCTATTATTTACTTGTTGACAAAGGGGAAATTCCCCGGCTGAAATTCGTAGAATACTGATCGAGGCCCCGAAAAATTATCCAACTTGCTACAAATAATTTTAGGAATAACTAAAATATTTTTATACTTAAAACAAACAACATGAAACCGGTGTCAAAAGCCACTCTTGCAAAAATGAGAGAAGCGTACAAAAAGAACATTCAAAGCTTCTCAACGGACAATCTCAAAAAAAAGTTTCCTGAAAGAGCCGGTATCGAAGAAGCGTCCTCTGCGTGGGTGAGCCGGAAAGATTTGGAAACCTTATTAAATGCAAATGATGCCGATGGCCTTAGAATTTATTATGGCTGCCACCATGAAAGCACGCATAAAGATTCCGCAATGGATTATCATGGCTTGCATAATGTTATTTTTGTGGCAACAAAAGATTCTGTAGATTCTAACAATCCGACTTTTGAAAATAGTGTGGATCAATTGAACGACAGTGAAGAAAAGCCGGTAGCCGCCCGTAATTTAACGCAGCAGGATTATGCAGGTTCTGGTGGAGATGCGTATCCGCTTTGCCCTCCTTCCTGTCCAAAATAAATATCAATGATCTTCCTATTAGTCAGTTCCTTACCCCTTCTAATCAGCCTCGTGACCATCATTGTTCTTTACAAGCGCCTGCGTCCAAAATGGATCAGGGTGTTCACTTGGTACATGCTTTTTACCCAAATTATTGCCATTGTGGGATATCAATATTCCGCAAGGTTCAAGGAAAGTAATCATTTTATTTTCAACAGCTATTTGCTTGTGGAATTCATATTCTTTTTCTGCATTTTTTATAAAAGCTTTCAAACAAAACGACTAAAAAAACTAACAGTCGCTTTATCAATTGGATTCCTGATTTTCACAATTCTTAGTTTCCTGAGTGTTTTCGAAAAGAATGGATTTTACGTATTTAACTCGCCGGTATATATGGTGGGAAGTTTGATCACTATCATTATGTGCCTGTTGTTTTTTGTATCGCTTTTTAAATCGGAAGGTATTATCAACTATTTTCAAATACCAATGTTCTGGATCGCGACGGGAATATTATTTTATTTTGTCGGCAACTTTATTTACCTCGGATTCATAGACTATATAATTGCAAACAATCTTGATAAAGATGGCGCCATTTATCGCTTTATTACGTTTACTTTGAGTTTACTTTTATATTCGCTGTTCACAATTGGATTTCTAAGTAACCAGACATTGAAAACAAAAACATGATATTTGGGGTTATATTTACAACGATTGTATTGCTACTTCTCGCGGCCTTCCTTATGTTTTTCTTTGTCCGTTATCGCGTAAAAAATAATGACTATATCAAGGAACGTGAAGCAATGCAAAAGTCTTTCGAACAAACCTTGCTTCAGTCGCAGATCGAAGTTCAGGAAGCAACTTTTGCAGGTTTGGCCAAAGAGCTGCATGATAATATCGGCCAGCTTCTAAGCAGCACAAAAATGCTCCTGGGAATTACGCAGCGTAACATGGGAAGTTCGCCTGACACACTTACGATTGCAGAGGAAACGCTCGGAAAAGCCATTAGCGAATTAAGATCACTTTCGAAATCGTTGGATAGGGAATGGCTTGAGCAATTTGATTTTATTCATAATCTCGAAGCGGAATCTTCGAGAATTAATGAGGCGAAGCACTTACGAATATCCTTCACGCATCCGGAAAAGATCTCTTTGAAGCCTGATGAACAAATCATTCTCTTTCGTATCGTGCAGGAAGCGATGCAAAATGCAATGAAACACGCACATCCGGCCGTGATCCAAATCCACCTGACAGTTGCCAAAGAAAAATTGAGGGTGCTGGTGACCGATGATGGTAGTGGTTTTGACGAAAGCCATCAAAAAGAAGGCATGGGAATCAGAAATATGAAACATAGAACAAAACTACTTGGAGGAAATATTAATTGGATTTCAACAGGCGCCGGATCCTCCGTAATTATAGAGTTACCTAATAACGCATAAAAAAATATGAAAATCTCAATAGGAATTGTCGACGACCATCAATTATTTTTAAAATCTCTCGGTTTAATGCTCGAAAGTTTTAAGGAATTTAATGTCGTAGTGATGGCAGTTAACGGTGCAGATCTCCAAACAAAGCTGTCCAAAAACAACCTGCCGGAGATCATGCTCATTGATGTCAATATGCCGGTGATGGATGGGATAGAGACGGCGAAATGGCTTAGCAAAACTTATCCGGAAATAAAGCTTGTAGCCTTGTCAATGAACGACTCTGATAAGACCATCATTGCAATGATCAAAGCAGGATGCTGCGCTTACATGTTGAAGGACACGCATCCCAATGAGCTGGAAAAAGCGTTATCAGAAATTCATGCCAAAGGATTTTATAATTCAGATGTTAGCAATATTAATTATAGAAGATTGCTTCTGGCAGAGAACGATGAACCGGCTCTTACGGAAAAAGAACATATATTCCTTCAGTACGTTTGTTCAGATATGACCTACAAACAAATTGCGTCGGAGATGAATGTTGGTGAACGAACCGTTGATGGATACCGCGAAAATCTGTTCCACAAATTTAATGTCCAAAGCCGCGTTGGCCTGGCCTTAGAAGCCATCAGGAAAGATCTGGTGAAATTGTAATTTACTCACGCTAATCTACACACGAATTTTTGTACAAACCATCTTCCGTTCGTTTAGTTATATTCGGGCCTAACACTATTGAACAGGTGTCATCTGTAAACAAACAGGCTTGGGAAGTTTAATCTCCTCTCCTGTCGCTTTTAATAAACCGGTTTTTTGGTCCCGTCTGTAGATCACAACATTATCTGAATTTTGATTGGCAACAAGTAAAAAATTTCCTGTCGGATCCAGGAGAAAATGGCGCGGACCGTTTCCGGTTGGCTGATAGCCTACCAAACTCAATTTACCAGAATCCGAATTGATGGAAAAAATAGTAATAGTGTTTTCCTCACCCCTGTTTGAGACGTACAAAAACTTTCCATCAGGCGACGGGTAAATCTCAGAACTGCCAATCGCTCCCTTATACTCTGTTGGATGAGAAGAAATGGTTTGTATCTCTGAAAGCTTGCCTTCATTATAACTATAAGCGATTACCATACCACTTAATTCTGTAACGACATAAGCAAATTTTTCGTTGGGATGAAAAGTGATATGTCTTGGGCCGCTACCTGGCGGCGTTTCAACAAAGGGCGGAGTTGACGGATCAAGAGGTTTTTCTGCAGACGAATTAAATTTATAGATCAACACTTTGTCCATCCCAAGATCCGGGGTAAATAAATATTTATAATCCGGGGAAAAAACAGTTTCATGAACATGCGCTTTTTCCTGGCGCTCTTTATTTACGCTGCTGCCTGAATCTTGAATAAGCTGAGCAAAAGGTTTTAGAGACCCATCTTTATTTACAGGAAACACGGCGGCGCTTCCGCCGGTATAATTTGCAACCGCCAGCCATTTTTCATTCTCATTTAACGCCACGTAACAAGGATCATCACCGCCCGAAACCTGCGTATTTAAAAAATGAAGCTTGCCTTCTTTTTTATCAAAAGAAAACGAACTCACCCTTCCCGGAACAGCGCCGTTGGTTTCATTGACAGAATAAACAAAATTACCATTTTGAGAAATCGTCAGGTAAGACGGATTCACCACACTATCCGTGCTGCTTACGAATTCTGTTTTACCGGTAGCTGCATCGAAAGTGTATACATAAATTCCTTTACTGCCTGTATTTGTATAAGTTCCTGCGAGCAAATAAAATTTTTGTGAAGAACATCCAAGACTCAAGATCATGACTGATATGAGAAACGCTAATAACAATTTTGACTTGGTGAAAAGGTTTTGCTTCATAAAAAAATAAATAAGTTTAACAGGTACAATATAGACGAAAAAAAATAATTACGGTTTTGTTAGCTTATTTTTTTACGGGTAACCATTGAGACAAAGGACGGCAGAAAAAAAATTATTTAATTGTAGTTCAATTGTTTGTCATTTTTATCAAAACATTTGTCACGATGAAGATTTTTTATAGCCACGAAAATCTCTCGTAAACCAAAAAGTAGTTTTTCTAATTTCAATCGGTTGTTTTACGCATCAGACAGTAAATACATGGATACAAATTTAAGGCAATAGTGCTCTTGCATCGGCTGTGGCGGCCTCTATCTTTGTCTCAGAAGTTGATTGATTTTCAAAAAGCATCAATCACCTGGTTTTGAGAAAATGTCGATACCAGGAAAAAATCCAATGATTCCGATTTCTATCGCGACGCAATCCGCGAAAAACCAAAATAAAATCCGATATCAATCAACTTCTTATTTATAACAAACTGTTAGTCCCGATAAATCAAAAAATGATAATCCCTATGAAAGCCGGTCATTGATGATGGCCAAAATTTAACCCTGAAAAACCACACACCCAGGATTAAGTTTTTAAAAGACTTCCGCAAGTTAAGATGCGGGAGTTTTTTTTTATAAATAAAACTGACTTTTTCCTTCGAGTATTTATAACTTTACTTCGTCTTTCCCCTTATTTGTTCAATTAAAAAATATTTTTTTATGATTGAAGTAATACAAGGACTTCCCGCGAAAGTGGCCGCCTTCAGAGCAACCGGATCCGTTACCGAAGATGATTATATCAAAGTTGTCAACCCTTTGTGCGATAAAGTGTATAAGGAATTTGGCAAAATTAATTATCTGATGGATATTGATACACCGCTAAGTAATTATTCCGCCGGTGCGTGGATCAAAGATGCGCTTTTAGGCTTCATTTATTTTACAGACTGGAGAAAGATTGCGATTGTTTCTCCAAAGAAAGGCATAAAAGATTTTACCGACTTCTTCGGAAAATTAATTCCCGGAAAATCTAAGGGATTTATGTCGGAAGATCTTGACCAGGCAATACGTTGGGTATCAGAATAATTATCTTCTGCGTTTCAAACCGGCTTGCAGAAAATAAAATCTGCTAATAACTATACAGCGAAGCTTTTATTACTGAATCCTTTTGGGCAGGTGTGAGAGTACGACTGTAATGATATAGAGCAGATTCCCAATCGCCGTACACAGGGTTTGGCAGTACAATAAAACGATTCCCGAATTCCGCAGAAAATGAATCCGCTACTTTCATCCGGTCGTCCGGATCTTTTCTTTCGAATAAATTGCTCAGGTCATTTAGATTATCTCCCATCAGCAAAACAATGTCGTGTGTAGCAAGAATCTGTTGTTTTCGTTCTTCTTTGGATGACACTTTTCCTTTCAATAATAAATGTGCATTATCAGCATTCGGGAAATTAAATTTTTTGAGATTTTTAAGCGTGCCATCACGTTCCGATTCATCCCGATTGGTTACGTAGAAAATTTCAATTCCCAATGATGAAGCATATTGCAAAAAATGGAGTGCCCCCGGAACGGTATCTGCCGCGCCGCGTGCAGTCCATTCATTCCATGATGCTGATTCAAAATCCTTCCCCTGCAACACCTGGTGGGCTTGGTAAGGACTGTTATTTAAAACTGTTTCGTCAATGTCGGTCATGATCGCCCTGGGTTTAGCGGTTGTCTCTGATTTTAATTGATCAATTCTTAAACGTGCAGTATTGTATGCCTGGTAGCAAAGCGCGCGGTATTCAGCAGCCCGCTGCTGATAAGCAGTTGTAAATAATTTACCATCTACAATCATTTGATCAGACGAAGCAATATTATTGGTAATACTTACTCTTGGTGAAACACAAGCTGTGCAAAAAAGAAAAACGAACACAGAAAATTTCTTCATTAGATTTTTTTTAGTCACTAATTTTGAATTGAGGTATCAATTTTGTTGCTGAATTCAGGATTAGCAGATTGTTATTTTAATATCTCTTAATTTTATTCAAAATATTTTCAAAGCTAAAATAAGAAAATGGATTTTGTTGATTATTATAAAACACTCGGGGTGCCCAAAAATGCCTCCAGCGCTGATATAAAGAAAGCTTACAGAAAACTCGCAAGAAAGCTCCATCCGGATGTAAATCCAAACGATAAGGAAGCTCATAAAAAATTCCAGCAGATAAACGAGGCAAACGAAGTATTGAGCGATGCTGAGAAAAGAAAAAAATATGATCAATATGGCGAAAACTGGAAACACGCCGACCAGTATGAACAGGCGCGTCAGCAACAGGGACAACAAGGAGGTGGATTTGGCGGATTTGGCAGTGGCTTCGGTGGCAATGATTACACGTATTCTTCAGGAGAGGAAGGCGATTTTTCAGACTTTTTTGAATCGCTTTTTGGTGGAGGAAGAGGCAGGCGCAGCCAGGCAAAATATCGCGGCCAGGATTATAATGCCGAATTACAGGTCTTATTAAGTGACGCTTATACAACTCACAAACAAACCATCACAATCAATGGGAAAAATGTAAGAGTAACCATCCCTGCGGGCGTTGAAAACGGGCAAAAATTAAAGCTTAAAGGCTTTGGTAGCCCTGGTGCAAACGGCGGACCCAACGGAGATTTATTTATCACATTCAACATTAAAAACGATACGAACTTGAAGCGCGAAGGAAATGATATTTATAAAACGGAAGATGTGGATTTATATACCGCTTTGCTCGGTGGCGAAAAAACCATCGACACGATGAGTGGCAAAATTAAATTGAAAGTAAATCCGGAAACCCAGAATGGCACCAAGATACGCCTGAAAGGAAAAGGATTTCCTGTTTATAAAAAAGAAGACCAGTTTGGTGATTTGTACATCACCTGGAATGTGAAATTGCCGACTAATTTAACGGCAAAGCAAAAGGAATTATTCACAGAGCTATCCAAATTATCATCTTAAATCTATTGCTATGGAGCCGGAAGAATTAATACCAATTAAAGATTTTTGCATCTATCACAACGTTGAATATTCTTTCATTGATTCTTTAGAAAGCTCAGGATTGATAAGCATTACATCGGTTCAACATTCTTCCTATGTTCATGCTGATGACATCAGAAAGCTTGAAAAATTTGTAAGATTGCACTATGATCTTGATATCAACCTGGAAGGAATAGAAACCATTAATCACCTTCTTGAAAAAATAGAAGAAATGCAAAATGAGCTTTCGCATTTGAAAAATATGAATCAAAATCTGCATTAAGAGAAATTATCGGTTTCTACATTTTCGCTTATCAGGCTTTATAAAAAGGCCACTCTTTCTGGTATCGCGCTTTGATCAAGTATACGATCAATCCTAAAAATATTACCAGCAATCCTGCCAACATCAATTGACTTCCTGTTGAAATAAGAATAAATAACCACATGGTAATTGCCAGAATAACCGGCAATGGAAATAGTGGCATCTTATAAGGAAAAATGGTTCCATCTTTTTTCGCGCGCAAAATTAATAACCCCACTGCCTGGCCAATAAACTGAATCATGATGCGCATCGCGAGTATGGCACTTATGACCTCACTCAATTTAAAAAGCATGCTGAAGACAAAAGCGATGCCTCCCAACACTAAAAGAGAAACATAAGGAAATTCTTTTGTTGGATGCAGTTTGCTAAAGACTTTAAAAAATTCACCGTCTGCCGCGGCGGCATAAGGAATACGGCTGTAGCCAAGTGTAGCCGAAAATACCGACGCAAAAGCAACCCACAAAATCAAACAGGTAACCACTTTAGCCGCTGTATCGCCTGCCAATACCTGCATAAATTCACTTACTACAAATTCGCTGTCTTTAGCATGTTGCCAGGGAATAACACTCACCACGCTTATATTCATCAATAAATACAACGTAGCGATGCCGGCAATAGAAATGAACATGCTGCGCGGAATATTTTTCGTTGGATTTTTAATTTCACTTCCCAGGTGGCAGACATTATAATATCCTAAATAACTGTACACCGATTTTACACTTGCATAACCAATTGCTGTAACAAAAGCATAATCGACAGTAAGTCCGGAGTTGATATTTTCAATTGGCGTCAAAAAATTTCCATGTGCAATTCCTCCTCCTATTATCCAGAACATTGTGATGATCACTCCGCTCCAGAGAAACACACTTATTTTTCCAATCGCCTCGATTTTTCGAAACAATAAAATGATAATTAAAACCACCACGGTGCCACTCACTATTTTTTCCGTAATGTTCGATAGCGGAACGAGATATGAAAAATATTTAGCAAAACCAATCGCGGCAGAAGCGATCACCAATGGCGCCTGTATCATCGTTTGCCAAACAAATAAAAAGCTCATCATTTTCCCCGCTTTATTCTTCCCGTATGCTTCTTTCAAAAAATTATAGCTGCCTCCTGCCCGTGGAAATGCAGCGCCCAATTCACTCCAAACCATTGCATCTACAATGGACAGAAAAGCACCAGCAATCCAGGCATATAGAAAATAAGGACCATTCATCATCCCGATTACCATTGGCAACGTAATGAACGGCCCAATACCAACCATATCAATCATATTGATAGCAGAAGCATGACCAAGCCCAAGTTTTCTCTTTAAATCGGCCATTTATAAAATTGAATTGAGGGAAAATGAAATATCAAAAAAGTGATGTAAAAATACATTCATCGGCATAAAATTCTCTCTAAAGATTTGAGATGAAAATTTGTTGATTTTGAATTTAAGTTTTCGCCTGAAAACAAAAAAATGCCAACCTTTGAAAAACAGTTTCATTTAGAAACAAATATCCCAAAAGTTGGCATTCAATAGCCGTTAAATGATTGAAATCTATTTTGCAAAGTCTGCTGCCAACGCATCTAACACTGATGGAGACAAGGTTTTCTTATTTTCATCAATCACAATACGGTATCTGAACGTAACAGATTCACCTTTGTTGAGATGCAGATTTTTGCTCAGTTTTCCATTAGTAAAAATATCTTCCCCCAATGGATTGGCGGCGAAAAGCCCATACCCGCGGGCATGCCAGTAAGTTGGATAATTTGGATTTTTAGGATGATCGATAATAGTGATGCTGACAGAATCGTTTCCCATCTTTGCATACACTTTACACCACTTTGCGCGGGTGCTCCAAACATCATCTCCTTTAAGACCTTCGCTTGAAAGATAATTTCCATTTGCTATTTTATCTTCGCCGCCTTTCACGATCGTAATATTTCCCTTGTCATCTGTAAACTTTTGATCCTCTTTAGATGGGATCTGTAATTCGTGCGCCAGCCTAATGCCCAGCAAACCATCTTTAGCATCCTTAAATAACACCGTCGTATCTGCTTTTAAAACTGTGATACGATCTATGATCCGTTGATGTTCGTTACCACTAAATTCGAAGCGCGTCGTTTCTTCCAGCAAGACTTTATTCGCCTGGTTTACCCAATTGGCGTGATACGCCAACACTCCTTTAGCGCCGCTTTTCATTTCAAGAATACGATCGGTTTTTATCCAACCATATAAGTTCTTTTTTTCCACAGGGATAGCAAAAGAATTATTCCAGAAATCAAGACCATTCACGTTTTCAAAATTGAACCACATACCAATATGATGCGGATGATCATCAGGCTCGCCTGCCACATATTTTAAGGGAAATCCCCGCGTAACAATCGTTCCCCCCGCAGTGCGCAAAGGATATAACACAGGCTTCTCCAATGAATCCGGATATAGAAAACTTGTAAATATTTTATTCCCGATAGATACATTCACTTTATTGCCGGATGCTTCTTTTTCAACTTTTACAATTTGATTTTTTTGCGCAGATAGGTTTGAACAAATACTAACACTTAACGCACAGACGCAAAAATTCCTTATCAATTTCATCATGATCGTGAACTGTTTTTAATTATTAAAATTTAAACACTTTTCCACCAACCATTACTTCCTGCGTTTTTTCATCAAAGGTCGCTTTCAGCCCCGTATGTGATGCAGCGGTCGTCATAATGTTGGCAATGGAATGGCTGTAACCCGCTTCAACAGGCGCATGTGGCTCCTTGCGGCTTCGCACGCATTCCATCCAGTTGCGCACATGATTTGAGGTGAGGACGTCGCCGCCAGTATTAGCGGATGCTACGACTTTTGCGGCATCTGATAAGTTAATCTCCGGCAATAAATTCGGTTGCATGCCCATTTCATCAGCAAATCTCTTTGTCAGCCCGCCTTTAGGCGAAACCTTATTCGTGTTGAGGTTAAGCTCGCCGCCATTTGAATAATAAATTTCAGCAGGATTTTCATCGCCATTGCTCATTCTTGAAGAAAAAGTGACCTGGAAACCTGACGAAAGATCATCCTCCGGGCCGTAATCAAACACAGCAGTAGTTGTATCCCAATTTGTTCGTCCATCTTTCCAGGTATAAATTCCTCCATTGGCAACCACACTGCGCGGATGTTTCAGACCACTAAACCAATGCACGGTATCAATTTGGTGACTCATCCATTGCCCTGGCTGCCCTGATGAATAAGGCCAGAAAAGCCGGTACTCAAGGTATTTGCGGGGATCAAAATTTTCGTAAGGCCGGTTTAAAAGAAATCGTTTCCAATCAGTATCCGCTTCTTTCAACTGTGCTACCAAAGCGGGTCTGCGCCAACGCCCAGGCTGGTTTACGTTCCACGTTAATTCCACCATCGTGATCGGGCCAAATTTTCCTGAGCGAATAAAATCATTTGCTGCATGATAATTAGCGCCGCTTCTTCTTTGCGAACCAATTTGTATAATCTGCTTGGAAGATTTAACCGCTTTCAACGCCGCACGGTTGTCTTCCATTGTTTCTGCAAAAGGCTTTTCGACATAAGCGTCGCAACCCGCTTTTACGGCCTCGATCGTATGCTGCGCATGTTGAAAATCTGCCGTGCTGATAAAAACAGCATCAACCAATTTCTTGTTGTATAATTCTTCGTTATTTCTGCACGCAACAATATCATGATTCATTTTTTCTTTCCAGATGGCCGCGCCTTCTTCCCTGCGCTTCTTCCAAATATCAGAAACCGCCACCACATCAAAATTTAATTCTTTGTAATGATTCATAAAACTGGGAATATGTGAGCTTCGGTGACGATCGGAAAAGCCGACCACACCAACTCTTACCCTGTCATTTGCACCAATGATTCTTCTATAACTTTTTGCACTCCAACCGGCCTTAGCAACAAGGACACCGGCGCCAGCCATTGCGGTTTGCTTGATAAATAAGCGACGTGAATTTTTCATGTTTTAATTTGAATTAATTATAAAATGCAGTTTTTAAATCCTGTGAAAATATATTTTTTGGCTTACCAAGATATGAACTTTTGATGCCATTGCAAGTCGTCGATTAAAAAAATGCTCTTTCTTTTGCAACAATACTTATTCATTATTGTCTTGCCTTCTTGAAAACTCTATATAATTTATAATTCATTTTTTTAATGATCATGAATTGTTTTACAAAAAACTTCAGGTGATTTTCTTCTTTTAAAAAGGTTAGAAAATCTGTTTTGAATTCGATCATTATCAACTGCTTCTTTATTAAAATATTAAAATACTACATTTTGGCTTACATGGCTTGGAGGAAGGATGTATTGCTGTAACTGCATAGTATTGGATAAACTACTTTTAATAATAAGTGATTTGTCTTTTTGTAATTTTTATTGGCTTGTTCCTTTCATCCATTTCTGTTCTGGCGGTCCAGTTTCCCTTATCATCAAAACTATCATATTGGTACCTGATTATTTCATGGGTTGTAGAATCATTGCTAACGCTTGTTGTAGCTTTTTCTATTACATTATTTTTATCATCCAGCTTTACTGCCGAGGAATAAATTACTTTGCCCTTGCCGTCTTTAATTTCACTGCTTTTAAATATTTGTTTATCATAAACGCTTGTCATAGCAGATACCAAAGCACTGTCGGCACTATATTTTTTGAAAGCGGTAAACTGCACATAATCATTTTGAGAGATGTCTGAATAATAAAAATTCGTTTTATTGGCATAATCAGATTCTTCGATACCCGCGAATTTCCCATCGTTATTCAAGCGAATAGAAATGCTGTTAACACGTTTGCCATTCTTTGTGTTATTTACCGTTTTCATTGCTCCATTATCATAATGCGTGAACACTTCTTCATTCTTTTCCGTGCCCGTTGCGTTACCTGTTGTGTATTCTGTTATGTATCCTTTGTCGTTATATTTTATGAGAATAACACAACAGGAATCCTGTTCACCAATTTTTCCTGTACTGTCCGTTTTGAAATCAGTTTCTATAATCTGCTCCACTCTTCCATTTAAGTTGTCTGCAAAAACATCCGCGTTTTTAGGAAGCTCTTGTTTTTTTTGAGTACAGGACAACCCAATCATTATAGCCATAGAAAGAAGTGCAATTTTTTTCATTGAAATTTTTATTATTAAATTAAAAAATGGGAATTCAAAAAGGTGAGAGAAATAAAGTTATAGCGCTTAAAGATATTTGTTTAGCAAATAATTCAGAAACAATTTCTAAATAAAAAAACTGGTTGTTTTGTTTTAATTTTATAAAATACTGATTGAAAAAATATTCACGCTATCTTAAAAAAGCAGGACGTATTTAAACTCAACAGAAAATTGTATTCAACAGCTATGACTAAACTTTCGGTAAACATTAATAAAATCGCCACGCTCAGGAACTCGCGGGGTGGCAACAATCCTGACATTTTGAAAGTGGCAAAAGACATTGAAACTTTTGGCGCAGATGGAATCACCGTGCATCCTCGTCCGGATGAAAGGCACATTCGTTACGCGGATGTTTTTGCGCTAAAGAAAATGCTCCATACAGAATTTAATATCGAAGGAAATTCAAAAGAGCAAAAATTTGTTGACCTCGTGTTGGCAAACAAACCCGAACAAGTAACACTGGTTCCGGATGCATTAGGCCAGTTAACTTCTGATCATGGATGGGATACTAAAAAGAACAAAGAATACTTGATAGAAATTGTTGATCTTTTTAAAAAAGCGGGTATTCGGGTTTCACTGTTTGTTGATCCCGATGTCGAAATGGTAGTCGCGGCAAAGGAAACCGGAACCGACAGGATAGAACTTTATACAGAAAGCTACGCAACCGAATATGCAAAAGGGAATAAAGAAATCGCGCTTGCTCCTTATTTGGCCGCGGCCAAAAAAGCGCATGAGATAGGCCTGGAAATCAATGCAGGCCACGATCTTGATTTGCACAACCTTAAATATTTTTCAGAACATATTCCCTGGCTTGCAGAAGTGTCGATCGGCCATGCGCTTATCTGTGATGCATTATACTTTGGCCTGGAGAACACTGTGCAGTTATATAAAAGACAATTATTAAACAGCCACGTTTTATAAATAAGAAAAGCCAAAATGTAGATTTTGGCTTTTCAGAACTTTATAGCGATCATAAATCATTTCAATAACTCATCCAGCTTTTTATCCAGCGCTTCGCCGCGCAGATTTTTTGCAATAATTTTCCCCTGGGGATCGATCAGTAAATTTTGTGGGATACTGGAAACGTGAAACAATGCAGCAACTTCATTTCCCCAACCTTTCAAATCACTCACGTGGGTCCATGTTAATCCGTCCATTTGAATTGCGTTTAACCATGATGGTTTGGCCTGGTCAAGAGAAATTCCCAACACGGTGAAATTCTTCGAACTATATTTATTAAAAGCGGCCACTACGTTTGGATTTTCCATTCGGCATGGCCTGCACCAACTCGCCCAGAAATCGATCAACACATATTTTCCTTTGAATGAAGAAATGCTAACGGACTTGCCCGAGGTATCATTTTGAGAAAAATTATTTATTGTAGATCCGATTGCGTTGATTTTAGCTTCGTCAATTTCATGCTTCACATATTTTGACAAACTTGTATTTTTTACTTTTGCAGTCATCAATTTATAAAGAGATTCCGCCTTTGTATGATTTTGTGACGATTGTAAAATTCGAATAATAGCGATCGGTGAAACAAAAGAAGATGGATTTTTCTTTACGAATTCTTCACTGATCCTTTCTACAGCAGCAACCGATGCATCATCATGAGGCGAATCAGGCATAAAGACATTTTCGTAGGGCTTTAAATCTTTCGACAGCCTTGCAAAATCCGATTGTGTGGCAGAGCCCGTAATTGAAAGCTGATCCAGGGCACTTTTATCGCCTTTTATCTGAATTTTGTTGTTATCGATAAACATAGGAATCACCGGCGGCTGATCACCAAAAACCAATATCCTGAATGAAGGCTCATTCAACTGCCCTTTTATTACAAATTTCCCTTTCTCAATCGTGGTTTGTTTTTCGGGAGTTCCGGTTTGTTCATTTAAAAAAGAAACCGAGGTTCCATCTTCATAACCCGTAATATTTCCTGAAATTTCGAAACCATCTCCCGCAGGAGGATTTCTTTCCGAAGCAGGAGCCTGGGAAAATCCTACAAATGGCAAAGCCAATAACAGATAAAAAATTCTTTTCATAATTTATACAATATCAGACAAATTTAATTTTTTTAAAGTAAATCAAGCCTTTGAGCTCATTTTAGCTTTGTAAAATTGAGTTAAGAAACGTTCCCGTTGCTTCATTGATGTCAGCTGCATTCTCAATTGCCTTAATATAAGCCGTGCCGATTATGGCGCCGGCCGCGAATTTACAGGCCTGCCCGAATGTTTCCCTATCGCGGATTCCAAAACCGATCAACACCGGGTTTTTTAAGTTCATCTTACTGATCCTTTCAAAATAACTTTGTTGCGCATTCATATTGGTGTCCGAACCGGTGATGGAAGAAGAAGATACTGCATAAATAAATCCTTCACTGAGCGAATCAATCTTTCTGATCCTTTCTTCGGATGTTTCAGGAGTGATTAAGAAAATAAAATTCAGATGGTATTTCTTTAGAATTTTTTGATATTCTGTTTCAAATTCCGCAATCGGAAGATCAGGTAGGATAATGCCGCTTACACCCACGCTGCTCGCATCAGCGCAAAATTTTTCGAAGCCATATTGCAATACAGGATTTAAATAACCCATCAACACCAGCGGAACCTCAATGCGATCATCGTTATTTTTTACCTGTTCAAAAAGCATTTTAATGGTCATTCCATTTTGCAAGGCTTTCATACTGCTGTTTTGTATCACAGGACCATCGGCCAAAGGATCACTATACGGCATTCCAATCTCAATGATATCCGCGCCATTTGCGGCCAACGCAGCAAGTATTTTCTGCGTATCATTCAATTCCGGAAAACCAGCGGTAAAATAAATGCTCAGGATATTTTTTTTCTTTTCTGAAAATAGGTGTTGAATGGTAGTCATGCTTTATTTAATGTTTATCTCCATCTTTATGTTGGCTCTTTCATATTCGGATTCATCGATTGCGACTTCCTTAAATCCAAATTTTTTATATAAATGAATAGCCGGTTCCAATCTGGTATTAGAATATAATATGATCTTTTTAGCGTTTAATCTTTTACCTTCTTCAAGACAAAACTCCAGCATTTTATTTCCAATATTTTTCCCCTGAAATTTTTCATCAACCGCCATTTTAGACAGCTCATAAATATTTTCATCGATCTTAATCAATGCAAAAGTTCCGGCAATTTCTTCATCTGCTTTGGCAAAATAGATGAAACCTCCATTGGCAATGATATACTTTTCAGGATTGGAAAGCATTTCCTGATCAATAGGTTCCACAACAAAATACTTCTCAAGCCACGCTTTATTCAATCGTGTAAAATAAGGTGCCAGTTCTCCCGAAAATTCAACAATTCTGATTTCCAATTTTTGGGTTTTTGTTTTCTGCACACGCGGTCAATTAATTAATCCGCCTGCATTTTTTTCATATAAGTTTCCATATCCTTATCGCCCCGCCCACTCAAATTCACTACGACAATATCTTTTTTATTAAACTTTATTTTAGACAAAACAGCAAGGGCATGCGCCGACTCGAGCGCAGGAATAATCCCTTCCAACTTTGCCAGCTCAAAGGATGCGTCCAGTGATTCATCATCAGTCGCGCTCATGAATGTGGCTCGTTTGCCTGCAAATAAATTAGCGTGCATTGGCCCGATTCCCGGATAATCGAGTCCTGCGGAAATACTATGCGGTTCTACCACTTGCCCGTCGGCGGTTTGCATCACATAGCTTTTGCTTCCATGTAAAATTCCGATCGTACCCAGTTGTGTTGTTGCCGCGCTCATGCCGCTATGAATGCCTAAACCGGCCGCTTCAACGGCTATTAATTTTACAGAATTGTCATCCAAAAAATGATAAAAAGCTCCCGCCGCATTGCTGCCACCACCGACACAGGCAATCACATAATCCGGTAATTCATTTCCCAATTTTTCCTTCAACTGCATCTTCATTTCTTTGCTGATCACGCTTTGAAAACGGGCGACCATATCAGGATAAGGATCCGGCCCCACAACGCTTCCGATCAAATAATAAGTGTCCAAAGGATTATTGATCCAATCCCTGATCGCTTCGTTGGTAGCGTCCTTCAGCGTTTTACTCCCACTTATCGCAGGGATCACTTTTGCCCCGAGCATTTTCATTCTCGCCACATTTGGCGCCTGGCGCTCAATATCTTTTTCGCCCATATAAACGATACACTCCAATCCTTTTAAAGCGCACACAGTAGCCGTGGCCACACCATGCTGACCTGCACCTGTTTCTGCGATAATTCTTTTTTTACCCAGCCTTTCTGCGAGTAATATCTGGCCGATGGTATTGTTAACTTTATGCGCGCCGGTATGGCACAAATCCTCGCGCTTTAAAAATATGTGAGCGCCATATTTTTCACTTAATCTTTCAGCCGCGTATAGCGGTGTTGGCCTTCCCACATAATCTTTTAAAAGCATGTTGAATTCCCTTTGGAAGCTTTCCTCACCGATAATCTCTAAATAATTTTTCTTTAAATTCTCAACATTATTGTGCAACATCTCCGGAATATATGCGCCGCCAAACTCGCCATAGTACCCATCATTATTAACCTGCCACATGTTATTTTAATTTTAATTGTTGGTTCTTATTTCATTTTCAAATTCGCGGATCAAATTCATATTTTTGATGCCTGGCGAGGTTTCAAATTTGCTGTTTATATCAACCCCGTATAAGAAGGAATGATTGAATTGCTTGAGCGCATTGATATCTTCGATTGCAATTCCACCACTTAGGAAAAATGGTTTGCCGATAATAGATTTTTCGAGCAACGCCCAATTAAACTTTCTGCCGGTACCGCCGTATAAACCGGCAGAGCCCTTATCAAACAAATAAAAATCACAAACCTCATCGTATTCTTTCACCAGCCAATCTATGTTCGTGTCAAACGAAGCAATCCTGAATGCTTTGATCACTTTAATATGGTCGCTTATTCTATTGCAGAAAGTCGGCGTTTCATCGCCGTGAAGCTGTACAATATCAAGCCCAAAATCTTCAACCTGCTTCATAATCTCCGCTTCGGTCGCATTCACAAATACGCCTACTTTTTGAATAGACAGTTTCAAATCCTTCACTTCCTGTCCCGTGAGATTTTTCAAAGCATACCGGGGCGATTGCTCGTAAAATATTAATCCTGCATAATCAATTTTCAGATCATCAAGTTCTTTTAATTGAGTAAGGTCCGTATTGCCACAAACTTTTATTTTCATTTCTGTTTTTTAATTTTTCCGAAAGCAACATCTCCGGCGCGACGGCTGCTGAATCATTCAAGTCACAACGGTATTCAAAAAGCTTTCCAATTTTGCACTCACTTTGCACTTTTCAAGGTAACTGTTTCTTCGATTTTATCAGATGGAAATAATTGACGGATATTTTAAATAACCGATTCATTTTCGATCCCCGAAAGCTGACTGACAAAATCGTGAAAAGCCATTCCGGGGTTTGTCTCTTTCATGAATTTTTCGCCAATCAAAAACCCGCTGAAACCATTCTGCCTTAAAAGTAAAATCGTTCTTAACATCGTCTATTCCGCTTTCAGAAATTTTCAATTGATCACCGGGAATTTTATTGCATAAATCTATAGAATGGCTTATATCAACTTTGAAAGTTTTCAGGTTTCTGTTATTGATGCCTACGACGTCTACCTTCTCACAGATATGCCCCAATTCGAGCTCATCGTGGATTTCAAGCAACACATTTAACCCAATACTTTTCGCAACTCCGGCCAAAGATTTTACTTCATTTGGGGAAAGACACGCAGCAATCAATAGAATAATATCGGCGCCAAAAGCTTTTGCTTCGATTAACTGGTATTCATCAATAATAAATTCTTTTCTTAAAACAGGAATCGCATTCTTCCGGGCTTGCAATAAATCATTAAGCGAGCCTCCGAAAAACTCTTTGTCAGTCAATACAGAAATCGCGCTGGCTCCATATTTCGCATATTCTGAGGTGACATCAATAACCGAAGATGTTCCGTTGATGATTCCTTTAGATGGCGATTGCCTTTTAAACTCGGCTATAATTCCTGTTTTATCTTTTCGCAACAAAAATTCTTTAAAGGAAAGAGTTTCGTTTTTGAACAACATGCTGTTTTCTAATTCCGAAAGACTTTTATTCAGCTTTGATTCCGTTACTTCAATTCTCTTTTTTGCGATTATCGTGTCAAGTATATTCATTATTGAAGGCTGATTAACTGTTGAAAAATATGATAAGCTTTTCCGCTTTCGAGGCTGTCAACGCTTAATGCGTAACACTCTTCATAATTGGCGAATTTCCCGGTCGCATAAAGTGCCATCGCCGCGTTTGCGATTACCACGGCATTTTGCGCCCATGTTCCTTCTCCTTTTACGATTTTCAAAAATATTTTTGCGGCTTCTTCGGTTGAGTTGCCGCCATAAATATCCGTTGGATTAACAATTCTTTTTCCAAGATACTCGGGTGTTAATATTTGCTCGCCTTTATTCGTAATTACTTTTGTATCGCCGGTCAACGAAATTTCATCATATCCGTCAAGGCTGTGAATGATCATAAAACGCGCATCCGATTGCTGAAGTAAATAAGAATAAATTCTTGCCATTTCAAGGTTATAAACGCCTATCATTTGTACTCCCGGGGACGCAGGATTCACCATCGGCCCGAGCATATTAAAAAAAGTTCGAACGCCCAGGCTTTTTCTTATCGGCCCAACGGCTTTCAACGCCGGATGAAACAACGGTGCGTGCATGAAACAAATATTCGCTTCCTCTATTTCATTAAGAAGTTTTTTATTGTCATTCGAAAAGCGATAGCCAAGAGTTTCCATCACATTGCTTGATCCGCTGATGGACGTCGCACCGTAGTTGCCATGCTTCGCCACTTTTTGTCCGGCGCCCGCAACGATAAAACAACTTAATGTTGATATATTAAACGTATTTTTTCCATCGCCGCCTGTGCCAACTATATCAATTACATCATGAGCGCCCAGGTTAACTGGCACGCATAATTCCATTAGCGCGTCTCTGAAACCGTGCAGCTCAGGAATCGTAATGCTACGCATTAAAAAGACCGTGGTAAAAGAAGCGATTTCCGCATCAGAATACATGCCCTTAGAAATATTGATCAGCGCTTCTTTCGCATTTTCTCTTGAAAGCGTTTTGTGTTCAAATAAGTATTGTAAGATTTTTTTCATCATCAGATTTTTAACCAGTTCTGCATAATTTTTTCACCCATTGGGGTTAGCACACTTTCCGGATGAAACTGTACGCCCTGCACGTCAAAAGTTTTGTGGCGCAATGCCATAATAAATCCATTTTCATCTTCTGCTGTTATCTCCAAAACATCCGGAAAATTTTCTTTATCCACGATCCAGGAATGATATCTTCCCACTTCCAGTTCATTTGGCAGCGATCCAAATACATCATTGTCTGCGATCGTTCTTTTTTCATTCACAATTATTTTGGTGGCAACGCCATGATAGACTGTTGACAAATTCACGAGTTTTCCGCCGAAAACTTCTCCTATCGCTTGCTGGCCCAAACATACGCCCAGCATAGATTTAGTTGAAGCATATTCACGAATAAGCGGGAGGAGAAGCCCTGACTCGGAAGGAAGGCCCGGGCCGGGTGACAATATGATCTTATCATATTCCTTTATTTTTTCAAGAGGAATTTTATCATTGCGATATACGTCGACCTTCCCATGAATCAACTTCTCAACGACATGAACGAGGTTGTAAGTGAACGAATCATAATTATCAAAAATCAGAATTTTCATTGCTTAAATATTTTCCGCGGATTTGATAGCGGCTGTTAATGCATTTAATTTATTGTTTACTTCCTGCAACTCACTACCAGGATTAGACGCAGCAACAATGCCCGCTCCCGCCTGGTAATTAAGATGATTATTTTTACTTAAGAAAGTGCGGATCATGATCGCGTGATTGATACTTCCGTTGAAACCGACGAATCCGATGCAACCGCCATAATAGCCTCGTGGATTATTTTCATATTCATCGATAAGCTCCATGGCCTTGTATTTCGGCGCGCCACTCAGTGTACCGGCCGGAAAAGTAACCGCAAGCAAATCAAATGGATTGGTGCCGGGATCAACATTGCCTTTTACTTCGCTTACCAAATGAATTACATGGGAGAAATATTGTACTTCACAAAAGCGGCTCACTTTTACATCATGACACAAACGACTCAGGTCATTTCGCGCAAGATCAACAAGCATCACATGTTCAGCGTTTTCCTTTTTATCCTTCAATAATTCTTCCGCCAATTTTTCGTCGGTTGCATCGTTGCCCGTTCTTCTGAAAGTACCCGCAATCGGATGAACGACGGCGCGATTATTTTTCACGATCAATTGGCTTTCAGGGCTGCTGCCAAACAAGCGGTAATCGCCGTAATCAAAATAAAAGAGATAAGGGCTTGGATTTATATTTCTTAACGCACGATACACATTGAACTCGTCGCCCGAAAATTTTTGTTGAAATTTTCTGCTAAGCACCACCTGGAATACATCACCGCGGGCACAACTGGCGATTCCTTTTTTCACCATCGTTTTATATTCTTCATCAGATATTGGCGAAGTCTCATTTCCCTGGGCGAAAAAAGGATAGGCGGGAACATCTTTGCTTCTAATGATGCTTTCAATTAAGCCCACTTCACTTTCAATTCCCTTGATGTGGTTTTCGCAAATGAAAAGCTCATTTTTAAAATGATTGAGCACTATAACATATTGGTATAAACGATAACGCAATAAGGGAACAGCGTTATTGCCAGCATTCTCACGGGACGGAGAAGCTTTAAATTTTATATCTTCAAAAAATTGAACTGCATCAAAAGTAGTATAGCCAAACAGGCCTTGCGCCATACTTACAGGCATTTCATCCGGTGCAGCAATATGAAAGTGCTGCATAAACTGCCAGATTTCGTCCATTACTTTCGTATCTTTTTTTATAGGCGTTTTCTTCGGCGCGTCATTTGGAAATTTGTATTCGATTTCCTGCAGATCGCTTATTTGAATTCCCGCAATGGCATTGATCCCGATGAAAGAATAGCTGTTTTCACCGGCGTGAAAATCAGAACTTTCCAGGAGGATCGTATCCCGAAACCGATCGCGAAGACGAAGATAAATGCCAACAGGTGTAAAGACATCTGCAAGCAATTTTTTTGACGTAGTTGATAATTCAATTTTTTTCATAATGCGTTCATAACATAAAAAAAGCCCCGGCTTAGTGCCAGGGCGTTATATTTTAAATACACAATACATAACAAGGCACAATCAGGAGATTGTGTGCCACCAGCTATTGTATGTGTTGTTGATTTTCATTTCTGATTGCAAATATGAATTGAAATTTTTAAACGTGCAAATTTTTTTTAAGCCTCATGAAAAACCAATATCACAATTAAACGAATATGGATTAGTTTTTTAAACAATAGCAATTTGCGTAACAAACGCTTTTGAAGATGATGCATGAAGCTTATTAATTTTGTGAAAAGCCATTTTGTAGAAAATCGTCTTTTTTAACAAAGAGATGGGCATGTTTATTTTGCAGATGCAACTATGGCATGGTATTTTTAATCTGTCTAAAAATTTATTTGCATTGAGAAGATGTTTGTTTATACTTTTTATGGGAATTTCTACTTTTGCAAGCGCGCAAAAAATAGAAAATATCTACGTAAATCTTTATACGGATAGCCTCAAAAAAGGCACTTACAATTATATAAACATCGACGGGAAACTTGACAACGGAAAATATTTGCCGCTGGACTCATCTGAAATAATATTTACCGCAAGCGACGGAAAATTTTTTGGAAACCAGCTTTGGATTGATCCAAATTTTTCTAAAGAGAAAATCAGCATCAGGGCGGTTTTGCGTTCAAATCCCGCGCTGCACAAAGAGTTCGACATCTATATCAAAAAAATTCCTAACCCGGTTAAGTTAAAATCTGAAGATGATATTTTGAATGAAATGAAAACGAATTCTAAATCATCCGGGAGAAGAAGAGGTTAATCATATTGTAAAAAAGCAAAAAGCGCTGCAATTAAAATCTTGCAGCGCTTTTTATTTAGAAGAAAAAATTAAGCGAATTTTTTTGCGTCTTCCATGAACTTTGCGAGGCCGATATCCGTCAAGGGATGTTTGGCAAGTCCAAGAATAGAATCCAAAGGACAAGTGCAAACATTGGCCCCGGCTTCAGCGCATTTGATAATGTGCAGCGCATTGCGGATAGAAGCAGCAAGAATTTCTGTTTTGATATTTTGTACCGCATAGATGTGAGCGATTTGCTGAATGAGCTCAATACCGTCCCAACCGCCGTCATCCAAACGACCGATGAATGGTGAAACATATGCCGCTCCTGCTTTAGCAGCGAGGAGTGCCTGACCTGCACTGAATATTAATGTGCAATTCGTGCGGATACCATTATCAGTGAACCATTTGATCGCTTTCACTCCATCAATGATCATCGGAACTTTTACAACAATATTTTTATGAATCGCAGCCAGTTTTTGGCCCTGCTCTACTATAGATTTAAAATCTGTATGAACTACTTCAGCGCTTACATCGCCATCAACAACGATCTCACAAATCGTTTTATAATGCTGATATACTGCATCATCTCCTTTAATACCTTCCTTAGCCATTAAAGATGGATTGGTAGTAACCCCGTCAAGAATTCCTAAATCGTGTGCTTCTTTGATCTGATCAAGATTTGCCGTGTCAATGAAATACTTCATAAATAATAATATGTTTAAAATTGTATAAAATGTTACAAATATAAGTTAGAGAATTGAGAGTTGATTAGTGGAGGAAGTTTAGAGGATTAGAGGGTTTTGGAAGTTTAGAGGGTTTTGGGTTTAGAGTTTAGAGTTTAAATCTAAATCGTGAACCAATAATTCTGAATGAGGAAGACGCCGGCGAGAATAGGCAAAAAAAAACCGGCAAGTTACTCACATCGCACCGCTCAACCACATACCCTTGCTATCTTCCGATCCTGGGGGAGTTCTGTAGGAGCTGGCCGTATAAGACTTGCCGGGGCGCAAATATAAGGAGAGAATTAAAAATTAAAAATTAAAAATGATTAATGACGAATTAAAATTATGATCGAAGCAAAACGTAAGGTGTAATAAATTTTTTTTGTTCTATATTGTAACAAGTCAAAATATAGAAATTTCCTTTTTCCTCATCACACATTTTCATTATCAGATTAGCAATCATCACAGAATTAAAAATTAAAAATGATTAATTACGAATTAAAATTATCATCGAAGCAGAACGTAAGGTGTAATTGATTTTTTTGTGTTCTATTTCCTAACAAGTTAAAATATAGAAATTCCTTTTTTCCGGGTCTTACATCGGCATTACAACCATTAGCACATTATCACATTTGCACATCATCACATTTTCACATTTTCACATTAGCACATTATTTCACATCCCACCACATCCTGCTGGTAATTTTATCTCCGCCGGGCAAAGCAGCAACAGCCGCATTATAGTTGGCGGAGTTCACTTGCTTATCAACCGTGGAATAAGCCATTCTCCGTGGAATCGCACCGGGCGATTGACTTCCGGGATAAGTCACAGGAACAAGCGCAGGAAAACCTGTCCGCCGGTAATTGCTCCACGCTTCGTATTCATTGAAAAAAGTAGCGGCCCAAAATTGTGTATTGATCATTTCCAAACCTTTCGCATCGTTATATGGATGCGCATCGAGATATGCTTGTGCATCGTCACCACTGATCGTGCCGGCATCGCCAAATGCAGACAGTTCTGTAATGGCAGCCAGCACGCCATTGTCGTAATGGGATTCAGCATCGCCAATTCCCCAGCGCTTTGCTGCATCGGCTAATAAAAATTCAGATTCCGCATAAGTCAATACCAACGTCGGCGCGGTGGCATTAAAAATGATCGGACTGGGCCTTGAATATAAATTGAGATTGCCTAAATATCCCGGAGAATTAACGATTCCATGGGATGTAGTTCCTGCATCATAACCATTAGGCAGGCCAAATTGCTTAGCCGGATTTGCCGTGCCTGTAGGTTGATCGCCCGGCTGAAAATTGGGTGAATAAACGAAAGATAAAACAGGCAAACGGGGATCGTTATTCGATTTCAAGAAATCAATAAAAGTTTTACTGATCTGTCCGGATAATTGTATGGCCCCGTCCTCTCCTATTCCCCGATAAATCCTGTTGATGGTAAGAGGGTCGTTGGTGCCGTGCGGAACGATCGCATTATCATCATTGCTTTCCATCGTTTTATCCTGTACTTTTTTTACATAGAGTTGTGCTGTGGCGGGATCAACTTTGGTTAAACGCATCGCCATACGGAGCAATAGCGTATTTCCAAACTTTTTCCATTCACCTATCTGGTTATCCGAAGTGGAATAAAACATATCACCTGTAGGCTTATCTCCGTCTTCATTGAGACTGTCAACTGCCTCTGATACCTCTTTGAGCAAATCCGTATAAATGTCTTTTTGTTTGTCATAAGGAGGGAAATATTCCGCTCCATGATAAGCAAGGCCTGCCTTAAAATACGGCACATCTCCATAAACATCCGTGATACGCTCAAAGACCATAGCTTTCATGATTCGTGATATCTGGTGAAGATTTGCAAATTGACTTTTGCCCGTCGTAGTGGTATAAAGATCTACCGCATACTTGACCTCATTAAGATAAGCATGATCGAAAAAAGACCCCCAACCACCCGGACTGAACAGGTATTTGTCTCCAAAAAAATACGACGAAGTTGAAGCCCAGTGTTGGATAAATGCGCCCGCTCCCTGGATCTGCGTTTCTTCCACTTCGATGGCGTTATCTGTGCTCCCTGTATAGTAAAGCTGAACCGCCGTAAGAATATTATTAGGATCAAATACATCCACCGAAACTGAATTAGGATCGGTATTGATATTCAAAAGATCTTTCTTGCAAGAGACGAATATCACGAGGCCGGCACAGCAGATCAAAATATATTTAGATGATAATTTCATTTGAATTTACTTTTTAAGGATCGTTAAAACTTAGCATTAAGATTAAGGCCAAATGTACGTGTATAAGGTACCTGGGCCTGTTCAATGCCCTGCGGACCGTTTGAGTAATTTGATTCCGGATCAATATTCTGAGTGTGCTTCATGATGGTGAAAAGATTCCTCGCCACAAAGCTCAGGCTGATACTTTGTATTTTATTATTAAACATCTTCGACGGAAAAGTATAGCCAAAAATAATCTGCCGGAATTTTATAAAGCTGGCATCATAAACAAAGATGGCCGGATTGGCATTGCTTACCAGGTTGTAATAATCCTGGGGATAAAGATTCTGCGGTTCCATATCGCTGATCTCTGCCCGGCAGGGTTAATTTAGAAAGTCCAAATTGATACGCATAATAATTAGTGCCCGAAAAAATCTTCCCGCCAAATTTGCCATCAATCAAAAAAGAAAAATTAAAATGGTTGTAGTGAAACTCGCTGGTAATGCCAGTCGACCATGGATCGATGCCAGATCCGACATCGACATAATTGGTACCGGGCGTAGGCGCGCCAGTGGCAGGATCGATCACAATCGCGCCTTTGTCGTCCCGTTCCGGATCTGCAACAAAAATCTGGTAAGCAGATTTTCCTAACGCTTGTGACATGTAAGCTACGCCGATGCCTTCGTCTTCGCCGGCACGCGAATAGCCCAACGGATAATTAGAAGCACCGGAAGAAAGGGAAAGCACTTTGTTGTTGTTATATGCAAAGTTCAATGTCTCAGTCCAGGAGAATCTTTTTGATTTAACCAGCATTCCCGAAACCAGCGTTTCGATTCCCTTATTCTGAATCGTGCCGGAATTAAGCAAAACCGCATTGTACCCAGAGGTTGATGAAGTAACGGCAGGAATCACTTCCCTGCTCGATTTTTTGTTGTAATAAGCAATGTCTATGTGTAAACGGCTTCCGAAAAAATCCAGTTCGGTGCCGAACTCGTATTCTTTTGTTGATGACGGTTGCAAATTTGAACTGGGCACCGTGTTGCCATTTGATATATTGCCTATCGGATATCCATTTAGATTGCCAATATTATTATAGCCCAATAATGTTTGGTAAGGCGCATCTGCCTCACCGCCTACATCAGCATAGCCCAACCTTATTTTTCCCATATCTAATTTAGGAATGTGGACTATTTCGGAAAAAACGAATGATGCGTTCACGGATGGATAAAAGTAATTTGTCTTACCAGGTGCCAGCGTCGAATACCAGTCGTTGCGGCCGGTAAGACCCAGGTACAAATAGTCTTTGAAAGCAAAATCGAGGGTGCCATAAACAGACTTGTTCACGACCTGCGGATTACTGGAAGTTTCAGTTGGGCTGGCAAGATTACCCACTGTATATAAGTAGGCAGTTTGGAAAGTATTTCCCTGTGCATCCAGTTGATCGGTAATGGCTTTCCGGGTATTAACACCTGCTAAAGCAGAGAGGTTAAAATCTTTATTTATTTTAAACTGTTTTCCAATGATGGCGTCCACATTTAATTCCGTTGCTTTTATATTTTCATCCGTCATGGCGCCATCTGATTGGTAGGCAGTTCCGTTGGGCGTCACGATCGTGTTTCTGTCAGCAAAATAATCTTCACCTGCCCTGAGCTGCAAATACAGGCCATCATTGAAAGTGTATTTCAAATCAGCAGAACCAATAAACCGGTTACGGCGCGTATTGTTTATGAACTTATAAGCGGCAAAATATGGATTGGTCGTATAAGCATCGTCCAAAAATTGATTTTCTGATCCGTCTGCTTTATAACCTGGCTTAAGCGAAGCGATGTTTACATTTGGTGGCAGAAATAACGTTGCAAAATTAACACTGCCCGGCGCGTCAGAAACACTCGGACGGTTATGCGTATACGCAGAAATGTATTCTCCTTTTAATTGAAGCTCGAGATGTTTTTCTACTTTATAATTAGCAGACAGAGAGAAAGATTGTTGGTGAAAACCCGCGTTGGGAATAATGCTGCTATTGTCCAAATTACTTGCAGAAAAACGTACGCTTCCATCGTCACCGAAATTTTTACTAAAAGCCAGCGTGTTCGTTGCAGCACCACCGTTTTTATAAAAACGACCAATGTTACCAGAGACAGCGCTGTAGGGCCTTTGAGCTCCATCAAATTGAAAAGTGGAAGAGCCATCTAATTTAGCTCCCCAACTGGATAAGCCGAGTTCAAATGCGGAACTTGCATCCACCGGTTTTGCTCCATCCGATCCCTGGCCATAAGTTTTTTGCCAGTCGGTATTGTCGATCACATTTTGCACAACATAATTTGAATTTAATTCCACCCCAGAACCCTTCGCGTTTTTTCCTGATTTGGTTGTGATCAATATCACGCCTTTGCTTCCTCTATATCCATACAACGCAGTGGCTGCAGATCCTTTAAGAACGGTGATCGTTTCGACATCATCCGGATTGATATTTATAGTTCCATCGCCGCCATCAGCGCCGCCGTATCCTCCACCAACGTCCGTTTGGCGGTAAGTGCTGTTCTGCATGGGAATGCCATCGATGACATACAACGGTTGATTCGCACCGGTAATATCTGAAATACCACGTATCACCACATTTGAAGAACCGCCAACACCGGTAGCGACATTGCTGACATTAACACCGGCAACTTTTCCTTCAAGGCCGTTCACAAAATTCGTCTCGCGCGCTTCCGTGAGTGTAGAACCGGCCACGGTAGTGACCGAATAACCGAGGGCACGACGCTCCCTTTTAATACCGAGCGCCGTTACTACGATGTTGCTCATACTGCGTTCATCGGTAAGCATTGAAATATTGATTGACGATCTGTTATTGACTTTTACTTCCTGCGTTTTAAGTCCAACGGAAGTAATTACCAGCACATCATTAGCGCCGGCGGCGATCGAAAAGTTTCCGTTATCTTCCGTGGCTGTCGATACATTTTTCCCCTTCACAGTGACACTCACACCAACAAGTGCTTTCCCGGAAGCGTCGGTAATATGCCCGGTTACATTAGGTTGTTGTGCAAAAAGCGGCTGCGTAAAAAATACTAACGCGATGAAAAAAAGATTTCTCAAAGAATTAGTTTCGATAATAAATTTCATGCGTTATTATTTAGTTTGGTTGATAAAGGCAAGTGGAAAAAGATACTCCTCGTCGGTTAAAAATGACAGTATTCTTTTTCTGACAAACAGGTAAGTCAGAATCTTCACCATGAGGCTTTGGGCTATTGAAAACTATGTTGGCAGCATTTGCGATATTCTGAAATACACCAGTTGAAATTTAAATAAAACGTTTTTACAAAATCAAACTAAATTTAAAAAAAAACCTCCAGTGAATTTCCGAAGGAAGCATGTGTATTTAAAAAAATTACAAAAAACCGACATTTGAGATAAAGAATAAAAATTGCAAAAACTATGTTTTGACTTGTGAGGATCAAGTCTGTGGGATCGATGAACGAATTTCCTTCACTATAGTTGGCAAGGAGGTAAGTGAAGATGCGCTATTTCCCCCCGCAGGCAGTATAAATTACTTTAGCAGATGATGTCCCAAATAACCCAAAATGTAGAAATAAAGAAATCTATAAAATAGCTTATGAGGCTTAAAAACTCAAGCCGGGCTGGTCTGCCCGCGAATTGAAAGTGGCGACGCCAATTAATTCATCTGCACGGCCAATGAAGGATTTATAATAGACCAATACCGTATATAGATTTTCGGTTTCATAATAATTTCCGTCTAATTCGCTGTGGCTAAATGGTGCGCTTTTATCAACTGCCACGTAGGTGTAATCATAATATCCCTGTTTCATCAAAAGATGTGTTTCATATTTCCCCTTGTTTGGATTAAATACCATTTTGAGGCTATCGGGAAAATTATAATTGGTTAGCTGGCCAAACAGGTAAACATCCTGATTCGTATAGGCAACACCGTTAGGTGGCACAAAGGAAAAATAAACCGTGGCATAATCAGCCTCCCAAAATGGGTTTAAACCGCGGATGGCTTCTATGATTGACATGCCGTTATTGTCTCGGTAATAAACATATCGCTGCGCGGACAATGGCCCATCGGGACGAAGAAAAATATCCGTATAATTCTTTTTATAATCCGCTGTGAGCACCCTGTCGCTTTGCAAATGAAAATCCCGGATATCAAGCCAACGCCACTCTTTTCCGGCAGGAAAAATTCCTGAATTTTCAGAATTATACTCGACATTATTTCCTCGCACAAAAGCAGGCGCAAGATTTTTCATGGCAACATCCCAACGATTATTTTGGAGAACCACTACTTTCAATTGTCTTGAAGCATCAATTGAATTAAGGCTTTTCAGGTCGACTGTAAATTGAATCTTTTGATGCGTTCGGAAATATTGCGGAGCAAAAGGCTGGGTAACTTTAGCCGCAATAATTACTTTATTTTCCAGCACCATCAGGCGTTTTGTGAACGCCAGCTTAGAAGTGTCGCCGTCCAGGTAAACTTTTAAAATATAATTTCCCGACCTTGTTAAATATGAATTTCTATCGGGAAGGCGCAATTGGTAATGCGTGTATCGTGTGAGCGCTATAGACGAAAAACGATAATTTGTAATTCTGGATTGAGAAAACCCTTTTATATAATCAAACTGCCCGAGGTTTGCCGGTGTCCAATCACTATTACAAAGTTGATAAGTGTAATAATAATTTTTCACATCCGCATCCAGATCATCAAACTGGAGTTCCACCTGGTCGCCACTATTTAGCTTAATGATGGGCATCGTTAGCTGATTGCCGCCATTGTAAAGGCGAACAGTCGCTATGCTTTTAAGATAAATGCTATCGGGCGATTGCGCTTCTGAAAAATTTGAAATAAACAAAGAAACGACAAGAAGGACAGGAATATATTTCAGTGATTTCATTTAAATGCTTTAAAAAAAATTAGTTTTACAAGATACCAAATTTACATCGTTTGAATGTTTCGTCCTTTATAGCCAGAAGAATTGCTTTTAACCGGCAAAAAACTTTTTCGCGATTTATCATTGGCCTGGCCATTACGGCTACAATGATAAGCGTTGCCGTCATGATTGTTGCTTTAAGTTTTGTTAACGGTTTTCAAAATGTGATCAGCGATAAGGTTTTTAGTTTCTGGGGACACATTCGTGTTCAGCAAACGGTCATGTCGCAGGCCAACATCGCCGAAGAAACGCCCATTGAAAAAAATGACACACTTGAGTTGTTTTTAAAAAACATACCCGATGTAAAAAATGTAGAGCGCTATGCCACAAAATCAGCCATCATACGCTTCAAAGATGATATCGAAAGTGTGCTGATGAAGGGCGTTGACAGCAGTTTTGATTTCCAAAGGATCAATCAATTTTTAGAGAAAGGCAAATGGATTTCCTTCACGGACAGCGGCTATAGTAAGGACATCAATATTTCTGCCTACACGGCCAACAACCTGGAAGCGACTGTCGGCGATAGTGTAATCATACTTTTTATCCAAAGCGATGGAACCCAGCGCGCGAGAAAATTAAGGATCGCGGGAATTTTTAAAACCGGCATCGACGAATATGATCATAATTTTTGCATCGGCGACCTCAAGCTTATTCAACGATTGAATGATTGGTCGCCTGAAGAGATTGGCGGCTATGAAATATTTTTAAAAGATTATAAAAAAATTGATTCGGTCAATAATTATTTATATGAGTCGGATATTTTACCCGGTCGTTGGTATAGTAAAACCATCCAGGAAATCTATCCAAATATATTCGATTGGCTCAACCTGCAAGGCCGGATTAAAAGTATTTTGTTGGTAATTATGATGGTGGTGGCGGTGGTAAACCTGATCACCTGCCTGATCATTCTTGTGCTGGAACGGACGAAGATGGTTGGTATTTTAAAAGCCGTCGGTGCCAGAAATTTCACGATCCAAAAAATATTCATTTACAATACAACCATTATCGCATTCACAGGGGTTATCGCCGGAACGTTGTTAGGATTGGGCATCTGTTATTTGCAGGAAATAACCGGCTTCATTAAATTGGATGAAGAAGCCTATTTTATGAAAGTGGCACATGCAGATGTGATTTGGTGGCAGGTCCTTGCGATAGACCTTGCAACATTGTTTGTGTGCTTTTTAATGCTGCTAATTCCTTCTTTGTTAGTGAAAAAAATACAGCCGGTGAAGGCCATTGAATTTAGATAAAATAAAAAGCATTCATTTGATTTTTATAACTATAACACGGGATAAAAAATTAATTTCTTTTCAATTGTGCCAATATGATTCCGTTCGCGACGGCCGCGTTGAGGGATTCGGCATTTCCAAAACGCGGAATCGTGATCCTGAATTTACAGAGATTAAGAATTTCGTCATGAATGCCCTTTGATTCATTTCCAAATAAAAAAATACCTTCTTTTATTTCTTCCAACTCATAAACAGATTTGCCTGACAAGGCAGCGCCGTAGACCGGAATTGAGTGATATTCGTTAATGAAAGAAATCAAATCTTCGTAATAAACGCTGACACGGGCGAGGCTGCCCATCGTAGACTGAACTACTTTTGGATTATAGCAATCCGCGCAACTCTTGCTGCAAATAATATTTTCTATACCGAACCAATCCGCATTACGGATGATCGTTCCAAGATTCCCCGGATCCTGGATGTCATCTAACATTAGCGATAATTTGTTTTGCAAAACCGGCTTTGCTAAAAGTGGAAACTTCTCAAATACAGCCACAACCTGGTTGGGTGTTTTCAAAAGTGATATCCTTTCCAGCCAATGATTATCGATCTCGAAAACCTGACCGGCCGGAACTTTTTCAAGCAAATGCTCATTCTGAGCAATCCAGTCTTTTTCGGCACAAATCGTTCTGCAACGCGCGTTTGAAGATGCCAGCAATTCCGCAACAACCTTGGGTCCTTCGGCGATAAAAGTACCCTCCTCATCCCGTAATTTTTTATGGCTTAAACTTTGAATATCTTTGACAATCTTTTTGGTCAACATGGCTTTATATTATGAATGGAATCAATCCCGGAAAAATACCCTTATCTGCCTTTTTTATTGTGACTATGACTGTTCTGCTTTTGCCGGGCTGCGTTACCACAAAAACAAAATATTCCGGTATCACTACGGTACGAAAGTATCAAAAAAATATTCCTTTTGTCTTCAAAAATAATATTCACCTGTCGGCATCTGATGCAGATAAAGACGAAAAATCAAGCATCAAATCCAAATTAAACACCCAGTTAGATGACAGTGCGAAAGTAAATGTGAAGGACAAATTTTTCGTTTTACATTCCATCTCGAACCCGCCTGCTTTTGACACGAACGCCGTGGCCCAATCGGCTTCTAACATGATGACCTCACTGCGTTATCTCGGCTACTATAATCCGCAGGTAACCTACACTTTTGATACCGTTATCAAAAAGAATGGCGACCAAAAACGGGTGATTATTGATTACGATGTAGTATCCGGAAAACGAACTTTAGTGGATACGCTTGCTTATCTGTTCGACAAACCGGAACTGGAACAGCTCGCTATCTCAACGAAAAAAGAATCTTTACTTCAGCCCAACAGCCCGATCACCAAGAGCGCAGTGCAGGTGGAGACAAACCGGCTTGTAAATCTTTATAGAAATAATGGATTCTATAAATTTACGGCAGATGAGATACGGGTAACCGGTGATACTACTATTGCAGCGCTGACGACCGTTTCGGAAGATCCTTTCGAACAGTTACGCTTGTTGGCCGAGGCGAATCAAAAGCGTGATAAACCGACGATCAGGCTGGGTGTGCAATTGAATCCCTCGCCCGACAGTTCCAATCTTCAAAAATATTATATCAATAACATTTATATTTTACCGGATTATGCGCCGGGAGATCTATACACTGATAGCTCTTTACAAACCCGTGTGCTCAAGAGTTTTATTTTAAAAGAACATCGCAAGCTTTTCAGAACTCATGTGCTTCGATCCAACCTGGCAATGAAATCCGGAGATGCATTTAAGCAGGATGATTATTTTAAAACGATCAACAATTTTTATAAGGTTGGTGTTTGGGAAAGCCCTAACATAGACATCATTGAACGGAAAGACACGAACCTTTTGGATATGGTCGTTAAATTAATTCCATTGAAGAGATATGGTTTTGAAGGAAATATTGAGTTGAGTTATTCCGCGAACAATGCCACGAATAATCTTTCTTCGACGTCGGGAAATCTTTTAGGAGTTTCAGCCAACTTATCCGTCACTGATCGAAATGTCGCGAAGTCTGCCATCAGGATGACGAACTCTGTAAAGGTGGGTATGGAATTCAATACTTCACACAGAAACAGCAATGGAACGTTTGTAAATTCCAGTGAAATTACCTATTCAAATAGCCTGCTATTCCCTAAATTTATTTTCCCTTTCGCCGGCTGGAACGATAAAAATCTCATCACGAGGCAATCCTTTATCAACACCAATGTTTCTTTGATCAACAGGATTGATTTTTTCAATCAACAAATCTTAAACACAGGTTTTGGCTTCAATCTTTCGAAAAAAGAAAATCATTTATGGAGTTGGAAGATCCTGAATTTTGATTACCGACGACTGTATAATCGTTCCGCCCTTTTCGACAGTACGCTCACTAAAAATCCATTCCTGCGCTATTCTTTCAATACTGCGTTGGTGATGGGCATGAGTTTGAGCTATAATTCCGTGCATGCGAATCCCAGGAATCCCAAGTTGGTAAGCACTTTGAAAACGAACCTTGAAGAATCCGGTATTCCTTATGGGTTATTGAAAGACCGGAGTAAAAATCCAGAAAATGGAAATTTCTTCAATAAATATTTAAAGGAGTTTGTGAAGGCGGATGTGGAATACACTTATACCATCAACCACGCGAAATCAGCGATAGCATTCAGGGCTTTTGCCGGCGTGGGCATTCCGATCTCAAAAAGTGACACTACGCTCCCATTCTTTAAACAATATTTTGGCGGCGGTCCCAACAGCATGCGCGGCTGGCCTGTGCGCGGAATTGGCGTCGGAGGGCAATCGCTGGCTGCTTATAATAATCAATTATTTAATGACCGGACGGGCGATATTCAGTTAGAAGGAAATGCAGAATACCGTTTTAATGTAGCGCCACTTTTCTCTAATGCGATACTTTTCAAAATGGCTTTTTTCGCAGACATTGGTAATATTTGGAATTTTAAAAACACGCGACCAGATGGCGGTGTGGACACGACGCAGTTTAAATTTCAGAATTTGTATAAGCAATTAGGAGTGGCTTCCGGGGTGGGTTTCCGGTTTGATTTCAACTATTTTCTTTTGCGCTTTGATGTAGGATTCAGATTTAAGCGCCCGGATGTAATTAAAAACGACGGCTGGCAGATACCTGATATTAGCCTGGCAAATCTTTTTGGAACTTCCTTTGCTAATAAGCAATGGCGTTACGAGAATTTTAATGCCACTATAGGAATTGATTATCCATTCTAAAAAATTATAATTTTTCGCAGAACAACAGGGAAAAGGATATAACATTTTGTTTAAAAACTTTTTTAGTAATTTTCTGATGTAAAAATAATATCACAAATAGATATTATTTCATATTAATTAAATTTGCTTGATGAATATTTCTTAATATATTTACCCCATACTTTCCTACGATTAACGTCTACATTTTTCAGAAACTTTTTTAAACAGCAATTGATTTTATTTCTTTGTTTCTCTATGGAGCGGAAATAATTTCACGGTCACGCGCAAACGTTGTTTTGAGCATATTAACAGAAAGATCAACCACACTCTTTTATTTCCTAATTGAAAAACCAGTTTTTAAGGGGCTTAACACAGCCCCTTATTGCTATCTGTCAAATAAGAAAATGGAAAAACTACATTTTAGCTTATGAGGTCAAAACAATTCTGTAAATAAGCTTGTTCGCCTGTTCTATTTTTTATCGATTACTAAATACACGACTGATTTTGCCGGGAGAGCGACACTCAAGCCATTTTTTGTTACTGATGAGTAGGCTTTCAAACTAGCGTAGGACGAAGGACCGCCTGAGAGTTCAGAAGGCCCGGCACCATTGACAAAAACCTTTCTTGAAAAACCTCCATTGTCTGTTCCCCCGGTTAAAGTGTACCAATAAAAGCGCTGGCCAGGGGTAAAGTTTGATCCAATTTTAGCCGTCAGTTGTGTCGCGCCTTTATTTACCAAAATCACTCCCCTTTGCCCTGATGAAAAAGAAGATGCATACGATAAGATATCGGCCGATCCGGTAACTGTAGATTTCAACATCCTGTCTCCAAGCATTTTTTGAAAATAGTACATATAATAAAATGCAGGGCGGGCATTCCATTTAACTACACCAGGCTCGTCGCCATTATTAAAAAGCCCATGATCGTTTCCATCTGACCACCCATTCGCGAGGTCCCATCTGGCTGTTAATCCGTATTTATTTTTAAGAGATTCTCCCAACAGCATTGCTGCATGCATGCCATTGATAAATGACACCTGTTGCATCGATCCCTGGGAAGTAATGTTCCATTCGGTCAGCGCGACGGGCTTTTCGGGGGCGCCGGCATTTGCAAAACCAGTCTTCAGATAACTCATCATTGCTGCCGTATTATCAATCGCAGTGTTCAAAATAATATCAGCAGAAGCATTGGTTTGATAAGGCGTAAAATAACTGTGAATGATGTAAAAATCGTTGTTGTTTTTTACCTGCGCCAACACACCGGTGTTCCATGTTTTATCCGTAGCTGTCTGCCACGCCTCCGGCTCTTTTTCCAAAAGCTGCGCACCAATATAAATGATCTTTCCAATTTCTTGTGCAGCAGCGCGCATCGAATCCACAAAAACATTATAATGCTTCCCATAAAGATCACCGGTAATCAATTGTGGCTGGCCATCTTTATTGTTATTTACGTCAATGCGGTAGCCGGCTTCCCATGTCCCATTATTTTCATTTCCGATTTCCCAATACTTAGTGCGACCGTTATCATACCGAACCCAATCTGCTGCGAGATGGGCTGCGGAAGCTACCGGGTTTGGCCCGGTTCCATATCGCGCATAAGCATAGTTCACGGTGATCATGCCGTAGCTTCCCGTTTGCTGAAGCATTTTATAATAATTATCAACAGAAAATGTCCAGCTATCCGCATTTTTCCCAAACCAGAAATTGGAAGGACCTGCTTTACCATCAGCATCCAGGAGCGTGGCCGGCGCATCGACCGGAGGTGTGCCTGGTTCTGCATTCCAAAAGAATACATCACTAATGCTTCCGCCCGGAAAGCGAATAGGATTAGCCTTGAGGTTGGTCATGTAACTCATCAGAGAAGGCTCCGTGATCATTTGAGTCATCCAGATATTTGCGTTTTGACCAAAGATGCTCGAGGGAACCTTTGTAATAACTGTGGCAGCGTCAATATTTACCGTCACTGTCGCGGCAGACTGCGGCAAAGAAGTGTCAGTAAAAGCCGGCGCCGTAAAGGTTTTCGCGACCCAGTCATTTAGAAAAAATCCCATTGAGGCTGCTATTGAAGGATCGTCAGGAGTTGGATTTTTAACAACGGTATCTACCACCACAGGAGGCTGTGGTGGTGCAGGCGCCGGATCTCCCGGACTTTTTTTACAGGCAAAAATTAAAAGTGCGGGCAGCAAAAAGGCACTACATCTTAATGGTGTCATTTTTATAATGGTTTTGTATAACGGTAATGTATGTTCGAATTTAAAAAATCAAAATACTTTGGAAGAAATGACTGCGAAGAATGAAGGCTGTTTTTCGGTTATAAAAAGAAAAAGAAGAAAAACTATATTTTGACTTGTCCGAAGCTGATATTCCATTTTAATGTTAAGTTTGATAATGTAAGTTTTGATAATTATTTCTCCAAATCAGAGTTGCTGATGAAAGCAATCTTTTTGCTGTCAGGCGACCAGGAGGGCGTGTTGATAGAGCCCTGACCTCCATATAAATATGCAATCACTCTTGGCGCACCGCCATTGGCAGGCATCATCCTTAAATAAACATGTTTATAAAATGGATGTTCATCAGGCTTTATATCTTTCATAAATGATAAGAAAACAATCCATTTTCCATCAGGCGAGACATGAGGAAACCAATTGTTGTATTCATCATTGGTTAACTGTTCCGGCGCGGATCCGTCGGGCTTCATTCTCCATATCTGCATCATGCCACTTCTTACAGAATTGAAATAAATATATTTTCCATCGGGGCTATATTCAGGGCCGTCATCTAAGCCTGGCGTACTTGTGAGCCGGATTTCATCACCACCTTTCGATGGTATTTTGTAGATATCAAAATCATTATTTCTTTGTCCGGTGAACACCAGATATTTGCCATCGGGCGACCATCCATGCAAGTAAGAAGGCCCCGTTGGAGTGATTTGCGTGGGCGCACCTCCATTGACGGGTACCGTATAAACAACTGAGTTAAATTTCCCATCCGGGCTGGTTGCACTAAGGCCAAGCATCTTTCCATCGAAAGAAATAACGTGATCATTATTGTTGTTGGTAACCTTTCCGGTGTTAATTACAACAGGCTTTTTTGTTTGCAAATTGAAACGATACATCAATCCTTTACTGTTATAGATAAGCGACTTGCCATCGTTGGTCCAGTTCGGCGCCTGCAAGGATTGCGGCGCGGTATAAAGAATTTCACGCTTGCCGGTATTGACATCCATCGTTTCAATATTGCTGCCGAGATAGTCCTTGTATGGAACAAAATCTTTTTTAGTTGGAATGATGATGCGTACGTTATCAAACGTGGCTTTTTCGACTACATCTTTGTTATGTGCACAAACAAATAAACCAACATAAACATCCGTTCACCAAGATCTACATTTTGAACCGATTCTGTTACAAATGCATCTCCAAAATGGGCAACGGACATGATGTATTGATTGCCCCGCCTTTCCAGTTGGATCATATCCGGAGCGCTGAGGGAGAATTTAATTTCTTCAACATCTTTTGCGGGAAGCTTGCGGTATTGCAAAGAGGTAAGTCCATCACCATGAATGGTTGCGGCTACCATTGCAGAGGAACTATCCAAACCGGAGCGAACCATCCAGCCGAACTTCCTGTGTTCTTCAACACCTTTGCCTATTAACTTTCCCCTTGCCTGCAGGATAAAATCACCAGGCATTTTTTTCCAGACAAAATGAAGATCATCATGGCCAAACCAAATATTCGCGCCCGATCCCGAAACGAGGTATTCACCCGAAGAAGGGACATAAGTTGAATTACCGGGATGGCTGATTTTCCCAATATCAGAATGCCCCTCGAAAATTCCAACACTTTGAGAAGCGCCCCGAACCGAGGCAAAAGCGAGGGTGATTGAGATAACAATTTTTAAAGAATAAGCGTGCAGAAGCATGTTGAATGTTTATGATTTAAAATCAGTTAAATGAAAATTGAACAAGTTGCAAATTGAATGGCGAACACTTATTTCCATTCATTAAACTTTCAAATCCCGGGATCAAAAACCAACTTTTAAACTTCGCATAACATCAACACGTTTTTCGCGTTTTGCTTCGCAAATCGTCCATCAATACGTAACACTTATACGGCAGCTATACCAAATTTGATTTTATGTATTTGATACTTTTTGTAATGCTTACAAAAGGATCACCCGGGCATTTATCCTGTTCTACAAAAAAGTGTTTCATTCCAGCCAGCTTTTTATATTTAAATATTTCCTTGAAATTGATAACTCCGTTACCGACCTCGGTAAAATCCTGCTGCGCTGTATTATCCATATCCTTTACATGCCAAAGAGGGAAACGCCCGGGATGTTTTTTGAAAAGAGCGATGGGGTCTTGTCCTGCTTTTTTAACCCAATAAAGATCCAGTTCCATTTTCACCAGGTCTTTGTCTGCGTTCATTAAAACATCGTAGGGAAATTGATCATCTTGTTTGTCAAATTCAAAATTATGATTGTGGTAGCACAATTGAATCCCCGCTTTTTTGCATGTTTCACCGGCAACATTAAGTTGGTGCGCAATTTCTTTATAATGATCGAGTCCGCCCCTTTCTTCTTCGGATAAATAAGCGCACACCATATATTTTATACCGACTGCCGCTGCGTCATCCACGGCCTTGTTCCATTCATGCAGCATAGTACCTTTTACATTTGCGCCACCCTGTTTTTCCTCGCCCAACCTGTAATGGCTGCTAGGAATCACCAACCCGTTATCTTTTAGAACTTTCGCAAATTCTTTTGGACCCATTCCATAAAATTTTTCAGATCCTGTATAGGTTGCAGCTTCAACCGAATTAAATCCGATTTTAGCGACATGCGCCAACGTGGCTACAGGATCCTTGTCCATGGCGTCGCGCACTGTGTAAAGTTGAAGCCCGATCTCAGGATTTTTTATTTTGAATTCAGATGGCACCATAAATAAACCTGCAGACAGCAGTGAAGAAGTTTTTAGAAAAGAACGACGAGTTTGCATTGTATATATTTTTTAAAAATTGAAGAAAGATTTTCAGACTTCAAATTAGCGATTATTCAGTGAAGATGGCACGCGATTTTTCAAAATAATATGCAATGGCCGCTTTTACCTGAATTACTTTCTAAATTCATCTCTGTCTTTCCAAAATGCATTCTTTTCGCCTTCTGAGTTTTTAAAAATTATTTGTTTTCTGTTCTATTTCAGAAATTCTTTTTATTAATTCAACACACGCCCTGACATTATGATACGGGCATTTCCACACACCTACTTTATCTTCTTCCATTATTGAGTGGTCCTCTGTTATTCCCCAGTACCATTCTCCGTTTTTTTTGTCGATAATGTGTTTTTGAATAAAATTCCAGCTCTTTAAGGAACGGTTCAAATAGATTTCATCACCACTGATCTGCCAGGCATTGAAAAATCCAACCATTGCCTCAGCCTGCGGCCACCAATGTTTTTCTTTAATAAGCTTGTCATTTTTTTCATCAAATTCATACCATAATCCACCATCGCTATCCAAACCTTCTGTGGCTGCATCTGCGATAAGAAGAGATTGTTTTTTTATTTGATTAATCAATTCCGGATTCCCAAGTATTTCAGCCGTTTCCTGTATCAGCCACGCAGCTTCAATATCATGTCCATAAGAAATGGCAGCTGCTTTCTTATTCCATTCTTCGTCAAAAAATAATATGAGATGATGTGTTTCAGGATCAATAATATGCCTTTCGAAAATATAGATCAGCTCGGTAATGCGCTCGTTAAGTTTTTCGTCTGGCCATATCCGGTAGAGATTCGCAAAACCTTCCAAAACATGCAAATGCGTGTTCATCGATTTCTTCTCGTTCGCATCTTTGTTGCTAAGCCGCAAATCTTCAAGTTCCTCCCAATTACGCGACAGCGCTTCAATATATCCGCCACTTTTATAATCGTAACTATATCGCACAATAGTTTTATACAAATCAATGGCGGCCAGTTTAGCCTCCTCTACTTTACTCGCAATGTAAAATTCACTCAAACCATATATGGCAAAAGAAAGCGCATAAATTTGCTTTTTCGCATCAAGTGGATTCCCTTGATAGTCCACTGTCCAATAAACTCCTCCGAATTCTTTATCAATAAAATGTGAACTAATGTAATGAAACGCCCTCGTTGCTGTTCGCAGATAATCTTCATTTTTAGTTAAATTATACGCGGCAGAAAATGCCCATAAAATCCTGCTGTTAAGAACAGCACCTTTTGGAGAATCTTTGAAAGTTTCTCCCGCATTATTGATCCGGCCATAAAAGCCGCCTGACTCATAATCGGGTGTATGATCCTGCCAAAAACTTAGGATATTTCCCAGTTCTTCTTCTAACTCTTTTCGATATTGATCCAATACCTGATTCATTTTTTACGGTGACTATTTTTTCAAATTTATCGGAACGTTTTTATCGTGGAAAGCCATTTTATAGAAATTCATTAGCGTGAATGGTGAATGGTGAATCTAAATCTAAACTATTTTAAACCTCTAAACTTTATTAACCCTTCCGAACCTCTTCCGAAATAATTCCTTTTATGCCACATGATGATTTTTTAGTTCGCCGTTTTTCTTATGAATGGAAAGACTCTTGTTCTTATCAACCATGCTAATCACCTGCGCCGCCGAAGCAGCGGACGTGAACCCATCTTCGGGAGTATTCACCACATAGTCAAGTAATTTTTTGATCGATGAAGTTGCTACATGCATTTTTGTGTCGGAGGATGCATAATAAATAAAGACCGTTCCATCCTCATCTTTTATCCATCCATTCGAAAATAACACGTTCGATACATCGCCTGTTCTTTCTTCATTTTCCGGCGCCATAAAATAACCGCCGGGCCGGTGAGTCACTTTCCAGATGTCATAGAGATCGGTCATAAAGACGTAGAGAACATACCTCAATCCGGCTGCGGTATTTCTGACACCGTGGGCCAGGTGAAGCCAACCTAAATCTGTTTTTATCGGTGCAGGACCAAGACCGTTTTTAGCTTCATACACCGTGTGATATATTTTTTTATCAATCACCGTTTCTTTCGTGATGATCGCATTTTCAATGTCATCACAAAGGCCGATGGCGATTCCTCCTCCATTGCCCGCTTCTACAAAATTATCCTGTGGCCTTGTGTAAAGTGCATATTTATCTTTAATAAATTCAGGATGCAGCACCACATTTCGCTGCTGCGGCGAAGTCGTTTTTAGGTCGGGAAGGCGCTCCCATTTGACCAGATCCTTGGTACGCGCAATGCCACATTGTGCCACCGCTGCTGACTGGTCTCCTTCAGGCGCAGTAGGATCGCGGCGCTCGGTACAAAATAATCCATAAATCCATCCATCTTCATGGGCGACAAGGCGCATATCGTAAATATTTGTATCGGGATTCTCCGTTTGTGGCATGACGATCGGGTATTCATGAAAAACAAAATTATCCACGCCGGTTTCACTTTCGGCAATCGCAAAAAAAGACTTTCTATCATTTCCTTCCACCCTTGCAACCAGCACATATTTATCGCGGAATTTTATCGCGCCGGAATTAAAAACCGCGTTGATACCGAATCGCTCCATCAGATTAGGATTCGTTTTGGGATCAAGATCATATCGCCATTCTAACGGTGTATGATCCGCAGTGAGAACAGGATTTTCAAAACGGCTGTAAATACCATTTATGGATTTGATTTTTATATTTTTACCATTTACTAATTCCTTATGTGTTTTTTTCAGGAAACGTAACCTGTCTTGAAAGCGTTCGTTCATATCAATTCTTTTTATGGGGTACAGTACGATTTTTATTTGTTTAATTCTCCAATTTATTCCACCACGTTTTTTTCAGAATAAAAATGATTATTCCTAAAATGACTATCGTGACTAACAAAGGAAGTTTCATCCATAAGATAAAATACATTGGCAAAATGGTAAGGCAGGATTGACCGATAATTCCTAAGGTCACATTGAACATATCCAGCTTAAATCTTTTGTTGGCCACAAACGTGGGATCTTCAGCAATTACTAATTCATGTATCGGTTTCCAAAAACCCCATGGCCTTACCTGTTTATAGAATGTTTTCAAAACCTCTGCATCAGTTGGCGGAGCCAAATAAGTGCCAGAGATACAACCAATGATTGATATTAAAAATAAAAGGGGCCAGTTATAAAGCGGCAGACCGCTAAAAATAAAAGGAAATACCAACGCTGCAACGATACCGGCCATCATCCCCCAGTAAAAGCCATTGGCATTGAAACGCCACCAATACCATTTAAGCATATTTGATGCGATATAGCCACCATACAAAGCGCCAACGATCCATTGTAATATTGAGTTCACATCTTTTGCAAAAAAACCAAGAATAATCCCGACGGTAGCCACCAGAATTCCGACGCTATAATTCATAGTGATCACCTTTTTTGAAGAAGCGTTTGGGTTTACGTACTTCAAATAAATATCGTTTACAATGTAAGCCTGCGCCGCATTTAAAGTTCCTGAAAACGTTCCCATAAAAGCGCCAAGCAAACCTGTAAGTACAATCCCTAAAATGCCAACAGGCAAGAAACCATTGATAGCGCCAGGTAGTATTTTTTCAAAATCCGTACCCCCTTCGGCAGTAGAAAGATCAAGCTGATTATAATAAAGCACCGCCAGAACTGTCAAGCCTATAATCATGGTATAGCGGATAGGCAATAAGATAATAGAAACAAATCCCGTCATTTTAGATGCTTCTTTCGGGGAGCGGGTGGACAATACCTTTTGCATATCGTAATTAGGCGCCGGCCCGGCAAGACTTGCAAAAACTGCCTTTAAATAACATCATCATAAAAAATATGCTGAACAATCCGAATTGATCATCTTTAATTTTTTGTGTTGCAGCCGGAACAATATTTTTCCAGTCGAGATTTAAATCCAGGCCAAAAAATGGTGAGTTCCATCCTTTGGGCACATTTAATTTTTGACCATGAAGATGTATCATAGCAATATAACCAATCGCAATACAGGCAACTGTCATGATTGAATACTTGATCACATCGCCAACCACTATGCTATGCATTCCACCCAATATGGAATAAAACATGGCGAATAATGTAAAAACTATACCATAGAAATGAGCTACATAATCGGGAGCTACACGAAAAGGAACATAAGGCTGAACAAGGTTCCAGGGAACAAATATTTCAATGAATTTTCCAAGCCCTACAAATCCGTAAGCTAAGAAACCCAGGCAACCAATTAATGCGAAAACAACCGTGATATTATGCGAAGCAGTAACACCTTTCCCTTTTAATCCAAACCTGGTAGCGAGCCATGCAGCGCCGGTATCGGCGTTGGAACGCCGAAGCCATTTTGCCAAAAACATCATATTAAAAACCTGGTTGAAAACCGGCCATAGCCAGGGAATCCAGATACTTTTAAATCCATATACAAAACACAGCGCAACCATCCACATGGTTCCGCTGATGTCGAACATGTCAGACGCATCACTCAAACCCAACATGTACCAGGGAAGCTTTTTTCCGGCAAGTAAATAGCTCTCTTTATTTTTCCTGGCTTTCTTTCTGAAATAGATGCCAATCAAAAGCATGGTTATGAGATAAACAACAACAATACTTATGTCAGTTATTTGTAGCTTCATTTATAAAGTTGCTGTTTTGTTACACTCTTTTGAAATATCATATTGGGCTTTTGATAAAATTTTATAAAATCTTTTTCAGATACCTGGCCTTTGAAAGGCAGATAATATTCGGCTTCGCCGGAAGGTTTGAAACCTGCACTTCTCCAGGCTAATGCGTAAGATATCTGATGATTTCCCAGGGCCTTATACAAAACATTAGTCCACCAGGTGCTGTCAGGTACCTGAGCATAGCCAAATTCTGTTAGTGCCGGAATTTTATTTTTTTGAATGGCAATTTCCTCAAGCATAGTAAGCATGTTATCGACATCTTTTATGAACTCTGTATTTCCTTCATCACCGCCTTTTCGCTGGTAAATATCAAAGCCAATTACGTCTGTCCATTCATCACCCGGATATTTTAAAAGATAATCTTCTGTTGAAGAGAAACGATCCGTGTTATAAGCATACAAAAGCTGGTGAATATTTTTGGTATCCCTGAGATAAGAAATTGTAAAATGCCAAAGCTGCTTAAATTCTTCCGGTGTGCAATGGTCTTTTCCCCACCAGAACCAGTTGCCATTTAATTCATGAAACGGGCGAAATATAATTGGAATGGGCTCTCCTTTATTTCCTTTTAAACTCAAAATAAAAACGGCAACTTTATCTAACCAGGTTTTATATAAATCATTTTTTTCGCCGCCAGGCAGAATAGATTTTACTGTTCCTTCGGCCGGATCCCATGCGGTTTTACCTGTCAGCGGATTATTCAAATGCCAGCTTAATGTTGTGACACCACCGCGCTCATATATTTTTTGAATATAAGATCGCATACTATCAAAAGGAACGCTGTCTAAATTGACAGTATGGTCCAATTCAAGGCGGCCCAATTCAAAACCATACACTGCAGGATAATCCCCCGTTACTTCTTTTACATCACTTTTGCCGGGCACATATTTCCAACCAACGCCATAAGCGAGGTCATCCTGGTGGCCAAACATGATGCCTTTTTTCTGAAGAGTCTTTAGATTGTGGTAAAGATTTACCGTTTGTTTAGTTGCATTCTTATCTATTGGAAAATCGGAAAAACTACTTTTTGGGTTTTCACGGTTGTGAAAAGCAAGTTTAAAGAATAGGCAATTATCAGGGTTATGATGATTTAAAAAAAGCCATTTAATTTTCATACTGTCTTTTACAAACGTAATCTGCATCAATAATTTATCACAAACTTTGTTTCCGCGTTTATTTAGAGCCAATGTCATCTGAAGACATAACGGAGTTTGTATAAGCATTTAATCTATTAATTTAGGCCTGTCACAAAAAATAGTTCAGCTATTGTTTCCGGTAGTATCAAATCCGTAACTTCAAATCTGAAAGGGGATCTGGTAATCTGTCCATTTACCTTCAACCAAAGTGATGTCTAAAGTCTTTTCCATTAATTCCCAAACTGACACTTTTAGTCCACTTGAGGCCGGGCCTCCGTATATCGAAATTTTAAAGGTAGTATATGGAGTTACGTCAATTTTACTGCCTGCTCCTAATTGTAAAGGAGAACCATAGCCACCTGCATAAGTAATTTTGATAGATTTATCACCGTCTCTTACAGGACTTGTGTTGGCATAATCCTTAGTTCCTCCCCATCCTTCACCTACCCATCCGTTCCAGTTACTGGTTACTGCATCTTTATAAATCGGAAATGCAATTACGGGAGGCGGAACAGCACCGGTGATTTTCAAAATATCTGTTGACTGCACCGTTAGTGAAGAATTCAGCACATTCAAGGTTATCTTTCCCTCAGTAACACCTTTCGGAACTTTTACTACAAGTTTGGTAGCCGATTGACTCACGAAGGTTGTAACAGGATCCGCATTTTGAAATGCAATAGCGCTAACTAAATCAAGGTTTGTCCCGGTAATAGTAAGGTTTGTTTCGGGATCAATCGGATTGGGAGACATGGTTGCGACGGCAGGCTTCACTAAATTCAAATCCATTGATGATATGATTTTCACAGTGGAATTCAAAACAGTCAAAGTTATTTTGCCTTCAGTAAGCCCTTTCGGAACTTTAACCACAATTTGAGAAGCTGTCCGACTCACGAATGTTCCAACGGGTTTTGCATTCTGAAAAGCAATGGAATCAACAAGATCAAGGTTTGTTCCTGTAATGGTAAGGTTCGTTTCAGGATTAACAGGGTTTGGAGACATCGTTACAATCGCCGGCATAATTACATTTAATGAAGAGCAGATACGGTTTTTACACCGGAAGCGGCTTCGAGCGTCAGCGTGCCATTTACTGTGGCAGCAGGCACTTTTACTACAATTTGTGTCTCCGACTGGCTAACAAAACAAGTAACGCGCATTTGAAACTCCGGTGAAATAAATTTTCTTTACCAGGTCAAGATTAGTTCCTGTAATTGTTAGATTATCCGCGTGTTTACCGGATTAGGAGAAAGGCTTGCTAGCAAGAGGCAAGGTAACTTTGAGCGTATCAATGGTTTCAAAATTCAAAGGTTCTGTTCCTGAATAAAAAAGTACCAACGGACCGGTCTGCGCGTCTTCAGGAATAGTTACCACCAATTCTGTTAAAGACTGACTGACAAAAGAATCCACCGCTTTATCATTTGCGAAAGTTACCCTTGTGATCCAATTCAAATATTGACCTTTGATGGTCACTTTTTCACCCGGCCGGGCCTCAGAAGTGATTGAAGTAACTGAAGGTGCTACTTCCAGGTTTAACTGGGTTTTTGAAACGATATCACCTTGTGGGGTTTTTAGCGTCACAAATCCTTTCACAGTTTCCGCCGGAACGATTATTAAAATGAGTTCAGAAGTTTGTTTAAGAAATGCAGACTGAGACACCGTTGCTCCAGTCAAATCTATTTGAGTCACCTTATCCATGTTATTCCCGATAAAACGAAGCGTGTCGCCATGCATAGCGCCTGTCGGACCAAAACTCAGCAATTCTATTTTGCTTGATTTTGCATCGTTATTTTTCTTACATGATGTGATCAGGCCAATTGATATCGTCACGAATATCAATGCAAGCAGCGGCAGTTTGATTATTTTAATCATTATTTTATTTTTAAAATATCGTGGTAATATTATTTATTAACTTTTGGAACAACACGGAAATTATCAAAACAGATATCGGCATCAAAATCACCGGGTCCCTGGATCAATAGCATGGTCCAATATCCGTTCGGATTAACTGTAGGTTTCACGGCGTAACTCGCGACAACCTCTTCATATGGAATAACAACAGTTTGCCACTGCCCTTTTGAATCGTACGGCGGATTCCAGATGTAGGCTCCGTTGTCCTGCACACTGGTTCCTGCATTAATCCTAATTTGGCTGGAATTGTATGGCTTAACAGTATTGATCTCAAATTTGAGATTGTAATCTTTAGGATTTAAAATAGCAGCATCGGGGATATTTTTACTGTGATGCGGCATTGAACCCGCATCTCCATCCGCAATTTCATTATAGCTCCAGGCGCCTAACTTAGCTTTTACATGGATATAATTCCCGTTGATTTTAGCGGGATCACCAGGTCCGGGATTGCTCACTACCCATTGTGGATCATGCCAGCCTTCGAAAGGATCACTGCTAATAAATATATTTCGATTGTCTCTAAACCAAAAGTCGGATTCAGTTTCTCCAAAATTTGTTTTTACCGTGATTGGGCCGGATTGCGCGCCTGCCGGTATTCTTACCTGTATTTCCTGATCTTTCACAGATACCAGTTCGCCGGTAACACCTCCGGCAAATGTGACTGTAAGAGGTTCATAAAAGAAATCGCCGCGGATGGTTGCTACATCACCTTCATTCACAAACTCACACACCATATTTTTAACCAGGGGTTTACTTATTTGCACCTGAAAGTCATACAACAGGGAATCTCCGTTAGAGAAAACTATTTTCAATTTATTGTTTATTTCCACGGGAATCGGGGTAGGGATATGGACCAAAATAGAGGTGTTCGTTACATAAGTTGGATTCAGACTTGCCTTCTGATCATTAAACCACATATCCCTGGCTTTGCCTAAATTTTCACCCATTATCGCTATCAGGTTTCCTTGCCCCGCTCCAATTAAAAGCGAATCTGCAGATGCCGGATTAGTAATCCTTACATATTGAATCCTTGGTTTGCCGCCATTAGGCAGATCTTCCTTCTTACAGGATAGGAAGCTACCTACTACGACTAAAGTCATAATAAGTAATGATACCGTTTTATTTATTGTTTTCATTTGACTTTCAAATTTTTATTCAATGATTTTTATTGCTTATGGATATTCAACTGCCGGGTGTGTCGCTTCATCTAAATTCGGTGCCTGGCTAATTTCTGCAGATGGCACAGGAAGGAGAAAATTCCCGGAATTCGCGTTGATTTTTCTTTCACTCGTTGCCCATACTGTCTTCTTAATTGTCCATGAAGTCGGATTCGGAAACACATCAGGCGCGATATTATAAAGACCTCTATCCTGGCTGTTCAAGATGGCATAAGCCTTATCAGGATTGTAATAATGAAGACTTACCAGGTCGTACCATGTCATTGACTCCATCGCAAATTCCTTCGCTCTTTCTTTGAAGATTTCATCAAATGTTAACGGGATTGCCGCACCGGTAACAGGATCGGCATAAGGTGCCAACCCTGCCCTGGTATGCACTTTATTAAAATAGCTGAGTGCAGTTGCATCCGTCGTTGAAGCATTGTTCCCCAGTACCGCTTCCGCGTAAACCAAATACATCTCCGCAAGGCGCATCATGTAAGTATCGTTAGGATAATTTTGCTGAGCCGCTTGTCCACCAACATCTTTTGCTTTGCCGACCACATATTTTTTTATGCTCGCAAAATTTACGTCGCCGGTTACATAGGGGAAAACTAATTTTTGATCAACGCCATTTAGTGTTTGAGTTATTTCAGGGTAGCTTGCTCCGGGCATCATGTAAGTTGCTTTTAGCCTTTGATCCAGCGTCCGACCCTTAAGCATCGTATCGCCCGACGCCACTATACCCTCATATTGACTTAGCATCCACCATGTAGCGCCTTTATCACCACCCCACCCGTCGCCATTGGCAATGTCTGAACTATAGGCAAGATAGGCCGGGGCGCTGTTTTGAGTTCCCCATGAGCCTGGCGAATAAACCCATTGTAATTCGAATAGGGATTCTGAATTATTATCGTAGGGATAAGTAAACAAAGCAGCATAACTGTTTAATAAACTTTTGCCGCTATTGTTGATAACATCCTGCGCATAATATTTAGCGCTGTCAAGGAAACTTTGATTTCTTCCATTGGGTCCGGTGGATTCCACACCAGCACGGGTAAGATAAAATCTTGCAAGCATTCCTTCCGCAGACCATTTAGTAACTCTTCCGGGCTGCGCAGCTATTTCAGGTAAATCTTCGGCGACAGCGCGCATTTCTCTCGTAATAAACCTCCAAACACTTTTGACAGTATTTCTATGGAGTGATGTATCATTAAGTAAATCAAGATTATTTTCAATAATCGGAACATCACCCCAATTACTTACGAGATAACGATAGGCTAATGCACGCATAAATCTTGCTTCTGCTATCGCCATTTTTTTAACTGATGGTGTCACGGCAGCTCCAGCATAACGATTTATATTCTGAATCGTAAGATTAGACTGGGCTACTACTTTAAAAAACGCACTCCATGAAGCATTATTTTCGCCGTTTTGAGCAGTAGTATTAAAGAGAACGTTTCCACGATCGTTATACGCTGAAAAAGTTGTTCCGGACCTGAAATCCCCGAGGTTATAAGAGGCTTTATCATTATAATCAAACCAAACGCGATTATACAAGGAAGCGGTGCCTGCCATTACCTGTTCGTCAGTTTTATAAAAGCCTGCATCCACGATTGAATCCGTTGGAGGTTTTTCCAGAAAATCCTTTTTACAAGCGGAAAGAAACAGGATTGGAAGCACTAACCCAACAAAATAATTTTTATGATTAATTTTTTTCATTTTCTGGTTCTTTAAAAGTTAACATTTAGGCTGAATGTATAAATGGGGGTCAAAGGATACCGGCCGTAATCAAGGCCAATAGCCTGGTTGGAGGTATAGGTATTTGCACCCACATATGAACCTACTTCAGGATCCAGCCCTGAATAACCTGTAATAGTAGCCAGGTTCTGAGCTCCCACTGTTGCACGTACACCTCTTATAAATCTTTGCTTTGTCAATAATGACTGCGGAAGATTGTAGGACAGGGAAACATTTTTGAGCCTGATATAAGAGCCGTCTTCTACCCATTTACTTGTCTGGCGTGCATAGTTTCCATTTACATCTGCACCTGAGATGATTCTGGCTACATCGGTTCCCGGATTTGCCAGCATCGCATTGCCGTCTTTATCTGTAGTTAATTTTGCATAATCCAAAGCGTGAATCATCATGTTACGCCCGAGGTTGATGTTGTTCGGGTTTGAATTTTGCCAAGCCATAAAATTGTAGATGTCGTTTCCGTAAGTAGCAGTGAACAGCACACTCAGGTCGAAGCCTTTATAACTAAAGGTATTGGTGAAACCGCCAAACATTTTAGGCCATGGATTACCAATATAAGTCATGTCATTCACATCAATTTTTCCATCGCCATTCAAGTCTTTGAATTTTACATCACCCAGCCAGATTCCGCCTGAAGCGGCGGTCGGATATCTGTTGCCGTTATTGTCAACCGGCACTGCGCTTTTATTGATTTCATCAATAGAAGTAAAAATTCCTTCTTCAATATATCCTCTAAATAACCAGGGTGCATTTCCTACTGCAGAGCGTTGCGTCCAGGGATCTGATTGATTCAACCACCAATCCTGGCGTTCAAAAAATGCCTTATCAGAATTCAGGCTTTCAATCGTGGTTTTAAATTGAGATAAATTAAGATTGGTTTCCCATTTAAAATTCTTGGTACTTACGTTAGTGGAATTTATTGTAAAACTCCAACCGTTCGTTTTAAGAGTTCCTGCGTTTACCGTGGGGGCAGCCACCGCGGCTGTTCCGTTCGTTCCCATGTACCAGGGCAAGCCTGCCGGCATAATTAAATTATCCGTGTTTTTTACGTAATAATCAAAGTCAATTGTTATTTTGTTTTTTATCAACCCAAGGTTTAAACCAATATTATCTGTCTTGGTTTGTTCCCATTGAAGTTTTGGATTAGGATAAACTGACGGTAAAAAACCAGTTCCCCAGGGCGTAGCACCGGCACTTAACGGAGAATAAATAGCGGAGTTTCCACCACCCTGATTACCTGTAATCCCGGTTTCAAGCCTTAATTTTAGTTCAGAAATAAAAGGAACATGGAAAAACTTTTCCTGGGACATCCTCCAGGCTGCGGAAACAGAAGGGAAAGTTCCCCACCTGTTTTCAGGCCCAAAATTCACTGAGCCATCTCTGCGAATCGTACCGGTGAGGAGGTAGCGGTTATCGTAGTTATAGTTTAATCTGGCAAGATAAGATTCCATTGCCCAAACGCCAGACCCGCCTGAGTTAGATGCGGTTGTTGCATCACCTGCGTTCAAATCAAGTATATCATTAGTTAAAAAACCGGTCCTTGTCGCGTAAACGTTTTTCCACATGGAAGATTGCGCTTCGTGGCTTATCATCGCACCCACATTATGTTTTCCAAACTGCTTGTTATATTCAAGTAGCTGATTCCAGTTCCAATAAGTATTTTGTGAAGTTCCGTTTTGTAAAGAAGCAGTAGCATTGATCGCCCAGCCAATAGCATAAGTAGGCCTGTAAAGCGTTGAATTCGTATAACCAATACTGGTATTAAACGAGGTTTTAAAATCAAGGCCTTTGGCTAAGTTAAGCGTGCCGGTTATTCCTCCTAAAAATTGCCTTCTTGTATTTTTATTTGTGGTTAATGTTGAAATGGCTACCGGATTCACAGGTGAGAACTGGTGAGCCGGATTTGAAAGATCACCGCCACCCCATGTACCATCAATGTTTTTCACCGGAACTTCAGGGCTCAATTGCAAGGCACTTGCAATAAGGCTTTCAGAACTTGTCGTAAGGCTTTCGTTTGTTTGATTAAAACTAAGATTTGCACTAAGATTGATCCATTTACGGGGCTTATTATCCAGGTTTAATCTAAAGCTATAACGGTCAAACCCCGATCCTACAGCTATACCATCCTGGTTTAAATATTCCCCGGACATATAATAAGTAGTATTCTCTCCTCCCCCGCTCAGACTTAACTGGTGCTTTTGCATTGCGGCATTTCTAAACAGTTCCTTTTGCCAATCGGTGCCCTGGCCTAATATAGAAGGATCTAATAATTCACCCGGAACGTTTCCTCCTGCAATTCCTTTGTATTCCTTTTCCATTTCTGCATATTGCGGCAAATTCATCACCGCCAAGCGCTTTGGGGGAGTTTGAACGTTGTATTGGACTCCATAATTTAATCTTGGATCTCCGGACTTTCCACGCTTCGTGGTAATTAAAATAACTCCATTGGTAGCTCTTGATCCGTAAATTGCTGTTGCAGACGGCCCTTGTAAAATCTGAATATCATCAACATCTGACGGATTCAAACCAGCCAGCGGATTAGCAGAACTGACATCGCCACCGCCTTGAATCTGAACACCATCAATAACATACAATGGTTCTGTATTACCGTTTATAGAACTGATTCCGCGGATTGTCACCGATATGCCGCCGCCAGGCTGACCGGAGTTCTGAGTTACGTAAACACCGGCGGCTCTTCCCTGGATCGCTTGTTCGACGGTTGTATTTATCGTCTTATCCATTTCCTGCGAGCTGATTCCAGTTTGCGCAGTGGTCAAATTGACCTTCTTTGACTTGCCGTAACCAACTACCACTACATCGCTTAATGCATTTGCACTGGTATTTAATACTACGGAATAAGTAGATGAAGCGCCTATAGTTACTTCGTGCGACTGCATTCCTACATAGGAAAACACCAATACTTTCCCATTTGGCGGCACTTCAATTTGAAAGGCTCCAGCATGGTCAGTGGCAGTGGTTGCTTTTGTATTTTTTACAGCGACTGTGGCTCCGATCAGTGGATTTCCGCCATCGTCTTTAACGACTCCGGAAACAGTTTTAATCTGAGCGAACGAGGTGCTGAAGGAAAATGCGCATAGGAGTAGCAGAAGCAGTTTTCCTGGTAATAATTTTCTCATTTAACAAGCTTTAGAATTCAAAAATATCTTAAATTATAACAATTTCTTAATACTATTATATCTATTAAGGATATTTTTTTACTTTTCTCCAAACAAGCATCTTTAATTCAGTTATCGCAAAAGAGAAATTAACTTTTTTTGATTTCAAAATACCAATAGCGTTCAATATTGTTATTACGCTTAATGAATTACGCATTACCGATTGGAAGGAAAATTTTTAAGGCACTGTTTTTCTAAAAAACTTCACTCCGATATTTTTAGAATCTCGCTTTACTTAAGAAGCATTCCTCTGCTCGTTAGGAAGAAACGTTATTACATAAAAAAGTGCGCCGCAACGGGTATATAAGCGAATTCCCAACTTACAAAAATTAAGAAAACTACATTTTCACTTGCTTGAAAAGATGTAAGAAAGTCAGTTTTTTATATCCAATTAATCGAAAAAAAAACTTCATTTTGTTTCATCGGCATTGCGGATAATTAGCCCACTCATCGTTTTATAAAGTCATAAAATATGAATCCTTCATTTAGCGGCAAACAATTTAATGCATACTTTTTTATCTATTGGTAATGCATTTTGGTGAAAATTTTGGTACCAATTTTTTTTTAATGATTTTCAATATTATTTTATCCAAAATTTAAACCTGATTGTTGATATTATTTTTAATTTAATTTTATCCTATCAATACTTTTTATCAGATGCCGACTAAATTGTTAAGAGAAATAACTCCTCTCACACCGAGTGATTGCTTTTCTGTTTTTTCAAGAAGCAAAACCGATTTTGACTTTCCGCTCCATTTTCATGAAGAGTATGAATTAAATTTTATCAGCAATGCCTCCGGCGCAAAGCGTGTAATTGGGGACCATGTTGAAGAGATCGGCAATATTGAACTGGTGCTGGTAGGCTCCAACTTGCAGCATGGCTGGTTTACCCATAAACTCAGCGGCCAGGTAATTGAAGAAATAACGATCCAGTTTCACAGGGATTTGTTTGATGATAAATTGCTTCAAAGAAATCAACTGAATTTTATACGCATTCTTTTTCAGCGCGCATCGATGGGTGTATTATTTTCCGAAGAAACCTCAATTGCTATCATGCCACGACTCCGCCAATTAACACAAAAACATGGATTTGATTCTGTGCTCGAATTGATGTCCATTCTTCATGATTTATCAATCTCCCGGCACCAGCGAAGCCTTTCTGATCCTTCATTTAATAAAGAAATTCCTCATTATAACAGCAGGCGAATTGAAAAAATAATGGCTTATGTAAATAGTCATTTCGGACAAAATATCAGCCTCGCGGAGGCGGCAAAACTCGCCGGCATGACCGAGGTTTCGTTGAGTCGCTTTTTCAAATTGAGAACCGGCAAAACGTTTATCGACACGCTGAACGAGGTGCGCATCGGGCATGCGTCGCGCATGCTCATCGAAACGACGCACAGCGTTAATGAGATTGCCTATAAATGCGGGTTCAACAATATGTCTAATTTCAACCGCATCTTTAAAAAGAAAAAAGACAGCACGCCGAAAGATTTCAGACAATCATATACTTCGACAGGTGTAAGGACTTTCATTTAAATAAATCAATTAAAAAACTAACATGCGCTTACTCAAATCAGCCCTTGTCTTCTTTGGATTTTTATTGAGCTGCCCCGCTCTGTTTGCTCAGCAAAAACTGGTAATTCAAATTGATTCCGCAAAGCCACAATCATCATCAAAGATGTTCAACAGTCCGGCGAATCCGCTCATCCAATATACCGGAAGAATTGAAAAAACTACAAAATCGCTTATGAGGTTTTGGGCATCCGGCGTTTATGTAAAAGCAAAATTCAATGGAAATAATTGCACCGTGTATTTAAATGATGAAGTGCTTTATGGAAACGTTCATAATTATATTGAGATAGTAGTTGATGATCAAAAGCCGGTGCGCATGCAACTGAGATTTGTTACAAACGCAGTCGCCATAAAAGGGCTAAGCAAAGGAGACCATACCGTTTTAATTTGCAAGGATACCGAAGCGGGAAACGGGTATCTTGATTTTGCAGGAATTGATTGTAAAAAATTATTGCCGGCTCCGCCAAAACCAAAATTAAAAATTGAATTTATTGGCAACTCCATCACGTGCGGCTTCGGCGCTGACATGGCTGAAATCCCTTGTGGCAAAGGAGAATGGTACGATCAGCACAACGCTTACATGAGTTATGGTGCCCGCACGGCGCGCAGCTTAAATGCACAGTGGCACCTCAGCGCGGTTTCAGGCATAGGTATGATACATAGCTGTTGTGATATGACTATTCTTATGCCGCAGGTTTTTGATAAAATAAACATGCCCGATGATTCTATTCAATGGGATTTCAAACAGTACATTCCTGATATTGTAACGATTTGTTTGGGGCAAAATGATGGTATACAAGATTCAGCGACCTTTTGCAAAGCGTATGTTGCTTTTGTAAAAACAGTAAGAAGTAAATATGAAAACGCAACCATCATTTTACTGACCAGTCCAATGGGCGACAATAATTTAACGCCCGTTTTAAAAAATTATCTTACTTCAATCGTTTCATTTTTTAACCAAAATGGCGAAAAAAATATCGATAAATATTTTTTCAAAAAACAATATCATGAAGGTTGTGGAAGCCACCCATCGCTGGCAGAACAAGAAGAAATCTCCGATGAGCTTGTTGGGTTTATGAGGGAAAAGATGAAGTTGAATTGATGGAATGTTTTATTGTTGAAATGTTTTATTGTTAGATTGTTACTGGCTTACTACTACCTAATAACTATTAAACTAATTAACCAACCACCTCATTTAATTAACCAACCACCTCATTCCTTGTCGCAAGAAATTCCTGCTCTTCTTTTTTAAGGGATTTGTCCAAAATAAAAGTCCCGAAAGGAAGCAATGAGGCAATAAATGCCACAAATGTTTTCTTGAAATTCCAGTTCAAAGTAATCTTCACTGTTATTAAAGCGAGAATATAGAGCACAAATAGCAATCCGTGGACCCAACCTACATAAGTGACAGGTTGAGGCATGCCAACGAGATATTTAAGCGGCATTGCGATGAACATTAATACAATAAAGGAAATCCCTTCAGAAATAGCCACCAACCTGAACCGCCCAATGCCGGTCTTCGAAAATTGTAAATCCATAATAATCAATATTTTACGTTAAAAAAACGGGAAAACTATAAAATAGCTTGTCACGCGAAAATAAGGTCAACGGTCCAGCAAAAGAAATCTATTCTTTTCCGTTCTAGTAAGGCGTTCTTCCTAAAATACACATTCCCGACTCTACCATTTAAATAAAATTTTTACCACTGAAATAGGTATTATGCCATTTAATGTACTATGTTTTGCATAGTACATAGTTTTGACCATATCTTTGCTATGTCATTAAACGATAAACATTAAAAAACAAACAAAATGAAAACAGCAATTAATCACGCAGCAGCCGAAAGTTTTGAATTAGTAAAACGGGCTTTATACTCTTTTGAAGTATTAATCATCGGCCTTTTAATCCCGGTTCTTTTCGTGGTAGGAACCAACACTAATATAGGTGACAATATGAACAAGGAAAACAGTATCAGCAAACCACACCAGGAAAACGTCTCTAAAAGCGAAGCAGGACTTACACATTTTTTATCTGATAAGAACAGTTGAGCCTTTTTGAGAAACGGGCTTGCCGGTATCACGATTGATGTACTTCAAAGTCCAGACGTAAATCCCGGTGTCCTGCGGCTCACCCTTGATGGTACCATCCCATTTTTGAGTCCAGTCATTTGACTTGAAAACAAGCTGGCCTAAGCGATTATAAACTCTGAATTCTAATTTGTCTGCCTTGAAGGCATTGAGCGGATATAGAAAATCGTTTAGGCCATCACCGTTAGGTGAAAAGGCATTAGGAACCGCAATGTAGCAGCTTTTAAGCACGCGGATTGTATGAGAAACAGTGTCCTCACAACCAAGATTGCTGATCACTTTCAAACTTGCCTGGTAAGAATTTTCGGTAATCAGTATGGGATATTTTTGCGGAAAAGGATTCATATCCATCGATGTGCTTCCATTTTTAAAATCCCAAAAATAAGAAACGATCTTGCCCGAGCTTAGATTTTTAAATACCGCAGAGTCCTCAGGACAAATGATAGCCGATGCCTCGAAAGCCGCCGTTAGCTTATCACCCAGATCAATGGTTTTTGATAAAGTGTCACTACAAAAACCATTAGAGGTCACCAGTGTAATTTTCCTTTTGCCATATGGATCAAAATTGGTTACGGGATTTTGTAACGTGCTAACTCCGTTGTAATCCAATTGCCACGTCCATTGATTGATCCCGTTTTTTCCATCCTGGAATAAATAAACAGTATCTTTTTTACAACCTTCATTTATTTGATACCTGAAATCTGCCGACACCGTATCTTTTATTGTAAAGCTCAACGTGCTACCCGCCGGAGTTTGCTGCGCACATTCATCAAAAATCGTATTTCCATCTGAGCCGTTTTTTAAAATGATCCGGTACGTGCCACCGGTTACTATCGGCGCAGCCAGGTTCAAAACAATACTTTTGGAAACGGTATTTACGCAGCTAGTGGTCGCGGCCTTAATAGTAACATTGGATGGGCCGGTAATTGTGAAATCGCTTCCGTCAGGCGCAACCGAACTGCAAAGAATATTCTTAGCGAAGACTAACTGCAAAGAATTTGGCGCGCATGTTAATGCCGTCAAACTATCCATCGGCGTAGGCGCTAAGGGTAAAACCGTTAAAGGCAATGTATTTCCGACGGGAATATTTCTGCCACAAATATCCAAAAGCGTATTTCCATCCGAACCATTTTTTATAGTGAGCGTATAATTTCCCGGAGGCAATGGACTACTCAATCCGAGCACGAGAGAATCCATATCGAATCCGTTGCAAATAGTGGTTGCCGAAACAATACTTGTTGCAGCCGATGAAAGCGTAAAATCAGTTCCATCGGCAGCGAGACTCGCGCATTTCATATTTTTATTCAACTTAATATACAGCTTCGTTGCATCACATGAAGATGAGATCGATTTTAGGGCCGGCTGTGTGGTGTCCGTAATGCTGGCGCTTCCTCCGCCAAAGGAAAGTTCATAACCCAATTGCGAGGGTGTGAATTTTGTAAAATGACTCACAAGCAATAAATATTCATGATTGAGTTTTAACACCGGCATCGCACTAAAAGTTGGATACGCAGGCCCCGCGCAATTTTGAAGTGATCTGCCTGCAGAAGAAGCTCCGGTAAGCCCGGGATTGCCCGACCAGTTACACGCCACAAACAATTTAATATCTTTATAGATATCATTCGGATTACGACCGGTAACATCAAATAACTGCCAATCATAATCATCGTTCAAGTCTTGCGGCGTAATTAAAAAACCCAGTGTTCCTGCCTTAAAACAAGTAAACTTATACCAAAACGGATTCGTATCTGTGAGGCTGTCGGTGGAAGAGCAAGGCCCCGGAACCGGCGCCCCGCCGCAATAGGGAACAATTGATTGCGAAAAAACACTCGTGCCGCAAACCGGAAAAGCAGTAGAAGGATTTTGACCGGCAGTAGTACAGGTTTGAGAGCGGACAAACAAAACAGACAAAGAAAAGCAAACAAAAAAAATAACCGTTTTCACGCACATGATTTAAATGACCTGCAAATTTATCCTTTCGTTGCAAACAGAAATAAATAATTTATGACAGGTTTTCAGGATGTTAATATGAAAAATCAGCCGGACAAATAATTGAATCCGGTTGATATGATGGACAAAACTCTAAGCTGCGTTCAGCAATTTTGAAAGTACTTTTTCCCAATCGTTTGCTTTTGCTTCCATAGCGGCGGCCTCAAATACGGGATGAATCATGTTGTCATAAAATAAAATTGAAACGGGATTGTCCTGCTTTTTAAATTCAAATACGAGCCCGATAGAAGTCAGCTGCCGCTCGATATCACTATTTTTATCGCCGCCTAAATTATAGGTCTGAAAATTTTTAATGACCACACATTTTTTTACTTCATCGAGCGCTACAATCGTGCATTCCTCCTTTTCATTCACCATCACTAACTTTCGCTGAATTCCATCCAGTCCGATGATTTTGTTGCGCAGAATTTCCTGGCTGGAAAAAGACAGGCCGTTCGAGGTGCCTGCCTGACTAAATTGAGCCAATAACTTCTCTTTTTTCTTTTTGATATTTCTCTTATTAATAACGCTGAATGCGACAAAAATGATCACGATGGCTACGATGAAAATAATTGATATAATAACTGTTGACATAATTAATTTTTTGAATCAATAAACTTTTTTTTGGAAAAAATAAACAATACGAATGTGTTGGAACAGAAGGTTCCATTAAGAATAAATCCTAAATGCTTTTTTAGAAAAAGAAATGATCAGGAAAAATAAGGAGCAACCGGATCGGCTTGCAATAAAGAAGAGGAGCAACAAGGAAATGATTTTTTACAAAAATCATTTCCGGCCTCATTTGCTGATGATAAGAAAGATGCTTATTGAATGTTTGGTCATTATACTGAGCAACATTTCTCCTTTGAACCTGAGACAAAAAAAGAGGCCCGGCTGAATTTGAAAAAGAATAATCAATAGTTTCTTTGGAAGGCACTTTGTGAAAGATCGAAGCAGCATTTTTATTTGCAAAAACTACTTTTGCGCTTGTTTGAAGCGGCGCGGTAGCACAAAGGATTACAAATAAAAAAGTGATCAAAAATCTCATCGGGCGAATATAAGCAATAACGCCTGAGAAGCCTAATGAACGAATGGTCCGGAACGTTAAAACCGTTTATTCATCGCAGTTTCAGGCATTGAGTTTAAAACGCTCAATTTCTAAAAGATATTCATTTGCTTTGATCAATGAAGTCCATTCAGGTGAATTAAACAAAATTTTAAACCATTTCTTGTGTGCATTTTTATAAGATATGTTTCGATACAGCCAAACGGAACCCCATCCAAAAAGGAAAGCGACCGGAAATGAAATGAGCCAGAAAGAGAGCGGCGAATTTATGAGCATTTCCGGTGTCCACCAGAATGTACAATAGAATATGGATTGAAGAAAAAGAATGCGTGTGATATTGATTGTGGAAGCCTGCAAACGGGCAATAGTTTCCTGGGTTTTTACCACATTTTCAGTGTTGTTGATTTTTGCCAGCAATACTAAATGATATGCATAAACGATAATGGCTGCCGAGGTGATCACTATGATTGCGCTGACAGATATCACAAAAAATATTTTTGACATTTCAAAAGAATGAAACAACAGATATCCTAAAAATAGCACCCAGAGAATGCCCAGTAAAATCGCAAATTTCTTAAAAGTTATTAACGATTTAAGTTTGGATTTTGCCTTTTGGGATTGAAGCGCTTCATAGCATTTATAATTTAAAACCCATGACTGAAGATTAAGCACCCGCGCTTCTTCGAGCTGATGGCTATAGGTTGCTAACAGATCTTTTAATTGTGAATCTTCCATTTTAATGTTGATTAATGTTTGAAAATCTTTGTTTTAGTTTTTCCTTGATTCTGCTGATTCTCGTTGCTACATTGGTTTCTGAAATGCCAATGATCTCGGTTATTTCTCTATAGCTTTTTGATTCGAGATATAGGATCATGAGCGCTTTGTCCAGTTCCCTTAGTTCATCAATAAATTGTTGAAGAATGCTGATGTTGTCTTCCAGGCGAAGGACGTGCTCATTATTGTCTTCATAGTCTTCATGCTGACTTACGAGCGTCACCTTATTATCGTTCTTCGTTTTCCGGTAGAATGATATCGCTACATTTAGGGCAACGCGATACATCCAGGTAGAAAATTTAAATTCCGGATTAAAGGCAGGATATGATTTTATCAATTGATAAACGATCTCCTGGCCCAGGTCTTCACGATCATTTTTATTGTTGCAATATGAATTGCAAATTTTATAGATGATCTTTTGATGTTCCTGAATTAATCGCAACACCTCGTCCTGATTCACATTTGGAGCCATTGTTTCTTAAATATGCTTTTACTATTATTCGCAGCCACACAGTAAAAATCACATTTTTGAGAAGATTTATTTTTTATTTTTCGAATGGGAAATATTTAATGTCAAATAACCGATCTATTTCCAAAACGTGAAAAGCCAAAAAGTAGAAAATTTACTTTCGGGCTTATCACAACCTACATGAAGATTCGGTTTAAAACATCAGGAGAGAAAATTCGAATACCAATAACCGGAAGATTTTATGATGCGCTTTTGTGTTTCAAAATCTACATGAACCAGCCCGAAGCGCGGATAATATCCTTCAGCCCATTCAAAATTATCCAGGAAGGTCCAAACGAAATAGCCTGTTACATTCACGCCTTCACCGGCCGCACGAGATACCTGCGTGATATTATCTTTCAAAAAACGCAATCTTTTCGAATCGAGAACTTCGCCATCTTTCACTTCATCATTAAAAGCGGCGCCGTTTTCGGTGATCATCAAAGGAGGCATATTTTTATATGCGCTATACTTTTTTAAAATGTGATAAATGGATTCAGGATAAACTTCCCAATTCATTAAAGTCGTTTCTACATTTCGCCTGTTTGCTTTAATAATTTTAGCTTTAATAAAAGGGACAAAAGCAGCATGCACGACCATTTCCCGTGTATAATTTTGGAGGCCGATAAAGTCCATGTTAAAAGCAAGATCGTGCTCATCATTTTGCTTAATAAACTTTTCAATTCGTTTCAAAACTTTTAATTCTGCGTATGGATAACCCAGTCCCAGCAAGGGTTCAATGAATACACGATTGAGAAGCGTGTCCACTTTTCTTGCTGCGATAACATCTTTTTCCCGGCAACGAAAAGGCTCAATGTGGGAACACGAAAATGTAGTGCCAACATTGCTTTGCGGCTGGATAGATTTTATAATTCTTCCGCCGAGAGATTGCGCCAAAGCTGCATGATGAGCAGCCGCGAGAAAATTATTTATCCCCTTTTTTCCAGGCGCATGGACACCAAGAAAATAGCCTGTTCCGGTAAATACCATCGGCTCGTTGAGCACAATCCAATTTTTAACGCGATCACCAAAATAGCTGACACAGGTAGCCACGTAATCGCCGAACCATTGAAGGATATCACGGTTTACCCATCCGCCTCTTTTCTCAAGTTCATACGGGAGATCCCAATGATAAAGAGTGACCCATGGCGTAATCCCAACTTCGAGCGAGAAATCAATCATGCGGCTATAGAAATCTATTCCATCTTTATTTACCTTACCGGTTCCGGCGGGAAATATCCTGCTCCATGAAATAGAAAAACGGTGATTGGGAATATTCATTCCGCTCATAAGGCACAAATCCCGGCTGTAGCGATTATAAAAATCACATGCAATATCACCATGTTGATTTTGGAAAATTTTATTTCTTTGTTTTACAAAAACATCCCATATTGATTTGCCTTTCGAATGAAGGTCGTAGCCGCCTTCGATCTGGTAAGCCGCAGTAGCCACTCCCCACGTAAAATCCTTTCTGAAATCATCCTTACTCAACGACATACTATTCCCTGCTTTGGTTAAGAATATTGCCGATGATAATCTGTTTTAATTTTTTGAAAGAATACGGAACAGTGCCTGTCTTCACAAGAAATCTTTCCTGAACAAACACGGCTTCATTAAAAACTTCTTCTATTACTGCGGCCGTCATATCAGGAAAGTTAACCGGAATAATTTTGCCTCTCATTACCCACACTTTTATTTTATCAAGTTGGGATAATTTTAATTTTTTCAAAACCGGAACATCCATTTTTTTGAGTGCGGCCGCATTGCATTGCTGCTCATATTGACCTTTCATCGGAATCACCATCAGTTTTTTTCCAAGAAACAATGCCTCTGCAGGCGTCTCGAAACCCGCGCCACATAATATGCCGGAAGAATTAACCATACTATTAATAAAAGATTTATTGCCGATAGGAAAGATGTGAATATTTTTTTCCCTGTAAGTTTTTTTTGTATGTTTTGAAAAAACCTGCCACTCGATATTTTTTATTTCAGAAAGAATTTTGATAATCTTTTTATCACTATAAGCAGGAAGATAAACCGTGTAATATCCGCGGTCCATGACATTAGCCTCCCTGATTTCTTTGCGGACCACGGGTGTAAAGATCTTTTTATCATATGGAAGAAAATGAAAACCATATTGCACAGTGGAAGGAGCATAATTCTTAAGAATCATTTTTCCCGGAAGATCAACACCGGCGGGCTTCGGAGATTTTTTATTGATGACTGCAGATTGATGGCTAAGTCCCACGCAAGCTTTGTGATGAAAACTGCACGCCCATGCGCTCACCGGCTCAAAATCACTGATGACAAGATCATAATCATTCACGGGGAGCGCTTTTATTTCTTGATAAAACCGCTTGAGCTTGGCCTTTTTATAAGTTGAAACCAGGTCAATGCCGCCTTTCTTTCCAAAAACAAAACTCAAGCCCTTCAATGTAAATTTCACAGGATAACCAAGATCAACATCAGCTTCAGTACCGCTGATGAGAATATCTACCTCACCTTTCTTTTGAAGTTCCGGAATGATGTCGCGTGCCCTGCTAATGTGACCGTTTCCCGTTCCTTGTATTGCGTAAAGTATTTTCATCTTGTCATTGTTAAATTAAAATCCGCAACCATATTTTCAAAAAGCTCGTTATTGGAAAGTATTATTTCTTCAGGCTCGTCATAGGTTTCTTTTTCCATTTCCTTTTCATCATATTTATAAATTTTCCATTCCCCCGCATTATATTCAAGACTGGTAAGATTCTCAATCCAGTCACCAGAGTTTAAGTATAAAATGGAGCCGTGTTGATTGGTAATATTCCGGATCTCAGGCTGATGGATGTGTCCGCAAATAACATAGTCATATTGGTTGGAGATACCGATATCCGCGGCGGTCGTTTCGAAATTATTGATAAATTTTACGGCGCTTTTTACACTGTTCTTTATTTTTTTTGAAAGCGATAATTTCCCTTTTTTAAAAATATGCTCAGAGATGAAGTTAGCAAACCGATTGATGTGGATTAATGTGTCATAACCTACTGCGCCTAGCTTTGCCAGCCATTTGGAATGCTGCATCGTTACATCAAAAACATCTCCATGAAAAAACCAGGCGGTTTTATTATTACTTAATGGAAGAATTACTTTATCAACAATTTGCAAAGACCCCATTTTAAAGCCGGTGAATTTACGCAGCACTTCATCATGGTTGCCCGTCACATAATATATCCTCACTTTTTTATTGATCCAGTGCATAATGTGTTTCACAATCTTCATGTGACTTTTAGGCCAGTACCTTTTACTGAATTGCCACATATCAATGATGTCACCGTTTAGGATGACGGTTTCAGGATTAATACTTTTCAGGTAGCGGAGAAGCTGCTTTGCCTGGCAACCATAAGTACCCAGGTGAACATCACTTAGAACAAGAATTTCAACCTTTCTCTTTTTTTCCATTCGTGGTCATAATTTATAAAAAGTAAGAGGTGAACGAAGAAACCAAAGCGCTGAAACTATTTTCTTGAAATAAATCTTTGGAGGCAACAATGTTTTTTGCAACGCTTTGGTTTTTAAAAGTAAAAAATCTACTTAATGGCCTATAACAAAATAAAAGCCTGACACAAAACAACTATTTGAATGTAAATAAAACGTTGCGCTATCATTAAGAAAACATGAAATGTCTCCTCAGTCATTGTAGTACATCTTGATTTATAAAATAGGCCAAAGGCCTTATTGCAAATCTTAGATGGGATTATACCGACAGAAAAGAGATTGGACTATTTATAATTTAAATTCGGTATAACTGTCTATTTGGAATATTTTACAAACCCGGTTGCGGGCTTCTTGGGCCAGGCGTTAGGGATAGCCAGATTATTTGCTACAAATTTTCTCTGCATGGTTCCATAATGCCAGGGTTAATACAAATAAAATTATAAAACCATCAAAAGCAATTTCGCTAAAGAAGGAATTCTATATTTTGGCTTATTTGGCTCGGAAATATATTTGGAAAATAAGTAAAGAAATCTTAGAAATTGAGCTTAATAATTCTAATCCAAAAGAACATACTATTGACGGCTCACGGATTGCAATAAATTGCACACGTCTATAATGCGCTAATTAAGATTATTGTTTAACTACCGTGCAATAAACGACCAAATCATTAAAGTCATGATCGCATTGCGGTAACGTTCGGTTTAAATCCTCAAACCCTATCAGTACTCTATTGTCAGGTGCATTTATCATAACGGCATGTTTTTTCAGATTAGGATCTACTTCAGGATTTAATATATCATTTGAACAAAAGTGGACCGCGTCATTATTGTCTTTCCGACTGGTGGTGTCCCATCCGTTTTGCATTAAGACAAAACCTATTGAAGTTCCCGCTTCAAATTTTCCCAAATCAACTTTATCGCCTGCTTTCAAAGGAGTACCATTGCCACAACTGGGAAAGATGTAAGTGATAACATCAATATCCTTCGCGCTCTGAGGCGATTTTCCCGGTGGAGTATTTGTAATAGGCAAAAGCATTCGTCATCCAGCTCCCTGCAAAACAAAGGTTATGAAAACATTCGAAGTTTGAGTGATTTGTATGTCAGCGATTGCATTGGTTGTAAAGAGTTCCGGATGTGAAACTCTGAGGTCTTTACCCTGGGGAAGCGTATTGTTGAATAAATGTCATTAAGTTCGGCAGAATATGGATCGGGGGTGACAAGATAATCGGGCTTTCCTTCAGAACTGAAAGATCCCAAAGATTTATAACTCGGTTGAGGTAAACTTTACTTCTCTTGTAACCGGATCTTTCTTTTTGCAGGAGATGGCTATTGAGATAACGCAGACGAATAGGAATAGATAAGGCTTTGCCAGTTTCATATAGTTACGAGGTTTAAGTTTCGAGATAAAAGAGGTATTATATAATTTTTAATAAGATATTGGATAATCAAAAACTATTCCATTTAATTTATGATGAATTAAAACTGATTGTCCGAGGCTCTTTTTTTATAAAAACCGTTGTTATAAAGAAACAACTCAAGGGCTTAATACCGATAATATGTTTCAAGAAATAACAAATTCTATATCTTGGCTCATTTGATAGATTCGTTTTGCTTATCAATTAATAAATTTGAAAGTAGACTCCATTACATCGTCGCTATTGGTACCGATAAACACTTTGAAGTCTCCGGGTTCGGCGGCAAATTTCAGATCACTATTATAGAATTTAAGATCATCTATAGAAATAGTGAAAGACACTTTCTTTGTTTCACCGGGATTCAATGTTATTTGTTGAAAGCCTTTTAATTCTTTCACCGGGCGGCTGACGCTGCCAACCATATCACGAATGTAGAGTTGTACGGTTTCTTTCCCTTTTCGTGTCCCCGTGTTAGTTACACTCACTGAAGCAGTCATTTTTTCGTTTGCCTTCAAAGTTGAATTGCTTAAAGAGACATCGCTGTAACTGAAGCGGGTGTAGGTTAATCCATAACCAAAAGGATACAAGGGTGAATTATCAATATCAAGATATTTGGAAGTGTATTTTTGATTCTGATCAAAAGGTCGGCCCGTATTTTCATGATTGTAATAGATAGGTATCTGGCCAACGCTTCTTGGAAAGGTCATTGTGATTTTACCGGAAGGATCTGCATCGCCGAACAAAACATCTGCTATTGCTGGCCCAGCCATGGTGCCGCCAAACCATGCCTCCAGGATCGCGTCCAGGTTTTTATCTTCCCAGGAAAGCGTAAGCGGGCGGCCATTCATTAAAACCAAAACAATTGGCTTGCCAGTCTTTTTAAGTGCTTTTAGTAAATCCATTTGATTTTTTAATAAGCCGATATCACTGCGGCTTGCCGCTTCGCCCGTCATACCGAATGCCTCTCCAAGTACTGCCACTACTACATCAGATTGATTCGCCGTAGTCACCGCTTCATCAATTAATTGTTGCGGACTTGAAGAGTCTATTGTAAGCTGTGCATCATGTGGATTTAGTTTGTTAATCAAAGAAGTATCATCAATAAGATTACAGCCTTTTGCATATAAAAACGAGCCGGCATTATTTTTCTTTTGCAAAGCGTCCCATAAACTAACTGCCTGTTTGTAATCTCCTGCCCCACTCCAGCTACCAATAAGGTTTCTCTGGTCTTTTACCAGCGGGCCTATAAACGCAATCTTTTTTCCTGAGCTCAATGGCAAAGCGTTATTACTGTTTTTTAAAAGAACCATGCTTTCAATTGCTGCCTGCTTGCTCAAAGCAATTTTATCCGCGCTCATCATTTCCTTTTTATTTCTTTCCTCACTAATATAGCGATAAGGATCATCGAACAAACCAAGCTTATATTTCGCCTCAAGAATTTTTCTGCAAGCGTCGTCGATCATTTTTACAGGAACTTTTTTCTCTTTCACGAGTTGCGCAGCGAATCTTAAAAACTCCTCGCCGACCATATCCATATCCATGCCCGCATTCAATGCCAGCTCACTTACTTTTTTATCATCGCCCATTCCATGATTGACCATTTCATTTATTGATGTATAGTCCGACACCACAAACCCTTTGAACCCCCATTGCTTGCGAAGTAAATCCGTGAGCAGCCATTTATTTCCTGATGAAGGAATGCCATCAACCACGTTGAAAGAAGTCATAACCGTTCCCACGCCTGCATCTACAGCGGCTTTATAGGGAGGTAAATATTCATTATACATTCTCATCTTACTCATGTCAACTGTATTATAATCACGTCCCGCTTCTGCTGCGCCATACAATGCGAAGTGTTTCACACAAGCCATCACAGTATTATCTTTCGAAAGATCATTTAACTGGTAGCCGTTTACCATCGCTTTAGCCATTTGCGCACCCAGATATGGATCTTCACCCGCTGCCTCGCTAACCCTTCCCCAGCGCGGATCCCGCGTAATATCAACCATTGGGGAATAAACCCAATTCAGTCCATCAGCAGACGCTTCTTCCGCCGCAGCACGAGCGGTTTTTCTAACAAGCTCCGGATTCCATGATGAGGCAAGGCCCAGGTTGATTGGAAAAATAGTGCGATGTCCATGAATCACATCATAACCAAATAATAACGGAATTTTCAAGCGCGTTTCTTTGACCGCAATGTCCTGCAACTTCCTGACTGCATTGGGAGTGTACGTGTTGAAAACTCCACCCACTAAGCCTTTCTTAATTTTTTCTTCCACACCTTGACTTAATAACGGGCCCGTAACGTCAAAGCCTACCGTAGGTAAATTCATTTGCCCGATCTTTTCATCGAGCGTCATTTTCTGCATCAGCGAGTTAATGAAGCTGTTCATCTTTTCATTCGCATTAACGGTGTTTTTTTGAGAAAAGGAAGTTGCTGAAAATAATAAAAAATATCCGAGCAGCGCATTTTTAATCATGACGGTTATTTATTTTAAAAAGGAAAATTATAAGTCGAAATCAATTTAAAATTATTGATTTAAATTTTATTCTGAAATTATCTAAGCAACATCTTAACTGTTTAATTTGGATTGAGGAAATGAAATATTTTATTTTTTATGAGAAAACATCCACTGGAAAAGATCCGGTTCCTTAAAGGCGTCATCCCAGCTATCGTGTCCATCTTCAGGATACAAAGTTAGCTTTACATCAGCGCCTTCTTTCTTCAACGCGTCTGCCATATCCTTGCTGAATTGCGGATCTACCACAGGATCTTTCAGTCCATGAAATATCCACCAGGCAGTCTTATTCATTCTGCCGGCTGAAGCAACATTCGCTCCGCCACAGATAGCGAAAGCCGCGGCGAAAGTGCCCGGCTTCCGCCGCACCAATTCGAATGTTCCCATTCCGCCCATAGAAAGGCCGCCGACATACATTCTTTTTTTATCAAGAGGATAACTGTCTTCTAAATTTCTAACCAGGTCTAGCAATAATTTCATTGCTTTTGTTGCTTCACCATCTTCTCTAAATTCGATAATTCGCTTATTCAAAGTACTATCAAAATGTGATGACAGATTTGTCCATGAACTTTGGGCTGAACATTGCGGAAATACTACAATTGCAGGATATTGTTTTCTGATACTGTCCGTCAAAAAAAGATCGCCGCCATGTGCCAATTGCTTTTCATTATCGTTGCCTCGTTCGCCTGATCCATGGAGAAAAAGGATCAAAGGATATTTTTTATGAACATCAAAATTTAACGGAAGCAAAAGCCGGTAAGGCAAACTGTCTTTGTCGCGAACAAATACATGTTTCGCGTATAAGGAAGTATCCTGGGCATTCGAATTATTTATTAAAAAAAAGATACCCGTTAACAGGACGAAAAGTTTTTTCATTTTTACTTTTTTATATGTGGCGATGTAAATCCCAATTTTTGAAGCCCTGCCTGGATTTCCGGATCGCTCATGAATAATTTCCATAACAATCCGCTCCGGTAATTTTCTATCATTACAACAATTGGACCCTGGTCTATAGCAAGGTATGAATCGGCATACCAGTTTTCCATTTCACTAAAACCATCTTTAAATCCATACACTCCCCAAAGTTTTGAACCGAGATCTTCATAAAAATGCCGGAGCGCCTTCATAGAATATTCCGGTGCATAGGGGAATGACGACAATGCCGCAGTGGGCGAAATCACACCATCATCATTGGTCGGTGAATGCGCATCATATCCTTTAAAATCGTCACTTGCTGTAAGCCCCCATGAATTTTCCCCATAGCCTTTAAATTTTTTTGGATTGTCAACGCAATAGGCCCTGTTGATCAGCGTGTGATTTTTATTTTGCTCCCAATAATCTGCATATTTATCTTTGAGACCGGTGGGATCAAGGCCCAAAAAAGAATAATGCGCAAAGAAAAGCGGGCCACCATAATCAAACCCTAACGGTAATGTATAACCGTAAAACTTTTTCCCGTTGAAAAAGAAATTACTCATCGCCCAGCCGTTGTCATACACTTTATTAGAAACCGGATACCTGCTCCCCGAAGCTGCAAGAACATAAGTGATCAGGGCTTCATTATAACCGTGTAAAGGAAAATTCATGGCCCAGCCGTTGTTTGGGCTCCAATGCCAGTATAGTACTTCCTGATCATTTTTTGTAAACCAGTTCCACTCTATTTCATTCCAGAGAGACGTAATCCGGTCCCTGATCTGGTGTTCAACAGGATTATCCTGGTTGAAGTAAGCCCTGGCACACAACAATCCCTGGAACAGGAAAGATGTTTCCACCAGGTCCGCGCCATCATCTTTGCGGCTGAACGGAATTGTCTTACCAGTTTCGCCATTGAGCCAATGTGGAAATACGCCATGATAGGCATCTGACTTAGCTAAAAACTTTAAGGTTTTGAGAAGATGCCTTGCCACAGTATCACGGCCAAGCCATTTTCTTTCCACGCCCACAATCAGCGCCATGATGCCAAAGCCTGACCCACCGGTGGTTACGACTTCATCTCCATAGTCAAAAGACTTATTGCTTCTCTCGCGCGCGAGCCCGCTTACGGGATGCGCAAAATCCCAGAAATATCTTATCGTTTGTTTCTGTACAAGATCCAGCAGGGCTGAATCTGAAAGATTTTTATTTATAACAACTGGATTGTCATTTGGAGCAAATTTTTTTTTCTGCCCATATCCTGAAAGAAACGAAAGGAAAATAATAAGGAATGAAATGAGGTATTGCATCGCATAAATTTAATGCTTTTTTACCAGGTTATCATAACCGGTCACCCGCCCTATTCAATGTAAAATTAAACGGATAACGTTCCCATTTTTATTTTATAGAATTACAATTTTCTACATTTTGGCTTACGAGACAGTTATAGATTTGGACTTTGAAAACCAATATTGCGCATACCTCTTTTGATTTCAGGGCAGCTCATAAATAAGTTCCAGAGGAGGCCACTTCTATAATTCTCGATCATGACGATCTGTGGGCCCTGATCGATGGCAAGAAAGGAATCAGCGAACCAATAATCTGACAGGTTGAATGCATCAATAAATCCATAACCTTTAAATAATTTATCGCCCAAAGTGTAATAGAAAAACTTCAACGCATTCATGGATTGAGCCGGTGTATAGGGCAAAGAAGAAATGGCTGCGGTCGGGGAAATAACGCCGTCGTCATTGGTGGGCGAATGAGCAGCATAACCGGAAACATTATCATCACTCGCCGTAAGCCCCCAGATCATGCTGCTGTATCCATTAAAATGTTGTGGATTGGCCACGCAATAATTATAATTAATAACCGATTGTGCGGTATCCTGCGTAAAATAATTCGCATAAGCATCACTGAGGTCATGTGGATTTATTCCCAGGAAAGAATAATGAGAGAAGAATAGCGGGCCGCCTAACTCTGGTCCTAATGGGAGTTGCACGCCATAATAGGTCGCACCGTTCTTTATGGTACCGTTCGATGCCCAGCCATTATCATACACAATCCGCGGAATAGAATCTGTATTGGAGGAAGCCGCGAGCGCATATACGATCAATGCCTCATTCCAGCCTTTTATTTGCAGATTTAAATTAAAATTGTTGATCGGACTCCAATGCCAATAAAGTACATTTTGGCTTCTATTTCTAAACCAGTTCCATTCAATACCGTTCCATAAAATATTTATATTATCGCGAAGGGAAGTTTCACCGGCATCAGCGGTATTGAAATATTGCCGGACGCATAACAAGCCTTGCATTAGCAATGAAGTTTCAACCAGGTCAGCACCGTCATCCTGTGCGCTAAATGGAATAGTAGCACCAGTAGCTCCATTGATCCAATGAGCAAAGGCTCCATGATAGCGGCTACATTTATTTTTTAAAAAATCTACTATTGTATTAATTCGCTGCAAACCATCCGCTCTTGAAACAAAATTTCTGTTTATTGCCGCTAAAATGCTCATCACGCCAAAGCCGGTTCCGCCGGTAGTTACCACATCCCCGGAGGTATTTCTTTCCCTCGCCATTCCGGAAACCGGGTGACCAAAATCCCAAAAATATTTGAACGTTTGCTTTTGAATAATATCCAATAATGCATCGTCCGAAACCCTTGGAAATTTATCAGTGGAATCAATGGCCGTAATAAAATTAAAAGACTGATTGGCCGTCAACGAAACATTTTGTGCGGATTGCAATCCTGTTTTGATATTAACAATATATTTTGAAAGCGGCTGCAATGCAGCAGAAGGGCGAACTAAGATTACGCTATCATTATTTGAATAAGAAATGTTTACAGGAGTCATAACGCCGCCTGGGCCTAACAAGATTACATTGTTGGCTGCAGAGGAATGGTCGACCGCTGCCGTAAATGACATTCGTATTACAGGAGTGACTACCACATTAAAAAAATTAACGCCCTTATCCGCGGACAAATCATTCACGGTCAATTTTACAAAATTAAAACTACCAGGTACCGGCGGAGGCGGCGTTTGTGCGTTTTTTTTCGAACATCCTATGGCGAAAAAAATAAAAAGTAAAAGTGTGTAATTTCTCATTAGACTAAAAAATACATTTTATAAAATATCCAATCTAAAAAGCAATACCAGATAAATTCAACGTAGATATCTTATTATCTGCGAAGCCAAAATATAGATTTTTAGTTTTCTAATTTTTTGAATAATCTGAATGCATCTAAATAAAATAAAGGCCATCATAATGACAGCCTTTAATAAAAGAGAAAATTAATTTTACCTTCCTGCTAATTCCAATTGATATAAGGAGCTTATATCAGCATCTGATAATGCAACATTAAAAAATCTGAGTTCATCTATAGATCCTGTGAATAACCCTTCAAATGTTTGGGCCGGAGACAAAGCAAAGCCAGTATTAACATTTGCAAACCCGCCGATTAAAGCTTGTGTCCCTATAGCAGGCAACGCAAGTGGACCAGTGTTTCGTTTTCTGAAGTTTTTATTTGATACAACTATGCCATTTGCAAACACGTCAATTGTTGAGTCTGCTGCTCTGTATCTCATAACATAATGCACCCATTTTTTGGCGCCAAGAACAGTTTTAAAATCAGTTTCTCTGACACCAAAATCATTGATATTGTCTCCGAGTTGTAGGACACCGGTATTATAAGTCGCATAAGAAGGATGTAAAACAAGCGTATCATCGGTAGTGATCGCATGCCCGGTTTCTATAACCATATTTACGAGACCATGATTCCAGTCCGTTTGAGTGGCGGTGCCTTGTGTAAGAGAAAAAACATTAGAAGCAGTTGATCCATTGTTATCAACATTTACCCATGCGCTAACTGTTATGCTCCCGAAATTGGTTAAATTCAAGCTGCTTATAACGGGATATAATAAATAGCCACTACTCAGATTTAAGGCTTGTCCTTTTACTCCGGTGACAAATGATGATCCTACGCTTGTAGTAGGAGCTGTACCGGACATTGATTCATTGGCAGTGCCATCAAAAGACCAATGTGCAAGCAAATTAGCACCTCCTACGTCATTAGAGGTATTAAATCCTCCAATAGGTGTTGGCGGAGCAACATTGTTACTACTTTTAGAACAGGAAAGAAAAAAGGCTCCCATCGTTATTATTGAAAGGGCCGAAAGGAATGTGTTTCGAAGGATCGTTTTCATGGTTGACATATTTTATGATTTAAAATTAGATACATAATGTTTTCCGATTGTCAAGGAAATCTATTATTTCATTAATTGTAACCGGAATTTTGTTTTAAAAGCCCTCCGCTCAATTCAATCTGATTCTGCGGTATAGGAAACACTTCATTTTTCCCATCTACAAAAGATTTACCCAATGCCCTCAATATCTGTCCCGCTCTCCCCTGCCGCACAATATCAAAAAAGCGGTCTTGTTCCATGGCAAGCTCTACCCTTCTTTCTTTCCAGATAGATTCCTGGGTTACTGCGATAGGCGACAATCCTGCGCGGGTACGAATCAAGCTCATATCTGTAACAGCATCATTCATTTTTCCGACCTGGATAGCAGCTTCAGCATTAATCAATAATACTTCGGCATAACGGATGATGTGAACATTTTTCGGAAGATGATCTGTATTGAAGCTGGTACAATAAGGATCCACTTTTCTCCCAAAATATGCCTTGTAATTGTAACGGTCGTTCTGTACCGAATCGCGGCCAGGAATTCTAAATCCATCCCAAAGCACGGTACCGTTTGGCTGAACAAAAATAATAGTGGCTGCCGCGCGTTTATCTCCCGGCTCATAAGCGTTTGCGAGATCCTGGCTTGGTGTATTTAATCCAAAACCTAGATCTGACCATCCTCCGCGGCCACCGGCGCGCGGTCCTTGCGCTACGACATAAAACGGAATCGCGGCGTCGCAGTTGGCATCAGTGCCCGTTTGAATGTCAAATACCGATTCAGAATTATTATCATAAATCTTGCTGGTAAAATTTTGGCTATAATCAGCAACCAGGGAATATTTACCGGAGTTGATAACGTCTTGCGTAAGGTCATAGGCTTTTTGATAATTTTTTTGGTATAAATAGACTTTCGCCAGGAGACTTTCAGCTGCTCCCTTTGTGGCGCGGCCCACGTCGGTGCCGGGATCGCCTTTCACCGGCAAGCTGTCTGCGCCATATTGCAGGTCGCTGATAATGGCCGCATAAACGGAATCTTTTGACGAACGGATTTGAAATTTGGGATCCTGTGCATCGGCCAAACTGTTGGGAACCGTTAATACTAATGGCACACCACCAAATAACCTAACGAGGTTGAAATAAAAATAGCCCCGTAAAAATTTCACCTCGCCGATGAGCGTCCTTTTAGTAACATGATCAAAAGTGCTTTGGTTCAATTTATCCAAAGCCTGGTTGGCCGTAGCAATTCCCTGGTAATAGCCGGACCAAAGCCTATCCACATAATAATTATTGCCATTCAGGTCCGAGGTAAAATCGTCGAAACCGACTGCCTGCGGCGCCTGGTCGCTCGGCGTGCTTCCTTTATCAGCATCGTCGGAGGCCACATCAGTTGCCATGCAAAAAATAATTCCATGAATGTCATTCCCGAAACCACCCTGGTAAAGCTGATTATATACACCGGTGACTAATTTTCTGGCGATGTTAGGATCCGCGGCTACAGACGATTCAGTTAATTGCCCCTGGGGTTGAATCTGTAAAAAATTTTTTTTGCAACTAAAGCACATCAGGACCACTGAGAAGCCAAAAAGTAGTTTTTTAATTTTTTCTATGATTATTTGATTCATATCCTGATAAATTAAAAAGTTAAATTGACACCAAACGCGTAGGTGCGGGTGGTGGGATATGCGTTTAATTCAATACCGGGCGCAAGCGGGGTTCCCAGGGGAGATGACTGGCCTTGAATTTCCGGCGTAAATCCTGAATAATTGGTGATCGTAAACAGATTTTGCGCAGTGACATAAAGTCTCAAATTGTTGATACGGTATCTATCCAAAACTTTGTGTGCCAGAGAATACCCAATTGTAAGGTTGTTGATCCTTGCGAAATCGCCCGATTCAATAAAATAGGTCGATTGCGGGAGGGCATTGAGACTGGCTCGCGGAATATTGGACTTGTAATTTTGGAAGGTCCAATAATCACTGGCTACGCTGGCCTCGACATTGTCTAATTGATTTAGACGGGCTGCTTTTTTGCCATTATAAATTTTGCTTCCGATGGTTCCATAAGCACCCAGATTCAGATCGAAAGATTGATAGGAAATACTTCCATTCAAGCCAATAGTAAATTTGGGTTGATAAGACCCTGCGAATACCCGGTCGTTGTCATCGATTTTTCCATCACCATTTATGTCTGCATATCGCATATCGCCCAACGTAGGTATTTGTCCGTTGATCGTAATCGGAGCGCCAGCCTTCGTAACATAGGTGGCCAGCTCTTGCTGGTTATGGAAAACCCCCTGTGCTTGCAGAACAAAGAAACTCCCGATCGGATGACCGTTTGCAGTTAACGTGGTAGTGCCTTGCTGCCCAACCGATCCTGAAAAAATCGCCTGGCCTCCATTTAGCGCAACCACCTTATTGTTGTTGTAAGAGGCGTTGGCGCTGATGTTATAAAAAACTTTTTCGCCCGCATGGTCTTTCCAATTTAAAGTAAGTTCTACGCCCTTATTTTCAATAGTAGCTACGTTGGTATAAATTAATCCGTTGCCACCAAACACACCCGATATCGGCACTTGTATCAATGCATCATTCACTTTTTTATCATACAAATCCAATTCACCGGACAATTTGTTTTTCAATACAGAGAATTCCAGGCCAATGTCTGCTTCGTCAGTTTGTTCCCAGTGAATATTTTTATCCACGATGCCGGCAAAGGCAAGCCCGGTAATATATTGGCCATTAAAAAAATAAGGTAACCCGGAATTGATGGTCTGCACGCTCGCGGTTGAAGGAATATTATCGTTGCCTAATCTTCCATAGCTGCCTCTGAGTTTCAGGTTGTCAAAGATCTTTTGATGCTGCATAAACTTTTCGCTGGTGATTACCCAACCCAGACCAACAGAAGGCGAGTAGGCATATTTTTTGGTAAAAAGTGATGTTCCATCAGCCCTGAAAGTTGCCGTAATCAAATACCGGTGCGCATAAGCATAACTGAGCCGGCTGATATACGAATTCCGTGATCTTTCATCACTGGTCGAATTATTTAATTGGGTGGAAGGATCTCCCAGGGAAAGGTACCTTATGTCCCGATTCGGGGGCACGTCATTTCGCGAGCTGACTTCCATATTAGTGATAATTTTTTCCGCAGTGGTACCTATCAAAAAGGTCAGGTCATGTTGATCAAATGATTTTTGAAATGTGGCTGTATTATCCCAAACCCAGCGGGTATTTCTTTCGTCCTGAACACTGAAAGAACTGCGATTGCTTACCTGGTTACCTCCTGCTACAACATAGGTTGATGTGTCGTTGAAAAACTGGTAAGTGTACATTTGCCGGTTGTTTAAACCCAACTCAGCGCCAACACTCGAACGTAGCGTGAGCCACGAAACCGGTTTATAATCAAGCGAGGCAGTGCCCTGAAGCCGGTTCTCGATATAATTATTATTGTTGCTTTTGATATCCAAAAGCGGATTCCCAACATTTTGATAAGCGGAAGTATTTCCATATTTTCCATTAACGATGGAAGGAATGATGGGTGCGGCGTGATAGGAGTCGTTGTAAGCTGCTCCCAGGTTTACATCATTTGTATTTCCGCGGCTGTACGATACCAGCGTATTTAATTTGAGCTTATTGCTCAGCTTATATTGATTATTTAACCGTACCGTAAACCTTTTGAAATTATTGTCAATGACAATTCCTTCATCGGTTAAATAATTAATACTTAAAAAATAATCGATTTTTTCGCTGCCACCGGAAATGGAAATATTATGATTTTGCTCAAACGCATGGCGCAGTATTGTACCATACCAATCGGTGGATTTATTTGTCAATGAAGTATCCACGAGAACACTTCCATTTCCTACATTTTGGCTTGCCTGGTTAATATACCTGGCGTATTCTTTTGAGCCTGCCATTTTCACCAGGTGGGCCGCTTCCCTGAAGCCGACATTGCCGTCATAGCTGATACGCATTTTGCCCGACTTTCCGGTTTTGGTGGTAATGATAACAACGCCGTTGGCAGCGCGTACGCCATAGATAGCCGCAGCCGAAGCGTCTTTTAAGATATCCATGGTCGCGATATCCGAAGAATTAATATTTCGAATATCATCAGTGATCACCCCATCTACTACATATAATGGATTCACGCCGCCCAGAATACTACCGGTGCCCCTTATCAGCACTGATGGCGCTGAATTGGGCGCTCCTGAACTGATGATTTGGACCCCTGCAACTTTTCCCTGGATGGCTTGCGTCGCTGTGAGGACGGGCTGTTTGGCTATTTCCGCACCGCTGACACTTGCCACCGAGCCGGTTATATCTCTTTTCTTTTGAGTTCCATAACCCACTACTATAACCTGTTCCAACTCCTTGGGCGCAGCGCCTTGAAGGGTTATTGAAATATCTGTTCGCCCATTCAGGGAAACTGTTTGAGGGGCATAACCAAGAGAAGAAATATTGAGAATGGCGTTGGCGCTATTCACAGAAAAAGAAAAAGATCCTGACGAATCTGTCGCAGTCCCGTTTGACGTATTTTTTTCGTGAACGGAAACGCCGCCAACGGGAATTCCATCTGCGCCAATCACGTGTCCGGTAATAGTAACCTTTTGTGAGAGAGCGAATAAGGGAAACAGAAATATCAAAAGAAAAATGGAAAACAGATGCAAAAAATATTTTTTCCGGGAGGCGTAGTTTCCTTCTGTTGGCATAAATAATTATTTTAAACCTCTGTTCTTATAGGACAACAGAAGGGAAAAAAGAATCAGCAGTGCGTGTTCCGGATCTGGGGACCCCGTAAGCAGAATAATTAAATCTGCCCTAAAATTTTTCCGGATACTGGGTTAATAATTTTAGATAACAAATTATGTTATAAGATGAAAGAGGATTGCGGGACTATTTCTGCTGCGCGCGGTTGTAAGTTTTACAAAGACATGACAAATAACGTGATTGTGGAATGATAAAAAATTTCAGCCTGACTTTTTCTCAGTGCCACTAATCATAACCTACATTTTTGATACCGCTCAATGCTTATCTTAATTCATACAAAGTCTGCGACTAGAAATAGTCAGGATAAGCATTTGAATTAAGAAAACAGCATCGTTAGAAGGATTTAACAGGCCCGCAAATTTGAACGAGGAAGAAGCTACTTCTATAGAAAAAGAATACGCACTGAATTGCATTGATTATAAATGTTTTAGAAAAATTAAAATTTTATCTGGCAATATTTTAAAATACTTTTGATTTAATTGATCTTTGCTTTAGAATTGGCATCCCCCATTTTCTTTAGAAATCTTAAAAAAATGCCGTTTCAATTTATATAATCCAGTTTATATGCCCGACCTTTTAATTGTTGACGATCATGCCATAGTGCGAACCGGTTTAAAGATGGTTGTGCAGGATTTTCTTGCGCACTGCAACATCGATGAAGCGGAAGATGGCGATTCTGCGTTTGCCAAAGTAAGGTCGCAAGATTATGATCTGATTATGCTGGATGTCAATATGCCCAATACAGATTCTTTCGGATTGGTAACTTCCATTCTTACCTTGAAACCCGGAGCAAAGATTATAATGTTTAGCATGAATGCAGAGGAAATTTATGCTAAAAGATACCTGAAGATGGGCGCAATGGGTTATTTAAGAAAAGATGCACCAGGTGACGAAATACAGAAAGCTATCCAAACGGTGTTGAATGATAAAAAATATATAAGTGAAGAATTAAGCCAAAAACTTTTGAACGAGATGAATGTCAAAGGTGAGGACGAAAATCCTTTTGATAAATTATCACCCCGCGAATTTGAGATTGTACAACATCTTGCAAATGGAGAATCTGTAGCGGAAATATCTAAAAAGCTTAGTCTGCATACGTCAACTATCGGAACGCACAAAGCGCGGATCTTTGATAAACTTCAATGCCATAATATTATAGAGATTAATAAACTGGCGAAAGCCCACCACATTATTTTCCCCAATTAACAGTTTTGAAACGCTATATATAATGCATTCGAATTCATAAGAATTTTGATGTAGAAGTATCTTATCGTTTTTTTTCTATAAAAAATTAGCCGGTTTACTACGAGGCAAGTTGATAAAACATACTAAATTTGAATCATAACACCGACAATAAGAAAAACCATACGCAATTCAAATCCTGAAAACCACCATAATTTTTATTAAACAGCTTAACCGTTGTTAACCCCCTGAATGCGAAAGCGATAGATATTCTATCGCTTTCGTTATTTAACGAAGCCAAAAAAATCATGCCCGAAATCATTTTCCATAAATCGATTGGCCTTCAAGACCAAATAAGCCATTTTATAGATTTGGCGCTTTCGCCAGATAGACAATTTCGCTGTTTTTGTAATGATTTTTCTACAAAGATTCGCCTTGATTATTACAAAAATTTAAAATAAATCTGCGCAACTTTGCACTAACAAAAGAGAACATCCAATACCTATCTCTGAAACCACTTACCCTTGATTTCTCAAAATCATTGGCCGTTGTTAACCTATGAAAAAAAGAGCGATAGCACATCTATCGCTCTTTTTATTTACCATCTCACCAAATCATTTTTAATAAAAATTTCCATAAGTGATATTTTAAGTATTTGTGGATAGAAATATTCACGGCTATTTTCTATATTTTGTCTTCATTAGCTGATACACTCTTTCAGAAACCTGCCGGAATCGCGCCCTGACATCGCTTTCGGTGATGGGTGTAAATAAAGCAATAATATATTTCACATTTCCATCATCAACTATTCCCACATCATTTGTAAAGAAACTCCACCAGCCGGATTTGTGATAAAACATGGCGTTTCGCGGCAAGCCTGTTGATAGCTTTGTCGTATCCAATTGGCGCCCAAGAAGTGATTTCATTTGTTGGCTTACCCAGGGATTGATCAGTCGGTTATTGTAAATCTTATACATGAAATCCGCAGCGTGTAAAGCGCTGGTGACGGTACTTCGCACGGTATCATAGCCCGGGTCTTCAAATTTCCGGCTTAGGTATTTACGCGTTACTTCGCTTCCAAACCAACCGTTTTCATGAATGGTTTTATTAATATTATTCCGCTGTGCAATATCGATCAGGCAATTGGCCGCAGAATTGTCGCTGCGCGTGATCATCAGGTCCAATAAATAATTGATTGTTACCGTGTCGCCATCTTTTAACAGCGCGCGCGGATCCCAGCTGATCTCTGACGAGCGATCAACATCGTTGGGAGATTTTACCACATAATTTTTATACAACGAATATTCCCCTTCGCTCACTTGCTTCAAAATTTCCATGGCCACATACATTTTATAAACGGAGGCTGGATAAATAAAATGATCCATGTTTACTCCGCCAAGCAAAGGTTTTGGTCCATTAAGATCTATCACGGCAAATGAAATTTTTTCAATTCCATCTTCGCCTGCATCGTATGAGCTATCCAACTTTGCATCGTGGATAATGTTTTTAAGAGAATCATTCAGCCATTTTTTTTGACCATAATAATCCGGAATATTTATTTGCCCGATTGCTACGAATCCTGGGCATACATAAAACAACAGGCAGAAAAAATATTTCATCAGTTGGCTTTTATCTATCTAAAATAAGAAAAATTTAGGGAAGAAATTTTTGATGGAAGAAGTCCGGATCAATTCAAATGGATAGTGAATTATCTTACGTCTTCGCGATCCTCTACTATTTTGATAATCGTGTTATGCAAACCTGCATTGATCATCAACTGGCAGGACAAACGCAGATCCGGCATCTTTACGGCACATTTTTCCAGTGTGCTTTTCTCATTTCTTTCGATCGGCGATGTTAACGAGTTGGAATTTTTTACTTCGACTAAACAAGTGCCGCACCTTCCAATACCTTTACATTCGCCAAAATCTTCCACATAAATTTTTTCATTGATCAGCGTCATGAGGTTTCTGAATTCGCCTTCATAAGCGGCTACTTTTATTTCTTCGTTGACATGCTCCAATGTAAAAGTTATATCCCGCTCGTGTTTGATCATTAATTTAAAAACTATTTATGATACCAATCTGCTCAGTAATTGAAACACAAAAAACTATTTTTTGACTTATGACGACATCTTTATAAAGACTTATCCTTAATCCAGAAAGCATCTTCAAAATTGTCTTTTATCGGATCGCCAGGAAGCTGTTTACCAATTTCTTCCAACTTACTTTGTGATAATTCTTTTTCAAGATGTGGAAATAAAACCCGCTCTTCATAACGCACATGCTCATCTACGACATCAGCTAACCTAGCAAGAGTTGCATAAAAGTCACCGGCGCCAGGTTCGCTTAACGTTTTGATTAAAGTCTGCACCTGGCGGTGATCCGCAATCGCTTTATTCACAAGATCATCCTGCAAAGGAGCAAAAAGAATGTCTTCTTCCTCCCTGAAATGTTCAGAAAAATGTTGATCCCAAAAATATTTCACATAGACGATCATTCTTTTTTCATCAACATGATGCTTGATTCCCTGTCTTAACTTCCAGCAAAACATCAGGCTCGCATGATGGTCTTTTGAAAGCTTAACAATGTTTTCGTTTCGCTTTATGGGCGCTTTTTGCATCTGGTTTTAATTTGCCGGTTGAAATAATAAAGGGCCAAAGGTACTTATGGAATAATTAAAGACCAATATGTCTTTATTGTACACAAATATATGTTTTTGAGTTCATTCTTTTCGCTCGCGATAAATGGCAGGAAGGCTCCAGTTAAATCTTACCGCAAGTACGCGTATGACAAATATGAGCGTGATACAAATAATGACAATTGCATCATTGGTCAGATTTGTTTTCAACAGAACGAAATAAAGGATTCCGCCAAAAATACAAGCTGTAGCATAGATTTCTTTTTGAAAGATCAACGGAATATTGTTTAAAGAAATATCTCTGATTACTCCGCCAAAGCAGGCGGTAACCGTGCCGAGGGCAATACAAATAGCAGGATGAAGTCCAAATTGAATTCCTTTTTGAATCCCCAAAACCGTAAACAAACCAAGTCCGATAGAATCGAATACAAGCAATGTTTTTTGAAAATTATTAATGGTATTATTGAAAATCACTACGACCGCAGAAGTAAGCACAATGATAAAAAAATAACTGATATTTCGCATCCAGCTTACAGGCAGATCGCCTAACATCATATCCCGCAACGTACCACCGCCGACCGCAGTGATAAAAGCAATGATCAGGATGCCAAACACATCCAGCCGCTTTTGCATCGCTGCAAAAACGCCGGAAACGGCAAAGGCAATCGTACCCAAAACATCGATGAGGTTTAGAAGCTCAAATTTCATTTTGCTTTCGAATTTGATTTTTCCGGTGCTGGTGTTTCTTGAAATCGCATGGAAAAGTACGGCATTAAACTTGATTATGTTTCATGATTTTCAGGCAAAGGAAACAGATATTAATAAAATTAAAGTCACTTTCTAATCAACTTTTATGATCTTACAAAAAGGAACGGCTGCACCCGACTTCGAACTCAATTCGACTCCCGATCAGAAATTAAAATTATCGGATTTCAAAAGCAAGCGTGTGATACTCGCTTTTTATCCTGCCGACTGGAGTCCGGTATGCAGTGACCAGATGAGTTTGTATAATGAAATGCACAAAGTTTTTCATAAATATAATGCGGAGATCCTGGGCATTTCTGTCGATGGCAAATGGTGTCACATGGCTTTTGCGCGGGACCGGAAAATTCATTTTCCGCTGCTCGCGGATTTTGAGCCAAAAGGAGAAGTTTCAAAAAAATATGGCGCTTATAACGATAAAGAAGGCGAAAGTTTAAGAGCGTTATTTGTAATCGATGAACAAGGAATCATTCAATGGAGTTACCTCTCCCCGGATGGAATCAATCCCGGCGCTGACGGAATTTTGGATGCACTGGAAGCAATGGCCACTGAAGACACTAAAATCTAAAACATGTCAAAATTAAGAAAGCCGGTGGATGAGCATGATCATCTCAATGGCAAGCCAGGCGCAACTGTTACGCTTGTAGAATATGGGGATTATCAATGTGGACACTGTGGCTTCGCCCATCCACTTCTGAAAAAACTTTTAAAAAATTATAGCAGTGAATTACTTTTTGTTTTTAGGAATTTTCCGCTACAGGAATCTCATCCCGCAGCAATGATTGCCGCCCAGGCAGCGGAAGCCGCAGGTTTACAGAATAAATTCTGGGAAATGCATGACCTTATTTATGAACACCAGGAAGAATTGGATGAAAATAATCTCGTCTATTTTGCCGAAGCGCTTGACTTGAATATTGAGCGCTTTTTGAGAGATTCAAAAAGTCAGGTAGTTTTATCAAAAATTGAAAGTGATTTTGAAAGCGGTATCCGCAGTGGTGTAAATGGGACGCCCACTTTTTTTATAAATGATTTGAGGCTTAATACGTATGATCAGACTTATGAATCCTTAGCCGAAGCAGTGGAAAATGCAGAATAAGCTTTTTCTATATTTTGGCTTATTACAGGCTCATATTCTAATGACGTTAACCAATCCTCAGCACAATTTTTCCTTTCGTACCGTGGGTTTCAACAGCTTTGTGCGCCCAGCTTACCTGATCCAACGTAAAAATTCTTTCAACTGTTACTTTTAATTTTTTCTGTTCTAATAAAGCTGCGATGATTCTCATTTCACCGCCATCCGTATGCATCATCGGCCATAATAATTTTACCCCTCTTTGTTCGGCAAGTTCTATGGCTTTAGGATCATCTTTAGTGGATGATGGCAGACAAACTACGATTCCGCCCGGCTTTACGCAGCGAATGGAACGATACAAAACCTCGCCGCCCATTGCATCCAGCACCGCATCCAGATCGCTGACGATGTCTTCAAATTTTTCTTTTTTATAATCGATGAACTGATCAACGCCGAGATTTTTTAAGAAATTTTCGTTCTTTTCCGAAGCAGTTCCAATTACAAACGCTCCATTTAATTTGGCAAATTGAACTGCCAGATGGCCAACGCCACCAGCTGCTGCCTGGATCAATATTTTTTGACCGGCAGAAATTTTTAAATGCTCATTGATTGCCTGGTAAGCGGTCAAACCTGCGAGTGGCACTGCACCTGCTTCATCAAAAGAAATATTTGCGGGTTTTTTTGCAAGGTATTTTGGATCTATTGCGGTATACTCTGCGTAGGCTTTACCCAAACCCGGAAAACCGATACATCCAAAGACTGCATCACCGGGTTTAAAATCTTTTACATTGTTGCCTGCGGATTCAATCACACCGCTTATATCCCACCCCAAAATTGCGGGCAATTGTAAATTTTTAGACATGCCGCTTTTGCCAGCCCTTACTTTGGTGTCAACAGGATTTATGCCTGCGGCCATTATTTTTATCAATACGTCATCATCATTTGGAACAGGTTTATCTATTTCTGTAATTTCAAATACATCGGCGTCGCCAAATTTATTTATTATCGCTGCTTTCATTTTATACTCTTAGTTAAGTTTAGTTATCGTCGGAATCGTGATTGATCAATTTATTTGAATAGGTTGCAAACTATATAAAAATGATTGACCATTTTTTATTTATCCAAAAATTCTTCGATTAATTTGGTGGCATTAAATTCGGGCCAATGCCCATTCTCCAAAGATTCTATTGCACCTAAATAAGTGCCGTGGCCACCGGGAAAAATGGCTAATTCGCAATTCGGAATCAGGTGACACATTTCAACAGCGTGTTCCATACTTCCAACGTCGTTGTTCGCATTAATAATTAATGTGGGGACTTTTATCGATTTCATTTGTTCCGGGCTCCAGCCTTTGAAAGTCTTCATCCTGTGAACATCCCTGTTGAACATATTTAACAATCCGGCTTCGTCATTATTCGCTTTCAAATACCCTTCCTGTAATACTTTTGGCATCGCATCTAATGTTGCGCCTTCAAAACCTTTCCAAAACTCAGGCACCGCCGCACTTCTATTGTAAAAAGCTGAAGCAATAATGATTTTGTTTATTATTTCAGGATGCCGAAGCGCAATTTCGATCAGCGTTTGGCCGCCATTGCTAAAACCCAAAAAATCTGCCTTATCAATTTTAATATTTTTCAAGAGTGTGGCAACATCGTCCGCGTCCTGCCCGAAAGAAAGATCCGCAGTCCTGTCATTTGTATGTCCATGCGCCTGCAATTCCACTGCAATTATTTGTCTATGCTTCGCAAGCAACGGAATGATTCTTCCGAAGGTTGTTTCTATTGTCGAACCGCCTCCGTGTAAGAGCACCAATGGATTTCCTTCGCCATGAATTTCATAATACATGTTCAATCCGTTGACTTCAGAATATCCCGTTTTGAAATTTTGATTTTCTGCCATATTCTTCTTTAAAAAAATTGATTTGCTTTGCCTGATATCCCACTCCTTATTTCTTATTTACACTTTTTCATTCAACTCAACAAACTCTTGCTTCTTCGGACGAATAATTAACCGCAAAGTTGGGTTGTTAGTAATAAACGACCAGAACCAACTAAAAGCAATTTTGACTTTATTTCTAAAACCAACGAGTGGAATGATATGCACAAAAAGCCAAATGAGCCATGCGAAAAACCCGGTAAATGAAAGCTTTGGCAAATCCGCTACAGCTTCATATTTTGAGATGATCGCCATACTACCCTTGTCGTGATAACTAAAAGGTTTCGGCTTTTCACCATCAGCCATTCTTTTAAAATTTTTTGCCATTAATGTTCCCTGTTGGATGGCTACCTGCGCGAGTTGCGGATGTCCGTTAGGATAATTTTTATCTGTGGTTTGCAAACAAATATCGCCGAGCGCGAAAATATTTTGTGTGCCCTGTACCTTATTTATTTCATCCACCAGAATTCTTCTTCCGCGGCCAACCTGTTCAGGCGCCAATCCCACAATTTCGCGCCCGGTAACGCCGGACGTCCAGATCAACGAATTAGTCGCAATAGATGTTCCATCGGACATCAGCACGTTTCCGTCCACATAGTCCTTTACAGACGTATTTAATTTTATTTGAACGCCTAATTTTGTCAACACCTTAAAAGCCGCATCCTGTGCTTTTTTGCTCATTGGGCCTAATAAGTGTGGGGACGCGTCTACCAGGTGGATTCTTGAACCAACACCCGAAATTTCAGGGTATTCTTTTCTCGCAATCGTAGCGCCCATTTCGGCCAGCATACCTGCTATTTCCACACCTGACGGGCCGCCACCGGCAATAACGATATTCAGTAGTTTTTTCTTTTCGGCAACATCATCAGAGATTACCGCTTTTTCCATATTCAGCAGCAAATGATTTCTAAGATTGATCGAGTTATCGATCGATTTCATCGGTAATGAATGTTGCTTCACATTGTCCATTCCAAAATAATTCGTTTCGGTACCAACGGCCAACACGAGGTAATCAAAATTGAGAATACCGGTGCTGGTTTCTATGGAATTTTGCTCAGGATTCACACGGACTAATTGTCCAAAATGAAAGCGCATATTATTTTTCCCGACAAACATTCTACGGAAAGGATAGCTGATATTAGAAGGCTCAATAAATGCGGTAGCCACCTGGTAAAGCAAAGGCGGAAAAAAATGATAATTATCCTGGTCTACCAGGGTTACTTCGTAGCGATCATCTTTCCAAATATTTTTCACAAAATTTACCCCGGCAAATCCACCGCCGACGATCACAATTTTTTTTACTGCTGTTTCCATATATTTTTAAAATTACAAAATTTCGTAAGGGATCATTTGCTCAAAAAGGAATAATTATGACAATTCAATAAATTCAGATACACGGTGTCAAATTTTGTTCCTCAAATTATGGGATCGCATTTAAGCTTAAAATGGCAACAATTGAGATAGTTTGTTCGCATAAAGTGACATAGCGGCATTATACAAAAGCGGCAAGTTATTTTTGAAATACCTGATGTAATGTTCACGTTATCGAGGAAAGCCAAAATATAGATTTCCTAATTTGGCGAAATAGGAAACTTTTTCTTAAGAATTTGATTCTAATTTTGGAATGGCTGTGTTTCTAAACTATACCTAAATTTTTATCATGGAAAATGAATCCGTATGCGATCACATCAACAAAGTGAAATCGCTCAAGACTGCAAAAGAACTGGTTTGTGAAGAATGTATAAAAACGGGTGATGATTGGGTGCATTTGCGTACCTGCCAAACATGTGGCGCTACATTATGTTGTGATCAATCGCCGAATACGCACATGACCAAACATTATCATCATTCACATCATCCGGTGGTTATTTCTGCTGAGCCAGGCGAGCGTTGGCTATGGTGTTACGTAGACGAAGTCTTCGCAGAATATTAAGTATTTGTTTTATTGAATTGTTTTTCTAATCAGGACAATTACGCCTAATTTATCTCGAGTAATTCCCTGTCCCATCTTGCCAGATTCACGCCAGCCTCATAGGTGCTGTTTAAAAATTGAAGTAGTTTTTCTTCGGGATGCGCAGCTTGTTGTATGGATGAATAAGGTAAAATAAATTCCCCAAGCGTTGTGTTATAAGAGGCTTCCGCAGGTAATATTTGTGCGGTTTTATATCCCTCAGGCTCTGGATATAAATAGCAATAAAATGCCGCTTCAGGAAAACTATCACTACCCGTCCAGAAGCCACTGCTGCTTACTTCGCGGCAATATGCTTCCTCCGCTACCCAATTGGGCAAACCAGGAATACCACCAGGATGTTTGGGCGCTTTTCTCCCGGAAAAAAACGAAAGCGCGAGATCAAAACTTCCCCAAAAAAAATGGATGGGGCTACACTTGCCTTTGAATTCTCCCCGAAATTTCATGAATACATCCTGGATCAATAGCAATGCCTCGTGAAATGCTTTTACCTGTGTATCGTCATAAGTTGCATGCACGGTATCTTCTTTAAAAGGAATGGGATTCGCCAGTTCCACGGGCACGGGTTTGATCTTAATATCGATGTTTAATTCATCAAGCATCGCGAATATTTTTTCATAAAAACCGGCAACAGAAATTCCGTGCAGATCAAATTTTCTCCGTTCGCCATCACTGGTAGAAATCTTTAATTGATGATCAATAAAATCAAAATCGATTTGAAAATTTTGATCTTTATAAGGCATAGGCTGTGTCGTCAATCCCCTCGATGTAATGTGCAAAGTGATGTGCCATGAATGATTGACCCAGGGCAGCGTTGCCAATTTTATTTTGCCCACGATCTGCGTCCACATGTGCAGGGTATCGAAAGAAGCTTTTCCTTTTTCGTAAGACAGAACGGGCCAATTCGGTTGCATAATGATTTATTTTATCCTGGTAAAAAGATCTTTAAAAGTTTCTAAAATTAATAAATTCCGCCAACAAAATTATCGCTTAACATATCGACTATGTATCAAACAATATTCAAACCAGGGCTTTTTTTCTGTTTGCAAAAAACACGAAAATCTACATTTTGACCTATGAGGATTATGAATGAAGTTAAATAAAGTGATACGAGGGTCTGGCACCAAGATTGTAGAACGCTTTACCGGCTAAACCAAATTTTAAGATAACGAATTATAATGAAATCATTTTATATCAATAATTACAGAAAAAGTACGCGCTTAATAATTTCGACAATAATTTTATTTGCGATCATCTTTTCTGTGACTTCCTGTGCGCGGAAATTAACCTTTGATGTTTCACCCGTTGTTCCTGCTGCGGAAGGCACTGTTAAGATCAAAAAAAGTAAGAATGATAATTACCTCGTGAATGTAAAAATCAAAAACCTGGCAGCGCCTAAGCGCTTATCGCCACCGAGGGAAGTTTATGTCGTTTGGATGCAATCTGACCGCAATGCACCTAAAAATCTTGGAATGATAAAAACCTCGTCAGGCCTGTTTTCCAGCACCATGAAGGGCGAAATGGATGCTACTGCTATCAATAAACCAACCGGCATTTTTATCACGGCTGAAGATGATGGAAACGTCCGCTATCCCGGAAGCCAGGTGGTTCTTCGAACAAGATAAAAATGAAATATCAAAGAGAAGTAAAGATCAGTTTATTTGCCAGCTCAATTTCATTCATGATAATCGTGTGACCCATATTCTCATAAATTTTTTCAGTGACATTCGCATTCATGCTCTTCAAAATCTTTGTTGTGGCATACACTCTTTCCGCAGGTACATGAGGATCCGGATTGCTGCTGCCTATGAAGATCGGCGTGTTTTTAAAATCACCTTTATAATTTTCGGGCCGAATTCTGTCACCAATCAATCCGCCGGTAAAAGCAGCCACGCCGCCATATTTCGTGGCGTTACGCGCAACAAATTCCAGCGTTAAGCAAGCGCCTTGTGAGAATCCCGTGAAATAAATATTTTCTTCGGTGATGCCTTGCATTAATACTTCATTAACCGTTTCTTTCAAAAGTGCCAAAGCAGAGGAAAGCCAGGGCTCATTTTGCGATGTCGCCGCCATAAAAGAATAGGGATACCAACTGTTGCTATTTGCCTGTGGCGCAAGCAAGGCAAAATCTTTTACATCCAGATTATCAGCGAGCGAAAGGATATCTTCAGCACTTCCTCCGCGGCCATGGATCATAATCAAAGCCTTTTTAGCATCTTGTAATGGAACGCCGGCAGTTACGATATTTTTGGGATGGATTTGATTGGTGTTTGCCATGAGCTAATTTTATGGTGATAAAATATTTTGCCTTATTGCCGGGCTTGTCTTTATTTCTTAAGAAAAGCAAGCAACGGCTTTATAAACCTGTCGAAGGCTTCAATGTGCGGCAAATGTCCAACATTTTCAAGCTCGACCAGGGTGCAATTGGGAATTTTATCGCGCGTAGTTTTTCCGAGCGTTGCATAATCGCCCATTGTTTTTCTTACGGCTTCTGGAACCAATTGTTTTCCAATCGCCGTTTTGTCAAGCTTACCCACAATCAGCAGCGTTGGAGATTTGATGTTTTGAAATTCATAACAAACCGGCTGGGTAAAGATCATGTCAAAAGTGAGCGCTGCATTCCAGGCGATTAAGGGGTAATCTTCACTGAGCGTCCAACCGGCTAATAAGGCCGCCCATGGCTCGTATGCAGCTTTCCATTCCCCATGATAATAATTCTCTACCTGGTATTTTTTGATGCCGGCATAATTACTTTTCAATTCGTTTTTATACGCTTCATTTACGGATGTATAGGGAACTTTTAGTTTCCAATCTTCGAGTCCCAGCGGATCTTCTAAAACTACTTTTTCGCTTGTTTGAGGATACATCAATGCAAATCTTACGGCTATCATTCCACCCATAGAATGACCCAACACCGTCGTCTTTTTGATACCCAAACTATCTAATAAAGTTTTTGTGTTAAGCGCCAATTGCTGAAAAGTATATTGAAAACTTTTAGGCTTGGTAGACTTGCCGAACCCAACCTGGTCCGGCACAATTACCCTAAAACCTTCTTTTGCCAACGCAGCAATTGTGGTTCCCCAATAAGCGCCGTTGAAGTTTTTCCCATGCAGCAACAATACGTTTTTCCCGTTATAATTTGCGGGATTTATATCCATATAAGCCATTTGAATTTCCTGCTGCTGGACGTTTAATTTCAGGAACTTTACAGGATATGGATATGTATAATTTTCCAGGTTGATATCCAGTTTTTTTACAGAATCAGGTTGCCCATATGAAGTAAAAAATGCCAGCACGGCGATGATCGCTAATAAAGGCCTTTTCATTTGTTGATTTTTACAAAAGAGGTGATTTTAATTTTTTTGTTTTACGATCCGTGGATACCGGCATTGAATTTACTACCACTATCGTTCCAAACTGGATGGCTTCTTATTAAACAAAATCCTACCCTCTACATAATTGTAGTTACAATATCACTCGGCTTGCTCAACAGTTTGTGCAACGGGCACGAATTGGCAATGATCAATAATCTTTTTTGCTGCTCTTTATCCAGATCACCTTTGAAGCTGATTCTGCAAAAAAATGTATTATTTCCCGAGGCCGATTCTTTTCCCAAAACGAGGTTTGCGGTAACTTTTATCTCTTCGATTTTCCATTGTTTTCTTTGGGCGTACATGCGCAAAGTAATTGCTTTGCAGGAAGCAAGCGCCGCACACAAATAATCTCCGGGCGCAGGCCCAAGATCCTCACCACCATTGTTCAACGGCTCATCTACCAACAGTTCGTGTTTATTAATGCGAATGCGCGAAAGATATTTATCATAATCGTTGGTAACTTCGGCGGTAGCGATAATCTTAGGCATAACAAATAATTAATAAGTAATAATACCGATTAGGAAAGATTCTTCAATGCTGCTTCTATTTTTTCTTTCAGGATATCAAACGATAATTCACCCTCAACTTTTATCCCATTAATGAAAAACGTTGGCACTTCTTTTACGCCAAGTTTAAGACCATACTTTAAATCATCCTGCACATACAATCCATATTTCCCATTGATCAGGTTATTTAAAAATGATGGATTGGTGATGCCAATATCCTTCGCGTAAGATTTAAGGCTGATCAGTCCAAGATTTTTTCGGTTGCTGAAAAGGATCTCATGCATTTCGAAAAACTTTCCATCCTGTGTCGCGCCAACTGCTGCTTCTGCCGCTTTCAGCGCTTTTTGATGCAGGCGCATTAATGGAAAATGCCGGAAATTGAATTTTACTTTGTCGTCGTAAGTCCTCATTATTTCTTTTACTGCATCGTGCATCTTTGCACACTTTTCACTTTCATAATCTATAAATTCCATGATCGTGACAGGGGCGTTTGCATTACCAATAAACACTTCTTTAGATTCAATAATTTTCTCCTCTTTTCTGTTGCTCATAAATAATTACTTTTTCATGATGTCCGCATATTCATCCGGATGGCGCTTAAATTGCGCCAGTACATAAGGACAAAACGGAACTACCTGCAGCTTATTTTTTCTTGCATAATCTGCCATCGCAGTTAATAATTTTTTTGCCAAACCTTTTCCTTCATATTCAGGCAAAACTTCTGTATGATAAACCGTTAACACATTTTCTAAAATACTGATTTGCATGGTAGCTATTCCTTCACTCTTATCCTCTATGAAAAAATGGCCACGATGATGCTCATTTAATTCCAACTTTACTTCTTCCATCATTATAATTTTTTGGGTGATTATCTTAAATCTCTTTTGCGGTTTTATGATGAGCTTGTGCTTAAAGGAGATTGAAGATTCGTTTCAATATAAAGTTAATCAACCGGCTTCGATCATGTAAGAAATCATTGCAAATAATAACAATTATAATCCTGTATCAACAATTTCACTGAAACTGTTATTGTAATGATGATCACCTTTTAAAATGATAAGTTTGAAATTTTTCATCGAAAGGCCGGTTAATGGCTTATCACTTTCTGATGCGCCATAATAACAAAGAACCGGCTTTGCTATCTTTTTCGCCTCTGACGCAACATCAAATTTCTTTGAGACAAAAAGATAAGAAAGATGCACTTCGAAATCTGTGTAAGCAGAAGGCGAAAGCAATTGCACGCGGCTCACTTTTTCTTTCAGATCTTCAGGCAAGCGCATATAAATAAAAGGCATTACATCTGCGCCAAAAGAATAGCCGCAAAGCAACACGAATTTTTTCTTTTGGTCTTTTATGTACTTGTAAAGTAATGCAGAAATATCCTGTGCAGACTGATCGGGCGTGCGCCTTTTCCAAAAATATTTTGAAGAATTTAAGGCTACAACCGGAATTCCCGCGGCGGCATATTCATCTGCTAATTTTTGAGAAAATGTATTCAAGCCTCCATCCCCTGTAAGGAATAACACCATCGTCTCGCCTGATTGCTTTTTAGCAGGAATAAAGGTTACGGGTAAATCTGCAATTTCATTATTGGCCTGAGCATCTGCCGGATTGGCAATCATAATTCCTAAAAATATGGTAAGCAAAAATTTCAAATACTTCATAGAGCTTTATGGTTTCATCACTTTATTCAATGCTTTAGGTAAACTGATCAGATCGTAATGGTTTTCGTAAATAAGGTATTTATTACTCCATCGCGGCGAAAATTTTTCCTTGAAATCTCTTAGTCCGCGATAATGCCGGAATTGCTGAAATTTTTCATATGCAAACTTCAAAGTTTTTTCAGGCAACCCTTTTGCCTGGTCGATGCCGGAAAGTGGCGCCAGCCCAAGGTTCAGGTATTTTATGTTTTTAGATTTACAATATTCAATTAGTGCAATGATCAGCGCATCAGTAACGCCCCCGGGCGCATCGGCGGTTTTCCTGATCAGATCATAAGTAGCTTCATCAGGCGCAAAATCCGGAATGATATTTAAAAACCCAAACACCTGTTCATCTTCATTTTCTATGGCGATGATCGTTTGTTGTTTTAACTTTTCCCATTCAAACATTCCTTGCGTAAAAACGATCTCTTCCCTGTTAGTAGTTTCCAGCCAATCATTAGAAACAAATTTTAATTTTTGCAGCAGCCCGTCTTTTATAGGGGGTTGATGGATTACCGGTTTCAGGCCTTTCTTTACGATGCTGTTTAAGCCATTGCGCATCGATTTTTTATCCTTCCCTTCCAGGGTAAAATTTTGCAAATCGATCACCGCTTCCTGTCCGATGATGAGGGATTTTTTCCCGATTTCACTGAACAGCCCCAGGCTATTTTCCTCAACGCGGTAATAGGCAGATTTCAAGCCTGATTCCAAACAAAAAACTTCAAATTCTTCAAGCAGGATAAGCCTTTCCTCTGGCCCCGCACATACAGGTTCATCCAGCACAATTGCATAGCTTCCGGCTACCCGATAAGCAACAAGCCCTTCCACCTGGTCGCCGAAATAGAATAATTTGTCCTCTGACATTTTGAAATAATCGACCGGCGAGGAGCCAAATTTTTGAATGATTTCCCTTGCTTTTATAAAATCCTCATTGTCTTGTTTTACGGTAACAAAATATGGTTTTATCAATGCATAAAACAATAAGCCGATAGATACGATTCCACTAATGTGAATCGTGTCCAGAAATACCCGCCCGAAGCGGGTTCGTGCCTGTAAAGTATCTACGTCCAGTAAAATGAAATTGAGGAAGGTGTGCTTTATGGATTCGAACAAAGAAAAATCAATTCCAAAATGACGCTTGTCTAAAAAATAAAACCCAATAACGCCATACACAATCACGCTTCCAAGAATAATAAGAGACGTTTCAATACCAAATCTTTGCAGACGCTTATTGTGTTTTATATAATATTGTTTCCTTGTAAACCACAATACCAGCATAGCAAAAAATGCCACCGAAGCTTCTTCATAATCGATCGCTTTCGTAAGATTGCCGATCAATGATAATATGCAAAGCAGCACGGCAAAGCGCCATGCATTTTTTAATCCTTTAAAAAGAAAAGCCGAAGTAATAATGGCGAGCAAACCCAAAATGAACACCATATAATTGGAAACATGAATGGTTTCCAGTGGCAAAAATTCTCTTAGCAATCTAACCCGGTATCGCAACGCCGGCGTCAGCACAGATACAATATTAATGATGCCTAAAACGAAGAGCAGCATCGCCGGAGCGACGCGTAAAAGCATATTTCCTTTGCGAAGCAAAAAGCTGACAATACCCGCCGCTATAGGCAGCCAAAATTCAAATAAGCGATAAATGAGTGTGATTGCCAAAGCTTCGCTGGTTGAAAAACCGTAATGTTTCAACACCAGCGTTAGTGAAAATTCTATGGCGCCGATGCCTCTTAAAAAAGGTGAGATAACGAGCAGCAAAGTGGCAATTACATAGCCAACCAAAGCGATCTTCCAGCTTGCTTCAGCGCCCATCACGCGCATAGCCACATATAAATGGATAATGCCTGCAAGATCGATTAGAACCGCATAAACATTCACCATAAAAAACTGGAATTTGAAATGCGGCTGACGTCTGAATTCGGTATTTATTTGCGGCAAAAACCTGCTCGCGAGTCGGTGTGCCCAGCCTTTTCTGATAAAGGAAACCACCAGAAAGGCCATCAACACGACAAAGAAAATCAGGATGGCAGCGGCATCATTGGCGTTCTGCCAGCTTTCACCAATAAAACCCAGATAAATTAGTACAGGAATCGCAATAATAATAATGGAGACAATGCCCGTAAATCCATAAATCGTGCTGGCAAGATGAATGCGTGTTTTGCTTTCTTCATTGGTTTCTTCCTGGATATCTTTTGTAAAAAACGCCAGCGACGTAATGCCGCCGCCAGGTAAAAAAATACTGATGAGGTTTCTCTTTAAAAACAACACCGTCGAATCCCATAAACCAACTTTTAATCCGACCGCTTTGAAGCTGGCGATATACATTAATGCCTGCAATACAATATAAATCACAGTAACAAACATGCCAATGCCAAGCCACGAACTATCGCCGGAACGCATGTAGGCGCCCACATTTTTTAATTCACCGCCCTGGCTTCTGATAAAATAAATACCGAGAACGAGCAACAAAACGCCCGTGATCTCGCTTAGGTATAATTTCGGCTTTACAAGTAGTTTTTTAATCTTAGGTAACATAGCTTACGTTCAAATGACGTTGAATGAGCACAAATTATGAACTGCAATATTAGGCTAAATCCCTAAATCAGACGGCTGGCAAATAATGATAGGTGATTTTAAAAAAATAATAAAAATATTGGCAGTGTTCAAAAGATAATTGATCAAATATCATAGGGTTTACTGGATTTTTTTTGGCGCTATCGGCTGTGAAGCCTTGATGATCTGCGCCCGGGCTATCCGCTGTATCTTTTTTGGCCGGCATCACAAAACCTCTTGAAAAAAGGATGCCGCTGCTATCCCGCAGCGCGTCATCGATAGATCATAAATGAGCAAACAGTTCAGTGCTATTTATTTTATCAAACAGCTTCAACAGATTAAATCTATTACTACTAAAACCGTACAGGTTGAACGCTTTACTCATTTGAAACACTGATTTTTTTTCCAATGGGAATTATTGTTATAAGCTAAAAAGTAGATTTTCTATATTTCAGCTTATCACAAACCATCCGGGTTGAAAACCTCACAGTTTTTGAAACCTGCGAGGTTTGCCAGCATATGTTACTTTGTTCCCAATAGCTATCCTTTTCAAGAACCTCTATTATTTTTTCAACAAAACATTTTTTTGTTTCTTAAAAAACAAGCTATCGAAAGAATATTTTCCACTTCCCAGCATGAACAGCAACACATACACTAATAAAAAATGAAGGGCCATTTCTTGTTTCGCAAAAGGATCGCCGGCATGAACATGCAGCGCCGCGATCAGCATAGTAACTATTAATGGGATAACAGCAAGCCGGGTGCCCAGCCCAACTAACACAAGCACTGAGCAAATCACTTCAGCGAAGACTGCCAGGCTAAGGCTGATGCCGGCGCCCATACCAAACACGTCCATAAACTTCACGGGCGTTTCAGCCAAGCCTGCCATCTTTGGAATGCCATGTGTCAGCATCAGTAAAGCAATAGCAATCCTGGTAATTAAAAGCGCGATATCTACATTTTTAGTTGTATGGTTAGTGCTAAATATTTTTTTCATCTTCGAAATTTCTGGTTAGTGATAAAAGTTTTCTGGCTTGCCTGGCATACAGGCAAAACAATTTTTAAAAGTTTTTTGTTGATGATTAAATGCTGAAGTTATCCGTTTGAAAAACTCCTGCAGATTGGTACGTAATCAGGTGGAAGATTAAGTATGTAAATTAAAAATGTAATAAACTACCTTTTCGCTTATATGGTTATTGTTTTCCACTAATTTCTTTCCTGATTACGGGTGCTACTTTATCGCCAAAAAGCTCAATGGATTTCATGGTCATGGCATGTGGTACATTTCCAACACTCGCTTGTGCAAAGAAACGGGTGTTGCCAAACAATTCGTGTTCATAGAGAATTTTATCAATCACCTGCTGGACGCTTCCAACCATTAAGGCGCCTTTAGGTGAGCGTGAATGATCGAATTGCTGGCGTGAAAGTGGCGGCCAGCCACGGTCGCGGCCAACACGGTTCATCATTTTTGAATAATATGGATAAAAATCATCACCGGCTTTTTGAGAATCTTCGCCAACATATACATGATTATTAACTCCGAATTGCATTTGGGAAATATCCTTTCCGGTTTTCTTCCAGGTTTCTTTATACAGATTAATGAACGGCACGAATTGTTCCGGCATGCCTCCAATAATCGCTAACATCAATGGCATGCCAAGCGTAGCGGCTCTTACAGCGGATGCAGGTGTACCGCCGGCTGCAAGCCATACAGGAATCGATTGCTGGTAAGGGCGCGGGTAAACGCCAAGATCGTTGAAGGAAGGCCGGTGTTTTCCTTTCCAGGAAAGTTTTTCATTCTTATTTAATTTCAATAACAATTCCAGTTTTTCTGTAAACAACTCATCATAATCTTCCAGGTCGTATCCAAACAAGGGAAAAGATTCAATAAAAGAACCTCTGCCGGCCATGATTTCTGCACGGCCACCGGACAAAAGATCAACAGTGGAAAAATCCTGGAACACTCTTACAGGATCGTCTGAACTAAGCACCGTCACTGCACTTGAGAGTTTAATATTTTTGGTTACTGCCGCCGCTGCACCGAGTATCACCGCCGGTGAAGACACTGCATAATCCGGGCGATGATGCTCCCCAACGCCAAAGACATCAAGCCCAAGCTGGTCGGCGAGTTGAATTTCCTCTATTAAATCTTTGATACGCTGGTGCGCATTGATGGCTCTTCCCGGAAGACTTTCCGGCTCCATATCCGCAAATGTGATTAATCCTAATTCCATAAAATAATTAAAAATTGACAATAATGTTTTCGTTCAATAAATTTAGTAAGCGCTTGCTTCATCCAATTGCTGCATTTGTTCTGCACTTAACTTCAAAGCCGTTCCCTTCAGCAATTCTTTTAATTGCTTTTCATTGGTAGCACTTGCAATCGGCGAAGTGATATATGATTTGTGAAGCAACCAGGCGATGGCTATTTCAGAAAGGCTTGCCTGCTGATCTGCCGCAACTTTATCCATTGCTTTTAAAATTCTTAAGCCTCTTTCATCAAGGTATTTTTTGATGCCCTGGCCGCGCGGGCTTTTGCCAAGATCCGCTTCGCTTCTGTATTTTCCGCTTAGGAAACCGCTTGCCAGTGCATAATATGGAATAACACCCAGACCTTCATCTGTAACTAATTTCAAATATTCGTTTTCAAATTTTTGCCTGTCGTATAAATTGTATAACGGCTGAAGACTGACATAAGGCTGTAAATTATTTTCGCGTGCAAAATCATTGGATTCTTTAATTCTTTCTGCACTAAAATTTGATGCGCCGATATAGCGTACTTTTCCTTCTTTGATCAATTCGTTAAATGCGGTCATCGTTTCTGAAACCGGCGTTTCCGGATCGTCATAATGAGATTGGTACAGGTCAATATGATCGGTCTGCAATCTTTTCAGCGAAGCTTCCACTTCCTGTTTTATATATTTTGCACTTAGCCCTTTTTTTCCATCGCCCATGTCACCGCCAAGTTTTGTTGCAATAATCACATCCGTTCTTTTGCCACTTTTTTTCAACCATTTGCCGATGATCGTTTCTGATTCGCCGCCATGGTTTCCCGGCGCCCAGGTTGAATAGGTGTCTGCCGTATCAATGAAGTTAAATCCACCGTCAACAAAGGCATCGAGGATCTCAAAAGATTTTTTTTCATCGAGCGTCCAGCCAAATACATTACCACCAAAAGTGAGTGGCGATACCAATAAATCTGATCTTCCTAATTTTCTCTTTTCCATTTCTTATAATTTTCAAAAATTTTTAAATATTCTGATAGCATTCTCTCCCTGGCAAGGTTTCTTAAGGTTTTAGATAACACTTAACCCGCCATCAATAACCTGTGTAGTACCGGTAATAAAGGCGCTGTCATCGCTTGCCAGCCAAAGTACCAACTTACCAATTTCTTCAGGCTTTGCATACCGCCCCAGAGGAATGGATTTCTCCAATTCTTTCTTCGCTGCCTCAGCTTGTCCCGGTGCGAAGCCTTCTTCCAGAGAACGCATCATTCTATTGTCAACAGGTGAAGGATGAACGGAATTTACACGAATTTTTCTTGAAGCGGCTTCCACTGCTGTTGCACGCATAATGCCTACCACAGCATGTTTACTGGTAATATAGGCGCTAACATTTGGACTGCCATTAATTCCTGCAACTGAAGAAGTAAGGATCATGCTTCCGCCGTCATTCATTTGCGGCAATACATATTTGGCGCCAAGCCAAACGCCTTTTACATTTACGGCAATCACTTTATCAAAAATCTCTTCGGGATAATCTTCAATAGGTTTCACTACGCCTTCAATTCCGGCATTATTAAAAAACACATCAATTTTCCCAAAGGACTTTACTGCGTCGTTTACATATCGCTGCACATCAGCCGCATTAGTTACATCTGCTGCGGTGTACTTTACATTTTTGCCTCCTAATTCATCCACCGTTTTTTTGAGCGCCTCTTCATTCATATCCACTAACCAAACCTTTGCGCCTTCTTCTAAAAACAATTTCGCTGTTGTTTTACCAATACTACCAGCGCCGCCGGTTATAATGGCTACTTTATTTTCTAATAATTTCATATTTGATATTTTAAAATGTTAAAAAATCAGTTTTCTATCCTTTGTCTTCCTTGATCGCTTTTAATCCTTTTGTCCAACGTAGCAATTGCTTCAACATATTTGCCGCTGCTTTTTCAGAAACTTCGTTGGCGGTAAATTCATTTTCGTCATTAATATTTTGTTGAAAAAATGGAAAATTTACAGACTCTGTGATTGGTACCATTTTAAAGGTTGACAGATCAGCTTTCAAAGCATTAGAAGCCCTTGTTCCTGCTGAAACGCCACCATAGCTCACAATCGCGGCAGGTTTGTAATTCCATTCCTGTGATAAATATTCCAACGCGTTTCTTAAAGGCGCAGGATAATTATAATCATATTCGGCAGTCACGAAAATGAAAGCATCTGCTTCATCAATTTTAGCGCTCCATTTTTTGGTATGCTCATGCTGATAATTTTTCATTACCGGATGATTCGGTTCATTCATCATTGGCAGATTGATTTCCCCCAGGTCTATCATTTCCACATTAAAATTTCCGTTTTGTTTTGCCAGATCAGTGATCCACTTTGCAACTATTGGCCCTTTACGACCGGGGCGAACGGTGGAAGAAATTACTTTTAAGTTGTACATTATTAGGTTTTTGGCCTCCCCTAAATCCCCTCCGAAGGAGGGGACTTTTGAAGCCTGTAATTAAAAGAGTTTTTATTTTTTTTAAGCTTTTTATTCTTTAATTCATTATCTATTAAGATTGCGCCAACAAATTTTGTCCTCTCCCTGGAGAGGGGTTGGGGTGAGGCCTCCTACCCTCCAATCTTCACCGAAGTCATCGTCAGCGAACCCGCCACGGCTTTATCATTGAAGAAAGAAATGTTATCATTGCTTCCTTTTAATCCTAAAGAATACAACAGCGGTAAATAATGCTCCGGTGTTGGAATGGCCAGCCTGCCTTCAGCGCCGAGGCTTTCATAATTAATCAATGGTTTGTAGTCACCGTCTGTGATCAATTGTTTAAATGTATCATTCATCTTTAAGGCCCAGTCAAATCCATAGCCGGGCGTATTCATGTGTTCCCACGAAACCATTCTGAGATTGTGCACCATATTGCCGCTGCCAATTATCAGCACACCTTTCTTCCTCAATCCATACAATTCTTTAGCCAAATCATAATGGTATTGTGGGGCTTTTGTATAATCAATACTCAACTGCAAAACAGGAATTTTTGCATCAGGATACATATGCCTTACAACCGTCCACGTACCATGATCCAAACCCCAATCGTGATCTAATTCTACGTGGGCAGAATGCAGTAACGACGCGGTTTCTTTTGCCAATGCCGGATTTCCCGGGGCCGGATATTGCACATCAAATAATTTTTGAGGAAATCCTCCAAAATCATGAATAGTTTCAGGAAAATCCATCGCGGTGATGCGGGTTCCTTTGCTAAACCAATGCGCAGAAACCACCAGCACTGCGGCCGGTGTTGGAATTTCTTTGGCCATTTGTTTCCAGCGATTGCTGAAATCATTATCCTCGATCCCGTTCATCGGCGAGCCATGGCCAATGAACAGAACAGGCATAACCTGTTCCTGTTCTTTGAGCCCGCTGGTAAACTTATTAAACGCTGACAAACTTGTCATAATAGTTGCTCCTTTTATTATTGTTGTTATAAATTTTTTACGCTGCATAAAAGCGGATTAAATTTTTACAAACTCACCATCTGCTTTTATCTGTACTTCGTCACTCAACATCGGCGCAGGAAAATTTGGGCCAACGCCAAAGTCTGAACGTTTTAAAGTACCTGTCAACTGAAACCCTGAAGTAGATTTATTTGTTTTTGGATCTACATTCGTGCCCCTGTACCAAAGATTCATAGTTACCGGTTTGGTAATTCCGCGAAGTGTAAGGTTACCGGTTAATTTGTATTTGTCTTTAGACACTTTTGTTATAGAAGTGCTTTTAAATGTCATGGAAGGATATTTTTCCACTTCAAAAAAATCTGCACTTCTTAAATGATTGTCGCGCATCTCCACTTGTGTGTTGATGGAAGGCACTTCCACTGAAAGTTCAAACACTGCATCGCTGAAATCTGCTTTATTGGTAACAGCAGTTACGTTGAATTTATTAAATAATCCATCCACATCAGAAATGCCCATGTGGTTCACACTAAAAGTTAATTTAGAATGCATAGGATCTACATTCCATTTGGTTTGTGCAAATACAGAAGCGCTTACAAAAGCAACGATCAATAGGGAAAATAATTTTTTCATGTTTTTTAATTGTTTGTTTTTAATTGTTTGTTTTTAATTGTTTGTTTAATTGTTATTGTTGTTTATTGTGTTGTTTAATTGCAGATTCCGTCAGCAGAACAGGATTCACCTTCTGTAATAATTAAAGGTTGTTTTTCCTTTTCAAATTCTTTCCAGCTCTGTTCCAGCGCCTGCAGAAATGTGTCAGGTGATTGTGCTCCTGATACGGCATATTTATCATTCAATACAAAGAAGGGAACACCGCGTACACCGATGGATTGCGCCTGCATTTCATCCTGCCTTACGTCTTTTGAAAATGCGTCAGAGGCAAGCATCTCTTTTATTTCATTCTCATCAAGGCCAATGGCAACACCGCTCTGAACGAGCGTTTCATCGTCGTCAATGTTTTTTCCTTCGGTAAAATGAGCCTTGAATAATTGCTCTTCTGCCTCGTTGCCCAGGCTTTTTGTTTTTGCCAGTTGAATCAACCTGTGCGCGTTAAAGGAATTGGCTATGACAGACTTGTCAAAATTAAATTCCAGGTCCACTTCTTTAGCCACATTAATGACATGATTGTGCATTTCTTCCGCCTGCTGGTTTGAGATTCCTTTCATCTCAGCAAGGTGATTAATTGCGTTTACACTGGCATTTGTCTTCAATCCCGGATCCAGCTCAAAGCTTTGCCATATTACATTCACCGCGTCTTTATGCGGAAACTTTTCCAATGCCATTTCAAATTTTCTTTTGCCGATATAGCAAAACGGGCATCTTACATCCGACCATATTTTTACATCCATAATTTTTTTGTTTTTAATAATTAGTTAATAGCCAACAGTGAAGCGTAAACGAATATGTTTCGGATTCTCTGCTTCGTCAATAATCGCTACGGCAAGGTCTTCTACGGATATTCTGCTTTTGTTGTCAGCATCAAACACCGGATTTTCAAGGCCTGTACGATACGTGCCTTTTCTTTCGTGCGGTGCGCCCGCATTCATTTCGATGGCAGGGCTTACGAAAGTCCAGTCTAATTGATCTTCTTTTTTTAATTCGTTCAAATAGTCACGCGCTGCCAATGCACCTGGTTTCCATTCAGCGGGGAATTGCGGCGTATCAACCAATTGAACGCCCGGCGCCACAAACAAGCTGCCTGCGCCACCGAGGGTAATCAGCCTTTTTACTCCCGATTTCTTTACCGCTTCCTGGATAGACTTTGAACCTTTTAAAAATTCATTGTACAGATCAGGGTTCGTCCAGCCTGCATTATAAGCACTCACTACTACATCATTTCCTTTCAGCACTTTCGACAAACCATCACTATCCATTACATCACTTTTTACAATCATAAGATTGTTTTGAGCTTTTATTTTTTCCGGATTGCGCGCAATTGCTGTCACCTCGTGGCCCCTGGACAAAGCCTCGTTTAAGATGGCAGTTCCTACAAATCCGGTGGCTCCAATCAATGCTATTTTCATAATGCTTTTTTTAAAATTTTTAGTAAAAGATGAAGGCAATCAATCCGGCAAATTGGATGACCCGCCTCCAGGTTTTTCATTGGACTAATTATGTATTCACTAGCTAATCCAGTTTTGGTAAAACCTTTTCAATTTCTTTTCTCGCAGATTCGTATTGTTTCGGCAATTTTAAATTCCTTCCTAATTCGCTTACCGGTTCGTCTTTATCAAATCCCGGATTGTCTGTTGCCAATTCAAACAAGACGCCACCCGGCTCACGGAAATACAATGAGTAGAAATAATCGCGGTCAATTTTCGGGGTAATGTTCAATCCCTTACTCAAAACTTTTTCGCGGTAATCCATTAGAATAGCATCATCCTTTACCCTGAAAGCCACATGGTGATTGGTTCCTGCAGCATTTACTCCGGCTGCCAAATTGGGCGCTTCTATAATATCAACAACAGAAGCGTTTTCAATTGCACTTGTAACAAAACGATACACATTGCCTTCCTGTTTCAATAATTGATATCCTAAAATATCAGTTAAAATGGTGGCGGTAGGTGTTACGTTTTTCAAGGTTAAAGTAATGCTGTGAAATCCCTTGGTTGCAACTGAGGCATTTACTTCATCGGTTTCCCAGGGCTTTCTTTTATCTTCATTACCGGCAACAATAAAATCAATTTTTAATCCATCGGGATCTTCAAAGTGAATATATTTTTCTCCGAATTTTTCCGCTACGTCTTCATGCTTCACATTATGTTTTTTAAAACGATCCGCCCAAAATTCCAGGCTGTCTTTTGGCACGGAATATCCGATACCTGTTGCCATGCCGGTGCCGGTATGCCCTTTTCCTATTCCTTCCCATGGAAAGAAAGTGAGGATGCTTCCCGGCGTGCCAATTTCATCACCAAAATAAAAATGGTAAGTACCGGGATCATCAAAGTTGACCGTCTTTTTTACCAGTCTCTGTCCCAATACCTTTGTATAAAAATCTAAATTCCGTTTTGCATTTCCGGCTATCGCCGTAATGTGATGCAATCCTAAAATTTTGTTTTCCATTTTTTATTTTATTTAATCATGAAGCTGTCATGTCTGCCAATATGCTGCATGACAACTTCATGGCTTTTATGAATTATGCTGTCACCTGTTCTTCTTGTGCCACTTGTTTCACCAACTGTATTTCCGCATTAATTTTAATTTCATCACCGAGCATTACACCACCAGTTTCCAGGGCAGCATTATAAGTGATTCCGAAGTCTTTGCGGCTGATTTTTCCGGTAACGGTAAACCCTGCTTTTGTTTGCCCGTAAGGATCCACAGCTATTCCACCAAATTCTACATTCAATGTTACCGGTTGTGTAACGCCTGCTATGGTTAAATCGCCATATAATTTTCCTTCCCCATCTTTCGCATCATATTTAGTGCCTGAAAAAAGTATCTGTGAATGCTGTTCAGCATTGAAGAAATCAGCGGATTTCAAATGCGCATCGCGCTGTTCGTTATTGGTATCAATAGAATCGATATCGGCAGTGAATTCAATTTTTTTCGCGGTATTAAAATCATCAGTTTCTGTTTCACCTTCAAGAGTAAATTTGTTAAAGTGCCCTGTTACGGTAGAAATCATCAGATGTTTGATTTTGAAAATTACTTCGCTGTGTGTTGGGTCTAAAGACCATTTAGTTAGTGACATATTGTTTTGTTGTTTTTTGATTATTTATTGAAAATTGTTGTTTTGCCATAATTATTTTTGCTTCTTTGTAAGAGCCGCATCAATACTTGCCTTTCCGCCGCCCCATATTAAAGCGATTAGCGCCAATCCGAAAATCATTATAAAATATTCCCATCCTTCACCTTTGCTGGCTTCCATATTCCAGTTCATAAAAAATCCGTTAGAAGCGTGTACTGTTGATACTACACCGATAAAGAGCCCAATGAAACCAATCGCCGCAACACGGGTAAGAAAGCCGAAGATTAAGAATAACGACCCGAAAAATTCAATGAGGATTACTAAAAGTCCCACGATATAAGGTAAATGCATTTGCGTGGTGAAGAATCCCATGGTACCTTCAAAACCATAGCCACCGAACCAGCCTAAAAGCTTTTGTGCGCCGTGAGGAAAAATAGTTAATCCAAGCGCCAGGCGTGCAATTAATGACGGCCAGTTGTTAGAATTTGTTGCGATGATCTTGTTCATAAATTAATTGTTTTTTATTTTTATATATATTGTTTACTAGAGAATTGATTTGCTATTACTGCATGGTACCCGGCGCTGTGAAAAATGTTTACAATTTCTTCATTAGCTTCATTATCATCTCCCTCAATAGAAATATTATTGAGTTGCAAAGTGCCGGAAACCTTTACCAGTTTTGAATAAGGTAATAAATGGCGTAATTCTACATTTTGGCTTTCTTCGCATGAGATACTCACGACAATTTTTTGAGTAGCCACTTCTTTCATCATTTCTGCTACTATTTTTTCTTCATGCGACGGAACGGCCAGGATGATGATATCCGCTTCCCAGCAGCCATCTTTTACACATTCTATAGAATCTATTTCTGCTGTAGGTTTGTTTTCTGATATATTTTTTGATAATTGTGTAAGTTTGCTGATATCGTTTGAAACTAAAAGCAAACGATAATCAGTTTGTGCAAACCGGGTAGTAATTTCTGTTCCGTTCTTTTCTGTTGCCCCCACAATCGCTATTGTTTTCTTTACTGACATTTCCTCTTTTTTTGTTACACAAAGGTACCACAGTACACAGGCGTGTAACAATGAGGTATGATAATAAATTGCATTGATCTATGTCAATGAAAATTGACTTAAAGTTATTTACCGGTATAAACTCCCGGTAAAACAGAAAATATAGCGGAAAGACATAAAGTCATTAAAATGTCAAAACAGTGAAATGAAGAAAGCTACATTTTGGCTTATGAGAATCTTTTCGATTCTGAATACATATTCCTATTTTTCGTAAACCTCAGGATTAACGGGAAATGGGATTTGCTCTCCTTTTAAACCAGCGATAATATTAAGCGTGGCCATGTTTGCCATAGCATTTCTTGTCTCAACCGTGGCGGTGCCGATATGAGGTGTGATGGCGACAGAAGGCATGGTAAGCAAAGGATTGTCTTTGCTCATGGGCTCCGGATTGGTGACATCAAGACCGGCGCCCCATATGAGTCCATTTTGTAAAGCAGCAATAAGATCTGGCTCATTATGAATTCCACCCCTGGCTGTATTGATGAAAATGGCAGAGCGTTTCATTTTTGCAAAAACAGAATGATCAAACTTTCCTCTTGTTTCGGCAGATAAATTTGTGTGAACAGAAATCACATCGCTCTGTTCAAGCAATTCATCGAAGGAAACCAATTTTGCATTCAGTTCTTTTTCAGCCTGAAGATTATTGCTTCTGTTGTGATAGATGACTTTCATATGAAAGGCACCTTTACACAGCATCGCCATTTCGAAACCAATTTTACCTAATCCATAAATTCCCAAAGTTTTTCCCCTGAGATCTAAGCCAAGGTTTGCTGTCGGTTCAAAAAATTTCCAATCTCCATTGATGATTTTTGTGTGCAGAAAAAAAGCTTTTCTTGACACAGCCAGCATTAGCAAAAAAGCAGTATCCGCAGTGGCGTCGCTTACAACCCCCGGAGTATTCCCCACAGGAATTTTCAACCGGGTGGCTTCTGCTACATCAACGTTGTCAAAACCGACCGAATGCAAGGCGATCACTTTCAAATGTTTGCTTGCATTCAAAAAAGAATGATTAATCTTATTATAACCTGCGGAGATCAATGCGTCGCAATCTTTGCAATGCTCAATCAACTCTTCAGGAGATAGTTCCCTTCTTTCGTTCCAGATTGAAATTTCTATGCCGGCCTCTTCCAACTGCCTCAGTCCTGGTTCAGGAATCTCTCTTGTTATAAATACTTTCATTTTAATTATTCTTTTGTGATAGTCAGAAGGGATTAATTGAGAATCAACAATTGAATGTTTTCTCTTTTGTAAAATTATCAAATTATTTACAGGTGGGCGGAAGGGCCTGGCAATAAGGTTTTTTATAATTGACCCTAGTTAGATGATTTAGCGAACGGACAATAAATAAACAGTTTTAAAAAAACAGAGCCTCAACCGAAATCCCCCGGAAGAAGACTTAAAATCTATATTTTGGCTTATCAGAAGCTTCTTTTAAAGAAACCATTTGCATCTACAATCCCTGCTGCATCTTTCAAATTCACCCTTGATCATTTATTATTTTATCAGCTCTTTCCAATGCCTCATCAAAAGTTTTGAGCACATTTCCTTTGCCAATGGCAAATAAAATCCGCGCATCATTAAGCTCTTTCATCACCTGTCCGCTATGCACTTCCGACAAAATAATTTTAGTATGATGTTTCATAGATTCTTTATAAACTTCTTTTAACGTTTGAATTCCTGTCGCATCAATAATGGGAACATGCCTCATTCGGATTATAAAAATTTTGGGATGCTGTTTAATATAATTCATGGCATCTTTAAATTTATAGGCCGCTCCAAAAAATAATGGGCCCGTAATCTCAAAAACTTCTACGTCTTTTGGAATCTGATATTTTCCATCAACAAGGTCGTAGCCGAAATCATCATCGTTTATTTCATTTGTAAGAATATTAACCTCGCTGAATTTAATCATATTTCTCATGAATAAAAATGCAGCCAGCACGATCCCAACTTCAATGGCAACCGTAAGATCAATCAACACAGTGAGAAAAAAAGTGATCAATAAAACAGCAACATCGCCCTTGGGACCTTTTAATATGGAACGAAAATTTTTCCATTCACTCATGTTGTACGCGACAATTACCAGGATTCCCGCAAGGTTGGCAATTGGTATAAAAGATGCCAGTCTTCCCGCAACCAGGAGGATAAGCAAAAGCGTAATTGCATGAACGATTCCGGCAACTGGTGTGCGTCCGCCGTTCTTTACATTGGTCGCCGTTCTGGCAATCGCGCCGGTAGCAGGAATTCCTCCGAACAGGGAAGAAAAAATGTTGGCTGTTCCCTGCGCTACCAATTCCATATTTGATTTATGATTGCCGCCAATCATTCCGTCGGAGACAACTGCTGACAATAAAGACTCTATAGCACACAATAAAGCAATAGTAAAAGCAGGTTGTATCAACTGTTTAAAAGTTGCGAAGTCTACAAGCGGGATTTCTGGTTTTGGAAATGAAGACGATATAATTCCAAAGCGGCTTCCGATCGTTTCTACAGGAAGATTCAGCAATTGGACCGCAACGGTTGTAACTAAAATCGCAACCAGGGAACCTGGAATTTTTTGCGAAACTTTTGGCCACAAAAGAATAATTATTATTGTAACAGCCGCGACGGCTACTGCATAAAAATTGATGCTCTGAATGTTAGTAAAATAAGCACCCCATTTTTCTAAAAAGTCAGCAGGCACAGCGCCCATTTTTAATCCTAAAAAATCTTTTACCTGCGAAGAAAAAATAATTAAAGCAATGCCGCTCGTAAAACCAATGATCAATGGATGCGGAATAAATTTTATGATCGTTCCTAATCTTGCGAAGCCCATAATGATCAGCATAATACCGGCCATAAATGTTGCAATTATCAAACCGTTGATTCCATAGGTTTGTACTATTCCGTAAACAATTACGATAAATGCTCCCGTTGGGCCACCTATCTGAACGCGGCTTCCGCCCATAGCCGAAATGATAAACCCAGCTATTACCGCGGTTATTAAGCCTTTTTCCGGGGTTACTCCTGAAGCGATAGCAAATGCAATTGCCAGTGGTAATGCTACAATGCCGACAATGATGCCGGCAAAAACATCATTGGAAAATTGCTTTTTTGTGTAAGTCTTAAGTGTATCAAATAATTTTGGCCTGAACATTCCTTTCTTCATAATAGTGCAAGCTATTTTTATTTTTTGTAGAAATTCAATTCGTGAAATTTAATTAATGACTTTAATGCCTGCAAAATATCAGTTGAAACAAAAATCTCCAGGAGGAAAAACTATTTAAAAAAACAGAAATCTACTTTTTGGCTTTCCCCAGGCATTGCGTCATCTCCTGCAAACGGTCCATAAAATATTTTAATGCATCGCAGCGAAAGCCAGATTTAGTGATTTCCTCATTGACTAATTAATAATACGAAAAAGGCCGCCATAGCAAGGAAGCCTTTTTCGTATATCCATCGTAGTTATAAAAAATAACTCAATTAAATTTGTATTGCCTAAAAACTGAATTGCAATTTTACAAACAACCGCATTCCGTTCGTACCCATTTGGACAGCATCCCACGGTCCGCCTGCTTCGCCATCATACGCGGACAATTTTGCGCCGGGTACATATCCCAGGTCTGGATGGACGTTTAGTAAATTATCGACACCTACATGAATTATGGTACTCTTCGCCAGTTTATAAGACGCGAAAACATCGGTCACTATTTTTCCATTATAATTAAATTGTTCTGAAACGGTAGTATTGTGATCAGCGTCCAGGGCGACTAACGGCGGATAAGTATTTTCAAAGCCATATCCCAGCAAAGTTATTTTTCCAAAATAAGTAAGATGGGTACCAACTTTTAATTTTGATCCATAATCTATTGTGAGCCCTAATTTTTCAGGAGGCGCTGATGCCAACACAAATTTCTGTTCCCTTTCGCTAAAGAAAGCTTGCTGTTCCTCAAACGAACCATTTAGCGCAGCCGGCACATTCACCTTGTCGATGGTCATGTGCTGAAGATTAGCGGCCAATAACACATTTAGATTTTTACTGCCCCAGTTTTTGGCATAATTTAAAATGACGTCAACACCATAATTTGTTGTATTAACAGCGTTTGCAAAAAACTGTGCTTGTGATACATTCAACTGTTGCAGAATAGGCTTCAACGCGGCGTTAGTGGTATCAAACTGACCAGAAAGCACGACCCTGTTTTTTATTTTTACTAAATAACCGTCTACAGTTATTGTAAATTCAGGTGAAGGTTTTAGTGTAAAACCGAGACTCGCATTCACAGATTTTTCCTGTTTCAATTCAGGAATTCCGGCGGCTTTGGTAATCGGACTAAAGTTGGGTGCAATCTTTACATCAAAAGACTTACCACCCTGCACATTCGTAAACGTGTTGCTGAAATTGATCTGTTGCAAAGAGGGCGCCCTGTAACCGGTACTTACAGAACCCCTGATGTTGAAATTGCTGGTGATCTTATAACGTGTTGCAAATTTATAGGTGCTCAAGAAACCAAAGTCACTGTAGTTTTCTAAACGAATCGCGCCAGTGGCCAGCCATTTGGAAGTTACATCCAAATCTCCCTGCGCATATAATCCCTCAACACTTCTTGTTGCATTCACGACATCTGCAGGTTGGAAGCCGGGAAATCCCTGTGAGCCAGCGGCCTTAGGCGTAACCTGGTCATAATTAAAATACGAATCTTTTTCGCCAGCATAAATCTTGTATTGCTCATAGCGATATTCACCACCAAAAGAAAGATTGAATCCATCTGCCACGCTCGCATATTTTTTGCTAAAATCGAGGTTAACGGTATTTTGTAAAAAATTAAAACCGCCATCATCAAAATGATTTTTATTAACTCCGGAAGCGCCGAGCGAAGCATTAAAAGTCTTGTCACCGAAATAATGAAAATCATTTTTACCAACTGTGTTGCTGAGGTCCCAGTTCCAGCCGCCATAAGTTGTTCCTCGTAATCCTAAAGCCAACGATGCATCTGTAATATGTGTTTGTTCGTGAGGATCAAAGGTCGTATCTGACTGGCCTCCCGGTGTAGGAACGCTTTTCATAATAGTGGGATCCCATATTAAATTACCGTTGGCATCTGTAGGAAACCTTGCCGGCTTTGGAGACGATAAATCATTATATCCATGAAAGGTGCGGGTGTAAGCAAAGGCATCTGTCGACTTGTAATTGTAATTGCCGAATGAATAAAAAGTTGTTTTAGAATTGGCAAAAGGCGCTTCCATGTTAAACATCGCTCCCCCGCTATTTATAGAAGCATCACCATTTTGACGTCGCCCCGTATTGACCGGCAACCCATTTTTATTATTTAAATTAGTATCAAGAACCTGCCTGAAAGTTTTTCCCTGTGAGAAAAAATTTCCGGCTAAATTAATAAATCCATTTTTTGATTTTCCGATAGCAAAGCCCCTGTTGATGCCAACACTCAATGCCTGTCCGTCAATCGCGCTGCCGTATCCATATTGAGATTTGATAAAATCATTGCCAAAATGAGGATTAAATTTTTTATCATAATAGCCAGACCCACCGATATCAATCTGCCATTTTTCCACGTCTTTTTTCAGTACCAGGTTAATAACTCCAGCAATAGCATCAGACCCATATTGAGCGGACGCACCATCTCTTAAAATTTCTACCCTGTCAATCGCGGATTCCGGAATTGCATTCAGATCGGTACCTGAATTACCACGGCCTCTCGTGCCAAACAATGCAACAAAAGCAGTTTGATGCCAGCGTTTTCCGTTTACCAAAACTAATGTTTGATCCGGGCCTAAACCACGCAATGTAGCAAGATCCACATGATCTGCACCGTCGCCACCACTTTGCTTATTATAATTAAAGGAAGGAGCAGCATAATTTAATAAAGACGTAAGATCAGGCCTCGCTGCGGTTTGATTGTTATTGCCAAGACTGATCACATCAACCGGAACCGGGGATTCCGTTTTCACCCTTCCCGCGCCCCTGCTGCCGAGCAAAACGATCTGGTCGAGTTGAGTGACTTCTGTTTTCATAACGATTGAAACCGGCCCGTTATCAACAACTTTTATTTGTTGAATGGCATATCCAAGGGCTGTGACAATTAATACGTCATTCGTTTTGGCGTTAATGGTAAAAGACCCTTCCGCATCTGAAGTGGTTCCAACATTCGAGCCTTTTATAATAATAGATGCACCGTCGATCGGCTTGCCTGTGGGATCTTTTACAGTACCCTCCAACTTTTGTGCGTGAGCACACAAAACAAATGCAAAACTAAAAAGCATTGCAAGCAAAACCTTTTTAACGCTAGCCATAAAAGTTATTTTAGTGAAGAATTGATAGAAAAAGAAATGAAAGATTGGTTCTCAAAATTAAAGACTAATATTTCATTCAGTTATATTTATTTCGGTTGGCTTTCAAAGGCACAATGATTGCCTTTTGAAAAAATGACAAAAATCAGATTAAAAAGAACGAAGTAAAATGGAATTTCTACAAAAATATATTATTCCTGGGGCCAATGCATTTCATAAACACAAAAAAGCGTTCCGTTTCTTACCACGCCCCGCCCGGTGAAATTCACAGTTTGCAATTCACCATTGAGCCGTACATCTTCCCAGGAAAGAATATAAATGTCCTCACTTTCCAAATCGATCTCCAGCGCAGCGCTTACGCTTCCTGAATCTTCCTGCCAGTTCGCCTCATAACGACCTACAAAATCAGCATCGCCGCGTTCTAAAAGCCTGACTTGTTCATGGGAAAAAGATTTCATTTTATTATTAAAAAATTCGCCTGAGAATTTGTTTCTGTCCTGGGATAAAATAAAGGTGCCGTAAACATTTGCCATGATTTGAATTTTTTAAGCTGAGATAAAAATTAAGATTATTTTTTTTATTGCGTAAGAGATTTATTGATGATACCTTTTGTCTATCAGAAATTCGTATCCGGGATGCTCTTTCATATACTTTGCTACTGAACTACAATACACCATAATTTTCAAGTTTTTTTCACGGGCATATTCCAATGCAAATTTTGCCAGCAGTGCTGAGATGCCCTTTCCTCTTGCTATTTCAGGAACGAATGTATGCATCAAGGCAAGAGTTCCCTTATACCATCGATATTCAGTATAGGCAAATTCTCCGGCAATCTTTGCTTCAAAATGTTGGTTTTCCTCATTGTTGATGATTTCAATTTGTTGTTCCATCAAATATAATTTAACGGTTTCCGCATGGTATTTTTGCAACTATGAAACAAACCAAAAAGTAGATTTTTTGATTTCCAATAGGTGCCTCATATCCCGATACGGCAGTTAGTTGATTAAATGATTATTAATGGTAGATAACATAATTATGCAGGGACAGAATGCAGGCCTATTCGGTTTCCTTCGGTATCAATAAATATGGCCATATCTCCATATTCAGGAGATATTACTGTTTTCGGAACTTCAATTTTTCCTCCTGCAGCTTCTATCTTGTCAAGAATATTTTGCACATCAGGGTTACCATTTAAATAGATCAGAGGTCCGTCAGTAGCAGAAGGTTTATAGAAGCTTTCATTATAAACCAAAGCGCCGCCAATGCCGGTCATCGGATCTTCAGTCGGAAACATCCGCATTTTAATATGGTCGTTATCCATAGGAATCAAAGTGGTGTTGAAAATTGTTTCATAAAATTTTACCGCCCTGTCGAGGTCGCTGGTAGGAATTTCAAACCAACTGATCGCATTTTTGAATGACATAAAATATATTTTTGTTTTACTAAAGGTATTTATTTTAATGATTGTTGTCGTCGTCTATAGTAAAGGGTTTAAGATTCAAAAATAATGAGTCAGAGTTGGGTTCTACCCACGGGGTTATTTTCGTTATAAAAAAATAGCAGACAGCAAGCGTTTGCTTCAGTGATTTCGGAATTCCATCCATGAAATTTGTAGTGCTTATACAGCCGGAATTTTGTGGCAGTATCAGGAATTGGTAAAAACTATAAAATCAGTTCTCAGGATATTAATTTTTGAAATGGGGAAAAACAGCCGGAGATTTTTGAAGGCGAAGCCGGTAATTTTTCTCAAAAGAAAAATTAAGCGTCTTTGTATAAATCTAATTTAAAATTAAAAATCCGATCTTAGGTTACGCGCAGAAATACCGGTGCCAAGACAGGCAACATCTTGAGCGTTTCGTACAACAAAGGCCCACTAAGCTTTCACCGCCACAGCTATTTGTTCACCTTGCTTATAATGCACTTTCTCTTTGGCATTAAATTTTATTTTGCCCTTCTGAAAGAGCATAATAATATCCGATCCTCCAAAAGCAAAAAAACCAAACTCCTCTCCTTTTACTAACCGGGCTCCTTCCTCTGCCGTAAACGTAACAGAAGAGATGTGCCCCATGCCTACAGGAATTATGGCCACGAAACCTATCGCTGACTCAATAATTACATAGCCACGTGTATGGGTAAATTGAAATCCGACATCATCAACATTTTCTACCGACCCGTCCGCTTTTTTCGCTTCGTTGATCCAAGTGGAAGCCGGTATTTTTTTTACCTCCCGAACGATCCCTCCAACAGGTAAATGAAAACGGTGGTAATCTGTAATACTTAAAAAACTGTGTGTAAATATTCCGTCTTTAAATTTATCAGCGTAGGCACTGCCGCTGATTAACTCTGCTATTGAGTAAGTGGTTCCTTTTGCAGTTATTGTGGAGCCGTCGTTGATTGGCCATTGCCCGCAAAACTCACTATCAGCCGGTGAAACAATGATGCCGTCATCGCATAAACCTGCCACAGGCCTTCTGCCCGGTTTTACCTGCCTGGCCAGAAACTGGTTGTAGGTTAACCATCCGCCCGGCCCTTTCGTATAGTCATCAATGTTATAGTCCGGATTGTTGATGAAAGTATCAAGGTTTTGAGCGGATTCTGTTGTATCCATAAAATTGCCGCGGCTTACTACAAATTGCTGGACCCATTTATTAAAATCTGAATCTTTTTTAAGTAAACCTCCAGGATCGCTTCCAATAATAAAATAAAACTCTCTTACGGACGGCATTAGTTCCCTTTCCGTAGGGATATGCACGAGAATCTTATTGAGAAAGTTATAGAATTGGGTTAAGGTTCCGATACCCGGTAAACTTGCGTTTTTCAATGCTGTCTTAAGACTTTTGCTTAGATCGGGCCGTGACTGCAAGAGAGATCTTAGATCTTCAACACTCTTTTGATTTGCTGACATAATTCACTACATTTTTGGAAGTTTTCAATTGCTCATTAGGGCGGCGCTATCGTTAACAGTTACAGATTTTTTTGGACCCTCTTCGCGAAAAACAAAAATTATACCACCCGGCACTACTTGATTATACAATGACTTGTTAGGACACGGAGTTTTTTAGTATTAATGAAGAATTGATTCCACAAATCACAAGCCTTAGGTTTTTATAAGGAAGAATTTTACTCAACGCGCGTCCATCCTTTATGGCATGTTTAAGTGGCATAATATTTACCGGCGATATTGTATCAATTCAGACTTAAAAAAATTTTATGTTAGCAATGAATTACCGCGGGCCTTACAGGGTGCGCGCAAGTCAAAAACCGGAACCGAAAATAGAACACCCGGAAGATGTAGTCGTGCGTGTGACCCGCGCCTGTATCTGCGGTTCCGACCTTCATATTTATCATGGCCTTGTGCCCGATACACGAGTGGGGACAACATTTGGTCACGAATTTATTGGTGAAGTGGTGGAAGTTGGATCTGACGTCAAGACAATGAAAGTCGGAGATCAGATTCTCGTGCCCTTCAATATCTCATGTGGCAGATGCGCCTTTTGTAAGCAGGAGCTTTTCAGCAATTGCCACGAGTCAAACCCGGAGGCAACAGCAGCCGGTGGAATTTTTGGTTACTCGCATACCTGCGGCGGATTTGATGGCGGTCAGGCAGAATACGTCCGGGTTCCTTACGCGGATGTTGGCCCAATGGTTATTCCGTCGGATATTCATCCTGATGATGCTGTTTTGTTGACTGATGTATTTCCGACAGGTTATCAGGCCGCGGAAATGGGTGGCATAAAACCAGGGGATACGGTAGTTGTTTTTGGCGCAGGGCCTGTTGGCCTCATGGCAGCAAGGTCTGCGTGGTTTTTTGGCGCAGGCAGGGTAATCATTATCGATAGGATTGAATACCGCCTTGAATTCGCAAAAACATTCGCGCATTGCGAAGCTTATAATTTTGAATCCATTGGTGACCCTGTACTGTTTCTGAAAAAACAGACCGGATATTTTGGCGCTGATGTTTGTATTGATGCGGTTGGCTGCGAAGCGGCCGGAAGCGCTTTACAAACGATTACCGGAAAAAAATTGATGTTGCAGGCCGGTTCGGCGACGGCGCTTCACTGGGCGATAAATTCTGTGAAGAAGGGCGGCATTGTTTCAATTGTTGGCGTGTATGGCCCGACTGATAATCTAATTCCCATTGGAAATGTGGTAAACAAAGGGCTCACTATACGTGCTGATCAATGTTCCGTAAAAAGATTATTGCCAAAATTGATCAGTCACATCAGGGAGGGATACATTCAACCGAGAGATATTATTACACACCATATACCGCTGGAAGAAGTTTCCGACGCCTATCACATATTTTCAGCCAAGTTAGACAACTGCATAAAAACGGTTTTGATTCCACCATCTGCAAGAAACTAAAAAATAAAAATCATGGAAAATCCAAACGAAAAATATAAAGACATAAAGGGTTGGGGTATTGATACCGACCTCGAAAACGAGCCAAATTACCCGATAAAAAAATACAATGGCGACGATCATAAGAGACTCAACTGGGAAAGGCCGCCCTTACAACCTGTGATGGGTGAAATACTTAAATCGGTGGAACACCCACGCATGCCTGCCGTTTTTGGAACACAGAATCCCCCTGCAGGCTTAAGTGGCGCGGTTCGAAGGATTGCTTTTAAATATGATGAATCAGAATATGGACATTGGCTCAATTTATTGCTCGCCGACAGAATAAATGTAATTGAAGGCGTCATTGATGATATCAGGCACGGCCATTTTCCTAATATTTTTTCTGAAAAAGGCATGAAAGCCGATTGGAAATATAACCGGAAGGAATTGGTGACAAAGGTGGTGGTTGCAACCGCCGTTATAACGGCCGTTTGCCTTCTTTCCTCGCAGAAGAAAAAAAGTAAAAAAGCGCATTTAGCAACACTTGCTTAATAAAGATCGTTGGGGATTAAAATATTTACCAGGACGAGGATTTGATTTCTAAAACAATTGGATTCCCGGCCGGTAAGAAATCTTCTTTACTAAAAACTACATTTTTAGTTTTTTGACCGCCATCTTACGGTCTTTAATAGAAAATTTGCTGCCTTTGGCAAGAATATCTACTTTAAGATTTTCTACAAAGATCGGATCATCATTACCGATCTCGGTGATGTTCGTTGAAAGAATTTGATTGCCATCAATAATAACTACCATTCCTGAACCACGGCATTCTGCGTCGGAACCATTTTTGATAATGAGCGCCGTATCTTCTCCAAGACCAATTCCTAACACTTCCGGGTTCATCACAACAGCATGCGCCAATCTTCCAAATCTTCCCCGCTTTATGAAGTGTGTATCAACAATGCAGGAATCTAAAATACCCAATCCTGAAGCAATTTGAATATCGTCTTTGAGCATCGCTTCATGCTCTCCGCCCTGGCAGATCATGAGATTGGGGATCGCCATCGCGCCTGCGCTCGTTCCGGCAACAATGAAATCTTTATCATGTAAATATTTGTCTCTGATAACTTGCATTGATTGTGTTCCCCCCAAAATGCTGGCTAACTTAAACTGGTCACCGCCACTGAAAAACACCGCGTGTGCCTTCTCCATTCGCATACAAAAGTCCGCTTCGCGTGCTTGTGCTTTGTCTTTGATGTCGATAAAACCAATATCTGAAAAGCCTATTTCCTTAAAAGCCTTAAGGTACATTTTCTGCATCTCCTCGGGAACACTGCTGGCAGTCATTATTATTTCAATTATATGTTTTCTTCCCTTCTTTGGAAGCAGATCTTTCAGGATCTCAAATCTTTCATATTGCCCGTTATCTACTCTGTGCTCCTTCATTTCTTTGTTACCTCTGTCTTCTGCTCCCCCTATTATTAAAATCGTTGCTTTAGGTTTCATTCCTTCCTATCAGTTTTGAGTTTTTATTTTTTCAGTTCTGTGTATTCCTCAGGAAAATCATGCAGGAACAACATACCGACGAGTTTGACGCCAGGACGTGAATCGCCTTACATTCGGATATTCCTGTTATAAAAAGTTTTGTAATGCTGGCTGATGCATGGTCTTTTTTAGTGAAGAAACAAATTTGATGCTTCCATCGATATCATCACTTGACATCGCAATAAAACTTCCCCTTGAGGCATTTTTAATCGCATAGTCTAACGCCTCCAGTTCATCGGAGATTACTTCGACAGGCGCATCCGGCTTTGCACTTTTAATTCCTTCCGTTATCAGTTGGGTTAACTCCTCGTTTGTCCGTCCACGGCCATCTTTATCGTGCCTGATAATAATCTTGTCGAACATCTGGGCTGCAAGGATAGCCATTGTTCTTATATCCTCATCGCGCCTGTCGCCGGCACAACCTATAATCCCAACTTTTTCTGTCGCAACCACATGTTTCATAAATTCTTTCAGTTCTTTAAAACCGTCTGTATTGTGAACGTAATCGATCATCACCTTGAAATCTTTAACTTCGAAAATATTCATACGTCCGGGCGTAAGCTCAGGGCCTGGAATAAAGAGTTGCAATGAATTCCGAATATTCTTTGGATCAAAGTCGCTCAGGGAAGCCGCCAATATTGATGGCAAAATATTTTTGATCATGCAACCGGCGGTCCCGTTTAAGGTCAACGGAACTTCATTGACTTTCGCTATTCTGATTCTCCATTCTCCTTTGCAGATGGTAAAATATCCTTTTTCAATAATGGCCGCCCAACCGCCTGCCTCACAATGGGAAATAATTCGCGGATTATCTTCATGAATGCTGAATAAGGCAATGTTGCAATCAAGTTCTTCTTTTATTCCATAAACAATATCATCGTCTGCATTCAAAATGGCAAAGCCATCGTCAAAAGTGCTTCTCGCCACGACAGATTTTACTCGTGCCAGGTCTTCAAGAGTATTGATATCGTTTAGGCCGAGATGATCTTCGGTAATATTGGTAATGATGCTGATGTTGCATTTGTCAAAACCAAGCCCCGAACGCAGAATGCCACCCCGCGCACACTCCAACACTGCAAAATTCACCAATGGATCTCTCAAGACCACTTCTGCACTTGAAGGGCCGCTGCAATCGCCGGAATGTATTAGCTGCCCATTGATGTAAATTCCTTCTGTTGTCGTGTTGCCTACGTTATATCCGGCATTTTTCGCAAAATAAGAGATCAACCTGGTCGTAGTGGTTTTACCATTGGTTCCTGTCACGGCTATCAAAGGAATTCTTGAGGGCGTTCCTTCAGGATAAAACATGTTGATGACCGGCTCGGCTACGTTTCGCGGAATTCCTTTTGAGGGCGACAGGTGCATTCTAAATCCGGGACTTGCGTTTACCTCAACGATAGCGCCGTTTTCCTTCGTGATAGGTTGGGTAATGTCTTCTGCTACCACATCGATTCCGCAGATATCAAGATCCATGAGCCGTGAAACCCGTTCGGCCAGAAAGACATTATACGGGTGAACTACATCAGTTGCATCTCGTGCCGTTCCGCCGGTGCTCAGATTTGCGGTATCCTTCAAAAATAATATTTCACCTCGCGGAAGGACCGAATCAAATGCCAGCCCTTTTTCTTTTAAAATTGAATTTGTTTGTTCATCTACTTTTATTTTTGTCAATATCTTTTCATGCCCCTCACCACGGTTGGGATCCTGGTTTGTTTTTTTAATAAGCTCTGAAACAGACAATTTGCCGTCGCCGATGATCATTGCCGGGGTTCGCCTGGAAACTGCTTCGAGCTTATGGTTGATGACCAGGAAACGAAAATCCAGGCCTTTAATAAATTTTTCTATGATAACTTCATCGGAAATTGTTTTTGCTTCGTAAAAAGCAGCAAGCGCACTTTCTTCATTCCGGATATTTGTCTTGATACCGCGCCCCTGGTTTCCGTCAAGTGGCTTAACAACTAATGGAAATCCAATTGAAGCAATTGACTGTTTTAACTCCTCTACAGTACTTATCAATACTCCCTCCGGAGTTGGGATAAAATTGTTTGCAAGCATTTTTTTTGTTGCTTCTTTATCAGAAGCCAGTTCAACTCCGATGCTGCTTGTAGTGCATGCCATTGAAGCTTGCAGTATCTTTTGATTCACTCCCTGCCCCAACATAATTAGCGAATTATTATCCAATCTCCGGTATGGTATATTTCTTTTTTTTGCCGCGTTAACAATTGATTGTGTCGTTGGGCCCAGACCTTCTTCCCGTTTTATTTTTGTCAGCTCAGCAATGTCCTCATTGATATCATATTCTCCTTTCTCCAGTATGGCTTTTACAATCCTGACTGCGGCGTGAGCAGCATATAATCCGGCGTTTTCTACCTCGTAAGCGAAAACAACGTTGTAGACGCCTTCCTGGCTGGTCGAACGGGTGCGGCCAAAGCCGCAAGGCATACCTGCAAGCGATTGTATTTCAAGGGCGACGTGTTCTATTACGTGTCCAAGCCAGGTTCCTTTTCTCACCCTTTCAAAAAAACCTCCGGGTTTTTTCTCTGAACAACGATGGTCATAAAGTGAGGGTATCAACGATTCAATGCGTTCAGCAAAACCATCGATCCGGTTGGTAGGACATTTTTCCATTTCCTCCAGATCAAGTTTCATTACAATAAGTTGTTTTCTGTACGTTGACCAATAATTGGGTCCGCGTAGTACGTTTAGTTTTAAGATTTTCATATGAAAGCTATGCGTTAAAAATGTATTTCAGCTCTGGAGCTGATATTCGTTAGTTCTATTAAGATTATTTTATTAACCGTCTTTAAAAACAGTGCCAGTTTCTATACCTTATATAGAGCTATAAAAAAAGACTATGAGGAACACTTTTGTGGGAAAAACTCCATTTCCTTTTTTAAGTTGATGCAGAAATTACACACGTGGTAAGGCGTGGAGAAACCTGAACTGAATGTGTGAGGCAGGAAGTGGGCACTTACCTGTCATTATTGTTCAACGATTGAATGTTCGCGCTCCCTCAGGAACTAATGTAACATGGTTTGATCTCCATAGAACAGGCTATTAAAAACCTAATTCATTCGCACCTGCTTATAAAATTTAAAAAAATGTTTAGTGAGCCACAACCATGGCTGCAGAATATGATTTTCTACATTTTGAGTTATCACAATTTAGGAAGGCGAAGTCACTGCATCGAACCAAGACATGTTAAAAATAAATGTTTCATAAGGCACGAACCATGGCGGCAATAACCCCACTTGAAAGATTTAACTAATGTCTATTAACTCAATGATTTTGCCACCTGAAAACTTAAAAATAGATTTGCCCCGAAGATTCAAATTCTCGCCTTTCTTAAGTCCATTCGGGAGGTCTATAGCCAAAACGGCATTATACTCTATTTCAATCTCAGTTAAGTTCTCCTGGTGTGTCCACGATATGATAGTTTGAGTTCTTGCAATAAATAGATTTTTGGCTTGTTCGGCCTGTTTTTTAAAGGAAGTTAAACCCTGTAAAGCCATATTAGAAACACCATTTGAAATATTTTCAAACTTAATATTCTCATCAAGGTTTGCGCACATTCTTTCAATGTCAAAATTGTTATAAGCGTCAATGTAGTTATTAACGATTTTTTCTCTCGCTATCAATTTTACTTAAATTTTAAATGGTTATCATCTGATTCGTCCTAAAAACGTTCACACCTTTAATAATTAAATCCTGCAAGAGGTTTACAGGATGATTTTCATTTTTGTTTCTTTGTTGATCAGCTTAACGACCGGTATTCATTAGGTGATTGTCCAACATGCTGTTTAAACAGGCGGGTAAAATGAGGCGGATGTTTAAAACCAATTTCATAAGCAACCTCGCTGATTGACTTTCGCAGGTCCAGCACTTTTTCTTTTGCGATGTCTATTACTTTTTCCTGTATGTATTCCTGGGGTGTTTTTCCTGTTTCCTTCTTCACCAAATCACCAAAATAATTGGCTGATAAATGAAGCTCGCCGGCACAATAACTTACTGACGGCAGTCCTGATAGCATGGGTTTATCGCCCTGAAAATAGTCATCAAGTAATTCTTCAAACCTGGCCAATACATCTTTATGAACATGATCGCGGGTAATGAACTGCCGGTCATAAAAGCGAACGCAATAGTTCAAAAACAATTCAATATTACTTACAATTAATGTCTTGCTATGCTGATCGATAGATTGTTCCAGTTCATACCGTATCTTGTTAAAACACTCCAGCACAATGCCTCTTTCCCGGTCAGAAAGATGTAACGCTTCATTGGCATCATAAGAAAAAAAATTGTAGTTTTTGATGGTCCTGCCCAAATGAGTTCCACGAATTAAATCCGGGTGAAACACCAGCGCCCAACCGGTTGGCTGCAGCATCTTTCCACTTTCTTCAAATCCAAATACCTGCCCCGGCGAAATGAACAGCAAAGTTCCGTCCTGGTAGTCGTAATGATTACGACCATATTTCATCTCGCCACATTTTTCATCCTTTAAAAAAACAATATAAACTTCGGAAATGTAACGGCCTTCCTTTATAGGGGTTGATTGTGACTGATCTAACACGCTTACCAGCGGGTGCAAGGTCTTCTGCCCCCTTTCGGTGTTAAACTGCGCAACGCTTTCTATTTTAATGATTGTTTCCATGATGTAAAAATTCACTGATACAAAAGTAAGCAGGAAATTCAAAGGTTTCCTGCTCAGCACCTGAAACTGTAAAACGGGTAAGCAATTCAGTAATTGGTGTAAGCCTCATATAAAAACTATAAGAGACCTTTGCGCTACAATTATTTTAGCCGGTAAGGCTTCCATCAAATAAATTATTATGAAATTCAAAACATCCATATTGCTGCTGGCAACTATCCTGTTTTTTGTTGCGGTCGCGCAGGCGCAATCAACTACCGATAGTACCACCAGCAAAGCTGTAAAAAAATACCAGGCAAAGGCGCCGCCCACGCAGCCTTTTGGTGCAGAAGCTTTTCGGCCATCCGGCAGCACAACTATAAGATGGTTGGGTATGGCTGGTTTTCTTGTCAACAGCCGCGGCACTACGTTTATGATTGACCCTTTATTGGAAGGTTACGACATGCCTTTGTTAATGGATTTTCCCATCAAACCAAAAGATGTTCCGCATCTTGATGCAGTGTTTGCCACACATAGCGACAATGACCATTATAGTGTTGAAACTTTCCGGGATTTGGTTTCCGTAACAAAGGAATTTCATTCCACCATTTTTGTAGATTCTTTAATGAAGAATGAAGGCTTTCATGCTTTTGGTCATTACATTGGAGACACTTTTCATGTTAAATCGGTATCTGTGAGGCTAACCCTTGCCGACCATGCATGGCAAAATAATTTTCCTAAGCCCGGCCAGCGTTATTATGAGCCTGGTGATGCCTGCGGTTTCTGGTTCAACACGCCAGATGGGTCCATTTGGGCACCGGGCGATTCGCGCTTCATGCAGGAACAATTGCACATGCCCACACCAGATGTTATCCTCTTTGATTATTCAGAAGATGGCGCGTTTCATTCAGGTTTGGAAGGAGCCATAAAAATAGCAAATGCTTATCCCAACACACCTCTGATACTTGGGCATTGGGGTTTTGTTGATGCACCGGATTTTACTCCTTTTAATGGCGACCCGAAACATTTAATGGATGGAGTAGTAAATCCGCAACGAATTATTGTGCTGGCACCCGGACAACCTTTTACATTGAAGAAATTGAAAAAGTAAAAAATATTTTTAAAAAGATTTCTGTAAATCAATTATAACATGAAAAAAATTCTTTTATCAATTATAATTCTCGCCTCGTTTTTGCTGCAAACAAAAGCACAGGATTCAACCAAGCAATTAAAAAATTCTACTGAAATGAATAGAATAGAAAGAACTGAAAAAACATATAAAGAGCTGTTCGGGCAGGAAATTACTGCCAGCAAAACAGACCCTGAGTTGATGAATATTTTGCAACGTTTCATATTCGGTGAAGTTTTTTATGCCGGCAATCTTGATATCAAAACAAGAGAACTGATAACCCTCACCACACTGACGGTTAATCAAACATTACCTCAATTAAAAGCCCATACCAATGCTGCACTCAATGTTGGCGTAAAACCAATTGAGATTAGAGAAAGTATTTATCAGCTTGCGCCATTCATTGGTTTTCCTAAAGTGTTGAATGCATTGGATACTATAAACAGTGTATTTGAAAGCAGGGGTATTCCATTGCCTTTGCCAAACGAAGGCACTGTAAAAGAAGATGAAAGATTAGAAAAAGGAAAGGAAAAGCAAATGCCTCTGTACGGCAGCGGAATGAAAGAGGCGCTGAAAGATTTACCAGGTGGCTTTAACAACATCATTCCCGATATGCTGACAACTTCTCTTTTTGCAGATTTCTACACACGAGGCGGCCTTGATATTAAAACAAGAGAACTGTTAATCTATTGTGCGCTGGCGACTTTAGGCGGCACCGAAAGACAAATGTCTTCACACGCTGTTGGAAATCTTAAGGTGGGCAATAGTAAGGAAACATTGATTGCAGCAATGGTTCAGTGTTATCCATATATCGGATTTCCACGCATGTCAAACGCCATCAATATACTTAAAGATGCAAAAATTGAATGAGCTTACTGATCGTAACAAATTTTAGAAAATCACAAAACAAAAGAAATGAAAAAAAGAATATTAGGAAATAGCGGACTTGAAGTTTCTGCACTTGGGTTAGGTTGTATGGGTATGAGCTGGTCTTACGGTCCGCCTAAAGACAAGAAAGAAATGATTTCCTTAATTCGCGCAGCAGTTGAAAAAGGTGTAACATTCTTTGACACTGCCGAAGTTTATGGACCGCTTTTAAATGAAGAACTGTTAGGTGAAGCGCTGGCTCCGTTTCATGGAGAAGTGGTAATTGCCACAAAATTTGGTTGGGAAGCGGCACCGAATGACACTGACAGGTGGAGCGCATTAAACAGCAGGCCAGAGCACATTAAGAAAGTTGTTGAAGGCTCTCTTAAAAGGTTGAAGATTGAAACAATCGACCTTTACTATCAGCATCGTGTTGACCCGAATGTTCCTATCGAAGATGTTGCAGGCGCGGTAAAAGATTTAATCCGGGAAGGCAAAATTCGACATTTTGGCTTGTCTGAAGCAGGTGCAAAAACCATTCGCCGTGCTCACGCTGTTCAACCCGTTGCCGCGTTGCAAAGCGAATATTCACTTTGGACAAGAACCCCTGAAGAAGAAATCATTCCCACCCTGGAAGAATTGGGAATTGGATTTGTTCCCTTCAGTCCATTGGGTAAAGGCTTTCTCACCGGAAAAATTGATGAAAATACGAAATTAGATAGCTCAGATTTTCGCAACACCGTTCCCCGCTTTACATCAGAAAATCGTAAAGCAAACAAGGCGCTGATTGACCTTCTTCAATTGTTTGCAAAAGAAAAAAATGCGACACCGGCCCAAATAGCATTGGCCTGGTTATTGGCACAAAAATCATGGATCGTACCAATTCCCGGAACGACAAAATCAGATCGGTTGGAAGAAAATATTGGTGCAGTTGATATAGAACTTACAGCGGAAGATTTAAAGAATATTGATGAAGCAGCTTCGAAAATCAAAATAGAAGGCGCACGTTACCCCGAAGCAGCAGAGAAGATGACAGGGCTATAATAGTGAATTGTATGGAATGATATTATTAGCACCGAAAGACCTCCGGATAATGTCATTGTGGGCGGTTTGCATCTAAAAAATAATAGTTGGCCTCGCGCATTTACACTTCTAAGAAAGTAAAGGTGATGAGCGAAATAGTAAACCAGGAATAAATTATGATTTTACAAGAAAACTATACGCTATCAAATGGCGTTACCATTCCAAAACTGGGTCTTGGAACCTGGTTCATCAATAATAAAGAAGTTGTACAGGCGGTGAGGGATGCTGCAAAAATCGGTTACCGGCACATTGATACTGCGCAGGCCTATCAGAATGAAAGCGGCGTTGGAGAGGGCATCAGGACATGTGACATAGATAGAGCCGATATGTTTGTGACCACAAAGCTTGCTGCAGAAATTAAATCTTATCCCGAAGCTGTCTCATCAATTGACAAGTCGCTGAAAACGTTGGGACTTGATTATATTGACATGATGATTATTCACAGTCCGAAACCCTGGGCGAAATTCCTTGAGAATGATCCTTACTTTGAAGGAAACCGTGAAGTCTGGAGGGCGCTGGAAGAAGCTTATAAAGCCGGAAAACTTCGTACCATTGGTCTTTCGAATTTTGAAAAGGCGGACGTCGATAACATTCTTGAGGCTTGCTCTGTGAGGCCAATGGTAAACCAGATTTTGGCCCACATCAGTAACACACCTAAAGAACTGATTCAGTATAACCACGATAAAGACATTGTTGTGGAAGCTTATTCTCCCTTTGGACATGGCGAATTATTCAAGAACCAGGATGTAAAAGTGAAAGCAGAGAAATACAATGTTTCTGTATCGCAATTAGCTATTCGTTACTGCCTGCAGCTTGACCTGCTTCCACTACCTAAGACCGCTAATCCGGAGCATATGAAAACCAATGCAGAGGTCGATTTTGTTATCTCTGACGAAGACATGGAGTTCCTAGAAAATGTGCAACAAATCGAAGATTACGGAGCGCACAGCAAATTTCCTGTATACGGAAAGAAATAAAATCATGGAGGTATAAAATGGCAAAACATGAAGATGTAAAAAATGGCGTTATTTTCCCGCCAGGTGAAAAAAACGAAGCGTATGCCCAATATTTTATAGGGCAAAGTTATCTTAAAGGACTGGTTGCTGATCCCAAATTAAATGTTGGTGTCGGAAATGTAACCTTTGAACCGGGATGCAGAAATAACTGGCACATTCACCGGGATGGTTTCCAGATTTTATTAGTTACCGGTGGCGAAGGTTGGTACCAGGAAGAAGGAAAGCCAGCTCAATTCTTAAAAGCCGGTGATGTTATTGTCACCCACGATGGTGTGAAACACTGGCATGGTGCAACAAAAGACAGTTGGTTTGAGCACATCGCCATCACAGCAGGCAGACCGGAATGGCTGGAGCCTGTAGATGATGAAATTTATAGGAAATTATAATGAAACGAATTGGTGGAGTGGCGACTACAACAAAACGAATGCGCCGACACCCTTCTTTGAACATGTATCTTTATCGCAAATGCCATCCATCAAACAACAATTTTATTCCGGCACCAGCGGCCTGGACCTTCCTGTTCCCAGGTCGCAGTATCCCCCTGAGTTCCAGGGTAAGAGCAGGTTACAGTATTATGCCTCGCTATTTAACAGTCTCGAGATCAACAGCATTTTTTATAAACTTCCCCGGAGCGCCACGGTTGTTAACTGGGGAGAAAGCGTTCCCGATAATTTCCGGTTTACATTTAAAGTTTCCAAAACGATCACCCATGCAAAGGGGCTGAAATTTGCCAAAAAAGATGTGAATGATTTTATGAAGGCCGTTGAAAATATTGGTGAAAAGAAAGGATGTTTACTGGCACAGTTTCCGCCGTCGTTAAAGATAGAAAAGCTAAATGATTTACAGAGGCTTTTAGAAACACTGGGCGAAGCAACGCATAACAGCGATTGGAAGCTTGCTATAGAATTCCGCGACCCATCCTGGTACGAGCGGGAGGTCTATGAATTGCTTGAGGAGTACGATGCAGTCATGGTTATACAGGATATACCTAAATCTGCTACGCCGTTGAAAGACGTAAGAGGGGATTTTGTTTACCTGCGTTTTCATGGGCCTGAACCCCGCTACAGGGGTGATTACAATGATGAATTTTTAAAACGATATGCAGGGTATATCAGGAAATGGATCAGCGAAAAAAAGACGGTGTATGCTTACTTTAATAATACGGTAGGCGCTGCTGTTGAGAATCTGCAGACTTTAAATAAGTATGTCCGTTTATAAGAAAGATTCTATGGCAATTGAATGAAGGCTGTTTGAAAATCCGGATTGTTTCCCAGCCCTCCCGGTCATTGGCAATTTCATTTCTGCGGACATAAAAAACCTCTTTTTCTACTTAATGACTTGTTTGAATTAAAGAATACAAATCATTAAAAGCCTCTGTCATCGATGGATGTGTAAAAATGGTGTCACGTACTACGCGGTAATCCAAGGCCGGCATTCATAGCCATTTGGATGGTGTTGATCATTTCATTGGCCTCTACGCAAATAAGGGTGCAGCCTAATATCTTATTGGTTTTATTGTCAACAATTGTTTTTAAAAAACCATTGGTATTGCCATTGATCCTTGCTCTTGGAATGCTGGTTGCCGGCAGCTTTGCCATTTTAAAATCTAATCCTTTTTCAATTGCTTCTTTTTCGCGTAAGCCAATGTGTGCGAGTTGTGGATTAATAAAAACTGAAGAAGCTACCTGTTTTCTTTGTGTGGAAGAAGTATAGTTCCCTCCCGACAATTGATCCCTGATCAGCCGGAAATCATCCAGGGAGATATAGGTAAACTGCGGGCCCGCATTGATGTCGCCAATTGCCCAAATATTGGGGACGTTGGTTTTTAAAAATTCATCTACTTCTATGTAGCCTTTCTTATTCGTTTTTATTCCGGCGGCTGTAATATTTAATCCTTCCAGCATGGGTTTTCTGCCGGTTGCTACAAGAACCGCTGATGCTTCCAATGCCTCCTCATACCCTTCTTTATTTTTGAACTGGATACTTACATTTTCCTTATCAATATCCTCTATTTTTTCAACCGAAATTCCTGTAATGATGTTGATCTTCTTTGCGGTCAGAATTTTATAAACTTCATCAGCCACATCTTTATCCTCTTTGGGTAAAAACGTTTCGGCACTGTCCAATACCGTTACTTCCGCGCCAAATTCTGCATACATATCTGCGAACTCAAGACCGATAAATCCACCGCCGATGATGGCCAGTTTTTTAACCATCACAGATTGATCCATCAAACTAATGCTGGTAAAAACTTTATGTGAGGTTTCAATCCCTGGTATGTTGGGAATAAAGGGTTGCGAACCGGTATTAATAAAAATTTTTTCCGCTTGTATCGTTTTTTCTTCACCAGTGCCAATCAATTTTATGTTTATTTTATTTTCAGAAATAAAAGATGCTTTGCCGGTGATTACTATCGATGAAGGCAGGTTTTCTATGTTGTTATAATTTACTTTTCTGAGAAAAGAAGTCAGCTCATTTTTTACATCGTATGCCTCTTTGTAAGGCATTTTCTGCTCCGCATTTTGTATCAAAGATTTGGTCGGAATGCAGGCTACATTGATACAGGATCCGCCATACATTTTATCGGACTCCTCAATTACCGCCACGTCATGGCCATGTTTTGCCAACCAGGCTGCAAGTGTTTTACCTCCTTTGCCAAAACCAATAATTACATTTTCATAATGATCTTTAATAGTCTTTTTCATTTTGATGCTAGCTTTTATTTTTATTAGAGATGAAACCTTTTAAAAGGTTAGAGGCAAAACCTTTATGCCTCAATGATGCTGCCAAGTTCTCTGATATTGAAATTAGTAAATCGGTATTTTTTTAAGACATTCCCGTTATTGATTTAAAGAATAATGTTTACCAGATCAAAAATGACATGGGAATGACCGCAAAAGCATAATGGATATCCGTTTAGTTCTATACATGCTACAAAAGGAATGAAAGTTGTGATTTAAAAAAGCCGCGGGAAAATCAGGAGGTTCATTTCCTCATTGGGAATTTTAGACAACCAATTATCATCTATCAGTTAAAATAGGAGGATATAAAAATGAAAACAAATCTCAACACGTCGTTTCTAAAAAAAGCTATAACGGCGGTTTTACCAATTATCTTTTTTTCAGTGCCAGCTGTTGCGCAAACAGACAGTACTTCCTCAAACTGGCTTTCTTACAACCGCACCTATGAAGGTGATCGTTTTTCGCCATTGAAACAGATCAACACAACCAATATCAGGCGACTTCACTTGCTTCATACTTTTGATTTTGGAAAGGATATCAGCAGTTTGCAAACCGGCCCTGTTGTAGTGGATGGCATCATGTATTTTACTACCGATACAATGACCTATGCGATTAATGCGGCAACCGGCAAACTAAAATGGAAATCAGCACGCCCTCTTAAAGAAGAAAGCCAGCTACGGGTAAACCGGGGCGCTGCTTTTTATGAAAATAAATTATTCAGAGGTTCAGGCGACGCTCATGTTTATGCATTGAATGCAAATGATGGCAAACAACTCTGGGATGTAAAACTGGACGTAGCAGGCCCTGGCATCACTACACCGATGGCGCCAATAGCCTGGAATGGGATGGTTTTTATGGGCAACGCAGGTGGCGACAATGTGGGTATTACCGGGCATGTTTATGCGCTTGATGCAAACGATGGACATGTGATATGGAAATTCAATGTGGTTCCCGATTCCGGATCCGCACGCCAATCCTGGCCATCGGAATCCAAAGGGATTCCGGTTTCAGGCGGTGCGTTCTGGACAAATTTTTCGTTGGATCCGGGCAATGGTATTTTATATGTTCCGGCTGGTAATCCTGCGCCAGACTTTGATATCCAGCTTCGGGAAGGCGACAATCTTTATACCAACTGCGTGATTGCGCTCGATACCAAAAACGGCAATATGCTTGGCTATTACCAGGTAGTGAGAAGAGACCTGCATGACTGGGATGTAGATGCAGCGCCTGTTTTAATAACAACCAAGTCAGGTAGAAAAATTGTTGCTTCAGCAAACAAGGATGGTTTACTTACTGTGATGGATAGAAGCGCAGTGAAGCCAGGCGCTGGTGAAGACATTTCACTAACACTTCAATATTTGTATTCAGTGCCCACCACAACCCGTGTGAATGTTGACATTCCTCTTAATCGTGAGCACCCCACTTATTTTAGGCCGGGCGTATTGGGTGGTTCCGAATGGAATGGCCCGGCTTATAGTCCGGATTTTGATTTGATTTATGTCGGCACAGATGACTGGGGCGCTTCCGGAATTTTACATCCACTGGATTCAGCGCGAATGATACCAGCTAATGGAGCCAATTGGCTTGGTGGTACCTATAAATTTGATCCACCATCCATGGCTAAGGGATGGCTTACAGCATTCAATGCAAGTGATGGGTCTGTTAAATGGAAATTTAAGTCTTCGTCTCCTATTATTGCAGGGGTTACGCCTACTGCAGGCGGACTGGTTTTCACTGCCGATGAAAAAGGAATGTTTTATGCATTCAATGCCCAAAACGGAAACATACTTTGGCAAAATTCAACAGGCTTGCCCATCGGCGGCGGCGTGGTGTCTTATGCAGTAGATGGTAAACAATACATTGCCGTTGTTGCGGGGATGAAAGCTCCCGTATGGCCGGGGGCACCCAGGAAAAGTGAAGTGCTGATTTATGGACTGTGAACAGGATGGAATTAGAAAAATGAGGAATCATTGAAAAAGAAAAATTCTCATTATTTGTTTGTTTCCCGCAAGTTTATTGAAAGGGCGGGTACTATCATCGTTTTAGAAGAATCATATTCCCGGACAACCAAACTTACATGAGCCAGATAGGGATTGGTAAATGAATGCAATAAAAAAAATTTAATTTTAAGCCGGAAGCGCATCAAAGGAATTGTATGATGTCAGGCAATCCAAAATGTAGTTTATATAAGATCCCTATAAAAAAAAGATTAAAGTCCTTAAAAAAATAAGAAAGTAAATGAATCAACAACCTTCACACCAACAGGAGCCGGTCCGGTTTCTTGTATTTTCCGCTTCATTAAGAAATGATTCCCTGAATGAACATTTAATAAAATCAGCGATACCGGTAATTGAAAAAAACGGTGGCATAGTTGATCATGCCTTCATGAGTGAATTTAATTGCCGGTCCTACAACCAGGACATGGAATCGGAAAATGATTTTCCGGAGGGCGCAAATGCACTTCATCAACGCCTGCTGAATTGTGATGCGTTTATTATTTCTTCCCCGGAGTACAATGGTTCTATGCCGGGTTTATTGAAAAATACAATCGACTGGGTTTCCCGTTTTCGTCCGCAACCCTTCAACCAGCGCCACGCCTTATTGATGTCCGCTTCGCCTTCAATGGCCGGCGGAAACCGTGGACTATGGTCGCTGCGCATTCCTTTGGAACACCTTGGCGCAAGGGTTTACCCGAACATGTTTTCATTAGCCATGGCGCACAAGGCATTTACCAACGGCGCAATCAGCGACAGCACATTGGCAAAACGCTTTGAAGACAACATTGTAGATTTCATGAATCTTGTGGAAGCATCCAAGCATTACCCATGTATGAAAAAAGCGTGGGTTGAATTTTTGGGCGAAAAATCAGATCCTGTGACAGAACGTGTAGAATGATTTAAAAGATTTTAAAGTCAAATTTTTAATAACAATAACTAAGTTTGAATTAGCCTGTAAAATATTATAAGCATATGAAGAAAATAGGATTTTTATCTTTTGGCCACTGGGCCAACCATCCCTCATACAGAGCGCGGTCGGCAAGTGATACCTTACTGCAGTCAATTGATTTGGCTGTTGCCGCTGAAAAAATCGGTATTGACGGTGCTTATTTCCGGGTACATCATTTTGCAGCGCAGTTGGCATCGCCGTTTCCATTGCTTTCTGCCATAGGCGCTAAAACCAGCAACATAGAAATTGGAACCGGTGTGATTGATATGCGTTATGAAAACCCATTGTATATGGTGGAGGAAGCCGGTGCTGCAGATTTGATTTCCGGTGGACGCTTGCAATTAGGCATCAGCAGAGGTTCACCGGAACAGGTCATTGATGGCTGGCGTTATTTCGGCTATAAACCAAATGATGGCGAGGATGATGTGGCAATGGGACGTCGGAAATCATTAGAGTTCCTGGATAAACTAAAAGGTGTTGGCTTTGCCCAACCTAGTCCTAATCCGATGTTTCCCAATCCGCCAGGCCTATTGCGACTGGAACCCTATTCTGAAGGATTGCGCGAGCGTATCTGGTGGGGAGCCGGATCTAATTCCACAGCCGTTTGGGCTGCTGAACATGGCATGAATCTTCAAAGCTCTACCTTAAAAGAAGATGAAAGCGGAAAACCTTTTCATGTGCAGCAAGCTGAGCAAATCAGGGTATATAAAGAAGCCTGGAAAAAAGCAGGCCACCAACGTGAGCCGCGGGTTTCTGTGAGCCGTTCCATATTTGCTTTGGTAAATGATATGGACCGTTATTATTTTGGAAACGAAGCAGAGCGAAGCGATCAAATTGGTTTTATAGAAAAAAATAAAAAAGCCATTTTCGGAAGAAGTTATGCCGCTGAACCGGATAAACTCATAAAGGAACTCGCTAAAGATGAAGCCATTCAGGAAGCTGATACGCTTCTTTTGACGATTCCCAATACGCTCGGCGTTGATTATAATGTACATGTACTGTCGGCTATCCTTGAGCATGTGGCACCTGAGTTAGGTTGGCGTTGAGAATCCGCAAAAACCGATTGTTGGCAGCCAGGGGCGCTATTCATAATGAAACATCCGCCCTGCAAAACGGAACGATTGGGGCGCAGGATTATAGACACTGCAACTAATAGAAACAAGAAATGCCATGTCGGAAGATGGCTGCTGAAAATATTATTGCCCTGTTAATCCTGAAGTCTATGAACGTAAATGATGAAACAAAAAAACCATTAAAAAAATACGTTTACCATTAAATGAGTCCATCTTCAACAAAGAACAATAAGTTCAATCAATACTTGAAACCATAAATGTTAAGTTTGTATTATGGATATGTTAACCATCATAACAATACTCATAATAATTAGCGCTACTTTTTCTTACTTCAATGAACGCTTTATAAAACTACCCGGAACTATTGGTGTTATTACTATTTCAGTGGTGGTTTCTATTATAATACTGGTAGCAGGAAAAACTAATAATACCATAGCAAAAACAATTGTCACTCTTGCCAATAGCATTAATTTTTCAAAAGTGCTTCTGGATGTTATGTTGGGGTTGCTGCTTTTTGCCAGCGCCTTGCATTTCGATTATAAAAAACTTAAAGCACAACGGTTGCCGGTTCTTTTGTTAAGCACTTTAGGAGTGTTAGTTTCTGCCGGTGTATTTGGTGGATTGTTGTTTGGTGTAACACTTTTATTAAAAATAAATCTTCCACTGGTTTACTGCTTTATTTTTGGCGCGCTTATTTCCCCAACTGATCCTATTGCGGTGGGAGCTATTCTTAAAAATTCTAAAATTTCACCAAAGCTCAATACAATTATTTCCGGTGAATCTATGTTTAATGACGCGATTGGATTGGTTCTTTTTGTAACCTTATTATCTGTTGCAAACCAATCGGCCGCCAGCATGACTGTTGGCAGTGTGGCACAGTTGTTTGTCCGTGAAGTATTAGGCGGCATTGGAATAGGATTGGTCGCCGGATTTTTGGGCTACAGAATGATAAGGTCAATAAAAGATTTTCAAACCATCTTACTCATTTCTATTGCTTTGGTTTTAGGAATCTCTGTAATTGCGCACGATTTGGAAGTTTCTATTCCGCTGGCAGCAGTTACCGCAGGCCTGATCATAGGCAATGAAAGCCTGGATAAAAGGCACATAGCCGATCAATTTCTCAGTAAAATATGGCAACTGCTTGATGAGGTTCTCAATACGATTCTCTTTGTGATGATTGGCCTTCAATTGGTCATAATGCCTTTTTTAAACCATTACTGGCAAATCGGTTTTTTTTCCATTATTGTTATTTTAATTGCAAGGCTTGTAAGTGTTTCAATGCCGGCTATCTTTTTATTGCGCAAAGTAAGTTTCAACAATCTCTTCATACTTACGTGGGCAGGCCTGCGGGGCGGCATTTCTGTAGCTATGGCCTTATCACTTCCTGATTCACCTTATCGTGAAATTATTCTTTCAAGCTGTTATTTTATTGTAATCTTTTCTATCATAGTGCAAGGGCTTACACTTAATAAAGTAGTGGCTAAAGCAGTGAACACAAAAGATGCTTCATCAGAAAAAAGTAAAGTATGAATTGGCTGCTTCTTTATGAAATTATTTACACGATTATCCTTATTTTAATTTGTCTTCGAATTATTTATGAAACCCAAAGCACCACCAAAACCTTAGCTTATCTTTTATTTGCCATTTTTGTTCCTTTTGCCGGAATGATTTTTTATTTCGTTTTTGGCATCAATTACCGCAACAAAAAAATGTACAGCAAAAAGCTTTTTCAAAATGATGAAATGGCGGCCAAGTTGAAAGAAGACCTGTATCATAATTCAAAACAAGTGTATGAGGAAAGCGATGCTGCCGTGCAGGGAAACAAAGAACTGGCCTACATGTTATTGAAGGACACCATGAGCCCATTGACCGCCCACAATAATGTAAAGCTTTTGGTGAATGGAGAAAATAAATTTCCTGAAGTACTAATGGCATTAAAAGAAGCGAAAAGCCATATTCATATCGAATACTACATCTATGAAGATGATGAAATTGGCAGAGCGATTGAGAGGATTCTGATTCAGAAAGCAAAAGAAGGCGTGGCTGTACGGTTTATTTATGATGATTTTGGGAGCCGTTCTATCCGTAAAAAATTAGTTAAGCGACTAAGGAATAATGGCGTTCAAGCTTTCCCTTTTTTAAAAGTGTATTTTATTTTGTTTGCCAACCGGCTTAACTACAGAAACCATCGCAAAATAATTGTAGTGGATGGACAGACCGCATTTGTTGGTGGCATTAATGTCAGTGACAGATACATTAATGATGGCGATGCAAAAAAACTTTTTTGGCGCGATACTCATTTGCGAATCGATGGACCTGGTGTTCAATATCTGCAATATCTTTTTTTGTGCGATTGGAATTTTTGTGCCAATGATACATTACGACCTGATAGATTATTCTTTCCGTTAGAAAACGCCTTGTCTCATAAAGGTGATAAAATAGTTCAGATTGCAGCCAGCGGGCCCGATTCTGAAACGCCTGCTATCTTGTTTTCCATACTACAGGCAATAAACCTGGCGACAGAAGAAATACTTATTACAAGTCCTTATTTTATTCCCGGAGAAAGTTTAGTGGATGCACTCGTCATCGCCTCATTAAGTGGTATTTCAGTAAAGCTTTTAGTGCCCGGCATTTCTGATTCTATCTTAGTTAATTATGCTGCCAGATCCTACTATGTTGATCTGCTGAAAGCAGGCGTTGACATTTATCAATATACCAAAGGATTTGTTCATGCGAAAACCCTGGTTGCTGACAGCAAGGTTGCTATTGTAGGAACCGCCAACATGGACTTCAGAAGCTTCGACCTCAATTTTGAAGTAAATGCAATTGTGTATGACGTTGCAACAGCCAATGAGCTTCGCAATGTTTTTTTTGACGACCTAAAAAATGCTGAGATGCTTGATGCCACCGCCTGGGCCAACCGCTCCAGGTTTAAGCAATTGCTGGAGAAAACGGCAAGACTTGTTTCACCACTGCTGTAATGTTATTTAGACTTTAGCGGTATTTGTATGGAGTAATGGTGCCTCAAACATGCTCTTCTCTGCCGGAAGATAAAAATAAAGGACCGACCCCTCCCCTGGTTTGCTTTCGGCCCAAATACGACCATTGTGTCTTTTGATAATTTCTGCGCAAATATATAATCCAACACCCGTTCCCGAAAATAAGGCGGGTAAGCCACTAACCCTGTAAAAGCGTGTAAATATATTTTGCAAATCTTCTGATTGAATGCCTATGCCGGAGTCGGCGATACTCACCAATATTTTACCTTTATCTTCCTTCGCTTCAATAACAACTTCTTTTGAATTAGGTGAATATTTTATGGCATTGTTAAGCAGGTTGACGATTACCTGCACCATCCTCTCCCGATCTGCATTCACTAATAATTTTTCCGATGGCTCATTAAAAACAATCCGATGATTTTTACTTGTGAGCTCAATATCATTTTTTACTTCCCTCAGTAAAACACTAATGTCAAAAACGGAAACATTCAACTCCAATTTACCGGCCTGGACCTTTGAAACATCGAGCAAACTGGTAACCAGGTTCGATAGTTTATTAACCTGTTTTATACTTTTATCTACAAAGCTATAATGCTCATTATCTTTCATCATATGTTCCAAAAGCTGGAGATTGGCCGATATTACGGTGATAGGCGTTCTTAATTCATGGCTTGCCATCACCATAAACTCATCTTTATATTTGCTAAGATTTTGTAGTTTTTCGGTGTATAAGTTGCGCTGTTTTTCCAGGGCTATTTTATCCGAGATATCTTTGGCTACCTTAGAAGCGCCGATAATTTTTCCGACGGCGTTTTTTATCGGCGACACAGTGAGAGAAATGTTGATCAGTCTTCCATCTTTACAAATCCTTATGGTTTCAAAATGATCTATTTTCTTACCATTACGAATATTGTCTATTATCATGGTTTCTTCCTGTATGCGGTCTTTAGGAATGATGATAGAAATATGTTTGCCGATGGCCTCTTCGGCAGAAAAGCCAAACATTCTTTGGGCTGATTCATTCCAGCTTGTGATAATGCCATCAAGTGTTTTACTAATAATAGCGTCATCAGAAGAATTTACGATCGCTGCGAGCATCGCTTGTTTTTCGTCCGCCAGTTTTTTTGTTGTTATATCTCTTGCAATTTTTGAGGCACCAATGATTTTACCGGCACTATTTTTTATGGGTGAAATGGTGAGAGAAATATCAATTGCTTTCCCATCTTTACTTTGTCTTACCGTTTCAAAATGATCTATTTTTCTCCCATTACGAATACTGTCTATTATCATCGATTCCTCGTGTAGACGGTTTTTGGGAATGATCAGAGAAATATGTTTACCAAGAGCTTCTTTTTCTGTAAAACCAAACATCTTTTCCGCTGAATTATTCCAACTGGTAATAATACCATCAAGGGTTTTACTAATAATAGCATCATCAGATGAATTTACGATGGCGGCCAGCATAGCCTGTTTTTCTTCATAACCGGGCTGAGGACTTATTTCGTCCGCTACTTTAGAAAGAGCCACTACATGGCCTTCTTTATTTTCAATGGGTGACATAGTGAGTTCTACCAGGATCTTATCCCCATTTTTCGTTTTGCGGGACGTTTCATAACGGGCTGTTGTGTGGTTTTTTTTTACGTTTTCAACCATGTCAAATTCGTAGTCCAACAATTCATCCGGAATAATAATATTAATTTTTTGTCCAATTGCCTCCTTTGATGAAAAACCATAAATTCTCTGTGCTGAACTATTCCAACTGGCTATTATTCCACCTGGCAGAATGGTGGTAATGGCGTGGCCGGATGATTCAGCAGTGGCAGATAGTGAGTCATTTTCACTAAATTCAAATGGCATATAGAGGAATTTTTATAAAAAGTCTGATACAATATAAATAAAAATAAAAGGCAGTTTATCAGCCAGATATTTGCAAAATTAAGTACTTGATCTCATTTGAAATAGCGAAAGTTTTCCTATACGCCAAATTGATTCCTCAGTTTCCCAGAGTCCAAAGACTTGGTAACACCTGATAAACAAATCACTTAAAAAAAGCTGAATTTTTTATTTTCCGGACATGAACTAAGCAGATTCATTGATCCCTACTTTCCGGATCCTGATTTTCCTTTCTTGAGATATGCTTCCACATCCTTTGCCATTGAGCCTACTTGTTTAACTGCTTTCTTTAATTCTTCTGCGGAAACGCCAAATTTTTTGGACCAATCCTGCACTTCATAATCCTCTGAAAGGCTGATTCTGTCTCTGTCTGGCTTGCCTGTGTTCTTTTTGTTGTCTGTCATAATTTTAATTTTTCATGGAATAAATCAAGTGTTATGCCAAAAACTGGCATGTATTTTATAGAATTACAAAATATGTCGTTAGCGAAATACAAAGAGAAAAGATCGTTTGATAAAACGCCGGAGCCCACCGGTGGAAAGCCAAAAGATAGTAAACTGCATTTCGTGGTGCAAAAGCATCACGCGTCACATCTGCATTATGATTTCCGCCTGGAAATGGAAGGCGTGTTAAAAAGCTGGGCGGTTCCGAAAGGCCCTTCTATGAATCCGGCAGATAAGCGTTTAGCAATGATGGTCGAGGATCATCCCTGGGATTACAGGAATTTTGAAGGCATTATTCCTTCCGGCTACGGCGCAGGAACCGTCATCGTTTGGGATGAAGGCACGTACGAACCGGTTGAAAAAAAGAAAACAAAAAAGGAGGATGAAAAATCGCTTATGCATCATCTTCACCAGGGCGCTATCTCTTTTGTGCTGAAGGGTAAAAAATTGAAGGGCGAGTTTACGTTGGTTAAAACACATGGCCGTGGCGAAAATTCCTGGCTGCTGATAAAAAAAGACGATGAGTTTGCATCAACAGAAGAGATCAGCAAAAAAGACAAATCGGTTATTTCGCATAAAACACTTGAACAGGTAAAAGCGCATCCCGCAAAAGAATGGAAAAGCAATCGTGCAGAAAAATCAACAACAGATACTGAAAGCACGGATACGGATTCTGTGAAAAGCGAAAATGTAGATATTGATGATTTATTAAAGAAAGGAGAAAAGGCTACCTTCCTGTCAGGCGTAAGCCCAATGCTTTGTACCCTTATCAAAGAACCTTTTAACGATCCGGAATATGTATACGAAGTAAAATTTGATGGTTACCGCATCATCGCCTATCTTAAAAAAGGTAAGGTAACTCTAAGTTCGCGCAGCGGCCTCGATTATACTCATAAATATAAAGCAGTTGCTGACGAATTGCGAAACCTGGATGCTGACCTGATTCTCGATGGAGAAATCGTCGCATTAAACAAAGAAGGGCATCCCGACTTTGACGCATTACAAAAAAACACAGGCGAAGCGCCTCTTGCATTCTACGTGTTCGATTTGCTTTATTATAAAGGATTGGATCTGCGAAGTTTGCCATTGATCGAACGCAAAGAAATTCTTTCTCAGGTAATTCCTTTTAATGAGGTCTTAAAATTCAGCGATCATTTTGAAGATGGCCTAAAGCTTTATGATTTGATAAAAGATCAGCACATGGAAGGCATCGTTGCAAAAAGAATGGCAAGCAAATATCAACCAGGCAAACGCAATAATGACTGGCTAAAACTACCAACAGAAAAAAGGCAGGAATTTGTAATAGGCGGATGGGCAGAATCTTCGAATGGCAGGGCCTTTAGATCCTTGCTTTTTGGTGCGTATAATAAAGATAAAAAACTGGAGTGGATCGGGCGATCAGGTGGCGGCTACAAAGAAAAGGATATGCCACCAATATTAAAGAAATTAAAAGCACTTGAAATAAATGAATCCCCGTTTATAAATAAAGTACTGGATACGAAAGGCGCAATCATCCATTATGTAAAACCGGAACTGGTTGCCAATTTCAAATTTGCCACATGGACCACATCGGGCCGCATTAGAAAACCCGCCACTTTCCTCGGATTCCGCGAGGATAAAAAAGCAGATAAAGTTGTACGCGAGATTCCGCTAAGTAAGAGCGAAGAAGAAAAAATAGTCCGGAAGGCGAAGTCGAAAGAAACAAGTACAAAAGCGACTAAAGTAAAATCATCTAAGAACAGTTAGCCTGAAATGAAAATAGCCGGCACATAAGGCGACGAATTAAATTGACTATATATAAATCGAAACAAGCTAAAATGTAGTTTTTCAGCTTTTGAAATAAGTTAGCTATGACACACAATCATTTTTTGTCGATCCTTATGAATCAGTTAGACAACGTGAAATATGTAAACAGAATAGCAGCAACTCATCACGCTGTTTGCATCTTGTCGCTCCTGTAATTTTTATAAAGCAATCTGATCACGGAAGGAAGAACGATCAGCAACAACGGAAGCGCAATCAAAAATCCACCAATAACTGCGATGGCCAAAGGTTGGTGAAGTTCAGCACCAGCGCCGATTCCTAAAGCGAGCGGCATCAAAGCAATGATGGCGCCTAATGCAGTCATAAGTTTAGGACGCAACCGCGTGGAGATCGCATATTCGATAGATTCGTCAACAGATTGGTGATGCAGGTTTTCTTTGAACTGCAAAAATGTGAAAATGGAATTCTCTCCTATAATTCCTACGATCATGATAAGCCCCGTATAACTACCAACGTTGAGCGCAGTTCCTGTTAAAAACAAAGCAAGATAGCTTCCGGAAATTCCTAATACAGCAATGATCAAAATAGCCAATGCAATCTTTACATCTCTGAATAAGAAAAGTATTACGCCAAATACTAAAAGACTCGAAGCAATGAGTATCATTAATAGCTCTGTGAATGATTGTTGCTGTGATGCATAGGCTCCGCCATACTCGATGTGATAACCCGGCGGCAGATGAACCTGTTTGGGCACCTTGCTTTGTATTTCTTTCATTGTGCTTCCCAGATCCCTGTTTTCAAGCCGTGCCGAAACTACGCCCATTGATTGAAGATTTTCTCTATGGATTTCCGCATCGCCTTCGCTCACCTGTACATCCGCCAATTCGCTTATGGGTTTTAATCGCCCATCCGGCGAGGCGATCTGTAATTTCTTTACATCTTCAACACTCATTTTTTTGCTGCCCGGATACACTAATCTTACCGAATAAATCCTCTCCTTTTCAAAAATATTTCCAATAAGATTTCCTGATAAAGAAGTTTGCAATTGAAATTGAAGACTGGCCGGAGTAATTCCAAATTGCGCGATCTTAACATAATCAGGAACCACTGTAACTGAAGGTCCGGTAATAGTAATTCCATTGAACACATCGGCGGCGCCTTGCGTATTTTCTACCACTTTCCCAACCTGCGTTGCCAGCTCGTGTAATTTTTGCTGATCATCTCCAAAAATTTTAATTTCAATGGGTTGAACGGAGGTCATCAGATCGCCAAGCATGTCGCCGATCACTTGTCCAAAATCCACGCGCAACGCAGGTTGCGAGGCTTCAATTCTTTTGCGGATATCATCAATTACTTCATCAGTCGTTTTACTCCTGGTCGCTTTTAATTGAATTAAATAATCACCCGTATTAGGTTCAGTTATAAAAAATCCCATTTGAGTTCCGGTACGACGGGAATAAGCAGAGACTTCCGGAGTCGAAGTAATTATTTTCTCAACTTCCGTTAGTTCTTTATCAGTTTCTTCAAGGGAAGTTCCGGGCAAAGAAGTGTAATCCAGCACAATACTTCCTTCATCCATCTCGGGCAAAAATCCGGTTTGAAGTTTGGGCAAAATCAAAACGATGGATACAATTAGCAAAGCAACAAAAATGAAACTGATCCATGGACGGAAAATAAAAAATGAAACCCATTTTTGTTTTTTAACTTCTATTGGCTTTTCTTTTTTAGCTGCAGCTTTTTCTTTTTTCTTTTTTGAAAATAAAAGATAAACCACCGGAAGCCCGATCCACGTTACAAAAAATGAACACACTAAAGTGATGATCATCGTATTCGTGAGTACATTAAAATAGGCGCCTGCAACACCACTCATCAAAATAAAAGGAATGAAAATTACAATAGTGCTTATAGAAGAGCCCACCATCGCGGGAAATAAATAATGAATCGCTTTTTGTACAATCGATTTATATTGTTCACCCGGATGTTCCTCATGCGTCCGGTGGATTTGTTCCACCACAACAATGGCATCGTCAATGATCAGGCCTATAGATGCAGCAATGGCGCCAAGCGTCATAATATTCAACGTGTAGCCGATAGCATTTAAAACAATTAAAGTTGCTGAAAGTGTGACAGGAATAATAATTAAAATAGTAGCGCTGGCTTTTACAGACCGAAGAAAAATGATCGCCACAATAATAGCCAGCGCAAGCCCGATCCACAAGCTGTCTGTAACACTTTTTACAGAAGTGTTTACAAAATCAGCCTGTATATAATATGGTTTTACCGTAACATCTTTGGGAAGAATATCCTTTAGTCCTGCAATCTTTTCTTTCATCTTATTGGCAACATCAATAAGATTGCTGTTGGGCTGTTTGATCACCGCGATTAAAATACTTTCTTTACCGTTTGCATTTACTTTAATATATTCAACCGCGTCTTTTATCTGTATATCCGCAATGTCCTGTAATTGGACCACACGCCTTCCGTTATTGCTGATCACAATATTTTTTAATTGATCAATTGTTCTGACTGAAGCATCAGTAACGGTGAGGTATAAATAACGATAATCAGATAAATAACCGTTTGATTTTACAAAATTGGTTTGGCTAAGTGCAGTATTGATCGCATCTGGCGTTATCGACAGCGTGCTCATCTTTTGAAGATTGAGCTGCACCCAATATTCTTTTGTTTTACCGCCGATAATTCTTATTTCTGAAACTCCATCAACCTGGCTGAGATAAGGCTTGATGGTGTAGAGCGCCAGTTCTTTTAATTCTATCGGTGATAATTCATGGCTTTCCAACGAATAACCCATTACCGGCAAAATGGATGGATTCATTTTTTCTACGGTGATGTTTACATCCGGTGGCAGCGTGTTTCTTATTTCTGCAATTCGGGATTCAATTCTCTGCTGGCTAAGATCTACATTGGCTTTCCAATTTATGAATGCAGAAATTTCACAACTTCCCCGGCTGGTCGTACTTCTAAGGGTGGTCAGATCCGGTATTTGCTTAATAGCATTTTCCAACGGCCGTGTGACCGTTACCATCATTTTATCCACCGGCTGCAGGCCCGCGTCGGCAATGATCTTTATTTTTGGAAAAGTAATTTCAGGAAATAAAGAAGTTTGCATTTTGCTGTAAGCAAACAGCCCGCCCATAATGATAAGAGCAAGCGTCACAGCCAGCGGGCTTTTGTATATTGAAAAAAAAGCTTTCCGGGCCTTCAAAGGGCCTCCCTGCTCTCCAAAGGAGGGTTCTGCAGAACTTTCTAAAGATTCATTTGTATCCATTTTTCAGGCTAATTCTTAATTTCTATTTCTTATTTTTATTTACTTCTGATAAGCCATTTTGTAGAAATTTCCATTTCAAGCCTCACCCCATCCACACTCTGACGGAGAGAGACAAGGATTGTTACGAGAATTTAATGGGCCATTTTATCATCGTTTAAAATCTAAAATTATTTTTGCACTATAACTAATGCCGTATCTGCCAACCCGTAGTTTCCATTCAACAAAATTTTATCCTTTGGAGAAAAATCCGGCGAAACAATTTCCACCTTATCACCGGCTTCTATTCCGGTTTTTACAGGCACTTTTACTGCAGTGCTATCGTCTATCAATTTCATTACCCAAAAATTACTTAACGTCTCATCAGATAAAACCGCTTTTTTTTCCAAAGTAGCGGCAGCAGTTTTCATCACTTTCACAATTTTTGCTTTTGCAACTAAATTAACCGGGATACTATGAGTCGAATGAATGCTCAAAGAAACTGCCTGCGTTTGTGAAACAGAATCAACCGTTGGTAAAGAAGACTTAACAGTTGTCAATATTCGTTCACCATCGGGTAACGTAAGCTGTACCTGCTTTCCGATAGAAACATATTGCTTGTATTCGTAAGGAACATTCATTACAAAAACAAAACTCTTAGCATCATTGATCACAGCAAGCTGCTCTCCATCCTGAACATAATCGCCGGACTGATGGTTGACTTCAGAAACATATCCGCTTGCTCCGGCTTTTATAACATTTATCCCGGAAAATTTAAATTCAGGATTTAATTGATTCACCGCGTTACCGATGGCTGTTGCTTCTTTGGTTTTTAAAACAAATAACGTCTGACCACGGTTTACATAATCGCCGAATTTGATATTCGACTTTTGTATGTATCCGATCAGGTTGGATCTTACAAAGTTTTTTTGCAAATAAGTCGCAGTGGCGTTGAGTTCTACGGATTCTTCAAGAGGATCATAAGTGATTGACGTAACGGTCACGGGCGTACGCGGTTCCACAGTAGCTTCCGGTGAGGCTGTTGTATCTTTTGATTTACAACCAATTAAAATGATCAGGCAGGAAAAGAACAGCAAGAGTGATTGTTCAATATATTTTTTCATTGATTATACTTTATTGTTCTCACTTTTATGGTTTCAGGTTCCAGTAATTGAGTTGATGAATCACAAGATAACGCGCGATTTGATTTTGCACTACCAGGTTTTTTGAAGTAATATAATTGTTCAATGCCAATACATAATCAGTGATTTTTATATCGCCTGTTTCCAATAATTTGCCATTTACTTCAATTAACGTTTGTAAGTATTTTATTTGCTGGTTGATGGGCCCCGACAGGCTTTCAAGGTCATTTAACTGTTGCTGCAATTGTTGAATCTGCTGGCTAAACTGGTTCGTAAAGAATTCCTTTTGCTTCTGCCTTGTCCGTTCTTCTATATTCAATTTTGAATATTGCAATTGCCTTTGGTGGCCATCATAAATAGGTATGGTTAAATTAATTCCCACATTAGTTCCAAAATTTTTATAAGGCAAAATAGTGAAAGTCGATTGATAGCCCGCGTCCGCAAAAAGATTGACTTTCGGCCGATAAGCTATATCAATCATGGAACGCTGATTCAAAATACGAAGACTGTCAATTTTATAATTCAGAAAGAAAGGCGAAGTGAGTGTATCGAAATTCCTTGCTACTTCAATATCAGGCGCATTAAGAGGTGCTGTTGTTGTATCAATTATTCCGGCAAGGTAATTCAGCGTAGCATAATTATTTTTATATTGAACTAGCAGTTGATTGCGTGTTAATTGCTGCTGCTGAAGTGTAACTAAGAATGATAAATAATCGGCCTGTTTATAAACATTTTTTTGAGTAAGCTTTTTTAATAAAGTCTCTTCATTTGTAAGAAGTCCGATGACTTCATCATTAAAATCAAGCTGCAGCTGATCACCATACGTGGTGATATATTGAGTGACGATTGCCTTCTTTATATCCTGTTTGGAAATAGCAGCAGTTATATTCAAAGAATCTTTTTGGATCTGTAAGGTTTTAAATTGCAGGCTAAGGTTTCGCTTGTTATAAATTTGTTTATTCAAAGCAACCAAAGCAGAAAGTTGCTGGCCATTTGTGATAGCCACATCATAGCCATAACCATTGAAGACCGGCGCGTAGTAAGCATTCCCGCTTCCTGTGACCTGGAACCTGTTGCCGGCTTTGATCAATTGACTGTCTAAGCTATTGGCCAAAATCAGGTTTTGTAATTCAGTAGTTTTTGGATTGTTGGCTATAGAATTATTGATAAAATAATTAAGGTCTTTAGTTTGCGCAATAGAAAATAAAGGCAGAACATAAAAGAAGAATAGTATAAATGCTTTCTTATTCATAAATATAAAAACAAAAGCCATCCGCCTCCGGCGGATAGCTAATATCGCACAATTTTGCTTCTTTTATTTTTCAGCTTTTACAAAATTTCCATTCTCATCAAAAATAATATCCTTTCCGTGAACCTCTGCCTCGTAAGACGTTTTGCCTTTCGCGTCTGTTACTTTTCCGGCTTCCGTAATCTTCGCGCCTTTATAATGTGTCTTTACATACGCAATTGTTGATGCGGGAAGTTCAGTTACAGCAATTGCATTTACGATCTCAATAAAATTCCCTGATGGAGTAAATTGAACCGAATTATCTTCCCCGGATTTCCCTCCCCAATTAGCCTCATAATTTCCATTTTCTTTTTCCCAGGTAACTTTTGAAGCTTCAGGATATTTTTTTGCAAGGGCCGTCTTTACAGCCGCCGGAACAGTTATCTTGCTTTTCATCTCTTTTTGTGACTCTTCTTTTTTTCACTTTTCTCCTGCGCAAAAGTGGCTGTGCTTAATGCGAGCATAATTGCGGCAACGCTTAATACTTTTTTCATGTTATCGTTTTTAGTGGTTTAATAATTTTATACAAACCTAAAACCGGATTCTGGAGAGAATTTGAAGAAAGAATATCTGTGGTTGTAACAGAAGTTGATGATCTGGGGTACCTTTTGATGAACTCAGATGGCAACATTTTATGCCTGCAGAAATCGCATTGACGTAAGACGAAAAATGGCTATTAATTTTGACAACAAGATCATTAGAAAGATTTGCTTTGATGAATTTGGGACATTTAATATGCAGCTAACATTCCCCCCAATTCTTAAAATGGAAAGTGGTCGAAATGCGATTTTCTATATTTTGGCTTTCCACGAACAACTGGAGATGTTTTTTTAAATCATTTCTGGCGGGAACAGGAACAAAGTAAATGTATAAGCGAATGCAAGATTAAAGAACCTAGTATTGCGCGGAATCGATTTAAATATTTTAAAATAAGCGGTGATATTTTTTCTGAGAATAAGTGGGGATAGTTCGTACTTTCGGAAACACAAATATTGGCTGCAAGGCTGGTGCAACGTTACAAACTATTCAATTGTCATTGAAATAAACAAAACTATGCGATCATTACTTTTTATTTTGACGATAACTACAATTTGTCTTTCGTGCAAAAAGGACAACGTACAATCTGTTGAAAAGCTTGAGATATATTTGCTGAAATCTTACCAAGTGGTTCAGGCAAATGTCAAATAGATGCTACTACTTCTGTTTTACAAGACACGGCGATTGTAAAAAATCAAGACATATTGGAATATTTTAAAGCAAACTACCAATTTGCAATAACTGACGCCTCTATGCAAAAATTAAAAACATTAAATGACGGAACACCATTTGCAGTAGCTATCGATAAACAGGTAATTTATTATGGTATTCTAAAGCCCTCGTATTCAAGCTCGACTTGCGCTAATTCAATTACAATGGACTATGTCGGAACTAATAACAAAATCACCATGAACCTAGGGTACGCTGGTGCGGATATAAATATTGACGACCAACGGAACAATTCAAAATTAATAGCAGCCCTTAAAAATCAGGGGAAGTTGAGATAGAAGCGCTGTAGCCAGTCAAGTAAGCAATGTGACTTCCACCCCCTGCTCCTCACAATACTTTAACTAGACGTTCGCTCTCACAAAACAAGTACTCACAGGTTTCTCTGGCAGACTAACCAACTGACGATTTCGTTCCGGAAATGAAAAAGACAAACAGGTCATTTTATAGTTTTCAGGTTTTTGCGCTTTAAAATATTACGAGTGTGCTGTAGAAGAAAATAAAATTTAGCGGAAACACAAGGCAACTTATATGCTGGTTAAATGAGATTCTTTTACAAAAAGAGAAATATCCAATTAAGAAACCCGGTTAAAAAAACCGATTAATGAAATTTATAAACCAACCCTGGTTCCCAATGGCCGTAATAATAATTTAAATGAAAGGTCACGGAGTTCTTCAGCTTTTCAGCGGACTTCAATTTCGCATAGCGATGGTAGTTATTGACAACCTGCTTGCCCGTTAAAAATCCAAGCGCTGCTCCTACAAAAACATCCGTAGCCCAATGTTTGTTTTCCGTAATGCGGCTCACACCGATGAGCGAAGCAGCAGTGTAGGCGATAACAGGTACGATTGGTTTATTTTTATATTCGGAAGCAAAAACGGTGGCTGCGGCAAATGCCACGGTCGTGTGCCCCGAAGGAAATGAGCTATACACTTTTTTACCACCAGCATCTCTCGCTGTCTTAGAAAACGGTCCGAGAAAAGATGGCTCAGCTTCCACGCCGGGATCATAATAAGAAGGCCTTGTTCTTCCCGAAATAAACTTCAGAACGCTGCCGACGGCACCTCCGGTAATATATGCCTGCGTAGCCAGCAAAGTTGTGGTTTTCAATTTTTCATTTTTAAAGATCAGCCCATAGGCGCCCAAACCGGCAAGCGTATATCCTTCATACAGCCCACCAAAATTAGTGACGTACTTGCTGACACTATTTACGCCGGTGTTCCTGTTCCTGAGCTTCAGGGCAGCCTGTTGGATCGGCTCATCGGCAAAAGAAAGCGCAACGGTCACCACAGCAAATTTCCCCAGATTGCCCCAATCCTTTTTGTTCATGTGAAAAGGCTTGGTAAACTCCTGCTTCAGGTTACTACCAAGCAGCGTTAGATACGACCTCGCCGTTAGCTTGGTAGTTTCGTTATAGGCGCTTCGATTGATATCGTTGAACTGGCCACCGGCCTTTTCCTTCTGGCGCGTAAGGCTATCCAATTTAATTGAAAGCGTGTCCTTTTGTGAAAAGCCTGCCACGGGGATCGAGAGCAGAATGACAATGATGTATCGTTTGAAAAAATTCATTCAGTAAAATTGTGTTTTTACATGGTTAACAATAAATATTCCAATCCTAAAATTCATCCTGAAAGAATGGATGAAAAGCGGATTTAAAACTCAATTTTTACGGAATGAATTCCGTCCGCATAATTATAGGACACAGGAAAATTATACCTGTCGCAGATTTTTTTCACAATGGACAAACCGAGACCGAGCGAATCTCCGGAAGATGCCCCTTTCCTGAATCTTTCAAAAAATTCCGACGTTGGCTTAGATGGCTCTGCGCCAGTATTACTAATCGTAAGCGCTTTTTCATCAAGGTCTATTTCGATATTGCCATTAGTGCGATTGTGCCTGATCGCATTGATAATAACATTGGACACGAGAATTTCCGCCAGCGAGTCATTCATTTCCACAAACCTGTCCGGCTTTATGTGTTTTGTGATCAAAATATTTTTTGTCCTGGCTAACTCTTCCAAATTTTCCACATAACGTAGCATCACCGAGGAAAGATTTACTTGTTCTGTTTGTACAAATTGCGAATTTTCTATCTTAGTAAGCAACAACAAGGCCTGATTCAATTTTGAAAGCCTGGTCGCAGCTTCATCTAATGATTGCAAAGCATTCATTTGCGTTTCATCAAGGTTTTCGGATTGTGATAATAATTCTATTTTGGTCTTAATGATCGCCAGCGGCGTCTGGATCTCGTGGGACGCATTTTCTGTAAAGCTTTTTAATGACTCATAATCATTTTTTACTTTTTCTGTCATGGACACCGCGGTGAGATTGAGTTGAGCAAACTCATCGATGTCTGTGGCCTGAAGGTGCATTTTATTTTTTGAGGAAACATTGAATTGCTTTAACTGATCTAATGTGTTATTAAATGGTCTCCATAATTTACCAAGCAAAACCCTGTTGGCAATAAAAAGCAGGACTAACAAAAAAGCAATCACACTCAAGGTGATCGTTAAAATTAACCGGATCAAATCCTCCGTTTCCTGTTGCGATTTTTTTACGGTGGCGAGGTATAAATGCCCCTTCACATTTACCGGAAAGTCAAGCCTGCGAAAGGTTTCCACTTCACCTTCCATTTTATCGAAAGAATCTTCCGTGGAGAATTTACTTTTGAAATCAACTTCTTTAACCGGCGCAAAACTTATGCGCTGATCTCTATAATCTGAAGCTTCAGGAAGGCTGCCCGTTTCGCCGATGTGATGAAAGATCTCCTCCTGTTCGATGGTTAAATCCTTGTCAAGCTGATGAACCAGCACATAATGAAGTATAAAATAATAGGCCACACTGCTGATCAAAAGAATCCCGATCGTAATGGGAATATTTACCCGGTTATATTTTGCGAGTAATTTCATTGCGGTGCAAATTTATAGCCCATTCCATACACAGATTTTATGTAATCATGTCCGCCTGCATCCAATAATTTCTTTCTTAAATTTTTGATATGGGTATATATGAAATCGAAGCTGCCATTTGCATCATTTCCCCACAAATGCTCTGCTATAGCATCTTTGGAAATCAATCTCTTTTTATTGGCAACAAAATAAAGGAGCAATTCAAATTCCTTTTTTGTCAGTTCCAAAGGATTACCGTTCACGTAAACTGATTTTTTTTGAGTATCAATTACAAGTTCATCAACTTCAATCAGGCTGTTGCCTTCGAAATTTTTTCGACGAATGATCGCCGCCACTCTTGCATTCAGTTCGGATAAATGAAATGGTTTTGGCAAATAATCGTCTGCACCGAGATTGAGGCCCGTGATCTTATCATCCAAAGAATTTTTTGCTGAAATAATTAATACACCGTCGGCCTTTTTATCTTCCTTCAATTGTTCAAGAATTTTTAAACCGTTCCCGTCTGGCAAGCCAATATCCAGCAGAATACAATCATAACTATTGTATTCAGTTTTGTGGATGGCGGCTGCAAAATTTTCCGCTATTTCACAACTATAATCCTGGGCAGAAAGATAAGCGGAGATGCTTTCACTCAAGGCTCTTTCATCCTCAATAATTAAAATTTTCAAATAAAATATTTGTGAAAAAATACAAAATGATTCTGAAGATATTTTGAAGAGATTGAAATTGCCGAAGAAAAATAACGGCTTATAAACTAAAATGTAGTTTTTGAGGATTTAGAAAAGTGATGGTAATCTTAAAATACAAAAAACGACATTTTAGCTTTTCAGAATTGATACAAACAGGAAAATTAAAAGGTCATCTGAAAAAGTCAGACATTTTTTCTTTGATTTGTTGTGGCATTTCAGCGCGCTTCATCGTTTTTGCGTCCATGAAATAAAGCGTGACATCGCCAACATTCAGCAATTCATTTTTCTCATTATAAATCTCACTGTGAAAAACAATTTTATGATGAAGTGGCATTTCTTTTACGGTAGTAACAACGGTGATAAGATCATCATATAAGGCCGGCCTTACAAATTTGCTGTGAATCTCCGTAACCGGCATAATCACGCCGGTTGCCTCAACTTCTTTATATGTCAAACCCAGGCTGCGTAAGGCCTCCGTGCGCCCGATCTCGTAAAATTGCGCATAATGCCCGTGATAGACCACGCCCATTTGATCGGTCAATGCGTAATGAATTCGTATTTGTGTTTTATGGGAGAACAATTGATTATTAAATTATTTTATTATTAAATTATTGGGGGATTGTTATATGGTTTTATTGTTTTATTGTTGAATTGTTAAGAGCTATTCTGCCTGATTTTCAGATACTGAATATTTTCTATCTCAAACAAGTCGAAATATAGAAATTTATGTTTTTCAAAAATGCTAAAATCTACTTTTTCGCTTTTCACAATACAAACTCAACTATTAACAACTATCTGCACAATGAAAAACGCTTCTTCCTTTTAGGCTAAAGTCCCCTTCAGGGGATTTAGGCGTTACTTCCCAATCATTCCATCAACACTTATCCGTCCGGGTCCGCAAAATAATACGGTGATCGCTGCGGCGAGATAGATCATACCTCTCTCGCCCGATCCAAATATTTGTCCGTTAGAAGCTACAAACACTACAACACACATTCCTATAATAATGGGAATACATGCAAACCGCGTGAACAATCCGAGTATCAAAAGAATTCCGCAAACAAGCTCCGCAAAAGTGATCAGCGACAACGAAAGCGTCGATCCCATATGCATAAAATTCATGAACTTATTTTTGAGTCCGCTGAATTTTACCAACTTGGTGTAGCCATGGCTCGCCAGTAATAAACCGAGTACGACCCTTAAAACAAGCATTCCAAAATTGAATGCACCGGTCGAATATTTGGTTGAAAGAAATCTATTCATATTTTTTTACAATTGTGTTAACAAAGATTTGCGCAATTTAAAGCGTTTTTACATCTTCTTAAAAATTAATGGGTAAGGAATTAGTGGAACGGTGTTTGTATTTTTGCCCGTAATTTTTTTGAGATTTTTTTACCAGATCATTTTGCTATCGCATTATAAAAATTAAACCAAACCATTGATGAATCGTTTCCTGCTCCCCGTTTTTATCCTGTTATCCGTTTCCTGTTTTTCTCAGCCCAATTATAATGTTACAGATCCTGAAAAAGACTTCAAACAGGCTAAGGAGTTTTTTATTAAAGGAGAATACAGTCTTGCCTATCCGCTTCTGAAACCCTTGCTGGACAAGTATCCTGAGAATACTAAAAGCAGTCATTCCTATTTAAACCAGGATGTTGACTATTATTATATTGTATGCGGACTGAAGCTCAACCAGGAAATTGCGGAAGAGTCTGCAAAACTTTTTATCGATGCTGCAAACAATGAGCCGCGCCAGCAAATGATGAGCTTCCACCTGGCAAGATATTATTTTACAAAAAATGATTATGCCCGTGCCATCATTTATTATGAGCGTGCCGGATATGATAATTTGAGCAATGATGAGATCGCTGATGCAAAATTTGAGTTGGCATATTCTTATTTTAATGTGGATCAATTTGACAAGGCAAAACCTTTGTTTAATGAAATTCACCAGTTACCGGATAATAAATATTATTACGACGCCAATTATTATTATGGCTTCTTAAGCTACCGCGACAGGGATTTTAATTCAGCCCTTGCTTCTTTCAAAAAGGTAGAATTGATTCCGAAATATAAAGGCCTGGTACCTTATTACATCACCCAGATCTATTATTTCCAGGGCAAAAAAGACGAAGCATTGGTTTATGGAGAAAGAGCGCTCGCTCAAAATGATGTTTATTATCGCAAAGACCTCAGTCTCTTAACCGGGCAGATTTATTTTGAGAAAAAACAATTTTCAAAAGCTTTACCATTGTTAGAAGCTTATGTAAACAGCAGCGACAAAGTTTCTAAAGAAGTGATGTATGAATTAAGCTATTGCTATTATGACGCAAACCAGGTGGACAAAGCGATTGCAGGGTTTAAGCAATTGAGCAATGAAAAAGATTCGCTCGGACAAAACTCTATGTATTTATTGGGCGATCTTTATTTAAGAACCGGTCAAAAAGTAAATGCAAGGAACGCTTTTCAATACAGTGCTGATAATAACAGTAACCGTCAGCAACAGGAAATCTCCAGGTTTAACTACGCCAAGCTTTCTTATGAATTGGGTTATAAAGATGTTGCATTAAGCTCTATGAATAAATTCCTGGACCTCTATCCTACTTCTGCTTATGCGAATGAGGCAAAAGAAATCGTAATCAATTTGTTGGCTAATACCAATAATTACGCAGAAGCGCTTGAGCTATACCAATCTTATGGTAAACCAACTGCCATGATGCAGAGAATTTATCCTAAAATACTTTTCGGCAGAGCAACGGAATTTGTCAATGATCAAAAATTAAATGAAGCAGACAACTTACTTAGCAAAATCATCGCGGATCCTAATGCCGGTGATGTATTACCATTGGCCAATTTCTGGAAAGGCGAAATTGCGTACAGGCTTGCCCGTTATGATGATGCCATTAAATACATGAGCAACTACCTCACAGCTGGTGGTTTGCAAGGTGAAGCCAACACAACCAACGCCAGGTACGTGTTGGGATACAGCTATCTAAAAACAGAAAATTACGCGAAAGCGCTGGAAAATTTCAAACAAGTGGCGCCGGCCGTTTCTTCCCAATCTTCCTTATTATCGCAGGATGCTTATGTAAGAACAGCGGATGCATATTTTATGCAAAAAAATTACGCCACTGCCAAAACTATGTACCAGAATGTAATTAACGCCGGCCTTTCGCAAAGTGATTATTCTCTTTACCAGGTAGCCCTAATAAATGGAATTAATAATACTACTGAAAAAATTAAGACATTTAATGACCTCATTCAGCGTTATCCGCAGAGCGATCTGGTTGCGGAATCCTATTTGCAAATCGCCAATGCCTACATGTTGCAGGAAAAATTCAGGGATGCTATTCCGTATCTTAATAAAGTCTTGGCCATCAAATCCGCGTCAGGACAATATCCTAAAGTTTATCTGAAACTGGGACTTTCCAATTACAACCTGAATAATAATGCCGAAGCATTAAAAGATTATCAAAACCTGATCACGCTCTATCCTCAATCGCCTGAAGCAGACGAAGCGCTCGACAACATGAAAAATATTTATGTAGAGATGGGCAGACCGAATGATTATGTCGACTTTGTAAAAAAATCCGGTAAAGTCATCAGTATTTCGGAAGCGGACTCATTAACTTATGCGGCGGCTGAATTGAAATATTCTAACAATGATTGCGCAGGCGCATTGGCTTCTTTCTCCAATTATCTTTCGAAATATCCGCAGGGCGCTTACCTTTTAGAAACCAATTTTTATATGGCCGAATGCTATTCTAAAAGTAAAGATTGGCAGAATGCGCTTAAAGGCTATGAGGCAGTTGTAAACCAGGGCAGCAGCAGGTTTGCGGAAAGAGCCGCTTTCGCCGCCGCAAGAATTGATTATTTTGAATTGCAGGATTATGCAAAATCAAAGATCTATTTTTCCAAACTTCGTGATCTTGCTACCACGCCGGAAAATCAGCTGGAAGCGTTACGCGGACTGGTAAGAAGCTACTATCAAACAAAAGATTTCACAGAAGCGAATAACACATCAAAAGAGCTTCTTACCAAAAAAGGCCTGAGTACAGATGATAAAGCGATTGCCAACCTGGTACTCGGAAAATCTCTGCAGGCAGACAACAAATGTGATGAGGCGATCACTGCCTTTAAACAAGTGGCCGCCATCAATAAATCGGCCTGGGGCGCGGAGGCGCGCTATGAAATTGCGAATTGCTATTTCACCCAAAACCAATTAGCCACAGCAGAAAAATCCGCGCTTGATGTCATAAAAGTGGCTGGTGTAGATTATTGGGTTGCCAAAGCATATATCCTGTTGGGCGATATTTATTTGAAGCAAAAAGATTATTTCAATGCGAAAGCAACTTATAAAAGTGTGGCCGATAATGCCACGATTGCTGATCTGAAAAAAGAAGCGCAGGATAAACTGGCGATTGCTACCAGCGAGGAGCAAAGCAATTCAAAGATAGAATCCACACCGTCTAACAACAAAAAATAATCAACGACTAATTACAATCCATGTTTAATAAATTGAAGATGATACATACCGGCAACAAAAAAACCATCATTCTTGTCATCACGCTATTATGCTTTTTGGGAAGCGAAACGTATGCACAGAACGACACAACCAGGAGACAAACGATTGAGATCACCTCTTCCTATAAACCGGTTTTGCGCAATTCAGTAAAGATTAATTTGTACGCGTCGCCGATTGCTGCTGACACCTCACGCCCAAGAATGGCTTATAATATTCCCGCACAAAATTTATTCTTCGCGTATCAGCCGGTGTCGTTGAAGCCTCTTGCATTGCAGGCGGACACAGCATTACAGCTTGGTGACAGAAATCAGTTAAAAGTAGGATTTGGAAATTTCACTACACCTTACATCTCTGGTGCCTTTAGTTTTGGTGATGGCAAAAAAAGTCTTGGTAATATTTATGGTGATTATATTTCGTCAAAAGGAAAAATTGAAAACCAGGATTTCAGTGAAATTAATTTGAAAGGCATGGGGAGCATTTTTTCTGAAAAACATGAAACCTATGGCGGCATTGGGTTTTCTCAAAGAAAATATTTTCAATATGGCTATGACCACACCCTTGAAAAATTCAGCAAAGAAGACATAAGAAGAGCTTATGGAGATATTTCCGCAAACGTTGGAATCAGAAACATCGTCTCCAATGATTTGGGCATCAATTACGATCCTCATCTTGAATTCCATGCGTTCTCAAGAGAGGACCAGGTAAGCGAAAACACGCTAATTTTAAACCTGCCTGCAGAAAAAAAATTCGGCGAGAATGTTTCTCTTAAGGTCGCAGCGCTTGGTAACTTCAACAGGTATTCGTTGAAGAATACCACCGGTTCTTTAAAAAATAATTTGTTTCAAATTGCTCCTGAGTTGGTTTATTATAGCGACCGGTTTACTTTTCACGGTGGCGTAACACCTTCGTGGAACAATAACACAACCTCGATCTTACCTAACATCTATGTTGAGGCGCAATTACAGCAAAGAGTATTGGTGGTGCAGGCTGGTTGGGTTGGAAGATATATTCCTAATAGTTTCCGCACGCTCAGCGCAGAAAATCCTTACATGCAGGATCCATCTTTTTTAAATAACACCAAAGAAATACAATATTACGGCGGCATCAAAGCCACTGTGAGCAAGCATTTCAACTTTAACGCCAAAGCCGCATTTATTTCCTACACAGACATGCCCTTATTCATCAATGACTCGCTTGACGGCAAAAGTTTTTACGTAAGCAATGAAGGTAAAATGAGTAACCTGCAGATTCATGGCGATATGAATTTTATCAGCCAGGATAAATTTACTATTACGGGCGCACTTGATCTGAATGCCTACACCGGCCTTAAAGATAATGCCGAACCATGGGGACTAATTCCTTTAAAATTAACCGGATCTTTCAGGTGGAATGCTTTCAAACAGGTTTTATTTAAAGGTGACCTTTCCGCTTTTTCAGGAGCAAAAGCATTGCTGGCTAATGGAGATGCGAAAAATTTAAAGGGTGGCACGGATCTGAGTGCCGGTGCGGAATTCAAGATCAACAAGCAGTTCAGCGCATGGCTCGATTTTAATAATATCCTCAATAGTAAATATCAGCGCTGGAACAATTACCCGGTTTATGGATTGCAGGTAATCGGGGGAATTCTGATACATTTTTAGGCGACACAAGAAAATATTGAATTTCTATATTTTGACTTCCCCCGATTTATTTTTTTTTATTTAGTCTTCCTTTAAGCACAAGAAAATGCAATGTATTTGATCCTCTCGTAAATGTGGGTGGGAAATTACATACCGGAGCATTTGAAATTTTTTTTACACAAATGCAGCATAATTAAAGATATTATTATCTTTATAATAATATATAACCATTCCTAATAAAAATTTCTAAAAACAACTGCTATGAAAAAAACAATTTTATTATTTCTTATCGCTTCTACTTTTTATGATCATGCAAATTGCCAAATAACAAAAGGCAACTGGTTGGTTGGAGGAAATGCCAGCTTTGCCTTTTCCAATGCCGGTCCCAGAGATAATAGCTCTAAAACAACCGATTTAAGGTTAGTACCAAATATTGGATATTTTTTTATGAACAAATTTGCCGGTGGTGTCCAGTTATCCTTTAACAGAGAGCATATAAAATATGGGGCATCCAACAATTTCAGTACATTCAAAAATTATAGTATGGGCCCATTTGTTCGATACTATTTTTTAGATGTTGACGGGCAATATAACATTCTAATGGAAGGAAGCTATCAATTCGGCAATGACAAAGTAGAAACTACTAATTCTACAAGTAATAATTCAACCAATATTATTTCTTTTTCCGCGGGCCCTGTTATTTATTTTAATAGCAGTATTGGTATAGAATTTTTACTTAACTATTCTTCCACTGGAACTAGTGGTTATAATGGAAGAGGTAATTCATTTGGCATTGGTATCGGGCTACAAATTCATTTAGAAAAAGATAAAAATTAAAAAATCATGAACAAAATAAACTTGAAAATTATTTTAGCAGTTACAATATTATTTTATTCGGCTAAATCATTTTCCCAAACGACAACAACAATATTATATGATGCTACGAGTAACTTAAGCACAACAAAATGCAATGTATTTGACCCTCCTGTAAATGTCGGAGGCCTACTTCACACAGGCGTCATCGGCGCCGCAACATTTAGTACCGCAAACGGGTTGACCTTGCCTATTTTTAGAATATCGATTTTCAATATGACAGGAATGAATCGTAAGAAGAATTAACCTTTCCCTCCCGGAAAAAAAATCATGGATATTGCTTAAATCATTTTACGATATTTGCCGTTATGCAAGAATTGATTACCTCTTTCTTAATTCAAAATAAAAAGTGCAGTCTGCCCGGCATAGGGAAGTTTAACATCGTTACAAAACCTGCTGAGCTCGATGTGGCTAACAAGCGCATGCTGCCACCAGCAGAGGATATTTCTTTCAGCACAAAACCCGAAAAAAATTCTGAGGATTTAATAAAATACCTGGCCTTCAAGAAGAATATTCCAGCCGGCGAGGCGCTTGAGTCTTTGCTTCAATGGTGTACCAACATCAAAGAAAAATTAAACAGTGGCGAAAAAATAATATTGGGCAGCCTTGGAAATTTACAGAAAAACAATGCGGGAAATATTATTTTCCGGGCAGAGGCGCCAATGTTTTTTAGTAAACCGGTGGCAGCAGAAAGAGTGATTCATAAGGATTCAGACCACGCCATATTGGTAGGTGACAAAGAAACTACTTCATCGGCGATGAATCAATATCTTCACGAAAAAGAAGTAGAAAAAAACAATGCATGGAAGATTAGCGCTCTTGTTCTTTTGGTGATCGCTTTGATTATTTTGGCCTTTCATTTTTATTCGCATCCTTTCTCTTTGGGAAATCAAAGCAACCATGTTACTGAAGCGCCGCCTGCGACTTATTCCACCCAATAGATTTTAATCTCCGGAAATTCTTCATCCTGATAATATATTTGCGAAATGATTGTATACACATCTTGTCCAAATTGTGATAGTAAAAACATTTCGCCGGTGATCACCTGTAAAGACTACACTGTTTCCGGGGAAAAATTTGATATCTGGGAATGTAAAAATTGTACCCAAAGATTTACCCAAAACATCCCGGATAAAGAAGGCATTGAAAAATATTATCAATCAGAAAATTATATTTCTCATAGCGATACTTCCGAAGGTTTTATCAATAATATTTATCATAAGGTCCGGAAGCGGACGTTGGTGCAAAAAAGAAAGTTGATTGAAAAGATCACCGGAAAAACAACAGGAAATATCCTCGATGTCGGTTGCGGTACCGGCGCATTTTTGCACACCATGAAAGATACAGGCTGGAATGCCACCGGATTAGAACCGGACAAAACCGCCCGCGATAAAGCTTTGGAATTATATGGGCTGCATTTAAATGATTCCGAAAAGTTTTTCCAGCTTGCTCCTCAAAGCTTTGATGCCATTACCATGTGGCACGTGCTTGAACACGTTCATGATCTGCATGCGTATATTGATCAATTGAAAAATTTATTAAAACCTGGTAGCAAGCTTTTTATAGCGGTGCCTAATTACACGTCGTATGATGCAGGTGTTTATAAGGAATTTTGGGCGGCTTATGATGTGCCACGCCACCTTTATCATTTTTCTCCGGCAGCCATGAAAACGTTATTGGAGAAGCATGGAATGAAGGTGGAGAAAATGAAGCCGATGTGGTACGACAGCGTGTATGTAAGCATGTTAAGCGAGCAATATAAAACCGGGCATTCCAATCCTGTAAAAGGATTCGCGACAGGCGCTTTATCAAATCTGAAAGCATTAAGCGATACGGGGAAATGCAGTTCCGTTATTTATATCGCGTCGGCTAATTAATTATTAGATTATTTTATTATTGAATTATTTTATCCGCCAGGTACCATTTGTAAAAATACAATTAACTACATTTTCGCTTTTCTGATGAGGGTCTTAATCACCAGGAATAACCGGCACATACCACCTGAATCTTCTCTAAGAATTGGCATGGAAAAGTGATTGTTCCCCTTTAGGGGCTAGGGGTTCAACCTCATTTCAAATAATTTTGGCCAATCCTTTCCCGTGATGTATAATTTTTTCGTGGTGCTATCATAGGCAATACCATTCAACACCGCGCCATCCACCACTTGTACTCCGGGATCATATTGATTCAGAAGGCCTGCGAAATTTAATTTGCCGACAACATGGCCGTTGGCAGTATCAATTTTTACAATTTCATCCGTAAGCCACCTGTTTGCATATACATAACCGTCAATTAACTCAAGCTCATTCAGGCTATCCACTTCGCCCCTGTTGTCCACGACAGTCAGAATTTTCGAGGTTTTCATTTCTTTGCGGCTCTCATCGGGCTGCACAAAAAATAATTTTGACGATCCATCGCTGATGATAATATTGGTGCCATCGTTAGTAGCGCCCCAGCCTTCGCGGCTCCAGTTGAGCGTGCTGATTGGCCTGGTGATATCGCTCAGATTATAAACGAATATTTTATGATTCTGCCAGGTAAGCTGGTAAATTTTATTTTGAAAAATAGTAATGCCTTCCCCGAAGATTTTGGGATCAGGAATTAAATAATTTTTCTCCACTTTACCTGTTGGAATATCTACTATCCGAAGATCTGACGTTCCAAATTCGCCCGTTCCTTCATATAATTTGCCTTTATAAAATTCAAGTCCCTGCGTGAACGCTTTTGGGTCGTGCGGATATACTTTGTCAACCGTGAACATGATCGGCGCCGGCGCCGCAATATTATTTATTTTGGCCACCGGAAGTGAAGAATCTATATCAGGACTGGAATTATTTCCGCAGGAAAAAAAGGAAAAAAGAAGTGCGCAGCCAAGTAATTTTCTAATCATTTTTTTATTTTAAGGAGTGTAAAAGTAATGAACGACAAGTTTATGCTTGTTAAGTCATTTATAAAAAATAAATTATTTAAAATTTCTGCCTTTGAATATTTTTATCGTTATTTGTGCTCTCAAACCTCTGTTGCCGTAAATAACACCTAATTATTTCAGTTGTTTTTTTTCGTACATCAGACTCCGGCTTGGGGTTCAGCTAATCCATCATCTCCGGAAAGTAACCACCTATCCCGTTTTTAAATCCATTCATTCCATTATCCGTGTAACTACCTTTTAACCAGGCCTATGTAATCCCACAACGTTCATTCACCCAAATTGGGTTTAATAACCGGGAATACATGAAGATTACACTTACGCTGATTTGCTTACTATCTACTTTTATATCAAACGCGCAACGCTGCGCAACGCCTGCTTATTCAAAATTAAATCCTGTCTCAAGAAATTTTAATCCGAATGCTTCTGTGAAGGGTGCTGGTGACAGGGACACATTAAATGATGAAGTGATCACGATCCCCGTAGTAGTTCACGTATTGTACAACAATTCGGAACAAAACATCAGTGATCAACAAATAAAGTCCCAAATAGACGCTTTAAATAATGACTATCGCAGGCGGAATGCTGATGCAATCAATACACCCAGCCCTTTTAATCTCGTTGCAGCGGACACGCGCATTTCTTTTTGTCTTGCGAAGGTGGATTCAGAAGGGAAATACACAACCGGCATTATCCGTAAGTACACAAAAGAAAGCAGCTTCCTTGCCGATGATCAGATGAAATTTTCTTCGAAAGGTGGCGATAATGCGTGGGACCCGACGAAATATTTGAACATCTGGGTTTGCAATCTTTTTGGACGCACATTAGGATATGCTGTTTTGCCTGGCAGTCCACGGGAAAAAGATGGCGTTGTTATTAAATACAATGTTTTCGGAACTACCGGAACGCTCACGGCTCCCTACAATAAAGGACGTACCGCTACGCATGAAATCGGGCACTGGCTTGGCCTGAAGCATTTATGGGGTGATTCGGATTGTGGCGATGACGGCATTGCAGACACGCCACCACAACAAAACAGCAACAGCTTTTGCCCTTCCTTCCCGCATCTTTCAGCATGCTCGATAAATCAATATGGAGATATGTTCATGAACTTTATGGACTTTACGGATGACGCTTGTATGAATATGTTTACGCAGGGACAAAAATCAGCGATGAGAAGCCTTTTTGCCAAAGGAAATTTCAGAAATTCGTTCCTGAATACATTTGTTTGCGACAGCACAAATGCAGAAGCCGGGCCGGTAGTGACGCCGCCAGACACTCTGGCTACATCCCTCATTACGACTTATCCTAATCCATTCGTTTCAGAGGTAAACATCAATTCCAGGAACGCAGCTGATGTAGTCGGAAAATCATTAAGGATATTTGACATGACGGGCAAATTAATCGTTAGCCAGGTGATCCAGTCTCAAAAAACAACCCTCCATCTCGACTTCCTGCCCGCAGGACTTTATTTAATGAAAATTGAAGGATCAGGTAATTCAAACGTTTACAAATTGCTCAAGCAAACAGGGAAAGTACGGTAGGATGGATAATTGAAAATGGAAAATGGAAAATGGAGAATTATGAATTAAGAATTGAAAAGATGCCTCCCGGTTAAAAACTTTCTTCAGGATAATTTCGCTAAAAGTAATCCTCCGGCTACAAACATGCCGTTAGGATAAAATACCGGTAAAAAGATCTTCCAGTTTCCCAAATCCCGTAGTGATTTAAACATGGGTAAAATGGTCAATTAAAATATTTCGTAAGGGATATCATTCCGTTAGCGATCCCGTAGTTTCTAACATCCCGCCAGGGATAAAATATCGGTAAAAAATTCCCGCTCCTTCACAAACATCCCGTAGGAATGTAACCTCGATAACTCTGATCCCAGCCAACATAGGCTTAGGTTTATCACAACCTTACCACCGGATTAACGCAACTTTTTGAAACCTTTAATAGCTTTGTTACGTTTATAAGCAAAACTATTATCATGAAAAGAATGCTTTATTTATCAGCGATCATGCTGTGTACTTTGCTTACTAATTGTTCCCATTCCCAAACAAAAGAAACAAAAAGTAAATATCCCGATCCTGAGATCGTGACCTCCTACGCAAACTTTCCCGTCAAATACAGTGATGCACAATGGAGAAACAGATTGACCCCGGCTCAATATTTTATCCTTCGTGATCGTGGCACTGAAAGGGCTTTTTCAGGAAAATATGACCACTTCTACCAAAAGGGAACTTATTATTCCGCCGCATCGCTCCAACCTGTTTTTAGCTCAGAAACAAAATTCAATTCCGGCACGGGATGGCCCAGTTTTTACGCCCCCGTGAATAAAGACGCCGTGCGGCTCGTGAAGGATCAAACGGACGGAATGACCAGGCTGGAAGTAGTGGATTCCAAAACAGGATCCCACCTCGGACACGTATTTGACGATGGCCCCGCTCCCACTTACAAAAGATATTGCCTGGATACGGATGCACTTATTTTTGTTCCGGAAGGAGGAAAGCCACCGGTCGCATCGAAGTAGAAAAGAAAAATCGTTTTATAAAAATCAAATAATCTATATTTTGGATTGTCTGGCGCGCAATAAATCCTTTATGCTGCGGCCAATTTATTAATAAGTCCGTTAAAAATAAATCCATGAAAGGGATAGACCGCGTACCAGTAAAGCCTGCCTGACAAACCTTTAGGGCGGAACGTGGCTGTCTGTATCAATTCATGTTTTTCTATTTTAAATTCCAGCCACGCCTCTCCCGGCAGCTTCATTTCTGCATATAAAAGCAGGCGCCGTTCTTCACGGCTTGCCAGCAACACGCGCCAGAAATCCAGCGCATCGCCGGCGTTAATTTCAGAAAGGCTGCGCCGGCCACGCCTCATCCCTACACCGCCGACCATCTGGTCCATCACACCCCGCGTTCTCCATAAAATATTTCCATAGTACCATCCTGTTTTGCCCCCAAGCGACCAGATCCTTTGAAGTGTTTTGTCAACGTCGTGTACCTTTCTCTTTCGCACATCTTTGAAACAACCATTGACCGGCACTTCGATATAGCTCGAAATTCCATTATCAAGAATCGCGCTCGTTTGGGCATCTTTCCAGCTGGACAGAACCAGGTTTTGTTCGATTTTATCAAAAGCCATTTTCAAAGACGTATCGTAACCGATCAATGAAATATGCAGTTGTTCCGCGAGATCATTCGGCTTACAAATCACTTCAATCTTCATGCTATCGACAAGCTGCCTCGCCAAAGAATAGGAAGTAGACGTCACAAAAAATAACCAGTAAGACGAAAGCCGCGGTGTCATCACGGGCAGCGTAACGATACGTCGTTTTAAACCGCGGGACTTCGCAAAGCGAAGCATCATTTGTTTGTACGTCAGAATATCGGGGCCGCCGATGTCGAAGCTTTTGTCATAGGCAGGCTCATAGCGGATGACGCCTTTTAAAAATTGAATGACATTCCTGATCGCAATGGGCTGGCATTTCGTATTTACCCATCGCGGCGTGATCATGACAGGAAGCTTCTCCACCAGGTCGCGGATGATCTCAAAAGAAGCGCTCCCCGAGCCAATGATGATACCGGCTCTCAGCGTTGTTAAAGCGAAACGCCCACCTGATAAAATTTTCTCGACCGCTTTGCGCGATTGCAAATGTTTGGAAAGGTGCGTTTCATTTACGATACCACTTAAATAAATCACCTGCGTCGCCATCGTTTTCTCTAACCTGTCGCGAAAATTTTGTGCGCAGTCGGCTTCCATTTTTTCAAAATCACCTTTTTTGGACGACATCGAATGGATCAGATAAAATGCAATGTCAATATCATCGGGAATATTCGCCAACGTTTCGGGCTTGAGAAAATTTGCCTCAATGACGCGAACTTGATTGGCCGGAAATTTTTGTGAATTAAAGCGGTGTGCATCTCTCACGCAGCAAATTACCTGGTGGCCCTCATCTAATAAAACAGGAAGCAATCGCTGGGCGATGTATCCGGTTACGCCGGTTAAAAGTATCTTCATTGTTGAAAGATGCCAGCAAAGGCTATGCCCTTTTGATGCGGATAACCTTACACGATTCTTCCAACTTGTGCGGCCTTGCTCAACTCACTTTTCAAAAAAAAATGAAGTTTTCTTACAAACCCGTCAACTATTAACTTTCGCTTTTGGAAAATGCCTGACCGGAAAATTTACCGAATTGGCAATGAAGCAACACCTGTTGGCCTCCACATGGATCTCATCTAATTTGCCGAGCAACTTTTCATCGTTGATGGTAACCATCGGATTTAACATTACTTCTTTGAATTTTCCCGAACCGTCTTCTTCTTCAAGCATGATTCCTGAAGGTACATCAACATAGGCGGTCACAACGATTCCGTTCGCGGAGCACAGGTGCAAAAACCAAAGCATGTGGCATGAAGACAAAGACGCCAGTAAGAGTTCTTCGGGATTGTATTTGGACGCGTCGCCACGAAAAGCAGGATCCGATGATCCATGAATTTCCGCTTTGCCGTCGATTGAAATAGAATAGCTTCTTTCATAAGAACGATAGTCTTTCGTGCCCGATCCGGAATTGCCCGTCCAGGACAGGGTTAAATTATATTGATGCGCTTTGTTCATTTTATCTACGGAATTTTAAGGCTGATTATTTTAATTCTGTGATTCAAAAATCAGCTTAACCAAACGAGGATGCTGATATCAGAATCGATGATCCGTTTTGTAAATTAAATAAAACCGGCCACTTGTTGCATGAACAAATATTGAGATGATAGCCTCATAAGTGAAAATGTAGATTTTTTGATTTTTTATTTTGGAAGAATGGAGTTAAAAACTATAACTCGGAATGTTTCTATCACCATTGAAAATTATCAGATAAATAGTTGCCTGATCAACACGATTATATTTTATCATCGGATTATTATAACATAAATTAGCGCATGGTTGGCAACCAAATCTAACATTCATACCAAAACGAAAAATAATGACAGACCAAATAAACCAGGATATTCCGGCGGCGTATTTTGATATTGATACGGCGACAAAAGCAAAAGGATTTTCAATGGCTTCGGATCCGTTGACGGGTTCTTTATTGCGCACACTTGCTGCTTCAAAGCCATCTGGAAAATTCCTTGAACTCGGTACCGGTTCCGGACTTGCCACTTCATGGATACTGGATGGCATGGACGCCAATTCAACACTCGTATCGTTTGATAATGATGAAAGCCTGCTCGGCATAGCCAACTCATTTCTCGGGCACGACAAACGGATGACGCTTATCCATAGTGATGGAGCCGATTGGGTGAACAACAATAAAGGACAAAAGTTTGACTACATCTTTGCCGACACCTGGCATGGGAAATATTTACTTCTTGACGAAGTGCTGGAAATGCTGAACCCGGGCGGTTTATACATCGTTGACGATATGCTTCCTCAACCAAACTGGCCGGACGGCCATAAAGAAAAAGCAGCTCTTTTTATTGAAACCTTAGAGAATAGAAACGACCTGTTTTTAACCAAACAAAATTGGGCGACGGGGATTATAATCGCTGTGAGGAAATAAGTTTGAAAAGCAACAGCTTCGGCATCGACAACCGGACTTACTTTTTCCGGTAAACTTGCTCAATAATAAAACATACTTAACGGACAGTGAAATACAAATTACAGCTTTTGGCTAAAAGCAAAGGCCCTTTCAGGAGACTTTAGGAATGAAGGTTACTTCTTTTAATGATACCACATTCGTAGCTCGTTATAGAATTTTACAAATGCCAAATTGAAATTAATAACATCAGTCCGGAGGAAGATTTTCTTAAGAGCTAATTTCAAGCTTATATCCTTTGCCGCGTATAACAACAATCCTGATGTTCGGATCAATTTCCAGTTTTTTTCTAAGTTTTGAAATGAACATATCCAGGCTGCGGCCTACTATAACACCTTCATCTTCCCATATCTCTTTTTGTAGCCGGCTTCGCTCTATAGCCTCGTTAGGAGACAACGCGAAAATGTGTAATACACGGGTTTCAGTTTTGGTCAGGTCTATGGTCTTTCCATTTATCATGAGCTTACGAGCCTCCGTATTGAACGACATTGACCCCAAAGTGAACACACCAGTATGCTGACTGTCAGGTAAGGCTCTCTTCGGCTTAACAGATCTCAAAAAAATAAATCCAATAAATGCTAACGATAACAGAGAACCCAAAAAATATCCATTCTTTGCTGTAACTATTCCAGTCGGTTTGAATGTAATGTCAATCATGTAACACGATATGGGTTGCCTTCTTCCTATACAGGCTACAATATCGTCTTTCTTATTTTTTGATATAGCATATCCATAGGCTACACTGGCATTTGCACAGTTCAGTACATTAACAACATAATCATCTGTAAGCGGGTCCCTGGCTAACAAACGCTGAGTAGTATTCACCAGGGATTCGGGTTGAAAAGTAAACGCATTCTCAAAACTGATCCGGTATTCATTTTCGGCGATCTTTTGTACCGGAAGTACGCGTGATGTGCTGTCGCCCGACTGAAGGAGTATTTCATGTCCGATTTCGCGAAGTAAAACTTCCCTTCTGGCAAAGTCAAAGTTATCACTGCGGGTCATACTGAAAGCCACACAGATTATCGGGATTAACAATATTATTAATAAACCAACCATCTGCTTACGTCTTATGGGCAGCATATTTCTTTCAACAAGCATAATATCAAGATATTATTTACAAAGTTTACACTTTTATTTACGATCAAAGTCCGTTAGGCTGAAATAAACCAAAGTATTTTTGTTGTACCATTTTTAAAAGGATATATGAAAATAAAAGAAATGCCTTGAACGGATCTGATTTACCAGGAGATAATTCTATATTAATTAAACCTGCAAAAAATATGAAAAAAGTTATTTATGCGCTGATCTTACTGCTGGTTGTCGTAAGCGGACTTGTCTTCGCCAAGCGCCAAATCGAAAATGAAAAATCTGGAAAGCCAGATCTAACAACAACAAAGGCAGAAACTGCAAAGATTGTTTTTAAATCTACAGATGGCGGACAAACCTGGCAGGACATCAGCCAAGGGCTGCCGGCAAATTTGCAGAAAGATAGTATCCGGGGAAATGGCTTCTTTACAAATGATAAAGGGCTGTTTTTAAAGGTTGGAAACGGACTCTATCACAGTACACCAAATGCCACAGCTCCTCCTTTTTGGACCAAAGAGATTTTCACTGACGAACATAACAGCATTGACACCAGTAAGTCCGGGATTTGCTACATTACTGGTGTGTAAATGTGAAAAAAACAGACGGAACGAGTATATGGTCGCCGATATTCGACAATTCTTATGGGCTGCGACTACGCAGCACTTTTGAAACTGCCGGAGGTGCAATTTTCATCGGCACCGACAAAGGCATTTTTAAAACTGGTAACAGTGGAAAAACCTGGAAACATGTTTATGCCGGAGGCTATGTAGGGCATTTGGCAGAAGTCAAATGGCGTACTGCTGGCGATCGGTATGAAAAGGATAATAAGATCGACCGATAATGGCGAAAACTGGTCGCTGGTGATTAGTGAGGACAGTGTGGCTTTCGATGTAAAACCGATCAAAGGCGGATTCGCTGCTATCACTTCCAATTCAGAGCTGAATACCCCGAAAACTAGTAGGCTAAGTACATCCTACGACGGCGGTAAAACCTGGCAGCCCCATGATGCCGGCGACAAAGTTTTTATTGATTCAATATGGCGGACCTGGGAAGATCGCCTTAGTGTGAAAGCCTTCGGGACTTCAATTACCCAGGTTGGTGAAAACTTCTTTTGTACTCATCCTGACGGCATTTTCAGATCATCAGACAAGGGAAAAACATGGAAATTATTACTTCCTTCTGTAGAAGATAAGGTCTTCAATTTATTTGTTTCAGGCAACGTGATCTATGCCATACCCAGCAAGGGTGGATGTTGAAAAACATTTTCCCGGCAACGTCACCGGACGGGACATTGCGGCGAACGAAATTAAACCTACAAAAATATGAAAAAAGTTATTTATGCGCTGATCTTACCGCTGGTTGTGGTAAGCGGAATCGTATTTGCCAATCGCGAAATCAAAATTGAAACATCTAGAAAATCAATCCCAAAGCCACTCTCTGCTGGTGAAAGGGAAGCCGAATTGAAACAATGGGAGGCTACTCCTGATGGTATAATGTACAAAAAATGGGAAGCGTCGCCAGCAGGTAAAAAAGTGTATGCCGGAGAAGATAAAATAAGAAAGTCCATCAGCGATTACACCAATATGGAGGGAGTTGTAACCTCTCTTTCTCTTCCGCCAGGCTCAAGATTAGGTTTCGGAGTGATGGTCAGGATTAATGGTGACGATTATATTGTAAAATTTGAGCCGGAACAGTCTCAACTTGAGCAATTGCATAGCCTGAAAGTTAACGACAAAATAATTATAAGAAGCCATACTGTATCGCATGCGCCCAAGTATTCATATCCAATAGTATGGGGCGACTACGTAGAACGAGATGGTAAAGTAATTTTTAAACGTGTCCCTCACAAAGGTGGCTGCTGAGCCTGCCCGCCGTGGCGGGTAAAGTTATGATGGAAAGACCTTTACGGAATTTAAAGGTAAAGCGAATTAAAATTCAGGATTATATTTTCTCAATAAATTTTCCGGATTGTTAGTAATTTCGGAAATACGAAAGTTAGCAGGCTGATTGCATAAATCGATCACAATGACAATGTCAGGGACACATAAACCGAATTGGAAAATTGCAATTGGAATTCCTGTTGTTATTTTTTCCAGCTGCTTCTTTATCACGCTCACTACAAAATTCAAGGCGAATACTGAATTATTATCGAATGCGATCCTTATAGATATTCTTGTGGTAGCGCCGTTAATTTATCTTCTTGCAATAAGAAAAACCAGGATTTCCAGGTTAAGTGTCTCGAGGGTTTTTATAGTAGGCTTATTCGTAGCCGGCCTTATATTAAATGTCCACTCAAATCCCTTTCTTCAATTTATTAAAGCCTGGGTTTCTCCTTTAATTGAATTGGTAGTGATTTCTTTTATTGTCAGCAAATTTTATATCGCCAACAAAAAAGCAAAAAAAGTAAATAATGAAAGTCTTGATTTTTTAATGCATTGCAGGGCCGTAATGTACCAGGTTATAGGAAACGAAAAATTCTCCAATATCATAGCATCGGAAATTGCCGTTTTATATTATGCCTTCATTGGCAGCAAAGACAAAACAATAGACAATGAAACAAAGTTTTCTGTTTATAAAGAAAATGGCGTGACGATGGTGCTGTGGGTTATTTTATCAATCTTTTTAATTGAAACTGCAGGAATGCATTTTCTGATAATCTTATGGAGTAAGACTGTTGCCTGGATAGTGACCGCACTGAGTTTTTATACCTGCATTCAATTGTATGCGCACATAAGAGCAATGAAAGCGCGGCCCACAATTGTGAATATAGATTCATTAGAAATTCATAATGGACTTGCAGGCGATGCATACATCGAATTTGACAATATTGAAAGGTTTGAGCTATCAAAAAAAATCCCGAAAGACCGCAACTTAGCTAAAATATCACTTCTTAAAGGCTTAGAAAATCACAATGTCGTCGTGTATTTGAAAACACCAATCCAGGTAACAAAGATATTTGGCATTAAAAGAGAGACAGACGCTGTTTTATTTTATGTTGACAAAGCAAAGGATTTTTCAAATGCTCTAACCGCCAGGATGTCGATTGAGAGGAGCTAATATGAGCTGTATAAAAAAGAGTAAGTTTTTCCAGCTTTCCTGCCTCGACAGAATAATAATCCGCCTAATCAGTACTGGCATTTCTATCTAAAAAAACACAACCCTTTATTTTATTAAAGAGTTGTGTTATAAACTATAGACCGCTTGTGTAACTAATGTGCAAGACCTTGATAGGTCTTTGTATATTTAATTCGCTTTATTCATTTTCTGAATTTCCTCTATGCCTTCTTTAGTAGAATGTAACGTTACAAAGGCTGATGAATTTTGCACGATAGCCCGTTGGGTTTGTTCGCCGAACGCATCTATTTCAATGGCATTAAAAAGCTGGTAGCCGGCATAATTTTTTGCAATAAAATTTTGGAATTCTTTTGACAACTGATCCATACTGCAATCTGCAATCCTATAATTGAGTTGCCCGTTATTATTAAAACCGGCCCTGGTTTTACGTCCGGCATCGATAAAAGATACCCAATAACCTTTTGCGTCTGTTGACCATTGCTGATTTTGTGCCGCAGGAAACAAGGCCGAAAATTTTGTAGCGATACGGGAATTGCCGGGCTCTGTATTCCTCATAGCACTCGTATGGCTCGCTACGTTAGTATTGGCTACCATTTCATTCTTTGCAACGGTCATACCATTTGTTGATTGTGCAGTAAATCCTTGTGCAAAAGAATCATTCATAAGAGTGATCATGAATACAAAGGCTGAAAGTGTTTTTAAAATCGTTTTCATGCTTTTTAGTTGAAGTGATAAGTAATCAGGTTAAAATATCCACCCATTATTGATGACCTAAAACTACTACCGAACACCTGCTAAGCGCTGTAAGCATCGGTTCAAAAACTATAAAATTTGTGTCAAGGTTTTTTGAAAAGAAACGCGCAAGAGTTTTATAAACCTAAAAAACCGTCGTTATCGGAGCAGCACTATCAAAATCGGTTCAGGCACTATCAAATTCGGTTCATCGCTGTTTTGACAGGTACTCCGAAGGTGTTACGCCGTATTGATCTTTAAAACATTGGGTAAAATAGGAAGGACTGCTAAAACCAACACTATAAGCAGCCGTTGTAATATCCTGTCCGTCCAGCATCAGGCTGGTTGCATTTCGCAAACGGTGTTGTCTTATGACATCATTGGTGGAGAGTCCGAGCAACGCTTTTAATTTTCGGTTGAGCGTGCTGCGGCTCATGCCCATTACCTTGCACAGGTAATCGACTCCTAATTCCGCGTCGTCTATTTTGGCATCAATTTCTTTATAAAGCTGGATCAAAAAAGGATCGGTTATGATGGCTTCCTTTTTTTGCGGTTCGACAGCAACCAGCTGTGCCTGCAAATACTCACGATTTTTTTGTTGCAAATGCAGCAGGTTTATCACGCGCAATTCCAGCTCATTCTGGTTAAAGGGTTTGGTAATATAATCATCAGCACCGGTTGTCAAACCTTGTAGCCGCGCCTCATGTGCCGCTTTGGAGGTGAGCAATATAAACCCGATATGTGCAGTGCGGTTGTCGCTCTTGCATTGCCGGCAAAGATCAAAACCGTCCTGCCCCGGCATCATCACATCACTAATGATCACGTCGGGCAACTCATTTAAAATAATCTCCCAGGCTTTTAAACCATCTGCGGCTTCTATAACCCGGTAATATTGCTGCATGCTCTCTGCTAAAAAAGAACGGAGCTCATCATTGTCTTCCACGATCATCAGCAGCGGCGCTTCGGTATCATCCGGTTTTAAAGGTTTCGGGCTTTCAGCAAGAGCTGGTTGGATGGTGACATTTAACGGATGAGCCGCTACTTTCTGTAAGGGGATTTCCACACTGAAGCGCGTGCGAATGCCGGGATCACTTTCCAGTTGAATGGAGCCATCCATCAACAACGTCAGTTCCTTTACCAGTGATAATCCTATGCCGGTACCGCCATAATTTCTGATGGCGGAATCATCGACCTGGTAAAAACGATCAAATATTTTTTGCTGCAATTTAGCAGGAATACCAGGGCCGCTATCATTCACTTCCAGCCTTACCATTTCTTCATCCGCCGAAGAAAGCAGAACGGATATTTCGCCATCTCGGGGTGTAAATTTTAATGCATTGCTCAAAAGATTGCTGATGATCTTTTGCCATTTTTCTTCATCGAACAGATAATAACCTTCAACACCTGTAGAAGTAAAACTGAAGCGGATATTTTTCTCCATGGCACTTTCCTCGAAGGGTTGGATCAGGTTTGTTACGAACAATTTGAACTCCCCGGCTGAGGGTTTCAGCCTCATCTGCCCATTATTTAATTTGGAGAAATCAAGCAACTCATTTATCAAGTTTAATAATTGTTTTGAATTTTTTTGCGCTGTTTTTACTGATCCCAATGCTGCGGTGGAAAGTGAAGCATCTTTACTGAGCTTATCCAGTGGCGACATGATCAGCGTGAGTGGCGTTCTGAACTCATGAGTAATATTGCTGAAGAAGCGATCCTTCATTTCATCTGTTTCTTTCAGGCGAAGCGCTTCCCGCTTTTCAAATGCCAGGTTCTGTTTTGCTTTTATCCTTTGCTCTCTGAATCCAAGATACCACCTTACCAAACTCAGTGCCACTAACCCATAAATTATATAGGCCCACCACGTAGCCCAAAACGGTGGATTAATAATGATGCTAAGCTCCTTAAAGCCCGGGCTCCACAAACCGTTATTATCAGTAGCATTTATTTTTAAAGTATAAGTGCCCGGTCTCAGGGCCGTGTAGGCCGCCTGGTTATTAGTACCGTTTTCTATCCACTCTTTGTCGGCACCTGCTAATTGGTAACGATATTTTATTTTATTGGGCTTATTAAACACAAGCGCTGCAAATTCTATACGCAGATAGCTTTTATTATAAGGCAGCGAAATTGACGTAAGCGTGCTCAACGGATCTTTTATAATACTGCCGGCATCACCCACATTCTGCACCTGGTTATTTATCTGCAACGAAGTGATCTGTATGGGAACTGTTTCATTGATTTTTTTCTGATCAAATTCCGCAGGATTAAAAATAGAGAAGCCATCCATGCCACCAAAAGCCAAACGTCCATCCCTAAACGTAAATTTATGAGCCCTGTTAAATTCATTGCCCGCAAGCCCATCCGCTTTTTCAAAAGAAGTAACCTGCCCGGTGCTTTGATCCAAACGAAAAATCCCTTTGTTGGTGCTGCACCAAATTTTCCCATCTCTATCAGGCAGTATGCAATAGATGGTGTTATTGGGCAGACCATCATTGGTGGTATACACTTTCTCCAGCCCTTTGTTTACATCCCACAACATCAATCCCCCACCCCTTGATCCGATCCAGAATTTATTTTTATCAACCGGGTCAGGGCATATTTCCGTAAGATCTTTAGGCATATTATGAATCGGCTCGGGACCGACGAACCGATTGATCAATTTAGCGCCATCATATTGCAACAATCCATGCGCATAAGTGGACATCCAGATATAGCCGCCAATATATTTTGCATCCGCGATCTGCATGCCTTTCATGCGCAGTGAATCCAACTGCAATTTTTCGGGCACGGCGTCCGGCGTTTTCCATCGATACCAACAATAATGCAGTTCATCAAATACCCAAAGCTCATTATTCGGCAACACAAGCATGGCACCATAAATAGATGGCCCCGTACCATGTGGAAGCGTCCGGAACCCTTCTTTGTTTAACCGGAAAATCTGGTTCTTATCGAAAAAATTATAGCTGGCAAACAGATCGCCCTGATCATTATAAGCCTGCCTGAAATAGTAGGAGGAATATTGCGTCACCCAATGCGCAGGAAATTTGGAACGGCTTGCACCGGCCATTTCCATGATGTCTGCAATGAAACTGGTTTTATATTTGAAACTTTGGAAGGGCAACGATTGCAGGTCAATCCTTAACAATCCCTGCGCATTCACACTCACCCATAAAACATCTGTGCGGTCAATAAAAAAAGCGCTTATATGCAATTCAGGATGCTCAATATTTTCCCATAACAATTTTAATTCTCCTTTATTGGTCAGCAGAAAAATGCGTTTACCGTAAGCAAAATAAACCTGGCCGTTGCTATCGGTTTTTAAGAACCAGGGAATATCTCCTATTACGGTTTCGGGCTCTTCAGGAACAGTATAGGAAACACTTGTTTTGCGCGCAATGTCCATCACAATTAGTTTGCCTCCGCTGAGAATGGACATCCTGTTGCCGGGCAGGATCTCTATTATATTTGTCGCATAAAATATGGTGGCATCTGTTGCGGGCGGTAACTCTACTACGCCTGTTCTAAACTGAATGAAATCAAATTTCTTTTTTGCAGGATCACTGATGGCCACTCCATTTTTAGAAACCAGGTAGATCCTTCCACCGGCCACTTCCGTAATGGCCATTACGGTATCTTGCTGCAACAAACCATTCGCTTTGTTTGCATAGCTCACCTTTCCCGTATGGGTGTTTAACCAACCCACACCTTTATAATTTTCCATAAGAAAATACCAGTTGTCGGAAGTATTATAACCGTTGCCCATCTTCCACATCGCATGTGGGATATTTTGCAAAAGGTTGCGACTATTATTTCGCGTTACTTTAAATGATTGCATATTAAAATCATCTGCCATCATGCCGTCATAAAATAAACTGAGGATGTTATTGGCGCGTGGCACTACGTTATAAATGGCATTGGCTCTGAGGCCTGAAGTGTCGCCTTCATTGTATTTGAATACCCTGAATTTTCTACCGTCATAACGGGCCAATCCATCGAGCGTACAAATCCATAAGAAACCATCCTTATCCTGTGATATGCCACTGATAAAGCTTTGAGGCAAACCATCATCTACCGTGAAGAGTTGTTGATTCGTGAATACGGGTTGCTGGGCACACGCAGGCGAATAGATCGCGATGCAAATAAAGAATTGGCATGTAGTAAGCAAAAAAATATTTCTCAAAAAAATCCTGAATGTATAGCGCACTTACCTCGTTTTAATTTAATCATAGGTTTTGTAAGGGCATTCATCCGGTTAGTAGTGATTAGGGATTCAAATTTATATTAAAAAAATTCAAACCCGCCACCTTTTAGGATATTATGATTTTGGATAAATACAATTCGTTAGCTATTTGTCGCAAGACGAAAGATGGAAAATATTTTTTTACAACAAATCCAGGCGCACCATTTTCTATATCCTTTATCATAAAACAGGCAATGGACATGAATAAGAAAAATAGGGAAATGTATATAATAAGTTACCAGGACTTTAAAATCATTCAGCCTTTTCCTGAAACGGCTGTGGATTTCTGAAGGCCGAATTTTAACTCTAACGTTTCTAAAACCGCTCCTCAGTTTATATGTATTGAATAAAGAGGAAAGCAAATGGTGCGGTTAAAATAATTTGAGAGGATAAATTTTTTTGAGACAGCTGGTAAAATCTGTAGAATGACCGGCCCTTCGCTTACTTTTATAAAAGATTATCACAGACGGGCAAACATCTAACTCAATCGACTACGATACTATAAAATATTTTCATTTAAATAAACAACCAATGGAAACAAAAAATGATAAAACCCATTTTGCGCCTGAATTACACATCCCAAATGGCACGGTCGATATTGGCTTTTACACCCGCTTTGGTGCGACGGAACATTTTTGCTTACGTAACGATGATGGAAGCATTCACGTTGCGGAGCTTGAAATAAATGGAGCCATTTTTCACCTGCACGAAATAATGCGCTGGTTCAATGCTCTTGAGCCGATAAACGCTAACGGGGTGACCGCGGTAATTGGTTTATTTGTTCCTGATGTTGATGAAGTAATGCAAAAAGCCATCGAGGCGGGAGCAACTGAAATAAGTCCTGCACAAGACCACGAATATGGCTACAGGCAGGGAATGTTCAAAGATCCGTTTGGTCATTATTGGCAAATTCAAAAAAAGATATAACCATCAGGAAAAAATCTTTGCTTTTGAGACAAACAGAAGTTTAACCGGCCAAAAAACATCATTTCTATCGAAAATTTTTAGCCGGGAAGCCATTTTTATAAAATGAAATCTTTATTTTTATCCTCTTAAAAAATGTGGCATAAGAGTGATACATAAATGGAAACAAGCGAAAACCTAAAAGCAAAAAGATATGTCAACCAACAGCGTTTCATTACACCGCATACTTAAAGCAACTCCCGAAAAAGTTTACCGCGCCTTCACCGACCCACTAGCTATTGCTTCCTGGCTCCCGCCGTATGGATTTTTATGCGAGGTTCATCATATGGATGCAAAGGTGGGCGGCGGCTACAAAATGTCATTTACCAATTTCTCTACCGGCAATTCCCATTCTTTTGGAGGCAATTTCCTGGAACTCAAACCCCATGAATTTATCAGGCACACAGATAAATTTGACGACCCGAAAATGCCCGGAGAAATGATCACATCTATTTGGCTCAAACAAGTTATTTGCGGTACCGAACTGACGATCACGCAGGAAAATATTCCCACGATGATACCTGCAGAAATGTGCAATTTAGGTTGGCAGGATTCATTGGATAAGCTTTCCAAATTGGTAGAACCGGTGATTCCGGATGCATGATTCCATTTAAGTGATTTTGAAATGGATGGGCCTATGCAATCAAAAAAACAAGTTGCTATTATGTTGCTCATAAGTCAATAAGTAGATTTTTCCATTTTTATGTTTGAATCTTCAGGATTTTATTCGTCTTAAAAATTTAGACGGATCGAACATCACTATGAAAATCCGGTTGATCATTTTAAACTTTTTTTAAAAAAGAGATCAACTTATTTCCGGGAAGACAGGCAGATAAGAATATAATATAAATCCTCTTCTGCCCCAATGCTCGACCTTGCCGATTCAGCCAGAAAGCAAGTCGTAGTTAGCTTCGCCAGCGGGTGCCATTACAAAAATGGCGTCTTGACCTCCTAAACATTTTTTAAGAAGTGAGCAAAATGTTTACATTTTTCTGCCGCAGAATAAAATGAATTATTTTGTATCTGTTATTTTTACATAAAATACCATTCCCAGGATTATCTTTAAGGATTGTGAAAATGAAAAATAAATACTGAATTTGCCAAAATCTTTTAATTAGGTTTAAACCTACACTATGAAGATTAAACCTACTCCAAAGTTGATACAATCTTATCTACCCGGTTCGCTTCTTATTTGTTTGTTATTTTCAAGCACATTATCTATAGGCCAGGTTAACGTTGTTACACAGCATAATAATTTAAAAAGAACGGGCTGGAATGCCAATGAAACCGTACTCACGCAAAATAATGTAAGCAGTGGAAATTTTGGAAAGCTATTCTCCCGTAAGGTAGATGATCAAATCTATGCACAACCATTGGTGGTAAGCAATTTAAATATTGGTGGAGGAAAACATAATGTTGTTATTGTAGCAACTGTAAATAACTCTATCTATGCTTTTGATGCAGATAATGCAACTGCATCCGCTCCATATTGGCATGAAAACCTAACTTACTCGCCAGCCACTTACCGGCCTGTCAAAAACACTGATATGACAGGCGCCTGTGGTGGCAATTACAAAGATTTTAGTGGAAATATGGGGATTGTATGCACACCGGTAATTGATACGCTGACAAATACAATCTATGTACTCGTAAGAAGTGTGTCAAAAACCGGGGGCACATTCGTACATTATTTACATGCGTTAGATATAAATACAGGTGCAGAAAGGTCTGGTAGCCCTGTATATGTAACAGCAACTTATTCACCCGGTTCAACATCGGGTAGCGTGGGCGGCGTTATCACATTTAATCAGCAAATACATAATCCGAGAGCAGGATTATTATTACACAATGGCGTCGTATATATGTGTTGGGCGTCGCATTGTGATTGGGGAAATTATAATGGATGGGTGATGGGATATGATGCTGCCACATTAAAACAAAAATACGTTTATAACGCGTCGCCTATGGGAAGTATGGCTGGTATCTGGATGAGTGGCCAGGCGCCATCTGTTGATGATGACGGTTTTATTTATCTGACAACCGGAAACGGTGACACCGGTAGTAGAAGCGGAAATCCTAATGATACCACCAACAGAGGCGAAAGTCTTTTAAAATTATCAACTGCATCAGGGAAATTGAAAGTAGCCGACTTTTTTACACCTATGAATTACAAATTCTTAAATGATTTCGATCTTGATTATGGAGTGGACGGCGTTTTATTAATACCTAATACAAATCTTTCCCTATCTGGTAGCAAAGAAAGTTATTTGTATCTCATAAATAATAAAAAAATGGGTGGAACTACAACGAACAATTCTAATGTAGTGCAGCTTTTAAGTGTGGGTTCCACTAATAACAGCAGGAGACATTTGCATGGTTCGCCCGTTTATTTTAAAGACAATAAAAATAACGAATTCGTCTATGCATGGGCAGAGGGCAGCTTACTGAAACAATATCCTTTTATCAGGTCAAAGATGTTGTTCGATACTTTGAATCAAAAAGTTGGTAATACGGTTTTACCTAATGGTATGCCGGGCGCTATGCTTTCTGTTTCATCCAATGGCTCCCAAATGAATACCGGAATTATTTGGGCGAATCATCCTATTGACGGCGATGCCAATCAGTCGGTAGTACCTGGCGTCTTACAAGCTTTTGACGCCACAGATGTGTCGCGTGAATTGTGGAATAGCAATTGGAGCAGCAAAAGAGATTCAATAGGAAAATTTGCAAAATTTGTTTGTCCGACAATTGCAAATGGTAAAGTGTACATGGCCACATTTTCAAATTCACTTAACGTATATGGCTTAAACCCTCCGGCAGCATCTGCTTGTTCAAACACGCTGCCCGCCAGCTGGCGGAGCGCCGATATTGGTTATACTTCTCTTGCCGGAGATGCTTGTTATAACAATGGCACTTATACGATTAAAACGGCAAGTAACGATGTATGGAATACAGCTGACGCATTTCATTATGTTTATCAACCAATAACCGGAGATTCTGTTGACATAACCGCACGTGTGGTTTCTATTCAAAATACAAATCCATGGGCCAAATGCGGAATTATGTTCCGGGAAAATTTGAATCCTGGTTCACCAAATATTTTTCTTGCGCTAACACCTGGCAATGGTGCCTCTTTTCAAAAAAGAATGTCTCAAAGTGATGTCAGTGCAAGTTTTGCGGCTAAAGGCACATTAGCTGTGCCATATTGGATCAAAATTAAAAGTGCCGGTAATAAATATGTGGGATATACGTCAGCAGACGGTCTTAAATGGACTGCTTTAGATTCCATAACTCTGGCGCTTGGTCCACACCACTATGTAGGCCTTGCTTACACCTCACTTAATACTAAAATTATAGGCAGTGCAACGGTTGATAATGTTACCGTCCTTATGGAGAAGCCTGATTCAGTCAAAGTATTAGATTTTAATGGCTATAACATCAATAACAAATATTCCCAATTGAAATGGTCAACTGAAAATGAATTAAATATTGATCATTATGAAATAGAGAGAAGCAGCAGCACCGCAAACTTTGAAAATATTGGCTTAGTGAAAGGACATGGAAATTCCACCTCATTAAATGAATATTCTTTTAATGATATGAAGCCACAAAATGGAACCAATTTTTATCGGTTGAAACAAGTCGGCATTAATGGTCATTTCAAATATTCATCGACGGTGAGTGTTGTATTCAATTTAAGGCTTATTGATATTTTCCCCAATCCTGCGCACAACGAGATTTACATCCGTAACAACAATAATTTTACGAATGGAAATAAGCTAAAAATTCAAATAACAGACATCACCGGTAAGATTCTTTATAATCAAACATCTGAAACCGCGGGTATCGCGCTCATTACTGTCAATCTTCCACCACAAATTTCAAGTGCCACTTATGTCCTGATGGTAACAAACTATAAAGGTGAAAAACAGGCAAGAAAAATATTTGTGACCCGATAGATATTATTGGAAGACAAAGGAGTTTTGTTTACAATTTTTATGGTGAACTGAATAAAACTTTGCAGAGATATTGCTGAATGAATGGCACGATAGAAACGCAGAACCCAAAAAGCAGATTTCCTGTCTCTATTTTTTTGCCGGTTTTGTGTTCGTCTGCAAAAACTTTGCAGAGATATTGCTGAATGAATGGCACGATACAAACGCGAACCTAAAAAGCAGATTTCCTGTCTCTATTATTTACCGGTTTTACGAATGCTAATATTAAGTATTTCGTTTGCCAAACGCACAAAAATAATTCCTTGCCTTACGGGAGCCAAAGGATTCATGTTCTCTCATAACTCAAAATATAGATATTTCATTTTTATATCGAAACGTTACCCATCGTTCGCACGCCTATTTGAAATTCCTTCCCCTATGAAAAACCTTTTTCTCATCATGCTCGCGGGGTTGCGATCTTGGATCGGGAGAAGATGGAATGGATTTTTCATCAGCATAGGCAAGTGTTAGCAGGGGCAGGTTTTCATTATTTCGCGGTGTAAGCGTTCTCAAAAGTGATGAAAAATTAAAGCAGCGCTTTACAATCACATGGATCACTTCACCTTCTATCTGCAACTTCCCTTCCACCATGATCAGCCTTGATTGCAAAATTTCTTTCCGGAATTTTTCAAACAAGCTTTCAAAAATAACAACATTTGCAAATCCTGTTTCATCTTCAATGGTCATAAAACAAATACCACCTGCTGTGCCGGGCCGTTGGCGCACCAGCACCAACCCGGCAACTTTCACGGCGGCTCCATCTTTAAGCGTAGCCAGTTGTTTGGTAGCCACAATGTGAAGCTGGTCCAGCTTTTCCCTTACAAAGCTTACCGGATGTGCTTTCAAAGAAAGGGCGGTGGATGCATAATCATACACTACATGTTCAGATGGCGTCATGATTGGCAGAGAAACATTTTCTCCTTTTGCATCCGCTGCGGGCTGACCGGAAAAGAGCGCTACAGGCCGGTCTTTTGTAGAAACTTCCCATAATGCTTCGCGGCGGTCAAGGCCAATGGATCTGAATGCATCGGCATCGGCTAATTTTTCCAACGTGCCTTCCGGCAGACTGATATCGCGAAGCTCATTGATGGTGGTATATCTTTTATTCCTGTTGGTAACAAGTAAATTAATATCTTCTTCTCTCAAGCTCCTTACTTGCCTGAAACCCAGTCGCAGTGCAATCTTGCCTCTTACCTTCTCCTCCGGAAGAGAGGAATTTTTTTCCAGTAGATTATCCCAATTTGAATAATTAATATCAACCGGCCTCACTTCAACGCCATGCTTCCCCGCATCCCTAATGATCTGAGCCGGCTGATAAAATCCCATTGGCATACTATTCAGCAAAGCACATGCAAACACATCGGGATAATAACATTTGAGCCAGGAAGAAACATAGACCAGCAAGGCAAAACTGGCTGCATGGCTTTCAGGAAAACCATAGCTGCCAAAACCTTCAAGTTGCTTAAATACACGTTGGGCATATTCCAGGGTGTACCCATTTCGCACCATTCCGCTTATCAGCTTTTCTTCGAATTTGGTAACCAATCCTTTTGCTTTAAACGTAGCCATGCTGCGGCGCAATTCATCTGCTTCTGTTGCGGTGAAACCAGCTGCTACAATCGCGATCTTCATAGCCTGTTCCTGGAAAAGCGGAACACCAAGTGTGCGGCCTAGAATATCTTCCAGTTCTTTGGATGGATATTCAATGGGCTCTTCTCCATTTCTTCGACGCAAATAAGGATGTACCATATCGCCTTGTATGGGCCCCGGCCTTACAATTGCCACTTCAATCACCAGGTCATAAAAACAAACGGGCTTCAGCCTGGGCAACATAGATTGCTGTGCCCGGCTTTCGATCTGGAAAACACCGATGGTATCTGCATGACAGATCATTTCATACACAGCCGGATCATCCTGGGGAATATTCGCCAGCGTGAGATCGAGTCCATAATTTTCTTTGGCAATATCAAATGCTTTGCGAATACAGGTGAGCATCCCCAAAGCCAGCACATCAATTTTCATAAAGCCCAACGCATCTATATCATCTTTATTCCATTCAATGCAGGTGCGGTCTTCCATGCGGGCATTCATTACGGGTACAAGATCTGATAATTTACCACGCGTTATTACAAAACCTCCGGTATGCTGACCAAGCTGCCTGGGAAAACCCATGAACTGCCCGCGTAAGCTCCAGCACTTTCAGAAGATGTGGATCCCCGGGATTCATACCCTGCTCAGTTAACCGTTTTCCTTCAAACCATTCATCAGTAGAATTCCCAGATAGAACCTGATATCCGGTTGATCGTATCTACCGATAATCCCATAGCTTTCCCCACATCCCGAATCGCTCCTTTTTGATGTTGCTGCGTCACCGTGGCAACGATGGCTGCCCTGTCGCGGCCATATTTTTGATAGATATATTGGATCACTTCTTCCCTCCGCTCATGTTCAAAATCCACATCAATATCGGGAGGTTCATTGCGCGCCGAAGAAATAAATCTTTCAAATAATAAATCAAATTTGGCAGGATCTACTGAAGTAATTCCAAGACAATAACAAATCGTAGAATTAGCCGCAGAGCCACGGCCCTGGCAAAGTATTTTCTGCTGTCTTGCAAAGCGCACAATATCATATACGGTGAGGAAATAAGCGGCATAATTCATCTCCCCAATAAATTTCAACTCATACCTGATGTCTTTTATAGTTTTTTCAGGGAGGTCATTTCCATAGCGTTCTTTAGCTCCCTGCCATGCGAGAAAAGTAAGTTCTTCCTGTGGCGTACGGCCCTCAGTGGTGATCTCTTCAGGATATTCATATTTTAATTCATCAAGAGAAAACCAACAGGCTTCTGCAATCTCCTGTGTACGCAGAATGGCATCAGGATAATGATTAAACAAACGCAGCATTTCCGCAGGCGGCTTAAGATATCTTTCTGCATTGGGATGCAAATGGAATCCTGCATTATATATTGTACATTTTTCGCGGATGCAGGTTACGATATCCTGCAACTGGCGCCGTGCCGGTTCATGATAATGCACATCATTAGTGGCGACCATTGGAATACCCAACTGTGAAGATAGTTGCGCAAGCCGGTACAGGTATTTGCTGTCATCGCCCTGGTAGCGGCGCGAGGCTGCAAGGTAGAGATTATCACCAAAAGCCTCATGGTATTCTTCAAGATTGATTGAAAGAGATGGATCAAACTCAAATGATTCATTCAATTCAGTTGGCGGCAGAACAATAAATTTTACGCCATTTGCATGCTCAAAAACATCTTTCTTATATAAATGACAGTCTCCTTTTTCTGCGCGGCGGTTGCCGGTGGTGAGCAGGTTGCATATTTGCGAATAGGCTTTGATGTTAGTAGGATAAGCCAGCAGACTCATGCCATCCAGCAGATCGATCCGGCAACCGACGATAATGCGGATCTCCATTTTTTTGGCAGCTGCATGCGCACGAACAATACCTGCAAATGTGTTGTGATCCGTTATGGCTATTTCTTTGTACCCCAATGCTGCCGCCTGCTGTACCAGTTCTTCCGGATGTGAGGCGCCACGCAGAAAACTAAAATTAGAGGTTACCTGTAATTCTGTGTAATCCATTTTTATATTTTACGCAAAGAAGCCATGAATAAACCATTGATAAGATTTAGCCTCATCATAATGCCCCGCACGGAATAGCCAGTAGCGATAACCGTCTTCATCTTCCACACAATAATAATCGCGGTGCTGGCCATCCTGCAGCCACCATTCCGCTTCAATTCTTTCCGGGCCATCCGCTTTCACTATTTTATGAAGGGTTCCTTTATAACGAAACAACATGGGCGGATAATCAGGAATAGGTGCCGTAACATCGATTGGCTCCGGCCGGGAAAATAGTTGCAAAGGTCTTGGCCGGCCGCTTTTCCAGGTAGCGGGTAATATTTCATTTATGGCTGAAGCATTCTTATAGGAGCGCTCCGGCCAATAATGCGCTGCAGGAATATAGCGTTGAATATTGGCCGCGCCGATCTTCCCTCCTATGCGGTCCAGCAGTTCGCAAAGATCAATATTATCAAGGCTCATTGTATTCTCCCATAATTTTTCCTGCACCGTTGGCAGATCTTCTACCTTCAGCGCGTCGAGTGTAAATAATTCTATTCCCAATGCGGGCTCGATGGTTTCTATCCTGGTTTCAAATAATTTAAAAAGATGCTTGCTGTTGCACGAGGGCCTGTTAGTGCCAATACGGATCTCCTGAATTTTACCATCCACCCGATAACCTTTAAACGAGGCAGACCGAAGGCCTTTTTGCTCCTTCTGAAGCCGGTGGCATAAAGCATCGAGCAATCGCTGAAGAGCAATTTCAATTCCTGTTGCTGTTACGATCGGTTCCAGGCAGGGCAATCTTTCCTGGTAGGGCTCAAGGGGATGAATGGGAATGATGAGTTCTTCCTCATGACCCAGCGCCTGGTCCAATCGCTGCAGAAGGGAAGATCCAAAACGGCGTCTTAAAGCTGACCGCTGCATATTGATAAACTGGCTAATTTGGCGCAGGCCCAATTTCTCTAACCTCTCTATTGCCGGCGGTTCAAGACGAAGAGCCGCCGGTGGCAATGAAAGTAAAGCCGCGGATTGCTGGCGGCTTTCTATAAGCGGTATATCCCTGGCAAACCGCGCAACCGCCCAGGCGGCACCAACGGTATCAGCCATGGCAGCACGAATATCATAACCAAAATATTTAATTCGGTTGACCATTCCCGTTATATACGCCATTTCCCCGCCCCACAGATGAGCACAGCCTGTCACATCAAGCAGCAGGCCATCGGGTGGATCGGCAGCTACCGATGGCGTATACCTGATGCACCATTCTGCAAGTCCCGTCAGCAAGCGGTTTGCAATTTCAGGATTGTCGTCCAGCACTTCAAGAGCGGGAATGAGGGCTCTTGCATCTGCTACTGACATGCCGGTATCAATCCCCTGCTTTTGTGCTAATAAGTTTGCAGACATTACAATCATTCTTCCATGATCCGGCGCAGCCAAAACAAATGGCTTATCGCGAAGCGATGGCCGGCGACGGGTAAACCAATCCGTTTTCAGATAACGGAACCATATGGAGATAAAGCGTTTCTGCATATTATCCCGTTTTCTTTTGTTGCTGAGGATGAATGGCCGCAATCTTTGAAATATACCTGAACCGGCCGGCAGCAAATTCTAATTGCCAGTTGCCCGGCCTTCCATTTCTTACTTTCATTAATTCCACATTCCAACGAGGGAAACCTACGCCCGGCATCTCACCGGGCAATTCGCTGGGTAAAGAAGTTATTCGCCAACGGGCCAGGCAAGCGGAAGTATTCAAACTGCGGGGATTTTTGCGGATAACAAAACCTGTTACAAGGCTTTGCTCAATGGCCAGTTGAAGGCGTCTTGAAGCGGTAAAATTTAAATCCTGCACTTCCCCGATTACTGCTGAGAGACCTTTGCATTTGAGCGCTTCTTCCATCGCCCACAGGATTTCCTGTTCTTTTTTTAAATAAATAAAAATGATCTTATCGGGATTGATACCAAAAGTTTTTAACGCCGGAGGGAAAATAGATTGTGAAGAACTGATCCAGATAGCAGCACCCGCATTGCCCATAATCGACGACAGAATACCCGCAATAAAACCGCTCGTAACGGCCGAATCTTCGGGGCCGGAAGCGATCAATTCATGAACCGCACCTAATGGAAAAACCGAATTGGGAAAAGCATTTTCTATTACTGCCGGAATACCCTTCAAGGCACGGGCGGCCGGTGTTTTCCTGAATCCCTGTAAAGGAAGAATATCCATTTTTAACCGGGCAATAATATCTTCTTTTGTTTGGCTCATTGGGTTTTATTAATCCTACCTTTTTAGTCATAGTCGTTGGACAAAAATACTAAATTATTTAGCATTATAAAACAATAAGCATTATTTTATATTTATAAGTGCAGAAAGATTTTTTGTGTCATATGAAAAATAAATTTCAGGATTAGGAAAACTATGCGCAATCTCTAATAAATAATACCCACTTGCTGAACCAGGTAGCCATGCATTGAGCAATTATATTTTTAAAATGAATTTTAAAAATGCTTTGCTTTCAATCTACTTAATTCTATAAAAATTTTTTATACAAAAGATATTAAAGCAAAACGTCTTCCGGATTGGAAGACGTTTTGAAAAAAATTCCTATTTAAACAAAATTATGGCTTGCTGGTAGAATCTGACAGGCCTTTACCGATCAAATCCATAAACTGGTCAAGTTTAGGAGTAATGATGATTTGAGTACGCCTGTTTTTGATTTTTCCATCAGGAGTAGCATTGCTTGCAATCGGGTTGTATTCACCGCGACCACCTGCTGTCAGGCGTTTTGGATCTACACTGTAAGTATTCTGAAGCGCCTGCACCACTGAAGAAGCTCTGAGCGCACTCAAATCCCAGTTATTACGGATGTTGGGTTTTGAGATCGGAACATTGTCTGTATTACCTTCTATTAATACATCATAGTCTTTGTAATCAGTAATAATCTTAGCGATTTTTGACAAGGTAGTTCCTGCTTTGTCTGAAATCTCATAGCTACCAGATTTGTAAAGCATATTATCAGAAAGAGAAATATAAACAACTCCTTTCAGCACCTGCACATCCACGTCCTGCATTTCTTCCCTGCTCAGCGACCTGGTCAAATTATTAGTCAGGACCATATTCAATGAATCACTTTTATTTTTAGAAGCGATCAGTTCCTGTATGTATTTATTTGATGAATTGATCTCATCCACCAATTTTGAAATATTCACATTTCCCTGGCCGGCAGAAGTAAGACATTTATCCAAAGCAGATTGCAAAGCTTTCACGTGCTCACGCTCCGCATTTATCTGCTCCTGCAAGCTTGTAATCTGAACAGTAGCCCTGTCAAGATTGCTTTTACAATCCTCGCCCTGCCTGGTAAGTTCCGCGTTTCTGTCGTATAGCTTGTTATAGTTTGCCTGTAGCGAATTAAACTTTTTTGTACTTACACAACTTGTAGCAAATAACATGGCTGCTACAGCCATCAAACTAAAATTAATTTTCATTTTACAGTTTTTGATTTAATAAAATAATTTAGACGCTTTAAACAAAATTTCAGCCAAGATATTAATTTTTTAGAATAAATCGCCCCGAAACAACTCAAACCATCCTATTAAATAGTTAAAACCGGTTTAACAGCCCCGATTACTTTTCCAGGACGGGTAACTACCATCAAAGGATACACGAAAAAAAGTTACAGAATAAAAAAGAGATACTAAGTCATCGCTTATATTTTAGATTTTGAAATAACCATCCACGCCAGGGCAAAATTAATTATCAAAATTAATTGTTCCGTCATATGAATGGTCTTTTACTTAAACATAAAAAAGTAAAAATCTACAAAATGACTTATACCGAATTTTAAATTATAAATAGTCCAATCTCTTTTCTGTCGGTATAATCCCATCTAAGATTTACAATAAGGACTTGGGCCTATTTTATAAATCAAGATGGTATTATTAAATTTCGAACTCATTCAAAACTATTTACCGGTTTCTCTACCTTTATACAAATAAAAATATTATGAAAGCATTTCTTGGAATGGGCCTCCTGGGCTCCAATTTTGTCAAAGCATTTCGTCAAAAAGGCCAGCAGGTCAATGTCTGGAACAGAACAACTTCCAAAGCAAAAGCGCTCGAAGCCTATGGCGCTAAAGCATTCGATGATATCAAAGAGGCAGTGAAAGATGCAGACGTTATCCATCTTACGCTGAAAGATGATGACACCGTTAATGAAGTGTTGGCATTGGCTCAACCGGCCCTTAAACCGGAAGTATTGATTATAGATCACACCACCACTTCTCCAAAAGGAGCAGTGGAACGAACCCAAAAATGGAAAGCGCTTGGCTTTACTTATTTGCATGCTCCTGTGTTTATGGGACCTAAGAATGCGCTCGAAAGCACAGGCTACATGCTGGTTTCCGGCGATCAGGCTGTTATTGGCAAAGTAGAATCCGAATTATCATCCATGACAGGAAAGCTTTTAAACCTTGGTGAAACAGAAGGCAAAGCAGCAGGCATGAAGCTTACAGGAAATCTCTTTTTGATAACCCTTACGGCGGGCCTTTCAGACGCACTCGCACTGGCAAAAGCTGAAGGCATTTCCAAAGAAGATGTGGCGGATTTATTCAATTTATGGAATCCCGCTGCCATGGTTCCCGCAAGGCTTGAATTTATTTCGGCAGGCGATTTTTCAAAGCCTTCATGGGAATTAAAAATGGCGCGCAAAGATGCGGGCCTTATGATGGCTGCTGCAAAAGATGGAAACGCTAAACTGTCTGTAGTGCCCGCCATTGCTGGCCTTATGGATGAATGGATAGAGAAAGGACATGGCAACGACGACTGGACGATCATTGCAAAAGATAGCGTTTCTTAAAATAAAAGGCGCTTCGTTTAATTTTAATAACAGAATAAAATTAGCGGCTAAAAAAATACATTTTAAGCCGGGCGCTTTTCTCATAAGTCAAAATATAGATTTTCATATTCCTATCGTCATTAAAAAATTATCTTTGGGAAGCACTCATAAAACCAGATGAAAAAAATAATTTACGTCCTGCCCATTTTAATGCTGGTTTGTTGCCAGCAAAAAAACACTTCCAATCGAAGCGATGAAAAGCTGAACCAACTTGCACTGCAATACGTGCGCCTTGGGTTAGATATTGGCACCTACGATCCCGCATTTGTAGATGCGTATTATGGCCCCGATTCCTTAAAACCCAAAACATCGAAATCGGCTGTTTTCCCAAAAGACAGCCTGCTACGATCGGTGGATCATTTGCGCGACGAAATGCAAACTTTTATCAACGCTGAAAAAAATGATACGCTGATCAACCGAGCCAAATGGATGTCGGCACAACTGACTGCTTTCGGCAGAAGGATCAAAATTTTTTCCGGAGAATTTGCACCATTTGATATAGAAGCAAAAGATTTATTTGGCGTAACGGTGCCTTCGCATCCTGAAGCCTTTTTCAAAACGCTGGTTTCTAAATTGGACTCTGTGTTGCCGGGCAAGGGCGACATTCCCAAAAGATTCCAGGATGTAGCCAACCATTTTATCATTCCAAAAAATAAGCTGGATACTGTTTTCAAAACGGCTATTGAAGAATGTAGAAAGCGAACACTGGCGCATTATGATCTTCCCCGAAACGAAAATTTCAGTCTTGAATTTGTTACCGGCAAACCATGGAGCGGTTATAATTGGTATAAAGGAAATTATCAGAGTGTGATCCAGGTGAATACCGACCTCGCGATCTTTATAGAGCGGGCGATTGATGTGGGCAGCCACGAAAGCTATCCGGGACATCATGTGTATAATATGCTGCTCGAAAAAAATTTATACAGGGGAAAAGGTTGGGTAGAAATTTCATTATATCCGCTATTCAGTCCGCAATCTTTAATCGCCGAAGGCAGCGCCAATTATGGGATTGATGTCGTTTTTCCGGGCAAAGAAAAAAATAAATTCGCAAAGGAAGTTTTGTTGCCGCTCGCGGGATTAGACACCGCCGGACTCGACACTTATTTCAAAGCATTAGACATAAAAGGTGAATTGAATTATGTGCGCAATGAAGTGGCGCGCGGCCTTTTGAATGGCACGATGACGGAAGCCGAAGCGATTCGCTGGCTGATGGATTATGGATTGAATAATAAAGAAACGGCTGTAAAGTCTATTGGCTTTATCAAAGTAAACCGTAGCTATGTGATCAATTATAATTATGGAAAAGACCTGGTTAAAAATTATATTGAGTCAAAAGGTGGCACGGTCTCCAACCCTAATAAACGTTGGGAATTATTTGGTTGGTTGTTAAGCAATGAAGTAACGCCCTCTGAATTGATGCCTGCCCGGTAACTCTGATAAGCCAAAAAGTAGTTTTACATATTTCCTGAATTGAATCCATGAAATTTTTCTGAATAATGATTATTAATATTGCGGAATGCTCTCACAGCACTTCCATCATTCCGTGTCGAATTGCATAAATAAGTTATTAAGCGATTCTGCATACAATGGATGGGCAATGGGCAGTTCGCGTACCTGCTGCCACTTGATTCCACCGAGCATCGCCATTTGCAACACCGTCATAATTTCGCCACCCTCCTGGCCAATTACCGCCGCACCAAGTATTTGGTCGCTATCCGCATCCACAACTGCTTTCAGCATGCCGCGCGTGTCGCCGTTTTCTATTGCCCGCGCCACATATTTCATTGATAAAGTCGCCACACGCACTTTCATTCCTTTCTTACGCGCTTCATCTTCTGTCACTCCTACCCTCCCTAATTGTGGATCAGTAAACATGGTATATGGAACCTGGCGATCATGATAATTCACGTGCTGATGATCCACAACAAATTTATAAATCAACAAATGATCGTTGTAGGAAATATGGGTAAACTGCGGGCCGCCCTTGACATCTCCCATTGCAAAAATGCCGTTCACATTTGTTTGCAAATCATTATCGACTTTTATAAATCCATGTTCATCAGTTGCGATGCCGGCTGCGTCTACTCGTAACAGATCGGCATTAGACTTACGGCCCGTGGCCAGCAACACATGAGAGCAATCGATCACTTCTTCGCCCTTTTCATTTTTGAGCGTCGCTGCTATCCGGTTACCATCTTTTTCAAAACGTTGGATGTGAGCGCCAGTCTTAATAGAGATAGCTTCTTCTTCTAAAAACCTACAGATACAAGTTGCAATATCTTCATCCTCCTTTGGTAAAAACCGCGGGCTGGATTCCACCACTGTGACTTTACTTCCAAAACGGCGATACATCTGCCCAAATTCCAAACCGATATAACTCCCTCCTACTATCAGCAAATGTTCCGGCACTTCGCGCAATTCCATAATGCTTGTAGACGTCAGGTAATTTATTTGCTTCAGTCCTTCTATCCCAGGAATAACAGGCCGTGCACCGGCATTGATAAATATCTTATCAGCTGTAAAAGTTTCTTCACCTCCATTATTGAATTCAACTTTTATTTCTTTTTCTGCAACGAACGTCGCCGTTCCGAAAACCAGTTCAAGATTGTCGGTTGTTTCCAGGCTTTTTTGTGAGCCGCTGCGGAAACGTTTTACAACCTCATCTTTTCGTGCCAATACTTTATTTATGTCTACTTGCGCGGGCCGGGCATGAATGCCATAGTCACCAGCCCTGTTTACTTCATAAGCCATCTTTGCCGATGCAATCATTGTCTTGGTAGGCGTACAACCGACATTTATACACGTTCCACCAACCGCTTCTTTTTCTATCAACGCCACTTTCCAGCCGAGCCTGGCAAGTTTTTTAGACAAGGGCGTACCGGCTTGCCCTGAACCAATAATTAAAGCATCAAATTTCTTCATGAAAAATATTAAATGAAAATTTATTGAAATGGCGTTCTTCCCTGAGTTATTTTTCTACCAAAGATTCGTTCATCAGAAAACTTTTCCCCCGATAAAATTCTAATATCGAAAGGTATCGGAAGTTTGTACAATTATGGTACCAGAGAGATTTTACAATTAAAACGAAAACTTGGTAAGCGAAAAAGTAGATTTTGAAAATTTTTTCACTTTTATTTTAGCAATAAAAAACATACCGGCGAAAAATGGGATGCGGAAAAACTAATACTTTATGCATCAACACATCATCCATTTCTTTATGGCATGGTTTTTATTTCATTTCCCGAAAATTAATACATGAATAATTTCTTTAGAACCATCATCGCCGGGTACGGTGCAAAAAAATTAGGCGGCGGCTGCCTGAGTACGATTCTCGTTTTTATTGTAATTTATTATGCCCTGGGCACATGCAATAAAACCCCGGTCCAGACCGCTCCTCAGAATCATTCAAGCATCCAGGCGCGGGATCATCATCCGCCTGATGTCTCTTATTTGCAGGGAACAACTTTTTCATTATCGCAAAAGAACGTCTGATCATTTGGATGCGATTTGAAGGCGCTCATTTGAAATCGATGTTGTCTCTTGCTATCATTTCTACAATTACTCTTATAAGCCATTTTATAGAAAAAGAAAAAATCTATTTTTTGGCTTATAAGAGTATTTTTTTGCAAGGCTTTATGAAAGATTTGAGCACGTTGATAAACTAAATAAATTTCTCCATTTGTTTTAAGAAATGGATCAATCAAGATAATTCATATCCTCTTCTGTCAAATTAATATTCGCAGCTTCAAGGTTTTCCTCAAAATGTTGTAAGGATGATGTTCCGGGAATTGGCAATATCCAGGGAGAACGATGCAGCAGCCACGCAATGTTTATTTGGGCTTCGGTGGCGTTATACTTTTTCGCTATTTCATTCATTCTTTTATCTTTTTTCTCGTTGGCTGTTTGCAACGAGAAAAATGGGATCAGCGGAATTTCATTTTCCTCACAAATATGAAGCAGGTCTTCGGCGCCGCGCGTTTCTCCATAAGGTGCCTTCACAGAATGACGCTGTGCGTGTCCATACATATTCTCAACGCTCGCAATCGGTCCCATCTTCATCGCACGCTGCAGTTCATCCGCATTTACATTACTTACGCCAACATGCAAAATTTTTCCTTCTTCCTGCATATCGAACATTGCCCGCATGGAATCTTCAAAGCCTTTGTCGCCGTGCATCACCCTGAAATGGACAAGTGTAATTTGATCCAGCTTAAGCGTGCGTAAATTATTGTCAATGCTGCTGCGCAACTCTTCCGGTTTATTAAAGGCGATCCAGCTTTTGTCGGGTTTGCGCGCACCGCCCACTTTGGTACAAATTACCAGGTCGTCGTGATACGGATATAATGCTTCTGCAATGAGCCGGTTGGTGACATCTTCGCCATAATAATCGGCCGTATCCAAAAAATTAATTCCGCGTTTAGCGGTTTGTCGCAAGATTTCCAAAGCTTCATCTCTGCGCGGCGGCTCGCCATAAATTCCTTCTCCTGTCAGGCGCATGGTTCCATAGCCCAAACGATTCACAGTCAGAGGATGTTTGCTTTTACCGGCGATGGTTATTGTTTTCGGATTCGTCATTTGATTTTATTTATGTTTAATTTTTATAATTATGAATTGTTTTGAGCTTATCACACCATCTCAAAAATCAATCCTATGTAAAAGATTGATTTTGTAAAAAGACGATAAACTATATTTTGACTTATCACAGTGTTTTTATTTGTTTGAAGAAAGTTATCTCTCGTGCTTATAAAATCAATAGAGTTGTTGAAAAACTTTAAATTTCTATCGCCCGTCCGCCGACTTCGGCCCCATTTTTGTGACATAAGGATGACAAAATAAAACACTTTATCGGGGACAAAAAGACGTTTCGATTTAGAAAGCTTTAATTTGAATATGAAAACTGCTATTTGTCTCTTTAATCCCATATACATTTATACAAACTATCACATACATTTTATTAACTGCTAAAATATCTAACTATGCCAAAATATGTAATTGAAAGAGAAATTCCGGGTGCGGGAAAATTAACGGCACAAGAATTAAAAGGAATTTCGCAGACATCCTGCGGGGTTTTAAGAAATATGGGCTCCGAAATTCAATGGTTGCATAGTTATGTAACAGGCGACAAAATTTATTGCGTATACATTGCGCCGAATGAAGAAATGGTTCGCGAACACGCATTACAGGGAGGATTTCCGGCAAATTCTGTAAGTGAGGTTTCTACCATAATTGATCCTACCACAGCCGAATAATACGACATCACGTAGATTGAGTTTTTCCGCAGTAGATTATTTTTATTGCGGGATTGTCACTTATTGATATCCTTTTGCCTGGAGTAAAAACAACTCAGCATAATGTCCATTTTTGCTGATCAATTCTTCATGACTTCCCATCTCAATGATCTGTCCTTTGTCTAATACAAGGATCCGGTCTGCCATGCGCACTGTTGAAAACCGGTGCGAGATCAGCACTGCCGTTTTCCCTTTCGTGAGTTCAGCGAAACGTTGAAAGACCGTATATTCAGCGCGCGCATCGAGTGCGGCCGTTGGCTCATCCAGTATTAATAACTGAGCCTCTTTCATATACGCTCTTGCCAGCGCAATCTTTTGCCATTCGCCGCCACTAAGCTCTACGCCATTATTAAAACGGCGGCCTAACGCCTGTTCATATTTTTGGGGTAATTTGTCAGCAAGCACATTTGCCAAACTCTTTTCCGCGGCTGATTCTATGAGTGGCTGGTTGTTCAATTCATCTATATTTCCAACAGCAATATTTTGAGCAAAGCTCATTTGATAACGGAGATAATCCTGGAATATAATCCCGGTATTTTTTCGCAATTCCACAATATCATAATCACGAAGGTCAACACCATCAAGGAGAATCCGCCCTTCAACAGGATCGTATAACCGCGCCATCAATTTTACCAGCGTTGTTTTTCCCGCACCATTTTCACCAACGAGCGCAAGCTTTTCACCTGCATTCAATGTGAAGTTTAAATGCCTGTTGGCCCATTTCTCACTGTTATGATATTTAAAGCCAACATTTTCAAAAGTGATTCCCTGTCGTATGGGATTTGGAAACGGAACCGGTTTTACAGCAGCCTTTATCTTTGGCTGGATTTCAAAAAAATCAAAAAAATCACGCAGGTAAATAGCGCCCTGAGATACGCTTGTGAAGCGGGATAAAATATTTTCCAGCAAGCTTCTCAGTTGCCTGAAAGATCCTGCGAGAAAGGTAAGCGTACCAATCGTCAGAGCACCTTCTACAGTTTTGAATATCATAACCACATAAGCGGTATAATATCCAAGTCCGCCAAGCAGCGCAAAAAAGGTTCCCCAAGAGGCGCGCTTTATAGAAAGCTTTTTATTATCATCATAAAATTTATTGCTAAGGGTTTTGAAGCGGTCAACTAAAAACCCCGACAGGTTAAAAAGCTTCACTTCCTTCGCCGTTTCATCGCTTGCGCCGAGATAGCGCATATAGTCAAGCTCCCGCCGCTCGGGCGTTTGGCCGCGCGTCAACGCGTAGGTTTTGTCGTTGAAATAAGATTCACCGAGAAAAGCGGGAACGATCGCAATCAGCAACAACAGGATTAGCCACGGATTGAATGCCATCAGGCCAACCATTAAAAACGCCATGGTAATAATATCCTGGACTTGCGTCATTATCTGAGATAAAAGGATAGTCCGTCCAATGGTTTGTTGCCTCGCACGCTCCAGCTTGTCATAAAATTCAGAATCCTCAAACTGGTCGAGATCAAGTGTAGCCGCATGTTCCATGATCTTCACAGAAGTATGGTTGGAAAAAAGATCGCCGAGCAAGCTATCAACCAAAGCCGTAGCGCGGGCAAGGCCATCAGCTATAATGGCGAGCGCAAACTCTGCGGCAACCAGTTTCCATAAATATCCATGATCACCATTATGTGTTTTGCTCAATAATATTACTTCATCAATGATGAGCTTGCCGATATAAAGAATACTAACAGGTATGGCTGACCGAATTAATCGAAGCAGCGCATTCAGAATCGTGTACCAGTGATTGGTTTCCCAAACCAACTTAAAAAACCGGGGAAGGTTTCCAAGAGCGGCAAACTTTTCTTTAAGTGTAGGTTTAGGAAGGGTGTTAACCGGAGGTCGCGCCATGCATTATTACTTTGGAAACAAAATTAACTGAATTGTGGTTTAGTTTGCCGCATGCATGTTTCAGCCCGTAGATTCAAAAATTGAAAGTAATTCCCCCGGCTAATGTTTATTTTTTGTATTGACTTGAAGTTAATTTGATCACTCTTGACCGGCTTAATAAACGCGGCAAAAGCGTCACTAACAATTTCTGATGTCCGGCAATAACGGTATTCTTTCCCTTCAAAAATCCGTTGATGCCCACCTTCGCGGAATTCTCCGGTGTGTCATACGGCCGGGATTCATAATTTTCAAACGGGCTGTTGGCGCTGCTTGCAAAATTAGTTTTCGTGCGGCTGGGGCAAAGGCACGTGACGGTCACGTTGGTATGTGCAAGTTCTCCATACAGCGATTCTGAAAAATGAAGCACATAACTTTTAGACGCGGCATAAACCGCTGAAAAAGGAATGGGCAAAAATGAAGCCGTTGACGCTACATTAATGATTCCACCGGAATCCTTTTTTATCATTGCCGGAAGATAGAACCAGCAAAGTTCGGTCAGGCTATTAATATTTAATTGCAACATGGATTCATACCTTGGCAAATCGTAACTACCAAAGTCTCCGATGGCTCCGACGCCGGCATTATTTACTAAAATATCCACTTCCAGTCCCAAAGCATTTGTTTTCTTAAACAGTTCTTCTGCCGCGTTTATAACTGACAGGTCCATAGCGATAGGATAGCATTTGACTCCATATTTTTGCTGAATATCCGCCGATAACTTTTGCAGACCAGCCTCAGAGCGGGCGACAATAATCAGGTTTGCGCCGAGCGCCGCAAATTGGTTGGCGAATGCTTCGCCGATACCGGAAGAAGCGCCGGTTACAAGAACCATTTTTGATTTAAAGTCTTTCATTATTTTCAAGTAACTTTTATTGAGTCAGCCCCGTTTACATTTTTCCTCGCGGCATATTCATTGCGCTTTGGAACGCGCCCGGAATTTTCATCGCTTTTATTTATGCATCATTTGCAAATGTACAATTTTGACAAAGTCAGATTAAATGTTCTTGCCAGATGATCTACTCAGATGCCGCTTCTTTAAAAAGGATTTTTAGAAAAACAGAAAACTATATTTTGCCTTATAAGGTTTTTTGAATGGAAGTTCAAAGAATGCCAGGCAAATCAAAATGTTTGGATTGAGTTTCAAATGAGCCATTAACAGATTATTTCATCGCCGACGTTTTTACGGCTTGCCGTTTGCTTCTTTAATTATGTCTGAGTCAGTAAGGTCTTTGATCTGTGCTCACCGGACGATCACCCCAAATAAAAATTTAAGCAATGAAAAAAATGATCACTTTATGTCTTACTGCATTCATGCTGTCTGCAGGTTCATCCATTTATGCCCAAACCTATAAAACGATCGCGGATTCCGCCGCGCTGAATGCAGAATATCTAAAAGTAAACAATGACATCACAATCCTGACTGCCTCATTGGATAAGGCCAAAAGCGACCAGGATAAGGAAGCTAAAAGGGCCGCCAATGCCACTGCAGACGCGCAAAGCACTGCCGACAAAACCAGCGATAAAGCGGACAACGCGAACGGATCAAGCGTAAAAGATGCGAAAAGAGCGAAGCGCCAGGCAAGAAGATCTGTGAAGGATGCCAAACAAGCAAGGCACGCCGAATCCAATCTTGATGATGCGAATAAAAAAGTTGAGAAGCTGACTTCTCAATTGCAAAAGAAGCAGGATCGATTGAAGGAACTTGATAATATGCGGGTTTCCTTAGGAATGAATGCCAATAACCATTAAGCAAAAATTAATTCCGTTCACCAAATATGGGATAAAGCGCGGCTTATTCGCTACAAATCTGCGTTTCAGTAAGCGATTTAAAAATGGAATTGGTTATTATCTGATAAGCCATTTTATAGAAAATCCGAATAAACTACTTTTTGACTTGTAAGAACATTGTATTTAAACGCCCGTTTTTCTATCCGGTGACAACAGGTTTCTCTGCTCAAAAATATAAGACGTGTTTTTATTCTTTAACCAGGAAATTAACTTGAACACACCAATTATATTTAACGCTAATCCCAACGGAATCCCGACGAGATAATCTGCTGTAGTAATCAAGTGGTCGGCGTAAACGGTGTGAAAGAAAAAATAAACAGCGGGCGCAAAAAATATCCAGCTTGTGATCATTCCTGCGTTGTAAAACGTTTTGCCTTTTATATTGAACAAAAATGTGTGGGCAATAAAATTTCCGAAGGACACAAGGATCGTTGCAAGCCCAAGCCAGATGGCCTTTTCGCTAAATAAAGCTGCAGCAAAATAAAATACCCATCCTACACAAACATTTATAATCAATGCGGTATTGGTATTTAAAGGGTATCGATCAGGCATATTGCTTTTAAACATTATCCTGTTAATCATTCCGGGAAATGTTCCGGAAATCCTGTATTCTTCTAATTGATGAAAAAATAACGAAACAAGACTTAGCCACATCAACAGTTCATAATCCGTAAGTGATCGGATATTTGCAGAAACATATACCAACACAATAACCGACACTATTCCGCCCAGGTCGTACCAATGTTTTCTTAGTATATTCATAGATGTTAAGGTAGAGAATTGCTACGAAAAAAAACCCAGGCTCCTCGCATTCTTCAAGATGAGCAAAAACAATTTACGCTTTCTTTAAAAATATTTTTTATAGAATAACCTTGGTATACCTTTGCGCGCGAATTCAAAAAATTATCAATGAAAAAGATTTTTACTTTACTATCTATTTTCCTCTTCGGAAGCTTCACGATAAATGCCCAGTTGCGTTCTGAACAAAATGAGGATTCTGTTGGTGGTAAAACGTTGAATGAAATCACGATACAAGCCAGCCGCATACAAATTCCTTTCTCAAAACAAAACAGGGATATTACCATTATTGACCGGGAAATTATTAAGTCCATGCCTGTAAAATCGGTCAATGAATTATTGCTTTATGTGGCGGGAGTAGATGTCCGTCAGCGCGGGCCGTGGGGAACACAAGCGGACATTGGCATTGACGGTGGCACCTTTGATCAGACTTTAGTTTTACTGAACGGGATAAAAATTACCGATCCACAAACCGGGCACAACATGATGAATATTCCCGTGAGCCCGGATGCCATCGAAAGAATTGAAATACTTAAAGGCGCGGCAGCCAGGATTTACGGAATCAATGCACTCAACGGCGCGATCAACATCATTACGAGGCAGCCGCAACAGACGGGAGTAGATTTAAATATGTATGCCGGAAGTTCATTTCAAAAAGACACCAGCAATCAAAAGCTTTTTGGTGGCGTTGGACTTGATGCATCTGCCAGTTTTGCAGGCGATAAAACGAAGCATTTCATTTCTATGAGCCATTCACAATCTTCCGGCTATCGGTACAATACTTCGTTTGAAAATGAAAAACTTTTTTACCAAAACACCATTGATTTAGGAAAAAGAAAGAGCCTCAGTTTTTTAGGAGGATTCGTTTATAATAATTTTGGTGCGAATGGATTTTATGCGGCGCCTGCTGATAAAGAATCAAAAGAAACGGTTGAAACCGGCATTGCAGGCGCTTCTGCGATCTTACCAATCAATTCCTTCTGGACATTACGCCCGCGAATAAGCTATCGCTATAACAAAGATGATTATATTTTCATCAGGCAGAATCCTGCCTATTATCAGAATATTCATACCACCAATGTTTTGGATGCTGAATTAAACAATACATTTTATAGCGGCATCGGCGATTTTGGCCTTGGATTAGAATTGAGAAATGAAGCCATCAACAGTAATAGTTTGGGCAAACGTTCAAGAATAAATTATGGTTTTTTTGGAGAATATAGTTTTAATAAAATTCACAAATTGCTCATAAACGTTGGTGCTTATACCAATTACAATTCCGATTTTGGATGGCAATTTTTACCAGGCGTGGATATAGGATACAATGTCCATAATAATTTCAGGTTATTTGCTAATGCCGGCACAGGACAGCGTTTGCCGACTTATACGGATCTGTATTATAAAGGTCCGGGAAACATAGGAAATGATCAGTTGAAACCCGAACACTCATTTCATTCAGAGGCAGGCGTAAAATACAACAGTGGCTCGCTGAATGCTTCGCTTAGCATCTTTCATAAGAACACTTCAGATTTTATTGATTGGGTAAAAGACAGTTTGAATCAACCATGGCAACCCCAGAATTTTCAAAAAATAAATACCGACGGCATTTCTTTTTCTGCCGATTATCGCTTATTGAATAAAGATCAAATTTCTGATTTCAGTTTGATAACGGGGCTTTCTTACACATGGCTCAATCCCAGGATCATCAAGACGGAAAATTCAGGAAAAATTTCACAATATGCTTTGGAAAATTTACGCAACCAGGTGGCGGCACATGCGAACATAACCTATCTCAATACATACCAATTCACCTTCGGCGCGAAATACCAGGAAAGGATCCATTATAAAGAATATCTTTTATTAGATGCACGGATCGCTGCAACTTTGAAGCAATTTGAAATATATGCAGACGTTAACAACCTCACCAACGTTTCTTATGTAGAAGCCGGCGCAGTACCGATGGTAGGACGATGGGCTACTTTGGGTTTGAAATGGAAATGGAGAAAATAGCATTGTCGTGAATGGTGAAGCGTGAATGGTGAAGCATGAATAGTGACTCGTGAATATTGAAAATTATGAGAAAACACAAAAAACCACCTTTTGGCTTATGAGAGATCATTCGGTTAGTTACATACCTGGCATGCATAAACGAAAATAAATCGCCTACCTTTTTCACCCCGGAGCACCGTGCTTAATTTTACTTTGTCTATGCTTTAAATTCATCCAGCCATACAGCACTGCTCATTTGTTTTTGGATGCGCACGATATCACCAGACATGGTTACCAGCAAATCGTTATATCTGTCATCCACCAAATCTTTTTTAAAATTGTTGCCACTCTGCACGATATATTCCGCCATCTGTTGACCTATTATTTTCATCAAATCAAATTTGGTAACATCCGCCATATCAATATTTCCCAAAATATCCTCTGTGAGATCATGCAGCCATTTGCTCTGGTATTTATGTTCATCCAGGGTGTCAATATTTGGAAGCTTATTAATTGCTGTCGGATCAAGAGAAATCTGGAACCTTCTGAAATCAATTGTTTGAGCCACCATCGGGGAACGGAAGGCATTAACCTGCATCGCACTTGCGTCCTGGCCCGTGTGCGTCATTAACCAATTCAGCCAAAACACCACATCGACTCCATGCGGATTGATGGTCTGTGTGGGTTTAATAAATTGCTTCGAGATACCGGTACCAAAACTATAAAGAGTGATCTCAGTTAGTTGATAAGCAGATAAACTTACCATTTTATCTGCGCGGCTATAAGACACTGCCTCCATGAAAGCCGCCAGGGCCGGGTTATTATAGGTGGTGGTGCCGCCATCTATAAAGCGCTCAAGCGGATAAAAATAGGTTGGCGCGCTCATAGTAGCCTCCATCACAGAGCGCAATAAGACTTCTTTATAGGTGCCATAATATGACCCGTCATCCTGTTTAAAACAAGAGAAAAAAGTTTCTTCCGAAGCCGAAATATCCTGTGACGTGATCATCATATCGAGATCATTCAATTTGCAGGCATCTTCTAAAGTGATATCTTTTACCACGCTTTTTACTAATTGCCGGTATTTTTCTTTTGTAAATGCAGGCGGGTTTACGAACCGGTTTCCAAGAAATTTTTTATCAAACACCTGGGTAACCATATTAACATACATCGTTTCTATTTCAACTGCAGTATGACCCGTTGTTATGAGTCCTGCAATAATCCCACCGGTAGAAGTACCGGCTATCATGTCGAATAATTCAAAACAAGGAATGCCCGGCGATTTCTTCGAATTTTTTCAATAGCTGAATGGTAAGTATTCCCCGCATCCCGCCTCCATCAAGGCATAAGATCAGTCGTTTTTCGGGATCAATTTTTAAATTGTCAAATGCCTGCTTCCTTGAAGCACTCATTTGATTTGAATTCGGTTTTGCCATTTTGATTTTTTTTAATTTTATAAAAATGTCAGTTTCGGTAATAAAATCTTTTGCCTGCTGCCGATAACACATGTCACCATTCACCAGGAAATCGGCAAATTGACCTATTGAGGAATGAAAAGAAATTGTTGAGAGGTTGGGGGATTTTAAAGAAATTGAATACTTAAAGCTACAACGAATTTTGAATCCCCGAATGCTTGTTTATAAATTCGGGCCAGCTAAATATTTTTTCCATGGTTCCAATATGTTTCCATCGTTCGCGTATGTTTCCATCGTTCGTTTCTACACTAAGGAGTTCATGCCTTTATTGGCAGGTTATAATGATGCCTGGTCACCGTTTTTAATATTGCCGGGCAAGTCTTTCAAAAAAGCCAATTGCAATATTTGTGTCATTTTTACTTTGTGTCTGTTTATTAGGCAGAACTATTTTAGTTTTATAATGTCATTCCTGGCCCAAAGAATAGAAAATATTTTCTAAAAATCTGATTCCCCTGCACAAACCTGCTTTCTTTTTTATCCTATAATTAAAAAAAGAGTTCCCGTGACAAATTGAAGAATCGGTAGTGGCCTATCTGTACGAATGATCCGCGGAATAAATTAACCTTTTTTCATTAGCGTGGACACTGTATTAGAAATCGATTCCGTCTTTTTTCTTATCAAATCCATCCTCTTAACATTTTAAACTGTATTCAAACGTTTTTACTGCTTAGCTGAAATTTTATCCTGTATTTTTTGTCAAGCCTAAAATTTATAATCAGATAGAATGAACACCCCAAAGTCATCGCCACAAAAAACTGTACCGGTTGGAACTTATTTGCTGATCTCTGTAGTAAGCCTTGTTGCTGCTATTGGCACCGGCTATTACTATTTACACTACATGAAACAGAGTGGCTCCGAGAAAATGGATGACAGGATTTTTTACCTGGTCCTTGTGCTCTTTGGTATTGCGGCAAGCGCACTGATTTTCGGCATCATGAATTCTTACGCCACCCTTAAAGGTATCGAGTCAAATGTTACCTATAAATTTACAGGGCCGGTAGTTGGCGTTATACTTACAGTCCTCGGTGGCTTTATGCTTCCCAAGGGACCAAACGACCAGTTTCTTTCTGTCAGGGTATTTGACCAGGACAAAAATCCTGTTACAAGAGGCACCGTCACATTATCATTTCCTCATTACCAGCGGCAAGCTTCTATCAATGAAAAAGGGATGGTGATGTTTCCGGAAATACCGTATGACCAGCTGCGCAATAAGATCCTCATTAACGTGGTAAGCGATGGCTACGCAACCATAAATATAGATACGCTGCTTGCGAATTTCGACCCCATAGACCTTACGCTAAATCAATCGAAAGTGATCAGAATTTCGGGCACGGTAAAAGATGCCGCTGACCGCCCCATCAGAGATGTAGGCGTAGTGGTTGACGGAACTCCTTTTGCCACAAAAACAATTAACGATGGCAGCTTCAATATTCCAATTCCCGGTTATCATTTTGGCGACAGGATCACCCTGGTAACTTCTCATCCTTTATATGAGGATAAAACAAAAGAATTCGATATTGAATCCGGTGCAATAGATAAAATAGAATTTGTATTAAATCCACTTCCGGCAGAAACCCCAAAACACAAAAGAAAATGAAAACAAATATTTTTCTTGTTGCCTTGTTTACTTTCTTGCTAAACACAGCAACTGCACAGGAAGTAATTATAAAAGGCACACTTCGCTGCGCAAACAATGGAGTAGCCACTTCTACCAAAGGAGCAATCAACATCATTATTATTCCATCTTTTAATCCTAAAGCGGCTGTAGCAACCACAACAAATCCCGAAGGTTTTTTCCAGATAAATACCGGGTGGAACGCTGCGAATTTGAAAGATAAGGATGTAACGCTTTACATAATTACGAAATGCAGCACTTGCAAAACGATACAGCGCGTATTCATTTCAGAAGACCTTGATAAACGGAATACGGATCCAACCAAAATGTATGTTACCATAAAAAACTGGAAGCTATTGAACGCGTGTGACAAGACGGAGTTGCCCGATCTTATGTCAGAAAAACTGCTTGATTCTGCTCATCTCCTACCTGCCCAGGATATTACCGGGAAAACACCGGGCAGCCCTGCGTTGGCTCCTGTTTCTTTTATAAATTTATTTCAAAAACTTGCCACTGCGGCGGCCTCCTCTGCGGGCTTCGGCTTATTTAAAGTAGTTAGTATCCCGGCAGGAAAGATCAAATATGGAACGTTCCTGCATTCCTCTCCGATGACCAATACCGATAATACCGGGTTTAATTTTTCGCCATCCCGCAATCTTTCGGAAGCGGTTTTTTGGAATGCCTCAGCAATTGCATTCAGCAGCAATCCATATAATGTAAGCCTGCTGGCCAATTTTAAGAATAATATAAAACTATCCGGTTACCAGCGGATCACCAAACAATTTTATCTCGGGCTTGGAGGAATCTACACGAAACAAGACCAGACCCGGCAATTGCAGCTTATTGGAATAGGCGCGTCGAATGGTGGTAATAGCGTTGATAATGTGGAACACCAGGAAAAATTAGAAGAATTTGCCGCCTTTTTAGCACCGGTTTATAAAATCAATAACCGTTTGAGCGCGGCTGCTACGATTAAATCCATTTGGCAGCAATTTAATAACCCTAAACTGGTTTCTCTGGAGGCTGATGGAAGTGACAATACTCCCTATAATTTTTTTCAGGACGATAGTATTAGAAAACAGGATTTTGATGTGGATGTGTCTTTGAGCTATAAAATAACCAACTTTTTGCAAGCAGGTGTTTCAGTAATGAATATTGCCGGTACAAAATTATATGCCGATCAGTTCGTGGCTGATTCAGCCAATCAGTCTTACATAAACCAGCGGGCTTATGGTGTGGGGCTGTGTTACAAAAGAGGGAGACTGAATGTGGGGGCTGATGTATTATTGACTGATAAAGAATTCTATGATGCTTCTTTAGGCGTAAACTATGTTCCGTTTAACAATGCAGTGATCGCCGCAGGATACGCTTTTAAACAAAAAAGCTTTTCCGTTTCATTTAGATTAAGGCATTTTAAGATCGCCTACATTAATGACAACGACCTTGTCATCAATGACGTGAAAGTGTCGAAAAGTAAAGTCTTTAATGGAAAGATATATTCGGGATTTGTATTTGATTTTTGATACAATACAAAGTAGAGGCAAAAAGGTAAAAAACTATATTTTCAGTTATGTAGCTGTTTGGATAGTTTAGACTTGATTTGTAAAAATCTATTTAGGGCAATAAGTACCGAACTCTCTTTCCATGATTCGTGCCTCCACGGACCCGCGAACGTCCGCCAAAAGTTTACAGAACCCCTTCCCACCATTTTGAGAATTGCTGAGTGGAATCTTTCAAATTAACTTCTTCGCCAATCATTGGAGTCGATACGATCAGTTTCACGTCTTTGTTCAGTTCAGTAATTTTTTTCAAAGGCTCATCCCACGGGTGAATGGCTAAAGGAAACTTTGAATTATGAACCGGCAACAACCTTTTCCCGCGCAGATCCTGGGCGGCTTGTAATACTTCAGCAGGTTGCATGTGAATGTATTTCCAATTTTTATTATACTGCCCGTTTTCGAGAATTACAAGATCAAACGGACCAAATGATTTTCCAATGTCCGCGAAATGACTATCGTAACCACTATCTCCGCCGATGAATATTTTTAAGGTTGGCGTTGTAAAAACAAAAGAAACCCAGGCCGATTTATTTCTCATCAAACCTCTTCCTGAAAAATGCCTGGCGGGCACGGTATTTACCATAAAGCCATCTCCCAGATTGACTTCGTCATTCCAGTTTTGTTCGCTAATGATGTTCCTGGCAAAACCCCAACGTTCCAAATGCGCTCCTACCCCAAGCGCACAAATGATCTTCTTGATTTTCGGTTTTAATTTAAGTACGGTTTCATAATCAAGATGATCCCAATGGTCATGCGAAATAAAAAGGAAATCAATTTCCGGAATATCCCCGGTTGTATAAATGTCCGTTCCTTTGAATGCCTTGATGTTGAATGAAACAGGAGATGCGGCGCCGCTGAAAACAGGATCAACCAGGATTTTCTTTCCATCAATCTGCATGAAATAAGAGGAATGGCCAAACCACACCAAGACATCTTTACCCGGGTCTAAATTCAGAAGATCCGTTTTCCTTGACGGAATAAGATCAACTGGCTTTACCCGTTCTTTCTTATCAAATAAAAATTCTTTCAGGACGGTATAATATCCAGCCCCTTCCGACAGCATCGGAGTAGCACTGACATTTTGAAATTGTCCCTTTTTATAATTCGGAGCCCGAACAATTTTTTCCAGTCGTTGACCAGTCGGCAACCTGCCAAATTTTGGTTGTTTCAAAAAAACAAAAACTGCAATGATTAATAAAACGAGAATTGAAAGCGTAATCAGCATGAAAGGTTAGAAGCATTTTTTTTGATCCGGGACAGTGAATTTTAATGCGGCGCAAAAATAAATCATTTCTCTTGCGCTGGAAAGTGGAGCATGGCCTCGTTGAATGGTTGCCCGGCAGGTATACATAATAATGCCCCGGTATGAAGCCATGAAACAAAAGAACGGAATCGACTAGCCTCGATTACAAAGAAGATTACCACATTTACCTTAGTTGACCTTCACTAAACTATCTTTTTTGTACACGGAGGAATTCTCTAAATCCATTAACTTCTGTTTAAGTATATCCGGCTTTTCAGTTATTAAAATATTATCCTTCGTAATCTCCTCATGCTTCATTGAAAGTTTTTTGTTTTGCAATAAAAGGGCGAGCTCATCCTTATCCATTGCTGATAAGCCTATATAACCTGCGTCAATGCTGTAAACTTTAATAATATAATGGCATGGGATGGTTATTTGCCTGATTACATCGCTCATTTTAGAAAAAGATGAGAGACTTGTATCCGGCATGCAATCAAAAAAATAATGCCCCTTTATATTCACCAACATCACCAAAAAATTGCTGGTGTCTTTTACTTGTTTATCATTTCCATAATCCAACACCATTACTTTGTATATCTTGCTCCCATCAGAGTTGAAGGTATCAACAACATATACAGCGCTTCCATTTACATCTTTCCACCTACCAATTAATTCATGTTTAAAAACAATATCTTTTGCATTTTCCGTAAGAGGATATAATGAACTTACGCATGAAACGAGCAGACATGCTAAACAAGTCAACCTGAATAAATTTTTCATTTCAAATGATTTTAAGCATACGGATAATGCAATCTGAATTAAATATTTATTTTAAAAATTACAATTTACCCCCGGTACATTGAATGCTCTAACGCTCCTGTTGCAGCAGAAATGATCTCGTATGAGGCGATGAAGCAAGCGAGGCTGGATCACCGATTCAATTTAAAATCAAAAATCTTTAATGCCAATCATCACGGCAAATAAAGCCGCAATAGCGTTTCGGCAGGAAGGCGTTAAATCATTTCGAATCCACGTATAAAAAGGTTTCTCCTGAAACTTTAATGCCGCCAAATATGCCCCTTCGCCGTTAACCAAAACAAGGTCAGCATTGAATGAAGAATACATTTTCATGTTAAATGAATCTTTTTCGTTTTTTAGATATCCTGACGAAATATAGTTTCCTGAAAAATTTCCGATGAAAAATTGCCATTGTATATCCTTATCTCCAGTGATGATTATGCCGGGAATATCACGATGAAAACTTAAATCCTCATTCTTCCCTTCATCATTTTTACTTAAGATTTTACCAAGAAATGTTTGTCTTTTCTCTTTTGATTCTGACGCGATTGAGAAAATGGCTTTTGTCGTATCTGTTTTTGAAGCGACCCGCAATTTGAAAACCCTGTTTTTCTTTATAGTTAGAAATTTACTTTGGTCCCAATCACTTCCTTCGGGTCCTGATGTTTCGAAAGACAAAGATGAGCTGTCCTTGATCTTTTTTGTCAACCAACCGGAATCGAGTTTGGCAATGTCCAACGTTGTATAATCACCAAAGACAGGTTTAGATAAGCCAAATAATCCTTTTTTCTGCTGGATTTTCCATTTAACGCTATTGGCCAGTAAAACATCTTCCTGGTTTGCCTGACTAAAACCAGTAGCGCAACAGAGACACTGGATTAAAATAATGGAAAGCGAAAACAAGGAATTCTTTTTCATGATGATTTCTTATGAAATTTTGATACTTACATTTTCAAGAAGTTTTTATTTAAAAGATGCTTCTTAATTAATATTCAAAAAAACGAATAACTACATTTTCGCTTTCCAGGCGGAATTTTTCGCGTATGCTTTAACGTATGTGTACTAATTTTTGTTCTGTTGAACCCAATGGCGTTTCCAGGCGACTAATATAAATTCCGCCTGACAGATGTCCTCCATCAACTTTCACTTGTTGCAACGCGCCTTTTTGTACTACTCCATTAAAAATGGTAGCTACCAATTTGTTGTTCATGTCAAATAGCCGTATGCTTGCCGGCCCTGATTCCGAAGGTGTGAATTCGAATGATAGTTGGTTCCTGAAAGGATTGGGATATGCTTTCAGATGATAATTCTCTAAAGACAAATATTGTAGCTTAGGATTTGATTGTACGAACGGAACATCACATGCTTCATTACAATCTCCAAGATAAGCTCCATATTGGATAAGCCGGGAAGCGACAAAATCTGACACACAAAAACTTTTTCGTCCAAGACAAACCTGAACTTTATCTTCCTTTTTATTTCCGCAGTTAAAATCCGGTATTGCTCCGTAAAGAGCCCGTGCGATAGCATATATATCGGCTCCGTGATAATTGGTTAAAATAACGAGCGTTAATTTTTTATCAGGTTGATAAAACATTATTGAACGATACCCGGGTGCATTTCCATCATGGCCATAGAAATCATATTTTGAACTTATCTTTTTTGAAAGAATAACCCCATAACCAAGCCTGTCTCCGTCTTCATCGGGAGTTTGAGAAATTGAGGCGAGCATCGTGTTAAGAATCTCTTTGCCCGTAGCTCTTCCGCTGAAAAGATCCGAGCTCCAATCGGCAACATCCTTTGCATTTGATACAATACCCCCACCGGTAAAAGCGAGTGAAGCAATAGCCGTTAAAGGGAACTGCGAAATATTGGTAAAGGCATCCGGAAAAGTGGGCTGACCCGTTTGTTCAAACACCGGATTGAATGCGCTTATGTTATCATGAGGTGAGGCTAACACCCCACGTCCGGGGCTTTCTCTTACGGCAAGATACATTGAATTTAATCCAAGCGGCCGAAAGAACCGCTTCTTGTAAAAATCCTCGACAGGCTTTCCTGTTACGGTTTCAATAATTGCCCCGAGGGTTATGTAATTGGTGCTTGAATATTTGCGTATGGCGCCACGCGCTGCCACCTGGTGTACGAAACTCAATGTTTCAAAAGGAGTCCATACGTGGGTAGGCTGCGCCGCTACTGCTATTTGTAGATTTAATTCGTCAGTATAATCCGAATAGCCACTTTCATGAGCCAACAATTGCCTGATAGTTACCTTACCGTCCAGGCCAGGATTGATGGATTGCATAGGAAGATACTTCCCTACAGAATCATCAAGCTTGAATACTTTCTGTTTGGCAAGTTGTAAAACCAAGGGTGCGGTAAAGGTCTTAGTAATACTATAAATTCTTGAAAGCGCCTGTTTAGTAAAAGGCGTGCCACCTGGAAGAAGATTGTTTTGCGCATCAACATTGCGGGCAGCAAAGCCTGTCGTGCCCTGCCACAGAGCAAGGTTATCAACTTTTATGGCTACAGACATTCCGCCGATAAAAGGATTAGCAGGGTTGTTTTGGAAACTATCTATTACTGCCTGCAAACGGCTTTGGACACCTGGCGAAAACCCTTGTGCGCATACCAGGGATGCATTAAATGAAAGAAAGATAGCTGCCAGGCTTGAATGAAGTGCTTTGCGGTAAATATACTTTTTCATGACTTTTTGATTTAGAAATGAAGAATTAATAAGTATTGATCGCTAACCAACCCGATTTTTAGGTAAAAATTTAAGTCCATTTATTATTGATTGAACGTAAATTTTATTTGCCGCTTAAACTTTATGTTATCTGTTGCAAATGATTTGTTCTGATTTGGAGAAGCTGCTACCCCTAAATAAAATATAAAATACCACCAACGATAATAGAGGGTTTATCGGTTGAAACGGATATTGCGTAGTGTGTGGAGAATCCAAGAGGCAGTTGTAATCCTTTTATTCAAAATCAATTATTAGTTGCCAGGCTTTCCAGATGCACATCCAATGTTGAACGCCTGCTTTTTGAATAACAATGATTTTTCAAGTATAGCCCTCATAAGCTAAAAGGTAGTTTTTCAGTTTTTTCTTTCTATTTGAAAAAATATTGCTCATAAAAATGACTGATGTTTCAAATGATTAACCATATTTAAAAATCAATCCGAATCTGCAAAGGTAATTTTTGTTTTCAAATACATCTATCGGGCCAGGGATATTTTTATTACCTGGTTAGACGTTCCGGCCTGCAATTGGCCTATATAAGTCCCGGTCGGAAGTGACTGATCCTTTTGATCTTTTCCATTCCAGAGAATCGTATAGTAACCGGGTTTATAATCCGCATTCGTTAATGTTTTTATTTTTTGCCCCGACATGGTATAAATAGTTAAAACAACATGGGCGGCTTCGGGAATGTGAATCCCAATACTTGTTTCAGCAAAGAATGGGTTGGGGTAATTCTGATCAATTTTCAGGTTATTGGTATTAGACGATTCCGTAGCAACACTATTGCTAAATTTATCTGATTCATCGCTTTGCTCTACATTCCGATTCACACACGATGAGTCAGTATAACTTGACCAGGCAATGTAGTTACCGTTATTAGAATAAGCCGGATCGTAATCACCTTTATCAAATCCACCAACACGTCCGGCTATCCTTTTGGGTGTTCCCCCTGTAACCGGTATGGAATAGAGATCCGGATCTCCATTGGGCCAATCTACAAATACAATTTCTTTACTATTATTTTTCCAGGTGGGGCCATAGCCTGAAGTGGTAAGCTGCACCGGCGCGCTTATCGGATTACCCAGGGGATCAATTTTAATTACTGCTACCCCACCTGACCAATTATCGAATGCAATGTATTGGCCGTTAGGAGACCAGGCAGGCCTATCACCATAGTTAGTAACAAAGGTTTCATTTCCTGTCTTTATATCTTTGGTGCCGATATAGCCATTGTTATCATCAAACGCAATTTTATTCCCTTTTGGATTCCAGCTTGCGTGATGGCTATAATATCGTAAAAGTGTTTTGATTCCGCCATCATCCGGAACTGTAAAAAGACTTTGCACAGAATTGTCCCAATAGTCAAATGCAATCGTTTTACCATCGGGCGACCAGGCGGCATCATTTCCACCTTCGGCTCCCTTTAAAGGAATACTTTTTCTGGTTCTTACATCTGTAACAAAAATCGATTGATCATAAGGTGCGGCAATAGTCCCCACCACATCGTGTGCAATTTTCTTACTATCGGGCGACCAATTGGAATTGAACACTGAGGCATTGGGTATGCGGCTGGCTTGCCTGATCTCTCCGGTCTTCACCTCCAGTACATAAATGTCATAATTGGATTGCGCCAATATCGCATTTGTAAATAACAAAATAAACAGGATGCAAAAGTTGCAACTCAATAAAGTAGATGTTTGCTTTTTCATTATAACCTCCTTGTTTTTTATTTTATAAAATATTTAAAAGATGCTTTTTGATTGATGATACAAATTACATAAGCGGATTTAGCACTTCAAGAGGGACTTGGTAAAAGAACGATTTGGGTTTACAACTATCTGCTTTCTCAAAACTGGTAGCCTGTTTTAAAAATCAGCTTTTATTGGAGACAGTGACGGAGAAGTACAGGATTGTTTGCCAAAAGGAAAGGCCAATTACCAAAAATAGTATATCAAATTCGATAAGATTATCGATTACCAACTCATATAGCCTGCTTACTAAATGGTATCCGCTTACTGTAATAAACTATTATGATATCGTAAAAAGAAATTTTAAATTTAGGAAATGAAGGCCAGGAATTATAAAAGCGCTTTTCTTTCCGCAGCCAAAATAATTTCACTGATCATTTTTATTTTCAGTGTCCCTTCTCTTGTCGCCCAGCAAAAAGAAATTGATAGCCTGAAGCAGGCAATCAATACTTCTAAAAAAGATACAGCAAAAATAGATTTATATGAAAAATTAGGCGATGCATATCGCAGTGAAAGAAAAATGGACTCTTCTGTTTTATCTTATCGGTATGCATTGGAAATAAATGAAAAAAACAACTACTCATTGCAAAAGCAGTGCTGGGATATCGCAACGATCGATTACGTATTATATGAAATGGGCAATTATACTGAATCATTAAATTATGCTTCCCGTCATTTACAATTAAGCGAAAAGCTAAACGATACAGCTCAACGGGGTGCTTCACATTTAGTATATGGACATAATTACAGGGAATTAGGAAATTACAGGCTGTCTCTTGATCATTATTTTAAAGCATATCATTTTTGGGAAATTTTTCATAAGGGCAGAAACGAGCCACCAGACAATACATATACAATCCTTTGCATAGCAGAAACCTATCTTAAAATGAGTCGCCTGGATTCTGCTTTACTGTACACGCAGCAAGCCTATAAATTTGCAAAAAGAGATTCTGTAGGCGGTTTAATTCTTCTTTCTGAAAGAATAACAGGCGACATTTATTTTGCTAAAGGTGAGGATGAATCAGCGTTGCTTTATTACCGGCAATATATCCCTGACTTTGTAAAGTATAAAGAGAAGAATAGGGATTTGGGTTTTGTGCTTAACAGCATATCTAAGATTTTTCAAAAAAGGAATCAAAATGATTCTGCAATTTTTTATGCTAAAAAAGCACTGACTAACGCGGACGAGCACCAGGATCAGGAAAACATATACAATGCTACAAACTTGCTGTATGATTTTTATAAAGACAATAATGAACACAAGGCTTTTAACTATTTCAAAATAGCCGCCGCTGCAAAAGACAGCATGGCAAGCATAGAAAAAGTAAGGCAGATTCAAGCACTCACCTTTAGTGAGCAAACGAGAGAAAAACAATTATCAGAAGCAGATGCCAAAGATGCAGCAAGAACGAAACTTTTATTAACTATTGTTGCTATAGTTGGTTTAATCTTCACCTTCCTTGTATGGAACAGGATAAGGCAATTAAGGTTAAAACATAAAATGATCCTCGAACAAAAGGAAGCAGAAAAATTAAGAGCGATTGATAAAATGAAAGAGAAGTTTTTCACCAACATCACTCATGAATTAAGAACGCCACTTTCGCTAATTATGTCACCGGCTGAATTTTATTTGCAGCATCCGGAAGAACTGAATGACACGCCTAAATTTTTAGAAAGCGTTTATAAGAACTCAGGCTATCTTCTCAATTTACTAAATCAACTGCTTGATATTGCAAAACTTGATGCGGGTAAAATGAATATTTTATTATCAAAGGGAGATTTTGGAAATTATATCGGCGATCTTTTGAAAGCATTTGAAGAGGCTGCTTCGGAAAAACAAATTTTACTGCATTTTGAAAATGATCTGCATGGTAAATATTTATTTGATCCGGAGCAATGGAAAAAAATTATAAGTAACCTGGTTAGTAATGCATTAAAGTTCACTCCACCGCAAGGCGATGTTTTTGTAAGTGTCCGAAAAATCGCTGAATCCAAAGAATCGGCGGATATAATAATTTCAGTGAAAGATAATGGTATCGGCATAAAAGAAGATCAGCTGCCTTTTGTCACCGACCGTTTTTACCAGGCCGATAATAATCTCACCAGAAAATATGAAGGCACCGGGATCGGTTTATCTTTGGTAAATGAATTGGTGAAGCTGATGAACGGGACCCTTGAAATAAATAGCAAAGAGGGAAAAGGGGCAATATTTACCATCAAAAGAACCCTGTTATTTGCACAAGAAGCAGATGGCTTCCCGGAATTGCCTGCTTTTGCAACAGGTATTCAGTTTCCAGGTATTAGCGGCATTTCGAAAATGGTTTCAAAAAACACGGAAGAATATATTCCTGTCATTCTCATTGCAGAAGACAATCCTGAATTAAAAGATTTTTTGAAAGAAAGCCTCGAACCGTTCTATAAGGTGATTGCAGCTTATGATGGAGCGCAGGCGCTTGAATTAACTTTATCACAGATTCCGGATATTATTATTTCTGATGTAATGATGCCTGTGATGGATGGTTTTGAATTTTGTGAGAAAACAAAAAGGAATCCGGCTACCTCACATATTCCCTTTATAATCCTGTCTGCAAAAACCACTTTTGAAAGCAAAATGGCGGGCTTGCAAAAAGGCGCCGATGATTATCTCACAAAACCATTTAGTGTAGAGGAATTACGATTCAAAGTAAAAAATATCCTGGGCCGGCAGGAGAAATTAAGAAATCATTACCTCGAACAGTTGACATCTGAAAAACCATTACATGCTTTCTCAGAAATGCAGAACGAATTTTTAAAAAATACTTATAGGATTATAGATGATCATATTGAAGACTCACAATTAAGTGTTGAATTCATTGCCCGCAAAATGTCTTTACGCAAGGATGTTTTAAACAGAAAATTCTCTTCCATTATCGGATTGTCTGCCAATGAATTAATAAGGCAATACAGAGTTAAAAAAACAGAAATGCAGCGCCAGATACTGGAGCTCGAAGCCAAAGCTTTGCGTGCACAAATGAACCCACACTTTATTTTCAATTGTATGAATTCTATTAAATCATTGATACAACAGAAGGAAGAAGATAAAGCGATTAATTATCTTACTACTTTCTCAAAACTCATCCGAACCATTTTTCAAAACTCGGACAAAAGAGAAATCACGTTATTCGATGAAATTGAAACCTGCCGGTTATATACTCAACTTGAAAGCATGCGTTTCGGAAACAAATTCAGCTATTCTTTTTTTATTGATGAAGCGGCAGATTTAAAATCATTGCTGGTACCTGCGCTCATTATTCAGCCTTTTATTGAAAACGCAATATGGCACGGAATTATGCCAAAAGAAGACGGAGGTTATGTGAAGGTAACGGTTAAAAAAGAAAATGAAAATATCTGCTGCATCATTGACGATAATGGAATAGGCCGCGAAATGTCAAAGCAAAATAAATTCAAAGGCGATACCTCTACGCATCAATCAAGAGGCGTACATTTAACTCAGAGTCGTTTGGACCTTGACAATTTACTAAATGAACGAAATGCAACTCTTGAAATCACTGATAAAAAAGATGTGCAGGGAAAAGCAAACGGAACAATGGTTTTTCTAACATTTAAAGAATATTAGAAATGCTTAAGGCAATTATTATAGATGATGAGCAGCATTGCGTTGATGCGTTGGCAACAGATTTGTTGAAGCACTGTGACAACGTAGAAGTAATTGCTAAATGTTACTCAGCAAAAGAAGGAATACTTTCCATAAAAAAACTAAAGCCTCAACTTATTTTTCTTGATGTGGAAATGCCCTGGATGAATGGCTTTGAAATGCTCGAAATGCTTGATAATATTGATTTCTGCATCATCTTTACCACTGCGTATGATAAATTCGCAGCAAGGGCTTTCCGTATTAGCGCAGTTGATTTTTTACTAAAACCAATAGATGCAGCCGATCTGAAGGAGGCAGTGCATAAGGTTGAGCAAAAAATTCTTTTAGCTGCAGGTACGGTGAATATTCAGAATTTATTGCACAACATTCATCAGCCTGCACAACAACAAAAGATTGCATTGCCCAGCCGTGATGGCTATGAATTCACCCCGGTTAATACCATTTTGTACTGCGGCGCCGAAGGCGCCTATACCAAAGTGGTATTAACCGATAAGCATTCGTTGCTGATATCAAGAACATTAGGTGATATAGAAGAAATGCTGCCGCACGAGATCTTCGTCCGCATACACCATTCCACAATTGTCAACTTAAATGCTGTTACACATTACAGCAGAACTGACGGCGGCTATGTAGTAATGAACACCGGTGAAAAATTAATGGTTTCAAAAGCCCGTAAAGACGCTTTATTAAGTGTGCTTGGTTTAAATCGATAAATTATGATGATTTATATTTTTCTGAGATTAAAAAGCACCAGCGACGGTTTGCTCTAACAATTAAACTTCAACTCTGCGCCAAGGGAGGTTGGCAACAATAACGGCAAACATGCTGATCTAATATGTACTCCGCTAGTTATTGGATTTTGTTTGAAAAATTCCAAAATTAATTCAATACAGGGTGGCTCTCCTTGATGATTTATTCATTGTTAAATTAATGATAACAATTTTCCTTCCTATTTATAACAGGCAGTTTAATATGATACTTTTGTTTCCACAAAAAATTAGCTTATGAGTATCGGTTTACTATTATTTATAGTTGCGTCCATTGCAGTTCTTATAGGCCTGTACGGCATGTTTAAGAAAGCTGGCATTACTCCCTGGAAGGCGCTCATTCCCTTATATAATACCTGGTGCATGGTGGATAAAATGAAGTTGAAAAAGACCTGGTTTTTTCTGCAACTCATCCCTATCGCCGGCCAGTTTGTTACTATTTGGATCATGATAAAATTTGTGGAACATTTTGGACGTTTTGGATTAGGGCATCATTTTTTGACAGTCTTTTTACCTTTTCTTTATTTCCCTTATCTCGGCTTTTCTAATGATGAAAAATATGTAGCTGACACTGTTGTAAATAATTATAAAAAAGGCGCCATACGGGAATGGATAGACGCAGCAGTTTTTGCAATAGTAGCGGCCACGCTTATTCGCACTTTTGTTTTCGAAGCTTATACGATTCCCACTCCTTCTATGGAGAAAACTTTAATGGTAAATGATTTTTTGTTCGTGAGCAAATTCGCTTATGGACCGCGCATTCCTGAAACTCCGTTGTCGTTGCCTTTCATGTCTCATACTATACCACAAACTAATACAAAATCTTATGTTGAATGGATCGATATTGCATATACGCGCTGGTTTCCGGAACCTTTAAAAAGAGAAGATGTGGTAGTTTTTAATTTCCCTGTTAATGATACGCTTATTGATGATACGCAGCACGGATCTCTAGTCACCTACTACCAGGAAATTCAAACCCGCATGATGTCTGATCATGTGTCTGAAGTTGAAGCAAGGAGAAGAGTGCTCGACCAATATGGCGATGCAATAATAACACGACCGGTAGATAAACGGGAATTTTTTATCAAAAGATGTGTAGGTGTTGCGGGAGATACTTTGCAAATTAAAAACAAGGTTGTTTATATCAATGGCCTGGTACAGGCATTGCCCACACATCACGAGTTTAAATACCTTGTTACTACTTCAGGTCCTCTTGATCCGGATCAACTGAATAGTGTGGGTATACAGGATAATCCCGATGATCAATACAGGAATCAGGTGCAAATGATCAATTCCAATTCTTATATTATTGGGCTGAGCGATGATGATAAACAACAATTGAAAATGTTTCCTTCTGTAAAAGATATACAGCCGGCTCCACTACAGTATTATGATAAAGGAATTTATTTATTCCCTTATGAAGCAGATAATGGCTGGACTGCGGATGACTATGGGCCTATCTGGATTCCCAAAAAAGGTGCTACAATTTCATTAAACCCCGAAAATATCCGAAGATATAAGCGTTGTATCCTTACTTACGAAGGCAACAAATTTGAAGAGAACACTGGTCGATATCTTATAAATGGTATACCCTCGACTACCTACACTTTTAAAATGGATTATTATTGGATGATGGGCGATAACCGGCATAATTCTCTCGATAGCCGATATTGGGGATTTGTGCCTGAAGATCATATTGTAGGCAAGGCTTCTCTTATATGGTTTAGTTATGGCATGAATGGAATCAGGTGGAGTAGAATATTTAAGGGTATTAAATAACGAGGAAATAAAGAATAGCGTTATTATTTTTAAGCGTCCGTGGGTGTTTCTCTTTCAAAACTAAAGATATTCCGGTCTGGAGCGCCCCTTCTGAACTCAGACCAATGGGATTACGAATCTATGAAATAAAACAAAGATGGAAACCATTGGTGTCGTTAGTGAGAGACCAGATGAAGGCCTCCACTTTAAATGGAAGACCAAAGGAGCATTAAATAAATTATGCTCTCATCAATGATTACGTGGAGTCAAAGCAATTCCACAGGGATTAATAATAAAGCAATCATCTTTTTAATTATTCCGTAATCAATATTTTGAGTGTGAGGGTTGCCAACCTTTAAAAGGTTGGCAACCCTGATAAATCAATATTTTTGCCGGATGCAAAAGCAGGTAATTGTAATTAAACTGGGCACGGCTTCCATAACGGATGAAAATGGAGTGATCAGGAAACCGGTTATTAAAAAAGTGGCGGCCTCTATTGCCGATCTTTCCAAAATATATAATGTAGTATTGGTGAGTAGCGGCGCCGTGGGTAGCGGCAAAGCTTTTATTAAGCATTATAAGGGAACTTTAAGCGAAAGAAAAGCCGCCGCAGCTATTGGTAATCCTATTCTTATACAACTGTATCAAAAATATTTTGCCGATTATAAAATACCGGTGGCACAGGCGCTTTGCGAGCGACATCACTTCAGTAACCGTTCGCAGTTTCTCCAACTGAAAGAAACATTTGAAGCTTTTTGGAACAATGGAATTCTACCTGTTGTAAACGAAAACGACCTTGTAAGCAATGTTGAATTAAAATTCTCAGACAATGATGAATTGGCCACTTTGATAGCGATTGGCTTCAACGCGCAAAGCCTTATTATTTGTACTTCGGTTGGAGGTTTCTTAAATGATAAAAAAGAGATCATCCCCGTGGTTGGCAAGATTGACAGCACAGTAATGGCCTATATAAAAAAAGACAAAAGCACGCTTGGGCTTGGAGGAATGGTTTCCAAACTCACCTTTACCAGGTTAGCTGTATCGCTGGGTATCCAGGTGATTATTTGTGGCCTGTCGGGCATAAATCCTTTTGTTGACGCGCTTGCGGGAAACAATGGAAGTATATTTACAGCACAGCAAAGCAATTTAAAAGCAAGACAAAAATGGCTTGCAAGCGGCAGCATCACTATTGGCAGCATTACAGTAGATAAAGGAGCAGTTAAGGCATTGGAACAGCGCCGAAGTTTACTAACAGTTGGCGTTACTAATGTCCAGGGTAAATTTGCTGCGGGTGAAGTGGTGCAGATAATGAGTGACGAAGAAAAAATCATCGGTGTGGCTAAGGTGAAGTTAACGGCTGAAACGCTGCGCGAAAACCTCCATATAAAACATGTGATGGCAGCGCATGCCGATGATATTGTGCTTTTTTAATTCATTTTTTAATAAAGAAAGAAACTACATATTCGAATCAAAAAACAGAACATGCAACCCGTTGAACCTCTCATTATAAAAACTTACAAGGCGGCCATTGATTTGCGAAACTGCACTGACAAGCAGATAAAGGCTGCCTTAAAATCAATAGCAGATGGGCTTTTGCAAAATAAAGCAACGGTATTAAAAGCGAATGCCAAAGACCTGGCAAAACAAGATCCGGATAATCCCCGCAACGATCGCCTGTTGCTGAATGAACAACGAATCCAGAACATTGCCAAAAGCATCCGCAACATCAGCAAACTGCCAAACCCTGCAGGTATAAAATTGCAGGAAAGAATTTTACCCAATGGATTGCAATTACAAAAAATTTCCGTTCCGATGGGTGTGGTAGGCGCCGTGTATGAATCAAGACCAAATGTGACTTTTGACATTGCCGCCTTATGCCTGCGTAGCCAAAATGGTTGCCTGCTCAAAGGCAGCAGCGATGCGGACGAAACGAATAAGGCTGCCATAAAAATTATTAAGAATGCCTTGCAGAAAAATGATATCAATCCAAATTGTGTAACGCTTTTACCCTCAGACAGGGAGGCAGTAAAAGAATTGTTTACGGCCACCCGTTATGTAGACGTGATCATTCCACGCGGCTCTGATGGCCTTATCCGGTATGTGCGCGAGAACAGCCGCGTACCCGTAATTGAAACAGGCGCAGGTGTTTGCCATATTTATGTAGAGAAAGAAGCTGACCTAAAAAAGGCGGTTGACATTGTTGTTAATGCCAAAGTTTCCAGGCCATCCGTTTGCAATTCGGTGGATGCTGTTTTGGTAGATGACGAGATTGCTGCTGAATTCCTGGAAAAATTAAAACCGGGTATGGATAAATACCAGGTGGAAATATTTGCAGATAAAAAAGCTTATCAATTATTAAAGGGGTATCCATACCTGTTAGCAGCAAAGGCTGAAGATTTTGGCCGTGAATTTTTAAGCCTTAAATGTGCTATTAAAATTGTGAAAGATACCGACGAGGCTTTGCAGCACATTCAGAAATATTCTACCAAACATTCGGAGGCCATTGTTTCAGAAAATAAAAAACAATGCGCCCGGTTTTTAAAAGAAGTAGATGCCGCAGCCGTTTACTCCAATGCATCTACGCGCTTCACGGATGGTGAAGAATTTGGCCTTGGGGCAGAGATCGGTATATCCACTCAAAAGCTCCACGCCCGCGGCCCATTTGCTTTGGAAAAATTAGTTACAGAAAAGTGGGTGATAAAGGGGAATGGACAAATAAGGGAGTAGTGATTCTTTACCTTGTTGGTCTTCTTGCCATTTCAAAATAGTAATTGCAAAATATCAACTCCCCTTACATTACTTTCAAGTCCCTTGTATTTGTGATAAGCTAAAAAGTAGAAAATTTGTTTTCTCTTTCCTCTTGCCATGGCTCGCAGCACACGAAACGTTCTCTTGCCATTACATAAAATGGTAGAGAAATAAAGTATCGCCGGAAAACGCCGGTTTTACTTGATCTTTTATTTCCAATGTAATAAAGAGTGTTGCTTTGGTGATACCCCGCAGGTTTATGATGGCTTTAAGCGAAACCCTGCACCGTACTTCATTATTTACAAGCACCGCTTGTCCAAACTTAAGCTGCTCTATACCATAATTCACTTCCATCTTAAGGTTCTGCACCTCGGCAACCTGTTTCCAGAAATAAGGTATCAGGGAGAGGGTAAGATAGCCATGCGCTATGGTAGTCTTGAAGGGGCTTTCCGTTTTAGCTCTTTCCGTATCTACATGTATCCATTGATGGTCGAGCGTAGCATCAGCAAATTGGTTAATCTGTTCCTGTGTGATCTGATGCCAGTCGGATACGCCGATCTCTTTACCTAAATACGATTCAAATTCTGCATGACTTTTTATGATTACCATAGGTGCTAAATTAACGAATGATTTGTTTTTCAACAGGATTAAATTCATCCCCAAAGAGGATTACTTACCCATGCTATCATCCCGTGGTTAATGCCAATTTAAAGATAGGGATCAACTCAATAAAATAATAAAATATATGTATTCGTCTAGGTTTAATATCTTCGGAAGCCCTTTTCAATATTGCACATTGGGGCGAAAGCAAACAAGGCTTTAGGTTGAAGGTATATGGCATTCCGGTTTTTTTATCCCATGACAAACTTATTGAGTTTACAGGTAAGGCAATGACAGGGCCTGGAAACATAGACAAAAATTTGGTTCAAAGCCATGCCGAAACACATCCAACAACGGCACAAAGATTGCTCCTGTAATCATGGAATATTCGACCAATTCTGGTCAACCTAAAAAATAAAAACTATGGCGATTCATCCAAAAACTCCCGGCATTCATCATATCAATCTGCGTTGCTCAGACCTTGACAGGTCAAAGAAATTTTACAGGGATATTATCGGCTTTCCAATTGCCATTGAAAACGATGAATTATTTGCATTCCCCGTAGGAGGTGTATTTATTGTTTTCAAAAAAGCGGGCGATAACATGCAATTTAACCCGTTCACTATCGGAACGGATCATGTGGCCATTGCATGTGAATCGGAAGAAGAACTTAATCGCGTGGCAAAAGGCTTAAGCGATGCAGGAGTTGAAAATACCGGGGTAAAGCTTAGATCCAACACTACAAAAGTTATATGTAGCTTTCAAAGATCAGGATCGTATCCAGTGGGAATTTTATATGATTTAACTTTTTTCAGTGCCCTGCCAATGTTCCTTAAAAAGTACATCGCTAAAAGCCTGAAAATATAAATTTTCCGCAAAAGCATTTTCATTTTTACATGACTTTTTGGATATTGAGAAAATGTCTTCAATTAAATTCCACGTCATGCAAAAGAAAAAACAGATAAATGATTATTGCTTTTTTTAATCTTTCACAAATTTCAACGTTTCTGTTTTGTCGCCGTCAGACAATCTTATAAAATACGAACCTGGTACTATCTGATCAATCTGAATCGTATTCAAACCATTTGAGATTGATTTTTTCAAAACAACTTTTCCTACAAAATCAGTTATCACGAGGTTGCGATAATTCAAATCGTTCCTGATATATAAATGGTTTTTTGCGGGATTAGGATAGATAATAGTAGTACGTGTCGAGGACGGCTTCAATGTCACTATGCTGCTAAGGCTGCTTCTGCCATCGATATCGGTTTGCTGCACACGATAATAATTTATAGCATTCCCATCAGGCGATACGGTACAATTGTAAGTGGTAGCATTGCTTGCAGCCACATTACATACATTGACAAAACTAGTTCCATCCAAACTTTGCTGCACCGTATAATCTTTGACATTGACCTGCTGCGCAACATTCCATGTTATTTTTGCATCATTTTTATTCACCCATTCCGCCTGCACATTCAGCCATTGTAACGGAAGCGCTCCATTTATTTTTTCAATAAAGAAGTTACTAAAACTATTAATGGCTATTTCGATATAATACCCGCCAGGCACCGCAGCCCACGATTGCGGAATTACTTTTTCCTCGCCGGCAACAAAGATATAAGAGGCCGGCGCAGAACCTGAAGCCGGCTGCTTGATAACGCCTAAATCCGCTGGTGATTTAATGGACGGATCGGCAATTTTTATGGCATCAAACTCAGCTTCCGTGAAAAATAAACGGACATTGATGGTGGCCTTTCCGGCAGGATTGTTTTCCGGGGTAATTGTATAGTTCCTGTCAAGATACGGGCTGCCATTGTATTTACGAATGGCTTTTGTGTTTTCATAAATTGAAACGGCAACGTTGCCCAGGTTATAATTATCCAATATTTCTACCACAGGTGTAGTAACCTCATATCCCGAATATCCGCTGTACGCTTCAATGGTTGTAAATTTTTTGCTGCTTCCTACGAGTACTGCAGGATTCGCAGTGGTAGCGCCATACGGGTTAACTAATTGTTTTACCAGTTTGCCGGCAGCTACAAAGCTAACAACATTCAGATCATCCAGATGCCGCATATAAATATTACTCCTGGTAGTGGGAGGTGTTCGGAGATCAGTCCAGGTTAGTAATCCCGTTTCATTTAAAAGGTCCAGCGCAACAAAAGGTTGATCCGGAGAATAGTACCCGTTAGAATGTCCGGAACCGGTAGGTTTCCCCATAGCACCCCAGGATAGTTCTGCTCCATTAAAAATTGGACTTATACGGGTTGAACGCCCGGATTCCAAAATATAAAATATTCCATGACCATGATTATCTACCAATATTTGCGGATTGTTATAAGTGATGTCAGTGCCGGAGAATCCTGTGCTCCTTTCTCTGCCAATAAGAATACCTTTTTTACTAGCCGTGTTTAATTGCACGGCAAATGAATCAGAATTGACCTTTTGTACCTGCATTTGTTGTAGTAATACATTTTTTGGACCGTTACCCATAATGCCGGTGGCAAAAATTTTATTGCCGCCGGAGGCCAGGCTAAAATCATAAAAGTAACTGGCACCGGGATTGTACAAAAGTGTATCATTCAATTTCCCATTGCTATTGCCCAATTTATTTTGCCCCGGTATGTTTACACCAGTCAAGCTGGTTGGTATATAAGGGGCCACCGTATATTCGTAGGGTATACTATCAAACTTTTGTTGTTTCCTGTAATAAGCACGGGTGAACCAATCAGTTACCGCATTATCGTTAACATCTCTTTGGTTTACTGCTATGAAATTGATGTTGATATTGCCATCCGTATTTATAAGCGTTCCCTTTGTACGTTCTGAACCATATACCCAATCACTTATTTGCAAAAATCCTTTACTTATTAATTTGCTGGTATTATAGTCGTAGACCGTTCCGGTTATTAAGTCTTTACAAGTGAGTGTACCACTTTGAGCATTAAATCTATAAAACATCACAACATCATCTTTTGAATAATTGGCAGCTTTTGTTTTTGCATCTTTTTTTACGCGCCATAGCCAATTAAAAGCTAATTGTAAACGGTTATTGGTATTGTCTAAATTTCCATTTTGTGAAAATTCCATTATGACATTGCAGCCCTTTTGCTGATCGGAATAAATATTATAGTCAATTACATAAGTTTGAGGATGAACCACGGTTGGATAATTTCCACACTGACCTGTATTAATAATTTCCACACCATTCTCATTGACCAATCCGCCTCCATAAGATTTTAAAGTTCCGTTGATGTCTTTGTAACAATACACGTAAAGATCCATGGTGCCATACCCGCCATGCAGATGACTGATAAAAAAACCTCCATTGCCATCGGCTATTAATTGTGGCGCCAGGTTCTGGTTAGCCTGGTCAGAAGTAAATAAAATAGAACCTGGTCCCGGAAAAACAGTTGTTCCATCATTGCGCATATGCTGCACTGTTAGTCTTTCCCAAACATAAGTTGACACGCTATCATCCGCATAACCCATATAAAAACCACCAGCGCTATCAGTGGCTGCTACGGAATAATTACGATAATCATTGTTTGATGGAAACGTAAAATGTTGGCTGTTGGTACCTGCAGAAATGGCTACTCCGTCCTTTGCCCAAAGTTGCTTTCCCGTTTTATCATACTTCTGCGCAAAAATCTGGAATTTTTCATAAAAGCCTCTGCGGTGATCTTCCCAAACCACAAAGTAGCCGCTGTCGGGATAACTCTTTACCACAAAAGATTTTAATTGATCTCCCTCTGCTGTGCATACCGGAGTATGCAGGCTATCATAAAACTGGTTGGTAGTATTGCTCCATTGAGCTGAGAGATTAAAGCCGATGACAACAAGGACTAAAGTAAAAAAAGATTTCATAATTATTTTTTTTGAACAGAGAAGAAATATGTAAAGGATTGATGAGTATCTATACCATTTCATTAGCAGTTTCAAGCTTATTTGATTAATTATTGTAACTAAATGGTTTGAATTCGTATAAAAAAAGTACGCTTTCTTTTGGTCTGCGAACGTGTGCACGGCTTTGGATAGGAAGGAAAGTATGAATTAACGCGATCCTGATAAGCTCAAATGTAGAATATTGAAATAGCAGGAAATAGTAAAAATCCGACAAATTCATTAATGAATAACCCGGCTAATATATTTTTCCTCCAGCAGGGGTACGTGCTTCAGTAACGAGGACGGAGCCTCCCCGCAAAATCTTTTAAAGTCTTTGATCAAATGCATTTGGTCGAAATAGCCAGACTGATGTGCAATGTCAGTCCATTTCATAGATGGAGTGTTCAGTTTCGATTCGAGGGCATTATTAAACCGGGAGATACAACAAAGTTGTTTGGGAGACATGCCTGTTTCACTAATAAAAATGCGCTCAAAATTGCGCATACTCATGCAGGCATAATCCGCGAGTGTCTCAATGTTTATCAGACCTGCATTTTTTGTGATCAGGTTTGCAGTTACGGTAATTCGATTTTTATAATCAACGCTCTTTTTTTTGTTTAAATAATTCAGCAGCCACTTATTTGCCATTTCGGCCATGGCTGACACACTTCCTGCCTCATACATTTGCTCGTGCAATAAGGTTATCCCGGAATTGAACATATCCCCACTCCATACGATTCTGTCAGCAATCTCAAGAGGCGAAGCATTAAATAACGTGAAAAAACTATGTGGGTGAAAAATGATCTGCAGGAACGAATACTTACCATTAAAAACCATGTCTCCATTATATTTGGTTGACATGCCCACCACATCACAATGTTTTCCCCTCTTTAAAACTTCACCCGTTACCGGATCTGTTAATTTAGCAGGAACGTCTTTGAAGAAAAAACTAATGTTAGTCAGATGGGAAGCATGCCAGGGCTTTATTAGTTCTTCACCGTAGGTATCAAATTCACGGTAGGTATAAGAACGAACAAACGGAGCTAATGCGGGTGATGGCGCTATTTCTGAAGTGGTAATCATACTTCTTCCATATATTAAAAAATATATTCATAGCAATTTACAAATAACTTATTTAAAATTTACTGATCTCGCGGTGAAATAATACGAAGAGCACAAAGTTTGTTTGAGCGTTGTGTTTTCGGAAAAATGACTGGCTTACTTTAAACCGGAAAGGGAGACTTCTATTTCAACAGAGGATGTGCGGGCATTTACCGGATTAAGAGCGTGAATATAGCAGGGTAAATTATATCGAAAATGGATTGGCCGAAGGTAATGCAGTTCGAAAGCATCACCTCCGGCCTCTCCGTAAATATTGACATTATAATCAGGCAGGTGTGGCTGCGTTTCCCGGAGCAGAGTTATCTTCAGCCTTCGCAGTGTTGTTAAAGAACTCATCAAAATGCTTTTCTGCATCAGGAAAATGTTCTTTAAACATCTCGGATGCCTTGTTTTTCAAATCGGAAAAATAATTTTTCGCAGTGTCAGTGGCACCCTCCGCCTCTTCTTTAAGTTTGTGGAATTTGTCCTTTATTGAGTCGGACAATTTTTGTTTTTCCTCATCGCTCATTTTAGTGTATTTATATGCACCAAAGGCAGCGGCAGCCCCTAATAAGATAGTGGCAAGATGTTTATTGTTTACGCTCATGTGATTATGTTTTAATTGTTTGTGTTTAATTGATTGAAACCTAACAATAACTTTGCCATAAGTCAGGTAAAGAAGACTGGCTTAAAAATGTTATTTTTTAAATCCGGGAACTGCGTTCAAAACGAGCTAATTAAATCAATCCCCTGTCGACAACGGATAAGCATACACGTAATTAGTCAAATCCCGTGACCAGAAATTATAAATTCCACCCCGAATATATAAATTCGAATATCAATTAACATCTTTCCCTTCAGTCAGCATTTGTATCATTTTGTCAACGCCATCTTTGTTAGGCTTATCGGGCGCCAAAGGCTGGGCAAGTTTTGCATATTTCAACGCATTTTTATAATCGCCGTTTGCAGAATATCCGCGCGCGAGCCCCATATCGGTAGTGAAGACTCCCGGATTCTTTTTAGCATTCAATTTAAAAACCTCCAGGGCATCTTTTGGCTTTTTCTCTGCAATTAATTGCCTGCCATATTGATGGAGATCAATCGATGCTCCCCAATGGCAACGCCTCTTTCATCGTAGCTTCTGCTTCGGCAGCGTTGCCTTGCTTTTGCAGAATCATCGCTTTTGTAGTAAGTGTTTTGAAATTCTTCGCTCCAACAAATCTTCCGTTTATAGAATAATCACTCCATTTTAATGCATCCTCCAGATCGTTATGTTGCGCTGCAAATTGCGCTGCCTGTACCCATGCATCCGGATTAAACCCTTTACTCGAGCGTAATTCGTTTTTAAACATATCTAATTGTGTTTTCACATAATCAACCTCAACTTTAAATGGGATTTCTAATTTTTCCCACATCAAACCAATCACTGCGCTCGTATCGGTTTCATTTTGAAATTCATATTTCAGCCATTCAACATTTTCGTTTAGTGGAATCGTTTTCACCGTTACACGCAATGCATCCTCCTTCGGATCATAAAAGAATGAGCCCCACGAGGTGGAGTTTTTGCTAAAGATTAAGGTAGCATCACCATTTCCCATGGCGACAAAAAAACCATAAGTTCCTGCCTGCAAGGGCTTCCCTTCTACCATTACATCTGTACTAAATGTGATAGTGGTGTTTTCATTAGCCCCGCCGCGCCAGGGGGCTGCCTTACTGGTGCCAAAGCCAAGGTCATTAAAACCAGGCTGAACGAGATCGCCCCAAATCTTGCCTTCACGACCTTTTACTCCGGGCCGGTCATAATGTATGGTCACATCTGTAATTCCTATCCGCTCGCTTACAGAAGCTTTTTTATTTTCTCCATTGGGAGGGATAGTAAGGTTTTGAGCCGTAGCAGTAAAAATGAAGCATAACAATAATACCGATAAATAGATTTTGTTTTGCATGTGAGAAATTTTAGATACTAAATCTAACTAATTGAAAAACCGGTTCCTATTTTATTTTGATGAATGGAAGAAAATCGTCGTAATCAGGCGTAGCAGGCTTTCATTTGGCAAAATTCAACATCTAAAGGCGAAACCGGAAAACAGCATTGATTGCTGTGATGAATAAGCTGCTCAAACAGGTATTTGAAGTGATAAAAAACGGCACTTTTTGTCAGCCAAATTATTGTTCACAAAAACCTTGAAAATTATTTGGTTTTAGCACAGTTCATGTAAGCTGCCGTTTTATAAGCCCTTCACATAAATTAGCTTTCCTGGATAATAGTGAAATTTCTTCGCTATGTCAAAGTCAGCTTGGTATGTACTGTCGCCTAAATGTTGTTTTGTTATGCCTCGATAATAAAAGTCGGCTGAATATTCTTTGTCAATTGGAAAGTCCATGCCTGCAAAATCTTTTACAAGCATATAGTTATAGTCGTCCATTGCTGCACTGTAATTTCCTAAAATGCAATTTGTCTTTGCTCTTAAGGCTCTTGCGAAATGGTGAGATTGCCAAAAGTATATTGCACTATCTAAGTCAACCATTGCAGATATAGTATCAGCAAATTTTAATTTAGTTCTTCCCCGATGATAATAGTATTGTTCAAGGCTTTGCAGAATTGTTGTGTCTTGTTTTAAAGCAAAATTTATTGCTTTTGTAAAGTCGCCAATTGCATTATTGAAGTCATGCATCATTTCTAATGTTTGTCCTCTGTCTGACATTACCTGTCCATAGCTGAAATTTGAGTCAACTTGCAAAGACTTGTTTATGTCTTTAAATGCTAAGTCATACTTTTTAATCTTATAATATTCATGAGCCCTACGCCAATAAGCTTCAGCATTATTAGAATCAAGTTTTATAACCTTTGTAAAAATGCGGATTCCCTTTTTGCCGCCTTCTTGAAAGCCATTATACAAAAGGTCGGAAACAGTCTTTTGTCCAAATGAAAAGATTGAAATAGAAAAAAATAGTATGCTTAAAAATATTTTCATTGTTAACTGGTAGGAAGTGTCCACAAATGGCAGCTTACGGCCACGCATTGGCGATGGCAGGGAATTCAATGAATTTTCAGCCGGGACAAAAGTACAGTAAACGAACAAATAGTTGATATTTTTGATTCATAGCTCAATAGCGAATTTTCAGCCCGGAACTACAACCGAATAGTGAACAAAAAGCTGATGAAATGCACGTCACCCCCAGCTATCGCCAATGCGATGTAAGCTGCTGGTCTTTGTCCTAAAACTGTATAAATATTTTCGTTTTCTACATTGTAGCGTGTCCAGTCCAAAAGAAGAAATGTCCATTAAGTGATAAATATTTGTTCCTTGGCTTTCTCCCGATTGTCCAACCAAATGAATAATAAAATTGTCCTCGTCAAAGTCAACTAAAAAACCAAAATTAAAAAAGTCTTCTGCACGTAAATCAAAAGCAATTAGCTCTCCAATACAAGAATTTTCATTTAAAAAATGATATTGCCAATTTTCTGAAAAGGAAAATTTGACTTTTTCAGTAGTTTGCTTTGGTAATAATTCGTTGTTTTCGAAAAGTATTTGACAACTTTTTAGATAATCGCTTTCTGTTTCAATTTTGTTAAGCGTTGTAAATTGTTTGACATGAATACCGTCTTTTATTCCATATTTTGTTACGTGTTGTAAAACAACAAATGTGTTGTCAAAGTCTATAACAAAGCCCACACAGAAATCATCTATTGTTATGTCTCTCTCGTAAAGTCCAATTAGTGATTTTGTCTTTTTTGAGTTGGAAAAAATTTCGTCTAAAAGTTTCTTTGTCATAAGTTTTGTGTCTTGACTGGCAGCTAACGTTTGTATTTCCGAAAGTACAAACTATCTCCGCTTTTCCTCAAAAAAAATATCACTACTGATTTTCAATCCTTTAAATCGATTTGGCGCAATACATATTATAACAGATACACGTGCGTAAATACAACCTGCTTCCGTCGGAGACTGGCAATTACTTCGCTGTTTTATTTCGGGTATTTGTTATGAACAGAATTAGTAACACTCCTGCACAGGTGGGGAAATCCGCGCCAGAAAAGTAAGAAAAACTACATTTTAGCTTACGCGAATATTTAAAAAAGGGACCGAACCATTGCTGATTCAGCCCCTTCGCTTTATAACCACTCCCTCCTATTGTGCCATCTGCATTACATCCTGTGAGCCACTTGCCTTGGTGTTCTGGCGTTTAAATAAATTCATATCCATTTTTCCAAAGCGATAGGCAAAGCTGACGCGTACCAGTTGAGGATTATTCAGGCGGCTATAATTCTGAATAAAATAAGGGCTCTCTGAATATTGCGCCTGGATGCGGGTTCTGAAAATATCGCTCATGCTCACAGTCAGTGAAGCAGCATTGTTTTTAAGAAAGGTTTTCTTTACCGCAATATCTGCTCCCCAGATTGATTTGATATATCCCTGTGAAGAACTTTGCGCCTGTCCGAAAGGGCCGCCACCACCGGGTCCGCCCTGGTTGTTATTGACCGGCAGATTGGTTTTACTCTGGTAATCGCCGGACAATTGAATGCTGAAAGAAGCGGGCAATTTGAAATTGCTGTTCAGTTTGCCAAACCAGCTCACCATAGCATTCTGTGAAGTACTGCCGGGAATATTGTCCGTATTGATTTTAGATTGATATACATTCACATTCGTGGTCATATCCCACCACTTTGTCAATTTATTAATAGAAGTTAATTCAGCACCATAAGAATAGCTTGAATTGGCATTGATATATGTATTGATGATGTCTTCTTTGCCGGTGAAAGGATTGCTGCCCGTTGAGAGATAACGGGTGATCAGGTTAGTAGAATGTTTGTAATAAATGGATCCCAGCAGGCTGTTGCCTCCCTTGAAGGTTTTCGTATAGCTCATCTCGAGGGAATTCGTGAATTCCGGAACGAGGTTCGGATTACCACGGGTAATATTCAAACTATCTGTGTAGTCGGTGAAAGGAATCAATTGAAAGAAGTTGGGCCTGTTGATGCGGCGTGTATAGCTGAACTGCAGTTCCTGGCTGTTCTTTAATTTCTGGCTTAGAAATAATGACGGAAATAAACTTACCGGGTATTTATTGCTGAACTTTTCGGCAGTATTGGTAAGTTCACCGTTATAGTTGGAGCTCTCTGCTCTTACGCCCAATTGATATCCAAAATTTTTGATCGTGCTTTTTACACTTACATATCCGGCAAAAACATTATCGGTGCTTTGATAGTCATTCGTGCCCGTAGGAATCTTTTCCAGGTTGCCGTTGGAGGTGCCGATAAAATTGTCGTTATTCTGTGTGATTTTATGTTGCTGAAACCTCAAACCCGTTTCCAGCTTCGATTGCTTTTGTTTGCCAAATGGTAATGCATAATCCGTCTGCAAGGTCAGAAACTTAATGTTACCGTCGTTAATTACCTGTTGAACCTGTGTTCCTGCAACGGAGCTGCCATCCAGGTAATTGGTAGTGTACAATTGATTGCTGGGCGTTTTCCCGGAAAAATAATTCCCGTTAGCGGTCAGTTGCTCGCCATCTTTCGGAAAGTTATATACATAATCCAATTGCAGGCCCGTGGCATCAAAGCTCCTGTTGCCTGAAGTATAACGAACACTGTTGGCACTCTTCACCCCGCTGTTCAGCAAACTATCCGTAGTGGAATGAATGATTTCGTCAGGATTGAAATTACCATGAACTTTCACGGCTCCCAACGAAATGGTTGCCCTATTGGTTATATAATAATCCAGCCCTAATTTACCAAAAAGAAATGCGCCATTGTTTTTATTAATATCCGACTGGGAAACCCTTGTCATTGTATCTCCAAGGTTCAGGCGATCGGTGGTTCCGGTGGCGTTACCCCTCATTTGGTGCAACATACCTGCGGCTGTAAAATTGATCTTATTTTGACGTATGTTGATGTTGGCGCCGGCATTTACGGCACCACGGCTGTCTATGCCCGCAGAAACATTTCCGTTATATCCGCTGGCTTTATTTTTCTTTAAAACAATATTTAATATACCGGAACTGCCTCCTGAGGCGTCGTATTTAGCAGAGGGATTGGTAATTACTTCTACACTTTGGATAGCATCCGCAGGTATTTCATCAAGAGAAAGTGTCGTTGGATGCCCATCCACATAGATCTGTGGCGCTGCATTTCTCAGCTTTACATTTCCATCAATATCCACCTGGACGGAAGGTACATTACGCATTACATCCACGGCCGTTCCACCGGCGCTTACGATATTTTTTTCTACGTTGAAAACTTTTTTATCTATGTCCAGTTTCAAAGCAGGCGCACCGCCAACTACAGTTACACCAGCCAATGTTTTAGTATCGGTTTCCAGTTTTATATTGCCGAGGTCCTTATCAAATGGCAAGGATGCTGCTGAGAAAGAGGCACCGCCTGCGGGAGCCCCGGTTTGACCAGGTCCAGCCGTCATCTTTGGCATCGCAAAGGATACATCATTCTGTAAGGATTTAAAACCACTATTACTGATTCGTAATTGCAACTTACCCATTACAGGCACCGAAGTAAAATTGAAATCACCATTTCCTTTTGTAGTTACCCCACTAACCAGGATCATTTTCATCTTCTTAGTGGAAGCATCCATCTCCTGGTGCATCAGGATCACAGAGGCGCCGTCCACCGGCTTGCCATCGGCATCAGTTATTTTGCCATAGACATGGCCACTGTTTTGCATGCCCGAAGCCTTTGAAGGAGCTTGTCCGTAAGTTTGCGCAGCAACAAAGACCAGGAGCGCAACAATTATTTTTTTCATGATTGATTAATTTGATCCCAAAACTACTATCGCGAAAACGTGTTGGCGGGCAAATGAGACGAGGGGTTAAAATGTTGCGACGAAATGCCAAAAACATTTCAGGGAGAGGAAGATCTTATAAATTTCCCGTAAGGGTTGATACCGCATCACGGTAAGTGTCGCTGAGCGGAAGTTCCAGCGAATCCATAAAAACACTTGTTTTCCGGATGGCTGTGATAAAAGAAACAGAAACGATATAGGATTTGTGAATCCGGATAAACTGCGCCCGGTGGCAATTGTTCCTCGATGGTTTTAATCGGCATCCTGGTTACCAAAGCGTGCTGCGTACTCTTGAGATGGATTTTTATATAATCCTTCAGCCCTTCAACATAGATAATATCTGCCAGTGTTATTTTAACCAGTTTGTAATCAGCATTTACAAAAATATAGTCCGGCTTTGCGGAAGCTCCCCCACTCTTGCGGCCCGATTTTAAATCAAACAGCTGGTTGGCCTTATTGCACGCTTTGATAAAACGATCCAGCGATACCGGCTTCACGAGATAATCCAGTACATCCAGGTTGTAGCCTTCGAGTGCATATTGCTTATAGGCCGTTATCAGGATGATCATTGGCTTTTCGGTCATGCTTTCTATAAACTGGAGGCCGGTGAGGCCCGGCATTTGTATATCCAAAAAGATCAGGTCGATTGATTGCTCCTGCATCACCTTCATAGCATCCCTCACATTATCACAAGCCGCAATCAATTGCAGAAAAGGCACCTTGCTGATATTATCTTCCAGCAGCTCCAGTGCCAAGGGCTCATCATCTATGGCAAGACATTTTATCATCAGCTAAGATTAATTTGAAGAGAAACAGTGAACACGCTGTTTTCCTTTGTGATGTCAAGAGTATATTGTCCGGTATGCAAAAGGTCGAGTCTGCGTCTCACATTGGCCAGGCCTATGCCGCTGGCTTTATCTTTTACCTGCTGCGATGTGGGATCGTAGGTGTTGCTTACCCGAAAATATAAAATATCATTTTTTGCTTTTAGATCGATGTCGATACGCGGATTTTCAATAAACCCGGTTCCATGCTTGAACGCATTTTCTACGAAGGGAATCAATAGCATCGGATCTATTTCATAAGGTTTATCGCCTTTGCAGATGTTGACAGCGACCACAGCTCTTTTGCTCAGCCTTTGCTGCTGAAGATCAATATAGCTTTGCAGGTATTCCGCCTCACTTTCCAGCGACACTTTTTCTTCATCCGTTTCGTAAAGCATGTAGCGCATCAGGGACGAAAATTTGATCAGTGATGGTTCCAGTTCTTCTGAATGTTTACGTGCAAGGGCCACCATATTATTTAACACATTGAACATAAAATGTGGGCTTGCCTGCGAGCGTAGCAGGGACAATTCTGTTTTCAAATGTTCGGTTTCTTTTTCTTTTGCAAGCCTGTCTTCAGTAAGTTTATCACCGATCGTTTTGTAAGCGACGCTGCATGCGAGAATAAAGACAAAAATGAACATACTCACCACCGTGTGGGCCTCGAAAGTAAAATCCATTTTCGTAAAATTCTTCCAGAGCGCCCATAACGCCACAACATAAACAGCGAAATATGAAACAAGCGAAAATATATAAATCAGGTATTTTCTTTTATATAACAAACGCGGGATCAGCACTAAGGCATTCAGATAAAAGAAAGCGATCAGCCAGGCATAATTAATAAGAGAGATGATAAACATTACGGTTGGACTTCCCGGCCTGGGCGTGTTTACGTCATGTGCATTATGCGATTGCCGCAGCAATTCCGGCAATGAAAATAACACGATCCATGCCGCAGCATGAATACAAACCGTCATCCATTTTTTTGTGTACCAGGCTTTCTCCATATTTGGAATGTGAAGCTTTTTTTAAAAGTATCCAAACTTAGCCACATTCAAATCCTTTATTTAATAAATGAGACCAAAGTTAAAAATAATGCGACGAAGAATGATAATTGCAAAAGCGTGCATATTGAAAGTAGTCTCTCATGAAGAATCTCCTTTTTCTACTTTTTCACTTATAAGATTTACAGGCGTTGCTTTTGAACTTAACAAGCAACTAATAACACCCTTGTCATTTAATGTTATAAAAATTACCTCGCAATTTTTATAAAAATATTTTGTTCTTTCAGTTTCCTAATTAACTTTGTGTTTCAAAGTACTTTTAAAAATGGACATTAAACACCAGGAAGATATTGAACATATCCGTTCGATGATGGAACGTTCCTCGCGCTTTATTTCACTTAGTGGCAAATCGGGAGTATTGGCAGGAATTGTAGCGCTGGTTGCCGCTTTTCTCTCCTATTACTTTATAAAAGACAGCGGCGCCGATTATTTCGGAAACGGATCCATCAATTTCTCTTCGGCATTGCTCACAAAGCTGGTCATCACCGGTATTGCCACTTTATTCGTTGCGATATTTGCCGGAATTTATTTTACGATTCAAAAAAGCAAAAGGAACCATCTGACGATCTGGAATTCACTTTCCAAAAGACTTTTAGTTAACCTTTTTGTTCCGCTCGCTGCAGGAGGTATTTTTTGTATCGCGCTTTTTTACCAGGATCATTTGGGGCTGATCGCTCCCGTAATGCTGATTTTTTATGGACTCTCCTTGTTGAACGTCAGTAAATACACATTCAATGATGTGGAATATTTGGGATACTGCGAATTAATTTTGGGCTTGGTGGCACTCTTCTTACCAGGTTATGGACTTATCTTTTGGACGCTAGGTTTCGGGCTGTTGCATATTGTTTATGGCATAGTGATGCAAAAAAAGTATCCCTAATTTTTCAGGAAAATGAATTTAATACAATCTTTAAATAAAGAGTTCGAAAGCAGGATAAGACTGGGAATCATGTCGATCCTGATGGTCAACGACTGGGTTGAATTCAAAGAAATGAAAGAAACTCTTGACATCACCGATGGCAATTTAGCCAGCCATATCGCGGGCCTGGAGAAAAATGAATACCTGGAAGTAAAAAAAGAATTCGCAGGTAAAAAGCCGAAGACCTCCTACCGCGCGACAAAAAACGGTCGTAAAGCATTTAACCAGCATTTGACTGCACTTGAAAAGCTGATCAAACGAAAATAAATTTTTTTTACCTAATTACTTTGATTTTCAAAGTACTTTTAAAAACTTAACAACAAAAAGAAAATGAAAAAAATCACAAAACTCTGGATCGGGACCTTAGCTTTCATCTTTTTATTTTATCACGAGGATACTGGTCTGAATACGGCGATAATTGGATTATTAGCCTGGTTCTTACTTTTTAAGAAACCAATTAAAGATGAGAACAAAAGAGAATTTTGGTTTTTGTCTGTTTGCGTTTTTATATCGGCGTTTTCATTTGCATGGTATGGTGATGCATTTTCATTCTTTGCTTTGTTTACCTCCGTAATCGTCCTTGGATTTCAATCTCAATATCCTAAAATCAATATTTTACTTTATCCTTTTTTGTGGCTGCTTAATTATGCCGGATTTATCTTCCGGTTTTTCTCCTTCAAACATTGGCTGCCGAAGAGAATCGCCGGGAATGATTTTTTCAAAAAGTTTTTAGCCTTGGTGGCAATTCCTTTATTTTTTGTTTTAATATTTATCATCGTATATGCTTCCGGGAGCGATATGTTTTATGCCTTTTTTCAAGACATCCCTTTCAATTTTAATTTTTTCCAAATTATGGTTCTTGGATGCCTGGGATTCTTCCTGTTTTTCAACCTGTTATTTGTTGGAATTCCAAAGCCTTTTATCAGGCTCAACACCCAACTGGGCCCGAACTTCAGCATGAACAAACAAATCAATTTAAAGCCTACCTTTTCCTTTTTAGACATGGATTTCGAAAGAAAAAGCGGTGAAATTTCCATAATACTGCTTAATATTTTATTGGCATTTTTTATTATCACTTATGTGTATGAGCAGTTTTTTAGCATGGCAAAAAATGGAACTATAAGTGATGAAATTCATCAGCGGGTAGCGGCCCTTATCTTTTCGATTATTATGGCTATCGGAGTGATCACTTTTTATTTTAAATCGGGTTTCAATTTCGACAGGAAGGCGGGATTGCTTAAAAAATTATCCTATGTATGGATTATTTTAAACGCTTTGCTTATCGTTTCTGCTTTTATCAAAAACGCAGAATATGTTTCTGTTCTCGGATTGACCTTTAAGCGCATAGGCGTGTTTATTTTCCTTTTTCTGAGTTTAGCCGGCCTTTTCATCACTTATTTAAAACTACGTTTTTCAAAAACAAATAGCTTCCTGTTGAACAGGATGCTGCGGATATTTTTTATCACTTTTATCCTCTCATCTTGCATAAATTTTAGTTGGATAGTTACAAAATATAATATTGCTTTTCAGAAAGATGATGATTCCGGCTATTTGAAAAGCCTCGAATTCAACAAACAAATTCTATACAAGGCGTATAAAGATGATCCGCAATGGAAATCTTATTTTGAAAATGAAAAAGAATTTATCGAAAGGCAAAATTCCAAAGGAATTTTATCACGACACTTCTATTTCCAAAGCATAAAGTTGGAGGAATAAGAAATTATTGGTTTCAAATTTATATAACAGCCACAGATATACGTAAATGGAGTACCATCTTTATTTACTAGATAGTCCGAAGGCTATATGTAAATATGAGACGATATATGGATAGAAAAAATTGTTTGGATTATTGATCAGTTATAATCGCTATAACACCGCAACTTCTTTCTTCTCTGAAAAGCCATTTTGTAGTTTTCTTTAAAACATAAGACGGAAAAGCCGACCGCAAAATGCTGCCTGCGGGAAAATCTTATCTTCGTTATCAACACTCACCATAAATGATAACTCATGCCTGAAATAGTCATCGAAGCCCGCAAAGCCGCCATCAGCAAATCCATGAGCGTTAAGCGCATACTTCCTTTCCGGCTAAGGCGGATGGTTGGTCCTTTTATTTTCATGGATCATGCAGGGCCGGTTGTGGAAACGCCATCCGTTTTACATACATTGGATGTATTGCCGCATCCGCACATTGGGCTTTCAACGGTCAGCTATCTTTTTGGCGGGCAGGTTACGCATCGCGACAGCCTGGGCGTAGAACAGATCATTCGCCCGGGCGAAGTAAACTGGATGACTGCCGGTAGTGGCATTGCTCATTCTGAAAGATTTGAAGATCCGGCTGCGCTCGCAGGTGGTGAACTGGAAATGATACAAACCTGGGTAGCGCTTCCGGAAAAAGATGAAGAGAACAATCCGTCCTTTCATAACTACACTCCAGACCAATTGCCGGTATTTACCGACAAAGGTGTGTGGATGCGGCTCATTGCAGGCGACGCTTATGGACTTGGTAATAAAGTAAAGACCAACTCCCCATTATTTTACCTCCACGTGGTACTTCAGCAAAATGCGTCATTCGGCCTTCCGAAAGGATATGCCGAACGCGGCTTTTACATAGTGAAGGGAACCATAGCCCTATCAGGAAAAGACTATTCCGCTGGTCAAATGCTGGTATTCAGTAAAGGCGACGAGCCCCTGATCCGCGCTAAGGAAAATTCAACATTGATGCTTTTGGGAGGAGAACCGCTGGGTGAAAGATTCATCTGGTGGAATTTCGTATCCTCGCGTAAGGAGCGGATCGAACAAGCCAAGGAAGACTGGAAACAAGGCCGCATCCTTCTGCCGCCAACCGACAATAAAGAATTCATTCCACTACCAAATGATAATTCACGCCCCGCTGGAAGTGTACCCAGACCGGAGCCCCTTTCGTAAATAGGGACAGGTCGCAACCTGCCTCTCATCGTTACAACATTTATTAATAGGTAAGAATTTCCGGCAATGCTGCCTCAAAAAGGTCAGTAATTTCCTTGCTGGAAAGGACATGTCCCTATAATGTTCGGGCATCGATAAACATCAGATCGAACAGATATCTCAACATTCGAGAAAATGTCCGGAGAAAAAAAATCGCTCTTTCTACTTTTTCGCTTTTCAGGCTTTCACTCTTGTACACTTTTCATTCATGATTAGCATTTGAGATAAATGCCCAAACCGGGACTTTGATTGGTCCCATTCCATTTTCTTTTCATTATTCCAGGAGGCTCAGGTATTGTTTAAAGCTAAAAGCATTTAATGTGCCTGGTTTTTATAAAGCAGGCTCCATAATTGCTTTTTACTTCTCAATCCAGCCTTTGGAAAAACAGAAAACCTAACACACAATTTTAATTGTGTAGTTCTTTCAGCATACTTCAAAAAGACCCAATGGAAAATAATAAACTCAACATCCGGCTACCTGATGACCAGCGAAACTTTCCGCGCGTTTCACTTATCATACCTTTTGATTCAAGAATGAAAAAGCAACCCGGACTTTTCAATTTACTTAGCTCTGCCGCAGATAAAACAGAAAAACAATTATTGCTAAATTATTCCAAAGAAAGAGTCGTGCCTGTAATAAACAAATTACGCCACCTGATAAAGAGCATGATTTGCAAGTCTGATCAAAAGACTATTGGCATTTTTGTTTCTCCCCATTTGGAAAAACTATATTACTTCACTCCCTCGGATCCTGCAAAAGATTATTTGCCACCGGTTTTAGTGGTGCGTCTTGACAAACGGAAAAATTATTTAAAATGACATTAAGCTGGCGCGGTTCTCCTGGCCTGCGCCAGTCAGGAAGCTATTATTTTATGCCTTCACATTTCGTGGGCAAACAAAAAATTGCAAGCGTACAAGAGTCTTCGGAACGTTTCGAGCTTTCTTTTGAATATACTACCCCAATGTTGCTACGAAACCAATAATACCGTTGTTATATTAATTTTTAAAAAAAAAGATAATCCTGTCATTTTAAGATTCTGTGGAATTTAAAAATTAATCAAGGGAATTCGAATTCCATAAATCCGGATATCTTTCTTTCAATTCCTGTTCAGTAATCTGCAGATTTGCCCCCTTTGACTCAGCAGTTTTTAATAACTTAAGATTTTCATCATTATCGCCTGTACCGAGGACTGCCAGGAAAACATCAATATCGGGATCATTCGGACTTAACTTTTTTGCCTCATCTAAAAATTTAGCGAATCTTGCTTCATTGCTATTTCTTTGCAGTTCTATATACTTGTCCAATAGCCTTAACATTTCATCTGAATACGCGGACTTTATTTTTTCAGATATATAGGTGCGAATACTGATGATTTTTTGAATGGGAGAAATACCTTTTCTATTGCTTTTTCTTGCAAATTCGGACAACTCTAAAATTGAATTATGATCTAACACATTACAGAATTTATAAAATTCATCGAAAATTTCCCTGTTCAAGCTTATCGAATCTCTTTTCTCATAGTGTAAATGGCGGTAAAGTATCATTTCCAATGCATCCAAAGGAGCCGGATTAGCTTTAAGTAATTTATTGAACTCAGAAATTATTTTTGAAGTGTCTCTGAAATTTATTCCGGCTGTTACATCAGATAAATAAATTATTCTTAATTGTCCGCCGTAGTCATTTAATGGCTTATACAAAAACGGGAAGTAATAATTCAAGAATATTTCTGATTTACTAAAATTGGTCATATAAGCTTCTATCTTTTTAATTTCTGAACTTTCATGCCAGGCAGATTCAATTAAGAACTGAATTCTTAAACTGTTTGATAGAATTTGCTCAACTTCATTTTTGTCATTTGGATCTTTTAAAAGCGCTCTTACTTTCTCCATCACTTTGGAAACTATTATACTTATATGAGATTTGGTTATGGTCGTCCATTCAAGTAAATATATGTTGGAGCTTAGGTCGCCGAGATGTTCTTTTATCAGTTTAGCCTGGCTTCTTTTGTTTTCCGTTTCCTTTGAACGGACATTCGTGGCAAATGTCAGGACAGCAATTATCACAGATAGGGTCCCAATAATACTCGTTATTAATTTGATCTGCTCTGAGTAAACTAAAATACCTTTTTGCTGTTCAGCAGGTTTTGTATTAACCTTTGATGTATCCCCCTGCATGCTACAGGTATAGCATGAGACAATAATTAAGAATAAAGCTATTTGTTTTAAGAATCTAAGCATTGGAAACCGGTTTTGATATTTACAAGGAAGTGTTATCCACACAAATCCGGTTTGGATAGCCTTCCGGATCATGCTGGTTACAACGATTCTATCCGTACAATGAACCTGCAACGCAAAGGAATTGTAAAGGTTGCCAACCTAAGGGTTGCCAACCTTTTAAAGGTTGGCAACTCTACCTCCAACTCCGCAAAATTTTTTCGTATTACATCGGCGAACTGAGGTCCTGCCGGTGTTTTATTACCATTGATTCAAATGATTTTTGTGCGCCATTAAATTTCTTCATCCATGCTTTAAAATCTTCTTTTGGAAATGCGGATTTAAACATTTTTGACCAATCGTCGTTAGGATTCGGTTCAAACGAAGCCCACCCTTTGGGAAGCGGAAACACCACCGATACCTGGGTTCCTTTACCGAACGCATTGGTTTCAATAGCATAGTAATTTTTGGAATTACTTTTTTTATACATTTCTTTAATCTTCTTAATGCTTGCAAAAAAATCGTCTTCCATGCCCGGGTTTACCTCAATTAAATACAGGCCCATCAGGTCGGCGTGCATTTCCGCCGGGTTAGGAGGTAAATAACTATCATCGCTCGCTTCATAAAAAAAGCGTTTGCCTGCTCCCGATAAGTGTTTGGCTACATTTTGATTCCAATCATCGGAATGGCTTTTTTCATTTGTAGCATTAAAAGCAGTTTCAACATCGGCCCATGAAGCCGGGTTACGATAAACAAAATGATATTCGCCTGTGTGGTCTCCCGTTAACACTTCAAAAATATCTACCTGGCCCTGGTCTTTATGAAATTTGTTGTTGTGTTGTGCAAGTGCCTGCTCAAAGCCTTCCCGGTCGCCTGGCAGTGGATGAAGAACTAATACGGTTGTTTTGTTTTGCTTTGGCGCAGTCTTTTGCCCCATAAGCAGTATTGGCGCTAAGAGCGCCGCAAGCAATAATAATTTTTTCATTGTTTTTACTTTATTGTTTTAAAAAATAATTGCCGGTATTGATTTACAAGAAATACTTAATTCTAACGGTAACGTACAGCCGAAAAAATTGGTGTTATAAACTACTGCATTGCTGCTTTTGAAAAATCTTCGAGAATGTTTCTCTCCGGCATCTTTCCATCTGCATTCAATTCATCAAACATTACCATTGGAACTTTTACCACATGTCCTGTTTTTCATTTTTAAAGTGATTTTCAAGCTTCGCTTTATTACCAGGAATAAATCCTTTTAACTTTAAATGGAGGTAAGATTAAACATCAGAAAGGGCTTTCAATTTTTCATTGCGTAAACAACTACCGTTTATCCCGGTTATTTTCTGAAGTTCATTAAGGTTGCAGTATTGTATTTACAGGAATTGGAAAGATTGAGTCGACTAAAAGATCGCTTATTACAACATTTTTTCCATAAAGGATAGGATTTAGAAGCCAAAACACAAAGAAGAATCGCGGAAAGTTTTAGTTGGTATTGGCGGATATTGAGGATATAATAAAAAAGAAAAAATTCAATTTTAAAATGACTTATCAAATATCTAACATTTTAATTCAATTCCAATAAAAATATTGATTCCTCTGCCAGCTTCCCAAGCGGCGCCACAGGGCTTCTTACGATTCCTTTTATTTCTATGTTACTTTTTAAATACAGAAAATTGCCAGGCAGGAAAATTAGTATTCTCTTTTTCCATGACAACGTCTCAAAATATTGCACGTTGCTAATATTATTTGAGGCGTTGCCGGTCTTCCAATTTTAAAATTAAAAAAATTCGGCTAAACCAAAGAAGCGCCGTTGTTGCCAATAACAATACCGATATGCATAAACGATTTTATAGAAAATCAATAAACTACTTTTTGGCTTATCTATTGGCGATAATATTTTATCACCAGGCTGTTCGCTTTCCTTACGATCATGACTTCTGCAAATGAAAGCAAATAGATCATTCCAAAACCAAAGCGTTCATCACCCCTACATCGCGGTTGCAAAAAATGATGCTTCCCATTAAAACAATTATCGGAATATGGATGAACCGGAACGAGCCATCGTTCAATTTTGCGGCAGCCTGCTCAGAAATGTTGATCAGGCAATTTGTAAGTGGCGATAATTAATTTTGATTGCCTAAACATCCGCCCAATAGTTCTTTATGCCTACCAAAATTGTTTAGCCGTAATAAAAACATAATCTAATTAAGTCTAAGTAGCAACCTAATTCAGTAAATTGCCGGAAGCTAAGAAAACGTGCCACGTTTTTTTTAATTAAAATGAAATATATGAAACATGGACTTTTAATAGATATGGATGGGGTAATATATAGCGGCGAAACGCTGATAGAAGGTGCTGATAAATTTATTAATTACCTGCTTAAGCAAAAAATACCTTTCACTTTCATGACCAATAACAGCCAGCGCACACGACTTGAATCCGTACGCAAGCTTAAAGGATTTGGCATTGAAGTTTCCGAATCCCATGTGTACACAAGCGCCATGGCAACCGGTAAATTTTTAGGCGACCAGGGTAAAAATGGAACAGCTTATGTGTTGGGTGAAGGCGGCTTATTAACCAGTCTGCACGAAAACGGCATCACCCTTGTTAATACAGATCCTGAATTTGTAGTGCTCGGCGAGGGAAGAAATTTTACTTTGGAAATGGTTCAGCGTGCCGTTGACATGATCCTTGCAGGAGCAAAATTTATCACCACTAACAGGGACCCATCTCCCAAAAAGCCAGGCTGGAACAACCTGGGTATTGCCGCTACCACTGCTATGATCGAAGAGGCTACCGGTAGAAAAGCATTTGTAACCGGTAAGCCAAGCCCGGTAATGATGCGCTCTGCCAGGAAATACCTGGGATTGGAAACCGCGGAGACAACTGTGATTGGAGATACTATGGAAACTGATATAGAAGGTGGTATCCAGATGGGGTATAAAACCATTTTAGTATTATCCGGCATTGCAAAAAAAGAAGACATCGGCCATTACGCATTCAAGCCCGACGTGGTGGTAAGCACAGTGGAACAAATTCAGTTCCCTTTAAAATGGTGGTAATGTTTAGAAGGATCGGGCTAAGGTGCTGAATTATCGTACCAACGTGACACTACCTTTTTTTACAACCGCTTTTCCTTGATCAAACTGATAAGTACATACCCAAACATAGGTTTCCATATTTTGAATATTACCGGAGATGGTGCCATCCCAACCTTTATTGATATCGGAAGTGTGAAAAATAATCTGGCCAAACCTGTTAAAAATAGTGAATTGATAAGATCGTAATCTTCCAAAAACCATGGGTTTAAATATCCATTGGTATGGCCTATATTTCATAAACAGCTAATTCAGATTGGTGAGCAAATGTAATATGCAAATTTTGTAAACAAGCAACCTGCCTTATGAAATTTAAACGTTTAAAAGCAAGTAATATTGAGCCCGGTGAATTCTGAATAAATAACTATTAGTTGATTACGCTTTTGTGCTATTCAATTCACCAACAGAAAGACAAGGAACACCCCTGTTTTGTCTCCTGATCAATGGGATGACGATGTAGGGACAGGTCGCGACCTGTCCTCTCCGACCAATGGAATTACCAAATAGGGACAGGTCCCGACCTGTCCCTACACGATCAACGGACCACCGCTATTGTTGGCACCTTCGCCAACAACATCCTGCACCTTATTTAAATTTTCTCAAACATTCTTGATATTAGAAAATATTGACAGCAAATTTCTTTCTCCCATAGAAATATTTTGTTTAGAGCGCTGTTGGCCGGGGCGCGAATAGCAGCACCCAATAGCAGGCAAAAAATTCAATCACTTAGTAAACGGGACATATTTCATCCAATCAACTTCAAGTTCATAGGAGTGCAAGGGTTTCTCCAGGGAGTTGGGATTCGTTTCCACTGACCACTCGTTTGTATGCCAAAAGTTCATCCTGTAATATGATTGGTGTTGAGGTATGCCTCTTTGAGATCCCTGGTAATCCCACAAAACAATTTTTTTATGGGTTACGGGGTGTATCATCCACCAGGTAAGCCGATCGGGATGCCAGTCAAATCCGTAAGTATAAAATCCCGATGAAGCATCGTAATTCTCAATAGCATCAATGGTTTCAGGTTGGTTTTGTGCATCAGTTAAGTCGGTGGGTGCGCCTTTATAACCCTCTTTATAAATGGTATTATAAATAATGCCCTTTGCTAAATTGATGGTTCGTCCAATTCTTTTAAGCTCCCCTTCGGGACCCGTCCACGTGCCTATATAAATGATAGAGGGGTCTGCCACGAGCCATTCAAAGTCAATTTCACTAAGGCCATGCACGCTATCCATATAGTAAGTAAAGTAACCGACCACCGCGCCGGTATTGGGTTGAACATTTTTCACATCAGGAACTTTCAACCGGGCTGAATACGTGCCAAAATAAGTAAAGTCATTTGATATAATTTCCGGGCCACGCCCCGCGCCGGCACTGTCCAGCGGGTCGATCTTAAACAACAGCACTTTCGAGCCGGGTTCCCTTTTAGAAGTAACACCCGATTGCCATTTGAAAGCAGCTTTATTTCCGGCAGAGCCATATCTGAAATTATGCAAAAGCGGATCATTAAAACTTTCAGTAAAAGAATGCGCCAGCTTATAGCCCTGGGCATACATAGTAACACTGACAAAAAATGAAATGAATAATAGTATTTGTTTCATAATAAGTGAATGATTCTTTCTACAAATGTAGGGACAGGTCGCGACCTGTCCCTACACGTTTTCAAAACCTTATAGGTCTTGCGCAATATTAACCAATCAATAAAACTGATTCTTATTTTTATTTTTAAAACTGATTATGTTCATTAATAGGTGTCATCACGAACTCACGTATGGCCTCCCACCAGATGGGATAACGAACCCAGGATTGAGCTTCGGGTAAAATGTTTAGCATCTGACAGTTGATGAAATATTTTATTTATGCTAACAAAATGATCCGGGGAAAAAAGTTGTTTTCTACTTTTTGGCTTTTCAGGCCTTCGCATTTGTACTTCTTTCTCTCCTCGCGCCTGCTGTCAATAAATGCATAATGACCCGCGGGATTAGGAACGCATCCATTTGGTCTATCGAACAATGGGATTGCGATGTAGGGCAGGTCGCGCCGTGTCCTACCCAACCAATGGAATTATTAATTAGGGTTTATCAAATAAACACTAAAATTAAAATTCCCCGCTCTTGTTGGAACACTTACATTAATTAAGTTCTTTATTATTTTATGTTTCTGAGGCTGGCGAAATATGGTTTCCCCTATTTTGAAAAGCGGCTAAGAATGGCCGGGGGTTCAACATATCAGCAACAACCTGGTTTGCCCGGATTTTTCCATTGGTGCACGGTGAATACAAGGTGGAACCTGGCTTCCGGGATGATCAACCGCAATCCTCCACAAGTGACCGTTTCCTAAGCTTATTGTACGTGCATCAGGTTTGGCCTGATAGTGGAGATCAAAAAAATGATCATGTAAGAATGATTCAAAACCTTCCTCTGCTCCACCATACTGTTTTTTGAGTTCATCACGTATTTCTGGAATAAGCACTTTCTTTTTGCCTTGTGAATTTGGCAATATTTCACTCGGCTCGCCATAGTAAGTACATAAAAAGGTATTGGTTGGTATAGGAGAGCTATCTATATGAAAAGAATAGACATCGGTTGGGAAAAACGGGTCGGTCTCATCCCTGTCATAGTGTTTAATCAAGTTAAGAACTGGCGAAGCGCCATGAGCTTTCAACAGCTTCAGGTCCTCTAAAATAATTTCACGGGCAAGTTGTCCTGATTCACTCAACTGAAGTTTGCGAAGCTCTTCTTCTTCAACTGTCGCTATATTTTCGTTAAGCTTTATTTTTTTGACAATCTCAGAAAAATCACCTGTTAATTCACGAGTCCAGCAAATCGCATTCATTTCTCCATGAAATGGCGTAGAAACGAGATCTTGAAAATTTGTTACACAAAAAATTTGATTTTCAGCTGGAGAAAAATCTATCATAATGGTGAATGTAAGTATGAAATCATTTGACAAAATTTTGTAAGGATGGTATTATCCGGCTTCTTTCCCCGCCATAGTTCGTGTCTCCATGAAACATTCCTAAAGATTCCTATAAACATTAAGTAAAGGAATATTGACTTTAAAGATAATCATCACTTTTTATATCCCGGGATTTCGGTTTATGAGGACATCAACCGACGAGGGGACGCGTGCGCTAAACTCACGAGCTACAACCTCGTGCCATACGGGGATCTGCGCCAGTTCGATGTTCCGAACCTACGGCTCTTTACTAACTTTTCTTTCTTGCAACGGATTAAAATCCGTTGTTACAATATCGATTCGAGGCTACGCCTCTGCAAACTTTGTTCATACAGGCAACCGAATAATAAACTCCTCCTTTTCCTCCATGGGCTCCACTTTCACGTCTCAGTGCGCTTTTACGATATCATAATCCAAACTGAATCTCAGACCTGCCTTGACCAGCCGGTTGTTGTAAAAAATGGTAACATTTTTATCTGTTATTTTTTTTTATATTCTTAAGAGCTACTTGCATGCAAGAGCCGTAGGCTCGGTTCATTTTTTAACAACGGATTTTAATCCGTTGAAAGAATCAAGCATTTAATCAAGAGCCTTCGACCCGGCCATGTCTATATGAGTTCCTGAAAAATATATTGTTCATCGTAACCGATCTTAAACTTTTTTAAAAAGTCCAAATATTCATCTTTGAACGTTTGCTTTTTATGATGTGCTTCCTGGTTCTGAATGTATTTATATACTTTATCTACGGAAGATTGGCTGTATGAAAATACACCGTAGCCTTCTTGCCATTCGAAACGCTCAGCGGTCAATTTATGGTCATTGATATATTTTGAGGATTTTGCTTTTACTGTTTTCATTAATTCTGAAACAGAGATCACAGGCTTTAATCCTAAAAAGCAATGCACGTGATCTTCAACACCATTTACAATAATTGTTTTACAATTGGTTTCATTGATTAGATTTCCAATTACCCCATAGAGTTTGCTTTTCCATTCCTTGCTAATAACCGCATTTCGATACTTTGTCGCAAAAACCGCCTGCAGGTATATTTGATGATAAGTATTCGCCATCTTTTTTCTTTTTTTGTGTTCCGAACCTACGGTTCTCTTTACTAACTTTTTTTTCTTTGCAACGGATTAAAATCCGTTGTTACAATATCGATTCGAGGCTACGCCTCTGCAAACTCTGTTCATACAGGCAACCGAATAATAAACTCCTCCTTGTCCCTCTCCGGACTCCACTTTCACGTCTCCACGCGCTTTTACGATGTCATAATCCAAACTGAATCCCAGGCCTGCCTTGCCCTGCGGGTTTGGTGTAAAAAATGTTGTAAGATTTTTATCTGTTATCATTTTATTTACATTCTTAAGAGTTATCTGCATTCTTAAGAGCCATAGGCTCGGTTCATTTTGTAACCGTATTCGCCATCTTTTTTTTATGTTCCAAACCTACGGTTCTCTTTACTAATTTCTCTTTCTTTGCAACGGATTAAAATCCGTTGTTACAATATCAATTCGAGGCTACGCCTCTGCAAACTCTGTTCATCCAGGCAACTGAATAATAAACTCCTCCTTGTCCCTCCCCGGACTCCACTTTCACGTCTCCACGCGCTTTTACGATGTCATAATCCAAACTGAATCCCAGGCCTGCCTTGCCCTGCGGGTTTGGTGTAAAAAATGGTTGTAAGATTTTTATCTGTTATCATTTTATTTACATTCTTAAGAGTTATCTGCATTCTTAAGAGCCATAGGCTCGGTTCATTTTGTAACCGTATTCGCCATCTTTTTTTATGTTCCAAACCTACGGTTCTCTTTACTAATTTCTCTTTCTTTGCAACGGATTAAAATCCGTTGTTACAATATCAATTCGAGGCTACGCCTCTGCAAACTCTGTTCATCCAGGCAACTGAATAATAAACTCCTCCTTGTCCCTCCCCGGACTCCACTTTCACGTCTCCACGCGCTTTTGCGATGTCATAATGCAAACTGAATCCCAGACCTGCCTTCTCCCGCCGGTTTGGTTGCAAAAAATGGTAAGATTTTTATCTGTTATCATTTTATTTCCATTCTTAGAGTTATTTCCATTCTTACGACTTATTTGAGTTCTTAAGAGCCGTAGGCTCGGTTCATTTTGTAACAACGGATTTTAATCCGTTGAAAAGAATCAAGGAGTTAATTAAGAGCCTTCGGCTCGGCCCACTGCATTGACGCTTTCCACGCAAATATCTTCATCCATATTATTTATTCTTTTTTCTCCGCAATACAATCGCAGCATTCGTTTGCAGATCAGCAGTAAAGCGAACGTAGTATCTTTTTTCACCATCATCTACAAGCAGCAGGCCCGTGTTAGGTGGTATTGAGCCAAGATTTTCGGCATACATCACCAGCTTTACAGAATCCATACCAGGAGTGATATAAATAGTTTTGCTATTTGCTACTGTCGTAAGTCCTGCTTTTGAAAAAATCACATTGCCGTTCATTAATACCGTCACCGTATCGCCATCCACTTCCCCGTTATCATACAGCGTAAGCAACAAACTGTCGGATTCAAAATAAAGTGACTGATCAGATTTCGTAACACGTTTTTCAATTTCGGCAGCACCGTGTACAGTCGACGGTGCCACTACCGCAACAGGAGGAGGTGCAGGTTTAGATTGTGGCTGAACGGCAACTACTCCAGGTTTTTTCTCCGGTTGTGGCTGCACAGCAGTTACCACCACTTTTTTCTCCGGTTGAGGTTTTGGTGGCGGAGCCGGAGGTATTTTTTTCACCGGTGGTGGCTGTACCGCAACTATCACGGGTTTTTTATCCGGTTCTTTTTTCGGTGGCGGAGGCATTTTTTTCTCCGGTATTGGCGGAGCTGCAACAACTACTACAGGGACTGATTTTGGCGCTATCAATGCACTATCGATTGGCGCTTTCTTTGGTTGTGACGGCGGCGCTATTTTAGCCGTTGAAGGTTGTAATTTTTTTGTTTCGGCCAATAATCCGGGCGATGCTTTTTCAATCGACGGAACTATGAAAACAGGATCAGGCTCCGGAACAACGGGTAACGGTTCTGGTTTTTTCTCAGCAGGAGCAGCCACCGCAACAACGGCTTCTGTTTCCGGCCTGTTTAAAAAAGATAACGTGGAAGCCAGGTTCAAGGTATCCAGGCTTTTAAACAATTCCAGTTTTTTGAATTCAATTTTTCTCTTCAACAAAACAGTTCCTTTGTACGGCTTGTTGTAGCGCGTAATGTTGGTACTCCAGGATCCTTCCAGTATCATTTCGGTAGCCGTCGTTGTGAGCACCACACTCATCTTTTTCTTTACATGGCTGGAAGGTTTAATCGAAAAGTTATAAGTAATAAAATCTTCATCTTCCATTACAATGTTGTTACCCTTACGCCTGATGCTGATGTTTTGCACACCGGCCTCATCTTTTCCATTGGCATGAAAAACAATTCTTGCATATCCAAACAACCTTCCTTTTCCTTCGCTCACTGCAACCTCGTAAGGAAGCTTAACATCCTGGGTGTCGATAATCGTTATTTCGCCATACCACATGCCCGTAATATCGGGCTGCTGGGCAAATAATTTTACCGGCAACAACCAACATAGTATGACTATACAAGTACAATATTTTTTCATGTTTGTTACATCATTTTGCCTGATCAGTTATCGTAAAACTTGATTTGGGTTTTTCCTGTACACTTAGCGTGCTCATATTGGTTAGTTCCGCTGTCCGGGGTTTTCGCGGGGGACAAGGAAAACCAGGGACTTACAAACATTAAATCTATAACAAAAATTCAATTTTAAGTGGCTTGCATTGCTTTCCTTAATAATAATTTCCTGCACTGTTAGATATATCTTATATAAAATGAACTTAGGTACAATCTAAGTAGGCAGTCCTTATTTATTTAACAGCTGTACGGGATACGGCAGAACCTTCAATTATTTTCGCTGTGGGCCAGTAAACGAGCGGCTCGCACGGGAAGGGCGGAACACCCACATTGGATGAAAAATTGTCGCCGTTCCTGCTTAAATGTTCAGCAGCAGAGATACGAATTTGGGTCTATACTATTTGCATGTGCCATCTAATATCTTCACGTAAGATGAAAAAATGTTTTTCCTGTGCCACGAGCCGGGGAAGGGTTTATATTTTTATAGAAGCCGCCAGGTAACGCATATCAAAACATTGCCTTTCAGCCAGGCCCGGCCTCTTTTTCTTTACACGTAAACAAAATTATCTTCGGATAATTTCTCTTCGCCGTCAAAACGATAAGCAGCCAGATAACCACCTTTTGCCACGCTGTAGCAAATTTCTTTTTTCCATAGAAATCATCTGCTTATCCGGCTGCCGGCGCGGACGCATAGAGCAGCGCGAATTGTTTTGTTGAGTATAAACTCCCTCTTTCCATTCACAAATTTTCTCTCCTTTTTCTACTTTTTCGCTTATCACAACTCTAAGTGACGCTGCGGCACAGACCGGGAGGACCGCGCCGGTTGACTAACGATTGCTTATATTGCTTTGTAGCTGATTGTTATTGCCCGCAGCCGGACAATTGCCAAACCCGATTCCGTACGTTCACGCGCAATTAGTCTATGTGATTTTCTTTTTTTAAAATTTCTATTGTTTGCAAAATTTCTGATTTAAAGTCGGTTATTTTATTATTATAATTTATTAATAGCCCCGATGTAAAGAATAGCTGGTTGCTATATTCTATTAACAAATTTGCATTATGGTTCGCTAATTTAACAGGCGCCTTCATCATGAAATCATCTATATTCTTTCGTGTAACTCCTTTTGTGTATTTTAAGTAGAATATTTGGTTATTTAATTTTATAATTTCACCTAATGCAATGTTTTTAAAATAATCTCCTTGCGATTCAATAGCTTCTGCCCCTTCAATGTATTTTGTAATTTCATCGGCAGATATTTTGTTCGGGATTAATCGCATCCCCCCTGAATTTTTTAATTGAGAAACTGTTCTTTTGGTAAATGTGACGTTAGCTTCATTCATTGTATACTTTAACATCAAAATATACATTCTTTTAATTGTGCTGTCGCTGTAAGGTGGATTATAAAATAATGCCGATAAACTATCTAAAGCTAATTGTTGTTTTTTGGTGAATTCAAAGGTTTGATTAATTTTTGTTGAGTCCGATACAATATCTTCTATCATAGAACGCACATATTGGTTACCTCTTTCTTTTTCAAGCCGATGCTCTAAAAAGTTTTGTGCTAAAAAACCGCAGAAGACGGCAAAAAAAAGCATCAGAAATTCCCATGCATAAGACTTCCAGCTTTTCTTTCCTTCATGATGTGCATGATGATGTACTTCCATATTTTCAATTTGCTGATTAGGAACAATAATCTCTGTTTCGTTAATAGGAATAATTTCTTCCGGTGGATTTTCCGATGGTGTATTTATCGGAGTGACTAAAGATCTGTCATTGGCATTATCCGACATTGATTTATTTTAATTGTTAGTAAGATCTAATTGTTAGTCGAAGAATTTAAGATGTTTTGGCAGCAAGACGCAAACGTTGAGTAATTGCGAAGGAAGGAAATGTATTAAACGTCAGGCTCCAAAACAAATGCCGAATTGAAAATATTTAGTTGAAGTTAACTACTAAAAGCCAAATAGAATCCAGTCAGCCAATATTAGCTGACAGCATTTTCTTTTTGCCTTCGAATTTGGCAATATTTAGACCGACTAGCCCTGCTGCTGTTGGCGTCCCCGCCAACAGCCTCCTATTCCCTACTTAAAGTTTAAAAATCATTAAAATGCGTGACAAATTCAAAATCCCTGATTCCTGTTTCATAAAACTTCGCAGATGAATATTTATAATTTTCAGGCGCCTCAGCCAGATTCCAATTCCGAAGCCTCGCTTTATCTTTGATGCCACTCGATTTCCTTACTTAAAGTTTAAAAATCATTAAAATGCGTGACAAATTCAAAATCCGGATTCCTGTTTCATAAAAGTTCGCAGATGAATATTTATAATTGTCAGGGCCTCAGCCAGATTCCAATGCGGTTGACAGGGATTAAAATGTATATAATTCAATTTCTGTCGAAAGAAATTTTTTGTCCGGCATTCTTTAATCATAGGCTCTCTTTCCCAGAATTGAAAACTGCCTATCCGCTTATTTACAAAATGATCTTCTAAAAGTTCAGCATTAGATTTCTTTAATTCTTTTTTGAATTCATGAGCAGTGAAACTGAATAAGTCTCCTTGCACATTTTTTCTCTCCAACCCATCTGATATTTTCCAAATCAAATGAAAATGATTGGGCATAATGACAAAAGCGTTGATAATACACTTTTTCTCTTTTTACCAGCCATTGAAAAGAATCAACAACAACCTCGTTTATGAATGTCATCTTCAATAAATGATTCCAATTAAAAATTGTTGCTGTTAAAAACTCAGTATGATAATTTTGAACCATCATTGATATTACAAAATATTAATAATAAATTTCTTTCCCCCATAGAAATCATGCTTAATCGACTGTTGGCGCGGACGCCAACAAAAGTGAAAAAATAATTTTTAAAAAATTCATGATCTTATTAGTTTAATGAAAATAAATTCAAGTATCTAATCAATTTACCTGAATTTATTTATGTTTCAAATATTAGGGATTGACATTGCTCCGCTTTCCGTAGTTTTCGTTAAATCGAAAAGTAGCGCTGTCCTGAGTTTGTAACTATTACTGTCCGGTAAAAATAGATTCCATTTGCGGGGGTAATGAACTTTTTAAAAGTTGTCAAATCTGAAGTTGTCCCATCTCTAAATTCTTGCGGGGCTTGCTAAATCAAAAACCAGAAAGTTGCACCGCGATGGTCGCAACTTGCGGCCTGCGCAGCGACTGCTAATTTTTTTGTTGGCGTATATAAAATATATGTAAATTTAGTCTGCCATTTTCCCTCTCAAATAAAAACTTTGCTATGAAACATACATTTTTAGCCACCATAGTTTTTATACTTTTTTATCAGATTTCCTATTCACAACGCAGCACCGGCTTCGCTATTACAGGACATGGAAAAGGAGATATGAACTGGACAGATATTCGAAGTATTGATTTATCTACCGGAAATGCAACTTCATCACTGTTTGAAAACGGGAAAACAAAATTTTCCTTCGTAAACGCAGAAACGCGGCAACCGGTGGATAAAGTAATGCTGGGACTGCCTTCAGCAGTTTCTGAAAAAATAAATACAAATATACCAATACAAGCATCGGCGATCAATCCGTCTCCAACAGAGTTAACCAGTGCTGCCATGGCTTATGATCAAAAACATGGAAAATTATTTTTTGCCTCCATGCGAACCGGCGCACTGATTTGGCTCGATATGAATGCAGAAGCCGCTGCGCCTGTATTTTACACGATTAGCAAACCCCTGGTAAATATTAGCGATTTTAATGATCAGGCTCTTAATATTACCCGCATGACGATCGGTGCAAACGGAAATGGTTATGCGCTGACCAATGATGCCAATCACCTGATCAGCTTTACAACCGGGAGGAAAGTCATGATTACCGATCTTGGGAATATCGTAGATGCCGGTTCTAACAATGGAATTTCTGTTCATAATCAATGCAGCAGCTGGGGCGGAGATATGGTGGCAGACGCTTCCGGCAAATTGATTTTGTTTACTGCCGCACACCAGGTTTTTGAAATTGATCCCGATTCAAGGGTGGCAACTTATAAGGGTGCTGTTCTCAATTTGCCTGCTACTTTTTCTCTGAACGGCGCTGCTGTTGATAAAGACGGAAGCGTAGTTGTGAGCAGCGGAAATGCAGCCGGCGGATTTTACAGAGTTAACATGAGGGATCTTTCTTCTGTCAAATTACCAGGAACCGGTGAGATGTTTACTGCGTCTGATCTGGCAAGCAGTTATCTTTTAAATCAAAGCGATGCAACAATGAACACGCTAACTTTGGCGCCCATTGAGGTAATTGGTAATAGTTTTATTACCATTTATCCAAACCCGGTTAGCAATGGCCAAATAAAAATTTCATTTGAAAATAAAGTACTCGGGGAATATAAAATTGAACTTACCGATCTTCAGGGCCGGCTTGTAGATTATGAAAAAGTGTATGTCAAATCTGGCGGACAGGTTGAAAACTTTAAGCTTCATTCAAAACTTGTAAAAGGACTGTACCTGATCCAAATAACTGGTGTTGACAAGAAAATTATTTATTCTGATAAGCTATTGATCGAATAATTTTTTCAGAAATGATTGAGCTGGCTAAAAATAAGAATTGCGCTTATATGTTTGCTTACTGCGTTCTTTGCGCTCCTCATGCCACCTTACTCGGACGCTAAACCTCAAACTGCAACTGACGCGGCCAAACTATTTCTTTTTTGTTTTGGTTATTTTCTTCTCTTTGTCTGCCCGTTTCTTGTCTGAAAGATCGCAAATGTGAAAGCCGCCTCTACCCCAACGCTGAGTGACATTTTGAAAATACAATCGCTCAAGCTGGATGAGGTGCCTGATAAGAATGAGCCATTCGTTTTGTCGGATACGTGGTACGCGTATGCTGTGTTCCTCGCTAAATTTCACGTTGGTCCCAAGACTGCAAAAAAGTGGCTGGAAAGGGGCTGGCTTCCGTATTCGCAGCTTGAAAAATTGCGCTTCATTAATAAGACTGACATCGAAAATATGATGCTGCGTTTCCGGGCAATCTGCAACTGACGCAGCCAAACTATTTCTTTTTTGTTTTGGTTATTTTGTTCTCTTTGTCTGCCCGTTTCTTGTCCGCAAGATCGCAAATGTGGAAGCCGCTTCTACCCCAACGCTGAGTGACATTTTGAAAATACAATCGCTCAAGCTGGATGAGGTGCCTGATAAGAATGAGCCAATCGTTTTGTCGGATCGTGGTACGCGTATGCTGTGTTCCTCGCTAAATTTCACGTTGGTCCCAAGACTGCAAAAAAGTGGCTGGAAAGGGGCTGGCTTCCGTATTCGCAGCTTGAAAAATTGCGCTTCATTAATAAGACTGACATCGAAAATATGATGCTGCGTTTCCGGCGATATACGCTGTTGTGGATCACGTAGCTGATTCCTTTTTCGGGCGAATGGTCCTGCCTTGGGCTGTAGTTGGAAAGATTTTGCAGAATATGGTTTTTCTACTTTTTTGCTTATCACAAACATGAGTGACAAGGGCACAGGTCGGGAAGACCTCCATTAGTGATGATGGTTTGATGTTTTAAAACAGGCTTTGCCCTGTGTTTGTATATTTTAACTATGTTAGTGGGATTTCAATAATGAATGTCGTCTTTATCCCTTCTTCACTTTCAACAGTTAATTTTCCACTATGAGCCTTAATTATATCATAGCTGATGCTTAAACCTAAACCGGTTCCTTCGCCTGTGGGTTTGGTTGTGAAAAAAGGCTGAAAAATTTTATCAGATATTTTAGGTGGAATGCCAACGCCATTGTCCTGGATAATAATTTTCAGATTGTCGCTCACTTTGACAGTTTGAATTAACAGGGTTGGTTGATATGAACTGTCATAGGTACTCTGTTTTTTACTCATGGCATAGAAAGCATTGGAAAATAAATTCAAAAGAACCCTGCCGATGTCCTGTGCGACTATTTCTATTTTACCAATACTCGAATCAAAATCAGTTTTAATGGTTGCATTAAAAGACTTGTCCTTTGCCTTGAAGCTGTGATAACTCAAACGCAAATATTCGTCGCACAATATATTGATATCTGAGGGTTCCTTTGCACCCACACTGCCTCCACTATGTTGAAGCATACCCTTTACAATGGCATCGGCACGCCTTCCGTGATGACCTATCTTTTCTTCATTTTCAATGATGTCGTTTGTGATCATTCTGATCTGATCAAGATCGCCTTTATTAATTTCATCTCTCATATCAACCAGCAACTCTTTATTGATATCTGAGAAATTATTGACAAAATTTAAAGGATTTTGTATTTCGTGAGCTATCCCCGCTGTAAGTACTCCTAATGAGGCCATTTTTTCAGATTGTATGAGTTGCAACTGGGCGGATTTGAGACTTTTAAGTGATTTTTGCAGTATTTCTTTTTGCTCTGATAGCTCGAGCGTTCTATCTTCAACCCGCTTTTCCAAAGATTCATTTTGTTGTGTGAGTTCCAGCTTTTGCTGTTCATGTAAAGCATGCAGGTTTTTATGGTATTGAATCTTTTTTTTCTGGCTGTACATAAATGCGATAATGAAACTGGTGAACAGCAACACCATCGCCGTAATGCCAATAATGATCCTTGTCCAGATATCAATTAAGAGAAGGTGCATAAAACGCTTTAGATATAAAAATGCAAAGAAAAATGTATGCTACATTATGAATATTCCAGATGTTCGTCGCAAGATGGCGATTCTGCGATAGTAACGGTTCGTAAAAAAGAAATACAAAAAAATTAATCACCACATAAGTACTCAACCCTGTTACTAACCAAAATTCTTTTGTACTCATGATATTGTCTGAATCTGCATTCAGCTCGTGAAGGTAGTACAGCAGGCAAAATATCAACAAGCAAAATGATTCTACAATAAATAACGTGCCGCTGAAAGAGTCAAAATTAAAAAAGTTTTCAACCAATGTAAAATTGAATATTACGAATAAGATGAAAAGTGAAGCCTCAAGCAATACAAATTTTCGCCGGTACACTTTATCGCTTAAGTAGAAAAAAAGACTGAAACATGTAAATCTAACCAATGAATGAATATTGTAGAAAGGATTGTTAGAATCTCCTAAAAAAGTTCTTCCCGGAAAGTCGCTTATTACATCACTCAATATATTGATAAGAATCGCTATCCACAAATACCATATCACCGGCCTTAGATATTTCGGCTGGCGGGGCTTCAAAAACAAAGTGACTAGGGGAATGAATAAGGCCCATACTTCTGACCAGTCAAAAATTTCCTGAAACACTTTCATTTACTTGAGTATGAATTTCTTGGTGGCGTTGGGTTTGTTGAGATGGTTGTTAAAAAGTCAGGCATTTTAGAAGTCGGAATGGTGTCAGAACATCCAATTCCATAGGTAATCTCATAAAGTGAGCTCGTCCCGGGATACAAAAATACAGTTGGCACGAAAATTATGTATTTGCAGGAAGAATCATTTTTCATCTCTCGCAGTATTTTTAAATCATCTTGGTTGCCATGTTGGACATTTCTTCTATTAACTTCCTGACCGGCAAGTAATACATCTTTATTTGTCATGTCAAACATAGAAACCGTAGTGACGTGTAAGATAACAGGCGGAGCGGAGGCTTCCTCATAATTAGACGCCTCTTCAATCTTTCGGCCAGCGAATGCTGCTAGTGATATACTCCCGTCCGAAGTGTAAATTGGCTCAAATAATATGAAGTGAACTTTATTTGTGTCCCCAAACCGGGGAAAAATAGATGCAAGTTCGCACTTAGACAAATACAGTACAGTATAAATTATTTGTTTTCGGGTACGCAGCAAGTTTAGATGTATCCGTTATTTTAGGCACATTTACACTATCAGATTTCACCTTGCTATTTTGAGTTGCATTTTTACAGCCAACCGATGATGACAACCAAAATATTATAAAAAAGAGGTTGCCCTTTTTGATAATAGATAATACAATTGAGGTTGCACGGAAAAAATAATTTGGCATAGAATCAAAATTTTGGAGGTTATAAATTGAAATGAAATACAACGCAATAAAAAACGGCCTCATCAAAACTCGCACAATAGCCGGCAGCAGCGAGAACCAAAATTCAATTCAAAGTGCTATCAAAAGGTTAGGAGCGGTGTCCTGAGATTAAGGAGGAAAGAAGGAAAATCAACCGTAATATAATGACAATAATTGAACAAAACTAATTTAAAACCTATTTATTGCGATCTCAATGTGATAAAAATAAGATTACGTAACGCCTAACCAGGAGAGAACGGTTTTAGGCGCTGGGGCGTTACTTTAAAGATAGCAACTTGCAAGTCATAGGCCCGGAGGCCGCGCCGTTACCGTGCTTTCCGGAATATGAATTCATTTTTTCATCATTCTAAAATCAATCGGCACTGCAAGAATATGATTTTTCTACTTTTTCGCTTATCACAGGCCCGTTACTGCAGGGACAGGTCGCGACGGGTCCCTACTTTTCTGCAACAATATAAACTTGTTGGTCGCCAGCTTTATATTCTGCTTTTGATGTCGAACCATAGGTTGCAATCGTTCTTAGCCCATATAGTTTCAAAAGCCGTTTTATTTCCCCTAATGTAAATACATAGTGCTTATAGGCATGTCGCTCCGTCCGGCCTGCTTTTGTATAAAGAAGATCGCTTATCATGTAGCTATCCTCAACATGATAAACATTGGTGACCTCCATAGTAATCCCCCCCACCGTGTATGTTTTGTTTTTTGAGTAGTGCGAAAGGTTAGGCAAAATGCTTTCGGCTATCATCCCGGAATTTATGATAAACCTGCCTCCCATTTCCAGGCATGAAGAAACCTTTTCGATAAATAATTTCATTTTGTCGAAATTGAAATAGCCAAAGCTGTTTCCCAGGCAAATGGCTCCTGAAAAGGTATCATTAAGATCCACCTTGAGTATGTCTCCCCGGATCACGTTGATGTCGAGCTTTTCGGAGTTTATTTTCTCAGCCAAATCATTCACGAATGTGGCTGATATATCAACACCGGTAACCTTATACCCTCTTTTTGCAAATTCAATAGCATGCCTTCCAAAGCCACAGGGAATATCAAGCAGATGCTGGCCGGGCTGTAAATGGAGTTCACCCAACAAAAAATCAACCTCCTGCTTTGTAACCTCAGGTGGCATAGCGTCTTTCCACATATCACAATTTATTCCCTGGAAAAAATCTTCATACCATTGGTCACTGACTTCCATAATATCTAAGTTGCCTATAAAGTTATGAATGGAGATGGAATTGTGGGCGGTTTAGTGAGGTGAAGTTACAGACCAGGTTACGTGAAGTCAAGGGTTACAATTTCAGTAACGACAAGTCAGTAACGACAAGTCAAGGGCCTCCTCCAAAGGAGTCCTGTGGACCGGCCCGCGCCAGCAAATGCCTCATACCTCATACCCGATACCTGACACCTCACACCTCATACCCCATACCTCATACCTGAAAACTATTCAAATCATTCGGGGTTCGTTAAAGGCTTTTCAGCTTCCATTTTCTTTTTTCTTTTTTTGCCGTTGATTGATCTGATGACGAGTACCAGCAGAAAAACGATCAATGCTGTTCCACCTACACCTACTATTACCGCTGCCGCATCAGCGCCATCACACGATAAGCTGCAGGCCAGGCCGGCTACAAGGGAAATCAAACCCAGTGCGACAAGAACGGACAAAATGATAAGAAGCGTTTTTGAGCCTTGTGAAAGATCGTTATTTTTTTTAATGGCCCTTACCTGTTCTTTCAAGAGCTTTTTTCGCTCTTTCCACTTCAGCGTATTGCCGTTCTTATCCTTTAATGAAGCGGAAAAATCACTGATCGATTTGTAGGGCTTCGCTACATTGTCTTTTGGGTTATGGTTGATCACATACGCATTAACCTGGGGATAAAACCGGAATAAATTCTCCGGCCGGTTACTTAGATAAAAGATCATGCAAAAGGTACATGCCGCAATAACAAAATCGCAGGTTTTTTGTAAATTATAAAATGCAGAAGCGCTGAAACCCGCGCCCTTCCGGTATTTGGAAGGATAGGCAATTACGGCCGCCATAAAAATCGCAAAGCAACTAATTAAAAATGCGGGCAGCAGCAAAATTCCCATCTGCTGAACGAAATAGCCGGTAATGACCGCGAGAAAATTTAGAATAATATAGCAAATGACTATTGTGATGCGGGCTTCATGTCTATGGTTTTTTGCCCAATAGGAAATCTTTTTCATAATTGTTTTTTTAGAAAAATTTAAGCATGTATTGATCTTTTTGATTTCAACAGGATGCTGTTTTTCAATTATGAGAAAGGACTTTGAGAAATGCTACTATAAATTTAGAATAAGAATATCAGATTCGCCAAATAAAAAATGATTTTCTACTTTTTCGGTTATGAGGATGTAGTAACGGCAAGTCACGGGCCGGTCCACAGGACTCCTTTGGAGGAGGCCTGCGCCAGTTGGGGAACTACCCGGATTCTTGTAGGGACAGGTCGCGACCTGTCCCTACTTCTGCAACTATGTAAATTTTTGTCTCCGCCTCCTGCCCCACGGCTTTACGAAGACAAAGTCATGCGGGAATATAATTTTCTACTTTTTTGCTTATCACAAGTTTAGTAACGGCAAGTCACGGGCCGGTCCACAGGACTCCTTTGGAGGAGGCCTGGGCTAGTTGGAGAACTACCCGGATTCTTGTAGGGACAGGTCGCGACCTGTCCCTACTTCTGCAACTATGTAAATTTTTGTCTCCGCCTCCTGCCCCACGGCTTTACGAAGACAAAGTCATGCGGGAATATAATTTTCTACTTTTTTGCTTATCACAAGTTTAGTAACGGCAAGTCACGGGCCGGTCCACAAGACTCCTTTGGAGGAGGAATACGCCCGTTGGAGGTGTTTTCCTTTTTTGGAAGACCAACCGGGGATGAGACTTGTCATCTAATAATTTTGATATCTCCGTGGCCAGTAAAATACAATCCATCAGCTAAGCTATAATACCCATAATATATTCTATAATTGGTATTATTTAAATATTTGATTGCGTCAAACTTCAGTTGAACTAATTCTATGTCTGTGTCATTAGTTCCTAAAGGTGTCAAGAAGAACCTGTCCTTAACATTCAGCATGTTGTCAGTAATTACTATTTGAAGTAGCGTGAATTTTGAAATATTTGAAGAATAGTAAAGGATTCCAGATGTGGGATTTGGATAAGCTGGATGAACTGCAATATTTGCTTTTTCAGTATTAGCTAATTGTGATGGACTGGGTATCTGAAATAAGGAAAGCTCAGTAGGTGTCAATGACGATTGCTTCCAGTCGTCATTATCTACCTGTCCTGAGCCAACTGAATATTTATCTATCTCGGTGATTTTTGAAACGTCAATTTTAGGAAGAAGGTCTGGCTCCTTCTTACATTGAAGGCTAATTAATGAAAACGAGACAGCGACAATAAATAACTTTTTATTCATAATAAGGGTTTGAGTTTTAGTGCTTTTCGCCCGGCTATTCGTAGTTACCGTAAATCGAAAGCTGGCTGGTCCTGAGTTTGTAACTCAGGACATGATAATCAAATCAGAAATTCTATTTTTATTAATCCACCTTGTTTTCTAGAATAATTATCTCTTGCACTGCTATAAATACATTCTTCCGCTTTTTCTACTATTCCCGCTTCCACCGGATTGTTGTGAATATACTCTAATTTCTGTGCAGCAAATGGTGGAGTATAAATTATTTTTGGCTGATTATCCACCCAGCCAACGACGGCAAAGCTTACAAAATACATTGCTCCCTGATCTGTTATTTTATAACAGCCTGTAGCCATAATTTTTTTTATAAAAATAATAGAATGTTCTGAGTTACAAACCTCAGGAAAGCAACCCTTTTATTTTGAACATTCTAAGAACAGCAAATGACAGCAACCCTTTTTTATTTTGAACATTCTAAGAAGAGCGGGGGTAGTTAGCATTACTACTGCCCCGCATATACGATAGACTAAATCCCTACCATCGTGCGTTTAGATAGAGTGCTGTTAGTATACATCAGCGGGTTAAGTCCGGGATATGCCGGACTTATGCCGGACTTGAGACGGCTATGACAGGGAGAAAGGATAGCCCTGGTACGGCGTATCTGTTCTTTCCGCCAATAGCAGTCCTATTTTATTTATAAGTAAACATACCACTATGCCATCACAGGTTAATGTACAGATCACGGGAAGAATACAAAACCTTGCATTTTAGATTATATTATATGACCAGCACTTTTTCTCAAAGACGTCTTTGGAAGATTTCTTTTTTCATAAAATGATTTTATCAGATTGAATAATGCTTTAGAAATTCGACAAATTTTGTTCTCGCCCCCACAGGCTTTATTACAAAAGAAAAGCATGTCCACAACGATCCCGTATCCAACATTTTAAGTTGGTGATTTACTGGTTTTACTTTGTTTTTTCTATAACTTTAGAGTTATAATATTTTTACAGTTTAAGAATTAAATTTGCTTATGATGAGTGCAACCAATACCAAAAAAATACATGAAGGCCGAAACGTAAAGCGCTTCCGCGAAATGCTCGGTATTAAGCAAGATGCACTGGCTAATGAGCTGGGCGACGACTGGAATCAGCAAAAGATTTCTTTACTGGAACAGAAAGAAACTATAGACCCTACTATACTACAACAAGTATCTGCAGCACTTAAAATACCTGTTGAAGCTATTCAGAATTTTGATGAGGAACAGGCGATCAACATTATTTCAAATACTTTTGATAATTGTAATCAACCAGCATCCATTTTTTACAATTCCACAATCAATCCTGTAGAGCAATTAATTAAAGTTCACGAAGAAAAGATTGCATTGTACGAGAGGATGTTGAAGGAGAAGGATGAGATGATGAGGAGGTTGGAGAGGTTGATTGAGAAGAGGTAAATCGTTTTGATAATTCCAAGAGCCACTAATAACAATTATTGAAATTAAAACCTATTTTAAATCAAAACCTTCGCCCCGGTTCGTGGCAGTTCAAACAAGTCAAAATGTAGAAAACTACTTTTTGGGTTAAAGATTATTTTTTACATAATCTTGCAGCTTTTATTTAGCATGAAAAAAATACTTGCAAGTCTAATTAAATTTCTTTTTGAATGATCAGCCCTTTTAAAATCCCATATTTGAAGCCTTTATTACATCATTGTCATTATCAGAAAATGGTTTAGTGGTATTTTTATTCTCTATTTCATGTGAACCGGGAGTAGATTTTGTTAGGCTTTTTAAAATCAAAATCCAGATAAAAGGTATCAACCATATCATGATTAAGTGGAAGACTTTTATCTTACCCGTAAAGATTACATTTTTTCTAAAGACAAGAAAATTGCGAATTGTAAAAACAAAATAAAAAATTACAACAGCGCATATTATCAAATCCCGTATAATAAATTCTCTAATCATTTTTGTTTGTTTCACAATTGTTAGCCTGATGTCTTACCCTGAAATAGGTTGACCTCCCAGCTATTCGTAGTATCCGTAAACCGAAAACTGGCTGCTGTCCGGAGTTTGTAACTCAGGACATGATAATCAAATCAGAAATTCTATTTCCAGTAATCCACATTGTTTTCCATACAGCCTCGTTCTAGCTAAATTCCTTTATTAATCTGCTTTTCCAGAAATCAAGATGGGCGTAATAATTCTCTTTAAAATCAAGATAATCATTATAATCATTATCCGCAGCATCGGCAACTGCAACTCCATCCTGAATAAATTTAAAAGTTTTGAATGCTAATCTAATAATAAACGGAGATGGAATTCCTGTTAAAGCTTTAAACCATTCTTCTATTTCCAAATTTATTCCATCAACTATTGCTTGATCCTTAGTTCGGATAGCTAATTTGTGTGCATAAAGATGCAGACATAGTGCTTCCCTATTCGTCAGGTATCCTTTTAGATAAAGTAATTTTGTGAACACAAGAAACCACTTTGGTGGCAATTGTTCCCTTTTTATGTCTTTTATTTTTATCGCCAATGCTTTTTCATAAGTTAAATTGGTTTTTTTAAAATCTTCATCATCAATCGCGCTTTTGAGTTCGCTATATGCCCTAAGTGCATTATTATTATTAGATATCTTTTGGAGGAAACCTTCTTCTTTTTCTGCCTTACAAAAATCATCGAATGCCTTAAAAAGTGCCTGTTCAAATTCTAATAATTCGTAGTAGGCAACTTTATTTTTGAGAAATTGCTTATCCTTTTCATTTAATTCCACAATATCCCAAAACTCGGTTCTATTATACGATCCATGACTTTTTAAGAAATCACGGACTATTTGTATTTCTTCTATATTCTCAATATAATAGGAATAGTACTTGCAATAATTGAATAAATTAATAAATAAATCTGCTGTATCAGATAAGATAAAAGGCACAAGACCATTTATAAAATTATAACGTTCAGAATTTAATTCTTCTAAACGTCGTATTCGCTCACAAATCTCCTTTCCTTTTAAAAATTCAAGTTGATTTTTATTATACAATCCTGCTAATTGATAAAGGGCCGGGCGAAATCCACTCTTAGCAGCATCTTTAAAGAAAATTTCTGCATTTTCTACATCGCCGATCAATAGATAAATTAGTCCCGAATAATATTTATTTTCTAGACTTTTCTTCCATCCGCCTCAATCTGCTTTATTACAAAGTGTAAAATTCCTTCGTACGGTTCCAGAAACTCTTGTGCGCTTTTTATATAATAATATTGGTCTCTAAGGTCAAGAGTTTCAGATTCTATTGTGTCAATCTCATTGTCAAAAATTTTGAATGCTTCAATACAATCACCCATGAAGTAGTTAATAAGTGCTTTTAACCGCAGTTTGTTTATTAAAATATCTGTATCAAAATAGTTATACTTAATTAAATCTAAAAAAAGGTCGCAGTTTTCACAATACGACTGATTTTCTGTATAGGTACCTAACAAAGATTTTAGAGGTTGGTTTAATGACAATTTATATAAAACCCGGCGCAACATAAATGGCAATAAAAAATTTTTGCTATAAGCTTCACTTAGAAAGATTATTTTGTTTAAATCCAAATAATTTGATCTGTTCAGGATTGTATAAAGCCAAGGTTTTGTTGGACTTAATATATAAGGAATATAAATTAAAGTAAGGAGCTGCAAAATTGGGTTGCAGAACAATTGCTCTAGAATAATCGCTTTTTGCTTCGGAGAATTCATTTAGCCCATTCCATGCGTTTCCTCTGTTGTTGTAATACATAGGCTCATTTGGCCTCAAGACGATGGCTTGAAAAATCTTCTAATGCTTTCGAAAATTTTTTTAGAGATTCCCAACAAGAGCCTCGACCATTATAAGACTCGGAGTTATCTGAATTTAGAATGATAGCTTGAGAGTAATCATCTATAGATTCCGCATATTTTTCTAAAGAGCGCCAAGAACCGCCGCGGTTAGAGTAAGCAATATCATCCTCTGGCCTTAACTTAATTGCCTGTGAAAAATCCGCTATTGCTTCATTATATCTATGTTTAAAATGCAAAGCCCTTCCTCTATTCACATAAGGTTTCTGAAAATTCGGATTCAGAGAAATAGCTTTTGAACAATCGTCGATAGCTTCATCAAATCTCTTTTTTTCAATCCATGTCTGCCCACGAATATTAAAAGCTTCCGGATAGTTAGGATTCAGTATAATAGCCTTGGAAGCATTTTCAATAGCGAGCTCAAAGTCGTTAGTATAGTATTGTGAACAACCAAGTTGACAAAAGGCCTGAGCATTTGCTGGGTTAATCAATATTGCTTTAGAAAAATCATCAGCTGCTTTTTGATATTCCCCTTTCATATACAAGGTATTGCCGCGATTATAATAGTACGCGTCTAATTCCGGTTGTAATTCAATTGCATTTGTAAAATCTAATATTGCAAAATCATAATCACCTTTACTTCTTAATAAGGTGCCACGATTATTATAGGCTAGCGCTAAATTTGGCTTTAATTCAATTACTCGTGTATAATCGTTTAAAGCACTGTCGAATTCTCCAATAGCTCTCCATGATTCAGCCCGATAAATATAGGCATTCACATATTCTGGATTAAGGGAAATTGCTTGTGAATAATCTGCTATAGCTTTATCATAATCACCTCTTTCACTCGATAAATTGCCGCTATTATAATAGCTTTCTGGGTCATTATTTGTTTCTTGTGGTGGTGTCACTTTTTATTCTTGCAGTGTTTTTTGTTGACAAACTGTTTTAAACTTCTGTTACTTGGCATCCAGAATCGGATCATTAATTTACAAATAAGACGCAACTTCTGCCTCCAAATCATTCCGATTAAAAATTTCCTTTTGAGTAGAACCATCAGTAATTTTAAATTACTATTCAAAGTAATATTTTTATTCTCAACAATCCCAAACATTAATTACCACCCACTGGATACAGTGCACATACCAACGTCGACATAATCTCTTATAAAATCTTCATAAAGATTAATGTCTTTTGAAATAGTGCCAGACTCCATTCCATCGTAACCTTCAAAGTAAAGGTGCCCGTCAAGCTTTATTTCAATACTTTGAAAATATTCTTCTACCTGTTCATCTATTATAATATCAACGAGTGTCTCCTTGTTAGAAGGCGATAAAATCACTTGTTGGTAATATTCAAATTGACTTGGCATTAATAAATTATTCAATGAAGAGTGCTTTTCAATACTTGGAGCTTGAATAAAGCAAATAGAATTATCTGGGATAAGATTTATTACGTCAATAATATAAGACTGTGTTTCTGTCATGACTGATAAGCAAGGTGTTTTTTTATTGGTTACGTAAAACACACAAATTTAGTTTATACGCCTGTGCAATATTTAGCTTTTCGAAAAAAACCGAATTTAATAACCAGACTTTTCTCATTATGTATTTGGTGTGTCCGTTCGTAAAATCGGAATCTCACACCCCTCACATCTCCCCCAAATATTTATGCACAAAGCTTATCGCCATAGAACCCTCGCCCACCGCGGAGGCTACGCGGTTCATGGCGCCGGCGCGTACATCGCCTGCGGCAAAGATGCCGGCACAGCTTGTTTCCAGTAAATAAGGGTCGCGCTCCAGCTTCCATATTTTTTTATAATCTTCATAATGCTGCAGGTCGCGGCCGGTTTCAATAAAGCCTTTATCATTGGTGATAATTTCATGCATCCAGCCAATCGGTAAATGGCTTGGCGCCAATGAAGATGTATAAGGCAGCGGCGTCTTCTGTATAGACTTCGCCGGTCGTAATATTTTTAATGTCCAGCTGCTCTAAGCGATCGTCGCCTTTGGCTTCCACCACTTCGCGGCCTACACAAACGGTGATGTTTTCTACACCTTTTATCTGGTCAATTAAATAAGAAGACATGGTGTAGGACAGGCTGTCTTTGCGGATCAATATATTTACCTGCTTTGCAAATTTGGATAAGATACATCGCGGCCTGCCCGGCAGAATTACCGCCGCCAACGATAAACACATTTTTAGCTTTGCAGGCGGAGGCTTCTGTATTGGCCGCGCCATAATAAATGCCGGCGCCGGCGAACTTAGAAACGCCCGGCGTGGTAAGCTGGCGATAGTCAACGCCCGTGGTAATTACAATGGCTTTGGTCATGATCACTTTATCATCTCCCAAAATAATTTTCTTATAATTATCCTGCACTTCAATGGTTTTTACGGATTGCGGCGTGAGAAAATCGGTGCCGAATCTTGCTGACTGGGTCATGGCCCTGCGCGTAAGATCTGCACCGCTCAGGCCCGTAGGAAAGCCCAAATAATTTTCAATGCGTGAGCTGGTGCCTGCCTGTCCGCCGGGCGCTTTTCTTTCAATCAATAATGTTTTCAAACCTTCCGATGAGCCATACACAGAAGCCGCCAATCCCGCAGGCCCGGCGCCTATGATCACCACATCATATATTTCGTTTTTTACCTCAGGATTTAAACCAATCCGTTTGGCCACATCAATGATATGCGGGCTTAACAACATGGTTCCGTCTTCAAAAAAAACGGCCGGTAAATCTTTGGCTTCCACCTTATTGATCTGCAATAATTGCTCACCTTCTTCGTCCGTTGCTTCCAGCCATTGATAGGGAATTAAGTTGCCTGATAAAAATTCTTTGATCTCGTGGCTCTTGGGTGAAAATTGATAACCCACCAATTTGATGCCTTTAAAATCCGGGCGAAAATTGTTCTGCCAGTCGTCTAACAGATCATTGATCACGGGATATAATTTTTCTTCCGGCGGATCCCACGGTTTGGTTAAATAATAATCCAGCCTTACATTATTGATGGCTTTGATGGCTGCGTCTGTATCGGAATAAGCGGTGAGCAACACTTTCTTGGCGTCATCATAAAAGTCCATTGCCTGTGCTAAAAAATCAACGCCTTCCATTTCGGGCATGCGCTGGTCGGATATGAACATGGCCACCGACTCGCCTTTGTTTTTTAATTCGAGCAAGCTGTCCAGGGCTTCTTTTGCTGAGGAGGTGCTGAGGATGCGGTAATCCTGGCGGTATTTGTTTTTTAAATCGCGCGTGAGGGCGCGGAGGACCTGGACGTCGTCGTCGATTACAAATATGATTGATTGGTTCATAATAATTTTTTTATAGAATAAATTCTAAGGTTGTTAATGAGGATTAGCTCTTGCTCACTCGGTTTTCTTTATTTTCTTTTTTGCTTGAACAAAAAAGAAACAAAAAATTCAAGGACAACCCGATCGCTCCGCGCGTTTGTCCGGCCATCCCACCGTTCGATCACAATGTCTCTAATAAATAGTAACGGTTCTTAATTTTTAAGGCCTTAGTTCTGCTCTGTTCCTTTTCTTTTTTGCTTGAACAAAAAAGAAACAAAAAATTCAAGGACAACCCGATCGCTCCGCGCGTTTGTCCGGCCATCCCACCGTTATACCACAGTGTCTCTGATAAATACAACGATTCTTAATTATTTAAGGCCTTAATCCTGTTCTGTTTTGCTTCTTTTTTGCCTTGAACAGAAAGAAACAAAAAATTATTCCCGGCATTTATTTTTCTTTTTAATGTTAATCCTTCCGCGCCGCCACGGTTCGTGTCTTCACGAACCGGAAGCTCAAACTTTGTTCGTTTTTAATTTTCCTACATAGGAAGACAAATTTCAAATTCGGTGGCGCCGGGTTCGGACTTCACTTTTACTTCTCCGTTATGTTGCAGCATGATGCGGCTCACCACATCAAGACCCAGGCCTGTCCCTTTGCCCATTTCTTTCGTTGTGAAAAACGGGGCAAAGATATTTTGTTTGATGTTTTCCGGAATGCCGGGGCCATCATCTTTAATGGTTACTTTCACGAACCTGTCATCATGCGAAGTGGTGATCGTAAGAACGCCTTTGCCATTTACTTCCATGGCATCAATCGCGTTGTCAATAACGTTGGTCCATACCTGGTTGAGCTCGCCGGGAAAGACATTGATGTTCGGCATACGTATCGTCATAATTTTCAATAACACTGATATTACCCTTGCGTAATTTATAGTTCAGCATCGTCAAGGTATTCCGGATGCCTGAGTGAATGTCGGTCAATTGCCGCGTAGCATCTTTATCCATGAAAGTAAAATTCTTCACTGCCCCTACCAGCGCTGAAATGCGGTCTGAAGAGGTGCGGATATCTTCAGCCATTTTATTGGTGACTAAATAATTGGTTACCCATTCGAGCAGGACCGGAAGGTGCGCGGGTGTTGAGCATTCTTTAAATATGTTCAGTTCGCCGATGTTAAACCCCCGTTCTACCAGGCCTTCAGGATCAAGGTCTTTCAGATGGTTATCATAAAGCCAGTCCATGATATCATCTTCAACGGCAGATTTTTGCATCATCGTTAACACGGGCGGTTGTGAATTTATTTTTTCAACAATCAGGTTGCCGATCTTTTCAACTTTCTCAGAGGGGATATTTAAATTGGCAATTTCTTTAAACAGGTCCGGCAATTGGCTCACCTGGTTTTGTAATAAAGCGGCAGCGCGGGATATAGCCGCCGCAGGATTGTTGAGCTCATGTGCAAGGCCGGCAGAAAGCTTTCCCAATGCAAACATTTTTTCATTCTGTTGTTGTATCGATGTGAATTCCCGCACGCGGCTGAGCATCATGTGTACCATCGCTTCGATTAATTCGTAGTGCGTCCCAAAACCTTCCCTGAGTTTCTCTTTTGAGCATTTGAATACGCGGGACTTTTTTGTCGCTTCGCAAAATGCCGGTGCAAAAGTGGCTCTTGAATAAGGAAGGTAGCCGGTAAACTGCCCCGGGTCGAGAACGCGCAATTCCTTTTGCTGGCCGGATTGTGAGGCACAGATTCTCATCTTGCCTTCTAAAAGAATATAGGTGATGACGACAGGGTCACCCACATTAAATAAAAGCTCGCCCGCTTCCAGTTCAATCGCCTCACCCTGGCTGACCAGCCATTCTAATTGTTCAACAGGGACCTTCTGGAATTCGGTAACGATTTTGAGTTCGTCAATACTAAGCTCCTTCATATAATGAAATTAATATTTTCACAAGTTATGTATTGACGGGAAATAGTAAATACTTTTTCTTGCATTCCTGCGGGATGTGATAGCAAATTGCCTGGCCGGATGTATTCGTCCGCGGCATAGTAAAACATCATAGAACGAAAGAAATACATGGCAGCGTTTTTATCGCGTAGGAGCAAGACCTTGATAGAAAACCGGTATTCACCAATTTCTCCCGACCTTCGTTTTATCAATAAAAAATTATGTCAGCAATTAAAGTAATCATCACGGGCGCCACCGGCATGGTAGGCGAAGGCGTTTTGTTTGAATGTTTGAAGAATGAAAAAGTAGCCGAAGTGCTCATCATTTCGCGCAGGCATTATGAAATGCAGCATCCCAAATTGACAGAATTGCTGGTGCCGGATTTTTTTAAAATGGATGCTGTTGCGGGACAATTAAACGGATACGATGCCTGCTTCTTTTGCGCCGGCGTAAGTTCGGTTGGGAAGAATGAAGAACAATTTACGCACCTGACTTATGACACCACATTGGCATTTGCCAAATCATTACTTAAGGTAAATCCTGCGATGGTTTTTACTTATGTTTCAGGCGCCAAAACAGACAGCAGCGAAACCAGCCGGATGATGTGGGCCCGTGTAAAAGGAAAAACAGAAAACGATTTGGCGAAGCTTGGATTTAAAGCGGAATACAATTTTCGCCCGGGAATTATGCAGCCTTTTCCGCAACAAAAAAACTGGAAAGCGGCAGTTAAATTTCTTGTCAGGATTGTAAAGTTCTTAGCGCCCAAAAGTGTGCTCACTTTACGGCAAGTTGGGCGGGCTATGATTAACACAGTTACTACTGGCTATTCAAAAAACGTTTTAGAAGTGTCTGATATTCAGATATTAGCAAACAATTGACCGTAGTTTTGCAGGCAGTAGTTATACAGTGCAATGTCGGTTGATGAAGATAGGAAACAGAACTCTTTTAAGGATCGTGATAAGTCAAAATGTAGATTTTGTTGATTTTTATTTAAAAAAAATCGAGACGAAACATTTTTATTGATCAGTAAAAAACAAATTATATTTTCAAATGGCCTCAAAGAAAAATATTTTAGCGATTGTTGGCAGTGCAGGTAAAAAGTCCTCTAATCTCAGCCTCGTAAAACGAATTAAAAAATTAACCGCTAAATATTTTAATGTGATCATCTTCGATAAGCTGGCCAGCCTTCCTCACTTCAATACTGAGTTATCGGTTGACAATACCCCAAAGAAAATTCTGGCTTTAAGAGAAATGATTGCAAAAGCAGACGGTGTAATTATTTGTACGCCGGAATATGTTTTCAGCATTCCGAGTGGATTAAAAAATGCATTGGAATGGTGCGTTTCGACAACTGTGTTTTCGGACAAGCCTGTCGGTATTATCACCGCCTCTCTCGACGGCCGGAAAGGACATGAAGAACTTCAACTGATCATGAAAACTATCGGCGCAGCATTCAACGAAGAAACTACCTTACTCATACAAGGCATCAAAGGAAAATTTGACGAAAAGGGAAGCCTGAAAGATGAGCGCGTTGTAGAAAATTTAAATTCCTTTATAATTCATTTTGAGAAATTGATTGGCTTATGAATTCAGCAGCGTAGAATGTCTGGTGCTCTCAATAAGAACAACAGATACTTATCAAAATTGAAAAACTACTTTTTTGCTTACAAGATAATTTGTGCTAAAATAAAAAGATCATTCTTCATCATCGTCAGAAGGAAACTTGGCGTAAAATACTCTCGAAGTATCTTCTTCCTGCCTGATAGGATTTTCAAATTCTTTACTGATGAGCCTGCATTTATTTTCTGCGCACCATTCTTCCGCTTCCTGCAGAGCTTCCAGGTGATTGGCGGCACCGAATACCGCTATTTTTTGTATGGCGACATTATCAATTATTACTTCGCTGACGTTGAGGGAAATTTTCATCGGGTTATTTTACGTTGAAAAAGGAAGTATAAATGTAAGATGAAATTCAGAACTGAAAAACGGGTGAAGTGCCTTTATCGACCCATCTCATTTGGATCTTCTCTTTTAAGCTTCGCCCTCAAAATGGATATCTTTAATTGTCTTCTCGTAGGATTGTTATCACCCAGTAAAACGCCCCATTGTTTTAAATCATCCGTTCTGTCGAAAACTATCTTCATTACCGCTACTGTTGGCAATGAAAGAAACATGCCAGGTACGCCTCCTATGGATCCGCCGATTACAACTGCGACGATGCTCGCCAGCGCATTGATCTTCACTTTTGAACCCACAATCTTCGGCATCAAAATATTGTTATCGAGAAACTGAACCACAGCAATTGCAATCAACACAGTTAGCACAGGGCCTAATTCCTGTGAAGATGTTAAGGTAAGAAGAACGCCAATTATATTCCCGAAGAGTGCGCCGATATAGGGAATGAGATTGAGTATGGCGAAAATAACACCAATTAAAAGTGCATGTTGAATTCCAAACAACATCAGCGAACCGCCAAGTAATACAGTGATATAAGTAATTTGAATCAACAGGCCGACGAGGTAGCTTTTGATGATGGTTTCGGTTTCCCTGAGGCCTTCCTGGACCCGTCCATAATCGTCTTTTGGAAACCACATAAACATAAACCAGGCCAACAGGTGTCTATAAAAAAGCACAAGAAAAATATAGATAGGCAGCAGGCCGATAAAAATAAATACAGAAGAAAGCGAAGCGGCTGCTCCTGTGATCATAGCACCCGCGTTGTTCAAAAATTTACCGCTTTGCTCATTTAGAATCTGCAATTGTTTTTCTGTGGAGAAATTTGTTTTGGAATTAATCCAGTTGCTCAGGTCGCTCAGATGCAGCATTACATTGTCCTTGATTTGGGGAAAATCCGCGATCAATTTGCTTATCTGTGATGAAAAAAACCACACAATCGCTCCAATAGTTATAAAAAAGATCAATAACGATAATACGATCGCAATTGATTCTGGTAGTTTCCAGCGTTTGAAAAAACGAACGCATGGTAGCAACAGGATGCTAAAGTAAACCGCAGTTAACAAAGGAAAAACTACCATGTGACCCGCCGCTATTGCGGCAGCTAAAAAAAACAATCCAATAAATTCAATTGATCTTCTAACGGTAACAGGCAGTTGCTTCATAAATTTTGATCTTATTTACTGTTTGTCTTTTCAATGGAAAAGAGCTCAAATAATCATTCGTTTGATCGGCGGAGGGATTCAAACAGCCTTTTAAAAATACAATTTAATCGTCAGAAACAAATTTGATGCCGCGCTTTTTCAATAAATCCCAACGCAGCCATTAAATAAATTTATTTTCAAAGCCGCTTCATCAAATATTTCCCATTTGAAATCAGGCATTATTTTTAGTAATCTTGAGCAATGAAGAAAGCGAGAAAATCAATATGGCAATATGCTCGTCGATGACATTACCGCGGTTTTGATCGGGCTCTATTTATCAATAGCAGTTGCTTTTTGGTGGGGATGATTGCGCTGTTTTAGAGAAAAAATTATCCCATAAATTGCGTATATGCATGAATGTGAAATAAGATCAGCCTCTCGCATTTTTCATAACAAGGATTTAAGAAAAAGTAGAAAATCTATATCCTGGCTTATGAGGAAAAACTTTCATGTCAACCACGATCAACTTACAAATTAACCTGCACGCCAACATTCACGTTAAACCCTTTGGTCATAAACCCTCGTGTTACAAAATATTTTTGATCGGTAATATTCTGAAAGTCAGCAAAAGCATTAAACTTATCATTGAATTTATAACGGCCATAAAAATCCCAGGTATAATACCCTTTCAGCACATAAGGAAGCGCCTGGTATTGAGGCTCATAGGCTTTACTTACCGTTTTCAAATGTGTTGACAGGTAAATATTTTTCGTAACCTCATAATTAAAAGACACATTCAACACATTCTTTGGTCTTTTATATAAATTAAAAAATGAAGTGTCCTTGCCTGGTGAAGAAATAGTAGATATTTTTCCATCGACATAAGTGTAATTCACAACCGCAGAAATTTTCGGAGTAAAATTGATTGTGGCTCCGGTTTCAATCCCATAGATCATTTTGCTTGTCACCATTGATATAATAGCTGGCATAAGTACCAGGATCTGTGTAAAATAAAATGACATTTTTGCCGTCCCGTGCAAACCCGCTAACCCTTGCTGTTACTTTATCAGAGAAAAATTGAACACCGGCTTCATAACTGGCTGTAGTTTCAGGCTTTAATTTTTTGTTTCCATACTCCGAATACAACTGATACAATGAAGGCGCGCGGTAACCCGAAGAAATATTTGCAAAAATTTTGTAATGATTATTGATGAGGTAGAAAGGATTAAAAGAATAGGTAAAATTATTTCCGTAAATGCTGTGATGATTCCAACGGCTTCCGAGTTCGGCATTTAATCCGTTTTTTGTTTTTAAGACAAGCGAGCCGTAAGCGCTCAATTGGTTGGTTTTTGCGCTGTCCGCCGATAAAGGAACCGAAGGAAAGCCATAATCAGGCAAATAAATATAGAGTTGGCTTGTCGCATTCTGCCGGTAATCCGCTCCTGCAAGTAGTTCTACGAATTTATTCAATTTGAGGTTCGTAAAAATTTCTGCATAGTTGGAGGTTCCATTATATCTCCCTTTTTGGTATTTTGAAAAACCGCCAACATCAGTTGAATCATCCACAAAGTTGCGGTTGAACCGGTTGTAATTGTATTGCAGCCTGATGAAACCATTTTTTAATTTATAATCCGCAGAGGTACCGGCAATAATATTGTTGTTGTGATAAGTATAATCCTTATCATCCCGGAATGCACCGGCATCAATAGCTGCATGGTTGTTATTGTATTTTCCAAACATCCGGATGGAGGTTCTTTTAAATGGCTTAAAACCATAATTAACCTGGAATACATCCTGGTTAAAGCCATCTTTATCAAAGTTCATTTTGCCCGTAGAATCATAAGCAGATGAAAAGCCTTGACTATAAGTTTTATTATAGGAAACAAAATACGTTTGTCCTTTACCGTTAGACCCACTTATGGAAACCGCATCATTATAAGTATGATAGCTTCCCATTGAATGATTGATATTAAGATTGAATGGTTTTCCGCTTCCCTTTTTGGTAATGATATTAATAACTCCGGCAACCGCATCGGAGCCGTAAAGCGTCGATTGCGCACCTTTCAATATTTCGATCCGTTCGATATTATTCAAAGAAAAATTATTAAGGTCAAATTCACTGGTGATACCCGATGCGTCATATAGTGGCACTCCATCCATCATGATCAAAGTATTTCCGGAAGATGCGCCGCGGAGATATACTGTTTGATTTGTGCCCAGATTATTATCAGCGCCATTTATAATAATTCCCGGTTGCCGGTTCAAAATTTCACCCAAAGATCTGGCAGCGCTTTTCTGCAATTGATCCTGGGTTATTACATCAATAACTTTACCGGTTTCGCTTTGTTTTACCGCAGATTTGGTCGCCGTCACCACCACTTCATCAAGTGTTTTGGTAGAATCCTGGGCGTAAGAAGTTGCACATGCAAACAGCCCAAAAGCTGCCATCAGTTTACATTTCATTATTTCAAAAATTTTTTAACTCAAGGAAAATAAGTAGAAATATAAAATGCACAGAGCCACTTTAAATCTCAGCTTTTCTCCCGAAAGCATTGAATGAATAATAAAAACAGGCAGGTCTTCTGGCTTTCCCGATTTTCAGACACCTTCCCGCTCAAAGCCCTGAACAGTGGTATGTAGATTCTGAAAATACAATGCAATTTTGCATCGGGATCACAGCTACGGGGATAGCTCCGGAATTAAACCGGATTCCCATTTTAATCCTCCGCCTGAGGCGGAGAAACCAATTTTGCGCAAATGTAAGGCGGCGAAGAATAGTAAAAAAATTTGAATTTTTTTTATTACAAAAAAATCCAAAGCGCTGATAAGTTTTAATATTTATTGCGAAGGGAATTCATTGGATGTATTCCGTGTATAATTTATTATTGAACAAACAAACTCTTATCCCGAATGGTTTGAAAATACAATTATCTATATTTTGGCTTTCCAGGAATCCATTGGGGCATTTTATTTTTAATTCACAACCCTCAAAACCATTTTCTTTTTCCAGGCTTTTTATAATTGTAATGCGCTAGCTCATTTTGCAATTGAAATGAAAACTCCTTGCCTTCAGGATGCAACAATTGCCAGACCTGGTCCCAGCCCAAGAAGCCACCAACATTTCTATCATCAATAAAAATGTCAGCCAATATTTTACGGCTATAATTTCCAGTCAACATTTCGCCGGGATAATTTTCATTCACTGCATAAAATTGCAGGCCGTTTGCGGCGCAATAATCTACTGCCTCCTGCAAATAATCTCCGTCTCTGTAAGTCCACAAAATAAGACGGTGGCCTTTTTTTTGAAGTTCTTTTAAGGTAGCAAATGCGAACATCATTTCGTCGCCAATTTTTGGATAGGCATGCTCTACAATGGTTCCATCGAAATCAACAGCAATCAATTTTCCCTCAGGACTTATCATGGCGCAAAGTTTAAATCTTTAATTCCCAAAAAGAAAAAAATTAAATTTACCGGATTATTCAATTATTCGATTTTTCCACCAAATTTATTGGAAACCTTTGCAAGGCCGAAAAGCTTCAATCAACGGGCATTTAGGAATTAGTAAACATAGGAAGAAACCTATTTGTAAAAACAATTATATATTTTAGTAAATTATTTTCTTATAAATATCAGACGATGTTTCCGAAAGAATTTTGGATTCAAAAAAACCTGTGTGCTTTGCGGCAGCTTAAAAGATATACCTGCATTTTGTTAGTGTTGTTCATTCCTGTTGTTTCCTTCGCGCAGGCGGATAATGAAATACAGGTGTATTCTTCGCCAATAACTCCCAAAGGGGTAACCTTTTTAGAGTTGCACCAGAATTATACGTTGCGGGGCCCAAAGAATTTAATCGATAAACATTCAGCGCATTGGATAAACGAAACGATTGAAATCACGCGGGGGCTTGGAGGTAATTTTGAACTTGGCCTTTACACCTTCACCGGCATTTCACCGGATGGCAAATATGTATTCCTGGGCAATCATATCCGACCAAGGTACACTGTGCCTGCATCCTGGGGTTGGAAGGTTGGAGTCAGCCTGTCTATGGAGATAGGCTATATCGAACCCGACGGGGAAAAAAATTATGTGATGGATGGAGAACTTCGTCCTATCATTGACAAAACTATTGGTAAAATATATTTTGCCTTCAACCCCAATATTGGCTTTGTGTTTACCGGTCCAGGCCGGCATGCCGAAATAGGACCTCAATTTAAAACCTACTACAATGTCGGCGACAAGTTCGGATTAGGAATAGAATATTATTCCTCGCTGGGCACTTTTAGTAAAATCGAAAACCTCAATAACCAGGAGCATATTTTCGGCCCGATGTTTAATCTTCTCGCAAGTTCCCAATGGGAATTAGAAACCGGTTTGTTATTTGGCCTGACTCCTAACAGCAATCAAACCATCTTCAAATTACTCATCGGCAAGCGCTTTGGTAAATAAAAGTAGATGTTTATTAAAAACATTTCCCACCGGGGCAACCCTTTGTTATTACATGTTACTCACATTACATCCAGAAATAGCCACAGAACTTATCGATGTGTAAACCAACCGGTCATTTTTTTTGTTTTAACGTTGATACATATTCGACCAGGTCCACCACATCCTGCTGTTTCATACCGTTTAGCAAGCCGGTTGGCATTAAAGAATGTTTATACGGCGTTTTAGAAATGATCGTATTCTTTTTAATTTTAGTAATGATACCGCCTATCGAGTTTACGGATATGTCGTCCTTTGTTTCACTCGTTACGTAGCCCAACACGCTATTGCCGTCTTTTGTTTTAATCAGGAATCCATCATACCCGAAAGCGATGCCGGCATCAGGATTCATGATGTTGTTGTACAAGCCATCTTTTGCATATTTGGCTCCTATTTCAGAAAGATCAGGACCAAAATTAATACCGCTATTGTTAACCTGGTGGCAGGAGGAACAGGTATTAGAAAAAATAGTTTTACCATTTATGGCATTGCCATTAAGCTTCACCAATTCAGCCACAGGCGCGAGTTCTGATTTTTTTTCGCCTTTGTTATAGAATGCGACTGCTTTTTGATTTACATCCGAACGCCATGCTTTCAGCAACAATTTTTGAGCCGTAGAATCCATATCCGCCGGAAGCTTACCGGAAGAAACAAGCGTCATGAGTTTATCCTGTCCGTCCCAGCCGTTGCCATACATCTGGGTGGCTTTTTGCCTGAGTTTTAAATCGAGCGCTTTATCCTTTACAACAGAAAGAAGAATATCTTTTGCCTGATCATTTTCGATACCGCCCATTGCCCGGACGAGGATCATTGCCGTTGCAGTATCAGAATGAATTCCTGATTTCAGCAAGTTCTCCCCGTGGTTAGCGATCAACAATTTAACGGCTGTTGTTTTAATGTCATGATCATCATTATTCTTCGCCATTTCCAGCAATTCGGGATTCTTATTTTTGATTTTATATTTCGCTAAAAGGTCGAGAAATTGCTGTGTTCCTTTAACAGATTCAAGACTGGCATCGATTGTTTTTTTCAAATCAGGAGTGATCACGAGGCTCGAAGTATCGAGTTGTAAAAGGCTATAAACTTTAATTAATTTTTCATTCTGAAGATTTCCCGGAGCGCCGGAACCATTTAATAAATCCAATAAAATTCTTTGTTTAGAAGTATCCTTATGAAAATCAAAAGCGCGAAAGAATTTGAGGTTTTTGGATAGATCAATAGCGGGATCGCGGATGATCGTCGCCAGCATTGGCAATGCCGCAGCAGCGCGGGATCTCCATACAATATCTCTTCCCTCAGTTGTATTCCACTTGTCTCCCACCCGGCTTTTCCACGCGGCGAAATAAGCGTCCCATTGTTTATCAGCGCTAATGCCTAAGGCTTCAAGATACCATCGGTCTTTACCATCATATTTTTGGGCGAGTGAGGCCCACAATGCCGGCGCTTCGGGCGAGGCGCTATGTCTTAAGGCGATCAACGCTTCTCTGCGAACCGGGGCTGACGGGTCGTCTGCAACCTGCTTTACAAGAGGAATAACATCCATCTTAATTTCGCGCGCCGCTTTGAAAGCTGCGGTTCTGATGTCTTCATTTTTATCCTTTAAAGCTTTATTGATATAGTCCTGTCCTTTACCCTGCAACTTCGTCAGCAACCAAAATGCTCTTGCCCTGAAGCGCGGATTATCATCATTATTAAAAATATCCGCAAGTTCTTTTTCGACATCGGTTCCTTCTGAATGTAATTTTTGCCAGGCCATATACCGCGTTGCGAGGTTCGGACTTTCCAGTGCCTTGATGGCGTCACTTGTTGTATTTAAGCGAATAAGAAGGTATCTTGATATTTTGATACATCAGGTGCCACTCTGAAAACTCTTCCCCGGTTTAGGTCACCGACATTGTGGCCGCCCACTCCCGGATCATACCAGTCGGCGATGAACAAAGATCCATCGGGTGCAATACAAACATCTGCCGGGCGAAACCAGCTATCATCAACTGATTCTAAAATATTAACGATTGATGCCGTGTATCCCGCGCCATCTTTTTTTACGGGATAAGAACGAACTACATTATGGCCAGGCTCAGCATGTATCATTTGTCCGCGAAAGGGATCGGGAAGAAGATTGCCTTCGTAAACCACCATTCCGGTTGGCGAGCCCGAGCCAGTTTGCAATAAGTTCGGAACAACACCAGGATCATTCAGATGCCAGTGTTGTAAAGGAATGGAATCTTCCATATTAACTCTTTGAGATCTCCATCCGGCGCCCGTCATTTCATCCGTGTAGCCATAATTTCCATATTCTAAAATATAATTAATACGCACGCCCCTGTTGCCATCATCATCATTATCAGATTGCCACATATTACCAAAGGCATCAACAGCTACTTCATAATTATTCCGGAAATTATTGGCGAGCACTTCGAAATTATTTCCATCCAAATCACAACGGAATATCATGCCTTGCCGATAAGGCTTTCCGCTTCCGTTCACGATATCGCCTTCAAGATCCCTGATCACATTGCCGTTCTTATCTTTAATGCTATCGCCGGCATTTCCAAAATTGAAATAGAGTTTACCATCCGGACCAAAAGTAAATGCATGGATGGCGTGATCATGTTGAAATCCGCCGATTCCTTCAAAGAGAATTTCTTTCTTATCCGCTTTGTCGTCGCCATCAGTATCTGTAAGAACAAAAACATAAGGGCTGCAGGACACAATCACTTTATTTCCCAACACACAAATCCCAAGTGCCGCATTGATCGAAGTATCCTGGTAGAAAGTCTTACTCGTATCAGCTACGCCATCTCCATTCGTATCCTCCAATATCACAATGCGATCACCGGCAGCCTGAACCGGTTGACCGGGATGAAGATTGATGCGATAATTATAAGCTTCAGTGATCCACACGCGGCCCTTGTGATCTATATCCATGTTGGTTGGATTTGTGAGCATTGGCTCGCTGGCAAATAGGGCGACATCCAGTCCCGGTGCTACTTTAAAAGCGCTAACTGCATTTTCCGGCAATCGTTTTTGATCTTCGGTAAGCTTACTTCTATCGATATTTTTTTTAGAATTTTTTAGCGGTTCGTTACACGCAAAAAGTAGAAGAGCGGCAAACATTAAAAGACACAATGATCTTAGGAAATTTGTTTTTAGTGGTTTCATTTTTCTTAATTAAAGCAAGATTTATTTTTTTAAAGCAAGGTTTATCCAGGCAGCTTAGAGCATTCAATTTAAAAAAATATCAACAGAAAATTGATTTTAATTTTTATGCTAATTATTAAACGTGTTATAAATGAAAATATAGATTATTGTATTTTTCTACAAAATGGCTTGTTTGAGTATTTTGAAAGAAAAATTACGCACCTAACATTCTCTGCTTCCCTCAGGATTAAATATAAATATGCCTTTGGAACATAGAAATAAATACAACCGGAAAGCCGCTCTATTACAGGATTAGCGCTTATAAACCAAAATATAGTTTTGCTGTTTTTGCCCGAAAAAATTTTGAAATTAATTTGATTTCCTCTAAAGCCACGGCAAACGTTTATCGAATAAATCTTTTAAAGCCTGTCTGGCTGCATAGTAACCACAAATGCCATGAACCCCACCTCCCGGAGGTGTTGACGAGGAGCAAATATAAATTCCTTTTGCACCTGTCCGATAAGGAGGAAATCTTAGAACAGGCCTCGTAAAAAGCTGGCTGACCACAGGTGCGCCGCCATTAATATCACCACCAATATAATTAGCATTGTAAGCCGTCATATCAGCAGTATTCATAGTATGCCGTGCAAGAATACATTCCCGGAAACCGGGTGCAAAACGTTCCACCTGCTTTTCAATTGCAAAGGTCATATCTATTTTTGAGCCATTAGGCACATGGCAATATGCCCACGCGATATGTTTACCGTCGGGCGCTCTTGATGAATCAACGACTCCCGGTTGCACCAGCAAAACAAATGGTTTTTCAGCATGCTGACTTTTCCCAATCACTGCTTCACTTTGATTAATTTCGTCCACGCTTCCTCCGATATGAATCGTCGCGGCCCTTCTGCATTTGATATTTGTAAAGGGAATCGGGTGCGACATTGCCCAGTCGATTTTAAAAACTCCCGGGCCATATTGAAACCTGCCCAGTTGCCATTTATAAAATGCGGAGAATTGATCGCCGGCAATTGATAGAAGTTGTGAAGGTGTCACATCAAGAAAGACTGCTCTTGAAGAAGGCAACCCTTTTAAGGAAGTAACAATGTGCCCTTTTTGTATTTCACCACCACTTTTTATAAAACAAGCCTCAAGCGCATTGGTTATTTGCTGCGCGCCTCCTTTGGGCAACGGCCATCCATTAATGTGGGCAACAGTATTTAGTACTAAAGCGATAGATGAAGTGGTAAGTTTATTGAGCGGTAACATAGAATGCGCTGCCAGTCCGGCAAAAACTGCCTGAGCTTCCGCGGTTTTAAATTGTTTTTTTGCAAAATGAATCCCCGGGCTGATCGCCTGGTAAGCAAATCTTGCTTTGACATTTGAATATGCGCTCATGTGAAGCGGGCCAACAAATGCTGACCGAATGGATGGCCAATTTTCCACCAGGGGTGAAAAAATCCTTTTATAATTATCCGCATCTTTACCGAACTGCGCGGCAGTATTTTCTAATGAAGGTTGAATTGCGACTGACGAGCCATCATCGAATGGATGTGCGAAAGCATATTCAGGCGAAAGATATTCAAGGCCAAATTGGTCAAGATTGAATTGTTTAAAAACCGGAGAATTCTCGCCCAACGGATATACGGCTGAACAAACATCATGAAGAAATCCCGGAAGCGTTAACTCTGCGGAACGCACGCCACCGCCTAAAACTTCTTTGCCTTCTATAAGAAGCACTGAAAGGCCCTCACGCTGCAAAGTGATGGCTGCAGCAAAACCATTAGGGCCTGATCCAACAACTATAGCATCATATTTTGTTTTCACTTCGCCTGGATATATTTACGTTTTCCCTACAAAAATCAATCTTATTTTTTTGAGACAGCCTGTTTCGCCATTATTTGGTAACTATTTTGCGGGAAATTCAACGAGGTTGTTAACAGCCGGAATTATCAGAATGGAAACGGGAAATAATATCCATAGCAAATCAATTCCATTGCCTGAAAAATCAGGCACCCGCCCATCCTACTGGCTCACACGTTTTATGATTCTTCGTTTACTCGGAATTGTTTATGCGGTGGCATTCCTGGTGCTTATCAATGAGATCATTCCTTTGATCGGTGCTGATGGCCTTCTTCCTGTAGACATTTTTCTGAAAGATGCCGGTAAAGCCTTTGGATCCACAGCGAATGGTTTCGTGCGACTCCCATCTATCTTTTGGTTTACTCATTCAGATACGGCGCTTCTGACAGCCGCCTGGATTGGTTTCTTGCTTTCATGTGTGATGGTGGCAGGTTTTGCCAATGTTCCTCTCCTCACCACCATATGGTTTCTCTATATGTCCTTTGTTCATGTTGGGCAGGAATGGTACGGGTTTGGCTGGGAAATTCAACTTAATGAAACCGGCTTTCTCGCCATCTTTCTTTGCCCTTTGTTTGAGATGCGCCCGTTTCCAAAACATGCGCCTCCAATGCCCATCATCAGCTTGTTCCGCTGGCTTATTTTTCGCATGATGCTTGGTTCCGGCCTTATTAAAATCCGGGGAGATGAAGTTTGGCGAAATGGAACTGCCCTTTATTATCATTTTGAAACACAGCCCATTCCCGGACCGTTAAGCCGCTGGTTTCATTTCCTTCCACGTCAAATATTGAAAGCAGGCGTTTGGTTTAATTTTCTTGCTGAACTTGTGGCGCCCTTTTTTGTTTTCTGGCCGCGACTGGCCCGCCAGGTTGCAGGAATAATAATCATTCTCTTCCAGATTACGCTTATTCTTAGCGGCAATCTTTCCTTTCTAAACTGGCTAACCATTGTTCCTGCTCTGGCTTGTTTTGACGATGGTTTCTGGTCTAAGCTTCTTCCTGATTCACTGGTGAGAAAAGCAAAAGCAGCTTCGCAAATTGCAGAACCATCCCGGGGCATGCTCACCACCTCATGGGTCATTACTTGTATTGTCGCGGCGTTGAGCATTCAGCCTGTAATGAACATGCTTTCACCCGGGCAAATAATGAACACTTCTTATGATCCGCTGGATTTGGTAAATACCTATGGAGCATTTGGAAGTGTAGGACAAGAACGTCTGAATGTTGTTTTTGAGGGAACAATGGATCTCAATCCGGGCGATAGCGCCAACTGGCAGCCTTATATTTACAAAGGACTTCCGGTGGCTCTTAATCAACGGCCACCACAAATAGCGCCTTACCAATTGCATTTAGATTGGCAAATGTGGTTTGCAGCAATGGGCACGCCGGATCAATATCCATGGACGCTACACCTGGTATGGAAACTACTTCATAACGATACCAATGCGACTAGTCTCTTCGCACGCAATCCATTTTCGGATAAGCCTCCCCGTTATATAAGGGCGATTCTTTATCGTTACCGTTTTGCCGATCCGGGTAACCCGCAAGGTCTTTGGTGGAATCGAGATCGGGTGAATGTCTGGATTCCGCCGATGTCCGCTAGCGACCCGGTTCTAATAGATTTTCTGAAGGGCGCCCAATGGATTCGATGAGAAAATTTTCAAATGATCCAGCGACAGATCTGGATTTTCTACATTTTGGCTTTTCACAAAAAAAATTACGGGGCGCCTGCCACATAGTTGTTATGACAGATGCCCCGCATATTTTTCTGAAAAAATCTACTTAAATATACCTGTTGACGATATTTTCCAAATATTCCTGTTTGCCGCTTCTTACCAATGGTTCGCCGGCCTCGATGGCATAAGCATGCAGGTCTTCGAGAGAAAGCTTGCCTTGCTCAAAGTCTTTTCCTTTACCACTATCAAATGAAGAATAACGGTCCTCGCGGAATTTTTTAAAGTCAGATTTATTGAGGATTGCATCGGCAGTAATGAGCGCTCTTGCAAACGTATCCATGCCACCAATGTGCGCGTAAAAAAGATCGGCAGGATCAGTAGAAGAACGGCGAATCTTAGCATCGAAGTTGATACCGCCACCCTGCAGACCTCCGGCCTGTAGAAACACTAACATGGCTTCGGTGAGCTCGTTTAGATTATTGGGAAACTGATCGGTGTCCCAACCATTTTGGTAATCACCGCGGTTGGCATCCAAAGAGCCCAACACACCGGAATCTGCAGCCACCTGCAGCTCATGTTGAAATGTATGTCCGGCAAGTGTCGCGTGATTCACCTCAATATTAATTTTAAAATCATCCAGCAGATCCCATTGACGAAGGAAATTAATTACAGTTTCACAATCGTAATCATACTGATGTTTCGTCGGTTCCATCGGTTTAGGTTCAATTAAAAATGTGCCCTTAAACCCATTTTTGCGTGCATAATCTTTTGCCGTGTGTAAGAAGCGGGCAAGATGTTCTTTCTCCCGTTTCATATCGGTATTTAGCAAGGTCATATAACCTTCTCTGCCGCCCCAAAAAACATAGCCGACACCACCCAATTCTATGGTGGCATCGATGGCGCCTTTCACCTGGGCAGCCGCATGAGACAACACATGAAAATCGGGATTGGTAGCCGCGCCATTCATATAACGTGGATTAGAAAAAACGTTAGCCGTGCCCCATAATAATTTGACGCCACTATCTTTTTGCTTCTGTTTTGCATATTGCACCAAAGCCTGCAAGCGCCGGTCATTGTCGGCAACATCGGTTGTATAATCTACAACATCCACATCGTGAAAGCAATAAAAAGGCAAATTCATTTTGGTAATAAATTCAAATGCAGCATCCATTTTATCTTTCGCTCTTGCAACCGCATCTGCCTTTTTATTCCATTCAAAAACATGTGTGCCGGGGCCAAACGGATCGCTGCCATCATTCACAAATGAGTGCCAGTAAGCACATGCGAAGCGAAAATGATCTTTTAGTGTTTTACCGGCAACTACTTTGTTTTCATCGTACCAGCGAAATGCAAAAGGATTGTCGCTTTCAGGGCCTTCATACTTAACCTGGTTTAAGCCTTTAAAATATTCTTTGTCTCCGAGAAGTACTTGCATAGTCTAGTTTTTAAATTTTAATTGGTTATTAGATGTTTTTGTTTTTAGAAAATGAGGTTTATGTTTTTTTATTCGTGTTGGACATTTAATTATTGATGCATGAGACAGATTTCGTGTCGTCATTATTCCATTTTATGATGATGTTGCCCTGCATCCTCTTTTCCGCTAAAATCAAGTTTCATCAATTTATAGGTAGCAAATTTATTATCATCTTCTTTAATTTTAAGATTTGTATCAATCGGGGGATTTTTAAAAACCTGGGTCTTGCCTGTGACGGGCCAAGTTACCTCAATTGTTTCGATAGAAGTCGCTTGCCCTATCCCAACATGCTGGCGCAAAGGATTTGCACCAAAACTTCCACCGGAATTAACATCCCTGTAAACAGAGCGCATGGTTTCATTCTCTTTGAAAGTCACTTTTATTTTTGCACCGATTGCAGCTTTGTTGGAAACCGAACCTTGTAAAGTAAGATTTATCCAGTGATTATTATTTTGTCCCGGGTTCATATAGAGCGAGTTTTCATAAGCATCTCCTTTATAAGCGCCGCCCATTTTGATATAGATGTCTTCATTGCCATCATTGTCCAGATCAGCAAACGAAACTTCATGGCCCTTTTGAATATTACCCACACGTGCCGAAGTAGTAACATCTAAAAAGCTAGTACCATTCATATTTTTAAACATCTTATTTGGCACGGCCGATTTAAAAGATGGGTTGCCAGTGCCGAGATAAAAATCAAGGAAGCCATCATTATCGATGTCGCCGAAATTTGATCCCATTGCAAATGCGATTTTATTTAATCCGACTTTTGCAGAGACGTCTTCAAATGTGCCATCATGTTTATTCCTGAATAAAAAAACTTTCCCGGCATTGTTCAAGGGCGCCTGGATAGCTTCAGCGCCGGCATACCAGGCAAGTGATTCAGTAAATTCATATCCGCATACCAAAATATCAAGCCAGCCGTCATTATCATAATCCCAAAACCATGTGGGAAAAGTTCGTGCCTTGTTGTTGCTAAGACCAGCCTGCACACTTACATCGGTAAATTTCACCGCGCCGTTTTTAAGCGATTCATTTTTCAGTAAAATCTTTTTCCCATTTAAGGTCGAAATAAAAATATCTGTCAGTCCGTCGTTATTATAATCGCCTGACGTAACTCCTTTCACAAACTCCGTTAAAGCGCAACCCGCTTTGGCAGCAATTTCTGTAAACGTTCCGTTCTTATTATTGATATACAATTCACATGGATTAAGTTCGCCGCCGGGCAAGGTTTCATTTCCAATAAAAACATCAAGCCAGCCGTCGTTATTAAAATCGGCCCACGTAGCCGTTTGTGTGGGATGAAATGAAAGCAACCCGCTTTCTTTTGTAACATCGGTGAATGTGCCATCGCCATTGTTTCTCAACAAGGAATTTGGGATATTACCAAACTTACCTTTCCAACCTCCGCGCAACACAAAAATATCTTTGAAGCCATCATTATTATAGTCTGTTTGCAGCATACACAAACCGCCGCTTAGATAACCCAAACCCGAGGAATCGGACAGGTCCGCAAAACTTCCGTCCCGATTATTTCTATAATATTTCATTGGCTCTGCAAGCGACCAGCTGCTTAATACAATATCCGGATAATCATCATTATTGAAATCATCTACAATGCATCCGCCCGCCATGCTTTTATAATTCAGTCCAAGGTTTGCAGCCACATCTATAAAGGGTTTTACGAGGTGCATGGAATCATCATTCCTGGCATTTAAGAGAAATTGTGGCGGCACTTCCCCGGGGTATCCGCCAATGGTCATGTAGGCAATATTCAACAGCCATCTTGATTCCAGGTCGCCGGGATTATCAGCCAACAATGTCTTATAAATTTCGATCGCTTTTTCAGATGGAGTTTTATCACGATGCATTCCCTCCTTTGAAATAGGGAATATGCACGATTCCCCATTGTGCATTTGAATGCAATTGATCCTTTCACCCAACCTTATATAAGTAATCGCCATGTCCTTCAAAACTCCCTGCCTTTGTTCGAGGCTGCTCATCGGAATATGTTCCAATTGTTGCTGAAAAATGTCAATCGCTTTTTGCTCTTCACCCAATTGCAGCAAGGCATTTCCTTTGTTGCCAAGCGCTTTTATCAATGCATCCTTAGTTGGAGAACTATTTATTACCGAGTCAGAAAATTTAAGCATTGCTTCAGGCAAAAAAATATTTTCCGGGCTGTTAAACTTTCTTTCTGTGGTTTTTAAAAGATCAATCATTGCCTGGTTAGGAAGGTCTTTGCGACTGCAGGAGAAAAGAAAAGTGCACAGAAATAAGATCAGCAAAAAATTTATGCCTGCACATTCAATAAGGCGGGGCTTTAAATCGTCCTGGGGAAACAAGATTGATATGTTACAATTGGGGTTAATGGGCTCTTCTTTAATACTGAATATTTGGACGATTCTATTTCAAGATTCTCAAAAATAATTTCATTTTCTCATTTTAGTTGGTACAATCTGAAAATATTAAAAAAGGATAGAGGTTAACTTGTAACCCCTATCCTTTTCAACTACATCAGTTTTAATTATTTTATTAAAGGATTAGATGAAGTCTCGCTGGCCGGAATCGGGAAGAATTCAACCTGACCGGGTTTTGGATCAGGCCTTATCGAAGGATAGTAGCCTTTTTTTCTCCATCTTAAAATATCAATATTGTTACATTCCTCACCGGCCATTTCCACCGCTCTTTCATGAATGACTGCGGCTATTGCCTGGTTTTTAGTAGTAAGTACAACAGGAGGCATGTTAACACTCGGGCGTGCGCGAACCTCGTTGATGTAACTTGCAGCCTGCGCGGGAGTTCCTGCTTCCGCTTCGCATTCTGCGAGCATCAGCAGCACATCAGCATAACGGATCACGCGCTGATTAACACCGTCAGGATGAAATCCGTCATTGGTCCAATCCAGCACAGAATATTTACGAAATACTCTTTTTTTAGTTATGCCATCTTTAATGCTGGGGGCCACATTCATACCTTCCACTGTTAAAGCTGTTCCTGGCTCAGTCCCATTGAAAGTTAAAATCTTATCGCCAACTTCATAGAACGTAAATTTATAGCGTGGATCGTTCGGCTCAAATTCCTTCAGAATCTGGTCTGAAGGGATTACGTTGCCCCAAACAATGCCATATTCCTGGCTGCGCATGATGCTGACCGGCTGTGTGGTTCCTTCTCCGGTATAACCCCAATTGAAATTGTCATCGCCTTTATCAACGAACACAACCTCGAAAATAGATTCTGAATTAAACTCATGGCCAACCGCAATATCTTTGGCTCCAAGTTTTACATCCCCGTCAAAATTGTCAAGGAAGTTTGGTGTCAGTGTATATTTTCCGTAAACCTGCAACAGAGCGGCTTTGGCCGCAGGATAATCACCCTTCTGCAATTGAACACGGCCTAACAAAGCGTAAGCGGCGCCTTTTGTTGCCCTTCCCTGCTGAGCAGCAGCGGCAGGTAATTTGGCGGCCGCATCGGTCAAATCGCTAATTATTAAAGTATAAACATCCGAAGCAGGAGACTTCGCCTTATAGCTTGTAATATTTGCAGGTGGCTCTGTATAAAGCGGCACATCCCCCCATTGAGATACCAGTTCGAAATAAGCCCAGGCTCTTAAAAATTCTGCTTCACCCACCGTTACATCTCTTAGTGCAACATCATCTGTTACGCCCGGCGCCTTTGCAATCACCAGGTTTGCTCTGTTGATCATTTGATAGGCACCGTTCCAAACACTTGTCATCACAGAATTTGAGGGCGAGGGAGAAGCCTGTTTCAAAAGCTCGGCTCTTGGCGCCTCTAATTGAGCGCCTCCGGGCGCTGTCTCACTGCCTCTCATATCATGAGTAAAAAACCATTCACGGCCAATAAGATTACCAGCCCGCATACTGGAATAAACGGCATTTACACCATTTTGCAACTCCTGGGCGGTTTTAAAGTAACTTTCGGTCGTAGGGTTATTCTGATCAAGTTGATTTAGCTTCTTATTGCAGGCAACAATTACTGCTGTCACCAGAATAGTTGCAATAATCAGCTTTTTAATATTTCGCTTCATACTGTTAAGTTTTATAAAAGTTTTACTTTTTTCTTTTAAAAATTTGCATTGATACCTATCTGGTAGACCTTTGGCTGAGGATACACTGCATAATCGATACCATTAGTTAATGAGGACGATCCCGGCGTTCTGTTACCAACTTCCGGATCATATCCTGTATATTTTGTAAAGGTCAGGATATTTTGTGCGGAAACATAGATTCTGAAATTGCTTACAATTCCTCTTGTGAGAGATTGTAAAGATTTGTCAGGAATCGTATAGCTTAACATTACATTTTTAAGTCTCAGATAAGAACCATCTTCGAGGAAACGGGTAGAAGGCCGCGCATTTTGATTCGGATCAGAAGAGATTGCTCGTGGCACATCAGTATTAGTATTGGTTGGCGTCCACGCGTTTAGCACTTTAGTTCCGGCGTTAAAAAATCGAACCATCCCTTCAGTAGTGGCCCTTAAGGCATTGTAAATCTCGTTCCCCTGGACGCCCTGGAAAAACAGAGAAAGTCCAAAGTTCTTATAATTGGCACCCACATTAAGAGAATAAGTAAATTTAGGAATGAAGCTGCCAAGGAAGGTGCGGTCAGCATTATCGATTTTGCCGTCGCCATTCAGGTCCTTAAACATAAGGTCGCCAGGAGCGGTTCCCGGCCCACCAGGTGTGGTTGGAACAACTTGTGTAGCATGTTTGCTAACCTGGTCCTGCGACTGGAAGATACCTTCTACCACCCAACCATAGAAAGATTGTACGGCGTGGCCTGGCGCTGTGTTGGTTACATTATAACCCTCTGTAAGATCCGCATCGGAACCCGCTTCAATATTGGGAACACCGTCTGCTAATTTTAATACTTTATTGGTAATCACGCTGATATTACCGGAAGCATTCCACTGAAAATCACCTTTTCGGTCAGTATAGCCTAATTGCAATTCAAAACCATTATTTCTCATCCCTCCAACATTTAAAATGGAACTGAGCCATTCAGAAATCCCATACTTGGCGCAAGAGGCACACCCAAAATCAGGTTATCCGTTTTACGCTGAAAATACTCAGCAGATAAAGTAAATGCATTGTTTAACAAGCCCAAATCCAGTCCCAGATTTAATTGCTTTGTAAGTTCCCAGTTGAGGTCCGGATTTCCCAGACCTTGTATTGACGAAGCGGGCCCTCCATTTAAGGAATTGCCAAAAGGATAATACGAACTATTGCTGCTTACGCTTACCAGCCATGGTGTGCTACCCAAAATTGCGCCGTTATTTCCGGTGATTCCATATCCGGCACGCAATTTCAACTCAGAAATTTTTGTCTGGTTCTTCATGAATTCTTCCTGGTCAATTCTCCAGCCAACAGATCCTGAAGGGAATGTTGCCCATTTTTTTCCGGGCGCCCAAACTGACAGACCGTCCTCGCGAACAGCACCACTCAGGAGATATTTTCCTTTATAATCATAATTTACACGACCAACATATGAAATGAGGTTGATATTAGATTTAAGTGTCTGAACAGATATATTGCTGGCATTGTTTAGCGTTTTAAGCTCATTCGAAGCCTGGCTCCCGCTGGCATTTTCGTTGCGGGAGATTTGACCCTGGTATTCATAAACAGCAATCGCATTAACATGATGATTGCCAAAATTCTTATCGAAAGTAAGCTGCTGTGTATATAATTGAACCGCAGAAACTGCTCCTGTTATTGGTAATGGTAGCTTGCACTGCACTCGAACCGGCAATAGTACCGCCATCATTAAATATAGGTGAAAAGCGATAATCCAACCCATTGGCATAATCCATTCCAAAAGTTGAACGGAATTTTAACCACCTGGTAAAATTCACCTCTAAATACGCTGTTCCCAAAATTTTTACCGTGGTCCTGCTACCTGGATTTTTAAGTATGGCATCTTCCAGAGGATTGGTTGGATCGCCGCCATCCAGAACCGAATTTACGCCTCTAAAACCTCCGTTGGTAGTAGGATCATATACCGGCATATAAGGCATCAGCTTGATGACATTTATCAAATTTGACCTGGCGCCTGTTTCATTGTTATCATAGGCCTGTTTCGCGGAGGCAATGTAAAGGTTTTCCCCAAAAGTGAACGCCTTGCTGATTTTATGATCAGAATTAATCCGGAAATTATAACGGCGATAGGCTACAGTCGGAGTTGTGCCTGTCTGATCAAAGTAACCCGCAGATGCATAAAAACGGGAAACATCATTGCCACCGCTTAGTCCGACACTTTGTTGATTCATCGCGCCGGTTTTAAAATAGGCATCCTGCCAATCGGTTACATTAGTACCGTAGGTGGTGCTTGCGCCTTCATATATCGGCTGACTTACCAAGCGGATCTGACCGCCTTGGAACTTTACTTCCTCTATAGGCGATTGCATATTGATCAAACTGAGATGGGTTAAGCAAACTCAGTCTTTTAGTGATCTCCTGAGTTCCATAATAGGAATCCATACTCACATGCAATTTACCATCCCTTCTGCCTTTTTTCGTAGTGATAATGATTACACCGTTAGTTGCCCTTGAACCATAAATAGCAGCAGCAGATGCATCTTTTAATACATCTACCGATTCGATATCCCTTGTGTCAATTGTTGACAGATCGCCCGTAGGAAATCCATCTACCACATAAAGAGGATTAGAAGCATACGAAATCGAACTGATACCCCTGATCCGCACAATGGGCTCTGTTCCGGGGCTACCGTTGTTGGTAACCTGAAGGCCGGGGACACGTCCCTGAAGCGCCTGTTGAACGCTAACTACAGGAAGGGCATTGATGGTTTTGCTGTCCACGGAAGAAATAGCCCCGGTCACGGAGGTTTTCTTTTGAGTACCATAACCAACGACCACTACATCTTCGAGGGTCGAATTGACTGATACAAGAGTAATGGCCAGATTTTGATCATCTCCCACCGTCACCTCTTTGGTAACAAAACCTGTTGAGCTAATCACCAACACGTTTCCCGACTTGGCTGAAATTGAAAATTTACCATCTAAATCGGTGGTAGTCCCGCGTGACGCATTCTTTACCACGACAGATGCAGCCTGCACCACTTTTCCTGTTTGATCAATAACAGTTCCCTGGACTGATTGTCCCTGGGCATTGTTTTGAAAAGCCGCGCAGATAATAAAGAAGATTATAGCAAAATAATGTTTCCCTGCTATAAAGGATTTTTTTTTGAAGAAGCGATTTGGAATAAAGATAGACATAAGAAGAGTTGGTTTAAATATTTGAAACTACAATTCTAAAATTTGAGGTCACAGGCACAAATTGTCTAATAATCACGGCACAAGGTGCCTGACAAAGTATATTGGATTTACAAAAAAATGAAAGCAAACAAAAAGCAACCGATTACAAAAATGAATAGCCTAAACAAAAATCAAATGCGGTAAGTCTCATTTAGCGATGACCATGTTAGTCTTTCAAACACCCGTTAATTATGAATCTGAATGCAAAATAAACATTTATTTGATATTAAGCAATCGGTTGCAAAGAATTTTTTTTTTAATTTTCAGTATTACCTTTATCGACTTTTAAAATCATCACGTTGAAACCGGAAAAAGAAATTACGATTTACGATATCGCCAAACAACTGAATGTTTCTCCCGCTACCGTTAGCCGCGCTCTTAATGATAACACGCTTGTAAGTGCGTCCACGAGGAAAAAAGTGAATGCCCTGGCTGAAAGTTTAGGGTACAGGCACAATCTTTTTGCCAGCAGCCTGAGGCTTCAAAAAACCCATACCATCGGCGTAATTCTTCATGAACTGAATAGTTATTTTATTACGTCCGTTTTGGCGGGTATTGAAAAAGTTGCTACCGAGGCGAAATACAACCTGATCATCGTGCACTCTGCGGAAAACGCAGAAATTGAAGTAGCCAACGCACGAAATCTTTTTCACAAGCGCGTCGATGGTGTTATTGCTTCCCTGTCATCTACTACTGAGGATCTTTCCCATTTTAAGCAGTTTCAAAGCAAAAACATACCTGTTGTTTTTTTTGACAGGGTGTTTGAAAACAGCGATGGAGCAAAGATTGTGATCAACAATTACCAGGCGGGATATGACGCCACCAAGCACCTGATCGATCAGGGTTGCAAAAGGATCTCGATTATAACATCAAGCCTCAAACGAAATGTTTATGCGGAACGATTGAGAGGTTATAAACAAGCGCTGGCCGACAACAAACTGAAGTTTGATGAAAAACTTTTGATTGTTGACGGATTAAAAGAAGAAGATGCTATGAGATCCGCAAACCGGATCCTGGCAATGAAAAATATACCTGACGGCATTTTTTTAACGAATGATTTTTGCGCTGCTGTGGTGATGCAAGCTTTAAAAGATGCGAATATAAAAGTGCCCCAGGATGTGGCTATTGTTGGTTTTAATAATGACAATATTGGCAGAGTCATAAGCCCAAAACTCACTACTATTAACTATCCGGGATTTGAAATGGGGCAGCTCGCAGCGCGCAGTCTTATCAACCATTTAAAGGGCTTATGGGATATGAACATTACCAATACCATGATCATTAAATCTGAATTGATTGTGAGAGAATCCTCACTTAAAAAAGGAAAACTTTAGAAAATTTTTTAGCACAAACGATCGCCTTTTGCTTCAAGCGTGGAAAGAATTGATTGAATGACGATTTTATACTTTTTGGCTTTTCACAAAACATCCTGATTTAGTTTTGCGTAGATGTCCAGGCTAATGAATTGGCCATTTTTTATTTCACAATCTATCATGGTCCCTTCGTGACAAAAATCAAGTTGAGCCATTGCTCTTTTACAATTTGCATTCTCAGTTTCCACAAGTCCTTCTATCCGATGGAGTCCAAGTATTTTAAAACCATAATTACAAATCATTGGCATTGCATCTTTTATGATACCTCTTCCCCAAAACTCAGGTAATAACCAAAATCCAATTTCAGCTTTTTTATGTTTTTTTGATAAACTGTTGAGACCACCCGCCCCATAAAATACTTTATTATCTAAAGAAAGAATGGCCCACCAGATTCCTGTACCGTCTTTTTCGAGGTCAGAAAAAAACTTCATTTGTTCTTTTGTTGCTTCGGGCGAATCGTAGCTGACACCATAATATTTAATCACATCGGGGTGTGAAAGGCCTTCATATACTTTTTCAAGATCGCCTGGAACAAAGCGACGAAGTAAAAGGCGGCCTGTTTTTATGATAGGAAACGCTGTCTCCATTTGCTTTATTCAATTTATTCTTATGTTTTCAATTGCAGGCTCTCTTTAATTTATTGCAAATCCCATCCTCTGCTTTCCTATACTAAAAGGAATTTATACATTTTAGCTTATTTGATTAACGATTCGAAGAGCTGCAGATTCTTATCACAGATCTACCATCTATGCCTAAACGAAATTATTTATCATTTAATCCCTTTCCATCCAAAATGGGTTGCGTGAATTTTTCAATTCGTGATTCGCGCGTACCGGGCTGTTTAGGAGCGGCAAAATAAAGAAGATACGCTCTTTGCCGCCCGGGGGTGAGCGCCTTGAATGCAGCTTTTAACGCAGGATTTTTATCCAATTTATTTCGAAATTCAACCGGAACGGAAAATTCTTCTGTCTTTTTTAGATCGACTTTTAACCCGGCTTTTTCGACTTCAATAGCCTCGTAAATATAAGCTTTGAGGGAAGGTTTCAGCTTCACTATTTCCTTCACATCAGTAAAGCGGATTTGCCTCGCCCCCTGAACATTTTTCGTCTGCTGGATTAAAATGTGACCGGCATCTTTTAAAAGAGCACCTTTAAAAAACAGCAGCGCACAATATTCTTTAAATCCATGAATTAACACGATATTATTGCCCTCAAAGGTGTAACAGGGATTTCCCCATTTCAGTTCCTCTGTAAGACCACACGCAAGAACGATCGTTCTTAATTGCTCAAATTCTTTGTGCCATTTTTCGGCTTTATCAAAAAACCAATCAACCTTAGGATTCATATTGTTTAAATTATAAACGTCGTTTGTAAAAATCCAGCCTTCACCAAACGATGAAGAATTGCTATCAACATTTCCGGATAAGATCTATCCAAATATTTTCATAACTACCAGATATTAATTCTGTCCTTTGCGTCTAAATACATTTTATCTCCGGGCTGCACTTTAAATGCATCATAAAAGTGCGCTGAATTCATAAGAGGCCCGTTTACACGCCACATCGGCGGCGAATGTGGATTGTTATTGATCCACAAACGCAGGAACTCATCTTTCATCTTTACTCTCCAAATCCGCGCAATGGAAATAAAAAAACGCTGATCCGGAGTATACTCACCAACCTTTGCACTATCATGCCCTTCTTTCGTCATTTTAAATGCATCATAAGCAATAGCAACGCCGCCAACATCTGCGGTGTTTTCACCAAGTGTCATAGCGCCTTTAACATGCATCGTATCGAGGACTGTAAAAGTGTTGTAAAGGTTAGTAACCTGTTGCGTTTTGGCTTTGAATTTTTCATAGTCATCTTTTGTCCACCAGTTTGCTACATTACCGTTCTTATCAAACTGTGCGCCCTGATCATCAAATGCATGGGTCATCTCATGCCCGATTACCATGCCAATGCCGCCATAATTTAATGCATCATCGGCGTTATCATCAAAATAAGGAGATTGTAAAATCCCTGCGGGAAAAACAATTTCATTTGCAGAAGGGTTATAATAAGCCGTGACGGTCGACGGGGTTGTGAACCATTCAGTTTTATCAACAGGCTTGTTCAATTTCGCAAGATCGTATAGATAATTACCGGCGGCGGCGGATGCAAGATTCTCAAAATATTTACCCTTTACAATATTTACGTTATTGTACTCTCTCCATTTATCAGGATAACCAATTTTCTTTGTGATAGCGAACAGCTTTTCTTTAGCTTTTTGTTTTGTGCTATCACTCATCCAGTCAAGTTTTGTGATTCTCACTTCAAATGCCTTCTGCAAATTATTCACGAGATCAAGCATGCGCTTTTTAGCTGCTTCTGTAAAATATTTTTTTACATACAACTGCCCGAGCGCCTGACCTAGCGACTGATCAAGAACACTGGCCATTTTTTCACTACGTGACTTTTGTACTGCCTGGCCCGAAATAATTTTATTGAACTCAAACTCTGCGTCAACAAAGGGTTTGCTGAGCGCGGCCGCATAATTATTTAAAGAATAAGCCTTCAAATAAACTTTCCAATCATTGATGGGTACTGATTTTAAAGCCGCATTAAGCTTATCATAATAAGCAGGTTGCGACACATCAATTGAATCAGTCTTCGCACCCAAATAATCCAAAACATTGACCCAATCAATATTAGGCTGACGTTTTGAAAGATCAGCAACGGACATCTTGTTATAATTTGCATTTACATCGCGAAGCTCAACATTTGTCTTATGCGCTCCGGCGAGTTGCTTGTCGATGTTATAAACTGTAGCGGCATCTTTTTTTGCCTTCGCAGAATCAGAACCTGTAAGTTCAAACAACTTTGCAAGATAATCTCTGTATGCTTGCTGAATCCCCAGGCTCGAAGGATCTGTTTTGAAATAATAATCTCTTTCCGGGAGCGTAATACCCGCCTGATAAACGTGAGCGATATTCATGCTACTATTTTTATTATCAGGGGCCACATAAAAAGCTAAAATGGAATTATTGTAAAACTTCGCGTTACCCGCTACAAACTTCATTAAAGAAGCTATATTGTTTATGCTGTCAATGTGGACCAGTATTGGCTTTACGGGATCATAGCCCCGGTTATTAATTGTGACTGTGTCCATCCCTGAAGCATAAAAATCTCCAATCTTTTGTTCAATACTTCCTGCTGTGTTGTTGGCTTTTGAAACGCTGTCGAGGATGCCACCTAAGCGAAGTCGCTGAGGATAATTCATAAACATATATGCACCCACACCAGACTGGGAAGGCGGAATCCGCGCGGTATCATACCAATTCTTATTTACGTACATGAAAAAATTGTCGCCTGGCTTAATCGTGGAATCGATTCCTTGTATCCTGACAATGGCTTTATCAGCGCTGTTTTTACAGGCTGCCAAAGAAAACAGGATTGTAAAGAGAAGCAGTAACTTTTTCATGAATTAATTCTTTATGAGCGGATGATTGTAAATCGAAAAATATGTATGTTATAAATAAAAATAAAACTAATTATTTTTGAAACAACCTACACAAGTTTTTTCGTCCTGAATCTTTTACACTCTTAATAAACCACGGAATCCCCTGGCGGCATAATAAGATTCTGCTCCATTATGATAAACAAATACAGTATCATAGCGGCGATCACAAAATAGGGCGCCGCCTAAATTTCGTACATTCGTCGGTGTTAGTATCCAGCTTGAGGTTTTTAAATCAAAGCGATCCCCGCCCATTTGATCAGATTGCAATGTTCGATACTGATCCTCTGTTAACAGTTCTATCCCCATCGCAGCAGCCATGCCCACGGCATCATCTACCGGTTTGTTTTCTTTTCTTGCGTCGAGCGCCTGGCGGTCGTAACAAAGACTTCTACGCCCTTTCGGACTTTCAGGTGAGCAGTCATAAAAAACATATTCACCTGTTTCCGGATCATGATTTACCACATCCGGTTCGCCGCCCGTTCTTTCCATTTCATTGAGTGACCAAAGCTTCGTTGGATAATTTTCGAGTCTTGCCTGTACTTTACTCCACTCAACCCCGCTATGCCGATGCATATTTTTCTCAAAACGCTCCCTTAAAATTTTTGATATCTCTTCAATTTGCTTTGCCGACAATTTAGACTTCATCTGTTTCATTTATTTAAATTGGGTGAAATGATTTTTCCCGAAGGAGGTCTGAAATACCATGATATAATAGTCAATATTAAAAGTAACAAGGACGGAAATATCTCATTTACTGAATCGCCGATTGATAAATGAGAAAATATCGCGCCTGACATTACAAAGAAAAATCCTGCGTAAGCCCATTCTTTGAGCAAAGCAAATTTGGGCACAAGCACCGCCACGACCCCTAAAATTTTCCAAATGCCCAATAGTGTCAGCACATAAACCGGATAGCCCAAGTGTGTGATCATATCTAGCCCACCCTGCCCTGCTTTGCCTTTAAATAATTGAACCGCGCCCGTTGCCACCATGCCCAATGAAAGCCAAATAGTAGCAATCCAATAAATGATCTTGTTTCTTTTTGTCATAGAATATTATTTTACTTTGTTCATTATTTCTTGCAAACGATTGTGCGCCCAATTAATGCCCTGCGCAAAAGGCAACTTCAACACCTGGTCTCTTTGCGCCGCCGACTCATAAATAACATGCATGGTAAGTCTGCTGGCATTGTCACTGACCGCATGAAATTCATAAACTTCAAGCTGAACGCCAAATGATGTATTTTCCATCTCAAACGTTCGTACGATTTTTTGATTAGAAACAAAATCATGGATTACTCCATTAGCGCGAAAAGCCACGTTTCCTTTAGGATCGGACGTTTCGATTTGATAACTGCCATGCTTTTTACTTTCCAGCTTCAGCACTTTTGTTCCCATCCATTGCTCAATAATCTCCGGGTCTTCATAGGCTCTAAAAAGCAATTCCAAAGGCAAGTCAAATTCGCGCGTAATTGCCATATCCTGTTTGCCATCTGCGGCATCAATCTTAGTTTTCTGTTCCATATGATTTCGTTTGCAATCGGTTTTTTGTCTCCGGTTAATTTTCAACAAGCCCGATAATATTTCCTTGCTGATATTTTACACTCGCAATTAATCTATTTCCGCCAACATTTTTTACATCCTGAATAATTTCTGCACCGCCATCAAGGAGAGTTTGCAAACTGTCTTTAATGTTATCCACGTTGTAATATGCTGCTGCTCCGCCCTCAGGGTTGGCAGGCACTAATCCAATGTCTTGCCCGCCAACATGAAAGCCAACATAATAAGGTTGATCTACATCTGGATCAACTTCTAAAAATTTGCGAAACATTTCTTTCGCCTGCAACATATCTGCAACAGGATAGAGAATGATTTTGATACCGCTGTTCATAAAATTTAATTTTTATTGCCCTACTCTTTTCGATTTTCAGTGCCTCGCGTTTTTTATTATGGTTGCTGCTCCATATGTATTGATTTATTTCTTTTTATATTTTTTCATTATTGATTCTAATTTATTAAATCTGTCGTCCCACATTTTGCGGAATGGTTCAATAAATTCGGCTACTTCTTTCATTTTATCCGGATTGAGGTGATAGGTAATTTCCCTGCCATTTTGTTCTTGCGTAAGTAACTCACATTCGGTGAGAATTTGGAGGTGTTTTGAAACGGTAGGCCTTGCTGTGTCGAAGTTTGCAGCAATCGCTCCGGCTGTTAAGGATTGCGAAGCTACCAACAAAAGAATTGCCCTCCTGGTCGGGTCCGCAATTGCTTGAAATACATCTCTTCTTAAATTCATTATGTAGCTATTTGACTACAAATATATGCGTAGTTATTTAACTACGCAAAAAAATTTTTAAGAAATTTTTCTTCGCATGTTTGTGCAGTATGCTTTTTGAAGGACTGTTTATTTGTTACACTTTATTTGACGCAGGAAGTTGCCAGTCGGGCCGTATGAAATGGCAGGTATACCCATTAGGATGTTTTTGCAGGTAATTTTGATGCTCTTCTTCAGCATCCCAAAAGTCACCGGCAGGAACTACTTCCGTAACAATGGTTCCGGGCCATTTGCCGGAGGCGTTCATTTCTTTTATTAATTGCAGCGCTGTATTTTTTTGCTCATCGCTCAGATAAAAAATAGCGGAGCGGTACGAGGTTCCGACATCGTTGCCTTGCCTGTTTCTTGTAGAAGGGTTGTGAATCTGGAAAAAAAATTCCAATAGTTTGCGATACGTCAATTTTTGCGGATCAAAAGTAACGGCTATGGCTTCGGCATGTGTACCATGGTTGCGATAGGTTGCATTTTTGACATCGCCTCCGCTGTAGCCAACGATAGTCCGGCTTACTCCGGGCAAATCCCTTATCAACTCTTCCACTCCCCAGAAACAGCCGCCGGCCAGTATTGCTTTTTCGCTTGACATAATATTTAATTTAGATTATTAACGGAAACAACTTTAAAGCCAATCTTTCCAGGTCGCAAGTTTGGCAGGCGCCAGCTCACTTTAAACCAGTTAAATCTACATTTTGACTTGTTTGAGATAAAGATTTTTGCATAAACCGATATTACGGTTAATTAAGAAGATATGAATAGCTTTTCAACCTTCAATTTTGAATCAACCCATATTAAAGAAAAATTCACATAAAGACAAATCCAAATCAATCTAATTACTTTGTAACTTATAACATTTTTAAAAATTCAGCAGGCATGAAACTATATAAAACGGAAAAAGGAATTGTTATTGAGAATCGCGAGATCTATTATTTAATTCCCGATCAGGATTGGGATCTTTATGTAAATGATGATCAGCTTTTCCAAAAATTACAAAATACAATAGTCGGTTTGCAATCTGATTCAGCATTCAAAACATTAATCCAAACAAGCCTACAGGCGCCAATTAAAAGCCAGGAGATATGGGCTTGCGGCGTTACCTATCTTAGAAGTAAAATCGGCCGCGAAGAGGAATCCAAAGATGCAGGCAGCAGTGATTTTTATGCTCGTGTTTATGAAGCTGACCGCCCGGAAATATTCTTCAAAGCGACTGCTTATCGCACCGTTGGCTCCGGCGATAAGGTCAACATCCGGAAAGATTCGACCTGGAATGTGCCAGAACCTGAACTGACTTTAATGGTGACTTCTTCAGGAAAAATTATAGGCTACACGATTGGGAATGATATGAGCTCGCGAAGCATCGAGGGAGAAAATCCGCTTTATCTTCCGCAGGCAAAAACGTATGATGCGAGTGCCGCAGTTGGTCCCTGCATTTATATAACTGATGAAGTTCTTCCACCATCTACGAATATTTACATGCAAATTTTGCGGGATAAAAAAATTGTGTTTGAAGGCGGGATTACGATCGATCACATGAAGCGAAAATTAGAAGACCTTGTGTCGTACCTGTTCCGTGAGAATTCGTTTCCCCATGGCTGTCTGGTCATGACCGGAACGGGCATCGTGCCGCCCGCAAACTTTACTTTACGAAAGAACGATGTCATTCGTATCACCATTGAACCCATCGGAACGCTTGTAAATACAGTCAATTAATCCGCTTGTATCACTTCTTCTTTTTTAAATCTTAAAACAACGATTTTCTACATTTTCGCTTATCACATGCAGTACCAGATCGGCAATATTTATTCAATCCTTCTACCCTTTCCCTTTAATCATAGCATCATCCAAAGTGGTTCCTGATAGTTTCACCTCGTAAGGCCATTGCTCTTCTTTGGTATCGGGCGATGATCCTCTTTTCATGATAACCGGCCAATGCTCTGTGGGCGCGCCACTTACTACGAGCCATAAGTATTCTGTGTTTTTCGGTACTTTAAAGGTTGCTGTTCCCATTGGATCTTTATAAACTTTTCCATAGACGCGCCTGCCATCTTTCAGCGATGCAATAAATCCGTAACGCCAGCCTGCTTTATCCGATTGAATATTGCTGAAACCTTCGGCGCCCGCAATGCCTTTGAAATCAAGCACCACGTTTGTTCCTGCTTTCGGTACTTTTAATTTAATTCCGTTGTAGCCATAATTCTGCGGACAATCACTCTCTGCAATGCGATACCAGCCATTTCCTATATCATTCAACGCACTTCGATGCTGGTTCGCATATTGCTTTGCAACGCCCTCAATTCGTTTCATGTCCCAGGTAATGAATTTGCGCGACGCATCAAACATCTCATCATTAAACTGCTCCTGGGTTAACGAGTTCATTCGCTTGTAAGTCATTACCGGGTCTTCACCGTCCTTTGTTTCGCGGCTAAGATTTCCGAAAAATTCTTTACCATGTTTCTCCGACCAATATTCCAATACATAAGGGGAATGGTACATATTTTTAGGATGCAAAAACGAATAGTGCGTCTGCTTCATAAAATCCACCAGGTGATAATTTTCGAAGGTCATCCATTCGGGGTAAACCTGCCATAACATATACTGGGCCGACATTTCACTAATAGATCCCCTTGGCCCGGATCCATTATCGGCGCGGGAAAGATATTGAAAGGTATGTCCGAGCTCATGGGCAAGCACGCCGTAGGGTTCTTTATTGATCCTGGTTGCCGGCGTCCATAACATACCAACTTTTCCTTCACCGCCACCATAGGCAGTGTTATCATTTCCACCAAAAACAATCACAACGATCTTGTATTGATCGCTAACAGAATTTCCCTTGCGCACCATCTTCAGCACATTGATGTAATAATCAATCACCCGTTCACATTGCACCAAAGCTTTTTTTACATCAAACCTTTTCTTTTCATCCGGGTTCGCCATCGGGTCATCGCCGTATTCTTTATGCCACAATATCGCGATATTATCTCCCTCCACCATACGCTGAAAACTATATTCGCTTTCATTGTTTTTGAAGTCATTATTTTCCGGCACATGCCCAATCTTCGCCGGCAGGTAAAGTTCTTTTTTAACAATAGGATCGTTAGATATTGGATCAGATTTAGCATTCGCTTCGTTTATATACATCGCTGAAAAAACAGTAAACAATACAATCACGAAACGTGAAATCAGATTTGAAGAGGTTATCATGTTTTAAATTAAATAGTTTGAACCTGGCAAGAAACAGAATTAAAGTTTGTTTTATTTTTTTGATATCACCGCAGTGAAACCACCGCCTGGCGCCATGTTGATGGTAATAGTGGAAGTCGCATTAACCGGCATGGTATTGATTTGATAATCTTCACCAAAGCGGTTCGCGTTGATGCCATCAGAAAGAATGGCTGCTTCGTAATTGCCGGCTCCTAAAAAATCCAGGCTTACTTCTTTTTGAAATGGATCCCAGTTGGTAATTCCACCGATATACCATTTTTCTCCATGCTTACGGGCAATGATCACCGCGTTTCCTGCATCGGCATAAAGCACTTTCATATCTTCCCAGGTTACCGGAATTTGTGCCAGATACCCGGTGTATTTTTCATCCTTCAAATAGTTGGAAGGACTGTCTGCCAACATTTGCAAAGGACTTTCATAAACCACATATAAAGCCGTTTGATGTGCCCTGGTACCCTGGCTCATAGGCTGGGTAAAAACCGGGTTAAAATTTCCTTTGACTGCATTGCGCATTGCGCCGGGTGTATAATCCATAGGTCCGGCCATCATGCGCGTAAAAGGGATCGTAACATCATGTTTTGGCGTGATCGTGGTATCCCATTTATCATTTTCCAATCCATGCACGCCTTCAAAGGAAAGCACATTCGGATATGTGCGATGCAGTCCGGTTGGTTTATAAGCTCCGTGAAAATCCACCAGCAATTCTCTCTTCGCACAGGCCGCAGCAGTGCGGGTAAAAAAGTTGACCATATCCTGTTCTGCGCGCGCCATAAAATCGACTTTAATCCCTTTGGCGCCCCAACTTTTATAAAGATCCAAGATGGAGTCCATATTTTCATTCAACGGATTCCATAATACCCAAAGGATGATATCTACATTTTTTTCCTTGCCATAAGCAACCAGTTCAGGAATATTGATGTCAGGATTTGGATGCATCAGGTCCAAAGTATTTTTAGTCCAGCCTTCATCAAGAATGATGTACTCTAATCCAAACTTTGATGCAAAATCAATGTAGTATTTATAGGTCGTATTATTGATACCGGATTTAAAATCTACGCCATATATGTTGTTGGCGTTCCACCAATCCCAGGCAATTTTTCCGGGCTTGATCCAATCGGTATTTTTTATAACAGAAGGCGTGGCCAACTGGTACACAAGCGTGTTGGTCAGCAGACCGGCGTCATCATTATTGATCATCCATAGTCGCCACGGATATTGCCTGTTGCCGGTGGTTTTGGCAATATAATCTGCTTCTTCCAAAATTTTGACACCACGGTCACGCACGCGTTGTTGTTTGGCAATCACATGCGGAAAAACGGCGTGCAGTTGCTGATCTTTATTATGTAAAAACAAATTGGGATAATCAAAAAGATCTGCTTCTGTAAATACAATTTTTGATTGGTTGCCGGCGGTAAAATAAACCGGAAGGCCTGCGGCGGTCGAATCTATTTTTTGATAAGGAATATTTTTAAACAGGTATTCGAAATGAGACATAAAAGGATTGGCGTGCTTTTCAGCTTCGTATGGCCAGATCGCGTTACTGGCTTCTTTTATGTCGAAAGACATGTCTTCCTGGTTTACAAATACGGTATCTTCTTTAAATCGGGTAACAAACCTGTAGGCAACACCATTATCATACGCCCTGAACACCAGGCTGTAATTGCCTTTAAATATAATTTCCATTTGGTTGTAGTGATCCCTGATCGTACTGAACTTTACAGGCGCTACGACCTTCAACATTTCATCGCCTTTTGAATAGATCGTTTTCAAGACTATCGCATCCTGGCCCGCAGCGGCTTTATCTTTTACATGAAGACGAAGATTATTTACCGACAGCACCTGAATTTTATTATTCCAGAGTGTGAATCCAATGTTTCCCGCACATGTAACATGCATCACATTGTTGCCATTGGGTGAAGACAGCGGATATTCTTTAGCCATTGATTGTCCGGCAATAGCCAAACAACCTATCAGCAGCCAGATCATTTTTTTCATCTGTTGGATTTATTTATAAAAAATTGATTGATTTAATTCAATAGCATAATCAACATGCGGTTCTTTGCCTTATAACCGAAAATGTAGTTTTTCGGTATTTTCAAAGTCTGCCTCATCTAATTCATCATGAAATTTTGTTCTACAATTTATTCCATTCCGGTGGCAATACGTTTAGTAGGTTCTTCACAAAAAAATCCCTTTTCTTATGTCGGCCAAATACACCTCCATCACTGTGCCCCAATCCGGGAATGGCGATAAAATCAAAATTTTTATTCGACTTAATTAATTCATCTGCGACGCGGTAAGTAGATTCAGGAGGCACATTCGAATCATTTTCTCCTACGATCAGCAACAGGTTGCCCTGCAATTTGGAAGCATTGGTCACGTTAGATTGCGCTGCATAATGCGGCCCAACCGGGTAACCCATCCATTGCTCGTTCCACCACTGTTTATCAACCCGGTTATCATGACAACCGCAGGAGGAAACCGCTGCTTTATAAAATTCCGGATGAAACAATAAAGCGCCTAGTGAATTCTGGCCGCCGGCAGAAGTGCCGTACACTCCCACCCTGCTTGTATCTACAAAGGGATACGTTTCCGCAAGGCTTTTCATCCATAAAATCCTGTCTGGCAAACCCGCATCTGCAAGATTTTGCCAACATACATCATGAAACGCTTTGGAACGGTTGGCGGTGCCCATGCCATCTATCTGCACCACAATAAATCCGAGTTCGGCCATACTCTGCATTTCACTGTGCGCCAAAAAATTCTTCGGCACAAAGGCGTCCTGCGGACCTGCATAAATATTCTCAATGATCGGGTACGCTTTGTTACTATCAAGCAAAGAAGGGAAACAGGCGACGCCATAAATATCCGTAATTCCATCGCGCCCCTTGGCCACAAATGGAACCGGAGGCCTAAGATGATTTTCTACTAAATAGCTTATATCAGCTTTGCCCAGATCCATCAGTTTGGCGCCATCAAAAGAACGGCGCAATTCATGAACCGGCGGCACATTCACCTGTGAGTAGCTATCAGTATAATAGGTTTTATCAGGTGAAAAAACTACCTGGTGATTTCCTTTGGCCGGGGTAAGTTCCAACAAATTTCTGCCATCGAAACCAATACGGTAATTGTGAACATTATATGGATCTTCCCCGGGATTTTTACCACTCGCAGAAAACCACAATTCACGTTTTTTTACATCCACACTGTCGATGTCTTTGACAACCCAATTGCCTTTGGTAACCGGCACGCAGGCAGCGGTGTTTGTATTGATAAGATAAATATGACGATACCCATCCTTTTCAGAACTCCAAAGTATTTCATTTGTTTCAGGCAAATATTGAGTGAATACGCGGTTGAGGTAAATAAAAGTATTGGTTTTTTCATCCAGCAATGTTGAGGCCTCACCAGACTTTGCATTCACTTTAAAGATCCGGTAGCGCTGGTGTCCGCGATCCGGCTTTTCAACATAAAAATGAGCATTGTCCCGATCCCAGCTAATGCGCGGTGATCCGTTAAAATCAATCACCGGAATTTTCACTTTTATCGGTTGCCGGTTTTCTACTGAAAAAACATATGGCTCATAGCTTGTGTTGTCATCGCCGGGCTGTGCATAAGGCTGCGACACCAACTGCCCGCGGGTAGTGCCAGGCATGGAAGTCATGATGCGGTACACCTTTTCTTCTTCCACGCGATGAATTCTATTGGCAATAAAATATTTACTGTCCGTTGACCATGATACAGACCCATACGTGCTGTCTTTATTACCATCTTTTGTAACGGAAAAAATTTCGTCTGTATTGGTATTTTGAAGGGAAATATTATTGTCCTTTGCAATGACCAGCCACTTTTTGTCGGGTGACAACCAGGTCGCTTTATCCCGGTCCCAGCGATTATTGTTTCCACGTCCAGGCCTTCTTTGCAGGCCTTCAAGGGCAGCCGTCGTGTCAGCGTGGTAATTGTTTAAATTGACTTTGTACCATTTGCCGTTCATTTCCACTGTGGCGGTTTTGTTTTCAAAATCAAAATCGGCCTGCGTAAAATTAAGTGCGGATTGCGGTACGCCCGGAAGCATGAAAGGAGCCATCGCGGCAGCTATTTTCTCTTTATTAAAAATGGGTTCCATTTTTCTAGTCTTCACATTGCCTTTTACATATTCGCTGATACCATCTTTCTGCTGCACCATGGTCCAAAAAGTAACGCCATCCTTTTGCCAACGCAATCTCATTTGCAGGTTATATACATTTTTATTAACGGTGGTATCCATCCGTGCCGCCCGCTGGTAAGACGTCAATAATTGTTGCGCATCAGGCTGATAACGCTGAAGTTGCTGTGCCTGTGCCTGGCACCAGATCAGACTAACAATAATGAGTAAACGCTTTTTAAAGATCATCATGAATATAAGTTTGTTTTAAGAGTTACAACCATCCCATGCCCTGTGCAGTAACCGGACAAAAGGCCAATGGCATCTGAACACTAAAAGTATTTTTTTATGCAGTAAAAGCACTGATGCTAATTATCTTTTACGTTGCGTATTTTAACAGGATAAAAAGTTATGGTAGATGGAGAAAGGTTAGTAAAACAAATAAAAGTATCCGGAACGAAATCCGGGGTAGTTATTTCTATTATGTAAAAAAAGCGTGCTGCTTCTCAGGAAATCTCGATCATAGCCTTAATAACGCCCGCATCGGGGGACAACCAACGACCGAATTCAGCCTTAACATTTTCAAATAAAACATGCGTAGTGATAAAGTCTTTTGGATCGATCTGCTTACTTTTTATTTGCTCAATTACATATTCAAAATCATCGCGTGTTGCATTTCTGCTGCTCATTAAAGTCGCTTCTCTTTTATGAAACTCCGGGTGACTGAAATGGATATCATCTTTTTGCAGGCCAATGAGAACATAGCGGCCGCCATGAGCTATATATTTGAAACCATTATTGATTGCATTTAAATTTCCAGACGCATCTATGACTACTGCGGGCATGTCACCACCGGTCATATCCATCAGTTGTTCCATGATATTTTTATCGAGTGCGTTCACGGTGTGGTCTACTTTTAGTGTGTCCTTACAAAATTGCAATCTGTTCTTATCTACATCGAGAGCAATTATTTTAGCGCCGGCCTCCCTCGCAAATAACAAAGCAGCAAGACCGATCGGCCCAACACCCGCTACCAATACAAATTCGCCGGGAACGATACCCGCCCTTCTTATACCGTGCGCTCCTATAGATAAGGGCTCGACAAGCGCCAGTTCATCGAAGGTCAACCCCTGACCATGAATTAATGAAGAGGAAGGAACCGAAAGGTACTCGACCATTCCACCATCCTGATGAACTCCACAGACTTTAATCTTGCTGCAACAATTTGGTTTTCCATTCCGGCATGCTATACATTCACCACAACTAAAATAAGGAACAAAAGTAACTGCTTCTCCCACCTGAAAGCCAGGTGCATTGTCAATCGATACTAATTCTCCCGCCAGCTCATGACCCAATATCCGGGGATATTCAAAGAAGGGTTGAGTGCCCTCAAAGGCATGCAGATCCGTTCCGCACACGCCAATTTTTTTTATCTTAATAATAGACTGATCCGGCGCTGCCTGCGGTTTAACTCCGGTCTTATATTCAAAAAGCCCCGGACGGGTACATACTAATGTTTTCATTTTTTACTTTAAACGAATCAAACTTAATGAATGGAAAGAAACGAAAGCAAATTTAAACCATGCTTCGCTTACTTTGTAAAGCCCAAATATGAATTGTTTTTTCAAGTTTTAAATATAACCTGTGTCTTATAAATTTCACACAACCGGATTTGAAAGGCGGCATTCAATTGGTCGCAAAGGTTGCCAACCCGGTTTTTTATTTTCGCTTCAATTTTTCCGTATCACGTTCCAGTGGATTTCCAAGAACCCTGTGTCCATCAGATGTGATTAATAAATCATCCTCGATCCGGATACCACCGAAGTCGCGGTATTTCTCCAGAACATCGTAACAGATAAATTCCTCAAACTTTTTTTCACTTTTCCATAGGTCAATAAGCTCCGGAATAAAATAGATGCCTGGCTCTACCGTGAGAACAAAGCCTTCCTGAACTTCTCTGCCCAGCCGAAGCGACTTCAAACCAAATTGCGTGCTTTTCAGTAAGTCTTCCGTGTAGCCGGTATATTGCTCACCAAGATCTTCCATGTCATGGGTGTCAAGGCCTAACAGATGCCCAAGCCCACATTGGAAAAACATAGCATGAGCGCCCTGCCTGACGGCGTCATGAATGTCGCCTTTCATAAGACCTAAATCCTTTAAGCCCTGAGTCAATTTTTCGCACGCATGTAAATGCACGTCCCTGAATTTCTTCCCCGGTGCCAGCATATTGATGGCTGATTCGTGAGCTGTTCTCACGATTGAATAAATCTCCTTCTGGCTGCTGGTAAAATGGTCATCTACCGGCGTGGTTCGTGTAAGATCGCCGCCATATCGCATCGCAGTGTCGGCGCCACAATCGCATAACAGCATTTGTCCTTTTTTTAATTGATTTCCCTGCGAATGATTGTGCAATATCTGGCCATTGATGGTGATGATTGATGGAAACGCAAGCCTGCCTCCAGCGCCCACAGCGATACCTTCCAGCGCTCCGGCGATTATCGTTTCTGATTGGCCCTCTACTGCCATTTGTGAAGCCTTAGTCTGCATTTGCGCAGATATATTTACTCCCTTTTCAATTTCTGTTATTTCTTCAGCAGACTTTATCGAGCGCTGGGCTACAACAGCTTTTATAAGAGGAGCAGAAGCTTTCATTTTCTGATCGGCTTCTTTTACCTGCAACCATTCCCGGATCTTAATTTTATTTTCCGGCCGGTAAGGAGGTAAAAAATGAATCTTTCTTCCTGAGGAAATTCCTTTTGAAAGATATTCTGCGATGGCGGATGATTTTTTCACGTTAACCACGCCTATCCGTGAACATTGATCGCACCAGGGATTCCATCGGACCAGTCCAAATGATGTCTTCAATATTTACGTCATCACCAAACATAATTTCTTTATCCTGGTCTATGTCAATGACGGCAACAAGTCCCGGCCGGTCAAGGCCGAAAAAATATAAAAAACTACTGTCCTGCCGGAAAGGATATGTATTGTCAGCATAATTCATTCTGCTCTCCTCATTGCCCATTAAAAGAACAATTCCATTTTGAAGGCTTTCTTTTAATCGTCGTCTTCTCTCGCTATATGTTTCTTTACTGAACATGAATGAAATATTTGGGATTAGATAGTTTGTTGCTAAACAAATATACCAATTGATATTAATTGTATTCCTTGGTTTCGCGGGAACGTTTAATAAACCTGCCTTATGCTGAACAGAATTTTTTTACTTTTTATAAATGTTTAAAAAAAGTTGGAAAACATTTTATCATAGACCCGGAAAAGCCAAAATGTATAAAAATGCATTTTCGAAAGCAGTAATACAAATGATTTGATAGCATCTGTAAATAAATTTTATAGTAGCTGCTGAAAAGCCTAAATGTAGAAATTTTCTTTTTTCGAATCAATTCAGGCAATAAAAACTTCGTATAAAAAGGAAATAGCCGAAATCTGAAGTCAAATTTTTTTCACCCTTAATAACAAAATGAAAAACCATGCGCTAAGGACATGGTTTTTCATTTATCTTTTTGTAAGTCTTGTGAAGATCCACTCCACTTTTGAATTTTTTCCAAACACCCTATTGCTTTCTCGTACCGTCGGGAACCCGAAATTCTATCACATAAGTTCCTTCTAATTTTATTACAAATGCAAACCTGAGATTTCCACTGTATTGACCGGCTGTCAGGCCATCAAAAACAATATTTTTTTCAGGGATTCGATAATAAATAGCATGGTTCCAGTCGGTACCGGCGTTGACATACCTTGCAAGCGGAAAAGGGGCTACTTCAAAATCGCATATCATCGCCGTATCTGTATATTGAATAGGATTAAAACGCGCATAACTTTCAAAAGTCGGTCTGTCTCCTCTTTTAATAATTTCACCGGCTTTTGGATTAAAAGGAACGCCATTCTTATCCGTTATTTTTAAAATGATCCGTGCACCTTCATTAGAGACTTTGCTGAACTTCACAATAGGATTTTTTACCGCCGTAACATTTCCTGCCAGGTCAAAGGCATTGTCTACATTGTCTTCCAGGTTGAACATATCTTCTTCGGTTGGATCTACCACGTGTATTCTGCCCATTGAAGGATACATCTTTGTTGCCGGTCCGGTTCACAGCTTTTATATCAAAATTATAAATGCCCAGAGGAATATTTACCGAGCCTTTATTAAAAGTAAGCTGGCCGCTGGTTTGATTAAATTCCATCGGATATTTAGATACTACTTCTCTCTTTGCATCCAGCAAAGCCACTGTACTATCAGTATCTATGTTAAAGGATTGGCCTGGCTTAAACACTTTGATATCATATTTGGTGGTAAAAGCGTCCGGCAATTTGCCGCCGGAGCTATCTCTTAAATTGAGCAATTCAAAGGTGAAGGGTGGCGTAGATCCATCCGCATAAATTTTTGCTGATTGAACCAGGGCCAGTCCCCGCTGGCAATACAGATCAGGCGTCGTATATCGCAAAGTGTCGCTTAAAAACCCGTTCTCTATTTTTTTACAGGAAAAAAACGGAATTGTAGAAAGCGCTGATAAAATAAATAATATTTTTTTCATGCCGTTGATGATTTAAGATTTTAATATTTTACTTAATGGGATCATTGTTGAAAAACAAACGGTGATAGCCATCCAATACGTGAACGATTCCGTTGGTGGTAATGATCCCGGAAGTCTGACAATCGGTTACTTTGTCGACCTGGTCCGGCAGGAATTTTTTTAGGATCCAATTCATCTGAATCAAGCGTTCCGATTACTTTGGAATAGACAACATAATCGACATAATCAACGTAGCTGGTATATGTGTAAATCCTGTTAAGATTGATTCTAAACTGCGCTCCGTTTATAGCTACCAAATTGACTGGGATAGTATTTGCCCTTAACCGTCATTTGTTCCCGGTTGATTTTACCGTCAAACAGGTAGGTCTTCAGTGAATCTAGCCTCCAAAGGGGAATACTGTCCAGTGTGTAAGTAATGTTTTCATCATTTAATTCAATGGCGCGAATATTTTTCATTGCCTTCAAATATTCATCTACCCCATAATTGGTGGTGGCAAAAAAAGTCACATTGCCATTAACGGCATCTTTCAATCCTGCTCTTTCAATGAATTTTACAAGGGATGAAAACTGGGGTTTTGATTTTAAAAAATCGTACGTGGTCATGTTCACGTTCGGGTCTGCGGTGCCTCCGTCGTTCAGGTAATTTTTCTTGCAGGAAAAAAGAAAGAGCGTGAGGACAAGTAGCAAACTATATGAGCTAAATATTTTTTTCATGTAATTATCTTTAAAGATTATTCTAAATGGATTTTGATGGCTTCTATACTTTGCCGCGCCAATAAAGTGTTTGTGTAAGATTTCCATTATCCTGGAATAACGTGGGAACAATTGGCCAGAAAAATCCCCCGAGCCTAAACCTTGCATCGTTCAACCATGGAATAAATTCGCGGCACATCCTGGTTCTTATCAGGTCAAAATACAACTGGCCTTCCAGGTACATTTCGCGGCCACGCTCAATCATATATTGGTACATCAATGCATCTTTACCATCTGATACTTTTACTCTGTCTGAAGCAGAATTATTTCTGTCCCTGAAAAAATTGATCATGTTCACAGCGTCATTCAGATTGTTTTTATATAACGCTACTTCAGCCTGCAATAGCATCATATCGCTCAACCGGAACATTACAAGATTATTGCTCATGTAAGGATCGGTTTTACGGCTGGGATTACGATAGGTCACACTGCGATATTTCACGCACATGCGCCCCTGCGTGCCACCCGCATCAAAATTATTCCGGTAGCGAACATCCTTGCCATCAGCGCCATATCCTATCAGGTCAAAAGTGTAGTCATCAATATCTGCATGGTAAACGTAGGCAAACCCATCCTGAGCGTCGGAGAGATCAGTGACATCTTCCCGTTGACCGGCATCATTTTCAATGTAATATTTTGAACCAAATACAATCAGGTCCATCCATTCCCAATTATTATTATAAAATACCCATCCCTCGCCCCGGGCCTCGACGGCGACTTTATAATGAGTACTTATATAATTATCAGGCACCCAAAAGCGAGGGGTATTGCCACGGCCTTCAACGTATTTACCGGTAAGAAAGGCCAGACCGATATGGCGGGATGCTCCTTCCAGGTTTGCTTCGCTCATGGCGATTTCGAATATACTTTCAGTGGATTGGCCAATGAACTGAGCGCCATAATTAGTGGTATCCTGCAGGGTGTAGCCTCCCCTGGCTATCAGGGTTTTCAGTGTAGTATCCGCACTGTTTACGTCCGCAGCAACCGGTACATCACTGGCTAAATTTGTTGTGGTAGCCCTCCAAAGATACAAGTGTGCAAGAAGCGCATAAACAGATCCCTTGTTGGCGGTTACGGCTCTTTCACCGATTGTTTCATAACCCCACCCAAGCATATTAGCAGCCTGGTGACAATCTTCCTCAATCTGTTTCATCACTTCCATTCTATCCACTCTCGGCAACTGCGGCGCATGTAGGGCATCCTCGTAAGATTCTGTCACCAAAGGCACGTCTCCATATACTTTGGTAAGTTCAAAATAGGTAAATGCCCGGATGAAAAGAGCCTGCCCCATGATCTTATTTTTAAATTCCTGGACGTCGTCTACGCCTTCAAGTTTATCATCGTCAATAGCGGGCACTTTCTTCAAAATGAGGTTGCTCATAGCTATCACTTTGTAAAAATTCGTCCAGTCGCCCAACGTTTGAATATTATATTGAAAGGTAAAATCTCCTCCCTGAATTCCCTCTAACCCATCTCCATTATAGTTCATGGTAAAATAGGACGAGCTGGTTGTTTGAGCATCGCCATACATATAATATTTGAACGCATTATTGTCAAAAGATCCCGGATCTGTCAACGCCTTTCTTAGAAGAGAATAGTTGCCAGCGATGGCGGAATTGCAATCCCTGGCGGATTGCCAAAATACCTCTGCATAAGTTGAGTTCCGCGGCTTCTGCTCGAGTATTTTTTTGCAACCGGTGTTGGTAGTAATGATGCCTAACAATAGCACCAAACTTAAAAGTCCCGAATATTTTTGAATGAATTTCATTTGTAATTATTTATTGAGTTACATTTTAAAATTGAACCTGGAATCCGAATGTGAATTTTCTTGGAATGGGATAACCGCTACCATTGTACTCGCCATAAGAATTTACCATTTCTGCATCAGGCAATAATTTGGACTTTTGCCATTTGAATGCGTTATCCAATACGACAAAAGCTTTTAGCCCATCTATCTTCCATTTAGACGTTACCCTTGAAGGAATAGTATAAGTAAGATCAACACTTTTAAGCCTGATAAAATCTCCCGGCGTTAAGAAAAAGGTTTGGGCAGAGGTATAATAATACAGATAAGTTCCCAAATCATATTTCGCGTATTGTGCCTGGTCGCCCGGTTTGTGCCACATATTGATTTTGTCGACATTCGGTGTTGAATATTGTACAAAATTGCTCAAAGCATCGCCGTCTGTAGAATTACTAAATTGATCTGCAAGGAACAGGTTTAGTACATCTCTCTTGAAAACAAAGTTGAAAAACAAGCCCAACCTAAAGTTTTTATAACTGATGTTATTCGTCCAGCCGCCCGTGATTCGTGGATTTGGATCGCCCATCGGAACTTTATCCGGGTTAATACCGCTATTGAAAACATCGATCATGTTATCGCCATCCAGGTCGGCAAACCAAAAATCTCCCGCCTGGTAGGTTCCATTAGAATTCCTAAAACGCTCACCGGTATACGGGTTTACCGGTATGTCATCAATCGTTGAGTAAACGCCCTTTGTTTGATATAAATAAAATGTGTTAATCGGACTACCTACTGAAAGAATGTGTGATTTATCAAAGCGGTCCCCTTTCAGCACCAGGTCGCGGTTACCATTCGGCAGGTTCATGATCGTGTTCTTGTTATAACTGATATTCAAACGGGTAAACCAGTTAATGGCACTTGAAGATGGAAGCGGACTGGCCGCAATCGTTAATTCCACACCCGCATTTCTTACTCCAATCGCATTGGTCAACGCAAGCGTATAACCAGTCGTTACGGGCAGGTTTACTGAGAACAGCTGAAGCGAGCTTTCTTTATTATAAATATCAAATGAGGCTGAATACTTTCCTTCCTTTATTTCAACATCAGTTCCCACATTCCATTGCATGGATTTTTCCCATGAAAGACCGGACTGTGCTGCACCATCATAAAAATTCGGTGTGACAGCAGTAACGCCATTATAGGAGCTTGCGCCCGGGTTTGTATTAAACCCTCCCGCATTCACATTATACAAATTATACTGGAGGTAGTTATCCGGTGGTAAGCTTCCGGAGGTACCAATGGAACTTCTAAGTTTTAAGAGTGAAATGGATGAATTATTTTTAAAGAATTTTTCCTCTGAGATGATCCATGCTGCAGACGCTGATGGGAAAAAACCCCATTTATTATTGCCGCCAAACCTGGAAGATCCATCATTTCTACCTGCCAATGACAAAAGGTAACGGCCATCAAAATCATATGACAACCTTGCATAAAAAGACAACAAGCCGTAAGCCTGGTAATCTGAATAAGCCGTTATATTTTTTTGGGTAAATCCCTGGTTCACCTGGATATTATCCGCAAGGCCTTGTGAGCCGGATTCACTGGAACTTTCAAATACGTTAAAAGACACGTCCTGTCCTACAACCGCACTCAGGTTATGCTTGTTCCAGTCGTTGGAATAGCTGAAATAATTGGAAGACAGTAGCTGACTATTCTGGTCATTATAAGTATAGGAGTAATTGCCCGCGCTACTTTCCATCGCATTGGTACGATTGAAATTCCTGTGTGAAGTAGTGTACTGATAAGAGTTAAGCGTATTGAACTTAAAATGACTGTTGAACGTATAACCCAGATTCAGGTTGAAATTAAACACATTAGCCGTGTTCTTATCCAGACTTTCATTGTAGGTATCTAAGATTGCAGCCCTCTTATTGTCGCTCAGGTTGAATAATGAAGACGGCATGGATCCGGCGCTCAAACTAAAAGGGTTATAATCATTATAGCGCGGATCAACACCTGTTCCCCTATCCCTGTCAGACCGGGTGAAATAAATCACCGGGTTAATATCCAGTTTATTATTCATTGCATGTGACATTAGATTCAGGCGAACGGAATATCTTTTATAACCGGTGGCTTTTAAAATTCCCTGCTCATCATAATAGCCCGTGCTAAACCGGTAGGTCGTTCCTTTGGTGTCACCACCACTGAGGCTTAGATCGGCGCTCTTGATAATGCCCACGCGGTAAAATAAATCCTGCCAATCAGTGTGCCCGTTAAAGCAGGGTTTAGACTATCTGTTAGCAAGTAAGGCAATTGCCTCTGATCATCGTATTTTAATTGTTCCTGCAGAATCCTCATTTTCTGCTGTCTTTCAGTAGCGCCTAAGGTAACCTCTCTTAACTGAGGCCTTTCGGTAATACCCATATATCCTGAAAAAATAACTTTAGGAGTACCCGCCTTTCCTTTTTTTGTCGTGATAAGAATTACACCATTGGCCGCCCTTGAACCATAAATAGCCGCAGCCGATGCGTCTTTCAACACATCTATTGATTCTATATCATTAGGATTAACACCACCAAGATAGTTCATGCCGGTGCCTGCGCCGGGAGTTACATATTCTTCATTACTTTGAGGAACACCATCCACTACATACAAGGGCGAGCTCACTACACTATTTTCATCAAATGAGCTGCTTACCGCAGTGCTTCCGCGCACACTTACTGCCGCACGCGCACCGGGATCCCCGCTGAAATTTTGTACGTTTACCCCTGACATGCGGCCTTGCAACAATTGATCAAAGCTGGCCGCGGGAATGTTTTCTATCTCTTTACCGGAAATACTTGAAATAGCGGCGGTTGATTTTTTGCGGGTGATTTTTTGATAACCGATAACCACGACTTCGTTAAGCCCCTGAACATCTTCATCAAGAGAAGTAATGACATGATCTTTTCCCTTAACATCAACCTGTTTATTTCTGAAACCCACTCCTGAGATTTCAAGAATGGCAGGTTTGTTGGCGAACTAACGTAAGGGTAAATTCTCCTGTTGCGCTGGTGATAGCGCCATTATCGGTGTCTTTCTGCTTAACAGATGCGCTCGATATGGGATTGTTGGAGGCATCTCTTACAACGCCGGTAATCTTTTTCCCCTGGCCTAACCCGATACCAATAAAGGAAAAAAAGAACACAATAAGTAGAAAAAGGTGGTTTTTTCTCATGTGAAGTTTTTAGTTTGATAATAAGGTGTTAAAAATACGGTTTTCGCCCAAATTTTAACAATCCTAATTACCACGTACTATGCATATTTTACCCTGTCCTTAACATCTTCATGTTAAAAAAGAGGTAATATAAGACTTAAAACCCCATAAGAGATCCGCGATATTCCAGGAAAAGACCACTGTTTAAACCGGAGAATCAGGGGCTGGAAAAGGCCCTGTTAAGGGCTTCGCATCGATGTAGTAGAGCATCTCAATAAAGCTCTTTTCAAACAAAGCAGCCTCCCCTTCTTTCAATTTATATTGTTGCCATTGGCCCGATGGAACGATACGAATTTTTGCCTGATCGTTTTTAAGTGTTAGCGGCAGATTAAATCCGCTCACACAATTGGTATAGCGATATTTGAGTGTATGATTGTCATTGCTGAAATAATATTCGAAGACAGGAATTTCAATGTTTCTCAAATACTGATCAAACACTTTCTGATAATTAAAGCCTGCCTGCTTAGAAATGTATTGTTCAATCTGCTGGGTGGTAACTGTTTGGTGATAGAATTGTTTATTGAGCCCGCGTAAAATATTCCTGAACAAAACATCATTATCCAAACTATGCCTGATGGCGTGAAGCATGTTGCCGGCCTTAGGATACATATCGCCACTGCCCTGGGCATTTACATTATAGGCCGGAATAACAGGTGCTTTGTTGGCAATTCCTTTGCGGATTCCAAAATTATATTCGTTGCCCGCATTGGTTCCAAAGTGGTAATCGGTAAAAAGTGTTTCGCTGTAATTAGTAAATCCTTCATGCACCCACATATCTGCCAGGTCTTTAGTGGTGATGTTGTTGCCAAACCATTCATGACCGCTTTCATGAATAATGATAAAGTCAAACTTCAATCCCCATCCAAAACCGGATGGATCGCGGCCCCGGTAACCAAATTTATATCCATTACCGTAAGACACGGCGCTCTGGTGCTCCATGCCTGAATGAGAAGCATCAATTAACTGATAGCCGTCTTCATAAAAAGGATAAGGGCCAAACCAATGTTCAAACGCGCCTAACATTTTATGAACCTGGTCGGGCATATAGGTTTTGGCTTTGTCCAGGTTATAGTCCAACACCCAATAATTAACATCCAGGTTTCCTTTTTCGCCTTTATAGACTTCAGAAAAATTTACATATTTTCCGATGTAAGGGATCAGGCAATAATTGCTGATCGGATTTACTACTGCCCATTTGGTAGTTGCCGTTCCATCGCCATTGTTTTTATTAAATTGAATTCGTCCGTTTGCCACCGCAGTTAGTGTGTCGGGAACTGTCATCGTTAAACTCGCGCCTTTATCAGGCTCATCACTCTGATGGTCTTTGCATGGATACCAAACCGAAGCGCCCAGGCCCTGGCAGGCAACCGTCATCCACGGGCGACCCAAAGAATCTTTGGCCCATATCCATCCTCCATCCCAGGGTGGCCTGATGGCTTCATGCACTTTACCGGAATAAAAAAGCTGCACCTGGTTTACAGTTCCTTTTTTTTGAGCGGGCATTTTCAGGTACCACACATTTCCTTCATTGGTGAAAGTTAAACGAGCGCTGTTGTTTAAAACAGCGCTATCAATTGCAAGCGGAACCTGCAGATCGATTTGCATGCGGGTATTTTTATTATCCTTTGTAACGAGATAAGTCATTTTGTTTTCACCAACAATCGTTTTTGAATTGAAGTCGGGCGCTACCGTCAAATCATAACGCTGCACATCCCACCAGGCTCGCTCGGGCGTAATGCTTCCTCTTAATGTATCAGCATGGGTGAAAGTTTTTTGTGCAAATGAAAAATGTGGCTGCATACATAACAGCATGATCATGATGATAAAGAAAACAGTTTTACTTCGGAACAACATTATGAATGGTTTATTGATAAAATTTAAAATAATGAAAAACTACATTTTGGCTTATCTCGCTGGTTGTTTCAACGGATCACGAAAATACCAAAGTCTTATTGTTTATAACATCAATGGGTAAACGAAGATGCTTTATCTGATCTGCTTCATTTGCTGATTGTTCGGACCTGGCGATAATTCCGTTAATTTTTAAATCTCTGCAACACACTTTTATTTCACTTCCCATTCATGAATACCGGTAGCATTATCAACCGGAAGCTGCACTTCCAGTTTTAATGCCGTTGTTGTTACCGGCTCAAATGTTACCTGGTTAAATTTATCTTTCGCCAATTCATAAGCAGAAGTAGCTTTAACCGGTTGCCACGATCCATCGGATGCTTTGTATAAGATTTTCCATGAAGCAGGAATGCGGCAACCGCCCCAGGGACCATCGTCAAACCAATACACTTTGCTGGAAGAAACTTCGTGTGGCTGATCAAAATCATATTCAACCCATTCAGCCGTATTTTTCTTCGGCCACCAATGAAAATAAGGAGCGGTAGCGTCATTTGAGCTTTTCGGCTCGTATTGATCGGTGATAAACTTCAGGCTCCGCGATTTTATAGATGCGCTTACCTTACTCGTACTCGCAATCGTAGGCGCAGGTAAGGGATTAGAAGTTTCTTTTAAATAAGGTATCCAGACAGTCATTTCTCCGGCACCGCGGTTGTTCCATGCATAATAAGGAATAGCGGTCACTGCTTGTGCCGCACCTACAATTCCATTGTTGTTAAGTGTGCGCCTGAATCCCTCGCCAACGGCGCTGATCACATTGATGCCATTTAAAAAATCCGGTTTATAATTTACCTGCAAAGTAGCCGCCGTATCAATCATGATGTTTTGAACAAGGCTGTCTTTGTTATCCATTCCTTCAAGGCAATAAACCACAGGTCCGTTTTGAATGGCAAACCGCCCTTTATCTGCGTCCACTTTATCATTGGCAAATATTTTAAATGGCTTCATATTTAGATCAAACTCAACCTTATCATTCTTATTCCATTTACGTGAAATAACGGCATATCCATTTTCCATTTTGTAGGTAAAAGGCTGGCCATTTACTTTAATAACAATTGTTTTATTCTCCTCATGTGCATAATACAAATCTCCGGGCACAGGTTGCTGGTGGGACCAACCAGGTATGCGTACACGCAAATTAAAACCCGTTTTGGGCGCTTCATTGATTTGCAAATTAACTTTGCCATCCCAGGGATAATTGGTGGTTTGTGACAGGCTAACTTTGCCGCCTTCCAATTGAATATCGGAGGTATTGCTTACAAAAAGATTCACGTACAAATCATTGCTATTCTGCGCATAAACATAACCGGGAACAGATGGAAGAAAACGGGTCATATTACTGATGCAGCAGGCACATGAAAACCAGGGACTGCGCTCATGCTGCCCCGAAGAAGCGAGAGGATTTGGATAAAAGAAATGAGTGCCATCCAGCGAAACTCCGGAGATCAGGCCATTATAAAGTGTTCTTTCCAAAATATCTATGTACTTCGATTCTCCATGTAGCAGAAACATCCTGTAATTCCAATACACATTACCAATTGCCGCGCAGGTTTCTGCATAGGCGCTCATATTCGGCAGATCGTATTCCTTTCCAAATGCCTCGCCGTTGCCTGTGGCGCCGATTCCGCCGGTGATGTATATTTTTTTGTAGGCCACATCATGCCAGATCGCATCTATGGCATTCAAATATTTTTTATCTCCTGTGAGAGCGGCAATATCTGCCATGCCGCTATACATGTAAGCTGCCCTTACAGCGTGGCCTTCAGCTTCTGTCTGATTAACTACTTTTTTATTTGCCTGGTTGTAAGAATTACCACCGGGGCCACGTACATCAAGAAAAAACTTTGCAAGATCAAGGTATTTTTTATTGTGAGTAATGCGATACAATTTTACCAGGCCCGTTTCTATGATCTGGTGGCCGGGATACAATTCAAGTTTTCCATAACCAAAAGTATTTGCAAGCAGGTCTGCATTTTTTAGAGCAATATTGAGCAGGGATTTTTTGCCGGTTGCATTGTAATGCGCATAGGCCGCCTCATAGAGATGGCCGGAGTTGTATAGCTCATGACTGAGGTCTTCTTCCTTCACCCATCTTTTGCTGCCGATCCAGTCGTGCGGTTTTGCAGCATGTATCGAGCGAAAGGTGTAGAGGTATCCATCCTTCTCCTGTGCTCCGCCAACAATTGCAATCACCGAATCCATCAATTTGACCAATCGAGCGTTGGGCTCATTCTGGACTGAATAAGAAGCCCCCTCAAGCCATTTGTATACGTCGGTATCATCAAAAGGATATTCAGAGCAAACTTTTGCCTCCCGCTTGCCCGCAGCGGCAAGGAAATTATCAAGTCTGCCTTCAGTCCGCAATTTGCCCATGATAAAAGGAATGGTTTTTTCTGCATTCACTTCCATCTTAGGTTTCCAGAAATGATCATTGATGTGCACGCGCGTAAACACAACGGGTTGTATGGCATAATCCTTTACTTGTGCATGTGCGGCCAATGAAGTTATGGCTAACAGAACTGCTCCAATTGATTTCATATTTTTAAATTTATTAAAATGATTGGTCTTACCGGTCGTTAATATTTCCATCACATCCCCAGGTCTCCTATTTCAATTTCACATCAAGATAAACAGAATGCCGCCCGTAGGTTTCATAAAACGGTTTGAAAACTACATCATCAATGGTAAACTGCAATTTTTCAGGATCACCTTTAATTGACTTGCCTATATCTTCGGCATCCAGCGTTACTACGCGCCATTCTTTTCTTGCTTCAGGCTCCTGCGCTGCCAGCAATATCGGTCCATAAAACAAACTGGCTATGTTTTGCTGATCCATTACCGGATCAAGATGAAATTGGAAAGGCATTTTCAATTCTATCACATCGCCATCTTTCCATGTGCGGCTTATTTTCAGGTAACTGCCCGGCTTAGCATCCAGCTTTTGTTCTTTGTCGTTGATCTTTACAAAAAAACCTTTGGTAGCCCAGCCCGGCACCCGCACAAGGATATCAAATTTTCCACTACCCTTAATAGTCAGGCGGGTGTTGTCTTCATTGGGAAAATTGGTTGTCTGCTCTACCGTTACTTTACGTTCGGTCCATTCCAGTGTAGACGGTATGTATAGATTCACATAAAGCGCCTGGTTATCCATGCTCTTAAAGTAGATTGAATTTTGCAGTTTGGTACTGCTCTCAATCGCTGTACCATTGCAGCAGGTAAAGCCTGTCATATTCGGATTACCAAATTGCTTAATCGATCCGGGTCTGAGTGGTATGTGATAAGTATTGGCAGGCGTATTTTCAGCTACAGAAGCGAGGATATCGTTGTACAACGCACGCTCATAATAGTCCATATACTCTGCCCGCTGATCGAACAAAAACAAATCACTGGTCAATTTAAGCATATTGTAAGTGGCGCAGGTTTCGTTCTGTCCCCCGGCAGCAAAACCGTTTTCATACAATGTTCCCGGCTGACCTGTAAAACATTCTGCATTGTTGGGATTGCGTGCGCCTGCAACTCCTCCGATGCTGTACATATAATCGCTGACCATCTTATGCCAGAAGTTATCCGCTATTTTGTAATATTCCGGATTCTTCGACGCACGGTACATTTCTATAGTTCCCACTATTTGAGGTATGTGCTGATTGGCATGCAATCCGCGGAAAAGATCTACATTTTTAGCCAGGCCATGCGAATGAGCAGTATCGCCATAGAACACTCTAATATTATCAAATAATTTGGCTGTTTTCAAATGATTTGCTTTTCCGGTAAGCCGGTACATGCGGGCCATTGCCTCATTCATGCCGCCAAACTCACCAGCGATATACGTGTTCCAAATTTTTATAAGTGTATCCGTGGGAACTTTGCTCAGGCGCGCATAAACCCAATCGCCCATGCCGGACGCTATTGCAAGGGCTTTTTTATTACCGCTCACTTCATATACATCCATTAAACCGGCAAGGATTTTATGCAATGTATAATATGGCGCCCAAACCTGGTTTTTTTGTCCGCCATACTTCGCGCCGTTTTCTAACATGATAAACTGGTCGGGAGGATAAGCGCTGATAAAGCCCGTTCCCCAGTTCCAATAATCGTTACGGATGCCCGAATCGCCAAGGTCTGAATCATAGGTTGATTTTCCGGGACCAGGTGGAACCGCTGCCGGATCCGACACGTGTGCGCCACCGGGTTCTTTCGCTTTCCCGGATAATTGAGATAAGTCGTAAAGCGTGTTTACCATATACTCCATTTTTTGGGAGAAATTGGCCTGAAGTGCTTTATTATATCCGGTACCCGCATAGGCCTGGGCAATTGCCGAAAGATAATGACCTGTGCCATGACCTCTTAATTTGGTTTCCTTACTGTCCCAAACACCCAAAGGCTTTGCGCCCTCAGGTTGTTTCTGGCCAAAAGCATGACGGAACATGTAGAGAAAAGAGTTGGGATCAGTGGTAGCTAACGTGTTGATAAATTTATCACGATTTTCTACAAATTGGGTTTCGTGGTTATGAGCATTGTTTTTCAAAGTAACCTTTCCCAAATCAAACGCAGCCAACATTAAATTGGGCGTAGCAACTTGTCGCTGTTTGATGGTAACGAATGCTTTTGGCTTGAAACTGGTTCCGGCAACCCGCCCGGTAACCGTGTAGCGTCCGGGTTTAAGAACTGCGCTGTTGTCAGTCGCTTCAGGCCACAACACACGCACTTTTGGTCCCTTACCTTTCATTTCATTCTTGTAAGTGCCGGATACGTAAGCAGGAAATCTTGGTAAATTTCCCACTTCGGTTTCCACTTGTACGTCCGATACCTGCACCAGGTATTGATTATAAAGCTGTGCTTCAGTGGGAGAAAATTTAGGAAGATCATCTTCAACGCGCCTTCCCGTGGTATTTACGGAACCATCATTGATTCCCCTACCTCTCCGGTTATTGTTATAGATTGCCGCAACCTGGCCGCCATTGAGTGAAACACGGTAAATACGAAAATCGTGGATCATCGCATCCAGATTCGGATCTCCCGGCAACAGAGATTTTCCTACATAAAGCAGCTTTTCTCCCTGCTTACCGAACACCTCTGACAACTCCACCGGAATGTCCTTCGCTTCGCCCACCGGCTTACTATCAACATAAGTAATTATAGATTTTGAAGGAACATCAATTACGATAGCAAGATGAACCCATTTATTCATTTCGATTGCAGGAGATACCGCCCCCGTTTTATTTCCTTTTTCCGATGTGATCAACGCCTGGTAGCCTTCCTGTGCAGTCGTACCCGCAGGCGCCGCAAAAAAATGTTTGCCGGCATCCTTGCCAAAATCAAAAAAGCGCTGACCCGGTTGCTTCGAACGTAAATAGATCCATCCTGATATGCTGAGCGATTCCAAATCCGTTAACGCTTCCGCCGGGAGCGTCACAAAAGCATTATTATCGCCTGAAAGAGACAACACTTTTCCGAACCGTGTATCATTCACAAAAGTGGCTTCAGGGCCATGAAATTTAGCATGTAAATTATTTCGTGACCAGTCTTTGAGATCACCGTTAAACACATAGCGTGCAATCATTCCTGTTTCACCAATCCCGTCCAGTATCTGGTCGCCATTTTGTGCACGGGCTGTGTTTACGCCCTGCGTAAAAACTGCAAAAAAAAGGATAGCACGGAAGAGTGTTTTGTACATTTTCATTTTTGGATTTTCATGCATAAGCTTTTGAATTGTATTTGGTGATCACGAAATATATCAGAAACTAAATTACTTAAAAGTGCAGGAGCAATTGCTTAAAAATTGATACAAACTTTACTGAAATTAACCACTAAGCGAAAGAAATGATTTTTTATTGTCAAACGTACAATTATTAAAGTATCCTCTACTCTTCAGCGGTGAAATCATCCTTTTTAGAAAGTGCCAATACGGTTTTCAACAAATACCTTGTTTGCATCAGGCCATAGCTAAAAATGATCGGGTAAATATTGAAAGAGTTATTACAATGATCGCTTTGTATTTCTTCAGCAAAGCCAAAATGTAGGAATTCGCAATTCGTAATTTTTAATTCGTAATTTCTTATTGATTTCCCCTTTATTTACGCGCCGGCCGAAGATTCTGTGAATAATATACATCGCAGGGAATATGATGGCCCTGATAAACCCGATCAAGAATATCATATAATACCGGATCATATTTCTTCAGATCATCGGGCGATTGTATGCGTGTATTCCCATCATAAAATTCGATGTTAGACCAAAACCACCACTGCGTTCCTTCGGCCCAATATTCCGCGAGCGTATTAGATGCATATTGGCCTTTGTATTTGCCGTCTTTCATCGCTGCCTGATAGGCTGCTTCCAGTTCCTTGTAGAGAGTCGTGTCAACTTTTCGTAACGCGCCCATCATGTTATGACTGAACTCATGCACCAGGATATTTTCTCCGAAATAACGGGTTCCCGGATACCCTAATATATTTTCTTCTGCGCACGAAGTGAGAATGCCGCCCATTCCCCTGGCTCTCGCGTTCCAATATCCTTTGTCAGTCATCGAATTAATGCCTCCGGGTTTATTATAGTTTTCACGTTCACCGGGAGTCAGGCGCTTATCGTCTATTGTTGGCTTTTTCCAATCGCTTCTTTCAGGTAAATCAGTTTCCATTTCTGTTTGCGCCATGATGGACACTCTTGCTTTCCTGCGAATGAGTTCATCACGAATATCAATTCTCTTCACCAGCATGTAATTAATAATATCCCGGGCCATAAGAAGCGCGCTGTTAGGTACTTTGTCTGACGAAACAACGGGAATGCCAAATGCATCTGTGTATTTTTTATAAAAGGAATCAAGGCTTAAAGCAGACGGCGGAACAGAGATAACGACCTGTTCCAGTGAAATTACCGGGAATATGGTTTTAGAAGCAGGAGCGCTATCTTTTAAAGGATTTTGCGCACCAACAAAAAAACAACATAAGCAACCAAGTAGTACAAGACAACCGGTGCGCGCAATTGTACCTGATCTGGCTTTGAAGGAAAAAAGAACAGAAGCGGATGTAATCATGTGTGGAATATTCATTGATCAAAAGTCGATTAAGTTAAAGCAGTTCTACAATTTTACCTTCAACAGGTTTCCATTGTATTCAATATTTTTTATAGTTCCCTGCGGCACCAGTTCAATCTTAAATTTCCGGTTGGAAACTGCGTTAGAGAATCCTGCCGGCGCACCGGGCTTTATGGTTAGTTGGTTCTGCTGGTCATCCCACGCAAAGGAAATCCAACTGCCCTTTCCTTCCAGGTATTTCTGGCTTATTCCATCATCATCATACAAAGTATACGCACCATTCTTGCCGGTAAATATTTTGATGGTAGTCGGTTCTTCGGCTTTTTCATTTACATGTTGCCGTATCGGATCCACCGGAATAATAGCGCCTGCAGGTACATAAAGCGGCATGGTAGAAAGATCCACCTTACGGGTAATATATTTTCCTCCGCTTTGTTTTTCAGACGTCCACCAATCGTACCAATCTCCTTTCGGCAAATACACCTTCCGTTCAGTAGCGGCCTTTTCAAAAACCGGGGCAACTAAAAAATCCGGTCCCCACATGAATTGAGTTCCCATTCCACGAACTTCTTTGTCTTCCGGATAATGAAGCCACATAGCACGTTGCAAAGGCATTCCATTATTCCTGGCTTCCCAGGCTAACGTATAAGTGTAGGGTAACAATTGATACCGGAGTTCGTCATATTTTTTAGTGATTGGTTCGATGGAAGGGTTATTTAATTCGGACTCAAGAGGTGGAATTCTGTCTTCAACATAACCTAAATAATCAAGCCCCCATCCCCACGGAAGTCTTGTATGCCATGTGCGCCCGTGCGAACGAAATGAACCGCAGAATGCTGCAAACTGAAACCACCTCGCGTATAATTCTCCGGTAAGTTCATGATTGGAATAAAAGCCACCAATGTCAGAACCCCAATAGGGACCGATACTCAGCGAGTAATTAATTCCTACCGCAATCTGTCCTTCCAGCGTCTTCCACGAGGATTCTGTATCTCCGGACCATACCCATCCGCCCCATTGCGCGATGCCCGGATAGCCATTGCGCTGAAGACTCCAGGGCCTCACATTTGGCGTGGTATAAAGTGATCCCTGGTAATACATTTGATGGCGTTTAATGCGCTCAAAAAGATTAAACCAATCGCCTTCATCGGGCCAGAAACCATCCACCCCTTTATTGATAAGATCTGTGTGTTGAGTCCAATAGTTAAGAATATGCGAGGCATCCTGTATCTCACCTTGCTTTGGAGGTATGGTTCCCTGAAGAGTGGGAAGTTTATCACGGTCCCATGGCACCATGTGTAAGATAACTTTCACATCACGATCATGCAATTTGCTGACAAAATCTTTTGCATCATTGGAAAAAATTTTCTTATTAAATTCAAAAGATGGCTGAGGCTCATTCCAGCCAGCCGGACAAAAACCCGTGCCTAAATAAATTACCGCATCAACAGGAATTTTCTTATTTCTAAAAGTGTCTACAATTCCAATCATTTGTTCATCGCTGTCCCAAGTGCGAAACGATTGCATGTATCCGAGTGCCCATTTAGGCGGCATAGCGGCCTTGCCAGTGACATGTCTGAAAAATCTTTCATCAGATCTTTGGGCTGGTGAGCATCAAAAACAAAAACATCGTATAGTCCGGGAACAATTTTGTCTATCGGGGGGAGGCCTTTACCCTTGTTCAAATGCTGATTGCGCGCACTTTGAACCGATGCCTCTGAAGGAGTTTTCCATGGAATAAAAACACCGGTCTCTTTTGCTGTAAGATCAACTTCTACCCATGGCGTTACTACAAAAAGTCCCCACCCTTCCGTTCCTGTAAGCATGGCAACAGGATTTCTCGAACCGTAGGCATCGCTCTGCCAACGCGGCTGCATACTATCATAAGATCCTCTCCTGTCAAATTGAATGGGTTGTTTTCTCCAATCTAGTCCTGGTGTTGGTTTCGGACCGCCTTCGCCCATTCCCAAAACAGGCTGATCGCCAGTTGTAAAAGAAAGATTTCCGTCAGGAAGAAAAACCAATTCCTGGATCAGTTGATTCTTTAGATTCCTTACAGTTATTTTCAGAGGGTTTGATGAAATTTCTACTTTCAAATTCCCAACCCGTTTTTTTACCGTTTTATCAATCTTTCTGAGACTGATAGCAGGGTTTGAATATTGCATGGAAGACAGTGCTGGTGAAAATGGAAATTCTCCTTTGTAGCTAACTGGTTTTAAGGTAAGGCGTATACTATTTTCTCCGGCCTTCCTGATGTTGAGTTCAGCCGGTTCGCCATTAGAAATTATATTTTGCGCAGGTAAGGTTGTACCGAAGATAAGCAAAAGAAAAAGCCATGATAAACGTTGGTATGTCCGCGCATAAATCCGCGCTTGCTTAGTTTTTACTACCATGATGCCAGTTTTAAAATGAACGGGTAAATAGTTAAGATCATGAAAGCGATGGTCTTTAAAAAAATCAAATAAACAACTTGTTTGAAACGTAACTTTTCGACAAGAAAATAAAATTTTACTTACCTGAAGTGGAACCATTCAGTAAGTAAAATTTAGCAGGAAGAATTCTGTGTTTATTTTAAATCATAAAACTTCCAATGCGTTTTGTAATCTTTTTCTATCGGCTGGTTGGCTAATATATTTCTAAGCATTTCTATGGGCATACTATTTTCCTGCATTACTGCGTCATTAAACTCTTTAAGAGTCATTTTTCCCGGCCTCACCAATTCTTTTTGAAGCGATCTGATTTGCAATGCGCCCATCATGTAAGCTAATTGATATAATGGTGCATAGCTGCCGACAAAAGAACGACGAACTTCACCTTCTGCATTGGCTCTTTCATGTCCCACACGATCAACCAAAAAATCTACACACTCCTGCGGTGTCCATTTACCTAAATGATAATTGAGTGAAAAAATGATGCGGGCACAACGATGCATTCTCCAGAATAACATCCCTACCCTTTCTTCAGGCGTTCTTGGAAATCCTTCATCCCATAATAACATCTCCCAATAAAGCGCCCAGCCTTCTGTCCAGAAGGGCGTTCTGAAATTTCTATAATAGCGGTTCCGCTCATTCATGAATTGTTGCAGGTAATGGCCGGCGATTAGTTCATGATGAACAGTAGCCCGTGAAAAATTAGGGTTATTTCCACGCATGCTCATCATCTTCTGGTCGTAATCCATGGTGTTGGTCGGATAGCTCACTGCAAATTCCTGCCCTCCATAAAAGAAAGGATTTAAGAGCTGCTGACGGGGACTCATCATCACAATTCTCCAGGTTTCTTCGGCAAGTGGCGGGATAGTAATAAGGTCTTTCTTTTTTAAGAAATCAATCGATTGGTTGTATAGATCTACCATCGCTGCCGGTTGCTCACCTGCCGGCACATAACTTTGCTTTACTTTTTCTAATGCTTTTTTCCAGTCTTTTCCAAAACCCATTTCCTGCGATGCTTTCAGCATTTCCTTATCGCACCAGGCAAATTCCCTGTTCGCTATTTCTATTAATTCTTCAGGAGTATAATTAACCAATTCATAATTTAATTGCCTGATCAATTCGGCTCTGCCAACAGGATATCCGGTAATACCACTGTTATCTTTTTTGGGTGCATTTTTTTCAGATACGCTTCTAAAAGTAGTTGCATATTCATCCATTTGCTTTGTCAGGCTGTCATAAGTAACCGGCACCCACCAGGTAAAAAGAGGATCGTAGCCATTATAAAAACTATAAGTCAGTTCTAAGGCGCGTTTTAAGCCCATTATTATAGACCTGGCGCTTGCCTCATCAGAAATGCTGATTGATTTATCCTCAGATAATTTGGATTTCAGTGGTTTTAGTTGCTTGATGATGCCGTCAAAAGCCGCAGCTACTCTTTGGCCATCTATCATTCCTCCGCGTCTCCTGATCTTTTCAAAATTGTAAATAGTATCAGCAAATGGAAACCATTTTGAAAGCTGTTGATATGATTTCGCTTCTTCATCAGCTTTGTAAATATCCTGCTCCAAATCACGTTTAAAAAGAACAAAGTCCGCTTTGCCTTCCTGGGTCAGGGACTGAAAAGGTACCGAGGCAGATTTTGGAAAGATAATCGTTGGCAAGTCTTTTATACCTTTCCCGTTTTTCGGGAGATGCGTTTACGAAATACACCCGGTTAAGCGCTTTTACATCAACCTCATATTGGTGCATTGTATTAATCAACTGATCCGAGACATCAGGGATAGTTTTGTTTTGAGCAGAGGCGGTGGTCAGTAAGCCAAAAATTGCAATGAGAAGAATAGAAATTTTTTGCATGATAACAGTTTAGATTAATTGAAAATCAAAAAAAGCGATTTCAAAAGGGTATTATTAAAATGGCCCGAAGTCAATGTGTTACGAATAATAATTGCATCAATTTCAAATGTAGTTTGTTGGTAACTCTCTCTCTCTTAAGCGATAATTACAACACCTGGAAACCTAGAGCAAATGGGTCATCTTGGGTGTCAACATTAATCGTGTTATGTCCGTAAATTCTTGCCCACCCTTCTATTCCCGGCCTTATGGCAGGATGACCGCCCACTTCAACTTCCTCTTCAATTGTGCCGGTAAACTTAGATCCGATAATACTTTCATGAACAAACCGGTCCCCGGCTTTAAGCTTTCCTTTCGCATACCACTGCGCCATCCGCGCGGAAGTGCCGGTGCCGCAAGGGCTTCTATCGATGGCCTTGTCGCCGTAGAAAACAGCATTACGCGCCGTTGAAGCAGGATCTAACACACTGCCTGTCCATAAGATGTGTGAGCACCCGCTAATAGCAGGATCTAAAGCATGTACGAAAGAATATTTTTTATTGATTTCGGCCCTCATTTCACGAGCCCAGCTTATTAGCTTCGTGGACGGATAATGTTCTAATCCTTTGAAGTTTTCCTGAACATCAACGATAGCATAAAAATTGCCACCATAAGAAACATCGATAGTTAGGTCACCCAATTCAGGGCAGTTTACTGTAAGTCCTTCTGCCGCAAGATAAGACGGTACATTAACCAGCTTAACACTCTTTACCTTTCTATTTTCTTCATTATATGTGCAAATTACAAGGCCTGCAGGCGTCTCCAAACGCACGATGCCGGGCACTTTTGGATGGATTAATCCTTCCTCGATACCAATCGTGATGGTGCCAATGGTGCCATGACCGCACATTGGCAGGCAGCCGCTTGTTTCTATGAACAGCACTGCAATGTCATTAGCGGGATCATGAGCAGGATAAAGAATACTTCCACTCATCATATCATGACCTCTCGGCTCAAACATTAACGCCTTTCTGATCCAGTCAAATTCTTTTAAAAAATGTTGTCTCTTTTCACTCATGTTAATTCCCACTAGTTGCGGGCCGCCTTTTGCAACTAAACGAACCGGATTACCGCAAGTATGTGCGTCTATACAAATAAAATTTTGTGATGGCATTTTGAGGTGACTATAATGTTAATGACAATTGTGTTTTAATATTCTTTCACATTGGCAAAGGTGATTTGCTGCAAAGAAAAAGCCATCCCAGTTTACCGGTATTTTTTTTACGGAAAAACGAAGATGGCCTGGTTACATGTTTATATTTAATTTCCTAAGAAAAGTTAACCACTTTTTATCAGGCATTCGCTAATTCTCCTGATTTTGAAAATTCAGGAAGTGCAGGCCGTGTCCTGATTCCTTCTTCGATAATGGCCATTACCCGGGCCTTTTCTTCACCTTCGATTTGCAGGCGCGGAGCCCTTACATATTCATTACTTAAACCATTTTGAGTGGCGGCCAATTTTATATATTGTACCAGTTTTGGCCGAATATCCAACTCCAACAGCGGCATAAACCAACGGTAAATCTTAACCGCTTCTTCTACCCTGCCAGCCTGGGCCAGCCTCACAATGGCAACGGTTTCTGCCGGGAAGGCATCTACCAATCCACCCAACCATCCATCTGCACCTAACAAGATCTCCTCAAGAGCGAGCGTATCCACTCCGCAAAGAATTTGATACCTGTCACCAAACTTATTTCTCATACGGGCTACATTGGTCACATCCCGGGTAGATTCTTTTACAGCGTGAATGGATTCAGCGGAAGACAATTCTTCAAACATATCAATGGTTACTTCCAGTTTATAATCAACAGGATTATTGTAGATCATAATAGGAAGCGATGTATTCGCAGCTATCGTTTTAAAATAGGTAACTATTTCCCTGTCATCCGCTTTGTATTGCAATGGCGGCAACACCATCAGGCCATCTGCACCATCTGCTTCTGCGTTCTTAGCACATGAAATTGCATCAGCCGTTGACTTTTCAGCCACCGTGCTTATAACCGGAATTCTCTGGTTAACCATTTTAGTAGCTTCCCTCAGCAACTCTCTTTTTTCAGTCGCTGTTAAAGTACTGGCCTCACCGAGGGAGCCACCCAATACAATACCGGTGATACCGGCTTCTATCTGCGCTTCCAGGTTTTTCTCAAACATCTGGTAGTCTATTTTGTCTTGTGCTGTAAAGGGAGTAAGTAACGCGGGAAAAATGCCCGTCCATTGATTCTTCTTCATAGTAAATTATTTTAAAATCAAAAATAGTTCATTCGTTTTTTGAACATTATACAGAAAGTATCTTAACCTATACAGAAGTTAACCTCTTTAAATTAAAACACCTGAAAACCTTTGTTATTCAACCTTATCTTCAGGAGAGGTAGTAATGCCGTTTCTTTTGTTATAAGAATTCACCCAATAATACACAGGAATTCCAATCAAGGTAATCAATAAACCCGGCCACGTAAACTTTGGTTTAAACACGACCAGCAATCCACAAAAGCTTAAACCTAAGATGATATAAAGAATCGGCAGCACAGGATAACCAAATGCTTTATAAGGACGAACAATCTCCGGTCGTTTTTTTCTCAAAATAAAAATCCCGGCGATCGTAAGCATATAAAATCCAACGACCACAAACGAAATCATGTCCAGTAGCTCTCCATATTTTCCACTCAGGCACCAAATGGCCGCAAACCCGCATTGTAACCATAATGCCCATTCAGGAACTGAGAATTTATTTAATGTTCCGGCTTTTTTAAAGAACAGGTTATCCCGTGACATGGTGTAGTAAACCCTTGCCCCTGCAAGTATCAGCCCATTGTTGCAGCCAAATGTAGACACCATGATTAATAACGCGATAATGATAGTACCCGCATTCCCAAAGATCACCTGTGCTGCCACCACCCCAACCCGGTCATTCTGTGCTGAAGCAATTTGTTGTAATGACAAAACTGAGGTATAAGCAATGTTGGTGAATAAATAAATTACGGTAACAATAAGGGTCCCAAAAAAAAGACTTAGACCAATATTCCGTTTTGGATTTTTTACCTCACTGGCTATAAAGGTTACATTATTCCAGGAATCACTGCTAAAAATAGAACCTACCATAGCGGCTGCAATTGCGCCTGCACCTAACACCCATGTGTATTCGCTAACCTGGCCATCCGCACTGAGGTGATGCAGATGCCACGCGTCCTGCCAGTTTGCCTCCCACACATTTTTATTCATCGCATACAATCCAAAAATGATCAATCCAAATAAGCTGATCAGTTTGGCTAATGTAAAAGTGGTTTGGACGAACTTCCCATTTTTAATACCGCGGGAATTGATAAATGTCAGCAACATGATAACTCCTATTGACAAAATCTGAGCGGATGAAATGCTGATAAAACCCAAATCCACGATAATTCTTTCTTCATTGAAAAAAGGAAAGATATAGGCTGTAAATTTCGCAAATGCTACCCCTACCGCAGCAATCGTTGCTGTTTGAATGACGCTAAAAAAACTCCATCCATATAAGAATCCTATCAAAGGATTATAAGCTTCTTTAAGGTACACATATTGTCCTCCTGCTTTGGGAAACATAGCACTTAGTTCTGCATAGCTCAACGCAGCAATCAAGGTCATAACGCCGGTAATCACCCATACCATCAGCAGCCATCCGATGCTGCCAGTGTTACGCGTAATGTCGGCGCTCACGATAAAAATACCTGAACCGATCATGCTGCCCGCCACAATCATTGTAGCATCCAGCAGTCCGAGTGTTGGCTTAAAAGAAGTAGCGTTCATGTTTATTTTATTATTAAATTAAGCAGTCGGGTTATAGGAAGTAGCCAAAGATATTTTTATTAAAAAAAATTAAAGAGCGGTAATTATCTCATATTTCACAAATTTTCACAACTCCTGGTTTTAAACAAATCAAATGTTTTGGATGTTGAATGATCTCGTTTTTATTTTATATAGATAGTAGTCTGCTCTTATGAAAGCGAACATATAACACCCATGCACCAACGTAAATCAAATATAAAATTCTCCTGGAAGATTTCTATAAAAAACAAAACCTGGAAAGCCAAAATATAGATTTCCAGGTTTTTATTATTGCACGTTTCTAATGTTGCTGTATTGCTTTATTTTGCCACCGATAATCGGTATACTGTCTCGCTATGAAATGTTTGGCCCGGACTTAATATAGTTGACGGGAAAGAAGGCTGATTGGGAGAATTTGGAAAATGTTGGGTCTCCAAACACAGCGCAGTATTTTTATTTATCGCCTTACCGGCGCTTGTTTTAATCGTACCATCTAAAAAATTACCGGTATAAAATTGCAAACCGGGTTCTGTTGTAAATACCTGCAACTCGCGGCCTGAAACATCATCAGAGAGCGTAGCCACTTTTTGCAACGATCCACCTTTTGAATTCAAAACAAAATTATGATCATAACCGCCTTTAACGGAATCGATGCGCGCGCCAATTTTTTCAGCTGTGGTGAAATCGAACGGTGTGCCTTTCACGGAAACAATTTGTCCTGTGGGAATCAAGGTACTATCGACTGGTGTATAATTATCGGCGTCAATCTGCAAACGTTGGTTTAAGATGGTGTTAGCCACATCACCCGTAAGATTGAAGTAGCTGTGATTGGTCAAATTCAAAACAGTTTTTTTGTCAGTCGAAGCACTGTATTCAATCTTAAGCTCATCTTCATCTGTGAGCGTGTATTTCACATTTACCTGCAGGTTACCCGGATAGCCTTCTTCGCCATCCTTGCTCAAATAACTTAGAGACAAAGAAGGAATTGAATCATTTGCCACTGAAGATTCCCAAACTACTTTATCAAATCCTTTGTTCCCACCATGTAAGTGATTGGGGCCATCGTTAGTGGCCAGCGTATATTCAATTCCATCAATTTTAAATTTGCCCTTGGCAATGCGATTACCATAGCGTCCAATCAATGCGCCAAAATAAGGTGGTTTTGCCAGATACCCGGAGAGACTGTCAAATCCCAGCACAATGCTTGATCGGTTACCACTTTTATCAGGTGCGACCCAGGAAGTAACGACTCCACCATAAGTTGAAATTTTTACCTGGTCACCTTTGTCATTGGTGAGGGTATAAAGAAAAACTTCTTTTCCATCGGCATTGCCGAATGATGCTTTAGTAATTCCCTTTTTTACATCCATGTTTTCAGCTTTTTTTTGATCATTACAGGATATCATAGAAACAGTTATCAATGCCGACAATCCAAGCGTAATGGTTGAAATACTTTTCATTTTTTTAGTTTTAATTTAATTGCCTTTATGGCAAAATTTGCAATTGATTTATCTTCAATCCCATTTTATTTTATCGTAAGTACCACCACTGAAGCCGGCGGCAACGTTAATGATAGCTGATTTCCGGTTTTTTTCACATCTTTGAAAATGCGAGGTTTCACTTTTTCGGGATTCTCAAAAGAATTAAAATCCTGGATTTTTGCCGAATTCAAAATTCTTCCACTCACATTTTTAAAATTTTCGCCGTTTATGTTCAACTTAAGTTCAGCAGATTTTGCAGGATCAATGTTCACCAAAGAAATATGAACATTTCCGAGACTGTCCTTTGAAGCTGAAGCTGAAACAGCCGGCAATTTTTGGCCATTGAATATATAATCCGGGCTATCAAAATGTAACGGAAGTAAGGTGGCACCCTGGTGTACATTATACATCTCCATTACGTGATAGGTAGGCGTCAGGATCATCTTTTCTTTGTTGGTAAGAATCACCGCCTGCAACACATTCACGCATTGCGCAAGATTGGCCATTCTTACACGATCAGCGTGGTTATTAAAAATATTCAGGGTAACGCCCGCAATCATTGCGTCACGCATGGTATTTTGCTGGTATAAAAAGCCGGGATTCGTGCCGGGCTCTACATCATACCACCCACCCCATTCATCTACCACAAGAGCTACTTTCTTCGCGGGATCATATTTATCCATGATAGCGGAATGCCTGGTCACCAGCGTATCCATTAACAAAGCGCTTTTCATGGTGCCGAAATATTGTGCCTCCGTAAAAGCAGTCGCAGAACTTTTCTCCTGCCAATTAACAGAATAATGATGCATCGCGACTCCTTCCAGCATGGAGAGAGGAATATTTTTCATGAGGGTTTCTGTCCAATGATAGTCGTCATCACTCGCCCCGGAAGCAATGCGAAATATTTTTCCTTTAGACGTATGATCCGCCATAAAGGTGGTGTACTTTCTGTATTCATTGGCATAATATTCGGCAGTCATATTTCCGCCGCAACCCCAGGCCTCATTTCCTATACCCCAGAATTTTACTCCCCAGGATGAGTCGCGTCCATTTTTTTGTCGCATAACCGACATGGGATTTTTAGTATCGGAATTAACGTAATCCACCCAATCGGCAAGCTCCTGAACCGTACCACTGCCCACATTTCCTGACAAATATGGCTCTGCACCTAATAGTTCACACATAGCCAAAAAATTATGGGTACCAAAACTATTGTCTTCCGTTACGCCTCCCCACCAGCGGTTTACAATTGAAGGCCGTTTGTCTTTAGGACCAATCCCGTCTTTCCAATGATATGTGTCCGCAAAACAACCGCCCGGCCAACGAAGTGACGGTATTTTCATTTTTTTAAGCGCCGCGACAATATCATTTCTTACGCCCTCGGTATTGGGGATAGATGAAGTGTCACCGACATAAAATCCATCGTAAATTCCCCGTCCAAGATGCTCTGCAAAATGGCTGTAAATAAATTTACTAATCGACGGATTGGAAGAAGAATTGCCGGCCGAAATATCGATCGTTGATTGGCCAAGCACACTTCCAACCGTAACATAAAGGCAGATCATCAACGTAACCTTTTTCAAACTTTTTCTCATGATGAACGATTTTTTTAAAACTATAGAATAAACTGTTAAGCCTTTTTCCTAAGATTTCGTGAATACTGGGCAGGTACAAAATTCAGTACCACATTGGACGATTCCTTATATTTTTTAGTGTCCACTTTGTAATAGAAAGCCCCCTTTTTAGAATTGAGCATGTCCTTAAATTTTAGCTTTACAAGCAAATCCGTAGATAAAATTTTCCGGGTAAAATTTCCTTTATCAAATTCAACGTTGTAAACGCAAGTGTACAAATTTTGCAATTGCGGAATCGTAAATCTTGATGGCAGAAGCTCAAACAGCAACGGATGGAGAGCGGCTTTATACCTTAGCTTTTCCTTTGCCAGCTCAACTATTTCCTTATGATCGAATATCAAATCCGGTAGCTGATTAATAGGAAACCAGCCGGGGTAATCCTCACCAATCTGTTGTTTATATTTTTGAATATCAATCAGGGCAAAATAAGCAATCGAAACCGTTCTTTCCTGGGTGTCGCGCAGTGGATTTGAAAAAGTATGCAATTGCTCCATGTATAATCCATCAAGCCCGGTCAGGTCTTTCAATACCCTCGCAGCCGCACCTTCAGCGCTTTCATTCTCCTGCACAAACCCCCCTACAAGACTCCATTGTCCCTTAAGTGGTTCAAACCCCCTTTGAACTACCAACAACTTCAACTCCTGCCCATCATAGCCGAAAATGATGCAGTCAACTGCCACATAAAATTTCTTTTGATTATGGTAATGCCTCATTGCTTTCTACATTTGAGAAATTTTAAAAAATTGGGTTTGTCGCACGATATCCATTGTTAGTAATTAACTGCTGATTCGTTACCAAAATTTTACATACAATGCTGATACTACTAACAATGTCAATATGATCAGGACAATGGTTGACGGTTTTACTTTGAACATTTCTTTATCCAGTTCAAATGCTTTAGGATTCACTTTTGGCCCCAATAAGCTTATGCCGATCATAAGAATCATGGTAAATAAAAAGGAAAGTCCCATACAAATGTGGAAAGGAATTTCAAACCCGCCCTTTCCATTAGGATAGGCTGTATAGAAAAAAGTATCATTGCCAAAAAGCTGGGGAGCAAATTCATTAAACAAGACAGAAAATAAAAAGCCCATAATCACGCCGGCGATAGCAGCAGCGCCGGTGGTTCTTTTCCAGAACATCCCGAGAAAGAACATTGCAAAAACACCCGGACTGATAAAGCCTGTATATTTTTGAATGTAAGTAAACCCACCTACTCCGCCAATGCCTAATAAATCATTCCAGGTAAAAAGAACCGCTAATACCAATGCAGCAAAAACAGCCCATTTCCCAACAAGAACCTGTTTCTTTTCATCAGCCTTTTTATCAAAATATTTATTGTGAACATCCAGCGTATAAATAGTCGAAATACTATTTACTTTGCCTGCCAGCGATGCAACAATAGCAGCTGTGAACGCTGCAACAGATAATCCCTTGAGGCCCGTTGGCAAAAATGCAAGTACCGCTGAATAAGCACCATCTTTACCTCCTACAAGATGAGGCAGGCTTCCATTCTGATATAATACATAAGCAGCAATCCCCGGCAACATAACAATGACAGGCATTAACAATTTTAACAATCCTGCAAACAAAATCCCTGTGCGGGCCGTTTGCAGATCCGCGCCCAAGGCTCTTTGCGTAATGTATTGGTTACATCCCCAGTAATTCAGATTGATAATCCATATACCCGCGGCATAAGATAAAAGCCCCGGAAAGGTCAGATATTTGTTGATGTCATTTTGAGAAGACGCTGCATCGGGCTTTGGAATGATCATTTTAAAATGCTCCGGTGCCTGGTGCATCAGGGCTTTAAATCCGGCAATCGCGCCGCCGCCACTGCCGGTAAGCTCACTCACGGTTGTCAATGCAATGTAAGTTGTCACAAGACCGCCAATGATCAACACGGCCACCTGTATCACATCGGTATAGGCAATTACCTTCATTCCACCCAGTGAAATAAGAAGTGCAAATATCGCGAGGCAAAGCATGATGATATGCAGATAATCACCTCCGGCGATGCCATTAATGGCTACGGCCCCGAGATATAAAATTGAAGTCAGGTTTACAAAGACATACAAAAAAAGCCAGAATACGGCCATGATTAAAGCCACCGATTCGTTATACCGCATCTTTAAAAATTGGGGCATGGTATAAATTTTATTCTTTAGATATACGGGAATAAACCAAACGGCAACAATGATAAGCGCTATGGCTGCAATCCATTCGTAGGCCGCAACGGCTATTCCAAGAAAAAAACCCTCGCCACTCATTCCTATGAATTGTTCCGCCGAAATATTAGAGGCAATCAGCGAGGCCCCGATGGCCCACCAGGTGAGCGTTCCTTCTGCAAGAAAATATCCTTTAGCGCCCAGCTCGGACCGGTTTCTTTTTCGATATACGCTGTATCCATAGCCGGCTACAATAAAAAAGTAAAGGATAAAAACAATAAAATCTTCAGTAGCAAAAATTTTGTTCATAAGCAATCGTTTGAAAAGTTTTTAATACAGTCTGTTAAGAAGAATTTGAATGATTTTTATTGGCAAATTTTATAATACACTTCACTCCATCGCAATTCATTTTTTAAATGATATAAAGAAGTGTTTCTGTCAATGAGCACAAATTCAATTCCGGCGATTGCCGCAAAATCTTCCATGTTAGCGGAGCTCAGGTTTTGACTGTAACCGGTATGATGCGCACCACCTGCATAGATCCATGCAGCACAGCCGGTTTTCATATCGGGCATAGGTTTCCATAACACACGGGCTACAGGCAATTTAGGCAGATCTTGCAGAGGATCCACTGCTTCCACTTCATTTACAATGAGCCTGAAACGGTTGCCCATATCCACCAGGGACGCATTTAATGCAGGACCTGCCGCGCTGTTAAATACCAATCTCACAGGATCTTCTTTTCCGCCAATCCCCAAAGGATGAACTTCGCACGAAGGTTTTCCATTGGCAATAGAAGGACATATCTCCAGCATATGCGAACCGAGCACCATTGAATTTGCCGGATCAAAATGATAGGTATAATCTTCCATAAAGGAATTACCTCCGGCCAATCCGCTACCCATTACTTTCATAGCTCTTACCAATGCGGCTGTTTTCCAGTCGCCTTCGCCTGCAAATCCATATCCTTCAGCCATCAGTCGTTGTGCGGCGATGCCCGGCAACTGTTTCATTCCATGAAGATCTTCAAAGGTATCGGTAAAACCTTTATAATTTCCCTGCTGCAAAAAATTTCGCAGACCAATTTCAATCCTTGCTGCATCCACGAGCGAACTTCGTTGTGCACCACCTTTTCTGAGAGATGACTGCAACGTATAATTTTCTTCATATTCCTGTATAAGCAACTCAGTTTCTTCATCGCTGGCTTCATTGATCACTTTTACCAGGTCGCCAATACCATGCGTATTTACAGAATATCCAAATTTATATTCCGCTTCTACTTTATCGCCATCAGTTACTGCAACAAATCGCATATTATCTCCAAAACGAACAAACTTTGCGCCCTGCCAATCATGCCATCCGGCCGCAGCCCTGCACCAGCCGTTAATTTGCTCCAGCACTTCAGGATCCTGCCAGTGACCCGCAACTACTTTTCTGTCAAGACGCATTCTGCTCACCATAAAACCAAACTCACGGTCCCCATGAGCACTTTGATTCAGGTTCATAAAATCCATATCAATCTCACCCCATGGAATATCGCGGTTAAATTGTGTATGTAGGTGGCAACAGGGGCTTTTGTCAATATTCTTCAATCCGCCGATCCACATTTTGGCAGGGGAAAATGTATGCATCCAGGCAATGATTCCAATACATTTTTTGGTGTTATTTGCTTCCAGGCAAACCTGGAAAATTTCTTCAGTCGTTTTTACGGTTGGTTTAAAAATAATTCTTACGGGAATATTTTTAGCCTCATTGAGAGAGGCCGCAATTGTTTGGGAATGAACGGCCACCTGCTTCAATGTTTCTTCTCCATATAAATGCTGGCTGCCTGTTACAAACCAGACTTCCAATTCTTTAAGATTAATCATTTAATTTTTATTTTTAGGTTAGTAGGTTTCAATTTTAACCTTGTTTAATATAGCGGCGTTGAGCCGGATTGACATCTAGGGATCATTGTCCGTAATAACTGCCGGGACCATGTTTCCTTTCAAAATGTTTTTTAATGAGAGAATCTTTTAATCTTTTTACCTCAGGGTTAATTTGCTCAGTCAGCAATGCCATGTGCGCAAGCCGCTCCAATACCGCGCTGTTGTAAACGGCTTTTTCGGGCGTTTTGCCCCAGGTAAACGGTGCATGGTTTCCAACTAAGATCATTTCAATTTCCTCATAGCTTAATCCTTTTTCTGTAAGGGCATTCATGATCTGGAAACCTGTTTCATATTCATAATTTCCCCTGATCATCTCATCGTCCATAGGAGGAGCGCAGGGAATATCAATCGTGTTATGATCGGCGTGAGTAGTTCCGTAAATTGGTATACCGCGTTGGCTTTGCGCCCACGCGGTTGCATAGGTGCAATGGGTATGTACGATCCCGCCTATTTGCGGCCAATGCTTATACAACACCGCATGAGTAAGGGTATCTGAAGACGGGCGTAAATCACCGGCCACCGTTTTCCCTTCAAAATCAACAATAACCATCTTGGCCGGAGATAATTCATCGTAGGGAACGCCACTGGGTTTAATAGCGAATACTCCAAGGTCTCTGTCAGCAGCACTTACATTTCCAAATGTAAATAACACCAGTTCCAATGCCGGTAATTGCATGTTGGCTTTGTAAGCAGCTTCCTGAATATGCTGGTACTTGTTCATATCAATTTGAGGTTGCGGTTGAAAGATTGCGGACTTTATCACCTTCGACAAATTCACCCAGCCGGCGATATTTCTCATAACGCATTTTATAGATTTTTGCTTTTTTTATGTCTGGAAAATAAGTCGCATCAAAACCTTGTCCCATAGCCTTCATGGCGTCCTCCACCTTTGGATAAATACCTGCGGCTGTCGCGGCAAACATCGCTGCGCCCAAAGCACAGGTTTGCTCCGACCGATGGATCCTGATGGGCATGTCCATAACATCTGCCATCATTTGCATAATGAAGGGGGATTTTTTTGCAACCCCTCCAATTCCTATCAGTCCCTTTACAGCAATGCCCTGATCGTTGAAGCGGTCAACAATCGCCTTGGCGCCGAAACAGGTGGCTTCAGCGATTGCCCTGAATATTCTTGGTGCATCCGTCGCAAGATTAAGACCGGTAATCCCTCCTTTCAATAATTGATTGGCATCCGGCGTGCGGCGCCCATTCAGCCAATCCAACGCGAGCTCAATGTTTTCATCAGGTAATAAAGCTGCAGCCTGCTTACTCAATTCAGGAATTATATGATTAATGGTTTCTTCTACCAGCTTTGTGGCGGTAGATTTATCTATAATTTCAGAAGATTCCAATATATTTTTTAATGGCCAGGCCAACACATTTTTAAACCAGGCATACGCATCTCCAAATGCAGATTGCCCCGCTTCCAAACCCATCATTCCCGGAATAACCGATCCCGGAACCTGTCCGCAAATGCCGCGCACCAATTTTCCTTCCACTTCTTCCATTGGCGCCACGAGCATATCGCAAGTGGAAGTGCCCATTACTTTACTCAAATGATAGGGTTCGATCTGCCCGCCTACAGCACCCATGTGGGCATCGAAAGCACCCACACCAATTACGACATTCTCTGAAAGCCCAAGTTTAGCAGCCCATTCAACAGACAAAGTTCCTGCTGCCTGATCTGCCGTGTAAGTGTGTGTAAATAATTTTTGAGTAAAACCTTCCAGTAATGGATCAAGTGATGAGAAAAACTCATTAGGCGGAAGTCCTGCAAAATCACTGCTCCAAAGCGCTTTATGACCCGCACTGCAAACGCCTCTTTTCATCTCATCTACTTCAGTGCCGCCGGTTAATAAAAATGGAATCCAGTCGCAATGTTCTACCCAGGAAAAAGTTGCTTTTCTTACCTCTTCGTCTACTCTTAATATGTGAAGCAACTTCGCCCAGAACCATTCGGAGGAATAAATACCGCCAACGTATTGAAGATAGTTGATGTCAAATTTTTCAGCATGCTCATTGATTTGCGCAGCCTCAGTTGTAGCCGTATGGTCCTTCCACAACACAAACATCGCGTTTGGGTTATTTTCAAACTCTTTCAATAATGCGAGTGGTGTGCCTGAAGCATCTACCGCTACCGGCGTAGAGCCTGTCGTATCTATAGAAATAGCTTTGACATTATTTTTGACCGCATCGCCGGCAATTTTTAAACATGCCAAAATAGTTTGCTCAAGTCCTTCAATATAATCGCGCGGGTGTTGGCGAAACCGGTTGACGGCTGCGTCACAATATTTCCCTTCTTTCCAGCGTGGATAATAAAAAACAGAGGCGGCGATCTCCGCTCCGTTTGCAGCATTTACAATTACAGATCGTACTGAGTCTGTTCCATAATCAACTCCGATAACATATTGATCACTCATAATAACGTTAAAAATTGTAAACCAAATATAGTTACATTTGTATAAATGACAATTATAAAAACAGGTTTATTTATTTATTTTTGAAAATAAAAAAACAACCAAAAAAAAGAACCTGATTGTACAGTACATTATACCAGGACAGAATTTATCGGATGAAATAAAATAGTTACCGGTGTCACGTGCGGTGCTGCAAAGACCTTGATTAAGACGGAAAGTACAATGGTTAATGCGCCCGCCAAAAATGAATCAGAATCCCTTAATACTGATAATCAAATCCAATTCAAAAATTACACTATGTTTGGTCCTCCTAAAAAAAATACCAGGATTAAAACATAAGCGGTCATTGGTTAGATATATTGGTTAGAAATTAAAATTTTAAAATTGAATCTTGAATACCAAATTAATTAAACGATGAAAGTTGTACAATTTACTGTACCTGTTGCGAGAAACCATTCCATTCACATACAGGAGGATCTTTTGCCCCACTTTTATGAACATTTGCACAGACATACCGAGACGCAGATCACTTATATAATAAAAGGCTCCGGCACCTTGATAGCGGGGAATATTATGCAACCATATGGGCCCGGAGATCTTTTTATAATCGGGGCCAATCAATCACACCTCTTTAAAAGTGATCCTGATTATTTTGAAAAGGAAGGCGCGTTAAATATTCATTCGTTGAACATTTATTTTGACAGTAAGGGATACCTGAATAACCTGCTTCAATTTCCGGAGATGTCGATGATCCAACAATTTATCGACACCACATCGCAGGGACTTCAGGCTTCGCCAGACAATTCGTCTTTATTATCAGATTACATGTGGAGGATCATTCAAAATACGCAGGGATACCGGCTCGCCGCTTTCATAGAAATGCTGCAAACGATGTCAAAATTGAGGGACTGGAAATATCTTTCTACCGAGAGTATCGAGCAACCCATATCCGATTATGAAGGCCTTCGAATGAATGACATTTATCAATACACGATGGCCAACTACAGCGACAATATTTCTTTGGAAGAAATTGCGGCGGTCATTCATTTAACGCCACAATCTTTTTGCCGGTATTTCAGGAAACACACGTTAAAAACCTACACTAATTTTTTAAATGAAGTGCGCGTGAATGAGGCTTGTAAGAAATTTATGGCGCATGATTTTTCAAGCATCTCGGCGATTGCGTATCAAACCGGCTTTAATAATGTATCAACGTTTAACCGGGTATTCAAAAGTATTATTGGCATTTCACCCAGTGAATATATTCACCAATACAAAACCAAAATATCAAGTCAGGCGCACACAGGCAGTTAAAACATTTCCTAAGCCTGTGTGCGCATCTGACATTTATTATTTGTTGATCCAAATACTTGACTGAGGACTATTGGCATTTCCTTCGGACTCAGGTTTTTCTGTGGTTGGAATACGGTTAAGCCTTGTGTAATTGGGTATTGCTACTAGCGGCGAACCATCAGCCCATTTACCTTTTATAATCATAACTCCATTTAAAAATTCAGGCCGCCATTCCAATGAAAGTGGACCATTTCCCAGGGATTTATTGATATCCTGCTGATCGGCTGTTTCCACATTATAGACCAATGGGCCATAACGAAGCGCTACCCTGTTGCTATCTGCTTTAATTCTTTTATCAGCAGTTACTTTCTGAATTTCCATCGGTAAAACCACTTCAATTTTATCGCCTTTCTTCCATACTCTTTTAATAATGGCATATCCATTTTTAATCTCCGGTTGAATTATTTTACCATTTACTTTCAGCAACTTCAGTCCGTTCACTTTTGGAAAGGAAGTGTACAATTCGCTGGTGGTGCGGTTTGGCACTCTAACATAAATAGTAAACTCTTTTGACACTTCAGGATTTACCGTCATAGAAATATCGCCACTCCAGGGATAATCGGTTTTTTGAATAATTTCCACATCAGTGCCTGCAATCTTTTCTACCTTGATCTTGCTTCCGATGAACATGTTGACATATAAACCGTTGTCACCGCGAACATAAGTCCATGTAGGAACCATAAGCAGTGTTCTTGGAATGTTTCCTACACAACATGGGCACACATGCCATTTATAACGCGGATGGGAAGTGTTCAGCGGGTTGGTGTATAAAAAGTTCTTTCCGTCAAGTGAAAGTGAGCCTAATAACGCATTGTATATGGTTTCCTCATACAAATCTGCATACTTTGCATCGTGATAAGCAAGGTTCATTTTATACTGAAAGAAGATCAGGCCGCAACTGGAGCATGACTCGCAATAGGCGTTATTACCCAAAGAATAATTTCCGCCAAAACCTTCAGAAGTTTCGCCACTGCCAATGCCACCAGTGATATAATATTTTTTGTTGACCATATTATTCCACAGCGACATTACAGCACTTTGATAATCCACATCACCGGTTTCTGCAGCCACATCCGCCATACCCGAATAGCTATACGTGGCGCGGACTGCATGACCTACGGCTTCGTACTGTTGTTGTACAGGCCCCTGGCTTTGATCATACTCACTGCCTCCACCCCTGCTGTCCAATAAGAATTTCGACAAGGTTACATAGCTGTCACCCCTGTTATTCCCTTCCATATCATTTACGAAACGTCCAAAACGCACAAGAGCCTGTTCCATTTCCTGGTGGCCATCGTACCACGCTTTTTTCCCGGGACCGATATTTGCCACCCAACAATCAGCCAATTTTTTTGCCGCATTGTACAAGCGTTTGTCTTTTCCGTCTGTAAGCGTGTAATGGTTAATTGCCGATTCAATAAAATAACCCGCTACATATCCCTCATGGTTGCCTCTTGCTTCGGGAGTCCACCTTTCCTTCCATCTTGCAGTGTCGCGAAGAGTATATGCAGTTTGTAAATAACCATCTGGCTCCTGGGCTGCAATAATAATGGGTATCCATTTATCCAATGTTTTTTGCATCCTATCCTGGGCAGCTAAAATTTCTTTATCCCCCTGCGGATCTACCATGAGCGCAATACACATTGACTCCACTGTCTCATGAACCCATGCATTAGAGAATACATAACCTTTATGGCGGCCATGGGGCTCGCCGCGCAATGCCTTAGCCGATTCTATAAAATTATCCAGTCCGCCTTCACCCACCGTCAGATCTGTGCGTTCAATTTGATCAATGCAAAAGGGAATCCAATTTACGATCATCGATTTTGCCCGGTCATTCCAGAGTTTACTATCAATCGAATATCGTTTGGTATATACCACATCCAGTCTTTTGGCTACAGGAGGTTGGTGAACCTTAACTTTTATCTGCGAAGCATTACTTACGCCATTTCCACTTGCGGTCATGCTAAGCACATAGTTGCCCGGAGTGCTAAATGTAGCGCTTCCTTTTTTAGAAGAAGCATCAGAGAAATTAACTTTTCCGGGGCCTGATACTTTTGCCCATATTACCTTGTTAACCGGGGTTACCGTTCTCACAGAGCCTGAAAGGTAAGTTTTACCCTGCAGCATCACATCCCTGTCAACACCTGCATCTACTACAGGCGGGTAAGGTTTGGAACCTGGCGCCTGGTATACCAGCCATTCAAGAAGTGCATAGGCGCCGCGATCAGCAGAATCCAATGCCAACCGGAGCTTGGTGGTTTTAATTTCTTTAAAAGATGTTTTATTGATCTGGTCAGCGTCCATGCCGCCGGCTTTTAAATCGGGAACCGGAACAAATTTATTTCCATCCCAATATTGAAGATGCCATGCATCAGGAAGACGAATTCCCTCGCCCTGCTTCCGCCAATAGATAGCGATCTGGCTGGTATTGATTGGTTGTTTCCACTCATACTGGACCCAGTACATGCTTCGGGGCATTACCCGGCCTCGGCCACCACCCGGATTTCCGGAAGGAATTAATCCATCGTTCAACCAGGCAAGCGATGCGCCATATCTGCCGGCAGATGAAGTGGTAGCAACAACTGCGAGATTTTTTTCCATTTCTGATGCAGGAACATTTTGTCCGGATACTGATGAAGAAAAAAAGAAAACAGTTACAGCTATTAAGGTTAAAACAATCCCTAACTTCCTTTTCACCTGGTGAAATTTATACTTGCCCACAGTTGCCTGAATGCCCCGAAAAAGGTCACTGGAGCAAGTCTTTAAAAAAATATTTTTCTTCATATGCATCGAAATTTTATGGAGAAATAAACAATTTTAGGATTATTTAAAGGCATGAATATTTCGGACTTGTCTTTAACAATCATGCCTATCCGAAACTAATTATATCCCGGGTTTTGTTTCAAATTTGCATTCTTCGACATCTCATCTTCCGGAATTGGAAAAATAGTTTTGTAGGACGCAGACGAACGATGGTTGAACCATTTCTTAGTAGTGAAAACTCCAAACCGGATAAGGTCCTGGCGGCGACGGCCCTCTGCTGCAAATTCCCAACCTAATTCATCCAGAAATCTTCCATATTCTATATCATCACCACCTTGAAACTCGGTTACTTGGCCGTTGCTCCAATATCCATATTTATAGCTGCTACCCTTTTTTAAATCAGCTCCTGACACAATTGCCTTTGCAGGATTGGTATTTGCGAACGCCCTTTGACGCACCAGGCTTACTATTTCTGCAGCGCCGGGTGCATCGCCAGTGCGAAGCAAGCATTCTGCTTTCATCATTAAAATATCGGAGTAGCGAACGATTGGATAATCCGTACTAAGGCCGCCTCTGGCGCCCATTTTTATTTCGTATTTACCGATCCGGTACCCCTGGTTACTACCAGCCAACGCAATACCATCCACCTGTTTTGTAAACGTGATGAGCAAACCACCGGTTGTGGCATCGTATTGAGGACCTTGTATCCAGGTATCTTTCAACCGGGTATCATCAGGATCGTAGGTATCGATAAATTGTGGTACCGCGCAATTTCCGCCCCATGGCTGGGCGGTCATTTTATAGACTTTCTGCATTACCGGATCTAAAGTCTTCATGTGAATGCTCATTTCCGTAGCCTGGATTTCGTCATAAGGAACTGCAAAAATCAGCTCTTTGGAATTTTGGTTTTCAGTTACAAAAGGTGCTTTGTAGCTGGATTCCAATATGTAGCGGCCCGATGATGCAGCGATGATATCATCACATTCCTGGCGACATTTGTCCCACTGATTTACTCCTGTATATATACCGGCATTTAAATAAACCTTGGCCAGTATGGCTTTTGCGGCCCATTTATTAAAACGGCCATAAGTGGTTCTGTCCGCCTTCTCGCTTAACAAAGGAATGTTATCTGTCAGTTCTTTTACAACGAAATCATAGACTTCCTGGCGGGTACTTTGTTTGGGCAACGTGCCATCTTGAAAGTCTGTCACCAATGGCACGTTGCCGTGGTTATCCAATAAATTGTAGTAATAAAAAGCCCGGGCTGCTTTTAATTCTGCTATCACACTTTCTTTACCGGTGGTGATAGGAACTATTCCTGATTCTATCTGGTAGATAACACGATTGGCCGTATTAATGCCTCTGTAGCATAAACTCCATAATTGGTTGGGTTGTCCCTGTGTCTGGTTCCACTCGTGTAAATGCATTCTATTATAAACGCCCCCATCATACCATCCATTAGGCCTTACCGGTGTTACGATTTGATCGCCTGCTTCTTCCTGCAAATCAAAATTGCCGTACCATGCTGCTTCCATGGGACGAAGCACTGTGTACACGGGTGCAATAATAGCCGGAATATCATTGGCAGTGGGTTTAAAATTCTGATCCAAAACCTGGTCATAAACGGTTTCATCTAATTTGGTACAAGCATTAAAAATGAGTGAAGTACCAAGTATCAATATGAAAGGAAATCTGGTTATTTTTTTCATAAAAAAGTTTAAAAAGGTTAAAATGAAAGATTAACTCCTACAGAATAAGTGCGGGTAGTGGGATATTTATCCCTGCTATCTGCTCCGGGTGCAAGACCTGTTGGATCTACCTCGGGATCTACTCCGGTATACCCGGTGATCGTAATTAAATTGAGACCGGCCACATATACTCTCGCATTTTTAATGATATTATTTTTAGGCAAAGGCAGCGTGTAGCCCAAACTTACGTTATCAATTTTCACATAATCACCTTGTTCCACATAATATGAAACCAGGGCCAGATCAGCATAGATTGGGGTTTTTCCGTAAACAGGATCGAATGCCTGCTTCAACATATTGTACTGGTTAATTTTCGGATTAGCATAATACAGTTTCTGAAAATTAAGAATCTGGAAACCAAACGCACCTCTAATATTGATCGCCGCGTCAAACTGCCTGTAACGGAAACTATTATTCCACCCCACGATATATTTAGGAATACCATTACCCAGTATTGTTTTATCCGCAGGTGAGGAATTTTTTATAGAAATTGGTTTTCCATCTTTGCTCTGAATAATCCAGGTGGAGTCAGCAGCAATATCAACAGACTTGTAGCCATAAAAAGTACCAATTGGCTGGCCAATATAGTTACGGTGTGTGGCTTCCTGTATCGGCTCTCCGGTGGCTCCTGCCTGTATATAATCCACTGTTGTTTGAAACAATGTATTAGACAGACTCAACAACTTGTTTTTGTTTGTGGAATAGGTAAAGTTGGAACTCCAGTCAAAATCTTTTCCTTTTACAGGTACAAAATTTATTAAAACTTCAATGCCTTTGTTCTCCATTGATCCCACGTTAGCAAGTATATTGTTGTATAGGTAAGGAGGAGTAGGTACGGCATAATTATACAACATATCTTTTGTAGTTCTCTTGTATAAATCGACACTACCGCTGATCCTGCTGTCCAACAATGAGAAGTCCAGACCAATATTTACTTCCTGTTTCTTTTCCCAGCGTAAATCCGGATTTGGATTACGCGTTGGCGCAATCTGCTGAATCCAGTTGCCATTATACAGGAACCTTGTTCCGTACGTCAGGCTTACCAGCGATAGATAAGAGTCCGAAGGAGCAATACCTGTAACACCATACCCTGCCCTGAGTTTCAAATCTTTGATAAAAGTTGCATTTTTCATGAAGCCTTCTTTATCTATCCTCCATCCAACGGATACAGCTGGGAAATCACCCCAATGATGGTTCTTACCAAATTTAGAAGATCCTTCATGACGCAAACTTGCCATCAACAGATATTTATCATTCCAGTTATAGTTGATACGACCAAAAAAACCTATCAGCTTGGAATCACTCTTATCACTGCTTAACGCAACCGGGCCATTTTGCAGGGTAAGTGCATCACCTGACTGCAAGCGGTTGTAAGTGTATAAGTCTGTAGGAAAATTGGAATTATTACCGGAGAAACCTTCTGTAACATCGTACTGATAACTATACCCGCCTAACAAAGTAAAATGATGATCTTTAATTGATTTGGAATAGTCCGTTGTAAACTCCATCAGGCTATTCTGAATGAGCCTGGTTGCTCTTGAAGCATATCCTCTTCTTCCGTTAGTCGACGAATAATTAAAATTTTCTGAATAACCATTCAGCGTATTCAACTTATTGCCGGAAACCAACAACTTGAAATTGAGATCTCTTATGGGTGATAATGTCACACTCCCATTAAGCCGCGTTTCCTGTGTCCTTCTTTCTCCCTGTGTTTCGTCAATCAGGCGAACCGGGTTCTGATACATATATACGTCACGCTCATACCAATCGCCCGTCTCTGTTTTAACGGGTTCGGTTGGATTGCGTATCAGCGCCTGACGATAAACCCAGTTGTAATCAGGTCCTACGAAATTCTTTTGGGAACGATTAATTGCATTAAAGTTAAACTTCAGCTTTCCCGAGTACATCGAATGATTAATATTAATTCTTCCTACAAGCTGCTCATTATTTGTTCTTCTAAAAATGCCCATCCAGTTTCTATAGTTGAGGGAAGCCGTGTAATTTGTCTGACCGTTGCCGCCCTGCAGCGTCAGGTCATGTGTCTGGCTAACGGGCACCTGCGTAATTTCTTTAAACCAATCGGTTGACGCGCCCCAGTCATCATTAGCTCCGTTTACGGTCGTGTATCCAGGTTTGGTTGGGTCTAAATTTTGATTAAACCCTTTCACACCTTCGCTTATTAAACGACGATAATCGGCCGCAGTAAGGAAATCCATTTTCTTTGCAACTTCCTGCACGCTTGCATATCCGGAATAAGATAAAGAAGCTGGCTGGCTACCGCCTTTTCTTTTCACAGTCGTAATGAGGATCACGCCGTTGGTGCCGCGTGTACCATATATTGCCGCTGCTGAGCCATCTTTTAGCACATCAATAGATTCTATATCTTCCGGAGCTACCGTATTTAATTGACCCGGTACGCCGTCGATAAGAATTAAAGGAGTAGACGATGATAGCAAAGACGTAACACCCCTTAACCGGATTTGCGTACCTGCGTTCGGATCTCCGGAAGTAGTGGACACGGACAAGCCAGCTACTTTACCCTGGATTAGCTGACCGGCATCACGTATAGGGCCCTTTACAAAGTCCTTTGAAGACACACTGGAAATAGCGCTGGTCACCTCGCCTTTCTTTTGTGTTCCATAACCCACCACCACCACTTCATTTAGTGTGCTGTCGGTGACTTGCAGTACTACGTCCAAATTTGTATTATTGACTTTTAATTCTCTATCCTGATAGCCAACAGAAGTCAGGACTAATGTGCTGCCCATCGCAGCATCAATCTTAAATTTTCCATCGACGTCTGATGTAACAGACTTGCTGGTGCCTTTTACCGTGACTGTAACACCTGCCATTGCCTCACCTGAGGAGGAGCGCACCATGCCGGAGATTTCCCGTTGCTGTGCAAATGTGTTTAAACTGAAGAAAACCAGTGCTACCACACATAGAGTAGCCCGGTACAGTAATTTTGATAATTTCATCTCTGTGCAATTTTAATTGTGGACCCGTGGAGGGAATTGATGATTACAAGCAATAATCCATTAATTGTCATTTTGACTTTATAAAGATCATTCTTACATTTTAGAATAATTCGCTCCCATTAACATTTTATTCACCGATATTATCCCGTTTTGACATTCATGTCATTTCCCTCTTGAACTCTTGGAAGATGTGTCGTGGCTCTTACTAAAACTTTGAGAAAAGTGTATTCGCAGGAAAGAAGACATCAATTTATCATCGCAGAAGATATGTAACGTGTATGGTAATACGAAAAAAGCAATGAGCATCAATGCAGGCTAACAGCAATTTCGAAAATTCAGGATTGAAGTGATAAGCTAAAATATAGAAAATGATCATTTGTCATAATTCTTTTATTAGCCGAACGCCCGTGAGATTATGCTGTATTACTTTATAATTATTAGCCAACTGCCCGCACTTCTGTAGCCAGACAATATCTGATATTCGGGTAGGAAACATCAAAAGACAATTCCATTTTTCATGAAAGAAAAAAAGATCCTTTTTGCAACTTTATAAGAGGAGTGCGAATGGAGGTGAATCTGTTTAATGATAACATCCTGGCAAAAGTAAAAAAACTATAAAATCGCTTATCTCAATCCAGATTGATTTAAAACTAAAATCTTCCCGGAGCGAAAGCATCGATTTTCATCGACGGCTCCTTACCGCCCGCAAGATCCGCAATGATGCGGCCTGTGGCCGGACCAAGACTGATTCCACTCATGGCATGGCCACCGGCAATAAAAAGATTGTCGGTCTTTTGAGACGCGCCAATGTAGGGCAATCCATCAGGAGTACAAGGCCGAAAGCCATACCAAATATCTTTTTTATCCGGCATTGATAATTGAATATTTGGAAAATATTGTGGAATAGATTCAACGATTCCTTTTACGCGATTAAGATTTATTTGATCATTCACCTTTCCGATTTCCATCGTGCCACCATACCGCATTTTTCCGTTCATTGGCGTGATCGCTACGCGCGCTTCACAAAGAATCGCAGGAATATTTAATTTTTGATCGGGGTGATCCAACGTAAAGGAATACCCTTTGCCCGGCATCAACGAAACGGATTCTCCGGCCAACTTCGCCAATTCCGGCAACCAGGAACCCGCCGCGATCACAACGATATCAGCGGCAACCTCACCGGTAGATGTTACGACATTTTTTACCCTATGATGATCCTTCACTATTTTCTTCACTTCACTCTTCAGGGAAAACTGAACTCCGGCATTTCTAAGATATTTAATTAATTGTTGAATTAATGCATTCGGATACAAATGCGCATCGCAGCGATAGTGAACCGCGCCGGCAATATTGAATTTGATATCCGGTTCCAGTTCCTGCACCTGCGCGGACGTCAGTGCTTCTACATCGATGCCCATGCTCCTGCCCTTTTCTGCCAGGTGCCGCTCCTCTTCGCCCGTTTTTTCAGTTTTGTAATACATCATAATCCCCTTCTTTTCCATGTGAAAATTAAAGTCGGGCGAAAGCGCCATGTCTTCGTATAGAGATTTACTAAACAGGTTGATGTCAAGCAGGTATTTGGCGGATTTGTCTACATGTTTTTGCGTAGCGCTTTTCATAAAGCTGAGTCCCCATTTCATCAAATTAAGATCAAAGGAAGGCTTCACATAAAATGGACTTTTATTACTAAACATCCAACGGATTCCCTGCGCCACCATTCCGGGTGCTGCAAGCGGAACAAAATGACTTGGCACGATCATCCCAAGATTGCCGTAGGAGCAATTATCTGCCAGATCACTTCTGTCGATAATCGTTACATCCCACCCGTCTTTTACCAGGTAATACGCACTGCTAAGTCCCACGATGCCTCCGCCAATGACAACTGCTTTCATTTATTTTATTATGATTTTATCCGTTGACAAAACGATGCGCTACCATCATTTGGATAATAAATGCCAACCTTCTGTGATTACAATTTGTTTCATCTGATTACAAGCTATGATTTTGAAAAGTTCCGTTTATACGACGCATGATGCGCAGCGGATTTTCATTTTTCAGCGCATCCGGAAGCAATGCGGCCGGGCAATCCTGGAAACATAACGGCCTTACAAAACGCTTGATGGCATCCGCACCTACAGAAGTACTTCGCGCATCTGATGTAGCAGGAAACGGGCCACCATGCACCATTGCATAACCCACTTCCACTCCTGTGGGCACACCATTAAACAGGATCCTGCCTACTTTATTTTCTAAAGCGTCAATACAATTTTTATAAGCCGATAAATCATTTTCATCAGCCATCACCGTGCCGGTCAATTGTCCTTCAAGCGCGTTCAAAGCTTTTAATAATTCAGCTTCATCGGCACATTCTACGATCAAACTGGCAGGACCAAAAATTTCATTTTGAAGTTCCGGATTGGCTAAAAAATATTCGCCTGTTACCGACGATAAAAACGGAGAAGCTTTGTATTCAGATGAATGATCTTCGCCATCAACCAGGATGTTCAGCCCATCAAGGTTTTTTCGTTCCTTTCTTTCGTTATAGTAAGTTTTACAAATACTTTTATTCAACATAGAAGCAGCAGGCGCGGCGGCAACAGCCGTAATTAATTCGTCGATCATTTTTTTTGAATGATCATTTTTAATAACAAACAATAATCCTGGATTGGTACAAAATTGTCCGGCACCCAAAATAATGGAGCCGGCCAGTTGTTGCGGCAGGTTTTCACTGTTTTGAATTTTTCCGGGCAATAGCAATACCGGGTTGATGCTGCTCATTTCCGCGTAGACCGGAATGGGCACTTTACGATCGTTTACAGCGGCTTTATAAATGGCCATTCCTGCAGGCTGCGAACCGGTGAAACCCACTGCTTTCACGCTTTCATGTGTCACCAGCTTTATTCCCAAATCACTTCCTTTACCAATGAGAAAAGAGAATACTCCTTCGGGCATATTGCATTTTTTCACTGCCCTGTTAATCGCATTTCCTACCAATTCATTGGTGCCCAAATGCGATTGATGCGCTTTTACAATTACCGGGTTTCCCGCAGCTAAAGCAGATGCTGTATCGCCACCAGCGGTAGAAAATGCGAGCGGAAAATTGCTTGCGCCAAACACCACTACCGGCCCTATGGGCACCAGCATTTTCCTGATATCCGCCCTCGGCAAAGGTTGCCTTTCCGGCATGGCGGTGTCAATCACTGCCTCAACCCACGAGCCTTCTCTAAGGAGTTCTGCAAACATTTTTAATTGTCCAACAGTCCTGCCGCGCTCACCCGTCAGCCGGGCTTTTGGTAAGCCACTTTCCATTGCTGCTCTTTCTATCAGTTCATCACCTAATGCCATAATTTCCTCTGCGATTGCTTCTAAGAACGCTGCTTTTTCTTCGCCACTTTTATTCTTGTAAATCGTAAATGCAGTAGTTGCTTTTTCTACGGCTTCATTGATTTCTTCATCTGTGGCAATAACAAATTTTTCCGGTAATTCGTTTCCGGTGATGGTGCTGAAAGATGTAAGAAAAGAGTTTCCCTTTGAGCTTGAATGCGTTGCAATACTATTTTTTCCTTCTAACATGTTTAAATTTTTTGTCAACAATTGCCGGTATTATTTTAACTGCCGGCGATGAAAATTTTTAATTTGATCAAAATTATCTATGTTTCATTTGAAGCGATTTACCCAAAATAACTTTAAGTAGTGCTATATTATCAATTTTGTTAAGAAGCGTTTAGAGAAGGTAGGTCGACAAACCTAAGCAGTTTTATGCGCGTTATAAGCATACAGGCATGGTAAAGGATTATTGGAATTTCGCGCATGATAAAATAAACGATGTTTGCGAAAAAAGGAACAACCGCAATTTTTTTTATTTAATAAAAATAGAATTTTCTATATTTTGGCTTAGGAGAAGCGTCTGCAAACGATTTATATTATTTAATTTTTTTTGGGGGACTTAGCAACATATCATTTTAGGAACGCAGTTACGGCAAATGATACTCAAGCATATTCCAATAAAAAAAGCCGTTCCAAATTAATTGAAACGGCCTCATTAAAAAATCAAACTTAAGCCTGAGCTTTTTGCATGTCGCGCTGCCTTTTAATCGTATCGTGTGATTCTTTTAATTCGTTTTTTTGTGAAATAAGTAAAGATCTTACTGATTCCGGCAAATTCGCATCGGCAGTCAAGGCTTCATTGTAGGCCTTCTGCGCTGCGTCTTCGCCATATTCACATAACTCAAGAGCGGACTTATCAGACTTGCCTGTAAATGCAGATTTAACATCCATCCATACCCTGTAAATTTTGCCGCGGTTGGTAGTTTCATTCCAATCAGCATCGCCGCCTGTCGTCCGCACCTCCTGGATAAGCTGTTGCTTATATCTTTTACTTTGACTGATCATTTGATTAAATAAAGTATCATAATGCGATCCGTCTTTAGTATCTTCCAAAGCCTTTTCATAGCCTTCGATACGGTCATTATTGATCTGAATTAAATCATTTAGTGTGTCAGTCACTTCATCGTTGTAGTTCATATTGTTTTCCATATTGTTGCTTTTTGTTTATATGGTTTTCATGGGAAATACCGTGCCGTTAATTATTATGGGGAAGAAAAAATATGCGGATTAAAAACGACCATCACATGAATTTTAATTGATATCCTTCCCGTGCTCATGATAATAGAGTTTGAGATAACGTTGAATTAGATAGCCAGATTATCCTGCTCAGCTTCCTGCATTCTTCAATAAAGAATATTTTTACCACTACAACCCCGGAGAAATTTAACCTAAAGGTTTTCGTTGATTAGTATCTACAAAAAAAAACCAGATGAGGTTTAATTGCCACATTAATTAATAATGATCATTATCCGCAAAAAATTAGATTTAAAATTCAATAGCCAGGTAGTAATCATGTATCAAAATCGGAAAAAAAATCCAGGCCGGAGACTGTGTGATTCCAACTCTTCCAAAGTGAGGTCATTTTTTTGAACTCAAATGAGAATTACCTGTGGGGTCATTCCAGTCATCACTTTCGACCCCGCCTTTTCCTCCTTTTTTTGAAGTATCGCCTTTCTCATCTTTCGATTTCGCAGCGCTTTTTTTAATGGATTTTTCATGTTCCGATGCAGCGGTTTTATGATCGTGTCTATCGGTTGCTTTAGATTTTTTTTCTGTCATGGCTGGTTGATTAAATTATGATTGATTAGTTTAATTATAGCATGTATCTGTCGACATTAAAATACTGATCATTTCCCATAAATGAACGGTCCTATTTCTTCAATCTTACTTCTATTTGCCCATTCTTCACGCGAACATCAAACCTGGGCTGAGGCTCGGTTGCAGGCCCATCAATAACGCTTCCATCTTTCAAAGAAAATACAGACTGATGCCACGGACAACGTACACTGCAATCCTTCAGCAATTCACCTTCGGCAAGAGGTCCTCCCATGTGTGAACAGGTATTGGCGATGGCAAATATCTCGTTGCTTTGTCTTACGAGCAGTACCTCTACTTTGTCAGCAGAGACACATTTCATAGAACCTTCCTTAAGCTCGCTCTCGGCCAGGACCGGTACAAAATCTTCAGGATATCCCCGCGAAACAGCAGTGTGATCAACACCCATTTGCTGATTGTAAACAAGGTGGCCTCCAATGTAAGCAGATGCAGTAGTAATCCCATATCCGAGCATCGACAGAGTGATAGCAGCTTTGCGGGAATTCTTTTTTCTTCTCATAAAAAAAGAAGTGAGAAAAAGTGTGGTGGCGCCAATGTTCAGCATTGCATGAAGCAGGCCTGCCTTTCTTTCTTTATTTTCAGTACCCGTCCAGTCGGTTAACCCCGTAACAGCAGCGCCCGCAGCGCCTACAAGCCCTATTGCTACAGCCGCATCCGCCCCATCTTTATACTTGTCATTTCCGCACAACTCCATAGTGTCTAACACTGTCGCAGTAGTCCATGCGCCTATCGGTACATCGGTTATGATTGGATGCAAGGGATGTCCCAACCATTTACCGTGCAAAAAATTTTTAATGTTATTCCCTGTTTTACCGCCTGCTTTAAAAGCATCTAAAATTACAGGCTGAATAGCGGCTCCGGCGGTGTCGAGCCATTCCTGTTCGTCAATCTTTTCCATTATAGATTTCGTAGACATAGATAATATTTATTGGTGCAGATTCTTTTTATTTCTAAATAGTTGACCCAAAATGTTCTTCTGCCAACAAATATGCCACTACTAAGAACTTAGAACACTAACACGGGTTGCCGCATAGCCTGAGCCATCAGCAATTCACAAAGTCACTTTCTATATTTTGGCTTTTCACATCCCTCAAAGTTTCCTGATTCTTTATATCAGACTGAAAACGAATTATCTATATTTTGGCTTACTTCGAAATTCGTTTTTGGTAGATTTAAACTCCAATCTCGTTTGGCATAACAGTTGACCTCATGTATCATACTTTCAGACAGAAGACTGCAATTGGTCACAACGCAGGAGAAATGAATGTCCCAGCAGAACTGGAATTGATTGAATCAATCAGAGTCCATTGACCATGTAAGTTACAAACGCGACAATTCTTTGCGTGGCCAAATAAAGAGGCATGCATGCTCTGAAGTGCGCAATATCATCATCATTATCAAAAATTGAAATGAATTAAAATTATGAAAACACCTTCCCAATTTAAACGCCAGGCAGAACAGGTAGCCGAAAAACAAAGAAAGATTCAAAGTGAGCTTGAAGAGAACGGAAAAAAGCGAATGCCTGAAGAAAAGGAAAAGCCGATGCAGGCAGGAGCACGGAAATATCCTGAGCCACCGATCGCAAAACAGCATCTTAAAAAACCCGGATCGGAAAAGAACTTATCGCCACAACCAATGTACGATGCCCCGTATTACAAAGGGTCGGAGAAGTTGCAGGATATGGTTGCCATTATTACGGGTGGGGATTCCGGCATCGGGCGTTCAGTAGCTGTCTTATTTGCCCGCGAGGGCGCTGATATCGCCATCGTCTATCTTAGTGAACATGAAGACGCAAATGAAACAAAAGCCCTTGTTGAGGCCGAAGGAAGGTCCTGCCTTTTAATTTCCGGCGATGTATCCAACAAAGAATTTTGTGAAAGCGCAGTGAAACAAACAGTTGATAATTTTGGACGGTTAGACATACTCGTAAACAATGCGGCTTTTCAACTGCATGTAAACGACTTCAGCGACCTCACAGAAGAACATTTTGATTGCACTTTAAAGACCAATCTTTATGGATATTTCCACATGGCCCATGCAGCAGTTCCGATGATGAAATACGGAAGCTCCATCATAAATACGGGATCGGTTACCGGTATCATGGGCAACAAGGATCTGCTGGACTATTCGCTCACCAAGGGCGGGATACATGCTTTTACGCGCTCACTGGGTACCAATCTTATTCAAAAAGGAATTCGCGTAAATGCGGTAGCGCCCGGCCCTGTATGGACGCCATTAAATCCCGCCGATAAAGAAAAAGATGGGATTGAAAAATTTGGCAGCGATACTCCCATGAAGCGACCTGCACAGCCGGAAGAGATCGCACCGGCCTATGTGTTCCTCGCTTCGCCACAATGTTCAAGCTATATCACAGGAGAAATATTACCGGTTATTGGTGGCTACAGCGGCGGTTAATTTGATTCATGTTCCGCTAAAAAATCTGCTGATATGAAAAACTGACCTTCGGTTTTTTAAAAAACCGGAGGCCTTTTTTAACCCGGAACCACATAGTAAACTTTATATTCACCGGCATCAAATGAGTAGGATTGTTTTCTTTCGAGGGAACATTTCTCATTTTTAAAAAGATCTACGTATTTGCCCGAAGCTGCCGGATGGTCAAATTCAAAATCAGTTTTCTCTTTTCCAAAATTTACCATCACTAAAATCTTATCATCATCTTTCCGGCACAGATAGGCCAAAATATCCAAATTGTTCGTTTTGAGCATCAACACTGAGGCGCCCGATTGCAGCGCTTTATTTTCCAATCTCAGGTTTAAAAGTTTCTGATAAAAATCATGCAGTGCGATGTTGCCCGTCCATTCGATCTGATCTTTTTCAAAAAAGGACAGGCGCTTTTTATTCGGCAATTCCTGACCCGAATAAATCAATGGAACGCCCGGCCAAGTGCAGGTAAAGACAGCCACGGCTTCTGCAGCCGCTCCATATTTTTCATATTCCGTACCGTAATAAGTATTCTCGTCGTGGTTAGAAGTAAATAATAATTTCAATGCACCGGCCGGATACTGCGCGTAATTTTTTAAAATATCTTTCACCTGCTCCAGGGTGATCTCCCCGGTTGCAAAATATTTATCGAGCGCCCTCATCGCTTCCCATCCGTAGGTGATATCGAATACTTCGTGATAGTCAAACACCTCGCATTCTGCCAGCCAAAGCAATGATTTCATTGTATCGCATTCGGCCCTTGCTTCCAGCCAAAAGTCCAAAGGCACAGTCCTCGCCATGTCACAACGAAATCCATCAATATCAAATTTATGGATCCAATGCTTCATGCTGGCGATCATCTCAGCCCGCATCGCGGGGATTGTATAATTAAGGTCTATCACATCGATCCATCCATGAAGCCCCGTGAAATTGCCACCTTCATCTTTGTGATAAAACTCCGGGAATTTTGTTGTCCATTGGTGATCGTAACCGGTGTGGTTGGCTACCCAATCGATGATCACTTTCATGCCCATCTCATGCGCTTTCGTTACAAAGTTTTCGAAATCGCTGGTCGTGCCATAAAGCGGATCTACATCAACGTAGGAGCTGGCCGCGTAATAGCTTCCCCAGCTTCCCTGGCGTTGCGCTATGCTGATCGGCGTGACCGGCATAAGCCAGAGAATTTCCACGCCCATATCCTTCAGTCGCGGTAAATGTTTTACAAACGCATTGATCGTTCCTTCGGGAGTATATTGCCGGATATTCACTTCATAAATATTGGAACCATTGGCCCACGATACAACAGGGAAAGCAACACTCATTTGTTATAATATTTTATAGATTCCAAAATTTTTTCGGGTAGTGTCTTTAGCATCACCGCATTTTACTCGTCAGCATCATAAACTACATGAAGCTGTTCCCTGATCTCATCCATTATTTTCAATACTTCTCCACTCAGGTCTGACGGCATAAGGGCACTTTCAATTTTGTTATCGGATACACAATTGATCACTTCTTCTATTTCAAACTGAAGCCCATGTCCCTCCCAGTTGAGCGGGATATTTTCTTTATCGCCATTGTTCATTTCAACTTCTATGCCGGGACATTTTTCAAACCAGGGATTTAATAACCTGATAACACCCTCAGTGCCATAAATTTCTGCAGGCCCGTTTGATTTCACGAGCAAGGACGATTCGAGCATGGCATAACAGCCATGCTTATACGATAGAAGAATACCGCAGGCCTCATCAATTTTTTTATCTGAAAGCCTTCCAACCGATTTTATAGATTTTGGCCTTCCCATCAAAAGCGTGCTTAAAAAAACACAATAAACGCCAAGATCCAATAAAGAGCCCCCACCCTTTTCAGGATCATAATAACGACTATTTTCATCGCGCGGCGCCTTGAAACGCATGCTTGCTTTGATGCTGACAATATCTCCTATTTTCTTTTGATCCAACAGTTCCAGCAACTTGCGGAAGCTGTGTAAAAACCTCACCCACATTCCCTCCATCAGGAAGGTATTGTTCTCTCTTGAAAGCCTGAGCACTTCCTCGTATTGATCATAATTAAGCACGATGGGCTTTTCGCAAAGCACCGGAATGTGATTTTTAAGACAAGCCTTTATTTCTTCATAATGCAAAGGATGAGGCGTGGCGATATAAACGATATCAAATTTACCTTTCTTAAAAAAATCATCAGGATCAGTAAATCTGCCGGCAATATTAAACTCATCGGCAAACTCAACAGCTGACTCACTCGTATGAGACAACACGGCCGTTATTTTTTGTGGTGCTGAAACATATTTCATGTCACTTGCAAAATCACGCGCGATATTGCCAGGCCCTATAATACCCCAATTGTAAGATTTCATGTAGGTAATTTTGTAACCAACCTCCTCTAAAAAATATGCCAATTCTATTTCAGCCGCGCTTACGCTACCATGAATAAAACTATTTGTGGCGACTACTGCCGTTCAGAAAAAGATGTTTTTGATGTGTTAGTTCTACTGTCTACGGAAACGCAAGAAAGGAAACCTGTAGCTCCCCTAATTTTTTGTAGCCTGATCCATTCATGTGGATGGGATCGTGATAATACAATGACTCGTTGTAAATATTATAACCCCCTGAAAAGAATTGATCGAGGACTGGAATTCCATGAAGCTCACAAACTTTTTTTTGCATGTCAACAAATTCATTCATGCCATGCTCATAAAATGGATCATAGCCGCCCCTGTTTACAAAGGCTTTGCCGGAGGTAAAAAAGTAGATCAAAGCATGAGGATTGATCTCATAAATTTTTTTGATGCAATAGTTGATTCCTCCTGCCTGGGTCGTTAATTTTTTCTTATCATAACCATCAAATTCGGTATAGTCCGTATAACTTCCCACGGCCCGGTGATTGATATAATCATTTGTGGACGCCCAAAGAATATAAATATCAAACACGCCGGCTTCGTCCACCTGTTGCTGAAGCGATTTTCCTTGCAGGGAAGAAAATCCGGCACCCGAAACCCCAAAATCGGTAACCCTCATTCCAAGATATTTTCTCCACATATTTTTGGCGCTGTCACTTACAGGAATCACAGACACAGAACCACCAAAGACAGCTACAGATTTTCCATAATTAAGGGATGCTTTGAGTGACGATGAATCAACCGCATTTTGTGAAAAAGCATCACCTGAAAGTAGGAGTAAGAAAATGATGATTGAATGTTGAATCCGGTTCATGCTGTAAAATATTTATTAATGTTGAATGAGAATGGCAGTTGCTATTTTTTTAAATTTACAGCTTTCCTTTTTGTAAATTCATTTTTATGCATTCAAAAGAATTCCAGGATTTAGCCTTATCATTTCCGGGAAGTGTTAGCCAGCCTCACTTTGACAGGATCGCTTTTAAGATACCCGGCAAGAGAATATTTACTACGCTACATGAAAAAAGCGAATCCGCCAATATCATATTATCACTTTCCGAGCAACAACTATTTTGCGAAATTGATAAATCCATCTTCCCCGTTGCCAACAAATGGGGCGCCCGGGGATGGACTACTTTTGAAATTACGAAACTGGAACGTGCTGTGGTGCTCGAGGCATTAAGGAGCGCATATGAGGAGATTTTGAACAAGGGAATCAACAAATAAATGCTGATGTGTTTGTGCCAGGTTATTTTGTCTTTGATATGAAATACGATTTTCTATATTTTGGCTTATAAGGAGGTTGAGTGACGGCCTGGTAAAAGGTTGGCAGACCTGCGCCAGCCAGGTATTTGTTTTGATATTTAATTTCTTATTGATAAATTGAGCTACTAATTGTTATTCGATTTATGAATCAACTTAAACGCAGAGATTTTATAAAGACTACCACGCTTGCAGGTATTGCTTTTGCCGCGCTTCCCTTTGACTTTAAAAAATACCAACCGCTTTTATCCTTCTCCACTTTGGGCTGCCCGGATTGGTCATTTGAAAACATCCTGGATTTTGCGGTGAATAACAATTACAACGGAATTGAGCTACGCGGAATTAAGCGGGAACTTGATCTTTTGAAATGCCCCGAATTCAGCAGCAGAGAAAATATACAATCCACCCGCAAACGTATTGAAGATAAAAACTTAAAAATCGTTGACCTCGGATCTTCTGCGCAGATGCATCATCCAAAGGGGCCTGAGAGAGACAAGAACATGGATGAAGCCAAAAGATTTATTGAGCTTGCACAGCAATTGCATTGCCCGTATATCCGCGTGTTTCCCAATATTTTCCCGAAAGGCCCGGAACGGGATGAGATCACTCACAACATTGTAACAGCATTACAGGAGTTAGGAAATGCGGCAAAAGATACAGGTGTTAAGGTCCTGATGGAAACCCATGGTGAGCTTGTACAAAGTACGGATATAGAAAAAATCATGCAATCCGTCAACCACCCGGATGTTGGCCTGGTTTGGGACGTGGTCAACATGTGGTCTGTCACAAAAGAACCGCCGGCACAGGTTTATACCCGGCTAAAGAAGTACATTCATCATACACATATTAAAGACCTCATGCTCAACAATGGTAAAGAAGAATATGTTTTATTGGGCAAAGGAAATACACCGATTTTTGAAGCCATTGATCTCCTGGCAAAAAATGGCTACAAGGGTTATTTTAGTTTTGAGTGGGAAAAATTATGGCATCCTGAAATTGCTGAACCCGAAATAGCGCTTGCGGATTATCCTAAAACGATGAAAGAACATTTTAAGAAATAATTCGCGTTGCTGTTGGCGTATTGCAAAATTATGGTGGATGCTCACACATCGAATCTTTCTAACAAAGTGTCTTCCAATTGATATTTTTTTCGTGTTTGCTGTATGCTTGACTCGTAAATAAAAAATCCAATTTTCTACATTTTGGCTTATCACAGTGGCAAGTGACGCCAGTCAACGATTTGGAGAACAGCGTTTGTAAAACCCGGGCTACACAGTTGCGCGCTCCCGGAGCCTGGCTATTTTTTTACCTGATAAGCGTAACGATTCCCTTGGTGAGACGCGAATAACAGCACTTTTTGTTTCAGACGTCACATCTTCTGAAAAAGTGTCACCCCCCGCTCCTGGCGCATTCCGGCCTTTGTTATCCAACATTTCCACAATTCCCCGATCCTTATAAATGTAATTTTCTATACCCTGGCTTATCACGGATTATGAAGTATTGAAAGGCAAGTATTTATAATCTTGCGAAGACGCGGCTCCGAGACCCAAACAACCCATCGGCTAAATCCTTAAGAAGATTTTCTTTTTGTACATAAAATAAAGGAACAACCATTTTACGAACACAAAACAAATAGCCATCACAACCGCATTATAAGGATTGCCAGCGAGTTGCCCCAGCCAGCCGAGGAAAGCATGAGTGGTATAATCCCAATTTATGAACTTGCCCGACATATAAATCAGGATAGAATTCATCCCAATTACTTTAAAGAAAAAAGCCCACTTTTTATGTCCGAGCACATCTATGATGTAATAGAAAAGAGCCAGCAGCAAAAGACTGATGCCGCCAACGTTTAAAACAAAAGAGCTTGTCCAAAGATTTTTATTTATTGGAAAATCAAGATTCCAAATCCACGCAATAATGATGCACAATACGCCCGCGCCGGTCATCAGCGCTACTTTTTTTAGTTGCGTATAAGGACTGTTTTTTAATAATTGACCGGTTAAGATGCCCAATAAGCCCGTGGCAATTGCCGGGATTGTTGCCATAATTCCTTCCGGATCATGAATACCCAAATAAAGCCTTCCGGGTAAAAAGAGCCGGTCCATGTAAGAAACAAAATTTCCTTCCATTGTCAGGTCGCCATGGGGGAAACCCGGCGCAGACGTGAATTTAAACATCAGCCAGTAACCAATTAAAATTCCAAAAAACCAGGCGATCTGTACACGGTAATTTGAATAGATATAAATGATATTGGCAAACATATACGCCATCCCGATTCTTCCCAACACACTCCCAAAACGAATTTTAGAAAAAGGTTCTATGGTGAGGCCATTATTGTAAATAACGCCGAGCAGCACCAATAGCAATCCTCTTTTTACCACCCGCCATAACGCCTGCTGTTTGGTTTTTCCTTTCTCTAACTCGTGGCCCACCGAATAGGGAGTGGCCACGCCGGCGATGAAAAGGAACAGCGGGAAGATCAGATCGTAAAAATGAAATCCGTTCCAGTCAGGATGGGTAAACTGAGTGGTTAAAGCTTGCCAGAACGGAGCGCCTCCGGTTGCTTTGTTCATCTCATTAAAAATTCCCTCAAGGCCCATAATGCAGAGCATATCGAACCCCCGTAAAGCATCCAAGGAATAAAGCCTTTGCTGACCTATAATTTCTGCCATAATCGTTATTGGTTTTAAAGCGCGCTAGTTAAAAATTATTGCCGGAGAGAACAGACGAAATACAATAGAATAAAGATAAAAGAATTGAAACCGGGTTATCAATTATTTGCTCATTTTTTTAAAAATAAAAAATCAGCAGGATTTGGTTTGGGATATTTCGGATTTCTCTATAAAACAAAATATGCATTAGCCATATCTTGAAATCTTTTCAGGAAATGCAATTTTCTATATTTTGGGTTATCACGATTGGTGGGGACCAAGTAGGCACAAGGCAGAAAACATGCGCAAGATATAAAGACATCGTTGACGGGAGGCAAACAACATAAAAGAAATTGTTGGCCACAAGACCAACAACGGGGGATAAAACAGTAAAAATCAAAGCCACGGATTATACAGATATTTCGCTTTGCTAAGTACACAGATTCATTTTGTGAAAATCAGTGTAATCCGTGGCCAATAATAATTCAAACAGCTCTCTGGTTTTTCAAAAAAAAAATTAAAAATCTATATTTTGGCTTATCTCCCTTTAAAAAGTTGATTTTTTGAGCGAGGCAAAAAAAGTAATTAATCCTTGTAAATATGGATTTCTATTTTTCCATCTTCAGTTACCGTACCGCGATACATACCTTCTGTATTAAAAGGCATCGTCACATTTCCATATTTATCCAAAGCAATTAAACCTCCATCTCCACCCATATCGCCTACGTTTTTAATTACGGTTTTCCCGGCTTCTTCAAGGGTTAAGCCTTTATATTCCATTAGTGCAGAAATGTTGTGCGCGACAACGTTGCGAATGTAAAATTCGCCCCACCCGGTGCATGAAATGCCGGCGGTATTGTTATTGGCATAAGTGCCGGCACCAATAATTGGAGCGTCGCCAATACGGCCAAACCTTTTATTGGTCATTCCTCCCGTAGAAGTACCCGCAGCTAAATTTCCATTGCGGTCTAACGCCACAGCGCCTACAGTTCCAAACTTATAATCACGATTGATCGTGCCTAATTTGGAAGGATTGAAACTATGATCCAATTTGCTTTTCATGGAATCTTCCTTAATTGCTTGCTTAAGATCACGCCATCTTTGTTCTGTATAAAAATAGCTGGGATCCACGATGGTTAATCCGGCTTCTTTTGCAAATTTTTCAGCCCCGGCCCCGGCCATCATCACATGCTCGGATTTTTCCATTACCGCTCTTGCCGCGCTGATCGGATTGCGTATGTTGGTAACGCCCGCTACCGCGCCGGCCGACATGGTTTTACCATCCATAATGGAAGCATCCATTTCATTTTTACCATCGTGGGTGAATACGGCACCTTTACCTGCATTGAACAAAGGATTGTCTTCCAACACATGTATTGCTGCTTCCACTGCATCCAGACTGCTTTTACCCGCTTTTATTTTTTCATAACCAGCTTTCAGCGCCTGGGTGAGTGCAGCGGTATAATCCTTTTCTTTTTGAGGAGTCATGTTTTTCTTCAAAATAGTGCCCGCACCTCCGTGAATGACCATAGCATATTTTACACTATTTTTAAGAGCAGCAGTTTTGATCAATTTACCATTTTCAACATACCAGTTGTACCATTGTCCGCCACTTGCTTTCTCTTTGTTGAAATCTGCAACAGAGAAATTACCTGCTCCGGATTCGGATCCCTGAATTTCATAAACCAATAATGCTTTTTTGCCGGAAACCCATTGCAGCGGTTGGTTAGCGGAAATTCTTTCCGGAGGTAATGTTGGATCTGTAATAAGAAAGTAAGCTTTGCTTACGCCAAATACTTTGGCGTTACCTTCTTCGTCTATACATACTGCCGTTCTTTCATCGGGTGCTATTCCTTTTGCATAGATGCCCCAATCCCTGATGATGCGCGCCAGGAAAGTTACATGGCGGCCCTCACGTTTCCGCGCCAGGTAATGTTGGTCGGTGATTACATGTTCCAGGTAAGGTGCGTGCAAAAGATCGTTATTATACAACGTCACATCTGCCATGTACGGATTGCTGAGCGCTTTATCAGAAACTACACTTCCATCTTCACCGCTATAATAAATTCCACTTAAAATAGCACAGCCTGCGCTGGTGCCACCAACCGGAACTTTCTTTACATTCATCAGGTAATTAATGGCGTCCTGCGTTTTGGTGCCGCGCCAGAATTTCATATAATTGGACTGATCACCTCCTCCAATAAATAGCATTTCTGCATTTCGGATGATGTTCGCTACAGTATCATTATCTGCCTGCTCACGTGAAATGATGTTCAACGTTTGCACAGAGTTAACGCCCCCCAAATTATAAATGTCTTCATTATAACCGGCAGAGCCGGATGCAGTAATTACTACCACATCTCCACCACCGCTTTTCTGAATCATCCATTTAAATGCAGCGTTCACACTTCCTCCTCCACCTACCAGTGCTGTGCCACCACTGGTAGTGGTTTTCACATCTGCAGTATCTCCGACAATACCTAATGATGCAGAAGCGGCATTGTACTTTTGGGCCTGCAAAGAAAGCGTGCCCATCAAACTAATAACAAATACGAATAATGATTTTTTGAAAAATAACATTGAAAATCTTTTAGTATTAAAAATTCTTTCTTTAAATATCGCCCGATTAATTATCGAAAAACCAATTTTCGAAATAAACCCACTTAGAAGCTGTCTAAAAATGAAATTTTCGTTCACCATATTGCGGTTGGTGGAGACACCAACCGCGGCACTCCGCCGTGGCCGGTGTTCCACCGGCCACTTTTAGCGATCATAAGAAATTTATAAAATCATTTTTAGACAGTCTCTTAATGAAACTTTTAGAAATCTACATTTTGGTTTGTTTCAACATCCCACTTACATTTTCCCGGTTTTCTATCCTGGAATTAGTACCCGGGATTTTGTATCATATTCTTGTTGGCCTTCAACTCACTGTTGGGAATCGGAAAAACATACCGGGCATCCTGGGTACTTAATAAAGTGGCACCTAATGCATTCACTGCGTCTTCAGGAAGCCTGGTTATAGGCAGATTGTATCTTCTTAAGTCGAAATGGCGATGGCCTTCGAAAGCAAGTTCTTTAAATCTTTCTGTAAGAAGCGCTGTTTTGATTTCGTCTTTTGAGGCAAAACTTTCGTTAACATATCCACTGATCCTTGCGGCGCGAAGTGCATTTAAATCATCTTCTGCCAAAGTAAGATTGTTTTTTTCAGCATAGGCTTCTGATCTGATCAGGTACATTTCGCCGGTGCGGTAAAGCTTTATGTCTACCAGGTTGGGATTGCTAACGGCATCGTTCATATATTTAACCACCACATTGGGCATTTTGCCTGCGGCTTTTCTTGCTGAATCAATTTTTATGTAAGAAGAAAAACGAATATCATTTGCCTGGTCAAATAAATTAGTTAATTCATAAGAAGCTGCAAAATATACGCGGCTTCCAGCGGGGTTGGTCAAGAAACCTGCTTGGGTATAAAGATTGCCCAAAGGTGTTTCATCATCAGAAACCACTCTTTTTAGTTTCCAGATCACTTCCTTATTGGATTTGTCTTTCCATATTTGAGGGAAATCTGTACGGGAAGCAATGGCTACTGCATTGATGGCTTCGGTTGAGTAAGTAATCGCATTATCCCAGTTCTTTTCGTACAAAGCGCAGCGGGCCTGGATGGCAGATACCGCAGCTTTGGTGATCCTGCTATTATCGCCAAACGATGCAGGAATTAATGCTTTTGCAGCAACAAGATCTGCATTTATTTTAGCCATGGTTGCTCCAAAACTAAGCCTGGCCGGGCTGCCGATTTCTGAAACCTCCATGTATGGAACTCCCATTGCATTGGCTTCATATTTTTCAGCGAAATTTCTGATCAGTTCAAAATGGCAGTAGGCGCGTAAGGCGAGCAATTCTCCTTTATACTGGTCTTTCAATGCCTGCTCTCCTGGTTTTGCTTCGATCTTGTCAACTACAGCCAATACCCTGTTGGCACGATCTATCGCACTATAATTATCAGGCCATGCATCATGGATAAAACTGCCATCATATTGCCAGCGATAAGTGGCAACACCAGATCCTGTACTATTTTCTGATGGTAACATTACTTCATCGGTAATCCTTGAAGTATAAAATATGCTGGAATAATAATTTAGTTTGTTATAGGCTCCCAACAAACCGGCATTGATATCTGCCACACTCTTAAACGCCTTTGAAGGATCTATGGAATCTGTTGGAACAAGAGCAATTTGTTTGCTACACGACATGGCAAATAAAGAAATAACCAAGGTAGCGACTGAAATATTTTTATAGAAAGAACTAGTCATTTTCATAATTGATAAAATTAAAATTTAACGTTTAAACCCAATACGAATGTGCGTGGAGAAGGATAACTAAACCGCGCATATTCATTTCCGTTCTCCGGATCAAAACCTCTCCATTTGGTGAAGGTCAACAGATTTTGTGCCTGGAGATTTATTTGAACGGCATCAATTATTTTCCATTTTGTAAGTAATGATTTAGGCAAATTGTAGCCTAAGTTCACATTCCTCATTCTAAGGTAAGAAGCATCCTGAATATCTCTTGACGTATAGCTTCTGCGGGCGGTAATTCTTGGAAGTATCGCATTGTCACCTGGTTTTTTCCACCTGTCGTATAGTAAGCGGGTTGATTGGTTACTGGTAGTGAAACTCGGGTTTTCATTGAAATAATCTTCATTATTGTACCGCATTACTTTTGAAGTAAACGTAAATAATGCATTGAAATAAAAGTCTTTCCAATTTACCGATGTATTGAATCCGCCGGTAACCAAAGGAATATAAGTTCCAAACTCGGCCACGCTCATGGTTGCGGCATTGTAATCAGTGGTGATTTTACCGCTGGCGTCGTAGTATTGAGGATCTCCGTTGGCAGGATTTACGCCAGCCCATTTCACGGCATAATGAGCACCATATGGAAGTCCTACCCTGATGATACCGGTATATTGATATTCAAATTCTTCACTTCCTCCAAGATCGAGTACCACATTTTTATTATAGGCCATATTAGTTCCTACAGTCCATAACAGGTTCTTGGTTCTGATAACATCTCCCTGAACATCTACTTCAATTCCACGATTTCTCATTTTACCAGAACTGATGTTTAGCTCAGCAAATCCTGAAGTGAATGACAAAGGCTTATCTATAAAAAGGTTACTGGTAATTCTATTGTACAATTCGGTGGTGATACGCAGGCGGTTGCTAAACAATCCCAGGTCAAAACCCACATTGAGTTCTTTTGCATATTCCCAGTCGTACTGTGCATTTCCCGGTTGAATAGGAATTATAGCAGCATTGCCTCCATAAGATGCCCGTTGATAGGTAGGCAAATAAGCAAAATCACTTGGGAACGGACTTGCTGTTGTACCATAGCTCGCCCTGAAACGAAGATTAGACAAGGCATCTACATTTTTCAAAAATTCTTCTTTTTTTGCTTCCCAGCTTACACCTGTTGAATAGAATCCGTGCCAGCGGTTTATTTCAGGCAATGTTGATGATCCATCGTACCTGTAGCTGGCGTTTAAGGTATATTTATTTTTGAAAGTGTATCTCAATAAACCAATATAAGAAGCCATTGCATTTTCAGTTCTTCTGCCGGTTAAGTCAGGAGTAAAAGTACCTGGTGAGCCAATTCCGGCAGGTGTTTGTGGCAGCCGCGGATCAAGACCATAACCGGTAAAACCAAAAGATTTATACCTGTTTCTTAAAAATTCAAATAATCCTGAAACCTCCAGATCATGATCTGTAGCAAACGTATTATTATACGTTAAACCGGAGGTAGAAACCAAAGAAGTGCGCCTGATCAATTGCTGGCCAAAACTTCCCAGCCGTCCGTTGGAGACTTTTCTTCCGGCATAAGAATCCGGATTGATCCATTGCTCATCTGTCTGATCGCGGTAATCGATACCCAGCCTGGTTTTAGCAACCAAACCTTTGGCAATTTTATAATTTACTGATAAACCAATGATGGTTTTTAACTGGTCTTGCTTACTGGTAGTGTTCAGCATACGCTCATACGAGTCGCTTCCTTCGCGAAGATCGAGTACCGGGTATTTGGCACCATCACCTGTAGTAACCAGTTTGCCGTCAGAAGCAAAAGGGTATTCATAAGGAAGTGCATAATATACTGCCGACAAAGGATTGGTAGCCTCCGGTTCTTCCTTCATTCTGAATAAGGGAAGAATTGGAATAACCTATGTTCATATCCACCGTTGCAGATAATCTTCCGAATGAAAGGTCAACATTGTTCTTCAAAGTGTACCTGCGAAGATTGGATACCCTTACCAAACCCTGCTGATCAAAATAATTAAGAGAGGAATAAAAACGGATATTTTCATTTCCGCCACTGGCATTTACCTGTTGCTCTACAAAACTTCCATCGCGCATAAATAAGCTTCTCCAATCGGTGTTTACGCCCAGCAAGCTATCTACTATATGATCCGCTTCCTTTTGTTCAGCGGGTGTTTTGTCTGCATAGTCAGGGTTCAGTTTAGAGTACGTCCAGAATGGTCCGGCTTCAGACCCGGTTTCAACACCCAGTTCTTCTTCAAAAACTTTTCTTTCCGCAGTATTCATCATCCTGAATTTAGGAGAAGTAAGCGTTGATAAACCATATTGTGATTTGTATTCAACCTGCAATTTTCCTGCTTTTCCTTTTTTAGTAGTGATCACAATAACCCCATTGGAGCCTCGTGAACCATATATGGCTTTTGCAGACGCATCTTTTAAAACAGTAATTGATTGAATATCGCCCGGGTTAATTGATTGGAAATAGCCCGATTCAATAGGCACGCCATCCATCACATACAACACTGAATTGTTTCCCGCAATGGATCCCACACCCCGCAATATAACATTAGCACTTGTTCCGGGCTGTCCTGACATAGAGTTTACTGATAACCCGGGAACACGACCTTGCAAAGCCTGGTCAAAAGTAGCTACCGGTACATCATTGATCTTGTCTCCTCCTACGGTAGTAGCCGCAGAAACCGATTTATTTCTTGAATAATTTGTGTAACCAGTTACAACCACTTCTCCAAGGCTGGTAGCCGAAAGCTGCAACGTTACATTAATGGTTTGCCTGTTGCCGATGGTTACTTTCTGATCCAGGTAACCGATCAATGAAAATTCGAGCGTTTTTGCATCGTCAGGTATCTGCAGGCTATAAGCTCCGTCTGCATTGGTAGTGGTTCCTTTTGACGTGCCGGATAAAATAACTGACACACCTGATAACGGCGCATCGTTTGCTCCTGTAACTTTACCTCTTACTACTCTGTCAGCTACTGACTTCTCTTCTGCAGCCGTTGAGAAGATCACCACCAAATTGGTTTCCTTTATAGCATAATCAAGAGCAAGGCCCTGAAATGCTTCTGAAAGAACCTGGCTCAGGTCTGCGTTGGATACTTTGATGTTTATTTTCTTGCTATCCGGCAATGTTCCTGTATGGTAAACAAACCGGTAAAAAGTTTGTTTTTCAACTTCATGCAGCAAATGCTTAATAGTTGATTCGCGCAATTGCAGATTGATCTTTTCCTGTCCAAAACTTTTTGCATGCACCTGGATACCTGCAAACAGGAGCAAAAGCATGGTAAGTTTCATAAGCTTAAAATGTTGCCGGGTGAAATAGTTTGTTTTTCTCACAGAAACAGTGATTCTCTTCATAATTGTATTTTTGGTCATGTCAGTTTATTTTATCCGAATAAAACGTTTTGGTTCATTTTGAAATCGCTTTTGTTATTGTTTGCTAATGGTTATTTTTTCTCCTTCAACCTTAAACCGGAATGGGTAAGACAATTGCAACGCCTCCAGCGCCTGTACTACTGTTTCACTTTCGAATGTTCCGGAATAGCGGTAATTTTTTGTTTCCTCATCCGAAAAAACAATATTGATTCCATACCACTTTTGCAGTCTTGCGGCAATGGTTTCAAGCGGCTCATCATCTATTATTAACCTGCTATGAATCCATTCAATTTCTTTGGCCTTGTTAGTTGCCGTATCATGCACAATCGGAATTACATTGAATAATTTTTTTGAAATGGAAGTTGGCGTTAAAGCAAAGCCATTAGTAAATATCATTTTTTCATTCGGGCTTAATATCGTCTTCTCATGAGGAAAGCCTTTTTTAGAAATGGCCACTTTTCCACGGAACAGCGAAGTTTCTGTCTGAACGTCGCCCGGATAGGCCTTTACATTAAATTCAGTTCCTAATACCTGTATATCTAACTCGGCAGTATGCACGGTAAACGGATGCGATTGGTTGTGTGTAATATCGAAAAAAGCTTCACCGGATAAAGTGAGCTCTCTCTTCACGGAACTAAAATCGGCCGCTAAGGTAATGGTGCTGTTGCGGTGCAAAATAATAACTGAGCCATCTGATAAAACAACCGTTTTGCGATTTTGATCGCCTGAACTAATCTCCGTAGCTTTTACTGCTGCAATCTCTGTGGGTTTCACAGAATGAACCGGTTTCAAAAATAAGTACCCGATAAAAATGAATGCCAGTAAAGAAGCTGCAATTGCAGAAATATATTTTACCCGTTTCAATCCTCGGTGAACGGGTTTTATCTCATTTATTTCTGAGCCAGGGGTTGTGTCTTGTAAAATTTCTTTCAAACGATCGGCCCGGTTAATACTATCTTTTAAATAGTCCGATTGCGCCAAAAGATTGCCCTGCCTTGCATTTAATATAGATATAATGCGGATGGCTTCATTAATTATTTCCGATTGATGTGGGTTGTTACGAATCCAGTCTTCCCAAAATAGCACGTGTTCCTGGTTGTTACCAAGACAAAAATGTTGAAATGATTCATCGCAGATAAAATCCTCAACTTCGTAATTTTTTATCTCCATCAAATCTGTGCTTTGGTGTACAGACGGCGAAACGGTTAATTTATCCCAAAGAATTTTAATTTATTTCTCAAATTCGGGAAATGGAAGGATTGAAAGGACTTCTAAAAACTTTATCAGTACATCAGAAGTAAGCTTTTTTAGATCACGATTATAGAACTAAAATTTCAAAAATCTACTTTTTGGCTTATGTGAAGATCTATTTAAACGTTACTTTAAATTTTTTTTCAAAACAGAGTTGCATTTTAATAAGTCATGTAAAAAAGTTTCAAAATCTACATTTTGGCTTATCTGAAGCCGTTTTAATCACTACTTTAAAATTTTTCTCAAAACCTGGATCGCATTGTAAATGGTATTATATGTGGTCTTTATATTTTGCGAAGTGTGTGCCGCTACTTCTTCATAACTAAGCCCATCAAAAAATTTCAGGCGGATGAGTTCCTTTTGCCTCGGAGTTAATTGTTCCATCGCCCTGGATAATTTATGTTTTAATTCTTTGTCATGTTGAACCTGAATAATTATTTCTTCGTACGACAATTCTTTCAGCTCGCTCTTGCCATAGAATTTGTCGATGGCAGTACCGGTTTTGGTTTCATAGTTTTGCCTGTCCAGCAACATCCTCCTGATGGACGTGAAAAGGTAAGCGCGCACCTGCTCCACAGAATTTAGCCGTGCGTGCTTATCCCAGAGTTTTAAAAAAAGCTCCATCACGCAATCCTTCACCAGTTCCTCATCGGCAATTATTTTTAAACCAAAGCGCACCAAATGGAAATACGTATTATTGTATAGTTCAAAAAGCGCTTGTTTATTACCCCCTCTGATCTGTTGCCAGTAAACTTTATTTAGTTCGTCATCATTCATCTCATGCAATCTTTGCTTTACTTAGAAACTGTCTAAAAATGAAATTTTCGTTCACCATATTGCGGCTGGTGGAGACACCAACCGCGGCACTCCGCCGTGGCCGGTGTCCCACCGGCCACTTTTAGCGGTCATAAGAAATTTATAAAATCATTTTTAGACAGTCTCTTATGATCAACTAATGATTATTTTAATTCTTTTTGTAGCTCCCTGATCGCTGCTTCCAATTGCTGATCGTAGCCCTTGCTTACGGGGCCATACTCATTCATGATAAGAATATCGGGATAGGTTTGGTAGTTTTCCAAATAACTTCCATCCAGTGTTTTAACTCCTAAAGTTGGAACACTATAACTTAAAGATTTATCCTGTAATCCTTGTCCGGTCATCCACGTACAGCTTCCGGGAATTGGCATCCCCACCAATTTCCCCATGTGAAGCAACTGGTAATCGTAAGCAAAGCAATGCCCATCGCTATAATTGGCTTCATTAGCCAAAACGATAGAAGGCTTTGTCCACCGCGAGGAAGGTTCATTGTTTTTAAGAAAATTGTCGGTAGTATTTTCCCTGATTTTTATTCCGCTCAGAAACGTAACGAGTTCGGGCGCCAGGTCTCCGCCGCGGTTAAACCGCGTATCCACTATAATGGCTTTGCAATTGGCGAATTTTCCCATCACATCCTCATAAGTACTTCTGTATGCCTGGTCATTCATCCGGTATAAATGGATATAACCTATTTTGCCATTACTCTGCATTTCAGTTTGCAACTGGTTGCGTTGTACCCAGCGCTGATACACCAAATCTTCTTCTTCCGATGGCGAAACCGGGCGGACTATTATTTCTTTTGAATGTAGGCTCCATCATTTATTTTTAAAGAAACATTTTTATCCGATTTTAAATTCAGGTAAGCATCAATGTCCGAATTTCTTTCAATAATTTTTCCATCAACTGCTTCTATGATATCGCCTGCTTTTATTTGAAGTGAAGGAATATCAAGCGGGCCATTTTGCATGATCTCTTTAATTTTTACGCCGGCGCCATCATAATTTTGGTCGTAGAAAACGCCCAGCGATGCGGTAACGTCACCATCCTTGCGTTCATCTTTAAAATTAGCTGACGTGTGACTTACGTTCAATTCGCCAAGCAGCTCGTTCAGCATTTCCGCAAAATCAATATTGTTATTAATTCCCTTCAGGTATTTTTTGTAATAGGGTTTCATTTGTTCCCACTTTGCTCCATGCATTCCTTTCGTATAAAAAGTTTCCGCAGTTCTTCGCCAAACATGGTCAAACATGGCTTCGCGTTCCCTGGCAACATCCATCTTCATTTCTGTTTCAATGGCTACGACTTCTTTTTTTGAGTTTAAAGGATCTATTTTTATTATCCGGCCATCTGCTAAAATGAAAATGTTTCTCTCCTCTTTGTCCCATTTCATCTCCCCGCTTTTTATATTGAGGTCGATTAATTTGCGGTCTTCTTTGGTTTGAAGATCAGTTACCCACAGATCATAATTTTTTTCAAATTTATCCAGGTAATATAAATACTTTCCGTTTTTACTTAATAAGGCATCGATAACAAAAGAAGAGCGGTTGGTCAGCCTGATTTGCCTGTTGCGCCAATGATCGCCGTTATTAAATTCGGGATCCAAAGAAAATTCCTTTGAAGTTCGCAGGTCTTTTTGCATTCCTGAATCCCACCTGTTGAGTTTAACATCGGCCCAGGCCAGGTCATCGAAATACATTCCATAAATATCATTCTGAACCGTATTGCTGTTTTCATTGCGCAGGCCTTTTCTTTCTGTACTCCATATCATCGTCTTTCCGCCCATAGCCCATTTGGGCATTTCGTCCACATACCCATTTTGAGTAAGATTTACCAGCTTTTGATTTCCTGAAGCGCTGATCAAACCCACCTCAAAGTTGCCCTGGCCCTGCTCATTGTATTGTACCAGCAACCACTTGCTGTCAGGGCTCCATTGAAAATATTGGTCATGGTCGCGCCTGCTTAGTAGCTGTTTATTGTCGAGAATTTGGCGCGTTTGCCCGGAAGCAAGGTTGTAAATTTTCAGACAATTCCGGTTTTCAATAAATGCAATTTCTTTACCATCAGGCGAATACGCTGGTTGGTAATTTTCCTGATCATTAGCGATAACAGGCGTTTCCTTTATTGCTGTGGCGGAAAAGAAATCCGGCTCATTGGAAGAAACAATCTCCGCCTCATATACCTGCCATTTGTTGCCGCGCTCGCTGGCATATAATAATTTTTTTCCGTCAGGAGAAAAGCTAACGCTTGCTTCTGTTTGCGGCGTATGGGTAATTTGTTTCACCCGCTTTTCGAGTACACTGCTTACGAATACATCGCCCCTGAAAATAAAAGCCACCTCTTTGCCGGAAGGAGATACCGCCATTTCCTGTGCCTTATCTACCTTAATTGTTTTTTCGTTGTTCGCCACCCGGTCTTCACTTATGGCGATATTTATTTTTATCGGGATTGGCATTTTTCTTTTTGATATAAATCTGCCCATCATATCCAAAACAAAGTGTATTATCAGAAGCAACACTTAAAAAACGAACCGGAGATTCTTTAAAAAATGTAACCTGCTGAGATGAGGTATCAGATAAGGACATCTCATAAATATTAAAATCACCGCTCTTTTCGCTGAGGTAATAAATATCCTTATTGTTGGAAGCAAATACAGGACTTCTGTCTTCGCCAACAAAAGAGGTGAGTTTTTTATGAGACTCTTTCTCCATATCATACAACCAGATATCGCGGGCAATCGATGAAACCTGGTGTTTTCGCCATGGATTTTCCCTTCCTTTCCTGTCATGATAAATGATGTAACGCCCGTCTGCACTTACTTTGGCATCTTCCGCCGGTGTGGTTAATACCTGGTGAACGCGTCCACCGGTAACAGGCACTTTATATAATTCCAACAACGCTTCCGAAGGAAATTGCCGGTTGCTGACTGCATCCAGTTTTGCTGCGCCAAAAATTACCTGCTGATTGTTTTCTGAAAAATCATAAGGGTATTCATCTGTAGAATTCCAGGTAAGCCTTTTAGGCTCGCCGCCAGCTGCAGGAACGATGAAAATATCAAAATTTCCAAACTGGTTACCGGCAAATGCAATGTACTTTCCATCATGACTCCACACTGCTTTAAAATTATACCATTCGTTTTTCACCAGTGGTTTTGCCTCACCACCTTTTGACGCAACTTTATACAGGCTGCCTTGCCAGGTAAATACTATTGTTTTACCATCGGGACTGATGGCGGGATATCGCATCCACTGAGGATTTTCCCGGGCCGATAATAACTGAGCACACAATAAGAGGACAAGAAGGGTACAGCTTTTTTTCATGAAATAAAAAATAAGTAAATGGAAAATTAAGAAGCAGTTTCAGGTATTTGATTCAAAACATTTATGTAGATAAGTTGAAATTAGTATTGGTTTAAATTTAATTTGCTCATAGTGCCGGACGACAAAAATCCACCACTTTGTGAGTCATTTACAATGGCAAATTATCGAAAGTTTACTGACTTGCAAGCGAAAGGTGGAAAGCAGAGGCAGGAAAAAATAAAGGAAGCGTTGTAATTAAGAGCTGCATTATAGAAGAATTGCGTAAGAACAATAAGATTTGCAGAATTCGTTTTTTCTACTTTTTCGCTTTCCAGGCTGTGTAATTTTTTTTTTCAAAACGGGTATAACTGGTATGAATAATCGAAAAAAAGCTTTGAAGGATATTGTTGAGTAATCAGCAAATAATCAGGAACCACTCTGCTAAATACGCTGGTTGGCACAGTTGACAGGCTTTAGGGCGTCAGGCTCATCATTGATGGAATTTTTTTTAGTGAAATCGTTGTCCGGAGACCAGATGATGACGTGCACTTATCTACGGCTTCAAAGGAAAAAAGTAACCGCTGCAAAAAGTCGAATTTGCCTATCTCCTTCCTCATTTAATCAGTATAAATCATCGATTAGAATATGTAGCATAACAAATTTCTTTACAGTTTTTTTGCAATGATTTATTTTTCGATTTCCTTAAACGGTTTTTGAGCATCAATCACAATCATTGCCGAACTTAATCCGGGCGATGTAACTTTCACTTTTATTTTCCCCGGAATGCTGCCGGATTTTACAATTGCCATACATCTTCCCTGCCAGCCTTTTCTTTGCGGCAATTGGTAACTTTCCAAACTGATTGGATTCGCATTGCCAACACCAGCAATAGTTCCCGGGCCTTCAATCGAAAAATGTATTAAATTTTCTGCTTTAGGATTACGAATTCCATTTTTATCAATTAGTTCAACTGTAATATAACTAAGGTCCTGGCCGTTTGCCTTCATTGTTATTCTGTCGGCCGATAATTTTATTTGGGTAGGTTCACCTGCTGTGTTTAATTCAGAGGAGGCCATTTTTTGCGAACCATTATAACCAACCGCTTTTAGTTTTCCTGCAGCATAAGGCACATTCCAAACAGCCATAAATTTAGAAGACCGGTCAGTAAGTTTTCTTCCAAATGATTTCCCATTTAAAAACAATTCAACTTCTGCACACGATGAATAGACATTCACTTCAAATAATGAATCTTCATAACCCTTCCAATTCCAGTCAGCAATTACATCTTCCCAATTCCAGATGCTCCAGCTTTGTTTTTTGGGATTCAATGGAAACGAGGGATGCGGCGGTTTTACAAAAATGGACAACTGGTCTTTTTTCCAAAGGGCATCCCTGTAAAAAGATTGCGGACGTTTCCATCCACAAATATCTATATCCCCGCAATAGGCAAGGTTCCATGGATAGAAGTTTTTTTCCTGCTCATATCCTCGCCAGCCGATGCTTGCTTCGCCAATGTAATCAAAACCTGTCCATACAAAATCGCCAATAACCCAGGGATGATCAATCACACTCATCCAGTAATCAAATGCTGTTAACGGATACGACTCTGTTGCAAACATGATCCGTTCAGGCTTGCGCAAATGATCGCTTTCATAATTATCTTTTGCGTAATTATAGCCACTGATATCAAGCGCTGAAAAAAAAGCATCTTTGTTTTGGGTAACATTATTTACTGCAGCAGTAACAGGGCGTGTTGGATCAGTTGCCCGTACAAAATCCGCAAGAATTTTTGCAGTGTCTGCCACTTCTTTTCTATCCATATTTGGAATTTCATTACCAATGCTCCACATGATTATTGAAGGATGATTTCTGTCGCGCAGCAACATGCTTTCCATATCTTTTTGCCACCAGTCTTTAAAATATAAATGATAATCTTCCATATTTTTTGGCTGAGTCCACATATCAAATGCCTCATCAATGACCAATACTCCAAGACTATCACAAGCATCTAAAAATGCAGGTGATGGCGGATTGTGAGAACATCTTATTGCATTATAGCCACTTGCTTTTAATAATTCTACCCGTCTTATTTCTGCACGGTCAAAAGACTTAGATCCTAAAGGACCATTATCGTTATGAAAGCATGCGCCCAATAATTTCATTGATTTATCATTCAATAAAAATCCATTTTTTACATCAAAGGAAATTTTGCGGATACCAAATTTTGTTTTCGAGCGGTCTGATAATTTTCCATCAGTATAGACTTCAGTAACGGCTGTGTATAAGTTGGGCGTTTCAACCGACCATAATGCAGGGGAATTCACAATTGAAGCATCACTGAATTCGCTTTCTGTACCGGCTCCTATAGTTTGTTTTGATGTTGTCCTTGCTACTTCATTTCCTTTCGCATTCAAAATTTTATTGACTAATGTAATCGCAGATGAACTGCCTGTCTCATTCTTTACTTTTGTTTTAATATTTACTTTAGCTGATGATTTATTTACTTCAGGCGTTGTTATATAAGTTCCCCATTGTGCTATGTGAACAGCATCAAATGATTTCAACCATACATGTCGATAGATACCCGAACCTGAATACCAACGGCTTGTTGCGCCTTCATTTTTTACCCGGACAGCAATTGTATTTTTTTCATTCCATTTTATTTTGCCGGTTATATCATAGTAAAAAGAAGTATATCCATAAGGATGATTACCTAAATGCGCACCATTGATCCAAACATCAGCATTCATATAAACACCATCAAAAAGGATATAAATTTTTTTATTTTTTTGTACTGTTGGAAGCATGAATGTTTTGCGATACCATCCTGTACCTCCGGTTGTAAACCCTATGCTTACTCCATTAATCACGTCAGGATTGAAAGGAGATTGTGTTCCGGGTAAATCTTCAATACTCCAATCATGAGGAAGATCAATTGCTCTCCATTTGGTATCATCAAAATCTACTTTTTCGGCTTTTTGAATATCACCCCGATGAAAGCGCCAACCGGCATCAAACAAAACGTTTTGTTGCGATACACAAGTGTATGTAAGGAGAATACCAATGATTGCTGCCGTTATTTGCTTCATGATAATTATTTTGTTATTAGGCTTTTTGAACTTAATTAATATTTAACTGCATATACATCAGATTTTAAAGTCAAGGGAATTTTCTCTTCTGTGCTGCATTGAATCAATAAGGGTTTTGAATGATCGAATGCTGATTGTTTTACTTCAACTGCACCCCATGACAAACCGCTCCATATCATCTTATCATATTCCTTTATAGTATTTATTTCCTTATCATCCTGCTTTACAATTATCTTAATTAAAGTGTCCATTTTTTTACCGTTTGGCGGAGCGCCTCCCCAGGTGCGGTAAGGATTTCCGGCGGCATCAAATTGCTGAACTATAATCCGTATATCGTGTGATGCCTTTGCATTCATTTTGCAATCAATTGCATTATTTTTGGTTAAAGAAAAAGGTACATCCAGCTTTGTTATGCTTTGTGGAATTTGAATGGTTTCATCTTTTCCAAAATCATATTTATCATCCGCATATGAATCAAAACCAATTACTACCAATTGTTCTGCACCTAATATAATGCGTGTTATTTTTTATTACCGGAGTGAATCCCCCATCTGTGTACAAAATTTTTGATCGCTTAAAATTCTTTACCGGCATTTGTAATGTTTCAATTTGTTGCGATGGGTTTACAACCGTACATACCACTCCGTTTTTATCTTCCCCTTTAAAGCCATAAGGAACAGCCATACCGGGTATTCCGCCAAATGAACTGATCCTGTTTTCGCTTTGTAAATGATGAAACATTTGCTGCACCCTGGCAAACCATTTTGCATCTTCATTATTGATCAATTCCATGTTTCCATGATATACATTAACCCATCCGCCACGGGCAAGATCTAAAATAAGCTCGCCTTTCCAGCATTGCATCGCACGGCTGTAGCAGGTGCCGGTTACACCATTCATAAAAGCACAACTATCTATGCGTTTTAATGGCAAACCATTGAATTCAAACTGCCTGTTCTGATGATCGTGATACACATCTTCCGAACGCCAGATGTTCATCATCGGTACATCTGAAAAGCGCGGATCTCCACTGTATAAAGTATCGAATGTATCGAGCCACCGTGAATCAATTGTTTTTGAAAATGGAGTGTAAGTATTATCGAGTACGCCGCCAAAACCATTATATCCAAGAATCAGCACATCTTTATTCTTTGCACGAAAGTTTTGAAGCATCTGCATGAAAGCCACTTTGTTTTTCTCTTTTATTTCATCTAAAGAATAAGTCGCTTTGGCATGTGGTGTGGCTGCTTCAAAATAAGCAAAATCAAACTTAAATAACCGTACACCTTTATTATACCATAACTGTAACGATTGTTCAAGATGTGATAAATAACCACCCTCAAACAAACATAAAATTCCTTTATCGGCGCCTTCAGAACTTTCCCATTCCGGTATCATATTCAGAAAAATATTACCGCCTCCGGAAATCAGGTTGGTGGAAAACCACATGCCCGGTAAAATATTATTTTGCTTACAGGACTGCAACCATTTATCGGGGCCATTTGGCCAATGTTGTTTGTGCCATGTGCGGTAACCGCCATCCCTGTCAAACCAAAAAGCATCCATTAAGTAGTAATCTATTTGAACGCCGCTTTTTCTTCAATCGCAAAACTTCATTCAATTCCTTCATAGCCAATTCTTCGGTAAGCGGAATATTATCAGACAACTCATCATAAGACGACCAGTTATTATAGATAAATACAGGTTTCGGCGGACCGCTTAATTTCCATTCATTTACTGAAAAATTTACCGGCCGATTAGCCCATGGCATTTTTACAAAAGGTACCATTGCGATACCAAAACCTGCTGTGTTTTTGATGAAGTTGCGTCGCTGCATTTTATATTATTTAATGAATTTAAAAACTTGCACCAATGCCATTTGAGGGAGCGATTTGCTTATTGAAATCTACTCCGCCGGATTCGATTCCATATAGTTTCTTTAAATCCAAACCTGCGTTCCGTAGTACCGAATTTGCCGGAATCTTGTACTTACTTATATTTTTCAATCCTGTTATATTAACCAATTGTGAGTTACCAGGATCAGTGAACCCGGGATCCATATTCAATCCCAGCAGTTTTCCGTTTAGCATTTCCTGCCCGTTTTTTTGCGCCCAGGTATTTAGATCATATATCCTGTCAATTTCAAATTTCTTATCAAGGCTCCACCAATCGTTAGCAAGGAACGTATCTATTCCTTTGTCACCTTTGATCAGACTGTCTTTACCAACAAAAATATTATTGAAGAATTTAAAATTTTTTCTTTTACTAACCTCTGAAAAACTCAGCGCAGCTTCCCTTGAATTATAAACTGTATTATTATAGACGAGGCAATCATAAAACTGATCCTTATCTCCGGAACTGTTCCAAACATATATACCAGCACGCGAGTCGGAAACAGTTCCATCATCTTCGCTGATGTTATAACGAACAACATTATTGTACCACGGGCTTGCGCCCCAATATTGAAAAATGCAATAACCACTTCCCTGGTTGCCATATGAATAGCAATATTGAATTACGGAATTGGTAACGCCACCATCCATATCAAAACCACCACCATCAGCGCCGCCAACGGAAGTTTTATTTTTATAAGACAGGCAATGCTGAATGGTTACACTATCAGCTTCATAGCACCATATTCCCACCGGGCCATTGCCGATCCGCGGCATGTCCCAGCCATTGTTGGTTGCAACACAGCTATCGATTAAAACATTGGTACAATGGCCAACAACTATTCCGTTGCCACTGTGATTGGTGAGGTTTGTGGGATCTCCGGGATTATTTTCCGCAAGGCAATTTACAATTTGAATATTATTTGAATTTTTCTTTCCATCATTTCCTTCAACTGTTATTCCGGCCGATCCATTATCATGAGTATATATCTTGTTTACCCTCACATTGGCAGATAGATAAATCAGTAACCCACTTTTTTGAAAGCCGGAAATATCAAGATTATCAATGAGAATATGGCTACTATTGAGAATAGCAATACCATCCTTGACATTCCCTGTTTTACGCCCGGTGCCTCTAAGATTGAGATCCTTCACAATGATGTTTTTCGTTTGGTATAAAACAATTGCAGACGAGTCACCTCCATTGATGATCGCATTGCCTTTACCATAAGAGGTTATCACTACCGGTAAATTTTCAGAGCCGGAAATCGAGGAATCAATTGTAATGGTTCCGCTAAAGCTCTCCTCTCCTTTTAGAAATATCGTGTCTCCGGGTTGCACGCCAATCAAATTTAAATGCGCAATGTTTTTTCGGGGCTTGTCTATTGTTCCCTCATTTTTATCATCACCGTGTACACTAAAGTAAAAAGCTTTTCCGGCAGGAGTTGCTATTTTTTGTTTGCAGGACATATTGAAAACAGAAAGAATTGCCATCAAATGCATAGCAGTTAGTTGATACTTCATAAGCAATAAATTGTTGATTCTGAAAATAATTTTATCAATTCCAATAAGCGTATAATTATATTTTTCTTTTAACCTGGCCCTGGCTATCCATACGCCTTATAAGCCATTTTATAGTTTTTTCAAATATTTTTCTATTGCGCCAAACCATCTTTCCGCCATAATTTTTTCTCCTTTTTCATTGGGATGAATATCATCAAACATATCTTTCGCGGTATCGACTCCTGTAAACTGATCTACTGCAATCACCGGCGATTGAGCGGTTGAATGGACTTCAGAAAATGAAGCGATATTTTTATTCAGATCAATAATTACGCGTGAATAAGATGTGTCATTTCCACAAAGTTTTTTGTCAGCCCATTGTGCGCCCAACGGAGGAATCTGCGCAACAAAAATTTTTACCGTATTATTTTTTTTTCGCAACAAATCAATGGTTACTGAAAGATCTTTCAACATGTCTTTTATTTTGCGGCATTGAAATACATCATTGGTTCCCAATTCCAGCAAAACAATATCAGGCGAATAGGTATTAAGCCATGCAGTTAAATTTCCTCGGGTGCTGTCCCAGTCGGGCGGGTTAAACAGATTGTCAAACCGCCACCCCGAATGGCCTTCATTGTCCATATCAAAATCAGGATTGGGAACTTCAGTGCCCATGTGATGTTTGCTCCATGAACCTATAAAATCGAAATTATAATTCCCATTATGAAGCATTTGCCACAATGGCCGCCGATAACTGTTGAAACGATCAACGCCATTCGTTATTGAATTGCCTAAACAGAGAATATTAGTTGTTTGTTTGTCACAAACGGTAATCATAAAAAATTGGCGGGCTGTATCATTTCCTCCATAAGCGAATATGTGAACCGGATATTGACCCGCTTTTTTGGTAGTTCCAGAGATGGTCTTCGTTGTTACATTATAGCTTAACCAGGAAGGCAGATTTTCTACAAAATAAGTTATCTGTCTTCCTGCGGAATCCTTCGCATTAAAGTGATAGGAATACAATTTATTGGTAAATACCCGCGTGATTTCCTTTGAGCTAAAAAAGACCTTTTGCTGTTCCGCCTGGACATGTTGAACCACCAGTATCAAAAACAATAATTCAATGTATTTTCTCATTTTAATTAACACGGGCTGGTTTTGAATTGGAGGAATTAGTATCCCGGATTTTGTTTTAAATTATGGTTTAGGCCAAGCTCCTTTTGAGGAATAGGAAAGTATTCATTTTTATTGGCCGAAAATGTGACGCCTTTTAAGTGATCAATCCTAGTTTGTTCTGTTTGCAAATAGTTTTTCATATAATCAGCAACTATTCCCCAACGCACCAGATCAAAGAAGCGATGACCTTCCAAGGATAACTCCAATCTCGTTTCAAACCTTACTGCGTTGCGGGCAAAATTTTGGTCTGTCCATGGATTATCGTAGGTGTTAACTGCATAATTTGCTGCAGGATTATTACCTTTCATTACCTTGCAACCGGTTTTTGCCCTGTTTCTTACACGATTTACAAGGGCTCTTGCATTTTCCAAAACGCCCGTTTCTACTTCGCACTCGGCCGCCCATAACAGTACTTCTGCAAATCGGATTATATTATAATTGACGGAACTCCCGGCACCACCGGCAGCGTAAAAATTATTACCTCCTATTCCGAAATCCTGGCTTGCCATGTACACATTTTTTATCGGTAAATAAGGACCACCTATAACCTGGCCTGATGAAAAGCCATCCCAATCCTGCCCGGGATTAACTCCCCAATCTAAATATGGAATTCCTCTCCTGCCCACCGACCAATCCAATCGAGGATCTAAAGTACCCTGGTACGGGGTAAATGCGTCAGCAGACGCCAGTCCCATATCATTATGCATGTTGGTAACATTAGAAGTATCATTACCCGTAGCATCAAGCATTGGAAGTCCGTTGGCATCGGTTTTAAAAGCATTTACGAGGCTAAAAGACGGGCGTTTCCAATATCCGTAATATGGATCAGGACCGTAATACAAGTTAGGCACTGCACCGGTTTCGCCCAGGTTGCTGTTATAGCCATAACTATTATCATCTACTGAATATTGAATCTGGAATACTGATTCCTGGTTGTTTTCTTTTGCAGCATTAAAATTATCATGAAAGCATGAAGTCAAATCATATTTAACCCCAGCCGAGTTCTTCCCCTGTGCAAGTATCGTATCTAATAAAGCTAAAGCCTGACCATACTTTTTCTCAAACATGTAACATTTAGCAATATAGCAGGCTGCCGCCCATTTATTAACGCGACCGACCTGAGATTGAACTTCTGGTAAACTGTCGTAGGCAAACCGGAAATCCGCTTCTATTTTTGGCCAGACATCCTCAGCGTTTGATACCGTTGCATAAGTAACACTTTTTGCTATGTTCTCATCAATAAAAGGGATATTGTTCCACATGATCTTTGCGTTAAAATGATAGTGTCCCCTTAAAAATCTCGCTTCTGCGGCGGCTTCCTTTTTTTGAGCGCCGTTCATATCTGCAGCATTTGCCGCAGCAATTAAAACATTGTTGCACCTGGAAACTCCATCATAATCTGTTGTCCATTGATCTTCGAGGTATCCTGTTGACGAAGTGGTTTTAAATTGCTCAATGGTAGAAACATCCGGAAGTGTATTAGGTCCCCCGGTATATGCATCCCCAGAGGTTACATCACCATAGACCCAATAAGTACCGGAGGTGCTCCACCAGCCACTATTGGTAGAAATACCTGTAAGATCATGATAGGCACCTACGAGAAGATTTTGCACGCCGGTATTATTGTAAAAAGCATCAAGACTCTGTTGTCCTTGCGGAGGCACATCCAAAAAGCTTTTTTTGCAGGAGCTTAAAAGAAAACATGCTATCAAAGCGAGTAAAAAAGAAATATTTTTCATAATAAATGTTTTAAGATTAAATTATAATCCCAGGTTTAACCCAAATAGAATTTTCCTGGAATTGGGATATTGAGTGCCGAAATCAATTCCAAGAGTTCCCGGATTTCCATTATTTACTTCGGGATCCTGACCGGAATAATTTGTAATTGTGGCAAGATTATACGCCTGCACATAAATTCTCAGATGTTTAAAAGATCTGTTGGCCGGAAAAGTATATCCAAGTTGAACTGTCTTTAAACGCAGGTAACTGCCATCTTCTACAAAAAAGCTGGAGGGAACATTATCATTATTGTTATTAATACCGTCTTGTGTATAAATGGGCAATTTAGCATCGGTGTGAGTGGGCGTCCAGGTATCCAATGAACCAGATCCAAACATACCTGGCCACATAGAAAATGAACGAAAATAATTGAATATCTTATTACCATAGACTCCTTGAACAAATAAGCCGAGGTCGAAGTTTTTATAATACAGATTCAGATTATAACCAAACGAAAATTTAGGATTCGGATTGCCAAGAAATGTTTGGTCTTCAGGACCGATTTTTCCATCTGGCTTGCCATTAGGACCTGATAAATCTCTGAATTTGAAATGGCCAACTCCGCTTGCTCCACTAATACCGGGTTGTGCAGGGCTATTTCTCACATCGGTTGTATCCTGATAGATACCATTAAACACATAGCCGTAAAAACTTGAAACAGGATGTCCGACCATACTGCGTGTGAGGTTATAATGTGTAGGCGCAAAAGTTGCCAGGTCAATAAAAGTTGCGGAGTCTCCGTCTATGAAATCCACATTGCTTTTGTAAGAGGAAATATTAAAGTTCATATCAAACTGGAAAGCGTTATTATTTTTGTGCGCACTTTTGAAGCCTAGTTCCAATTCGATACCTTTATTGGTAAAACTCATAATATTTTTATAGGGTGCTGCAGCTGCACCTGCCGTACCTGTATATGGGGGAGCATATAACAAATCCTTTGTTTTCCTATTGAACCAGTTGAAGCTCGCAGTAAGTCTGTTATTCAGGAAAGCCGCATCAAACCCAAGATTAGTAGTTTCATTTGTTTCCCAGTGAATATCCGGATTGCCAATTTGAGAACTGTAAGCACCTAAAATCTGGCTAATATTAGTTCCCGCCAAATCATAGCCGCCATATATAGGATCGTTAGCCCGAATCAACCCAAATTGCTTGCCCGGAGGAATTGCGTCGTTTCCGGATTTGCCCCACGATCCTCTTAATTTCAAGTCATCTATCCAATTTATATTTTTCATAAACTTCTCTTGCGAAACACGCCATCCTGCGCTCGCGGCAGGAAAAGTTCCGTGTTGGTGGTTAATTCCAAAAATAGAAGATGCATCATTCCGGATGGTCCCTGAGAATAAATATTTATCCATCAAAGAATAAGTGATATTTCCAAATTCTGAAGTACTTGTTTGGACCGATCCTAACCCGGAAGGCGGAAAATTCGGATTTAAAACTCCGTCACTTGTATACTGAAAGTTGGGTTGATTGGAAATAAGGTTGGTCATTACAATATTAGAATACCTTGATTGCAGCTCACGCGATTCATAGGCAGCAAAAGCAGATATCTTATGGATGTTATTGATCGAAAAGCTATATGCTATTTTATTTAACCAACGCCAATCTGTATACGTTGAATTTCCATCATAATAATATGTTGTATGGCTCGGTATCGGCTCCTGGGGAAATGAATCATTAAAAGAATGATATTGATTAGGAACAAACTGAACTCCTATTTTGCTTTGGAAAGTCAGATTCTTAATTGGCTCGAATTCGATGTAAGCTGAGCCCACCACGCTCTGTGTATGATTTTTCGAGTTGGAAGAATTAGTTCTGCTTATTAATGGGTTACTTCCTCCTAAAATGCTTGATGCCCCACCAGTACCTGCAATATTTCCTGCAATATCGTGTGTAGGCAGTAAAGGTGATAAAGCATACAGGTTTGTAATCTCATTATTAAAATTGCCCTGGTTATTATCCAGGTTACTGGTACTGATAGTATTATTTGTTGAATAAGAGAATTCAACACTTTCTCCAACCCGCAGCCACGGTTTCACCTTAAAATCAGTATTTACCCTTAGTGATAATCTTTTAAAATAAGAATTCAACAAAGTACCCTGGTCATCCAAATAACCAAAGCTTATAGCAAAGTTGCTTTTATCAGTGCCACCACTTATGGATAACTGGTGATTTTGCACTAATGAAGGTCTGAATAAAGTTTTCCACCAATCGGTACCTGATTTATTAGCCTTTAAAATGCGGTAGCTTAAAAAATTATACAATGAGGGATTAGAGGCTGGATCAGTACCTCCAATGCCTACATTCGGAGTTTGGCTTTCGATAATAAAATCTGGCAATACGGGGCTTGTACCGGAGCCATAAAAACTTGTATATGGAAAAGCCTGCGCGCTGTTTTTGTAAGATTGATAAAGAGCATCTGCCTGTTGTTGTGGCGTTACCATTGATGGAAATTTAAAAGGAACCTGCTCACCAACATAAGCTGAGTATTCCAACCGGGGTTCTCCTTTCTTACCAGACTTTGTTGTGATAACGATCACACCGTTTGATCCTTCAGATCCATATAGCGCCGTTAGTGAAGGATCCTTAAGAATAGTCAGGCTCTCTATATCGTTAGGATTTAACAAACTGGCAATATTCTGACTACCGGTGGCGCCCCCAACTCTCACTTGTACTCCATCAATAACATATAATGGGTCGTTGTTTCCTAATGAGCCGACTCCCCGGATACGAATAACACCTGCATTACCCGGCCCACCCTGATCATCAACATTTACCCCTGCTATACGTCCTTGTAAAGCCGTTGTAATATCAGTTACCGGAGTCTGGGCTATGACGTCGGCAGATAAAGTCGAAGCAGCCCCGGTAACTTCATGTTTTGATTGCCGGGTATAACCGGTAACGATTACATCATTCAACGTTTTATTTTCCGGGAGGAGAGATACATTGATAACTGTATTGGCAGCAATAGTAATTTCTTTGCTCTGAAAGCCGGTGAAAGAAAATATCAATACTCCTTTCAGTGCCGGAACATTTAAGACATACCTTCCTTCATTATCTGTTGAAGTGCCGTTGTTTGTTCCTTTCAGAAGAATACTTGCCCCTTGTAAAGGAGTTCCTCTATCATCTGTTATTACCCCGCTGATCCGGATATCCTGGATATCATTTTGCGCGATTATATGAGGAGAGTTGGCTTTAATTACAATTGTATTGTCTTTAATATTAAAAGTATAAGGCAGGCCCTGCAAACATTTATTCAACACTTCAGGCACAGTCGCATTCTTTACTTTAATGGTAATGGGTGGGGCTTCATTGAAGAGCGCTTCGTTATATACCATCGAAGTTCCTGTCTGGCGCACGACTTCACTGAACACTTTCTGCAAAGATGAATTCTTCAGGTCGAGCGTTACCGTTTGTGAATGCCCATTGGCATTAGCGAAAAGCCCCGCACAAAATAATAAGATGGCTGTTAGTCTCATAACCCGGGTAATTTTTGGGGTTAAGTAATGGCCCAGACGGCTACCGGGCCGATAAATTTCGGATAATTGCATAGCTTTGCAATAATTTAGGTGAATAATAAATAATTCCTACACGTTTGTTTATAATGAACCAAAGTCGCCAGGAATGTTAGTAGCATTTCTGGCTTTTTTGTTTTTTTGTTTTCCTCATTTAGAGAAAGAAACACTAAGTAATACTTCCCTAAGAAGCTTTTTAAAAATAGAATTTTGTTCCCCCATATTGCGGTTGGTGAGGACACCAACCGCGGCGCTCCGCTGTGGCCGGTGTCCCCACCGGCCACTTTTTGCAATCATAAGAAATTTATAAAATCGTTTTTAAACAGCCTCTAAGGAATTACTTTTAATACTTTGCCTTCCAATTGAAATTTCACGCCATTCGCTTCCATTAATTTTAATACCGCGGATAAAGGAAGGCTTTTACTCAAACCGCCCCCGAACTTCCCTTCAGTAATTTTTCCATCGTAGATCACTTCTACATCATACCAACGGCTAACCTGGCGCATGATGGAAGCGAGATCGGCATGATTAAATTCAAACAATCCCTTTTGCCAGGCAATTACCTGTTGAATATCCAAATCATTCACCACTTTGATCCCGTTATCTTTTCCTACCTGGGCTTGTTCTCCAGGTTTGATGATCACTTTATTGTTTACATTTTCCACTTTTACAGAGCCTTCCAAAAGAGTGACTTTTATTGAATTCTCATCATCATAAGCATTCACATTAAAGTGGGTACCGAGCACCTGTACGGTCGTTGTCCCTTTTGTAACGATAAATTTTTTATTGGCATCATGAGCCACTTCAAAATAAGCTTCACCGGTGATTTCTACTTTTCTTTCCTCACCAGGGAAGGCTACAGGAAACGTCAAAGAACTTTCCGCATTTAGCCAAACTTTACTGCCATCAGCCAAGGTCAGACTCACTACATTACTTCCCTTTGGATTGCTCAATGTATTGTACATCACTTCATCGCTTTTACCATTGTAGGCTATCTGACCGTCTGATTTCTTGATTACCTGCGTATTACCCTGAATGGCAAAAGTTCCGTTTGTTGCACTGTCCAACTCTATCCTGCTTCCATCTGAGAGAGTCAACATTGCTTTATTACCCGCAGGTGCAGATCTGTCTTTTTTTAGTGGTTTTTCTGTTGTATTTTTCGCCAGTTCCCTTACAGATCTATTTGGAAACAGGAAATAAGCACCGGCAGCCAGCCCGAGAAAAATAACAGCCGCGGCAGCCACTCTTATCCAATTTATTTTTCTTGTTTGCGGGGCAATCGAAATAACTTTTTCATGCTTTAATATTGTACTGAGCATTGTATTCCAATCGACATAATTAAAACTTTTGCCCTCTGGATATTCCTGCCAAAGTCCATATATGAACGTCTTTAACTCAGAATCTTCCGGCGCTTCCCTCATCCAGGCCAACAGTTCTTCCTCTTCCTCTTTAGAAGCTGTTTTATCCGTAAATGCCTTTAATAAATATAAAATCCTTTCCTTAGACAATAGCATATATTTTCTTTAATTGATAACCGGCTTTACATCTTTTTGGCATTTCCACTAAGCAGATACATGGCAAAGTAGATTGTACTACCCGGAGTAAAAATTTTTTTATTTTTTTAAAAACCAGTAAAGCAGGAAAACGATAAAAATGAAGTTTTGAAGATAGCCGCGGATAAATTTAAGCGCATCTGCAAGATGATTCTTCACAGTATGCGGTGAAATTTTTAATTCATTTGCTATCTGCTCCCGGCTGAAGCCATCTTGTTTGCTGAGTTTATAAACAAGTTGCTGTTGAGGTGGAAGCTTTGCTATGGCTTCTTTAATGTAGCGCTCACTTTCCCTGAAGATCACCATTTCTTCCGTAGTGTTTTGTGTGACCTCTTCCCGGCAAACTACCTTTAATATTTTTTTATCCAGTGCCAGCTTTCGAAAATAAATATAGATTCTGCGATATACTGCGGTAAAAAAATACGAGGACGGATTTTCAATATCAACCAGCATTTCTCTTTTCTGCCAGAGTTTCAGAAATATATCCTGTACAATCTCTTCAGCAATTACATCAGACCGGGTCGTCTTTAATACGAGAAAATAAAACCGGTCTTTGTAAAGATTAAAGAAAATACCAAAAGCCTGTTCATCACCTTTTGCAATTCGTGACAACAGTTCTTTCTCATCGTATGATTGATTGGTATCCAAAAGTGAGTTTGCAAGTTGATTAGGGACGCTAAAGTAAAATAAATAAATAAAACTATATTAAAACTTCTTGAAGACTTCCTTATTCAAAGGTTCTAATAATTCTGTTCTGCGGATTGCTTTTTAAGATCCTTAATTAATTTCCGTTAATACGAATAGCTCATTTAAAGCCAATCCTCACCATTTTCCCTAACATTTTTAGGAACAGGAAAGCCATTTTATAGTTTTTTGCGTTTTAATTCCGATTGACAAAAACCTAAGTTCCGCTTTTAACTACTGAATATACCTGTTTTAAGAGTTTATCACAGACGGCAACCAAAAGGCGCTGACGTAAAGAACCTCTCTTTTGTCGCTTTTACACCTTGCTTGTTTTGTGGCTACGCAGTAGTTTTGAATACCAAAAAATTAATTGAAACCAATCAAGTAAAAAAATAAAAACTATGGCAGCTATCAATCCCCACATTAACTTCAATGGAAATGCCGAAGAAGCATTTGAATTCTACAAGTCTGTATTTGGCGGAGAGTTTGCAAAGATTATGCGTTTGAAAGACATATCCAGCCCTGACTTTCCGGTAGCAGAAAATGATGCTAACAAAATAATGCACATCGCTTTGCCTATTGGAAAAAATATTCTAATGGGCAATGACGTACCGGAGAGTATGGGGCCGGTAAATGAAAATGAAAACAGATCTAAAATTGCCATTAGCGCGGAAACCCGTGAAGAAGCTGACCGGTTATTTAATGGACTTTCAGCGGGCGGGGACGTTGAAATGCCTATTGGCGACAGTCCCTGGGGTTCCTATTTTGGAATGTTTAGAGACAAATTTGGTATTGAATGGATGGTGGATTTTGACCCAAACTATCACGGAAAAGGATAAGCAGTCAGCAACGGACGCATAACATGACGCCTATTGAGGAAAGCCTCAGCCATTGTTAGCCACATTCACTCATTAATTAGATCAGTTGTCTGCATAAAAGCCCGGCATTCAGCGTTTGCAGAGATGCCGGGGTAATTATTGGAAATCTTTGTATTTTATTTATCAGTTAGCCGGCTTAGCAGCAGGCTTAAAACGAACGGCTTTGGAAACTCTCAATTTCGTTTATTCATTACTGTTATGCAGATTTTTTGATTCCAGGAAACGTTCGTCTGGAGGCCAGGCGCGGCTTCTACTGGCGCGTTTGTGACTTTGGAACATAAAAATGGGACACCCGCATTGCCTAAACTTAAATATATTTTGTTGTGATGCACCCTAAGTTGTCGCTTTAATACTGCGTGAAATTTTAAAATGAATTCATCTTTGTATTGTAAATAAAAATTAAAAAAATTAAAAGTAAACTTTATGAAAAGAGTGTTTAAAAGACCGGATGTTACCAAACCCCTGTTAACAATTGTTATGCTTTTGTTTACGGCATTTCAGTCACAAGGGCAAAAGGTCAAACCTGCCAACAGTGGTTATGCACCCGCAAATGGCATTAAAGTTTATTACGAAGTATATGGTGAGGGCAAGCCTATCGTATTACTGCACGGTGCCTTTTACACCATTGATATGAACTGGTCGCAATTGATACCTGAACTGTCAAAAACAAGAAAAGTAGTGGCCCTTGAAATGCAGGGCCACGGACATACACCATTTTCGGATAGGGAATTATCAATTACTACTTTAGCAAGTGATGTGGAGAAAGTAATGGATTATCTAAAGATTGACAGTGCCGATGTTGTAGGATATAGTATGGGCGGCTCTGTGGCTTACCAGTTTGCTGTACAAAGTCCTAAACGTTTAAGAAAATTAGTCATCATTTCTTCTACTTATAAAACTGATGGCTGGCTACCCGTAGTAAATGGCGCATTTGAAGATTTTAAACCTGAATTTTTTGATAACACACCAATAAAAGCCGCATACGATGCCGTGGCGCCGGATAAAACAAAATGGACAAAGTTTTTACAGCAGATGTTTGCCTTTGCCAAGGTCCCATTCAATGTAGGTGATTCCAATATTGCAAAAATATCTGCGCCTGTATTAATCATATCCGGCGACAATGATGGACTCGATAAAATTGAATTGGCGAAAACATATCAATTGTTGGGAGGCGGCGTTTCTGCTGACATGCAGCCCATGCCAAAATCCCAATTGGCTATTGTTCCATCGCAGGGGCATGTCAGTTTAATGATGCAGACGAAAACTATATCAGGTTATCTAAATGATTTTTTAAAATAAGCACAATCGTATTAACAAATCAACAAATTAAAGTAAATCAAAACACTGGTTTATCATAATGGAGGCGTTTTTATTATTTGCCTTTGACTCATGCTCACCCTGCTGTTCGTAGCGGCCCAAAGTTAAAAAGGAGCGCTGTTATTATTTGAACATTCTAAAGATAGCCGGAGGCTCAACGGGCAACGATACGAATAAAAAATGCCGTCTCAATTGTCTAATAATCGAGATGGCTATTTATTGAATAAAAAGCTGTGTCAGTTTTTACCGGGAGCGCGATAACTAACAGATACTTTAGACGCTGCGTCAATATCGGCTGTTGTAAGTAACGCAGTCACTGTTATCTTAACAAGTGCGGAAGCGTTAACAGTTATCCCAATGGCCGCAGCAGAAATATCATCAGGGACGTCAACGATAACATACACATCAGTGTCGCCAAAGGCATAATAAAATGACTCTACCTTGCCACCTATTTGTTCCAACATTTTTTCAATGGCGCTTCTGCGTCCAGACCCACCCTCCTGGATCAAGCCTTTAATTCCATCGGAGCTATAAACTCCTTTGATCAGATACTTTTTCATGTTTGCTATTTATGAGCTCCTACTCGTTTGGCTTTTCGGATTCGCCCCGTTTTTTATGATGGTCTCTGGTCTCCATCGTATTAAAATAATATAAGTTTATTAATAAGCCTTATCGGATAGGAGATAATGGTGAGGTTTGGGAGGGGCTGGTGATCTATAATTTGTCAGCCTGTAACCTAAGCTGGTTGAAACGAATGATGAAGGTAAATAGAAAGATTGATATTTCGCCGCCGGAATACCGCTGATAAATAGAACCGCTTTTATACATTGGCTTATCACGAGGAAATACGAATATCTTGCTTAACACTTTCACAGTAAAATTCTTTTTGGCAATGTCAATAGTTACCGGTTCATTATCTATAATCGTTTGGGGCAAAAGGTATTTGAAACTACAGCACTGTAATAAAGTTTAGGATAGCCGGGGGGCTGCAGTCATTTGGCTTCAGTCATCAGGCATAGGGCTTCGCCCTATGTTAGCATATTACGCCCTTTCAGGGCTCAGGTTCACGAGGCAATACAACTCAAAATGTAGAAAACTACGTTTCCTGACTTCATCATTTTCTTGCAAAGTAAAAGTCTTTTGCCTCTTTAGGTGTTCCTCTTTCGAACCTTAAAACATTTAACCAATCAGCCCCCCAAGTGGTCTCTGACCTGCGGGACCGCGAGATTAAAGGATCCTGGGACACAAAGTAAATTGGGATCTTTTTTGGGCTGCGCGGTCGCGCCCAACAAATCGCCGCAACAATGAAGCTTTTGTATGTGATTGCACGTATCAATCTGGCGGCTCGCTGCCTTGCCGGCTTAAACAAAAAGGGCAGCGTAATGTTGATGGGGTAATTGGGTTCGGGAGAATATTTTCGATTGATAATTGCATTCATATTAAAGGCCGGAATGAAATGCAATTTTCTACATTTTGGGTTATCACGATTGGTGAGTACAAGTAGACAAAAAGCAGAAAACATGCGCAAGATATAAAGACATCGTTGACGGGACGCCAACAACAGCATAAAATAAATTATTGGTCACAAGACCAACAACGGGCGGAAATTTGATATTAATTAAAAAGAAAGAAATTATCTTTTAACCGGCTGTGTGTAATTCTATTATTTTATAGAGCTCTTCGATTTCAAATGGCTTTGCCAGAAAATCGTTGGCGCCGGCTTCGATTGCGGATGAATGAATGTCTTTGCTGGCAGAAAATAATACAATAGGAATTTTAGCGGTTTTCGAAGTCGCTTTTAGCTTTTTACAAATATCCCTGCCGTCAACGCCCGACATCCAAATATCTAATAAAAGCAAATCAGGCAGGTCATGTTCCATTTCTGTTATTCCTTTTCCATTTAAAACCTGGCGCACATCATAGCCTTTATATTCTAACATTGCACCAAGCGCATCGAGAATCGCATCATCATCATCAGCAATCATTATTTGTTTTGATCTGTTCATCGTAAATTCTAAATAGTTTTTTAATCCCCCGGCTCAACTAAAGGAAGAGCAAAACAAAAACTGGACCCTTTTCCCGGCGTACTGTTTACCCATATTCTTCCCCGTTCCCGTATAATTATTTCCGAAGAAATATATAATCCCAACCCCAGCCCGGGGAAAGTATGTTGCATATCGCCGCTAACCCTGTAAAACTGTTCAAATACTTTTTTCTGATGATTCTCAGAAATTCCGATTCCAAAGTCTTCTACACAAACTATTACCTCATCATCTTTCACATAAGTATGTACTATTATTTTTTCTGAGTCCGGTGAATATTTAATGGCGTTTGTGATAAAATTTGTCAGCACCTGACCTATCCGTTCCTTGTCACCAAAAACCGTTCCCGTTGTTTTGAAATTCTCAAGAATTTTATGCCGCTGAGTTGTTCTTTGCAAATCTTCAATCAAATCTTTTACCATCGGATTGAAATCAAACGCTGCATCATTAAACTGAAGCTTGCCTGCATTTAATTTTGTTACATCCAGCAAATCATTTATCAGGTCGATCAGACGGTTTAATTGCGTTCCCATTTTGGTAACCATTCCAGCTTCTTTGCTTTCGCCCTTGCCTGCAAGAATCATTTCTAAAACCTGCGAATAAGCTTTTATGCTTGTTACCGGAGTCTTTAATTCATGGCTGGCAATGGCGATAAAGTTATCTTTCTGAATTTGAATTTGTTTTTGCCCGCTTATATCAACGCACGCCCCAATATATCCCGCAAAAACGCCTTCTTTGAATTGCGGCTTGCCTGTTGCAATATACCAGTGAATGGTACCGTCGGTAGTTTTCATCCTGAATTCGGCGTCACCCGTCGCTCTATCCTTCATTGCTTCATTAAATCTTTCCATCACAAAAATCCTGTCCTCTTCATAAATGGCATTCACCCATTCTGCCCCAAGATGATTTTCAAAAGGAATTCCCGTCCAATCTATCCAGGTTTGATTCACATAAGTAATCAATCCATTTTCATCCGACATCCATAAACCAGTTGGTGTTGCGGTAGTGATGGTTCGTAAAAAGGCCTCGCTATCGGCCAGCGCCTGTTTTGCTTTTAATTCCGGCCGCAAATCGCGCATTACCGCTCCTACAGCGATTGGTTTTCCCGAAACAGGATCATCAATACGAATGGTATTATTGAAGACTTTGAAAACCTCATTAGTTTTAAGATGTTTAACAGTCATTACTCCCGCCCATTGCCCTTTTTCCATCACTGATGGAAGCACTTCTTTTTCAACCAATTCAAAATCTTCAGGACGGTGCAATTTTGAGATCGGAATTTCTTTTACTTCCTCATCATTCGCAAAACCCAACAGATTTTTACCCGCTTCATTTATATAAGAATTGGTTCCGTTAAGCTCCAATATCGCCATCAGGTCCACACTATTATTTACGAGGGTAATTAGCTTTTTCTGTTCTTCATGGGCTTTTCGCTGTTGGGTAATGTCGAGCAACGTGCCTAAAATGCGGGCCGGTTTATTTTTTATATCAAAAAATAATTTTCCGTCTACTCTAATCCAGTGGATAGATAGATCTGGCCATATGATCCGGACTTCGTATTCTATTTTACCTGTTTCTAAACCCTGCAAGTATGCTTTTTCTTGTAATTGAATGTCTTCCGGATGAACTGCTTCAATATATTTTTTGCGGGAAACGGGCTCCTCAAAGCCAAAGATGCGGGCAAACTGCTCTGACGTGATCGTTTCCTCGGAATTTAGATCCAGGTCGAAAGTACCTAACCCGGCTGCATCCACGGCCAGCCTTGCTCTTTCTTCTGCCTCTGCCACTTTAAGATTCGCTTTCACCTGGGAAGTAACTTCGGTAGCAACCACTATCACTCCGGTAATGGAACCGTTATAGTCTCTGAAAGGCTCATAAACAAAATCTATATAAACATTTTCTAATTGATTATTGCGCTTTATAGGCACCTGGATACTTTCACCTTTGAACGGCTCACCCGTTAATCTTACTTTGTCCAGCAATTCTTCAAAGCCAAGTCCTTTTGCATCGGTTAAAACATCAAAAACAGGTTTGCCTAACACCTCTTCCATTGGTTTGCCATAAAGCATACACAATGGAGGATTGATCAGTTCAACTACAAAATCAGGCCCTTTGAAAATACCGATTCCAACAGGCGCCTGCATAAAAATCGAAAATAGTTGTTCGCGCTGCGCTTTTAACGCTTCAATTCCCTGCCTTTCTCTTTCCTGCAGTTTTATTATTTCTGTCACATTTGAAGGGCAATGGATAAAATATTTTACCACTCCTTTATCGTCAACAACCGGAATATTACTTGTAGTCCAGTAGCGCTCTTCAAAATCATTGCTTCCCGGAATGGGAATATCGTAGCGATAATTGCTCATGGTGTGAGGCTCGCCGGTTTGGATCGCCTGTTCAAATGAATCAATGGTGCGCTCAATATTTTTTGAAGCTTCATCAGAAGGATTGGCAGGAAAAGCCGCAAACACACTTTTTCCGATTATTTTTTCGCGGGTACTGTTTGTTGCAGTAAGATAGGCATCGTTAGCATCTAGAATATTGTATTCCGGCGCCACAGGACTTAAGATCAGCTTCGCAACGGGGCTGTTATAAAAAATCTCTTTATAAAATTGTTTAGAAAAAACCAGATCGTCTGTATTCATAATAATGCAAAAAATTCCTTTGATTTAATAACCAAGTGATTTCAAATGGTAGATTGATTCGAAACTAATAATTGTAGTTAAATAATTAATTGTAATTTATACAATAGAACCGACTTTGGCGGGCGAAAAATTATTTCCTGCCACAGTCAAAAGCTTTAGAGAAAACAATTTTCATAAAAATAATAATAGTTTTTAAATAGAAACAAACGCCCCACTGAATTTTTTTTATCTTCTGGCCGCAACCCATGGCCGATCAATTAGAGAAAATCTACTTTTTGGATTGTTTAGGTTTAGAAATCCCGTACACTGTTGTTATGATTCTTCTGCCATGAAGTCCGGAATGGAATGCAATCATATTTAGTCATCATAGTGAGTTATTAAACCAAATATATCAATTCCTTTTTCATAAAATAATGCTGAAGAATATTAGGCATTATTACAAAAGCATTTACAACAATACTTCCTTTTTTTTTAAAACAGGAGGCTATCTATAATAATCTGTTTATACTCATCAGTCTTTAGCAAAGGTTTCCACTCCAGTATAGTTGCTGTAAAGAATTGCGGGTAATGATGAAAATTATAGGAAGGCATAGTTAAAGATAAAAGAAAAAGAAGTTGTTGATATCAACATCAATAACGGGGCGAGAAAAGAAAGTTGTTGGCCACAAGACCAACAACGGGAGGAACTTACAACAGTAAGGCCTAAACGAAAATATTAACTTACTTGTCCTGAGTTGCAAATGCAGGGCAGTGGCGGACAGCACTTAATAAAGCTCAGGATAGCCGGGGATTCTCATGCTGCCAGAATTGAAAAGGAAAATTACTTTTCATTCTTTGGCCATTTTTCTCGAATAAGTCAGGCATCCATTCCTTATTTACAGATGAATTAAATTTGATTAAAACCCATCAACCCGAAAATAATAGTCAACTACACAGTAAAACCTGCCAAATACACAATACCTAATTTTTATTCGGTGTTCCCTTTTATCTTACCTTTCTTTTATTTGTTACTGAATTGAGTAACATTTATTAAAATAGTGATGATACCAACTACAAACTGCCTCAAGTATAACTACTAAATCTTTTTGCATGAACGAACATCCCCTACTCGCTCAATTGGTACAACTTACCGGAGAATTTATCGCCAATAATCACCCATCAACAAGCCAGTTACAAGAGTTTCAAAGCAGCATTGCCACTGCGCTTTTACAAGAGCAGCCCGCTGATACGATACAGCAAACTTTTCAGTTTCAAAATACAGCCAATTATGCAATGTCTGATTTAAATACTGAAGATCTGCAAGCATTAAACCAGGTATTAGAAACTGCTGCCGCAAATAAAACCGATGAGAATATTCGTGTTTTTCAAAGAGAAGCACCTTTTGTAAGCAGCCAGGTAAAAGGTAGTGTGCCAGCCTGGGCGCGGGGTGCGGAAATCTTAAAATCTATCGGCCCACTTATTAATAAAGAGGGGCGCCAAATCTTCCTGGATCTGTATACTACCTTTCCAGGTGTAAAAATATATTTGCAGGGTGCTGCGCAGCCGTCAATGGTGCTCACTTTAAGAGTGCCAAAATTATTGGTCTTTAATAGGTTGACAAATAGTTATACCATTCCTGAAAGCAGCATCTGGATCAATGGACATTCATTCGCATCCATCATTCCGGATAATCAATATTTTGGTTTAAAGGTAAAAAGTGGCACCATTACTTTTTCCAATAAAATAACACTCGCTAATAATACAATTACTATTCCTGCCGGGATTACGGCTACAGTGGTATTACAGTTAATTCAACAAAGTGCCCCTGTAAGTGTACCAGATGATTATGGAATGGACGCAGAAAATGCACAGGTCAATTTGCCTGCACAGGTTTCTTTTTCATTTAGCACAGCCGCAAGTTCTATAACCGATGCTGGGGCGGCTTCCTGGCAAATTTATGGACAGGATATGAAATTTAGTTTTCAAAAGGGTAAAGCGCCTTTTTTTCTGGCGCAATTAAATCGTTTATGTTTTCCATATTTAAATGATCCCACACAATTACAAATTATAAACTGCCAATCCAAAGTTTTCAATATAAAAAATGAGGCTACGATCAACAATACTGCCTGGAGTTTACCCTGCGCAGTACTTGATATTAATAACCCGGTGCAGGCTAATGGATCGGGTGGTATGGCAGTGCAAACTTCTAAGGGCTTGCAGGTATCGTGGGACGGTTTAAAAGACCTTAATCTTCAAAATAAAGAATGGATTGATCTTACAGAACCCTGGTTCCTGATCGAACCGGGCCGTATTTCCATTTCTGATTTGAAAGCAGGAAATAGTGAATGCCAGGCAACAATTTCTCTTATGGAAACATCTATCGGATCCTGGCAATGACCAATGGAATAAAATTGATTTGCAATTCCGGCAAACGCTGTTATTTATTTACAATTGTTCCACAACAAATGAAACGGTATTAGCTCAAACAGATTGCACAGGCACCATAGATAAACCGGTAAATGTAGCAGGTGTTCCTTTTGAATTAAAAAGCAAGCAAACTATTTTGATGCTGACTTTTTCTCAAAATAAGCATTCCGCTATTTTATATGATGACAATCTTTTATCAGACAATAATGCTTTAATCAATTCGCCGGTGGTATTTAAGCCACAATCTATCGGACTAAATAATGCATTATTAACCGTTTCGCCATTAAAAGCATTTCTTTTGAATGGTGAATTAAAAAGTGAAAACGAATTCGGCAAAGCAGCACTGGTTTACACCTTCGGTTTGATGGGTTACTTACCAACGCTGCCCGATCCTTATGCTGCGGATGTTGACGTTTTAAGTGGCCAATACCGTAATACCCGCGCCTATAATAAAGAAGGAGGCATTCCCCTATCTGCCATTCAACAATTATTGGTAGGAACACTTTCGTGGACAGACGATCTGGCGCCGGATGTCAATTTTACCTGGGGAGATATTTTAGGAATTACCAATAATGCCGGCGGCCAGCCGGTAACACAATCTACACAACAAGTTTCTTTAAACCTCTTAGCCAACCAGCAAATAGCGGACACAGCTACCGCTCTAAAATCTGGTAGGCAAAAGGACTTTATTTCACAAAAAAGTTTGAATACTGAGAATGCTTCAACGCAAAGCATTCAACAGTCAGTTGATAATTCTGTTATTAACAATCCATTATTTGGAAGGTTGCAGCCATCCAGTCTATTTTCTTTATTGGATGTGAGTACTAAAGCCGATCTTTTAGGAATCAATCTCGGATTTGTAAATGAACAACTCATTTTTAAGGAAACATTCCAGGTGCAGCCAATAGATACTTCTAAAAATCCTTTGGCTATCCGGGGAATGGATGTAGTAGCCACAAGCCGTTTTGTAAGAATTTTTACGGTGCCACAAATCAGTTGGGAACCGGTTATTAATATCACGGCGCCTTTCAATGTCACCAACGATCCTCCTGCCGGAATTTTAAAATTTGGCAATGACGGATTTCCTTCATTGATTGGAAATATAGGAATGGATCCGGTGGCCTTAGCCCCAATTCCGCTTACCAATGAAGTAATCACCAATTATGCAAAAGATACTAATTTCAAAGCATGGAGTTCATTTACATTACCTAACGGAATGGTTGCTGTAGGTCGATATAATCAAACTAACAGCTATGTCAATAAACCCAATAATGAAGGAGCCAAATTAGAATTAGTTGATAAAAACTTTCAAAATGGTATTGCTACCGGCTGGCAGATCGTAACAAAAGCCGGCGACAATCCATCTGAACAAAATAAAGTGTTTGAGGGAAGAACTCAACAACTAACCAACGTTACCGATATTTCAGATACTGGCGACTGGAGTATTCTTGGCGCGACCGTTACTGATATTTTTAATAATGAATTTGGTAAAAGTGGTTTTATCCAAAGAGGAGTTCCTGTAGAGCGATATGATTTTACCGGCTATGGCGCGCAAATATTTAGTAACTGGCTCAATAAAAATGCGCAGATCGCTGCAGTATCCAAAGTCATTTTTGATGTGTGGAAGGGACGCACCGCGAAAGAGGTGATCCAGGTGAGAACGATTTTATATCCATGGGGAGTGCATGTTGTACGAACCATTACCATGTATCGCGGCAGCAATGGATTTGAATTTCGCGTGGATAGTGGCTGGCGCGCAGATAGTGATGGACTCTATCGTTTCAGTAATCAATTTCCAAAATTAGACAGCTCAGGAAAACCCGTTTTGGACAGTAAAGGAAATATCATTTATACCACCCTTCCGGGAGATGCGCCATATATATTTCATCCGGGGATTATTGGAGGCGTTACTAATGTTCGCAATATTATTGAGAACGATTTAGCGCCCTATACCGCTAGTTGGAATAAAACATCAGGCGCGTATGTAAATGAGAATGATGGCCTGGCATACGATGTACATGATCCAACGCATCCACTAACAAAACCATTGGATGTGGAATTAAAAGGAGTGTATTTTGATGCAGATGTTTTAATATCAGACCTTGATGGAAACCCCAAAGAGGCAAAGGTCGCTTCCAAAAAAATGCTGGGCTATATACAGAAATCTCCGAGAGGCATCATTATTTCGCCGCAGGACTTTGCCAATTTGCTTGACTTACAAAATGGATTGGGCGGCCCCGTAGATTGCACTGTCAACATCAATACCAGCGGACAAAAGATGCGCCTAAGCCGTGTAGAAGTGAATCATAGTCTTGATGAAACCAACCAGATAGTTTTTGTGACCGCAGCCAAAGGGATGCCGGTATTACCCAAAGATGGAAGCTGGAGTTTGGTATCTCATAACAAAACCTCCACAGAAGTAACACCGATAACTGACAATGTTGTTTCATTGGTACGAAAAGGAAAATTAAATACTGATAATAATACCATTCCGGCAAAAGACCTTTTTGAAGAAATAACTCCGGCGTCTGAACTTTTCAAAAAAGCCGAAGACAGGCTTACGCAGTATGGTTTTTTGCAAAATACCGATACGCAAAAAGTATTATTCCGCAACCCGGCATTCAAAGCCGGCGAAAATTTATTGCACAGCACTTTACCGGATCTGGCAGATGCTTATCACCTGTTGAACAGTAAAGGAATTTTTCCGGACTTAAGTGCCGATCTCTCAAAAATCGATTTTGTGGGGCAAGGTATTGCAACAAAAATTATTGAAGAAGGATATAAGTTAGTTGATAATCTAAATCCTGATACACCCAAAGGCATTGTCCAGGATTTTTTAAAAGATGCCTCTTTCACATTTATAGACAAGCCAGGGCTTTTAAAAGTTTATGTTGAATATGCCAATACAGATCCTGTAAAAAATCCTGCAACACCTCCGGGAAAGCTCAACTTCGACTTAAACAGCGAAGCCAACAAATGGGCTAATAAAATGAACGACATCACTATGGTGATAGATCTTGTGGGCATGGAAAGATTGTTTTTAATAAGAGGGCAATTTGATACGCAAAAAGGATCATTCCCGGAGTTCAAATTACCGAAATTAATACCGGGCACATTTCTCAAACCAATTGTAGACATACTTGAAATACTGGAAGCGCTTAGCACCGGTGATTATGCTGAAATTGCAAAAAAAGGGTTACAGATCGCTATGAGCAACAGCCCCAACAATTGGGAATATAAATTTCAGGCCGATAAGGAAATTCCGGTTGTTCAGTTTCCGCCGGCTTATGCAGACGGGCCAACCACTCCATTACGTTTGGAAGCTAACTTGAAACTGGGCGTTTATTTTAACCTGGCAGTACCGGTTCCTCCAACAGGATTACCGGCCTTAGGCGCCGGTGGTTTTATTGAATTTGGCGCCAAGCTAAGTGTAATGTGTGTAAGCCTTGCTGCCGCAACAGTATATGCCGTTGGCCAGGTTACACTGCGCATTGCAGGCGATACCATCGTTGGCCCAAGCCTTTACATGAAATTAGGTTTCGGAATTGAGTTAATGGTTGGGATTCCTGTTGTGGGCAATGTGAGTGTATTGTATGCAGTAGGCATAGAAATCTCGTTAGACACTTCACAAATAACTGTTGCGGCATTTATAATGTTCAGAGGCCGGGCCGAGCTTTTTGGAGGAATTGTAACTATTACGATCCAGATTGAGGCAAGTGGTAAAATACATAAAACACTCAATGCGGCACCGGCTGCAAACAGAACCGATTGTATCGCCCAGGTCACTTTCTGCTATCGATGTAAGTGTCATGTTTGTGATAGACATTAATGAAACCGAAAGATGGCAGGAAGCAAGGCAAATTGCATAGATATCATTTAATCAAAAAATACTTTAACAATGAATTCCCCTTCAATAACCACCATGGCTTTCCCACAAAGACAGGTTGGAAAAAGTTTATTCTTAAATGTACTTTCCATTGTTAGAAATTATAACCCTTTGATTGATGATGATGTGATCGGGTTATCCCCTGCCTGGGTGGATTGTAATTTACGGCTACAGGCTGTTGTCATTAACTCTTTGGAAGACTACCCAAGCCTTGATTTCGCAGGGCCCACTCTTAAAAAATATGATTTGCCCGGCATAAAAATGAGCCCGGAAGCTAAAAGTATTTTTACTTCGTTAGAAAGCCGGTTTACTTTCAAAGATCCAACAAAGGCGGGCTATAGATCCGATCCAAAAACTACCAATTACCAGGTAAAAAAATACCTGCCACAAACGTACAGGCAGTCATTCAATTTCACATCGCCGAGAAACAAAAATATCAATGTAATTGGTGATGAATATCATTGCGCAGTAAAGCAAAATACTATCCCGGATAAAAAATTTGCTGATGGAATAACAGATGATGTGAGCTGGGGCAAATTATTTGCTTTTTGCCTGCGGCATAAAGAGCTTGCCAAAAAATGTGGATTTATACACGAAGAACTGGAAATTGTTTTAGATGATGAAACCTACAAGAACGGTGGCTGGCTTTATATCGACCTGCATCCGGATTGCAGTTATTTTACCAATATCCAGGCAGATCAGAATTACGTAAAAAGATATGCCGCACGCATTCCCAAATTAGATCTTACTACTGATCCCGTTACTTTAGAACCAAAAACCAGGAATCTTTTCGCCGCAGTCGAATTTCCGGTGCTGAATACCAACCCATCCTCAATGAATGGTACAGATCCTGAGCTTCCCTCCAGCGAAATACTTGATGAAATGTTTATTGAAGCAGCAGAATATGATGATGGATTCTGCAAAATTGTCCATAATTATCAGCCTGTAAGCAACAGTTTACTAAAAGAAGTTCAGGATGATGAGCATCCCGTAACCAATGATATCGGTATCAGAATGGGATGGGATGACGAGCAAATTTCTATCTGGCATGCGAGGCAGATGGCGCTTGATGCTTCAGGCAAGCGGCCCGATGCCCCTCCGGGAGTTTTTCAATACCGCATTGATGTCAGAATAAAAAGTGAAGATCCCCTTAATCCCAACAAATGGATACCATTATGCAGAGTACGTTATGATAAAGATGTTTTCTTAGATGAAACCCTGATCGGCCAACACGGAGATGAACTAGAGATGGGAGTAGAGGTATATCCGGCGCAATTAGATGCCAATACTACAGGCAGCTTCTGGTTGCCATCCTATTTCTCACAGTGGATCGGCAATAGTATCGTACTTCAGGATGAAGACGCGATCGCTATTTATCATAAGGATGAATTGGCAGCTAACAACCTTGGGCATAGTGAATTCGATATTCCCGGGGAAAAACTGAAAACGGCTACTAAAAACGATAATTACAAAGCGGTTGGTTTGGATCAAATTCAATTGCTTTATGGAAATGAATATGAGTTCAGGGTAAGAATGGCGGACATCACAGGCGGCGGCCCGGCAATAGATGCATCGCCGGTTTACAACTCCCCTGCCCCTTTCTCAAACATTCGTTTCTTAAGACATGTCATTCCGCAAACTTTAAATTTTGTAACACCTCTTCCTGTTATTGATACACAGATTTTTACGGGCGATAAATTGTCTGTAAAACGCCCATTGCTCGGCTATCCAAGTGTACTGTTTACAGGAGGCTACAAGAATGCGGTTCAAAAATTAATTGACGACAGCAATGTGGTAATTGCCACCAATGCAAAAAGGGATATTGGTCTATATGATCCGGACATTGACCGCATTCAAATTATCGTGGAAGTAAGGTCGCTTAGTATGGATACAACCATTCTTAAAAACGATCCGAAAGATAATTTTGCTTTTTTGTATGGTACCGAACGGGCGTTCTCAGGGAACCTGGATAAACAACTTGATGTGGATTTTACTTTTATTGATGCGCCTGTTTTAAAATTCACAGGAAGCCAGCAATTGCCAGACCTTGGCCTGCATGCTGGTGGTAAAACTGATATTGATCAAAGAGACGATCTCGTAATACCTACAGCAAGAGATATTAGAATTACCGTGAGGGCATTGACCAAAAATAAACCTGATTATTACGGAGGTGTAAATCCTGATGGCAGCAACAGGAATGAATTGAAAGGGATGGTTTCCTCTTTCATAACAAGGAGAAGCGCTACTTCAGAAAAAGACCTGATCAAACCAACAGGCGATCAAATGATGATCCGGGGCATTTATCTTCAACCCGATGATCCAATCGTTTTAACAGCGGATATTAATCAAACTATTGTTGCCAATCTTGCCAAAGACGACAGGATTCCAAATATGATACAGCGCTTATCGGCTGCCATTGGTTCCGATAATAAAGGCATGTCACTGATAGGCAAACAAGGCCAGCGGTGGCAGTTTGGTGCAAGCCGCGCCATCAGGCATACAGCCGCGCCCGATAATACCAGTATTACTTTTGCTACCAAAAGCGATCTTCTGAATCATTGGGTGATTCCGATAACTTTATTAATTGACAGAGACTGGACCTGGGACGACTTACAACCCGTTAGTTTCAATATCTTCCGGCAGGATATCTTTTTAAAAGATGCGATGCAATTGATGGGTGAAACGGACAGGGATACGTTTCTAAATAAATTCAGTACACAGGAAATACTAACGAACCCGGCAGTTGTGGCCACAATGAAAGAAACTTTAGTGGGAGACCTGGAGTTTAAAAGAGCCATCAACATTCAGGCGCTGGTAAATTCAGACCGTTCTCAAACTTATGCTTGTTTTATCGATGCCGCAGAACCAAAACATCCGGATGAGAAAAATAATATTTTTACAGATGAGTTATTAATTAGCTATCGCATCAGTGTCAATTTAAATACTAAAGACAATGTTGTCCCGGATCATGATAGCGACCTCAATTTATATTTGCATCTTCCTATAACCATTCCGCCATATCAGATGCCAAAGATCGTAAGCGCTGGCCTGGCGTCAAGCAAATATATCAGGGATACCAATTATGCCAACACAGAAATCCGTAAAAGATATTTATGGCTGGAGTTTGAAGAGCCCATACAAAATCCGGATGATGCCTATTTTGCGCGCATGCTTGCTTACTCGCCCGATCCATTGCTGGCAAACTGGGAATGGGATCTTTTTGTTGCGCCACAAGAACCTGCATTACCAATAGATCCGGAACAAATACGGATTATCACTTCGGCAAGCAGCGATGAAAAAAGCGGCCTTAATGCGATGCAACAAATGATACCGGCAACCGACAGCGATGTCCATTACCTGGTGCCATTGCCTCCCGGATTGCATGCGGATTCGTTAGAATTTTTCGGCTTTTTCACTTACGAATTCAGAGTTGGGCACAAGATACCCTGGAGTACCGCCCAAGGCAGATTTGGAAGGCCATTACGCAATACAGGTGTGCAACATCCTGCGCCGCAACTTTACTGTATGGTAAACAGGGATGAAAAATATATAACCGTTACCGCGCCGTTTGCACAAACTGTTTTTGATGGACGCAATGTAACCGCCAACCCGCCGAGAACGGATATCTGGGCGCTTCTTTATGCGCAGGTACGCATGGCAGATGACAGCGACGAAAGAAATGTTTTACTGACAGATAAAAAATTAATCGTTCCCAGGAAAATTGATATCGCGGTTGCGTATATGAAGACCCAGCCAAATTCGGACGCAACTCCACAGGGAGTTATTGGCTGGACTAATAAAGATGTCGAAGAGATCCTTGCTATGTATGGGCTTCCAACAGATAGCGCTTTAAGTGTTCTTTGCGTAGAAATGATGCCTGGAAATGACAATTTTTCGGTACCAAATATAAATCAGTACACTCGTTTAATAAATGTAAACAATGATTTTAATGTCGCCAGCAATACGCAATCTACCGTACTTTCTGCAAGCAGGGTTCAGCAATATTTAGAATTGGTAAATGGCTTGATGCGGCAGACAAGATATCGAAAAGCATTACAGGATGCCGCCAACAATAATGACATTTATTCAAATACAGATCTGAATGGGCCGCGGCCATTGACAAGCGATCTCGGGAATTACCGGATATTACGAACATCAACATTGGTGGCTGTTCCGGAGGTTTGTTGTACTGTATAAATAAGCACGACAGTTTGGTTTTCGAAGAATAGTTAAGCGCAAACAATCTTATTTCAAATAATGTGGCATCTTCAACTCCGATAGTATCTTTTACATGATCTTTCCTTTTTTATTAATGGTGATTCTGGCAATTATAATTGCCGTATTTAACAGATGGCTGTTCGACATCAAACGTAAGAGGAAGGCCGGAGATTTTTGCCAGATTCCGTGGCTCTCCTCGTTAACTTTTAATGAGATTGCCAGGGCGCAGGAGGTTCTTTTCATTTTTAAAGTCTTTTCGTGCGCCTCGCAATGACGAAAGGAGTTGGGAGGTACCTGTCATTCACAGTACAAAGAGTTGGCTTTCATTGCCAGGCATCTGTCCCCAACAACCCCGGAAACCGTTTTAAAAAACATTTACTTCTTCATCCAGGTTTCAACAACATATTTCCCTAACGCAGCTCCCATTCTGAGCGCGGTTTCATTATCTGTACGAAAGTGAATGCCTGCATAGAATCTTGAATCTGCACATTCCTGTGCAAGCTTTTGAAATTGTTTAGCATCTTCAGGAAAAAAGTAGCAAAGTACAGCGCTTGAAGTGGCCGCACCTGCTGCATGCCCGGATGGATAGCCCGGGAAAGGCGGTGTTTCTATCAGCGGTTTATAAGTGGTGTCGTACTGATTCGGCCTGATTCCCCAATAAGTATATTTCGAATCAAAGATGGCAATTACAGCATCATGATAGGCTACATTTAATACTGTATATATGCGGGCAACTGCGGGAGCATCATCGCTTATACGGTATTCAAACATTTTTTTGCTAACGAGATCATTCCATAATTCAGGGCCTGTGGTTGCCCAATAATAGGCTATAGCAGCGGATTTAAAAGTTTGTTTGAATTTTTTCATTTCATTCATATCATTTTCAAAATCCGGCGGAGGCGGAAGTCTGAACTGATCAGCGGAGTGTATAACAATCGGTGTAAACGAAGACAGTGTAATACCCATCGGATATTTTCCAGTCCATTTTTTTGGGTCTTTATTCATATTGCCATCCCATTTTTTGGCGGACCCATCGTTCTTTGCTTTTTCTATAATTTGCCTGGCAACCTGTTCGCCAAGTTTCCAGCCTGCTTCCACATCACTTGGGAATTGTACGCCTGCGTCTAACCGTGACTGTGATTCAGCATGCGCCATTTGCATAATTGAATCGGCCTTTGCAGGAAAAAAATAGGCAAGCATAGTTGCTGCCGCTGCGGCGGTTACGGAATGCTCACATGGGTAAGAATAGGTTTTCGGCGCATTGATTGCAGTCTTTAAAGAAGGATCTAAAATATCCGGACGTTTTCTTTTGTACTTCAACTTTTCCTTCCACGCTAAGATCGTTGCATCATAAATGGCAATGTTCATCCATGATGCCGGCATGCGAAGCTGAACGTCAAACTTTTGGGCAAGCAATTCGATAACGATCTGGTTCCAGCGGTAGGCGGGTGCTCCGGCATCCCAATATTTTATTGCTGCCAGTTTTTTTTCATCAGGATTATTAAGCTTTTGTTTGATGAATTGCAATTCAGCCTTTGACTTAACCGCATCAGGAGGAGCAGCAATCCTTATTTGCTCTGGATTATCTAATAACCATGTATTCCAGTTGGCTGCTTCATAACTAACTGACTGATGTAATACATCCGTTTGAGCAACTGCAGCAATTGCCGCAAGAGAAATTACAATTGATAGAATGATCTGTTTCATGTTAATAGATTTGATGCGTTTTTAATACTAATTTTAAAATACTATGCAAGACTATCCAATTAAATAAAGCACTGAAAGCGCGTCTCAATAAACAGCTGATGATGGTAAACAAACAACGTAATTATGCCAATTAGAGGATTAGTAAACGTAAACAAGAAAGGAGTAAAAAAAGCGAAGATGAGTTGGTAATTGTTATACCCGCGGATCACAGTAATAATGCGATTTTAATTACTTGTCCGCGAATTTATAATTGTCCACAAGTCCTTTGGCTTTTCAGCAAACTGATGATTGAAAAAAAATATCATAAGAATAACGGACATGATTAAACCCAGCAGGACAAGGATTTGAGCCCATGATGTCTTCTGGATATCCTGTTTTTTTGTTACATCACAAACTTCTCCTGCACAGTACAGAGCTTTCTTCCTGTAAAACAAACCATACACCCAACATCCCAAACAAATACCAAATGCTGATTCAAAAAATAAAAAGACCAGGCAAACCAGGCAGGTAACACCAGTGAAAATGCTATAAGAGTTTACTACTACTAAAAGAATAAACATCAGGCTCGCCAAAACAATACCTATTTTCCATGCAAATTTTTTTTGTGGTGCCCCAACATATTCGGGAACCTGCCTGCTGACCATGAGGCGCCCTATTATTAATGAAGGAGAGAACTTAGGGTTAACAAAAACACGTATCAATAAATCGCTAAGAAATATTATAATAACATACTTGATCAATAAGAAATTTTCTTTAAACAATATCAGCATTAAAGAGAAGAACATAAATAAAAAAAGAATTCCTGCTGATGCTCTTATTTCCCGTTCATTTAAAACAGGGATAGTGTATCCTTCAACATCTTCACCAAATTTTATTATCTTATTTTTCTTTTTCATTTTGTTTTTTTTATAAAAGGGATGCACCCCCACATCCCTTGTTTTACGTTAGTTCCTTTTTCTCATGAGGACTTCAACAACCGCAAAAAAGAATCGTAGCCAGGGCAATTGTAATTGAAAGAATGATCAGTTTCATGATAGTGTAATTTTTGTTTATGCAAGAATAGGTAATTAAAGAAAAGCCCTGAAACCGATGTCAATGAACAGCAGGTTATGGTAAACAAACAACGTTAATATGCCTGTTATACATTTCAGGTTATGGGTTTAATCGACTTATATTGGTAAATCGTTTACCGCAATGGCGATTGTATAGACTTAAAAATATAAAGGAAAAGATTTGCCGACCTTTATCTTATGAATAGCAAGAAGGCAGTGATTGATAAAAAGCGGATCACATTTTATTTGTGGGTGGCGCTTGCTTATTTGTTGCTAACGGCCTGGCATGATACCGGAACTTTCAATGCCAGCTTGCTACAAGGACTTTTGAATAATACCTGGCGGGTCATCTATATTGTAGTTGTCAATTTTATATTTTTTGAGTATACGGTTTCTTTTGTATTGCGTAAAAGGAGGTACCTCATTTCCAATATTTTGCTGGCTATTGTGCTTTTATGGGTTTATATAATGCTATGGTCATTTGGCTTGTACACCTGGAGATGGTTAGGGATTCAGTTACATATTTATACTCCTTTAGGAAGTCCCCAGGTAAAAGACGAGCTTTTGGCAGCCCAGATGGGATTCAGCATAGGTTCGGTTGTCTTTTTTGGAATCATCCGGCATATTTATAGTTATTTGAAACTGAAACACGCAGCCCAAAACATGCTTATTGAAAAGCAGGTAGCAGAATTGAACTATCTCAGGTCGCAAACAAACCCACATTTTTTATTCAATACCTTAAATAATATTTACTCATTGGCAAGAGATAAGAGTGACCTGGCTCCCGAATCAATTTTACGCCTGTCGAAAATGTTACGCTTCATGTTGTATGAAACCGGCGGAGACTATATAGCTATAGAACAGGAATTGAATATTATCACCGACTATATTGATCTTGAAAAATTGCGTTATGACAAATCATTGCGCATCAATTTTAACCATAATATTGAAGATATGAAACAAGCCTTGCCACCGCTGCTGCTGATGCCACTGGTGGAAAATGCTTTTAAACATGGTGTTTCTGAAACAAGAGATCAACCGTTTGTTGATGTGCATCTTTCAGTAAGTCAACGACAGTTAAAATTTGTCGTAAAAAATTCTACCGATGCATCCGGTGAGCGGAATGTAAAAGAAAATATTGGCCTTTCTAATCTGAGGCGGCAATTAGAATTGCTCTATAAAGATTATGATCTTTCTATTCAACCCGGCCTTTCTGATTTTACTGCCAGTTTAAAAATTAATCTTTCAAGCCATGTCTAATATAAAATGCATCATAATAGAAGATGAGCCACTGGCTGTAAAAGTTTTATCAGATTATATTTTGCAGGTTCCGTTCCTGGAATTACAGGGAACATTTAAAGATGCTATTCTTGCGACTGCCTTCTTGCGGGATAATCGCACAGAACTTATTTTTTTAGATATCCACCTGCCTAAATTAAAAGGAATGGCTTTTTTAAAAACGCTTACACACCCTCCTGCGGTAATTATTACAACCGCATATCATCAGTATGCAGTAGAAGGGTTTGATCTAAACGTAACGGATTACCTGTTGAAGCCTTTTGAGTTTGACCGCTTTTTGATAGCAGTAAATAAAGTAAAATCAGCAAAAAGTGAGAAACCGGAAACAAATGAAATCTCCGAAATAAAAGATTACCTGTTTTTAAATATTGAAAGAAAGAGGGTAAAAATTTTATTTTCAGAGATCATTTATATCGAAAGCCAGCGCGAATACATCAGGATCGTTACCACAAAAACAGCATACATTTCAAAGATGAGTACTCATGAAATTGAAACGCTGTTACCGGCCAATATTTTCAAACGGATTCACCGTTCCTTTATCATTTCAATAAGCAAAATAGAATCATACACAGCCGAGATGGTGGAGGTTAATGGAATATCTATCCCAATTGGCAGGGATTATAGGGACATTATAAAAAAATTATAACGATTGATCACATGGTGTACAGTAAGGCTTTGGCTTTTTTTGTATTACGTACAAGTCTGAGTTCTTCATCAAAATAATGGAAGTGAATATTCCTTGCCAGATAAGCCAAAAAATAGAAATTTTGCATTTATATTTTGGGTGTTCCCTGCTGTTCGTAGTGGCCTCAAAGTTAAAAAGGAGCGGCCTGTTCTGAGTTTGCAACCGTTGCAAACCCAGGACAGTGGCCCTGTTATTATTTGAACATTCTAAGGGTAGTTGGGCTGCAGTCATCAGGCTTCGGTCATCAGGCATAGGGCTTCGCCTTATGTTAGCATATTACGCCCTTTCAGGGCTCAGAAATCATGAGGCCATATAACTCAAAATGTAGAAAACTACGCTTCAGTACGGAGCCATAACCTCATTTTTCCTAAGCCCATGAATCATAATTAGTAACGAACAATCACAGATCTGAGACCTGCGCCAGGCGGGTAAATTCCGGAATGCAAATATTTCTTTACAGCTACTATTTAAACCTATAAGGTTTGAGAAACCTTATAGGTTTTGTCCCACACAAAAATTAAATCATGCAAAAAAGAATTTAGGCAAAATTATCTTATTCAATAAAAGGAAAAGGGTGATTGGGTTTCTAATCAACAATTCAAATACCAATTGTTTTTTACAAAGAAAACATAATTGATTTATTTTAAATACTCCTCCGTTAGCCCAACCCAATAGGCCGCACCAAGCGGTAAAATATCCTGGTTGAAAACATATTTGGCATTATGCACCATAGAGGTGTCGCCATTGCCGAGCAAACAGTAGGTGCCTTGTTTTTTTTGAAGCATAAAAGCGAAATCTTCGCTGCCCATATAACGATGAACCGGCTCTATAACATTTTCTTCGCCAAAAACACTACGGGCTACACCAACCGCCCACCTTGTATTTTCTGGTGTGTTTACGAGTACAGCTCCCGGTACACCTTCTTTTATTTCGTATTGACAATTGAATGCTTCGGCTTGTCCTTTGGTAATGGAACGAACTTTATTTAAAACCATTTCACGCAATTTAGGATCCATATTCCGGATGGTTAATCGCAAAATAGCATTTTGAGGAATCGCATTGCCGGCCTTTCCGGAAAGAAAAGCGCCAACGGAAACCACCGAATTTTGCCAGGGCGATACATTCCGGGATACAATGGTTTGCAGAGCCATTACTAACGAGGAACCACATACGATAGGATCTATTCCCAATTCAGGCATAGAACCATGACTTCCCTTACCGGTCAATTGAATTTCCCAGTTATCTACAGCCGCCATTAATTCACCTTCGCGAAAATAAAATTTGCCTGTTTCCAGGGCGGGCATATTGTGCATTCCATATACAGCGTCTACCGGAAATTTTTCAAATAAGCCGTCGTTTATCATGGCCGGACCGCCTTCCATGGTTTCTTCTGCGGGTTGAAAAATGAGGCGGAGCGTTCCGTTAAAATTTTTGGTCCCGGATAAATATTTTGCGGCGCCCAGCAGCATGGATGTATGTGCATCATGACCACAAACGTGCGCTTTACCTTCCACCTTACTTTTATATGGCAAATCGTTTAGTTCCTGAACGGGAAGCGCATCAAAATCTGCACGTAAACCGATTGTTTTTTTACTATTACCCAATGTCATGGATGCTACAATGCCCGTTTTGCCAATACCCTCTGCAACATCATAGCCAAACGACTTTACTTTTTCAGCAATATATTTTGCTGTTTCTGTTTCCTGCAACGCTAATTCGGGATGTTCATGTATATGATCCATCCACTCTTTCATTTCGTTATGAAAGGCTTTTGTGCCCTCCAGAATGGTTGTATTCATTATGTTATATTTTACATTATTAAGAGAAATTAGTTTCCGGTTTTTAGGGAATTAAAACATCAAACCTTTTTTTCTTCACTTTTTGCTACCGTTTTCATGATCGTAATGATCGCCACGATCACCATGAACAGATTAAAGATCAGCGCTATCATGGCGGCCTGACGAATGGCAATATTGTCTCGTCTTCCTTCATACCTTATGACATTGTCAAGCACGCTGGCTGGCCTCTCAACTGAACTAAGCCCACAAAAAATCCGCCAGATATGGCCACGCCACGACTGCTGATAACGAACTACAGTCGAGGTTAGAGGCAGCAACACCTTTATGCTTCAATGATGCTGCTAAATTCGCATTAATGTAAATCGGTATTTTTTAAGGCATTCTCTGCTATTGATTTAGAAAATAATGTTTATCAGATCAAAAATGACAAGGGAATGACCGCAAAAGCATAAAGGCAAAACTACTTTTAATAGAAAGCTGCAATTGAAAGGCAACCTGGATGAAACTCAGCGGCATACGTGTCGAATCTTATCACAAACAAATTAAAAGTGTTCTTATGATTCTAGGCAAACTCATTATAGACTGGACACAAATGCCCACCTATAACACCATTATGGCAATTGCAGCAGGAGCTGGTTTGTGTTCTATTGCGCAAACAATAAAAAAAACCGCTGAAAAAAAACAGGTCAATCCCCAGGGTTGGGCCATTAATTTCGGAGTGCTGGGCCTTATTCTTTTTTTTACAGGCCTGCACATGACGCTTACCTGGCCCATGGCTAAATATTTTCCTTTTGATAACATCATTTTTGGTGAACCTTCATTGGCGCTGGGCACTTTGCAGTTAGCGCTTTCTTTTTACTTTTGGAAAAAGGCTAACCTGATTACAACAGCTGACGAGCCGATAGCTTTAATGGCCGGCGATCTCAGGCATTTACGTTATTTTTTATATGCACTTGGACTTGCATGCATTGCTATTGCATTTGCTGGTGTCGTCTTTCAACTTTTTGCAGCGCCGCCCGAAGAACCGATTAGTGGTCTTTTTGCTGACTATCCGATGCTGGAGGCAACAGCTATTTCCGGCTTATATGCGTTGATTGGTATTGCCGCCCTACTGATGCCGGGAAATTTAGACCGCTTTGCCGAACAAAAAGCGCTTCCGTATTCTAGTCACCAAAAGTTGGCGCACATTTTTTTGATGCTTACCGGCATTGTGTGGATTGCATTCGGCGCTTTGAACTACTTCACACACATCGGCCTCATTGTTCACACCATGAATTAAAACTAAAAAATGAATAATAAACCCTATCCCGTAAGTTTTTCACATGTAGGCATTACCGTACCTAACCTGGACCAGGCACTCGATTTTTACCTCAATGTAATGGGCTGGTATCACATTGCGGGACCTATTACTGTTATTGAAAACGAAGACAATGCGATTAGCCAAATTAGCAAAGGCATATATGGCAACGGCTGGCAGCAGTTTCGCTTCGCCCACCTTTCCTCAGCCGACGGTATTGGCCTTGAGATTTTTGAATTTGCCAACAATGACGCATCCCAATCGGTGAACACAGCTTTCAAAACCGGTGTGTTTCATTTCTGTGTGCAGGATCCCGATATCGAAACGTTGGTAAAACGAATTGTAGCCGCCGGTGGAAAGCAGGCATCGCCCATTACCGAATTAGCGCCGGGCAAAAAACCTTATAAGATGGTTTATACTCACGATCCGTTTGGCAACATGATAGAAATTTATACGCATTCTTATGAACTGCAAAACCTGCCCGGTTAGCAATATTCTTGTTATTGTAAAGAGGAAGTTTTTAGCGAATGACCTTTACCATTGGCGTGTAAGAATTTTCTAACTAACATGTCCGGCTTTGTGTTCTTGCCTTTAATAGCTGCCATGTTCTTGCTTCTTATTTCTTTCGTGTGCACATCTGCCATAAAGTAAAATTAGCCAACAAAAAAAACAGCAAAAACTACTTTTTGGTTTGTTTGGATTGGTATGCATAAAGTTAGCAAGATCTTTGCACCGCGAACCACAATGAGGACAATTGAATGGTGGGTCATTCATTAAGAATATTTCGCATGGTCTGCACCCCTCCTATTCCGGCAATCGCGAGGCAATTTTTCAAAATATCCCAATGCGCTGACGCGGGCAACTGTTATACATTTCGAAATTAAATGGTGGAACAATCTTTGACAACAACCTTAAATATTAAACCAAATGAAAAAATGAAAAAGATATTAATGATCCTTACTTCCCACAAAGAGATGGAGAATACGGATAGCACCACGGGCGTATGGCTTGGAGAATTTACAGATCCGTATTATGAATTTATAGATAAAGGATATGCGGTGACTCTTGCCAGCCCCAAAGGCGGCACGCCACCAATTGATCCTCTAAGTAAGCTCACAGAAAATATCACGGCATCCAACCGGAGATTTGATGATGATGACGTGGCGAAAGCGGCATTTAATGACACGCACGCTTTAAGCGATGTACATGTAGCCGATTATGATGCTTTATTTATTCCCGGCGGCCATGGGCCTATCTGGGATTTGGCAACTAATGAACTATCTGGTAGAATAATCCTGGAATTTTTAAGTGAGCAGAAATATGTAGCGGCCGTGTGCCATGGGCCCGCTGCGCTTATTAAGGCTGCAGAGCTGCAACCCGGTTTATTAAAGGGAAAAAGACTTACGGCTTTTTCAAATACCGAGGAAGCTATGGTGATGCGCAGTAGAAATGTGCCTTATGAGTTGGAAACCCGGTTGAAGGAATTAGGAGCGGATTATCATTCTGCGTTGCTTCCCTTCACCTCGCACCTCGAAAAGGATGGACTGTTGATCACAGGCCAAAATCCTTTGTCTGCTGGTCCGGCAGCTGAGGCACTGATAAAAGCACTGGAGGAAAATGGTGCTTAAAGGCCCTACTACCCTGCCGCCTAATCGTAACCACGGAATCAATAAAATCTACATTTTTGCTTATATGGCTATAATAAAGTTACAAAGCGCCGGACGTTTGCCACATCATCTCATAGTTTTGTCAAAATCCCGGCAACTATATTCTTTTGAAATTAGTTCTTAAATTGAGTACCATTAATTGTTCACCCCTTTAACCTAATAATTGAAAAATATAATTGCGGTCCTGCTATTGAGTTTACTTGTTCCCATTGCCTGTAATGCACAAAAAGATCCCGATGCTATACTTGGTAAATGGATGACAACAGACAATAGATTAACAATAGAAGTCTATAAACAAAATGAAGATTTTAAAGCAAAGATCTTATGGTTTAAAGATGAGAATGACCAGGCAATGAATGAACGCCTTGACGAAAAAAACCCCGATAAAACTTTACGATCAAGAAAATGGATTGGTATGGATGTTTTGCGAAACCTTCATTATAATGCAGAAAAAAATGAATGGACTGACGGGATCATTTATGACGCCAAACATGGCAGGGATTGGGATTCAATGGCATGGATCGACGAAGATCACTTACTTAAAGTGAAAGGATACTGGGTTTTTAAATTCATTTGTGAAACGCTAACATTTAAAAAATTATAGTTGTTTCTTAGTTTTACCTGGCAACAATATCATCTTAAAAAAGATAAAAGATGTTGGTGCGGAAAATCAATTTGTTTTACTGAGTGATGTTTACCAAATGCCCTTATAGTTTTGGAGGGGCTAATGGCTTTTGAGAAAAGTCGAAACAGTCTAACATATCATCAGAGGCTTTGTCCCGGTTATTTATAGACGGTACACCAAAAATTGTTTCACAGAATTTGACAAGACTTACATGCGAATGCAGTGCACTTGAAATATATCCGCCCCTGGCATACGGGCTTACCACAATACATCCTACGCGGTTACCATACCGGAATTGAGTGCCATCACTCCATTTTTCTACTTCCGCAGGGGTTACATGATCATACCAGCCTCCCCAGTCATCCCACGTAATAAATATTGCGGTTGACGGCCACAATCCACCCTGAATTATTGCTTTAATTTGTGTTGCAGTCCAGGCATCACCATCCGCAACATTTTCTGTAGGATGCTCACTAAGATTTTTTGGGCCATATACCCACGAAACATTAGCCAGCTTTCCGGCTGCCGCGTCTATTGAAAATTGGCCTGCCAGGACGTTCCTGGAATTCCCTTTAAGATTGACAATATAATCAAAAGCATAGCCGCCGTAATTTTTCCATTCTAATCCCGCCTTTTGAAGGTTTTCAGGAAGAGAAGGAAGATTAAATGGTGGTTGCAATTTTTTTGGATCGTTATGATGGGGATTATTTATTACAGGAGAATCGGCTGCTATTACCATTAAGTGATTAGGCGTTGACGGGCCAGCCACGTCAGTATAATAATTATCACATAAAGTAAATTGCTTGGCCAAAGAAAAATAATTGGGGATATCCGATTGGTGATATTGGCCCTTTACAGCATTCGTGCTCCGCTTAAGCCACGCCTCGTGAGTATGCAGAGGGTCATTGAGCGGCGGATCGGGCAGGTGAGGCAAATTTGAAACTCCATTTGCGCCGGGAAAGGTGCCGAAATAATTATCGAATCCATGATTTTCCTTGAAGATAATTACCACATTTTTTATCGGTGTTTTTAGTGGGGTAAGCTTGCTTTTCTTTTTAGAAGTTTGCTTTGAAACGGATTTTACTGGTATCGTCTTTTTCATAACAAGATTGTTTACTTATGCAATGGCCAATTTAGCCGGAGAAAAATGCAGAATGGAAAGTAAAGTATAAAATTATAAAATAAATATCAACATACCTTTTGCGGGAGTATCATCCGGAAAAAAAACAAAAGACGAACACCCCGTGCGCTGTGTTATCTTTACAAAATCAGAATGGGCATACACTAAATTTATATTTTGGAAAGAACTACTGAAAACCTGCCGGCTAAGGAATTTGATGTTTTAAATGAGGACTTAGAAAACTATTTTGCCAATACTATTATTCCACAACTATTTGTAGATGGCAATCTCATACTAAGGAAATTTACACCGCCTGCCATGAAGCAATTTACATTGACTCATGATGATATTAATAAAAATATTCAGGATATAACAGACAATATTCGCTATCCAACTTTAATTGAAAATATAAGGGAAGTAATTGCCACAGATCAAATCCTTGAAAAGGAGGTTCAAACAACCGACAAACGATGGTTTCAAATGAATATTTTACCCTATTATGTAAGGAAAGAAAATAGAACTAACGGTGTAATTATCACTTTTGTGGATATAACAAAACGCATTGCTATATTAAACGAGCTGGAACAATTAAATGCCGAACATGACACGTTAGTCTATACTTTATCTCACGACATACGACAACCGCTTTCGACTGTTAATTTAATTGCCGACGGCTTAATGGAGGCATTTAATAACAACCATACAAATCAATTTACTTCATTGGTTGATATGCTTAAAAGAGCTTCTAAAAATATGACTACACTTTTGGAAGATTTCACCAATCATATCGACCCAAAATCGAAGATACCCCATGAAGATGAGCGACTGAATATCGAAGATATATTTCATGATGTGAGGCTTGCGTTAAGGAATGACATTCATAACTACGGAATTGACATAGAAACCCAATTTAATACATCAGAAATCATATTTCCAAGAAAAAATTTAAGGAGCATTGTTTTTAATCTTTTAAGTAATGCCATTAAGTATAGGAAAGCTGATGAACCCTCAAAAATTTTAATTACCACCACGAAGCAGCCAGGTTATGTGGTTCTTTCTATTATGGATAATGGATTGGGTATTGATAAAAAACATCACAAAACAATATTCGATAAGTTTTCCAGGATAAACCATCATATTGAGGGCACAGGAATAGGATTATACATTATAAACCGAATGCTTACCGATAAAGGATGTAAGATTGAAGTTGAAAGCGTTCCTGGCGAAGGCTCAACTTTCAATGTTTATTTTAAGAGTGAAAACTAAAAACTGCACTACTTTGGAGCATCGGCCATGTGCCGGCATCTACATGGCTTTCGGCGTGTACATTAAAACTCCTTAGCAACAACAATTAAGAATAGGCAGGCGGTGTAAATTTTTTATTTGAAATAAAATGCAATTTTCTACATTTTGGCTTGTCCCGTTAAGGTGGATTTCCTTTTAGAAAACTTGCTTTTAGCAGTTTGTATTTTTAATGTACATTGTTAGAAAATCAGCTTCTATGATATTTAGGAAACTCGGTGTTGCTCTTTTTTGTGTTACCTGCTGTAACTTTCTTTTTGCGCAAAGCACGGTAAGTGTTGTATCACCCGGCAAAGAATTAATTTTCACGTTCTCGATTAAGCAGGGACATCCTGAATATTCGGTTATCTATAAACGCAGCAGCCTGGTAGCACATAGTGGGCTCGGGCTAACTTTTGCCGGCAATGATTTTTTTGGAAACAACATCCAGGCAGGGCGTGTAGCGTTCTCCGACGGAATTGATGATTATACACTGCCACAAGGCAAAACCAGCAAAGTACACGAGTATTACAAAGAAGCCGCCATTCCGATGCGGGAACGCACTGGCAAAAAACGGCAGATCTGGCTAAGAGTGCGGGTGTTCAATGATGGCCTTGCATTTCGATATGAGATACCCGAACAAAATGACTGGCACCACTACATACTGAATGATGAAAATACCCAATTCAATCTTGCCGGAAATCCATCGGCAACGGTTGCTTTTCTTGAAAATTTTACTACCTCGCATGAGCACCGTTACCATACAATGCCGCTGAAAGAGATTGTGAATGATACGCTGATGGATATGCCCGCACTCTTTGAGTTCCCGGGCAAAATCTATATGAGCATTACAGAAGCCAATCTGCTAAATTATGCCGGTATGTCGCTCATGAAACGCAATGGAATATTAACCAGCCAGCTCAGTCCATGGCCGGGACAAAAGGCTGTAAAAGTAAAGGCTGACCTCCCCCACCATACGCCATGGCGGGTTATGATGATCAGTGACAGGCCGGGAGCGCTTATTGAATCAAACATCCTTACCAACCTCGCGGAGCCATGTAAAATAAAAGACCTGTCGTGGTTGAAACCGGGCAAGGCAACCTTTCATTGGTGGAATGGCGACATATCGCCGGACACTACCTGGGAGCCGGGGGAAAATGCGGATTTTGAAAAATATTATATTGATTTCTGCGCGCGGAATGGCATTGAATATCATACCGTGATTGGCTACAGGCAGGTTGCCTGGTACCAGAATGATGGAGAACAGTATGCTCCAGGACCTCATACAGATGTGACCAAACCAAGGCCGGGCCTCGACATACAGGCGCTAAGCGATTATGCAAAAAGTAAAGGAGTGCGCCTGCGGTTCTGGGTGCATTGGCAGGCGCTTTACCCTAAACTGGACAGCGCATTTGCTTTATATGAGAAATGGGGAATTGCAGGAATGATGGTTGATTTTATGGACCGTGATGACCAGGAGATGGTTCAGATACAGGAAGAAATATTGCAGAAAGCAGCGGCACATCACCTGGAAATACAATTTCATGGTGCCTATAAACCTACCGGTTTGAGCCGGACTTATCCCAACGAGTCGACCCGTGAGGGCACATTAAATTATGAGAATGATAAATGGGGCAATTTAATCACGCCGGATGATGATATCAACATTCCTTTTACACGTGGACTTGCGGGTTGTACCGATTATCATCTTGGTGGTTTCAGGGCAATGCCTGAAGCAGGCTTTAAAGTATTGGCGACAAGGCCTCATGTGTTGGGCACGCGCTGCCACATGCTGGCGATGTATGTTATTTTGGAAAATCATGTTTCTATGGTATGCGATTATCCCGAAGCCTATGAGGGCGAGGATGGGCTTTGATTTTCTCCGTGAAGTACCTACTGTGTGGGATCAGACAGTTGTGCCGGGTGCAGCCGTGGGACAATGGGTGTCAATTGCAAGAAGAAAAGGTAATGATTGGTACATAGGCGTTATTAATAACAACACATCGAGAACGGTTACCATCCCGCTTGATTTTTTAACGGCAGGCAATTACCATGCAGAAATATACAGAGATGCCTCCGATGCAGTCAATAATCCTAATAAGCTGATTAAAGAAACCAATGAAATTCATGCATCCCAAAGGTTGGAATTCAATCTACCTGCAGGCGGCGGAGTGGTGATGAAGATTGAGGCTAAATAATTGTGGGGTTCCTCGTACGGGAATTCGTAAAAACTATATTTCGAGTTATGTGGCTTTTTTATTAATGGTTAAGGAGAGACCTGTTCATCTTAAATGGCGGTGGGAAATCTTATCATTAAGGAATTCTTTGTAAATTAAATTTCATTTTTTTCTTGAGTGTTCTTTTGCCCTGATGCAAAAGACCTCCCGAAGGATCGGGAGGTTCCAAAAAAATATTCGCGGGTTTGTTATTTCTTAACTGTGCTATGAGGCGGCTTCGCTTCGTTCATGAAGAACCTGCCTTTGCCGGCAGGTCCGATCAGTTATTCAGTAATTTTTATTTTGTTTGTGATACAAACGAAAGCTCATTGTTGCTTTTACACATTGGTAAGGTTGTATTGCTTTAATACCTCAGGAGGAACTCCCGTCCATTGCCCCGGCACATTTCCTACATAACCGATATCCTTTATGCCAATTTCACTGGTGTAGAATCCTGTTGCTACAAGGCTTCTTAGCCTGGTGAAGAAAACAACACCCTGCTGCATTCCGGGTTTAGCTTTTTTTGGGTACGCAATATCCGTCACCATCTCCAATTGCTGACTTGAACTGCTACCGCTGAAAGAATGCTCATAGCGATTGAGACATTGCACATCCAACCATTTTAATCCTCCTCTCAATGGGATTTGGTGTTCCGGAATATCCTTCACAATAAAATCTATGAAGTCAATCACCTTCGCATCTGAAGCGCTGCCTGATACATCATCTTTCGGAATAATAATGTCGGCCAATAGGATGAGTGTGTTCCTTTCATGTTCATTAAAAAATGCGGGCTCACTTTTTAATTTCTTCAATCTTTCCTTCTCAAATTCTTCTAATCCGGGAGATTCGTTATCATCAGGATTGTTATCAGCTATTTTTGAAACTGCTTCCGCTGAATCAGACTTACAGGCATTTAATAATATTCCCGCACTGAGGGTAGTAATTCCGATTGCTTTTAATGATTGTCTTCTGTTCATAATTAAAGATTTTTTTTCTGTCTTTGATCAATGATGTATTCTGCTGTTCTCATGGATAGCGCAAGGATGGTCCAGGTAGGATTTTTATCTCCCTGCTGAACGAAAGGTGCTCCATCGGTTACAAATAAATTTTTACAATCATGGGCCTGGCACCATTTATTCAATGCTGATGTTTTGGGATCATCCCCCATTCTTGCTGTTCCCACTTCATGAATAATTTCTCCGGGAGCAAGAAGGCCGTAATTTTCTTCTTTGCCTTTTTTTGCCGACGTAACAACAGCGCCCATAGCGTGCATGATGGATTCAAAGGTGTCCTGCATGTGCTTAGCCTGGTTGATCTCTGCATCGCTCCATTTATAGTTAAAGCGTAACACCGGGATACCAAATTTATCCACCACGTTTGGATCAACTTCGCAATAATTGGATTCGCGCGCAATAGCCATGCCCCTACCCGCCATACCAACATTGGCTCCATAAAAATGGCGAAAATCTTCTTTTAATGAAGCTCCGAACCCGCCACCATCTTTCATCTTTCCGTCTTTGCCAGGTACCAATCCATTTATGGCTGGAACGCCGGAGCCAAAACCATAAGAAGGCATTCGCATTCCTCCTCCATACTCAATATGATATCCGCGCGGGAAATCTAATTTCTTATTATCAAGCCACCACGGTGATAGGATTTGCGCACTCCCTACCCCATCTTCATTGTATCTTTTACGATCCACCAGGTGCGGTAGAAAACCAGACATGTTAGCGCCAGTGGAATCGTGTAAATATTTTCCAACAATACCACTGCTATTGGCTAATCCATTTGGATGTGTGGTTGATTTTGAATTAAGGAGTATCCGTGCAGATCCGCAGGCACTTGCAGCGAGAATAACGATCCCGCCATTCACCTGGTATTCCATCATGTCATCTTTACTTACATAGGAAACTCCTTTGGCCAAGCCATCTTTTCCGACAATTACTTCCCGCACCATAGCATTCGGAATTACCTTAAGATTGCCTGTTTTAATTGCCGGAATCACAAGGCACGATGAAGAAGAGAAATCAGCGTAAGCCTTACAGCTTCTTCCACATTGTCCGCAAAAGAAGCAGGCACCGCGATCCTTATTTCCGGGCAATGGCTTTGTAAGAACAGAACCTCTTCCGGGAATCACTTTTACACCTGCTTTGTTTGCTCCTTGTTTTATAAATATTTCGTGGAGCCTTGGTGCAGGCGGCGGCAGAAATATGCCATCCGGCTCATTCTCCAGCCCTTCTACTGTTCCATATATACCAAGTAAACGATCCACTTTATCGTAATAAGGTTTTACATCATCATAGCTAATAGGCCAGTCATCAGTAGCGCCGTCAAAAGTTTTTCCTTTGAAATCATGTGGTCCCATACGAAGAGAAATTCTTCCCCAGTGGTTGGTACGACCGCCTAACATGTGTGAGCGAAACCATCGAAACTTCGTATCATCTTTCATTGTATAGGGTTCGCCATCAATATCCCATCCGCCATAGGCCGCATCAAAATCTCCGAATGCGCGCGTGGTGGAGGCACCTCTTCGTGGAGATTGCCAGGGCCATAGAAGCTGTTTTGAATCTTTGGCGGGATCAAAGTACGGACCTGCTTCCAGCATTAGTACTTTAACTCCGGCTTGTGCCAATACGTACCCGGCCATTCCTCCGCCGGCACCTGAGCCAACAATGATAACGTCGTAATTTTCTGTTGATTTCTTAATTTGAATGTCACCCATTTTGGTATCCGTTATAAATTTGTAAAATGAATTTATGAATGTTGCATGCTTTGGTAAATTGCTCTCAATTGCGAATGCCGAATATAGTAATAAATCGTTTTACTTGAGTCAATCAAAAAAAACTTGAATATTATAATTCGTAAATGATAATCCTATACATCATTCCTATGCATCATTCTTTTTATACATTAAGGCTAATAAATTGCCTAATTCAGCAGCGGTTCTTGTAAGATTGGCTGAAGTATTTGCTAATGCAGTTTCAAGACCGGACGGTTGATTTGCTATGCACATCAACACATCGAAATATTTCTGCAAGCCGGCATTTCGTTTCACAGGAATATTTCCTGCCAATCCAATGACCGGGATTCCTTTAAGTTTTGCGCGGTTTGCAACGCCAAATGGTCCTTTGCCCCGAAGTGTTTGTTCATCAATACTACCTTCTCCGGTAATCACAAGATCTGCGTTTTCTAAGGCTGAATCAAAACCAGTGAGCCCGAGAAAATGATCTATTCCATTCACAAGCCGGGCATTCAGAAAAGCATACAAACCTGCGGCTGCACCCCCGGCAGTACCTCCATATTTAATATTGGAAATATCTTTGCCTGTTTGTTGCAAAGTCACTTTTGCGAGCTGGCTGAGCGCGGCTTCCAGGCTTACAACAGATTCCGGGGAAGCGCCTTTCTGCGGACCAAAAACTGCTGCAGATCCCAACTCACCTAACAGGAAATTGTCCACATCACAAAGAACTATTATCTCACAATCAAAAATCCTCTGATCAAGTCCTGAAATATCTATGGTCGAGAGTTGTGCCAGGGTTTCGGGAAGGCCTGATAAATCTTTTCCGGCGGCACTCAAAAAGCGAATACCTAACGCTTGTAATATTCCTGTGCCGCCATCCACTGTGGCGGATCCTCCCATTCCTATAATAATCTTTGTTGCGCCACGATCCAGCGCAATACGGATCTGCTCCCCGGTTCCAAATGATGTAGCTAGTAAAGGGTTTAACTCATCAGGTCCTAATAAACGAAACCCCGATGCATTTGCCATTTCTATGATAGCGGTTTTACCCGCATCAATTAATCCAAATGTTGCCTCTATACTTCTTCCTAAGGAATCATGAACTTCTGTAGATACCAGTACACCTTCGCATTTCTTAATTATCAGATCACCGGTACCATCGCCGCCATCACCAATCGGAAAACAGTAACAACTGCAATCCAGGTTGCTTTGCATCAATCCGTCTCTGATAGCAGAAGCAGCATCTTCAGCGTTCAGGCTATTTTTAAAAGCATTAGGAGAAATGAGGATATGCATGAGTTAGTTAACTGCTATTTTTATTCGCTGTTTTAATAGAAAGCATTTTTTGCACATGATGGGTAATCGGCGATATTAATGTTGCTAATATAGCCAATAATGCAAGCAAACCCCCATAACCTTTTTGAAGGATCTGCTGTGAGATGAGATGTCTTATTATTTATCATTTGCTGGCATAAGAAATCTTTTTGTGCGAATGGATTCAGATGGGCGGCCAGCCATGACGCGAGCATTTTTTTTCTCATGAATTATTGTTACGGTATATTAAGTTAACGTGCTGTCATTCAAAAAAAACATCAACGTTTTTTGATTAGAATGATTTGAGTTGCATCCGTAAAACGGCGCATCAGTCATGAAAAATAATTTTACATTATCTTCGTTTATGTTAAAATGATTATATGAAAAAACGATTTGGAACCATATTGCTTTCGGTAGTCATCTTACTGGCTGCGTGTAAAAAAGATAATAATACTAACAGCACCTCAGGCATCGAAGGCAGTTATAATTTTAAATATATTTCCGCAAAAACAAACAGCTCTATTACCGGCAGTTCCGGCGACAGGGTCGTTACCACTTCTGACTACTCTACCATCAGTAACGGAGGTGTTGTTATCTTCAACAACGGTTCTTTAACGGCCAAAGACTTAACCTATTCTGTAAATACCGAGGCTAAGGCATATGAATATGATGGGGCCACGTTGATTGATTCATTGAGCTATCCATTCAGTTTTACTTTACCATCCAGCAACTCCACAGGCCAGTATAAAATTATTGGCACCGACTCGATTTACTTTCCGCAGGGAGGATTAACTGTACCTGCAGATGGTAGTGGTTCCTACCAGGGATCTGCCAGCGGAGGCCGCTTTACTTTGAGCGGAAACCTGCTAACGATAAAACAAAATGTTTCCAGGGATTCCACTTTCAGAGACTCTGGCGAAACTTACAAAATGATTCAAACGGCAACGACGTCGATCGTATTGGAAAAACAGTAATTTTTCACCGGCTAATGTTTTAAGGGCCACTGACCGAATTACGAAAAACTACATTTTGAGTTGTTTGAAGATTGTCTTTTTATCGGTAACGATGAGTATTACCGCAGGTCGGCAATTCAATTTTTTTCAACTGCTATAGTTAATGTCCAATTGTTACCTGCAAAGTAATTCTTCAAGTTGCAGGATCTAAATTTTCAAATACCATACTTGAAAAAGCAGATTTTAGAAATGTAACCAACTTTTCTACCGACCCTTAATTTATCAATAATTTTAAATTCTTTTTATTCGTGTATGGTTGTATCATTTGCCATTCGCTAAGCATTGTTTAAATTTCGTCTAACCATTGTCGTATCATGATCCTTTGACCGGCGTGCCTTAGCATCTTTTCGTATTTTTTAATTAAAACCTGTATCCCAATGAAAGTTGAAAGAATCCCAAATGATATTCAGTGGGGTCGTCTGTACTTCTTTTATTGTAAGTGCTGCCAGTCATCCGATTATATCTTGCATCAATAATGAAGCTGCTTGCATAAATAGTAATACCTCCCAACACTCCTGACTGGAAATTTACTATTTCATCGGATATATTAAATGAAGGATTGGTACCGAAATCTCTCATCACCTTTTGACTAAAATAGAAATTGTAATTAGCAGATACACCAGCATTTAAACTCACATTTGGGATGATAGAGTAAGACAATTGAACCGGCAATGAAATTTGATGTAGTGACAAGTCTATCTCATTTACGTCGCCACCCGACGATGGATTAAATTTTAATGAAGAGTTGTGTAAATGATATAATGCCTCTGTCTGTATCTTTATCTTTTTTAATATTGGAATTCTTGTAAGGCCGCCGGCAACAAGACCAGCACCGTAATGTTCAGTTCGATTTTGCAAGGGCGGAGATATTCCAATCTTCCCAATATTAAGTCCAACCTTGAGACCATAGTTAACCGATTTGCCTTGAGCAATTGCACCGGTTGTAATTATAGTAATAGCAAAAAGCAGCAGCGTTTGTCTCATGGTTTTAGTTCTGTAAAGATTTAAAAATGTTTTACAAGCTATTTTAACACGCTTGTCATCAACATTTAGCATTAGTGGTATAAGATGCAATAGTACCAAAAAAACTACGATTGAACAAGACGTCCCAGCATACACTTTTTGTATTGTTGTTAGAACAATCTGTTATAAAGATTTCAGCATAAAAAAATTTTTGAAAGCCTTTCGCCAGGAACTAAAAACGAAAAAACTATATTTTGGCTTATCTGATCTGTTAAACAACAAAATCTGCCGGGGCAGATTTTGTCTTAAAATTTATGGCCGATTATGTACCTCCAGCTATGGCAATGGCTTAACCAAAATATCTTTAAAAAACACAACACTTTTTGGATCATGTCCCTGTAAGGCGAAAGTGCCGCTGGAAATAATGCGTCCCTCCTCTCCCTTCTCAGGAACAAAATCGTCGGGCTGCGTCCAATCGGTAACTACCGTATCATTAATTTTAATGACTACATGCTTTCCTTCCACGCGAATATATTCTGTGAACCATACATCGTCTTTTACATATACCTCCTTCGTGTCTTTAATATCATAAAGACTGCCTGTTCTCTTCCAGTCAGTATGAGAGTTATTTACCTGCACTTCAAACCCTTTGGAAGGAAAACCAATTTGCTGATAGGCAGTGTGAAAATAGATGCCGGAGTTGGAGCCGGGCCTGGTCATTACCTGCGCTTTGAATTCAAAATTTTTAAAATTATGATCCATTACAGTGCCGTTATAAAATAAATGAGACCGGGGGCCGGCTACCTTAATACTTCCATCTTCAACCGAGAACGTGCCCGGTTCTTCACTTGCTATCCAACCGTCAAGTGATTTCCCATCAAATAGACTTATCCAGTCGTTACTTTTTATTTTTCTTGTATTGGAGCAAGCCAACAATATAAAAAGGATACCCATCACTGTTATAGTTCGAATGTATTTACCCATATTCTGTTTTTTTTTATTTTTAATTCCAACCATGTTCCTGCTTTTTAGATTAATGATCCTTCAATAGAAATGATTCTCTTGTTCGTCTCTCGCCGCATCTTCAGTAATTTTTTGCCTGATTAAACTTACTGTTTTTTTAATTAAAAACCCCGGGGCATTCCCCAGGGAATTTTTTTCTGGTCTTTCGGGGGTCTAATGTTTTAAAGGATATCATTGACTTATTAAAGGTAGCGATTGCCAGCCAAAAAAACATGGTAAACATACGCTTCCAACCAAGGTAACATTACGATGCTACAGCTTTTCGAAAGGCATTATTTTATATGTTGAGGAAATTCAACTAACCTGATGAAGCCATAAAATTATGTTGGCGTGCGTTTAAGCCAATCTTATAAATTCTAAATTCTGAAATATTATTTTCGGAGGGGCCTTGATGAATCTACCAAATTCCAACAACCATCATATCTGGTTAATGCGCTCCTCTTCCAGGTCGATCTGATAAATCTGCCAGCGGATAACCGTTTCATCTGTTGCAGGATCTTTATTTAATCGGGCCAAAAACTGGCGTTGACTTTCCAGCACTTCTAAATAATGACGCTTTTCCTCTGCAGTCATTTTAAAATTCTCTGGCTCCCTGATCTTGTCTTCCCAGTGACCAACCAAACGCAGTAGATAGGCATCATTGTACAAACCCTTTTCCTGCTTTTGTTTCAGCAACCCAACTGTAAAAATGGCCAACTCCTTTCTTAAGGTCAACCGCGCATCTTCTTCCGGAATTTCATTAATACCGTCAAAAAGTTTAGACCGTTTAATAAAATAAGGCAACGTGAGGCCCTGCAGTAAGAGTGTAAGCAGTATCACCATAAATGTTATAAAGAGTACAAGATTTCTATAAGGAAAAGGCGCACCATTCTGCATGGTAACCGGGATTGCCAAAGCAGCCGCAAGAGACACTACACCGCGCATTCCTGTCCAGCCTAATAATAAGGGCAGCTCCAACATCCTTCGCCGGTCACGCGTGGGCGCCACGCCCGGCCGGAAAATAATCGTTGCAGCCATTGCGACATAGGAACTGATCATTCTTGCTGCAATTAAAATAGCGGTTACCCAGACGCCGTATTTAATAGCTGTGGCCAATGGGATACCGTCCGCCCGCAGGCCTTCAACGATTTGAGGCAATTCAAGACCAATGAGCATAAAAACAATTCCGTTAAGAATAAAAATAAAAGCTTCCCAAAAATTGTATCCCTTAACGCGGCTGGCGCTTGATAAGAATACAAGCCGCTTGTTTGCCAGAAACAGACCGCCGGAAACGACAGCCAGTACCCCGGAGCTATGCAATTGCTCGGCAATCCAATAGAGAAAGTAAGGCTCAATGAGTGTGAAAGCAATATCGGATGAAGCGTCGGTGGGCAATCGCTTATGCGCCTGCATGAACAGCCATCCGAAGATGAGTCCAATGCCAATGCCGCCAATTACCATCCACGAAAAATCGATCATCGCCTGCTGAAAAATAAACTGGCCTGTACCTACCGTTACCAGGGCAAACCGGAAAATAATGAGTGACGACGCATCATTAAAAAGACTTTCGCCTTCAAGAATGGCAGAAGTGGATTTGGAAATTTTTACAAATTTCATGATGGCTCCTGTGCTTACTGCATCTGGTGGCGACACAATGCCTCCCAGCAGAAAACCCAATGCAATGGTAAACCCGGGAATAAAATAGTTGGTAAAGAGCGCAACCGTCAATGCAGAAAAAAGCACCACCAAAAAAGCAAAGCTGCTGATGATGCGCCACCATTTTTTCATTTCTTTAAATGAAATGTTCCATGTGGCTTCAAACAGCAACGGTGGTAAAAAAATAAAAAATATCATGTTTGGATCCACCTGCACTTTAGGTAGACCCGGTATAAAACTGATGAACAAACCTGCCACTACCAATAATACCGGGTAAGCAATCCGGAGTTTTCTTGCCAGCATCTCAATGAGCACAATGGCTGCAACGAGCGCCAGCATGAATGGTAGTTGTTCATGCATTGTTGTAATGATCTGATTTTTATCAGAGAACAAATATAACGGTGCTGCGTGCATTTTTGAGCAGGCGTAATCGTTTCAAATTGAATTTTGTTTTTTTTGTTTTTTTGCGACGGTGCAAAGCCTTATAAGCTAAAATATAGAAATCTGTTTTTAAAACAGTAACGAGCAGTCAGCCAGGTGGTGAATAGCAATTATTTTTTTGCTTTTTCTTTTGCCTTGATGCAAAAGAACTCCCGACGGATCGGGATGTTCCAAAAAAATCAAGGACAACCTGCCTACCGGACAGGCAGGCCCGATCGCTCCGCGCGTTTGTCCGGCCAGCGCCACCGGACCAGTCTGCTGAATTGCAAGATTTTCATTCTATATATCAAGGATAACCGGCGCTTTTGGTCAGCTACTTGTCTTAAAGTTGTTCATGTTGCCTGCTTTAAGCATGATTAATTATATTTGAGAATGAAGTTAAAAACAGGTTTACCACTCTGGACAATTATAGCACCACTGGTGGCCTGGCTGGGCTACTTTGGCTCGGGCATTAGCTCGGCGACCATCTTTATTATTTTACTCTCCGTAATATTAATTATCGGTGTATTAGCGGCGGTGTATCATGCAGAGCTGGTGGCGCACAGAGTTGGGGAACCGTTTGGAACCATCATCCTTGCATTGGCGGTTACGATCATTGAGGTTTCATTAATCGTGTCGCTGATATCCTCCGGCGGAGAAAAAACTGCTGCCCTTGCACGGGACACCGTTTTTGCAGCCATCATGATCATCTTAACGGGTATTATCGGAATTTGTATATTAGTGGGTGGCGCCAAGTTTCGTGAACAATTTATCATTAAGCATTCCGCTTCGTCAGCCCTGATTGCCTTAACGGCGATCCTTATTTTAACACTCGTAGTACCTAATTATACCACCAGCCAGCCGGGACCTGTGTACACCACTCCACAATTGATTTTTGTTTCGATTGTATCCCTGATTTTGTATGGCAGCTTTATTATGATCCAGTCTGTCCGTCACCGGGATTATTTTTTGCCAGAAAATACGCATAACGGTGATAGTGAGGAGGCACATGCACCTTTACCAAGCAATAAGGCCACCGTGTTGAGTTTGGTTTTATTATTTGTATGCCTGGGCGCGGTAGTATTATTGGCAAAAACCTTATCGCCTGCTATCGAATCTGCCGTTTCAGCAATGGGAGCTCCCAACGCCCTCGTAGGAATTATCATTGCCCTGGTAGTTTTATTACCTGAATGTATTGCTGCTGTACAGGCTGCACGGCGCGACCGGCTTCAAACCAGCATGAACCTGGCGCTTGGTTCCGCTCTGGCCAGTATTGGGCTTACCATACCGGCTGTTGCGGTATTTTCTTTGTTTACCGGATCAACCGTGATGCTGGGCATTGATACCACGTCTACCGTTCTGCTGATGCTATCTATTTTTACTGTAATGCTTTCCCTGGTGACCGGTAAAACCAATATTCTGTATGGCATTGTGCTGTTGGTGATCTTTGCTGCGTATTTGTTTTTTACGATCTTTCCCTGAGGGATTGGTTCCGGATGATTTATCGATCCTATAAACGTTTTGAATTTATTGGTATTCTGCGATCAACGTTTCCGCAGATAATCACATTGGCAATCTTACAAAATTCCGTATGAAGACATTTATATTTAACTTACGCCAGGAACATTCTTTTTAGGATTTCATGAAACAAAATACACAAACCTAAAATTATGGCTGAACCAAAAACAAAACCAACGACCGCAAACGTTGCCGATTTCATAAATACGTTTGCAGATACCGACCAAAAACGAAAGGATAGCTTTGACCTTGTCGCGCTGATGAAAGATGTTACGGGTTACGAGCCCATAATGTGGGGGCCGTCGATCATCGGATTTGGCAGCTATCCTTATAAGTCCGAAAGGAGCCGCCAGCAAGGCGATTGGCTGCTTGTTGGATTTTCACCACGCAAGGCAGCCATCTCACTTTATGTATATTCAGGAGGTGAAAAGCAACAAGAACTATTGACAGGTTTGGGAAAATTTAAAATGGGAAAAGGCTGTATTTATGTGAAAAGATTATCGGACATTGACACCGATGTTTTAAAAGAATTAATCAAAACCACCATTGATTTTTTACAATCGAAATATGGAACGAAATAAGCGATTTTGTAGAAAATCACCATTCTGACAAAACATCAAACACCATAAATTTACATACAATGATCAAAGACATTTTTACTCACGACACTGCAAACGAAGTGATTGACCGGATCAATCATCTTACACCCGATCAAAAACCCGGATGGGGCAAAATGAGCGCTGATCAAATGTTGGCTCATTGCAATGTTGCCTATGCCTTTCTCTTCGAACCGGAAAAATTTAAGAAGCCGGGAATACTGAAGAAATTTGTGCTGATGAATTTTGTCAAAAATTTTGTTGTTGGGGAAAAACCCTTTAAAATCAATAGCCCGACTGGTTCGGATTTTTTAATTAAAAACAGCAGGGATTTTGAAAAAGAAAAATCGTTGTTGATCGAAAACATACAAAAAGTACAGCGCCTGGGAAGAGAACATTTTGAAGGGAAAGACAATTTCTCCTTTGGAAAAATGTCTGCCAATGAATGGAACATTTTATTTTATAAACATCTTGATCATCATCTGAGGCAATTCGGCGTTTGAAGTGATTATAAAGGAAGCTGCTTACATAAAGATAAAAATCTACATTTTCATTTATAAGGATTTTGGCTCAAAATTATTTATTTCATTTGTAGCGGCATGCTCGGTTGTCCATGATCGTTATCCCTTAAACTTTTGCCCTTTACAAATTCTTATTCCCAAAAAAAAGGGATTTCGGGCAGTTTTTGCGATTTGTTGATGGTTGGTTTTTGGGGTCTTTTCGGGTGGTTATATCACTTCACCGGCCCAATTTATTCAGATCATTTTTTAATCATTTTGCCTTAACGGCTTTTTCCGATTTTTCCTTATTATTAACCCCTTACGGATTTTTTCATTGGTAAGGAATTTTCAAAACAATTTTATCCGACACTTTTATTTTTAAATTTTTACCTTGTATTTCCTATCGGATTATCTTTATTTATTGCATTAAAAAAAAACTTGTTTTTATAATGAAGCTATCAGGGAAGAAACCAGAAAACCAAACACTGCAAAAAGCGCCCACCGGTATCGCGGGTTTGGATGAAATTACAGCGGGTGGCTTGCCAAAAGGGCGGCCCACATTGATTTGCGGCGATGCAGGAAGTGGCAAAACCGTATTTTCAATGGAATTTATTGTAAAAGGCGCCATGGAATATAATGAACCGGGCGTTTTTGTTGCTTTTGAAGAAAAAAGCGAAGAGCTGGCAATAAATGTGGCATCGCTTGGATTTGATTTAAATAAGCTGATCGCTGCTAAAAAAATTAAAATAGACCACATACATATCGACCGGAGCGAAATTGAAGAAACGGGCGAGTATGATCTTGAAGGGCTTTTCATACGCCTTGGCTATGCAATTGACAGCATTGGCGCCAAAAGAGTGGTGCTGGACACCATTGAAAATCTTTTTTCGGGATTAACCAATCACGGAATTTTGAGGGCAGAGTTGCGGCGGCTTTTTGCCTGGTTAAAAGACAAAGGGGTTACGGCTATAATAACGGGCGAAAAAGGAGATGGCAAATTAACCCGCCAGGGACTTGAAGAATACGTTTCAGACTGTGTTATATTATTAGATCATCGTATACAAAATCAAATTTCGACCCGCCGGCTGAGAATTATTAAATATCGTGGCTCTGTACATGGTACCAATGAATATCCATTTTTAATTGACGAAGATGGAATTTCTGTTTTGCCCATTACTTCGTTGTCATTGTCAAATAAAGTTTCTTCTCAAAGAGTTTCATCAGGCATTCCCGCACTGGACGAGATGTTGGAAGGAAAAGGCTTTTACAAGGGAAGCAGCATTCTCGTTTCCGGCACAGCGGGTTCCGGCAAAACAAGCATGGCGGCTTATTTTGCCAATGCAGCATGTATGCGAAAAGAACGTTGCCTGTTTTTTGCTTTTGAAGAATCCCCTGAACAGATCATGCGAAACATGAGATCTATTAACCTAAATCTTGAGCAGCATGTCAAAAGCGGGCTATTACAATTTTATGCCTCCAGACCTACTTTGTATGGTCTCGAAATGCACCTTGTGGTAATTTACAAGCTGATCAGGAAATTTAAGCCGAAAATGGTGGTTCTCGATCCGATAACGAACCTCGTAACTGTGGGTGATGTGAGCGAAGTGAAATCCATTTTAACAAGGCTAATCGATTTTTTACAAAGAGAACAGATTACCGTAATGTTTACAGCGCTTACCTCGGCAGGGGGGCAACATAACCAGGCGGATGAAGATATATCCTCGCTGGTAGATGCGTGGATATCTGTACGCGATATGGAATTGAATGGGGAAAGAAATCGGGGCATTTATATATTGAAATCGAGGGGAATGAAAAATTCAAACCAGGTAAGAGAGTTTATTATTACAGATCATGGAATCGAAATTGTGGATGTTGCCCTTGGCCCCAACGGAGTGCTTATTGGATCAGCAAGAGAACTTTACCATCTGGAAAAGATTGCAGGAGAAGCATCGCAGCAAGATGCGCTCGATAGAAAAAATAAAGAGATTGAAAATAAAAAATTGATGCTTGAAAGCAAGATTGCGGCCCTCAATTCAGAATTTGAGTCGGTAAAAGATGAATTGAATCGTGTCTATTTTGAAGGTCAGTTAAGGCAGGATGCCATGGAAAAAAACAGATCAGAAATGACCAGGAAGCGCCAAAGCAGGGACGCCAGGATAGATAAAAGAAAAAAATAAATATTAATTATGGGAGATGCAACATGGGAGTTAAAGCTATATATCGCGGGAAAAACTCCAAAGTCAGTAGCGGCTTTAAAGAATTTAAAAAAATATTGTGAAGAGCATTTGGAAGGAAAATACAGGATTGAAGTAATAGATCTTTTGATAAAGCCCCAGTTAGCTGAGGGCGACCAGATTTTTGCGGTACCGACCCTGGTGAGAAAAGTGCCGGTTCCCATGCGAAAAATTATTGGAGATCTTTCAAATGAAGAAAAAGTACTTGTTGGCTTAAATATTGTTCCGGTACAAAAATTAGCATGATCAAACGATATTCATCATTATATAATGCGCTTGTAAATATGGAAGAACCGGAATCTCAATTTTCTCTGACATTATTCATATCTGGCGTTTCCCCTAATTCTGCAAGAGCCATTGCCAACTTAAAAAGTATTTGTGAAAAACACATGCAGGGCAAATATGAGTTGGAAATAATTGATGTTTATCAACAGCCGTTAATAGCAAAAAATGAGCAATTAATAGCCTTGCCAATGTTGGTTAAATATTTGCCCTTACCCGTGAAAAAACTGTTTGGCGATTTGTCTGATACCGCAAAAGTGATTGCGGCATTAGGTTTAAATAAATAATTTTTAATGAACGATATAAAAAGACCGAAAAAATTATCTGAAATTGAAGAATTGCGTCAAAAGCTTGATGAAGCCAATGAAACTATTGAAGCAATCCGCTCCGGGCAGGTGGATGCTTTTTTGGTAAAAGATCAGAATGGGCCACGGATTTATACTCTAAAAAGCGCGGATCAAACTTATCGCGTTTTTATTGAGAAAATGAAGGAAGGCGCTATAACCTTAAATAAAGAAGGAATTATATTATACAGCAATTCGCGGTTCGCCAGTATGATGGGTTTGCCGCTGCCAAAAATTATAGGATCTTATTTCAAATCATTCGTTCCTTCTGAAATGAATGACAAAATTCAAGTTATAATTGATAATGGTTGGAAGGGAGAGAGTAAAGGTGAAATTTTTCTGATAACCGGCGATGCCGAATACATTCCTTTCCTTATATCTTCAGCTAGGCTGGAACTGGATGAAGGAACCGCTTTAAGCCTTATCCTTACGGATTTGTCCGTCCAAAAAAATACCGAACAGGAATTAAAAGAGATGAATGACCGTCTGAAATCGGCCCAGCAATTTACGGATCAGTTAAATAATGAATTGGAACTAAAAGTAAATGAAAGAACAAAAGAATTACTAACGAGTCGCGAACATTTTAAATTTCTAGCCACCAGCATACCTGCGATCGTTTGGACGGCCTTACCCAATGGAGATTATGATTATCTGAACCAGCAATGGTACGATTACACAGGACTAAAATATGAGGAATCAATAGGAAGCGGATGGCTGTCCGTAATTCACCCGGACGACGTTAACCATAGCCTGGCACTATGGAATAAGTCATTAGTGACAGGTGTTCCATTTAAAACTGAAGACCGAAAATTATCGGCTAAGGGCGTTTATCGCTGGTTCGTTGCACATGCGTTACCGGTCAGGGATCATGATCAAAAAATTATCGGCTGGTGTGGCGTTTGCACTGATATCGAGGACCAGAAAAGCGATATGGAGAAGAAGGATGAATTTATCAGCATGGCAAGCCACGAGTTAAAAACGCCCGTAACGAGTTTGAGAGCCTACACACAGATTTTGATGATGAGCCTGGAAAAGGGTGAAAGTACAGGCGCATTGCAGATGCTCACCAAAATGGATATGCAAATAGAAAAATTGACCCGTTTGATTGGTGATTTGCTGGACGCATCAAAGACCAGTAGCGGTCAGTTGAACTTTTATTATGAAAAGATCGATTTCAATGCGATGGTAAATGAAGTGATCAATGTTATGCAGCTTTCCGCAGGGTCTCATAAAATTGTACTTGATCTTGCTGACACAATAATTATAGATGGCGACAGGAACAGGCTTGGACAGGTGGTCATTAACCTGATATCAAACGCAATTAAATATTCGCCTGCGGCAGATAGAATTATTGTTTCCTCGGTAAATCATGATGACAAAATCACCCTCAGTGTGCAGGATTTTGGTATAGGAGTGCCGCTTTCCGATCAATCAAAATTATTCAGCCGGTTCTTCCGGGCCAGCGAAAGTACCTATCCGGGATTAGGCCTTGGGCTCTACATTTGTAACGAAATCATCAAGCGCCATTCAGGAAAGATGGAATTTGAAAGTGAAGTTGGAAAAGGCTCCACTTTTTGTTTTACAATACCGGTTGCACAAAAGAGCTCTTTATAAGCTACCCTGCTGCCATCCGTCATATGGGCAGTTGCACACGATCCGGTGACACCATTTACCACCAGGGTTTTACTGTCTTCCAGAATATAGCCTGGCCGATGATTTAACGTTATTTCAAATCACGGTCCTTTCGGTTTGTACCAAAAGGTCAGTTATATCATTTGACAATCGGAAACTATCTTCTTTACAGATATGGATTCAACGAAACGCAGCAATAGAAAACAGTACGATTATTGATAGAAATTACCGTACTTGAAATTGATGACTTTATTTTTTAACCCAATCACAAAAAAACTTTTGATATGGAATCTGTAAAAGCGACAGCTGAAGGAGTAAAAGCAACTAACACAAAAAGAGTAAAAGCCTTTGGAACAGAAGCAGCCGATGCTCCATTAGACCGGTTAGACATCAGCCGAAGACATCCGGCATCGCATGATATAGAAATTGAAATATTATATTGCGGTGTTTGCCACTCCGATCTTCACACTGTGAGAAATGAATGGCATGGTACTGTATATCCTTGTGTGCCCGGTCATGAAATTGTAGGTAAAGTGGTAAGTGTAGGCGAACATGTTACCAAATTTAAACAAGGAGATTTAGCGGCGGTAGGTTGTATGGTAGATAGCTGCCGCGAATGCGAATATTGCAAAGAAGGTTTGGAACAATATTGCGAAAACGGGAATACCGGAACTTATAATTCACCGGATAAATACCTTGGTACACGCACTTATGGCGGCTACTCCGAAAGCATCGTTGTGGATGAAGCGTTCGTATTACGCGTCCCTGAGAATCTTGACCTTGCTGCGACTGCCCCACTGCTGTGTGCGGGCATCACTACTTATTCGCCACTAAAACATTGGAATGTAGGGCCTGGTAAAAAAGTAGGTGTCGTTGGTATAGGTGGCTTAGGACACATGGCCGTGAAGCTCGCCAAGGCGATGGGTGCAGAAGTTATTGTATACACCACGTCACCTTCAAAAGTTGAAGATGCGAAACGTTTGGGCGCTGATGATGTAGTGCTTTCTAAAGACAAAGAACAAATGAAACGCTATGCGGGCAAATTGCACTTTGTTTTAGATGCAGTTTCTGCGCAGCACAACATCAATGCTTACCTAAACCTGTTGCGGGTGGATGGTTCATTAGCGTTGGTAGGAGCCCCTGAAGAACCGCTACCGGTGGCTGCATTCAGCCTCATTCCATACCGCAGAAGCTTCGCCGGTTCCATGATTGGTGGCATAGCCGAAACACAGGAAATGCTTGATTTCTGTGGCAAACATAATATCGTTTCAGACATAGAGATGATTGATATCCGGCAGATCAACGAAGCATATGAACGTTTGCTGAAAGGCGATGTTAAATATCGTTTCGTCATTGACATGGCATCTTTAAAAAAGTAGAAAAAACTAAAAGCGTACTGTTTCAACAAAGTAGTATCCGATACTTTTCACAGCACTCAGAATTTTATTCATTTATAAATTCTTTGTTGACTATTTTTTGTTGACAAGACCGGCGTTTAAAGGCAAAGAAAAATAAAAAACGGAACCCTTGCCGCCAGACTCCACTCCTATGCGCCCGTTATGCCGGTTTATGATATCCCGGCATATATATAATCCGAGCCCAAATCCTGAAACGTAAACAGAGAGCTCTTTTGCGCGGTAAAAACGCTCGAAAATATTGGTTTGTTCTTCTACGGGTACTCCATTTCCAAAATCTCTTATATTTATAATCAACTCCTTTTCCGTTAATTCACAATAAACAAGCACTTCTTTTTCGCCGGGTGAATATTTAACGGCGTTAGACAATAAGTTAATCAATACTTGCTCCAGCCTTTGCCGGTCAGCACGTATAAGATGATTGCCCCTAATTCCTTTTCTTATAATATCGTGACTGGGAGTAACCATTTGAAGGGCCGCAATAGTTTCATCCAGCAGGCCATCGATGTCAAATTCTGTGATGTTAAGCTCCAGTTGCCCGCTTTGAATTTTTGAAACATCCAACAAATCCTTAATGAGGTTTTCCAGTTTCTTCAGGTTATCCTGTGCTTTTTGAACATATAGCTTTTGGGGTTGTGCATGTTCCATAAGAGTCAGCAGGTCTATATATCCTTTTACAGTCGTTAAAGGCGTTTTCAATTCGTGACTTGCAATGCCTATGAATTCATCTTTTCTTTCCTGGCTTTCTTTTATCTGCAGCATTAGTTTGTTGAACACCATATTAAGGGTGCTTATTTCGTCTTTACCATTATCCAATTCGAGCTTATCTAATTCTCCTGTTTTGATTACCCGTTTCATAGTATTTACGAGGCGCAGTAATCTCTTCGAAATATAGCTTTGAATACCAAACGCGATTAAAAAAGAAAAAGCAAGCGCTACCAATAACAGGATGGCTGATAGTTCATACTTTGATTGTCTTATTTGTTTTAGCTCGGATAATTCCACTTCCAACAAAACTTTTCCAATTACTTCATTATTGGAAATGATAGGATTGTTGATAAAAAGGTGCTCTCCGGAAAATTCAAACCTTTTTTCATCAAAAACCGGCCTCGGATGAAGACTGTCATTAAATCGCGAATAGGTGGCAAAAATATTTCCATTTTTGTCCAGGATACTCGCATAAACTATTTCCGGCGACATGTTGTGCAGTTCGTCCAGTATTTCGGTTGCAGCATCAGTATCCTGAAACTGAAGGGTAGAAATGTTGTTGGTGCCCACTAACTGGGCCAGGCTGGTTATACTATCTATCTTGCGTTGCTTATAGCCCTTAATATCAGTAACCACAAAAACCGTAAAGACAATACTCAGCACCAACACGCTGGTAAAAACCTGCATCAATATCAATTTATTCCTGATGGATAGGTCATTTAGCTTAGCGCTGAAATTAGCGGGCATGTTACAAAAAATTACTGTTAGTTAATTTACAATTATGGCCAGCTTCAACAATTGGGATCCTGCTTTTACATCTGCCTGGCCGAGTGCTTTTAAATTGGCTTCAAACTTTAGCTTGCCATTTTTTATTACGAAATTAAATGCCGTTCCCTTCCTGGCAAACTCCGGCTCTTCACTAATGGTAAGCATACCTTTATTGGTTTTTTCCAGTATAGATGACAGCGGATACGGAGTTGTTTCAGGGATGAAAAGAATATTACAAAATTCGATCTGATCCGGATTATCGAAAACACGAATTTCTATTTTTTTGCTTTCCACAGTATTCGTTTCTGCTATTTCATTCAAAGAGGCAATAACAGGCGAAGCCCCAATTACGCCTATAATAAAAGTGTTGGCATTATCGTGCTGGTTCCAATCAATATATTTTGTAAAGTTATAAATGAATGCCGCCTTGAGGTTGGCTTCCTGCTCTCCGGGTTGGGCATGCACCATTACCGCAAAACAGCAGAGCATCAAAGCAAACCAAAGTCTTTTCAACCCCATATCTTTAAATTAAACCGTTACAAATGTTTTTCAATCACGGACAATTTTATATCTGTATATGCGAATATTTTTAAAAGCGACAGGTAACTTTGCCATAAATACTTCGTTCTATTTCACGGGCAGAAGGCGATGCCGGAATAAATTCCGAATGATATTTATCCAATAGATTTTGTGCAACTAAGTTTAGTTCTATCGCTTTACCCAGCCTCCATCCGACCCTCAGGTCCAGCCCAAAATATGAGGGAACATAGGGTTTAGGTAATTTATCAATATAACGAATAACGGTTCCAAATTCAAAACGAGCAGGAAGTATCACCTTTGACTGAATAACAAATTGATGCTGCGGATCATCGCTTTCGGCAGTTGCGTTATTGGCGTCTTTGCTCCCGGACTTTAATGACAGATCTTTTTTGAAAAACGTGTATCCGCCTTTCAGGTTCCACCAACTTGTAAGTTGATAAATTCCGGACAATTCAATTCCATAGCTTGCTCCTTTTACACCGTTTCCAAAAGTAATTGGTATATTAAAAGGTGGTATAGGCCCGGGTTCTGCACTTCGTATGTTATCATAAACATTATAAAAAGACGAAGCTGAAACAGAAAGGTTTTTTGATGGCTGTATCCGCCATCCCAATTCGTAAGCAGTTAATGTTTCCGATACAAAATTGCTATCGCCCCTGATAAACGCTAAGCCCGGGGCAAGAAAGGCAGCAAAGTCGCGATCTATCCTGGAAGGAGTTCTCACGGCCTGCGAAACAGCGGCCCATATTGTCTGCTTTTTTGTAGGCGTAAAGGCAAGTCTGGCATTAGGTTGAAATTCGAAATCTGTGTAGCTGTTATGTTCTATTTTGGCTCCAATTGTAAAACGCAGACGGTCTTTTATCAAAGCAATTTTATCTTGTGCGAAGGCGCTGTAAAGATAGAGATCCTTTCTTCCGGGGAAAAAGCCGAATAAAGGAAGATTGGTAACGTTATGATCCATTATCCTGAAATTAGCCCCATAAGTCACTTCGTGGCGATCGGATAATGCGATGCGGTTTTGCCAATCTATGTCATAAGTTTTCAGGACTTCTTTAAAGCCATTGCCAAAGTTTCGTAAAGTATGATCGTAATAAAACTGCAGTTGAAAATCAGATCTTGCAGAAGCGCTATGGCTCCAACGGACCGTTAAATTATCGCCTCTCGCAATAATAGAAGTATCGTTACCATCCGGATTCGGCCTTCCACTATAAATGGATCCTTCAAAAGTGATCAAATCTTTGGGAGTTACATCCCAATCCATGCGCAAACCCGCCCTGCCCATTGTCCACTCATCGTTGGCTTTTGATCCATTGGTCAATTGGGTGTTGCCTAAATGAAACCCTGCGCCAAACATCCGGTAGGTAATTTTGTCATTCAATTTTCCGCCGTAACGAAGGCTCGCCGTGCCAGGCAAATTGCTGCCTGCACCTGCTTCAGCATAAAATCCTTTGGTGTCTTTACTGCTTTTTGTAATCACATTGATCACTCCATTAACAGCATTTGATCCCCATAGGGCTCCTCCCGGACCGCTGATTACTTCGATACGATCTATATCTTCGAGGAGAACATTTTGAACGTCCCAAAATACACCGGCATACATTGGTGTATATACAGCACGACCATTAATAAGCACCAGTAATTTATTAGCAAGAACATTATTAAATCCGCGGGCGCTTATGGCCCATTGACTGGAGTTTACCTGCGCAACCTGCAGATTTGATGCAAGCCGTAAAGCCTCCGGCAATGTTTTAGCCCCTGAATTATGAATGTCTGCCTGGGTGATTACCTGGATAGCGGAAGCTGCCTCTTCCAGCTTTTCACTATTTTTAGAAACAGAAGTCACTTTAATATTCATTAGATCTTCAAGAGAAAGTTTCAGAAGGCTTGCCATGTCGGATCTAGCATTTTTTTGGGCGCACAAAAATAATGGCGCATTCAAAAAAAATAAAATTAAAAGAACTTTATTTTGGAGAAGCATAGGTAAGTCAATTTCTAACTGTTCGTTAGTAAAAGTTAATAAAATAGAAACGCAAAATAAGGTAAATCTCTAAATTATATCTGCAGATAATTTTTTAAATCTTCCAGTATGGGTATGACAAGTATTTTGCCGAATAAGTTGGTTCATCTTCAGCTACCATGCTTCAACTTTTATTGACTTCGGTATCAAAATGAATTACAAAATTGGATCGTCCAATTTGAACGTGGCGTCAGTTAGTTCTGCTTTTTTGCAATGACTGACCGGGACGATAATGTGGGCTCTTAAAATTACTGCTTCAATCGTTTTGATTAAATTTTTTCTACTCTTTTGTTGCTATAACAATTTCAATTTTTTTTATTAAAATCAACATACCTCAATTTCTTGTCCACCAAAATACCATCATTTGCCATCAGATTAAAATTGATATTCTGCTTCGCTTTTAATTTAATAATAAAAAGATCTTTGTTACCATTAAGCGAAGGCTTGTCGCCAACATTGATGAATGCCGGATATAGCACTTTATCGCCATTGGAATGTAACCGGTCGTTAGTAAAATTTTCCATAGAAGCCATGTTAAGCAATTGCACACCTTCGTATTCATAATCTTGTTGATTATATGGCAACGCAAAACTTAACGCATTCACGTTGGTCAGATTGACTCCTTTAACTATTACTTCTATCATTTCGCCTTTCTTGTATTTTTGTTTGGCCGTGCTTAATTTAATTGCGCCGGATACTTTCCCCGTGCTGTCATTGGTCTGCACGCCTCCATCTAATTGCGATGCTACTACTGATATATCATAACCGTCTATCAAACCATTTTTATTTATATCGCCCTTGCTGATGTAACCTTCAAAATCTGCATCTCCTCTCCGCAATCCTGTATAGTTCGTATAAGAAGTAAGGTCATTGTTATCGATTTTGTGATCGTTATTGATATCACCAGGCAAATAACTCTCTGTGCCTGGCACCTTAAATACATACAGCTCGCTGCCGGAACCATAGTTGTTAGAAGCTTCTTCAATAGAAACTTTTATATAGCGGGCAGAAGGATGGCTGGCAAAATCAAAAGTTTTTAAAGTGTTATCTTTTTGCCAGGTAAATGCTCCTGCAGGCGTCCATTCATTTTTATCCAAACTATATTCAACATGGCCTTTTGTGATTATTCCATTTCTTCCGTCAGCACGGGGCAGGTATTCAAACTTATCTAATTGATTAATGGTTTTTAAGTCCATTACGAAGTAAAAAGGAATGGCCTTTTGGCCATATTTTGTATGCCAAATATTCTTTTCATCGAAATCAAACATTTTAGCAATTTCATTATCTTCCTCATCAGCCGCAGAAGATTGCGCAGCAATATCATGAATAGCAAATTCTAAGGGATTGGTTTTTGTTTTAGCCTGAATATTTACCCAGTCCGAATTACCGGATTTGTTTACCGCTCTTATTTTAAAAGTATAGCCTGTTTCCGGTTGAAGATTCTCAAATAAAAAATGCGTGTTTTTAATCGTAGTATAACGCATATCCTTAAACGCAATTTCGTAAAAATCGGCATTGGCAACCGCAGCCCAGTTAAGCCGTAGCGAGTAAGCGGTTTTGTTACTATCAGCCACCTGCACATTTAACGGTATGGCTAAACTTCCTGTATGAACTTTTAAATTGTCTTTCGGTTGAAATTTAAAACCTTCAATTCTTACAACAACATCACTGGTCGCAATATTTACGGGAGGTACTTTCAACAAAACCTGCGGATTCTTTATCATGCTCACTTTTTCAAAAGAACTTCCTGATGTCGCAAACTGATTTAAGTTTGGCGCCGCGTCATAAAAATATCCGTTACTGCTTTTATTAAAGGCATCCAAAGAATTCACTTCCATAACTTTCAGCCTTTTTCCTCCGATACTTACAGTGACGTTTTTAGGCTTAGCTGTTACATTTATTTTAAAGATGGATGTCTTTTGTTTAACAAAACCATTAAAATCTCCTTTAGTGGGGTGCACATTTATCGTTGCTACATCACCAGTTAGATCAGATTCTATAAGCGTTGTAGCGCCTGCGCCATTTCTGTAGGCCTCTGATTCGCCATCATCATCATATTCTGTAAACGCAGATTTGCCAAATGGATATACTTCATAAGTACGCAGGCTTTTATCAATTTCACTTACGTGATTGTTAGAATTATTCATTGGGATGATAGCGCCTTTTTTTACAAATACCGGCAACTTCCAGATAGGTGCGTCAAAGCTGTTGATAATGCAGTCTCCTGAATACTCCTGTCCTGAAAAATAATCAACCCAGTTTCCTTTTGGTAAATAAATATTGTTACGAATATCATTACCTTCTTTATCCATTTCAGTAGATTGATAAATAGGTGCTACTAAAAAATATGGCCCATACATAAACTGGTATTGAGTTTCTTTCCCAAGTGTGTATTGGTTTGGCTCCGCTAAGAACATGGCCCGAATCATTGGCAGTCCGGTAATGGCTTCCTTCGCTATGCTATAAGAGTATGGAAGAAGGGCTGATTTTAATTTGAGATAAGTTCGATTAATGGACGTAGTTGGTTCACCAAGGGCTTGCGGATATTTAGGATTGGATCCCCAACCATCCATGTTCAATTGCATCGGTGTGAAAGTTTTCCATTCAAACTCTCTTGCATTTATGACAGCATTTCCACCTCCGAAAATTCCATCCATATCAGAGGTAATATTTGTCAACCCTGATAAGCCCGCACCAATAAAAGTTGGAATATGAAAACGTATATATTCCCAGTTGCCTCCCGTTTGATCGCCGCTCCAAACGGTTGCATATCGTTGGGTGCCGGCCCATCCGTCCAAAGAAATAATAAACGGCCTCGCGTCATTACCATAATAGGGAACAATGTGACCAACGTCCGCAACTCCGTGTAAGCCGAAAGAATAGCCATCGCCAACCCAGGCCACATCCGTTTTTAAAACACGTACACCAGCATCGCGCACTTCTTTCACAATATCTCTTTGCAGCAGTGCGCTTACGCCCGGTTTAGGATGTAGATCAGATTGGGTCCAGAGGCCAATTTGTACGCCGTGTTTTCGGGCATAATCACCAAAGGATTTCAAATTGGCGATATTGCTGTCCAAAGTGCCCGTTTGGCCGTAACCCGCGCCATATCCATCATTGGGTAAGATCCATCCGAAGGGCATGTCACTTTTATGGTACCTGTCTATCACGGCACGCGCGGAGAACTGGTAATTATTTTTTTCTCCATTTAAAGATTCTTTGATACCGCCACTATTTTTCTGACTTTCTTTATAACGCTTGCCATCTTCAAACAAAATTCCGCTTGTATCTTCTTGCCAAAAATCACGATTATAGGCGTTTAAATGTCCTTCGTAAAACGCAAATTTGGGGAGCAAAACAGGGTTACCGGTTATGGTATAAAAATCATTTAACAGGCTGGCGGCGCCATCATCTACCATGAAAAATACATCTAAATAGTCGGTGTTGTGTGTAAGAATAACTTGTCCATTTTCCTTTGCGCCAAAATCATACCTGCCCGGCTTGAAAGTGTGCCACATAAAACCGTAGCCATTCGTTGACCAATAAAATGGTGCGGGTGAAGCCACTCCGCCATCTGTCCAACTATTTTCATTTACGATTGCTATGCTTTTTCCTTTATGAGAAAATCTTCCATTTTGCACGCCGCCTCCATAAAAATATTCCTGTTGATTTTCTTTTAACACAAGGGTTACTTTTCCGTCCCCAAACTCCACAGGCTTCAGCATTTCCATCACCACTTTTTTGGTGGCATTATTAGTTATTTTAAATAGAGAAGTGTTTTTGCTTATTTCAATAGACACTTTACCGGAAACAATCATCACTTTAGAGGCATCATCGGCTACCAAAAGCGGGCCGACCGGCCTTCTTGGATTTTCTACTAAAATATGCGCGGGAGGCATTGCTACCGGATCACGAACAATGCCGCCCGAAGTATCTTTAAAAACCCGAAAGATATTTTCTCCATAAAAATCAATCGTCAGCCGCTGCTTATCTGAAAATATAAGCTGCACTGTAGTTGCATTAATTTGCTCTGCACCTTCTATCCTGTGTGAGAGAGAATCTTTTTTTTCTCCCGACTGCGCAAAAGCCTGGCTTAGGAAACAACACGATATAATCGCAAGGACTATAACTTTTGGCAACATAGAAATTTGTTTTGACCGGATCATTTTTTTAAAGATAAAACGTAAAAATAAATTTACAGTTTAAAAGGCTGCAACGGCGACTCATATAATTAGGCTCATCTTTTTGCACGAATAATCGATCCGTGGTGCGCACATCCCTTTTATATGCATGTGAGTTGTTTATAGTTCTTCAAAGGAGAAGAAGGCAACGAATACTTTGATTACAAAAATCAAAACGCATTCAATTTTAAATGTCAGAGAGCCATTTCATAATATTAAAGAGTTAAGGGCGTAAAAATTTAAGATGGTTAAACTGGCTGTGAAAAGCCAAATTATAGATTTTTGAATTTCCACAAAATGTTTTCAAATAAGATCTCAACTACCATCCCGGATTTTGATGGCCAATCAACGCCTGATCGGCATCCAGATCTTCCTGCGGAATTGGAAAATAATAATCCCTGCTTTCATTAAAGACCCTGTTATCCCCTACTGTAATATGATTTGGACTTGTAAAGTTGACTGCTCCAGTGGTCATATTTATAGTCCCCGGGCGCACCCCGTATACGGGGCCATTCATGACCTGCGCACCGATTTTCCATCTCTTGATATCATACCATCTCAAACCCTCGAAGGCAAATTCCACTCTCCGTTCGTTGCGTAAAATTTTTCTTAAACCTGCCTGATCAGTCGCAGTAACATCCGGAAGGCTCACCCTGTTACGCACTTTATTAATAGCTTCTGCCGCCAGGCCCAGGTCTTTATTTTGCTCGATCAATGACTCCGCATAGGTTAACAGTACCTCTGAGTACCTTATTACTATAAAATTCAATCCCTGCGCTTCTGCGGGATCATGATTAGGCAATTGGTCTGCAGGAGCGCAATATTTTCTCAGGCAATATCCCGTGCGGGAGCGATTTCCCTTGGATGAATTATAGTATTCATCCGGCCCCACCGGTTCTAAACTATTAAATATTCTACCATTCCATTGTTCTCCGGGATAAATGACTGATGCGTAAAATCTTGGATCCCTGTTTTCGTAAGGCTTGTCAGGATTATAAGTAGGATCCTCGGAGATCGATTTTCCGTTTTTCGTTTCATAAGCATCCACGAGGCTTTGAGTAGGATTTACAGAATTCCATCCGCCCTCTTCGACTGTATATAATGCGTCTATCCATGAGCCCCATGTAGGTGGTAAATAGGTGACTTCCAAAAGCACTTCTTTATTCCTCAGAGGGTCGTCCTGATTTTTTTCCCAAAAAAGACCTTCGTAGTTATTGTAGAGATCATAGACATTCATATCCATGACCGCTTTGCTGTCTTTTTCAGCATTTGAGTAATCACCTGTAAAAAGCTCAACACGCGCTTTAAGCGCTAAGGCAGCTCCCTTAGTGACACGGCCTCTTTCACCTGCGGGTCGTGTAACAGGCAGTGCATCCGCAGCCGCTTGCAGTTCGGAGGTAACGAAACTTGCAATTTCCGCTTCAGTACTTCTGGGAATTGAATTTTCCTCGCCATAATTCAGGACGGTTGTTACCAGGGGAACGCCACCAAAAAACATCAGTTTCCGGGCGTAATTAAAAGCCCTCAAAAACCTTACCTCTGCCTTCATTTCTAATTTACTTTCATCGCTCATCGGAACTTTATCGACATTTTCCAGGAAATAATTTGCGTTCCTGATGCCAATGTAATTAAAATAAGTCCTATACAAATCTGCATATTTGCCCGTTAAGGAGGGCGTTGCTGTACCTAACGCTATAAAAGAAGTAAGTTGATTTGTAAAAGGGCAGTATGCATTATCTGAAATATCGTCTAACAGAATGGTATTGCCATCTTCAAAGAAACCGCTCATTTTCGCATATTGGTAAACCGCCGCGAGATATTGTGTTGTAGCCTGCGCTGATGTAAAGAAAGTTTCGGATGAGTAAGCATCTTCGGGTGTACGTTCTAACTTGGTACATGAAATAAAATTCAGAGAAACTATAGAAGCCAATAATATATAATACTTTTTCATTTTACTAATTTGATGGTGATTAAAAGGTAACATCGATTCCGAGCGTATATATTTTTACTAACGGATAGCCTGCGGTAGGACTGCTCACTTCAGGATCAATTCCAAGGTCGCGTGGAAGCTTTGAAAGCGTATACAAATTCTGTCCGGAAACATAAATTCTCGCATTAGCAATACCCGCTTTTTTACTCATTTCAACCGGGATAGAATAATATACTCTGAGGTTCTTCAATCTTACATACGATGCATTGAACAAAAACATTGTAGATGGATAAGTAGAATTTATTGAGTTCGTTACTGACGTCCTTGGCAATCTTGTATCATAATTATTTTCATCAACTAAAGGATTATAAGAATTTTTTATAGTCCAATTGGTAATACCGTATCCGCTGCTAAATCCATATCCGGTACTGGCACCCAAATACAGGTAATTTCCGGCGGCTCCCTGGAACATTCCTGCAATACCAATCCGCTTATACGAAACATCAAAGTTTAATCCGTAAAACCATTTTGGGGTACTGGTTTTATCAGTCATTACTTTATCAGCAGCATTTATTAATCCATCTTTGTTTTGGTCCAGAATTTTTTGATCGCCATATTTTTGACCATTTAAAAGTGTGAAACCTGGATTTAAAAATTCTTCTTTGGTAATCAGGCCGTCATTGACATACAGGTAATAAGCATTTAGTGGTCTTCCCATCACGTTCCTGGTAACACCCGATGCAGCTAAATCAATGCCCCCCAAATCCAGGAGCTTATTCGTCATGTAGCTCGCGTTTCCATTCAAATTATAAGATAATCCTCCTTTTGTTGTCTTGTTATATCCCAATGCAACTTCAACGCCGCTATTTCTCATTTTACCAATGTTAGCCACATAGTCTTTAGCACCATTTACTGATGACACTTTTTTCGTCATCAACATACCATTGGTTGTTTTATCAAAATAACCTACACTAAAATCAATTGCTCTTTTGAAAAGAGAACCTTCCAATGCGATATCTAAAATCGAAGTTCTTTCCCACGTAAATGTATTATTCGGATCCTGTACGATCGTCATCGGATTAATCAGCTGGCCGCCAAACACATAATATAAAGGTCCCCAATAGGCAGGATCATTAGCAGGGCCCACAATTGACTGATAAGGATAATAAAGCTGGTTGTTGTCTGTGCCCCCTATTCCACCTGGGATATTCTGGTTTCCCAGCACGCCATAACTACCCCTAAGCTTCAATTCAGAAACGGTCTTTTTTAAAGACTGCATAAAATTCTCTTCAGAGATCCTCCATCCTATAGAAGCAGAAGGAAAAAATCCCCAGTTATTTCCCGGCGACAACCTGGAAGATCCGTCTTCTCTCGCATTCAATTCCAGCAGGTATCTTCTTTTAAAATCATAATTGATTCTACCAAATACACCCATGATCCCCCAGTCATAGTAGGTGCTGCTATTATCCAATCCTGTGGCAGAGCCTAATTGCAGACTTCCCGAACTGTTGTTAATAAAGTCCTGGCGATATCCCATTAAATCTTTATATTGATCATATTCCTGTTGACCGCCGATAATTACTTTCAAATGATGGTCGCCGAATGTTTTCTTGTAACTAAGGTCAAGTTGCTGTAAATAATGAATGTCGGAATAGTCCGTTTTTCTTGATGAATTAGGGCCCGTTTGAGTACCATTATACCAGGCCAATGTATTTTTAAATACGTCTGCACTATTTGATAAATAATTCACTCCGTTTGTAAACTTAAGGGTTAGGTCTGGTGTGAAATCATATCCCAAAGTAACATTTGCCAGCAGGTTGTATTGCTTTGTATTTGCAATGCCTCCTTCTTCTGCCTGTCTTATTGGATTTCTTGTATCATTTGTCGCTGTGATATTCCATTCTCCATTGGCATTCTTGATGGAATCAACGGGCCTCTGCCGGTTAATGGCACTGATTATACCTGTAAAATCACCCACAGCGGCTGACGTAGGTTCCGTTTTGTTGGTATATGTAAGTGCAAGATTCAAATCAATACTAAACTTATTCCATGAAATGCCTGCGTTGTCCCTTACTGTTACTCTTTCAAATTTCGTGTTCACGACATTTCCTTTTTGTTGGAGAAAGCCAAAAGAAGCGTTATTCCTGATAGTAACATCCTCTTTACTTAGCCCTCCGGAAATATTAATATTATGAGATTGAGTAAAATCGTTTGCACCAAACAGTTCTTTGCGCCAATTGGTTCCGGGCACTGCACCGGATTTCCATCCTTCCAGTTGCGCAGCCGAAAAAACTTTTTTACTATCGTCAAAATTGGGATTTGCACGACTGATAACATCATACATTAGAGCTGTATTGTACGCATTGGCATATTCAAAAGCATTTGCCTCCTGAAAAAGTTCTGTCGGTTTTTGCTTGCCAATATAACCTGAATAGGTAACGGTGGTTTTTCCTGGTTTACCAGTTTTGGTAACAACTAAAATTACGCCATTGGCAGCCCTGGCTCCGTAAAGAGAGGAAGCTGAGGCATCTTTAAGCACGGAAATAGATTCGACATCGTTAGGATTTACCAGGTTCAGAGAGCCCGGAATTCCATCTATAATAACCAAAGGGCTTGTCCCGCTTTGCAACGAACCAATCCCCCGGATATTGATAGAAGGATTCGCACCCGGTTGCCCCGAGGTTGATTTAATATTTACACCTGCCACCTGACCCTGCAGGGCAGAAGTCAAATTATTTACGGGCCTATCCTGCAATACTTTCGTGTTCACCTGCGTAATAGACGATGTGATCCTCTGTTTATCCTGGGAACCAAATGCAACAATTACAACATCAGACAAAGTAGTGTTTTCTTCATTCTCTAAAACAACGGTTAGGTTATCTCTATCGTCTATCCTTATTTCCTGTTTCTTTTTGCCAACACTGGAAAAAATCAGAATAGCGTCCTGCCTGTTCACACTAATTGCAAATGTGCCATCTGTATTTGTAGAAACTCCGTTGGAAGTGCCTTTAACAGTGACAGATACTCCAGGCAAAGGATTTCCCTGAGGATCAGTTACACGCCCTTTTATAATTTTTTGCTGGAAAAAATCATGCAAAACATTTGGGGTTTCATTTTTTGTTAATGGCAACTTAGGATTGGCTATAACGGCACTGGATAGCAGTAGAAACATTATAACTTCCAGGCTATAATGAAATAGTTTTGAATTTTTCATCCGGGGGTTTTTGATTGTAAATTAATGTCGATGCTTTATTGGATTGTTTGGGTATAAAATGCTATTAATTACGTAACCATATTTTGCTTTTTCGAAATGATTTGTTTAAAGATGACAAAAAAATTTATAAAAAGCTGCGCGTGACAATCGGGCATATTTCGTTTTTTCTTACGCAATCGATTGAAAAATCTACGCAATCGTTTGCTCGTTTTTTGAAGATTTTAATTTCTATTCAACAGCTTCTTCCTCCTTTAAAACATTGGTCTAATAAATATGTGAGGTCATTCTTGAATGTGTCATACAAAGGATACAACGGCTTTGATGTAACGGTCTGTCCCGTTGAATTTTGTGTATCTCCGCTTCAAGAGCATTGCATCACCAGCGAAATGTTGAGCTGATAATAAGCGACCCTGACAGGAATTAGACCAGGAACGCAAGAACAAGCCATCCATAAAAGCAAAAGCCCCCACGACCAGACCGCCTTATATTTTAGGTTGTTAAGAAAAATGCTGAATAAGCACTTTAAAAAGATGCTGACTTCTTAATTTCGTTCGTCAAGCCTTTGTGTAGCTTCTGGGAGAAGAACATTTGTCTCAAAACCCTGGCTTAATGAAGCCGTTCTTATTTTTATCTGTATTATTCCTTACATACATAACCATGCGATGTAAAACTACTAAAGCCACTCAAAAAAGTGGCTTTAGTAGTGACCCCGTCAGGATTCAAACCTGAAACCTTCTGATCCTAGTTTTAATCTTAAATACGATATTCAATATTATTGGATGATTATTTCTTGTTTAGCTTAATTGCGTTTTAGAGAAATTTAACTGTGGTTTGTTTGCAACCAGTGTAGGTAAGGATTTTGTAAAATGTATAATCAGTTATGCCTGTAACTAATCCTAAAAAAACGATACAATATTCAGATCATCCATTTTTAATTATTCCATTTATATGAGATGATGTTGTTGATTCGTACAACTCTTTTTACTGAAAGAAGAACAAGGATTTTCTCTTTAGATCTATTCATGCACTCCACAACTTTTCTCTAGTTACCAATCCGTAGAAGGATAAAATTCTTTATTCAGCTTTACTTGGTTTAACTGATTTTAATCTAAAGTATTACAGTTCAATTTGTTGCATGATTATTGCTTTTTTAGCTTAATGGCATTTTACAGCCATTTAACTGTGATTTGTTTGCAAATTGTTTGCAAATTTTTGAAGGGAAAGATTTTGTGAAAATGAAAAATTATCAGTTATGTCAACAACATTATGCATCCTCCTCGATACCAGGAGGATTAAGAAATCAAAGAAATACCCTGTTAAGTTAAGGGTAACTTCTGAACGGCTAACCGAGTATTATCAATCCATCTTTGATTTATCAAAGGAGGAGTTTGATAAGCTGACAGCCTCAAGGATAAGTAATGAACTGCAATCCATAAGGGACAAATTAAAGGAAATTGAAAGAACCGCCGAAAATGCGATCAATGAATTAGAGCCTTTTAGTTTTGTTGAATTTGAAAAAGATTTTATTCATAACAATAATCTTTTCCGGCAAAGAAATTCAAAGCGTGAAGTGCCTCCACAAAATACAAATCAGTTCGACTACTCTCCTTTTTACAAAAAGTTTCCGATACTACTTGACGAGCGTATGAAGTCCGGTACCATTTCAATCTCTTATCGGGCTTTTATCAAAAAACTTTTAAGGGAAGGCCGGATCAGTACCGCTATAAACTATCATTGTAGCTATGTATCACTAAAGAAATTTCGTGGCGATGTCCGCTTTTCAGAAATTACTGTTTCTTATCTTAATGAGTACGAAAGCTGGTTAAAAAATCGAAATATTTCTAATACTACTATCGGTATGTATCTCCGGCCACTGCGTTCTATCTTCAACGAAGCTATCGAAGAGGCTATTATAAAAAAAGAAAAATGTTATCCATTTGGAAGACGCAGGTATTGTATACCAGCTTCAAAAAATATCAAGAAAGCTCTTGACTTAAATGACATTAAAAAGATATACTACTATAAATGTGAACCTGGACTGGAAAGTGAAGAAAGAGCAAGGGATTATTGGTTGTTCAGTTATTTTGGAAATGGGATGAATGCAAAAGATATTGCCTGCCTGAAAAATAAAAACATCGTTGACGGTTATGTGATTTTTGAACGTTCAAAAACAGAACGGGCTATGCGCAGCGATCCAAAGTCAATTACTGTTTTTTTAACGGATGAAATGAAAGCAATTATCGAAAAATGGGGTAATAAAGACAAGTCTCCAGACAATTTTATATTCCCTGTATTAGAGGCTGGAATTACGCCGTTACGACAATATGAACTCATCCAGCTATTTGTTAGTTTCATTAACGATTGGATGAAACGTATCCTGAAAAAATTAGGTATTGATAAAAAAGCCACCACCTATGTAGCAAGACATACCTTCTCTACTGTACTAAAACGTTCTGGTGCCAGCACAGAATATATTCAGGAAGCTTTGGGGCATAGTGATGTAAAGACAACTGAAAATTATCTGGACAGTTTTGGTAAAGACGTAAAAAGGGAGTTTGCTCACCGGCTTAGTTCTTTTAAGAATGAAGAAATGGCAAAAGAGGGGTTTATTGAGTAAGTAAAATTTTCATAATTTAAATCAAACAAAATGAAAACGAATAAAAATGGGCCGACTTTAAATACACGGGAAAATTTGGCGCCTAGCATTCAGAATACAAATGCTTATTTCTTGAAAAAGTTCAAAAGCAGGTAAATACGGCATTTATAGAGCTTTTAAAGGCAGACACCGCCAATAAGCGGCGGGCATTTTTATAGCGTATCAACGTTACACAAACTGCCGGCTCCTATCAGCGACGCTTCTTCGCCAAGCTTTGCTTTAACCATCAAAGCATCGATTGAATGATTGCTTAAAAATGCCTGCGTTTCATGTATGAACAATTCCCATGCGTTAATAATATTGCCACCAATAATAATCTTTTCAGCGTTATGTTTTTTGCAATAAGCCGCTACTACTTCACCCAGATTTTTGCCGAATTCCTCAAACAATAAAATTGCCTCCGGACCGTCCGGCACCCTATCCCTTATGTCTTTTACATTTTGAGCCGTAATTCCAGTCAGCTCTTTATACCGTTTTATAAACCATCTCGTAGACAAATAATCCTCGGCGGTCCCATCTTTAAAAGGGGTATAATAAAGGTCACCGTCAGTTATAATCCCATTCTTCCCGGCTGCTGAGCCGAGCCCTGTTCCAAGCGTAATTCCTATCACATGACCACAATCTCCGGCAGTTCCACAAAAAATTTCTCCCTTTAAAAAACAACTTGCGTCATTCATCATATAAATATCTTCTTCCTCAATCTCCAGTTCTTTTGCAAGCTTCTCTTTTATATTGAGCAAATAAAGCGATTCATATTTATCAAGGTCTTTTATGAAACTGATCCCCTTATCATAATCAAAAGGGCCGGGCATTGCAATACCAATCTTTTTAGACATTTTAGAACTATGAGCTTTACAATCAACTATTGCATCGGTCCATTGCCTGATGACCTGTTCTGCAGTCCCTTTGGCATCCACAGGGTGACGAACCAAAGAATCGCGGATAATGGAATGAGATCGGAGGTCAATCTGCGCAGCAGTAATGTGCGAGCCTCCAATATCAATTCCTATGACTATGTTATCACTCATTTATGAAAAATATTTTTTCAGACGGGACCAGAATATTTTGTTGTTTTGTTATTCCATTTATTATTTAATTGATGGCGGCAAATTTCCTACACCCCATGACTTATTTGGTTGCGGTCCAAGCCATATTTCCAGCGTGCCCCCTTTTGCAAATTCTTCATGTGTAAACCAAAAATTATTTAATTCCTTACCGTTTAGTTGTACTTTTTGAATATAACTGTTTTCTTTTGAATTGTTATGGGTAATGATCCGGAACTGTTTGCCTTTATAATAGGCAGCGTCCAGTTTTATCGTGATGTCATCAAATATCGGACTGGTAATTTCGTAAACAGGCGTGGCGGAAGTATTCCCCTGCAAACTAAATAGCCCGATAGACATCAATGCACTCAATGCTCCCATCTGGCCCTGGTCCTCATCATGGCCGCCATAACCCAGGTCTGGCGAGGTTCCACCATAAGCCTGTTCTCTTACCTTGCGCACCCAATATTGTGTCAGCCAGGGCTGGCCTGCATAATTAAATACATGAGCGTTTGACAATCCGGGCTGGTTGGCATAGCTCACGTAGCCATCGTTATACGCAAATACAAAATCTTCCGGAGCCGCTTTTTCAAAAGCGAAATTCAGTTTGCTGCATAGTGTATCATTACCGCCCATTAGTCCGGCCAAACCCGGTATATCCTGGGACACACCCCAGGTGGCCTGCCATGCATTGGCCTCAATCCAGCCTTCACCACTTAATGGGTCGTGATGAGTAAATTTGCCGTTTTTGTCTTTGGGAAATAAAAGCTTTTGGCTGGGATCAAAACAATTTTTCCAGCTTTGTGATCTTTTTAAAAAATAATTATAATCTTTCTTTTTACCCAGCTTATAAGCCATTTGCGCAACCGCCCAATCCTGGAAAGAAGCCTCTATGGTTATGCCCGCATTATCTTTCCACCAACCATTCTTTATGTAGAATTGCACATCGTCACTGCTGCCAAGCATTCCACCCGGCATCTGGTTTCTTTTAAGGACATCGAAAGCATGATTCTGATCTACCTTCGTCAACAACCCTTTTTGGAATGTCCCTGCAACAAGATTCAATGTTGGATTGCTGGTCATGATATATGAATACCCGCCACCGGAAGGGCCACGAGGCAACAGGCCACCATTATCTGCGTATTGTATCATTGAGGAAGACATTTCATCCTGAACTTCGGGCCATGCTAAGCCCCATAAAATATTCAGGTTCCATTGCGTCAGCCAGAAAGCATCAGAATTATACATGTGATACTTCGGCTTACCATTTTTGCCTTTTGGTAAAGTTTTTACTTTAAAAATAGCATCGGTAAACGTACCCTCTCTATTGCCAGTTGTTCTATCCGGATAATCTCCGGATACATCATCTATTTTTTGCCTGCCTAAAAGAACATGCCAGATATCTGTATAAAACTTTATTTTTTGATCTACTGCGTTATCCTGGATATCAATTTTTCCCAGCCATTCATTCCAAACCTGCCTGCTTTCATTTCTTACTTCATCAAAATCCCAGGTGGTACATTCATCATTTAAATTCTTTCTCGCATTATCAATATTGGTGTAAGAAATGGCAATTTTCATTTTGATCTCATCTCCTGCCTTTACATCATATTTCGCTGCAACGCCAACGCTATCTCCGTTCAATTGATTTATGCCGGTCAACAATTCCTTTCCCTTCCAGCCATCCAATGATTTTGCTTCTTTATCAAGTTGAATAACAAAATAAATTTTTACATCCTTAGGACCACCCCAATATCTTTTGACAGAACTAAAAGAACCTTCAAATTCTTTATCATTTATTTTTTTTATCGCAGCATTCGTCATTGTACTGTTTCCTACATATCCGCCAAGATTCACCAGTATTTGCGTTGGCATATCCTGTGTATATTTGAAGCGATAGAAGCTCACTCTCTCTGTAGAGGTCAATTCAACCCAAACTTTTGGGTCCCTTAAATAAAGCCGTTGATAACCCGGCTGAACCAATTCATCATCATGGCTGAATTTCGATTTCCACGCATCTTCGCCACCTCTCGGATCAACCGAATTAACTGCCGGCATTACCTCAATTCCCGACATCATCCATGAATGAATTTGACTAAAACCTAATACTTCTTTCTCATTATAATTATATCCTCCACCATTTTGGTTTTTGTTTCTTGTATGCGGAGCTGCACTTACCATTCCAAAGGGCCTTGATCCTGTAATGAAAAAAATCCAACGCCCCCTGTTTGATTCTATATAAGGGTCAACCCAACCCACATAATCTGTACTTTGAGTACGTGCAGGATATACTTCAATTTCGGAAAAGCCGATATCTTTCCCGTTACCATCCGTAGTTATGAAGCGGAAAGAGGTAATAATTTTTGTTTCAAACTCAACTACTTTAGCCGTACCATCATTGGGTATCTGGTCAACCCTCACTTCGCTACCGTCGCTGAAAACCAACCTGCCACTTGCTATAAATTCATAAGCTGAAGGCCTGTCATACAATATTATTTTATTAATGGCTTGAGGCTGCTTCCATTCCATTTGTATCCAGGGAAAGCGGACATAGCCCCAATCGGTAGTTGCGCCTTCACAAGCCCATTCGCCTTTGCCCGATATTCCAATTAAACCATCTTTTACATTGTCCGGTTTAAATTGATCATTTAAATAAGAAGAGGCGGTGACTTTGGCATATTTAGCAATATTATCTGTCCCCGCTACTGTTGACAGGCTTATAATTAATAAGCCGACCAGCGTGATCATTTGTTGTAAGTTCTTTTGTATCATAATTATTTATTCAATAGATTTTTTATAACTCTTATTAATAATCCCAGGGATTTTCAGAAAAGATCTTACCCGCAGTTTTTAACGGCAAGCTATCAGTTCTGAAAGGAACTGCAGGTAAATTACGGCTATTATAAAGGTCAGTTTCACCCGGATTATCAGACCATGCATAGCGAACAGCAACAGGATGAGCCACTTCTTTAGAAGAAACAATAACTGTGTTGTTTTTGATAGATGCTTTCGCCCAATGAAATTTATGGTCAGCACCGGCAACTGCAAAACCTCTTACATATCCATACTTATCTTTTGATACCAGCGTATCGGTGCTTTCAGCATAGTGAATTACAACCGCGTCGTTTTTTATCTCCATAAAATCATAGGTCGGCCCTCTGCTGACAACATCTTTTTTATAAGCAACTTTTAGAGCAGCAAGGCCTAATCGCTTACCGACTTCTGTTTTATTTTTAGGATGTATATCATTTGCTTCACCAATATCGACTATCGTAGCCATTCCTGTATTAGGCAATCTTAGTGCAGAAGCTTGTGCCTCTCTTAACTCTGCCCAATCACTTTCACGAGGAGTTTCAGCCTCCTCCATATAATTCGCCAACTGTACAAACAGAAAGGGAATATCACCCTGGTTAAAATGAGCCCGCCAATCATTAATAAATGCAGGAAACAAATCACGGTATTCGGCTGCTCTTCCCGCATTGCTTTCGCCCTGGTACCAAATGATGCCTTTTATGGCAAGTGATGTTATGGGCGCTATGTTAGCGTTATACAAAACAGCCGGCGTTGAAAACGGACTTACATTAACAACATGTGGTTTGGGAAAATTTTTTGAATCAATTTGATAATCCGGCTTATAAGACCATTCGCCCAAGAGTATTGGATTGCCCCAGATCGCGTTTGAATACATCCCACCTTTGCCGCCTGTATCAAACACTCTTACAACGATTATATTTCCAGTTGGTTTTAAAATATTGGCAGGCACTTTATAATTTCGCCAGTTTTGATTACCATAACTCTCCCCTACCCTTTGCCCGTTTATCCATACAATATCGTAATCATCAATCTGGTTAAGCGCCAAATGGAAAGTGTCCCCTTTAAAATTTTCAGGAAAATTGAAAGACTTTCTAAACCATACAGCGCCATCAAAATCTGTCAATCCTTTATCTTCCCACCATGAGGGTATTTCCATGGTTTTCCAATCAGAAATGTTCGTCTCTGGCAGGTACCACTTTTGCTCTATACCTTTGCCTTTCAGATAATATTCAGCTTCCCATTCCGGCTTAATTTTGTCGAAAGCCGCTGTTACTTCTTTAAAACTTTTTCCCGGCGCGAGGTACTCATTATAGTGAGACCTAAATTGTGAAAATTTTGAAAGGACTTCCGGGCTCATCCATGTTTCAACAGAAGTAGCACCAAGATTGTCACTGATAAGGCCTATCGGCACCTTTAAAGAATCCTGCAAAAGTTTACCAAAAAAAAAGGCCGTTGCAGAAAAATGATTAATTGTTTCTTTTGATGCCTCCTTCCATGTGCCGCCGGACAGATCATTTTTTGGTACATAATCCATATCTATGGAAGCGGTAAATAAACGAATATTTGTATTTTTCGTATCAATACTCTCAGAAATTTTTCCCATCTGACTGACGGAAAATTGCATATTCGATTGGCCGCCGCAAAGCCACACGTCGCCAAATAAAATATTCTTCAATTCAAGAGAATTATCTTTTCCTTTAATGCTAATATCATAAGGCCCACCGGCAGTTTGAGCAGGAAGCTGAATGATCCATCTGCCATCTTTGCCAGTTGCAGAAGTATAGGCTTTTTCTTTATAGCTGATCACTACTTTTTCGCCTGCATTTCCAAATCCCCAGATGGATACTTTTTTGTCGCGCTGCAAAACCATATTACTTTGAAATATAACCGGTAATCTGATTGTTGCATTTACGTTTATTGCCGTAACCGCTATTAATAGAGTTGTCGCTATTTTCTTTTTTATATCCATTCGTGGTTTACTTTTTTATCCTAAATTCTTTTGATCTATTAAAAGGATTCTTTGTCAATGTTATAAACAGAAAAAGATAAACGGCGCAGCAATAAGCCAAAAGATCCGGTACGGAAGAAGCAAGTGTTATCTTGTTATTGCGCTCAACTGAAACCATTTTTACAAACGGCTCTTCACTCCTCTCCTGCTCAATTATAGCTCCGGAAGCTTTTATTGATCCTGAGTATCCGTTATTACAATTTACGACCATATCTTTTCGTGATTCAACTGCACGAAGCCTTGCATAATAAAAATGAAGGCGGACAATATAGGTATCATTAAACCATCCATCATTGCTTAGATTAAGAAGAAACTGTGCGCCATGTTTCACCATGTTAGCAGCAGCCGAAGGAACAGCAGCTTCGTTGCAAATTAATATACCGGCTTTGCCGTAGGGTGTATTTAGGGGAGCCGAATTCTCTTCATCATTTTTTGCAATAAATCCCTTGCTGGAAAAAAACGGCATTAACAACCCGTTCAACGGTTTCTCTATTAAAGCCAACAGGTATTGTTTATCATACCGGCCCGTAACATCTCCGCCGGGCAAAATGCAATAGGCAGAATTATAAACTTCATTTTCGGTATATGCTGTATTGATTCCCATTATATGGGTTGCCTGTGCCGGATTGGTTATAGAAAGTATTTCTTTTACCAGATCATCATCTTTGCGGTAGGTCCACGGGATAGCAGATTCCGACCAGAGAATCATTTCAGGTTTCATTCTAACGGCAGACTTATTAAGATCGAGTAATCTCTGCACCAGCATGTTTCCGGTATTGTCATCCCATTTTATATCAGGAGGAATATTTTCAGCAAGAATTGCAACATTGAAAGATTTCTTTTTTACTGTACTACTACGAAAATTATTCATTAAAAAGTAACCCGCTGCCATAAAGCAGAGTATATATATGAGTGGGGTATAAAGCTTTAAATATAACCGGTTTAGAATGTAGTATGCAGCGTGATAATTTATAAAAACAACTATAAAGCTTAGCACATGGATACCCAGAACAGAGGTAAGCTGAATGCTATAGAGATTAGCCGCAAGTCCATTTCCGGAATGAATATCAAACCACGGAAAGCCTTTAGATAGTATCATTAATAAAGCTTCGCTTACGCAAAAGATAGAGGCTATCAGGATGCTGTTAATGAAAGCAGCGCGAAACCCTTCCTCTCTTTTCTTCAATGCGGCAAACGACCAAAGCACAAAACCAAAGTAAAGTGAAACAAATCCTAAGGACATTAAAAATACTCCAATGCCGTAAAAAACACTATGGCCCGTAAACTTTTCCGCGCCGGGTATCATCCAAAAAAAAGCAAGGCATGAGAAAACCGCTCCAAATACGCATCCCTTTCTAAATGTTATTCCCGCAGTTGCTTTTTCAATTGAAATAAATAGCGCGATATAGCATATCCAACTAATAAAAAAATTGATCTGGCAAATAGCAATAAATCCAAGGAGACCTGAAACAAGCGGACCGATCCAAAAACTTTTTATAATTTTCTGCATAACCTTTTAAGATTAAAACAAAAGGAAAAGCACCCAATTGAAAAAGTGCTTTCCTTTATTAACCACCAAAAATTTTATTGCATAACCACTTTGATAGTTTCTGAAAGCCCTTCACCCTGCAATTTTAAAACATAAATACCCGCGGTTGGTTGTTGCTTAAAGTTTAGTTTATTATTCGTGTTTGCCTGTACATTCCTAAACGTTTCTTTATAAATAACTTTGCCATTGGCATCACTTAATACTGCTATAATAGTTGTGGCAATTGTATTATTTAATTTAAAATTGACCATGCCTCTTGCAGGATTAGGTGACACAGTAATTATTAGTCCGGGAGCTCCATCAAATCTTAAGGATTTAATTTCCGATACATTAAAGCGGCCATCAAAATCATATTGTTTCAGGCGGTAATAGTTAACGCCACTTAATGGGCTTTCATCATAACTGGTATAATTATGAACCTGGCTGGAGCTTCCACTACCTTTTACCGTTGCAATGGTACTCCAGTCTTTGCTGTTACTACTTTTTTCAACTTCGAACCTATCATTGTTTTCCTCCGATGCAGTGGACCATTCCAATTTAACTTTTGAACCTTCTTTACCCAATGAAAAATTACTGAGTGTTATTGGTAAAGCAATTGCCGTTGTCAAAGAGGGATAAGTGACGCCGGGTGGAAGGCCATTGGCACTCGCGCCCCACTGCCTGAAATAATAAGTAGTATTGGGAAGCGTTTGCGCCGTTCCCCTGATAGCCCATTCGAATTCAGTTCGATTTGACGAAGGGATGGTAATTAATTTTGCAACTGTGCTATCCGCCATTACTTTGCCCGGAACAAAAACATAGCTATTGCCTGTTATTTGTGTGGTAGTGGGCGTGTTTTGCGCGACTGTACTACCGGCGCCAGCCATAACAAATGCCCTGGTTTGATCATCTGCAAGAATGTTCTTCCATGAAGAAGCAACTGTAGGAGTGGTAGAGTATTGCAAGGAATCTTCAACGGCGGTAGGATCGCTATTTGTATTATATATTTCCAGCCTGAGCCTAATAACTTCGCTGACGGCACTGTAGCTAATAGGCGCATTTTGCGCGGCCTTCCAGGTAGCGCTCGTTTCAGAGCCGTTATTGTTGCGCCAGCGCCAGTTGCTCTGGGTGAGAAAAGCAAACGAACTGCTGCAAACCCCGAATAATACGAGGCAAATGAATAATTTTTTCATGATGTAAAGTTTTTGTCGTGATAGAAAATTTTTGAAATGAATAATTAAACTATTAGGGAGATTAAAAAGAATTCTTGGCTTTTAATTTTTTATCGTCTTACATTGTCTATACTGCTTATCGGAATTTTATTATCTGTTACCAAACACTTTTGTTGTTCCAACATTCGAAAATCGAAAAATTGGGAAGCCTTGTCTATAATAATTTTCATGCTTTATTTATATTTTACCTCATAACCCCGGTTCGTAAATGATAAGAAGATATCTTTCATAAAAAATTATCTGTTTAAATCACAATTCTTATAACAATTTTATTCTGATAAATCTTGGCCGATACAGGTTAGGATATAGTTTTATGTCATTATGAAAATCAAAAGAATTTACATTATAGCTTACGAGAAGCTCGCCCGGCTTTGACAAAGCAGGATGAGCTTTCGCATTATAGGCAAATAATTCTTTTGAAGTTAATGCGCCTTTGCAGTCATACACATTGATGATGGGGCCAAAAGGCCCGGCAGGACTGCTTCCAAGCCGCACTCCTATTTTGGAGCTTATTCCATCTACCTGGAAAAATAAAGCATAGCGCCCATCCGCAAGAGGAGTTACACTTAATTCGTTGGAAACATGATTGGTAATGCTGGCAACTTTGTTCATCTCTGCTACCCAGTTGCTACCATCCCAGAATTTCCATTCATCAAATTTTTCAAAGTCTTTAGGAAGCACTCTCGCCACAACAAGATTTTTCTCTTTTCCTCTTACTCCATATACATATACATAGCCATCCGGATTGGGTGCGCCGGCTTTCGCTGTATTGACAAAGATGCCACTGCCAAAAGCCATTGTTTCGCTCCCATTTTCTCCCAAAGCAAAAAATGGAATATCCATTTGCTTTTGATCTTTAAAAGGAGGTTTGCTCCCTTTAGGAATAATGATGAAAGTGCTGCCCACGTGCTCGAAGCCAAAAGCATTTGCACCCTTCACATCTCTAATCCTATAACCGAAAATGTAGGTTTTATCATTTAATGCCTGGTTCACAAATCCGTCTCCCAGCCAGTAATAATCCCCATCTTTTGACGCAGGAGTATTTGGAATAAAAAGGGATTCAGGCGCTCCTTTTGAATTTTTATCCCAATCAAATTTTATATTCTTTTCTTCAGGCAAACTGCCTTTTAAAGTAGCAACAGAATTATGTATCATTACATATCCAGGCTTTGGTTTCCCATCTTCGATTTCACCAATCATAGTATCGCTGAATAATAATACGGTCTCCGTACTATCTGATACTTTATCCACGCCGTTCTGTGGTATTGCAAAAATACCATCTCCACCAAACCATCCGGAAGTACGATTAAAAAGACTTGTCCATTCCGGAGCGTCTTCAACAGTAAAATTTAATTTGGTTAAATCTATATTTTGGCTTGTCTCAGCAGTTGCAGCAGTTTTATTTTCCGAGCATGCACTGACAAAAACGAGAGAAACAAGAGCAAGCGCTTTAAGCATTTTATATAAATTTTTGATTAACAATTTTTTTTAGTCAGTTTGAATCAATTTTTTTTATTATAAAAATTTTAATCTTATAAACCTGGGCCGGTATAGGTTAGGGTCAGATATGATATCATTAAAAAAGTTAAATGAATTCACGTTGAAACTGATCAAAAGCTCACCGGGCTTTGACAGGTTGGGATGAGCTTTAGCATTGTAAGCAAAATAATCTTTGCCGGTCAATGCTTCTTTACAATCCCAGACATTAATGACGGGCCCAAATGGTCCATACGGCGTTGCTGAAAGGCGCATAGCCACAGAGCCCCAGGTATCCGCCTGGAATACAAGCGCATAGCGGCCATCCGGTAAAGGCGTAACGCTTAACTCATCCGAAACCCGATCCGTAATTACCGCAGCATTTTTAAGATCATTGATACCTAACGACCATCCGTTTCCATCCCAAAAAGACCATTTGGAAAACTCTTTGAAATCAGCCGCCTTTACTCTTCCTGCCATTAATCCTTTATTCAACAATCCGGGTAAATTTTTCACCCCATATACATACACATATCCGTCAGGATGGGGAGCTCCGGCTTTAGCAGTATTTACAAAAATACCCGCGCCAAATGCGTAGCCATTGTCTATTTTATCGCCTTCTACGAATAAGGGCGCATCTGTTTGTTGTGCATTTTTGAAGGGAGGATTGCTGCCTGCAGGAATCGTGATGAGTGAGCTGCCGCCTACAGCAAAACCAAAGCCTGCATTCACTTTCCTGATCTTATAGCCTAAAATAAGTGTCTCGTTTTGTAATTCCTGGTTTACAAATCCATCGCCAAGCCAGAAATAATCTCCGGGTACAGAAAGTGAAGAACTAGGAACAAACACAGAAGCCGGTTTATTATCCGCATCTTCATTCCAAAAGAAATTTGTCTTTTCGGGTAGTGGCTCATTGCCATCTATAACAGCTACAGAGTTATTGATCATGGACCATCCCGGAGATAAAGCCGCATTTTCTATTTCTCCAATTTGTGTATCACTAAAAAGTAATAAAGTCTTATCAGTCTTGCCTGCCCCAATCGAATCAACGCCACTTAGAGGAATGGAAAAAATGCCATCACCACCTAACCAGCCGGATGTTCTTTTTAATAATTGAGTCCATTCAGTCGCTGCTTCTACCGAGTAATTTAAATGAGTTAAATCTATTGGGATTGTATCTGTAACAACAGGATCCGTAACAGGCAAAACCGGTTCGATTTCTTTTTTGCATGAAACGCCCGCAGCCAGCAATCCAATTGCCAAACACCGGAAGAAAATTGAAGAGCGATTCATTTTAATAATTTTAAGACAAAACAAGTTTTAAGAACCAGCATTCATTTTATCTCGGAGTTGCTTCATAAGTAAACACAAATAATTCATGATTGGTTAAACCAAACGCACTCAGATCATAAGCTATACTCATTACCAGTTTATCTTTTGTAAGCGTGGTAACCTGGTATTTATCCATTGTTATTTTTGAAGGATCAAATACGGATTGATAAATAATAGTTAGTTCTTTTTCATCAGGAGAAAGCGTCCATTTTGTATAAACATTAAAGCCATCAAATGTGCAGCCGGATTGGCCATAGTTTATCGACATAGTACTATCCCTGTTAAAGAGGTATGAATCATCTTTTTCACATTCCTGGATGTTTTCTTCCGGCGGATTCTTCTGCCATATTTTTGATTTAAGATTCCAGCGATAAGAATATAAAAGTTGCGCGCCTGACACAGTCGTATTCAATGTAAAATCTTTCTCAGCAGCCAGGCCTTTGCTATCTTCAACACGAAAGTTGAATCCTACGAGTTTATCCACTTCACCGGGATCAAGAATGTATTGAAAAATATATTCAAAACTATTTCCAGAAGCACTGATTTTCATCTGCCCGTTTGTGCCAAAGCTGCTGTCAGTTTTGAGGTTCACACCTTTTGTTATTATGAGCGCTGAAATACCGTTTGGCGCTGATACCGATACGGTAAACGTAAGCTCCTGCCCTGATTTCCCGGTAAACTTGTCTGAAGAAAGAGTAATCTTTGGTTGATTCGGGTCTATCTTATCCTCCTTTTTACAAGAAGTGAAAATGACGGTTGCAGCAAGCGCAAACAAGGTCATTAAATGGTAAGTTTTTTTCATTTTCAAAAAATTATTTGAGTTAATATTTATACTGTTTTATATTATTGTAACACTACCTTTTTAGAAGAGGCTTTATGCCATGTCTTTTCAATTTCTTCCAACGTTTTTCCTTTTGTTTCAGGCACAATCTTCCATACAAACACGAAACGCAATTACAGACATAGCCATAAATATCCAGAACGTATAAGCACTTCCAATAGATTCTAATAACATCGGGAAAAATTGGGAAACACAATACACTGCAGTCCAAAGAAAAAATAAAGCAAATAGACATGGCCCTTCCACGATCCCTGTTTGGAAATATTTCAGCAATTACTACAAACGTCAACGGCCCAAACGATAAGGCAAAACAGGCGATGTAGGCCAGGATCGCGATAAGTACAAGATATCCTTTAACCGCATCAAAATAAAATGCAAAACCAACGATAGCAAGGCAAATGGCCATTCCTGCAGAACCTGCCAGCAGCAAGCCTTTTCTTCCCGCTTTATCTACATATTTGATCGCAACCAATGTAAACAGCAGGTTTACGACGCCAACCAAAATGGTTTGCAATAATGCAGAGCCTGATCCATCGCCGGTAGATTTAAATATTTCAGGCGCATAATACATGATGGCATTAATGCCTGTAACCTGCGAGAATATGGAAAGTATAATTCCGATAATTAATGCTGTCCGGAGGCCTGGTTTAAAGAGTTCAGCAAAAGAACTCGTTTCTGTATTGAGCGCATCTTCTATCTCCTTTAATTCCTGCTTTTGCTTTTGCCGTACCATTTATTTTCGTCAAGAATTTTTTCAGCCTCATCGCTCCTTCCGCCTGCGCCAGCCATCGTGGACTTTCAGGTACAAATATTAAAAGAATAAAGAAAATGATGGAAGGAAATAAACCGGAGCCAAACATCCATCGCCATCCTGTATTGATATTCCAGGCTTCATCATGCAAGCCGGCAATGCCAGCATTTACAAAATAAATAAGCAGGATGCCGGTTACAATTCCGAACTGGTTAATTGAAACCAGACGGCCACGAATATCTGCAGGAGCACATTCTGTGATGTACATGGGTGAAATCATGGATGCAATGCCAATTCCCAATCCACCTATTATTCTGAAGACCACAAACAATAGTAAGGTCATGCGGAACCGATGTACCAACGGAAGAAACAGCAAAAAGAATTGCGGATAGAATCAACATTTTTTTACGTCCAAACTTATCACTCAGGTAGCCTGAAAACATAGCGCCGACAATACAGCCAATCAGCGCGCAGGATGCGATCCAGCCCATCATTGCTGCGGAAAGATCAAATCTTTTTTGAATAAACCCAATGGCTCCGGCAACAACAGCGGTATCATAGCCAAACAATAAACCTCCGACTGCTGCTACGATCGTGATTTTATATACATAACTTTTATTTGCCTTGCTTTTCCACATGAGTTAGTTTAATTGGTAATTAATAAGATTTTCTGTTCTTACAAATGCTTTGATGGTGGCACATTGCTTTACCGATGCTTTCACCATAAGGTCTGATGGTATATTCTCCAACTGCTGCCGGCACAATAAATGTTTCCGCATAATGAATGATATAAGGTTCAAACGCCTGTGATGGACTTTCAACGATAGCTTCAGTTCCCTCAATCAGGTTTAATACATTCACAAACGCCATTGGTATTGTGAGGAACTTTGCCGGTAAACCAATGCCGTCTTGTTTCTATAAAAGAGCTTTGATCAAGCCCTGTTCTTTCTTCTCTCCAGCCCTCGCCTTCAGCAATTTGCTTGTACGCTGATTAATATATTTTCCTTCGTCCATTGGGTTGTCCTGTCCCATTGAATTACATTTTTTCCGTGTTCCAGTGAAATCGGGCGAGGCTTGCCATCAAGACCCATGCTGTCCCCAATCCCAAAGTTTAAAAGTGAATATGTAAGGAGTCGCACTTATTTCAAGAACCATACTATTGGCGCCGGAACAATGGACCGTACCGGCAGGAATAAGAATATGATCATGTTTTTTTACCGGCCATTTTTCAACAAATTGTTCGGCATCAAAATCTTCTCCACCATCCTGTGCAGATTGAAGTTGTTGTATCATTTTCTCGGGATTGATCTTTTCTTTTAAGCCCGAGGTAAACACAAGCGCATCATCTTTAGCTTCCAGAAAATAATAACTCTCATCCTGTGTATAAGCCATTCCAAAATTCTTTTTTATGTACTCAATTAACGGATGTACCTGCAAGCTGAGATTACCGCCTTCCATCGTATCTAAAAAATCAAACCGGATAGGAAATTCATCACCAAACGCTTCAAAAACTTTTTCACCTAAAAGTGCTTTAGGATGTCTAAAAACCAGATTGATAGCGGGGATTTCAAAAGAGCAATTATCAAAGCGAAATAACAAACTGTTTTCTTCGGGCACACAATCAAAGCCCCATGCAAAATTTTGCTTGCTCCGGTCCAGGTCGCAAACTTCCTTTAACCATTGTCCGCCCCATGGCCCGGGATCAAAAAAAGGAACTACCCTGAAAGGCCTTTTTGTAGTTTTTTGCAAAGCTTCCCTGATCGCTTCCCCGCTCACCATTTTAGGTTCGCCCGGAATTGTGGTATCAAGAATAAAATCACTGGAAGGCATTGTATTTTTCTTATGCCTGTCACACACCCTCCAATCCACGAAAAAGGCTCTTTTATATTGATAAGAAAATTCGGCTTCCTTATTTTCCACACCAAGATTACTAACCTTGTTATCCCTGAATCTCAATTGTATTTCCCAGCGCGGCATGTCAGCATAAATCCTAAGATCCGCGTCAGGCGACATTAATGAAGCTCCTGTCCCTACAATAACTGTAATGCCATTATCGCCTGATGAAAGTTCTTCCTGTAAGGCAGTCAATTTTTTCGTGTCAAAAAAATCTGGAAGGGACAAAGGAGAAATATATCCAAAAACAGGATCCTCAGTTACATATTGCTGAACCATTTTATCAATTTCGTCCGGGGAAAGAAGCGCTTCTTTTGAATCGACTACCCTTGTAACTCCAAATATAGTTTTTACGTTTTTTATTATTTCATCAGTAAACACGCCCTGGTAACATTCAATAACAACCAGAACTTTATCTTTTTTAGACGAATTTATTTCGGCCAGTATTTTTTCGTTTATACCATTCCAGCCCGCAGTACACGCATATCCTTCAATTTTTATTTCCGGAAATTTTTCAAAGTTTGATTTTTTCAAGACAGATATTTATAAGTGAATACAAAAAAAATTATAGTTGATATGGGACCTCGAAGATCAATACCCATTATTCTGACTGAGATTTTCATTCAAGTCTCTTTCGCGTTGCGGTATTGGGAAAACATAGTGTTTTTCCTGCGGCACTACACCAGGCTTTGCCAAAGGCACCAAGGTTTGCAATGTTCCTGTGCGGGCCAGGTCAAACCATCTTTGCCCTTCAGCGACAAATTCCTTTCTTCTTTCTTGTAGCACGGCCGCCCTGAATTCTTCCTTTGATAAGCCCACATAATCAGGAAGAACATTGAGATAAGCAGTTCCATCAAAGCGGGCTCTTTTTCTTATCTTATTAATGTATTCAAGGGCTACATCAGGATGATCTAATTCGTTGGAAGCCTCGGCATATATCAGCAGAACGTCTGCGTACCTGATCACCGGGTAATCATTAAATGAGCCGTTGGCTTTCGGCTCCGCAAGTCTGTCCCAGTACTTTTGAATATACGGCCTTATCTCCGTTGTTGTTCCGTTCTTGTTATGAACTTCAGTTACAAACGTTACAGATCTTCTTCTGTCATCAGCATCATAAGAATTATACAATTGCAATGTTGGTATCTGCCAGCCCTGGGCATTTTCGACACCTTCTTCACTCAAAGCAGGTGGTAAAAGACGGACATTAAACTGCCCCACTTCCCAAAAAGAAATCGCGCCTCCACCATCACCGAATCCGACAGAAAAAATAGCTTCTTTTCCATTTCGGCTGGATAATTTAAATACATCACCAAAGTCGTCCCAAAGCTGATATTGATTGGAATTGATTACTTCCAGCGCTTTGGAAGCGGCTTTATCATAATTTTTCATGGTGAGATAAACCTTTGCCAGCACTGACTTTGCAGCGCCGGATGTTGCTCTTCCTTTTCCATTTCCTGCGGGATAATCCGCTGGTAATGCCTCCGCAGAAGTAAGGTCAGCTATGATAAGATTATAAACATCGGCGGCAGGTGCGCGGGAAGGTTTTAAATCTTCTACTTCTTTTGTAAGCAGGGGAACATCTCCGAACATTCGCACCAGGTCAAAGTACATAAGACCTCTCAAAAATTTTGCTTCATTTACCAGCCTTGTTCTTAAAGTCGCATCCATGTTGATGCCCGGAATACGCTCTATCGCAATGTTGGCTATTGTGATTGTTTTATAATGCATCTGCCAGGTTTCAAGCAGTGAATTATTCTGTGGTCCCTGGGTGAATGTAGCAAGTTGGTCAAGGTCAGGAGCGCCTAACTGGTTATTGAGCATCTCATCTGATGATAAGCCGGCAATAACCCAAAAAGTACTGTGATAAACACCTGCGGTTGATCCGGTACTTGTAGAATTAAGGTAACCATAAATTGCATTTACTGCTGCGATGGCGTCTTCCTGTGTTTTATAAAAATTAGAAACAGAAACAAGCCCCTTGGGATCTTCCTCTAAAAACTTTTTACAGGATGGCAGAATGAAAACTGACAAGAGCAAAACAGCTACCGTTCTTATATATTTTGAATGTGAAGTCATGATGGAATATTTAAATAGTTGCAGTAATTATTAAAATCAGAAACCGATATTGATGCCAAGAATGTAGGTTTTAGCCATTGGATAACCGCCAAGATCATAGCCAACCACAAAACTGTTTTGTCCATAAGTATTGCCTTCAGGATCATAACCGGTGTATTTGGTTTTAGTCCATAAGTTGGTTGCGCTCGCATATATCCTTACATTATTCAGTTTAGCTGCTTTCATAAGACGCTGTGGCAGGTTGTACGCTAAGGTCACATTCTTTAACCTGATGTAGGAAGCATCTTCTACAATCGCGGAAGAAAATACACCCTGGTCGAGGCTACCGGCGGATAAAGCCCGGGGGTATTCGTTGCTGTGATTGGCAGGCGTCCACCTGTTTAAACCTGCTTCTTTCAGCACGTTGGCCTGGCCATTAAAATTCAGCAGGTCAAATGAATTGAGATTGGCCATTTCATTACCCTGCGATCCCTGGAAGAAAAAGCTCAGGTCAATATTTTTAAAAGAAAAAGTATTATTAAATCCCCAGGTAAAATCAGGCTGTGCGCTGCCAATGATCGTTCTGTCTTTTTCGTCTATCACACCGTCTCCGTTTATGTCGCGGTATTTTCTATCGCCTGCTTTCGCCCTTGATGCAGGATTGGACGAAGTAGCTTCCTGGCCTTTCATTACAGCGCTCTTTAATACTTCATCATCCGATTGAAAGATACCGTCAAATATGTATCCGTAAAAAGTCCCGACCGGCTGCCCCACACGCAGTAAGCTTCCTGAAAATAAAATGTCGGTATTGTTGTTGGCCAGGTTAGTTACCTCGTTTCTGTTGACAGAAATATTCAAAGAGGTATTCCATTTTAGGGCGCCTGTTGTATTTACCGAACGGACATCAAAATCGAATCCCTTATTCAGGATATTACCGATATTTAATAAGGTAGAGTTGAATCCTGAAGTGTAAGGAATTGGAGAAGACAGCAAAAGATCATAAGTCTTCTTTTGATAATAGTCCGCAGTCAGGGAGAGGCGATTGTTAAAAAAGGCAGCGTCAATGCCAATATCAAATTGCCGGGTACTCTCCCATTTCAAATTTTTATTTACATAAGTAAGTGGCTCTCTTCCGGTATAAATTTCTGTTCCGTTGAATACGCCTTCACTATAAGGTCCGACAAGCGCGAGAGATTGATAAGGCGCAATATTCTGATTGCCTATAACACCATAGCTTAAACGAAATTTCAAATCTGAAACAGATTTTACTTCTTTCATAAAGTCTTCATCCGATACTTTCCATGCAAATGCCCCTGATGGAAAAAATCCGTATTTTTTACCATCAGCAAATTTTGAAGAACCATCAATACGGCCTGTTAAAGTAAAGAGGTATTTATTTTGCAAAGAATAATTTATCCTACCGAGATAAGAAACAAGCGTCCATTGTGATTCGCTGTTACTGGGTTTTTGAGGATTGAGCCCCGCAGCAATATTGTGATATCCTGTGCGGTCGTCCGGAAAATCGAAAGCATACATAAACATACTTTCATTATTAAACTTCTGAACCGTATAACCAGCCAGAATATTCAATTGATCATCTGCCCTCACACGCGTATTCAGCGTTAAGGTATTTTCATTTAACCAGGTCAAGCCATTTACATCTCCTATGGATGCCTCACCTTTACTGGCCTCAGTTCTCTTCAAAAAATTCGGACCGAAGGCACTTTCTTTGGAAGTGTATTGATCAACACCAAAGCTTGTTTTAAATTCAAGTCCTTCCATTATTTTATACTTCCCGTAAACATTTCCTATAAGCCTGGCAATGGTGCTGTAAGAATTATATTCTTTGGCTTCGGCAATTGGGTTTCCCAATATTTTACCCCTGTCATTTTCATAGGTATAGCCTCCCTTTATAGTTGAATCATACACAGGCAAAATAGGATTGAATAAAAGTGCGGAAGTAGTTACCCCAGGTACGATCGTACCTGCGTTAGTCAATACGCCCTGAAGAAGCCACTCTTGAAAATGAGATGCTGGTTCCAATCGTAAGTTTTTTTGATACCTCACGATCCAGGTTTGTCCTGAAAGAATATCTCTTAAAATCTGAATTAAGTATGATTCCCTTTTGATCAAAATATCCGCCCGATAGGGCATACTTTGTCTTTTCATCTCCACCGGAAAAGGAAAGCTGGTAGCTACCCATCGGCGCGGTTCTTAACAACTGATCCTGCCAGTCTGTTCCCTTTCCTAAATTTTTTGGATTCACATAAAGTGGAGTTGCGTTGGCATTTAGTTTAGCTTCATTTACAAGATTGGCAAACTGCTCAGCATCCAGCACTTCTACTTTATGCGATATGTCCTGCACGCCGTAATAGGTTTCAAAATTTACAGATCCTTTACCCGCTTTTCCTCTCCTGGTCGTGATCAGTACAACACCATTTGCACCCCTGGATCCATAGATCGCAGTTGCCGAAGCGTCTTTTAATATTTCGATAGATTCAATGTCATTAGGATTGATGGAAGCTAAAGCGCCAATTCTTGGGCCACGCGTTACTCCGGTACTTATGTCGCCGCCATCGCTGCTGATCAGCATGCCGTCGATTACATACAGTGGCTCATTGCCTGCATTGATCGAACTGGTCCCCCGGATCCTAATGGAAGTTTCCGCGCCAGGCTTGCCCGATAATTGGGTAACCTGCACACCTGCTGCGCGGCCCTGTAATGCCTGGTCAAATGAAGTAACCTGGGTCTTTTTAAGATCCTCAGACTTTATAGAAGCTACCGAACCGGTAAGATCACTCTTTTTAGTAGTTCCGTATCCTATGACAATAACCTCGTTTAATTCTTTGTTTAGCTCTGTAAGCGATACATTGATCGTTTTTTGATTTTTTACCACTACGTCCTTTTGCGCATACCCAACTGACGTGAATACAAGAGTAGCGCCGTGCTCCGGTATATCAATTAAAAAATTCCCATTGGAATCGGTAGTTGTTCCTTTGCCTGTTTCTTTAACCACCACATTAACACCGGAAAGAGGCAATCCGCTTTCGGAGGTTACGTTACCTGCCACCTGCCTGTCCGCAGTAATGTGATTCTCAATAAGACGGAGTGTGCCAGCCTTGGCATGGTACGGGCATAAGTAAATTGCTGACACAACCAATACTGCAACCAATCGTTGATAATTTCTCATAAAAAGTTTGATTAAGAGTTTTCTTAATTGTAATGTCCAAATGTTCATACATAAAATAAGCAATCAAAATAATTCTATGTATTTTATTAAGCCTGTTTAAATTTTATCCTCTTTCAATATCAATTGTGTAGGTAAAACTATCAGCACGGTAATAGCCTAAATTATATTCTATTGGCCTGTCTCCCGGATCACAGACAATTCTTTTTCTGAACAAAACGGGGTCGCCTTCCTTGATATGCAATTTCATCGACAGCTCATGATCAGCCAGTATCGCGCTGATGCCTTCCTTTGAAACGGCGGCTACCGTATGATATTCTTTTTCCAGCATTTCATAAAGAGGCTTTGAAAAATCTTCTTTACCGGTCAATTCTACTCTTGGATGGAAATAAGAAATAAAATAAACGATTGGCCCCGACTGAAGTCCCCTGATGCGTTCTAATTTTAAAACTTTTGTTTTATGAGGAATTCCAAAGAGCTCCGAAATGCGCTTATCTGCCGCCGCCCAGCTGACTTTTAAACTATACACTTTAAAGGCTACTCCCTTTTCATCCATTTCATGGGTGAAAGCTTGTCCATTTGTTCAGCTTAGTGGTAATATTATTTTTTGCCACTTTCGTTCCAACTCCTTTCTTTCTAACAAGCATGCTTTCGTACACCAGCTTGTTGGTAGCCTGCCTTACCGTATTTCTTGATATTCCCAGGTGCTTCGCGATATCTACCTCATTGGGAAGCATCTTGCCATTCTGGTATTCCGGATTTTCTATTAATTTTCTCAATAAATCCTCTACCTGCGAGTGAAGAGGAATTGCACTATCATGGTCTATCTTAAATGAGCTCATCGTTATTTTTACATTCTATATGTTCATACATATAGACATACTAAAAGTAGAAGGTTTATTTGAACAAACCAAATTTATTAAAAAAGATTTTTCAGAAAAAAATAAGAAGAATAGTCATGCTGATAGGTTTCTCTCTGGAAAGCTAAAAGATAGCTTTTCTATTTTCTATTATTGATGAATCTTTTTTGTGAAAGCCAAAGAGGGTACATCACGATCCATAAAACGGCTTTTACAACAAATCCATTACTTAATAAACTACATTCGTTTATTAAAATATGATCAACTGCTCAAAATTTTTATCAATGAATAAATTATTCCTGTGCGCTGCAAGCCTGTTGTTACTGGCTTTGAGAGCCAGCGCTCAAAAAATACTTTTAGAAAAAAAAGATACCAGCACATTTAGTTATACAGTTGAGGCAGCGCCTGAATGGACCAATCTCTTTTACCGGAATTCCGGGTGGTTCGGCGGCGATGGTATTTTTTCCATACCACTCAGCGGAGTTGATAAGAACAATAACGAAGGGAACGACTCTACCTTACTATTGTTTGGAGATACGTTTATTGGTGACGTAAAAGATGGCAAGCCATTACCGGGAAATATTATGGTTAATAATTCGATTGCATACATGCATGGAAACAATCCTGACACTTCCAAGCTTCATTTTTATTTTAAGGAAACAAAACACGGAACACCGGAAACAATTTTTGTTCCGCGAACATCGACCTCAAAAAAATCTCAATTGTTTTGGCTGGGCGATGGCTTTGTCAATAAAGAAAAAAATAATACGCTATACATTTTTGGATATAAAGTTGAAAGAACGGGCGATGGGGTTTTTGATTTTATTGAACCCGCCGTTTCGATAATCGCCGTGAAGGATGCGGGCAAACCTCCGTTTGCCGATCACCGGCAGATTGAGACTTCGCTGCACATTAAAAATGAAACCCTGGGCGAAGGAAATATTGGTGCGGGTATTTTAGTCAATACCAAATGGGCAGGCGCTCCCAATGCTGACGGCTATGTTTATGTTTATGGCTGCATAGGTCAGGATAAAAATCTTGTCGTTGCAAGAGTGAAACCCGTAGATTTTGAAAGCCTGAAAAAGTGGAAATTTTATAATGGAACAACGTGGAGCGAAAACATCAATGACCTAAAGCCAATTACCAACGGCGCTTCAAACGAACTGAGCATGACCACATTGCCTGATGGCCGCTTTCTTTTAATCTTCCAGGTAATGGGCTTATCCGATAAAGTGGGAATGAGAATAGCAGCAACACCTGTCGGTCCTTTTTCTGAAATAAAAGAAATATATACAACCCCCGAATGGAAAGAAGGGATATGGTCCTACAACGCAAAAGCCCATCCTAATTTATCAAAGCCCGGGGAATTATTAATCAGCTATAACACCATCACTGCCGACTTCTGGAACGACATACAGAAAAACGCACACATTTACAGGCCGAGATTTATAAAATTAAAATACAAGCTGTAGCAAATGAATTAATAAAATTACCGATGACATGCCAGCTTAAGTCCAACCGTGTTGATGTTAATTTTACTTACATGCCAGCGTCCAAGATTAGCCGTAAATAACTGGTCAAAATTTTCTCCTCCAAAGGCGATGTTAGTAGGGTTTGAAAGTGTGTGCGCTTCCCAATCATCAATGATCAATGTGACCTCCTGTTTTTTGTTTACTTTAAATATGCAGTTGGGAGTATAGCAGGAAACATATAAATTCCCATCCTGATCAAAGGCTATCCCGTCGGGGCAAGTTTGAGGTAAGGTACAATACACTTCACGCCTTCCTGCTGATCCATCAGCATTAATGGCAATCCGCTCCACACCCGGTAGCCAGGTACAAACTACATACAGGTAATCTTCGTTGGCAGAAATGGCTAAGCCATTGGCAAAACTTAAAGGCCCGTGGTGCCAGATATGGCCGTTTCCCGAAGGATCAAAACAAAATATTTTTCCTGTTACCTGCCTGAAGGCGCCGCTTTCGGTTACGAACAATCTTCCATCTTTTGTAAAAGCAGCGTAGTTGGGAATATTGAAATTCTCCCCATCAGCTCCAGTCGCATATTTTACTAACTCATTACTATTGATATCGAGCTTCCAAACACATTTATTTTTTGAATCGCATATTGCCAGCCAGGATGCATCCGGGCAGAAAGCAAGACCCAGGATAAAGCCGTTGGTATTGTTTACTTCCATTATGCTTTTGCCGTCCGCCGATATTTTATATACCTGTCCGCCTTCCCCTCCTGCCCATAAAGAACCGTCCGGATGTACAGCAACGCATTCGGGATGATCAAGGCCATCTGCAAAAACGGAAACATCATCAATAGTTAAAGTCATTACAAAAGATTTTGATTTATTATTTTGAGAAAGCTCATGATTATTTTTTACTTAATTGTGCCCATCTTCTTTCAGGAAGAATACTGTACCAATCAGGCCTGTTGGGATCACGATCGTAAGCATAGCCGCCTGTTTCTTTATAATATGCTGCATATCGCTCTAGCTTATCCCTGTCCAGCTCCACTCCCAGCCCATGGCCGCAGGGAACTTTAATAGAACCATTTTCATACTGCATTTTTCCTCCTTTAATAATATCATCCGCCAGATGATGATAATGGGCATCTGCTGCGAAAGAAAGGTTAGGCACTGTAGCGCCGAGATGCAACATAGTTGCTAATTGTATCCCTAACTCGCCGGAACTATGAACAGCCACGCCCACCTGGAATTTTTCGCAAACCACGCTTCCTTTCCAGGCTTGGCGCAGACCGCCCCAAAAAGTGGTATCAAGTAAAATAACATCAATAGCCTCACTTCGGATGCATGCAGCAAGCTGTTCAAAATTGACCACTACCGTGTTGGTAGCGGTTGGTATTTTAATCCTGCTTTTTACTCTTCTCATCCCTTCAAGGCCCCAGGTCGGATCTTCGAAATAATCGTTTTTCAGATCTTCTATAGAATGGCCTATCCTGATAGATTCTTCAACACTCCAGGCTGCATTGGGATCTATTCTTAATCTATGACCGGGAAAGGCATCTGCCAATGCCCTGAAAACCTCCACTTCATGGTCGGGATGAAACACCCCGGCCTTTAGTTTATGCGTGGTAAAACCATACTCCCTCACAAGTTGCTTCGCGTGTTGCACCATTTCATCTGCAGTTTCCTCTCCACCTATACCAGTTTGCATATTAGGATAGCGGAAAAATAAATAAGAGGCAAAAGGAACTTCTTCGCGCAATGCTCCCCCTAAAAGATCGCATGCCCTTATTCCCAGTTTCTTACCCATAATATCCATGCAGGCAAACTCAAGAGCGGCGTGTAACTGCGTTCGATTATTATACAACGAAGCGGTAGGATTACAGATCTTCCAATACATACTTTCGAGTTGAAAAGGGTCATGTCCAAGAAGATAGCTTTTTACGCCTCTGAATGAATTCTCTGCGGATTCACCGCCGCCGCCCATTTCACCCAAACCTGTTATTCCTTCATCTGTTTCTACCTCTACAATTGTTCGGATAAATCTTCCCCAATGCGCACCGTTAGCGTGTCTTATGGGCGCTTGCAGTGGTACTGCTACTGTAGTGGCTTTTATGTCGGTTATTTTCACTTAATTATTTTATTAATTGAACACTGTCTGATTTTAAACGATATTATATTTATCCTTTTTTGCTACCCTGGATGGTGATACCAAGTCCTCCATCAATTCTGATGGCTTGTCCGGTTATAAAAGAAGCCTTATCATCACTTAAATACATTACCAGATCAGCCACTTCTGCAGGATTGCCAATCCGTTTGGCGAGATGCATATCAATACACTCCTGCATTACTTCAGCCGGGTCTGGTGATAATGAAAAAGAATCCCGCAACATAGGCGTATCAATTGTTCCGGGGCAAACCGCAATGCACCTTATATAAGGAGAATAATCAACAGCGATACTTCTTGTTAAGCCAAGAATAGCTGTTTTTGCAGTGGTGTAAGCAGCCACTTTTGGCTGGCTTACAAAAGCCTGCACACTAGCGACATTGATAACAACTCCTTTCTTTTTTTCCATCATAAAAGGAATAGCATATTTAGAGCAAAGGAATAAGCTTTTCAGGTTTACATTAATTACCTCATCCCATTCTTCGACAGTAGTTTCTGTTACCGTTCCGTAGCGTTGTATGCCGGCATTGTTAATTAATATATCAATTCCGCCAAACTGTTGTTCTATTTGATTCATCGCTGATTGTACCTCAGATTCAATAGATACGTTGCAATGGATAAACAGCCATCTTTGGTCTTTCGTTTCGGTTTCAGGATTGGCTATATCGAGTAGTGCAACATTAGCTCCGGCTTCGTGGAAAAGGCTTGCACACGAGGCACCGATGCCCTTTGCAGCGCCGGTGATTACAACAGTTTTGTTCTTATAAGTCATTTTATAGATTTTGTGATTTTAATATGTATGTCATCCTCGCTGGCCATTGCAATAATAACTAGTTGTTCATTGGCAATGTGAACATTCTTCACTCCTTTAAATCCAGGCCTTACGGGTTGAATAAAAGAAAGATAATTTTTAGTAATGGTTTCGCCGGCATCAATAAAAGCATAAGTCCTTTCTCCGAAAACTGTGGTTGCTGTATCCAATATTTGATTAAATGGCTGATGAATACCAGCAGTGCCAAATTCTATTCCGCGATATTGTATTTTATTCTTTATATAATGTTGCCACAAATGGATCCAGGGATAATCAGAACGTTTCCAAACATAGCCAAACAATAAATTGTGTGTCGGCGAAAAAGAGGTTATCCACCCATAATCGTCCGCGGGATCCACAATAAAAGAATAAACTGCATTATAAGAACAATGCGGATTTCTAAGATCAATTATATTGTTTAATTGATCTTTGGCCTTTGGCCATTTAATAATATTGCCTAAAATATTTTTATAATGAGCCTGGTCAAAACCATTCAGGGCATTGCAATCAACTAAAGTATGTTCATCAAGAAATGGTGCGGCAAGTGTTGGATGCTGCACAATATTAACCATTCTTCCCAAAGAATTTATATTAGTAATAGTTTCCTCTACCGCATACACCGGATTGTCCTGATCCATTATAATAGTTCTGTCAACCTGTAAACCTTCTTTGGCAGCTACAGCATACATTTTCAAAACAGCATCGGTGCTTTCGGCAATCGTCCATTGCATATTAGCCGGTTCGCCATGATTAACCAACCCCGCATTTACTTCTCCTGCTGAAGGCTCGCCCCATCTGCCTATGCAGGCAAAATGTCCCTGGTAATTTGCACCTGCCTTGTTGCTATCAGGCATCTGCTCTTTTGAGAAAGCAAAGCTCAAAGGATTTATTTCATTTTCTTTCAAACAAAATGCAGTGATAGCTCCGCCAAAAGAATCAACGGTTAACGAAGCGAAATCATTTTCGAGCTGAACAATAACAGGTTTATTAGAATCCATATCAGACGTAAATCATTTATAAAAGCCTTAGCAATTTGATACAATCTGGTAAATATCGGATTAAATAAATACTTAGACAAAGTCGCAAGGCATCCACACAGGATTCATAAAAAACTTCATCCAATCAAGGGATAGGTTAAGATTAGAATAAAAATCCAAAAGAGAATTTTAGAAAATTTTCTGTATCAAAAAAAAATGAAGTTTACTTGTATATCACTGCATAACGCCAATGAATAAACGTAAATAAATAATGTCCTTTTTATATTTGTTTTATTGTCATCCTAAATACCCCAATTTTTATTTGGGATATTACCCATCGTCAATTCAAGCCGGCCTCCATTAACAATATCTTCAAAATCTATATAGCACTTATTGTAAGGCTTACCATTTAATAAAGCGCTTTGTATATAAATATTTACTGAGGAATTATTATGGGCGATGATTGCAAAAGTTTTACCATTTCTCACTTTTATATTGGTTGATGAAAACAGCGGACTTGTAACTTCCATTCTTGTTGAACCTGGGCAAACCGGGTGAATACCCATTGAAGCCAATATGTACCACGCACTCATTTGCCCGACATCTTCATTACCTACTAATCCATCTACCGAATTATGGTAAGCGCTGTCACATATTATTCTTGTCCATTTTTGGGTGAGCCAGGGAACGCCTAAGCGATTGAATAAAAAAGGCACATGGTGAACCGGCTCGTTTGCATGATTATAATAAGAATTCCACATGAACGTCTTTGGCGTCTTATCAAAAAAGTTTTCCAGGTCTGATATTACTTTTTCTTGACCGCCCATTAATGCCACCATGCCTTCAACATCATGCGGGACAAACCAACCCTGTTGATACGGATTGGTTTCAAAAGTTCCATACCAATCCGTAAGCCTTCCATCTTTTGGCCACGGCTGCCATGAGCCGTCTTCATTTCTCGGACGAAACCATTGATACATTGAATCCCAAATATTTTTATAATCTAAAGAACGGGATGCATATTTTATCGCATCATCTGTCTTATGTAAACTGTCCGCGAGCTGCGATAAGCACCAATCGCTAAATGCATATTCTAATGTTTTTGCAATGCTTCCGGGATCATAACCTAATTTGCCGTTACCAAACTTTTCGTTTGTATTCACTGCGTATTGATACGCTTTGTCAACATCATAATTCCGGATACCTTTCACATATGCATCCGTCAAAACAACAACTGCCGGATTGCCCAGCATACAACCACTATAAGCATTTAAGAATTCCCATCTTTCCAAATAATGATTGCCACTTTCATCAGCTAACGTGACCAGCGAATTGATCATATCGCTTACCAACGTTGGGTTGATAATACTTTGCAGCGGGAACTGGCTTCTGAAAACATCCCAGCCACTAAAGATGGTTCGCTTTTTAAAGGTAGTTGCGTAATGTATTTTATTATCACCGCCAGTATATCCGCCATCAACATCCGTTACAATGCGCGGATCAATCATGGTATGATATAATGCGGTATAAAAAACTGTCTTTTGTTCTTCAGTTGCGCCATCAATTTTTATCACATTCAATGCGTCATTCCATAATGCACTCGCTTTTTGATGAACGTTCTCAAAGTTCCACCCGGTAATTTCTTTTTCAAGATTTTGTTTTGCGCCGTCTGTACTTACGAAAGAAATACCTGCTTTCATTAAGACCTGTTCATTTGTTTTTGTTTCAAACTCTGTGTAAAAACCAAGATGCTTTCCTTTGGCTTCACCCCTAACCTCCTCTCCAAAAGAGAGGTGACTAACTTTTGCATTGGTTATCCATCGCTGATAATATCGACTCTCAATTGCTTCCCGTTTTCGACTCGCTGTATCAGGTATCTTTGCGCGCCACACACCAACATTTTTTAAAGGCTTGCTAAACGCTGCATAAAAATAAACAGTATAATCGGCGTGCCCGTCACCATCGCCCCATCCTCCCCCATCCGGCGTGCATTTCATCCATCCTTCAATGGCATTATCATTTACCACCTTTACATATTGCAAAGTTGATGTGCCGCCAACTCGTCTTGCCAAATCTATTTGAATGCGTGATTGTTTATTTGAAGGAAACGTAAAGCGTAACATGCCGCTATGCGCTGCTGCTACCATTTCAGCTTTGATTTTGTAATCTGTAAGCTTTACCGAATAGTATCCTGCAGAGGCTTTTTCACTTGCTTTGTCATAACGGGAACGATAACCAGTTCCTGGCTTATCACCTAACCTGCCTGAAGAGGTTTTTAATTTTCCCGTGGTAGGTATCACTAAAAAATTACCCAGATCTCCATACCAGCCGACACCGCTCATTTGTGTAAATGCAAAACCTTCAATGCTTTTATGTTCATAGCTATAGCCAGAACCATTATCGCCTCCGGTGATCGTGTTAGGGCTCACCTGCACCATTCCATAAGGCGTGGTGGCGCCGGGAAAGGTTTTGCCTAAACCATGATAGATGCCAGCTTTACCTGCACTTGTGCTTGCGCCGATAAATGGATTTACATAATCGGCAGGCGGCCTGGTTTGAGCAACCGCGGCAAAAGCAAAAGAAATAAACGGCAGTGAAATGACTTTTTTCAAAAGGACAGAATTGTATTGTTTTGTATTGTATTTATATAAGACACCTGATCTTTCAATTTCCTCTATTTGCAAAAATATCCGGTGTGAAATTCTTTTGTTAATATTTATTTATTGATAGAGGTAACATTGTGCTTAACACACTTATATTTACCCCGTTTAGATAAACTTTAAAAATGAAAAAAAGGCTTATTTCCTTGTTTGGCGCAACATGCATTTGCATAAATTCTTTCGCACAAAAGCCTCCTGAGCCTTTTGTAAATGGCGACCGCGTTGTATTTGCCGGCAACAGCATTACGGAAGCCGGCTTTTATGAAACTTACATCTGGCTTTATTATATCACCCATTTTCCCGAAAGAAAAATTGAAGTAATGAATGGTGGTATTGGAGGCGATGTGGCAAGACAGATTTATGTAAGATTAGACGATGATATACTTGCGATGAAGCCAACGGTTTTATCAATAAATTTTGGGATGAATGATAGTCGCTATTTTGAATACTGGATGCATAAAGACAAAACTGATAGCGTGCGAAAAGATGCTATAGATACATCTTACAAATGGTTTGAAAGGATCAGGGATAAAGTAAATAGTTTAAAAAATATAAAGAAAATTATGCTTGTTTCATCGCCTTACGATGAAACAGTGAAGAATGGCAAAGACCCGTTCTGGGGGAAATATAAAACGATGGAAGGTATTGTTGCTTTTCAAAAAGAAGCTGCTATAAAAAATAACTGGCCTTATGTTGACCTGTTTTATCCCATGACGGAAATAAATAAGACGGGTCAGCAAACAGATACTGCTTTTACGATTACAGGACCCGATAGAATTCATCCCGGAAACGGCGGCCATTTGGTGATGACGTATTTATTTTTGAAAGCCCAAGGATTAGCCAATAAGCCAATTGCTAATGTGGTTATCAATGCATCGGCAAATAAAATAACCAAGGCCGAAAACGCAACTATATCTTCATTAAATAAAAAAGGAAATACAATTACCTTTAAATATTTAGCGAAGTCGTTGCCTTTCCCGATTGATTCAACAGCAAGGGTATTTTTAAATCCGCAAAAGCAATACGAAGCATTATCTGTAATTCCATTCATAAAAGAATTTGATGAAGAAATGCTTACGATAAAAGGTATTGAGGCATCAAAAAAATATATTTTAAAAATTGATGGCATCATAATAAATAGCTTTGATGGTGCGCAGTTGATTGATGGAATTAACCTGGCTTTATTAAGCAATACGCCTCAATATCAACAGGCTAAACGAATAATGGAATTACAATTAAAGAGAAAAGATCTGGAAGATAAGCTGCGCAGTTTTTACTGGATAAGCTATGATTATTTATATGATAAAGGTTGGTTTATGAAGGACTCAAAAGCTATTACTGATTCCATCATGGCTGAGGCCAAAAAAAATCCGTTTATCAATGGAAAGAAAGAAGCCTATTTAGAAACACATGAAAAATCTCAGCGAAATAAAATACAAGAGCAGATGAATGTCATGACTGAAGAGATGTATCAGCTTGCAAAACCTGTTGAGCACATTATCACGATTGAAAAAATTAACTAAACAAAATATTTTGATTGATGAATCTAATAATTAGAGCAGCATTATTTTTATTTTTTACCGCATCATGTTTTTTCCTAAAAGCCGAAATAAAACTTCCTGCATTGTTTCAAAGCAATATGGTGTTGCAGCGCGATAAACCCTGCAACATCTGGGGCACGGCTGATAATGGTGAAGCCGTTACTATATCGTTCAATAATAAGAATTATTCCGCAAAACCATCAAATGGAAAATGGAAAATAACCCTACCGGCACAGCCCGCAGGTGGCCCTCATCAAATTTTCATTAAAGGAAAAAATACCATTGAATTAAATAATGTTTTGTTTGGTGATGTTTGGATATGCGGCGGTCAAAGCAACATGCAATTCAGTGTAAGAGAAGCGGAACCAAAACCGGATACTGCTACTTTCAACAATAATAATATCAGGCTTTTTACAGTTGGGATTGGAACAGATTTCGTGCCGCAGGATACCGTAAAAGGCGGTTCCTGGAAAATTGCCAACGTAAAAGAGGTGAACGGCTTTACGGCCGTTGGATTTTTCTTCGGAAGTTATTTGCAACAACATTTAAATATTCCCATCGGTTTAATAAGCGATAATCTTGGTGCGACTTCAGTTGAAGAATGGATGAGCAATGAAGCGTTGCACCAGTTTCCTCAATTTGATAATTTTTACAGCACTTATCTCGCTCCTCATAAGAGCATGAAAGAGATGAATGATGATTTTGAAAAAATTAAAAGTGGATGGAACAAAAATTATTATTTAAAAAATGATCCCGGATTAGAACAGCAATGGTATAAGCCTGAAACAGATATTAGTAATTGGAAAACGATGAACCAGCCATCAAATTGGGAAGATAACGAGCTAAGAGATTATGATGGTTCTGTGTGGTTCAGAAAAAGCTATGATTCTTTTCCAAAGGATTTTTTAAGCAATAAAAATATCAGCCTCGGGCAAGTTGACGATTATAATATCTGCTGGGTGAATGGCGTAAAGGTGGGCGAAGGTTACGGGAATCAAAACATGTATTCTTATAAAATTCCTGACAGCCTCATCAAGCCAAAAAATAATGTTGTAGTGGTGCGTGTATTTGATGCCGGTGGCAAAGGCGGCATGTACAATATGTTTTGGTCTCCGTATTGGGCGGGCGAATGGAAATATAAAAAAGGGGTTCAGATTGATGCGTCAAAATTTAAAAGACCATTGGTTCCAAATGCGTATATATTCGGCACGCCAACTATTTTGTACAACGCTAATATTGCACCTTTAACGCAATTGTCCATCAAGGGATTTACCTGGTACCAGGGCGAAGCAAATGCAGGGAGAGCGGAAGAATATAAATCACTCTTTCCTGCAATGATAAAAGACTGGCGCAAACAATTTAACGATGGCGATCTGCCTTTCCTGTTTGTGCAACTTCCGAATTTAGGTAAGGAATCTAAGGAACCTGAATCCAACGAATGGGCTGAAGAACGCGAAGCCCAATCTGCCGCTTTATCATTAGCCAACACAGGCATGGCTGTAACAATTGATATTGGTGAAGCCGATAACCTTCATCCCCATAATAAGCTCGCGGTGGGCAACAGGCTGGGCATTACTGCGTTAAAAATCGCTTATGGATTAGATAATATTGAAGTAAGCCCAATGTATAAAAACATGCATTTTGATACCGATAGTATTATCATAAACCTTACCGGTAAAGCCATTTGCAAAAACAAATACGGTTATGTGCGTGGATTCGCTATTGCAGACGCAGACAGTGTATTTCATTGGGCGAAGGCTTATGTAAAAAATAATGACTCAATTGTCGTTTACAATTCCATGGTAAAATATCCGATTGCAGTAAGATATTTATGGAGCAGCAACCCTGGTGAAATTGATTTGTATAACAAAGATGGTTTGCCTGTGGCGCCTTTCAGGACGGATAACTTTAAAGGCATTACAGCAGGCAAAAAATATAATTACACAGAATAAGATTACAGTATGCTGATGGTATGGTTATCTTGTAAATAATGTATCCCAATTTATATTACTTAATAAAAGATTTATTTGGATTAAGCATTCCTTTTTTAAAAGGGATCAGTACTGTCGGCTTTTTTATGGCTCTTGCATTTTTGCCCGGCGCGTGGCTTTGGGAATATGAATTGAAACGCAAAGAAAAAAATGGTGAACTCACTTATATAGTTAAAACGATCATTGTTGGTAAGGGCGCGAATCTTAAACGGGTTCTGTTACATTTTTTACTTGGATTTACAGGCGGTTTTAAGCTTGTTGGATTAATAGCAAACCAACACTTTGAAACGAATCCTGATTACTTTTTTTCATTACAAGGTAATCTGCCGGCCGGCATTTTATGCGGCAGCATCTGGGCAATTGCTACATTTTATATTGGCCAAAAACAAAGACTACCGGCGACTCATAAAGAAACCATCCGCGTTTATCCACACGAATATGTACCACATACGGTATTGGTTGCGGCTCTGTCGGGCATTATCGGAGCAAAAGTATTTGGTGTTTTAGAAACCTGGAATGCATTCGTCGAAGATCCGGTTGGCACCTTTTTTTCATCGGAAGGTTTCGCTTTTTTAGGAGGATTTATTGTAGCCACATTCGCTATGTGGTTTTATCATCACAAATTTGGCGTACAGCGAATGCGAATGGCAGACGCATTGGCGCCTTCATTAATGCTAAGCTATTCCCTGGGAAGGTTGGGTTGTCAAATTTCAGGAGACGGTGACTGGGGAATTATGATATTTATCCAGCTTTTTCTTACCCTGCTTTTTAAATTATACCGGGCAGGAAGATTGATAGAATATTCATTGGATAAAAACCTTTCTTCCTGTGGGAAAGTTTCATTCAAAGAATTGAAAATATCGTTTGATAAATTCAGCCTGATTAACCGGCTAAGCAGATTACCACCGGCCAGTATTGATAAATAGCCAATACCTGTTACGGCCATGTAAATAATGGCAATATTTTCTATAGAATAATTTAAGCTTAGTAAAATTTTACTACCAAAAAAAAGTAGAAAGCCAATCAGTAAATATGCTGTGACACTTTTCCAATTTATCTTTTGGTCCTTTTTGCCTTGTGCGCCTAATAAAGAAATAATCAATAATCCAATCACTAAAAACCTGGAAGTATATTGATTGCTAAATAGACCAGTGTCCATGATGTTGGTCATTAGCCTATCTGTAATAGTACTTTTAATTTCCCAATGCTTAAAAGCCGCATAACAGTAATAATAAAAATGCAGCAGCAAAATAAAGATGCTTGCAAATCTTGTAAAGTCTAATACCTTTCTCAGCCCCTGTTCATTCTCCCCGGTATGTGACATAACTATTGTTTTAGTTTTTAAATGATAGGTTTTTTCTTTTTCTTTCTTTTCTTTTTCAGCAGATTGTTTGGTGTGTTATCGTATTGCTCTTTGGTTGATAAAAGCACGTCTAATAAATTTTCGTTTTTGGTAGTGGTTGAAATTATTTTGTCCTGCTGTTTATTAAGGTCATTTTCATTAAGTAAAACACAAGAACTACCACCTTTTGTTTCGTCAGGAGCAAGTGGATTTTTATTTACTACAGCTAGCTTGCTTTGCAATGCAGCCGCACTGTATCCTTTGCCCAAATCACTACCATTAAAAACAACTTTGTTTTGGTTGTCCACGAAAGTGATACCATACAACCTGCCTTCCGCATTTTGTCTTAGCACGGTATAAATATTTTTTTGATTCAAAGTCGCTACTAAATTTTTGAAACTGCCGGATGATAATTGTAAACATGCATCAATGGTATTTTTGGTTCTTTGTTTCAACGGTTCTTTTGCAACTTCATTGGCAGTAAATTTCTTTTCCAAATTATCTAAGATTGGTTTACATCCAATGGAGCTTGCTTTGATCGGTACTCCAACTTTATTTCCCTCGCTATCCAAAATCCGGTAAACCAACCCACGGTTCTTGTAAATCCTGCCTTCTTCTTTTCCTCTGTCTGCAACCACATTGAATTGTTTTAAAGCCGCATTAAATTCCGGTAAGGAAGTAAACTTGTATTGACTAAATACTGCACCTACCACATTTGAAATACTTCGCTTTGTTTCAGACTTACCATAGATGGCTTTTTCAGTATCAACCGGCTTAATACCGGGCTTCATTAATTGCTGCTGCCGTTCTGCTTTTATTAAACCATATTGTTGCTCTATTTCCTTTCTTGCTTTTTCAGATTGATTCCTGCCGATGTTGTGGGTGTTAATCCTGCTGCCATCTTCTTTGATGGTGGTACTTACAATGTGAATGTGTGGATGCCCTGCATCTTCGTGTTTGTAAACAAGAAAAGGTTGTTGCCCAAAACCAATCTTTTCCATATACACATTAGCAACCTCAATCAGCTTATCATTTGATAGCTTTTCAGAAGGGTCAAAATTTAATGAAATATGGATGGTTTTAGTAGTTGCTCTGCTATTCAAATTATTCAACATTTCAAAGCCATTTAATTTTTGATAGAAATTCATGTTTGTTGCTTCACTTAAATAATTTGCGGCATACAAACATTCGGCAGCACCTTTCTGCACTTTCTTTTCGTTATAGTTCAGTGCAGCTTCAATACTTTTCGGTATCGTTATTTTTGCAACCATTGTTCATAGAGTTGACTCACCTTTAATTTTATTTCTTCCACCTTGCTCACCAATGACTGGTGTAATCCATCATAATGATTTACCCATACCCGGAACTCTGGTATCTTATCCAGAATATGAAGCTTATGAACAACCTGGTTAAAATTATTACCTATCCCATTGAGTTCTTTTTTTAACTCCAGCATTTGCTTTAAAAAATCATCTGCCGATTGGTTACGGTACTTCACCGTAACTGGCTTTTGCATGGATACTTTTCGGATATATTCACTAAGGCTTCTTTCTGTAGTTTGTTGCTGTTTCTTTTTTACCTGTTTTAACTCATCATCATTCATGCGAATTTTGATAAAGATTTTCCGTACCTCATTTTCCTGCTTCTTCATAATCTGTATCTTTTGAGTTTTGTTACAATACTTCAATCGTCTTTTACAATCCCCGCACGACTTCGGAGTGAAGGGGCAAGATTTCAAACGTGGCCACGTTTGTACATCTTGCCATGTGCAAGACCCGGCACATTACGCCTTGATAAAGATTAATGCTTGAAGAATTTGTGAGGATATGTTTCGAAGAAAATTTGAAACATCATAAAAGAAAAAGCCAGGAGGCTATTAATAAAATTACTTACATAGATTTTTTCTCTTTCCACAAATTCATTTTCACTATCAATCTACCATAAAATATAAAACAAATTTTATACCAACTACACGTAATAAGTGATTAAATTTGAGCCATGTGAATAAGTTCGTTTTGCAGCATTTAGAGATTCAATTATTATTGTGATATGAGAGATGCGCTAAAGAACCTTTTCAGCAGCCAAATAACTATCGAAGACAACGGCCAGTTTTATTATACGGTCACACCTTTTGAACTTAACCAATCCTTGGGGTAATGTAATTGCAATTTTACAGGAATATAATTTTACAAAAAAGGACGATAATAACGGGCAATTTTCCTGCAAATTATACAAGACAAAAGAAGGTAATTGGTATGATATTGAAGTGGCAAAAATAGCTACTGAAAAGGGTATTATAAGATTGCTAAAATCCGCTATTGATGCGAAAGAAAATGATACAATTTTAAAAGAAATTCTATTAAAATATTTTAGTTTTAACAAGCATTATTCCGTACCCGATTCATTGCCATTTCTTTACCTATTTTCTAAAGGGAAACTCTCATTTGTAGTATTTATGTACATTCATTTTGTTGCAGATAGCATTTAGTTTGGCTCTTGTGAATATGCAGTTGAAATCAAAAGTTGAAACTTGCATAATCTCGTTTAAAAGTTACTTTAAATTACTGAATTCATGGTATGGAAATTAGTGATGATATATTTGAATTGAAATCCAAAGATGGAACGATTTGAGTAAAGCGGCATTTTATATCTAACCAGATCTTGGGATAAGTCTTAGTAGCTTTATTAATTTCATAATAAAATAAGCAAATTTGATATGTGCTATTATAAGTGACAAAAAGTTAGGCGGAGCGAAATTATCAGGCTTAAAAATCTTGAAAGGGTATTTGCCAATATTTATATTTGAATAGAGATTTTCTGATTGGATTTGATCACTGACAGAGTGCTGTTTTAAAAAAAATTGAGGGAGAAGCAGACTTTGAGATCCTTGAAATGAAACTACAATAAAATATCCTTACGATATAAAAATATTGCCGCCTTTCACGCCAGATTTTAGGAGAGTATTAGACCCTATTGATTCTTTTTTTATGATGATTTGCCAGCGTTGGAATTGGCATAGTTTAAAATAATAATTGCTTCTTAAAAGTTTCAACAGAAAACCAGGAAATAAGAAATCGGATTGTACTAACAACAATACAAAAAGTATAAGGCCAGACAATTGAAAATGAATGGTGGATTTTTTTGTATTATTACTTCTTATAACATAAATAAACTGTTGTACGTCACCCTAAACGACATCCTGCAAACATTTAAGCATCCAAGACTTTGCCGACACGACCCAACGCACCAAGTCAGGCACATTTGAAAGGCACACAAAGCCGACAAACAAAAGCCTACCTTGCAAAAGAGTCTGCTTTGTACCAACGCATAGCCCACCCACACCGGCTGCTGAACTTTATCCACCTCAATCTTACACCTCAGCTTAACAGTCTAAACTAACAAGACTAACTCATATTTATAAATAATCTTTTTAAAAAAGATAAATTAGCATGATTATGTAATTATGCTCGATAATTTCTTCAATAAACTATCAAAAGGGATAACACTAACAGAAGCTGATAAAGACAATTTTCAGGCAGCATGTTATTGTAAAGAAGTTAAGAAAACGGCAATATCTTTTGCAGGAAGGAGAAATTTGTAAATCTGTGGCGTTTGTTAGTAAAGGTATGCTCCGTTCTTATTTGGTGGATGAAAAAAGTAACGAACACATTATACAATTTGCACCGGAAGGTTGGTTTATTTCTGATTTATACAGTTTTATAACTGAAGATTATTCTAATCTGAATATTGATGCAATAGAAAATTCTGAATTGATACTGATAAGCAAAGCTGCACATGTATACCTGGAAAAAGCAGTTCCCGAATTTTTCAAATTTAATTACATGCAGTATCGCGGTGCATATATTGCGCTGCAAAAAAGATTAACAGACATGTTCACGCTTTCGACCGAAGAAAAATATACCAAGCTGCTCAAGTATTTATCCGGATATTATGCAGCGCGTACCTCAACATATGATTGCTTCTTACCTCGGGTTAACACCTGAAACATTAAGCCGTGTAAGAAAAAAACTTATTGTAAAAAAAGCTGAACTAAATTGATTCATTGATCTGAATCAATATTATTTCTTGATTCATATCAATGATATCGAAATGAGCTTCACGTCTATTTTTACCGCGAAGCTTCTATCGTCAAATTAAGCATTGAAATGCAGATGTGTAAACATTTGAAGCATTCATTTAACTAAATTCAAAACCAATTATTAAAAATGAAAAATTATTATTATTTGCAGTTATCCTGTTTTTACAAGCTTCATTATTTGCTCAAACAACTACGTGGAAAAATGATAAAATGCATTCCAAACTTAAGTTTACTGTAACGCATCTTTTGGTTTCGGATGTAGATGGTTTATTTAAAAATTTTGATGTGACCATAACTGCAACCAAGCCTGATTTCAGTGATGCCGTTTTTGAACTTTCAGCAGATGTGTCTTCAATAAACACAGAAGTTGAAATGCGTGATAATGATTTAAAAAGTGCTAACTTTTTTGATGTGGCAACTTATCCAACAATCACTTTCAAAAGCACATCAATAAAGCCAGACGGACAAAACAAGTATAAGCTTACCGGCAACCTTACCATGCATGGTGTTACAAAACCTGTAACGATGGATCTTTGGTATCGCGGCACAACAGAGAACCCAATGAGCAAAAAACCGGATGCAGGTTTTAAATTAACGGGTACATTAAAACGTTCAGATTTTAATATTGGTTCAGGTACACCTTCTGCAATTGTAAGCGATGAAGTAGAGATTAAAGCTGACGGAGAGTTTGCAAAAGCAAATTAATAAAGCGTACAACAATCATTTAAACTTCTTTATTATCTTGTGTTCAGCTTCTTCATAGTCTAAATTTTTCAAGTTAATTTATCATGAAACGATTGCTTCTTCCTGTTGTTATCACTGTTTTATTTGCAAATAACATTTTTGCACAGTTGCCTGTTGTACCGCTTGCAAATCAAAAAACATTATTGCAAAGCAACGACCCTAAACTTGCTGCCAATAAAAAACTGGTGTACGATTGCTGGCGTGAAGTGTTAGAAGGCGGGTCATCTTGAATTGGCAGATAAATATCTTGCCGAAAACTACATGCAGCATAATCCAAATGTTCCAACAGGAAGAAAAGGATTTGTTGAGTTATTTTCAAAATTTGCAAAACCTCAACCAATTGTGGACACAATAAAAGCGCCTGTGGTTGCTATCGTTGCAGAAGGTGACCTGGTAGTGATAAGTTTTGCTGCGAAATTGCCTGAACCAACAGACAGCACAAAAACATATACAACCACCTGGTTCGATATGTTTCGCATAGAAAACGGAAAACTTGCAGAGCATTGGGATGGCGCTCAAAAAATGAAGAATTAATAATTCCTGGTCAGATAGCTCTAACGATTTATCATCATCAAAAAAAGAAAAAGTGAAAACCAACCGAAGAGAATTTTTAAGCAGAATGTCAATGGCAACTGCTGCTTTTACTAATTCCCGCATCTGTCTATTCTTCTTTCAAAAGGTTTGACGACTATGTTGAAGTTGAAATAACACACGGAAAAATAAGAGGCATCAGAACGGAAGGTGTTAATATATTTAAAGGCATTCCTTATGCAGGAAAAATTTCAGGCGACAGGCGATTTAGAAGACCTGCTCCATTGCAACCCTGGACAGGTGTTCGTGATGCATTGCAGTTAGGTGCTCCAACTATTCAGCGACGGTCAAACACGCGGACTAAACGAACCAAAGCCAAATGAAGATTGCTTGTTTTTAAATGTTTGGACACCTGCCAATGATAATAAAAAACGTGCGGTAATGTTTTACAATCATGGCGGCGGCTTTTTCTAACGGCTCCGGCGGAGCCGTTGACCAGGATGGTTCAAACCTTGCCCGGTTCTTTGATGTGGTTGTGGTAGAAACAAATCACCGGTTAGGAATTATGGGCTTTCTTTATCTCGATGAAATAGCAGGAACTGATTATGCAGGTTCTGGAAATAATGGTATGCTTGATATTGTTGACGCACTTGCCTGGGTAAATAAAAATATTGCAGCTTTTGGCGGCGACCCAAACAACGTAATGATTTTTGGTGAATCAGGCGGCGGCGCAAAAACATCCTGTTTATATGCTATGCCCGCAGCGGCTCCTTACTTCAATAAAGCGTCTATTGAAAGCGGTCCCGGTGTGCACATGATACCCAAAGAAGCGGCAGCCGAAATGACTGCAATTACATTACGTGAATTGAATATTGCTCCAAAAGACTGGAAGAAATTACTTGAAATACCTGCAGCAGATCTGTTGAGTATTCAATTGAAAATGCCCACATTAATGGCGCAGTCTGAATACGTAAAGAAAAACGGAGCCGTAGGTTTTGTTCCCAACTCTTTCCAACCGGTTGTTGATGGAGTTGCACTTCCACATCATCCTTTTGACCCTACTGCACCGGATATATCCAAAAATAAACCGCTTATGACTGGCTGGAACGAAGATGAATATACCTTCTTTGCAATGGCATTCCAGGATACCGAGGCATTGAAAAGCGGATTTTACATTTGAAGCATTACAAACAAAACTTGAAACAGCAATTTGGCAGCAACACAAAAAAAATTATTGACACTTACAGGCAAACCATGCCTAACGCATCAGCATCAGATATTTGGGTGGCTATAAAATCAATCAATATGATGGGTTTAGGCTCTATCACAATAGCCGAACGCAAAGTACAACAGAAAGGAGCACCGGTTTATTTATACAATTTTGGTTATAAATCAGAAGCAAAAGTTCCGGGAACTGATTATCCGTTTGGAACGCCGCATGCAATGGATATAACTTTTAAATTCAACAATGAAGTTCCCGGAATGAAAGAAGGTTTTTTATCAGGCAACAAACCCGAACGTTTTACTGCATCTCATAATATGGCTGAATTGTGGACGACTTTTGCAAAGACAGGTAAACCCGCTGCTAAAGATGTTCCTGAGTGGAAGGCTTATAATTTGAATGACAGACCCACCATGCGCATTGATACAAAATGCGAAGTAATTAATAACAGGTTTAGTGAAGAACTTGCGATGTGGAGGTCGATTGGGAAAGTGTAACTCTGTTTCAAATGCTACTGGCACTCGCGACCGATCAATTCGCATTGAAGTATGATTTTGTTGCAAAAGCCCGGGAAAACTGGGAGGCAACATGTCACACCTTGAAAAAATAATGCGCATGAATGGTTCACAATGAACTCAGGCCGACACACCTAAGTCAGGCACATTAGCAAGGCGCACAAATCGGCACTGAAAGGGGCTATAAAAGCCCCTCATCAGCAAAACTATAATAGCCGTCGGTAGTAACTATAATGTGATCTATCACCTTTATATCAAGATACATTCCAGCAGTTGCAATCTTCTTTGCCAGTTCTTCATCTGCTCTGCCTGGTTTAAGATTACCAGATGGATGGTTGTGGCTTAAAATAATATTACAAGCATTCGCTTTTAAAGCAGCTATAAAAACTAAGTTCGGGTCTGCTACTGTGCCTGTAACTCCTCCGGTTGATAACTCATAAATTCCTAAAACCCTTTGAGCCCGGTTCAGCAAAACTACTTTAAACTGCTCTACAAATTCAATCTTGTTTTCATCCCAGGTTAACCTTAGTAACTC
>CAVPNF010000016.1:0-80885 GCA_963706775.1 uncultured Chitinophagaceae bacterium
AGACATTGGTGGTGAATGCGCCAATTGTTGGGATTGATTCTACCTGGTTACAAAAAATGAATGCCTTTAAAAATGTGCTGAGCCAAAATACTTCGATAAAAGATATAACGGTTTCAACTTCTATTCCCGGTGAGCCTGTTGGTTGGAATGCAGGCGGTATCAAGCTTGTAGGCGAGGATGAATCTAAACAAAAACAATACCGCGTTATAGGAGTGGATTATGATTATTTGAAAAGCTATGGCTTAAAAATAATCGCAGGGCGTGCTTTTTCAAAAAGCTTTGGCACCGATGACAGTGCGGTAATATTTAATAAGAAAGCGATAGAGTTATTAGGATTTAATAAACCTGAGGAAGCATTGAATAAGCGAATTGACTTCTGGGGGCGGGTTTATACGATCGTTGGAGTTACCGAAAATTTTCATCAGCAATCTTTACGCGAATCGTTTGAGCCGTTGATCCTTCGCCTTATTCCAGATGTAAATGGCTATTTGTCTGTAAAAACCTCCGGCGCCGACGCCGGTAAAACCATCAGTGTTGTAAAAGCGGAATGGAATAAATTTTTTCCGGGTAACACTTTTGATTACTTTTTTCTTGGATGACCATTTCAATGATCAGTATAATGTTGACCGGCGTTTTGGCAAGGTGTTCGGATTATTTACAGGCCTTGCTTTGCTCGTTGCCTGCATGGGATTGTTTGGCCTTGCTTCGTTTACCACTCTTCAGCGCACAAAGGAGATAGGCATCAGGAAAGTTTTAGGCGCCTCTGTGATGAGTATTGTAAAACTTCTCTTCCGCGAATTCGCAACATTGCTGCTGACTGCCTTTGTTATCGCAGTGCCCATCGCATGGCTTACCACTTCAAACTGGCTACAGGGCTATGCGTTCCGTATTAGCTTGCATTGGATGTATTTCGCCATTCCTTTTATTTTCCTTATTGCCATAGCATTAATAACAGTAAGCTTTCAATCAATAAAAGCGGCGATAGCCAATCCGGTGGAAAGTTTGAGAAGTGAATAAATGTAACAATTGAAAAATAAAAAAACTAAAAAACTATAAAACGGCTTATATGATTAAGAATTATTTAAAAGTTGCCTGGCGGAGTTTATGGAAAAATAAGTTCTATACAGCAATCAACGTGAGTGGCCTGGCTGTGGGCCTTGCTACCGGTATCATGTTATTGTTGTGGGTACAGAATGAATTGAGCTATGATAAATTCAATAAAGATTATCAACATATTTATCGTCTAAGCACCCACTTTAATTCCGGTGGAGAAGTTCAGACATGGACTGGTGTCCCCGGCCCTTTGGCAGTTTTTGCAAAATCGATTCCCGGCATTCAATCCATTGTAAGAACATCAAGGGATTTTGACCAGGTACTTTCTAATACAGATAAAAGCAAAATATTTGATGGAAATACAGTTGCTTATGTAGACAGTGGCTTTTTCAACATGTTCAACTTTGATTTATTGAAAGGAAATAAAACCACGCTTTTTCCCAATATTAATTCTGTCGTTCTTACCAAAGCCACTGCTACAAAGCTTTTTGGAAGTGAAGAGGCAATTGGAAAAACCATTGGATTCTTTAAAAACAATTTTACAGTCACCGGCGTACTGGAAGATTTTCCTGCAAACTCTTCTATTCAGTATGATGCTATTTTCCCTATGGGTTTACTGGCAAAGAACTTTACGGCGAATGGCGGCAATGGCGATTGGAAAACCATTGATGAAGATATGGGCAATTTTGGATTTACCACGTTTGTGAAACTCGGGCAAGGCGCCAATCCGGGCGAAATAGGGAAAACATTTTCCGCCGCTTATAAGAAGGCACGTAACGGTGATAGTGATGCTGCTTTTGGATTGCAAAACCTTGGTGACATCCATTTGATCAATGCTGATGGCAATAATGCACAACTGAGAATGGTTCAGATATTTATGTTAGTGGTGATATTATTATTGGTAATTGCCAGCATCAACTATGTAAATCTATCAACAGCACGTTCTTTGATCCGCGCCAAAGAAGTTGGTATCCGGAAAATTATCGGCGCTAAAAAACAACAATTATTTTTTCAGTTTACGGTTGAAACTGTTTTGCTTTTTTGCTTCGCGACTGTTGTGGCACTCGTTATGATATACCTGCTGATGCCACTTTATAATGAAGTTTCAGGAAAAACATTGGCATTTAACCTGTTGGATGCAAACGTGTGGAAGGTAGCCGGAATGGCTGTGGCAGGCACTTTGATCGCATCAAGCATTTATCCCGCAGTGTTGCTTTCCTCCTTCAAACCAATCGAAACATTAAAAGGCAAAATAAGTTCCGGCATTGGTATCGTAACATTCAGGAAAGCGCTGGTAGTCTTCCAATTTGCAATTTCAGTCATCCTTTTGGTTTGCACCATTATCATGAGCAATCAAATGAATTTTATTAAAAATAAGGATTTGGGATATGATAAAAATTATGTTTTTTCAGTGCCTTTACCCGGGGAAGTAGTAAACCATATAGATGCCGTTAAAACGGCTTTGAAAAGTGAAACAGGCATTTTAAATGTGGCTGCTTCAAATGCTTATGACTTTTCTAATGTCTCACAATCGACCGGCGACCTTGACTGGGAGGGCAAGCCGGCGAAAAGCAATATCATTATTACCCAACTTTCTGTGGACAAGGATTTTATTACCACGATGAAAATAAAATTTCTTGAGGGGGAAAACTTTACCGGCACTCCCGCAGATAGCTCACATTTTATTTTAAATGAAACAGCGGTTCAAAAAATGGGTTTAAAAGCGCCTTATGTAGGGCAACCGATTTCGTTTCATAATAATAAAGGAACTATTATAGGTGTTGTTCAGGATTTTAATTTTCAATCTTTAAAGGAGAAAATATCACCATTAATCTTTTTTACAGGCTGGGATAAAAACATTTTATATGTGCGTACAACTGGCCAAAATGCCCAACAGGTAATAGCTTCAGTAGAAAAGCAATATAAAAAATATGCAGGCGATTCTCCTTTCAAATATAATTTTTTAGATAAAACCTTCGAAGCGCAATACAAATCCGACCAGCGTTCAGGCGTGCTTTTTAATGTATTTGCAGGCATCGCCATTTTTATTTCCTGTCTTGGTTTATTTGGTTTAGCAACCTACACAGCTGAAGTAAAAAGGAAGGAAATCGGTATCAGGAAAGTCTTAGGATCAAGTGTAAGTGGCATCGTTCAATTAGTGAGCAAAGACTTTTTGAAGTTAATAGTTATTTCTATCGTCATTGCAATTCCTGTTGCCTGGTGGGCAATGAATAAATGGCTGGAAGGTTTTGCATACCGGGTAAATATTTCGTGGTGGGTATTTACTGTCGCCGGTGTACTTGCTTTATTAATAGCGCTGTTAACCGTGAGTTATCAGGCAATAAAAGCAGCGATAGCTAACCCCGTGGAAAGTTTGAGGAGTGAGTAAATGCAAATGTGAAAATTCGAAAATGTGAAAATTTGAGGATATAAAAAACAAAAAATCTATAAAACGGCTTATATGATCAAAAATTATTTCATTATCGCATTTAGAAATATAAGGCGAAACAAAGTTTACTCTTTCATCAATATTGCGGGACTAAGCCTTGGCCTTGCAGCTGCAATGCTCATCATCCTGTATGTGAAAGATGAAGTGAGTTATGACCGGTTTCAAAAAAACCTTTCTAATACCTATCGGATTATTTCAGTATCCAGCAACGTCGAAAACGGAAAAACGCGAAAAGATGGCAATTCCGGGTATCTCCAGGGACCCAGGTTTACCGCAAACGTACCGGGAATCCGGTCATTTGTGAGAATCCAAAGTGGAAGTGTAGATATTAAAAAAGGAACAGACGTGTCCGCTGCTGATATGCTGAAAGTCGATTCTTCTTTCTTTTCTATTTTTTCATTTCCCTTATTAAGCGGCGACCGCAAAACCTGTTTATCCGATCCGCATTCCATTGTTATTTCAGAAGATGAAGCGAAAAAACAATTCGGGACTACCGATGCTGTTGGCAAGGTGATCGTTTTAAAAAGTGACAGCACATTTGTTCCTTACTCTGTAACAGCCGTCGCAAAAAGATGCCCTCAAAATTCGTCTATCAAATTTGATATCCTGTTGCCTTTTCAGCCTTCCGCTTCCGATTTAAACCAAAGTGAAAACTGGTTTAATTTTTTTCTAAACACCTTTGTCGTCCTGGATCCAAAAGCAAATGTCGCGTCAGTAGAAAAAGAAATGACAAAATTTTATGACCGCGACAGCAGGGAGGCAGCCAAAATAATCGCAGAAAAATACGGGCCGATTATGGGTAAAACGAAATATGGCTTGCAGCCATTTGCCGACTTGCATTTAAGCAAAGATCTGCCTGCTCAAAATGGATTGAGTGACGCGAGCAATCCCATGTATTCTTACATTCTGTCGGGAATCGCCTTATTTATTTTGTTGATCGCTTGTATCAATTTTGTAAATCTTACCGTCGCCCGCTCCATAAAGCGTGCAAAAGAAATTGGTATCCGCAAAGTGGTCGGCAGTAGCCGAAAACAATTGATCATGCAATTCCTGGGCGAGTCTTTTATTCTATGTTTGATTGCATTTTTAGCAGCGCTGCTGATTGTCCAGCTTATTTTACCGGTCTTTAATGATCTGTCAAATAAGGCGCTGGCGCTGTCTTATCTTTTCGATGCGAAACTGATTGCGTTTTATATACTTCTTTTTGCATTGACATCTTTCCTGGCAGGCTTCTATCCCGCGCTTGTATTATCAGGATTTAATCCTGTTGAAACGCTTTACAGCCGTTTCACTTTATCGGGAAAAAATTATTTGCAAAAAAGCTTAGTGGTGCTTCAGTTTACGCTCGCTTCATTTTTGATCAGTGCTACGCTCGTTATCTATTTACAGTTCAATTATCTCACTACTGAAAAACTGGGGTATGACGATACCAACCTCGTAAAAATCAGTAAAGATGATTTGACACGTGACGAGACAAAACTGTTAAAGGAAACATTGATGAAAAATCCGGATATTATCGGCGTAGCGCCTAAGAACGGCGGTTTTTGGGGCACAGTGGCGAAAGTAAATGCTGATTCAACAATCAATTTCGCCTATGAAACGGTTGATGAATCCTATTTGCCCTTACTCAAAATTCCCATCATTGACGGCCGGAATTTTTCGAAAGATTTTCCGTCTGATTCCTCGCATTCAATTTTGGTAAATGAATCGTTTGTGAAACAGGCCGGGTGGAAGCAGCCGATCGGCCAGGAAGTAAATTTCTGGTACGACAACAATACGAAATATAGCGTGATCGGTGTGGTAAAAGATTATCATTTCCAATCATTGAGTGAAAAGATCGGGCCGCAGCTTTTTACGATGAAGCCCAAAAATAATTTTGGTTCGGTATATATAAAACTGCGGCCAAAAACGGCTACGTCGTCGCTTGCATTTATCCAGGCGACCTTTAAGAATCTATTTCCCCTTTCGCCATACCATTATAGTTTCAAGCAAGATGAAAATATCCGGGACTATGATGCTGAAGCAAAATGGAAGCAGATCATGTTGTTTGGTGCGATCCTTACGATTTTTATTTCCTGCATTGGCTTGTTTGGATTGTCTGTTCTTTCGGCGGAAAAAAGGATCAAGGAAATTGGCATTCGTAAAGTCCTTGGCGCTTCTGTAAGTAGTGTTGTGACTTCTCTTTCAAAAGACTTTTTGAAATTAGTGATCTTATCCATTTTTATTGCGCTGCCGGTTGCCTGGATCGTTGCGGGCAAATGGCTCGAGCATTATCCCTACAGGATTCATCTAAACTGGTGGATGTTCTCGCTGGCAGCCGTTTTGGTAATATGTATTGCATTGGCGACAGTGAGTTTCCAGGCAATAAAAGCGGCACGAGCTAATCCGGTCAAGAGTTTGAGAAGTGAGTAATTAGCTAATTAGCTAATTGGCAAATTAGCTAATGTGATAATGAAAAAGGAAAATCTATAAAATGACTTATCTGGATAAAAATCAAAAGGATGTTTAAAAATTATTTTAAAACCGCATTCAGGAGTTTAACCCGCAACAGGAATTACGCCATTATCAACATAGCCGGGTTAGCTGTTGGTATTGCAGTTTGTCTGATGATCTTTATGATCATTCACTTTCAAACAAGCTACGATACCTTTCACCCAAAGAAAGATCGCATCTATCGTGTGTTAACCGAGTCTCATCATGCAGATGCAGGAACTATATCTTATGCGAAGAACGTTCCTTTTCCAATGCCTGCAGGATTGAAAACGGATTTTCCGCAACTCGAGCAAGTAGCTCCCGTTTATGCAAGCCACAATGATGAGTTGCAGGTACTTGATGATAATGGAACTCCTGTAAAAAACTTTAAAGAAGAGAGAGGTGTATTTTATACATCGCCATCATTTTTCAAAATGTTTAATTTCCCGCTGCTTGCAGGTTCTTATGCTTCATTAAAAGATCCTAACAATGTATTGCTTACAAAAGAGATTGCAGAAACTTATTTTGGTGACTGGAAAAAGCAATAGGTAAAACCATTAAACTAACAGGGTATTATAGCATGGGCGCGGGATTGTTTCAGTTTCCTCCGGTGGCACTAAAAGTTTCAGGTATTCTCGCAACCATACCGCCAAATACAGATTTTCAGCTAAAATTGGTAGTGGCTTACGGAACAGATTTTACTGGTGATGCTCAATACGGATTTCAACAACCGGCGTGGGATGGAACAGCACCTGATTTTGGTTGTTATGTTTTGTTGCCGCCGAATATTTCTGTTGACAATTTTAATCAACAATTAAGCGCATACGCAAGAAAGGTACAATCTGCCGACAATAAGGATAGCTATATTATCCAACCATTAAGTGCTGTGCATTACGATGCAGCAACAGGGAATTACAGCAACAAAATAATCAGTCACGAACTGATCAATGTATTGTGGCTGATTGCAGCATTCATACTTTTAATTGCCTGCGTAAACTTTATCAACCTCTCCACTGCACAAGCTGTTAATCGTGCAAAAGAAGTTGGCGTAAGAAAAGTTTTGGGCAGTAATAAATCTCAATTACAAATCCAATTCATCATTGAAACATTTTTGATAGTTACAACTGCTGTAATTCTTGCAGCAGTCATTACAATACTTGCATCTGCCTTCTGTAAATCAACTTTTAGAACTTTCGCTTTCATTCAACATACTGAACAATCCTGCACATTATTTTATTTCTTTTGGCTGTAACAATTGTTGTAACCGCACTTGCCGGTTTTTATCCTTCTATTGTTTTATCACGCTTCAATCCTGTTAATGCTTTAAAAAGTAAGATCACTGTAAATGCTACAAAGGGAATTTCATTAAGAAGAGGATTGGTAGTGTTTCAATTCATCATTGCACAGGCTCTGATTATCGGAACGCTCATCATTGTAAAGCAAATGAATTATTTTATGAATCAACCGCTGGGCTTTGATAAAGAGGCAATCGTAAATGTTCCTTACCGACCGGATAGCACAGGAAGCAAGCTGACTGATTATTTAAAGCAGCAGTTATTGTCAAAAGGTGTGCAGGCGGTAAGCTTTAGTTCCAATTCCCCGATAGAAGATGATAATAATATGTTTACCACATTCAAATTTGACAATGCATTAAAGGATGAGGATTTCAAGGCTATTACCAAATTTGCCGACAATGATTATGTGCCGACTTATAAATTACAACTGGTAGCCGGAAGAAATTTGCAACCTTCCGGTATGACAAAAGAATTTTTGGTGAATGAATCACTTGTAAAAAGTTTAGGACTTAAAAAGCCGGAAGATATATTGAACAAAGAAATAAGCATAATGGGTGGTTTGATAAAATGCCCTGTTGTTGGTGTATTGAAAGATTTTAATGACAGGTCTTTACGCCAGAATCTGGCACCATTGCTTATTGCCACAAACGCTACCATGTACCGCCAGGCTTCAATAAAACTTTCAACCACAAACATGGCTTCTTCCATGCAATCCATTAAAAAAATATGGGAGCAAACATTTCCAAATTATGTTTATGAATACAGGTTTTTGGATGATAAAATTGACAGTTTTTACAAACAGGAAAACCAGTTAGCGCAGTTGTATAAAATTTTTGCAGCAATCGCCATATTCCTTAGCTGTCTTGGGTTGTATGGTTTAGCCTCATTCATGGCAGTGCAGCGAATAAAAGAAGTTGGTATTCGTAAAGTACTTGGTGCTACTGCAGGCAATATCGTTTATTTATTTTCAAAAGAATTTATCATACTTATTGCAATTGCCTTTGTGATTGCTACACCCATTGCATGGTATTTCATGCACCAATGGTTGCAGGATTATGTTTATCGCATCAACATCAGTTGGTGGTTATTTGCTGCAGGCGGACTTGCTGCAATAGTTATTGCACTTGCAACGATAAGTTTCCAGGCAATAAAAGCAGCAATGGCAAATCCTGTGAAGAGTTTGAGAAGTGAATAAATGCAAATGTGCAAATGTGACAAATGTGAAAATGAGAAAATAGGAAAATGGGACAATGAGAAAATCGGAAATACTATAAAAAGACTTATCTGGATAAAAAATAAAAAGTATGCTTAAAAATTATTTTAAAACCGCGTGGCGCAACATTACAAGAACGATTGGATACAGCGCCCTGAATATTGCGGGACTTGCAATAGGAATGGCAGTTGCCTTGCTTATTGGCCTTTGGGTATATCATCAATACAGCTATGATAAATTCTTGCCCGAATACGAGTCCGTGTACCGTGTGCAACGCAACTTTGACAGCAATGGCGATACCCTTACTTTCCAAACCACATCCTTAAAGCTCGCTGATGCATTGCGCACCCAGATTCCGGAAATAGAATATGTAGCCGAAAGCGATTGGACAGGCAATCATGGATTTAATGTTGGTGATAGAAAGCTTTACATGGGCGGCGCCACTGCCGGTACTGACTTTTTTAAAATATTTCAACATCAATTTATAGAGGGAAATGCAAACTCCGCTTTCATAGATCCATATTCAATTGTGCTCACCGAATTCTTTGCAAGATCCCTTTTTGGAAATGAAGAAGCGATGAATAAAATGGTTCGCTTTGATAATGTGCATGATCTTAAAGTGACCGGAATTATAAAAGATCCTCCACGCAATTCAACTTTTAGTTTCAATTATGTTGTTCCATCTTCTTATGCCTATGCTGTTAATCCTTCCCTGAAAACAGATGGGCTACGTAGCTTCGGCAATAACAATCTTCAAATATTCGTGAAGCTAAAACCGGGGGTTTCCTATGCGCAGGTTGCATCCAAAATCAGGAATATCGAGCATACTGAAAAAGGGAGCCTCAATGCAATGAATTCTTATGTTACGCTGCAACCAATGGCGCGCTGGCATTTGTATTCTAATTATATAAATGGAAAAGACACTGCAGGTTTTCTTAACTATGTAAAGATGTTTTCTATCATTGGGCTGTTGGTATTACTTATAGCCTGCATTAATTTTATCAATCTTACCACTGCACGCTCAGAGAAAAGAGCAAGAGAAGTTGGCGTAAGAAAGGCTATCGGTTCGCAAAGAAAAGACCTTGTGTTGCAATTTCTGATGGAAGCGTTTTTGCTTACCACCATTGCTTTTATTTTTGCAGTTTTTGCTGCGTGGATGTCATTGCCTGCGTTTAATACTTTAACGGAAAGTCATATCTCCATTCCATTCGAAAGTATTTATTTTTGGTTGTTGATGCTTGGTTGTTTAGTGGTAACCGCTTTGCTTGCCGGAAGCAAGCCCGCATTTTATCTTTCTTCTTTCAATCCCGTACAGGTTTTAAAAGGTTCCATACAAGCAGGAAAATCTTCCTTGTCAAGAAAAGTATTAGTAGTTCTTCAGTTCAGTTGTTCTATTGCCTTGATCATAAGCACGGTTATTATTTACCAGCAAATTCAATATGCCCGGAGCCGGCCGACCGGTTATACTTTGGACAGGCTTTTATCAACAAATATGAATGATGATCTGCAGAAAAACTTTGCAGCTTTAAAAAATGAATTGATGACAAAGGGTGTCATTTCGTCCATGACGACCGCCAGCAGCCCTGCCACAAATGTTTGGTGGCATTCAGATGTTAATCAATGGGCCGGTAAAAACCCGGGTGAAACAGTGGAGATGGGAACTATAGTGGTATCGGAAGATTATTTTAAAACAGTTGGTATGCGCTTGAATGGAGGAAGAGATTTTTCAAATGCCTATGATAGCACCAGCGTGATATTTAATGAAGCAGCCATAAAACGGATGCGCCTGAAAAGCCCGGTCGGGCAAAAGATAAACTGGCAGGGCAAGGATTTTACAATTGTTGGCGTTGTAAAAGATGCATTAATGATATCCCCATTTGCAGCGGCCGACCCAACAATGTTTCTGTGTTCTTCCGATCCGCAGGGCAACCTGATATACAGGCTATCACCAGGTATAAAAACGCAGGATGCTATTGCAAAGCTTACCACCGTTTTTAATAAATATGAGCCGGCTTATCCATATGATTATTCTTTTTCAGATAAGGACTATGCTTCCAAATTTAACCTCGAATTACTAATTGGGAAACTCGCAGGGATATTTGCGGCGCTTGCCATTTTCATTTCGTGCCTGGGCTTGTTTGGATTAGCAGCTTACGTTGCGGAACAACGCACAAAAGAAATCGGTATCAGAAAAGTATTGGGGGCATCAGTGCAACAGGTTTGGTTGTTGCTATCAAAAGATTTTATTGTACTAGTGGTAGTAAGCTGCCTGATAGCTGCGCCGGTTTCCTATTACTTTTTACATGACTGGCTATTGAACTATGATTATCGCATCAGCATCGGCGCCGGAGTCTTTATTTGGTCTGCGATGGCAGCGCTGCTAATTACCATAATAACCGTGAGTTTCCAGGCAATAAAAGCAGCGATAGCCAATCCGGTGAAGAGTTTGAGAAGTGAGTAAATGCAAATGTGAAAATGTGAAAATTCGACAATGTGATGAAAACAGAAAATCTATAAAATGAGTTATAAGGATAAAAATCAAAAGTATGTTTAAAAATTATTTCAAAACTGCATTTAGAAATTTAGTCCGCAATAAGAACTACGCCATTATTAATATTGCCGGTTTGGCAATCGGTGCGGCCGTGTTTATGATGATATTTATCATTATACAATTTCAAACCAGCTTTGATAATTTTCATCCAAACAAAAAAGATATCTATCGTGTACTCACAGAATATCATCACGCCGATAGCAAGGAGATTTTTAATGGACAAGGCGTTCCGCGCGGGTTGCCCCAAGGACTAAAAACTTCGTTTCCTGAAATCAGGGAAATAGCGCCGGTCTTAGCTGACCGTCACGACCAGGTTACTTTATTAAAGAATAACAATGTAGGAGATAAAAAATTTAAGGAAGAAGATGGCTTTTTTTACACGACGCCTTCTTTCTTTAGCATATTTAATTTCCCGTTGTTGGCGGGATCGTATGAAACTTTGAAAGATCCGGACAATGTTTTATTGACCAAAGAAACTGCACAGAAATACTATGGGAACTGGAAAACCGCAATAGGCAAAACAATCAAAATAAACGATACCTATATTTTAAAAGTTAGCGGAATTCTTGCTACAATTCCCACCAACTCTGACTTCCAGCTAAAAGCAGTAATATCGTACGGCACAGGATTCACAAAAGATTATATAACTTCTACAGATTATGACGGCACCAATGGAGATTTTGGTTGTTACATTTTATTGCCGCAAAATATTTCTCCGGCTGTATTCGATAAACAATTAAGAGCTTATGCTGCAAAGATAAAAACAGCCGGTAATAAAGATCTTCAAACGATACAACCCTTACGTGATGTGCATTTTGATACGCAGGCCGGAAATTATAACAATAAAACAATCAGCCATACGCTCATCAACATTTTATGGCTGATAGCGGTGTTTATCCTTTTGATTGGGTGTGTCAACTTTATTAATCTTTCAACTGCACAGGCAATAAACCGCGCAAAGGAAGTTGGCGTTAGAAAAGTATTAGGGAGCAATAAATGGCAATTGCAATTACAATTCATCGCTGAAACATTTTTAATCGTACTGACATCAGTTATAATTGCTTTGATTATAACGTGGTTCACATTGCCCTACGTTAACAAAATTCTCGAACTTCCATTACGGATAAATTTTACAAATGCGCTATCTATCGCGCTCCTGCTTATAACAGTGTGTGTTATAGTTACTGTGCTTGCGGGCTTCTATCCATCGATTGTGCTTTCTTCTCTAAATCCTATCAACGCATTAAAAAGCAAGATGACGACAAAAAGCACAACAGGTATTTCTTTACGAAGAGGACTGGTAGTTTTTCAATTTGTTATCGCGCAGTCACTGATAATCGGGACATTAGTCATCGTAAAGCAAATGAATTTTTTTACAGATCAGCCTCTTGGATTTGATAAAGAAGCAATCGTAAATATTCCTTTGCCAAGTGACAGCGCTGCAAATAGCAAGATCAGCTATCTGAAACAGCAATTAAAAGATGTGAATGGAATTCGGGATGTAAGCTTCAATTCCAACACACCTATTGAAGACAACTCGGATAACTGGACAATGTTCAATTTTAATCATGCATCAAAGAAGGTTGATTTTTACTCAATAATAAAAATGGCAGATAATGATTATGTACCTGTCTATAATCTTCCTCTGATTGCCGGAAGAAATATTGAGGCTTCAGACACCATGAAAGAATTCCTGGTAAATGAAATGCTATTGAAGAGTCTCGGCATTAAAAATCCACAGGATGTATTAAATAAAGAAATCAGCTTCAATGATAAATTAAAAGGCTCAATTGTTGGAGTATTAAAAGATTTCAATACAAGATCCTTTCGTGACGGTATGGCCCCGCTTATTATAACCAGTTTTAAACCTCAGTATAATGAAGCATCTATCAAACTTGCATCAAAAGATATCGTTCAGGTAATGCATTCCGTTGAAAAAACCTGGAATAAAACTTATCCGGATTTTGTGTTTGAATACAAATTCCTGGATGACAAAATTGAAAGCTTTTATAAACAGGAAAATCAATTGACACACTTGTATAAAATCTTTGCATTTATTGCGATATTCCTTAGCTGTCTTGGCTTATACGGGCTTGCCTCTTTTATGGCTGTGCAACGAATCAAAGAAGTGGGAATCCGCAAAGTGCTTGGCGCCACAGTATCTAATATCATTTATTTATTTTCAAAAGAATTTATTCTCCTCATCTCAATTGCATTTGTAATTGCGGCGCCTGTCGCATGGTATTTCATGCATCAATGGCTACAGAGTTATCCATTCAGAATTGAATTGAGCTGGTGGATCTTTTTAACCGGTGGTTTAATATCCGTAATAATTGCTTTGATCACGGTAAGTTTCAAGGCAATAAAAGCAGCGATAGCCAATCCGGTGAAGAGTTTGAGAAGTGAGTAAATGCAAATGTGAAAATGTGAAAATGTGCAAATGTGAAAATGTGAAAATGTGATAATGTGAAAATGGGAAATACTATAAAATGACTTATCAGGATAAAAATTAAAGTATGATCAAAAACTATTTCAAGATCGCGTGGCGGAACATGAAACGCAAACCTGTTATTTCATTAATCAATATTGGCGGACTGGCATTGGGTATGGCAGTGGCATTGATCATCGGATTGTGGATACGGGAAGAATTGTCCTTCAATAAAAATTTCCCGAACTATAACAACCTTTCACAGGTAATGATGACCGGCACTTTCAGTGGCGAAATCAGTACCGATCCGACCGTTTCGCCACCGCTTGCCGGGGAGATCAGAAATCAATTTGCTTCCGATGTAAAGAAAGTGGCGCTTACTACCCGTGAGGAAAGAGAAGTATTTCGTTATGGCGATAAAAAACTTTCTGTTTCCGGCAAATATGTGGAAGAAGATTTTGTGGAAATGTTTTCGTTTGCCGCAGTGGCAGGATCAGTAAATCATCTTAAGGATCCTTCATCCGTTTTGATCAGCGCATCTCTGGCAGAATCTTTATTTGGAAATGAGGAAGCAATAAGTAAATTAATAAAATTGGATAATGGTGATAACCTGAAAGTGGCCGGTGTGTACCGGGATTTTCCGGCTAATTCTTTCTTATCAGGATTAAAATATGTAGCATCCTGGAATTATTATAAGAGTACACATCCCGGCGAGGGAGAAAACTGGAATAACTGCCGGTTTCTCATGTATGTGCAATTGCAGGATGGCATTAATAATGACGTGGTCTCCAACAAGATCGCGGGAATTATGAAAGAGCATATTACGGATATTGATCCCGTATTGTTGCTGCATCCCATCAGCAAATGGCATTTGTACGAAAGTTTTAAAAACGGTAAGAACGTTGGTGGACAAATTCAATATGTATGGATGTTTGGATTAATAGGGATGTTTGTTTTGTTGCTGGCATGCATCAATTTCATGAATCTCTCTACCGCGAAAAGTGATAAACGTTCACGTGAAGTTGGTATTTTAAAAGCAATCGGTTCCAGCAGAAAACAATTGATTTATCGTTTTCTGGGAGAGTCACTATTCACTGTGGCAATTGCTTTTATCGTATCTATGGTATTGGTAAAACTGAGTTTACCATCGTTCAATCAACTTACCGGTTCCAACATGCAAATAGCCGCAGATCAACCCATATTCTGGCTCACATGTGCCGCGTTTGTATTGTTTACAGGATTTATTGCCGGTGTTTATCCTGCTTTTTATCTATCTTCTTTCCAACCGGTAAAAGTATTGAAGGGCAGTTCCAAAGCCGGACGGGCAGCCGTTCTTCCGCGAAAGGTATTAACGGTGGTTCAGTTTTTTGCGTCCATATTTTTGATCATAGCTACGCTGATCGTGTTGCAGCAATTGAACTATACTAAGAACAGGCCGTTGGGATACTCTAATAAAGGACTGATCAATATTCCTGCGGGCGCACCGAACGTACAAAAACATCTTGCTGTTATTAAAAATGATTTGATGATTTCGGGCGCAGTTGCTGAGGTAGCTGTATCATCAAGTCCTGTGAATCAGTTAAAGCTTTCAAGAGGTGGCTATGAATGGGCCGGAAAGGATCCCGGCCCGGGTGCTATTTTTGGAACGGTAGCCATCACAGAAGATTTCGCCAAAACCGTTCAATGGAAATTTAAAGAAGGGAGAAATTTTTCCCGCGATTTTATGACCGATTCTTCAGGAGTGATCATCAACGAAATGGCTGCACGGTACATGGGTATGCCCGATCCTGTTGGCAAAAATCTATCCTTCAGCGGTAAACAATATCAAATTTTAGGTGTAATAAATAATGCTGTTATGGGATCGCCATTTGCCACTTCTACGCCTGTAGCCTTTTTTCTGGGAGGTATGCCAATGAATAATATCACCATAAGACTCTCGCCCAATATCAGTACACAGGATGCTTTGGCAAAAGTGAAAGCCATTTTTGAAAAATACAATCCCGATGCGCCTTTCGATTATCAATTCACAGATCAGCAATATGCCAAACAATTCCGTTCGGTAGAAACCACGGGTACGCTGGCCGGGATATTTGCAGCGCTAGCCATTTTCATTTCCTGCATAGGCCTGTATGCGATGGCTTCCTTTGTGGCCGAGCAGCGCACCAAAGAAATTGGAATTCGCAAGGTATTGGGAGCATCTGTTTCAAGCTTGTGGCGATTGCTTTCAGGAGAGTTCATCCTGCTAACAAGTATTTCGTTTTTAATTGCCGTGCCGTTGGCCTGTTGGAGTATGAGCTTATGGTTAGAAAATTATAATTACAGGATTAAAATTTCGTGGGAAGTTTTTGCTTTAACTGGTGTTATTGCAATATTGATCACGCTGATTACAGTAAGCTTCCAGGCAATAAAAGCGGCAGTGGCAAATCCGGTGAAGAGTTTGAGAAGTGAGTAAAAAGAGTGTGAAAATGTGAAAATTCGATAATGCGATAATGAAAAGAGGATAATCTATAAAATGACTTGTTTGGTTAAAAATTAAAAGAAGATGTTCAAAAATTATTTTAAAACAGCGTGGCGTGCCATTTGGAAAAATAAATTAACGGCGATTATTAATATAGCCGGGTTATCGGTCGGTATGACGGCGGCCATTCTCATTTTTGTTTGGGTACAAAATGAAATGAATTTTGACAATTACCATAAAGACGCAGATAAGATTTACCGGCTCAATACTAGCCTGAAAGCCGAAGGATGGATTTGGGAAACAACACCTTTGCTACTTGCGGATGCGATTAAAAAGGATCTTCCTGATGTTGAAAAAGTAACCCGTCTATATGCGGGTAATTTACCCGTATTTAACATCAACAATAATCTTTCTTATGAAAAAAATTGTGCGTTTGTTGATGATGACTGGTTTAATATTTTTCATTATGATTTTATAGAAGGTAATGCAGCTGCTTTTGCGCAGGATCGGAACAGCATTATTCTTACTCAATCAGAGGCCAAAAAATATTTTGGCAATAAGGATGTGCTGGGTGCTGTCATTCGTGTTGACAGCATGAACTATGTGGTGAAAGGAATTATTAAAGATGCACCGGCCAATTCAAGCTTTCAATACACTTCATTTATTCCTCTGCAAAACCTGTTATTAAATGCCGACCGGAAAGCGAACGATGAACAATGGAGTAATGCCAATTACATCACTTTTATTAAAGCTAAACCAGCCGTTAATACATCGTTGCTCGAAAAAAAAATAACTTCTTTACTTCAAAAAAATGCAGGTGATAACGGAGGTAGCATAAGTCTGATCAATTTAAAAGAGATGCATTTTGAAACTGATCTGCAATCTTCATTTTTTGTAAGTGGTAATAAAAATTCGGTGTACATATTTAGTATACTTGGTATTTTATTATTGCTGATTGCGTGCATTAATTATGTAAACTTAACCACCGCAAAAGCAAGCCTGCGTGCAAAAGAAGTAAGTGTTAGAAAAATGATCGGTGCCAGCAGGTTGCATTTATTTTACCAGTTTTTATCGGAGGCTTTTTTAATAAGTAGTATTGCTTTACTGGTAACGTTAGCGCTTGTTCATACCTGCCTTCCGGCTTTCAATTCAATTACAGGAAAAGGTTTTGAGTTGCCGCTCACATCGCCCGATCTGTGGAAAGTGATTGGTATCACATTATTATCAGCCTTCCTTCTTAATAGTATTTATCCAGCGATGGTCTTGTCTTCATTCAAACCTTTGAATGTGTTCAGAGGCTTTACACTATTGAAATTAAAAGACAGCTATTTAAGAAAAGGATTGGTGACGATTCAGTTTACTATTTCCGTGATGCTGATTGCGGGAACTATTATCATCTATAAACAAATGCAATTCATTCAGCAAACGAATCCGGGCTATAATAAGTCGCAGGTGCTGGTGACGCATATTCCGACCAATATTGATTTTAGCAGGAAGAATGAAATTGTCAACGTCATAAAGCAGGAACTCTTAGGAAACAGCAGCATAGAAAATGTTTCATTGTCAAATCAAAATATTGTGAACATCGGAAGCTACTCTACGGGAAGCGCCGATTGGGAAGGACATGATACTACTTTCAATCCAAAAATTGCGCAGCTTGCCACAGATGCCAACTTCGCGAATACGATGCAACTGCAAATGAAAGAAGGAAGATGGTTTGAGGCAGGAAATATTGCCGATAAAAACAATGTTGTGCTGAATGAAGAAGCGATAAAGGAATTAAAAATTCATCAGCCTTACATTGGACAGCGGTTCACGTGGAAAGGAAATACAGGACAAATAATTGGCATTGTGAAAGACTTTAAATTTCGCAGCATGCATGATAAAACCGGGCCGCTCGTTGCTTTTCAGGATGCAAACTGGTATAATACATTTATGATACGCATTGCTCCAAACCATGCATCCCAATCGATTGCTGCATTAAATAATACCTGGAAAAAAATCCTGCCGGGAAGCCCGCTTGAATACAATTTTTTGGACGACACATTCAATGAATTATATAAAGCAGATCAGCAATCTTCCACACTAATATTGGCATTTGCCATTATCGCGGTTGCCATATCCTGTCTTGGCCTTTTTGGTCTGGCAACCTTTACAGCCGAGCAACGCTCAAAGGAAATCGGTATTAGAAAAGTATTGGGTGCAAGTATTGCCGGCATCACACAATTGCTAACGAAAGATTTTTTAAAACTTGTAATCATAGCCATCGTCATAGCCTCACCAATTGCGTGGATGGCTATGAACCAATGGCTGCAGGGCTTTGCTTACAGAATTCATATCAATTGGTGGATGCTAATGTTGTCGGGTGCTATAGCAATTATAATTGCGCTGATCACTATAAGTTTCCAGGCAATAAAAGCAGCGATGGCCAATCCCGTGAAGAGTTTGAGAAGTGAATAAATGCAAATGTGAAAATGGGACAATGTGACAATGTGAAAATGTGAAAATGTGAAAATGTGAAAATGAGAACAGGAAAATCTATAAAATGAGTTATCAGGATAAAATTAAATAACATGATCAAAAACTATTTCAAGATTGCGTGGCGGAATTTGAAAAAAAATAAATTTATTTCTTTCATCAATCTCTTTGGGCTGACGGTAGGCTTAACGTGTTGTCTTCTCATCACGATTTACATTCTGAACGAATTGAGCTATGACCGGTATAATAAAAATGCAGATAACATTTATCGCGTTGAACGAACTTTCCTGAACCCGGAAACAGGCGCGCTGTCTCTGAACCTGGGGTCAATTGCGCCACCTTTTGCACCGTTGCTTCAGAATGATTTTAAAGACATAAAAAAAATAACAGCTTTTCTTCCCGTAGGTTCTCTTCCTGTTAAATACGGTGACAAAATTTTCAATGAACAAAATATTTGTTTTGCAGATGACCAGCTTTTTGATGTATTCGATTTCAACGTCACCAAAGGCAATCCTGCAAAGGCTTTAACTAACCCTTTCTCCGTGGTGCTTACGCAGGAGATGGCAAAAAAATATTTCGGAGATGAAGATCCACTGAACAAAGTGATCCGTTTCGATAACAAGTTTGATTGCAAAGTAACAGGTGTTTATAAAGCGTTGCCGCAAAACGCACATTTCCATCCCGGTGCTTTAATTTCTTTCAGCACTTTGAAAGACCCGGCAGTTTACGGCGAAGCCGGGCTCCGAAGCAACTGGGGAAATAATTCTTTTTATACCTACCTGCTTTTACCCGATCATTATAATCCTAAAAAATTAGAAGCGCAATTCCCGGCTTTCCAAAACCGGCACATACCCGGCGGCGGCAAATATAAACCGACCGATTATTCCATTTTGTCCATGCGCAAACTCACAGATATCCATCTGCGCTCTCACACAGACTCAGAGGTGGAAATAAACGGCGACATAAAACGTGTTTATATTTTCTCTGCGATTGCCTTGTTTATTTTATTGATCGCCTGCATTAATTATATGAATCTTTCCTCCGCGCGTTCGGTGCTGCGCGCTAAAGAAATCGGTGTGCGTAAAACCGCCGGCGCGACCAAAAGAGAATTGATCGCGCAGTTTTTATCAGAGTCTGTTTTTATTGCGTGGCTCGCAGCGATACTGGCTTTTGTGCTTTCCTCTATTGCTTTGCCATGGCTCAATCAATTGGCCGATGAAACCTTATCCATAAGTAGTTTATTACAATGGGAAGTGGTAATAGCTATATTACTGGTTCCATTTATCGTAGGAATTCTTTCAGGAATTTATCCCGCGCTTTATCTTTCGTCGTTCGAACCGGTAAAAGTCCTGAAAGGAATTATAAAAAAAGGTGGTGGCAATATTTCTTTCAGGAAAGCATTGGTAGTATTCCAATTTGCCGTTTCTATTATCCTGATCGTTGCAACTGTTATCGTATTTCAACAACTAAATTATATCCGGAATAAATCTTTGGGTTTTGATAAAAGCCATGTGATCACGCTCGGGTACAATTCAGGATTTGATCAATCCTATCAATCATTTAAGGAGGACCTGTTATCCAATTCGAATATAAAAGAAGTTTCAAGATCTTCACGAATTCCCACGGGCAGACTCCTTGATTCACAGGATTCTCAACTCAACCGCGGCGACTCTTTGGCGCCATCAAAAGCAGATATTAAAAACGTAGTGGCTGATGAAGATTTTATTTCCACCTATGGAATAAAAATGGTTGCCGGAAGAAATTTCTCCAAAGATTTTGGTACTGATACTTCGTCCTTTCTCATCAATGAATCCGCGGTAAAGGCGCTCGGGTTAAAATCAAATGAAACCGCCATCGGGAAACAATTTAAATACGGAGACCGTAAAGGAACCATCGTGGGTGTCTTCAATGATTTTAATTTTGAATCGCTTCATCAACGCATTATACCGCTTGTTTTATATGAGTATACTCCTGCCGACAACTATGGAAATATCTCTGTGAAAACGTCAGGAAATGTTCCGGCGGCGCTGGCGCAGATTGAGAAAACCTGGAAAAAATACCTGCCGGAAATTCCTTATGAATATAAATTCCTTGATGATAGATATGCGAAGCTTTACGACTCAGAAAATAAACAAAGCAGCCTGTTTACCATCTTTTCATGCATTGCCATTTTTATCGCTTGCCTGGGATTGTTTGGATTATCCGCGTTTACGATCACACAAAGAGTAAAAGAAATTGGGATCAGAAAAGTATTGGGCGCCAGCACGGGCAGTATTGTAGAGTTAATCTCTAAAGATTTTTTAGTGCTGGTGGTGATAGCTGCAATCGTTGCTTTCCCTGTGGCATGGTACGCGATGGATCATTGGTTACAGGATTTCGCTTACCGCATCCGGATCGGGTGGGGCGTATTTGTGATAGCTGGTATTATTGCATTATTGATTGCGTTTGCAACGATCGGTTTGCAGGCTGCAAAGGCCGCGCGGAGCAACCCGGTTAAAAATCTAAGAAGTGAATAATGCTAATGTGATAATTGGCTGATTAGCTAATTAGCTAATCTGATAATGTGATAATGAAAACAGAAAAATCTATAAAAAGACTTGTCAGGATAAAAACTAAATACAATGATCAAAAGCTATTTTAAAATCGCATGTCGCAATCTGATAAAGAGTAAAGGTTACTCTATTATCAATGTTTTAGGGCTCGGAGTCGGCATGGCGGTCGCGCTGTTAATCACGCTGTGGATTTGGGATGAGCTGACCTTTGATCATTATCACGAAAATCATGATCGCCTGGCGCAGGTAATGACAACCGAAATAGATAATGGAACGCCCGATACCGGCCCTGCTGTTTCGATGCCACTCGGCAATGAACTGCGTACTAAATATGGCAGTGATTTCAAAAGCGTCTCAATGGCTTCATGGAATTTTGGCCATATACTTTCCGTCGGGGATAAAAAAATTACCAGCAAAGGAATGTGGGTGGAACCGGATTTCCCGGATATGTTTTCTTTAAAAATGATCAGGGGAAACAGGAACGCATTGTCGGATCCGGCTTCCACACTGATCAGCGCATCGTTATCAAAAGCGCTGTTTGGCGATGAAGATCCTATTAATAAAATAATAAGATTTGATAACAAAAATGAGTTTAAAGTTGCAGGGGTTTTTGAAGACCTGCCGCATAACACCTCTTTGTATGAAGCGAAGTTATTTTTACCCTGGAACAAATATATCACTACCGCAGATTGGCTCAAAGCCGCCGCTACGCAGTGGAACAACCATTCATGGCAGGTATTTGTGCAGGTAAATGATCACGCAGATATTGAAAAAATTTCCGCAAAAATCAAAAATATTTCAATGGCTCATAAGAATGCAGTCACTGAAGGAGTTGAATCTTTATTGCTGCATCCAATGGATAAATGGAGGTTGTACAGCGAATTTGAGAATAGCAAAATAGCGGGTGGAAGAATAAAATTTGTATGGCTGTTTGGTATCATCGGTGTGTTTGTATTGTTGCTTGCCTGCATCAACTTTATGAATCTATCAACCGCCAGAAGTGAAAAAAGGGCAAAGGAAGTAGGGATTCGAAAAACCGTTGGTTCTTTAAAAGGACAATTGATCGCGCAATTTTTGAGCGAATCTGTTTTAGTGGCATTTATCTCTTTCGTGTTTTCAATAATATTAGCTGTTTTATTACTGCCCTTGTTTAACAACCTCGCTGATAAAAGTATAAAGATACCCTGGAGCAATCCAGTATTCTGGCTGTTTGCGATTCTTTTCACATTCATTACAGGCATCATTTCCGGAAGCTATCCCGCATTTTATCTTTCAAAATTCAAACCGATAAAAGTATTAAAGGGAACTCTGCATGTAGGGCGATATGCGTCGCTGCCCCGGAAGATTCTCGTCGTAATACAGTTCAGTTTTTCGATTGCCTTAATTATCGGAACGGTGATCGTCTTCCAGCAAATACAGTTTGCCAAAAGCAGGCCCGTTAATTATGATCGCGAAGGATTGGTTACGATACCGATGACTACGCCTGATCTCTATGGCCATTATGAGGCGCTTCGCGCCGACCTGTTGGCGACAGGTGTGGTAGAGAATATGGCTGAATCATCCAGTCCGACTACAGCGGTGTATGCAAACCAGATTGGTTTTAACTGGCAGGGAAAAGACCCTGGTACCTTACCGGCATTTGGAACAATCGGAGTAACGCAGGATTTTGGTAAAACAATCGGCTGGCAGATAAAAGAGGGCCGTGATTTTTCCAAAGATTTTGCAATGGATACTTTGGGGATGATCTTGAATGAAGCGGCGGTAAAGCTGACCGGGATGCAAAATATTGTCGGGAAGCAAATACAATTTAATGACAAGAATTATTCGGTGGTTGGTGTCGTGAAAGACATGATCATGGAGTCGCCTTACAAGCCGGTAACGCCAACTGTATTTTTGTACGATCCCAATTGGGTTAACCTTGTTACGGTTCGCATGAAAAGCGGAACACCCGTTCAAAGTACGCTCGATAAAATAGCAAGCGTTTTCAAAAAGTATAACCCGGGCGCACCTTTCGATTATAGTTTCAATGATTTAGAATATGCCAAAAAATTTTCCGATGAACAACGCATTGGTAATCTGGCAACGCTCTTTACCGTCCTCGCTATTTTCATTTCATGCCTCGGACTTTTTGGCCTCGCTTCTTTTGTAGCAGAACAGCGAAAGAAAGAGATCGGCGTACGCAAAGTATTAGGGGCTTCTGTATTCAATCTTTGGAGAATGCTTTCGAAAGAATTTACACTACTGGTTGTTTGCTCTTGTGTGATAGCCATTCCTTTAGCCTGGTATTATTTACATCAATGGCTACAGCATTATCAATACAGAACAGAAATATCCTGGTGGGTTATAATCGCGGCCTGCGCGGGCGCAATGCTGGTTACGTTGATCACCGTGAGTTTCCAATCGATAAAAGCAGCCACCGCCAATCCGGTCAAATCCCTGCGGTCAGAATAACTGAGCAAAGGATAATTAAGAATTTAAGGGAAGCCTGTTAAAGGGATAACTGCAATGCACAAACGAAAACAGAAAAATCTACAAAATGGCTTTTCAGAATAACTTTTAGCTTTGAAAATAATGTAAGATGTTGCCGGAAAGATTTTCAAATGGTCACGAGGTTGTTGTCAATCCGGATAACACGCCCCAACCTGAGCAGGCATCCCAACCGCTTCCCGCGGAATAGCCTGTGCCGGCGGAAGTCGTTTTATTATCGCCTTCGGTAATATCTCTGCATAAGCCTGGCGTGGAATAGAGGATTGGATTTATAAATCCCGAGGGCTTTTGATATTCTTCATTGAATAAAGCAATAAGTCCGGCCATTAATGGCGCTACAGCGCTCGTGCCGCCGATGACCATTTTCTGCCCATCAACCAATACATTATATCCTGTGTTTGGATCAGCATTGCCGGCCACATCAGGCAATCCACGGCCTTTGAATTGGGTATCTATTTCTAACGGAACACCTGCATTGGACTGGTAATCTGCCAACGGGAAATATCCACTGACACCACCGCCGGACGCAGAATCAGTTGAATCATTCCAAACGGTTTCCCTCTGTATCGTATCATTGCTCACTTCAAGATGCGTACCACCACATGCAAGCGTATAGGGACTTGACGCGGGAAAATCAACATGCACTTTGCCATCCGTTTCGCCATCACGCGAACCACTATCGCCCGATGCCACACAAACGGACACTCCTAAAGCCGATGCACTTTTGAAAGCTTCATTAAAATTATCCAGTGCCTGCGTCGACCAATTGACTTCCGCAGCGCCCCAGCTTATTGAAATCACTGAAGGATTATTTCCTGTATCATGAATGGCAGTAGTTATTGCGTCTAAAAACCCCTGCTCCGTATTGGGACAAAAATAAACCGCAAGCGCGGCCCCGTTCGCAATGCAACCTGCAATTTCTATGTCCAGCATCACTTCACCATCGGCGCTGTCAGCGGTCGAGGGCGTATTTTTTCCACCATCCACAGAAATAGCTTTTACGGAAGGAACTGCCAGACCAAGTCCCTGGAAATAATTCGAGATGTCATCGGAACGAAAACCGCCCCCAAGCTCTATAATGCCAATGCATTGTCCTTTTCCTGTATAGCCTGTAGGAAAGCCATATATTTTTGCCAGTTGATCCGGCGAAAATGATTGTGGCGATTGAGCGTGAGAAACAATTCTTCCATCATTCTTAGCGATTTGAAACATCGGTCTGGCAATAGGACGTTGGTCCATTCCAAAAACACCGGTAATGATCTCCGAAAGGGATGCGGGAATTTGAATTTCCTTAGTGAGCGCCATGAAATTATTAACGGCTTGTAAATTTGTACTGAACGCGGTTTCGAAATCGCCGGCCGTTCCTTTTAAAACGATGCGTCTTGCAGGAAGGTTTACTTCCACAGTTGACAGCCTGTGACTGTGAGCAAATGCTTCCACCAACTCCGCATCTGCTTTTGAAGCGGAATAATTTTTTTCGTAAGTCTTACGGGAAACGTTTTTGCCTTTCAATAATCCGGACGGCAATTGTTTTTTACGTCTGAGCATCACCGTTACTTCCACTTCCTGAGTTTTGTCGGCCTCGCTTATAACATCATTTGGATTTAAGGGTAGGGGCTTATAGCTTCCTGCCAGTTTGAAATTTGATTGTTCTTCCATTAATATATTTTATATGATAATCATCAAAAATGTTGCCATCTAAAATCACCTTTAGGGCGTTTGCGCCAGATCAAAATCATACAGTCATTGTATCAAAATCGAACACTTGGCGAATAATAAGAATCATAAATAAATGATAATCAATCGATTTGTTTCAGGCATTGTGTTGGATAAATAATTGCCGGCTAAGCAACTCCTGGTATAATTCAGGGAAGTTTACGCGATGAAAAGTGAGAAATCTATAAAAGGACTTATATGATAAAAAACTATTTAAAAATCGCTTTGAGAAATCTTTGGAAGAACAAAGGATTTTCAGCGATTAATATTTTTGGCCTGGCAAGTGGTTTGTCCATTTGCCTTTTGATCCTGTTCTATGTAACGAATGAATTGGGTTATGATCAATATAATTTGAAGGCAGATAGAATTTATCGTGTCGATGGCGACCTGTTATTTGGTGGAAATCATTTTGATTTAGCACAGGTTCCCGATCCGTTGGGAGCAGAGTTAAAAGCCAATTTTCCGCAAGTGGAACAATATGTCCGCTTCAGGGATCATGGTGGGATTATGGTAAAAAAAGGAAATCAAAATATTGAAGAAGACAAGGTGATCCTGGCAGATTCCACTGTATTCTCAGTCTTCAGTCTTCCTATGATCGCGGGCAATCCTTCTGAAGCGCTTAAGCAACCAAATTCGGTTGTGATCACGGAAAGCACTGCGAAAAAATATTTTAATTCGACTGATGTGGTTGGTAAAACAATGATTTTTGGAGACACTGGTTATTATAAAATTACCGGTGTGATAAAAGACATTCCAAAGCAGTCTCATTTTCATTATGATTTTTTTATAAGCATGTACGGCCAGTTGCGTCCTTATGAAATTAACCAGTGGGCTAGTAATAATTTCAATACTTACGTGGTATTAAAAAAGGGCGTGGATGAAAAACAGTTTTCAAAACAGTTAGATCCCTTCGTAATGAACCATGTGGCACCGGTTTTCCAATCAATGAATGTTACGCCGGAGCAATTTAAGGCCCAGGGAAATTACCTGCATTATACCTTGATGCCACTAACCAATATTCATCTTTATTCCAATAAAACAGGTGAACTCGAGGCAAATGGGAATATCCAATATGTTTATATCTTTTCGCTGATCGCATTTTTTATTTTGCTGATCGCTTGTGTGAATTTTATGAATCTGTCGACCGCACGTTCTGCCAACAGAGCTAAGGAAGTTGGCGTGCGAAAAGTGCTTGGTTCCTTACGAAAGAACCTGATCATGCAATTTCTTTCTGAATCAGTGATGATCAGTTTTGTATCGCTTTTACTGGCATTGTTTATTGCTGCTTTGTTACTGCCATATTTTAACCAGCTGTCCGGAAAAGATATGACGCTGGATTTATTTTTGCGGCCGTGGCTGTTGCCTGCCGCGATATTATTAATGATTGTTGTTGGATTAATTGCCGGAAGCTATCCTGCATTCTACCTCAGTTCTTTTAAACCGGTCTTGGTGCTGAAAGGTAGACTGGCTAATGGTTTTAAATCAAGCTGGCTGAGAAGCGGCCTTGTAATTTTCCAGTTTTGTATATCTATTATATTGGTGATTGGTACTATGGTTATTTATTATCAATTAAATTATATCAGGCAAAAGGATGTTGGATTTGATCGCAGCCAGGTGCTTGTGGTAAAAAATACCAATGCGCTTGGAAATAATGCAAAAGCATTTAAAGACGAAGTAAGAAGATTGCATGGCGTAAAAAATGCAACCATGGCGGGCTCGCTTCCAACGTCCGGTTGGAGAAACGACAGTCCGCTTTTCCCGGATGCAAGCGGCGACATAAAGAAAGCGGTGAGCACACAAATATGGCAGGTAGATGAGAACTACATACCGACGCTGGGAATGCAAATGGCGCAGGGCAGAAATTTTTCTACAGATTTTCCCACAGATTCCTCCGGCATCATTATCAATGAAGCAGCAGCGAAACTTTTCGGATTGCGGGATGCGGTCAATACGCCACTTTATTTCATGGCAAATTTTCCGGTAAAAGACTTCACAAAATATCATATAATAGGAGTGGTAAAGGATTTTAATTTTAAATCTTTGCGCGCGGTAGTAACACCCTTGTGTTTTATACTGCAGCCGCAAAATCAAAACATTGTTTTCCGTATCCAATCCGCCGATATGCCCGCATTAATTGCCTCGATTGAAAATGAATATAAAAAAATGGCTCCCGATCAGCCCTTTTCCTATTCCTTTATGGATGCGGATTTTAATAATCTATATAGTAATGAACAACGTATGGGGAGTATGTCTGTAAGTTTTTCCGTCCTCGCCATATTAATTGCCTGTCTTGGATTACTGGGCCTGATTACATTTGCAGCCGAGCAGCGATCAAAAGAAATAGGTATCCGGAAAGTGTTGGGCGCCGGAGGCCGTGATATTATTGTTATGCTTTCAAAGGATTTTTTAAAGCTGGTTTTGATTGCTTCATTGATTGCGATTCCATTTTCATGGTGGGCCATGAACAAATGGTTGCAGGAATTTGCTTACCGCATACATATAAGCTGGTGGATCCTGGCGGCGGCGACTTCACTTGCTTTGATCATTGCTATGGCTACTATTTTTTATCAGGCGTTGAAAGCAGCTTTAGCCAACCCGGTGAATAGCTTACATGCAGAATAATTAAAATAATAAAAATCGTTTTATGATTAGAAATTTTTTCAAAACAGGATGGCGAAACCTAATGAAGAATAAAGTTTTTTCTTTAATCAACATACTTGGGTTAACGATCGGGATCACGGTTTGCATGATGATCTTCCTGTTCATCGTGAACGAATACAGTGTGGACAATTTTCATAAAAACGGATCGCGCATCTATCGTGTCATGCGTGCGTTTGAAAACGAAGGTAAATCCGCCAGCGTGGCCTATTTATCCGGCCCATACGGCCCCGCATTGTTAAATGATTTTAAAGGCCAGATAGAAAAAGCTGTTCGCGTCAATCCCTCGAATAATCTTGTTACTATTGATAACAATTCCTTCAATGAAAAGAAAGTCATTGATGTAGATCCGGAATTTTTTGATGTTTTTTCTTTCCCTTTAATTAAGGGCGATCCGTCCAATGTGTTGAAAGATCCGGGAAATGTGGTGCTGACTGAAACTGTTGCGAAGAAATATTTCGGAACGATCGATAATGCAATGGGCAAGGTGATAATGCTCGATAAAGCTTTGCCATTGAAAGTGGCCGGGATTGCAAAAGATGTTCCGTCTAATTCTCATCTCGAATTTGATCTTGTGGTGCCTCTTGACAATTACAGGAACAGTGGAAATATGACCACCTGGATCAACAATGGGCTTTACACCTACGTGTTGCTCGCACCGGGAGCCAGTCAGACACAGATAGAAAAGCAGTTTCCACCATTTATGGAAAAATACATGGGTAGCGATATGAGAAAATTTGGTTTCAAATTTTCACTTTCGCTCACACCTTTAAAAGATATTTATTTTGAAAACGCGGCCTTTGATTCGGTAAAACACGGAGATAAAACAGTGGTTTATATTTTTCTCTCCATCGCTGCGCTCATCTTATTGATTGCATGTATCAATTTTATGAACCTGTCTACCGTTCGCGCTGTGGAACGGTCGAAAGAAGTTGGCCTCCGGAAAGTGTTGGGTGCTTTGCGCCAGCATCTTGTCGGGCAGTTTATCGCAGAATCGATTATGTTAACGGCGATTTCATGTTTGCTTGCTGTGGTTATATTATTACTTGTAATGCCATTTTACAATCATTTGCTCGGTTATACCTTGACGACATCGTGGAACCAGCCTGCCATATATTTATTTCTCGGCGGAGTCATTGTGGCGGTGGGGCTATTGGCAGGCAGCTACCCGGCCTTTTTTCTGTCATCTTTTTCGCCTATACAGGCGCTAAAAGGCAAACTGCGTTTGGGTAAGGGCGGCACTAATTTCAGACAGGCGCTTGTGGTTATTCAGTTCAGCATTTCAGTTTTCCTGATCATTGGCACAATCGTCATCACCAAACAAATGAATTTTGTAAAGAACAAGCAACTTGGCTACAACAAAGAGCAGACGGTTATTGTGCCGATTGACAACAACGATATTTACAATCATATTAATACCTTCAAGACAACGCTGCAGAAGGAAAGTGATGTTCAATCTGTTTCGATAATGTCTGGCGAGCCCGGTGGATTTTTTGATGGCCACATGTTTGACGTTGAGGATCATCCGGACCGCTGGAATGGAAGGACTGAATTTGCAGATTTTCAATTTGTAAAAACACTTGGACTTAAGATCATTGCCGGAAGAGATTTTTCCCCGGAATTTCCAACCGATTCAACAGACGCTGTTTTGATCAATAAAACAGCCGCTACCAAATTGGGATGGACTCCTGAACAGGCAATCGGCAAATGGATCCAAAACACTGTGCGTGACAGTGCGAGACGCAGAATAATAGGCGTCGTAAACGATTTCAATTTTCAATCCCTGAAAGATAATATAGAACCATTGGTCATATCAACGGCAAAGGATTGGAGAGTTGTGATGATCAAATTAAAATCCGGAAATATAGAGCGGGGAATTGCCACTATCAAAAAAGAATATGCTTCCGTAGCAGCCGCATATCCGTTTGATTTTAAATTCTTAGATGCCCAGTTTAATGATCTTTATAAAAAAGATCTGCGTCAGCAAACTATCTTATCAATCTTTGCAGGTTTGGCCATATTCGTTGCCTCCCTGGGTTTATTCGGGCTCGCTTCGTTCACCGCTACAAAAAGATTTAATGAAATAGGCGTGCGGAAAGTGTTAGGATCTTCCGTGCAGGGGATTGTTATTTTACTTTCAAAAGATTTGCTAAAGCCGGTATTAATTGCAACCTTGATTGCCCTTCCTGCCGGTTATTATGCAATGAATAAATGGTTGCAAACATTTGCTTACAAAACTCCCCTGAGCTGGTGGATCTTTGTATTGGCAGCCCTGGTTACTATTTTGATAGCGATGATCACAGTAAGTTTTAAAGCATTGAAGGCGGCAGTTGCAAATCCCGTAAAGAGCTTAAGATCGGAATGACGAACGGGAATGGTGAATGGTGAATCGTGAATTGGGGGAAATCTATAAAATGGCTTATCACGGATGGGATTAGAAAAAGACAGTTACTGTAATCCAGACTTGAAGATTATAGTATCGGTTACAAATGATTCTGTAGAAAAAGGGTTAACTATAAAAAATAAGAATAAAAATTAATCACAGCTTAAGAGACGCATTTATGTTCAAGAATTATTTTACAACAGCCTGGAGAAATCTTAAACACAATAAGATATTCAGCATCTTGAATATCTCGGGGCTTGCAGTAGGTATTGCCTGCGCCAGCCTTATCTTTTTGTGGGTAGAATATTATTTCACGTTCAACCAGTCGGTTCCTGAGCTGAATAATCTTTACAATGTAAAGAACAACCAGGTTTATGGAAAAGACATGTACACTTTTTCATCTACCCCGTTTAAAATAAAAGATGCGCTGGAAAAAGATGTGCCGGGTGTAATGAGTGTTTCCCGTTGCAATGAAAGGGGCGCTACGGTTTCGGTGGGCACCAAGTATCTATCGCAAAGCGGCGCCTATGTGGACTCTGCATTTATGAAAATGTTTGGCTTTTCAATGAAGCAAGGAGATGTTAACACGGCACTGAATCAGGATAAAAAGATTGCCATTTCAGAAAAATTAGCAAACACCTATTTTGAAAATGGAGATGCGCTTACAAAAACAATAATGGTAGATAATCAGCCTTATATGGTTTCAGCTATTTTTAACAACAGGGAAGGAAATGAGATTTTTCAGGGAATAGACTGGCTGTTACCCTATAATGTTTTCTATGCGCCTCATAAAGATAAGCCGGAAGATAGTTGGGGTAATAACTGGACGAATGCCTGGGTGCTGATCAACCCAAAGGCCAATATTGACGATATTAACCGACAGGTAATGGCTTTGGCAAAAAAGAATAATCCGGAAACCAACAATTCCCTTTTTCTGTATCCGCTTAGCAGGATGACATTATACGGCGGGTTTCTGAATGGCAAAGAAGATCCTTCTCTCGGGCAGATCAAATTCATCAAAATGTTTATGCTGATCGCATTCATTATTCTATTGATCGCTTGTATCAACTTTATGAATCTGTCAACAGCCCGCAGCGAAAAACGTGCTAAAGAAATAGGCGTGCGTAAAGTATTGGGATCAGGAAGAAAAGAGCTAATGATAAAATTTTTGTTTGAGTCTGTTATTATCTCTTATGTAGCCGTTGCCTTGTCAGTCGTCATCGTGGCACTGACCATCCCTTCCTTCAGCCGCCTGATCAATATTCCCTTAAAGATGAACCTGTTTCAACCGACGCACATTTTGTTCCTTATTATTACCGGACTTTTGGCGGGTCTTATTGCCGGAAGTTATCCTTCGCTGTATTTGTCTTCGTTTAATCCTATCCGGGCTTTAAAAAAGCAAACAGCAAAAGATGGCGCCAACGCCGGTATGATACGCAAAGGACTGGTTGTTGTACAGTTCGCCATATCTGTTGTGATCATTGTAGCGGTAGCATTAATTTACCAGCAAATTCAATATACGAAGAAGAGAGACCTGGGATTTACCAAAGACAATATATTGTATGTGAACACCACTCCAAAATTGCTAAGTGGTTTTTCTTCACTAAAACAAAACCTGTTGAATACCGGCATGGTTAGCCAGGTATCATTGAGCAATGCCTCACCCATGTCCATGTATTCCAACGGCGGTGGATTTACCTGGAAAGGGAAAAATAGTAATGAAGATGTTTTGGTTACTATAGTTGCTACAGACAACAATTTCAATAAAACATTCGGGATCGGGTTAAAAGAAGGACGGGAATTTTCGGAAGTAGAAAAAATGGATAGTACTAATGTGATCATCAATGAATCCCTGGCAAAACTTATGGGAAATGAAGGGCATGTGGGTGCTCAAATAAGTCAGGGAGATGGCCCCAGGCTTACTGTGATTGGTATTACAAAAGATTTTCTGTATAACGATATGAGCAGTATAAAACCTGCGCCACTTTTATTCTATAATGCTCCTTCTTATGCCAGTGCGATTTATATGCGGGTAACGCCAACGAATGATGTTCAAAAAGTAGTCGGCACATTACAGTCAGTGTTTAAAAACGCTGATGCAACCGTCCCTTTCGATTATCATTTTGTAGATGATGACTTTGATAAAAAATTCAGGCAGGTGAGCTTTATAAGTTCGCTCGCGACTCTGTTTGGAGCCCTCGCAATTTTTATTTCCTGCCTCGGTTTATTTGGATTGTCGGCTTTCATGGCAGAACAAAGAACCAAAGAAATTGGTGTTCGTAAGGTACTCGGCGCTTCGGTAAGTTCTGTAACATTATTGCTTTCAAAGGATTTTTTAAAGCTGGTATTGATTGCCTGCATTATCGCTTTCCCGTTAGCATATTGGGCAATGAACAACTGGCTGTTGGATTATCAATATCGTATCAAAATCGGGTGGTATGTATTTGCTATCGCAGGTATGGCTGCACTTTTTATAGCTTTTCTAACGGTAAGTTTTCAAACCATAAAAGCGGCGTTAGCCAATCCTGTAAAAAGCCTGAGGAGTGAGTGATCAAAGTGAATCTGAATGGTGAAGCGTGAATGGTGAAGCGTGAAAAGTAAAAATCTATAAAATGGCTTTTCATGATCAGTGAGTAACTGAAAAATTAAAACTAAGAAATTAAAAATGATGCCATGGTTATAAATTATTTCAAAACCGCAGTCAGAAATTTCAGGCGTAACAAAGTATTTTCTGCTATTAATATTGTGGGTTTGTCGATTGGTATCAGTGCCGCGCTGGTTATTTTTCTCATTGCCTTTTATGAATTCAGCTATGACAGATTCGAACAAGACAAGGATAGAATTTATCGCGTGGTACTGGATGCAAAATTCAATGGCACCGACGGGCATAGCGCTGCGGTGCAGGCGCCTTTGAGTGGTGCAATCCAAAACGAAGTGACCGGTGTTGCGCTCACCGTTCCGGTGATGCAATTCCAGGGAGACGGTTCGGTTAAAGTGAATGTGGCAAACAAAAAGGATGCATCAACTCTTGTTATTAAAAAACAACCAGGAGTCGTATTTACCAATGACCAGTATTTTCAACTTTTAAATTATAAATGGATTGCCGGCTCAGCAACCACAGCGTTGAAAGATCCCTTTTCAGTTGTGCTTAGTCAAAGCCGCGCTGCGCAATACTTTCCCGGTGTTTCGGCAGCAGATATTATCGGCAGACAAATTAATTATAACTCGGATCTCACCGCGAGTGTCTCCGGCGTCGTGGATGATTTAAAGGAGCAGACTATCTTCTCTGCATCTGAGTTTATTTCCTTCGCCACCATCGATAAAACCAATCTTCGTGAACAATTTATGATGGATGTATGGAATGATTGGATGGCCTATTCGCAGGTGTTTGTAAAATTATCAAAAGACGTTTCTCCTGACGTCGTTCAAAATCAGTTAAAAAATCTTTTAAATAAATACAACAAAGACGCCAACAAAGATGCTGCGAACACGATGGCCTTTCACCTGCAACCTCTGAATGATATTCATTTCAACAGGAATTATGCATCCTTTGGTACACGCCTGGCTGATAAGTCAACGCTGTATGGGTTGTTGGCAATCGCTGCCTTCCTTTTATTGTTAGGCTGTATCAATTTTATTAATCTGACCACAGCCAGCGCTTCCCGCCGGGCAAAGGAAATAGGCATCCGGAAAACGATGGGAGGATCAAAAAAAGCGTTGGTGATCCAGTTCCTAACAGAGACGTTTTTAATCACTATCATCGCAACTGCTTTTTCAATTATTATCACGCCTTTTCTTTTGAAAATGTTTGCTGATTTTATTCCTGATGGCTTGCAGTTTAACCTGGTGCAACAGCCTGCTATTATTGTTTTTTTAATATTGTTGACCCTAACGGTTAGTTTTCTTTCCGGCTTATATCCTGCGCTAATATTATCGCGGATGAAACCGGTACTGGTTTTAAAAAATTACACAACTGCCGGTTCGTCGCAAACCCGCAATGCCTGGGTAAGAAAAACACTTACCGTTTCTCAATTTGTCATCGCCCAATTTTTTGTCATCGCCACTTTAATGGTAAGCAAGCAGATCAATTATTCCCTCAATGCTGATATGGGATTTGCCACGAAGAGCATTATCACTTTTGATATTCCTCATGACACCGTAGCTGCGCACAATCAGCAATTATTAAATGAAATCGTTTTGCTTCCTGAAGTTCAATTAGCGGGCACCGGCTTTTTTTCACCGGCAGATCAGGGCGTTGCTTACACAAATGTATTGTACCCCGAAAAGAAAGACGTGAAAGCAAACGTTCAAATTCGTTGGGGTGATCCGAACTATATCAGGATGTACCAGATCAAATTGCTGGCCGGAAGAAATGTAATGGCGAGTGACACCATGAAAGAATTTTTGATCAACCAGACTTACGCGAAATCGCTGGGATTTCAGAAGCCTGAAGATGCGCTGGGAAAGCAATTAAACTTTAATGGAAAGTTGATGCCGATTGTTGGCGTGATGCAGGATTTTCATGAAAATTCCACGCGTTCAGCAATTGATCCACTCGTATTTGCCGGGAGCAAAGGAAACACCTTCCATGTTCTTTTAAAACCTAATACCGCAGATGTGGCCACATGGCAAAATGGTATAGAAAAAATCCGGAAGGCCTATAAGAAAATTTACCCTGAAGCGGATTTCGATTTTCATTTTGTAGATGATAAAATCGCGGGTCTTTATAAAACAGAAATACAAACTGCAAGTCTTTTAAAATGGGCGACAGGACTGGCTATTTTGATAAGTTGTCTTGGTCTTTTGGGTCTCGTTATTTTCACAACCAACAGCCGTAATAAAGAAATTGGCGTGCGAAAAGTTTTGGGAGCTACCGTATTGCAGATCACTTCGGTGCTGTCAAAAGATTTTATAAAACTTGTTTTAATCGCGTTTGTGATCGCGGCGCCGATTGCCTATTGGGTAAGTTACGACTGGCTCCAGAATTTTGCATACCGGACCAAAATGAGTTGGTGGATTTTTGCATTAAGTGGCGTTGCTATGTTATTCCTCGCGCTGATCACGTTAAGCATACAAACCATCAAAGCAGCAATGGCCAATCCGGTGGAAAGTTTAAGATCGGAATAGCAAGTGGTGAATGGTGAATGAAGCGTGAAGCGTGAAGGGGGAATCCTGAATGGGGAAATGTCAGGGCGATCTTTGTATAATTGTTTTTTGAATGGATTGAATTTAAAAACAGAATAAAGAAACCAAATTATTATGTTTAAAAATCTTCTCTCAGGAATTTGGTTCATTACGGCCTGGCGAAATATTCAGCGTCATAAAACCTATGCGGCCATTAATATAAGCGGCTTAGCCATCTCCCTTGCTGCATTCTGGCTGATTGCGCTCTATGTAGGCGATGAGTTAAGCTATGATCGGTCGTTCACAAACGCTAATCAAATTTACCGCGTTGCAGAGCATGCGGATTGGCAAGGAGGCAACATGAATATTGTTCCAACATCACCTCCATTTGCCACTGCATTTAAGAACAATTTTCCGGAAGTAGAAGACGCAGTAAGAATCGATATAGAAGGTGGTGGTGTCATCACTTATGGCGATAAAACTTTTAAGCAGGATGATATCTGTATGGCCGATGATTCGTTCTTTAGAATATTTGATCATCCTTTTTTATACGGCGACAAGAACACAGCGTTAAATGAACCTCAATCGATCGTTATTTCTGAAACGCTTGCTAAGAGAATTTTTGGCAATCCGGCCGATGCCCTCAATAAATCGATACTTTTTGGTAGCGATCTTTATCCTAACAAAGTAACAGGCGTCATTAAAGACGTACCAAAAAATTCTCATTTTCAATTCAGCGGAATCCGTTCGGCAGGTGATCAATTTAAAGATCCGGATTGGCATCATATCTATCTCTACACTTATTTGCTTTTAAAAAAAGATGCGGATATCAAATCACTCGAAAAGAAAATGGGCCCGCTTGAAAAAGATATTTCCGCCGAGATGCATTATAAAAAATTTAAGATCGAGCTACAGCCGTTAACGTCGATTCACCTTCATTCCAATTTAGATTATGAATTAGGAAGCAATGGCAGCATCAGGCGCGTTTACATGTTCATTTTAATTGGCTTGCTTGTGTTGCTGATCGCGCTTATTAATTATATGAATCTTTCGACCGCACGCGCCGCAATGCGTGTGAAGGAAATAGGAGTGAGAAAAGTTATCGGATCCGGAAAAAAACAATTGATCGGTTTGTTTATTTCAGAAGCGGTATTGGTAGCAGCAATCGCTGCAACGATCGGATTTTTTTTAGTACAATTGAGTTTGCCGCTCTTTAACCAGATCGCAGGGAAAGAGCTAAGCATCTGGCGTTTTGGGATAATGAATACTGTAGCCGCCGTTGTAGCATTCACCCTTGCGACCGGAATTTTGAGCGGCCTTTACCCGGCTTTCTTCCTGGCGCGTTTTAAAATGATACCCGCACTTAAAGGTCAGTTAGGAAACATTCACGCGAGCGTGATCCTCCGTAAATCGTTAGTGATATTCCAATTTGTGATCGCGGTTTGTTTGATCAGCAGCTTCTATATCATTTATAAACAAATGCAATTTGTTTCCCAAAAAGATATGGGCTTTAACCGCGAGCAGGTGCTTTCGTTTCATATTGATGACACGAAAGTTCGCAGCAACATACCGGCTCTAAAAAATGCATTATTACAAAGTCCGTTGATACAAGGAGTGGCCATCGCAGGCAATCCTATCGGGAATAATGATCTCAATAAAAACGGATTCTTTTTTGAAAAAGACGGTGAAATGCAGACGATAGCGCAGTTGGCTAATAAGCTGTACATAGACGAGGACTTTTTGAAAACAGCCGGAATAGAGTTGTTGCAGGGAAGAAATTATTCGAAGGAAATGTCCACCGAAGCAAACGACGCGGTCATTATTAATGAAACATTGATGAAGACACTTGGCTACCAAAATGCGATTGGTAAGAAAATGAAATTTGCTGTGAATGACGATAGCATGAGCAACCGCCTGATCGTGGGCGTGATAAAAGATTTCAACTCTGCATCTCTGCAACATAAGATCGAACCAATGGTTTTATTAATGCCGCCAAATGACAAGGAGAAGGATAATCTTTATGTAAAAATCGCGAAGGGAAATTTTGCCGCAGGCATTCATTTTTTAAAAACCGTTTATTCAAAATTTGATCCTAAAAACACAGCTGACTTTCACTTTCTTGATGAGAATTTCAAGAAACAATATGCGGGTGAGCAAAAGCAGGAGACCTTAACCCTGGCCTTTACCATCCTGGCTTTTTTTATTGCCTGCCTTGGATTGTTTGGGCTCGTTATTTTCATCTCATCGCAGCGCAGAAAAGAAATTGGCGTCAGAAAAGTTTTAGGTGCGAGCGCGGCATCAGTTACGCTTTTATTAGGGAAAGATTTTGGAAAATTAGTGCTGATCGCTACCATTATTGCGATCCCGGTTGCATGGCTTGCGATGAATGAATGGCTGCAGGATTTTGCATATCGCATTGAATTAAAATGGTGGATGTTTTTATTATCAGGATTTGTAGCGGTAGTGATCGCTCTATTGACAGTAAGTGCGCAGGCAGTAAGAGCAGCAATGGCGAATCCTGTAAAAAGTTTGAGAAACGAATAACCTTTATTTGAAAGAAAAATATTTAAAACGAGTTAACCATGTTTACAAATTATACAGTGCCAGCGGGATTGAAAATCGCGTGGAGAAATCTTATTAAGAATAAGGTCTTTTCCTTCATCAACATTGCCGGATTATCGATCGGTATTTCTACCTGCTTTATCATTATGCTGTATGTGCAGAATGAATTAAGCTTCGACCGCTTTAATACAAAGGCAGACAGGATCGTGCGCGTAGTTTTTAAAGCAAACATCAACGGCGGCAAAATTTTTGAAGCCAATGTGATGCCACCAGTTGCCGCAACGATGAAAAGTGATTATCCTGAAGTGCAGGATGCGACAAGACTTCAGCAGGCAGGTGCGCCAAAAATTAGTTATAAAGACAAAACTTTTAGCGATGATCAACTCGCCTTCGTCGATCCAAACTTCTTCAACATTTTTTCGTTGCCGTTAATTGAGGGCGATGCAAAAACAGCCCTGCAACTACCTAATACGGTCATCCTCACCAAAACAATTGCAAAAAAATATTTCGGCAATGAAGATCCATTAGGAAAAACCTTAAATTTTCCGGATAATCATGTCGTGTTTACAGTGACAGGCGTAATTAATGAAGTGCCTGCAAATTCACATTTTCATTTTGATTTATTTGGCTCGATGAACAGTGTGGATCAGGCTAAATCAGATTCATGGATGGGTTCCAATTTCTTCACTTATTTATTGTTGAAGCCCGGAGCTGATTATAAAATCTTAGAATCAAAATTGCCGGGAATGGTTGAAAAATACATGGGGCCGCAGATACAACAGAGCATGGGCATGAGCCTGAATCAATTTATAACAAAGGGTAATCAACTGGGCTTTGCCTTACAACCTTTGACGTCCATTCATTTAGGGTCGCATTCAAACTACGAGTTATCACCTCCCGGAAACTCAACGTACGTCTATGTTTTCGGCGCAATCGCTATTTTTATGTTGCTGATTGCCTGCATCAATTTCATTAACCTGTCAACAGCCAGTGCCTCTAAACGTGCAAAAGAAGTGGGTATCAGAAAAGTGATTGGCTCCGGAAAGTTCCAACTGATCAGGCAATTTTTATTTGAATCGGCCATGCTGGTATTTTTTGCGTTATTGATTTCAATTGTGCTCGTACAGTTGGCGCTCCCTGTGTTTAATGATCTGTCCGGCAAAACACTTCTTATAGATTTTAATATACAAATTGTCGCAGCCTATATCGGGTTAGGGCTCCTTGTCAGTGTCATAGCGGGCTTATATCCGGCGTTTTATTTATCATCATTTAAACCAATCGAAGTTTTAAAAGGCAAGCTGACTTCCAACAATAAAAGTTTTGGCTTGCGAAGCAGTCTTGTAGTGTTCCAGTTTTTTGTTTCGGTGGTGCTGATCATCGGCACTATCGTCGTTTGGCAGCAGATGAAATATATCCAGAATAAAAATTTGGGTTATGATAAAGACCAGTTGCTTACTTTAACCAACTCTTATGCGCTGGGAAAAAATGAAGAGATATTTAAACAGCAAATGCTGCAGGATCCGCGCGTAGTCAATGCTACGATATCATCTTACAAACCGGCCGGTCCCAGCAGTGGCAGCAACGCCTTGTCCTATCCGGAAGGCCACGACAATGAAATTATGAGGACGCAGGAATATCATGTGGACGAACAATACATCCCAACCTTTGAAATGAAGCTGGCTGCAGGAAGGAATTTTTCAAAGGAATTCGCAACAGATTCTACTGCCATGATCATCAATGAAACCGCCGCCAGGGCGTATGGTTGGAATACATTAAGTGCCATCGGCAAAACCATCATCAGGCAGAACAGCGAGCGTGGGAGAGATGTGCCTTTTCACATCGTCGGCGTCGTAAAGGATTTCAATTTTCAATCCTTACATGAACCGATCACTCCTTTATTAATGACGCTCGGACCAGATTGGGGTTTGATCTTCAAAGTAAAGACCATTGATATCCAGGGATTACTTTCTGTGATGAAAAATAAATGGGCGAAATTCAATACCGGTGTGCCTTTCGAATACACCTTCATGGATGATCTATATAACAAAACGTATTCAGCCGAACAAAAAACAGGAACCATCCTGAACATCTTTGCCATGCTCACAATATTGGTTGCCTGCCTTGGATTATTTGGGCTTGTAACGTACACGGCTGAGCAGCGAACGAAAGAAATAGGTATCCGAAAAGTACTTGGCGCCAGTGTATCACAATTGACGCAAATGCTTTCGAGAGATTTTTTGAAATTAGTTCTCATTGCATGTATCATCGCTTTTCCATTATCATGGTGGGCCATGAATAAATGGCTGCAAAGCTTTGCCTATAGAATTAATATCAGTTGGTGGATTTTTTTAATCGCCGGTGTGGCCGCGATCATGATCGCTTTAATCACTATTAGCTTCCAGGCGATAAAGGCCTCGCTGGCCGATCCAGTGGAGAGTTTGAGAAGTGAGTAGGGTAATTGGAAATGGATAATTAAAAATGAAGAATTGAAAATGAAGAATGAAGAATTGCGCTGGCGCAGGCTCCGATCTGTGCCCTGTCGTTGTGCAATTCGCAGTGACGTGGTCCATTCAGTCCGTCATTGCGAGGCACACGAGAAGATGTTTGAAAATCAATGGAATTAATTGTGCCGCGGCAATCTCTTGATTGGAGGTTGATTTTAGAACGGTGCGTGAAATTGCCACACCGCCGTGGCACAGGTCCCTACCTCTGACTTCTCGTCTCTTGCCTTTGTGTCACTTGCGTTTGTCATAAACTAAAAAGTAGAAAATCAAATTCTTAAAATCTTATTTAGAATACCTTCAAAAAATACCATCCGACGATTTAAGTACCGACACCAAATAAAAATTTCTGTATTTTTAATGACAACGATTTTGTTATTTGTCAAACAGCAATTCAATTATTCAACTTTAATAAATCGGTATTCGTGGAGGAAAATAAATTAAGAAGCAGCAATTGGTTTGGCCGCAAAGGCAAGGATGGTTTCATCTATCGTGCCTGGATGAAAAACCAGGGAATTCCCGCAGACATGTTTGAAGGCAAGCCCGTCATCGGCATCTGCAATACATGGAGTGAACTGACGCCATGCAACGGGCATTTCAGAGACCTCGCTGAATCAGTAAAAAAAGGTGTGCTCGAAGCAGGAGGATTTCCTGTGGAATTTCCGGTGATGTCTTTGGGTGAAACGCTAATCAAACCAACGGCCATGCTTTATCGCAACCTCGTGAGCATGGATGTGGAAGAATCTATTCGTGCCAATCCGATTGATGGTGTAGTCTTGCTTTGCGGTTGCGACAAAACAACGCCATCATTGGTTATGGGAGCCTGCAGCGTCGATCTTCCAACGCTTGTGATTTCAGGCGGCCCGATGCTGAAAGGACATTGGAAAGGAAAAGATATCGGTACATCAGACGTATGGCGCTTCGATGCCGCTCATAAAATGGCCCAGATCACAGACGCAGAATTCGTAGAATCGGAAGCCTGTATGGCCCGCACACCGGGTCATTGCGCTGTGATGGGCACGGCGTCAACGATGGCGGTGATGGTGGAAGCGCTCGGACTATCATTACCGGACAATGCATCCATTCCCGCAGCGGATGCAAGACGAAAAGTTTTATCACAATTATCGGGACGGCGCATTGTAGATATGGTAAAGGAAGACCTGACCTTATCTAAAATTCTTACACGCAAAGCTTTTGAAAACGCCATCATGGTGAATGCTGCCATTGGAGGCTCCACGAATTTTGTGATTCATTTGCTCGCCATCGCGGGGAGGATCGGTATTGACTTAGACATTAATGATTTTGATAAATATTCACGCGGCATTCCTTTGTTGGCAAACATTCAGCCCTCCGGTGAAAACTATATGGAAGATCTGTATTATTCAGGCGGTTTGCCCGCGGTCATCAAGGAGATGGCGGGCATTCTTCATAATGATGCAATGACGGTAAATGGAAGTACCATTGGTAAGAATAGTATTGCTGCTGAAGTATATAGCCGCAACGTGATTGCCACGATGGAAAAGCCCTTCAAACCTGAATCCGGCATGGTAGTCGTGAAAGGAAATCTAGCGCCCAACGGAGCGGTGATAAAGCCTTCCGCTGCGAGCCCGGAATTGCTGACACACACAGGCAAAGCAGTTGTTTTTGAAAACATCGAAGACTACCATGCACGCATAGACGATCCGGAATTAGATATCGATTCCAGCTCAATTATGGTTTTAAAAAATGTTGGGCCGAAAGGATATCCGGGCATGGCGGAAGTAGGAAATATGGCTTTACCTAAAAAATTACTATTACAAGGTGTTACCGATTTGGTGCGGATATCAGATGGCAGAATGAGTGGCACCGGCTTTGGCACTGTTGTATTGCACGTATCTCCGGAAGCCGCTGTTGGCGGGCCCCTTGCTTTTGTTCAGAATGGGGATGTCATCAGTCTTGACGCTCATAACAGAATCTTATCATTAGAAGTTTCAGACGAAGAATTATCAAGACGGAAGGCCGCGTGGGTGCCGACAGAAAAAATACAGACACGGGGATATGTGCATTTATACCAGACACATGTTGAGCAGGCGCACCTCGGCGCCGACATGGATTTTCTGAGAGGAAATTCGGGGAGCAATGTCTTAAGAGATTCGCATTAAAAGTGGAATGCGCAGAAAAGGAATAGGGTATTGGAAAAAATGTAACAAGTGAAAAAGTAGTTTTTTTGTTTTTTAAAATCGTTATGAATCGTTTACCATTCAGGACTTTTCTAAGCCCCTAAACTCTAAACCCTAAACCCTAACTAAACTATCATCATTATAAAATAATTCTATGACATTCAAAAATAAAGTAGCCATTGTAACCGGCGCGGGACAAGGCATTGGCCTTGAAATATGCAGTCAGCTTGTGAAGGAAGGCGCACGGGTGATCTTAAACGATATTGATGAAAGTCTCGCAGTAAACGCGGCTGGAAAAATAGCAGAAAATGCGGAAGGTACATGCATTCCGCTGGCAGGTGATTCCGGCGATACAAGTTTTATTCAAAAAATGGTTGACACGGCAATAGCGGAATTTGGCCAATTAGATATCGTAATTGCCAATGCCGGCATCACTTTATTCGGAGATTTTTTTAATTATTCCCCGGAAGCTTTTTCCAGGGTGATGCAGGTGAATCTTGGTGGCACGTTTTTTCTCGCTCAAGCCGCCGCTATCCAAATGAAGAAGCAAGAATCAGGCGGCTCTTTATTATTCACCTCGTCAGTCACGGGGCACCAGGCACATAAAGATCTCGCTGCCTACGGGATGAGCAAGGCAGCGCTTGAAATGCTGGCAAAAAATTTAGTGATAGAATTGTCGCAATATAAAATCAATGTCAATACAATTGCGCCTGGCGCCACATTAACGGAGCGCACGATGGAAGATGCGGATTATGCTGCCACCTGGAGCCGGATCACACCGATGGGAAAGGCGGCGACGGTTAGTGATATTGCCAACACTGCTTTATTTCTTGTTTCCGATAAGGCAAAACATATTACGGGACAGAGCCTGATTGTTGACGGTGGCTGGACTTGTATTAGCCCATCTCCATTTGCATGATATGCTCGTGCATGCATTCCTGTATGTGACTTAGCATTACTTTTTTTTCCAAATAAAAATATTTGACGTTCCGAATTTAAAGTTTTATAAAAAACAAATCATATCAAAAAAAATCTTTTCTTTATATAACAAAAATTACAAACATTTTTTGGCCTTTACAATTTTTAAACGACCATTTTAAACCATTAATAAATTACACATGAAAAAGAAAATTCTTTTATCCCTACTATTTATCTTTCTTTCAGGATCGCTGTTATTTGCACAGGATCAATTCACGGGCCGGTGGACCGGAAAAGTAATGGATCAATACGAGATCACCGCTGATTATATAGCGAAAGGTGATTCGCTCACAGGGAAATCCATTCATTACGACGGGTCATCGTCTGATATAACAAACGGTAAAATTATGGGGGACAGCATCTCTTATGATATCAATTTTAATGGCGAAACCATCCACGTCCAGGGCCATCTTAAAGGGGATAGTATAGCTGCGTTCTTTAACTACCAGGGGAATGACATGAGTGTCGACTTGAAAAAAGTTTCAGCTGAGGCCAAACAATAAAGTCCTTCCTCATTGATGACCGCTCATACGTTTTTACTAAAATAATTTTGAATTTGTTTAAAAGGCTCGTGTTCTTCACGGGCCTTTTTTTTAATTTTTTATTGATTAAGATGTAATACCACTCCACTTCATTGCGAATCGCCGCAACAAAGTTCAATAAATTTAAAAGCGTATTCAAGGAATGTGGCAATCTCCTTCATTAAAATATTTTGCTTCAACTGATGAGATTGCCACGGCACAATTGTTTCATTCGATTCTCAAACATCTTTTTGTGTGCCTCGCAATGATGCGCGGAATGGGACACGTCATTGCGAATCTCGATAAAAAATCCTGTCACTAATCCGTACATAAAGTGTTCGGATTCGGACACTTTCCAAATTCACTTTTCTATAAATCCCTTACTGGCAAAGACTTAGGTGATGGCATATCTATTGATCATTCAGACAAAGGGTTTTCCCGGGAAAAATTTATTGAACTGAATTCATACGTGTCGGAGAAAAAAGCTAAGCAGTTTGTAACTTAAACCTGCACAAGTGCGTATCAGTTTGAGTAAAAGATATTTTTTCTTTTGAGAAAATACAAAAAAAGAACCTCAGTCCATAATCCTGTTTCAACGAGCGCGCCATGCACACGGCTTGAATGAATCGACACGAGATAAACCATTTTAAAAGTGGCAAGACACTTACGTTTCGGTGAGTCGGCAGCATTCGGTTGTTTATTAAAATATTATTCGCTTAAAGATTCTAAAACTTTCCCCATGATCAAAAACTTATTATTAATCGCAGCCCGCAATTTCAGAAAAGACAAATGGTACAGCCTGTTAAATATATTAGGGCTCACTATCGGCATTACGTTCAGCCTGTTCCTCATTTTTTATATACGTGACGAGCTGACTTACGATCGATATAATAAAAAAGCTGATCGCATTTTCCGCATCGTGTCCTACATACAAGAGCGTGACAAAAACACCAACTGGACAATCACACAGGCGCCGTTGGCGGCAACATTGAAAAAAGATTATCCCGAAGTGGAAGAGTCTGCGCGCTTTATGGGTCGGGAAAGAACTTTATTTAAGAATGGCGAGAATAATTTTTATGAAACAAAAATCTATTATGCTGACAGCACAGTGTTTAATATTTTTACTTATAAGTTTCTTGAGGGAAATGCAGCCCACGCCCTGAATGAGCCGTTCAGTATTGTGCTGTCGAAAACACTCGCTGATAAATATTTTGGCAAGGGCAAGCCAGCCGTTGGTAAAACGCTCCGCACTGTGTATGATGTGTATAAAGTAACCGGTGTGATTGAGGACATTCCACAAAATGCACATTTACGTTATGACATGCTCATATCATGGAATACGCTTCCTAAAAATTATAACGGCGGCGAGAACTGGGGCAATTTCAACAACTTCACTTATGTGTTACTGAAACCCGGAACCAGCGCGACGGGTTTTAATAAAAAATTGGTGCCGATGTATGAAAAATATATGGCGCCGATCTTTGCGAAATTCAATGTAAAGATGCATTATGGCGTGCAGCCCATCACTGAAATTCACCTCCATTCAAAACTGGAACAAGAGCCAGAGGAATTAGGAAGCATGTCCTATATCTGGATATTTTCTGCTGTTGCATTTTTCATGATGCTGATAGCCAGTATCAATTATATGAATCTCACCACTGCCAGGTCGGCGCGCAGGGCAAAAGAAATTGGCATTCGCAAAGTAACCGGCTGTACGCGAAAGCAATTAGTGGCGCAATTTTTAAGCGAATCTGTATTGACCGCTTTTTTAGCAGTGATATTGAGCTTTCTCCTCGCAATCTTATTTCTTCCTCTTTTTAATTCACTATCCGGAAAAGCGTTCACGATACGCTCTTTGCTCGAGCCTTTCAATATTTTGCTGGCGGTAGGAATTGGTCTGTTTACGGGATTGGTAGGAGGGAGTTACCCTGCGTTTTATCTATCTTCTTTTAAACCCGTTAGCATCCTGAAAGGCAGTCTTTCAAAAGCTTCCGGAAATGTAAACCTCCGCCGAACTTTGGTGGTATTTCAGTTTACTATTTCCATGATCATGCTGATTTGTACATGGGTCGTGTATTCCCAGCTTTCTTATTTACGAAAAAAAGATGTCGGCTTTGATAAAAGCCAGGTAATGAAAGTAATTGTAAATACAGGTGAAGACGAGCGCGGCAAAATAAATGCTATGATGAATGACTTTCGCAGCGTTGCCGGCGTGAAGACTGTAGGTTCCGCGAATTCTTATCCAGGAAGTCAAAATATCAATCTAAATCTTTTTACTGTGCAAACTAACAATGGTTATGTAGATAAAGGAATAGAATGTTATGGCGTAGACGAAAATTATTTTACAACGCTGAATATTCCCGTGGTGAAAGGACGCAATTTTTCGGGCCCGGGTGATACCTTGCACAGTATTATGGTAAATGAAGCCATGGTAAAGCATTTTGGCTGGGACGATCCGATCGGTAAAAGGGTTAAATTCCCCGGAGATACGTCCAATCATTACCTGGAAGTGGTGGGAGTGGTAAAAGATTTTAATCAGAAATCATTGTATAATCCCATCGCGCCGCTTCTCTTCTTTTATGGACCCGACGGAAACGTGATGGAGTTAAAGATGAACGCGGGCGATATGCATCAATCAATAGCAGCAATTGGCAAAACCTGGAAAAAGTATTTTCCAAATCTGCCGTTTGAATATAAATTCCTGGACGACGATTTTAATTCGCAATATGCGGCGGATCAGAAACGCGGAAAAATCTTTGCTGCGTTTTCCATACTCACGATCATCATCACTTGCCTGGGATTGCTTGGCCTTACTGCGTTTACCACTCAACAAAAACAAAAAGAGATCAGCATTCGCAGAGTAATGGGCGCGAGCATCGCTGAGGTTGTCAGGCTTATTTCCATTAATTATTTGTGGCTGGCATTGATCGCTGCGCTTATTGCGTTTCCGGTGGCTTATTATTTTATGCACCAGTGGCTCGGAGTATTTACTTACAGCGCGGGATTATCGGTCATTCCTTTTGTTGTATCTGCTTTTGTTATTGTCGTGACGGCCGTCTTAACTGCTATGTTTCATTCAACGAAGGCAGCACTGGCCAATCCGGCAAAGAGTCTTAGAACGGAGTAGGGTTTTGGAATTATGAATTGAGAATTACGAATTGAGAATTGCGAATTACAAATAGAATTATGAATTTAGTTTGGACCCCGAACACGTTATGAGCTTATTTCTTTGTAAGGTTTATTGGTGATTGGTAATAAAAAAAATAAGAAAAAACTACATTCTGGCTTATGTAACTTTTTATTGTTTTTGCGGAAATTTTTTTCGTGTGACGGGGGAATGGATTTGTTTGATTTAACTATTGTAAAATATCATAGCCATTATTTTCAAAATATTTAGCCTTGTTGTAGCTGCGCAAGAACAATAAAAATGATCGCGATGACGGCTAATATTAATCCAAGAATATTTTTACCGGACAATTTTTCTTTAAAATAAAATGCGCCGATCAATGTACCCAAAAGAATCACTCCGAAATTCATCGTGGCGAAAACAGTTGTTGGATTGGTTGCGAAAGCCTGGTGTGCTTTTAAATAAAAATAAATATTTAAGAAATTAAAGAGTCCGAGAAGAAGACCATACAACGCAGCTTTTTTTTCAATGATTAATTTATTCCTGCCAATGTTAACAGCGGCAATCAATGCAGCAACAATAAAGCAACCACAAAAAATATAAAATAACGCTGTCGTGTAAGGAACACTTTTTTGCAGAGCAACCTGTTTAAATAATACATCGATGATGCCATATCCTAAAAATACCAGCAACAAATAAACAACGTTTTGTCCGCGCGACCTTTCACCTTTATTTAAAATAAAAAAAAGTGCGATAAAACCGGTAATGATCCCGATCCATTTAAAGCCGGAAATAGTTTCATTAAAAATCCAGTAAGAACATGCGATCGGAATCACCAATGAAATGCGCTGCGCAATATCAGTTTTGATGATCCCCGAATGTTGAATAGAAAGACTTAATAAAATAAATACCAACGGCAGCAATATCGAGAGCGAAATAGTGAAACTGTTAAAGGCTATTGTATGGAAGTCAATTTCGGGATGAAAACATACATAAGTAGCGATGATGGCGCAAAAATAATTTATGGCAATCAGGAAAATATTAACCGGCGTTTTCGCTTTAATATGTTTAAATAAAACGCCGACGGAAACGCTGCAAAGAATACTGATAATTAGATAGATCATTTTAATGAAGCGTTATAAACTGCGCCGGGGCGCTAATTTATGTTATAAAACATAATTCAGCGCCGACAATTAATTTATGACCAAATGAAAAAACAGATTTCATTTTTTCTTCGCATTTTATCATTCGAACTGAATTGCAAAAAACTATATTTCGACTTATGAGGCCATTTGGATCAATGTGACTTGAAATTATTACACCGGCACAGATGCATCCTGAACACCAATTGAAGATCTTGATTTACCAGGATTGGATGCGGCGTTTCGTTTTTTCTTTTTCTTCAATTTATTGATCCAGATAATCGTTCCTGTCACGGGCAGGGTAGTGGCTATGAGACATGCAAAGAAATAAAGCAGCTTCGTAAACATCCCATAAATACTGCCAGTATGCAGCGCCTTTATAGAACCTGCAACGCGTTCATTAAATGGTTTGTTTTTGAACAATTCCGTTTTCATAATCGCGCCATTACCGGAATTTACCATCATCTTATCGCCGGCGGCAGGTGCAAAAAATCCATTTTTATTCTTGGTAATGTTGATAGGCGATTTCGCATCCTCAGGAAATCTAATCGTATAATCTCCTTTGTAAGTTAGCTGTTGATCTGCGTTTGCTAACAGCGCGGATAGATTCAGTGAAATGGAATCTTCCTGTGGTGCGTCATTTTTTGTACCGGCCGTTGAATTTTTCTCTGCGGGTTTTTCTTTGGGCTGATAGGTTCCGAGCGTTTTTTGCATTCCGTTGCGGTACCATTCGAATGACCATTGTGGACCTGTGAGGCCCATCAATAGTAAAAATATAAGCGCATAAAAAGCAGGTGCATTGTGGAGATCATGAATAATGCGCTTCCAGTTTCCATTCGTTTTTATCTTTAATCCCTGGCGCCAGTGCCGAATTTTTTTGGGAAACCAAATCACCATTCCCGTGATGCAGCCGAGAGTGAAAATTATTGTTGCCCAGCCCGTGATCATACTTCCCAATTCGCGGTTGGTGATGTTTTTAAAAATTGGCGTTTCAATTTTGTCTAGCAATAGCCAGCGATGAAGGCTAAACATGGTGCTCATGAATTCCTTCGTCTTGCTTTTTTGTAATGAGGTGCCGACAATATCTCCCGTATAAGGATTCACGAAATAAGAAGTGCCGGAGCGACTTTTATCTCCTTCTTTTTTTATATCAAAACGATAAGTGCGTTCTGCGTTTGAAGGAATATAAGCGGTGTTTACTTTGCCCAGATGACCGGAAATTCCTGCCAACATATTCTCCAATGGCAATCGTTGCGCTCCTTTGATCGGTTTGATCTTATACAATTCAGGCGCAGACATTTCGGTCAGCTCGGTATTGAAAACGTAGATAGTGCCACTGAAACAAATGGCTACCACTACGATGCCGCTGGCGAGGCCGAGCCACAAATGTATTGTCTGAAATAATTTTCGGATCTTCTCCCAGGGAGTCCTTTGTTTATTCATTCTTATAAAAAAAATTGGTGGTGGTTGTAATAAGTTTGCGAAAATAGAGTTGATGTTGACTTTTCGTTTACGGATATGGAAAATTTAAAATAAAATCTTGCGAAAAAATCCGAAGGGAAATTGAAAAAACTATGTTTTGGCTTATGAGGAAAATTATTGACCAGACTGTTACTATTTCTTAAAATCTTTCATTTTAGTTTCAGATTTTTATCTAAAAATCTCCTCATACATTTGCGGCCTAACAACGTACCTATGAATGTGAATTTTCGGCTAATACTTCTATTTTCAATCCTGTCCTTTTTATTTTCGAACGCGAACGCGCAGGAAAAAGGTATTATTTACGGCAATGCAACCGATAAATATACACAGATGCCGGCCGCCGGCGCTTCAGTTACTATCGAAGGCAGCGATGAAGGCACCATCACAGATAGCATTGGAAATTATAAGCTGACGACTTCTTTAGGCACTAAAAATATCACCATCACGTATTCTGGTTTTGGCAGCCAGACAAAGTATAACATTGTTGTTAGCGCGGGAAATGCGCAAATTGTCAATTTCGAATTACAGCCTGAAGCGAAGAGTCTGAAAGATGTGGTAATCTCAATTGATAAAAATAAATCGGCACGGGCGGCTGATATGGTGACGCCAATGTCCACGCAGAAGCTAACGTCTGAAGAGATCAAAAGCAATCCGGGCGGAAATTTTGATGTGTCAAAAGTGATCCAGGTTTTGCCTGGCGTTTCCGGTGGCTCGCAAGCAAATCGCAATGACATTATAGTACGCGGCGGTGCACCGAATGAAAATGTTTATTATCTCGATGGCATAGAAATTCCGGTTCTTAATCACTTTCAGACCCAAGGCGCTTCCGGCGGCGCAACGGGAATTTTGAACGTGTCCTTCATTGAAGAAGTGCAACTCACTTCCTCCGCGTTCGATGCCCGATACGACAATGCTTTGTCTTCCACTTTTGTAATTAAGCAAAGGCAGGGAAACCCCGAAAAAGTGAGTGGCAACGTGAGGTTAAGTGCCTCAGAAGTGGCTGCCACTTTGGAAGGCCCGATTGACAAGAAAACCACTTTTATGGCCTCAGCAAGACGATCCTATCTTCAATATTTATTCCAGGCGCTTGATCTTCCGATCCGGCCGCAATATTGGGATTTTCAATTTAAAGTAACGAGAAACATTGATAAGAAAACCACTTTAAATCTCATCGGAATCGGCGCAATTGACAAGTTCAGATTAGCGGTTCCCAAAAAATCAAGTCCGGAGAATGAATATATTTTACGCTCCAATCCTGATATTGATCAATGGACTTACACAGTTGGCGCATCGCTTAAAAGATTAGTGAATAATGGCTATATCAGCCTTGCGCTTAGCCGCGATGTATTTAATAACGAAGCGAACCAATTTGAAGATGGACAGGTCGCTGCCAACACGAGGACGCTGGGACTCAAATCTTCCGAAATAGAAAATAAGTTGCGGTTGGATGTGAATAAATATGTATCAGGCTGGAAATTTTCTTACGGCGTAATGGCGCAGTTTGTCAATTATAAGAGCAGTTTGTTTAATAGAGTATCAAATGAAATAAAAGATCAGAATGGAAATGTCATTTCTCCGGCGGTAACGATTAATTTTAATAGTCACATAGATTTCGCGAAATACGGGGCCTTCGCACAATTGTCTAAAAGATTTTTTGACAACAAATTACTCCTTTCGGGCGGAGCCAGAACCGACATGAATTCATTCACAAATGATGGCAATAATCCATTGAAAACCTTATCGCCGAGATTGTCTTTTTCCTACAACATCATTCCTAAATGGGACATCACAGGATCGATCGGGTCTTATTTTAAAATACCGGTTTATACCAATTTAGGATTTAGAAATAATACCGGTGAACTCGTAAATAAGAATATGGAATACATTCAGTCAACACATTATGCGATTGGTTTTCAGTTCATTCCAAAAAATGACTTCCGTTTAACTTTAGAAGGATTTTATAAAGAATATTCACATTATCCAACATCGGTGAGAACCGGAATTTCACTCGCGAATCAAGGTGCAGATTTCACGGCAGTTGGAAATGAAGCGGTTTTGTCAAACGGAAAGGGAACAACTTATGGACTGGAATTTTTTGCGCAGCAGAAATTAATCAAACAAACTTTTTATGCTGTGAGCGCTACAATTTATAAGAGCGAATTTTCCGGAAAGAACGGCGGGTTGTTGCCCTCGTCGTGGGATTTTGGATATCTTGTTTCCGCAACACTTGGACAAAAATTTAAGAAAAACTGGGAAGCCGGCCTCAAATATCGTTTGGCCGGCGGTGCACCTTACACGCCGTTTGACCCGATCGCATCCCGCGCCAATTACATCACCACCGGTGTTGGTACGCTTGATTATAATGAAATCAATTCATTAAGATTAAAACCTTTTCAACAGGTTGATCTAAGAGTCGACAAGAAATATAACTTTAAGAAAACGAGCCTGAATTTATACCTCGATTTCCAAAATGTATTGGTATTCACGTCTGAAGGTGTGCCGAATTATACATTCAAACGAAATGCAGATAATTCCGGATTTGAAACCACTGATGGCAACCCTATAAAGGCTGACGGCAGCAATGCAATACCAATTATTTTAAAAAATGATAACACTTCATTGCTTCCCACAATTGGATTTATTTTTGAATTCTAATAAAGAAATCCGGAAATATATATTTTGGCTTACCACGCTGTTCGAAATATTTATCCCTGACTGTTTTGTAAACTTCAAATTAGTCTAATTTCGCATCCCTTATTTCCCTTCCAACATGATCAGGAATTTTTATTCTTTTATCAGAAACAAGCCGGCTTTTGCAGTGGGCCTTTTGTTTTCGACTTCAAGCCTTTTATTCGGAATATGGGTTGCGTCGATTCCCGGTATTAAAGAAAGGCTGGGCCTGTCTGACGGAAGTTTAGGATTGTCTTTATTACTTTCGCCGCTGGGCGCTATCACCGGCATGGCAATTTCTACCCGGGTTTTCAGCAAGATCCCTGTGGGAAGATGGATGTTTACAGGCTATCTCATCATCTGTGGCATCATGATATTGCAAATTAATTCCGTAAACCTTGTGATGTTTTGGGCCTGCCTATATTGCTTTGGAACCATCAGTTTTTTAAATGGCGTGTCAGCAAACGCGACCGTAAATTTGATGGAGAAAAAATACAATAAGCTCTTCATGAGCACGTGCCACGGAATGTACAGCCTTGGTGGCGCCGTGAGCGCGGGCGTCGCTGCATTATTATTCCTGGTGCACATTCCATCGCGCTGGCAGATCGTGATCGTATCGGTGATTCTTGTGTGCGTAATTATATCAAACAGAAAACATTTGCTTGCCAATATGGATATTATTCATTCACGCTCTGCTTTCAAATTGCCGTCGGCTTCCATTTTAGGTATTTCATTTATTTGCATGGTCAGTTTTATGGCGGAAGGCTGCGTGGCTGACTGGAGCGCTATTTATTTTAAAGAAATTTTATTGGCGCCGAAAGCGATCATCAGTCTTGGCTATGCGGGCTTTTCTGTAGCAATGACCGTAGGCAGATTAAACGGAGATTCGTTGATCAAAAAGCTGGGTAGTAAGAACGTGGTCGTTGGAGGCAGTCTGCTTGCCGCTTCTGGATTTTTGGTAGTGGTGACTGCGCCTTCAGTGATCATCGCTATCACGGGCTATATAATGGTGGGCCTGGGCTGTTGTTGCATCGTGCCGGTTCTGTTCCGCGCCTCGGCGAATATTCCGGGCCTGAGTACGGTAGAAGGTTATGCGATGGTGACAACAGGAGGCTTAATCGGTTTTCTAACCGGACCTTCCGTAATTGGTTTTATTTCCGAAAAATTCAGTCTCACAAAAGGTTTGTCACTGCTAATATTAATGGGCTTGTTAGCGGCTTATGCAGCATGGCGTAATCCATTTTTATTGAGAAAAGAAAAGGTCACCGTAGGAGAACAGAGTTACGATGAGCAAATTTACTGATCATTGAAAAGAATAGATCCGCTTGCCCGTTATAAATTTTACCGGGTATTTTATCTTCGCAGTTAAAATTATTTGGAAGACAATTTCTGCGTAATGGCATCACCAATTATTTACAATTCATGAAACTATTTATGCTCTTGTTAGGCTGTAAACCTGCCGGAAGAAATACAGAACAGCACGATATATTTTTTGGCATCGGCAATAGTCTGAAAGAATTGATTCCTGACATTTTGGAAGCATGGCCGGAGGCAAAAAAGAAGATCCATATTGACGCGTGGCGGGAAGTAAATTTTGTGGACGGTTCAGCAATTGAAGTGTATGAAAAAGGGCATGAAGTTTCTGCTTCCCCTGATGAAATAACAAGATTGTTCTTCATAAATCTCGGCGGATATAAAGAAAATGAGTTTGAAGAATTTCATTATAAAATGCTTGTCGCCTGCGCTGACAAATCAGATTGCCATCAAACGCGCGAAGGAAACAGCGTTTTATAAGCACACAGGATTCAAAGGTGCTACGTCGCACATCGATGATAAATATGGGGTGGATGTAGATGACATTTTCGAGATCGAAGAAATTTTGTCGCCAAGGCTGAAGGAGAAATATGGCTTAAGGATTTCTCCTTCAAATAATGCAGTTGAAGACAAAATAAACCTCGGGATATTTTAAGCTTGATAAATTATAATTGAAGTTTATTCCTGTAATTATCGGCGAGTTTATTCTCATCGTGTTCTTTTTGTTTAAATGATTTTTCTTTTGCTTTGCAAAAGTTTTGTTTACCACAAAGCCACAAAGAACACGAAAGAAAAAACATCAAAATCTATATTTTGAGTTATGAGGATTAAAGAACGAGGCTTACTTCCATTTTTTTGTAACAGCAGTGTTTTTTTAGAATTGAGATTTTTAGTTTGGCCATGGCGAAAGACATATTTCTAAGCCTATAAAAAAAACCTTTGCGCTCCCGCACAAAGGTTTCACAAACAAAAACGATTTCATTACAATTTAAAAGTATTCACATCATCCATCGTTAATTTTAAGGCTTTTGCAACGCCTTCACCGTAGGCAGGATCTGCTTTATGGCAATTGCGAATATGGCGCACTTGTATAAATTTTTGTGCATGCCCTACTTCCGCTGCGGTGTTCTTAAATAACAATTCTTTTTTCTCGTCAGTCATAAGGCGGAAAAGATCGCCTGGTTGGGAGAAATAATCATCATCATCCGGCCGATGATCCCATGCGCCTGCATCACCATGAAGCGCTAAAGGAGGCTCCTTATACTGAGGCTGTTCCTGCCATTCATTAAAACTGTTCGGCTCATAATGTTTGGCTGCTCCAAAGTTACCATCTACACGCATAGCGCCATCACGATGGAAACTATGGTAAGGGCATTTGGGAGCGTTAACCGGGATCTGTGCGCTGTTGACACCGAGGCGATAACGCTGCGCATCACCATAAGAAAACAATCTTCCCTGCAACATTCTGTCGGGAGAGAAACCAATACCGGGGACGATGTTAGCGGGATTGAAAGCAGCTTGTTCCACGTCTGCAAAATAATTTTCCGGGTTGCGGTTCAATTCGAATTCTCCCACGGGAATCAATGGATAATCTCCATGTTTCCATACTTTGGTGAGGTCAAAAGGATTCTGCGGATGGTTGTTGGCCTGCTCTTCCGTCATGATCTGAACAAACATTTTCCATTTTGGAAAATTACCTTTTTCGATATTGTCAAAAAGGTCTCTCTGGTTGGATTCCCTGTCAGTACCTATTATTTTAACCGCTTCCTCATTGCTCAGGTTTTCAATTCCCTGTTGTGTTTTGAATGTAAACTTTACCCAATGCCTTTCATTTTTAGCATTGATAAAACTGAAAGTGTGGCTGCCAAATCCATGCATATTCCTGAACGATTTGGGAATTCCCCTGTCGCTCATAACTATGGTTACCTGGTGCAGCGCTTCAGGAAGCAGGGTCCAGAAATCCCAGTTGTTATCGGCGCTTCTCAGGTTGGTTTTCGGATCTCTTTTAACCGCGTGATTAAGGTCAGGAAATTTCATTGGATCGCGGAAAAAGAACACCGGCGTATTATTTCCCACAAGATCCCAATTACCTTGTTTAGTATAAAATTTCATTGCAAAACCCCGGATGTCACGCTCAGCATCGGCCGCGCCCCGCTCCCCGGCAACGGTTGAAAACCGAACGAACATATCTGTCTTCTTACCAACTTCGGAGAAAATATCTGCCATAGTATACCGGGTGATATCATGCGTGACGGTAAACGTTCCAAACGCCCCTGATCCCTTTGCATGCATTCGCCTTTCGGGGATTACTTCCCTGTCAAAATGGGCCATCTTTTCTAAAAACCAAAAATCCTGCAACAGGGCAGGGCCGCGCACTCCGGCGGTCTGAATATTTTGGTTGTCCGGCACGGGTGTCCCTGTGCGGGTGGTCAGCTTTTTACTGCTGTCTGTTTCCTGGTTCATGTCAATGAATTTATTAAATAAATGTGTTGATTCAGTTGCCGAAAGTAATCCTTTTTAATGATCAACCAAACTGATATTGTCTATATTCGCATAGATAACATCTATAACTAAATATGAACATACAGCAACTGGAATACATTGTAGCCGTTGACAATTCACGGCATTTTGTGAAGGCAGCAGAAAAGTGTTTTGTCACACAGGCGACGTTAAGCATGATGATCAAAAAGCTGGAAGACGAACTGAATGCAAAAATATTTGATCGTAGCCGGCAGCCTGTAATTCCAACAGAAATAGGAAAAAAAATTATTGCCCAGGCGAAGGTGATTTTGCAGGAAAGCAGACGCCTCACAGAGATGGTCCAGGAAGAGCAGGGTGAACTTACAGGGGAATTAAAGATTGGGATTATCCCGACGCTCGCGCCTTATCTTCTTCCTCTTTTTATGAATTCATTCTTACAAAAATATCCTTCGGTAAGGCTTAAGATCAGCGAACTTACCACCGATGACATCATTCATAAATTAGAACAACATGACCTTGATGTTGGCTTGCTTTCAACACCTCTGAATCAATCGTCATTAACTGAGCAGCCGCTTTTTTATGAAGAATTTGTGGTGTATGCTTCTGCAAAAGAAAAGTTGCTTTCAAAAAAATATGTGCTGGCAAAAGATATTGATATCAATCGTTTATGTCTTCTCGAAGAAGGACATTGCCTTCGCTCGCAGGTCTTTAATCTTTGTGAATTAAAGAATAAAGAAAAGCAGGTGCATCAACTGGATTTTGCAACCGGCAGCATTGAGACACTTAAGCGAATAGTAGAGACTAACGAGGGGATCACTATCCTTCCATTCCTGGCCCTGGCCGACATGACTTCAAAACAAAAAGACAACATCCGGCGTTTTAAAAGTCCTGCTCCCGCCCGTGAAATAGGCCTCGTCACCTACCGGTATTTTGTAAAGGAGCAACTCATCAAAGGACTAAAGGAAGAGATATTGAAAAATATTCCACCAGAAATGAAAACATCTTTGCGGAAAGAATTGGTGGGTATGTAGGCCGGCGGAGATCCGTAGTATTTGTCAGATGGCTTGATACTGATGAAGCTTAGACCCAATCTTTTATTTCTAGAAATTAATTCTAAATATCAATTTACCGATTCTTCAGGCCGATACACTGATTAGTTAGAAGTCAGTAATCAGTAAAATGGCAAAAATGGAGTTTGCAATTAAACTGATCCTTTTAATCGATAAGATCATAACGGCCGTTTACAAGCGTAACTGATCTATAGACAAAAACCTACGGGCGGATGATATACTTTTACTACTTTTAATACCTATTAAAAAAAATTCTCCGTTTGATAACAGGCTATAAAATGGGTCGCTATTTAGCAAACGGAATTTTAATTTGTATCTTTTGACAAAAAAGGATTATTGATAAGCTATCAATTTAGAAGATTCAATGATTCAAGAAATAAATGATTCAAGATATATTTAACGGTGAATGAAAGTTAATATTAAAAGTATATTCCCGGGGAAAACCATCACCATTGTCTTTAGTATCATAGCGGTGATTTTGTTAACCCAACTAGTGCTTGGTGGACCCACAAGTAATTTTTGGGTTTGGAGATTCTTAGGCAGGCTACATCCCGTTGCGATTCATTTTTCGGTGGGCTTACTGCTATTTGCCGCTGTGCTGGAACTTTTCACGATTAAAAATTTCCGTTCATCGCTTCGTCCGGGCATTAACCTGGTCCTTGCTGCAGGCGTGATCTCTGCGATTGTTTCGGTAATATTCGGACTGTTATTATCCAGGGAAGGAGGCTATGAAAAAGATCTGATCGGACTGCACAAATGGATGGGCATTGCCACAATGTGCCTTGGGGTGGCTGCGTGGTTGCTTCTAACCAGGATCTTTAAAAAAAATCAGCTAACGCTGGTAAAATTATATCGGGGCATCTTGTTCTTTAGCGCGATTGGAGTTTCGTTGGCGGGACACTTCGGGGCTTCACTCACACACGGCAAAGATTATCTCTCCGCCACGCTTCCGTGGAGTCCCGGTTACATAGCAGGCAGATCAGGCGATTTTGATCTCGCTTCATTTAGTCAGGATACAGCACAATTGACAAAGAAGCAGATAGTGGATTTGAATGTAGAAGTGAGGGCCATATTGGCTCACAACTGTTATAAGTGCCACGGCTCTGAAAAAATAAAAGGTGACTTGCGGCTTGATAGAAAAGATATGATCTTCAAAGGGGGTAAGGATGGACCGGTGATCATTCCCGGCAATCCCGGGGAAAGCGAATTATTCAGGCGTATTAATCTTCCGTCCGGGCATGAAGAAGCAATGCCATCTGAGGGGAAAAAATTGTCTGATGATGATATCGCTCTATTAAATTTCTGGATTAAAAAGGGCGCGCCATGGCCTGAAGGGACTGAAAAAAGTCTCTATCGTGTTGCCGCCATGGAGCCGAGAAACCCACCGCTGCCACCGGTTTCCGGCTCGCTGACAAATCCAATCGACAGGTGGACGAATCAGTATTTTATAAAGAACAAGATCGAATGGCCAAAAATTATTGATGACAGAACTTTCTTAAGACGGGTTACCCTGGACGTGATCGGATTGCTTCCGAGCCCCGAAGAGATGGAAACTTTTACGAAAGACAACCGGCCAGATAAAAGGGCTATATGGATCCGGCAGCTCTTAAACAGGAATGATGATTTCGCCACACATTGGTTTAGTTTCTGGAATGATGTATTAAGAAATGATTACACCGGCACCGGTTATATCACCAACGGACGCTATAACATTAGCGATTGGCTATATAAATCAATCAGAGATAATAAACCTTATGACGTGTTTGTTAAAGAGCTCGTAAGTCCGACTGAGGAATCCAAAGGATTCATCGAGGGAATTAAATGGCGGGGTGTAGTGAATGCAAGTCAAAGGACAGAAATGCAAGCCGCACAAAACGTATCGCAGGTCTTCTTCGGATTAAACCTAAAATGCACATCATGTCACAACAGCTTTATCAGTGACTGGAAATTAGAAGATGCCTATGCCTTTGCAAATATTTTTGCTGATAGCTCGATGGAAATAAATCGCTGCGACAAACCTACCGGAAAATACACAAATGCCCGGATGCTCTGGAAAGAACTAGGCACTGTTGATAGTTTCGCTAAGCGGGCAGCAAAATTAGCACAACTGGCCGATAACATGGTCAAACCACAGGATGGCAGGCTTTATCGAACGCTTGTAAACAGGATATGGGCACAATTAATTGGGCGCGGCCTTGTTGAGCCTGTTGATTTGATGGATAATGAACCTTGGAGCCAGGACTTGTTAGATTGGCTGGCGTTTAATTTCCAAAGTAACAAATCCGACATTAAGGAGTTGATCTATTTAATCACGACCTCCAATACCTATCAACTTCCTTCGGTAGGATTTAAGGAGCCTGATCAAATTATCGCGGCTGACTATAAATTCAGAGGAACTTTGAGGAAAAGAATGTCGGCAGAACAATTTGCCGATGCCGTGGGGACGGTTATAAGTCCTCTTTTTGCGGATTCGCTTAAAGGCTATAATCCGAACTATCAACCGGGATATAACGGATCCGCACACATTTTCGCACGGGCATCACTGGTAGTTAATAACCCATTCCTGACGGCATTAGGCAGACCAAACAGGGAAACGGTTGCTACCGGCAGGGAGTCGCAGGCCAATCTGTTACAGGCACTTGAATTCACGAATGGCGACAGGTTTAATTCAGCACTCGAAAAGGGTGCGGCAATCTGGAAACAAAAGTTTAAAAGTCCTGATGTTATTATCAAAGAAATTTACAGGCGTGCATTGAACCGTGAAGTAATGCCTAAAGAATTTGCCATAGCCAAAAAGCAATTGGGCGATGATCCGGATACGAAAGCCATCCAGGATTTGTTTTGGGCAGTTTTGTTATTTCCTGAATTTCAAATTATTTATTAGATATAAATTTTTAAGGCAAATTTTTGGTCATGAATAACGAATGGAGCAGAAGAAATTTTATAAAAAGAACGGGTGCAGCCACTATAGCTGCGTTGGCTGCGGGCGCGCCGATGGCAAGTCTGTTATCTTCCTGCAACAGGGAAAAGATAAAAGCTAAAGCCGATACGGTTATCCTGTTGTGGATGGCCGGAGGAATGGCTCATACTGATACATTTGATCCCAAAAAATACACTCCATACACTAAGGGAATGGAGGCAAATGGTGTGTTGAGTACTTTTAAACAGGTACCAACTGCTTTAGATGGTGTTTTCTTTTCGGAAGGACTGGAAGATATCGGCAATGTGATGGACAGGGGTACTGTTATCCGTTCTTACGTTGCGGCAGATATGGGCTTCATTTTGCATTCGCGGCACCAGTATCATTGGCATACCTGTTATAAGCCACCTCAATCTTTGGCTGCACCTCATATCGGTGCATGGATCTCAAAAGAACTGGGACCGTTAAATCCGGTGATTCCTGCCTTTATTGATATCGGACAAAGATTTACACTGGGAGAGGGCGAAGAATTAAAAGCCTTTCATACAGCCGGATTTCTCGGGAATGAATTCGGACCTTTCCTGATTCCTGATCCCAGCTCGGGTTTAGAGACAGTTCGACCTCCGGCGGGAATGTCTTCGATGAGGTTTGAACGGAGAAATAAGCTATACAATGATCTGATAAGTCAAAGCCCGGCAGGCAAGTACGGAAGCGATTATCAAAAAGAATCGCTGAGAAGATCAATGGAGCAGGCTTATATGCTGTTAAAATCGCCTGAGGCAGCAGCTTTTGATCTTAGCAAAGAGCCTAAAGAAAGTTATGATATTTACAACACGGGAAAATTTGGTTTGGGTTGCCTGATGGCACGCCGTCTTACGGAGAAGGGTGCCCGATTTATCAGCGTCACTACCGAATATGAACCGTTCAAAAATTGGGACACGCATGACAATGGTTATACCAGGATGATTGACATGAAGAAACAGATCAATGGTCCGGTCGCACAGTTAATAAAAGACCTGGAAAAAACGGGCCGCCTGGATCGGACTTTAGTAATTCTTGCCAGTGAATTCAGCAGGGATATGATGGTAGAAGGGAGGCCTGGTTTGAAAGTGAAGGAACAGGTGGAGCAACCCAATATTATTAATGATATCAAATATTATGGAATGCACCGGCATTTCACAGATGGGGTCTCTATGCTAATGTTCGGAGGGGGAATTAAAAAAGGCTATGTATATGGCAAAACAGCCGATGAACGCCCCTGCAAAACTATTGAAAAGCCCATAGTAATTGACCAGGTGCATCAGACAATTTATCATGCATTGGGTATTCCTCCTGATTGCAATTATGTTGTTGAAAAAAGGCCGTTTTACACAACACCTGACGGGCTCGGGAAAGCTGAAATGGAGTTGTTTGCATAAGTGTTACGTTGAAAACTGTTGGCCATTCACCTAAAATGCCTTTTAAATAATTTTTGCCGAGTCTGTAATCTTGTGTTAGATGTCTGATTTTCGACTCTATTCCATCATCTTTAAGGTCTCTATTCTTTTTTGGGGCAATATGGTCAAAAATGGTGCTTTTTTGCTAATAAAATAATAGGATTTTTGATCTGCCAAATGAAGGGTGACAAGCTCTGCTGGAGAGCAACTTGCGGGCATTAATTTGGTACATAAACAATAATGCAGACGGTCTGATAAGGCCGTCTTTTTTATTCATTATTGGTATGCTTTATGGCAAAAAAACTCATTTCGAGCGTTGATTTTTGAATAGATATACCACCTGATAGAATCCCTCTTACTCTCAAATCTTGCACCCTAAATTGGACACTTTATCATGAAGTTTTTACGCACAAAAAAAGGGAAGTATTGAAACCGTTTTCAATACTTTCCTCGCGGATCAAATACTATTAAGGATTACAGCCGAATTTTTGCACCATTTTTGACCACATTGTCTTTTTTATTTTGCATTCCGACTAACGCCTGTCAAAATATTTGACAATTTATTTTTTCGTTTTTGAAAAATACATATACCAATTCCATTCCCAATTTTTTCCGTTGTCGTCCGAAAATGCCTGGCTCCAAACCGGATTTTCTACGTCCCTGGCATCCCAACGAAAAACGACTAAAATTGGTTTTCCCTCAAAATTATCTTTTGTAAAAAAGTGTCCGACATTATTTTCAAAGGAACCGACAACCGGCGGGTCAAACTTACCTTCGTTGCTGTCTGCCCAATAAAGACTCCACAATTTTGTTTTGGGATTGAATAATCTAACGGTCATTCCTTCAAATGGCACACCATCAAAAGTGGCAAGGAAATTATCAATGTTTCCGATGCCATTTAAAATTCGATACATTTCCTGCGTTGACTGAAATTCAAGCCATTCGGTACAACCATTTAATTTTGTTTTCAGCTTCTTATTATTCAAATACCATTTTCCTTCATAGAAATCAAAGTCAGTTTTTGAAGAAGTGGGTGAAGGGGTAATGATTGGTTCTCCATTTGTGTCAAAGTCTAATTTGGGTATCTCCAAAGTGTCGCTTGCTGTCATAATTTATTTTGTTAGTTGTGTATTGATAAAGTTGCCAAATATATAATAAAAAATTAGGCGTTGTTTTGCCGCTCAACAAAGTTTCTTCATCCTGGATGTTGATAGTGAAAGAAACTGAAAGCTGTATCAATGCTGATTTTCAGCGCTTCAGTCTAAGTATTTTCTGGTTTCACCTCGCAAAAATTATAAGAAATTTGGTCCGGCTCAAAAAGGTTAAAAATCTATAAAATGGCTTATCTCACCACCAAGAAGGTTGTGCGATAGTTACATTTTTTCTTCGTTTAATAACCACTTTCAATTCTGGCTAACTCAAATTTATCCTTGTGTTTAAAATGATGCCTTAAATGTATTTCCGCAAATTGAAGCCATTCACTGGCATCAAAAAAGCCAAGCCCGGGATGTTGGGTTTTGCCCGAAAATTGCGTTGATAAAATTTTTTCTAAAAGCAAATTCATTTCAAGTTTTAAGGCGGTCATTTTTCTTTTAAGGCTTTCCACATCATCAGGCTGAGGTGTGCTGTCGTTGGATGCGGGTCCCTTAATGTCTATATTCGGAAGTTGATTATTCGCAAATATATTTTCTGCCGAAGGCGACCTCTTCTCATCCGCATTTTCATTGCCCGAAATGCAGATGTTGGCGTTGCTCAAACAAAACTCTGTATTCTCTATCAAATGATTAATAAGTTGACCATAAGACCAGCCATGTGACACTTTAAATAATAATTGTTTATTGGTATAGCCGTTCAGCGATGCAATCCAAATATCAATAGTTTTATCAAAATCATGAACCTGCATAATATAACCGGGTAATTTAATTAAATGAATGTTCGTTTAATTAGCTGCAACTGATAACCTATTAAGAACGGAAGTTAAGCTTTGCACTTTCGCCGGTTTCCTCTAAATCCTGATGAATTTATATTGAACCGTTTTCTTTTCGGGCTTGTTGCCTTCCCGGTCAAAGCTTTCTATTAAAATGCAGTTTCCTTCAATAAAAGAAACGGTTTGTCTTACATTAATAATTTCCTTTGAAACAGGGTTGGTTAATTGTCCAAACAAATTGGCAGTTTTGGTTGTATGGTCCCAATCACCAGACAGGCTTAATGTCCCTGTTCCCATATTGGTTATGGTTGTTAAGGCAAATTTTTTATCCGTGTTATTGAAACCCGCGGTGGTGATAGCGTTGTAGGCCATGCCCATCATATTTCCCTGTTGTTTCATTTCAAGAAAACGACCACCGAGTAACAAGGTATTTTCTGAATCCATTGTTATGATTACAGGTTCTTTTCCTTCGCTCATAGACATCGTAATTTCCATTTTAAAACTTCCGGCATATTGCCCGAATACGGAATGAACATCAGAGGGTGTCATGTATTCAGCCCAGGGATCATTTGTTTGTGCGGTAATATTTGTCCAATTAAAATTTAATAAAATCAAAATAAATACATTTTTCATGGAGATATATTTTAGTTCATTTTTTTAAGGGATGTTCGTTTCAGGGTGCTGTAGGATACTGCAGGCTTTGGTTTGGAAAGGATGAAGAAAATTTTTTTATTTTAAGATAAGCTTGCTGACCCGCTGACCATAATAGAAACCCATATTGGTAGCAGCTGTTTTATTGGCCGGTTATTTTGTTGTTTTGCTTCCCATTTGTTCGCCCAACTTTTCGTATGCGATGTCGTTTGGTTCCCATAATTCTATTTTGTTTCCTTCAACATCAACAATGTGAACAAACTTACCATAATCATAGGTTTCTATTTGATCTGTAATTGTAACACCTTCTTTTTTTAATTGCTCCACAAGCTCTTCTAAATTTTCTACCCGGTAATTGATCATAAAGTCCTTTGCGGAAGGCTCAAAATATTTTGTTGTTTCGGAAAAAGGACTCCATTGCGTGAAACCTTTTTTTGTGGTGTCGGCACCTTGCCGCCATTCAAAAACCGCCCCGTATTCATTGGTGTTTAGTCCAAGATGTGTTTGATACCACTCCCGCATTTTTTTAGGGTCTTTGCATTTAAAGAATATGCCACCAATACCTGTTACTTTTTTCATTTGCGCCTGTTTGGGTTGTTTTGTTGAAATTGTATTAAAAGCGAAACCGAGACAGAATGATGTTGTAATTGCTAAAACCATTAATGCCGTTCTTTTCATTTTGTCTGAATTTGTTTTGTTTGGTATTTCAAATTGGCTTTTTCACCATTAGCTAAGAGCTTGAATGGTTCCTTTTAAGTTGTAAAAGACCTTCGATTTAATGTCGGTAATATTTGTGTACGCAACTTTTTTTTCAAAATCATCTACGTGAGTTACTGTGTTTTTGGTATCTGGTTCCGTCCAGGTGATCATCAATACATTTTGTCTTATTTCAACCATCTGAATTTCAAAATGATTTAGTGTTCCCGTTGGATAATTATTAATCCTTCACCACGGTTACATCATGGTGCTTGTTATCTACAAAAAAGACTTGGTAGATGGCTTGCTCACCAAATTAAAAATGAAACGGTTACCGATTATGTTCATTGCTATCGTTTGTTAGTTAATTTTATAATTTTTGCCTGTTTAAAAGTACAGAATATATACAAAATCTTGTCGAAGAAATTTAGCGCGAACCTCGATGCTGGCAGTGCTCTACCGGTTTTATCAACCGGCACAATTTATTTGCAATCCACTGGCAACAGTTTGAAAACTTTTTCTTTCAGTTACATTGAATCGTTTAATGATTGAATGCCTTGTTCTTTAAGTTTTGCTAATCCGTCTTTCATTGCTTTAACCTGTTCTTCCGGGTGGCCATGCCAAATGGTAATCTCGCCAACAACTTTAAACGGGTGTTGTGAACGATAGGATTTTGTCGGATTACCCGGGAACCTTCTGTCTGTTAAGTCGGGGTCGTCTTCAATTGGTCCTGTTGCTTCTACTAAATAAATTCTTTCTCTTCCTTCGCCAAATGCAAGCTCAGCGCCCCAAATAGCCGCGTCCAATGTAGCTGTGAGGAAAATGTATTTCGCATTTTTTCTTTGCCCGTAGTTTGAATTGAAACCAACTTCAACCAGGTCGCCCACTTTTAGGTCAGCTTTTGTACCGTGAAAATAAGTGGGAGCGAAAGGTTCCGGCCCCAGGCGCTTTAATTGGTTTGTGTCCTTGCTTTCTTCCATTGTTAAAACTTATGATTGAATATTGTTTGTGTTTGTTGATTTTTCTGCAATGCCCGCTAACACATTAGTTGCCGGGCGTTGTTGCAACCATCATTTCACGCAATATTATCAAAATCTACTTTTAGGCTTATATGAATGAAACGTATTTCCTTTAGTAAAGATTTAAAAAGTTAATTCAATTGCTCATGGGATTGCCAGTTGCGCAATCCAATAAACCGCGCCCTTAATTTTAATGTTTGCAAACCAAGCCGATATATTTTTTCGGCTTTTTGTTATTTCCCGGGATGAATCATTGCTGCTTTCAATTGATGCCTTACGGAGAAAAGCCATAAGGAACTTCATAAATATCTGCACACTTTTATCCGCTTTACATTTTCTGATTGGAAAACTACGGCTAAAGGTAGTTGTAAAGGTTTGAAATGATTTGATTTCCATCTTCGCGTGTTTCAGTGTCGGCACATTCGAATCCTTTTCGAATCCTATCTAACTGTATCACCGAATGACACAACTGTCTGGATTGTAAAATGATAATGAACTATTGGTAAGTTCAATTCCTGCCTTTAAATACGCACCAGATTATTGATAGTTTTGATTTAGTTGCCTCTAAAATAAAAAAATCCTTGCAAATCAATTGAATTTACAAGGATTTAAAAACGGCTTGATAACTAAAAAGTCGGGTAGACAAGATTCGAACTTGCGACCCCACGCCCCCCAGACGTGTGCGCTACCGGGCTGCGCCACTACCCGCTAATCAAATTGATCAGGTTGCTGCAAATCTAATTTAAATGACGAAAGTATCATGAAGTTGTAAAGAAATAATTTTAAAAATCGCGCATCAATAATTTGACACGATTATTTTTCAAACGACTTCAACTTGATTAATTATTTACACAAATTGGGGAAATTTTTATTTCAAGTCTTTTTTGCGCTAAGGTTACATTAGGTTGAATTTTCTACACCATAAAGCCTGACAAGCCAAAATATAGATTTCTTTTATTTCAATAAAAGGTGCCTAAAAGGAATACCTAAAGCTATGCTCGTTCAATAAAACCTGATTGTGGTCTTGCCTGCCGCCATGCTGTATCCATGCACTATCCATGCTGTATCTATACAGTATCTATAACTGTTCTGCACAGTGTATGATTTCAAAAAGGTCAAAATATTTAATTCGTTTCAGGGATCTATCAAATGAAAAAGGCCTCCCGAATGGGAGGCCTTCCAAACATTTATTCCAATAGTTCGTTATTAATTTGTTTTAATATCTACTGTGCTTGCATCACCACCACCAACTTCGCAATTCGTTGAGATGCGCTCAGTCGCGATGCCTTCGCTTTCTACCAAATAAGCTTTGATAGCATCCAGTCTTTTGTTACAAAGTGCCTGAGAGGCTTTAGACGCTGCAGGGTAACCGGTGATTGTGATCGTGCAAGCAGCGCTGCTCTTTAATTTAGAACCTACAGTAGCCAACATTGCTTTTGCATCACTGGTCAGTGCGTTACGGTTTCCTTTGAAAGAGATGCTTGGCAAATCACCAATCTGGCAAGTGCGGGCTGAATCCAACATAGCCTGGATGTTTTTGCAGCAATCCGGTTCAGGGCATTTACCCACACCGTCTGCATCAACTGGCTGACATTGTGTTGGGGTAATCAATTCCTTGTCTTTGCAATCCGGAACACCGTCGCCATCTGTATCAAGAGAAACACCGTGAACATCAACAGGGCAACCCGCCGGTGTATTTGGTTCTTTATCAAATTTATCAACAACACCATCGCCGTCAGAATCTTTAGTCAATTCGCTCAGTTGAGACTTAACGGTATCAACCTGGTTCTGAATATAAGAATTTACACGTGAAGCCGGGTTATCAAACAACATTTGCGGTTTTGATTTGTTACCCAAAGCAAATTCCAATCCTACGAAACCGTAGCTGAATTTATCTTTATGAACAGTGCTGCTAACGCCCGGACCGGCGCTCCAATAAGGAGATCCATCCAGGTTGTCGCCATCAACGAAATTCATCCTGTAACCCAAATCTAAATTAATGACCCTTGAGAGATTGAACTTTAATCCTGCACCAACGGGAACAAAAAATGGATTCTTAGGAGACACGTTGTCTACATAATCTACTTCGTTAGTAGTTCCGGCTTTTACAATTTTAGTTGTGTAATGTAAAAAACCCAAGACCTACACTGGCATAAGGAATTACTGTATTTTTATTGCTAAGCCAGTTTACATTACCAAAAGTAACAACACCACTTAAGCTACCAGCCCATTTAAGGTCGGTTTTGAAAGAGGAGATGGGTCTTCCGACACCATATTTATCATCCTGGTTGCCTTTCAATTTCCCCATCAGGAAATCGCCCTGGATGCCGAGATAATGGTTGATCTGGTAACGTATAGTTAGCGCCATACCCCAGTGTGTATTGTGGCTTTGCGAAATCATTAGAGCCACCGAAAATAATGGATGGATTTAATACGCCTGCATTAATTCCAATCGACCATTTTCTGAATTCTTTGGCCCCGGAGAAAGGCTTAACATCATTATACATTTGGTTTTGCTGTGCAAAAACCGGAAATAAAAGGCCTAGGAAAAAGGCCAACATTACAATTTGTTTTTTGTTAATGTAACACATACGTTAGGGTTTAGTTTTAATCCAAAAATTCGAATGGAAACGCAAAATTAGGAAAAAAGAATCAATTTAATAAAAATCATTCTTTGTTAATCCCTAATTAGATGTATCCTCCGACAGACTGATTTTTTTATAAAATTCTTTTGTTAAAAAATAATGAGATTTCACGTAAAACAAAAACTGCGCCGATTAACAAAATATGATTCCTGCAATCAAAAATTTTACAAAGGATCATTTTTAAAGTTTTTGAAACATGTTTAGGGTTTTGCTGTTGTTTAGCGAGTGAGAAAGGTTGTTGTAAACAATATCAGTTGTCATGTACTACCATCTAACGCGATCCGAAGACTTTGATTCTATTGCATCCGGTGAAAATTTTAATTGTGTCTTATTAGGGCTACGTCAGTAAAATGAGTGCTCAACTATTTTCTGAATATTGCTGCTTTACGATTTATACTAAAAAGGTATAGTTGGCATAATTGCTGCTAAGTGGATGCAAATTATTTTTCTTCATCTTCAAAAAAAATTAATATGTCTGGTGCAAATCTGCCCCGATTTCCTTTTAACAAGAAATGCGAGGACGCCAAAACCCTCTAAGACGCATGCTTTATGTGAAGTGGCACTAAAAGCTATGGAAACAATTTTATTATGATTTATATTTGCGCAAATTTTACCTACTTTTTTAAACCAATTTATGAATAAAACCCTCAGCACTACTACATCTTTGCTGTTTTCCTTCGTTCTCATTCTTTTATTCAGTTCTTGTGCCAATACAAAAAAAGTCGCCTATTTTAATGACGTTAAGGATTCAACCCTAATTACCTCAAAGGCAGGGCTTGAACCAGTAATTCAAAAAAAGGACATCTTAAGTATTTCGGTAAGCAGTCTTAGCATGGAAGCCACTGTATTATTTAATACACCCAATATCCCGTTAACCCCTAATGCAGCAACGTAACAATATGCCCCAGACTGCAGGCTATCTTGTAAGCGAGGATGGAAATATTAAATTTCCCGATACTTGGCGATATTCCTGCCGTCGGACTTAACCCAAAAGCAATTGGAAAATAATATTGCTAAAATGTTGACGGATAAAAAATTGTTGTTTGATCCTATTGTTACTGCCCGGTTTTTAAATTTTCGTGTTACCGTGTTAGGAGAAGTGAATAGGCCCGGAGTAGTAATCGTACCAAGCGAGCAAATCAGTATTCTAGAAGCTATTGGTCAGGCAGGTGATCTTACCATTTTTGGACTTCGTGATAATGTGATCCTGATCAGGCAGGAAGGACCGGAAAAATTAGTAAAACGTTTAAATCTTAATTCCTCCTCATTTATTGCAATCTCCTTATTTTTTTTTAAAATCAAACGATGTGATTTATGTAGAACCTGGAAAGGCCAAGGTTGCCAGTACCGATCGTACCACCCAATTACTGCCTATTATTTTCAGTGGCATTTCTCTGGCTGTAATTATATTAACTAACTTATTGAAATAATACTTAATGAGACAAATCAATCAAAAATTCTGAATTTGATGAAGCAGAGGAAACATCCCTTGGAGATCTGCTATATAAATTTCTTCCTTACTGGCCGTTTTTTGTCTTGTTATTGATTCTAAGTTTAGGTAGGCGCATGGCTTTATTTACGGTATAAAATGCCCGTTTATCAAACTACGGCAACCGTATTAATTAAAGATGATAAAAATAATGCTCAGACTACCGATCTGATGAATGCTCTTGATATGTTTGGATCAAAGAAAAATGTGGAAAATGAAGTTGAAGTGTTACAATCAAAAACCTTAATGCAGGAAGTGGTTAAAAATCTGCATCTGTATGCACCAGTAACTGTAAAAGGACGGGTAATGACCCAATCGGCTTATGTTATTTCTCCTGTTATAGTGGAAGCAAAAGATCCGGACTCCATTGTAACAAGCCAAAAAGTAGATTTTAGATTTGATGAGGCAGCACAAACAGTGGTTATCGGATCTGAGAAATATCCATTAAATCAATGGAATAATACACCTTACGGCATTATTCGGTTTCTTGCCAATAAAAATTATCAACCACCTAAAATTAAAGCTGATAAGGAAAATGAACTTTACTTTTCACTGACAACAGTTAAAAAAGCAGCAAACGGAATTCTTAACCAGGTAAAGATTGTGCCTTCAAGTAAACAGTCTACAGTGATTGATCTGAGTATTGAAGGTGAAGTGCCAAAAAGAGGGGAAGATATTTTAAATGAATTATTAGTTGTTTACAACCAGGCGGCCATTTCAGATAAAAATGTGCTGGCTGCCAATACGTTGAAATTTGTGGAAGACCGTTTAAAATATGTGGTAAATGAATTGGACAGTGTTGAGAACCGCCTGCAAAATTACAAGGCTCAAAACAGGATAACCGATATCAGCGCCCAGGGCCAGATTTTTTTACAAACAGTTGCAGCGAATGATCAAAAGATCAGTGATATTAATGTGCAATTGGCTGTACTGGACCAGGTACAAAAATATGTAACCAGTAAGGAGGGCACCGGCAACATTGTACCTGCAACCTTAGGTGTAGCTGATCCGGTACTAACGGATTTGTTGACAAAAGTTGTCTGATCTTGAACTCCAGTATATTCAAACAAAAAAAATAGTTCCTGAAAATAATCCGGCAGTAATCGCTCTGGTGGATGGAATCAATAAACTTAAACCAGGCATTTTAGAAAATATTCAAAGCCAGCGAAAAAACCTTATTGCCGGGCGAAACGACCTCACAGCCACCAGCGGTCGATACAATTCTATGCTCAAAACCATTCCGGAAAAGGAAAAGGAATTATTGGGTATTAGCCGGCAGCAAAGCATTAAAAATAATATTTACACTTTTCTTTTGCAAAAAAGAGAAGAAACTGCTTTGTCTTTTTCGTCAGCCGTAGCAGATAGCAGGGTTATAGACCGCGCGGAATCTTCTGATGTGCCGGTTAGTCCTAAAAGACAGTTGATTTACCTGGCCTCTATTATAGCCGCGTTAGCAATGGGTATTGGAGTTATTTCTATTAAGGAAATGCTTACCCGCACCGTACAGGATCGCAAGGATATTGAAAAATATACAGACATTCCTTTCCTGGGTGAAGTAATGTATGACAGATCTAAATCTCCGATTGTAATAACTGAAGGGAAGCGAAGTTTTATCGCCGAGCAATTTCGCCAGTTACGGACGTCATTAGGTTATATGGGCATTGATGAGCGCCATAAAAGAATATTGATCACTTCCAGCATTTCCGGTGAAGGAAAAAGCTTTATTGCCGCCAATCTTGGAATTAGTCTTGCACTGATGGGCAAAAAAGTAGTGCTGCTTGAATTGGATTTGCGCAAACCCAAACTGAGTGAGCAATTCAACATTTCGCGCACTACAGGTCTTTCTAATTATTTAATTGGAAAACTGCCGGCATCGGAATTGACGAGGACCACCGAAATTTGACAACTTTTTTCTAATACCTTCCGGCCCAATACCGCCTAATCCTTCAGAATTAATTTCCAATGGTAGATTACTTGAACTGATAGAGTATTTAGAAACTACTTTCGACTATGTATTAATAGATACTGCGCCTATCAACCCTGTTACCGATGCATTTATATTATCTCCGATAGCCGATGTGACTCTTTTTGTTATCAGGCACGATTATACGCCGAAAATGTTTATTCAAAAACTGGAAGAGCAAAACAGGAAGAAAAGCCTCAAAAATCCGGCAATTGTTTACAATGGTATTAAGGCCAAGGGAGTTGGGAAATATGGGTATGGATATGGGTACGGATATGGATATGGATATACTGAGGAGGAGAATTTGGGCAAATGGTGGAAAAGACTTTTTAAATAAATAGTTTATTTCGATACAAAAAATTGATAACCTCGTTTGTAACTGAGGAGTAGCGAAGCTGCGTTTAATTCGAAAATTACTTAGAAACACATATTAGTCTAGTGTCTATAAAATATTTACGGTGAACATTTTAAATCTAATTGGAAGAAAAGAGGCGCTGTTCAAAGAAGATATTGGATTCTTTAAAAATGAGCTAACCTCCATTATTAATAAGTCCAGGTTTTTAGTATTGGGTGGCGCCGGAACCATTGGTCAGGCGGTTGCTAAGGAGATCTTCAAACGGAATCCGAAACAATTACACGTAGTGGATATTAGCGAAAATAATTTAGTAGAACTGGTAAGAGATATTAGAAGTTCATGGGGATATATATCTGGCGATTTTCAAACATTCGCATTGGACATTGGATCAAGAGAATTTGAGGTATTCAACGATGTCAATAACCGTTACGATTATATATTAAACTTATCAGCACTCAAACATGTAAGAAGTGAGAAAGACCCTTATACTTTAATGAGGATGGTAGACGTGAATGTCTTTAACACTAATAAAACCATTCAATCGGCAATAAGCAACCAAGCTAAAAAGTATTTTTGCGTTTCTACCGATAAGGCAGCGAATCCTGTCAATATGATGGGCGCTTCCAAAAGGGTTATGGAAATGTTTTTGATGAGAAGAAGCCAGGAAATTAACATCTCAACCGCTCGTTTTGCGAATGTTGCTTTCTCGGATGGCTCTCTTTTATATGGATTCGATCAAAGAATTAGAAAGCGGCAGCCTATCGTGGCGCCGAACGATATAAAACGCTATTTTGTAACTCCGCAGGAATCCGGCGAGTTATGCCTCATGTCTTGTATTTTCGGAGAAAACCGGGACATTTTCTTTCCAAAACTTGAAGAAAATTTGCATCTGATTTCGTTCGCTGATATTGGGGTAAAATACCTTAGGGCATTGGGTTATGACCCTTATGTATGTACTAGTGAAGAAGAAGCGAGAGGTTTGATAGCCACCTTGCCTCAGCAAAAAAAATGGCCTTGCTTATTTTCCGCAAGTGATACGACCGGCGAAAAGGCCTATGAAGAATTTTATACTGAAAAAGAAATTTTGGATATGGACCGGTTTAAAAATATTGGTGCAATCAAAAATGATCTTAGAGTAGAAGAAGATAAATTAATATATTTTGAAGATACCATAAAAAAAATAAAGGACAGTTCGGTTTGGGAAAAGGAACAGATTGTTGATTTATTTAAGGAACTCATTCCTAATTTTTTACATAAAGAAACTGGTAGGTATCTTGACTCAAAAATGTAATTATGTTGGACATTGATAAAATAATTCAATTCATCAGATATAAGTTCCCTAATCAGGACTTCATTCCATTGCATTCGCCCCATTTTGGTGGAAACGAAAAAAAATATGTTAACGAAGTGATTGATTCAACATTTGTTTCTTCTGTTGGGGAGTTTGTTAAGTTGTTTGAGGTTAGAATAGAAGAATTTACCGGTTCAAAACATGCTATTGCAATGGTAAATGGTACTAGCGCTTTACATATAGCACTAATATTAGCTGGAGTCTCAACGGGCAATGAAGTTTTATCACAAGCGCTTACGTTTATTGCAACTGCTAATGCAATACATTACGTTGGAGCTAAACCTGTATTTATAGATGTTGACATGGATACAATGGGCATGTCTCCAAAGGCATTAAATTTATTTTTACAAAATAACGCAGTAAAGAGAGCAGATGGTTTTACTTATAATAATAAAACCGGGAAAAAGATTAGTGCATGTGTCCCTATGCATACTTTCGGCCTTCCTTTGAGAATAGATGAAATCCAAGAAATATGCTTTCAATGGAATATTGCACTGATTGAAGATGCCGCGGAATCAATAGGAAGTTATTATAAAGGAAAGCATACGGGTACTTTTGGGAAAGTAGGTATCTTCAGTTTTAATGGTAATAAAACAATCACTTGCGGAGGGGGAGGAATAATTATTACCGATGATGAAGTCTTAGCAAAGAAAGCCAAACATCTTACCACTCAGGCTAAACTTTCACATCCGTGGCGCTTCACACATGATGAAATAGGATATAATTATAGAATGCCTAATTTAAATGCAGCATTGGCATGTGCACAATTGGAAGAGTTACCTGGCTTTGTACAAAATAAAAGAGAATTGGCGCTTCAATACCAGGATTTTTTTAAATCAATGAATATTTCATGTGCTAAGGAGATCGATGATGCCCGCGCAAATTACTGGCTGAATGCAATAATCTTAAAAGATACAAAGGAAATGGAATCTTTCTTATTAAAAACCAATGATGAAAAAGTGATGACCCGGCCTATCTGGGATTTAATGAATACACTTCCGATGTTTAGTGGGTGCGAACATGATGGTCTAGCAAACAGTAAATGGTTGGGCGATCGCGTAGTAAATATTCCTAGTAGTGTAAGGTTATAGAGATGATTAAGAATAAACTGATATTAATAGGTGGTGGTGGTCATTGTAAATCTTGTATTGATGTAATTGAGCAGGAAAATAAATATGAAATTATAGGGATTTTGGATAAGGAAGAGAGCATTGGCACTACAGTTTTAGGATATAAAGTAATCGGAACTGACGCCAAAATTGCAGAACTTAATAATAAAGAATGTTCGTTTTTAATCACTATTGGTCAAATCAAATCGCCAGCTCTAAGAGAAACGCTATATTTAAAGCTTGAAAATTTGAATGCTGAAATTGCAACTATTGTCTCCCCGAGCGCTTATGTTTCTAAGCATGCAGAAATCAGGAAAGGTAATATTATAATGAATGGATCCATTATAAATGCAGGTGTAAAAATATACGAAAACAATATCCTCAATACAGGATGTCTTATAGAACATGACGTACAAATTGGGAACCATTGCCATATTTCAACGATGTCCGTATTAAACGGAGGTTGCAAAATTGGCAACAAAGTATTTATTGGTAGCAATGTTACCATATCAAACCAGGTTCAAATTTGTAATAACGTAATCGTAGGGGCGGGCACTGTAATACTTAAGAATATTGACAGGCCAGGTATTTACGTAGGAAATCCAGGAAAGAAAATATAGAATGAAGTTACTGATCATCGGAGACATTGCTAGTCAATTCATCGAAAATTTTTCGTTATCATTAAAAGATTATGATAATTTAATTGAAATTGATATTGTAAATCCTACTTCAATCAATGACGTCAAATACAAAGAAGGCAGGCCATATAAAAAAATTTATAGTTATCAACCTTTAAATCCGGTAATAGCTAAGATTCCAAAGTTGAGAGGGATACTTACTAACAGAAAAATAAATAAAATCATTGGGTGGCTTAACCAGGACCACCGCAACAAGCACCACGCCAAAGCCGACTGGCAATTCACAACCGCCAACGCCCGCGTCAAGCTGAAGAGACTGTACCCTCAGTTCGAGTGACTCGGGCGACTAGCAGGCTGCTGAAAAAGTCGATTCACGAATCGGCAGGAGTGTGATTCTGTGCATGCGTGGTACCTTTTTGCTGAGGAAACCGATGCGCGGCAAGGATGATCGCTCCGAGATTTTGTTCAGCTATATTCGGTTGGACGAGCGTATTCCGGCGGACCATCCGCTGCGAGTGATTCGCCAGCTTGTCGATGCGGCGCTTGCTGAGCTGTCGCGGGCATTCACCAAGCTCTATGCCCGGGATGGCCGACCTTCTATCCCGCCGGAACGGTTGCTGCGCGCGTTGCTGCTGCAGGCGTTCTACACGGTGCGTTCGGAACTGCAATTGATGGAGCAACTCAACTATAATTTGCTGTTCCGCTGGTTCGTCGGGCTCTCGGCCGACGATCCGGTGTGGGATGCGACCGTGTTCTGCAAGAACCGGGATCGGCTGCTCAACGGCGATATTGCCCGCAAGTTCATGACCAGCGTGCTGAACCTGCCGGAAGTCCGCCAGCTCCTCTCGGGCGAGCACTTCTCGGTCGACGGCACGCTGATCGAGGCCTGGGCCAGCATGAAAAGCTTCGTGCCGAAGGACGGCAGCAAGCCGCCGCCGGGGAAAGGTCAAGACGGCAGTGGCGGGCGCAATGCCGAACGCGACTTCCATGGCGAGAAACGCAAGAATGACACGCATTCCTCGACCACCGACCCCGACGCTCGGCTGTTTCGCAAGGGTGCCGGCAAGGAGGCCAAGCTCTGTCACATGGGGCATCTGATGATGGAGAACCGCAATGGGCTTATCGTCGATGCCCGGCTGACGGAGGCCAACGGCACGGCCGAGCGCACGACCGCGCTCGACATGATCGAGGACAACGCCAAACCCGGAAGCACCGTGGGCGGCGACAAGAACTATGATACGGCTGACTTCGTCGCTGGCTGTCGCGAACGCGGCTGCACGCCGCACGTCTCGCAGAACGACACCAACCGCCGCTCGGCGATCGATGCGCGCACGACTCGCCATCCCGGCTATCGCATCAGCACGATCAAGCGCAAGCGGATCGAAGAACCGTTCGGGTGGATGAAGACGGTGGGCGGCCTGCGCAAGACCCGACATCGCGGGCGCGGCCTGGTGGAATGGTTCTTTGTGCTGACGGCAACGGCATACAATCTGATTCGCATCCCGAAAATTCTCGCGGCAACGGGATGAGTCTGTCTGGAGTGTGAAATATGAGGCAAAAAGATAGTCGATCTTGCGCCTGCGGCGCCGTTGATCACCCCTTTGTCCTTTTGTCACCATCGCAAGCATCCGGAAATTCGGTCGCAAAACTGCGTTTTTCAGCAGCCTGCTAGTTCATCTCCAATCGGTGTGTCCCGGGCGCGGCGCAGCACGAAGCAAAGCGAAGTGATGCGCTGCTAACTCGGGATCGCTACACACAAGGCGCCGTGGCAGCCTGCCGGAGGCACGGTGCTCTTGGCGGTCCCGGATTGGCGGTGCACCGCGAAGTTTTATTCGTGGAACCGCGTCCACGAAACTGGCCCGACGCTTCGCGCTGCACCGCATCCGGGACACCGGAGCCCAGTCAGGTTTACTCCGCCGCCTGATGGGCGTGTCTCTGCACGTCCTGTTGACGAGCTCCAGCGGCGAGTCTGTCTCTTCCAGCATGCCCCAGCTCTTGAGCCATTCCGTAGGTGCGCTGCAAGTTCGTCGATCGGAATCGGCGCCGGATCACAAACGACAAGCCGGCTGTCGCGAATATCCTCCGCCTCGAGCGCGGCGATCTCCGGTCGTCCTTGGCGTGATAATCGATGAAATAATGCAGATAGGCTCCTTGTTCGCATTGATGCGGCTGCACGGCCTCGCGCACCGCGCGGTTGAACGCTCCGTAGGTCTCAGCGTCCACGCGGTCCGATGCCACTTCCGTACCGTGATAGAAAGCCGAGCAGATGGTGCGGCAGCCCTTCTTTTCGGCGAACGTGATGTAAGGCTCGGTGAGTGTGGTCGCTTCGAGTTCGCCGCGCATCAGCGAATCGAAGCGATAGCGTCGAGCCGTTCGGCGCGTCAGCACCTTGATGCAGTTCGCGCGGCAGAAAGCCTTCCAGCAGATGCAGCGCCAGATAATGCGTCCCGAAATAGAACGGCACGCCGACAGTGCGGTTCGCAAGCTGCTGCGGCGTGTAGACGGCGAATCGGGCGCGACCACGATGCGCCGCATAGGTGACGATCGCGCGGCGGCCGACCTGTCGGCTGCCGTCTCCGGTGTCCTGCACGCGGCAGTAATTGCCCCACTCGCAGGCATTGTACATGTCGGCCTTACCCTGCTCGAGCAGCCTGCCATGGCTCGCGAAAGGGTCCAGCCCCTTGGGGCTGGTGACAGTCTCGGGGTTTTCTTTTCGACGCCTTCTTCGCGGTCAGCCCATTCGATCGACCAGGCCTTCCTTGTCAAACAGCCCTTCGTCATACGCGACCAGTTCCGGCAGCCCCTGAAAAGGTGCCGTGGTTTCCAGAACGAGCTTTTCATCTGCTTCTGCTCCGAGAGTCTCTGCGAGAGCGAGCGGGTGGCGAAACGATGAGTCGAACCCAGCTTCGACCCTTATTGAATACCACGTCGCTACCCGCGTCAAGCGGTTACCGAGTCGACGGTCGATTGTTCGACAATGGCCTACTCTCCCGTCCCGCTGCACCGGGCCATCGTGACCCCCGGGCCGACGCGGGGGGTCCATGCCGCTACTCGCAGCGGCGCGACACCGCCCGGCGAGGCATTGCCGGGCAGACCCGGCAATGACGAATGAGTAAGTATCACCGCGACTCGCAAAGTGGGCGCTCGCTTCTTCCGGCCTCCCCCTTGTGGGAGGGCAAGGGCGGCGGAAGTGCGGGGTCTTGGCGAGAGCGGCGAGGGCGGCAAAAGCGTCTGATCCCGACCCTGACCCTTCATGGGGGAGGGAAAAGGCATAGCTCCGCCGCCCGTATTGTTTGCGGGGTCGGCGCCCGTAGTCCAGTTCGCTTCGCTGCCCCGAAAGTTTATCGAGGGCGCGCGGAACGCCGGGGCGCAAGCGCCCCATGACCCTGTGCACGATGGTTTTAGGTGCACAGGAGGTAGCCGTCACGGAGTGCCGGAGCGTCCGGCGTTCCGCGCGCGGTGTTTGAGGCTTGCTCCGCGAGACCCCCGGTGGGCTGTGTTTCGAGGCCGGCCCCTACATCGTCAGGACAGGCCTCCCCACCGCGCAGGGGACCACGGCAGCGCCTGGCGGTCGGTCCGCGCGGTACGGCACTGCCGCCGAAGGTCCCCGCCTGACGCGCAACAGGCGCATCGGGACCCCGCGGCTTGGGCCGCCGTGCGGGCGCTGCGAACGCCCAAAACACGGCCACCGCACCAGCCACGCGGCTCGCGCCCGTTCAGCCCGAAGAGCCCGACGCCGTATCTCCGGCGCCGTCTCCCCGCCGTCCCCGCACTTGAGCGCCCTCGAGCGCGCCCTCGGATGGGACGAGGTGGGCGGCACATAGGCCAGGATTCCGCAGAATCAAGGATTATTTTCCGCGCCAGTTCCCGCGGTCGTCCCCTGTTCGTATTGCCGGGCTCGACCCGGCAATCCATGCAGACGTCCGGCGAACGAGGATTTGCGATACGTTCGACCATGTCGCGGCCAGCACGAAATCACGGGTCAAGCCTGTGCGTTACGACGGAGAACGGCCGACATTGCCCCGCAGGCCTGCGGCTACATCACTTCGGCCGCAGCCGCTGCGATCTGCATGCGCGCGAGGAACGGCACGAGCGGGTGGGTGCCCAGCACGATCGATGGCGTGATCGAGCGCGAGGAGCGCCTCGCGCTGGTCCGACGGCAGGTCGAAGCGTCGGCGTAGGCGGCGCGTCGGCGAGGTATTGCGCGCGGCGTGCCGGCGTCGTGGGCCAGGCCGTGCAGCGCGGCGGTGAGCTCGACCAGCTCCGGCTTGATCGACGGATAGTGCGCGCGCGCTGCTGCCCGCGCGCGGCCGCACCAGCCGAGCGAGGCGTAATTGTGGTGCCAGCTCGGTTCCATGCTGACGATGTCGGGCTTGCGCTCGCCGAGCATGCCGGCGGCGCGCGGCCCAGCAGCGCAGTTCGATATTGCCGGCGTGGTCGAGCTCGTCCTCGTTATAGCCGATCAGCGATTTGAGGTTGCCGGCGGCGAGCCGCGCCAGGACCGCCTCGTCCCAGGCGAGGTCGGGCTCGGCGTAGCGCTCGGTGCCGGGGTAATGCGACATGCCGCCGCTCGCCAGCGACCACGGTCCGGAGCCCGAGGCCCGTCACGATCCGCGCCACCGCCTGGCCGAAGGCATAGCAGCGCTCGATCGTCGGCTGCGGCGGCAGGTAGGCGTTGACGTAGATCGGCAGAACCGGGTCGTCGACGCCCGAGATGGGTCAGCGGAATGCCCATCGCGTAGTCGATCTTGCCGGTGCTGGTGAAGGCCGGGTCGAAACCCTGCCGGTAGAGCTGCGCGCACGATCTCGAAGCCGATCTCGCTCGGCACCTTCCAGCGGAACTTCGCGCCCGGCGAAATTGCCCGGTCGCCTCGCCGCCGACATGCACGGTGAAGGGCGGCGCCACATTGTGGAAAAACTGCTCGGCGTGGTCGTTGGCGAAGATGATCCAGAGATCGGGCTTCAGCGCCTTCAGCCGGCGCCGATTTCGGCCGCGACGTCCCGCACGCGCTCGACCTGGTCGGGTCCTCGGTCTCGGGCATCGTGAAGAATTGCGGGGCATGCGGCAGCATCGCCCCGCCGATCACGGTGGACATCATCATCTCTGTTCTCCTTGGCGCCCGTTTCGGCGGATTACGCCTCGCTAATCCGCCTACCGTTGATCTGCAAAAATATCGTGCGGCGTAATGCGCAACAAGTCGAACCGGCGTATTCCGGAGACCGCTCCACACCCGATCGCGAAGCAAGTACGCTTGCGCTGACGTCCGGCTTTCCTGGCGCGTGCGCTCGCGCCGACTTCTTTGACAAAGCCAACCTTGCGAGGAGGCCCCATGGTCGAGGTGCCTATTACGATTGCCTGCGG
>CAVPNF010000017.1:0-23533 GCA_963706775.1 uncultured Chitinophagaceae bacterium
TTTTATGTTTCCATAAAAAGTGCAATATGGATATTCAATCGGATTAATTATTTTATCCACATCACCGACAAATGAAAAATGAATTTTCACTTTCATTTCGTTCATTTTTTTTGCGATGGCGGCAATAATGTGCACTCTTTTTTGCGGAGCTCCTCTTCCAATAAAAACCACTTCTAAAGTTTCATTTATTTTTTGCGAATGCTCAGGGATAGTCACTTTGTTGTCTATAAAAAACAATCTTGAATAATATTCAGCGGGCAGATGATTTTTCTTATATAGTTCCTCTGCATCTCTTTTAAGTTTTGCAGTGCTGAAGATCCTTGCATCCAAATCATTAATAAACGCCTGCGAATAATTGAACCAGGTATTCAGGTGACAAATGTCGATGCGTTTTGCCTCTTTTTTAATATGAGGAAGTACTTTGTAGAAAAATAAACTTTCGCCGCCAAGCACAATGGGATTGTCAGTTTTATTGATCCATGATGCGACTACGCCGCGATAAAAAAAATTTACAAAATGGTATAACTTATTATCAACCTTTTGATGCAGATCTATTGTAGTTACACCTTTAATGTTAAACAGCGGAAGAAACTCATTGTTCTTTGGTTTCTTTGAAAAAATAACCAGCGGAGACTGATCGGAAAAGCATGAACATAAATCAATATTAACCTGCACCGAACCGCCGATATCTGCAGAAGGCGAAAAAAGAAATATTTTATGTTCTTTGTTTAACGGAAAGAGCGGCGACATTAATTTCCCGAGCAAAACAAAAGGATACATGAGTATGCCTTCTAAATTGCGTTTAAGGATGGCTGTCCGGTAAGTCACTTTGAATGATAATATTTTTTTAATAATGAAGCAAGGTAATCATCATTGAAATCAATGCCCAGCTTTTTAATAACCGGCTCAATGATAGAAACGTCAATATGGTAATTATCTCCTTTTTCAATTTCATTGCAGAGCGCTTTTTTATAAAGATGCTCTTCAATGCGGCTGATGATAAATGGCACGGAATAATTTTGAGGATTCGCAATATTTATGGTGGTATTTAATAATTTTTTTTCCTTCAAAATGTAATCAGCAATTGCATACATGTCATCAATTCCAATAATATTTCTGTAGGCATTTTTCCAGACAGTTAAAGTATTGTTTTGAAGAATATTAAAAATAAAATAGTTGAGAAGCGTGTACGGATTATTAGACACTCCTGCAAGATTTGAGATTCTGAAGAGATAATAGCTTTTTAAATTTTGCCTGATAAATTTTTCAACGGCTTTTTTATGGATTACATAAGGTGCATCCTGCAGATCTTCATCTTCAATACTGCATGTACTGAAATAAACCAAAATCTTGTCTGGATGCTCTTTTATCGTTTTATCAAGTAATTCAAATTCTCTTTGAAAATTGTTTTCAGCGGTATCTTTTGAATTGGAAACTCCCGATGCAAAAATGATGGTGCCTTCATCGTTTTTATAATTGATAAACCTGTTTGCAATCATTCCGTTTCCTATAACCATAAAGTATTATTTCTTTTGAAGGCCTCCGAGGTTTCAGACCTCCCAGGTTTTGAAAACCCGGGAGGTCTCGCGATATTTCAATTACAACACATGCGCGTCCGGCTTTCTTTTTTTATTTGCATAAAAAATAATCGCACCGATCAAAACAAGAAATACCAATATATTGGCAATTATGCTAATCATTCTGCCGGTGGTAAATGATTTAGGTTCAAATCTGAATTCAATTTTATGATCGCCCGCGGGAATATACATTCCACGCAAGACATAATCTGTTTTTAAATAATCCGCTTTTTGGCCATCAATAAATACATTCCATCCCAACGGATAATATACTTCACTAAACACCGCAAATTGAGGCGTTGTACTGTGAAATGTATAGTCTATTTTATCGTTCAGGTTTTGATTTAATTTAATGAATGCAGCAGAATCAGGGACCGGGGATTGTTTTATCTGCGCCTTAAATTTGTTTTCTACGACGGCGGTATCTTTCAGATCAGTATTATCCAAAGCGGCCATTTCTTCATTGGCAGTGTTCACATATTTTATTCCTTTTGCCAGCCACACGTTTCCAAAAGCATTTGGATTCAATTGCGCCATCGGCTTACCATTCTGAGGATTTTGTGTGATGAAATATTTGGTATTTAGCATGTTAAATACAGCCATATTTCCTTTGCTCAATTGATTGGCGATAATATCGTTATAGAGATCGAGCTTCGCAGGATGATAGCCGCCAACAGAATTATGATGAAACGAAGTAGACGCGTCATTGAATACATCAACAGTTTGATTGAACACCCTGAAATTCGCATGATCGGGATCTTTCATTATTTGGAGATCAGCTTCTGTTGGCGTAAAAGCAGATTCGAAATCTCCTTCATCAACAAATTTTTCTGTGTTTAAATATCGCTGTGCCACACCCAGCAGGTCAAAGCCATTTAGAAAAATCAAAGACGCTATCAGGATGGTCGCTGTGATTTTCTTTTTGATAAATAAACCTAACAATACAGTTGCCAAAGCGATCAGGATAAAGCTTCTCAGAAGATCGCCGCCCATCAAAGATTTTCTATCGGATTGTAATGCGGTGATCACGCCCCGGCTTATTTGTTCGGCCTGTTGCTCCAGTTGTGGAGGGGCTTGCTGGCCTGCAGGCACCTGGTGAAGGACATTTTGTTTGATGTTATCTCTAAACCCTTTGTCACTTGCGCCACTAAATGAAGCGGTCATATAAAAACCTACAAGTAAGACCAAAATAGCACCTGTGATAATGGCAGTCAATTTTAATTTTTTCCATGCTTCTGTTAGATTAAAATCATGGAAAGCTAATTTGCTTAGGGCAAGAACACCCACTAAAGGAAAGCATAATTGCGGAATTACCAATGCCATCGTTGGCGCGCGAAATTTGCTGTAGAACGGGAGATAGTCAAACAGGAAATAATTGAATCCTTTTAAGTTGGCGCCCCAGGCCAGTACAACGCCCAATACGCTTGCGGCAAGGAGCCACCACTTATGCCAGGATTTTAAATAAACCATTCCAAAAATAAACAACAGGCATACAATGGCGCCAAGATAAACAGGGCCTGAAGTTAATGGCTGGTCGCCCCAATAGGAAGACCCATTTTCGTATTGGATCGCTTGTTCTTCCGGAACGCCTAATTCTGAAAATTTATCAGTGAATTTTGTCGGAGCCTTATATTCGTCGCCACCATTGCTGCCTCCATACAATCCCGGAACCATGAATGTAAGCGTTTCTCCAAAACCAAAGCTATAACGAAAAGCATAATCCTTATCAAGGCCGCCTTTTGTTTTGATGTCTTTGGCACCGGTGGTCAATTCCGATCTTCCGCCGCGCATGCTTTCTTTCGCATATTCATAAGTAGGCATCATGGTTACTGCACTGCAAGCCAGGCCGATAATTCCAGCCAAAAGCCCTAATGCAGCACCTTTGATCGCCACAGACATTTCTTTTTCTTTATAGCTTTTGACCAAAAATGCGATCGTCAAAATAGCGGCCATTATTAAAGTATAGTAAACGATCTGAACATGGTTTTGCATGATCAACAAAGCGGAAAACAACGCTGTGATTCCGAAGCCATACCAATATTTTTTTTGAAAAAGAAGAAGCAGACCGGCTAAAACTGCTGGTGCATAGCCAATCGAGATCATTTGCGTGTTGTGTCCCACGGCAATGATGATAGGATCAAAGGTCGAATAGGCATAGGCCAATCCGCCCAAAATACTGACCCATGGATTAGCACCAGCGACGACACATAAAAAATAGAAGCAAATGCAGGCCAGGAAGAAAAAACTAATAGGTATGGGAAGCCCGAGTGTGAGAATAGATTGAATATATCCTACAGAGATATTATTTCTTGCATCCAAAGCAATCTGGTAAGCAGGCATACCGCTGAACATGCTATTGGACCAGAGAGGGTAGTGGCCATATTTTTCTTTAAACTCAACAGACTGCTGGCTCATGCCGCGCCATCCCTGTACATCATGCTGGCTGACTACCTTGCCCTGCAAAGCCGGTTTGCAATAAACCACTGCCACAATTAAAAAAATAACTACAGCTACGATATGCGGAAGCAGCTTTTTGAAATTCAAATTCTTCATGAAAAGGATTTTTCTTTTTTGAGTAGCAAAGTAAATGATAATTGAGGAATAAGAATTACAAATTACAATTTTATAAATTCAGAAGGATTAGTGGAGAAGGCGAGTTTATTTGCCCAAAGATTTTTTTTATTGACTCCTGAATTTGTTTCACGCTAATCGGATCAAAATTGTTATAAAAAAAGGGCGAAAGTATTTGAAATACCCTCGCCCGCCACAGGAAATATCACCTGCATAATAGGCATTGAAGCCTTAAAAAATTTAAAGGTGCATTTTATCTTTTTTGGCAAGAAGCTCTTCAATTGTTTCCTGGTACATTTCATCCGGTACGCAACAATCTACCGGGCAAACAGCCGCGCACTGAGGCTCCTCGTGGAAGCCCTGGCACTCTGTGCATTTATCAGGAACGATAAAATAAATATCCGTCGCAATGGGCGGATTTCGCTGATCGGAATCTATTGATGATCCATCCATTAAAGTCACTTCACCTTTTACAGTAGTTCCGTCCGCGATAGCCCATTCCACTCCACCTTCATATATGGCGTTATTAGGACATTCAGGTTCGCACGCGCCGCAATTGATACATTCATCTGTTATTTTAATTGCCATTTCTATGTTTTTAGCAGTTCTGCAAGCTGAGAATTATTTCCGAATTTTGCCTGCGTCAAATTATTACAAATATAAACAGATAATCAAATCATTTACTAAATGAATTTAGCAGAAAGAATAGAGGTTATAAAAAAATTGGAAGAATATATTGAGGCCGATAGCGAGCAGTTCATGGCCATCAGGCATAGGGCTTATGAAAAAAATAAGTGGTTCACGGAGGAATTCATCAACCTGTCTTTAAAAAATATTGCAACACAATTTCTCGATCAGGAAAAGCTGATGGCATGGTTGGATCATTATCACATTGACGACAACATCACTCCTAAAAAAGTGGGCATTGTCATGGCAGGCAATATTCCTTTGGTGGGGTTTCATGATTTTTTATGCGCGTTTGTGGTTGGCCATCATCAACACATCAAACTTTCAGAGAAGGATGAAATTTTATTCACGCATCTTCTTGAAAAAATGTGCGAATGGAATCCGAAGGTCGCCAGCGTGATAAAAATTTCTGCACTCTTGAAGGATTGCGATGCTTATATCGCGACAGGTAGCAACAATTCTGCCCGCTATTTTCATTTTTATTTTGGCAAATACCCATCCATTATCCGGACCAATAAAACCTCGGTAGCTGTTTTGTCGGGCGATGAAAGCGCCGAAGAATTGTCTTTGCTTGCCGATGACGTACACTTGTATTTTGGGCTGGGTTGCAGAAATGTTACCAAAATCTTTGTGCCTGAAGAGTATGATTTTGTGCCATTGCTAAATGCCTTTCGTAAGTATGATTATTTCGCTGAACAAACGAAATATAAAAACAATTATGATTACAACCTTGCGTTGCTGATCATGAATAATAAATTATACATGACCAATGAAAGTATTATTTTGGTAGAGAATGACAATATTTTTTCACCCGTGAGCGAACTTCATTATTCGGTCTACAAAAGCCAAAATGTAGTTTTTGATAATTTGGCTTTGCAGGATAATATTCAATGTATTGCCGGTAAAGGGTATCTTCCTTTTGGCAGTACACAAACTCCCGGATTATTTGACTACGCCGACGGAATTGATACCATGCAATTTTTATTGTCTTTATAATTTCACAACTTCTGCGCCGCCTGCCATTATTGACAAATTCTTTGCAATTAGATGACTAAATTTAGGCTCATTACAAAGCAATCTAATTTATTGTTAAAGGTAATAAGTGGTCAACGGAAATTTAAACATTGATTTACTTTTATTGTCTGAGGCATAAGATTTGAGGCTTCGAATTGAGCTGGGTCTGAATTTTTACTATAAAATTTACAATAAATGAAAACTAAGAACATTCTGTTAACCGTGGTGATAAGTGCCATCACCACATTCGCTGTTATATTCGGGTATAATAAATTTCTGCATAACAGCACCAATCCTAATTTTCAGGCACTAAACATACCTTCTAATTACAAATACGCAGGTTTTTTTGATAGCAACGGAACTCCGTCAGCGGGCCCGGTTGATTTTACACAGGCAGCTTCAGCAGCAATTCCTACGGTGGTTCATATTAAAACAAAAACAAATCCTAAACAGGTAAATAATAATTTGCCGCAGCAAAGAAATCCATTCTCAGATTTGTTTGGAGATGATGACATGTTGAATCAATTTTTCGGCAATGGCGGACGGCAGCGCATGTTGCCACAAATGGCCTCCGGGTCAGGGGTAATCATTAGTGATGATGGATATATTGTTACCAATAATCACGTGGTGGCAGGTGCCGATGAAGTAAATGTGACGCTGGCTGATAGAAAAACTTATACAGCGAAAGTGATTGGCGCAGATCCTGCGTACGATTTAGCGGTTGTAAAAATTGATGCCAAGAATTTGCCGTTTATGCTTTACGGAAATTCTAAAGATGCAAAAATTGGCCAATGGGTTTTGGCAATTGGCTATCCTTTAAATTTAGATGCGACAGTTACGGCCGGAATTATCAGCGCAAAATCAAGGGCGCTTGGACTCAACAGAGACAGAACGGGCGGACGTGCGATGGCGGTTGAATCTTTTCTACAGACGGATGCCGCTGTCAACATGGGTAACAGTGGTGGTGCGTTAATTAACACAAATGGCCAGCTAATAGGAATCAATTCTGCAATAGCATCTCCGACAGGATATTATAACGGATACTCTTACGCAATACCAGTTGATATTGTAAAAAAGGTGGTGAACGACCTTGTAAAATATGGTAGCGTTCAAAGAGGCTTCTTAGGCGCGATGTTTATTGACGCAGGTCTCCTTAGTGATCAGGAAAAAGAAAAAAATAAAATACCAGGCAGCGCGGACGGAATTTATATTACCGATTTGGTAAAAGATGGCGCTGCGGTTCAAGGTGGTATTAAAGTTGGAGATATTATCAGGAAAGTAAACGGTGTTAGCATCGGCTCAGGATCAGAATTGCAGGAGCAATTGAGCAATTACAAACCAGGAGATAAAGTTCAGATCACTTATGACAGAAACGGATCACAAAATACTGTGCAGGTAACTTTGAAAAATAATGCCGGTAATTATGATATTGTTAAAGCAGCGGGAATGATTGATAAATTGGGCGCAGACTTAATGACACTCGATCCGAAAAAGGCAAAGGATTTGGGCCTGACAGGCGGCGTAGTCGTGAAAAAAATCAACGAAGGTGCCATCAATGATCAGACAAGAATGCGGGATGGATTTATCATTACCAAAGCAAATGGTAAAGATGTAAAATCTGTTGATGACTTAAAAAATATTATCGGAACCCAGGGTCAGGTTACTATTACCGGTGTTTATCCCGGTTATAACGAGCCGTTCGAATACCCATTGGTGTTAGATGATTCTGGAGAATAATTGTGATAAGCGAAAAAGTAGAAAACGGCTATAAATTTTATAGCCGTTTTTTATTACTTATAACAAATCAATAATATAGAAAATTATGAAAGCATGGGAACTCTTTCAAAAACCAAATAACCCCATGCATTTAAATATACATGATCATCAGTGCTGAAATTAATATCATCTCCGCCAAAAACATTCCGGAAAACGCCTGACACTTTCTTCACCTGGAAGTTGATCCCGTCGGCACTACAATTTAAAACAACCAGCACTTCATCTTTTTCGTGCTTGCGCAGGTAAGCAAAAATCTGGTGGTCATCCGGATGAGAAATAATTTGCGTGAGCACATTCGTATCTCCCGCGCGGAGTGATTTATTCGTGCTGTGAAGTGTAAGCAGGATTTTATAAAAATCATGTAATTCATATCTTCCTGTCCATTCAATTACATCTTTTTCAAAGAATTTTAATCTTTTTTTATTAGGTAATTCCTGGCCGGAATAGATGAGAGGGATTCCGTTCCATGTGCATGAAAACACTGCGAATAATTGAGCCGCATCCCCATACTTTTCATATTCTGTGCCGTTCCAGCTATTCTCGTCATGATTAGAGGTGAAATAGGTGCGAAGTGCGTTACATGGAAACTCAGTAACTGATTTATATAAAACGGTCAGCAGGCTTTGTAAATTCATTTTTTGTTTATAAAATTCTTCCGAAGCATGCATCCATCGCCATGTATACGTCGCATCAAACACCTGGTGATATTCCGGCTCTTCACACTCTGCGAGCCAGAACAGATTGTCTTTACATTTGGCCAGTCTTCGTTTGGCTTGTATCCAAAAGTCAAGCGGAACAAGGTGCGCCATATCGCACCGGTAGCCGTCGATATCGCATTCCTTTATCCAGAATTTCATAGCGTCGATCAGTTTTTCCCGCATTTCGGGCACATCGAAATTCAATTTTGAAACGTCGCTCCATCCATGTGGATGGTGAAGCGTATTATCTTCCTCATAATGATAAAAGTTTGGATGATCAACCGTCCATGCGTGATCATTTCCAGTGTGATCCGCAACAAAATCAAGGATTACTTTAAATCCCAGGTGGTGCGCGTCGTTGACTAATTTTTTAAAATCCTCAAGAGTGCCGAATTCAGGGTTTGTGGCGGTGTAATCCTCCACGGCATAATAGCTTCCAAGTTGGCCAAGCCTGTCTTTTTTGCTGATAGGTGTTATTGGCATAAACCATAAGGTTTTGATGCCCATGTCTTTCAGCCGTGAAAGATTTTTGCCAAAAGCCTCGAAAGTGCCTTCCAGCGTATATTGGCGCAGATTTACTTCATAAATATTTGTCGAATAGCTCCATTTCGGATGAGCACTATTTTTATGTTTATCGGACATATTGATTTCTTCGGTTTGAAGTTTAAAAGTAATGATTATCGGTCAGCCGGGTTTTTTAGCGAGGCCGCAACTTAGTAAAGATGATGGTTTTATTACTGAAATACTGTGTAAAAACCAATATTTTATTAAATCTAAAATCGAAAATCGAAAATCCGAAATCAAGGCGGGGTCTTTGTAACTTTGCAGGTCGAAAAGAGAAAGATGAAAAAATTTGATATCCCGGTAATTTACCGCAGCCCTTTGATCACAGCAATAAAAAATAAACGCCGGCAAAGCGATAAGCTTAAGAAAGATTTTTCGCCAAGTTTTTTGGATTTTGGCGATGTTCAAATTTACCTGGCCCGTCATTTTGGTTTTTGTTATGGCGTAGAGAATGCAATCGAAATTTCCTTTAAAACTATAGACGAGAATCCGGGAAAGAAAATTTATTTGCTTAGTGAAATGATTCATAATCCACATGTTAATAATGACCTAAAAGACCGTGGTGTAGAGTTCCTGATGGATACAAAAGGCAATACGCTAATCCCTTTTGAAAATTTATCGCCCGGAGATATTGTGGTGGTTCCGGCTTTTGGTACCACCTTGGAAATCGAGTCGAAACTGAAAGCAATCGGTGTAGAGATCGAGCAGTATAATACGACTTGCCCTTTTGTAGAAAAAGTTTGGAACCGTGCGCAGGCTATCGCAAAAAATCAATATTCCATCGTTCTTCATGGAAAGCCCCAGCATGAAGAAACACGTGCGACCTTTAGCCACAGCGCGTTGCATTCACCTACCGTTGTTGTAAACGACATGCAGGAAGCGATTGCTTTATCCGCCTACATCCTGGGAACAACGGATCCTGAAAAATTTTATACCCAGTTCGCAGGGCAATATTCTGAAGGCTTCAACGTGTCGCGCGACCTGCAGAGAATTGGCGTCGTAAATCAAACCACGATGCTCGCCAGCGACACGCAGGCGATCGCTGATTTTTTGAAAGAAGTAATGATCAAAAAATACAATTTGCAAGAGCATGAGATCGCGGAAAGATTTGCTGATACCCGCGATACGCTTTGCTATGCAACGTACGAAAACCAGGGAGCTGTTTATGGATTGCTGGAAACGGATGCAGATCTTGCAATTGTGGTTGGCGGTTACAATAGTTCCAATACGTCGCACCTTGTGGAACTATGCGAAGAAAAACTACCTACTTATTTCATCCGGTCAGAAGACGAAATTGTTTCGTCAAAAGAGATACGGCATTATAATCTCCATAAAAAAGAAGAAGTAACAACTGTATCTTTTCTGCCCGAACGTAAGCCTGTTAAAATTCTGATAACAAGCGGCGCAAGTTGTCCTGATGCATTAGTCGAAGGCGTAATTGAAAAGCTCGTTAGTTTTTTTGAAACCACTCAAACCATAGAAGACGTAATTGGAAATTTTGGCCGGTAAGAACGATAAAAACAAAAAGGCAAAATCTACATTTTGGCTTATCTCCGGATCATATTCAACATTGATAACGTTTCTGTGATCATTTTTGCATTGAATTCAAGCGCAAGGTCTTTATGATTTATGGCATCTATAATCGTGCCCACGAAACACAAACCCGCTGTGAAAAAATATAAGATTCCCATGCCGATGTGGCCAATAATAAAGCGCTGAACGCCTGCCACACCTACAAGTCCCAATAAGCATAATATCAGGATCAATTGCGGATCTTTTCTTTTTGATCTGTAGATCATGCAGAATTGTGCTAATTGCTCATCAGAAAAATCTTTAGTCCTGGAATTAATGGTGACCAATTCTTCCGGTGTCGTGTCATAAAGATATTTCAGGATGACCGGGTTTATTGAATTGAGACTGTTGTCGAACTGCATAGTTGGTTGGTTTGGAATTTGAAAAAATATGAAGAGAGATGAGTTTGTAAATTCTCAATAAAATTATGACTAATGCAAATATGCCCAAAGGGTGTGCGGAGAAAGACGCGCGAAATTCTCCATGAAATAGAAAACTGATCGAATGGCCAAGGCCGCATCCCGGGCAGAAAGGAATTCCGATAAATTTAAAAAAACAGAAAGAATAACCTACAGTTGAGGGATTCATTATTGCAAGCAATACAAGGGCTACGATCCAAAATCCCAATTCAAAATATCGCCGTATTAATAATTTCAATTTGAAATTTTTTACAAGATAGTGAAAAGATAAAATGCCTTGTAATCTTAATTACGTGTGGTAAGGAAATATTAAATGTCTTTCATTTCATGAAATTTGTCTTCAATTTGTGAAGCATATAATTTTATTCTGATGAAAAATATTCTTGCACTTGTTTTTTTGATGACTACCGGCGTAAAGGCACAGACTTACCTTGCTAAAAACGATGCCGCCGAAGATCAAACAAAGTCGATCCAATCTGCCTTTGATAATTCGTCTACAAAATCTGTCCTGATCAACGCGTCGGATGTCGTTATCAATGGAACTGTAAATATTCCTGAAGGAAAATTTATTGAAATAAAAAATGGCTTTAAAATTAAAGGCAGTGGAACGATCAATGGTGGCCATATAAATGCCGATTACCAGCAGCAAATATTTGATACTGCTCTCACCGTGAATCCGCGGACGGTCAATCAATATTTTTCGGTAAAATGGTTTGGTGCAAAAGGAAACAATAAGGACGATTATGCGGCTATTCAAAAGTCGATCAATACCTGCATTAAAAATAATATCCGCACACTTTATATTCCTGCGGGTAGATATAAAATCTCTAAACCACTCATCATCAGAAATAAAGAAGGCAGTTTTTGCACTTTGGAAATCGTTGGCGAATCGTCATTTTGGGATAGTAATGCGGGAAGCGAAATTATCCCGGCTTTCACTGATGGATTTGCAATAGGAATTCAAAATGGTAAAGGATGTAAGATCAGAAAATTAAAGATTTCCGGACGTTTTTCTCCGCCATCTTTTAGTGACAGTAAACAATTTTATAGCGCTTCATTTGAAAGTTTTACAGATGGGAAATGCCGTGACAGCCGCTATTCTCCTTATGCCGGAATTGTGATAGATCCTTTCACCAATCTGCCTTCTGATGGTGTGCCACCGGATAGCGGTTACCCATCACTGTTAGATCAATACGGGAAAGCCGGAAAATTACAAAAGCAATCAGGAAGCACTGGTACTGAGTTGGAAGAATTAAATATTAGCGGGTTTGTAGTTGGTATTTGCTCATCGCCCAATAGTCTTACACGAAATGCTGAGATAACGCTGATCAATAAAATACAATTTGCCAATTGCAAGCTCTGTATTTCCGGAGGGCAGGATCAGGAAAAAGGCAATACTATTTCAAACATTTATTGTTGGGGCGGCACGCATACTATTTTTGCAACAGGCCTTTACGGATCGCCGCGAATGGCGGGCAACTGGAATATTGATCATGTAAATATTGCCGGCGGCGTGGTTCGATTTATATTTAATGACCAACATGGATACTTCCCAACCTACATTGGGCATGTGTTTGCGGAAAGTCTTGGATCGTTTGGTACACTTAATTCCCAACTGGCCTGTGAAGTTTCCGATTGTATTTTTGATTTTGCTTATCAAAGCCAGGCGGGCGTGCAAACACTCGTTATCGCCAACGGAGAAAATGTTTTATTCAGGAGTTGCAACTTCAGGTATTATGGCGAAACAACACCTTTAATCATGCAGGGAAATTGCGTTTTTGACCATTGTTATTTTTCCGGGCCGGTCGTAAAAAAATAAATTCTGACAAGCCATTTTATAGTTTTTTGACTTTTAATTGACCTGTATAAAATCAGGTTTTTGTACAAATTGTGAATTGTATTTGAAGATCACATTCGTTGAAATTTCCAGGCTGAATTTTTCATTGTGAAAATTTCTTTGAGGAAAATAATATCCTTTAACTTCTATAGTGCCGAAGACAAAACTTTCATTCCTCGTTCTCAATCCCGCGCCTATCGATGAAAGAAGCCTTAAGTTCGACAGATAGGGAGAAAAAACACTCACATTGCTGAAAACGAATGGGGCGAATTTAAACGATACCAAAGACCATGGGCTGAAAAATACGGATTCAGCTTTGGCCGTTGCGCGCATCGTTCCGCCAAGAAGTTTATTGCTGCCATATTCCGGAAGCCCAAATTCGCTTTTGACAAACAGCGGCTCATTTAAGATTGTATTTACCTGTTGGGCTGCGCTCAGGTCAAGAAAAAAGCGCTGCTTCCACCTTGTTCCCAACTGTTTTAAATGATCAAAATAATTCACTTCACCTAGCAGGTTAATATCCTCGATCGCCGTATGATTTAAAAAACCTTCACCGCGTAAAGTGAAGCTCACATAATTATTTCTTTTGTTTAAATGAGAGCGCTCATAATTTAATCCTATAAAAGACCGTGATCTTCCTTGCTTAATCGTATAGCCGCTGGTAACACTAAAGAGTAATCCTTCCGGAATATCCTCGTTGCGCCCAAAACCGTATATGTATTGGGTTTTATAGAAGTTTTGGCGATAAAATGTCACGGTTGCGAGCAAGCCCGTAAGATCTGCATATTGCCAGTTATATACAGACTGATATTGATCCGGAACCCGCTCGAATTTTTGACTTATAAATCTCATACCGATAAGCTTCCTTAATTTATTTGATTCCTGTTTCGCTGTAAAATCCTTTGCATGGAGGTTGTAGCCGGCCCAGGCTTCGATATTTGAATATCGATACCGATTGGCGGAGAAATATGTGGAATCTGAATTATACATGTTTTTGGTGGCATGATAAGCCGCATCAAATTCATACGTCCAATGCATGTAGCGGTTAATGAGTGGCTTCACCAGGTTCATATAATAAATGTTTTCCTGGTTCGGCCCGCTGATAGAAGGGTAAAAGCTTTGATAACCGATTGTTCCATCAATGAAGCTGCCTCCTATATTTCGACGATTGTATTCGCCTCCTAAGGCAACAACGTTACGCCGTTTAACATCATAAAGGGCATAACCAACAGCGGCATTACCGGATCCTGCAAAGTTGTCTTCGCGTGCCTGCACCTGGCTTTGCTTTAATCCGAGCGAGCCAATGGCGCCGCCCAATGAAAAGACGTCTTTAACTGCGACAATGACATCAACAGAATCTGTTCCTGGTACGGGTACGACTGTAAAGCCTGCATCCTGTAAATAAGGTAATTGCCGAAGAAACCGCTCATTATCTGCCATCAGGTAAGGTTGCAATGCATCATTTTTTTTGAAAAAAAGATTATTCTTAACCACCTGTGTTTTTGTAATATGATGGAGGCTGTTGGCAAGATTGGTCAGCTTGTTTTTAATCCCTTTTGCAGAATCGGCAAACGCAACACCAAATGGAATTTTCTTTATCAAAATATTCCTGATGATTCTGTTGGCAAATTGATTGTAGGCTGCGTCATTTCGCTTTAATTCATATGTTGCGTCTACTTCAGTTGTATCTTTTTTCCTGAAGTTATTGATCATTTGGTTGAAAAAATTTTTGTGGGCCTCGGGTTCTTTGGGAATCGTATCTGTTTGAGCGCGCAATGTGGAGCATATTAAAAAGAGAAAACCTGACAGGAAAAATAATCGTAAAAATGTCCTGCAGAGCACCATAGGTATTTTAAATATGTCAGGATAAAAATAATCAAAAAATCGGCGCGATTTCTAATTTGATATTGGAGCACAAGTAGCCAGACACATCTGTTCACCAGTAAAGGATCAGCAGAAAAGATCCCCATATGCACAGGTATTTTCAGCCGGAATGTGATTGCTTAAAAGGATTGAAAACTAGATTTTAGCTTCTCTATAAAATCCTGCTCGACCATCTTCTTTGCCATCAGGATCATATTGTTAAAAGCTTCAGCATGTGATATTCCATGACCGATGATCACAGGCTTAGTGACGCCCAAAACTGGCACGCCGCCGTAGATCTCAAAATTAAACGTGTTCAAAAATTCATCTTTAATGTTTCGTCTTTGAATAATATCATAAAGGGATTCGGCGAATTTCAATAATACATTGCCTGTGAAGCCATCGCAAACATAGATTTCCGCTTTGTCCATCAAAATATCTCTACCTTCTATATTCCCTATAAAGTTGATTTGTGGATTTTCTTTTAATAATGGATAAACAGCCTGGCAAAGGAGGTTGCCTTTTCCTTCTTCCGCGCCAACATTAATAAGTCCTACTCTAGGATTCTCGAAATTTAAAATATGTTTTGAAAAAAGAGTTCCCAACTGCGCGAACTGAGATAAATTTTCGGGCTTGCAATCAGCATTTAAACCCACATCGATCAGTAATGAAAGCTCGCCATTTTCCCTCGGGATATAAGCGCCAATAGCGGGCCGTGCGATCCCTTCAATTGCTTTGATACTGTATAAGGAGCCAACAAGCATTGCGCCCGTATTTCCGGCGCTGATGAATGCATCAACCCTTGAGGTGGCGAGTAAATGAAACCCGATAGAAATGGAGGACTGCTGTTTTTCTTTCAGTGCCTTTGTAGGATGTTCCTGCATTTCAATTACTTGTGACGCATGAACCACTGTAATTTTTGTTGGATCGATCTTAAATTCTTCCAATAATGGATTAATTCTCGCCTCGTCGCCAATCAAAGTGAGATGAGCATCTGGATTAGGTTGGGATAAGAAAAGTTGTACGCCTTTAACTGTTTCGAGTGGCGCATAATCGCCTCCCATCATATCCAATGCAATATTCATATAAACGCTTATTTAGTAGAGTGATAAATCAAATGTAAATTTTTATCACAACTTATTTCATTTCAAAAAAAAATCCAAAAATAAAGCCGAAGTAATTCGAACTTATTTTTGGATTTCAATGTTATATGAAACTTTTATCAGGCTTTATTAGGCGCTTTTTCAGCAACAACTTTTCCTTTATAGAACAGTTTTCCTTCGCTCACGTGAGCGCGGTGGCGAACATGAGTTTCGCCGGTGGCAGAGTCAACGCTCAATGTAGGAGCATCTGCTTTATAATGTGTTCTTCTTTTTGCACTTCTTTGTTGACTGTGTCTGCGCTTCGGATTTGGCATAACGTTAGATTAAATATTATTAATTATTGTTTTTTTTAAATTGTTCCAATCCTTTTTGAAAAGGATGATTTTCTTCTACTGTTGCTGACTTCATTTTTTTTAATAAAGCCAGTATTTCTTTGTTGCACTGCGGGCCGCCCATTTCTTCTTCACTGCACATTCTTTGCATAGGGATGCTTAACATTACGAACTCATAAATCCAATCTGCAAGATGAATGTGACTTTCTGTACGCGAAATATAAAACACATCCGGGTCCTCTTCGTTTTGATTCATCTCATCCGGATTTTCAACCTGTTTGATAACCAGATCAAATTCGTCCCAAAGATCAATTGGCAGAGTATTTCCGCACCGGTCACAGACAACATTTACGCTTCCGCCTATCTCAAATTTTAACATCAAAAAAGATGTGTTCTTTTCGAGAAGCAGCTTTACAGAAGCATTGCAATTGTTAAATCCTATATCTTCCGGATTTGTTTCTTTAAAACCAACAAAGAACTTGTCGTCCACCTGGTAATTATATTCATGAATTCCAGGTTTCAGCCCCACAAATGCTATCTCATATTCACGCCTGTTTCCCATAACACTTTATTAAAGGGTTGCAAAGGTAAGGAAATTGAATTAATTTTTTTCAGAAAAACAAAACAATATTGGTTTTCGATCGAAATATATCTGGTTTATTTCTATTTTGTCAAATCATCTTTGAATAAAAATAAGGTTCAATTTTCCGTTATGGGGACAAAGTTACTGAATCAACTATCAGCAAAGAAGTTGGATTAAGAAATGAATACTAATTTCACTCCACTTTAATTTCTATCGATAAATGACTGATTTGACAGGAAGTCCTTCGAAAACGAAGACGGTAATAATTTAATATGGATACAAAAAAATCTTGGCCCCGGTACAGAACTTTCTGGATTTTGGCTGTTGCATTGGTAATTGTTATAAAAATATTTTCTCTAAGCGCTGAAAGAGTGGAAACCCTTTATACTTCCGGATTTTATGTATTGCTTTCGCGAATTTTGAGGTTTTTATTTGGCTGGATTCCCTTTAGTTTGGGCGATATCCTTTATTTGCTTGCAGGTCTCTGGTTGTTAGGAAAATTGATAAAAACTATAAAATCGCTTATCAGGCGCCAGTTTCAGTGGAATATTTTTTTTAAAAATATTTCAAAAGCTCTCCTGGGCCTTATATTTATTTACATTGTTTTTAATATTTTTTGGGGACTAAATTATAATCGCCAGGGAGTTGCCCATCAATTGGGACTCACCGAAACGACTTATGATACATCTGATATTATCCTGCTCCAGGATATGTTACTACAAAAAGTAAACTCATCCAAAACAGTGCTCATTCGTCAGGATTATCAATATCCTGATAAAAAATTCTTATTTCACCGCGCTAAAGATGCCTATAATGACGCCGAGAAAATATATCCTTTTCTTCAATATAAGGCTCTTTCCGCAAAATCGTCCTTATATGGATGGTGGGGAAATTATCTCGGATTTACAGGATATTACAATCCGTTTACCGGCGAAGCGCAGGTAAATACAACCGTTCCCAAATTTTTACAGCCCTACATCAGCACTCATGAAATGGCTCATCAATTGGGCTATGCAAAGGAGGACGAAGCTAATTTTGCGGGCTATCTCGCTGCTGTCAATTCGCACGATACCTTATTTCATTATTCGGCCTATCTTGACCTGTATATTTATGCAAACCGCGAAGTGTTTTATTTTGATTCTGTAGCGTCACTGCAGTCAAGAGAATTGCTGATTCCCGAGGTAAAAAAGGACATCGCAGAGTGGCGGCAATTTAACCTTAACCACAGGAGTTTTATCGAGCCTGCGATCAGTTGGATGTATGGAAATTATTTAAAGCTTAACGAACAACCGAAAGGACTTAGAAGCTATAATGCAGTCATTGCCACATTGATCGCTTACTATAAAAAATATGGTAAAATATAATGGAGCAAAAAAATTCGGGTCAATTATGCTTCTGCTTAACTGACCCGAATTGATTATGTATGCGACGTGCGCTATTGCGCGCGTTGCTCTATTTATCTTCTTTCTCTCACCGGAATTCTTTTTCTTCCCTCATCCGAATTTCTATGTCCACGTCCGTCCTGCCGGCCTCCGCCGTCGGCCTCGTTCATTCTTATCTGGCGCCCGTTGTGCGTTTTGCCGTCCAGGCTTTTAATCATCTTTGCCGCCGCGGATTTGTCCACTTCCACCCAGGCATTCATGTCGCGTAGATCAATTCTTCCCAAAACTTCTTTTTTCAGGTTGCTTTCATCCAGAATGTATTGTAAAAAACTTGCTTTATAAAAACCGTCCTTGGTACCAAGGTTGATAAATAATTTGGTAAAACCACCATCCCTGTGAAAAACGGGCCGTTCTCTTCTGTCAGCTGTAGTATTATTCTGAACGCGTCTATCCCGGTCGATTTTTACATTTAAATCATCGGCGTTTTCGTAATATTTCAGGAAATGATCAAATTCAAGTGCGGCTACCCGCTGAAGAACTTCTTCTTTGCTGATGGTTTCAAATTTTTTCTGGAGATCCGGCATGTAAGTTTCGTAAGCTCCGTTAGAAATATCCGCATTGATCAGATTATCCATAAAATAGAAAAACTGCTTGCGGCATACATCTTTTCCTGTCGGAATATCAAGTCTCGAAAACTGGGCGTTCACCATTTTTTCAAGCTGGCGTATTTTGAAAGCTTCCCTGCTGTGGCAGATGGAAATACAAATTCCGCTTTTACCTGCGCGGGCGGTACGGCCGCTTCTATGAGTATACACTTCAATATCGTCGGGCAATTCGTAATTGATTACATGCGTGATGCCATCAACATCAATTCCTCTTGCAGCCACGTCGGTGGCAATCAATATCTGTATGCTTTTATCGCGAAATCTTTTCATTACGCGGTCACGTTGCTGTTGCGTAAGATCGCCATGAATCGATTCGATTTCGTAGCCTTCCTTGGATAATCTCTCAGATATTTCCTGTGCATCTATTTTTGTCCGCGTAAAAACAATTCCGTACATACCAGGATTAAAATCCACTAATCTTTTTAGCGTTTCATAGCGCGATTGAGCCGGAGTGATAAAATATTGGTGATCGATATTCACGTTAGCAGTATTTTTCTTACCAACGGTAATTTCCTGCGGGTTCTTCATGAAATTTTTTGATATCGCTCTCACTGCCTGTGGCATAGTCGCACTAAAAAGCCACGTGCTTTCTCGATTTACGGTATTTTTCAAAACGAAATCTATATCATCTCTAAAACCCATGTTGAGCATTTCATCTGCTTCATCGAGTACTACATATTTTACTTTTTCAAGATCGATCGCTTTTCTTTCGATCATATCAATGAGCCTTCCGGGAGTAGCTACAACAATGTGAACTCCTTTTTTCAAAGCGCGGATCTGCATCACAATTGAAGCACCGCCATAAACAGGCTCAGCAACAATATTTTTTGAATATTTTTTAAATTCCTGAAGGTCGCTGCAAATCTGAAGGCATAATTCGCGTGTAGGACACACAATTAATGCCTGTGGAAATTTACTTGACGGATCAATTAATTGCAATAGTGGCAGGCCAAAGGCTGCTGTTTTTCCGGTTCCTGTTTGCGCAAGTCCTACAAAGTCTGTAGTGCCTGAAAGTAAGATCGGAATTGCTTGTTGTTGTATGGGAGTGGGGGATTCAAAACCAAGATCAGAAACTGCTTTTACCAGGTTCTCATTTAGGCCTAAGCCTTCAAATGCATTCATTTATTATTTTTAATTTAAGGCGCAAAGGTAATACTAATAGACGGAAAGTGTTTTGGGTGGAAGAGTGATAGCCTCTTATAAGCCGTCGATATATTGGTTTTGTTCACAATCCTTAAGACGTTATCATTAAATTTATCCATGCTAAATCAGAAGCCGCGCGTGCTATTAGATCGGGATGTTCAATTTGGCCTCATGGAAATGCGCGTATGATGGATTGTTAAACTCTTAATAATTTTTAAAGCGTTTAAAATTGGAAATCGCAATACGATATACATTTAATTTTCATAAATCCGTTTTTATTAAACTTTTTAAAACCCTTTTAGTCTTTCTGATATCCTTCTTTTGAAAAAATAACAAGGATTTGTTGGCATGTAAATTGAAAATATTTAACTCACTTAAAATCACTTTATGAAAACTAAACTTTTTTCCCTCGCGATTCTATGTTTTATTTCGTCATCCATTTTTGCCCAGAGTTTTAGCGTTGGCATAAAAGGCGGTGCAAACCTCGGCAAAATATCGGGCCAATCATTTAAAGATCAATTTACATTGGGATATCATGTTGGTGCATTTGCCACGATCCCGCTTGGTACAAAATGGGCCATTCAGCCGGAAGCGATGCTGAGCCAGGTGAATGTAGATACTGCGAGCGATTTCAGCCAGGTGTACCAATTTAACCACGTTGATAAAATTAAACTTCAATATCTTTCTATTCCGATTTTATTAAATTATAACATCAATAAATTTATTACGCTTCAGGCCGGTCCTCAGTTTGGAATTATGCTTGATAAGAATAAAGATCTTTTGCAGAACGGAAAAGATGCTTTTAAAACTCAAAACTTTGCTATGGCAGCAGGGCTTCAGTTAAATTTATTAAAGTTTCGTGTTTACGGAAGGTTCGTTGGTGGACTTACTGATATTAGCAATATCGGAAGTGCTGATACCTGGAAGACCCAATCGATCCAATTGGGAGTGGGAATTGCTTTATTTTAAAAATTTACCTGATAATTTCAATCTCACCATTGCTTCCTGATTTAATTATGGATGAAGGTGAATGTGGAGTAAAATCATTTTGACGGTGTTGAACGATGTAGTCAACACCGTTTTTTATTGTGTTAGATATTTGCTCAAAATTTTGCGGATAAGCTTCTCCTGAAATATTTGCTGACGTGGAAACCAAAGGCTTTTGTAATTGCAAAATCAATTGTCTGCAAAAATTATCCTTTACGATTCTTATTGCAACCGTTCCATCTTCGTTGATGAGATTGCCTGGTAAATTATTTGCTTTTTCGAAAATAGCTGTAGTTGGTTTTTGATTATTGGCGATGTAGGAAAGCATTTTTTGAGAAGGGTTGATTACGTAATCGAAAATCATCTTTTCTTCCGCCACAAGAATGATCATGGACTTTTTTTCTTCTCTTTTTTTTAATGAAAAAATTTTCCTGATGGCGTCCTGGTTGGTCGCATCACACCCGATTCCCCAGATGGTATCAGTAGGGTAGAGGACAATTCCTCCGGAATGTAAAACGCTTAAACTATTGGCGATATCATTTTCAAAGTTGATCATAATTAAGAAGAGAGTGTTGCTAATAATTTTGAAGTTTCGATGGTGTAAGCGCATTTGAAATGCCCGAGCGGACAAGCTTTTAGTCCGTGAAGCGAGCATGGTCTGCATGAAAGTTTTTCATCCGTTTCAGCGATAAATGATTTTGAGGACAATGGATAAAATCCAAATGCCGGAATTGTAGAACAAAATATTGCGGTGACTGGCGCATCTGTCGCCGAGGCAAAATGTAAAGGAGCAGAATCGTTGGTATAATTCATTTTAGCTTTTTTCATCAATGCCGCAGAACACAGGAAGTTTAATTTTCCTGCTAAAATTTCTACTTTTTTATTTTTTGTTTTTTCCTTTATTCGCTGGCATAAAGCTGCGTCATCCGGTCCTCCTAATAAGTAGATTTGGTATTCTTCAGGAAAGTCATTTAGTAGATTTTCCCATTTCTCTTCCGGGTATTGTTTGGTGAACCATACGCTCGCAGGCATCATACACACATAAGGTTGAGAAGTGTATTGTTGAATCTGTTCTTCATTTTTTATCGAAGGATATAATTTGGGTTTTGTAAAAGAACTGTCTGTAAAATCTTCGATCAATTTATTATTTCGCTCTACCTCGTGTGTTTCATTGGTGAAATGATGAGAGATTTTTTTGGTGAATAAAAAGCTAAACGGATTTTTATCAAATCCGATTTTTTCAACGCCATTTGAAAACGCCGTTAACATTCCTGTGGAAGCAAATCGTTGAAGATTAATGACCCGGTCATATTTTTCCTTTCTTATTTTTTTAAGTAAAGAAAAAAGGTTTTTAAACTTTTTCTCTTTTTTATTCCAAATCAATACTTCGTTCAGAAACGGGTGATCTGTTAATAAACCTTCGTTGCCTTTTCTTACTAAAAAATCAATTTGTGCCTCAGGGAAAAACCGATGCAACTTCTCAATCAGCGCGGTTGCCAACACTACATCGCCAGTAAATGCGGTTTGAATTACGAGGAATCTTTGCATAAAGGCCACAAAGTTAAATGAATTCAATTTTAGATTTCCTATCGGTGATGTATGCAGAATATCCAACGTTGAAGAATTTGTTTTTGCAAGAAGAAATAAAATAAAGGTTATATCACTTTTGATTCTGAAAAGCCAAAATGTAGATTTCTCTGTTTTTTAGTTCAAATTTTTTGAAAGGTTCTTTGAAGTATTTTCGCATCATTATCCAACAAAAAAATATAAAATGAATTTAGAAGAATTGGTTCTTAAAGCCTGGGATGATCGGGATCTATTGAAAGATGAAATCTATTCAGATGCCATCCGCAATACGATTGATAAATTAGATGAAGGAAAATTAAGGACAGCAGAACCTGTTTTTGAAAAAACATTCAACATGGAGCCTGAACAGAAATGGCAGGTGAATGAATGGGTAAAGAAAGCGGTGCTTTTATATTTTGGCATCCAACAAATGGAGACTTATACTTTGCCTCCATTTGAGTTTTATGATAAAATGAAATTGAAGAAAAATTATAAAGATTTGGGCGTTCGCGCGGTTCCGCATGCGGTTGCACGCTATGGTGCTTTCTTGGGAAGAAATGTGGTACTGATGCCGAGTTATGTGAACATTGGCGCCTATGTAGATGAAGGAACTATGGTAGATACATGGGCCACCGTGGGCAGTTGCGCGCAAATCGGTAAAAATGTACACCTCAGTGGTGGCGTGGGTATTGGTGGTGTATTGGAGCCTTTGCAGGCAAGCCCTGTTATTATTGAAGATGGCTGTTTTATCGGGAGTCGTTGTATCGTGGTGGAAGGTGTAAGGGTTGAAAAGGAAGCGGTCTTGGGCGCGAATGTAGTATTAACTCAATCGACAAAAATCATTGACGTGAGCGGCAGCGAACCGGTAGAAACCAGGGGTGTCATCCCTTCACGGAGTGTAGTAATTCCCGGAACTTATAATAAGAAATTTCCGGCCGGAGAATTTGGAGTAAGCTGCGCTTTGATCATCGGCAAGCGAAAAGAAAGCACAGACAAAAAAACGAGTTTGAATGATGCATTAAGGGAGTTTAATGTGAGTGTTTAATTTTATTTTTATTACTCAATTGTTTTATTGTTGGATTGTTAGTTTCGATTTAGATTTGCACCTCAATTTGAAATAAGAATTTTTAAATTTTCATATTTGAATTGCCCAGATGGCGAAATTGGTAGACGCACTGCCTTCAGGTGGCAGCG
>CAVPNF010000018.1:0-73791 GCA_963706775.1 uncultured Chitinophagaceae bacterium
TAATCCGCTCGGTATCGAAACCGATAGCTATGGCAACATCTGGGTTTCAGAAAGTGAAACAACCCAAAATGATGGAAAAGTAGTTGTTATAAAACCAAACGGGACGAAGTATGATGCTATCATCAACCTCTCTGCTTTTGTTAATGAAAATTCCGGTGAGCCACAAGGAACCGTAAACCTTTTGCGGGATGGCGGAACGCTTTATGTTTTATCCGGCAATTATTTGTACAGGGCAGATATATCTCACTTTCAGCCCGGTGATAAGCCTTTAGATGCTGCCACACTTCCGTATGAAGACATTTCCGCATTTGTGTATTCTTATCCTTTTGTAAACGATGCAAACGATTCGCATCCTTACAATTTGACCAAGGGGCCTGATGGAGATTTGTATATTGCCGATGCAGGCGCAAACGCAATCATACACCGGAAAGCCAAAGGCGTTTATTCTGTTTTGGCAGAAGTGCCGTCAATCGCCAATCCCACTCCTGTCGGTCCTCCAGTGATACAGGCTGTGCCCACATCTGTTTTTTATGACGGACAAAATTTTTTAGTGACCACTTTACGTGGATTCCCTTTCCCTCCGGGCCAGGCCACGATTTTTAAAATCTCGATGTCCGGTAATTTGTCTGTGTATCAAAATGGATTTACCAGTCTGGTTGATCTGGCCCAGGGAAATTATTCAGGGCACATTGCAGTTCAATATGCTTCCTCATTTGATCCTGCAAGTGGGTTTGCTCCTAATACCGGCGCCCTTTTGTGGGTAAACGGTTCTACTGTTCAACAACTTGTTGGAGGCCTAAATATGCCGGCTGGAATCAAACAGGTTAACAGCCACACGTGGTATGTAACCTGCATGGGCGACGGAACCGTGATTAAAGTTACATACGATTAATCCGCATAAAATCATCGACGGGAATTGACAGTTTGTTTGGTAGCGAAATCCCGGAAGTGAATTCATTTCCGAAACGGGCTGCAAAAGGGTTGCAGCCCGTTTTGTCTTTAATAGCCTGTTGTCATCCAGTTATTGACAAATTCATTTTCGGGAATGTTTACAAATCGATTGCCGGGGAGAATGAAACAAGCCAAAATATAGAAAGTTGCTTTTTGAATTGAGGGGTTTTTCCAGAAGGGGTTTTAGCTGTTTAATTTCCAGGCGTTTAAAAAATCAACCGGTATTGAAATAAGCCAAAACATAGAAATTTGTATTCTTCTGACCTGATTTGAGTTTTTGGTTTTCTAAAAAAATGTCTTATGATCAGATCATTCCCTCATCAGCAAAACTATAATATCCTTCGTCGCTCACTATGAGATGATCCACCACGTTGATATCTAATAAAGTGCCTGCTTCTTTTAATTTGGCTGTCAGCGCTTCATCCTGGCGGCTCGGCCGCAAATTTCCGGACGGATGATTATGACAAAGAACAATTGAAGTGGCTTTCACTTCAAGCGCCCGCTTAAAAATAATTCTTGGGTCAACGATCGTATGCGAAATTCCTCCGGAGCTAAGAACCTGAAAATGATTTATTTTATTAGCGCGGTTCATAAATACAACTGCGAAAACTTCATGTTCATAATCTTTAAGCGCGGTTTTTAGATATTCTGCAAGTTCCTTGCTGGAACGCACTTGTGTTTTATTCATGGGGAAAACCGACTGCCGTCTGCGTCCTAATTCGAGCGCCGCTACCAAAGTAATGGCTTTGGCTTCTCCGATGCCTTTTACTGACATGAGATCTTTCAGGGAAAGTTTGCCCAGTTCATCCAGGTTATTACCGCCAAGTTTGAGCACTTCTTTGGCAAGGTCCACGGCGGAACTTTTGCCACTTCCTGTGTTGATGAGAATTGCCAGAAGCTCTGAATCGCTTAAGCTCTCTCTTCCCTTTGCTGCCAACTTTTCCCTGGGCCGGTCATCGACGGCCCAGTTTTTAATAGACGTGGAAGACTTGTTAGAACTTTCCATGGTTTTCTGTTTATTACCAAAAATATTAATTATAAATTCGCCGAACTAATTATAGCCTGTCTAATTATATCCTTATGCATCCAAACGTAAAAATCTTTTCCGGAACCGGGTCTCAGTACCTTGCAAAACAGATCGCGCTTAGATTTGGCGAGCCTTTGGGCAAAATAAATATTCAAAAATTTAGTGATGGTGAAATTGGAGTTGAATATCTTGAAAGCATCCGCGGGCAATTTGTATTTCTGATTCAAAGCACTTTTTCGCCCACCGACAATTTGATGGAATTGCTGCTGATGATCGATGCGGCAAAACGTGCATCTGCTTACAAAGTAATCGCTGTGATTCCCTACTATGGCTATGCGCGCCAGGACCGGAAAGATAAACCGAGGGTGGCGATCGGGTCGAAATTAGTGGCCAATATGATCGTTGCAGCCGGCGCGGACAGAGTCATTACTATGGATCTTCATGCGCCGCAGATACAGGGTTATTTTGATATTCCTGTGGATCATTTGGATTCCTCTGCTATCTACATACCTTACATAGAGGACCTTAATCTTGAGAATCTCACTTTTGCGGCGCCGGATGTCGGCAGCGCCAATCGCATCAGGGAAATAGCCAGTTATTTTGAAGTGGACATGGTAATTTGTGATAAGCATCGTAAAAGAGCCAACGAGATTGCCAGCATGGTGGTGATAGGGGACGTTACTGGCAGAGACATTGTATTGATTGATGACATTTGCGATACCGGTGGAACGCTGTGTAAAAGTGCCGGTTTGCTAATGGATAAAGGAGCAAGAAGTGTAAGAGCATTTTGCACTCATCCGGTATTAAGCAACAACGCTTATGAAAACATCAAGAATAGCGTCCTGGAAGAACTGGTGGTTTGTGATACCATTCCTATCAGAAAAAATATAGAGAAATTGAAAGTTGTTTCAGTAGCCGACTTGTTTGCGATTGCAATTCGAAACGCCTACGAAAACAGGAGCATCAATAGCCTTTTTATCAGGAGTAAAATTCATAAAAAGAATTTGATCGGATAACATTATTTTGTTTCTTTTGGCCACAGTATATTTTTTCGAAAAAGCCTTTTCTTGTGGGCTAAATATTGTCAATAATGTACGTCATCATCTTTACATTGTTATGCCTTCATTCAATTGGTGAATGAAGTGTATTTTATAAACTTTACCTTAAAGTTTCAGCCCTCATTTAAAAATCAATATTTCTACATTTTCGCTTTCGCGGCGATGGAGATATTGGCCAATTCTTTTTCGATTTTTTTGCGCGCCCATTCAAATTAAACACCGGATTTTTTCAAATAACCTCTACCGAAGTTCCATCTTTTTAAAAATCAGCATTTCTACATTTTCGCTTGCGAGGCTTTCAAATTGAAAATAATATTTTCTAAATAAACAGTTGTTTGTTTTGTATGGTGTGAAAAACAGCATCATTTTTTTGAAATTTATTTTTGTTATTTAGAATGTCATGACCATGTAAAATAAATAATCATTCTTTTGTCAAAAGATCACATTTTCGTTTTTCAAAATGTTGAGAAATCTAAAACAGAAGGCCGTTATTAGAAAATATTTTCTAAAAAGATTAAATTTTTTCTGCTATTTGCGAATCAATTACCTCCTTTATTCACAAAGGGTTTCACGCGAATTTTTTAAACTTGATTCGCTTAATAAAACGGTGAATTAATCAGAATTTAAATGTTTTTTGTTTGTCAATCTTTCTGATAAACCCGCTCTCAAAAATAGCTTTGTCACTAAATCGTCAATTAACGAAACTGTTGCAGCAACTTTAAATTAAATGTTGCCTAATAAAAAAAATAACCTTGAATCTGGTCGTTAACAGAGCCTTTAAAAAAACGCCACTTACCTGAAAAAAAGGAACTGAAAAAGCCAGAATGAATTGGAGTATTTTAATCAAACGTCTTCCTGAAAGTATCATCAAAAACAATAAATTAATAAACACATGAAAAGAACAATAGTACTTTTTGCGGTGCTCATGCTCAGTTGTATTTGGGTGTTTGCACAAAACCGGACCGTTACCGGAACGGTAAAAGATGATGCCGGCGCCCCTGTTCCGTTTGCGACCGTTACTGAAACGGGAACGAATAATGCGACAACCGCGGATGCCAATGGAAATTTTAGCTTAAAGATGAGGGGTAATGGTAAGCTGAACTTTACCGCTGCGGGCTTTTCAGCCAATTCGGTAACGCCTGAAGGTAACAGTGCAATAGTCGTTTTAAAAAGAAATACATCAGAATTATCCACTGTAGTGATTACCACAGCTTTGGGTGTGCAAAGGCAGGCCAAGGAGTTGGGCTATGCACAGACGACCATCAGCAACAAGACTCTTACACAAGCTAAATCTGTGAATGTTCAGCAAGCGCTGAATGGTAAAGTTTCTGGTTTAAACATTTCAACGGTTAACAGCGGTGTTTTTGAAAATTCAAAAATCAATATCCGCGGTATCCGGTCGCTGACCGGTAATAATCAGCCGATGCTGGTAGTTGATGGAGCGCCTACTCCGATAGGGTATCTGTCTTCTATTCCGCCGGATGATGTGGCAGACATCACCATTTTAAAAAGCGCCGCCTCTGCGGCAATTTACGGTCCTGATGCGGTGAACGGCGTAATTATTATCACCACAAAAAAAGGAGGGAAAAGACCAACAGTAACGCTGAATTCTACTGTTCAGGCTACGAAAGTTTCTTTTTTCCCGAAACTCCAGCGGTCATTTGGCAATGGAGGGGGAGAAGTGGTTGATCAATATGGAAATTACGGCTATGTGCCTTATGAAAACCAACAGTACGGTCCTCAGTTTGACGGATCAATCCAGCCTATTGGGCCTGTTTTAGAAGATGGAACTCAGCAGATGGGTCCTTACAATGATGCCCACTATAAAGACAAAATTAAATTCTTTAATACCGGGCTAACCTATCAAAACTCTGCTTCCATTGCCGGTGAGGATTTTTACGTAAGCATTGAAGATGCGAACATTAAAGGGTTAGTTCCGGATGATGTAAACCGTCGTACCAGTTTTCGCTTCAACGGAGGTAAAACTTATGGCAAGTTTTCGATTAGTTATGGATTAAATTATGTGCTATCGAATTATAATATTTTGAATGAAAATGGTTTTCAAAATACCTTTCCCGGCGCCTATGACGGGGGGTTGTTTTTGTTGGTTGAACAGACTGCCAATAATATTCCGTTGCTAAGCTACAAGGATCAAAATAGCAAATTTGGCCAATTCTCTAATTATTACAATGAATATGCAGTGAATCCGTATTGGCTAATTCAAAACATTCGCACGAAAGGAAGAGAAGATGATTTGCTTGGAAATGTAGCGCTCAATTTCCAGGTTTTTCCATGGCTTAAAGCAACGGCCCGCGTAAGTACTACGCTGTCGTTTACGAATCAGACAAATACGAATGCCCCGGTTGTCGTGAGTGACTGGGCCGCGGCAAACCGCAGTGCGGTTCAATATTCCAACAGGAAAGGGATCGTATTTACCGATGAAGGAAACACATCGAGGATCAATGTTGATTATTTCCTGAGTGGCGAGCATAAGATTGTAAATGATTTTTCTGTGAGATATATAGCAGGCGGATCATTCCGGGATAATCGCTCGAAGGATGTTGCAGTAGGTGGCAATAATTTAGTTGTTCCTTATCTATATAATGTAGCGGTACGCAGCGGCGATGCCAATGTGCCTCTATATCCTAATAATAACTATTCCATTGAGTCTATACTGGTTTCAGCTTATGGAACAGTTGGCTTTAGTTACAAGCGTTGGGCAAATGTTGAGTTTACAGGGCGAAACGATTGGGACAGTAGATTGTTAGCGCAAAACCGCTCATTCTTCTATCCTGCAGCCAACGTGTCAATTGTGCTCTCGGATGCAATTCCTTCTCTTCAAAACAGCCAATGGATTTCCTATTTAAAACTGAGGGGTGCAATTTCAAAGTCAGGTAATGTAAATTTGAATCCTTACAGTTTGCAGGCCACATATTCTCAACCGGCCGGATTCCCTTACGGAGGTACGGTTGGCTTTAGTGCCAATGGAACCATACCAAGTCCGAACCTGAAACCGGAATTTGTAAATACTAAAGAAGTAGGTATAGAAATGGGCTTTATGAGAAACAGGATTAATGTAGAAGCAACCTATTTTAATCAAAACAATACCAACCAGATTTTACAGGTTTCGCAATCCTCTACTACGGGTTATACAACCGGCCTGGCGAATGCCGCAGCCTTTAAAAATTACGGTGTGGAAATGGACCTGGGCTTGACACCATTGGTAGCTATCGGTAAAGGAAGAATTGACTTAAAATTGAATGCTACTTACAATAACAATAAAGTCACCAGTACCTTAGGAAATGTACCGGTAGTAATTGGTGGTACCAGCGGCTTCATTCAAAATGCAGCGGCATCACCCACTGTAAATAATATCGCGATAGTAGGCTTGCCCGCCTTCGCTTTTCAAATGACGGATTATTTAAGAGATTCGGCCACCGGAAAGGTGATTGTGGATCCCCACACTGGAAATCCTACTCAATCTCCTTCATTGATAGTGACAGGAAGGTCCTTACCTACCTGGATAGTTGGAATTACGCCTTCTTATTCCATAGGTAATTTTTCATTCAGCATGACGTGGGATTATAAAGGAGGAAATAATTTCTATTCAGGCTTGGGCGCTGATGAGGATTTTGCGGGCATTTCTGCTGCAAGCGCAGAATATGGACGTAAGAGATTTGTATTCCCTAATTCAGTTTATTTAAAGGATGGTAAATACGTTCCTAACACGAATATTGTTGTTCAGGATGGCAACTATGCATTCTTTAATGGAACTGCCACACGGGTTGCTATAGCTACTAATTATTATGCAAGCGCTGCCGCCTGGAGGTTAAGAGAAGTAAATATTTCCTATAATATTCCTTTGAAATGGATTGGAAATGGAAAAGTGATCAAAAGAATTACGGTGGCTGCAGTAGGCAAAAACCTATTCTTATTTGTGCCTAAATCGAATCTTTGGGGCGATCCTGAATTTAACTACTCCAATACGGGCAATACATTCGGACTGGCCAGTGGTTTTCAGTCTCCTGCATCAAGACTATTCGGAGGATCTTTAACTGTACAATTTTAATAATATTTAAAATTCTATTTGATGACACATACAATAAATAAGCGATTTCTTTTCATCCTTATATCTTTTGGGATTATCTTGGCTAGCAGTTGTAAAAAAACGTACCTTGATGTCAATTCCGATCCCAACCGGGTAACCGATCAGAATGTAACCGCAGAGCTCATTTTTCCTGCTGCTGCCACTGAGGTCGGTGGCAGGGCGGCCAGCGGAAATTTTACGTTTCTCAATCAATGGTTAGGTTATTGGGCTCCTAACGGAGGCTTCGTACCGCAGCAGAATGTAACCACTTACAACATCGATTTTACTTTTGGAGATGCATTATTTCAAAATCATTACAACGTTCTTTTTGATCTCCACCAGGCAGAAGTGAAAGGGCTGGCCACAGGCGATTCCGCCATTGCAGGGGCGTCGATTATATTATCTGCAAAATTGTTCCAGGAGCTCGTTGATCTTTATGGTGACGTGCCTTATTCCCAGGCATTCGACGTAACTAAATATACCACACCCGTCTACGACAAAGCACAGGATATTTATAATTCACTGCAAAAACGTTTGGACACCGCCATCATGTATATGATGTTGCCGCAGGTAAAGGCATTTGGACCCGCCGATATTATAAACAACGGCAACGCTGCGAAGTGGATTGCGTTCGCTAATACCTTGAAGCTACGGTTACTGATCCGACAATCCGAAGTGGCTGGATTTGATCCGTCTGCTGATATTGCGAAAATTCAAAGCACGGGTGGTGTTTTGAAAGCCGGCCAATCAATCAGCGTGAATCCTGGCTATGTTAACGATGTCGATAAGCAAAATCCTTACTATGCGAATTTTGGTTGGACGCCCACAGGAACGCAATCTAATCTTTCAACTGACGCAAACGCATATATTGTAAATATTCTCAGTGCTACCGGGGATCCCCGGTTGGCCCGGCTATTTTTTCCGGCTGGATTCGATGCATCGAACGGTTTTGTAGGGAATGTTTTTGGAGATCCGGTCGGAACCCTCGCCCAGGCTTCAGCAAGTTCCTATTTCGGTCCGGCACTTGTAGGCGAGCTCAACGCAAGTAACGTTGGCACCGGTTATTCAAATAGCCAGTATATTTATCCAAGCTACGAAAGCTTATTCCTGTTGGCCGAAGCGGTTGCCCGCAAGTGGATTCCCGGCGATGCCAACGCGGCTCTTGCTGCTGCGGTCACCGAATCCTTCGTTTGGTTGGGAGTACCTGATGCCCGGAACGCTGCCGCTGCCTATATCGCAGCGAATCCTTCAATCGCCACCGTAGCGGGTACAAATGTAGCTGTGAATGTTAAGGTCATCGCTTATCAGAAATATATTGCCAACACAGGCATTGATCCTCTTGAATCATATTTTGATGAAAACCGTCTTCATTTTTTAACGGATAAAAGTTATATCTCAACGGCACCCGGATTGGTTTCGCATACCTTGCCATTCAGATTGCTATATCCTCAAAGTGAATACACAACTAATGGGGTGAATACTCCAAAACAGGTGGCAGGAGATGCATTTACCAAAAAATTATTTTGGGAACCCTAACCTTAAAAATCAACAATTTTATAAAAAAGTAAAATTAAAATATGAAAATTTATTCTGTCAAATCACCTTTAATAATGATGCTGATTTTCTCAGTTCTGGCGTCAAGTTGTCTGAAGGATAAGGCTTTTGAAAATGGGAGTATTCAATCCGGTTCCGGTGGATCCGGGCAGGATATTAAAGTTATAACGCTGGGCATTACTGTGAGTGATACAACCAATTTTCTACAGGCGGCATATCCCCTTGCTCCCGATGATGATACTACAGTTAATCTCGTTCCTGTAGAGTTGGGAGGTCTGTCAGCAGCTTCTCAGGATATACATGTTACCTTGGCGGAAAATGATCAGTTAGTTCAGAATTACAACGATTCTAACGGAACTGATTATACGAATCCCGGAGCAAACATTACAATCGTCAACAAAGTAGTAACAATTCCAAAAGGTAGTCGTGTTGGCTATCTTCAGGTAAAATTTAAACCTACTGATTTATTAAATGGGACGTTTGCCTATGGCTTCGTTATATCAAGCGTAGCTGAGGCTGGCTACACGATTGGGAATTTAGATCATGGAATTGTTGCTATCGGACCGAAAAATAAATGGGATGGGGTTTACAAGTCTGCTGGCGTATTTACCCATCCGGCTTACGGTGTGTTGACCTGGGACAATTCAAAAGGCCTAACGCAAGCTTTGGTCACTACGGGTCTCAATAGCGTAACGACTACTCCCATTAATACAACTGTAGGGGGCTTTGGCGTGTCATTGGACATTACAATTAACCCTGATAATACACTTATTGAAGTTTTCAATGGTGTGACTACGCCCACACCAAATAGTGATCATTATGATCCTGCTACACAAACTTTTTATGTCAGTGGATCTTATGTGGGAGGATCTGGTCCGCGCACCTACAAAGCTACTTATACCTATAAGGGATCACGGTGATAAGTTTTGGCTTGGTATAGCAAAATGTTTTTCGTGATGAATTTTTGGTAGAATAATGATCTGAATTTAAAATTGGTTTGTTAGTTGCGTCTTTCTGATGCTTACTATTATTTATCTTTTTCTACATTTTGACTTAGCAGAAGATTTTTTGGACTGATTTATTACAATTAACGAAAACCAGGAAAGTTTAGTTGATCTCTTCTTTATGAAGAGTTCGCTAAGTTTTCCTGGTTTTGCTTTTAAGGAATATTGTTCCCCGCTAAACAGTTAATCGTATAGATTGTTTTTAAAAACCTTTCTATCGAATATTATAGGTCTACTTCACCAACTATCTTCTTGATACATTCCGGCGTTACCAGCAAGGAATGCCACTCTGACCAGGGCTATTGATCCGATTCCTTAGGCCTGAGAGATTAATTTCAGTATCAACCTCAGGATTTTCTACCAGTAAGCCTCCGATCTGCTTATTCATTTTCACAGTTCAGAAACCGAAATCCAGTTGTTAAGAATAAGTCAATTTATCTGGACGGAAAGGAAAATTAAAAATTCGTTTGTATTCAAGCAGCGAAAATTGTCATTGGTGTGTCTATATTCACGTTCCACGTCACGTACTTGTAAAAAGTCTTTATAAAGTGATCAAAAAAGGTTTGTTAACATTTATTTGGCATTGTGTACCGGAATCTTAATATTTGCACCACTTTAAATCAAATTAAACACATGAGAAAATTTCTTTCACTTTTTATGGTGCTGATGCTCACTGGAGTGTTGGCATTCTCACAAAACAAGACGATTTCCGGAACTGTTAAGGACGACTCCGGAAATCCCGTTCCCTTTGCTACCGTTACTGAAACCGGAAGTAGAAATGCAACGACTGCTGATGCAAACGGCAACTTCGTTATTACTCAGAAGGGCAATGGTACGCTTACTTTTACAGCCACCGGTTTTAACCCAGCAGTAATGTCTCCGTCTGCAAATTTGGCATCTCCAGTTTTAAGTAGAAATACAGCTGAGTTGTCTGCTGTAGTCATTACCGCGTTAGGTATTAAAAAGTCTGCCCGCTCCACTGGCTATTCGACAGCTACTATCCCCACCGATGAGTTGGTAGCGGCAAAGGCGACTAACATAGCAAATGGATTATCCGGCAAAGTATCTGGCTTGCAGATCAATACTGTAAATAACGGGGTGACCGCTGACACGCGCATCGTTTTGCGTGGAGAACGTTCTATTTTGGGAAATAACCAGGCACTGATTGTCTTGGATAATATTCCCGTATCTGCTGATTTTATTAATTCTCTGAATCCTGAAGATATCGAGGACGTAACTGTTCTAAAAGGGGCAAACGCTGCGGCATTATATGGATCTGATGCATCCAACGGAGTGATCATGATCACTCGTAAAAAAGGTATCAAAGCAAAACCTTCCGTAACCTTTATTCATACCACAACGCTTGAAAAAGTTTCCTATTTCCCGAAATTGAATAAGAGGTTCGGAGCCGGTTCTACTGAACCTGATAGTCTTAGCGCATACACAGGTTATTATGGAAGAATTCCATATGAAAATCAAATGTACGGACCTGAATATAATGGCGGTGTAGTTGGACTTGGATATGAGAAACAGCTAACCCGTCCGGATGGAAGCGTTTTTGATAGCACAAACCAAATAATTTACGATTATAAAAATCCGGTTCAAAAATTTTTTAATACAGGCATCACTAGCCAGGACGGAGTAACCTACCAGGCAGGTAATGCAAATGGGTCTTATTTTTTCAGTGGCCAGGTAAACAATACTACCGGAACTATTCCCAAGGACAAAGCAACAAGATATACTGTGTCCGTAGGAGGTTCTACTGTGTATAACAAATTTTCCTCTAATTTCTCTGTTGGATATACAAAGTTTGTGACTGACATAGCGGGAGCAGATTACAGCCAGGGCAGACCGGTTTACTGGAATGTATTAAATACTCCGGGTGAAGTGGACATCAAAAGCTTTAAAAATCTAAATGCTCCTTTTGCAAATGAAAACGATTGGTATAACGCTTATTATCCTAATCCTTATTGGCAGATTGAAAATAGTCGCGTAAAAACGAATCGCGATGACATTCTTGGATCTTTGGAGTTGGGCTTCAAGGCAACAAGCTGGCTAAATTTCACGTACCGGCTTGGTGTCACCGCATCAAATTACCAACAAAAAAATACGAAAGGCGGTGTTACGTTTAGTGAATATGAAATATCTGATCCTTTGGGAACCGGTGGCACCGCCTCCAGCAATCCCAACGGTGTAAAGCCGAGGTTGTATGATCGATTAAATGAAAAGTTCATCGTTCAATCAGACTTCCTGATTAATATGCAGCAAAAGTTTTTGAACAATGATTTGGATGTAAGATTGATTTTAGGTAGCTCTATCAACAAATCAAAAGAAAGAGACCTTAGAGCCGGAGAAGGTGTAAAAGGAGGAACCGGAGAATTAGAAATTCCTGGTTTGTACAACCAATCAAATCTTGTCAATCCTGCAACGGTTGATGAAAACTTATATGAAGTCGGTAAGATCGGCGCATTTGGAAGTTTGCAATTTGGATATAAAAACTTTCTGTTTCTTGAAGTTACAGGAAGAAACGACTGGGTTTCTGTGTTAGCTCCTCAAAATAGGTCATTCTTTTATCCTGGTGTAAATGGGTCGTTTGTATTTACCGACGCGATTTCCGCTTTCAAAAATATCAACTGGCTGACCTTCGGAAAGTTAACGGCAAGTCTTACAAAAGTGGGTAACGTAAGTAATGTTGGACCATATGCACTGGGAAATACCTTTTCTCAAATACTAGGATTCCCATATGCTACGACCTCATTTTCTGTTGGAGACAGACTGGCGAATGCTAATATTAAACCTGAGTTTATTAAATCCAGAGAATTAGGATTACAGTTAGGATTATTAAAAAACAGAATCAATTTCGGGGTGTCCTATTATGATCAGGATGTTTCAAATCAAACGGTACCAATCCAGATATCATCTGCCAGCGGGTACACCACTACCTTAAAGAACGTTGGAAACGTAAGTAATTCTGGTTTTGAATTCGATTTAAAGCTGAACCCTTTGGTAAATCTTGGACCTGTTCAGTGGAACATTGGCGGAAATTTAGCTTTATATCATAGTAAAGTTGACGAAATAGATCCTTTATCTGAATCAGTGTTCATTGGAGGCTACACATCATCAGGAGCCGGAATTTACACTATTAAAGGAGGACCAATGAGGGTGGTGCAAATTAAAGATTGGAAAAGAGACTCTTTGGGTAGGGTTATTGTTGACCCAAGAACCGGACGTCCATCAGCTACTACGGGCGTAGTTAATGTGGGACAAACGCTTCCAAAAGTTATCTTAGGCCTAAACACTTCATTCGAGTATAAAAACCTTACTTTATCTTTAGTTGCTGAGTATAGAGGCGGATATGTGGTGTATAATAATGTTGGTGCAGCTACAGCCTTTACAGGTGTCAGCGAAGTAACGACTTTGACAGGAAGACAAAGATTTGTTTATCCTAATTCTGTTGTTTTACAAGACGGAAAATATGTTCCCAACACAAGCGTGGCAATTGATAACGCTTCTAATGGTAGTGGATTTTGGGCTTCAACATTCAGAACCGCAGGAACTCCTTTCATAACCAGCGGTGACTATTGGAAGATTAGAGAACTAAGCGTTTCTTATGCGTTTAATGTGAAAAATAACAAGATAGTTAAGAAGGCTTCTGTTGGATTGGTTGCAAGAAACTTATTTACATTCTTACCAAAAGATAATGTTTATGCAGATCCTGAATACAGCACGCTTGGAACAGGAAATGGCCAGGGATTGAGCGATGAAAATCTGTCACCACCAACTCGCGTATTCGGCGCAACATTAACAGTAGGATTTTAATTAAAACATATAAAATATTAATATGAGACGAATAATTCTTTTTTTAACGGTTCTGGCAACTGCATTTGGCTTTAGTAGTTGTAAAAAGAATCTTTTGGATATTAATACTAATCCAAATACAGCTTCCTATAGCACAGCTCAGTTAACTACTCCCGTGGCTATTGAAAATGCTGCAAGAAGAGCCAACACGAGCTACATCAGCCTTGGGTTTTGGGTAGGCTATTATGCAACTTCTTCAGGTTTTTCTAAACCTGTTGAAACGTATACGTACGACATTACATCTTCCTTCCTTGCTACGACATGGGACAATCTGTATAACAACCTGGAAGATTTTGACTATGTAGAAAAGAAGGCTAAGGAGCAGAATTTGCCGGTTTATGAGGCTGTCGCAAAAGTGATGAAAGCATATGATTTTCATCAACTGGTAGATTTGTGGGGGAAAGTACCTTATACAGAAGCCCTCAAAGGAGTTCAGGGATTTTCGCCTGCCTACGACGACGGCCAGTTGGTATATGATGATCTCATCAAAAAGATCGATACTGCCATTTCTATCTTTAAGGCCCCCGGCACACCCAATACTATAAATTCTTCATTAGACGCTACAAAGATCTTGTTATTTGGAAACTTGCTTAAAACTAGTAGCAGCTCATTTCTTACTCAATGGGTGAAATTTTCTAATACTCTTAAATTGAAATTGTTGGTGCAACAATCTCAGACCGGAAGAGATGCTTATATCAAGGAAAACCTAAATGGTTTAACAGCTACAGACTTTTTGGGTCTCGGGGATGACGCTTTGGTTAACCCAGGTTATACCACGGCCACGGCTCAACTAAACCCATGGTATGGCGCATTTTACAAAGCTTATCAATCTTCCGGAGATACCTATAACTCTACAGTTGCAAGTGATTATGCCGTCAAATCATATTTGAATACAGCTGATCCAAGAATTAGTTATTTCTATACCCAAGACCCAGGTGCCACCACCTACTTAGGAAGCGTGTTCGGCGATCCCTCCGGAACACCGAAATCTGCTCACATAGGAGATCCGTCTTTGCAGGCAACGGGTAACGCAGTTATATTTACTGCTGCAGAATCTCTATTTCTCCAGGCTGAAGCTGCGCAAAGGGGATATATTACGGGAAACGCAAAGGCCTTATATGAAGATGCAGTAAAAGCTTCCTTCGCTTATACCGGAAAATCAGCGGGATATGCCGACTACATGGCCCAGGCAAGCAGCGAAATTCAATGGGATTTAGCTACTGATAAAATAAAACTGATCATTACCCAAAAATGGTTCGCTATGAATGGCGTAGATATTTTAGCTGCTTACAATGACTTTAGAAGGACAGGATTCCCCGCGGCGCCTCTTAGTACTGATGCCAATAGCAAAGGAAAAGTGCCGGTAAGGCTATTTTATCCACAAAGAGAGACATTGCTAAATACCGCCAATGTTTTGGCAGCGGGAGATGTTGATGTTTTTTCATCTAATGTCTTTTGGGATAAATAAATTTTAATTATTTAAAGAAACAAGTATGAAACCAAATATTATAAAATTATTGTTCTTATTGATGTCGGCAACGGTTTTTATGTCGTGTCTTAAAAAGAATCCTCTTTACACAGACTTTGCATCGACCAAACCTCTTGCTGACATTCCAAAAGCGCCGGCAAATGCACTGGCTGCCACCGCCCCGAGTAATTCCTGGAAAATTATTGACACGTTAGCTGTGGGTGGCGTAGACTATCCGACTGCGGTTCACATTTCTGCAAAGGATCACGTAGGTGATGTCACTATAAAGATGAAGATTGATAAGGATGCAGCTAATGCCTGGCTAACTAAAAATCCATCTGGAAATTACAAACTGCTGCCCGATTCGCTTTATACAGTTGCTTCGCTAGAAGTGAAAATTGTCAACGCCGGTGTGTTCAGCACAGGGGATTTTATTGTACACATAAAATCAGATGCTAAGGATGCGGACGGGAATAGTTTATTCAGAATGAATAAATATATCCTTCCAATTGCGATCGAATCTGTTGAAGGTGGGAATTATATTGTAGCAAGTAATTTTCAGTATATATTAACTTATATGAGAGTTAAATAAATTACTGAGGAATCAGGATATTATCAAAATGGGGCCGCTTCAATCATTGAGGCGGCCTCTTCTGTTAATAATATCTGCTAATTTTAGCCATTAACGACGACAAAGCTTATTTTTGAAAAAAATCAAGAAATGGAAATTCCAAAAGATCAGCCCAACCAGCTCAACATAGAAATCTCTGAAGAAATGTCGGAAGGGAGTTATGCAAACCTGGCGATTATCACCCACAGTCATGCAGAATTTGTCGTGGATTTTGTAAATGTGATGCCCGGAACACCGAAAAGCAAAGTGAAAAGCCGGATCATTTTGACGCCAACACACGCAAAGCGTTTTATGAAGGCCATGATCGATAACGTTAAGAAATTTGAATCTGTGAACGGAACCATCCAGGACATTGAAGCGGTAGAACTGCCTTTGAATTTTGGAGGCCCGACTGCCCAAGCCTAATCGCTTTCATTTCAAATAAATCAATAGTTTTCTTTTAAAAAATCCGTTAGTTCGGGTATTTTATCGGTTCCGATTAAGTCAGCTCCAAGCTGCATTTGAAGTTTCCAAGAAGATTCAGTATCCGGAGCGGCCCAGAATCGAATCGTTTTCCCGGATTGGTGTACGCTGTCTACAACTTTTTGAAGGATGCTTTTGTCGCTCGTTGAAATGGAATCTGTGCCTTTCCATTTTGAATATCTTTCAAACGAAAGACTTACCTGGCCAACCCGTTTCCACTCTGCTGAAGAATGAGGTAATTTCAAATCATCATCAAAGAAAATATAGGATGGATAATCTTGATATTCAGATGGCGGAGGCCTCTCCCCACTTATTAAAATAGTGACCTGATTAGCGGTATTATCAGGAGAGAATAAATATTTTTTAAGTGGTTTAAGCGCCTCTAAAAGTAACTGGAGACTGGAGCGGTAATTCTCTTTTATATCAATCAATAACTTTAGGTGGCGGGTACTATCTTGGGCAAGCTTATTTAATAACGGATCAAGATATAAAGTCTTTAAAGTATTCTCAACCTTAATATCCTTTCTTCCATGTGCCACAAGCAAAACACCATTTACAGGATAGACATCGGCTTCTATGGAGCCAAATCCTGCATCGAAGGCAGTGTAGAAAGGTACTTTATGAATATAATCATTGTGTGCATGGGCGTTGGCAACCGTATATTTTTGGGCCGATGTATAATTGCCCAATAATAGTATAACTATAAACGCGATGATTTTTTCTAAGTGTTTCATCCGTCTAAGATAACAACTCTTCAGAAATGGGGAAAACTACTTTTTGGCTTTTCAGTACTTGTTTTAGTAAAACAATGCGCTTCTTATTTCCAGAGTCTCCCACTCATTTTTTTAAGTAGAAAGAGCTCTTCTCTTCTGTTGTAGAATCGCTGAACTTCTTAAATGCATTTTCGTATTTATCTTAAACGTTTAAAATCGCTCCTGCTAAATACGCCTGGTTCTGCATGATCGCCGGGTGTGAAACTAAAATTTACAAATTTTACATTTTTCAATTCGGTGAGGTTGTAAACGGCACTTGCCAAATAATTATAAGCGCCGGTATTACCCATTTCCTGGGTCAGGCGGTTGCTGTTGGGAATGGACACATACATGGTGTCATGGGAAACATTTTTTAATTGCAACTGTACATCGGGATAATCTTCATTGAGTGCTGAAATAACCTGGGCAAAGGAATAGCTGCGAATTGATGAATCAGCAGGTTGTTTCAATTTTTCATTTTGCGAAGCTCCCTGGCTTTCTACTCTCCATAGCGATGGATGATTAATTACAGTGAGCGTCGAATCAGCATTTTTTAGGGAAGCAGTATCACGGACAGTTTCATAGATGACATCTTCTTTTTCATTATTGCCGGAATTACAACCAAAGACGATCATACAAATAATGGATAAACCCCACAACCTGGTTTTCATAGTCTAATTTTTCTCAAGTTAAAAAATACGTTTAGCTACGATCCTGAATTTATAAATGTTTAGAATGGATAGCCTATTGCTAAGTTAAACACTAAATTCTTTTTACGCCAATCTTTACTTCCAAAATCAATCTGGTTAAGCAACCATCTTTCGCCTGATGGGCGGGACGGATCTCTTACCGGCATTCCTATGTCAAGTCTCAGCAATAAAATTGTCAGGTTGATGCGCAAGCCGACGCCGGTGCCTACGGCAAGCTGATTTAAAAAGCGGCTCGAAAATTCGGCTCCCGGTCTTAAGGTATCTTTATTATACAACCATATATTACCTGCATCAATAAAGAATGCGCCTTCAAGTATTTTATTGAGTTTGTAGCGTAATTCCGTATTCATTTCCAACTTAATGTCGCCTGATTCGTCAGGGAAAAAAGTCAGGCTATCGGCATTAGGATCTTTATAGCTTCCCGGCCCTACCGAGCGGCTCCGGAATGCACGAATACTATTATTTCCCCCTATAAAGAATTGTTTAATGTAAGGCAACTGCACCGAATTACCATAAGGATAACCGAGGCCGACGATCAGCCGGTTTGCCCATCTCGTTTGCTTGTTCATCGTCAGGAAATACCTGAGATCTGTCTGCGCTTTTACATATTGTGAAACCGGCGCTCCGAAGAGCTTTTTCAAATTCGTGGCGGGATCTTTTTTAATTAATAAGCCTGCCACATTTCCGGAAAGATCTGCCAGGCCATTAAAATAAAAGCCTGATCCTTCGGGGTTATTCACGAACGGATCAATCGTATAAGAGTAATTTGATCCCAACACAAACTGGGTATCGATCGCATGTTTCAAAATCGGAAACCTTTTGATACTATCCAAATATTCTTTGGTAACATTAATAGCTCTGACATAATTAATTGAAAAAGGATTGAATTCCTGGGTTACTTTCAAATTGGGTTTCCAGGTATATCCCAAATCAGCCCTTAAAGAATTTATCGTATATAATTTCCGGCGGTTTAAGAGATCATAATTCAAATCAATCTTCGTTTTAGGTACAAAGGCGTTAGTCGTATTGAAGTGAAAGAACGGTACAACGAATTTCGGAATAAGAAAAGTAATGCCTCCTCCAAGCCTGTAAGTATTATAACCGCTCTGATAACCGCTGTACTGAACTTCGCTTCCGACATTGGCGTGTAGATTAAGTTGCTCTGCGCCTCGAAATGTGTTGCGGTTAAGAAAAGATAATGTAATTAGCGATCCTACATAATTATTGGATTTTGTATTACCGGTTAGTTCCGCCCGCAACGATTTTTTAGGAAGCGGGGTAAGGTAATAATAAGTATTAAGTCTTCCCGTATCGCTCGATGTACTTTCAGATTCTTCAAACCTGTTTTTTACAAACTTAAATACATTCAGGTTGATCAGCCTGCTAAGGGTAAGGTTATGATCCGTGCGGTTATAGACATCGCCAGAGTCGAAGCGCATGATGGAAGGAAACAATTTAGGTTTAAAAGTTTTGCGCCGGTCTATGATGTAATACCCATCATGAAGATCTTTTTCATTAACGGTCGTATCCTGGTTTTTTGCATTAAGCCGATAGTTTGGATAAATATATACATTGTCAATAATGAAAGGTTTTTTTGCCTGCTGTGGTGTATTCTCTTTTACTTTGACGTATAGGTTTACTTTTTGATCACCAATAGTGCTGTCTGCATCAATAATAAGCAAATCAGGACTGAAATAATAATATCCTTCTTCTTTTAAAACTGCGTCTATCCTTGTCCGCTCGCCCTTTATCACTTCCAGGTTGAACGGATCTTTAGGATTAAGGATGCTATTCGACCTGGTCTTCTTAATTGCATTTCCCAGCGACGAACTGTCTGTGTCGAAATTGACTTCTTTAATCGTGTACTGTGGCCCCGGCGTCAACGTATAATAGGCGTGACCTTTTTTCTTTTTCACAATAGTGTCGCCTTCGGCTTCTGCATGGAAATAACCTGAATTTTCCAGGTAATTCTGCAAAAGTTTTACGTTGTAATTTAAATTGACACTGCTTAGTAAGACAGGCGGCTGCCCCGTTTTCCGGAGGAATTTTCTTATAAAATTATGTTTCGATGTGTCACCTGCGAGATTATATAAATTCAACTTGATAGGGATCCCTAAAAACTTACTGTTAGGTAAAGGGCGCGGTAGATTTTCTGTGAGTTCTATAATTTTTTTCTGTTCTTTTTTTGACAAAGTACTATCCTTCACTTTGATAGTTGCGCCGGTGTATAATGCGTCTCCCTTCGGCACCAGCTTAGTTGTATTGCAGGATGCAAAAAAAATAATACCTATTGTAAAAAAATAAATGGCTTTTCTATTTCTCATTCTCATTTGCTTTTGAAGGAGGCGTAATTCGCTGCTCTTGTTCTTTTTTCATGCTATCGTTCTTATCGATCTCCTTGTTACTTTTTTTGATTTCTCTTTTTTGTCTGCGCTTTGCCTTATTACTAAATATCTCTTTGAACTTATTGTAATCGACCGAAATAATAAATCCAATTCCCGTTTCAACCACGTAACCTTCGATCTCACCGGTATAATCGTTTTTGCGATATGCCCTCAACATATAACGGCCGTCTTTACTCAATTTATAATTGACTGCTATATTTCCCGCAACGTTGTTTGCCTGCTGATGGGTTTGCATAGGCCCCTGCAATTCAAAATCACTGCCGACCGTTACGGTTAGGCGGTCACTAAGTAATCGTTTTGAAACACCCACATTCAGGTTGGTTCGGTCCTGTTCAGTTCCTGTAGTATAATCCTGCGTGGTAGCAACATCAAAATTGATATCAACTCCCTGCACCAGATTTTGAGTAAGCTGGTTTAATTGTTCTGCCAAAAGTTTGCTTACACTTTGCATTGCAAAACTTCCCGCATTGAAGCCTCCTCCGCCGGCACTACTTGCAAAAGGGTTTTCACCTACGAACCGGTTCAACAATAATAAGGCGAAAACCTGCTTATTCATTTCGCCGGGCTCCTGGCGCATCTCCTCAAGTTTCGTCTGGACTGTGGTGGTGACAACATCTGAAACATTGTAGTTTTTCTCTTTTGGCAGCACTACATCAAAACTAATCAGGGGTTTCAAAATTTCGCCTTGCAATAACAAATGAACTTCAAAAGGTAATTTTTGTTTGTAGATATTTTCATTTACATCTCCTGTTTGGCCCTGCACAAGATCTATAGGAGCCGCGTTGGCGACATAAATTGCTGTTACGTCGATTTGAGCGGTAGTGGGTTCTCCGGTCCACACGATGCGGCTACCTTTCTGAATGTCGAATTTGCGTTTCAGAAAATTAAATGAAAGATCATAAGATCCTTCATCAATTTCATAGGATCCAACGAGCGTTATTTTACCACTGGCGTCAATGCCACCAGTCAATTGTGCGGCACCTTTCAGTCTTAAAAAATCTCCGTTTCCTGCATCCACAATCAGGTTGAAAACTGCCTCTTTTACGATGTTAATGTTTAAGGAAACATCATAGCCAACTAAGGAAGATTTTTTGAGTGAATCATAAGGTGCCATAAAGAGCGAATCTTCTCCATTGGCGCTCTTATCTACGAATCGTACAATGCCATCCCTGCTTTCGATCCCTTGTTTCTCCTGCGGAAGAACTACCGTAAAACTTGTTTTATCATTGATGGTGAGGTCTCCATCAATTACCGGGTGATCCGGCGTTCCCTTAACAGTAAGGTTCGTGGAGAAAATCATTTTGCCATAAAATAACTGGTTGTCTTTGTTGGTCGAATTCACTGCCTGGAAATTTCTGGCTCGTATCGTCAGATCAAAATTATAATTCAAAAAATCAGTTGTATTTACTGCGCCATCAATAACGATTGCATTATTCGCTGTGTCTCTTATGGTAAATTTGTCAAATTCAATTCCTTTGTTGTTGATGATCGCGATTGCTTCTTTGTCAATTTTGAATAAATTATTGAGCATCTTAACATTGAATGCTGTATTATTAAACTGAATTTTGCCATCTATATTGGGCTTCTTCAGGCTACCATTCAAGGCAATTTTTCCATAAAGATTTCCCCTTGTATCTTTCAAAGAGCCTTTTGAAAAACCTTCCAGCGCTTTCATCTGGAGAGATACTACATCTACAACAAAATCGTAGCTGCTGTTCGTTGGATCAACGAGATAGTTGCCATTAATATTCACTTCATTCCCATGCCCTGTGAGGTTCACATCTGCCTGGTATTTGTTGGCAACATTGTTATTCACTTTGGCAGTAAGGTTACCTAATGTGTCTTTATAGATGCTGAGATCATTGACAGTGAGATCGGTCGTAAAAGTCGGCTGGGTCTGTATATTTTTAACAACTGCCGTGCCGTTGAGCAGGCCGTTTACCATCAATGAATCGCTTTGCACAAATCCTGTGAGCGTTGCTATGGTGAAATTTTTGAAATCAATCTGCAAGGGACTATTGGGCTCGGTGCGGTGCTGTGAATGCTTAACTCCTGTCCTTTTTGGCTTAACACAAAATTGTGCGCATTGATATCTTTATTAAAATATTGAATTTTATTATCCGCATTTATGGACCATTGATCATAATTTAATAAAAGGCTATCTGGCTTTAGGCTGAATGCATAATTATTCAAGGTAGGCTGGTTAAGATTTCCGCTCAGCCTGTATTTATTTTTAAAATTCTTGTCTTTTATATTTAATGTAAAATCAAGATCATTATTTTGAAGCGTGCCATTTAACGTAGTTGCATAAATACTTAAAGAGGTACCGCTTTTAAATTGCTTCAATGAAGTATTAAAAATGAGCGCTCCGTTTTTAGTGCCTGCGTTAAAATTTAATTCGTTTATATCCGAAGTGCCATACACTATATGCGGCGATTTTATAGCAAGATTCCACCCACTGTCGCTTGCAAAAGTGCCGGAAAGATTGATCGGTTTCAATTGGGTGAGATTCGGAAGAAATGCTCTCAATGCTGGATTATCAACTATTCCAGCGTTTATGGTAAAATGATAAAAATCTACTTTTTGAGTATTCTTAACTGCTGTCAGAGAGAAATACGGATCGATGGCCTGTTGAAAAACATCTGCTAATTGTGTAAGCTTATATTGGCCTTTTATGGATGCTGAAAGAAAATCTGTTTTCAAAGTCAGACTTTGATTTCCCGTGGTATTGTCGGCGATCACCTGGAGTGAATCCAGGGTAATCCTTTGGCCGTTATTTACCAGAACAGAATGGGTAACGGATAAATTACCGGCGAGGCTATCAGGATTTATGTTGGTAAAATCTCCATCTATTTGCCCGTGGTAAATGATGGATTGTTGCGTCAAATGAAGCGCCAATGTTTTGATACTATCCACGGTAGCATTGAGATGGATTGCAGGAAGCTTGCCGTTAAAAGTCCCGCTTGCCAACATTGTTACATCAATATTTGGGTCGTGAATATCCGCATTTACTTTGAAATTTTTGTTAGCGATGCTACCTGAGGCTTTCAGGTTTCTATAATTATAATTATTTAGGGTGATGCCGGATATGATTCCATCAAAAGTGGCGTTTGCCGTCTCAGGATTATAACCGTTTCCTTTTACTTTAAAGTCTGCGGTAAGGGAGCCCAGTTTCGGGTTTTTCATGAGCGTGCCCAACATCAATCCTCTGATGCTTAAAGCCATATTATATTTTGCCCTGTTCTTATCGGTAATGTTGACAAGCGTTCCATTTGCGCGCGCACTTCCTAAAGTAGTATTGACCGCTAAATCAGTATTCAGATTATTCATTCCTCCTTTTACAAATCCGCTGGCGGCAATGCTTTCAGGCAGCGTGATGTTTGACGGAATACTATTTTTTGGCACAAAAGCCAGGATGTCTTTCCGGGAAGTTTGAAGTTTATTAATTACTAAATCGGCATATACTTTCTTAGGATCCGGCAATCCTTTTATTACGCCTTTCGCATTGATGTTGGTGCCGCTTAATCCTTTCAGGCTCAATCTTTCAAAATTCAGGTCACTTACTTTTCCGGTAATTTTTGCGTCGATATATAAAGTTGCGTCTGGAGAAAGAGAAGAAGTTTGTTCTTTCAATTGCGGAACAAATGTCCACAGGTCTTTCATCGCCAGTTTACTGTTTTGCAGGTCGATCACCATGCCTAATTCACCAGGAGCTTTTTTGATGGCGTCCAGCGATGCATACGTAATGTAGGCGCTTGTCTTTCAATTCTGAACCAGGCGTTTTCAACAACAAATTCGTTAAAAATACTCCCGAAGGGATCATATAAAAATCCGTCGCGAAGTTGTCCAGTACAAATCCGCTTTTCTCTTTTAACGTTGCAGACTTTACCGTTGCGAGAATGGTATCAGTTCCATATCGGATGTTTGTTGCACTTATGGAAAGATCCTGCAGGCCTAAATGCGAGAAATCCATTCCTGATGGCGCGTGCGGGGCTGATTGATCGTCAAATTTCAGGTTTGAATTTTTAATCGTTATATCACCCGCGATGATTTTAAGCGAAGGCGTTGGAGCGACGTTCAGCGATGAGTCTTTTGGCTTCTTAACGGCAGCTTTTGATTCGGTTTCAATGCTGATGTCAGAATTATTCAACGCGACATCATTCAGATTGATGATGCTATTTTTAAGGTCGAATGTTTTCGGGTGAAGCTGGGCACTTCCGATAACAAATGTTGAGTTAAGATGAGAAGGCACACTTTTATAAGTCACATTTACGTCGCTTACATTGATTACTTTATTTAAAAACTGCAAAAAATGATCCGATGGCGCGGCCGCTTCCGCAACCGTATTTTCAATTGGTTTTTGCAAAGGCTCCAACTGGTAGAAGTGTCCTTTAAGTCCGTTCAATGTGATGGAAGGAATGTCAAATATTAAATGAGAAGGATCAAACTTCGATATTTTTGTATCAAAATGCCCGATTGCAAGATCCATATCATTTCCTGTGAAAGCATCTCTATATATGATCCTTGTGCGGTTAACAAGGATCTGATCGATATTCATTTTCAAAGTTGACGAATCCGTTTTTGACGGTTCTTTCTTTTGTTCGCTGCTAAAAGCATCCGCTATAAACTGGAAATTAAAAACGGAATCAGGCGGAAGTCTTTTTACTTTTAATAAGATGTCATTGAGCGCTATTTCCTGGATCTCTATATCGTTCCTGATAAGCTTAAACATAGAAATATCAACTTTTATTTCTCCGCCATACAGAAGTGTATCCTTCGACTGATCTTCAAAAAAAACATTTTGTAAAGAAAGGGCTGTGGGGAATTTGATGTCGAGTTTTCCGATCGCCACTTTGGTTTTCAGCTTATGCTCCAGGTAAGTGACAACTTTTTTGCGGGCAAAATTCTGGACAAAAGCAGTTTGGATGAGCACCCAAATAAGAACAATCAAAAACAGGAGGGAGGCCAGAATCCAGGCAAACACCTTAAACAGCCTGAATAAAAACGATCTCTTCTTTTTTGTCTCTTCTTTCTTTGATTCCATAAGTTTCCCCGATAAGATTTTGTGTATCTCAAATTGCACACCAAAATATTATAGATAAGCAAATGGGCTGTCTGACGGCTAGCCGGTGGCACTATTTTAAATATTCAAAGAAAATAATTCAATTTCGTGCTTCTTGCCTTTCAGATCAACCATGCCCAGGCTTTGGCTTTGCCCAGATGTCAATCTGCTTGCATCTATGAAATCTTTCGATACAATAAAATGATGATTCAATTCATTGCAGGCGCTGCGGATACGCGCGGTTGTATTCATAGTATCTCCGCTCATGGCGATGTCTTTCTTGATTACGCCAATTTCCCCGACGGTTACTTCGCCCACATTAATGCCAACCCTAAACTCCGGCATGATACCATATTTCTTCTTAAAATATTTTTTTCGCCGCGATATATTTTTCCGGGATTGCATGATAGCGTCCAGGCACCGCACTGTATTCTTTTCTGTATTCTTCCACGAGCAAACAACTTCATCACCAACATATTGATAGATCGTGCCGTCAAACTCAATAATGGCAACCGATACCTGGAAAATAAACTCCCTGATAAATTCAAAATATAAGCTATGTCCCAATTTTTCCGCGATTGGGGTGGAATCTTTCAGATCCATAAACATAATGATCCTGTTTTCGTTTTTTGGATTTACATATTTTCCTAAAAGAATGTCTATAAAAACGCCGGGCGAATATTTTTCATTGATAATTAGAAGTAGTTGGGTGACAAAAAAAATAGAAGCCCAATACACTATTTTCCGGACGAGCCAGTTTTTGTGAAGCGCATATTCTTTGATCGCTATGAAAGCGCTACCTGCAGACTCTTTAAGAATAAGTATCGAATTCAGAAATTGTATCAGGAAAGTGAGAAAAAAAGCAGAAAATAATAAGATGAGGCTCTTACCCAGAAAGCTTGCCCAGAGCGGATAGTGTACTAGAACCTTTCTGAGATGAAATACAAAAATATAGCCCATCATCAGGCTAAGAACAAAGATCATTGCCTCCCTGAAGCCAAGAGAATTTGCGCGGGCCTGCGTATCCTCGCTAAGGATTGAAATTACAAAGTCAACGCATGTCCAGAATACGGCAATAAAAAACACTGCCCTTATTCTCAGCCCGTTTACTCTCGATATGCTAATTAGCGCTTGTGCTCTCATGCTTGTTCATAATTCATAAATAATTTTCATTATAGGGGCGATCCCGTTCCATTGATCACTGTACCGGATGCCGAGCTGTCATAAAAAAAAGCAGCAATAGCAAAGGCGACAACAGAAATAATAATGCCTATCATAAAAATATTATAGGCAAGCCTTATTAATTTATACTTTCTGCCGAGGACTACGCCAAGGTAATAGATATCTTTAATGAGTGAGCCGTAGAGATAATCTGTATCCAGCATCATGCTCTTCATCGCCTCATTATACTCTTCATAGCTTGCCTTGTAAAAATTTCCAAAGAAAAGCAAATTGATTTTCTTTTCCGTAACCTCTTTCATGGTAAAAGAGCCTTCATTAATCTTGGGCCTTGTTGACAGAATAGCAATCACGATCGTGATAACTGCCACAATTAAAAATATGATGGTGGGAATAATAAGGTAAGTGTCTTCAGAAAGTTTGCGCAGTAAAACACTTAGGATTACGGAAATGATGATAGAATTTACCGAGATAAGGATGTTCGCCTTATGATCCGCCATTTCGCTCAGTTTTAAATGATTTTGCGAAGTCAGGCGAAGCATGGTTTGTATGCCTTTGCCCATTAAGCCGCTTTTGTCTTTTTTTACATCAGCTAAATTGCCGGAGATCTCGGGAGCCGCCGCAGCCTCTTCCAAATTCGTTTCTTTTATTTCCGCTTTTAATTTCTTCCGCAATTTTTTTATATTTTTCCTTTTCCCTTCGTTGAGCAGCTCCTTGCAATAGGATGTGTAATACTGGTGTTTCTCTAAAAATTTAATTGTGCCTTCGTTAAATTTTTGAAGATCTATTTCCTGATTTCTCATGCGCAGTTCTTCCCAAACCTTCCTGTTGCTTTGCTTAAATTCCTTTGTGCCAAGCTGGTAAGTGTCTGCATCACAAATAATTTCCTGCAAAAGCGTTTTAGGGCTGGTCGGGAATTTGGTAGCCATCACACATGCCATGATTTCAGCAACAGTTGCTTCATCGGAAACATGCTCATGCATAAAATTTTTTACTACATCGCAACTCACATTTTCGTGTCGGGACGGTTCTGCGAACAGATAGCCAGTGTCGTGGAACCAGGCAGCCGTGACCAGGATAAAATTATCCTTTTCAGAAAGATCATAATGAGAAGCAATTTCTTTAGCACGCTTCACCACGGTCCGCGTGTGATCCAGGTTATGAAACACGAGTGCCGGAATGTGTTTTTCTTCGAAGAGGCCTGTCACATATTCCTCGATCCGTTTTTCTATTTTATTGTAGTCCATTATTGAAAGGTTATGTTGAATTTTGCGCCGATTGAAACATTAAACAAATTATCTTCCGGTGAATGCGCCAGCGTTACGGAAATAATTGCGAAGTTATAAGGAGAATAATAAACGCCGCCACCAAAATCGTCATGCCATTTATGCGTTTTTTCATTCTTTACCCAAACCCTTCCTACCTCGTTAAAGCCAATTAATCCCACTGCGCCCGGAAAAATGTATGATTGTGATTCAAACAACTTTACCCGAAGCTCAGTTGTTTGATAAAATACCGACTGGCCGGAAAAGCGGTTTTTCCTAAATCCCCTTAAATAATTATTTGAACCAAGATTCAAGGCCTGGAAGTACTCATAATGCTCGTTAAAAATATGGCCCGCGCCGACACGAATGACCGCGACAAACCGGGCTGGGTCGCGCAAACTCGCATACACCGCAAGGTCCGAAGTCAACTTCGTGATATCCTGACTATTTTTATTGGCCCCAAACATTGACGATAATTCTGTTTTCCAAATAACTCCTCTTGTGGGAAGTAGTTCATTGTTCAGGTTGTTGACAACAATTGCAAATTTTCCGCCGGCGTACGATTTCTCACTGTAAATACTCGCAGAATCAAGGCCTACCAGTGCAGGCTGCGCCAAAACTTTACCTTGATTGTCCCGGTATTTATTCCAATAATGAAAGTACGTCGGCCCTAAGTAAAACTGGAGCAGATTATTAAAATATCTTTTGCGCAGCAATACTTCAGCCTGCACATATTTATAACGTACATAATAGAATTTATAACTTTTACTTTCATCATTTTGGGATGCATTGCCAAATCCATAAAAATTATTCAGCACCGGATTAGAAAAATCGGCGTTTACCACCAAATCATTGTTGTGAACCAATTGATTAAATTCTCCTGAATAATTAATTTGATAGGCTTTCGAGCTCGGACTATATAGACTGGACAATTTTTGATTGGTAGAATAGGGATCTTTCCTGAACCCAAAAGTTTTCAGGGAAAAGCCAACGCCAACCAAAAGCTTGTCTTCTGCATTGTAGCTCAGGTTTATCATCGGAACCCTATACATATTATATTTAAAGTTCGTAATATTATAACGGTTCACATATGGTGACGTGGACGTTTCATTTTTTGTCCGGTTGCTGTGCACTATATAATTGTTTTCCGGCGAATAATCGAAGATCTTGTTACGGATATTCCCATTGATATCAAATGTGTCCTGGCCTTTTCCGCCGATGATCCTCAATTTGATTTTCGAACTCACGCCGGAATCTACTTTAAAAATATCGTTGCCATTCAGGCCATAAAGATTGATGAATTTAGTGACCTTCGGATCGAATACACGGTGATACATCACATTAGATGAGTCATCGCCCTTTTTAAGTTTGTACACTTTTACATCCAATTGATCGCCGGCGTTGGATATTTTAAAATATTCATTTTTGTTGCTTCCGACTACATTGACTTCGCGGGAAAGAAATCGGTAATAGACCATGCCTTTTTTTGTGAGCAGGTCTCTTCTCCGTTTTAATTTGTTTACGATAGTTGGACCCCCGATTGCAAAGATTTCCGGGGGTAATTGATGCACTGCCTTTAAAATAACGCTGTCAGAGACATTAGATTGAAACTCACCGATAATCTCTTTCCACTTTTCAGCATCAAGATTATTCAGGAAAATTCTGTCGAAATCCCGCTCTTCCCAGTTAAACCATTTTATGTTTGGATAATATCTCTTAAATCCCTGCAGGTATGGCAACGCCGCAAAAGTGATCCCTTTTGCTAATAGTCCGTCTGAATTGAAAAAAGCCTGGTCCCTGTCCTTTGGTACAGGAAAATATAATTTCCCTGCTCCGGTATCATTTGTGCCAAATTTCCATTGATCAAAATGCCTGTCCCAATCACCGATTGTCATATCCAGCAAACGCGCTCTGAGCACTGCTTCCTGGTCCACATGATTCTTGCTGTCGCTGATCATTTTGTCGATCGTCTTCGCCGTGCTTTTGGTATCAGTTCTGTCTTCCACAGGATTCACTGACTCAAGCAGGCATATTTTATTGGCAAATATCTCGCGAAATGCGCCCATTGCCGGATCATCCGGAACAAAATAATATTTTGGAGACGCGTGAACAACATCTGCAGCCGCAGCTAATTTTGGAATCACCAGCGCGCCATATGGATGCTGTGCAGAGATCATGTCCTGAACGATGGCTTGCGCAATGGATCCTTTTAATGCTTCCGGAACGGCGCCTTCAGGGTCTTTATCAACGGTGCGCAGCGTCCATCCTGTTCCATCTTTCGCTGTGAGCTTGAGCGATTTAGTTTGCTTGCCTCCACCCAGATTTTTTATTTTAAAACCACCCATTTCTTTGTCCACACGAAACACTTTTAAATGCACCGGTTGCGCCCATTCCTTCCTGTAATTTTTACCGGAAATAATTTTGTGAAAGCCCGAAACTTTTGCATAGCGGTCATTGACGGCAACGGTCACGCTGTCTTTAAAATGCATTACAGGCGTGGCTTCCGGAATACTTGTCGAATCCATCTTATTCTCCAAAGGAGCAAAACTAAACAGGTCCTTAGAGTAAGAACGCGCGACACTATCTTCATAAACGGTATAAAAATCGAGGTGAACATTTTTATTTTTAGAAATTTCTAACTGCGCAAAGCCAAATTCCTGCGCGGCGTACATCACTTTTTTGTTGGACGAAACCCTTGTTTTTTTCGAACCGGCGCCACTAACGATGTAATAATAGCTGCTATCTTTTATGAGTTGAAGGGTATGCTCGTGGCCTCCGGCAAAAATGACATTTGAATAACGACTCGTGATCTTTTGTATTTCGGTGATCATATTAGTATACGCCGGGTAACGCAGATCTTCAGGGGTACCAAATACAGCTCTTGCAATCGGGTAAATCACACCTAGCCCCGGCAGTGGGATCCAAAGATTGGGATTGTAATCGGTAAAAGGAAAAAAATATTGTTTCCATGTAAAATAGCCACCATGAATTCCATAGCTCTTTAAAGTATGATGCCCTGCAAGGATCACCAGTTTTTTAGTGTTATTGCTCAAAATATCATCGAGCTCATTATAAAATTGTTCCGGCGTGCTATAAGGGCAATCCGATTCAATGCCGGGTTTTTCTCCCTTTTGAATGAACCACTGACTATCATATAACACCAGTATTACATCCTTACTCACAGCATATACCTCCGGGCCGGGACAACCATCCGTCGGGGAAAACTGCACATTTTTGTCGCCGTGAGAATTTATATAAGTTTCCTGGCGCCTCAGATTTTCGAGGCCATTTCGCCCGCCATCAGTCCAGTCATGATTTCCCGGCATGAAGATCACTTTCGCCTTCGTGCCTTTTGCAATATTGATCTGCGAATCCAACACGCTTTTTGCCGCTTCATATCCTGGTAAATTATCTTCAGGCAGGTTGGTTTTGTAAAGATTGTCGCCGAGGTATAGGATGGTTGTTTTCTCGCCACTTCCGATAATATCGCGGGCAGCATCTACAACAGGTTGCCTTCCAAAATTCAATTTACCGGCATCGCCAATGAGTATGATGCGTGCCTGGAGTGAATCTTCCTGCGCAAGCGCCGTTTGATAAATAACAAGTGATAGTATGATTACAAAAAACCTCATCAAATATTTTTTTTGTGTTTAAAGATAAATAAGGTGGCGCGGTTATATTTATTTCCGGCTTCATTGGAGATCAGCAGATCGCCCGTGGGCGTAAACGCAATTCCTTCGGGTTGTGTAAACATTGACTGATCAAGATGAAATGCTTCTTTGAAGATGCCATTGTTGTCAGTCACTACAATCAGATGATTGACGGCGGAAAGAATCCAGAGATCTTTGGTAAGCGGGTTCACCGCGGCTCCCGACGGCTGCAATTTTATTTTATTCTTGCCAGCCTGCTTCGCGATTGGCGCTGCATCAATCGTGAAAAGCGAAAATGTATATTTTCCTGTTTCCGGGTCAAATCCCGAGGCGGTGACTGAATTTTTTTTATCGCCTTCGCAATTTTTGCAGATCATGACAAATGTCTTTAGATGATCATCATAATATAAAGATTCGAACTCGTTTCTCTTTTTGTCAATATTCGGGAAAACACTTTTCCTTGAATAAATGGTATCACCCTTTGGGGAAAAATTTAATGAATAAATATTCCCATTGCTTTCTAAAACATAAATAGTACTGTCCTTAAAATATAAATCTTCAAAATCCCGCTTCTTATCGAACCTCCATTTTTGAGTAACAATGTTCTTCCCAAGATGGATTTTAAAAAGATTACCACTTTCATCAGAGATTGCAAACACGCTGGTATCTTTTGGATAATAACAAATGCCGGATATTTCTACCAGCTCATCATTTAGTATCAAAATATATGGATTGTGCAGATCATAATCTTTGAAGGATAATTTTTTTTTATTAGGCGCACAGCTGCCGAGGCAAAGCATGTTGATCATAAATAAATAAAGAATGTTCCGGCAAAACATAAGTTCCGATAATAAATTAAAAAACGAAAGCAGGTATAATTCAAAGTATCTCAGCAATAGATCTCTGATAATTTACCAAGATTATACCACATTTTTTTTCAACAGGGAATTGATAGATTTTTCTTAATAATTTATTCTGGGGTATTTTTTCCCCTATCCAAATCACAGCGAACCACAAACGAAAAACTGATAGCCAATTCTTATAAGCAGTTTTTATGGTATCAAGAGATAAATATTCCTGATAAGCGAAAAAGTAGTTTTTTATATTCCATTTGAAGCCGAAATAAAGTAGAATCTTTTACGGCTATATTTGTTTAAACAATAACCATTGTTTTATAACTGAGTGCAATTCGTTTAAAAACTGATTTCGAAAATAATTCCATTAAAAAAAACAGAATCGAAAAATCGTACGGCATGAGCAAACAAAAATTACTCCTGGGCATCCTTTTTAATTTCTTTATTTGTTTCGCGGCGAATAGCCAGCAAACGATAGTCAAATATTTATCCGGTACAGATAAGGATCACACGATAGCATGGGATTTTTATTGCACCAAAGGAAATAATAGCGGTAAATGGACAAAGGTTGCCGTGCCGTCTTGTTGGGAATTGCAGGGCTTTGGCACTTATAATTATGGCGGTGAAAAGACGCCCGGTGATGAAGTTGGGCTGTATCGTTATCAATTCAAGGCCGAAAAAAATTGGCTGAATAGCCAGGTGAATATTGTGTTTGATGGATCCATGACCGACACAAAAGTGAAGGTGAATGGTAAGCTGGCCGGAAAAATCCATCAGGGTGCATTCTATCAATTCAAATATGATATTACTCCATTGTTGAAATTTGGAAAATCAAATTTGCTGGAAGTGGAGGTAAGCAAACGTTCGTCGAATGCTTCTATTAATAAGGCCGAGCGTGATGGTGATTTCTGGATTTTCGGGGGAATATTCCGGCCTGTATATCTTGAAATTCTTCCTTCAAATCATATCGAAAGGGTTGCGATTGATGCAAAGGCAAATGGCGATTTTAATATGCAGGTTTTTACTGCCAATGCACAGAATGGATACTCCATTGAGACAGAAATTGAAAAATCAGTTGGCACCGAAAAATTAAAATCAGTTTCGGTTCCGGTACTGGCAAATGATTCGATGACCTTGATTCATCAACATTATGAAAATGTTTCTTTATGGAACCCGGAATTTCCCAACTTATATACCGCTACTATTTCACTTAGAAATAAAAGTGGAAAAATCATTCATTCAGTCCAACAAAAATTTGGATTTCGCACCGCAGAATTAAGGCCGCACGATGGCTTTTATTTGAATGGAAAAAAGGTGATGTTCAAAGGTGTGGACCATCATAGCTTTTGGCCGGAAAGTGGTCGTACTACGAGTAAGGTGGTCAACATTGAAGATATAAAGTTGATCAAAGAGATGAACATGAATGCCGTTAGAATGTCTCATTATCCGCCTGATATTGATTTTCTTGACGCCTGCGATTCTTTGGGATTGATGGTGCTCGATGAACTAACGGGCTGGCAGCATTTTTACGATGATACGACCGGACACAAATTGGTAAAGGAATTGGTCGTTCGCGATGTGAATCATCCATCAATTTTAATTTGGGATAATGGAAACGAAGGAGGATTTAACCGTAATCTTGATAATGATTTTCATTTGTATGATCCGCAAAAAAGACTGGTGATTCATCCGTGGGAAAAATTTAATAGTACCGACACAAAGCATTATCCGGATTATAATTATTTAATCAATGTGGGCATGTATGGAAAGGAGGTATTTTTCCCCACAGAATTATTACATGGTCTTTATGATGGTGGCCTCGGCGCGGGCCTTGATGATTATTGGAATGTGATGATGAAGATGCCACACAGCGCCGGTGGCTTTCTTTGGGTTTTTGCAGATGAAGGAATTGTGCGTCGCGATTGGAAAGATTCGATTGATACACATAAAAATAATGCGCCGGACGGCATTCTCGGGCCGCATCGTGAAAAGGAAGGAAGTTTTTATACGATCAAAGAAATATGGTCGCCGGTGTTCATTGATCAGCAGTATATTCCAAAGGAGTTTGACGGAAAAATATTAGTAGAAAACAGGTATCTGTTTACCAATTTGAATCAATGTTCCTTTAGCTGGAGACTCACCACTTTTGGAAATCCGTCCGCAGGAAATATGACGGTCAGCGTTAGTGATTCGGGAAAGATTAATACCATTTCTTTACTGCCCGATGAGAAAGGATTTATTGACCTGGCGTTGCCGTCTGCCTGGGCAACGCACGATGTTTTGTACTTAACAGCAACAGATCCCTATGGCCAGGAAATTTTCACATGGAGCTGGCCACTGCATAGTCCCGTGGAAGCCGCTGAAAAATGGCTGAAGACAGCTTCCGGCAATGCCGCTGAAATAAAGACTAACGATGATGGACAAACGCTAATGGTGAGCAATGGAAACGTGCAGTTCTACTTTAATAAATCCAACGGATATCTTGAAAAAGTAATGCGGAATGATTCGGTTCTGTCACTATCGGGCGGCCCAATTCTCGCCGGTTTTGATCTGAAACTGGATTCGTTTCATTTTAAAAAAGAGAATGATCAGTTAGCGGTTTACGCACATTACCACGATGGAAAAAACTGGCTCGGCGCAGAATGGACGTTCGTTCCGGGACAGGCTACGAAATTATCCTATAGCTTTAGCCAACGCGGCGAAGCCGATTTTATGGGAATTACTTTTAATTATCCTGAGCAGCATATAAAAGGAATGCAATGGCTTGGACGCGGGCCTTATCATGTTTGGAAGAATCGTCTCAAAGGATTGCAATTCGGACTTTGGGATAAAAAATATAATAATACCGTCACCGGTGAAAGCTGGAATTATCCTGAGTTTAAAGGCAATCATGCCGAATTATATTGGGCCAGGATATCCACGGATCAAATACCTTTTAGTATCTATTTCGGCGCCGATAACATGTTTTTTCAATTGTTGAAAACACCGAATCCCGGGGGAGCTTTCAATACCAATACTACGGTGAGTTATCCCGAAGGAAATATTGGAATTATGAATGCGATCCAGCCAATCGGAACTAAATTCAAAAAAGCAGAAGCGCTGGGTCCGCAAAGTCAAAAGAATGTTGAGCTCAACAGCCCGTATGAAGGCGTAATATGGCTCGACTTCAGATAGCATCATTTTTTAAAGCGTGAAAAGCGAAAAGGTAGATTTTTGATTTTTTTAAAAAATTAAAAATCCCGATTAGCAAAATACTTCTGTGGTATAAACGTCTGTACTGTTTCTTGAAATGGGATGGCTATAGAATGCTAATGGTTCTTCAATCTCTTCATGCAAAGCAAAGCTTTTGCATGGTTTGCTTAATCCTTCAAATACCAAAGTGAAGCGGATGTAATCATCGAAAATGTAATGATGCGTCCATATTGGACTTATGGAAATATTGAATGCTTTGATCAATTTTACTTTACGTCCGTTGTCTTCATTCAAAAATGTGCTGGGCCATATCCTGATGCCGGTTGGCACTTCTGTAAAAAACCGGCAATGTACAATGGTGCAGCGTTCTACCTGCTGTTTTACCAATTCTTTTATGGCTGCATCTATTTCCACCTGGGGTTTCGCTATTACAGTGCTCATAATTTTATTTTGAAGTTGCCGGTAGTTGTTTTTTTCTGGCCTTACGAAAATCCCATGGTGCAACAGGCCGTTTTATTTTCCACAGTCCAATGCATTCTCTGCGTGCTTTTTCTTCCGCCTTAGCCATCGCCGCATCTGTGGAATATTTTTTATAATGCCAGGCAAAACCATTTCGGATCATCAACAGGTTAATATTTTTATCCTGGTAAAAAACATCGGCAATTGTCCTTTTGTACCGGTCTTTACCATGCACCGTTAATTGCACATCGCGGCTAAAAATATAATTGCTTAATGCGTCTTTACAGACCTGGTAATAATCCTGCCGGCGCTCCGGGCAATCAATTCCATTCATTCTTATTCGTATCACCTCGTTGCTTTTTGTCAACACATCAAAAGTATCGCCATCTACAATTTTAATCACCTTCGCGGTTAAGGAGGGATCATTTTTAATAACAACATTTTCAACCGGCCAGCCTAAAAATACCAACGTATAAAAAAGAAAAAATTTCATAGGGAAAAAATGATCCGCAAGATAAACTCAAACTACTAGCTAATTAGCAAATTAGATAATTAGCCAATTAATCAGCATCCATTATTTTTGCTCTCATGGAAATACGCCTTTACGATCCTTTTGAAAATCTATATTTAGATCCGCACACCTGTTTTTTAACCGGCGAAGATTTGCAAAGCGATGATGAGCACATTCCTGTTTTCCCGTCCTGGGTCATTGAGCGTTACGCTCTTCAAAATACAAAATTTGTGATGATGGATCAGTTTACGGGTTTTCTTTATCCTGATCTGAAAATTCCATGTTCGCGACATATAATTACAAGCGTAATTGACCCGCTCGAGAAAGAAATTGAAACAGCCTTTATCGCCGGATATGAGGCAGTGAAAGCACTTCCGGAAGAACGCCTGTTTCAATGGATGTGTAAAATGGTATATGGTGTCTTGTACAATGATCTTTTGGTCGAGAAAAAGAAATCGGCTAAAAGACAAAAAGAATTCAAATTATCGCCGGCACTGCAAAGACGTTTCAAAAAACTTCACCTCATGTTGCAATCTTTGGTTGTTCCGATGAGCTTTGAAGGCTTAAAGCCGTGGAGCATTTCCATAGTTAAGGTTCAATATTCCAAAGATGTTTTTAATTATAGGGATGAACCGACCAATATGAATTTTTCACTTGGAATGAATGGATTCGGAATCGTGGCTTGTCTCCAGGATAACGGAGCGGTTGGGCGATACCAGGAAAAACTCCTCAGCAAAATTTTGGATAAAACACTGCACCCGGTGCAGTTTGAAGAGCTGTGTGCAAGATTTATCTATTCTAATTACCTGTTAACCAGTTTCGCAAAACATAATATTGACATCAAAGAATCGGGCGTAGTGGTAGAGTCAATACCAATGACGGATGAACCTGATAAGCCATTATTTGCTCAATGGGATGATAATATGTTTGCGCAAGTGCTTGCCGATTATTGGAAGCCGTGGGGTATTACAAAAAATGATATTTATATGCCACCCGATTCGCCAATAAGCTACCTGGAAAATGATTTCAACTATGAATTTATCGAACCGGATTCCATTTCTTTGCCGTACTAAAAATGAAAAAAACTACATTTTCGTTTATGAGCAACTGATAGGTAAAGTATTCGATTTTTTCCGACCGGTCATTTTATGGTAAAAAAAATCTTCTGATTTTAGATTTCTATTCTTATCTTTTCGGCTATAATAAACTTTAGATTTAATTGGCATTGAAGATCAGTTTTTGATCGCTGTGCCATTTCATTAATTAAAAATTAATAAGATAATCATGTCAAAAAATCAGAACCAAAACTCGCGTCGGTCTTTTATTTCAAATGTTACTAAGGGCATGATTGGCGCTTCCCTGATTCCTTCCATTGTAAGTGCTAAAGACAGCGTGAAACACATGGAGCAATTGATGAAAACAAATAAAACGTATAGTGCCGGTGACCAGGTGCAGATTGCGCTGATCGGTGCTGGTGGCATGGGAACAGCGGATGCGATCACCTGCCTTACCGTTCCGGGAGTGAAACTTGTGGCCGTGTGCGATTTGTATGATGGCCGCTTGGCTCAGGCGAAAAAACGTTGGGGTAATGACATATTTACAACGCGCGATTACCGCGAAATTTTGGAAAGAAAAGATGTGGATGCAGTAATAGTGGGAACGCCGGATCATTGGCACAAGGATATTTCCGTTGCGGCGATGAACAAAGGCAAGCATGTATATTGTGAAAAACCGATGGTGCACGATATTTCTGAGGCGCCTGCAGTGATTGCTGCACAAAATAAAAATAAAGTTGTGTTCCAGGTGGGCAGCCAGGGGATGAGCTCTCTTGGAAATGAAAAAGCCAAACAATTATTGAAAGAAGGTGCTATTGGTACATTGAATTATGCTGAAGCTTTCTACGCCCGTATGTCGCCAACCGGCGCTTGGCAATACCCGATTCCCGCTGATGCTTCACCGGCAACTGTTGGTTGGGACGCTTTTCTTGCCAACACAACCAAACGCCCTTTTGATGCGACCCGGTTTTTCAGATGGAGAAATTACCGTGATTATGGAACCGGCGTATCCGGGGATTTATTTGTTCATGTATTCTCAAGTTTACATTATATCACCGGCTCTATCGGGCCCGAAAAGATAATGGCGACCGGCGGCCTTCGCTATTGGAAAGATGGGAGAGAGGTTCCGGATATTATGCTCGGTACTTTCGACTATCCTGACACGAAAGTTCATCCTGCATTCAATCTTTCATTGAGGGTTAATTTTGTTGACGGAACAGGTGGTACGAATTATTTGCGCATGGTGGGCAGCGAAGGCTCAATGACGGTGGAATGGGACAAAGTGACGCTGTATAAAAACAAGTTAATGGTGGATGAAAATGATCCTTTGAACAAAACAAAAAATACCGGTGCCGGAAAAGAATATGTTTATGAGCGCAAGACCATGCTTCCCCCGGAAACAATGATCTACACCGCAGAGGAAGGTTACAAAGGAGCCCATTTTGATCATCATTATAACTGGATCAATGCCATTCGCACGAACGGTTCTGTTGTGGAAGACGCTTTATTCGGCTATCGTGCGGCAGCGCCCGCGCTGTTGTGTAATGAAAGTTATTTTACCAACAAAATTATTCAATGGGATCCTGAAAAGCTGAAAAAAAGTTAAGTGAATAAATTAACCAATATTTCAAAAGCTTAAAATCTATATTTTGGGTTATCAGAGATATGCATGAGGCTCCTGAGTGGGCCTCATAGCGGGTTGTATTTTAACTAAAACAATTCATTCCCTTGTTACTGATCATCTTCAAATAAGCCGATTATTCTAAAAGACAATTTATCCATTTACTTTTGCCGGATGGATATTAATTGTACAGAAGATGAGCTTTCGATTTTCGGAAAAATTGCGGAAGCAGGGGCGGAGTTGAATATGCCTGTGTATATCATAGGCGGCTTTGTCAGAGATAAAATATTAGATCGTCCCACCAAGGATGCGGACATTGTTTGCATCGGCGATGGAATAGAACTGGCCCGTAAAACGGCTGAAAAATTTTCACCAACACCAAACGTAAGTTTTTTCAAGAATTTCGGCACAGCCCAAATAAAAATCTTTTCCAAAGAATCCAATTTCGAGATCGAATTCGTTGGCGCGCGGAAAGAAAGTTATAGCCAGGACAGCCGTAAGCCGCATGTGCTGCCGGCTTCGCTTGATGAAGACCGCATGAGGCGGGATTTCACTATTAATACGATGGCCATTAGCCTGAATAAACAGGATTTTGGTAAACTGATTGATCCGCTAAAGGGTCGTGTGGACCTCGATGAAAAAATCATAAGAACACCGCTGCCACCGGGCCAGACTTTTATCGATGATCCGTTACGGATGATGCGGGCAATTCGTTTTGCGACGCAATTGAATTTCGCCATTTTTCCGGAGACTTTTGAAGCGATCCGGGAAAACGCCGCGAGAATTAAGATCGTAAGCGGAGAGCGGATTATTGACGAAATCAATAAAATTATCATGACATCTAAGCCATCCGTTGGCTTTGATCTATTGTATAAATCGGGATTATTGAAAATTATTTTTCCGCAGATGATCGCGCTTGTTGGAGCAGAATATATTGACGGAAAAGGACATAAAGATAATTTTTACCACACGCTGCAGGTGCTGGATAATATTGTTCCTGGCACCGATGATTTATGGCTTCGCTGGGCCGCCATATTGCATGACATCGCCAAACCCAATACCAAAAAGTTTGAAGAAGGCCATGGCTGGACATTTCACGGGCATGAAGTCGTGGGTGGGCGAATGGTTCCCAAAATCTTCGCGCAGTTGAAATTGCCTCTGAATGAAAAAATGAAATATGTGAGAAAGATGGTTGAGTTGCATTTGAGGCCAATCGGTCTTACCAAAGAGAATATAACGGACTCGGCTATACGCAGATTACTTTTCGATGCCGGTGATGATATCGAAGATCTGATGAAGCTTTGCAAAGCTGACATTACTTCTAAAAATAAGCTTAAGGTTCAGAAGTTCTTAGCCAATTTTGAAATGGTAGAACAGCGGCTTAAGGAGGTGGAAGAATCGGACCATCTTCGTAACTGGCAACCTCCGATCACAGGAGAAATTATCATGAATGAATTTGGACTTTCGCCTTCAAGAGTTGTGGGTGAAATTAAAAATGCTGTTCGGGAGGCTATATTAGATGGTGTAATTCCCAATCAATATGATGCTGCTTTTGAATATATGGTAAGGATTGCGAATGATTTAGGTATCACGAAGTCCCCGTAATATTTCAAGGGATTTTTTTTATTTCAAGACCGTGATTTCACATCAAAAATAAAAGTCAATTTTCTATAAAATCGCTTGTTTGACGTTTGGATTCAACCATAAAAGTTTTTATCGCAACAACAAACAAACGTTTTGATTGAACCGAAAAAAAATCAACAAATAAATTAATAAAATGCTAAGGAATTGTTTTGTGGTTTTCAAAAAATCGTAATATTCATGCCCGTATTGGGATCTTATTTTACTTGTAGATTTTGATATTTTATTCAAAAATTTTAATTGGCAAGTAATTCTTAAATTTGTTTCATGGCAGTTTTAAAATTCAGGATTTATTGGGAAGAAGATGACAGCGTCTACCGGGACGTGGTGATAAAACATAAGCAAAGCTTTCAGGAACTTCATGATGTTATTTTGAAATGCTTTGAGTTTGACAATAAGCACCGGGCTACCTTTTATCGTAGTAATGACAAGTGGCAAAGAGGTCGCGAAATTTCTTTGGAAAAATATGATAAAGCTTATAAGGCGGAACCGCTGATCATGAGCGAAACCTCTATTGGCTCTGAGATACATGATCCGAACCAAAAGTTTGTTTATGTCTATGACGTTCATAAAAACTGGACGTTTATGGTAGAGCTCATCAATGTAAATAAAGAAGAAAATCATAAGGTAACTTATCCTTCTTGTCTGCGCAGCGAAGGAATTGGCCCAAGTCAATATGGAACGAAAGGGTTGGTAAATGAAAAGCTCGCTGAAATAGAAGAAAAGTATGATCTGAATACGGCAATTCTGGCTGAAGGCTACGGCGAAGAAGGCGAGGAGAGCGACGCTGAAGAAAATGACGACGAGAATGTAGAAGAAAGTAACGCGGAAGAAATTTAAAATGATTTGACGGGTTCTTTACAAACCTGCCTGCCGGCAGGCAGGCTCTTTCAAATTTTATGAATAAAAAAACCTGCATCATCGTGTCGGGGCCAACTGCAGTTGGCAAAACTGCCCACGGCATTGAACTTGCTCTAAAATATAATACGCAAATTATTTCGGCGGATAGCCGTCAGTGCTTTAAAGAGCTCAATATAGGCGTCGCTAAACCTTCGCCGGAACAGCTACAACGCGTAAAACATTATTTCATCAATTCTCATTCAATTCATGACGAGGTTAATGTCAAAGTATTTGAAAAATATGCATTAGATTCTGTCTATAAAATCTTTGAAACCAGCGACACTGCGGTCATGGTTGGCGGAACAGGGCTTTATATAAAAGCGTTTAGTGAGGGATTAGATGACATACCGCCTGCAAATGAAACCGTTCGAAACGATATAAATACACAATACGATCTTCATGGAATGCAATGGCTGCAAAATGAATTAATCGTTCATGATCCGGCTTTCTCACAACATGGCGAAATGCAAAATCCTCAACGCATGCTACGCGCGCTGGAAGTGAATCTCTCAACAGGAAAATCAATTCTTGATTTCCAGTCCGGCGGCAAAATTAAGCGTGATTTCGAGATTAAAAATATGGTAATGGATGTTCCGAGAGATCAGCTTTACGCGAACATTAATCATCGTGTTGATATGATGATGGAAGAAGGTTTGTTAGCGGAGGCAGAAAAATTATTGCCTTTTCGACAACTTAATGCGCTTCAGACAGTGGGCTATAAAGAGTTGTTTGATTATTTTGACGGAAAAATATCTTTAGATCATGCCGTTGCGGAGATAAAAAAAAATACCAGGCGTTTTGCCAAAAGACAAATTACCTGGTTTAAAAAGTTTGGGATTTGATTGTTGTTATTGTGTTGGCTATTATTGGATGGCTATATTGTTAGATTGTTTTATCGTTGGATTGTTACATTGTTTGGAGAACGGATCAAATCTTTTGTACACGACTAAACCTCTAAACAATCTAAACCTGCTTCCTCACCTACAATTTAAATCCAATCGTTGCCACGATATTACCAGCATTATTTTTCAGGTAAGCCGGCACATTTCCTTTGTCTTCTAACAAATAGGGATAATTCACATCCTTGTTCATTGAGTAAACATAAGTCAGGTCAATGTAAATTCCTTTATCCCTGTAACCAACGCCACCGCTCACTTTTACAAGATCTTTCTTGTCATTCTGATAAGGGTTTCCATAATAAGCGCCACCTAATCTGAACATATAAGTATTAAATTTTACTTCTCCGCCCAATCTTACATTGATGGCATTTTTATACAAATTATTTATCGTGTTATTCAGCTGAGAATAATAGTCTTTTGATTGCTGATCGTTGTCCACCGCATGAAAGGAAGCGGCTTTATAATTTACATATTCTATATCCGCAGTAACAAAACCACGTTGCTGATGAACGTCAGCTACTTCACTAAATACATAAGAGCCGCTGACGATCGCTCTCCATGGCGTATTCAAATTATATTTCGATATCAACGGTTGGCCATCCGTAAGGTCCGTTGAACTTTGTCTTTTTATTCCTGAGCCGCCATAGCCTTCCAGGTCGGTAACTACTTCCGTGGAATAATGGTCCGTAAGCTGGTAAAAAGTTGGTGTATGGACAGTCAGCCCCAACCGGACATCTTCCCTTGGTTTATAGATAATTCCAAGTTTTGCATTTACACCAATTCCTTTTGTATTTAATGATTCATTTGCTTCAAAATAGTTGAAGTTATTTTGAGTATTATTTGAGGCGTCGCTTTCTTTGTAAGAACCATCACGAGTATAGTTTAAAATTGGAAAAGACAGGGATCCTCCAAAATAAAATTTGTCTTTAGAATTAGATGCTGCTCCAATTGCCAATTCCGTAATTCCTCCGGATGTATTAATAGTATTTTCCTGTGTTAAACCGAAAGCAGGATTCGCGTTGCTTCGATAGCCGGTAACTGCTGAGCTATCCGCATTGTAAGTCGGATCTATGAGATAAGTATTCAACGCAAGACTGCTGCCGTACGGATAGCTGGTCGCCGCATGATTTGGATCCGTCTCGTTATTTTTGGTCAATTCTTCCAGGTATTTTTCAGAATACGATGATTTAGTATTAATGCCGCTGTAGTAAGTATGATTGCTAAAATCTGCAAGCCTGCTTACCCCAATTCCAATCGCAAAACTGTTGCCTTTTTTTCGTTCGGAAGGCGATGCAAATACCAATCCCGTAGCGCCCAGGTTGAAATTGTTTTCCGTGGCTTTGTTACCGGCGTTTAAATAATTTGAATTGTTAGTCTTCAGCGCATAGCCTGGCGTAAAAGTGAAGTCGCCGGTCTTGTAAAATCCAAGACCTGCAGGGTTAATAAAAAGTGACGAAAATTCTCCGCCGAGAGATGCGCCCGCGCCGCCGATTGCCTGGTTACGCGCAGTTCCGCCTTGTTGAGTCAGAAAAGAATAGCGGAGTGCGTCAGCCGGTTCCTGCGCATAAGTATTGCTGGTAATGAACAGGAGGCTAATGATTAAATATTTTGCTTTCATGGTACGAAATAATTTCAAATCTGTTTGAAAATAACTCTGGCTAAAGAAATTTTTAATTTCAAAAATTGGCATTGTCAAAAAAAAGGATGAAGAGAATTCCATCCTTTTAAGAATTTTATTTTCTGAAAGTTCTTACAGGCGCGCTATTGCTGCTGCTTGGAGCAGGTGAACTGCTTGTGTTGGACGATGGCGTGTTATCGAACGTCCTTGCAGGTGGCGTGTAAGTTCTGTTATCGTTTCTGGATGACTGATTATTACTATTATCAAAACTCCTTGAATTATTGGGAGCAGTTCTGCTTTCGGAAGGCGTGAATACTCTCCGGATCACATTTCCAACACCGCTGCCCTGTTGTCTTTCTATCGTTCCTGACTGGCCCGGCCTAATACCGAAAGCCCTGACTGGCATTGAAGAGGGATGGGTTCCGGAAACAGTTCCCTGGTTCGCCTGGTTGATCCTGTTAGCAGTTGCACTATTGAACGCTGCAAGATTCACCCGCCTTGGGCCCACATTGGTGTTAGTACTTATACTACCGATCCCGGGATAATAACTGTAGATCGGTGAATAATATCCGCCGAAACCTCCGCCATAGCCGCCTCCATATCCTATTCCGCTATAATAAGGTGAATAATAAGAATTATATCCATATCCATAAGGATCATACATTCCTTTGTATCCAAAAGAACTGTAACCGTAAGGATCGTATCCGTAACCTCCATAGCCACCGCCGTATGGACTGTATAAATAAGGATTATAGCCGTATCCGGATCCAAGTCCGATTGAAAAGTTGCTGCTTAAATTATTCCGATATCGCGGATCTTGTATTCCGCGACGGATATCCTGATCTTCATCGTCGTTATATCCATAGGCATTTCGATCTTGCTGGTTGTCACTGGTGACATAGGTTTCAACCGCCGCAGGCGCTGGTGAATAATAAACATCGTCAGGCGTTTGTCCAGAGCGGTAAGCTGTGCTGCAACTGCTAAAAGCAGCTATCATACCAATGAATAGTAAATGAGTTGTTTTCATGGCATTTAACTTTAAAGTTTTAATAATGAAGTTTTACTTTTGCGCCGGTTCGATGTAAATTTAATCATAAATCTCAACTTCGAAAGGGCTAAATTATTTGGGCGGTGTTAAAAAATCGCTAATGCGCATTAGTCATTTTCTACGGATCAATAAACACCAAAAAGTAATTTTTTAAAAATAATATACAAAATTTCACAGGAAAAATAAAATAAATGAGCAAAGAGATTACAAGCCGGGAAAAGGATTATTCGCAGTGGTATAACGACCTAATTATCAAGGCAGGCTTAGCCGATTATAGTGCCGTAAGAGGATGTATGGTAATAAAGCCTTATGGATTCGCACTTTGGGAAAACATGCGCGACCAGCTTGATAAACGCTTCAAAGAGACCGGTCATCAAAATGCTTATTTCCCCCTTTTTATCCCTAAAAGTTTTTTAAGTCGCGAGGCGGCTCACGTAGAAGGATTTGCGAAGGAATGCGCGGTGGTAACCCATTATCGCCTGATGAATGATCCTGACGGTGGCGGTATTGTTGTAGATCCGTCTGCAAAGCTGGAAGAGGAGCTGATTGTTCGCCCCACTTCAGAAACGATTATTTGGAATACTTATAAAACCTGGATACAATCCTACCGTGATCTTCCTTTGCTGATCAATCAATGGGCAAATGTGGTAAGATGGGAAATGCGTACACGTTTATTTTTACGTACTACAGAATTTCTTTGGCAGGAAGGCCATACCGCTCACGCGACCTCACAGGAAGCCATAGACGAAACGATCCAGATGTTGAAAGTGTATGCGGAATTTGCCGAAGAGTGGATGGCGATGCCCGTTATTAGAGGTGTAAAAAGTGTAAACGAACGTTTTGCCGGGGCAGTAGATACTTATTGTATCGAAGCGCTGATGCAGGATGGCAAAGCTTTGCAGGCAGGAACTTCTCATTTCCTCGGACAAAATTTTGCCAAAGCCTTTGATGTTAAATTCAGTGATAAAGAAAATAACCTGGAATATGTGTGGGCAACAAGCTGGGGAGTAAGTACGCGCCTGATAGGTGCGCTGGTAATGGCTCACAGTGATGATGACGGCCTGGTACTTCCTCCAAAATTAGCGCCTATCCAGGTGGTGATCGTTCCCATTTATAAAGGCGATGATCAAAAGAAAATGATTGATGAAAAAGTAAAATTAATCCTGGAAGATTTCAAAGCGTTAGGTGTTTCCGTAAAATATGATGACGATGATAGCCGCCGCCCGGGATGGAAATTTGCTGAATATGAAATGAAGGGCGTTCCTGTAAGAATCGCTATTGGTGCACGAGACCTCGAAAAAAATGTTGTGGAAGTTGCGCGCCGCGATACGAAGGCGAAAGAACTCGTATCAATAGATGGAATCGCCAACACGGTTTATGTTTTACTCAACGCTATTCAACAAAGTATTTATGAAAAGGCCAAAATCTACCGTGATGAGCATGTAACAAAAGCCGATAGCTGGGAAGAATTTTTGGCATTGCTTGATGGAAAGGCAGGTTTTATTTCTGCTCATTGGGATGGTACAGCGGAAACTGAAGAAAAGATAAAAGAGTTGAGCAAGGCTACGATTCGCTGCATTCCGCTGGATAACCCAAAAGAAGATGGCAAATGTATTTTAACCGGAAACCCAAGCCAGGAAAGGGTGTTGTTTGCGAGGGCTTATTAGACAAGCGAAAAAGTAGTATTTGCCTTTTTGCGTTTTTTGTTGCCACATGGCGTATGTTATGATTATAACTTGGACATTCCGCGTAACGTGGAAACGTTTGAGAAAGAAGAAGAAATTGACATTTAGATAACGGGCAAATCAACATTTGGAAACAAAAGATGCCGAATTGGATTCAGAAATTAATGTTTATTTAAAAGAGTCCGGATTAGTATTTTTTTATTAAAGTGTTTGTGTAATGAAATCAGAGGAGATAAAGCGACTATTGAACAATTTGAGGCTGCATCCGCCGAATTGGAAGGTGTAGAATGCTGGAGCGCAAGGGAGTTACAAATTTTTGCTTGGTTACAGTAAATGGAAAACTTTGAAAAGGTAATTCAAAAAGCAAAAGATGCATGTAAAAGTGCGGGAGAAGAAATTATTTATCATTTTCCTGACGTCAGGAAAACGATACCAATGCCAAAGGCGCTGAAAAGGAAATCGTTGATATTATACTAACCCGTTACGCTTGTTATTTAATTGCACAAAATGGAGACAGCCGCAAACAAGAAATAGCTTTTGCCCAAATTTACTTTGCAGTACAAACCCGCAGAGCAGAACCTGGCTGCGGAAATGACCCGGACTCAATGTTCAGAACAAAGATTTAAAAGGACAAACCAGAATTGAAAAAGAGCATATTGATAATAATCAGGCTGTACGGGATATGCTTACAAAACGCGGCATTGTACCGGAAAACCTTCCGCGAGCCGAAGACGTAAAAAAAATTGCAACGTAAGCTGGATGGTGACGAAAAGAAATTACTCAAGGCAAATAAAAAGACAGGACAATAGTAAAATCCTTAATGAGAATTACTAGCATAGCCCAGAAAAATATTTTCTTCGAAACTTTTTGTTTGGTTTAAAAATCAATTTCCAATAATTAGGGATTGTTTGTGCTTATTCTGAGCCGTTACGCAAGTATCCAAAAGAAACGCTTTCACCTGATTCTATTTGTGTATTTTATTTAAATTCTAAAGTCGCCTTATAACCCTAAAAGTAGTTTTCTTGTTTTCTTTCAAATAAGGAATACTTGCATTCTACGCGGAATTTACTAACCTTTATTACCAAAAACAACTGATATGGAAAGTTTTGATCTTCTTAATAATGATTTGCAGGTATCATCGCCCGTCCAGAATTTTTTAGGTGAATCTGCCAAATGGGGAAAATTTTTGTCCATTGTTGGATTTATATTTTGTGGGTTGATGGCAGTGATTTCTTTTTTTATTCCGGCCTTAATAATGAAATTACCTCCTTATAATTCAATGCCGGCGGGCGCTATGTCGGCTATGACTACCGTAATGACGATTGTTTACCTGGTAATTGCGGGCCTTTTATTTTTCCCAAGCTTTTATCTTTTTAGATTCTCTGTCCGCATGCAGGAAGCCTTAAACTCCGTAAGCCAGGAAAATTTTGAAGAATCTTTTCAAAACTTAAAATCGTTGTTGAAGTTTTATGGAATAACCGCCATTGTTGTTCTCTCGATTTATGTGCTCCTGTTTATCTTATTCATGATAGGACTTGCTATGCGCGGTTAAATCGGTTGTCACCTCGTTGCTAAATAATTATAATCAGCCAGTAATTTTTCAAGGAAATCGATTGGATATTGATCGGTTTGAATGTTTAATACTTCCTGTATTTTTTGGGACACCTTGTCACAGGTATCTGTTTGATGATTCTTATAAAATAAATTCACCACATTTTTTATGGTGTTGATATCCCGGTCGGAAAGCTTTAATACCTCGGGATATTTTACTTTGAAATTTTCGGTTTCAATCTCCATAAAAACAGTATCGTCGACTGAAAAAGGAGATTGTGTATTTACAACAACCGTATTTGCGGCAATGTCTCCAAGTCGTTGACTCTTTCTCGTGATGGCGATGACAATTACCACCGCGATACCAAGAAGTCCCGTAATCAAAATGTAGCCAAAAAGACTTTCTCCGGTGAGGACCGTATATCCGAAAAAGAAAGGCCATTCAAATGCCTTGAACATCCACCTCACTCCATATTGACCGGTAGATGGTTCACCACCATTCAGACTAACGACTCTTATATTCATCAATTTTTTACCAATCGTCTGGCCATGCATCATCACTTCAAAAACAAGTGAATATAATAACATCGGAATAGAAATTGTTAGAATATCCAGGCCCATATTTCTTTGGAGCGTATTGGCGCTGACGTTGCCAAAATTCCCATAATAGAGATATTTCATCGCGATAAAAAATCCCAGCAATAGTGTAAAATCCAGCAGGTAAGCGAACAGCCTTTTGTAGAATTCAGCAATTTCAAATTCGAGGTCAATATTGAAAGGAGTAGCTATTTGTATCAGCGCCATGCGGCAATTTATTATTTTAAAATAAAATGACATTTTTTATTTTTTACTGATTAAATTGTTTCATTTTGGAACCTTACCTTTTTACGGGAATTCGGAAATAATAACCATGAACGATCGTAATTTTTCCGGTAGAAGCTTTTGGAGAGGCTGTTTTAATTTTACTCTATGCGTGAAGCGAGATTTATAAAAAAGAATGTTGATAAGTGGAATCAATATCAGCATGAAAAAACCAAAGACCCGGACGAAATTGCCGACCGCTTCATCACGCTTCTCGACGACCTTGCCTATGCGAAAACTTTTTATCCAAAAAGCAAGGTGACCCGCTGGATCAATGGTATTGCGGGTTCTATTTATCAAAGTATTTATCAAAATAAAAAACAGAAAGTTTCCCGCGTCGTCAATTTCTGGAAATATGAATTGCCGTTATTGTTTCGGCGCTATCATAAAGTTTTTCTCTTTACGCTTCTTTTGTTTATTTCTTTTGTGGCAGTCGGCGTTATCTCTTCCACAACAGATCCGAATTATGCGCAGGATTATTTTAATAATAATGTGCAAAACGGATATTATGATCAAACGATTTCAAGAATTCAGCAGGGCGATCCCTTTGGTGTTTATAAAGATGACAATCCATTTTCAATGTTTGTTCGTATCGCCTACAACAACATCAGCGTCGCCTTTAAGACCGTGATCTTTGGAGTTTTATTCGGAGTAGGAACGATCATGATGATGTGGTCGAATGGCGTGATGCTCGGATGTTTTCAATATATTTTCTTCTCCCAGGGCCTCGGCTGGCAATCTGTTGCGGTGATCTGGATTCATGGCACGATAGAAATTTCCTCCATCGTGATCGCGAGCTGTGCCGGGTTAATATTAGGATTTGGCTGGCTCTTTCCCGGTACTTACACCCGAAAGGAATCTTTCTTAAAATCAGCTAAAGATGCCATGAAAATATGCATTGCGCTCATCCCTTTTTTTATTGTTGCAGCTTTTTTTGAAAGTTATATTACCCATTTGATGAGCAATACTTTTGAGAAAAATTCCACGGACATCGGCCTTCCTGTGCCTGTCAGCCTGATCATCCTGGCCGGGTCATTTTTCTTAATCTTATGGTATTTTGTTTTATATCCTTTGCGGCTGCACAAAGCAGGATTTAAATTACAAGGTGGGAAAATTTTAAAGAATGGAGAAGTGTATGAAAAATAAAGCTCCCGTTTTTTATTATTTGCTTTTGATGATAGTGCTGATGGCGCTTTCTCAGCCATCTTTTGCGCAAAAAGAGGATGAGAATGAATCGGCTGATTCTATTTCGGGGCCGCCTGCGGAATATAAAATTGATGATGCCTATGCGGATACAGTGATAAAAAGAACGTTGATTAATGAAAGCGATTCCGTTTTGAAATGGCGGCAAAACAAGGAATTTGCTTATATGAAATACCTGGACAGCATGTTGAAAAGCAGATCTGATATCAGGTCAGATACTGTCACGATAGGTGATCGCGCCGGAAAAGTAAAGCGCAAAAAGCCAGCAGATAATGCGGCAATGAACCGTTTCTTAAACAGCCTGCCCATTAGGATATTTTTCTGGACGCTTGCCCTGTTTTTCATTGGGTTTATTTTTTATAAAATATTTTTCAAAAATGGAATTTTTGATGGCCTGAAAAGTAGAAAGCGCAGAAACGAAGACGAGGAAGATAGCGTCGAAAGCCTTGGAGAATTTTCAGAATATGATGCCTTGATTGCCGAAGCCGAATCAAATAATAATTTTAATTTGTCATCAAGATATTTGTATTTGAAAACGCTGAAATCCCTTTATGACAAAGGGCTTATTAATTTCTCACCCGATAAAACCAATGGCGAATATTTGCAGGAAATGTCCTCGCATCCGTATCATGGCCAATTTGTCGCTCTTACCCGAAATTATGAATATGCGTGGTATGGAACTTTTTTAATCAGTGAGGCCCAATACAAAAAATTAAAGCGTCAATTCATTGAATTCAACAAAAAAATATCCATTTGAGAACATTGCTGTCATATGGTTTAGGTATTATTTTTTTGGTCGCCGTGGCTGCCGGCTGCAGGCTCAACGATAGGAGGCTTCCTTCTCTAAATGAAAATTACCGGAAAACAGATAAACAGCCTTTTGGTTCTTTCGTTGCATACAATGGGTTTAAGCATATTTTTTACAAGCGAACAATAGAAACAACTGAAACTCCTTTCGAAGAAACCTGGAATGATATCAAAACGTATTCATCTGATGGTGTCTATTCACTTTATTTTTTAGTAACTCAAAACCTTGTGCTAAAAAGCAATGACGTGAAGGCGATGATGAATTATGTAAAGGCCGGAAATGACCTTTTTATTTCTGCTGATTATGTTGATCAGAAATTGCTTGATGCGATTTATTGCGAAATGGACCGGAGTGGTGAAATAGTAAGTGAAGTGAATGGTAAAATGAATCAAACCCATGTCAGCATGTACTTTGGTAGCGGTTTTGATGCGGCGGAATATGGATATTATTATTTTCCGTTTCTGAATGCCATCACCAACCTGGATAGTTCGGCCACGAGAATTCTCGGCGTGAATGAAATCGATAAGCCCAATTATGCCGTGTTTTTTTCAGGTCGTGGCCGGATCTATCTTCATGTGGCGCCGCGGATTTTCAGCAACTATTTTTTATTGACCGGTTATAATTTTCATTATTTCGAAAATGTAATTTCTTACCTCCGGCTGAATCCGAAAAATATTTATTGGGATGAATATTATAAAAACAGGTCGTCTGACCCAGGTAAGAATGATACCGGAAAACATAAAAATCCAAATGATTTTTCTTCGTTAAATGTGATCCGAAAACATCCGCCGCTGCTTTGGGCATTCTGGCTGGTGCTGGCAGGGATGATTATTTATGTAATTTTTAATCTGAAAAGAAAACAGCGGCCTATCGAAATCATAAAGCCCAATAGCAATGCCAGCGTTGCATTTACCGAAACGGTGGGCAGACTTTATTTTCAGCAAAAAAATAACCGTCACCTTGCTGATAAAATGATTACTTATTTTTATGAGCACATCCGGAATAAATATTTTATAAATACCACAGCCGTTAACAATGAATTTATTAATTCTTTGGCCGGCAAAAGTGGTGTACCTCCAATAGAGACGAATGAATTATTTAATTTGATTAAAAATATCCAGGAACAGGAAGATATTTCCGATGAAGAATTAATGGACTTGAATCTAAAAATTGAAAATTTTAATAAAATAAAAACCTGATGGAAGAAAATTTAGCGGAAGAAAGTTTGTTTGAAGAACGCATTGAGATCAATGCTTTAAATCAAGCCATTGATAATATCAGAAAAGAAATAAGTAAGGTGATTGTTGGCCAGCATAAGATGGTCGATTTGCTGCTTATCGGCCTGTTGTGTGATGGACACATTTTGATAGAAGGCGTGCCGGGCGTGGCCAAAACCCTGACGGCAAAATTGCTTGCAAAGATTATCAATGCAGATTTTTCAAGGATACAATTTACGCCCGATTTGATGCCGAGCGATGTCTTGGGCACTTCTGTTTTTAATCCCAAAGTGGCTGAGTTTGAATTCAAAAGAGGGCCTGTTTTCAGCAACATTATTTTGATAGATGAAATAAACCGCGCTCCGGCAAAAACACAATCTGCTTTGTTTGAAGTAATGGAAGAAAGGCAGGTGACAATTGATGGCACCACGCACATGATGGATTTTCCATTCCTGGTGCTGGCTACACAAAATCCAATCGAGCAGGAAGGAACTTACCGTCTTCCTGAAGCGCAACTGGACAGGTTCTTATTTAAGGTGATCGTTGATTATCCAACCATGGAAGAAGAGGTGAATATTTTATTAAATCAACGATCGGTTACGCAAAACACAATACTGGAAAACGTTTCAAAAATTGTGTCAGCCGCACAAATAAAGGAATATAGAAGCATCGTAAATGAAGTTATTATCCAGCCGAACCTGGTAACCTTTATTGCGAAAATTGTCAATGCTACGCGCAACAATCCTGCTTTATTTTTAGGAGCATCGCCGCGCGCGTCGCTGGCGATATTAAGAGCGTCGAAGGCCAACGCTGCGATAAAAGGACGGGACTTTGTAAACCCGGAAGATATCATTGAAATGGCGGTGCCGGTGATGCGACATCGTATTATCCTGTCGCCGGAAAAAGAGATGGAAGGTATCTCCGCCGATGAATTAATTCACAATATCATCACGTCTGTAGAAGTGCCGAGATAAGCTAAAATGTAGATTTTTGTATTTCAATTTTTGATGTACAAACAAGCCATAACATAGATTTTAAACTTTTTTCATTTGAACTTTTTCAAAAAATATTTTGGTGATCTTTTCATTAAACAACGCTTTTATATTGCGCTTGCTTTTTGTATTGCTTTGTTTATGGCAGCTTTTTATGTACCTGTTTTGGAAAATATTGCGGTCGCCTTTGTTGTAACTTTTCTTGTTTTTTGTTTGACCGATTATGCCTTGTTGTTTTTTGTGAAAAGAAATTCTTTTGCAAAAAGGATTACCGGGAACCGTTTTAGCAATGGAGATGAAAATCGAATAGAGCTTGTCATCAAAAGCGAATTTTCATTTCCTGTGCATGTTGAGGTTATTGATGAAATACCGGAGAAACTTCAAATCAGAAACTGGAAAAGAAAATTGGATTTAAAACCCCGTCAGCAAAAGAAAATTCATTGGTATCTAAAACCACTCGGGCGGGGCGAATATCATTTTGGGGATATCCATTTGTTTGTTGCATCTCCGCTTAATCTGATTTGTCGCAGATTTACCAATGACGCTTCTGAAACGATTCCTGTATATCCGGCCTTCATGCAATTGCATAAATATGAATTGTTTTCCAATGCGACATTGCAAGGCGAAGCGGGAAGCAAGCGAATGCGCAAAATCGGCCAGAGCATGGAGTTTGAGCAGATCAAAGAATATGTTGCCGGCGATGATATCCGCACCTTAAATTGGAAAGCCTCCGCGAGAAAGGGTGGTTTGATGGTTAATAACTATATGGAAGAAAGGTCGCAGCAGGTATATTGCATTATTGACAAAGGCCGGCTGATGAAAATGCCATTCGATGGAATCACATTGTTAGATCATGCGATCAATAGTTGCCTGGTGTTAAGCAATGTTTGTTTAAAAAAACAGGATAAGGTCGGGTTGATTACTTTTTCAAATGTGCCTGGAACCATCTTGCCCGCGGATCGAAAGCCGACACAGACGGAAAATATTTTACAAACACTTTACAAGCAAAAAACAGATTTCCTCGAAAGCGATTTTGAAATGCTTTATCAACAGATCAGGAATAAGATAAAACACCGGAGCCTCCTGATTTTGTTTACCAATTTTGAATCCTTGTCTGGCCTCAACAGGCAGATGGATTATCTGCGGTCAATCGCGCGATATCATTTATTGCTGGTAGTATTTTTTGAGAATACAGAATTGGAAAAGCTCAGCAAATCAGATGTAAAAAGCGTTGAAGAAGTTTATATAAAAACAATTGCGGAAAAATTTTCTTTTGAAAAAAGACTGATTGCCAAAGAGCTTTCTAAATACGGCATTTTATCCATCTTATCTTCGCCGCAAAAGCTCACGATAAACACCATCAATAAATACCTTGAGCTGAAAACGAGGCAGGCGATTTAAAAAATGAATATGATTGAAAATACTTTTGAAGAAGGACGGGTTTTATTAATCGACAAGCCGCTTGATTGGACTTCATTCGATGTGGTAAGAAAGATTCGGAATACTATAAAAATAAAAAAAGTGGGTCATGCAGGAACGCTGGATCCGCTCGCCACGGGACTTCTGATTGTTTGCACCGGGAAATTTACCAAGAAGATCAATGAATATATGGCCCAGGAAAAAGAATATACCGGCACGATCACACTGGGCGCTGTTACACCGACTTACGATCTTGAAAGTGAACCCGAAGATGCGAAACCAACAGATGGAATTACACAAGAAGAAATTGAAAAAACTACAAAATCGTTTATAGGAGAAATTCTCCAGATGCCTCCAGCCCATTCTGCCATTAAACAAAAAGGAAAGCCTGTATACCTGCTCGCTCGAAAAGGTATTGATGTAGTGCTGGAGCCAAGAAAAATTACCATCAAAGAATTTGAGATCACTCACGTAGAAATGCCGGTCGTTTCATTTAAAGTAGTTTGTACAACAGGTACGTATATACGAAGTTTGGCAAACGATTTTGGAAAGGAGCTTCGCTGTGGAGGCTATTTAAGTAAGCTTCGAAGAACAAGAATTGGCGATTTTAAAGCTGAAGATGCTATGAGTGTAGAAGAATTTGTTGATTCAGTGAAGGGGAATACCGGGTTAAATAGTTAAATGGTTAATTGGTTTAATAGTTTATTAGTTTTTAGCCCTGAAAGGGCGGCATACATTGGCATTGGGCAAAGCACTTCGCTATTTAACGTTGAACAGCATCCTTTGCTATTTAACGTTGAACTATTTCAATTTACTTCGTGCCGCCTTCACTTCCGCAACAGTTACTGCCGGAGCCTTATTACCGAAATTGCTCCGGACATAAGTAAGAACGTCTGCGATCTGCTGGTCTTTCAAGATGTTTAATGGCGGCATTGCATTTGAAAAATGTTCTCCTTCTATTTCTATTTTTTCATTAAATCCTTTTAAAACAATGTTGATCAGGCGCTCTTTGTCTCCCAATACATATTCAGTTTTTATTAACGGAGGATTCAGATTGGGTACGCCACCACCATCTGCCTGGTGGCAGGTGAGGCAGTATTTTTTAAAGACTTTTTCGCCCGGTGAAATTGTCTTTTTTTGGAGCCAAAAATCCGGCTGCTTGGTTTCCGTTAATCGCCCGGCCCTCATGGCACTTAAGGACATGGTAAACACTATAGCGAGGCAGGCGAAAATTATGAATGATTTCAATGTTCAATTATTTTGCAGCGTACATGATACGATAAATAGTTCCTTTTACATCATCTGTCACATACAGAGATCCATCAGGACCCTGAGCCAGTCCGCACGGACGATGTTCTGCATCCCTTGGAGAGGCTATATCTTTCTTACCTGCAAAGCCATCAGCAAATATTTCCCATTGGCCACTTGGCTTACCGTCTTTGAAAGGCACAAATGCCACGAAATAACCTGCCTGTTTTTCGGGAGAACGATTCCATGATCCATGAAATGCGATGAACGCTCCGTTTCTATATTTTTCAGGAAATTGAGTGCCTGTGTAAAATAATAATCCATTAGGCGCTAAATGCCCGGGAAATCCAACTATGGGATCAAGGTATTTTTTATCCGCCATTTTTTTACCGTCGCCACCATACTCCGGCATCAGGATCTGTTTCTTTTGTATCTGATCGTAATATATGTAAGGCCATCCGGCATTGTCTCCTTTGTGAATTTCATAAAAACATTCGGCAGGCAGAATTGCTGAGGCTTTTGCATCGTAATATTTAGGAAAGAGATCGTGCAATTGATCGCGGCCATGCTGCATCACAAATAACGCATTGTCTTTTTGGTTCCAATCAAGTCCTACCACATTGCGTAATCCCGTAGCATAGCGGTCTCCGTCGCCATAAGTTTGATTGGCTTTATCGGCTTTGAATTGCCAAATGCCCGCAGCAGAATCCAGTATCGGGCATCCTTTGATTCCCATGGAACCGGGCTGCCGGTCTTTTTCCTGGCAAGAGTTGGAATAGGCACCGATGTTGACATAAATATTATTATCGTTATCCAGCGTAATGGCTTTTGCTTCATGCTCGCCCCGGCTCAATAAACCTGTAACGATCTTTTCAGGTTCATTTTGGTTGACTACCTGGTCTTTGTCATCTAATTTATACCTGAACACTTCTTCGTCGGAGGATGCATATAAATAACCGTTTCTTACAAACAAGCCCGTTCCACCAAAATTTCCAAAACCCGTTTGTTTTTCGAACTTTCCACTTTTAGTATCATCTTGTAAAAACAGAATTCCTTTACCACCTTTTGCGTCAGCCATTTTTACATAAATGTCACCTTCTTTAGTAACGGCGATGTGACGGGCATGGCCATTGGTCTCAGCTACTTTTAAGGCGCCAAATCCGGATGGCAACGTAAGACCGGCATTGTCTGCATCTGCCTTCGGCAAAGAGTTTGAGGAGATCGTAAAATTTGAAATCTGCGTAAAGCCGAATGTCAGAAGCGTTGCCACAAGAACGATGGCAGGAATAAAAATGTATTTTTTCATTTTATAAAGTAATTGATGTGTTGAGATTTTGTATCTGGTCAAAAAAATGTTGAATCCGTGTTTTTCTTCTTACGATCATCCCGGGCCATGATGATTCATCAGTTGAAGTTGGTTCAAAGTTTCTCCAGTGAAATTTCTTTTGATATGAAGATGTGTTTTATCCAATTTCTTTTTTTTCATAAATGAAAATGTCTTTTTTTAACATCAAAAACCTTGCTGAATATCGTTGGTAAATCAATTTCCCCAAACATTTCTTCTAATGGCGTAATATTGTTTTATCATAATTATGGATGTTAGCTTAAATAAATATATCAGCGAAACCGGATTTTGCAGCCGTAGGGATGCCGACAAATTGATAGAAACCGGTCGGGTGACAATCAATGGAAAAATAGCGGTAAAAGGCAATCGCGCACTCGAAAATGACGTCGTGAAAGTTGATGGGCAGCGGCTGAAAAGCAAGTCTGTGCCGGTTTATATTATGCTTAACAAACCGAAGGGTATTACCTGCACAACTGATCAGAAAGACCCGAGCAACATTGTGGATTTTGTCAGGTTTAAAAGCCGGATCTTTCCCATTGGCCGCCTTGATAAACTTTCTGAAGGATTAATCTTTCTTACGAATGACGGCGACATTGTCAATAAAATTCTTCGTGCGGGAAATGGGCATGAGAAAGAATATGTAGTGACGGTTGATCAGGCCATTACGACTGAGTTTATAAAAAAAATGGGTAATGGAATCCCTATTTTAGGAACTGTTACTAAAAAATGTTTTGTAAAACAGGAAGGAGACAAACAATTCAGGATTATTCTTACACAGGGATTAAACCGGCAGATCCGACGCATGTGCGCAGCGCTTGGTTATAAGGTGACTTCGCTTACGAGAGTCAGGATCATGAAGATAACGCTTAGCGGATTAGCCAAAGGTAAGTGGCGGTTTTTTACCGCAAAAGAAATCGCAGACGTCAACGGTATGATCATTAATAGCAGCAAGACTGCCGACGAAGATGGAATGGGAGAATAATTCATTATTGATTGATTGTTATTGGTAATTATTAAATTATTGTGTTATCGGCGGGTCCTGTGAAGATTCTTAATTCGTGTTATCATTTTCTTTTTCTGATAAAATTTATAAAATGATTTCTCTTCAAAACGTCGTAAAGCTTTTCGGTAATACTAAAGCCGTGAACGACATTTCGTTTGAAGTGGATCAAAGTGAAAATGTTGTTTTGCTCGGTACCAGCGGTTGTGGGAAAACAACCACACTTAGAATGATCAACAGGTTAACAGAAACAACATCGGGATCAATTCGTATTGGCGGAAAGAACATTCAGGAAGTTTCACCTGAAGAATTAAGAAGAAATATAGGATATGTATTGCAGCACAATGGGCTTTTTCCGCATTATACCATCGCGGAAAATATTGCTATTGTGCCTGAACTTTTAAAATGGTCCCGGCAAAAAATTGCAGCTCGTATTGAAGAATTAATTGAACAACTTAGCCTTTCCAAAGAATATTTATCTCTCTATCCCCGCCAACTCAGCGGAGGCCAACAGCAAAGAGTTGGGCTTGCAAGAGCGCTGGCTGCAGACCCGCCTGTGCTACTGATGGATGAACCATTTGGTGCGCTTGATGCAATTACGCGGGAAAGTATTACCAAAGAATTCCTGAACCTGGAAGTGCTGAAAAATAAAACGATTGTGATGGTCACGCACGATATCAGGGAAGCATTTACATTGGGCGATAAGATTCTGCTAATGGACAACGGGAAAATTGTACAGGCCGGAAAGACAGTCGATTTTCTATTCCGGCCGGCTAATAAATTTGTTGAAGATTTCTTCTCAGCACAAAGAATGCAGCTGGAATTGAACGCCGTTATTTTGAAAGATATATGGATGTATTTGGATGGTGACAATCCAATTACAGATGGAAAGAAATTGCTATCTCCGGAAAGAAATGAAGGAATTGATTTTTCTGAAATCGGAGATGATAAAAGTTTGTGGGATGCGTTGGATTTGCTGAATCTTCAAAAGAAGAAACTGCTTTTAGTAAGAAATTTAGGATCAGGCGAAATACGGTATGCCAGCTATAACTCATTGTTCACGGCGCTCGGGGCCTTAAAACAAAAAGTTTATGAATGAGCCCCAATCCTTAGTTGATTTTATGCGGGAGCAATCCGGAAAAATACTGGATCAGTTGCTTCAGCATATTGGTCTCACATTTATTTCATTATTGATCGCGGTTTTTATTGGCGTTCCCCTGGGCATTTTTATTGCACGCAGAAGAAAACTTTCGGCGCCCGTTTTAGGAATTACCGGAATATTGCAAACAATCCCAAGCATTGCATTACTTGGTTTTATGATTCCGTTACTTGGTATCGGGCCAAAGCCGGCAATCGTGGCTTTATTTCTTTATGCGCTTTTGCCTATCGTGAGAAATACATTTACCGGAATTACCGAAGTAGATGGCGTTGTCACTGATTCTGCAAAAGGAATGGGAATGAGCAGTTGGCAGATTCTGACAAAGGTTGAATTGCCATTAGCTATGCCTGTTATCCTTGCGGGTATTCGTACGGCAACGGTTATAAACGTAGGCGTAGCAACGCTTGCATCATATATTGGCGCCGGTGGTTTGGGGGAATTTATATTTGGTGGCATCGCACTTAATAATACCAATATGATTTTAGCCGGTGCTATTCCTGCCGCGTTATTGGCTATTTTGTTTGATTTTATTTTATCAAAAGTTCAAAGGCTAAAGTTCAAAAAATTAAGAGCCACATTCTGGGTACTTCCTGTTTGTTTTGTCTTGCTTTCCTCGTTTTATATGTTGCCTGATTTTTATAGAAGTAAAATGCTCGCTGGTTTTACTCCCGAATTTATGGGGAGAAATGATGGCTACCTCGGATTGAAAAATATCTATAAACTTAACATCAGAAATGTAGTGATCAGTGATGCCGTAATGTATAAAGCCGCTTACGAAAAAAAACTGGATGTCATAAGCGGTTACAGCACAGACGGACGTTTGAGAGCTTTCGATCTCGTAGTTCTAAAGGATGACAAAGGGATTTTTCCTCCTTATTATGCGGCGCCCGTCGTTCGCGATGAGGTACTGGAAAAATATCCAAAACTGGAAAATCTACTAAATGACTTGTCAGGACATATTAATGACTCGGTCATGACAGAATTAAATTATCGTGTTGATTTTTTAAAACAATCTCCGGAAAAAGTTGCGAAGGATTTTTTGATGGAACAAAATTTGTACAAAGAACCTCTCAATGGAAACGGAGGGGTAATAAGAATCGGCTCAAAAATTTTCGGCGAACAATATATTCTGGCTGAAATGTATTCCATGCTAATAAAAGGAAATTCAGATTTGCAGGTAGAAACTAAAACCGGTTTGGGTGGTACCAAAATAGTTTTTGATGCGCTGACAAATAACCAGATTGATATGTATCCTGAATACACAGGAACGGGGCTTTTAGTGATATTAAAAACGCCCGGGCCGGTCGTGGCGGGCTTTAAAGGAGATAAAGACGAGGTTTATAATTATGTAAAAAGCCAATTTCAAAGCCAATATAATCTGAAATGGTTGAAGCCGATAGGATTCAATAATGCTTACGCTTTGATGATGCGAAAGACAACATCCGAAAAGCTAAACATTCGTAGTATTTCAGATCTTAAAAATTATTTAGATAAAAGGTAGAATGAATTTATTACAACAATATCTAGACGTTAGACAATTCACAGAAGACCTCTGTAAACCTTTGCAGACTGAGGATTACGTGGTACAGCCCGTTGTGGATGTGAGTCCGCCCAAATGGCATATCGGACATGTGACATGGTTTTTCGAAACTTTTATTTTGAAACCATACATGAAAAACTATGTGGAATTTGATCCTCAATATGGATATGTATTTAACAGTTATTATGAAACCGTCGGCGCGAGAGTCATTCGAACCGATCGGGGCAACCTGAGCCGCCCCACGGTAGCGGATATTTATAAATACCGGAAGTATGTTGATGAAGCGATGAGGCAATTTCTACAAAATGACTTATCAGAGGAAATAAAAGAAATTTTAATTATCGGTTTTAATCATGAGCAGCAACACCAGGAGTTGTTAATGACTGATATAAAATATATCCTGGGAAACAATCCTTTATTTCCGGCATACGGCAAAGAGCCTGAACCAAAAATTTATTCCAATAACAGCGATAAAGAAGCATTTGTAAAAATAGAAGCAGGGATTTATGAAATTGGATTTGAAGGCGAAGGGTTTTGTTTTGACAATGAATTGAAAAGGCACAAGGTTTATATTGATGCGTGCCAGGTTTCGAAAGAACTGATTTCGAACGGAGAGTATCTTGAATTTATCAACGCAGGCGGCTATAGAAATTTTAATTACTGGCATGCCGACGGTTGGGCATGGGTGAATGAGCATCAGGTGAGTGCGCCCATGTATTGGTATCTGATAGAAGGCAAATGGCAACATTACACATTAAGCGGCATGCGTGCATTAGAATTAAATGAACCCGTCTGCCATGTGAGTTTTTATGAAGCAGCAGCTTTCGCCGCGTGGAAAAATAAGCGCCTTCCAACTGAATTTGAATGGGAAATTGCGGCCGGAAAATTCGACTGGGGCAGGCGGTGGGAATGGACCGAAAGTGCCTATTTGCCGTATCCCGGCTTCTCAAAAGCGCCAGGAGCAATAGGGGAGTATAACGGAAAGTTTATGATCAGTCAAATGGTTTTGCGTGGCGCGTCAGACGTAACTTCTCCCGGCCATAGCAGAATTACTTACCGCAATTTTTTTCAGCCAAACCTCCGTTGGCAATATACAGGTATAAGACTAGCGCAATAATTTAAGAGCATGAAACAATTTTTATCCGATGTGCTGAAAGGCCTGCGATCGACTCCGAAGTATCTCGATTCTAAATATTTTTATGATAAGAAAGGAGATGAATTATTTCAGGAAATAATGGCCAGTGATGAATATTATCTTACGAATAGTGAGATGGAAATTTTCTCCGGCCAGACGGCAGCAATAGCAGATTCTGTCTTGCAAAATGGAGAGAAACTAGAGGTGATTGAATTTGGAGCAGGCGATGCGACTAAGTCTACTTTTCTTTTGAAAGAGCTGGCAAAGCGAAAGGCTATGGACACGTATTTTCCAATTGATATTTCTGATAATATTATTCGGCTATTGACCGAAACCATTCCGGTTAGCATTCCAGGAATCAGCATTCACGGGCTCAACGGGGAATATTTTGAAATGCTCTCCCGTGCGGCAACCTTAACAAAAAACAAAAAGCTGGTTTTATTTTTAGGAGCTAACATTGGAAATTTCCGTCACGATGCGACGCCTGCATTTTGTAAAAAATTGCGCAGCCTGCTTTCAAAAGATGATTTAGTGATCATTGGATTTGACCTCAAAAAAAATCCCAAAAAAATTTTGGCAGCGTACAACGACGCTTCAGGTTATACAAGAGAATTTAATTTGAATTTATTGCGAAGAATCAACCGTGAGTTAAATGCCAATTTTGATCTCAAAAGCTTTGAGCATTATGCGACGTACGATCCGGATAGTGGGGCCTGCAAAAGCTACCTTGTTTCATTAAAAAAGCAACAGGTGTGCATAGGAGAAAATTGTGAAATTAATTTTGAAAAAGACGAAACGATTTTCATGGAGATTTCGCAAAAATATTCTGCCGGCCAGATTGACGCGCTCGCGCTTGAATCCGGATTTACTCCAACAGCAAGCTTCTTTGATTCTAACCGGTATTTTGTGGATGTGATTTGGAAATGTTAGTATTTTTGCGCTAGCAGGATGTTCTGTGTTCTTCCCGTTAAATTCCTGAGTTTTATTTTTCTATTAATAGATTTATAGCAGAAGGGATTATTTCTGCCCGCACATTTTTCACCTTGCCCTTATATTCCCCATCCACCTGGAAATGGATCAGTTTTTTTGTGGTGATTACTGCTTTTGTAGTCTGAAAAATTTCAACCTTGTCCGGATTAAAAGGCTTGTTATTTAGGAACAGTTTTATGAATTCTATAATCGAAATACGTCGAACGATCACCAGTTCAAATTTGCCATCATGGATCAGTCCATTTGGGTTAATAACAGCACCAGTTCCGTATTTGCTTGCATTGGCAATGACGATCATGTAGGCAGAAACAGTAATATCCAAATTGTCGGCAACAATTTGAACTTTCAATAATTGTCCCTGCCACAATATTTTCAAAAATACCCTCGCATAGCCCCACATACCTCTGAAAGAGCCTTTGTCAAAATATTTTATCAGCCTTGCATTCAATCCGACATCGCTTAAATGAATACATATATCATCATCATTTATTTTGATGATATCACAAATCTGCACCTTGCCATTTGCAATTACGTTCATAGCTAAGTCAGGATCGACTGGTATGTTTAATTCCGTTGCCATACCGTTTGCAGAGCCTCCACGCAGAATTCCCATGCATATTGATGAACCCAGCAATTGTTTGGCCACGAGCGATATCGTGCCATCACCGCCAACGGCTACAACCTTTTTAGGAGACAATTTTTTAATCCAATATTGAATTGATGAGGCATCATCTTTGCCTTTTAGAACAAAAAATTCAATTCGTAAAGGGAGCGATTTGAAATAATTGCGGATAAGGGGTTCCCAATCAATTTTTTTCCTTCCTCCGGACACGGGATTTAAAACAAATAATATATCTAATTCGGAAGATGGCTCCATTATATCTTTGTAAGGTTACTATGACGAATAAAAATTCAATATATAAAGAAAAGAAAATTTCGCTTCTAAAAAAGATAAAAAGAAAATTATACTTTTTATTCAGGTTGAATAACCATCCTGTGATAAAGGTTTATAATGGATTTGGTAACGCTGAAAAAATAATTGTTCTTGGCCAGGTTTTAAAAATAAGTCCTTATCCACGGAAAAAATACCGGCAGAACTGGATTACTAATACATTTTCAATTCTCCGGTTGTTCATGGTGGTGCCTTTTCCGAAGGCAAAAATTTCTATTGTATGGAATAACACTATTCATCATACCGCAACGGAAGATGACGGATTTTTCAGGTTTGAAATCTTTCCGCAAACAGCTCCGGAGGCCGGCTGGCAAAAGATCTCTGTGCATTTGGAAGAGGAGAAATACCACAGAAAAAATATCCACGGTCAGGGGAATATTTTAATTCCCTTCGCTTCATCCCATGCCTTAATTTCTGATATTGATGATACTTTTCTGATATCGCATTCTTCCCGAATGCGGCGCAGGTTGTATGTTTTATTTACAAAGAATGCACGCACCAGAAAACCTTTTGACGGAGTAATCAATCATTATAAGCTTTTAGCGTGTAGTAATGTTTCAGGAAAAAATGCTAATCCATTTTTTTATGTTTCCAGCAGCGAATGGAATCTCTATGATTTTATTGTTGAATTCTCCCGAAGAAATGAATTGCCCAAAGGCGTTTTTCTTTTAAGTCAGTTAAAGAGAATCAGTGGGTTTTGGAAGTCTGGCCAGAATAAACACGGAGGCAAATTTACGCGAATTGTCAGAGTGGTGAATGCATATCCGCATTTGAAATTTGTTTTGTTAGGCGATGATTCACAAAAAGATCCTGAAATTTACACTTCCATTGTTGCTCATTTTCCCGGTAAAATTCTGGCGGTTTATATCCGGGCTGTCCATGCAGCTAATTTTGAAAAAGTTCAGTTGCAAATAAAGGGTATGGAAGAAAAAGGTGTCAGCTGTTGCTATTTTAAACACAGCGCAGAAGCGGTTCTTCATTCAAAAAAGATCGGGTTAATCTCAGCCGATGCCTGATGGAATTGCATTTTAAGTAATGAAATATTTATTTTTTCGGGTCTCTTTTTCCAAAAAGAAGGCTGCCGATCCTGACCATATTTGCGCCTTCTTCAATCGCTAATTCATAGTCGGAACTCATGCCCATACTTAAAATTGAGAATTGAGAATTGAGAATTGAGAATGTTGAGTATTTAGTAAATAATGATTTTAGAAATTGAAATTCTTTTTTTACAATCTTCATATTATTCGTGAAGGATGCCATTCCCATTAATCCGACGATACGGATATTTTTAAAAAGACTTTTATCATTCATGGACAAAGTTTCCTTAAAAAAATTATCTAATTCTTTTTCATCAAAACCAAATTTTGTTTCCTCCTCTGCTATATGAACTTGTAACAAGCAATCAATTTTACGATTATTTTTTTCGCTTTGCTTATTAATTTCCTTTAATAATTTTTCACTGTCCACGCTGTGTATTAAATAGACAAATGGTGCGATTAATTTTACTTTGTTGGATTGAAGATGACCGATAAAATGCCAGCGGATGTCTTTTGGAAGCTGCTCATATTTCTCAACAAGTTCTTGCACATAATTTTCTCCAAAATCTCTTTGCCCCAGGTTATACAGCTCTAATATCTCTTGAGCGGATTTTGTTTTGGAAACAGCAACAAGTGTTACATTTTTATTGGTTAGTTCTGCAACGATCTTTTTGTAAGATCCGACATCTACTGCCATACACATGAGATTTATTCCGGGTTTTTCCCGGTAAGAAATTAATAGGAGATATATTTTTACGAGCGCTACTTCAAAGCTGCGCGACTGATCACGATACGTTGCATTTCGCTCGTTCCTTCGTAGATCTGCGTTATCTTGGCATCGCGCATCATTCGCTCAACGTGGTATTCTTTTACGTAACCATATCCGCCGTGAATCTGAACAGCTTCGGTTGTAGTCCACATCGCTGTTTCGCTGGAAAATACTTTTGCCATTGCGGCGCTTTCCGTATAGTCCAGATTATGGTCTTTTTGCCATGCAGCCCGGAAGCAGAGCAGTCTTGATGCTTCGATTCTCGTAGCCATGTCGGCAATTTTAAATTGAATGATCTGGTGGTTTTTTATTTCAGTGCCAAAAGCTTTTCTTTCTTTTGAATAAGCGATCGACCTTTCCATAGCACCTGAAGCGAGGCCTAACGCCTGTGAAGCGATTCCTATGCGTCCGCCGGAGAGTGTTTTCATCGCAAACCGAAATCCGAATCCATCTTCCCCAATCCTGTTTTCTTTAGGCACTTTTACATCCGTAAATGAAATACTATGTGTATCGCTGCCGCGAATACCTAATTTATTTTCTTTGGCTCCGACTTTAACGCCCGACCAGCTTTTTTCTACTAAAAACACGTTGATGCCGTGACTTCCCTTTGCGACATCTGTTTGAGCAAAAACCAGGTAAACCGAAGCTGAATTTCCGTTGGTGATCCAGTTTTTTACGCCATTTAGTACATAATGATCCTCTTTTTCCTCGGCTGTGGTCCGCTGGGAAGTGGCGTCACTGCCGGCTTCCGGTTCACTGAGCAAAAACGCGCCAAGATATAATTCACCATCTTTTTTTCCTTGCGCAAGCGGAGTTAAATATTTTTGCTTTTGCTCTTCCGATCCATAGGCCTCGATGCCAAAACAAACCAAACTATTGTTTACACTCATGCATACGCTGGTGCTGGCATCTACTTTACTGATTTCCTCCATAGCAAGTACATAACTAATCGTGTCTAATCCCGCGCCGCCATATTCTGTGCTTACCATCATGCCGAGAAATCCCAGGTCAGCCAGTTTCATCACCTGTTCATATGGGAATTTTTGGTGATCATCTCTTTCAATGACGCCCGGTAAACATTCGGTATTGGCAAAATCTCTTGCTGCCTGTTGAATCATCAATTGCTCTTCTGATAGCTTAAATTCCATAACAATCTTTTAAGTGGGGCAAAAGTACAGTAATTAGCCAATTGGCTGATTAGCTAATTAGCTAATTAACCTAACTTCGCAGCCAAAATTTTTAAAATAGAAAATGCAGTCTGAAGTAAGTACGAAACAAATTAATGAAATAAAAAAACGACGGACGTTTGCGATCATTTCTCATCCGGATGCAGGAAAAACTACGCTGACTGAGAAATTCTTGCTTTTTGGCGGCGCTATACAAACTGCCGGTGCGGTAAAAAGCAACAAAATAAAAAAACACGCCACTTCAGATTTTATGGAGATAGAAAGGCAGCGTGGAATTTCTGTTGCAACTTCGGTAATGAGCTTTGAATACAAAGAGATTCTCGTGAATTTATTGGATACGCCCGGCCATAAAGACTTTGCTGAAGATACTTACAGAACGTTAACTGCGGTAGATAGTGTCGTATTGGTTATTGATTGTGTAAAAGGTGTGGAAGAACAAACAAAGAGATTGGTAGAAGTTTGTCGCATGCGCGATACGCCGGTAATTGTTTTTGTAAACAAATTGGACCGCGATGGAAAAAATCCATTCGATCTTTTGGATGAGATCGAGTCGGAATTGAAAATTCAATTGCATCCGCTAAGCTGGCCGATTGGCATGGGAAAGGATTTTAAAGGTGTTTATAATTTGTTTGACAAAAATTTACTTCTATTTAATCCGAATCAAAAAGCTACTGAAGAAGATTTGCCAATAGAAGATCTGAGTGATAAAATAGTAGAACAAAAATTAGGACCAAGAGATGCGGAACAATTAAGAGAAAATGTTGAATTAATTGAGGGCGTTTATGGTGAGTTTGAGAGGCAGCCTTATTTAGATGGAAAAATTGCCCCGGTGTTTTTTGGAAGCGCCATCAATAATTTTGGTGTGAAAGAATTATTAGAAACCTTTATCCAAATAGCGCCGTTGCCGCAGCATAGGATTACATCCACAAGACTGGTAGAGCCAACGGAAAATAAGCTTAGTGGCTTTATTTTTAAGATACACGCTAATCTTGATCCTCGTCATCGCGACAGGATTGCGTTTTTAAGAGTATGCGCCGGAAAATTCGAGCGTAACAAATATTTCCATCATGTGCGTCTAAGCAAGAACGTTAGGTTTAGCAATCCTTACACTTTTTTAGCAAGAGATAAAGACATTATTGAATCTGCTTATCCTGGCGATGTAGTAGGATTGTTTGACACCGGTAACTTTAAAATTGGCGATACGCTTACGGAAGGTGAAGACTTTTATTTCACCGGCATTCCTTCTTTTTCTCCCGAAATATTTAAAGAAGTGGTGAACAAAGATCCGATGAAAACGAAACAGCTCGAAAAAGGATTGCTTCAATTAACGGATGAAGGCGTGGCACAATTGTTTACGCAATTCGGGGGCAATAAAAAAATAATCGGTTGCGTGGGCGAACTTCAGTTTGAAGTAATTCAATATCGGTTATTGCATGAATACAGTGCATCAGTACAACTTAATTCGCTTCCCTATTATAAGGCCTGCTGGATTACTTCAAAGGATCCAAAAAAGCTGCAGGAGTTTATAAAATTTAAATCCGGCAACATCGCCGAAGACAAGGATGGTCACTTGGTTTACCTGGCTCAAAGCGAATGGTTTTTGAACACCGAAAGAACCAATAATCCTGATATTGAATTTCATTTTACCAGCGAAATTCATAAATAGGAATTATGATATTTGAAACGGAACGGCTCTATGTAAAAAGATGGGAAGCGCAGGATTTACTGTCGCTTTACGACCTGTTTAATGATGATGCTATAAAGGAATTTATTCTGCCAAAGCTTACTATTGAAGAGACTACGCACATTTTTGAAGAACAAATCAAATCATACCACGATCAGTTTCCATTTGGCAGGTATTTTATTGTTGAAAAATCCGCGAATGAATTTGCCGGGCTTTTTCTTTTGAAAGAAAATAAAAACAGAGCCGGAGTGGAGATTGGATATTCTCTTAAAAAAGAACATTGGAATAAAGGCTATGCTACCGAAATAGTTGAAGAGTCTGTGAACTGGTTATTTGCACAAAAAACCTTTTCGCATATTTATGCTGTTACTGAAACAGATAACATCAACTCACAACATGTTCTTTTAAAATGTGGTTTTATTCGCCAGGAAAATTTTGTAGAAGATGGTAAAGAAATGAGCTTATTTATTTTGAAAAATTAAAAGCCAAAAACTATAAAATGGCTTATATGAATATTCTTTAATAAACTTTTGACTGACCAAGTGAAGCCAAATACATTAATAATTACGTCCTACGCAGCAAGTTTTCGGATTTTATTTGATGGCTTCTTTCTTATATTTAATTAATTTTTTTAATTTTTGTTTATGTAATTTTAGGTTTAATAGCAATATGTCTTCTATAAACTAATTTTTAATAAATTGTTTATGAAACTGACAGGCAGAAACGCCATTTACCCGCTTTTAATACTTCTCGGTATTCTTTCTGCCATATCCACGTTCGCCCAAAACACCCAGATCAGAGGTTTTGCAGATGTGCTCACAACTTATGAAAAAGGTAAAACTTCTTTTGGGTTTGATGAACAGGATTTGTTTATCACTTCTGAACTTACTGACCGCATTTCTTTTTTAGGCGAAAGTGTTTTCAAATTTACGCCCGAAACCTCAACAGATTTTTCGGTAAGCATTGAACGGTTAATTATTAAATACAATATAAAAGGCAATCATAATCTTATTATCGGTAAAATTCATTCGCCTCTAAATTATTGGAATGAGACCTATCATCATGGAAGGGTTTTTTTTCCGACGATTGAGCGGCCATTGCTTTTTGCCGCCGACATAATACCACTCCACACCACAGGCATCTCTCTACAGGGGCACGATTTTGGGAAGCTAAAATTTGGTTATGATATTGTGATTGGTAACGGCCTTGGCTCTGCGCCGGTGCTCGATAATGATAAGCGCAAGTCGATTACGCTGGCAGCGCGGATGCGGCCTGCAAAGGATTTGACTATCGGTATCTCGTATTATAATGATGCTGTTTCAAAAGGCGCAAATGTAGAGGGGAAAATAATAAACTGGAAAGTGAATCAAAATCTTTTCACGGGTTCGGTTGCTTATTTCGGTAAAAAATTTGAGTTACTCACAGAAGGTACGTTTTGTATTAACAAAACAGATACAACAGGTTCTAAAAATACCATAGCATCGTACCTGTATGCTGGCTACCATCTCAGCAATAAATTAATTCCATATATCAGGGTTGATAATATTGAATACGAAAACGGAGAAATTTATTTCAATAAGAATAACATCACATCCTTTGTGGCGGGTATGCGCTATGAGATCAATTATCTTGCTGTCATTAAATTGGAATACGAATACCAGCATTCAGAAACAATAAACAATGCTAATATATTAACCGCGCAGTTTGCGATCGGGTTTTAATAAAAAAGATGAAAATTAAAAAAGTCCATATAACCCAATTTGTAGAAAAGCTCACTTTTGTGGTGGTGTTTATCTTATGCGGGCTTACAGTTCGGGCGCAGGTTTCATCTTTAACAGTCATTAGTAATCAAACGGGCGCTCCTTCTTCTTTAAAATTTTCTGAATTAAGATCTATTTTCATGGGCGAACAACAACGATGGCATACAGGTACAAAAATCACTATTGCGCTTATGAAAACAAGTACGCCTGCAGGGAAAAACACGTCGGCAAAAGTATACGGAATGAGCCCCGATGAATTGAATAAATTCTGGCTTGCACTTGTATTTCAGGGGAAAGCTTCCGCACCGGCTTTTTTTAATTCTGCGGCCGACCTCGAAAATTTTGTTGCCCAAAACCCCGGTGCCATCGGTATATTGGACGACGTGGCTTCCAACAACGACATCAAAACGGTAATGGTGGAAGGAAAGAAATCATTGTAGTTTAAGCGCATATTCCCGAGACTTTTGCTTTAAAAATCAAAGAAAATGCTGATCACGCTTAAAACGAAAATCTGGTTCACTGTGTTTAGCATTGTGCTGATGTTTACTTTTTTTACGCTTTATTATTTTCCTTCCCAACAAAGGCAACTCTTACTCAAGAATTATAATACCGAAATTCAAAACCTTGCCAACACTGTCGCCCTCGGAGTTAGAATAGCCCTTACCGAGCAAAACTTTGATGGACTTGACTCTGCAATGAAATTTGTGACAGACGATCCGAGGCTTCAGTTTGTAAGTGCCGTTCAGTTTGATACTCTTTGGAGTAAGGATCATCGTCAGTTTAAAATTGAAAAAACAATTTTTAAGACTTTTCCTGAAAATGAACACCCGGCACCCGATGTGCAATCCAATAACGCAATTATTGTGAAGCGCGGCACGTTCAACTCCTCAATAATGTCGGGCGAAATATTGCTGGCATTTAGCACGAAAAAAATAAATGAAAGCCAGGCAGAAATCAAAAGAACTTCTTTAATGGTAAGTGGCTTTGTGTTGTTTGTCGGATTGTTACTGGGGCTATGGTTTTCAAGAAAAATATCCAGGCCGGTATTAGCTTTGTGCGATGCTGCCAACAAAGTTGGAGAAGGCGACCTCGATCAGCGGGTGAAAAAAATTTCTAATGATGAAATAGGCCAGCTAGGAAAAGCATTTAATCATATGGTTGACGATCTTTCTAGAACGAGGCAGGCACTTAGTAAAAATAATGAAGCCCTGTCTGCTACGAATACGCAGCTCAACAACACTGTGCTGGAGTTGAAGTCTACGCAGGCGCAATTAGTCCAGTCGGAGAAGATGGCCTCGTTGGGAGAGCTCACGGCGGGCATCGCTCACGAAATTCAAAATCCGTTAAATTTTGTAAATAATTTTTCAGAGGTGAATACAGAATTGATTGAAGAAATGAAAGAAGAGCTTATGGCGGGCAACAATAAAGATGCATGTTCCATTGCTGAAAATATCAAAGAGAATCAACAGAAGATTACACAGCATGGAAAGCGCGCTGATGCAATTGTGAAAGGCATGCTTCAACATTCAAGACCCTCGACGGGCCAGAAGCAGCCGACAGAAATCAATGATCTGGCCAATGAATATCTGCGCCTGTCGTATCATGGACTCAGGGCAAAAGACAAATCATTTAATGCCACTATTATAACCGATTTTGATCCACAGATCGGAAAAATAAATGTGATTCCGCAAGACACAGGACGAGTCTTATTAAATCTCTATAACAATGCATTTTATACCGTTACGAAAAAAAAGGAGTTAAACTTGCCCGGTTATGAGCCAACCGTTTCTGTTACTACAAAAATGATCGAACTTCCATCCGGAGAACGTGGCGCAGAAATTATCGTTACGGACAATGGAACCGGTATCTCATCTAAAATAATAGATAAAATTTTCCATCCATTTTTTACTACCAAACCTGCGGGGGAAGGAACGGGATTAGGGCTTTCGTTGAGCTATGATATTATCAAAGCGCAGGGCGGCACAATAAAAGTAGAAACAACAGAAGGAGAGGGAAGTGTCTTTATGATTCTTTTGCATTGATAATGGGATCATTACGATCTAAATCAGTAAACTATCTTTGGAAATGATCTCAATTTTTAATATTGAGGAACTGACAAAAATAGGTGTTGAAAAATGCAAAAACTACTTTTCGGCTTTTCACAATATCTTTTTGAGGTAATTTCCGGGTAAATAAAGGTGACCCGGAATTTTTTAGAAAATTCTTTCCATTCATAAAATTGCCACTTTATTTGACTAACATCACAGTTCCCCTTTTGTCAATTTTGCCACAAGCTGTTTTTGCCTTGATCGTGTAGACAAAAACATTTGCATCCTGCAATTGTCCTTTATACCGGCCATCCCAGCAGTTAGCAGAATTATTAGTATGGAAAACTCTTTCTCCAAAGCGGTTGTAGATATTAAAATCAAGGTCCTCAACCTGGCCCCAGTATTTTACACCAAAGCAATCGTTGAGACCATCGCCATTTGGTGTGAATGAATTTGGCAATCCGTATAATGCATTGATGTTAAAGGCTACCTGAACAGAAACCGTATCTGAATTGGAGCAACCGTTAAAATCCTTTCCTGTGACCGTGTAAAGCGTTGTCGATGTAGGAGTGGCAATTGGGTTTGCGGTGCCAGCATTACTCAAATTTGTTGCGGGTGTCCAGTTATAGTTCTGCCCTCCGGATGCCATTAAATGAGTCGAAGGAAGCGCGCAGGTAATATCATTTGATTTCGACGCGCGGATTTGCGGTAGTGGAAAAACTGTCAGTTTTGTAATCAAGGTGGCTGATTCATTGCAAATATTTTCTCTAATGGTCACCGAGTAGGTAGTTGAAACATCAGGGCTAGCCACAGGATTAGGGATATTGGAAGCGCTGAGAAATGTTGTTGGGCTCCATAAATAAGACGTGCCTCCGGATGCAAGCAACTGTTGCTCTGTATTCGGACAAACAGCATTATCAGGGGAAACAGAAAATACTGCTGCCGGACGAACAGATACTTTTATGGAATCTTTGTAAGAGCAGGCCTGCGCATCGGTGATGACCACATGATAAAGCGTAGTCGCGACAGGTGACGCCACAGGTGTTGCGCTTGTCGGATTGTTTAGGCTGACAGCGGGTGTCCACGTATAGGAGTTGCCTCCTCCAGCATACATATTGACTGAGGTGTTATTGCAAATAGTGGTGTCGTTGGATTTCGTAATTACAGGAACTGGTTTTATATTGATTTTTATTGAATCAGTTTTCGAGCAGCCATCAATGTTAGTAACCTTTACAATGTAGGTAGTATTAGATGATGGCGTTGCGACCGGATTGGGAATG
>CAVPNF010000019.1:0-308637 GCA_963706775.1 uncultured Chitinophagaceae bacterium
GGCCGCCAAGGCCCTTCACGCGGCAGGCGCGAGACATATCTATCTGGCAGGCCGGCCCGGCGAGCAGGAAGCCGCTTTGCGCGATGCGGCTGTCGGCGATTTCATCTTCACCGGCGGGGATGCGCTGGCAACGCTTCAGGAAGCCTATCGGCGGATGGGGTGAAACGCATGAATTCGGCGAACCAGCCCGTTCTGACCGGCGGCTGCCGATGCGGGCGGTCCGCTTTGCATTATCGGCAGCGCCAGTGAAGGTCAGCATCCGTCATTGCCGGATGTGCCAGAAGGCCGCCGGCGCGCCGTTCGCGTCCTTCGCCGAGATCGAACGCAGCGCTTTCGCCTGGACCCGAGGCCAGCCGTCGGCGTTCCGCTCCTCCTCCCTCGCCGAGCGCGATTTCTGCGCCGCCTGCGGCACCCCCCTGAGCTTTCGGCGCATCGACGGCCCAAAGATCGAGATCATGACCGGCGCATTCGACCGGCCCGACCGGGTGGTGCCGACGCGGCAATTTGGAACCGAAGCCCGGCTTGGCTGGGTGGTTGCGATTGCCAATCTGCAAGCCAGACCACGCTGCAGAACTACGGCGCGGAAGGCTAACGGCATCGTCAGCCACCAACACCCGGACCATGATTCGAGATGGCGACCGCGAGGCGCCGGCTATGATATAATGGCGAGCCATCGAGCCGAATACCGAACTTCGCCACGATCGCATTTGAAAAAACCGCAGGCGCCGGCTTCACGGGCCCCGCCGAACCGTGGCTCACGCCGGAAGGAATACTGGTCAAGCCGGGCTATGGCGAGGCCGATCTCGAAGGCATCGACTTCCTCGAAACCTGGCCCGGCATCGCGCCATACCTGCGCGGCCCCTACCCCACCATGTATGTCGACCCAGCCCTGGACCATCCGGCAATATGCCGGCTTCTCCACGGCGGAGGATTCCAACGCCTTCTACCGGCGCAATCTCGCCGCCGGGCAAAAGGGGCTCTCGGTCGCCTTCGACCTCGCCACCCACCGCGGTTACGATTTCGATCATCCGCGGGTATCCGGCGATGTCGGCATGGCCGGGGTGGCGATCGATTCGATCTACGACATGCGGACGCTGTTCGCGGGGATGCCGCTTGACCGGATGAGCGTGTCGATGACCATGAACGGCGCCGTGCTGCCGATCCTCGCGCTGTTCGTCGCCGCCGCCGAAGAACAGGGCGTGCCGCCGGAAAAACTCTCAGGCACCATTCAGAACGACATTCTGAAAGAGTTCATGGTGCGCAACACCTATATCTATCCGCCGGCGCCCTCGATGCGGATCATCTCCGACATCTTCGCCTACACCTCGCAAAGGATGCCGAAATACAATTCGATTTCGATTTCCGGCTATCACATGCAGGAAGCCGGCGCGACGCAGGATCTCGAACTCGCTTATACGCTGGCCGACGGCGTCGAATTATCTGCGTGCCGGGCTCGCCGCCGGCCTCGATGTCGACCGCTTTGCGCCGCGGCTGTCGTTCTTCTGGGCGATCGGCATGAACTTCTTCATGGAAGTCGCCGAGGTGCGCGCGGCGCGGCTGCTCTGGGCCAAGCTGCTGAAGCCGTTCAACCCGAAAGACCCGCGTTCGCTGTCGCTGCGCGCACGCACTGCCAGACCTCGGGCTGGTCGCTGACCGCGCAGGATGTCTACAACAACGTGATGCGCACGGCGATCGAGGCGATGGCCGCGACCCAGGGCCATACCCAGTCGCTGCACACCAATGCGCTCGACGAGGCGCTGGCGCTGCCGACCGATTTCTCCGCCAGGATCGCGCGCAACACGCAACTGTTCCTGCAGCAGGAAAGCGGCACCACCGCATCGTCGATTCGGGCGGCCCTATTACTGTCGAGCGGCTGACTCACGATCTCGCCGCCAAGGCCTGGGGCCAGTTCAGCGAAGTCGAGGCGCTCGGCGGCATGGCGAAGGCGATTGAGGCCGGCGTGCCCAAACTGCGGATCGAGGAAGCGTCCGCCAAGACCCAGGCCAGGATCGATGCCGGCCGGCAGGCGGTGATTGGCGTCAATAAATACCGGCCGACCGACGAGGCGCCAATCGACGTTCTGAAGGTGGAAAATTCCACCGTGCGGCGGCTGCAGATCGACAAGCTGGCGCGGCTTCGGAGTGAGCGCAACCGGAAAGATGTCGATGCCGCGCTGGCGGCGCTGACCCGGAGCGCCGGCGATGGCAACGGCAACCTTCTGGCGTTGGCGATCGACGCCGCGCGCGCCAACGCCACGGTCGGCGAAATTTCCGACGCAATGGAAAAGGTGTTCGGCGGCACCGCGCCGAAATCAAGTCCATCACCGGCGTCTACAAGCGGGAGGCGTCCACCATGTCCAACCGGGTCGAAAACTGATCAATGTTAATTCCCAGTGATTGTTTGCGCATATATTCTATTTGCCGGTAAACCGTAACGGTACCTATCAACAAAAAAAGCGAAGCGGCAAACTGAAATACCACCAGCGACTTTCGCAGCACATTACTTTGCTTTGTGCTGCCCATATTGCCTTTCAATACCTCAATTGGTTTAAAGCCTGATAAGACAAAGGCCGGATATAATCCTGACAGAAAAACTCCCGCAATAAATAACGCTGCAAGCGAGAGCCAGAAAGGAACGTGGGTGAATAACGAAAAAGAAAGCTGTTGCCCGGAAAGGCTGTTGAAGCCGGGTATGGCTGCAACAACAATCAGTATCGCAAGTACCAGCGCCATTCCGTTCATTAAGGCAGATTCAGAAAGGAATTGTACAATAAGCTGTTTTCGCTGCGAGCCAATTGCTTTGCGCACGCCAACTTCTCTCGCTCTTGTGATGGCGCGGGCCGTTGCCAGGTTAATATAATTTATCCATGCAATGATGATGATAAAAAATGCTATGCCCGATAATAGATAAACCGTTTTGCCATCGCCCGTTTCTCCAGGCTCCATCATGTAATTCGAATAAAGATGAATGTCTTTTAACGGCTGAAGTTTATATACAACAGCCGAATTGTATTTTTTCATATCAGCGCCCACAAATTTTTCAGCTATCGGAACAAATTTCTTTTCGACGGTTACCGGATTTGCATCTTTGCGCAGCAACAAATAAGTAAGGCATCCGTCCCACTCCCAGGCTGTTTCAGGGCCGTTGCCCGAAGAGTCTGTATTATTTTTCACAAAAGTTGCATAGGAAAGAAGTATATCCGGCTTTAGCTGTGTATTCGCCGGCGCATCTTTGTATACTGCTGTGATTGCATAAGTATTTTTTCTGTTGAGTTCAAGCGTTTTGCCGATAACATGGGTAGTTCCAAATATTTTGCGCGCGGTGGTTTCTGAAAGTGCCACGGTATTGGGTTCTTTTAGGGCCGTGTTTTTGTCGCCATCAATTAACGGATACGAAAATATTTTAAAGAAAGATCCGCCGGCATAAAATACCTTTTCAATCTTTACAGGCTGGTTGTTCACCTCAGTGGTTACTTTGCGGGTGGCCACCACTTTTACATAATCTTCTATTTCCGGTATAGCGTCTTTAAATGCGTTGCCAACTCCAAATGCGCCTGCAGCCCACTGTGTGCTTAGCTTTCCATTATCATAACGATCTTGCTGAACGCGGTAAATGTGATCTTTATTTACCTGGAAATTTTCGTAGCTAAGTTGAAAAGATACATATTGTAAGATGAGCAGGCAGGAAGCAATACCAATGGCCAATCCAAAAATATTAATTCCTGAATAAGCCTTGTGGCGCATCATGTTTCGCCAGGCGATCTTAAAATAATTTTTTACCATATAAGCGATTTTGTAGTTTTCTTGTTTTTTATTTCTCCATTTCCATTCTCAACTTTCAGTGGCCCTATTCGCTTCTCAAACTCTTCACCGGGTTGGCCACCGCAGCTTTTACCGCCTGGAAACTGATCGTTATGATTGCAATGACAATGGCAATCGATCCTGCAACTGCGAAAATCCACCAGACGATATTAATTCGATAAGCAAAATCCGAAATCCATTTATTCATCACCCACCAGGCTATTGGTGTTGCGATACATATTGAAACCAAAACGAGCTTTAAAAAATCAGCAGTCAATAATTTGGCAATGCCGGATACACTTGCTCCCAACACTTTACGAATGCCAATTTCTTTTGTTCGCTGTTCTGCTGTGAATGCAGATAGCCCAAATAATCCAAGGCATGCAATGAAGATGGCCAATATTGAAAATACGGTTGCAGTGTTAGCTGTATGTTGTTCTGAAGCATATAGAGTTTGAACATGCTTGTCTAAGAATTGATAATCGAAGGCTGTGTTTGGCAAATCCTTTTTAAATACGCCCTGGAGTTGCTGAATAAATTGTGGTAGATTTTGTGCGTTATATCTTACTAACAACGTTCTTAATCCTTCCGGTGCATCGTTCATTGCATAATAAATGTAGCCGCCAATTTCATCTTTAAGAGAATGATAATTGAAATTTCTTACTACACCGTTTACAATAGACCTCGCCCCCATTTCTGTTGTAATATATTTTCCTATCGCTTCCTCCGGAGTTTTAAATCCCAAATAATTTGCTACAACTTCATTGATCAGTGTATAGCACGTACTATCTCCTTTTGCAATGGTCTCCGGCAATGTTGTTCCAGCGAGTAATTTTAATTGCATGGTCTCGACAACCGAACCATCAGTATGACAGGTTTTTACCGGCAATCCTTCTTTATCTGTTGACAATTTTCGAACGGATCTTCCGCTTTCGACACCTCCGGGAATGGATTGTGCCGCCGAAACACTTTTTACATTAGCCAGGTTTTTTAGGTCATCGATTGTCGTCTTTCTTTGTTGTTGGTTTTGCGCAGACTTAATAGAAAGCGCAACAACTCCGTTTGGATTATAGCCTAAATCTTTGTTCCTGATAAACTGCATTTGGCGATAGATAACAATCACCGCAACAATCAATATAACCGACGAGGCAAACTGAAATACCACTAATAATTTTCTTACAAAATCTGCAACAGAATGTTTTTGCTTTGATTTATTCATTAACACCAGCGGTGAAATGCGCGACATAGAAATGGCAGGATAACTTCCCGCAACAATCGTTACGGCCAGCCATATAAAGAAAAGGCTAACTAAAATGGGCGTTGCAGACAGAGCAGCGCTTTCCAATATAACTCCTGCAATGTTTTCAAATACCGGTCGAAAAAGCACTGCCAAAGCATATCCGATGATAATCGCGATTAGTGAAAGCAGTCCTGTTTCTATATAGAAAAGCATTAACATCTGCCGCACGTTTGCGCCCAAAACCTTGTTTACTCCAACGCCTTTTGCGCGCTTTTGAGAACGCGCGGTAGCAAGATTCATGTAGTTGATGCAGGCAATCAGGACGATCAGCAAAGACAAAAACAGTAACGCTTTTACATTACTGATGCTGCCATATTTTGAGGAATAACCTTGTCTTAAATCTGCAGAATATAAATGAATCTCAGATAGTGGCTGGAGCAAAAATTTCGTATAATACTGATCATCTTTCTTCACATATTTATCAATCAGGCCGGTGGCCAGTTTTTCTACCTGGTCAATGTTTGCCTGTGGCTGCAGCAGGCAGTAGGTTTCAAAGCTTGCATTGCTCCAGGAAACATTTTTCCCCATCCATGAATCCATAATATTATAGATCATGTCGCAATCGATCGTGCTGTTAGCGGGAAGATCTTTATACACACCTGAAACATGTAAAGTATCCCTGCTGTTTACATAAATAATTTTTCCTAAACCGGATTCGTTTCCAAACAATCTTTCTTTTGCAGATTGGGAAAGGACAATAGACTTTGGCTGAGAAAAAGCTGTGCGCGCATTACCCTGGATAAATTCGAAATCAAAAATTTTGAATACGCTGGAGTCAGCTAAGTATAAACCATTCTCAACAAAATTTTTATCGCCGGTTTTTAAAGAGGCTGATGCTCCAAAATCATCTTTTATAAGGCGTGCTACCATTTTTACCTGCGGAATATTCTCCAGAAGCGCAGGCCCAACCGCATTCGGCAGCTCAGCCCATTTTTCGGAATTATATTCTGCTGTGGTTTCCATGTTGACGCGATAAATATTCTTTGAGTTTTTGTACGATTTATCAAAACTCAATTCGTGGGAAACATAAGCAAACAAAATGATACAAACGCCCAGGCCAATTGCCAAACCAGCGATATTCAGCGCGGTAAAAAGCTTGTTGATCCCAATATTTCTGAAGGCCGTTTTGAAATAGTTTTTAAACATGATCAGATTCTTTTTTTTTAGAATTAAATAATTTTTATGACTACTTAATAATTTCCATTCTCAATTTTCAATTCTCTACTCACTTCTCAAACTCTTCACCGGGTTACCCAGCGCTGCTTTATAAGTTTGTGATATAATTGTTATAAGACCTATCGCTAATAAAAACAGGAAACAAAGAAGAGCGTTGCCCGGTCGGAAAGTGACCCGATGTGCGAAGTTCTGTAGGAATAAAAAGCCTGCTATATAACCCAGAGGCATTGCAATTAAACCGGCAATAAAAAGTAATTTAATAAATCCTTTGGATAGCAGCAGAACGATTTGATTTTCTCCCGCCCCGATTATTTTTCTTATACCAATTTCTTTACGCTTAACTTCTACTGTGTATGTAACAAGCCCCAGCAATCCTAATGAGGCGATTGCTATGGCAATAAATGCCAGATATCCCAACAAAGAGATCGTAGCACTTTGCGAATTACTTTTTTCAAGATCCTGGCTCAGCCAGGATGCGCTGAATGGCTGCGCGGAAGTAAATGTCTTCCAGGTGTTTTCAATGCGAGCTTCAACAGATTTTTTACCCACTTCGCCGGTGTTTACATATAAATAATTGCAGGCATTCTTTTTATTTCTGAAAGCTAAGGGGGCGATGGGCTTTCCGGCAGATTCGTAATTAAAATCTTTTAATATCCCGGCGATTTCAAGTTGCGTTGAGTCATTAATCCAGATTTTTTCTCCCAGGGCTTTTAAATAATCTTTAAAGCCTAATGCCGCAGCGGCCTTTTCATTAAGGATAATATAGCTTTCGCTTTCATTTTTGGAAGATTTCGGAAAATTAGATCCAGCGATCATTTTCAGTCCCATAGATGGAATGAACTCCTGATCTGCATAATAATAATTTAGAGATAGTGTTTCTTTCTTATTGCCTCGCCACACCGGGACATTGAAGCCGTTGAAATGTTTGTCAAAAGTTGCCGACATTCCGGCCACCGATTTAACGCCACTTAAACTGCCTATTTTCTGCAATGCAATATTTTCATTTACCCCGTTTAAAGGCACGACCAATACATTATCTTTTTGGAAACCTGGATTCTCCGACGACATAAATGAAAACTGCCTGTAGAAAGCGACAAGGAAAATAATGATCGTCAGGGAAAGACAATATTGAAATACAATGAGCGCTTTTTGCAGGCTTATCTTCCCCATGATCTTCGAGGTTGATAAATTTTTAAGCACCCGCAAAGGTTTGAAAGACGATAGAATCCATGCAGGAGAAGTGCCCGCAAGAATACCGGTAAATAATGCGAAAGCAATAGACCAGAAAATCAGCGCGCCATTATAGTGAAAGGTCGACGGGATAAATTCATAGTCATCGTTAAACGGCGCGTAATGAATGATGAAGGAAAGAAGGATCCAACCAAATCCCAAAGCCAGTAAAGACAGTAATATGGATTCGACAAGGTACTGAGTAAATACCTGGAAACGCCTGGCGCCTACGATTTTTCGGACGCCTACTTCTTTAGCCCGTTTAAGCGATCTTGCTATCGTTAGGTTTGTATAATTGAAACAGGCAGCCAGCAAAATGATAAAGGCAAACCCAAGCTCAAAATATATTTTTGCCCAATTTCCACCGCCGCCTATGCTATTAAATAATTCGTCATTTGAAGGCGTGATTTTTTCGATTGGCTGGAGATTAAACCCTGTGACTCCATCTTTATTTTCCAGGTTCATCCTGTTTGAAATTCCCTTCAGTGCCTGTTGCAAACTGGTTGATGCCCCACCTTTTTTTAGCAGGATATAAGTATACCCACTATTGAAGGCATACCAATCGTTAGATTTACCAGGCAACATTCCGGCACGCTCCAACTGCGTAACGCTCGAATACGAGGCGTAAGCATCAAATTTTAAATGTGATTTTCCCGGAGCATCATTAAGAATGCCGGTAATTATAAAGTTTGTTCCGTTCTCCATCGTAATTACCTTACCAATGGGATTACTTGTCCCAAAAAACTTTTCAGCAGTAGTGTTATTTATGACAACCGTGTTGGGCATTTGGAGCGCGGTTTCGGGGTTGCCGGATTTCAATGAAAATCCAAACACTTTAAAGAAAGATGGCTCAGTATAAGCTCCGGAGACATATATTTCCTTTCCTTCAACTGAGACCTTTCCATTAAAAGCCGGGTACACATTCACAGCATTTTCAATAATAGTTGTGTCGCCAGCGAGTTCCTCATTTAGTGGCAATGGAGTGCTGGCCATTTTCCATTGCTCACCGCCTTTTTTCTGATAGCTGCTTATTACCCGATAGGTTCTTTCAGGATGCGGATGAAAATGATCATAGCCTAATTCATCCTGCATTCTTATCATGATCATCATGCCCACAGACATGCTAAGGCCCAATCCGAAAATATTTATAAAAGTCGTGAGACGATTTCTCTTCAAGCTTCTTATCGCTATTTTAATATAACTCTTGAGCATAACGGGTATTTATTATTGTTTTTGTATTTGGGCCATGTTATTATTCGCATCTTAAACGTCTTCTCAAACAACCTTTGTTAGCTTTAAATAAACCAATTTGTAGATTTTTCAATTTTTATATTTCCACATTATCGAATTATCACATTATCACATTTGCCAATTCGCTAATTAGAAAATTTATCTTATTCACTTCTTAAACTCTTCACAGGGTTCGCCAGCGCAGCTTTTATTGACTGAAAACTTATAGTGATCAAAGCGATGAGTATCGCCGCTGAACCTGCAATGGCAAATACACTCCAACCGATATTTATTTTATAGGCAAAATCCTGTAGCCATGCATTCATAATGTACCAGGCAAGAGGCGTGGCAATCAAAATGGCAATTAAAACAAGCTTTACAAAGTCTGTTGCTAACAATTGAATAATGCCTGCCACATTTGCGCCGAGCACTTTTCTGACACCGATTTCTTTCGTGCGCACCTGTGCGGTGTAGGCAGCTAAACCAAATAAACCTAAACATGAAATGAATACAGCGATGCTTGCAAATATGTTGAAGAGTAAACCGGTGCGTTGTTCATTTTCATATAAGCTTTCGAATTTATCATCCAAAAAATTATACTTAAATGAAAAGTCTGCATTGTATTGTTTCCATTTTTCTTTCGTTGCGGCGATTACTTTAGGTATGTCCTTCCCTGCTGTTTTTATATAAATATGGCCGTATGTTTTTTGATGATTATAGAAAATGGCGGGCTTTATTTTATTACGCACCGATTCGAAGTTGAAATCTTTTACAACGCCTGTTATTGTCCCCGTAGTTTCCCAAAGCCTGATCCGTTTCCCAATCGGATTTTTCAACCGCATAGCAGCAACTGCCGTTTCATTCAAAATGAAATGGGTGGAATCTGAGATAGATCCGGTAAAATTTTTCCCTTCAATTAATTGCATCTTAAAGAATGGAATAAAATTGGCATCAATATTTATCGGGCTCAACATTACTGTTTCACCATTTTGTTTCCCTTCCCATTCGTTATCGCCAGTCTGTCCGCCAAGATCAATTATATCACCACTCGACCAGGTAACATTTGTAACACCCGGATCTTTCAACAAATCAGCACGAATCGCTTCGAGATGCGGGGCCATATGAATCATTGGCATCGATAGTACATTCTCTTTATCATAACCCAATTGTTTTGATTGAATGTACCTGAGCTGATTGCCAATAATAATAGTTCCTGCTATCAATATAATTGAAAACGTAAATTGAACGATCACTAAAGCTTTTCTAAATAAAGTGCTGCTGATGCCCGCCGATATTTTTCCTTTCAATGCTTTTATTGGCTCAAAGGATGAAAGTAAAATTGCAGGATAAATGCTTGAAATTACCAGCGTTCCCGCAACGGATGAAAGTACCACTATCCATAGGTGATAATCCCCAAAACTAATAAGGATATTTTTGCCGGACACCTGGTTGAACAATGGTAATAAGAGATATACCGATATCAACGAAATAATTATAGCGAAAACAAAGAGCAACGTTGTTTCTATAATGAACTGAAGAAATAATTGCCACCGTGCGGCACCAACAATCTTGCGCAGGCTTACTTCCTTTGATCGCAACATTGAACGGGCAGTTGAAAGATTTACATAATTGATGCAGGCAATAATCAGGATAAGAATGGCGATCATCATAAACATCCGCACCTTGCCCGCGCCACCTTCACTTCCATCACTATGATACAAATGAATTTTTTCCAATGGGATCCATACATAACCTATGTCCGTGTCGTCGGGTTTAACACTTAAATGTATATCACGTAATTTTTTTGCAAAGCCGTTAAAAGAAAAGCCCGGCTGTAACAACAAATAAGTGTCGAAATTGAATTGGGCATAATCGTTCGAAATATTTTTTCCGTCAGCATTACCGGCATATCTTTTTTGTGCCAGCAAACTCATGGGAAAAAACATATCACCGCGGATGCTCGAGTTCCTTGGCAAATCTTTGATAACACCAGTTACTTTAAAGTGAGCACTGTCATCAGCAGTAATTACTTTTCCAATAGGGTCTTCGCTGCCGAAGAATTTTTGTGCTGTAGTTTCGGTAATAACAACAGAATAGTTATCAGGAAAAGGATTGGATGCATTTCCTTTTATGACAGGAAAATTAAACATGGTGAAAAAAGAGGCATCGGTAAAGAGATTTCTTTCATCGCTGAATGATTTGTCGTTGTATTTATATAGCCCATAAAAATAGTTGCCTGTGATACGCACAACGTCTTTAATACCGGGTATTTGCACTTTTGCCGTTACACCAATGGGTGCAGTAGTAGAGGTCCACAACTGGCGGCTGGCATTAGTGCCCACCATATTTTCCAGCTTGATAATATTGCGTGCATTTTTATGAAAACTATCGTAACTGTACTCATCCTGTATCCATAATAAAATCAGAATTCCAACGGTTAAGCCTAATGCCAAACCTGCAATGTTGAGAGTCGAATAAAACTTATTCTTCACCAGGTTTCGCCACGCACTTTTGAAATAATTTTTGATCATATAAGCCGTTTTATAGTTTTTCCAATTTTTCGTTTAACCTTGACCGTTAATTTATTATTCAATTCACCATTCACGATTCACCATTCACCATTTCACTCACTCCGCAAACTCTTCACAGGATTCGCAATCGCCGCTTTTATGGCCTGGAAGCTGATAGTTAAGATCGAAATTAAGATCGCCATTATCCCGGCAAGAGCGAAAATCCACCATTGTATATTTATCCGGTAAGCAAAATCCTGCAACCAATTATGCATGGCCCACCACGTTACCGGAATAGAAATAAGAAACGCGATCCCCACGAGCATTAAAAAATCTTTTGAAACCAGCAGCAATACATTTTGAACTGATGCGCCCAATACTTTACGAATACCTATTTCTTTAGTTCTTTGTTCTATTATAAATGCTGAAAGACCAAACAGGCCAAGGGTTGCGATGATAATGGCAATAATTGCAAAAGCTGAAAATATCTGTTGCGTGCGTAATTCACTTGCATACAGTTTGGCAAAATTATCATCAAGGAATGTATATTCTAAAGGCCCATCAGGTTTAAACGCGTCCCATTGTTTTTTTAAATCACCAAGAAATCCTTTCACATTCCTTGTATTTATTTTTATCACCAGGCCACCGGAATTCTTTCCCAGCATCATCATCAACGGAGAGACTTTTTCTTTTGCAGATGCATAGTTAAAATCCTCAACCACACCCAATACTTTAAATTCCTTCTGACCGGAACGAACGATAGTTTTCCCAATTGGGTCAGTGTTGCTCCAACCTAATTCACGAACCATTGCCTGGTTAATTACCACAGCAGAAGAATCAGTAGTAAACTCTTTTGAAAAGTTTCTGCCTTTAATAACAGGAATACCCAATGTTTTTAAATAGTCATCATCAACGTGAAAAATATTTGCGTGAATTTCTTTCCCATTGCCGGTTTCATTCCTGGGATATATTTGCGTTCCATCCATAGGCGACCTGCCTGGAACAGACCATGAGATGCTGGTTGCAACCACTTCTTTATTTTGCGACAATTGTTGTTTGAAGGCATTTTGATTTTTTCCAAGTAACCTTGCATCTGGCAAAAACAAAACCTGTTCTTTGTCGTAACCAGGGTTTTTGTTTTGCATATAATTCAATTGCTGGTAAACAATGATCGTAGCAATGATTAAGGCTATGGATACAAAAAATTGGAATACCACAAGGCTATTTCTCAGGTAGTTTTTATGCGAAGAATTAGTTGACGATCCCTTGAGAACTTTTATCGTATCAAAAGAAGACAGAAAAAAGGCTGGGTAAATACCGGCCATAATTCCCGTAATAAATATTAATAAAACCATAGCCAATATTGACTTATAGCTTGTGAATAATGTAAAAGGTATTTCCCGGTTTGCCAGCTGGTTAAAATAGGGTAATAATAAAAACAGCAACCCAAAAGCAATGAGCATAGAGAGAAAAGTAAACACAACCGATTCAGAAAGAAACTGGATAACCAGTTGTTTCTTCAGGGAACCCATCACTTTTCTGATGCCTACTTCTCTCGCTCTTTTAACCGCTCTGGCGGTTGACAAATTGGTAAAGTTTACACAGGCCAACAATAGAATGAACAAGGCCAGGGCTGAGAAAATATATACATATTGTATATCGCCATTGGGTTCTAATTCATGTTTTGTATGCGAATACAGATGAATATCTGTTAGTGGTTGTAAATTAAATACAAACGTGTTAACAGATTTTTGTGCTTCAGCAAGGCTTACGCCCATGTCGTGCTGGATTTCAGGAACAACATGTTCAGCCACTAGTTGTGGAAATTTGCTTTCCAACTTTTTGGGATCAGCATTTTTATTTAAAAGAAGATAAGTGTAAAATCCAACATTGCTCCAGGTTTGAGCTGTTAATTGGAATGATGTAAGGCTTAGAAAAGCATCAAAATGAAAATGTGAGTTTTCAGGAACTCCCTCGATTATACCGGTAACTTTATAAAGAGCACCAGCCGTACCAACAGCCAGAGATTTACCTAATGCTTCCCGGTCACCAAAATATTTCTTTGCAAACGCTTTTGATATTACTATGCTATTTGGCTGTACGAGTGCGTTTTGGATATTCCCTTCTATAAGGGGAATGGAAAACATTTGCAGGAAATTTGAATCAACATAGGCAAGCTGATTTTCCTTAAACTGTTTGTCATCATATTTTATAAAATCTATAGCGGTTGACAATCGTGTTGAAGCCTGAACTTCCGGAAAAGCACGTTTTATCCCTTCGCCGACTGCTACATCTACCATAGGATAAACATCTACGCTTCCATTCCCGATGGTAGATAGTTTAACCCGGTATATATCTTTCGCATTTTCTGGATATTTATCATAGCTTAATTCATTGTATACAAATGCTGATATGAGCATAAAGGAGGTGAGTCCAATCGCCAATCCAAAAATATTGATGAAAGAAAAGGCTGTGTTCTTTCTTAAATTTCGCACGGCAATTTTGAAATAATTTTTAAACAGATAAGTCATTTTATAGTTTTTCTAATTTTTCACATCAATCATTTTTACATTGTATTTATTCACTTCTCAAACTCTTCACTGGGTTGGCCATCGCTGCTTTTATGGCGTGAAAACTCACGGTTAAAATTGCTATAAAAATGGCCATTGATCCTGCAACAGCAAATGTGATCCATCCTATGTCAATACGATAAGTAAAGCCTTGCAACCATTTATTCATTGCCCACCATGCTGCAGGTGTCGCAATTGCAATTGCAATAATTACGAGCACCACAAATTCTTTTGATAACATTTTTACGATTCCGGAAACGTTTGCACCGAGTACTTTTCTAATGCCGATTTCCTTTGATCGGTTTTCGGCCATAAATGCTGCGAGCCCGAATAATCCAAGACAGGATATAAAAATGGTGAGTCCTGCAAATAATCCAGCCAGAGATCCTGTCTGTTTCTCATCTTTAAATTTTTGGGCATATTCCTGATCTACAAAGTGGTAAGTAAACGGATAGGAAGGATTGTATTTTTTAAAAATATTTTGCGCTGTATTCAGGTTTTTTGCAATGCTGTTATGTTCGTTAAGACGAAGAACGGTATTGAAATTGAAATTTTTATAAGCAAGAACCAGCATTGGATTCACGTCTTTATAAGGCGAACCAATAATGAAATCTTTAAACACACCAACGATGGTCAGGGGTTTGTCTCCCCGCCTGATAATTTTGCCGACAGGATCTTTAATCGCCATCTTTTTTACAGCCATTTCATTTATCATCACAGATGAACTGTCCCCGGGATACTGTGTAAAATCAATATCGCGTCCCATGTCTAATTTCATGCCCATCGTTTTGATAAAATCGCCTCCTGTTCTATAAATAGAAAAGTTTAAATTTTCCAGTTCCTTGTCCATGCCATCCCACTGGTAGCCAGAGCCGGTACTGGCATCGACTGTAACGCCAAAACCAGTTTTAGTCATTGCGGTGACAGCACCACTATTGATTAGTTCCGATTTGATCAGACTCATAATTTTTTTCTACATCGCCTTCATTGGGCACTTCCACTAAGTTCTTTGTAGTATATCCGTTGTCACGGCTTTGTACGAATTGAATCTGCCTGTAAATTACCAATGTAGAAACCACAAGCACAATGGCCACAGAAAATTGTAAAACGACTAAAATCTTTCTCGGGTTAAATAAATTTTGTGCGCCTTTAAATGATCCTTTCAAAACGATAACCGGCTTGAAGGAAGAAAGAAAAAATGCAGGATAACTTCCGGCAAGCAATCCGGTAATAAAGACAAAACCAATAAGGCCAATCCACAATAAAGGATTTGAATAATTGATAAACAGTGATTTTTCGATAAGGCTATTAAAAGCAGGAAGAGATAATTGAACAATAACAATCGCAAGAAGTCCGGCGATGAATGCCACTAAAATGGATTCAGATAAAAACTGCCAGATCAAGCCCCGCCTGCCCGCGCCAATAACCTTCCGCACGCCCACTTCTTTCGCGCGCTTCTGACTTTGTGCAGTACTTAAGTTCATAAAATTAATGCAGGCGATTAGCAAAATAAGTCCGCCTATCAGCATCAGAAGGTGAACAATTTCTATTCTGCCACCGGCAATTTTTCCATTTTCAAACCGGGAATACAAATGCCATTTGCTGATCGGATGCAAAAAAATCTCCGCCTGTTGTTCAGGAGAATACCGTATGACCTCATTTTTTATTTTATCATTGAATCGATTTATATCCGTGTTGGGTTGCAATTGAACATAGGTATAAAAAGTGTTGTTCCCCCACGATTCTCCTCCATAAGATTTTTCATTTGGCGCGAGGGATAAAAGGAAATTAAAATCAAACTCAGTGTTGTTGGGCAAATCTTTTAATACACCGGTTACTTTATAACTCTGCTTGTTATCTATTTTGATGATCTTATTTAATGGATCTTCTTTGCCAAATAAATTTTGTGCAAATTTTTCAGTAAGCACAACACTGTGTACATCATCAAGTGCATGTTCAGGGTCACCTTTTAAGAGCGGAAAAGTAAACATGGTAAGAAATGATTTATCCACTTCATTTCCTTTCGATTTGATATTTTTATCGCCATAGTTAAATAGCAGGTCGGTGCTCCAGTAGATCCGTGCAGTATTTTTTACCTCCGGAAAATCTTTTTCCAAAGCTTTTCCTAATGGGCCGGAAGTAACATCCCAGCTGGCGATTTGGCCGGGGCCGGCAGAGCGGTTCCAAACTTTAAATAATTCATTTTTGTTTTTATGAAACTGTTCAAAGCTGAATTCATTTTGAAGCCACGTACCAATAAGAATAACCGCTGTCATGCCAATAGCCAATCCAAAAAGATTAATAAAGCTGGTGGTCTTATTTTTCCAAAGGTTACGCCACGCGATTTTGAAATAGTTTTTAAACATAAAAGCTCTTTTATATTATCTTTTGTTTTTTAAAAGACTTGTTGTAAATCATCCAAACAAGTCTTTTTCTAGTTTTTCGATTTTTTAGAAAAGTGTCATGGCAACATCCTCCGGCTTATCAATAGACATAATTCTTCCAGCGCCTTTTATCGAATACCAACACGATGCCTTAAAATTATCCGTTGATTATTAAGTTCCTACGTTTTTATTTTTTTTATTCTATGTTCGATTTTGATACAGTAAGTGTATGGTTTTGATGTAGTGACCAGGAAGGCTTTTACGAAAGCAAAAGAGTTTATCTTTTCCGATAAGGTTATTTTTATTAGGCCAAGATTTGATGACGGCAAAAATGAGATACAGAAAAATGATGCCGTTGATTTTATAAAAAACTTAAAGGTGGAAAAATGATACTCGTAAAACAATTTTAAGAATGTTTTCCGGGAAAGTCATTTTATAGATTTTTGATTTTTTTAAAACCTATTCCGTTCTCAAACTTTTTACGGGGTTGGCGGATGCTGCCCGAATCGTTTGCATGCAAATCAGCAAAGCAGTTATGATCCCAAGGCCAGCGATCGTGAAAGCAAATGGCGATGCCGTTATATGTATCCGATATACATAACCATTGAGCCATTTTTGCATCATCATGTACGCCAAGGGGCATGCAATGGCGCTTCCAATCAGGATCACCCAGAAAAATTCTTTCATAAATAGAGTGATAATTCCTGTCACCGAAGATCCCAACACCTTTCTGACACCAATTTCTTTCGTGCGTTTTTGTATGCTCAACGAAATTAATCCAAGCACGCCCAGCAAGACAATAATTATTGACAACACGGTCGACACGTAGGCCGCTTTTTTTAATTGTAATTCTGAGCTATAAATTTTTTGAAGCGTTTCATCCATGAACTGATATTCAAAAGGAGCGCCGGGCATCAATGCTGACCATTTCTTTTGCAACGAAGCAATATTTTCTGCTACATTCCCTGGCTTAATTCTGACAGTAAGATAGCGGTACAATTGATTTAACCGAACGTTGACGAAAGCCATCAGAGGAATGCTGCCTTGCATACTCCACAAATGAAAATCTTTAACCACACCTGAAACAGTAAAAATAGTATTCCCATAACCCTGCAATTTTATTTGCTGATTGATGGCATCGTGCGGATTCGCCCAGCCAAATGCTTTTGCAAACGTTTCGTTTATGACAATTTTCGAAGAATCATACGCCCGTCCGGGAGTAAAAAAGCTTCCGGCAGCCAACGGTACTTTATAAGTAGCTGCATAATTTTCATCGGCCGTAAAAAGCTCTGTATAAGTTGCCTGGGTTGAATCCTGGCTCAATTTATATGCAGCGCCGTTTCCATTATTTCCATTTGGTATTTCCCATGATAACGTCGCATCGCCTACCTGGGGTAATGCGGCTATTTCATTACGGATGGTTTCCATGTGGGCAACTCCTTGTGCGCTCCAATCCCTTGGAACCTGGGCTGATAAAAGATATTCTTTGTCATAACCCAAGTCTTTACCAAAAAAATAATTTACCTGTTTTGAGATGATCATGCTTCCAATTAAAACAATGGCTGCAATGCAAAACTGAAACGCAACGAGTGATTTGCGAAGCAGGATGTTTTCCTTTACTGAGGTAAGTTTTCCTTTTATTACTTCTGACGTTTTTAGAGAAGATAAAACCAATGCCGGGTAAATGCCCGCGAGCAAACCGATCGCAAGTGCTAATAATACAGGAACGAAATAAAGGTAGAATGGAAAGCTCCCTAAAGTTGGAACTTCCTTACCCAGAATGCTACTTAAATATGGGCGCATGATTAAATAAAAAGCAAGAGCCACAATTGTTGAAAGAAAAACAAGCAATACGGACTCGGTTAAAAACTGGAACACCAATTGTTTTTTCATTCCGCCCATCACCTTCCGCACTCCGATTTCTTTCATCCGTGAGGATGCTTTGCTGATCGAAATATTTACGAAGTTGATGATGGCCATCAATAAAATAAAGGCCGCGATACACGAAAGCGTGTACAGCATCTTTTCGACCAGATTATTATTGGCCCTGAGATAATAATCATTTAATGAAATAAGCTCCACGTGAATCTGGCTACTGATAGCCGCTGGTGAGTTATGCTGAAGGAGGTATTGAATCGGCTCTTTTAATTGCTTTGGCGAAATACCTTTTTGCAATTCAATATAACTCACAATTGAGGCATTGTTCCAGCTATCTATTTGCCGGTTAAAAAAGTTTACAGCGCCGGGCGATAAAAAAATTCCGTTGATGTTGTTATCATTAATTTTTGTAACCGAATTTTCGGGCAATGATTTTAATACAGCCGTAATCATAAAATCATGTTTGTCGCCGGAAAAATTATCAATCGTGACGGTTTGCCCTACCACATTGGTTTTGCCGAAATATTTTTTTGCGACTTCTTCCGTAACCACGGCAGAAAAAGGATCATCAAATGCTGTTTTGGTATCTCCAAACAAGACCGGAAATCCATACATCGAAAAAAGAGTGCTATCGTTTACCTGCATTCCTTCCCGGAAATGTTTATCGCCCTTTGATACCGTTGAAGTGATTCCGTCCCAACGATAATAATTGACAACCAGCCCGGGATATTGTTCTTTCAAGGCTTTCGCAAGATTACCAACTGTTGTAAGCGATAACGTTGGATCATTACCATACCTGCTTTGAATGATGTATTGACTGCTTTCATTTTTCAGTGAACTGTTAACCTGGAAGGCGTTCCATACATAAGCGCCAATCAAAAATGTAAATGCGATCCCCACAGCCAAACCGCCAATATTCACAAGGGAATGAAACCGGTATTTAATAATATTCCGCCACGCTATTTTCAGGTTGTTTTTAAACATATAATATCTTTATTCGGTTCTCAAACTCTTTACAGGGTTGGCTACCGCTGCTTTTATGGCCTGAAAACTGACAGTTATTAAAGCGATAAGAATAGAAACTAAACCCGCAATTAAAAATATCCACCAATTTATGCTAATCCGGTATTGATAACTCTGCAGCCAGTTATGCATTGCCCACCAGGCAACAGGAAAAGCGATAATACACGACATGGAAACTAATTGCAAAAAATCTTTGGAAAGTAATCGTGCAATACCCGACACACTTGCACCTAACACCTTTCGTATCCCAATTTCTTTGGTTCTGCGTTCAGCAGTGTAAGCCGCCAAACCAAATAAGCCCAAACATGAAATGACAATAGCGAGAGAAGCAAATACTCTTGACAGTTTGCTTATCAACGTTTCACTCAGAAACTGTGCATTGAACTGGTCATCTACGAACTTGTATTCAAACGGATAAGCGGGATTATCTTTTTTCAATACTGCTCCTATTTTAGCCAAAGCATTTTCGGCATTGCTCCTGGCCTTCGTCCTCACATACAATAGCTTTGCCTGCTGCGGTATATCATAAAAAATTACCGGTGCGGATGAGCCATACATATCGCCATATACATAATCTTTTACAACGCCTGTTACGATTAATTTGAAAGTTCCGGTATTACGCGGTAGCTCCATTGTTTTACCGATAGCACTTCCTTTGCCTAGCAATTTCCCCATTGAACCGGTGATGATAACATTAAAAAACTGCAAAGAATCTTTGGGCATGTGTTTATCATTCAGCGCAACTATATCTGACGGCATGAAGTCCCTGCCTTCAATAATATGCATGCCTGTCGTTGACATAAATTCACTACTTATTAATCTTTGTGAAATAACCATATTACTGTTGGGTGTTTTACCCGGCCAGTTAATACTGGTTGTATTATTTCCGCCGGAAATGGTCTCATGATCGGCCAATGCTACATTCTCTACAACGCCCGTGTTTAAAAGATCCTGTTTAATGGAAGCAAAATTTTTTATTACATCTTCCTGTGCATCTATTTGTAACAGGTTATTTTTATTATATCCCAGGTCTCTGCTTTTTACGTGTTGTATTTGCTGGTAGATAATTACAGTACTGATGATAAGCACAATAGAAACAGCAAACTGCGCTACTATCAAACCTTTTCTTATAAATGCAGCGCTTCCTGTTTTTAATTTTATGCCTTTTAAAACGAACACAGGATTGAATGAGGAAAGGTAAAGGGCTGGATAACTTCCTGCGACAGCCCCGCAAATTAACGTAAGCAGCACTATCGCTATTAAATGAATTGGGTTAGCTAATCCTAACGAGAGATTTTTTTGTACCAGCAAATTAAATGCGGGCAATACTAAAGTCATAATAAAAACAGCAACAATAGTCGCAAGAAAAGCCATCAACAGTGCCTCTCCCATAAATTGAAAAACAAGCCTGTTCTTTCCTGCGCCCAATACTTTTCTCACACCAATTTCTTTTGAACGCTTTTCGCTGCCTGCGGTGGCAAGGTTCATAAAGTTGATGCAGGCGATCAATAGAATAATCCATGCAATGATGGTAAACAAATGCACATATTGAATTCTTCCACTGCCAGTTTCTCTCCCATTATCAAAATCATCACGCAAATGCCAATCGTTCATACTGAATAAAAACTCATGCACAGTTGATACAGAAGATTCATTTTTTTGTGTGGTGAAATCGTATAAAGGATTCAATAGCCGCTTATTTATTGTAGCTGCATTTGCTGCCGGCTTTAATTCGACATAAGTTGTGATACCGAAATTATTCCATTGGCGTGCCCATTCTCTATTTTCATCGTACCAAACCTTGAAAGGTGCCAGCCATTCAAATTGCAAAGAGGCATTTTCGGGCAAATCTTTTAAAATTCCGGTTATTATATAATCCTGCTTATTATCCATCCGCACGGTTTTGCCTATAATATTCTTTTCTTCACCAAAAAATTTCCCCGCTGCTTTTTCCGTTATTACTATTGAATGCAATTGATCAAAAGCTTCACCGGCATTGCCTTCCACAAATGGTAAGGTGAACATGCTGAACAAAGAAGGCTCGGCATAATTTCCTGATGCATACACTGATTTGTTACCTATGCTAAATAACATTGAAGTGCTACCTTCAGTTACCCGGCAAGTATTTGCAACACCAGGGACAGATGTCTGCAATGAAGTAGCGAGCGGCCCGGGCGTGGAAGAATGCGTGAACACGCCATCATCAACTTTACTGTTTGTCTTAACGATAAATAGTTTGTCTTTTTTCAGATTGTTGCTATCAAAATTCATTTCATCTTCCACCCACAAAAAAATCAATCCGGCACAGGCAATACCAATTGCCAGGCCGAAAATATTGAGAAAACTATAGCCCTTATTCTTCCAGAGGCTTCGTACATTAGTTTTAAAAATGTTTCTAAACATAATTGTAATGTTTTTTTTATTCAGCTCTCAAACTCTTTACCGGATTGACTATGGCGGCTTTTATTGCCTGGCAACGAATCCTTAAAAAAACATATAAAAAAGCGACGCCTTTGTGTCGCCTGAAATTGCCGAAGGCAATTTTGAAATAATTTTTGAACCTTGCTGAACGACGTTTATACAATTGTAGAGACGCGATGCATCGCGTCTCTACGGTTAAATTCATTTTCTCCAATGATGATTATGCCGCGAAAATGATTAGGCATCACGACAAATTCGCACAATTCCAAATTCATATCCGCTCTCATGTCCAATGTTTTAATCCATTCTGATCGAACAAAAGATCCTAATTCATTTGATATCATTTCGGCATTGGATATTTCACCAAAATAATGCTTCCGGTTTGCAGTACAGACGGTAATAAAATATAATCCCGGCGAGCCATAATTCCAATTCTGTAACCGCGCGGTTGGAATGCGGTATTTGTTTTGAAATTTGTCCATCGGGTTGATTATTTTAATGGAAATTCATGGGGCGGTGGGTTCGTAGAGACGCGATGCATCGCGTCTTTTGTTGTCACACGATTCTGCATATCTATCGTGTTTATTGTGGTTTATCGCGTTTGTATTATTTGGGATGTAGAGACGCGATGCATCACGTCTCTACAAATTGTTTTACACCAAAATATTTTCCGTAACGGTTTGTCCATCCAGCATTCTGATAATCCGGTGGCTATATCTCGCATCATGTTCACTATGTGTTACCATGATAATTGTAGTTCCTTGCTCGTTTAATTCCGTCAACATTTGCATCACTTCATTACCATTGGATGAATCCAGGTTTCCTGTAGGCTCATCGGCGAGAATTAGTTTTGGATTGTTGACTACGGCTCTTGCTACTGCCACACGCTGCTGCTGACCACCCGATAATTGTTGAGGATAGTGATTCTTTCTGTGCATGATCTGTACTTTGTCCAGCACCGCTTCCACACGTTTTTTTCTTTCATCTCCTTTGATGCCAAGATAGATCAAAGGCAATTCAACATTTTCAAAAACAGTGAGCTCGTCAATAAGGTTGAAGCTCTGGAAGACAAATCCAATATTCCTTTTCCTCAGATCAGCTCTTTTTCTTTCATTGAAATGTGCTACTTCAATATTGTTGAATAAAAAACTTCCGCTATCAGGATCATCGAGCAAACCGAGGATATTCAACAGCGTTGATTTGCCACAGCCCGATGGCCCCATCACTGCTACGAATTCTCCTTCTTTTACATTAAAGGAAAGCTTGTTCAATGCAACTGTTTCTACTTCTTCAGTGCGGTAAATTTTCTCTAAATTGGTAATGTTTATCATTGTCTTTTTTTGTTTGTTATGGTTTATTTATCGCGGTGACAGCGTTTATATTTTGTGTATTATTCTCACTAAATTTTAATCAAAAACCCCTCGTCTGACGGAAACTCCGGTATCGAAGGACGCTCATTGATCCTTAATATCTGGCTTTCAATTTTTGTTTCCTTTATGCAATTCAATTGACGGCTACAACATGTTTCACTCTTCATCACCAACGAAGCCAAACCAAGAAATGTAATTGCCAACACCCGGAATAAAATAGATTTTTTCATGACTTCAAATTTATTAAGCTTTTCAGCTTTGATTTTTAAATTTTAGTTTTCAATTTACTATTGGTGGTTTTTCGGTTAGGCTAATAGTTTTCTTAGGATCTCATGAAGCAGCACCTGTTTTTGCCATATAAGTTATTTCCGCTTACTGTTTCTTCAGCACAAGTTCCTGCATGTCTCCATAGTTCTCATAGCTGCTGGTGACTACTTTATCCCCCGGTTTCAAACCTTGCAACACTTCATAGTAATCCGGATTCTGCCGGCCCAGCTGGATATCTACTTTGTACGCTTTAGCTCCGTCATCAGTCACTTTAAAGATCCAGTTGCCGCCGGTTTGCTGATAAAATCCGCCCTTTGGTAACAACACAGCCTGTGTTTCATCACTCAAAGCGAGGCGTATCTGCAAGGTTTGACCACGACGGATTCCTTCAGGCGCCGCTCCTATAAATTCCATATCAACCTGGAAACGGCCGTTGGTTACCTGCGTGTAAACCTTTTTTATTTCGAGTTTGTATGTTTTACCATTGAAATCATATTCACCTTTCAGGCCAATGAATATTCTTGAAATGTAGTGTTCATCAACATCTACACGAACCTTATAACCTCCGAGCACGTCAATCTGCCCAAGGCGTTCGCCTTTGTTTTTCGACTGGCCAATTTCTGCGTCCAGGGAAGTTAGCTGCCCGTCAATCGGCGCACGCACAATCAGGTCGCCCACTTTTTGGCGCATCACATTCAAAGCATTTTGAGATCCTTCAAATGATTGTCTTGCTTGTGTTAATTGTTGTTCAGTAGATACCGAATCCTGTTGAAGGATCTTATCACTTAATTTTTTCTTTAGTAATAAATAATTGTAGTTGTTTAGTGCCTGCTCATATTCCTGGGAGCCGATTGCTTTTTGTTCAAATAAATGTTTATCAAGTTTATAAATCCGCTCCGCTTCTTTTAATTGACTTTCAACATCGGTCATCTGGTTTAATTTTCCAACTGTATTTTGTTGCGCCGCATTTTTAGAAATTTGCATTTGCGTAAGCAAATTATATACGTTGGTTTGCTGAGTAACAAGTCCTAATTGAAGATCGGTATTCGACAATCTTAATATCGGTTGACCCTTTTTCAACACGGTGCCATCATCGACATATTTTTCTTCCACACGGCCACCTTCCACAGCGTCCAGGTAAATAGTGGTTAGTGGTAGCACAATTCCATTTACCGGAATGAATTCCTGGAACGTTCCTTTTTTGATTTCACTAATGGTAATGCGATCGGTATCAACGTTCAGTTTGCTTTTTCCCGAAGTGAAATAATAGCTTGCGAAAATGAGGGCTACAACGGCCACAATTCCTGCAATCGACAATATTCTTTTCGCTGACCATTTCTTTTTTGCAATTACTCTGTCCATTTTTTAATTTTTCTTTTCCCTTTTGAAAATTGTTTGTTAAGCCTTAACATAAAAAGGCATGCCATTCTGTAACTAGTTGATTTTCTTTGTAGTAGAAAACATATTTTCTTGGCTGTGTTCGCTTTTGATACAATCTGCGTTCAATATTGATACAATTGTTTTCATACATTTCTATGCTACTTATTACCACTGATAAAATTTCCTGGCATTTGTACTTCTTCTTCTGCGCTCGATATTCCACAAATTAGCAGCGCTTAATTTTTTGTGGTTTCTTTTGTAATCAACACAAATGGTTTCTTTCACTTCATTAGTGAGATTTTCGATTTCTGACTGGATAAGAGATGTTAATAAATTAACGGATGTTGTTTTCATGACTTTTGTTTTGTTGGTTGAAATTTTTGTTAGAACTTTTTTGTTAGAATTTTTTTCGATGTTTTTAGATACCGTAAAATCTTCTTGTGGAGAAACCTCTCCCCTGGCGATGGATCTTCCATAATTGGGCGGAGGTAAAATTTTTTCTATCGCCGCTTTTAAAATTAATGAACAGTGTTTCTTTAATTTCTGTTGTAAGTTTTTTGATCTCTCTTGTTGTGAGTGATTCGAGTAAACTGTTTGATTGAAGTTTCATGATTTTGATTTTTTAATTTGCTTTAAACTATTTCTGTTTGTTACGTTCTTGTTTGCTTCTTTGTTACAACCTGCTTTTTATTTGTTCTTTTTTATTTTGTGGTTGTGAACCTATATGATACAAGTGTGCCAATTCATAAAGCATTGTTTTTCAACGTATAAATTTTATTGTCGATTTTTTAAGTGTACGCTTTCGATACAGGCATTATCCGCTTTCGAAACAGCCGTACATGTGAAAAGCGATTTTATAGATTTTTGCATTTGAATTCTTTTTAAAAATGTAAACTTGCAACTGGTTAAGAAAAAAAATGTGTGTTTCTGAATAAAACTTAAACAGGTTACAGGGCTCATTTTTTTAAAAGAGCTTTTTTTATCAATGTTGAAAAAGAAACTAAAATGATTTTAAAAAATGCCAACATCCTGGTAATAGATGACGACACGGATGTACTTACTGCCGTAAAGCTGCTATTAAAGACTGAGGCAAAAAGTGTCGTAACTGAAAAGACTCCCGAAAGCATTCACTCGCTAATGTCGGCCACGAAGTTTGATCTTGTTTTGCTGGATATGAATTTCAACAGCAGTATCAACACGGGAAATGAAGGAATTTTTTGGTTGAAAAAAATTATGTCACTTGATCCCAACATGTGCGTGATCATGATCACCGCTTATGGAGATATTGACCTCGCTGTTCGTTCCTTAAAAGAAGGTGCAGCCAACTTTGTGGTAAAGCCGTGGCATAATGAAAAATTGGTGGAAACCATTAAGGAAACACTGAAAGGAAAAGGAAAATCGGCGCCGGGATTTCTGGCGGCAGGCTCGCAGGTGATTGGAAAAGAACTGATCGGCAGCTCGGAAGTCATGAATGATATTCTTTTCAAGATAGAAAAAATCGCGCCCACAGATGCGAACATATTGATCCTTGGAGAAAACGGCACCGGTAAGGATTTGATCGCAAAAGCCATTCACCAATGTTCCATGAGGGCTAACAGGCCGTTTGTAAAAGTGGATGTTGGCGCGCTCACCGAATCTCTTTTTGAAAGTGAATTATTTGGACATAAAAAAGGCTCTTTCACCGGGGCGGGTGAAGATCGCGAAGGCCGGTTTGAATCCGCCAGTGGCGGCACTTTATTCCTTGATGAAATAGGAAATATTTCTCTTCAGCAACAGTCGAAGCTTTTAAGCGTTTTGCAAAACCGGCAGGTGACAAGACTTGGAAGTAATATGCCTGTTAATATCGACATCCGGCTGATATGCGCTACCAACCTGCCTCTTGCAGAACTTGCCAACGAGGGCCGCTTTAGAAAAGACCTGATCTACAGGATAAACACGGTAGAAATTATGGTGCCTCCTTTAAGAAGAAGAGGCGATGATATTAAATTGCTGGCAAAGCATTTTGCAGCCGTTTATGCAAGGAAATACCTGAAACCTGAACCATCGCTGGATGCAAAAGCAATTGAAAAACTAATGCAATACCCGTTTCCCGGTAATGTGCGCGAGCTTCAATATACGCTTGAGCGCGCTGTGATCATGTCTGAAGGCGAAGTGCTGTCGGCAGACGACCTCATCTTTTCACCTATTGAATCAACGCTGGTTGCTGATACAGAACCTGTCGACTTAAATTTAAACTCTGTCGAAAAAAATACGATCCTGAGAGTGATCGAAAAACATAACGGCAATATCAGCAGGGCTGCTAAGGAGCTCGGCCTGACCAGAACGGCCCTTTATAGAAGATTGAGCAAATATGATATATGACATGAATAACAGACATGCATAACCGCAAATAGAAAAATCAAAGTATTATTTAAGATCATTCCGTCAAACAAATCAAAATATAGATTTTGTCTTTTCAGAATATCTTTAAAAGAAAGAATATCTTATCCCGGTCAAAGAATATGAATCAAATCAGGATTTGACTTGTTTAAAATTAAGAAAGCTTTAAAAAACCAAACGATGCTAAAACGACTAGAAATAAGAATTTTTATAAGAATACTAATGTTGTTTCTAAGTCTTCTTGCAGCATGCTTTTTTCTGATAAACAACTATTCTCTTTTTTTGATTATTCTCGTTCCCGTTCTCATCTATCAATTTGTTGAGTTATACCGCTTCCAGAATAAAGCGCAAACCGAGTTGAATCAGTTTGTGGAATCTGTACACTACAGGGATTTCTCAAGATATTTTGATGTAAAGCATGCCCCGGTAGAGTTACAGACATTACGGGAAGGTTTTAACCAGATCAATACCACCTTCAAAGTGATAAGCAAAGAAAAGGAAACGTCCTACCAATATCTCCAGAAAATCCTGGAGTTGGTGGATACCGGCATTCTTTCTTTTGACCTGGAATCCGGGGAAATAATCTGGATGAATGAATCTCTTAAAAAGATGCTGCAACTCCCCTACCTAAAAACAATTCATTCTTTGGAAAAGCGCGATCATCAATTGTATAAGGACGTAATTTCATTAAAGCCCACCGAAGGAAAAATTACCACTGCGCATCTGGAAAAGAGAACGATAAAAATATTATTGTCTGCCAGCGCATTTCAAACGGACGGCAAAAAATTTATGCTTATTGCATTTCAAAATATCAATGAGGCGGTAGACGAAACCGAATCAAAAGCGTGGCAAAAATTATTGAGTGTGATGACTCATGAAATTATGAACTCTGTTGCGCCAATTTCTTCGCTGGCAGATACATTGAAGAACCGGCTCGAAAATTCAATCCCGCAAATTGATAATAAGGATGGCGCGGTACACGACCTGGAGATCGGAATAGATACCATTAAAAGGCGAAGCGAAAGTTTATTAAAATTTGCTGAAACGTATCGGAATCTAAATAAAATCACCAGGCTAAATCTTAAAAAAGTTTTGGTAAGGGATCTTTTCGAAAGTCTTTATCAATTAATGCAACCTACGCTCGATCAAAAGAAAATTGAGATGGATATTGTATTAAAAGAGACTTCGCTTCAATTGGAAGCCGATACAAGCCTGATTGAGCAGGTGCTTATCAATCTCGTTGTAAACGCGATGGAAGCCGTGAAAGACCGCGCTGAAGCAAGGATTGTCTTATCCGCATCGTTTTCAGAAACCAATAAGATCTTAGTGAAAGTAAGTGATAATGGTCCAGGCATTCCCGACGACATTATGGAAAATATTTTTATACCCTTCTTCAGTACAAAGAAAAGCGGCAGCGGCATTGGCTTAAGCTTATGTAAGCAAATTATGATGTTGCACAAAGGAAATATTCACGTACATTCTATCGTGGGTGAAGGAACAGTTTTTACATTAAGGTTTTAGCATTTTGGTTAGCAACGCATGCCTGTTTTTTCCTGCGAAAATCATCTTCTTCAAACAAGCCAAAAAATAGTTTTTTATCATTCTTAAATTTGTAAAATCTACATTTTGGCTTTTTAGGAAATTTGATCTCATCAAAATACGCTTGACTCTTCTAAAATTTACACTTTATAAAGTGATATGAAAGCAAACAATCTTTTTAATCTTTTGGGAAAAAAGGCCCTCGTAACCGGCTGTTCACGCGGCATTGGACAGGCCATGGCCATTGGGCTTGCAGAAGCTGGCGCAGATATCATTGGCATATCGGGAACGCTTCAATCCGGCAGCGATGTTGAAGTGGAAGTGGAAAAATTGGGAAGAAATTTTTCTGGCTACAAAATCAATCTTGGCAATAGAAAAGAATTATATGCTTCCATCGAAAAGATAAAATCCGAACATCCTGTTATTGATATTCTCATTAATAACGCAGGCATTATCAAAAGAAATCCTGCAGCTTCTCATAAAGATGAAGAATGGGATTCTGTTCTTGCGATTAATCTTGATGCTGCGTTTATACTTGCCCGTGAGTTTGGAAAAGAAATGATCGAAAGGCAACAAGGCAAAATTATTTTCACCTGCTCGTTACTGTCTTTTCAGGGCGGAATAAATGTGCCGGGTTATACGGCAAGTAAGAGCGCCATAGCCGGATTGGTAAAAGCTCTTGCTAATGAATGGGCATCGAAAGGTGTGAATGTAAATGGCATTGCTCCGGGATATATAGCTACTAAAAATACAGAAGCATTAAGAGAAGATGCGGAAAGAAATAAATCTATTTTGGAAAGAATTCCTGCAGGCAGATGGGGTGTTTCGGAAGACTTCAAAGGCCCTGTAGTTTTTTTAAGTTCAGCAGCATCTGATTATGTGCATGGAGAAATATTGACCGTAGATGGTGGCTGGATGGCGCGATAAACAAATTTATATAGCGCTAAAAATTATATCATGACAAAAAAATTATTCTTGAACCGGCAACTTTCACATCTGAAAAATATTTCCTTTATATGCCTGTTAGTATTTTTTACCACTCCCGTTTGCATCTTCGCACAGGATGGCGGAATGAAGCCACTGAAGAACACTTTTGCTGAGTCAGTTCATAAAAAGGAACAACTGCTAGTGAAAGTGACCAACTCCACTTCTTTGCCACGCGAGGCAGCAACGATCGAAGTTCGCTGGAATTTTATTAAACGAAAACTAAAAAGCATCACTTCTAAAACCGTCGTGGTGATGGACGCTTCAACTGGAAAAGAGATTCCTTCACAGGTAATTTATAATGGAAAAAAGGATCCCCAATCTCTAATATTCCAGGCAGACATAAACGGCGGCAAAACGTTGTATTTTTCTGTAATAAAAGGGCAGCCTTCAGACTATACGATGAAGACCTATGGCCGCAAAGTACCGGAGCGTTACGATGATTTTGCCTGGGAGAATGATAAGATCGCTTTCAGAATGTATGGTGCCGCATTAGACAACCGGCCTGACAATGCAAAAGGAATTGATTTGTGGGTGAAGAAAACTTCTAACCTTGTTATTAACAAGTGGTACAAACTAGACGATTACCATATTGATCATGGCGAAGGTGTTGACGCGTATAATGTTGGAATCTCGCTAGGCTCGGGCAACTCAGCTCCTATAACTGATAAGGGTTTGATATTTTCTGATAATTATAATGACTATAAAATACTCGACCTTGGCCCCTTGCGTGTGTCATTTCAACTTATTTATAAGCCATGGAAGGTGAACGGAAAAAAAGTTAGCCAGGTAAAAACTATCACGCTGGATGCAGGCTCTAATCTGAATCAAATAATGGACGAATATAATTTTGAAAGCAACAGCTTAAACATTGCAGCGGGAATCACTAAGCATAAAGATGATGGAAGCCCGGTCATCGACTCCTCATACGGATTTATAAGCTATTGGGACCAGGGAGATGGAAAAGTAGATAACGGAAAAATAGGCGTTGGATTAATTATTCCGGGATATGAAAAAGTAGTTTTTAAAAATGAATTAGGCCACCTGCTTGCCATAAGTGCCATTGCTCCGAACAAGCCATTTATTTACTTCCAGGGTGGCGCATGGAACAGAAGCGGCTTTTTTCCTAATGAGCAATCATGGATTAATTATCTGAAAAATTTTTGCACGGCTTTACAAAAGCCTTTGGAGATTGAATTTGAATAATATAAATCCAATATTACAGCATCACCGCGAAAGAATACTTATTTTTCCGGCGCGCTTCTTTAATTTTTTTTGGTAAAAAATCTAAACTAAAATAAAAGCTCCATTTTGAAAAACAAAAATATGAATGCAAAATTAGAAAGCAGATATGCGACGAGTCCCGCAGAAGTTAAAAAAATGAACACCGCAGAAATTCGGGAAAATTTTTTGATCGATACAATTTTTGAAGCTGATAAAATACACCTGGTATTGAGCCACTTCGACCGATACATTGCAGGCGGCGCGATGCCTGTTGCCCAACAAATTGAATTACCGAATCCTGATAATTTAAAAGCTGATTATTTTTTGGAGAGAAGAGAAATGGGCATCATCAATGTTGGAGGCAAAGGGAGTGTGGAAGTTGATGGAGAAACGTATGAATTAGATTTTAAAGACGCCTTGTACATCGGCAAGGAAAGCCAAAATGTAGTTTTTTCATCTTTTGATAAAAATGCTCCGGCGAAGTTTTATATAAATTCCGCTCCTGCGCATCGAAAGTATTCAACAAAAAAAGTAACTAAAAAAGAAGCCGATATCGTAACACTTGGTTCGTTGGAAAATTCCAATCATCGCACGATCAACAAACTATTAGTGGCTTCTGTAATTGAAACCTGCCAGTTGCAAATGGGGATGACGGAACTTAAAACGGGCAGTGTTTGGAACACGATGCCGGCTCATACTCACGATCGCAGGATGGAAGTTTATTTTTATTTTGAAATCCCTGAAAGCCAGTCTGTGTGCCACTTTATGGGCGAACCAAAAGAAACCCGTCACATCTGGATCCAGAATGAGCAGGCGGTTATTTCGCCTAACTGGAGTATTCATGCGGGAGCGGGTACTTCTAGTTATAGCTTCATCTGGGGAATGGCAGGCGAGAATCTTGATTATGGAGATATGGATGTTTGTGAGGTTAGCGATTTAAATTAGACGCAATGTTTTTGTTCGAATGCCTTAAATCTACACTCATCATCACAATAAAAATATAAAACATTTGATCCGCTTGCTGTATGATTAATTTATATTTTTGTCACTCACCCTACAGATATTACTTACAGATTAATTTTATCAAGAAAAAAAATTATGAACTTATCCAAATACACATTGAAAAATATTTCTCCGGAAAACGTGGTTGTGCCTGGGGAAGAAATGTTTGAACTGCCTGAAAAGGTATTGCAATTCGGCACGGGAGTATTGCTTCGCGGGTTGCCGGATTATTTCATTGACAAAGCCAACCGGCAAGAAATTTTTAACGGCAGAATTGTATTGGTAAAATCTACAGCTAAGGGTGATGCATCCTCTTTTGAGCAACAAGATGGCTTATACACCTTATGCGAGCGGGGTATTGAAAATGGAGAAAAAATATCTCTTAACATCATCAATTCCTCAGTCAGCAGGGTGCTGATTGCGCATACGCATTGGAGTGAAATCTTAAAGTGTGCCCACAATCGGGAATTAAAAATTATTATTTCAAACACTACCGAGGTGGGAATCGAGTTAGTCGAAGATGATATTCGCCAATCTCCTCCGGGGTCTTATCCGGGGAAATTACTGGCTTTTTTGTATGAAAGGTTTAAGACTTTTAAAGGAAGTGCGGACAGCGGCTTTGTAATTATTCCAACCGAATTAATTCCGGATAATGCCAACAAGCTTAAAGGAATAATATTGAAATTAGCGAATCTGAATTCTCTTGAAATAGATTTTATTGGATGGATTGAAAAACATAATTATTTCTGCAACTCGCTTGTGGATAGGATTGTAACAGGAATGCCTGGTGAAGAAGTAAGAAACACGATCGAAAATGAGTTGGGCTACACTGATGAGTTATTAACCGTTTCAGAAGTTTATAGCCTGTGGGCAATTGAAGGTGATGAAACAATAAGAAGTATTTTATCCTTTGCTGAAGCGGATAAGAGTGTTGTCATTGAACCCAATATTGATCTGCACCGCGAACTGAAATTACGGTTATTGAATGGCACCCATACGCTCACCAGCGGACTCGCATTTTTAGCAAATTATGAGACAGTACTAAGCACGATGGAAGATAAACTGACCGAGTCTTTTATTGCTGATCTGATGAAGAATGAACTTGCACCTTCGATTCCTTATAAGATTGATGACGCTACCAAACAGGCTTTTATTACCAAAGTTCTGGATCGTTTTCGCAATCCGCACATCAATCATCCCTGGAAAAATATCACGCTGAATTATACTTCCAAAATCCGGACACGTTGTATTCCAATGCTATTGAACTTTTATAAAAACAATGGAAAACCGCCTGTCTTATTTAGTTTAGGCTTCGCTGCTTACCTTTATTTTATGAAAGGAACTAAACAAATTGGCAAAGATATTTATGGAGAGAAAAATGGAGAACAATATCTGATCGAAGATCCGATGGCCAACAAGCTCTATGATTTTTGGCAAAAAAGATCAGTTGTTGCGGTGGTTGATGATGTCCTAAAAGATGAATCTTTATGGGGCGCTGACCTTTCAGTTTTGCCCGGCTTTCAAACAATAGTAACAAACAATTTGAATGATATTATAAGTAATGGAATGAAGGCCACCCTGGAAAATACTTATACAACTAAAAGTGTTTAAATCTTTTTCAATTTTAATGAAACAAGTAAATAAAATTCTCACTGAAGCTCACTAAGGAAACGATTATGAAGCCATTTTTAGACGATGATTTTTTACTTCAGACAAAAACCGCAAAAAGATTATTTCATGATTTTGCGAAGAAAATACCGATCATAGATTACCATTGCCATCTTCCTGTTGACCAGATTGCAAATGATATTAATTTTGAAAATATCACGCAAATATGGCTGTATGGCGATCATTATAAATGGCGGGCCATGCGAACAAATGGGATTGATGAAAGCTACTGCACAGGCGATAAATCTGATTTTGAAAAATTTGAGAAGTGGGCTGAAACAGTCCCGTACACTTTGCGGAATCCGCTGTATCACTGGACACACCTGGAACTGCAAAGATATTTTGACATTCATGAGCTACTAAATGCTGATAGCGCAAAAAGAATCTATGACGCATGCACGGAAAAATTACAAACAAAAAAGTATTCTGTCCGCAACCTTCTGCGCAGGATGAATGTAAAAGTTGTCTGCACAACAGACGATCCTGTTGATTCATTGGAACATCATCAAAAAATAAAAGACGATGGATTCGAAATAAAGATCCTGCCGGCTTTTCGTCCGGACACGGCCATGAATGTAGATGATGCGAAAGCATTTAACGCTTATGTAGAAAAGCTGGCAACAGTCAGTGGTATTCCGGTTATCTCTTACCAGTCGTATCTTATTGCCTTAAAACAGCGCCACGATTTCTTTGCTACGATGGGATGTTGCGTTTCTGATCATGGGCTGGAGCAGATGTATGCAGAAGCTTATACCACTGAAGAAATTGATAATGCATTCAATAAAATCCGCTCAGGACAAGAACTGGCGCCAGAAGAAATTATTAAATTCAAATCGGCGATGCTTCAAACTTTGGCCATTTGGGATTGGGAAAAAGGTTGGGTTCAACAATATCATCTTGGTGCATTTAGAAATAATAATACAAGGAAATTAAAGTCAAGCGGACCTGATACGGGCTGGGATTCCATCGGAGATTTTTCACAGGGAAAATCTATGGCTAAATTCCTGGGCGGACTCGATTCCAATAATCAATTAGCCAAAACAATCTTGTATAATCTCAATCCGGCAGACAATGAATTGATCGCATCTATGATCGGAAATTTTAATGATGGATCGGTGCGCGGGAAAATCCAGTTTGGCTCAGCATGGTGGTTCCTTGATCAGAAAGATGGAATGACCAAACAGATCAATGCCTTATCCAATATGGGTTTGCTTAGTCGCATGGTTGGTATGCTCACCGATTCGCGTTCCTTTCTCTCCTACCCTCGTCACGAATATTTCAGAAGAATTATATGCAATTTATTCGGCGAAGAAATCGAGAATGGGGAATTGCCTGATGATATCGAATGGACAGGAAAAATAATTCAGGATATCTGCTATAATAATGCGAAAGAATATTTTGGATGGTAGAAAGGAGGAAGATGAATTGACATGGGATTGAAATAAAACTAACCATTTCGGTATTCTAGTCGTACTCTCAGTGCAAGACCAAATTAGGTTTCTATACTCCTTCTCTTTAAAACAAAAGTGGCTTCAAAAAATCTTCCTGGTTTCACCATTAAATCCGTTCACAACCCTTAACCAACCTTTTTATATTTTCACTTTCACCACCATTTTCTTAATATTTCCATCCCCTATCATTGGCGCATGCACATCTTCAGGAAAGAAGATGGCAAACTGAAGGTTTGCTAATTCAAAATACATATCAGGAGCATCATTGTAGAATAAAACATCTTTTGTCTCATCGTATTCCCCTTTTGGCTGAGAGCACGTTTGGCGAGGCTTCCAGCCAATCTTTTCTTTTCCGTTGATGCAAAGCTGGATATCTATATGCTTATTGTGAGATTCAAATTTCGCCACCGATTCTTCCAACGTTTTTCCAGGCTTGTCCGAAATGATCGATCTAAACGCATCATCGTCTATTTCGTAAGTGCCAGGTTCAATCGACTCAAGGTTCTGCAATTTGATATATGCGAACGCCTTCGAAAATAAAGGGTGAACACTAAAATATTTGTCAGCATTTTCTAACCGATCTATGATCATGTGTTTAGTTTTATTTAGCGAAAAAAAATATAACGGGTAGTCGAATACAGATTCACTAAGTTCAAATCAGAAAAATTCATTGCTGATATCTGAAGCGTCTTTTAAATAACTCTGATAAGCCAGAATATAGAAATCTGAATTTCATTTATTTCGATCTCTATCTCTGCACACGCCCCGAAGCATCGCCTTTCATCAGGGTCTTTACTTCAGCTAAGGTTGCATGATTGAGATCGCCTGGTATCGTGTGTTTTAGAGCGGAAGCAGCCACACCGAATTCCGCCGCATCTTTAAGATCCATCCCTGTTACGAGTCCATAAATAAATCCGCTGGCAAATGAATCCCCGCTGCCAACGCGATCTACGATGCGTACTTCATATTCTTTAGAATGATAAAATTCGGTACCATCATATACCAATGCGCTCCATCCGTTATCAGATGCGCTGTGGCTTTCTCTTAAAGTTGAGGCGATATATTTGAATCCGAATTTTTCTTTCATTTGCTGGAAGACATCTTTGTAGCCATCGAGATTTAATTCACCTTTTGTAACATCTGTTCCTGAACTTTTAAATCCTAATGTTGTATCCGCATCTTCTTCATTACCTATGCATACGTCTACATGTTGGCAAAGCCTCGTCATAACCTCACGGGCTTTCTCTTTGCTCCATAATTTTTTTCTATAATTAAGATCAATGCTCGTTGTAAGTCCTTTGGCTTTGGCAGCTTTCAACGCGGCTTCAGTGAGGGCCGCCGCTTTATCACTAAGCGCAGGCGTGATCCCTGTTGTATGAAACCATGAAGCGCCTTCAAATATTTTATCAAAATCAAAATCTGAAATTTCGGCTTCTGAAATAGCGGCATCAGCGCGGTCATAGATGACCTGTGACGCACGCGCAGAGGCGCCGGTTTCTAAAAAATAAATGCCTAATCTTTTTCCGCCCCGCGCAACAAATTGCGTGTCCACACCATAACGGCGTAAATGGTTGATCGCAGATTGACCAATGGCATTATCAGGAACTTTTGAAACAAAAACTCCCTGCAAGCCATAATTACAAAGGGCCGCGGAAACATTGGCTTCGCCACCGCCATAAGTAACATCGAGGCTGTCCGCCTGCACAAATCTTTTAAAATCAGGCGTTGATAAACGCAGCATTATTTCTCCCAGTGTAACTACTTTTTTTGACATGACCTTTTATCGTTTTGTTTTTATGATAATTTCGTGTAAGGTATTTCGTCAAATCTCTTTATAAATTTTTTAAAGAACAAGAAAATATACGATAACGATTGCATTTCACTTTGTATCCAAAAAAAGATTCGTTTGTTATGACATCACAACGCACAGCCAGTCAGGCTTTATAGAGATATTGGCAACGTTTGATTAAAAAAAAATATGGTTAAATAAAATAATTCCAATATCATTGTTCAATTATAATGATTGCTATGAGTAAGAAAACTGATTTAATGAAATTGATTCCCGACCAGGGAATTTTACCACTCTACTTTTACAAAGATTCAGAAGTAAGTATCCAGGTTTTAAGGGCGCTCTACAATGCAGGAGTGAGAGCTGTTGAGTACACCAATCGTGGTGAAGCCGCATTACAAAATTTTAAAAAGATGCGCGGGGTTTGTGATGCAGAGATGCCCGGAATGTATCTTGGGATCGGCACCATAAAGAATGCTGAAATGGCTCAAACGTTTATAGATGCACGCGCGGATTTTATTATTTGTCCGGGGCTAATTGAAGAAGTTGCCAACGTCGCCGACCAGCACGAAATACTCTGGGTACCGGGTTGCATGACACCATCAGAAATAATCCGTGCAGAAAATATGGGTGCAAAAATGATCAAGCTTTTTCCGGGAAACATTTTAGGACCCGAATTTATGAGCGCAATAAAAGCATTGTTCCCTGATCTTCTGTTTATGCCGACAGGTGGCGTTGACCTCGATAAAGAAAATATTGCAAGCTGGCTGAAAGCCGGTGTATGCGCGGTTGGAATGGGGAGCAAACTGATCAGTAATAAATTGCTTGATGAAAAAAATTATGACAAAATAGAATCTCTCGCCAGGGAGGCACTTAGTATTTTAAAGTCGCTCAGATAAAATTAATAAACGATTGCTATGGAGAAAACAATTGGTAAATACAGATGGACCATCTGTGGGTTAATATTTTTTGCCACCACAATTAATTACCTCGACAGGCAGGTGATCAGCCTTTTAAAATCTGTATTCACAGAAGAATTGCATTGGAATGATGGGGATTATTCTAACGTAGAAATTGCTTTCAAATTCTTCTATGCATTCGGCATGCTTGGCGCGGGAAGAATCATTGATAAGCTCGGGACAAAGATTGGCTATGCCCTGGCCACAGGTTTGTGGAGCGTTGCAGCGGTTTGCCATGCATTTGCTACAGGTGTTTTTAGTTTTGGCGTGGCCCGTTCTTTTTTGGGCCTCACAGAAGCGGGCAATTTTCCTGCGGCGATCAAGGGTGTGGCGGAATGGTTTCCGAAAAAAGAAAGAGCGCTGGCAACAGGAATATTTAATTCAGGCACCAATTTAGGAGCCATCATAGCGCCTCTGACTGTTCCTTTTATCGCTGTGGCATGGGGCTGGAAATGGGCGTTCGTACTTACAGGTGCGCTTGGATTTATTTGGTTAATTTTTTGGTTTATATTTTATGAAGTTCCTAATAAGCAAAAACGGCTTTCCACTGAAGAGCTTAATTATATCGAGAGCGACAAGGATGAAACAGCTGCTGCTGAAGTAGCCGGCGAAAAAATATCATGGGGAAAATTATTGAGTTATAAACAAACCTGGGCGTTTGCAATTGGCAAGTTTCTTACTGACCCTGTTTGGTGGTTTTATTTGTTCTGGCTACCCGATTTTTTGGAGAGTCAATATCATCTTACTCTTACTCAAATCGCTGTTCCGGTAGCTGTCGTATATATGATCTCAACCGCAGGTAGTATAGGCGGAGGCTGGCTTCCACTCCTATTAATAAAAAGAGGATGGCCAGTATTCAGAGCGCGTAAAATCTCCATGCTTATCTTTGCCTTGCTCGTGACCCCGATTCTTTTTGCACAATTGGCCGGCGAAGCGAACATGTGGTTTGCTGTGTTGATCATTGGTCTGGCTGCGGCTGCGCACCAGGCATGGAGCGCCAATATATTCACAACAGTGAGTGATATGTTTCCCAAAAGCACTACAGGCTCTGTGACAGGAATTGGTGGCATGTTTGGAGGTGTCGGAGGCATTCTTTTGACACTTTTGGTCCAGAAAAATATGTTTGTCTATTACCGCTCCATCGATAAGATAGAAATCGCCTATTATATCATGTTTGCAGTTTGCGCGGGTGCATACCTGTTAGCATGGGTTATCATGCAAATTTTAGTTCCTAAAATGAAACCTTTGCAGTTTTAATTTCTTGAAAAAATTTTTGAAAGGCTTTATAAGAATGGACGTCCATTCTTATAAAGCCTTTTTAATTTCAATTAAATTTTATGCGAAGATGGATCCGATTGTGGATTTATAAAATAAAAAGTATAAAACTACATTTTAGCTTATAAGGCTATATTCCCCGACTTCAGGAAAAGTCAGAATCGATTTTGCAAAAACTATATTTCTAACCTTATTTTTTGCGACCGATAAAAAAGAAAAATTTCTTTAATTCAACCTAAGAAAGGGACAGTTATTGATCTATATCTTATCCCGGAAAATTAAAATAGAAAAACTACTTTTTAGTTTATCAGAAATGCATGCAGCTATTTATAATTTGTTTCCTTCTTTTGGGAAAACAATCGCGGGCTTAAAAGTTTTTGCCACTTCAAAATCCATTTGTGCATACGAAATGATGATTACAATGTCGCCTTCGACACCTTTCCTCGCGGCCGGTCCGTTCAGGCAAACCACGCCACTGCCCCGTTTTCCCCTGATCAAATAAGTTTCAAGGCGCTCACCATTATTGGCGTTAACTACGGTTATCTTTTCATTTTCAATCAGGTTGGCAGCGTCCATCAGGTCTTCATCAAGCGTCAGACTCCCCACATAATTCAGATTTGCTTCGGTAATAACAGCCCTGTGAACTTTTGATTTTAATATCTCTATTTGCATCGTGCAAAATTAAAACTATTGTTTCTATTTTTTACGGAGGTTATCATATTGTTAACGATCTCATTTTGCGTGCGTTAATAGCTTTCCAACTGATCCATTCCTGTTAGTTTGCGCAATTATTATACAATTTGGTTTGATATTCCCGTCTACTGAAACCATTTCTAAAGTTGAGTACTAAATCATACACGAAATTTTTTGTTGTTATATTAAATTTTTAAAAATAAATACGGTATTGAAAAAATAGTTTGATGTTTAACTATTAGGACATTAACTTTGCATCTCAAATTATGTCACACTCAAAAAACGAAATCTTTTCTCAGTTCGCTACCGCAACAATAAAAGCTCAATCGGAGTTTAAATCTTTTCTTAGAAGCAAATTCAAGGAGCATCAGATTGATCTCACTTTTGAAATGCTGCAAGTACTAACACATTTGTGGGAGAAAGATGGTGTAAACCAGCAGGAATTAGCAAACCTCCTTCACAAGGATAAAGCGAGCCTCACCTACCTGATAGACAATCTTTCAAAACGTGGATTGGTTAAGCGCACAGAAGATGCGGACGACCGCAGAAATAAGATCATCACCCTGCAGCCCGAAGCCATACGAATGAAAAATGTATTGCGCCCGTGGGTGGACGAAATGTATGGTATCGCTGGAAAAAATATTCCGGTTCAGCAATTGAAAGAGGGAATTTTAATGTATGGAAAAATGGTCGAAAATTTTGAGAAAATGAGAGAGTGATTCACTACAAATAAGAAATCCGGCTCCTGCTTATTAGGACTGGTTTTTGTTGCGTGCCTTCGAGGCTTTTTTGTCAATAAGTATTCAAATAGACGATTAATCAATAATTTAAAAACAATGACCAAAACATTTATTTCGAAAAATCAATCTGAAAAAGACTTATCAGAGCGCGGCGGAAAAGTTACGCTGCTGATTTTCCTGCTGCCCGCACTGGTGTTTTTTGCGTCATGTGGCAATGACAGTCAGAAGAAAGGCGGAGGCCCGGGCGGACAGGCAACACAGGTAAAAACGTATCCGGTACTTAATATTGTTCCCCAAACCACTACTCTTTATACAGATTATCCCGCAACGATTGAAGGCCAGCAAAATATTGAGATCCGGCCAAAAATCGATGGCTATGTTGAAAAGATGTTTGTAGATGAAGGCGCTACAGTTAAAAAAGGACAGCGGCTCTTTCAGATCAGTGCACCTCAGTATGAGCAGGATGTGAGAACTGCGTTCGCAAATATAAAAATTGCACAAGCAGATGTAAATGCGGCGGAGATGAATGTAAATAAGGTACGTCCACTGGTAGATAAGAATATTATTAGTAAATATGAGCTTGAATCCGCAGAATATACTTTACAGGCAAAGCAGGCAGCTCTTGCGCAGGCAAATGCCACCCTGGCAAATGCAAGAACCAACCAGGGATATACGCTCATAACCAGCCCTGCCAACGGAGTTGTTGGAACCATTCCTTACAAAATCGGAAGTCTTGTAAGCAGTAATACGGCTGAGCCCTTAACAACTGTGTCTAATATTGGTAATATTTATGCCTATTTCTCCATCAACGAAAAGCAGGCTCTTGATTTTTCAAAAAACACAAAAGGCGCGACTACAGAAGCACGCCTCGCTTCGCTTCCTCCCGTTTCGCTCGTGCTGGCTGACGGATCTTTATTTGCCCAAAAAGGTCGTATCGAAACTGCAAGTGGAATGATCAACACGCAGACAGGATCGGTAAGCGTTCGCGCGACCTTTCCCAATCCCGGAAATATGGTGCGGAGCGGAAGCAGCGGAGCGGTGAGGATTCCGTCGACTGTTGACTCAGCAATTCTGATTCCCCAGAAATCGACTTATGAAATACAGGGTAAAAAATTTGTGTATCTGGTTTCTGATTCCGGCACGGTTCAAAGTGTCGAAATAAAAATAATGAATAATAGCGGCGGCCAGTTTTTTGTAGTAAAAGATGGTTTAAAACCAGGCGATAAAATCGTGGTGGAAGGCGTGGCGACATTGCGGGAAGGCAGTGCTATCAAACCAGTTCCTGTAAACACTGATAGCCTTTACCAACAACTTTTGAGAAAAAAACCGACCGATAGTTTGGAAGATTAATTATTCGCCGAAATGGCTTTTTGAGTATTTCTTATTTAAACAAAAATTATGTTTGACCGTTTTATAGAACGCCCTGTATTATCCACCGTTATTTCAATTCTGATTGTCATACTTGGTGTGCTTGGGCTCACCTCACTTCCGATCGCACAATATCCGGAAATAGCGCCCCCTACTGTTGTCGTTTCCGCTTCCTACCAGGGAGCAAGCGCAGATGTGGTATTGAACAGTGTTGTGATTCCCCTTGAAGAGCAGCTAAACGGACTGGAAGGCATGTCATACATGACTTCTTCAGCCGGAAATGACGGAAGCGCGCGCATCACAATAACTTTTAAACTTGGGATCGATCCGGATATTGCTTCGGTGAATGTGCAGAATCGTGTGGCGTTAGCGACTCCGCTGTTACCGCAGGAAGTAGTCCGCTCGGGAGTTATCACAAAGAAGACCCAAAGCAGCAACCTGCTGATTTTCTCATTATATAGTGACAATCCTGATTATGACCAGACCTTTGTGCAAAATTATGCTGATATAAACCTGATCCCTATCATAAAAAGGGTGCCTGGAGTTGGAGATGCAAGCGCTTTCGGGCAAAGGGTTTATTCGATGAGAATATGGCTGAAACCCGACGTGATGGCTACGTACGGATTGGTGCCAAATGACGTGAGCGCGGCCCTTGCCGAACAAAATATTGAAGCAGCACCAGGACAATTCGGAGAACAAGGCGGCCAGTCGTTTCAATATACCATGAAATATACAGGCCGTCTAAAAAATGCCAATGAATTCGGCAAGATGATCATTAGGGCAAATCAGAATGGCCAGATATTGCGTTTAAGTGATATAGCGAGGGTTGAGCTGGGCTCTGTTAGTTATGGCAGCAGTTCTACCACCAATGGCAAACCTTCGGTTGGCGTTGCCATCAGCCAGACTGCAGGATCGAATGCACAGGATGTGATCAAAGGGAGCTTGCAGGTGTTGCAGGATGCCTCAAAAACTTTCCCTAAGGGAGTTAATTACGTTTCTCTTTTTAATATCAATGATTTTTTAAGCGCCTCTATTAGTAAAGTGATCCACACTTTGATCGAAGCGTTCATTCTTGTATTTATAGTTGTGTTCCTGTTTCTACAGGATTTCAGATCTACTTTAATTCCCGCCATTGCGGTGCCGGTGGCTATTATTGGCACGTTCTTCTTTTTGAATTTATTCGGATTCACAATTAATCTGCTTACTTTATTTGCCTTACTATTGGCCATTGGTATTGTGGTGGATGATGCAATAGTGGTCGTCGAGGCCGTGCACGCCAAACTTGACGAAGGTTACACATCATCGCTCAAGGCAAGTAAGGACGCCATGCACGAAATTTCCGGGGCTATCATTTCTATTACACTCGTGATGGCTGCTGTATTTGTTCCGGTGAGTTTTATCGGCGGATCGGCAGGCGTTTTTTATAAGCAATTCGGGCTCACATTGGCGATTGCGATCATTCTATCGGCTGTGAACGCATTAACGCTCAGTCCCGCGCTGGCGGCTTTGTTTTTGAAGCCCCATAAAAAGGATGATGGAAAAAAGAAAAACTTTCTGCAAAGATTTTATATCGCTTTCAATGCAGGATTTGATGCCACGAAGCGTAAATATGAAAAGTCTGTTAGTTTTTTATCGCATAAAAAATGGATTGCGTTTGCTATCATCATCATTTTTTCAGGCGTATTTGTTTTTCTGATGAAAACAACACCAACCTCCTTTGTTCCGGACGAAGATCTTGGAGCGATCATGACTGATATTGCATTGCCGCCTTCGGCATCATTAGAGCGGAGTTCGGCGGTAGCAGACGAGGTTGAAAAAATTGCCCGCACGATTCCGGAAGTTGAAAATATTTTAAAAATTACGGGTTTTGGAATGATCAGTGGCTCCGGAAGTAATTATGCAATGGTGATCATGAAGCTGAAACCCTGGGACAAGAGAAGCGGAAAAGGTGAAGATGTGAAATCGATCATCGGAAAGCTTTTTGCAAAATCCGCAGGAATACGTGATGCAAACATTATTTATTTTGCGCCACCCACCCTTTCGGGATTTGGTAATTCCGGCGGGTTTAGTTTTCAATTGCAGGATAAATCAGGGAAGGATATTGCCAGCTTTTATAAAGTAAGCACGGACTTCCTCGCTGCCTTAAACCAGCGTCCTGAAATTCAATATGCTACTACCTCATTTAGTCCTAATTTTCCTCAATACCAGATTAATGTGAATGTGGCTAAAGCAAAAGAAGCAGGATTATCGGTTAATGATATTCTGAGTACGATGCAAGGTTATTACGGCGGTGTTTATGCCTCCAACTTTAATCAATTTGGAAAACAATACCGGGTGATGTACCAGGCTGATCCTGCGTTCCGTGCGAATCCTGAAAGCCTGAATAATATTTATGTAAGAAATTCAAGTGGCACGATGGCACCTATCACCGGCTTTATTACCCTTGAAAAAGTATATGGGCCGCAGTCGATTGCACGGTTCAATCTTTTTACGGCGATCGGGGTAACGGGATCACCTAATCCGGGCTACAGTTCCGGAGATGCGATCAAGGCCATTGAAGAAGTTGCCGCTACCTCCTTACCTGTTGGATATGGATATGAATTTTCCGGTCTCACAAGAGAAGAACTTTCAGCAGGTAGCCAAACAGTGTTCATTTTTATGCTGATCATCGTGTTTATTTATTTTCTTCTTAGCGCCCAGTATGAAAGTTATTTGTTGCCATTTTCAATTTTGTTGTCATTGCCGGTCGGACTGGCAGGTGCCTTTTTATTTGCCAAAATATTTGGCGTAAGCAACAACATTTATTTACAAATAACCCTGATCATGCTGGTCGGATTGCTGGCAAAAAATGCAATCCTAATTGTAGAATTTGCTTTGGAACGAAGGCGAAAAGGAATGCCGCTCATACAAGCTGCGATAGAGGGAGCTGAAGCGAGATTGCGGCCAATCCTGATGACTTCTTTCGCGTTCATTTTCGGAATATTACCATTGATGCTCGCTGCCGGCGCAGGCGCTGCGGGCAACCGCTCCATTGGTACGGGCGCTGTGGGTGGAATGCTGATAGGAACCTTGATTGGCATCTTTGTGATACCAACACTGTTTATAGTGTTCCAGGGTTTGCAGGAAAAAATAAGCGGCCCTCCAAAACTGGCTGTGCAACAAACAGACATGGCAGAAGGATCGGCAGAAATAGCACCATCATCTGACATTATTTAAAGGTTTATAATAAAGAAAATATGAATAAAAAGATTTTTAGTTACTTGTTTTTGTTCGCATTCGCCGGTCTTTTCTTTGCGTCGTGTAAAGTAACGCAGCCCTATAAAAGTCCGGTACTGAGCACCGACAGTCTTTTCCGGGATACGACAATTACGGATACGACAACGATTGCTAATGTTCACTGGAATGAAATTTTTACAGATACCATTTTACAAAGACTCATCGAACAAGGCATTCAGTATAATCCTGATCTTCAGATTGCTTACACACACATTCAACAGTCGCAGGCTTATTACCTCCAAAGCGGTGCGGCTTTCTTGCCAACCTTAAATGCAAACGCCGGTGTTACCTCTTCCAGGTTTTCGAAGTCGCAGGGTGTGCAGGTAAACAGCGCAACGCAATACCAGGCTGGCTTATCCGCCTCATGGGAAGCCGATATCTGGGGCAAACTGAGCAGCAGCAAAAGAGCCAATCTTGCTAACCTGCTTCAGACAGAATCCGCAGCAAGGGCGGTTCAGACCAATCTTGTGTCGACCATCGCCAATTATTATTATTCATTGTTGGCTCTTGACCAGCAACTGGAAATCACGCGCATGACGGTAAGAAACTGGGACACCACGGTACAAACGATGCAAGCGCTCAAAGAAGCGGCTGTGGTAACGGGAGCAGCGGTGGTGCAAAGTGAGGCCCAACGCTATGCTGCGGAAGTTACGATTCCTGATCTAAAGCAAACGATCAAAGAAACAGAAAATGCGCTGAGCATTTTAATCGGCAATTCGCCATCAGGCATTAAAAGAGGCCGGTTGCAGGATCAGTCATTTATGGAAATGCTACACACTGGCGTGCCGGCGCAGCTCCTTTCGAACAGGCCCGATGTACAACAGGCGGAATTCAATTTTCGCTATTATTTTGAACTGACGAATGTCGCGCGTGCTTATTTTTATCCCTCGCTTAGCATCACAGGATCAGCGGGATTGAATGCGTTTTCATTCTCAGATTTATTCAGACCGGGTGCTCTGGCAGCCAGCATAGGTGCGGGTTTAACACAACCGATACTTAACCAACGCGGAAATAAAACCCGTTTGGAAGTTGCAAAAGCCCAGCAACGGGAAGCATTGTTGAATTTCCAAAACACACTTTTAAAAGCCGGCCAGGAAGTTTCAAATGCTATGTCACTTTATGAAACATCTAATGAGAAAACTTCAATTCGCACCAACCAATTGACGGCACTGCAATTATCCGTAGATTATTCGCAGGAACTATTGAAGAATGGCTTCGCAAATTATACTGAAATTATCACCGCGCGCCAAAGTCTTTTGCAGGCTGAATTAGGCAGAGTGAACGACCGTTTGCAACAACTTCAGGCAGTTGTTGATCTGTACCGCTCATTAGGCGGAGGTTGGAAATAAATATTAGAAAATGATGTTTTAAAAAATTAAGATTTTACACGTTTAGTTCATTGTGGCAAAACCGAAGGAAGCAGTTCGAAAGATTGCTTCTTCTGTTTTGTAGAAAGCTGATTCATAAAAATTTTTGCAGTGTATGCAAGTAAAACCAGGAAAACTACATTTTGGTTTATAAGGATAAATAATTGAAAATAATGAAATTGAATTTTTATTCAAGAAAGAAAAGATCGAAAAATGCCTGGATTCGCGCGAGTATTCAGAAATAGGAAAAACTATATTTTAGTTTATGAGGACATCAAATTAAGAAGATTCAATTTCAATTTATATCTAAGGAAATATGTACATGAGAAATCACTGATTAAAAGAACAAACAATTCAGCAATTGCCCAACTAAACTAATTATAACTTTTCCATTACCTTAGCATCCTATACTTTTTTACATGGAAATAGTACAACAAATTTTATTTATCCTGCTGGTCGGCGTGTCCATTTTTCTTTTTGCAAAAAAAGCGAAAGAAATTTCCGCAAACATCAATTTGGGCCGCGCTGAAGAGATTAAAGGCGATAAAAAAGAACGTTGGAGAAACCTCATGCTGCTGGCTCTCGGACAAAAGAAAATGTTTCGATATCCTTTAGTTGGGATTATGCACTTTGTTATTTATGCAGGCTTCGTAATTATAAATATCGAAGTTCTGGAGATTGTTCTTGATGGGATTTTCGGCACTCATCGAATGTTTGCCAATACCCTCGGGAGTTTCTACACCTTCGTCATTGACTTTTTTGAGATCCTCGCGATTGGTGTTTTATTAGCTTGTGTTATTTTTTTAATAAGGAGAAACGTCTTAAAATTAAAACGCTTCATTCAGCACGACCTTGATGGATGGCCACGTACAGACGCTAACTTAATTCTTATCACCGAAATCATATTGATGGGTTTATTTTTAACGATGAACTCCGCAGACCGGGCGCTGCAATTACAGGGAAGCCCGCATTATGCAGATCATGGAAATTTTGTTTTATCAGGAATGTTTGCTTCGGCAATGCAGGGATTTTCCGCGTCGACATTGATTGGAATTGAGCGGGGCTGCTGGTGGCTGCACATCACCGGAATTTTTGCTTTTTTAAATTATCTGCCTTATAGCAAACATTTTCATATTCTGCTTGCTTTCCCTAATGCATATTACAAACCACTTCAGCCCAAGGGTAAGATGACCAATATGGAAAGTGTTGAAAAGGAAGTGCAGTATATGTTTAAGCCGGAGCTTGCAACCGCTAACGGTGATGAACAAACGCAAAATGCACCTGTTGCCGGATTTGGCGCAAAAGATATTTTTGAGCTCAGCTGGAAAAATTTATTCGATGCCTATACCTGTACCGAATGTGGAAGATGTACTGCCGCCTGCCCGGCAAATATTACGGGTAAATTATTAAGTCCGCGGAAAATAATGATGGACACCCGCGACCGGATGGAAGACGTCAGAAAGAATATTAAGGCAAATGGTGAATTTAAAGATGATGGTAAAAAGCTTCTGCACGATTATATCACTACCGAAGAATTAAGAGCCTGCACGTCTTGCAATGCCTGCGTGGAAGAATGTCCCGTTAGCATCAGCCCGCTCGATATTATTTTTGAGCTCCGCCGTTCCCTGGTAATGGAAGAAAGCAATGCGCCTGCAGAATGGAACTCCATGTTCAGTAATATTGAAAATAATTTTGCCCCATGGAAATTTAGTCCCGATGAACGGGATAAATGGGCCACAGAAATGGAATAGATTAAAATTAAAAATTAAGAATTCACCGATCTTAAGCTTTAACTTTTAAATCCTAAATTTTCTACCAGCTTCTCTTCCAATCAAAATTCTCCAATTCCTTCGCAACAGCATTTAAAAATGTAGACCCCAACGATCCATCAATAATCCGGTGATCGTAGCTCAAAGAAATATACATCATGTGACGGATCGCAATACTGTCTCCTTGTTCTGTCTCAACGACAACCGGACGTTTTTTTATGGCTCCGACAGCCATGATGGCTACCTGTGGTTGATTGATGATAGGTGTTCCCATCAGGCTTCCGAAAGTTCCGACATTCGTCAGTGTGAACGTTCCGCCTGCAGTATCATCTGGTTTTAATTTATTATTGCGGGCTGAATTAGCCAGGCCATTTACCTGTTTGGTAAGTCCTGTCAGATTTAACTGGTCGGCATTTTTTATTACCGGCACGATCAAATTGCCGTTGGGCATTGCTGTTGCCATGCCGATATTAATATCTTTTTTTATGATGATGCGGTCTCCATCAACGCTGCTGTTGATAAGCGGATATTTTTTAATGGATTTCACGACGGCTTCAACGAATAACGGAGTAAAGGTTATTTTTTCTCCTTCACGTTTTTCAAAATCTTTTTTCACTTTTTCGCGCCATTGTACAAGATTGGTGACATCACATTCTGTGAAGCTGGTGACATGCGCGCTGGTGTTCTGACTGTCGATCATATGTTTCGCAATCATCTTGCGCATACGGTCCATTTCAATAATTTCTACATTACCGGTATAAATTGCGGGGGAATATTCCTGCTTAACAGGCGCGGCAGGTACATCATGAACTTCCGTAGCTTGATGCGGTTGAGCAGGTTTCGATTGAGGTGCATTTTTTCTTTGTTGTAAATAAGTCATCATGTCCTTTTTGCTCACTCTTCCATCCTGCCCTGTACCTTCTATATTTTCCAATTCACTCATCGATACGCCTTCGCTTGCAGCGATGTTCAATACCAATGGAGAATAAAAACGAATACCTGATCCATTATTTTCACTTGTTGACTTTTTATCTTCGGGCTGATAAGGAACTTCTTCTACTACGTTTGCTTCCTCATAATGTGTTTCTGCGGATGCAGCTTTGGTGTATGAATGAGCATCCTGCGTATCATCTCCGCTCGTGTTTATTCTTGCGATAACCGTACCAATCGGCACCACATCGTTTTCTTTAAAAAGTATTTCTGAAACGGTCCCTTCCGCTGTTGAAGGCACTTCACTATCCACTTTGTCGGTTGCGATATCAAGCACGGTTTCATCCTGTTGCACACGGTCTCCGGGCTTTTTATGCCATTTAAGAATCGTGGCTTCCATGATGCTTTCCCCAAGTTTCGGCATTATTAAATCTACCATGCTCATATACGTAATTTAAGATTTTGTGTAAAATCGATGCGTCAAAATTAAGTAAAATCGAATGGATGAAAAAAGTAAAGAATTATGGTAACGAAGTTTGATAAAAACGAATAACTTGAAAAAGAATATGCTGAGCCATCAAATAAAAACACAAATTTCTATATTTTGGCTTTTCACAATTTAATCTCAAAATTTTATGTGATACTATCAAAATCCGGTTATCGTATTATACATGTTCCAGGATAAATTTCCTCATTAGATTCAGGGCCATAACAGACGTTACTTCAATATTTTTAGAACGGCCAAAACGCTGTTGCAACATTTGTGCGATACATTTCTCTTTATTGCCGACAGCAATCCATACCGTTCCCACCGGCTTATCAGAGGTTCCTCCGTCAGGTCCCATAATTCCTGAAACCGCAATTCCATAATCGGTTTTTAATTTATCCAAAAGACCTTTCAACATTTCTCTTACTGTTTCCTCACTTACCGCTCCGTATATATTTAATGTATCCGGTTTTACATTGAGAAGGGATTCTTTTACATTATAGGAATAACTTACAATACTTCCTTCATAATAAGCGGACGAGCCGGGAACTGACGTGATCAGGCTTGCAATCGTGCCACCCGTGCAGCTTTCAGCGGTCGAAATTGTTTTTTTATTCTGCAGTAGCAATTTTCCCAAAACAACCTGCATAGATTCGTCCTCATCCGTAACCATGTATTTTTTTACAAGCCCTTTCAATTCAACGAATTGATCATTTATTAGTTTTTCCGTTGCTATTTTATCAAACCCTGAAGTAGTTAACCGAAGCCTCACCATTCCATAATTCGGCAGATATGCCAACCGTATTTCTTTCGGTAAATTGGTTTCAAATCCGGAAATAACTTCAGCCAGTGCGGATTCTCCAATACCTGCGGTAAGAATAGTTTTGTGAATAATAGCGGGCAATTGAAAATGTTTTTCCAGGTAAGGAATCACATCGCTCATAATTCCCTGCATTTCATATGGCACACCCGGCATACTTATATATATAGTATTGTCTTTGTGAAAAATCATTCCGGGTGCAGAGCCCCGATGATTTTGAATCACTTCACATACATCCGGCACTTCTGCCTGCAATAAATTAACCTGCGAGACAGGCTTTTTATAAATTTTTTCAAAAAGATATTTTACATTTTGCAACGCGCCTTCATTCACCACCATTTTTCCGCCAAAATAATCACAAAGAAGCTCTTTGGTTATATCATCGGAAGTCGGGCCGAGGCCGCCAGTAATCAATATGACATCCGAATTCGCACCTTCGGTGTCCAATGCCTTTATTATCTCCTCTGCGCTGTCACCAACGGCGACGCGCGCTCTTACGCTGACACCTGCTTTATTCAATTGCTGCGCCATCCACGCGCTGTTCGTGTCGATTACCTGCCCGATCAATAATTCATCACCAATCGTAATAATAGAAGCATAAATATTTTTCATTGGGCAAATTTAATGCTTAGCGCTTCGTGTTTGGTAATGCAGTTTCATTTTTTATTTATAGAATTTTACTTTTAACTTTCCGCACTTTCAATTTTAAAACTCAGCATTTTGAAAAAATTATTTCTGATAATAATTGCATTGTATTCGACACATTCATTTGCACAAACGACCAATCAGTCTTTTAATTCTTCCTTAAAAAAATTTACAGATGACGCCACGTTTAAACATGCCCTGATAAGCCTTTATATAGTTAATTCAACTTTGGGCAAACCGGTTACTGAAGTAAACATCAACATCGGTGTGGCGCCGGCAAGTTGCCAAAAAGTAATTACATCCGCAACGGCTTATGATTTATTGGGCCAGGACTATTCATATAAAACTACGCTTGCTTACACAGGAAAAATTAACAACGGAATTTTAGATGGCGATATCATCATCAAAGGCAATGGCGATCCCACACTCGGAAGCTGGCGGTATAAACAATCTTCTGAAGAAAATATTTTAGCCGCTTTTAAAGACGCAATCTTACAACAAGGTATAAAAGAACTTAAGGGAAATGTGTATGCGGATGAAAGTTTATGGAAAGATGAGGCAACTCCTGACGGTTGGATCTGGCAGGACATTGGCAACTATTACGGAGCAGGCGCCAGGGCGCTCAACTGGCGTGAAAATCAATATGATCTTTATTTGAAATCAGGAAAAAATATTGGCGACAGTGTAACTATTGCCGGAACAAAACCGCCATTCGTGGATGGATTAAACTTAAAATCCCTGTCAACTTCGGCGGCAAAAGGAAGTGGCGACAATATGTATATTTATTTTCCATTGAATGATCCGTTTGGATCAGCACGCGGGACAATTCCTGTAAACGAAAATAAATTTACCATCTCCGGAGCGATGCCTCATCCTGCAAAGCAACTCGCGTTAACTCTTGAAGCCGCTTTGAAAAATAAAACCCTGGAACAAATCGCGGCCACCTATCCTTCAATGCAGAGAAATGCGGAAACCGTAAAAATTTTCTATACCTACAATTCACCCCGGCTTGATAGCATTATGTTTTATTTTTTAAAGCGTAGCATTAATTTATATGGGGAATCCCTTTTAAAAACGTTAGGTTTTCAACAATCGAATGATGGCTCTACAAATTCAGGCGTAAATGTGATCAAAGATTTTTGGGAAAAGAAAGGTATTGAACCATCAGCGCTAAATATTATTGATGGCAGCGGCCTTTCGCCTTCTAACCGTGTGACAACTTCCGCCCTCGTAACCGTGATGGAATATGCCAGGAATCAAAAATGGTTTGCTTCTTTTTATGACGCACTTCCATTAATCAGTGGCTTCAAAATGAAAAGCGGATCGATCAACGGTGTGGTTTCCTATACGGGCTATATTAAAGGCAAAAACGGGAATAACTACACTTTCGCTTTTGTGGTTAATAATTTTGATGGCAGTGCAAATGCTGTGCGTCAAAAAATGTGGAAGCTTTTGGGAGAATTATAAATTCACCCTCCCAGTATAACCAACGCGGAGATTTTTACTGCACCTAATTTATCTGAATTTGTGTTGGTAATAATTCCGATTCCAGGTAAAAAAAATCCTCTATTATTTTCGTTTCCACGAAACCATTATTGATCCCGTTATATTAAGAAAATTGATGCGGCTTAATGGGCGTGAAAGTTAATAATTTTGTTGACTTAATAATTTCTTAACCTGCGTCACGCAGCACTTCGCGTTCATAAATTGCCTGTAAGTTGTTAATAATTCTCATTGCGATTAAGGGATAAATGCCTTTCTTTGCAACTTTAAAAAAAACTAAACAAATTATGAAGCTAACACGAATTTTACCTTTACTTTTTGCTTTATTTACATTTTCGATTGTAACAAAGGCACAAGTAACCACAGGTACTATAACCGGAGTTGTCAGTTCCAATGATGGCCAGACTCTTTCAGGTGCTACAATTACAGCGTTGCATGATACCAACGGGTACCAAATATCAAACTGTTGCGAAAACCAATGGCCAATTTACAGTGCCAAATGTTAGAGTGGGTGGCCCTTACACTGTAACCATTCATTTTTCTGGTTATGCAGATAAAGTGTTCTCTGATTTAAATGTATCGCTTGGCTCACCTCTAAATATTGATGCTTCGTTATCCACTACTACACAGGAATTATCAACAGTTACTGTAGTTGCAAAAAATAAAGGAAGCATCATTAGTTCCGATAAAAGTGGAACTTCTACTTATATATCCAGGAGGCAACTTGAAAATCTGCCTTCAGTAAATAGGAGTGTACAGGATTACGCACGGTTAACACCTCAGGTAAAAGCAGGAAACTCGGGTAATGATGGTAGCAGTACCGGATTATCATTTGCAGGACAAAGCAACCGATACAACCAATTTTCTATTGACGGTTCAAATGCAAGTGATGCTTTTGGCCTTACTTCATCCGGTACTAATGGTGGAGCAGCAAATATAAATCCTATTTCTATGGATGCAATTCAGGAAATTCAGATAGTGCTTTCTCCATACGATGTTTCACAAGGTGGTTTTACTGGTGGCGGTATTAACGCGGTAACTAAAAGCGGAACTAATAAACTTCATGGTTCAGTTTACGGCCAGTATCAAGATGCCAATTTTGTTGGAAAAAGCCCAAGATATAATGATGCATTGAAAGCGGGAAGCAGATTAGCCTATTCTAATTTCACTAACAAAACATATGGTGCAAGCCTTGGTGGCGCCATCATTAAAAATAAATTATTCTTTTTTGCAAGCGGTGAAAGATTTGAAAAAGCTACCCCCATTGCATTCGACCCTACACAAGCAGGATCCGGTTCAAAAGTTAGCGTAGATACCTTAAAAAAGATCAAAGATTTTATGCTAAATACATATGGATTTGATTTAGGTTCTTATGGTGCCATTAGCAACCAAAATAAATCCACTTCATTTTTTGGCCGTATTGATTGGAACATAAGTGATAAGCATAAACTTACCATAAGGGATAATTATGTAGAAGGTAGCAACGATATCAGAAGCCGTACTGCCACAACAGCTTTATTTGAAAATTACGGATACAAATTTTCAAATAAAACCAATTCTGCTGTTGCAGAATTGAATAGTAATTTCAATTCATCCGCTTCAAATGTGCTAAGAGTTACCTATACTACTGTAAGAGATGTAAGAGTTACAGCTAACGCACCCAACTTGTTCATTTCAAATTATGATACTACTATAAAAGCTAATATCTCATTTAATTTAGGATCTGAATATTCCAGTGCTGCAAACAGCTTAAACCAGGATATTCTTTCAGTAACTGATAATTTCACTTTGTATAAAGGTGCACATACTCTTACATTTGGTACAAGTAACGAGTTCTTTAAAAGTGAAAATGTATTCTTACAAGGTTTCAATGGAGCCTATACTTATAATGTCAGGATCTAACTCTTCCAATAATATTACTAACTGGATGAAAAATACTGGCATGACGCAATATCAGGTTGGTTATTCAACATCAGGAAGAGGTGATAGAGCAGTAGCTGAATTAAAAGCTGCACAGTTTTCGTATATGGACAAGACGTTTGGGCAATTAATAGCCGATTTAAGTTAACTTATGGTTTACGTCTGGATTTACCATATATTTCTAACAAACCTGTGAAAACCCGTTGTTTAATTCAGATTTTGCAGCACAAGGTGTGATGACAAACCAAATGCCAAAGCAGAAATTAATGTATTCGCCAAGAGTTGGATTTAACTGGGATGTAGACGGAAATGGTGATTTACTCAAATTCGTGGTGGCATAGGATTGTTTACTGGTCAGAATTCCATTTGTATGGATATCAAACCAAATGAGTAATACTGGAATCGCGACTAAAAGTCTAAGTTACAATGCTGCTGCAATTGTAACCAATGGTATTAAATATACTTTCGATAAAAATGATCCGCAATATGGAGCATTTATTCCTTCAGCATCTTCATCAGCGCCAACAGTTATCAATGTAATTGATAAAAATTTTAAATTTCCACAGGTATTTAGAACAAACTTTGCATTTGATAAAAAATTAGGAAATGGATTTGTTGGAACAATGGAAGTATTATTTACAAAAACAATAAATAATGCTTTTTACGAAAATCTTAATTTGAGTGAAAATGGCGAAGGTACTGTAGCAATCGGACCTACAACCAGACCATATTGGACAGGTTATGTTGATCCTAATTTTACCCAGGTTATCAAATTAGAAAATACCAATAAAGGATATTCTGCTAATTTTACTGCTCAATTACAAAAAACATACAGCAGGGGCTGGGCAGGATCTATTGCTTACAATTACGGACTTGCCGCTTCATTAAATGATCTGCCTTCATCAGTTGCTTTATCAAACTGGAGAGGATCTCAAACGATCAATGGTTTAAATAAATTAGAATTGGCTAATTCAAACTTTGATGCAGGCTCAAGGGTGTCAGGTTACATTAGCAAAGAATTCAAATATTTGAAACACTTTGCTACAACAATTACTTTGTTCTATAACGGACAGGACGGTCAGCGCATGTCATACTTATATTCAAGCTTTGGAAGTAAGAATATTACTGGAGATGACATAGGTGCTGGCGGAACAACTACTCTTTGGTTTACATACCAAAAACATTTGAGGAAGCAAATTTTGCAGACATCAATAACGGCGCAACTGCTACTCAACAATGGGCCGACTTTCAGGCTTTTGCACAAGCCAATAAATATTTAGGGAATCACATGGGACAAAACTCTCAGAGAAATGCTGACAGGCAACCATGGGAAAATCATTTTGATTTTAGAATTGCACAGGATTTTAAAGTTAGCACTTATAAACTTCAAGTATTCGTTGATGTGTTAAATATTGGCGCTTTATTAAATGACAATGGGGACGTTCTTATGGTAATGGTATCTTATCCAGATGGATTCTTTCCATCAACAGTGAATCTTTTCACACCGGTAGTTGGAGCTCAAAAGCAAGATGGAGTAGCTATTACACCAACAGTTAACAATCCTGCCTTCCAATTTAATATCAACAACTTTACAAAAATCGGAGACAACTACAGACCATATTCTGTGAATAATTTTACTTCAAGATGGTCTTCTCAAATCGGAGCAAGATTTAATTTTTAAGAGTTAAGTTTTTTAAATAGTGAGAGACTGTATCGACAACGATATAGTCTCTTTTTTTTTAAAGCCTTATTGAAGATAAATCATCCTGCCAAGTAGCTGTCTTCAGAAAACTCTTAAAATGATATAACTCTTTTGTAGTTTTCTTTATCCCAATCTTGAATGTGACCAAGATTTTATTTCAAAGAGATTCTAAAAAAGTTAAAAATCTACAAAATCACTTTTCAGAAATTATCCATTTATATAAAAATAAATTCCTCGTTTTTATAAAGGATGCTTTAATTTCATAAAACATTTTTTTATTAAAAATCCTGAATTAAAATGACAAAGAAATTTTTTACCACACTCGCTTTAATGGCAGGTGGAATTATGTTTGCGCAAGCTCAACAAAATATGAAACCAGAAGAAACAGAAGTTTGGACGCCGGTTCCTAAAGTTGTTACCCCCGGTAAATCCTGTGGCGATGCGCCCTCAGACGCAATGATATTGTTTGACGGAAAAAATTTAAATCAATGGGTGTTGACAAATGACACCACTAAACAAGCCGACTGGATTGTTGGTGATGGTGTGATAACCGTTAATAAAAAATCAGGGAATATCCAAACAAAACAATCATTCACAGATTATCAGTTGCATATAGAATGGAAAGTTCCTTCGAACATAACAGGCACCGGCCAGGGACGCGGCAACAGCGGATTATTCCTTGCGTCCACCGGCCCCGGCGATGATGGCTATGAATTGCAGATCATGGATTCTTACAATAATCCTACTTATGTAAATGGCCAGGCAGGAAGTATTTACAAACAATTTCCCCCGTTGGTTAATGCTAACTTTCCTCCGGGCACCTGGCAGACTTATGATGTAGCCTGGACTGCGCCGCGCTTTAACGAAGATGGATCCTTAAAATCTCCGGCCCGTGTAACGGTATATTTTAATGGTATTTTAATACAAAATAATACAGAGCTAAAGGGACAAACCCGTTATATCGGACAACCTTCTTATAAAGCCTATGGCCCCGCTCCTGTTAAATTACAGGCACACGGCGATAAGAGTGAACCCATCAGCTTTAGAAATATTTGGATAAGGCCTTTGTAATTTAATGCCGAAACTTCTCGTTTCACATTAAACGCAACAACATCGGAACAGCGGAAGATTATTAATTTCGATTAATGATCTTCCGCTGTTGTTATTTTAGAAACTTCCTGTAAAAGGAAAGCTGAATTCATTTGATTCCGCCTCCGCGGATTTCGGATAAAATCTTCTTAAGATTTTTGCCCTTTCAATACGCGAACGGTAACCAACAATTGTCCGACATGCCTCATAGAATGTTCGGCAGCATGAAAATATAAACCGATCAAAGTTGTTGGTATTTGTTTCCGCCCCACTCCTCTTGCTTCAGTAAGTTTTCCCGTATCTACTGTTTTCAATTCTTCAATGGCGGCATCAACCTGCTTGTCGAACAACGAAATTAATTCTTGCATATTCGCATTTGTTTCGTCGCGTTTTCCTTCAATAGCGAGTGCTGCATATTGATCTTTGGTGAGCGGCTCATTTCTTGCGTAAGTAAATAACCGGTTTACAACACCTGTCAAATGTTGCAGATGAAATGCAGGAGAAGCAACGCCCGCAGGTCTTTCCCATAAAAGTGCTTCCGGGAATCCAGCCATAATGTTATGAACTTCTTCACGTGCTTGTAAAAGCGCATGCGATACGGGTTGTAATAAAGCGGGAATATTTTCAATGGGCCCCCGCTGCCAAAATTCCGGTTTTGATTCCATAACGTGTTTTTATAATTGTGCATATTAAAGATAGCAAGACCAATTCTATTTGCCGTTTCCGAAAGTGAAATTCGAAATTAGGATAATGCCAACTCCTGCGTTTGCTTATATTATGGCTAAGAAAAGATTTTGCGGTGTAAGAAACGCAGAGTGTACCAATAGAATCTTTTGAAAAGATCTATTTGAAAAAATTACATTCAAATTATATTGGCGTTTACACACGCCCGATTTATTGTTTATATTTACCCACCAGGATTAGTTTCACCACTTATGAAATTATTTTACTTCCGCATTTTAGTTATTGTAATTTCTTCAGCTGGCAATCCAGCCCATGGCCAGGGTGTGCCGAATTTTAATCCTGCCACAGTGATGAGCCGCGCCGAACTAAAATCATACAGACAATCGATCTGGGACACACTGCCGGCCGCCGTTGGATGGGTCAACGATTTTGAAGGTATTTTTAAGCCGGAAGAGGGAGATTCACTTGAAAGCCTTATTGCACATTTTGAAAAGAAAACAAGTATTGAAATTGCAATTCTTTCAGTTGATACAAACATGGTGGACCAGGCCAGGTTCAGTGATTTCACCGGTCACGTATTAAGGGTTTGGGGCATCGGCAAAAAGCTGAAGCGAAATGGTATCGTGATTTGCATTAGTCGCGGATACCAGGAAATGGAAATCGTGACGGGTGCGGGCATTGAGAGCTATATGAGCGAACCCGAAAAATTTGAAATTATTAAAAAAGTTTTTATTCCTCAATACAAAAAGAATAAATATTACGAGGGCACTCTTGCCGGCCTTGAAGCCATCCTTCAAAAAATATCCGGGCGGATGTTTGTGCATTTGTAAAGACATTTCTCCCAAAGTTTATAAAAAGAAAGCCACCATTTCATCTGCATGAAATGGTGGCTTTTGATATTATAATGAAGGATTTACTGTTCCAATAATTTATACATTTCATCGAGCTTGGGTGAAAGTATAATCTCGGTTCTTCTATTTTTTGCACGCCCGTCGGGAGTCGCATTCGTTTCGATCGGATCATAATAGCTATGCCCTGAAGCTACTACCCTTACCGGATCTACTTTATAATTATTTACCAAAACGCGCACGATCGCGTTGGCCCTGGCCGTGCTCAAATCCCAATTGTCCTGGTATTTTCCCCGGATTGGAATGCTGTCAGTATGGCCTTCGATATTTACTGCTACATCTGAATTTAAATTCAACACCGCGGCGAGTTTAGATAATGCATCCACACCTTTGGGATTTACCACAGCGCTTCCGGATGGAAATAATAAATTCTCAGAAAGCCTTACATATACTTTTCCATTTTTCTGATAAACAGAAAGGTCGCTCGAATTAAATCCCTTCAAGGCTTCAGTCATCTTTGCACGCAATGCATCAGATTGCGTCTTTTGCTGTTGAAGCAAAGTCTCCAATTGTTGCAAGCGCTGCTGCTTCTTTTTTAGATCAGCCTGGCTCAGATTTAACTGATTTTGCTGTTCCGAAGATTGTTGCCCGAGTTGCGTATTTTGGTTAGTAAGGTCCGCGATCTTTTTATTAAGATCGGCAATGTTGCCTTTCAGGCCTGCGATCTCGGATTGTAAATCAGTAACTTTGTTGGCTAAATGCGTGCTGTCATCGCGTAATACAGCGGTTTCGTGTTGCGATTGAACAAGGTATCTTTTCGCGACACAACTTGAAAGCAGAAATACTCCTGCTATCACTACTAAATAATTTTTCATATTAATTTATTTTCCTTAACATAACATATAATTGTGCCAAAACTGATTTATCTCCAATTAAATGCAAATACTAAATAAGATGTGGATAAATTTACAAACATTGGGACATAAGCTTCTATTTGAAGATTTTGATTTAGAAACTTTATAAGATTTAGAAGATTTTAAATGGTTTGGAGTGTAAAAGATTTAGATGATTTAGAAAGCTTAAATTCAATGGTTCAGAATTAATAGTTGTGTATGGGGAATATTTCCGAAACAAGACAACAATATAACATCCTTACAATTTATCAATGCAACAATATATCAATACAACTATATAACTATCCATCATTATGACAAACAACGACATTCTAAAAAAACTAAGAGTTGCCCTTTCATTAAAAAACGATGACATTATTCATATTCTGTCTTTGGTTGATTTCGAGATCAGTAAAGGCGCGCTGGGCGACCTTTTCAGAAGCGAAGATAATCCCGGTTATGTAGAAGCGGGCGATCAGATACTGCGCAATTTTTTAAACGGGCTTATTATTTACAACAGGGGCAAACTCCCGGATCCTAAAGTGAAAGAGGAATGACTTTGAATTAAAAAACTATAACTATACCTCATAAACGAAAATGTAGTTTTTTATACTTTTAAAAAAATGTATTTATTATTTGAATTAAAATAAATATGCATTAGCTGGATTGGGCAATATCTCCTATTTTTGGCCAACTCATTAAAATTATATTATGAAGAAATATGTATTCTTATTAGTTGGCCTGGTGATGATCGGCTCGATGTCCTACGCTCAGAAATTTGTTCCGATATTCAATGGCAAAGATCTTTCCGGCTGGAAAATAAACGGGACTGAAAAATGGTATGTTGAAAATGGAGAGCTTGTTTCCGAAAGCGGCCCCGACAAGGGTTATGGCTATCTCACTACAGAGAAGCCTTACAAGAATTTTATTATAACTCTTGATTTCAAACAGGAAGCCAATGGCAATAGCGGCGTATTTATCCGCTCTTCGGTTGAAGGCACAAAAGTCAGCGGATGGCAGGTAGAAGTTGCGCCTCCCGGTCTTGCACACTGGCGGCATTTATGAATCTTACGGAAGAGGTTGGCTGATACAGCCGAAAGCCGAGGACGAAAAAGTGTTGAAGTATGAACAATGGAATACAATGAAGATCGAAGTCAAAAATGACGAAGTCACTTCATGGTTGAATGGCAAACAAATGGTGACGTATAAAGATGATAAGATCGGCGAAGGCACTGGCGTTATCGCATTGCAAATCCATGACGGCGGCGGCATTAAAGTAAGGTGGAAGAATATAAAAATCAAAGAATTGAAATAGGCTGTCATCAATCCTGAAATTTATTTTTTATGAATGATATGAAAAAGCGGATACGGGTGCTTGTGGTTGGGTGCGGAAATATGGGAAGTTCTCATGCCACTGCCTATCATCATAATGACGGATTTGAAATTTGCGGACTTGTTTCGCGTGGCCAATCAAAAGACAAATTAAACGCGGCCTTCGGGAATAAATATCCGTTATTCGAAAATATGGACGAAGCAATGAAAGCGTCAAGTCCTGATGCAGTCTGCATTTCCACCTATCCCGATACACATGAATCACTCGCGATTACGGCCTTTGAAAGTGGTTGCCACGTCTTTATCGAAAAACCTTTAGCAGATTCTGTTGAGGGCGCAGAGCGCGTTGTGGCTGCCGCTTCTAAAGCAAATAAAAAATTAGTGGTGGGATATATTTTACGTCATCATCCTTCCTGGATGCGCTTTATTGAATTGTCGGGCGAACTGGGTAAACCCTTGGTGATGCGTATGAATCTTAACCAGCAAAGCAAAGGTGATGCATGGGCTGTTCACCGAAGCCTTATGAAAAGCATCAGCCCGATTGTTGATTGCGGCGTGCACTATATTGATGTCATGTGCCAGATGACACGATCAAAGCCAACACAGGTTTATGCCATTGGCGCAAGACTCACAGAAGATATTCCAGCCGGAAATTACAATTATGGTCAATTGCAAATCCGGTTCCAAGATGGCTCAGTAGGATGGTATGAAGCCGGATGGGGGCCTATGATCAGCGAAACCGCTTTTTTTATAAAAGATGTTTTCGGACCAAAAGGGTCTGTGTCGATCGTGGCTAAGGACGCCGGAGCTTCGGGAAAATCAGCTTCAGTTGAATCCCATACCAAAACGGAATCTTTGAAATTTCATCACGCGGAACTCGATAAAGATGGAAATTTTGCTAAAGAAGATACCTGGATCAATCTTAAAGACGAACCCGATCACCAGGAATTGTGCAACCGGCAACAACAGTATTTTTTAGAATCAATTCTCGAAGATAAAGACCTTGACTCGCACGCGATGGATGCCGTTAACAGCCTCCGCATTGCATTTGCTTGTGATGAATCAGTAAGAACGGGTAAAGTTGTTTCTCTACTTTAATTTGCTATTCTGTTTTATTCAGCTCAAAGCTCTTTTTAGAAATATAACCTCATAAATCATTTTGTAGATTTTTCTATTTTGGCAAAAAAGATCTTACGGCGCTTTTTGTTGAATTCTATAGTCCACGACAATTCCATTCACCAGCATCTTATTTCCTTCGTAGGAGACTTTGCCATCGGACGGCACGCACACGATTACTGCCGGGCTTTTAGGTTCAAGTTCTATGCGGGCTGAGGCTGCTACATTTCGGGCAATAAAACCGCCCGTAACCGTGTTGTACAAATCCACCTTTTTTCCATCGGGCACTTTGAAAAAAATTGATCTTTTGTCCGGATAAGGATTGTAATATAAATAGGATTGGTAAGCGCTGTCATGATAAAAATCGGTTGCTAATAAATTCAATTGCAAAATACCTTCTACATCAGTTGGCCGGATAATGCCTCCAAAAATGCCAACGTGCGCGCTGCCGTAAACACTGAATTGAGAAACTTCCGGATTTTTATTTGCTACCCACAATGGGCCGTCGCCCTGTGCCACCGGGCCTTCCAGGTTTTCATATTGTTTATAAGATGATTTTTTAATTATTCCCTCATAGGCAATCACTCCTTTTGTAACATCGCTTAGTTGCGGAATGGTTTGGTGATCCTTTGGCATATACTGAGGATAAAAAAGCCTGGCAGCATTTGCCGCATTCAGCATCCATTTTCCAATTGCATCCGCATAAGATTGATCATACCTTACTAACGGAACCAGCGGCCATGCTGCATCATAAGTGTTCATCAAAAAGCCATATCCTCCATGATCAACAGTGCTTCCGACAATTCCGGAAATATCAAAACCGTTCCAATTCCCGACCAATACGCCCCAACCTTCGCGGCAAACTGCTGTTCCATCAAAGCTCCATTGCAACATTTTATTTGTATCGAAAGTTTTTCCCTGTTCGGCATTAATCCTTGCGGAAAGATATGCGCCAAAGGGCATCAGCAATTCATAGGTCGGGTTGACCGGCTGACTTTGAAGCGCTGACAACGCGCTTAATGCGCCCTTCAAATATCGCGGATCGCCAAATTTTTTATACGCAGCGTAAAGCACCCAGGCATGTCCGGCAGCAGCATCCGGCTGCGCGCAAATTTGATTTTTCATTGGCTTCATTTTTCCATAATCGAAAAATGAATAATTATAATTTCCATTTAATATTGAATCGGCTGCAAAAAATTTATCTGCAATAGACTTTGCTATTTCTGTAAAACCAGGCTCGTGCGGATATTGATCGAAGATGGCATAAAACAAAAGATTCGGATACACATCGTACCACCAGTCGCGTCCGTAACCTCCGCCTAACAGTGCGACCTCCGGGCAGGTATTATTCATCATAATATTCCAGCCGGTTTCTTTGTTGAAATAATTTTTAAGCATCCCAACATAATTTCTGTTTTGACTGTTGGATTTATCAATTCCTACTAAACTTGCGCCCAGCGTAGCTCCCATAGTTGCAAGTGCCTCATGAAATATTCCATTGTTGTGAGCGCCCCCTTGCCTCACATCTCCTATTGCCGTATAAAGACCGATCACATTCTGAGGAAAATTCTTTTTGCTGCTATCGATCCACACCAATGGCCAGAATTCGCCGGTTGCATTGAAATCATACACAGTGCTATCAAAACCAAGGGCCAATTGTTTAAAATCGATAATCTTAAGCGGCTGTGGAACATCAGCCATTTCATCAACGCGCTTCAGCCTTTGTTGTTTCACCGGCACGGTATCCGTTGATTTGCACGAAGCAGAACCGAAGCAAATCAAAGCAATTAATAAGTGGTTCCTCATTATAGTTTAATTTTAAATAAATAGTATAAGCATTACTGTTACAAACAACTTCATCAAAATAATTAGAGAAAATGCTTCCGGCAAAAGGATATCCTTTTTAAATAATTGATCTTTAAGTTAATGCCCCGTTATCAATTCCAATCTAATAAAATTATCAAAATTTAGACTTCCATTTTAAAAAATAAAAGTGAGAACAATATTCCGGAAATTAATTGGCCTGGTAAGGACATTTTTCCACGCAAAATCTTTGTTTATCCGGATTAAGGCAATAAAAAAGCCCGTGACCCGCACAGGCTTCATCAAATTTTTAATGATAATTTGAATTAATGTTTCTTTGAAAATGACTGGATCGCAGTTTACTGAATTACGCCGCATCCAATCCTGCTACCCGCATTTCCGGAGGGCTGTGAAACATAGTCGTCCACGCCTCCGTGAACAATGACTGCCCTGCCCAAAATGTTGGTTGTGCTGTCGCCGCCAATCGACCAAAGATTGGTTTCAAGTGTAAGCGTTCCTTTTCCTGCAGCGTCTAACTGAACATTTCCAATATCACCGGAATGAAAACTTGCAGATCCCCATTTACCATGTTGTTTGTTGGTCGGATTCCAATGGCCGTGTGCGCCATTTCCCATATCACCGCAGTCGCCATGTTCGTGCAAATGAACAGCTACGCTTTTATTGGCTTTAGCCGGAATTGTGATATTTAAAACCATTTTTACTTTGCCGTCCATTTCATCAAAAGAGGCCGTTCCGTCTACCGTGGTGTCAGCATAGGTTCCGCTTAAAGTGGCCTGAGCGTGTTTCATCGACATTTTTCCTTGCATCGAATCGCTGCTGGTAACTGCTGTCGAATCGCTGCTGGCTGTCTTGTCGGTATTTGAACTTCCATTGCACGCCGCAAAAAATGTAGATGCAAAGAGTAAAGAAGCGAAGGCAAATGTTTTGCCGGTTGTTGAAATTTTCATGTTGAAATTTTTAAGATTGGTGATTATAATTTGAGTTTAATGATTATTCATAATAGTGGCAATTTGAAAGCACTATCTTGTTTAACATAACAAAGATGATACTGCGACTTTATTTAAAATAATACATATGAATTGCAGCCCTGACGCAATTATCTTACCAAAGATAATCTTAAAGATACATAGTGGGATCATCATGCTTCCTTCCCTCGGAAAAAAATAAACACGAATCGCTTATAAAAGCAATTTAATTTCTGAAAAAATTGAAAGTGAAGGCGTGAATTCGTGATAAGCGAAAAAGTATAAAATCAATATTCCATTCACCGGATGCATGCAGATTCATTAATAAATTTGTCTTACGCTTTTAATAGAAATTTTTTTCTAAAGATCTTTTTCAAAACACACACTCGTTTCGATTCCTGCATATTGTGAATAGTTAACAATAACCCGATAACCATTTTTCTTATAAAGCCCGATCGCCTCCGGATTGTTGGTACCTGTCTCGAGAATACATTTTTTATAACCTAACTCATTCGCCCATGATTCCAATTCTTTCAAAATTATTGCTGCCGCACCCTTTCCACGGTTTTCCCGCTTGATATAAATTCTTTTAACTTCCATAGTGCCTGCGTCATATTTTTTTATTGCGCCACAACCGATCGGTGTATCATTTTCATACATAATAACCGTGTATCGAATATTGTCAATTTTATCAAACTGCGCATAAAATACATGATTGTCACCATCTCTGATCGTAAGCTCTTCATCAAGGTGCTTTACAAGTTTGATAAAATCAGGATTCAATGCATCACTTCGTACTATTTTCATTATGCCTTTCTTTTTCGGTAAATTAAAAAAAATATCAATAGTTAAAGAATAACCTTTCCTCCCGCTGGAAGAATTTCCTGCCTTATTTAAAAATTCTCTAATTAGCCTATTTTTGAAAAATGGAAAACATCTCCCAGGATACAAAAAATATTTTAGGCTTGAAATTAGTGACAGATCCACGCTGGGTCGATCTTGCAGCAATTTCGTTGGAAGACATTTTAACCGATCATGCATGGTGTGAGCAAAAAGCCGCTAACAGTTGCATCTCTTTAATTCAAAAATACAATGACAAGGAAGAGCTGGTGAATGAACTCGCTCCGATTGTTACGGAAGAATGGGGACATTTTCGCCAGGTAGTTGCAGAATTAAGAAAGCGAAATTTGCCGCTTGGCAAACAGCGCAAAGATGAATATGTAAATAAGTTGCTTGAATTTCAAAAGAAAGGAGGCAGTCCCGAAGAAAGATTTTTAGACCAGTTGCTAACAATGGCGCTCATAGAAGCCAGGAGCTGCGAGCGTTTCAAGCGTTTAAGTGAAGGCTTGGAAGATCCTTATATGAAAAATTTTTATAGAAAATTTATGGAAAGCGAGGCTGGCCATTATACTCTGTTTATCAATCTTGCGGACACTTATTTATCCAAAGAAAAAGTGAGAAAAAGATGGAAAGAATGGATCGCTTTTGAAACGGAAGTGATGCTTAACATGGAAGTACGCGGAGATAGAATTCATTAGTTTGGATTGTTTCTATCAGGCAGAAAAATCCAAATTCTATTTTTTGCCTTTCGTCAGTTTGCATTTAAGAAATCAAATTTTACTCAACACATTTTTTGCAGAATTTAATATGCAGTAAAACCATAAGCTTTATCTTCGAAAAAAAATTTTATGGAATATATCGTTGTAAAAAAAACGGATGCAAATGAATTGATCGCGGAAGTGAATGCATGGATTAGCAAAGGCTGGAAGCCGTCAGGCGGTGTGTCAATCGCATTTGGCAGAATCAGGAACAATTCAGGCGCTAAAGCCTGGGTTGAAGTTTTGTTTCATGTGCAGGCAATGATAAAGGAATAAAAGAAAGAAAATTATCCCTCAAATAAAGAATTAAGCAGACCGGGATTTTGATAATAAATCACATCTTTTATTATGGATATAAAAAATAAACAATTTCTATATTTTGGGTTGTTTGGTATCCTATTTTGCCTGCAATTTATGATGGCAGCCGGCCAGGACACCACTCGTCCGAGAGATAATACACCATTTGTATTGGGAACAATAAGAGAAATACAATCTGGCGAACTATCAGAAAAAAGAGTTTTAAATATTTATTTTCCGGAAGGTTATAATCAGGATGACACAGTAAGATATCCCGTTATTTATCTGTTGGATGGCTCCGCGGATGAAGATTTTATTCACATCAGCGGCCTCGTGCAATTTTGTAATTTTCCCTGGGTAAATATACTTCCGAAATCGATTGTTGTAGGAATCGCCAATGTCGACAGAAGGCGGGATTTCACTTTTCCAACAACAATTTTAAAAGACAAAAAAGATTTCCCCACAACTGGCGGCTCTGGCAAATTTATTTCCTTTCTCGAAAAAGAATTGCAACCTTTTATTGATAAAAATTATAAAACAAACTCCTCAAAAACCATTATTGGCCAGTCTTTGGGCGGATTGCTGGCAACAGAAATCCTGTTCAGGAAACCAACTTTGTTCAACCGCTACATCATTGTGAGCCCCAGCCTGTGGTGGAATAAGGAATCGCTTTTATCAACAAAACCTTTAGCATTGAGTTCTGATTTTCGCCAACAAACTTTTGTATATGTCGCCGTCGGAAAAGAAGGAAAGATAATGGAAGCGGATGTTAAAAAACTTGTTTCAATCATAACAGAAAGCCATTCAAAAAATATCAAATTAGACGTTCAATATTTTCCTGGTGAAAACCACGCCAGCATTTTACACAATGCTGTTTATAAAGCATTTGAAAGTTTTAATAATTTCGGGAAAGCAAATAAGAAATGAGAAGAAAATGGGGATATGGAATTCACTTCATTCTTTCATCAAATATTATTGCGTGTATACATGATTGTTAGTTTATTAAATTTTTCTTTCTTTATTTTATTTGCCAAAATATTTTAATTGTAAACAAATCTACATCGGCCCTGGAAAGCTATTTTGTAGATTTTTCTTTTTTGTATTTTCATTCGCGACTGTGATTTTTTTGTTACAGAAAGGCTTTTGAGAATTTATTGGCCTGAACAAAACATCTTAATAATAAGGCAGAAGGAAACCTTACAAATAATTTAAAATGAAACCAATTGCCTATATATGTAAAACCTGTGGAATAGAATACGAGCCCTCTTTTATTCCGCCATCTCAATGCCCTGTTTGTGAAGATGAAAGGCAATATGTGCCTGCCACAGGCCAGGCATGGACCACAATGGATGAGGTCAATGCTGCGCATAAGAATATCGTAGAAAGAATCTCTGATAATCTATACGCAATTTATTCGACGCCCAATTTTGCCATCGGACAAAGAGCTCATTTGATAATTTCTCCATCAGGAAATATTCTTTGGGATTGCATCACGAATATTGACGAATCAACAATCCAAATTATCAGGCAGCTAGGCGGCATAAAAGCAATCGCAGTTTCACATCCGCATTATTTCTCTTCTATAATTCAATGGAGTCAACATTTTGATGACGCTCAAATATATATTCATAAGCTTGACGAGGAGTGGCTTGGCCGAAGGAACGGGGCAATCCGTTTTTGGGAAGAAGACGAAATTCAGCTTTGGGATGATATACGGCTATTATGTTGTGGCGGGCATTTTCCCGGTGCTAATGTGCTTTATTGGCCGGCAGAAAAAACGTTGCTTACGGGTGACACCATACAGGTATGCCCTGATTTAAAATCAGTCTCGTTCATGTACAGCTATCCTAACCTGATTCCTTTATCTAAACAAGCGATACTGCGCATAAGTGATTGTATTGAACCTTTGGAGTATGATAAAATGTTTGGTGCGTTCGGAAAAAATATCCGCTCAGAAGCAAAAAATATAATGGCCTTTTCTGTGAATCGCTATTTATCTATTTTCAAATGATATGCGCCAATTGAAACTGACCTCTTAAGAAGCTTCCGCCAGCACCTGTTGCTGCGGCCTCTGCATATTTAATTTACCATTGAATTGTGCACCCAGCTCTATCTCCAATGTATCGGTGCTAATATCTCCACTTACAACTCCTGATCTTTTTATTTCGAGCTGGCCCGACTTTACATTACCATTTACCGTTCCGAAGATGATGGCCGACTTGGTAAAAATATCACCATCGATAATTCCTTTTTCACCCAACACAACGCCGCCTTCCACATTTACATTTCCAATTATTTTGCCTTCAATACGGATCACGGACGAGCCTTGCAATTCACCGGTGAAGACATAACCTTCGCCAATAATAGTTGAAATTTCCTGCTGATTAATATCTAAAGACTTCTGCTGAGTGTTTTTCTTGAACATGATGATCGGGGATTATTAATAGAAATTATTTAAGAGATAAAAAAGATTGTGGATTAATTCTTTCACCGTTTTTATGAACTTCATAATGTAGATGAGGTCCTGTCGACCTGCCTGTGGACCCGACATTTCCTATTTGCTGACCGATATCTATCTTTTGGCCCACTGTTACCAGTATCCTGGATAAATGCCCGTATAAAGTTTCAAAACCGTTTCCATGTTTCACCATGATACAATTACCGTAACCTCCACGTTGTCCGCAGAATATAACTTCTCCCTTAGCCATCGACTTAACAGGAGAACCCATCGGGGCGCGGATATCAAGCCCTTTGTGTGTTTCTACGTTCGAACCGCCGAATGGATTTTCGCGATGGCCGAATGTCGAGGTGATTGTTCCGGGGAAAGGCAAACCCAATGGAGTGTAAGAAATATTATAAGCAATCTTATTCAAATAGTTCTCGTAAAAGCCGCTTATCTCTTCGCTTGATACAATGTCATCATCTTCCTCGCCACCTTGCGGAACCTGGAAAGCCGCTTGTATACCGCGTGCTTTCAAAAAACCATTTATCGTTGAAAGTTCCTTGTCAATTTTTGTAAATTTTTTTCTTACTGCATTCGTGTCGACCTGTGCAAATAAGTTGTGCATTGAGTGGATCTTTTTAGAAAGAGCCATTTGAAGTCTATTCTGTTGAATGTTATTGGAGGTCAGATACACGATAGCACCTATCAGCGAAAAAATAATTATAATTAAAGCAGCGAGATATTTCTTCCAATTCAAAATCAGGGCATTCGAAACTTGAATGGGCTTTAAAGATTTGGAGTCTTTGTTAACAAATAAAATCGTGGTTTTTTCCCGTTGCTTCATTATTGCCAGGTTAACGTGATAGTATATTGGATCTTTAACTTGGTGATCTCTATCATAAACGGTAAAATGGCAAATAAATTGCATTCACTCCCAAAAGCAGGACTGGAAAGGGTTTCAGGCTAATATCTTTATTAACACATATCCTTATAACCCAAAATGTAGTTTCTTAGGATTTATTTTCGCAAGATTTGTTCATACAAACAACATAACAACAGAGACATTTAAAAATTGAATCAGGCAGAATATTTTTTTACCTGATCTTCTGGAAGATCCTGCTCCATCTTGGGCCATTTTCATAGCTGAACCAAATAAGCGACGCTTTTCCTACGATGTGGTCTTCCGGAACAAAACCCCAAAAGCGGCTGTCAAGAGAGTTATGACGATTATCTCCCATCATCCAATAGTAATTCATTTTAAATGTATAGCTGGTGGCTGGCTGATCATTGATAAAATACTGGCCATTTTTTTCCTCAAATTTATTTCCCTCGTAAGTCGCGATGCAACGTTTATAGCGGATAACGTTTTCAGGGGTCAATTGAATGGATGCTCCTTTTTTTGGAATCCACATTGGACCGTAATCATCCACGGTCCAATTGTCCGCAGCTACATACGGAAATAAATACGGGCTTTTATCGTATTCATTCAAAATGGTAGGCTGGATATTTTTTACATTTGGAAACATTTTCAACTGCACGACTTCCTGGTCGCTCATGCTGATCTGGTAAAGATTATTTGACAGCATGTTTACCTGATTTTTATTGCGATCATCGAGATTATCCTGGATGCCAATGCTGATCAGTTGATCAGGATCCAACGGCCCTGTTGTAGTAACCAGGTAACTGAATTCATGAAAAGGAGGTAATGCCTGCGCCACTCCATCAATGTAAACAACCCTGTTTTTTATTTGCAAAGTATCACCTGCTATTGCCACACATCTTTTTATAAAATTTTCCCGTTTGTCAACCGGGCGTGTGATGATCAGGTCGCTATATTGATCCAACGTACGTTGCCTTGCCTCAGCTTCAGATATATGCTCAGCTTTCATCCTGTCCTGGATCACCTGGTAGTAGGTGGTTTGCGAGCCATGTTCAGCATCATTGATCAGGGTGTCATTTACAGGGAAATTAAATACAACAACATCTTCTCTTTTTACCGGGCTTGGAAACCAGCGGGTATAGGGAATGTGAATCCATTCAACATATGATTTTGTGTTAGTGCCCATTATGGTGTGATGCATAAAAGGTAATGCCAAGGGCGTATTGGGAATGCGCGGCCCATAAGCAAATTTGCTGACGAATAGAAAATCATTTACCAGCAAAGTTTTTTCCATTGACGGTGTAGGAATCGTATAAGCTTCAAAAACAAAAGTGCGGATCAAAGTTGCCGCTACGATTGCAAAAACTGCTGCGTCTACCCATTCCCGTATAGCGCCCTTCTTATAATTTTTTACAACTGGAATGCCTGCATATCTTTCACTATTAGAAAAACCGAGATAAGGGAAATAAATAAACGGAAGGAAAACCGTCAGGAAATGATGCCCCAATCCAAAGCGCCCGAAATGCTCTACAAATTTTATATTGATCCAGATGGTAATAAACTGTCCGGCAATAGGAATTAGCTGAAGAAAAAACCATACTTTATTTAGCTGCATCTTGTCCACCATCCACCAGGTATTATACAGAGGAATTAATGCTTTCCATGGCGCGATTCCGGCTTTTTTAAACATGCCGTAAAGCCCGATCAGAACAAGAATTGTTGCAACAATAAATAAAAGTAAACCTATGCTCATTAGTTAATTTTTTGTAATGTGGACAAAAGTACCGTATTATAGTTCGTATTGAAAATCTCTATTAAAATTGTTATCATTAGTTTAACAAAGATGAATCAACGCACACAAAATAAAAAAATCCAAGTGTATTCGTTTTGTTATTAATTATTAAAGAATATTTTTCAAAATTTCATTCACCTGGTCCGCATTATTCATCAACATCAGGTGGCCGCCGCCCTTTATTATAAAATCGGGCTTTACATATTTTAAGGGAAATATATGGTCATCGCTGCCATGTAGATGAATCAGATTTTCAGGACGCCATTCATTTTTCCAATTCAGTATATGATCTATCGCCCAGTTGGTATATCGCGGGTCAATTTTCTTCCTGTATTCTTTCAACAGTTTTTTCTCATAGGGAGTGGTCGCACCGAGATTGTAATTTTCAATGCGTTCAAGGAAAGAATAAGGTTTTAATGGAACCCACTTATTCAGGCGGAGCGTCGCTGCCATCTTCATGTAGAAAGGCATTTCATGAACCGTTTTTATGCTCGAAAACATAATGATTTTTTCCAAAGAAATAAGCCTGGCTATCTCCACACTGATCATGCCGCCAAATGATAATCCAACCAAAATAGGATTCGGGTGATGAATGTCTGAGAGCATGCGTCCCGCGTAAGCTTCAATCGTTTCGGTTTTAAAGGGAATTTTCCAGGGAATAAAGTGCGTTTGATTTGCGCCAAAATCAACATTTGCAAACACACGCTCGTCAGCGCCAAAACCACTAATGAAATAAATGTGTTTCATCAGCTGGGCAGGAATATGTGACGGATGAGTTTCATTTTACATTTTGGGGCAATACATAATTTTCAATATCAGAAACGCTTATGACTTTTCCTGAAAGAATGACCAATCGCTCAACAACATTTCTCAGCTCGCGAATGTTTCCGGTCCATTTATGCTTCTGCAAAAGCTCCAGCGCTTTCTTATCCATATCCTTTACGGGCTGCCCGTATTCGGCTGCAATTTCAGAAAGAAAATGCTCTACTAACAATGGAATGTCTGAACTTCTATCGTTCAATGAAGGAACATGAACAATGATGACACCAAGCCTGTGATATAAATCCAGACGAAAATTTTTATTCTCCACTTCTATAAGAAGATCCTTGTTAGTGGCGGCAATTACGCGCACGTCCACGTTAATGTCCCTGTCTGCACCAACCCTTGTGATCTTTCCTTCCTGCAACGCACGGAGCACTTTTGCCTGCGCATTCAGGCTCATATCGCCTATTTCATCCAAAAATAAAGTGCCGCCGTTGGCCTGTTCAAATTTGCCGATGCGTTGTTTTACGGCCGAAGTAAAACTTCCTTTTTCATGTCCGAATAATTCGCTTTCGATCAATTCTCCGGGAATAGCCGCGCAGTTTACTTCAACAAGAGATCCTTTATTACGCAGGCTTTTTTCATGAATCCACCTTGCCACCAATTCTTTTCCTGAACCATTTTCCCCGGTGATCAAAACCCGCGCATCAGTCGGAGCAATTTTATCTATTGTGTCTTTAATTTTTTTTATGGGAGCCGACTCGCCGACAATTTCCTGCACCTTACTTACTTTTCGTTTCAGCACTTTTGTCTCAGCAACAAGTGTGGTCTTATCCATCGCGTTTCGCAGCGTGATCAACATACGGTTAAGATCCGGCGGTTTCGATATATAATCATAAGCTCCTTTCTTTACGGCTTCTACCGCAGTTTCAATATTTCCATGGCCGCTGATAATAATGATGGGCACTTCATTATTAATCTCTTTGGCTTTTTCAAGAAATTCTATTCCGTCAAGCTTCGGCATTTTGATATCACAAAGCACGAGATCGTAAGTTTTTTCTTTGAATTTTGCAAGACCTTCCTCGCCATCCGACGCCTCATCTATTTTATATCCCTCATACCGGAGAATTTCCGTCAACGTTTTCCTGATGCTTTTTTCATCGTCAATAATAAGAACAGAAGGCATGTTTAATTATTTAATTATTTTATTATTTAATTATTGATGGTTTCGAATTGTTGAATTGTTTTATTGTTTTATTGTTGGATTGACCTATTTCAAATTTGCTCGTCAAATTTCTTAAAATCCGATTTTCTACATTTTGGCTTTTCTCATTTTCAAATCTTCACATTTGCTAATTAGCACATTAGCATCTCTCTTAAACTTCTTAAGGCATTTTCACACCTTTAGACTTTCTCATTTTCACATCTTCACATTTGCTAATTAGCACATTAGCATCTCTCTTAAACTTCTTAAGGCATTTTCACGCCTTTAGACTTTCTCATTTTCACATCTTCACATTTGCTAATTAGCACATTAGCATATTAGCTAATCAATTCTCCATCATTAAATATGCTTTTATAAAACCATCCAGCTCGCCGTCCATCACGGGTCCTATGTTTCCAACTTCATAATCCGTACGGTGGTCTTTGATCATTTTATAGGGATGAAAAACATAGCTCCTGATCTGGCTCCCCCACTCTATTTTTTTCTTGGAAGCATTGTTCATATTTAATTTTTCCTGGCGCTTGCGCATCTCTTCTTCATACAAACGGCTCTTCAACATCGCCATAGCCTTTTCACGGTTTTCACCCTGCGTTCTCGCCTGCTGGCATTCAACAATAATGCCGGATGGCTTATGCGTAAGGCGCACAGCTGTTTCTACTTTATTCACGTTTTGTCCGCCACTACCACCACTTCTGAAAAACGCCCATTCCACATCGGCCGGACTCACTTTAATATCAATGGAATCATCAATTAACGGATATACATACACGCTTGCAAAGCTTGTGTGTCGCCGGGCATTACTATCAAACGGAGAAATGCGCACCAACCTGTGAACACCACTTTCGGCCTTCAAAAATCCGTAAGCGAAGGGCCCGTCAAATTGAAGCGTTGCGCTTTTAATACCGGCGCCATCGCCTGCCTGGTAATCAAGTTCTGTTACACTCCAGCCTTGCTTTTCGCCATACATCCGATACATACGCAAAAGCATATCAGCCCAATCTTGGCTCTCTGTTCCACCGGCTCCGCTATTGATCTGCAGGATGGCTGGCATTTCATCTTCGGGCTGGTTTAATGTGCTTTTAAACTCGGCTTCTTCTACTGCCGTCAATGCGCTGTCGTAGGCTGATTTGACTTCTTCTTCTGATGCCTCGCCCTCTTTCCAAAACTCAAAAAGCACAGCAAAATCTTCCACTTTTGCTTTTACATCTGTGTAAAGATTCAACCAGTACTCATTCAATTTTATGGATTTTAAAATTGAAGTGGCGCGGTCGCTGTCGTTCCAGAATCCGGGAGAAAGCGAAAGTTGCTTGTCGTTATTTATTTTTTCTTCGCGGTTTCCGACGTCAAAGAAACCTCCTCAAAACCACCAAACGGTCTCTCAAATCTTTTAATAATTCTATTGTCATAGGCGCAAATATAATAATGATCCTGTTAACGATTGTTTATCTTTACCTGAATTCCTTTAAAGCATTTTTTACGAAGATTTTTATGATAAAAACATACTCCATCAAAAAAAGTGGATCGATGATTTTAATTTATAAACATTGGCTCATATTGTTTATTTTTTGTTGTGCCAATAACTTGTCGGCAATAGCTTCAACAGGTATCGCACTTAAATCATCAGGCCAGGAACCGATCAAAAAGATTGTGAAAGAGATCGCCAAATCAAATGTATATGTATATGCTGATGGGTTGCCCGAATCCGGCAAATTCCCCGACCAGGAAAGTCGTTACCGGGAACTGGTTAAAATAGCGGGTGCCGATGATCTTATCGGGCTTGCTAAAGATAAAAATGCGGTAGTGAGGCTATATGCATATAAAGCAATTGTGCGGCAGTTTTCAAAAATACCACCAGACTTATTTGAACAATTTAGCAACGACAAAACGATCGTTACAACCTTGCGGGGAAAAGTTGAAGAAAAAACTACTGTTGACAAAATCGCCGGATCATTGCTTTATTGATATCATCAGCAATGATGGCATGATTTTCAGTATAAAAATTTAATCAAAAAATTCTATAATGGACATTCCACATCTTTTTGACAAAGACCTTCATAAGCTAATAGAAGAACTCAACCTCTACGAGTATGAAGAAGATATCTGGAAAATTCGCGAAGGCATTAGTAATTCTTCAGGTAATTTGGCTTTGCACCTGATTGGGAATCTTAACTATTTTATTGGCACCGCAATAGGCCACACGAATTATACGCGTGACCGTGATCAGGAATTTTTAGAAAAAAATATTCCGAGGCACACGTTGATCAGTGATATCAAACACCTCATGAGTGTTATCAAAAAAACTTTCCACAAATTGTCAGATGAAGATTTGAAACAAAATTTTCCAATGGAACTGAATTCGGAAATTTTATCAATAGAACACGCAATGATTTTTTTGCTCGCGCATTTAAACTATCATCTTGGCCAGGTTAATTATCACAGGAGAATGATTCGTGGTTAATAGAATAGTTGTTTTTTGATGCACATTCTTTCAAGCTTAATTTATTGAGGAAAACTACATTTTAGCTTGTTTCGACAGTTATTATTCACGACCTTAAACCCCAAATCCTCAAGTACTTTTTTTACATGGACTTTTCAAAAATTACATTAACCGGTTATAAAAACTATCAATCTAAAACATTTGGGTTTAGTGAAAGGATCGTGGGCATCTGTGGCTTGAACGGTGTTGGCAAAACCAACTTACTGGATGCGATTAATTATTTATGTTTCACCAAAAGTTATTTTTCAAAATCTGATACATTAAATGTAAATTTTGGAGCTGAAGGATTCAGGCTGGAGGCAGTATTACAGAATGAATCCGGTGACGCAATGATAAAAAAAGATGACACTCAAAAGATTGTATGCATCTATCGTTCTTCGTCAAAAAAAGAATTCTATCTCGATGATATTGCTTACGAAAAGTTCTCTCATCACATTGGCAAATTCCCCTGCGTCGTTATCGCGCCGGACGATATCGAAATGATTACGGGAGGCAGTGAGGAAAGACGAAAATACCTCGATACATTGATCAGCCAGGTGGATGCTGAATACCTTCAGCAATTGATCATTTATAACAAAGTATTGTTACAACGAAACAGCTTCTTAAAAAATGAAGCGCTAAGGAATATTTTTGACGCCGGGCTTCTTGAAGTTTTCGATGAGCAATTGATCGCGCCCGGAAATTATATCCATAAGACGCGTAAAGAATTTTGCCAAAATCTTTTTCCGCTTATAACGGAATTTTATAAAAAAATTTCAGGGAATAATGAAGTAGTTACTTTGGAATACAGCAGCCTTTTAAACGAAGGATCCTTTGTTGATTTATTAAAAGCTTCTTTACAAAAAGACAAAATACTACAACGCACCAACGTGGGCATTCACAAAGACGACGTAAATTTTTTCCTTGAAGAAAATGTTTTTAAATCGATAGCTTCTCAAGGACAGCGCAAGAGTTTATTATTTGCCTGCAAACTGGCGGAAGTTGAAATTCTAAAAAAAGTAAAAGGTTTTTCTCCGTTCTTATTATTGGATGACGTGTTTGAAAAACTGGATGAAAATAGAATGAAAAATTTATTAGAATATGTTTGCAAACACCACAGCGGCCAGGTATTCATAACCGATACTCATGCAAGCAGATTAGAAGCGGCGCTGTCACAGTTTGGTAACCCCGTGCAGATAATTGAGTTGAAGTGACAGTGAAGCTTGGCTTGTTGATAAAATTCAGATAAGCGAAAAGATAGTTTTTTTAATTTTGAATAATTAAATCAGAAGTAAATAAAAATTAGCATAAAATGGAAGTTTCAATTGGTGATGCATTAAAAGATTTCCTGAAGAAAAGCAGGTTAAAAAGTGGCGTGCAGGCGATGCAGGTAGAAGATGCCTGGGAAAAAATTATGGGCAGAACGATCGCTAACTATACAGATAAAATCGAAATTAAAAATTCCACGCTTTTCATTTCAACCAGCGTAGCGCCGTTGAAAAATGAATTGCTTTATCAGAAAGAAAAAATTATTCAAAGAGTAAATGAAGCCCTTGGAGAAAGGGTGATTACAGAAGTAGTAGTGAAATAGAAGATGCAATGCGGAATCGTCTTCACCATCATAGTTTTTTTCGACCCGCGCCAAACTAAAGTTTGCCTATTTTCGCAGCATTCGTTCCACGATTTACCAATAAATATTATGAATCAAATTGAAGAGGTTTTAAACCACGGGGAAAAGCTTGAGACTTTCATGCACACGGTGCGGAAAAGAAATCCACACGAACCTGAATTTTTACAAGCTGTCCATGACGTGGCGGAATCTATCATTCCATTTACTGAGAAGCATCCGAAATATAAACATCATAAAATATTGGAGCGCATTGCGGAACCGGAAAGAGTGATCATGTTTAGAGTACCCTGGTTAAATGACAAAGGCGAAATTGAGATAAACAGAGGTTACCGGATTCAAATGAATAGTGCGCTCGGGCCTTATAAAGGAGGATTGCGTTTTCATCATTCGGTGAATCTTAGCGTACTAAAGTTTTTGGCCTTTGAGCAAGTCTTCAAAAATAGCCTGACAGGTCTGCCGATGGGTGGCGGCAAGGGAGGCTCTGATTTTGAAAGCAAGGGAAAATCGGATAATGAAGTGATGAAATTTTGCCAAAGTTTTATGACAGAATTAGCCCGCCACATTGGTTCGAATGTTGACGTTCCTGCAGGAGATATTGGCGTGGGTGGCCGCGAAATTGGTTATCTTTTTGGTCAATATAAAAGAATCAGCGGCCGGTTTACCGGCGTCCTCACCGGCAAAGGTCACGACTATGGCGGAAGCCTGATTCGCCCTGAGGCCACCGGATACGGACTTGTCTATTTCGCTGAAGAAATGCTAAAAACCCGCGGACAATCGTTAAAAGGGAAGACTATTACGATATCAGGCTCAGGCAATGTATCTCAATACACGGTTGAAAAATGTATTGAAATGGAGGCCAAAGTAGTAACGGTTTCGGATTCAGAAGGTTTCATCTATGACCCCAAAGGAATCGACCGCGAAAAGCTGAATTTTATTTTTGAGTTAAAAAATGAACGGAGAGGAAGGATCAGTGAATATGCCAAAAAATATGGCTGCGAATTTTTTGAAGGCGAGCGTCCCTGGAACATTCCTTGTGATATCGCTTTCCCGAATGCAACACAAAACGAGCTGGATAACAGTGATGCACAAACGCTTATTGACAACGGATGTTTTTGTGTAGCAGAGGGCGCTAATATGCCCTGCACCACAGAGGCAATCCATATATTTGAGAAAGCACAAATTTTATACGGACCTGGTAAGGCAGCAAACGCAGGCGGCGTTGCAGTTTCAGGTTTAGAAATGTCACAAAATGCGATGCGCTATTCTTGGACGCGTACCGAAGTTGACCATAAGCTTAAACACATCATGAAAGAGATTCACCGGAAATGTGTGGAGCATGGGAAAATGAAAGATGGCTACATTAGCTATGAAAGAGGTGCAAATATTACGGGTTTTGAAAAAGTAGCCGAAGCTATGATTGCGCAGGGGTTGGTTTAGATTAGAAATTTCTTCAAAGGAATTGGTAAAATTGATGAGTTGTTTCCCTCCTGATAGATAGTGCTTTTGCTGAACGAAAAGTTCATTTTTAGTCATCAACAATAAAACAATTCAACAGTAAAACAATTCGCATTCACTTCATCTGCACACGAGGATCTATAATTCCGTATAAAACATCTGCTAAAATATTGATAAGCACAAAAATGGTGGCCGCGAAAAGCACGGAGCCCATTACCACAGGATAATCTAATTTTTCCAGGGCATCAACCGTCACTTTGCCAATGCCTTTCCATCCAAAAATGTATTCCACAAAAAATGCTCCCGCAAGCAATTCCGCAAACCAGCCTGTGATAGCCGTGATCACCGGATTGATCGCATTTCTTAAAGCATGGCCAAAGACTACCTGCCGCTTACTTAATCCTTTTGCATAAGCCGTTCTTATATAATCCTGGGTGAGTGTGTCCAACATAGAACTCCGGGTGAGCTGTGTGATAATGGCCATTGGCCTGATGCCCAGTGTTAGCGCCGGAAGAATTAAATTTTGCAGGGTCAGATATCGCTGCCCCGTCACTTCATTTATATTGAACCAGCTGCCTGTGAGCGACAAACCTGTATAATCATGCAAGACCAGGCCAAATAAATATGCGATCACGATAGCCATAAAAAAAGACGGCGCAGAAATACCAATCACGCTCGCAAACACTGATGAAGTATCCATCCAGGTATTTTGTTTTACGGCCGCGAGAATGCCCAAAGATATGCCGCCTATGATGGCAAATAACATCGCTGCGCAAGCCAGCATCAGGGTTCCCGGCAACGCTTCGATCAAGACAGTAGTCACTTCCTTTTTGGTTTGATAACTGCGCCGGAGATAAGGAATTTTGATCCCTATTTTTTTATCGCCTCCGATAAAAAAGCCATGAAGCCCTTTCTCTTTAATCTCCTGAGTTGAATGAACCGCAACCGGTGAAATATCATTTACATAAAATAAAAACTGCTTCCATTTGGGCTGATCAAGATACAATTCTTTGCGAATATTGTCCATCGTTTGTTTATCGCCTGTTTGTCCTAAAACCATTCTCGCAGGATCACCAAACGCCTGGAAAATAAAAAAAACCACCACCACCACTCCCGCCAAAACAAGAATGCCATAGCCAAGTTTTTTTATGAGAATTTGAAACATGAATGATTATTTCAAAGCGTCTTTAAGATCAGCCCAGCCCCACTTGTTTTCGACAACCGGGCCTTTCAATAAATACAGCTCAGGACTCGTGCGTGCCGCGGTTTTAAAGGCGGTGGCATCAAGGCTGAAAATTGAAAGATTGTAATTATTTTGTTGGTTGAAAAATGCATTGGCTTCTTCCACTTGCGGTGAAATAATATACAACGATCTATTTTTACTTTTTGCAAGGGTATAAATGTTTGTAAAATCATTGAGCCACCTGTCGGTATTGTCTGCAACATCTTTCACAAAGAATAAATAGAATTCAGCATCCACATTCAGGATCGCTTCTGTTGAATCACTATTTGAGAGAGAGGTAAGATAAAAATCCTTTATAGGTGGCTCATTATTGCTTCCCTTTTCAACAATGAAATCTTCGCGGCTTACAAATTGCCAGGTCGAATCCGGCAGTTCCTGGATGTTGAAATCCTGTTTCTTACCGTCTTTCTGATAAACAAATTTGTAATCCTTTTTGTCGGGAATCGCATTGGCCGGCATTTTTCGAAGCTGCAGGATATTGTTTCCTTTTTTAAAAGGCAGGCAATCCAGCACCGGCAAATGACGCATCACGTACCACTGAAAGCCGATCACAAGTAAGCAGGAAACAACGAGCAGGAAAAAATTAAGCGCAGGCGTTAAGATAGGCGTCAGGTATTTTGTTCCAAAAAATATGATCAGGATCAATACCAGCAACACCAGGTCTTTAATAAAAGATTGCATCGCGGTCAATGGAATACAATCGCCAAAGCAGCCACAGGTGGCGATCTTGCCTGAAAGCACCGCATAACCGGTAAGGAAACTAAAGAAAATAATTAATAACAAAAGAAGCCAGCTAAAAAATTTCTTCCAGATGCCTAACAAAATTCCAACGCCAACAACAATTTCCAGCGTGATCATAATTAATGAAAAGGCAAGCGCATAATCCGAAAGCCAATGCATCATCGAAGTAAGGGACGGCGTTTGAGCCCACACGTCAAAAAACTCCTGCATCTTATAGGAAAGCCCGTGCGGATCATTTGCTTTTACCAGTCCTGAAAAAATAAAAAGCACGCCCACTATGACCCTTGAAACATTTACTAATGGCTTCATTTGTTTTTTTTAGGGATGAATATATCGATTTATTCTGCCATTATCAAAGCAAAAACCGCATAATTTAAAATATCGTAAAAGTTGGCATCAATGCCTTCGCTCGCAATCGTTTTTCCTTCATTTTGCACGATCTGCTTTATCCTTAGTATTTTGGCAAGAATGAGATCCACAAAACTTTCCTGGCTCATCTCACGCCAGGCTTCACCATAATCATGGTTTTTGTCGGTCATTAATTTCTTTGCTTTTTCGATTTGATCATCATACAAATTGAGGGTTTCATCTACCGGAAGTTCTTCGCGTTCTCCACCATCATTCAATTTCAGTTGTATCAGGCCAATCACGGCATAGTTTAAGATGCCTTTGAATTCCCCTGAAATATCATCATCAATCCTTTGAACGCCGTTTTCCTGTATGTTCCTGATACGTCTGGCTTTAATATATATTTGGTCGGCAATTGAAATGGTGCGGTACACGCGCCATGACGTGCCATAATCCTTTGTCTTTTTCAAAAATATCCCGCGGCATTTTTCTACCACGTTGTCGTATTGCTGATCAGTATCAACTTGGTTAACTTGCATCATAATTTCGCCAAATTTAAAGCTAAAAAAATAATGTTTTCAATCAACTGCAAAGGAAAATTGATCCTCATTGAAAAGCCTTTGGTAATGGGCATTATCAACATTAACGAGGATTCATTTTACGCAGGAAGCCGAACACAAAATCCGGATGTTATTAAAAGCAGAGTATCCCAAATGTTGAACGAGGGCGCCGATATTATTGACATTGGAGCACAGAGCACGAGACCCGGTAGCACGCGGGTTTCCGCGGAGGATGAGCTAAAAAAATTACTCCCGGCTATTGAAATGCTAATGACTTTCCCTGAAATAATTATTTCTGTCGATACGTATCATTCACAAGTGGCACAGCAAACAATCGACGCGGGCGCCTCGATTGTCAATGACATCAGCGCCGGTGAAATGGATAATAATATGTTGCCAACTGTGGCAAAACTGAATGTTCCTTACATCTGTATGCACATGAAAGGCCTTCCCGAAACAATGCAGTATAACACCAATTATGAAAACGTAGTAAAGGAAGTCCTGGATTATTTTATCAAAAAAACGGAGGAATGTAAGCGCGCGGGAATCAATGATGTAATCATCGATCCGGGATTTGGATTTGGAAAAAATATTTCCCAAAATCTTTTGTTATTAAAAAGCCTTGCAGTCTTTAAAATGCTGAAAAAACCAATACTGGCAGGTCTTTCGCGTAAATCAACTATCTACAAAACTCTAAATATTCCTGTCGAGGAATCATTAAACGGCACTTCTGTCTTGAATACCATCGCTTTGCAAAACGGCGCTTCTATTCTTCGGGTTCATGATGTAAAAGAAGCGAAACAGGTCGTTGATTTGATAGCCGCATATAACATCGCTGGTGAATAATTTTCCCGAAAATAAAGTTGTAATCACGGAGCTTACTGTCGTCTCAAAGAAAATTTAAAATCTATATTTTGGCTTACAAGGTAAATTTTGCAATTCATAATGATGAAATTCAAATCATTAAAATGAAAAAGCCGGACCTTAAAAAGTCCGGCTTTGTTCAAAATATTAATGAATGATTTATTTGCCTTTTGGCGGCGCTTGTCTTTGTTGTTGCATTTGCTGCTGCATTTGCTGTTGCATCTGTTGCATCTGCATCATTTTCTGCTGCTCTTCCATTTGATGCTGCTGATATTGTTGCGGTGTTGCTATATCCGTTACTTCAATATCAAAAACAATATTTTCGTTGGGCTGAATCCTTGGAAGCGAACCGTTTTTTCCATAAGCCAGGTAAGAAGGAATGATGACAACGCCCTTGCTTCCTTTTTGCATCATTTTCAAACCATCCATTAAGCCGGGAATTGTCCTGAATTCACCTAAATCTACGTACAGTGGTTGGCCGGTATTGAAACCCTTTTCTGTATTAGAATCAAAAATAGTGTCCTGGAAGCTTTTGCCTGTATAATTTACGATGGCAACATCTTTTTCAGTTAGAAAATTGCCGGTTCCCGGAGTAGTGATCGCCACATAAGCACCCCAGGGAGTTTTTTTAGCTCCGGTGATGTTCTTTTTAGCCATATAATCCGTGATCATTTTATCATCTTCGGCAACCAAAGGGCCCTGGGAGGCGATATCTTTTTCAATTGCTTCAATGGTTTTTTTGTAAGCTTTCACTTTAGCCAAACCTTCAAAGGTTTTTGCAACACTATCAGCAGCTTCCTTATTAGGAAATAATTTGACGATTTTAAATGTCTGGTAAATAAACTGGCCTTTTTCCATAAAAGGTGCGTTCTGACCGTTCTTGATTAAAGAATCAGTAGATTGCCTTAATACCAGGCTATCGCCTTCATGTATCTCTTTAAAAAAGGGCGGCAACTGTGCAGTATCATAAGGAATGAACCTTGGTGCGCTGCTTTCAATACTGCTAAACAATAAGCTGTCTTTATATTTAGCGACAAGATTTACCTGCATAAATTCTCCTTCAACCGCTTTCTTACCGCCGTTGGAGATCACTTTATATTCAGTCCCGTCCGCCTGTTTTTTAAATCTTTGATCGTTACATCCTGATGCCATTATTAAAAGACCCGCGGCAACCAGGCAAAGTGTTTTGTTCATGTTTTATTTGTTTAAGATTGTTTACTGTTTAATGCTTCTTTGTTTTCTTCAATGGCTTCTTTGAATTTTTTAACCACCTCTTCCAATGGCTCCGAATTTTTTCCACCCGCAGCATTGAAATGGCCGCCGCCGTTGAAATATTTTCTTGCAAAAGTATTTACATCAAATCCACCTTTGCTTCTGAAGGAACTCTTTCTTTCATCACCCCGATCGATAACAACTGCAGCCAGCTTTATTCCTTTAATGCTCAACGGAAAATTAACCAATCCTTCAGTATCTCCTGTTTTCACATTATACTTTATCAGGTCCTGCTGCGGAATCGCTATCAGCGCGGTATTGTATTCATAAAATATTTCCATCCGGTTCAGCAAAATATTTCCGAAGAAACGAAACCTGTTTTCAAGAAAATTATCAAAAAGATTCTCGTGAATCTGGCTGTGATTTAAGCCTTTGTCTTTTAATGCTGCAACCATTCTGTGAACATCCGCCGATGTCGAATTAAAACGAAACGAACCTGTATCCGTCATCACGCCGGCATAAAGACATTCAGCAACGGAAGTTGTGATCTTGTCAGCGTTGCCGCTATTCACAATAAAATCATACACCATTTCGGCCGTGGAACTTTTAGTAGTATCGCTTTCGCCATAGTCAAACATTTCCACCTGCGGCTGCTGATGGTGATCGATTAATATCTTTGTGCAATTCAATTCCGTCAATGGAATTTCCATCTTGCGCGTGCGGCTCAATACATTGAAATCGAGGCAGAAAAGCCATTGAGCATCTTTCAATGCAGCTAATGCTTTTTGATTCTGCATTTCAAAATCAATCACCTTTTTCGCTCCCGGCATCCAGCTTAGAAATCCTGCCCAATTGGTGGGTGAAATCACCGTAACCCTATGGCCAAATTGAATTAAAAAATTATACAATCCCAATCCTGAACCCATCGCATCTGCATCGGGCTTTTGGTGAAAGGTGATCACAATATTTTTGGGCTCCTCTAAAAATGGAAATATCTCGCTGACAGGTTTCATAAAAGGTTGCAAAAGTAGATTTAATTAGCCAATTAGCCAATTAGCTTATTTGCAATTTAACTAATTACCCGTCCAGGTATTATTATCAACATTTACATCCGGGAAAACGTGTTCGGGATCAATCGTTACCGATTTAAGTTTTTCGGTAGTGTTCAATTTTTCGATCCACGTATTCCCATTCTGCCAAACTTCCACAGGTATTTTAATCTGCGCTGTTTTTCCGCTCACAGTTTCATACTGAAGAATGACAGGCATCGCCATTCTGTCGAGGTTAGTGATCGTTACCAATGCCCCTTTTGAAGAATCTTCGCTCACATATTTTACATCGGTAATCGCCTGGTCTAGCTTATAATTTTCTAAGAACATGCCTTTCCAAAACCAGCCCAGATCTTCGCCGGCGGCATTTTCAATGGATCTGAAAAAATCCCATGGCGCAGGGTGCTTATATGCCCATTTGTTGATGTATGCACGAAAAGCATAATCAAAACGGTCAGGGCCTAGTATCTGATCACGTAAAAGTCCGAGCGCATAACCGGGCTTGAAATATAGCGCTACGCCAATATTGGCTTCCTTCAAAGCGTCCGGCTCGCTCATTATTGTTTCACTGTTGGCTCCAAAAATGAATTTATACATTGATGACATATCTCTATGCTTTGGCTTATACTCTCCATTATTAAAATCCGCCGTAGAAATTCCATTGATAAATGTATTAAACCCTTCGTCCATCCAACCATATTTTCTCTCATTGCTGCCCACGATCATTGGAAACCATGTATGTCCGAATTCATGATCAGTGACACCCCAAAGGCCTGCGCCTTTTGCTTTGTAGCCACAAAATACAATTCCCGGATATTCCATTCCACCCACATTGCTCGCCACGTTTACGGCCGAAGTGTATGGAAATTCAAACCATCTTTTGGAATAACCTTCCATCGCCGCTTTCGTATATTCTGTAGAACGCTCCCATGCATTGTCTCCGTTTGATTCAACAGGATAAGCACTCATTGCCAATGCTTTTCTGCCGGAAGGCAAATTGATCCTGGCGCCATCCCAGATAAATGCTGTAGACGCAGCCCATGAAGCATCCCTTGCATTTTTGATTTTAAAACGCCAGGTAAGATTTCCTTTATTAGGGCGTGAAGCCGGATCGGTCACTTCTGCTGCTGACCGGATGATCACAGTCTTATCGCTGTTTTTCGCTTCATTGTACCGTTTTAATTGCACGGGAGTCAACACATCCTGTGGATTTTCAAGATCACCGGAGCCAACAACGATCTGGTGAGCTGGCGCAGTGATTGAATACTCATAATCTCCATAATCAAAGTAGAACTCACCTGCTCCTAAATAAGGCAAGGTGTTCCACCCTTCAATGTCATCATACACACACATGCGTGGATACCACTGGGCGATTGCATAAATTTTACCGTTTTTTGTATCAAGAATACCCGTGCGGTCGCTGCCGTATTTTGGAATAAAATAAGAGTACTCAATTTTAAATTGCACAGTGCCGCCGTTTGCTGCCAAAGGTGATGGAAGGCGCAATTGCATTCTGGTGTCAGTGATTACTTTAGTAATGTCAGATGTCGTTGTTTTTACTTTTGATTCAGATATGAGTTTTACAGACTTGATATTAAAGCCGCCTTCGAAGGTTGAGTTCACATCACCGTAGCGGCTTCTGCCCGTTGCCGGAGTTTTTGCCTGCCCGCGTGAATCTAACCTGTAAAGATTCTGATCAAGATAAAGCCATACAAAATCCATCGAAACAGGACTGTTGTTCGTATATGTAATTGTTACTGTTCCTGTGATCGCATCTTTCACATCGTCCAGCGTCGCGGCTATTTTATAGCTCGCTTTATTGGTCCAGTATTTTGGTCCCGGTTGTCCATCAGATGCCCGGTAGTCGTTCACTGCGGAAGGGTAGAAATTTGGTGTAAAAAGATCATGCTGATCATAAATTGATTTTTCGCTTTGTGCAAAAGAAAATGAAACAACAAAAAGCAAAGAAATAATTAAGAGAACTTTGTTCTTTAACATGTTAGAAAAAATTTTAAACATTAGTTATTAGATGATTTTATTTTGAAGGTGCCAAAGATATTGATTTGAACTTTAGTTTAATTACCGAACATCAATATAATTGATGCCGGTTTTATTATTGAATAACTAATGTTCAATAACCCTTATAAAATAATGTAAACCAGCATGTTAGTATGTATAATAATTTTGTAGAGAAGCAGTTCAAAAGTCTTAAAAATGCTTTTGCCAGGTGACGCCTGCTGATCCCTGGATACCTTTGATAGGCACATGTAATTTTTTTATGGAAATTTTGATTGACTTCAGGATTGGGAAATGGCGATGGATTTCATTTCCTATTTCCATTATGACTGTCTCTAAAAGTGGCGTGGGGATCGCCATCCGGCGCCTTATAATTTGATCGATCGTAACGTAGTTAATGGTATCATCGATATGCATGATCACGTCAACATTTTCATGAAACTCCACGTCACAATTCACTTCATATTCATTGCCCAAAATCCTTTCCTCGTCATGGATTCCATGAAACCCATTGAAAAGTAATTTGTGTAAATGAACTGTGAGCATAAGGTTGTATTAATGTTACCTTTTATTTTCTTCGGCCGTTAGTGTTATTGGTATCAGATATCATAAAGTGATCCGAAGGAACCGGGTGCTCCATCATGCTCAGGAATCTCTCCGCGTCCAGAGCTGCCATGCAACCAGAGCCTGCGGCGGTTACAGCCTGGCGGTAAATTTTATCCTGCAAATCACCTGCTGCAAAAACTCCCTCAATATTGGTTTTAGTCGTGCCGGGTAAAGTCTTTACATAACCTGCTTCGTCCATATCGACCCAGCCTTTGAGTATTTCAGAATTGGGATTGTGCCCAATCGCAACAAAATAAGCACTTATTGGGATGGTTGTTCTTTCATTGGTTTTATTATTCACAATCTTAACTGCTTCTGCTTTCTTTTCTCCCAGAATTTCTTCTACTTCAGTATTCCAATACACTTTAATATTGGGCGTCTCCAACACTCTTTGCTGCATGATCTTGCTGGCGCGCATCGCATCTTTTCTCACAAACATGTGTACGAAACTACAGATCTTGCTAAGGTATAGTGCTTCTTCTGCGGCTGTGTCGCCGGCCCCGATAATGCAAACTTCTTTGCCTTTGAAAAAGAATCCGTCACATACTGCACACGCGCTCACGCCATGCCCATTGAGCCTGCTTTCGCTTTCCAATCCCAACCATTTTGCGCTGGCGCCGGTGGCTAAAATGATCGTGTCAGCGCTGATCCATTTTTCCTCGTCAATTAAAACTTTAAGCGGACAGGCTGAGAAATCAACTTCTGTAGCAAGGCCATACCGGATATCAGTGCCCATTCTCTTGGCTTGTTTTTCAAAATCCATCATCATTTCCGGCCCCTGGATGCCATCAGGATAGCCCGGATAATTTTCCACTTCCGTGGTGATGGTCAACTGGCCACCCGGCTGAATTCCCTGGTACATAACCGGTTTTAGATTAGCGCGTGCAGCATAAATAGCGGCCGTGTAACCCGCAGGCCCTGAACCTATAATGAGACATTGAACATGTTCTGTAGTAGTATCCATATTTTTAAAATATAAGCTACAAAATTAACGAATTTAAGGCATTAAATCGCCTTGATCAAAACGGCGATGATTTGATTTACCGGCAAATGCATACTTATAAATGAGATAAGCCAAAAAGTATATTTCCAAATTCTTAAAAATAAATTAAGCAACTGCTGCACGAAACGATTCGGGCGTTTTAAAAAGAAATCTTCCTAAAAGTCACCTTGCATTGTTTCACATCAAACGAATTATGTGGTTTTACTTTTTAAAAACCGTAAGCAAATAATGTCAAATCAATTCCATTTTAAAAACTATTTACCTTTAGCCAATTAATTCCAAATCTTTTAAATAAATAATATGACACAAACTCCCGATGAGCGATTTGAGCAATCCGGATTCGCCTTGCCTCCACAACCCGCACCAGGCGGTATTTATAAGCCTTTCCTCCAGGTGGGAAATCTTATTTATGTTTCAGGACATGGCCCTTCTAACGCCGACGGAACCTTGATCAAAGGAAAAGTTGGGCAGGACCTGGACACAGAAGCTGGAAAACTTGCGGCAAAGCAAGTGGGACTGACAATCCTTACTACCTTGAAAGCAAACCTTGGAAGCCTGAATAAAATCGGGCGCGTGATAAAAATCCTCGGAATGGTGAATTGTACACCGGAATTCGAGCAACAACCTTTCGTAATTAATGGTTGCAGCGAATTGTTTGCCCTGATTTGGGGCGAAGACAATGGCGTTGGTGTCAGAAGTGCCGTCGGCATGGGATCTTTGCCCGGAAATATTGCGGTGGAAATAGAAGCAGTTTTTGAATTGGCATAAGTATTTTTCCAAAAACATAAAACCTATGTTTTGACTTATGAGGCTCCCTCTTTCGTGGTACGAACGATTATATTAAAAAGTCATTTGAACAAAAATAAAAAAATGAACGCACAAAAACACTGGTATGAATTAAATGAACCCGATAAAGTGGATTCGCCGGCATTGCTGATTTACAAAGACCGGGTCGCTTCAAATATTCAAACGATGATCCGGATTGCGGGGGACGTGGATCGGTTGATACCGCATGTGAAAACAAACAAAATGGCTGAGATTGTAAAGATGCAATTGGAGGCTGGTCTCACTCAATTTAAATGCGCTACTATTGCCGAAGCGGAAATGCTGGCAGATGCAGGAGCAAAAAATATTGTACTCGCCTATCAATTGACAAAACCTAAAGCCCTTCGATTTCTCACGCTCATAAAAAAATTCCCCGGGGTTTATTTTGCTTCATTAGTTGATAATGTTGCATCGGCACAAATGCTGAACGATCTTTTTCTCAAAGAAGAAAAGATTGCGAATGTTTTTATTGATGTGGATGACGGAATGCACCGCACCGGAATTGCGCCGGAAAACGGTTTATATGATTTATACATTGAATTAAGTCAAATGCGCAATCTTAAATGTGACGGCCTTCACGTATATGACGGCCACCAGCGCGACGAGGATTTTCAAATACGCCGGAAAAAAGTTGAAGCAGATTTTGAGGGGGTCAATTCTGTGTTGAAGAAAATCAAAGATGCGGGCTTTGCTCCTTTGAAGGTTATCGCGGGAGGCACGCCAACATTTACCGTTCATGCACTGAATAAAAAGGTTTCGTGCAGCCCTGGAACCTGCGTCCTTTGGGATTATGGTTACAATGCGATTTTACCTGAACAGCCTTTTGATTTTGCGGCGGTGTTGATAACACGCGTAATCTCGAAACCCGGCAAAGGACTTATCACAACTGACCTCGGGCACAAATCGATAGCCGCTGAAAACCCTATTTCGAAAAGAATATTTTTTTTGAATCTTACCGACTATAATGTGCTTTCGCAAAGCGAAGAGCACCTCGTTGTGGAAGTGAATGATTCCGAAAACGTTAAGGTTGGTGATGTATTGTATGGCATTCCTTATCATGTTTGTCCGACGGTTGCTTTGTACGATGAAGCGAATGTGATAGTGAACGGTGACGTAATCGATCGATGGAATATTGTTGCCCGCAAGAAAAAAATTACGATTTAATCAAAATAATCTTCTGAACGAAAAAAGCCAAAATATAGATTTTAGCTTTTCTTATTTTGAAAAAAATTATGTCCACAATGATCTTTGATGCGCACCTCGACCTGAGCATGAATGCCATGGAATGGAATCGTGATCTCACGCAGTCCGTTCATTCCATTCGTGACAGAGAAACCGGCTTGAATGACAAACCCGATAGAGCAAAGGGAACCGTTTGGCGCATTTGGTACAGAACAATCTCCCGCAGATTTAGATACGATCGCTGACCTGCAAAACATTCCAGGAATCCTGAAGCAGCGTGGCTATTCAGAAGTTGACATAGAAAATATCATGTATAAAAACTGGATTCGCTTTTTGGAAAAGGCGTGGAGCTAAAAATTGGAACAAACCAAGAAGGTTTATTTCGAAAGTCATTCCGGAGTGAATTCTCAAAAAAACCTTCTTGGTTTGATTGGGAAGTAGTGAAGAACCAAGAAGGTTTATTTTGAAAGTTGTTCCGGAGCAAAGCCTGCAAAAAACCTTCTTGGTTTGATTATAGGTTTCAAAAAAACCTTCTTGGTTTGTTAGGAAGGGAAGGGTTTATTCAATTTCATCAACAGCCAATTCAACAAAAAGATAATTCTATTGGAGAATAACCATTTATTTTGAAAGTTGTTCCAGAGCAAAGTTTTCAATAAACCCTCTTGGTTTGATTAGGGTTTACAACAGATCTTCTTGCTTTGTTGTAGATCTTGTGCAAAACCAAGAAGGTTTATTTCAGCGTTTATTCTGAAAAGAAGTCTCAAAAAAACCTTCTTGGTTTGTTGGAGATCAAAAATTGCTCTATTCCAATAAAAGCGGTGGATAAATATCGTACCTTTAAGCTCTAATTTTTATCATGAAGAAGAGTTATCTCCTGGAGCTTTCATCCTGCTTTTAAGTACCGCATCATGCAACATTACGCGTCCATGGAGTCATCCAAAGATGATGGCAAAATCACGGTCACTTTTTTACAAATAAATGATGTGTATGAGATCGCACCATTATCCGGCGGCGCAGAAGGCGGAATGGCGCGGGTCGCGACGCTGAAGAAAAAATATCTTAAAAAAAATCCCAACACATTTTTGGTAATCGCGGGAGATTTTTTAAGCCCTTCAGTTTACAACAGTCTGAAATTCGAAGGCAAAGCCATTCGTGGAAAGCAAATGGTAGAAGCTATGAATAGCGCGGGAATGGACTATGCGATTTTTGGCAATCATGAATTTGATATTAAAGAATCCGAATTGCAGGAACGGATTAACGAATCGGATTTCCAATGGATCAGTTCCAATACTTTTCATAAAATAAATGACAGCATTGTTCCATTTGTAAAAATCCAAAACGGGCTGACTTCGCCTTTTCCTGCAACCTTTGTCAAAACAGTAAAAGATGTCGATGGCACATCTGCAAAAATTGGCTTCATTGCGCTCACGCTTCCATTCAACAAAGCCGCCTATGTTTCCTATTCCGATCCGTTGGCCACAGCAAAAAAACTATACAATCAAATCAAAGATTCTGTGGATGCGGTAATCGCTATTACGCACCAGGCAATGGAAGATGATGAGATCCTTGCGCAACAAATACCGGGCCTTGCGATGATCATTGGAGGCCATGAACATGATGGCCGTTTTGAAAAAATCGGAAATATCTATATCACTAAAGCTTTGGCTAATGCTAAGTCCGCGTACACGATCAATCTTACCATTAACAAAAAAAAACATACCGTGCGGGTCGATCCAAAACTGGAAATTGTCAATCAAAATATTTCTCCGGACAGCGTCACCAACGCAGTGGTACAGAAATGGCAAACCATTGCATCGAACAGTTATTCGTCCCTTGGCTTCAATGCGACAGAAGTAATTCTAAAGTCTGGCGAACCGCTGGATGCACGCGAAACTGAGATTCGCAGCCATCCGACAGATTTCACCAGGATCGTTGTGAAGGCCATAGAAGAGGCCGCACCATTGGCCAATGTCGTATTGATGAATGCGGGTTCGATCCGGCTCGATGATCAATTACAAATGCCCGTTACACAATATGACATCATACGCAGTTTACCGTTTGGAGGCGGCATCCGCGAGGTGGATATGAAGGGAACGTTGTTGATCCAGGTGTTGAATCATGGAAAAAATAACGTCGGCAACGGAGGGTTTTTGCTATACAATGATTCTTTGCAATTTGATAAAAATTCAAATGGCTGGATTTTAAATGGAAGTGCGCTTGATCCTCAAAAAACATATCGGGTAGCGCTCGCCGAATTTTTATTGACAGGCGGCGAAGCGAATCTTGGTTTTCTCAACATGAACAATACGGATATTGTGAAAGTGTATGACGCGGAAACCAATACGGGCAATCCGTTATCTGATGTGAGAATCGCGATCATTAACTATCTGAAGACCCAAAAATAACATTCGTTTTATATAACCGTGTGAATGCAAACTAGAATGCGTTTTCATTTTTTCTTTATTTTTATAAATTGATTTTAAATTCTGTTTTCTGATACCGGATCCCAAAAATATTAAGCTGCTACAAATCACACCGTCACAAATAAACGAGTTATGGGAAATTAGCAGGCAGACATTTATTGAGACCTTTGCCGAGGTGAATACACAAAGCAATATGGATCATTACCTGCAAACAAATCTTACGGTCGCGAAATTGAGTGCGGAAATTAATGACCCAAATTCCACATTCTATTTTGCAACTTCGGATCAAAAAATTGTCGGTTACCTGAAAATAAATTCCGGAGATGCGCAAACAGAATCAATACTCAACAACAGTTTGGAAATTGAACGAATATATGTTCTGAAGGAATTTCAGCGCCTGAAGATCGGACAAATACTTTTTGACAAAGCGATAGACATCGCAAAGAAAAAAGAGAAAGATCTTGTATGGCTCGGCGTTTGGGAACACAACACAAGGGCGATTCAATTTTATAAAAAGAATGGACTTCGATCAATTTGGATCGCACATTTTTAAATTGGGGAATGATGAGCAAACAGATCTGCTAATGAAAATCGAATTGAAAAATATTCCCGGTTAGCGCTTTAATTTACTTTGCTCTTATAAGTCATTTTATAGTTTTTCCGCATTTTTTATATCTTCATTCAATCCATCATCTTACAATATTTTTTATCAATGAATAAATCAAGTGTATCAGAAATAAGGGCCAGGTTTGATAACGATGTGGAACGATTTTCCAATCTCCAGACAGGACAACAGTCAACCATAGACGCAGAATTGTCATTGGAATTAATAACAGAATCGGCCAAAAGAATTAAACCCGACGCTACGCATTTATTAGACATTGGCTGTGGCGCCGGCAATTATACTTTAAAGATGTTGGCTAAGCTGCCGAATCTTAATTGCACATTATTAGACCTCAGCAAACCCATGCTGGACAAGGCTTTTGAAAGAGTCTCAAAAATTACTCAAGGCGAAATAAAAGTGATCAACAGCGACATCCGCGATGCTGATCTGCCGCAAGCGCAATACGATATTATTCTCGCCGGCGCCGTGCTTCATCATTTGAGAGAAGATGCAGATTGGGAATTTGTATTCGGAAAAATATACAACTTGTTGAAACCCGGAGGTTGCTTCATGATCTCAGATCTTGTAACGCAGGATAACCCATTATTGACGAGCTATACCTGGGAAAAATATGGCGATTATTTAGAAAAACTTGGCGGAGCAGCCTATCGCGAAAAAGTGCTGGCTTATGTCGACAAAGAAGATTCACCAAGATCCGTAACTTACCAACTTGATCTCTTGAAAAGATCGGGATTTAAGAGCGTTGATATCCTCCATAAGAATCTCTGTTTTGCCGCCTTCGGCGCAATTAAATAAAAACTATGATTGAGAAAAAAATTTGATTTTCTACTTTTTGGCTTATCACAACAGGCAAGAAAATTCCCTTCTTTCACGAACAAATGGGATGTATTTATTGGCGACTTTGTACAAGTTTTTTACCTGCACTTATTTGGTGCCATCTAAATTTAATGTAATCATATTATTTACCGGTGTCGCTCTAAACACTACATTGTCAGAAGGCTTGGAAAATATGCCCGGTGCGGCGGTCACGCCAAAATTCATTCCTTCGAACACACTCTCGATTCGCTTTGGGCCTATCTTTTTAAATGGCAATTTCGCATCCTTAGCAGTTGAAAGATCCATGAACCAATTTGAAGCTTCTTTGCTCTACTAATTTGATCCTGATCTGGCGTTCGTCAAAATCCATCACAAGTGTTCCGTCGAAGGATTTTAACGGCCATGAAATATGCAATGTCCCCGGAATAGGATTAGTGATAACAGGATCGCCACCTTTCAGTAACGTTTCTTTTCCATCAATGATGGTTTTAAATCTTAAGCCGGCAATTTCCTGCGGTGTACTCCAGATATAGCCATCAACAAAAGGCAGTGTAAAGAAGGAACATTCATTTGACGTTGCTTTGTTCTTTTCATAAACCGAAGGAAGATTTTCGTTAAACAAATGAATATCGCGGATACGCAATGCGCCATGTTCCCACAATAAATTCGCACGATAAAAACGGCTGTTGAACCAAACCGTTTTTTCATCGCTTCCCGGCAGGTCCTGGTTTATCGTTACAGAAGTTGCAGGCGTCACTTTATAATGATCACGAAACCACTGACCAGACTCGGCAAGCGTCTCCACTTTTATTTTGTTTTCATCTCTCAGCTTCGCAATTAAAGGCATTTGTATTTCAAAACCTTTTGACATAGCGTCCCATGTGAAAGAATTTTCCTGGCCAGCCTGGGCGTAAGCATATTCCATTGATTCGCCTTTGACAAATTGGTCAAAAAACCAATGTACCCATGTGGAATCTCCACCGGCTTTTTCATAAACGGGCTCAAGCGTAACCACACCCTGGCGCTCATTTCCCAAACCATGATCATATTGCCGCACAGGATCGCTTCCCAACAACCGGAATATAGGAACCGGTATTTGGTTTGTCGCATTTTGCGCAGGCATGTAAGAATTGATTTTGCTTGGATAATATGCCTGGTTCCAGTATCCGCCCCAAAGCGTGTACCCATCGGTGCCATACTGGTCTTTGCAATTTGCCGAAGCCACTATCTTATATTTTTTGTGAAGATAGCTGAGCGTGTGCGCATCAATAAACCACGATGCCACGGACTTTGGATAATAACCAAATATCTTTTTAAAATCCTTCATGTACACATCTGCAAGCTGCTCTCTTTCTTTAATGGTATAGCCGGTAGAAAAGCCAATGTTCGCGCGCCAATCCCACGGATAACGGCCGCGCCATTTTAGTCCGGCTTTCTCTACCAGTGGCTGTGGAATTTCCCACCACGCTCCTATCTCAAAGGAATCGTGCGGCAGGCTCTTCAACAGCTTTTGATAGCGCGGATCCATTAACGCATCGTATTGCAATAAAAACGTACCGCGAAGATGATATTTTTTCATGATGGCCACCTGGCTCACAACCGTCTCATACAATACTTCCTCCGTAATTTTTGGATCACGTGGTTCCAACAATCTAATGAAGTTGACGATATTGACAATTTTGGGCTGCTGATTGTTTACTTTAGGTTGTTGGTCGTTCGGTAAAAATGAACAGAATAAGAGAGTCACTGCAATTGCGGGCACCAAAAAAATAGCCTTCATTAAATAATTATATTTATTAAAAATATTCATTGCTTTGATTGATCTATTAATATGAAAATGATCTTCACAAAATAAGACATTTGAAAATGAATGTAAAAAACAGGCGATATAACTTCTTTCGCAATTCCAAATTATATTAATTGCTTCAGGATTTAATAAATTTTACAAGGTCTCATGTAAAAAATCGATTTCGCTACATTTCGAAAATTTTTCCAACAAAATTATCCAGCTTCAAAATCTTATTCGTTTATACATGATAGTTATATTTTTCAAGACAAAAGCCTTATAAGCGAAAAAGTAGATTTTCAATTTTTATTTCCTTTAAATATCTTTGGTCTCCTTCCATGTCAGTCCGCTGATGTCATTTTTAAATCAAATCAAACATCTGCAACATTATGAACGCTGATGATCTTAAAGGAATGCAACAACCCCTGAAAAGCAGATATCAAATGCTCCTGCAATTAAATACTATTTAAACAAACAATAATTATGCTCACACAAATACATCCCAAATTGCCCATGCGTGACAAAAACGCAACGAAAGATTTTTACTTAAATAAATTGGGTTTTAAGGAATACGGAAAAGCAGATTATGATGGCTATCTGATGATAGAAAAGGACGATATACAAATTCACTTTTTTGAATTTAAAGATCTTGATCCTAATGAAAATTACGGACAGGTATATATCCGTACAAATGATATCGGGCAATTATATCAGTCTTTGCTTGACAATAAAATAAGGATTCATCCAAACGGGCCATTGCAACTAAAACCGTGGGGACAGAAAGAATTCTCCTTGCTTGATCCCGATAAAAATTTACTGACTTTTGGTGAAAGCTTATAAATACAGGCATTGAAAAGGCATGTACATCCAAGCCGTGTGATAAGTCAGAAAGTAGTTTTCCTGATTTTTTTTGAATCCGGCCTATCACAAAGAATTTAAAATGTTCCGCGCTTTTTCTAACGCCACATTTGAATTGGCACCATTTAAATTTTTCAATTCAAAATCTTTTAAAACATCATCCAGCTTTTTTACGTCATTTGATTTACCGGATTTCTCTAATTGAGCCCGCAAGATTTTGAATTTTTCAAAATCCTGGATTCCTTCTCTCAGTCGTTCGAATCGAATAGAACTTCTTGCACCCGGATAAACAAAGTAAGTATCGCCGGCCGCCCACGAACCAAAACGGGAATCTTTATTTGGATCAGCGTTCCAGCAATTATAAGCCCAACGCAAATACCCATCAAAATTTTTATGAAGCGCATGCCAGCTAAGCCATGACGCATCTGAATATTGATTAGAAGTAAAAGTGTTAGGGAATATTTCAGGACATGCCGTATAAAAAGTAGTGACAAATCCCTTCGCTTTTCTTTCATCTAAAACAGCCTGCGAAATATGCTGACCGGATGCGATGCAATAATCGGATAACGTGGCCTGCAGCGCCTCATGATAATTGCCTGCCATAGAAATTTTAAAATCAGGATCTGCGGATTTGATCACGCTAATGGCTGCCAGCATATCTTTTTCAGGCCGCTCATCCATGGCAATCATGGTGATCGGGAACCAACCTTTTTCCTTCAAATGGCCCGCAAAATCTTTAAGCATCCTCGTCCAGTGCGCGCTGTACTCTTCGGTGCCGGGCTTCGTTTCCAGCACTTCATTTTTGCCGGAGGCTTCATCAAAATAAGTGAACTTCAAAGACCACGGAATCATGCTGTAACAATTGATTTGTTTATCAATACCAAGACTCATCATAAAATTCACCCACTTATCAAAAATGGTATAATCATATTTCCACGTGCCATCTTTCTGCTTCGTCCATTTTATCATGCCACCATAAACATCATAAGTTTGAGCACTCCACGGATCTTCGATAAGCGTGGCGGTAATAACTTTCTGGCCCGCATTTGCCAGCATTTCATAATTAGGTTTCATTACGTTGAAATGCTCGTCAGACCAGGGTTTCACGCCATACGCCCGTGCATCGCTATAAGGATTTTGCCAAAGATCTAAATGAAAGGTCCAATCTTTTGCCGCAGGAAGTTTATGGTTTAAAACTTCAATCGTAAAGGGATGAATCGCCGTGTATTCCTTACTGGTAATCTTTAGCGAGCCTTTATAAATTCCGGGTTGTGCATCAGCGGGCACATCCACGCTGAGCCAAAGCGGACGACTGGATTTTGCTTCTATTGAGAATGATGTAATATTATCAATCATGTCGGCATGAAGCGCACTATCCAACTTTTGCGTGATGCCACATCCGCTTTTCAAATTACCCGGAAGATCGGTCATCACATATCTTACAAAAGATGCGTGCACTGAATTTTTAGAAATTTTTTGTTGTGACTGATTTTTAAGATCGCTCACTTCAAGTTTGATATCCTGGAGCGGTATGGTTGAGTAAATGACCAACTGCCCATTTACACGCTCTCCGCGCCATGCTTTTTTCTCCCATTCGTTTACTACCTCGTTGCGGGCTGGCGCTGATGATCGGCTGAAAGATTTATCTTCTGAAACGAAACCGCTGTGAGCGCCTTTGGTAATAGCTTTCCATGAACCGGCATCGGCCGGTTTAGGATCGGGCAGTTCTTTAAAATGGTAAAGGGAACTCAGCTGCGAAAAGCAATTCAATGCAATCAGTGAAAAAAAAGCAACCGTTATTATCTTCTTCATAATCAAATTTCGTTTTCGATAAATTAAATAAATCTTTGCCATCTCAAAAGACATTTCGGTGGAAAAATAAGGCTTTTGTTCTCAATAAAATGCGCAATCGGTTGCGGATAAATAATGAGAAATGAAATCAATAACCGCGCTGATGCCATTGGGTTCATTTCGAATTGTCGCGGGAATTTTAAAGTTGCCAACCTTCGGAAATAATATTTTTAAGTTTGGAATAACTTCTTAAAAATTGGAAACCTTTGCAACAAGTCGAAATGCATCCATGCCAATCACTTTATAATTCTTTAACTTTATTCTCCCTAAATCATCTTTTATGAATAACATAAAAAAAGAAGATATCAGGCAGGAAGTGTTTGATTTGTACGACGACTATGCGCATAATCGCGTTAACCGGCGTGACTTTATGCAAAAGCTTTCCATCTATGCTGTGGGTGGCCTTACCGTGTCTTCGCTCATGGGTTTTCTCATGCCTGATTATAAGAACACGTTACAGGTAAAAGCCAATGATCCGCGCATTACTTCCGAATACATCCATTATGATTCTCCAAAGGGTGGCGGCTCCATCAAAGCTTTGTTGTCAAAGCCTGCGGATGCGCAGAAAAAGTTGGGCGGAATTGTGGTGGTCCATGAGAACCGCGGTTTAAATCCTTACATCGAAGATGTGGCGAAAAGAGCTGCCCTCGCCGGATTTATTACCATCGCACCGGACGCTCTTAGTCCATTGGGTGGATATCCTGGCAACGATGATGCAGGTCGTGAAATGCAGGCCAAACTCGACAGGAATAAAATGCTCGAAGATTTTATTGCCGCATACGAATACCTTAAAAACGATAAAGATTGTAATGGAAAAGTGGGCGTAGTAGGATTCTGTTTTGGTGGCTGGATCGCAAATATGATGGCGGTTCGTATTCCGGATTTGTCTGCTGCAGTTCCCTTTTATGGCGGTCAGCCATCAGCCGAAGATGTTCCAAAAATCAAAGCGCCTCTCCTGCTCCAATATGCAGGTCTTGATACCCGTGTAAATGAAGGCGCGCCTGCGTATGAAGCCGCGTTGAAAGCTAACGGTAAAGCGTACACGGTTTATGTTTATCCCAATGTAAACCACGGATTTCACAATGATACCACACCACGTTATGATAAGGCTGCGGCAGAACTTGCGTGGCAACGGACGATAGATTTCTTCAAAGAAAAATTGCAATAAAAGCTAAATATTCAACCACAAAAATCATATTATGAGCAACACAAAGACCAAAGATTTTCTCAACGAGCTCAACCTTGAGTATCCGGCCACCAAAGCCTGTCTTGAAAGAATTCCCGAATCATTATTTGAGTATAAGCCTCATGCAAAGTCAATGACGATGGGCTACCTGGCTCTGCTGGTTGCCGAAATTCCTTTATGGATCAAACATATGATAACAGATGGCGAAATAGACTTTGCTACTTTTAAACATGCGTCGCCCAAAACCAATAAAGAACTCACAGATCATTTTGAAGAGAATATTGAGGCGGCAAGAAAAGCGCTGGAGACGGCCGATGACGAAACCTTGCAGGGAGATTTTACTTTGAAAGCAAACGGACAAGTGCTGTATTCTTCTAAAAAAATAACTGATATTGGCGTAACGCTGAACCATCTGGTGCACCACCGCGGACAACTTACGGTATACATGCGTTTGAATGATATCCCGGTGCCTTCTATTTATGGCCCTTCGGCAGATGATAAAAATTTTACGGTGCCGAAATAATGAACAATTTTGCCGCTGCAAAAAGAGAGGGTTGGAATTGATAATTTTTTCAAAAGCAGGCTGAGATTGCATCAGGCCGCGACTTATAAGCCAAAATGTAGATTATCGCATTTTTTTTAATAAATCTTTATATATCAACTTCCTTCTTTTCCCAGGAAGGCAAATATCTTTTTTAAGTCTTCAGGCTTTTTAAAATCTACCGGGTTTTGTTTTAAATAGGAATCAATGAGGTCTTTTTTAGAGCGATAGACCTTGTAGATATTCTTCCTGTTAGCGGGCAGCATCACGTGATATTGATCACCAAAATAATAATTGATTTTTAAGAGCAGTGTAATGTTTTCCCTGACTTTCAAATTGTACGCATGTTCGCCATAGGCTTGTGTAATACTACCATAGGATTCAATTGCCGAAGTAGAAGTTGGCTGATCATAGCCCCCTATTTTTTCGCGTTTCACCACATCAAACATTTGCTTCTTCAGCAACTTTCCGATTCCGTTTTGCGCCACCAATTCCAGGTAGCCATTGTTATAAAAAAATGTGTTGGTGTCGATAGCAACCCTTTCGATGTTCAGCATTTGTTCTTTGGCAATGGCGAGCGTATCATTACCGGGCGTGATGAACTCAATCTCTCCGTTCAGGTAGTTGTAATTGAGACGGGCATCTGAAGTAGTTTTGTTTCTAAAAAAAATTTTACCGTCTGTGAATTGCGGATAGTGATAAATTTTTTCAGGCGTGGCCGCTTCGGAAACATATTGATCAGCTGCGATAAAAATAGTTCGTTCCTGTGCGCAGGTAAATTGCGCGAGAAGCATAAAAACCGGAAGCGTTATTATTTTCATGAAGTTCAAGTTAAGGAAAATTAAAACATACAAATGTGGTTTATTTAAATTTGAAAGCAGAAAGTTTGGAAGCTATGCAACGTTTTGCCCGCTTTTACTTGTCAGTCTGCAAACAATAAATATGAAAATCGTTTTTTTAATATTGGGATTGATGGCCATTAGTCTTTTTGGCTGTAAGAAAGAAGAGGCAACCGTCACTTTCAACGGAGATGGATTCATTTATTACGATGGAAGTCCGTTTACAGGAGGAGTCGGCTGGTATTTTGCCGAATCCAGGACTGGTCAATGGAAAGCGTTACCGCTTAAAGAGTCGCAATTGCCAGCCGACTATAAAAATATTACCGTTGCAGATTCAATAGCAGTAACCGTTTCGCTTGAAAAAACAAAAACACCTGCAAGTTGCGATTGCGTAGCGGGATCCATCTATCTTTACGATATCCTGTCAATCAGAAAGAGATAATGTTCTCTTGGAATTTAATTGCTGACGGAACAGGAATCATTGGCCATCGTTAGATGAAGACCTAAGCCTCAAAGGATTTCTGGGCGATGAATTGAGGAATATAGTAAAAGGCACAAACGATTTTATTGCCGCCTGACATTTCAGCTATTCTCATAAATGGGAATTTGCGACAGTAAGTATGCTACTAGAATCAAAGGGCAAATTCGAAGAAGTTGAGGTCGATGATAAAATTTTAATTCCCTGATAAGTCAAAATATAGTTTTTTAAAATTCTTTCGCCTCGATGTTTCATTGCCCTGCCGGCGCATAAACGTCTCAGGCAAAAACAAAAAAGGCCCGTGATTACACGAACCTTTGATAGTCTTTTTTCTGCTAAAAACTTTATTTTTTCTGCTGCGATAAAAACGTAATCAGCGAAGCAAATTCTTCATAAGATAATGCATTGGCCATTCCTTCCGGCATCATCGAAAATTTCAATTCTTTCCTGTCCTTAATATTCTTAACAGGAATTACATGAACCGCTCCTGTAATATCCCTTAAAGTAATTTTATCTGCCGATTCACCGGTAACAAAGCCCTGGACGGTCTTGCCATCTTTGGTTTCGACAAGCACCGTTGCAAAGCCTTGCGAAATGGATGCATTAGGTTTAAGAATAGATTCTGCGATTTGCTTGCGCGTCATAATAGAACCAATCTGCCCCATGAATGGGCCTTTCATGGCTTCGCCTTTATCAAGCGTGTGGCAGGTATTACAACCTTGCTGCATGAAATATTTCCTGCCGTTGGCCGGGTTGCCTTTGATGTGATCCATCGCCAGCATAATATCTTCTATAGACGATTCACCGATCTGGCCTTTTTTATTCCTGATCTTATCCAGATTTACTTTTGGTTCTTCCTCTTTCACTTCTTCCTCATTTGGATTGCCTCCAAAGGGTTTAATACCCATTCTTAATTTTCCATTAAGTCCGGCAAAAAACGCTTTGCCCTGTGCATCAGATTTATTCCAAATGCCGGTCAAAAAGTTTTTAATACTGTCCGATCCCGCCCATGCAACGGGCTTGTAATAAGGTCCGTGAGCATCCGGGCGCGTGCTCCACCACCAGCTTCCATCATAAGGCGCTTCCTCATTGTAAAGCCGGCTCAGAGTGGCGACGATTTCGTTTTTAAGCGCAGCATCCTGCGTATTTCTGTAAGCCGCTTCCAATCCTGCCACCGCTTTTGGATCATGCATATAACGCAAGGCCCATAAAGCCAAAGTTGAATTTTGTGTGCCAATTGCTGCTATGCAAGCGTCTACCGCATGTATTGCTACCAACGCTTTCACCGCAAGATGCGCAGGAATGATGGCTGAATTTGGCGTTGCATGCGGACCTTCTGTTCCCTGAGCCGGAGCAACAAAAGATGGCGGCACCGGAATCTGAAGAAGTGCCTGCGCGGCCTCAATTCGACCCAATCGACCCAGGCCAATAATTCCTTCGAACAAAACACTTTTAGAAGTGTCTTTCAAAGCATTTAAAAATGGCTCTGAAGGAACATCTTTTAAAAATGCTTTTCTATCAGAAAGCGCTCTCAGTGCAAAGGCTTTCATATTTTCTTCTGTTGCCAACTGAACCAAATTTTTGACCGCATCGGCTTTCGCCAATTGCGCATAAGCATACATGGCAGCAACGCGTGCGTACAATGGCTTACTCTTATCGCTGGTTAATTTCCATGCTGCATCGGTGGCATCTTTACCTCTTGTAAGCAATTCCTGCTGCGCATAAAGTCTTGCTACGCTACTCTCAGATTGCATGAGGTCAATCAATCCGCCGATGGAAGACTCTTTAAGATCAGGGAAGGCTTTGTATTTCCAGTCTTTTGGAACCACACGTACGGTGAAACCTTTGGTGGAATCACCTGAATAACCTGCTCCATCCCATGCGGATAAATACATGCGGCCTGATGCATCAACATCTACATCCGTAATCTGGGGAAGATGAATGAAATCTTCCTGTTCCTGTGTATAACTCCCGTTATCAGGAGTGAGCCTGTGAATGTACAATTCGTTTGTGCCCCAATCGGCCATCATCGGCACATGGTTGTATTTTGCGGGCCACGATGGATCGTCCATAAAAAGTGCGCCTGTTCCCGAGCCACCGCCAAGATCAGCAAGCGCCGGAATAATTTCTTCGGTAAAATGTTTAAATAAGATCGGATAACCATATTCGCCGGATTGAATTTGGTGACTGAAACGGATGTTCCAGCCGCCGCCATCATTGGTATTGTCGCGGGTAAAAATATTCATATAAGGATCAATCGCTACATCATAAATATTGCGAAGGCCGTGAGTATACACCTCCATCTCAGTACCATCAGGTCTTACTCTTACAATGCCACCACCGAGCATCGTTAGTTTAGTGCCATCAGTTCCTGTCGCATCATGAAAGCCAAAATCACCAACGGCGATATAGATCCAGCCATCAATACCAAGACGTATTCCGTTAGTCGCATGATCAGTACCGCGACTGGCGAGATAGGTAGGATTGCTCATGTGTTCCACCAACGGTTTCGGTGGACCATCAGCGAATCCGTCATTGTCTTTGTCTTCAAAAACCTCGAGCGCCATTCCTGTCGCGACAGTATCCTTGAAAACCGTATGCAGTACATATAACTTGTCGCCAACTGAAACAATGCCACGCGGATCGTCCACCATGGCGTATTCTGTATGTTTATCTACAATACCATCATTATTGCAATCAACTAGTTTTACTATTCTTCCCTGCCCTGGTTTTTTGCCGAGGGACCCAATCATGTCTACACCGACATACACTTCACCGGAAGCGGCTACAGCCAGGCAGGCTGGACTGGGCGTAAGTTTCGGCCCTGAAAATCCTGTAATACTAAGATCTGCAGGCCAGTTCAGTTTAGTTGACATGGAATCGATGGATGCCAGTGATGAGTCTCTTGTTGCAGGCTCACACGGCGTCTGCTTACTGGCACATCCTGCTATCAGCAGCGTTGCGCAAATAAAAATAGTAATGTTTTTTATCATGGTTTTTTAGAAATGGCTGACAATTTAGCGATATCCATGCCTTTTGAAAAACTATTCGGGATTTTTTTTTAAATGACCTGATTTTTTTTATTAAAATATTTCGGACAAATTAATTCGCCATTGATTAAAGGCAAGGAAAATTTATTTTAATATTTGAAAAATTAATTCATCAAGGGAAAAAATATCAAAATCGTTCAGTGGCAGAATAATTGATGCAAATGCAGAGGCTTTCGGAATGTTATTTCCAAAAACTATTCGTTCAAATCTTTCTGAAATATAAAAATTCAATTATATTCGGAATATAAATTACCAAATTTGAAAATTGCTTTATCAGACCTTCTTTTAAAACAGGAATGCATTTCCTCATCTGAACATGAAAAACTCCGGGAGATTAAACCTGTTTCCGTTCATTGGGATCTTCGATCCTTATTGTACCTCGGCATCTTGTTGGTTACCACTTCGATCGGGATTCTTATTTATAAAAATATCGATACGATAGGCCACGACGTAATGTTGATTATCATCTTCGCTATGATGATCGCTTGTTTTGTTTATTGCTTCAGGCATTCTAACGGATTCCAATACACGAAAATAAATACCACTAACATCTGGCCTGATTATGTCCTTTTATTAGCTTGCTTATTGTTGCTGACGCTGGTTGGCTATGCACAATTTCAATATCATTTTTTTGGAACCCGATTGGGACTCGCTCTTTTCATTCCAATGATTTTATTATTTATCGCAGCTTATTATTTCGACCATGCCGGCGTACTCAGCCTGGCGATAACCAACCTCGCCACCTGGGCCGGGATTGCGATCACACCCACTACCCTATTGCAACAGAACGATTTTAATGAAGAGAAAGTAATGTTTACGGGATTGATTTTAGGAGTCTTCCTCGTGGCCTTATCAATGTTAAGCACTTATAAAAAGCTTAAAGCTCATTTTTCGTTTACCTACAAAAATTTCGGCATTCATCTTTTTTTTATTTCCATGCTGGCGATTTTATTTAACTACGAAAAATTTTTCCTGCTAAATTTTCTCTTGCTATTGATAGCAGCATATTTCTTATACAGAGATTCGGTTAAAGAAAAGTCGTCCTATTTTTTGGTGGTCACTTTGTTATATTTCTATATTGGCTTAAGCTATGTTATGATCCGCATGTTAGCTTTTGATTCGTCGGCTGGTATCTATGGTATTCCTCTTTATTTTATTTTTTCCGGCATTGGCCTCATCGCAGTTTTTAAAATTTTACAAAAGAAAATAAAGATCCAATGACCGCATATCCTGAAAATGAACTTTATAATTGTGATGTCAGATCGCAGGCACGCGCTTCGGCCGATGCTTCTGAAATCAGTAAGGAAAGTCTTCATAAAATTGAGCAAGCTTATCCCTGTAAACTTTATACACCCCATTTTTTTATCGCTTTCGCGTTGGGCTTGTTAACGACCATTGCCGTTATTTTTGCTGGCTTTCTCGCCTGGCTGCTGACCTCTGCAGAGTCATCCGCCGGATTTTCAGCACTGTGCTTTTTCATGGCAGCTTTATGTTATGTTTTGCTGGAACTAATGATAAAAAGCAAAAACTATTATAATGCCGGCGTTGACAATGCGCTACAGTTTTTTATCCTTGCTTTTTCAGCAGGTATCTTTCTGAGCAATTTTGATAATATCTCCTGGGTTTTATTTTATGGAACAATGATGCTGATTGCAATGTGGCTTTGCGTTAGATTTAATGATGCTTTCATGGCTGTGCTTGCGTGCGCGTTCTTTCTCATTTGTGTTTTTTTTTCGGTGTTAAAATTGGGCAACGCCGCATTGGCCCTGGCGCCATTTGCGATGATGGCCACCATTGCAATGCTTTATTTGATGGTCAACAAAGTAAAGCCAAAGGCAAAATTTTTATTTGAAAAAAGCCTTACCTTTTTGACCATATTTTTATTAATATCATTCTATGCTGCAGGAAATTATTGGGTGATAAGCGAATTGCAATCTTCTTTATTAAATGCCCGCGGCCCGGTTCCATTTGGATGGATATTCTGGATCTTTACGGTTTCAATTCCTTTTATTTATATCGTGTATGGTGTCGCAAAAAAAGATTTGCTTCATGTGCGCAGCGGACTTTTTTTAGTTGCTGCCACGATACTTACTTATAAATATTATTTCACTTTTTTGCCAATAGAATTTGAGATATTGCTGGCAGGATTAATTTTGGTTGGCTTAAGTTATTTTTTAATAAAATGGCTACAGCCTGCGCGCCATGGATATACATCTGAAGGGAACGCTCCGCGCCCTGCGTGGAAAAATATAGAAGCCCTCGTCATAGCAGAAACAATGAGCGCCGGGCAGGCAACTACTCAGGATCATCTCATGGCAGGTGGTAGCGGCGGAGGTGGTGGCGCATCCGGTGAATTTTGAACGGGTTTCAACCCTGGCTTTCCACATGATCAAACAAGCCATTTTGTAGTTTTTGATGAGACTTGGCCCCTTTTCGCCCGGAGAGAGGTTGGGGAGTCGATTTGATTGATTCATTCGTTACACCAGAAAAGAGCCCTTTTTTTCTATAAATTTTTAAAACGGGATTTTATACTTTTTGGCTTTCCACAAATGCAAGTGATGGGAAGGCACGATTCGGCAGGTCTTTGCCGGCTAAGCATTTTGGGGTTTTGATGTTGCCTTTATACATGATTGAAAAATGTTTTGCGAAGACACGAAACATTAAAGAAGAAACGCTGGAATAAAAATTAATTTCTGTACTTCGGTACATTAAAAAAGGCTACCCGAAGGCAACCTTTTATTTTAACAGGCTTCAGAATCCGATAAGCAAAAAACCATCTGACCGGGGAAAACTATTTTAATGTTTATGATGCATGTTCTGCCTGTGAATTTGTCTGTCAGCGCGCTTCAGTGGATGTTTCACACCATCGCTCTTCAGATCTTTTACATCACCATTGATGTCTTTTTTATCTGCATTGATATTCTTTGTTTCGGCTTTGGCTTCAGCCTTATCACCATGCTTTACTTCGTATGCTCTTAATTGTTTATCATGGCGCTCGTCGCGCACATCCTTCCTTAAATCTTTCATGTCTTGTTTTTTGTCTGCAGCAGCTGTAGCTGGTGCGGTTGTTTGAGCAAATGCCGCGGCCGTAAACAGTCCAACGCACAGAGTTAGAATTACTTTTTTCATTTTTTTTTGTTTTTTAAATTATTAATAGTTGTTAAGAAAATAAGAGCTACAATTTTATTTTTAGTTTAATCGATATTTTGAAAATGACAATAAAATGTCAAATCCCAAAAAGTAGAAAAAATATTTTTATGATGATATGCATAAAAATCAATGTTGAATTTTCTGATGATGATGTTTTATTAAAAAGTGTAAGTGATGCCTGCAGACCAATAAAAAATGTTGCTTAATTTTTCGGTTTTCATCCTGGTGGTCACAACTCCGGACTGAGGCGTAACCGTCGTCACCACGACATTAGGATTGACTGGCAAAGCTTCAGTGGGCGCAAAATCAAAAATGAATTTGCCTATTGAATAGTCCATCGGCAAACTGATTTCATAATCCATGATTTTAAAATCGGAGGCGTTCTTTAAATAAGCTCTGGTAGCCGTAACAACGCCGGTTTGATTCTTTTTCTTTGTTTTAAATTTCCTCTTTATATAGTAGGAGCTATAATAGTTTTGCGTGCTGGCATTGACTAAAAAAGAAGGCGTGATCTCGAAATTATCATCCGCGAAAAAGAAGGAATGCTCAAGTCCAAATGCGCCGTAATAATCGTCCGAACTATTAAAAATAACGCCGCCTTGTACCAACGGTTTTATAAAGCCAAAATCATAAGCTAACGTTCCATTCGCACTTCCCTTTGTTTCCGCCCTTACATTTTTACTTTGACCGTTATAAAAATCTTTCTCCAGGGATACGAGACCGGAAAATTTATTTTTTGTAAAAGCATATCCTGTTTCCAGGGCAAAAAGGTCCAAACGGCTATCTTGCCCGCTACTTAAATAAGAAACAGAAGCACCTGCGTAAAAGCCCGATTTATGATAATATTTAATTGAAGGTATCACATATGGAATCCTGAGCGAGTCATGCCTTCCCTGGTAAACATTGTTATTTAAATAGCTCAATCCTGCTTCAAAATAAGATGTATCCGGTGCGCTGTTTTTTGTGGAATCCTGCGCATTTGCTTCAGGTGACAAACTAAAAAACGAAGCGCAAACGAGAAGGCAGCAGTAAATTTTTTTCATAAATTCTTTCTATTGTTTTTGGCAGAAGCAGTTAATATTTTGTATTGCATAAACGGCTTGCATGGTTTTTATTATCTATGTCCACGATAATTGACAATAAAATGAAAGAAGGTTTAATGGGCGGGGTAAATATGACTGATTGATTACATTAGAGATTTGCGAAAAGAACGAAATATTTAGAATTGAAAACATCTACTCTCCCACTTCGGCATCCATGAACCATCCACCGTGTCATTCGAACGATGTGAAAATTCTAATTCAAATAAAAAAGGAAGAATAGAAAAAAATCCAAATATTCCATCTGAAAGGAAGACAAAAATCATGGATGAAATTTGGCGGGCTTCATCTCTTTGGGATCGGCGCTTCTATTAAATATTTAAGGAAAAATATCGGTTACAATGGCCGCAATTGAGTTATTCATATTGAGTTTACTAAAAATGAGATCCACACTATTCAAACAAGCTATTTTGTAGATTTTTATGTACTAAGATGTATAATCATGGAAGAATCCGGGGCTTTAACCTTTCCCTTACCAGTATGAAAAAGACTTACCTATATCCATCCATACCTTATCGCCTTGCCTATCAATTCGCCCGTGTTGCTAAGTTGTTTTTTGCGAAGCATATTCTTTCTATGGGTATCGACCGTTTGCTTGCTGATATGCAAACGACTTCCAATCTCCTTGCTGGGCCTACCTTCAATCAACAAAATCAGTACTTGCTTTTCGCGTTTGGATAAATCATCATTGCTTTCCTTAAACATGTTTTCTGCCCCTACATCAATGTAAGACGGCTCACCATCCATGCCTACGATAGAAAGAGTGGGTTTGCCATCATGCTTTAAATAGCTAATGTCAGAATGTACATTTAATGTCCTGAGAAACTTCCCCTCCTGGTCATGTTCAATTAAAATGCCCTGGTATAACATGCGCGCATATTCGCCATTTTTTTTTCTGATCCTGATATCATATCTCACTTTATATTTCTTTAATTTCTCCAATGGCAACCGGGAAAAAAAACTGATAATAATCTTTCCAAAAGTTAGAAACCATGGCAAATCTTCGGGATGTATATTCTGATTCATAAATGGAATGTTTATGTCAGAAGGACTATAACCCATTACCTCCTCTACTTCTTTGCTCACAAATTCAATTTCCAGGTTATGGTGGTTCAAGGCAAACCAATAGGAGTCTCCTGGCAGGAAAAAATTCCAAAGTCTTTTATAAAGTTCAAAATCAGAAGATGTGGGAGCCGGCGAATTTGAGTTACCGTAGAGTCTGAAAATTTTATAGAATTCATAATCGAACATTTCTGGCTGCATAACCAATCTTTAATGGTGAAAATGTAGCTAGCTTGGGCAATAAATTACATTAGAAGTTCAGGGGATATGGCTTTCCGGGTAACGTCTGCCGGTTCATGACGACGTATTCGATTGATGAGTGTGTGCTATTTTAATAAGGAATGTGAAATTACCAATAAATAGGTATGTCACAATCAAAAGGACAAAATTAAATTACATCTTCAAATATTGTAGAAACCTATCGTGTTGAGCTCACTGATAGCCCATACAAATTCAATTCAATATACCGCTTCTAAATTAAAACACGCAACTATGTTGATGTTTTGAAATGTAGAAGTATGCCGCCTTATAAATACCTATCGCAATCACGGTCGCTAATTTTTCAAAAACTAAAATTTTTAATCATGAAAAGAAGACTATTATTTCTATCTGCATTCGTTGCCGTAATTGTGCTTTTACTTTCGTCATGTAAAAGAGATTATTTTCCGCCGGCATGTAACGGTGACGCCACTGTCACTACCAGCAAAGTATTTGCTACAGGCTTTAATAATCCGAGAGGATTAAAATTTGGCCCTGATGGAAATTTATATGTTGCCGAGGGTGGCACCGGTGGCAACCATTTTTCGATGGGATGCACCCAGGCTCCGCCAGCTTTACCTGTGAATCAGTATGGCCCGACAAAGACGTAACGTCGCTATGAAATTTAGGTGGTTTTCAATATAGGAGCTGTCCAAAATGGGCAGCTTTTTTATTTAAATCTCAACAGATTAAAATCTGTTGTTACAAAATTGAATTGAGCCCATGGGTCTGCCCTTTCAAAATCGAAAGACAATAAGTGTCCGGATAGATGCGGAGCATCGGCTCAATTTTGTAACAATGGGTTTCAACCCGTTGATGCCAAAAGGCGCATGATGCGGTATTTTTCGCAAGGCTGAAAAAGAATTTGAAAATACCATACGGGGCAGGACAAACTTTTTGAAAGTGATTTTGACAATGCGGTAAAAAAATTAAACCAAACATCAGGGAAAAAGGACACCGAAAAGAATAGGAAATAAATATTCCATTTTATCTTTTTAAGATTTCTATTCCCGTTAGCCAAACAAGCCATTTTGTAGTTTTTGATCTTTCGGCGCTATTTGCTGGTTTCTGACCGAACAATATTATTCTTTCTTCATAAAATACAAAGTATAACCGAAATGAAGCTGATCATAAACAGTGAATCCCATGTTTTCATACCAGTTAACATTTTGGAGATTGGATGTCTCTAATAAAATGGGACGATCTTTCATTTCGAGGTCAACAAGGACATCCTGTAATAACCTGCTTCCAATTCCCTTACCCTGTTCTGCAGGTTCTACACCGATAAACCACAGGTAAGATGCCGGTCCTTTCAGTTGCGACTTTTTTATTTTTGCTTCTCGTGCCATCGCTTTTTTCAAATGCGGAAAATCAAGGCACCCAATGATAAATTTAATGTCAAGTAATATTGATTTTAAGCTGGTCTTTTTTTTATCTGGAAATAAAATCAGTGCACAGGCTTTTTTGTCTTCCGAATAAAAGATGCTGCCAAAGTAGAAGCAAAGATCAAAAGAATAATTCATGAGCCCTTTTATCCGCTTCTGCCTTTTGTTATCCTGTTTTATGATATAATTGACGCTGGAATTTTGATCAAATGAGGCTAAAAGAATCTTCACAATGAAATCTTTATCTGCAGAACCAGCTCTAATCATGGATTGATAATTTTACTTTCTAATCATCTTTAGTAAATGATAGTTTTCTACATTTTAGCTTCTCACAACATGAATGGGCCATTAAGAAAAATCCCAATTCTCGAAGTGAAAGAAAATCGGGACTTTACTATTCTGACTATGAGAAATTCTAATAGATTTTATAACATCTTTTTTAAATAGTTATAGCTGTTGGTTACATCTTCCAACGGATGAGGCGCTCCATCCTGCTCGACAAAGAAATATTTCATTCCTGATTCTTTCGCGTTATCAAAAATTCTTTTGAAATCAACGACTCCCTTGCCTACTTCTGTAGGCTGCATAGTCGTTTTATCAAGATCCTTTACATGCCACAGTGGATACCGGCCGGGATGGAGCTTAAACAATTCAATAGGATCTTGCTTTGCTTTTGTAGCCCAGCCAAGATCCAGCTCCATTTTAACCAGGTCTTTGTCAGTATTATTAAGAATATAATCAAATGGACGATGGCCATCTATTTCATCAAACTCCGTTACGTGATTGTGATAGGCAAACTGAACGCCATTCTTTTTGCAGGCTTCACCGCTTTTATTGAAGACATCTACCGCAGTTTTTATTTCATCCAGCGTACTCACAGGGATGCTCGAGCACACCAAATAACTAATGCCGCCTTCGGCAGCATCATCAGCAAGCTGCTGCGCATTGTCTGTAAGATTCAAAGGCTTTGGCCCATCTTTCATCTTGTCCATATAACCTTTTATTCTCGCAGAATCTTCAGCATTCTTAGCCATTTTCATGATGTCTTTCATTTTAAACGCCGCGCCGCCAACATGCGCAGAGCGCCAGTTCATCCCTGCGTCCTTGACCATTGCGGCAAATTCCTTTGGCTTATAACCATAAAAATTTCCTTTTTGAGAGCCCGCACTTTCCATTTCCGTGTATCCGATTGCCGCGAGCTTTTGCAAAGTTCCTTTTGTGTCAGAGGTCATCAAACCTCCCATCGTGTATAATTGCAGACCTATAGGCAGGGCCCCTTTTCTAGACGAAAACAAACCTGATTTGCCTAATTGAGGAATGAGCAAAGTGCCTAATGCAAAAGCGCCTGAGCGCTGGATGAATTTTCTCCTGGTAGCCATCGTAGTATTTTTTAAAATGAATACTAAAGATATTAATTCTATTTTATTTTCAGTGTGACAGCAGGGCGCATTTCAAAATGTCGCACGGACTCAAGGTCGGCAACTTTAGGAAAAGTATTTTTAAGTTGAAACAAATCCTGAAACTTGACACCCTTTGCGACAAATTGAAACGGCCACGGGCAGTATTGTGACTGATTTTTTTAATCCAAGTCGTTATCTTGCGTGAACGCACGGCCCTTTAAAGTGCCTGGCGATTTGGAAACTTTGCCGGAAATCTGAAATAAACAACATCAAAAGAGCGTTAGCGAAACAATTATTAACTGATTTTTTAGTTCCAATGAAAAAAATATTTCTTGCTTTTTGTCTGTTGCCGGTATTATCATCGGCGCAGAACTTTCATTTTGCCGGACGTCTTGGACTGGCCAATTACCACGGCGATCTTAAAGAAAAATCAATCAGCTTGTCGCAGGCAAAACTGATGGGTTCCCTTGGTGCGCAGTATGATCTTTCGGAACATTTTACCGCAAGAACTTATTTGACGCTAGCGTCTCTACATGCTGACGATAAAAAAGGAACGGCGGTTATGCAACAGAGGAATCTTAACTTCAGTTCTAAAATCCTGGACTGGGAACTTACCGGACAATATAGTTTTTTTGATCTGAATGAAAAATGGTGGACACCATATGTGTTTGCGGGGATTGGGATTTATCATTTTAATCCCTATACCAAAGATACCAGCGGAAACAAATATTTCCTCCGGCCACTCAGCACTGAGGGCGAAGGATTTACGCCGGGAATAAAAGATTATAAGCTAACGCAACTCAGCGTTCCCATTGGATTTGGCGCCATGTATTCACTTAACGAAGACATGAGGATTGGAATTGAATTCGGTTATCGAAAAATATTTACGGATCATCTTGATGATGTGAGCACTACATACGTAGACGAAGCCAGCCTGCGGAGCGCGCGGGGTTCCAAAGCAGTTGAACTGGCTTACCGCGGAAACGAAATCCACTCCGGCGCCTACCCCGCTGCCGGCAATATTCGTGGAAATCCTGCTAATAAAGATGGTTATTATTATGTCGCGGTCACTTATACCGTTCGCTATTTTTTCGATAAATACAAACAGATTGCGGGGCTTGCGTCGTTCAAAAAAGATAAAAAAGTGGGTTGCCCGGCATCGCGGCAATAATGTCACTTCTTTCCAATCGGCTTTGGCTTCATCAGCCGGATTTAGAAAATATATTTTCGTATGTGCATTGATGTTATTCTCATGTTCCAGAACCGGAATTCATTAGATTGATGATCGGCAATTGTTTTGGATCTTCCCTTAGATCGCGCTTTAGATTAAATGAAATCCTGAAAAGCGAAAAGATAGTTTTTCCGCTTTTAGACAATGTTCAAATGAGAATTAGTTTGATCAAATGCAACCGATCTGATAAAATGACTACTCTTTCAATAATCATTTCAGAAAGATTTAGTCCAAAATTTCCACTTCGAAATCTACAATCCCATTGGAAAAATTCGCAGACGTTTCCGCTATGTAATTTTTTTTATGGACGCCTTTTATTCGAACAGTTAAAACATTTTTACCATCACCTAAAATTGAGGGATCGCCCTTGATAACTTCTTTGGGCCTTAGTTCATAAACGCAATCATTGATCCAGGTTATATCAAAAATAACCTTATAATTTAAAAAAGTGTTTTCTTCAATTTGAACTGCTTTCGTTCTCCTGATCAGCGTAGTTCCGGTTTCTTTTGTTACCACTCTGAACGTGCCTTCATGCAAGGAGCGGCAAGTGATTCTTTGACTAACGGAGGTTTGGTTGAATCCTGTTATTAACAAAACAAAAATCAGCATTCTCATAAGCAATATAATTTTTTACAAAAATGGAAAAGGCTGATGACAAATCCAAACCTTTGCTGCGCCTGCATTCACAAACGCGTTAATTGTGGAGCGTGTTTATTTTTTATTGGTCAGGGTTAATAATAATTCATCCAGTTTTTCCAAAGTCGCCATCATTCCTTGTTGCATTCCCATGTTTAGAATGGCTTCCAGATCGCTTAAAGACGCATAAGTTGCAATGGTTTCCACCATTGCATTTTCGCCTATATCGGTGAATGACACCAGCCACTTTGCCCTGGGCAAATCGGCATTAATTTCACCCGCTTCATTAGAAAATGCGTCTGATGATTCATAAAAATCTATGGGATTAATATTTGAATATTCTGTCCAACCCCAATACTCGGTTCCGTTTGGTTCCACCATTGCATAGTGCCAATGGCCGCCGTTTCTAAAGTCCATGGACTTTGTTTTTGTTACAAGAGGTTTCGGAGCAAACCATTGGTTTAGAAGCTCTTCCTTTGTGTAGCAATCCCAAACGAGTTGGCGATCGGCTCTAAACTCTCTCCTGATGGTTAACGTGTTGTTTGTCTTGTCTGCGAGGAAATCGAATTGCACATTGCTGTTCATTTTTTTTGCTTTTAAGGGTTGATAATTGAATGACAGGTAGGCTTAACAAGCTTTCTGATTTGTCAAAATTTAATCAGGAAACTGTTCGGTTGCAAATATATGTGCAACTTTTCGGTTTCGCAATTTTTTTCGCTACTTTTTTTTGAAAAAAGTTTCTATCGCTGGATTAGTTTATTTCTATAAAATGAAAGTGGAATCCGCCGGCTAATTCCACAACATTGTGAAAAGCCAAAATCTAGAAAATCATGATTTCCCCGACACGCCCATTTATTTCCTTACGGGCATAACGGTAGTTTGACCCGGATTGTAAAAGGGAACTAATGGATAGCTGCTCCTCTCTGCACTGATGCTGCCGGAAATAGAAAAGGTCCGCGCATCATTAATATACATGAGGCCTAGTGAAGCCGAAGGATTTATGCCGAGACTATTTGAATTGAAATGATTCGCGCTAAAGGGTTTGCCGAAACTTCCATTGATAGCAGAAGAATTGAGACTTACATAAGCAGGTGTGATCCCCACATTAGCGAATGCATAAAGATTATTGTTAAGCCTTCTGTTCAACTGAATACTCATAGGCGCTGCGAGGATGGTCGCATTGCCGCCTTTGAAAAAAGAGATGCCTGAATAAAGGCTTTTATTGGTGCTTAAAAACCATTTTTGTTTTCCGGTGCTGTCACCGGTAGGATTGTTATGGGATAAGCCAATTCCCTGTGTGAAGGCAGGATAACCGAATGGAGATAATGTCTGCGAATTCACAGCGGTAAAAAATAACAGAAAAGCTATCAACAATTTAATACGCATGTTGTAAAATTAGGGTTTAAAAAACATTTTATGTTTAAATGAAAGTGAATTTTTTAATTTTAAAAGTAACGTAGTCAGTAAATGTTGATGCGCACAAATTTAAAGGCCAGGAATATATTAATGAATTATCATTATCTTCATTCAAACAATAAATAATGAAAAAATTATTACTCTTAACGCTTATTACACTTGCTTTTCACACTATGACAAATGCACAACAAACTTCTCATCAGCCAGTGCTGCGGCACGTGGTAATGTTCGGATGGAAAGATGGAACCGATAGCAATCAAATCAATAAAATAGTTGCTGCTTTTAAGGAACTTCGTTCTAAAATCCCGCTGATCAAATCATTCGAATGGGGAACCAATAATAGCCCTGAAGGTTTAGCCGGAGGTTTAACACATTGCTTCGTGGCTACTTTTTCCAGCACTGCTGATCGCGACGCTTACCTCGTTCATCCGGCGCATAAAGAATTTGTTAGTCTCTTAAAACCTGCACCGGAAAAAATTACCGTGCTGGATTATTGGGCCCAGTAACAGCGGGAATTTCTTCAAATAATTGTTTAGAAACAAAGGTCAGCCATAAATGTTTCGTCATTCGCAGGAATATTTGGGTAAAAAATTCTTTTGCCACCTATTTGTTTTTAATTGCCGGAACATTGGTATAAGCATTTCGAAAAATGTTTATATTTTTTATGTTGCATATCTTCTTTAGTTATATTTACTGTAAAACTCATTAAAAATGGCAACAAAAAAATCACAACCAAAGCCGGAAACTGTAGTTGAAGAAAAATCTACTATGATTAAAATTGCTGAAACCATTGGTGAAGTAGCCGGTGAAATTTCAGTGAAATCTGAACAAATCACGGATATAGCATCCAATGCTCTTGATGCAGTAAAATCAAAATTACATGACATCACGGCGCCAAAAGTAACAGCTGTAAAAAAAGCAGTTAAGGCTGTTACTAAAAAAGCTGAACCTAAAAAAGTGGTGAAGGCAGTAGAAAAAAAGGTAAATAAAAAAGTAGTAAAGCCTGTAGCAAAAAAGGCGGCCGCTGTTAAAAAAACGATTGTAAAAAAAGAAAAGGTAGTTGTTAAGAAGGCTGCTAACGCAAAGAAAGCCGTGGCAAAACAAGTGGCTACCGCTAAAAAAGTTGTAGAGAAAAAGGTGAAACCCGTTGCCAAAAAAATAAAGCAAGTCACGAAGAAAGTTGCGCCAACGAAGAAAACAGTAAATAAGGCGGCAAAAAAAGTTGTCAAGAAATTAAAAAGCAAGAAATAATCATACCGCTTGCTCGTCAATTTTAACTGAAGAATATAAAAATAAAAGACCACGCTCAAAAAATATTGAGGTGGTCTTTTTTATTGAATCTCCCTTAACTGATTCCTCTATAATTGTCCGCTTAATGTAAAGTCCGGTAACATCATTTGCTTACCTCCCTGCATCGCGGATTCATGCGCCAGGATGCCCACGCAGGTGATGTTGGCTGATTGGCGTGCATTTGGAAACGGATCTCTTTCGTCAACGAGCGCGCTTAAAAATTCATGCACCAAATGTGGATGAGAACCCCCATGACCCGATCCCTGGATAAATGATAAATGTTGATGACTTTCTGCATCATAAACTCCGGCGGTAGTAAAGGATTGAATAGCCTCCGGAAGTAAGTGTGCATAATCAGGAATTTTTACATGCTCAGGTGTCTCACCAGTATGGATAACTGATTCTTCATTTTCTATCAATGTCCATTCAAATGTTTTTTTAGAACCATACACATCAAAACTTTCACGGTATTGCCTCGCGGTATTAAACAAAGACCTGGTAACTTCTGCAGCTAAATCTGATTGATGAAATTTAATGTGACAGGTTTCAATTGCAAATGGAGAATTGTATTTGCTGATCAGGTGTTCATCTATTCTTCCGGATCCAAGGCAGGAAACATACTCGGCGTCGGCTTTTGCCAACGCAACTACGGGGCCGACACAATGTGTTGCATAATGCATTGGTGGTAATCCTTCCCAATAGCCGGGCCAGCCGGCCATTTCCTGTTGGTGAGAAGCTCTTAAAAATTGCAGTCTTCCTAATTCACCTTTTTCATACATTTCTTTTACAAATAAAAATTCCCGGCTATACACAACCGTTTCCATCATCATATAAGTCAAACCGGTTTCTTTAACCGCCTCCACGATCTTGCGGCAGTCTTCAACACTCGTGGCCATCGGAACGGTACAAGCTACATGCTTACCGGCTCTCAAAGCCTTTACAGATTGTTCAGCATGATTTTGAATCGGCGTGTTGATATGAACCGCATCTACGTTTTCATCTTTCAATAATTCATCATAATCGGTATATCTTTTTTCTATACCAAATGCATCACCTACCTGGTTTAACTTTTCAACGTTGCGCTGACAAATCGCATACATATGGGCGTTAGGATGCCGCTGATAAATGGGAATAAACTCGGCGCCGAAACCAAGTCCTATAATGGCGATATTTATTTTATTCTTTTTCATTTATATAGATATTAAAATTAAAAAATAGCAGTTTGGTTATTACAGGAAGCCCATTCTTTTAAAAATCGTAAACCCTCAGAGGCAAAACTATCCTGGCTTTCAGCCATCGGATGCCAGAAGCAAACAGCGCCGGCCAGCTCTTTATTTTCAGGAGTAAAGCTTTCAATAGTTACTGCGCCGGTGTAGTTAATTTTCTCAAGCGCTCTTCTATAATCATCCCATCGGGTTTGTCCGGTACCAGGGGTGCCGCGATAGTTTTCAGAAACCTGCATGTGAATTAACTGGTCGCCGGCAGCAACAATTGCTTCCTCAATACTCTTTTCATCAATGTTCATGTGAAATCCGTCAAGCATGATTTTGGCCGCCGGATGATTGATATCTTTTATAAGGCGTTTTACATCTTCAACAGTATTGATCATATCGGATTCAAACCGGTTCAAAGGCTCCAATGCGATTTGTAGGCCGCGCGATGCCGCCATGGCACACACTTTTCTCAAATTGAAAACTGCACGGTCCCATTCTATTTTACGTTGTTCAGTTGAAATCATTCTTGCCTTACCGACAGCAGAATACATCGGTCCACCAAAAAATCCACATTCCACTTCTTCGCAAATTTTAAGGCATGCTTCAATGTAGGATAAACAATTTTCATGAACAGCCGGATCTTCATGTGTGAGGTCTCTTGAAGGTCCGAATGCTCCGCAAATATTAGCTTTCAGGTTATATTTCTTTAACGCTTCTTTTACAGCTTTTGTATTTATCAACGCAGGATCTTCCACTGCGATTTCCACTACATCAAAACCCAATTTGGCAATTTTTGGAAATAAGATATCGATCGAGTCAGTTGTAAAAGGTGATGTCCATAACCAGGTGCTGACACCATAGGTAATATTTAAAGCCATTCTTAATTATATTTTAAAAGAAATCATTTTCGTTGAGTAAAATCCGGTGGGATATTTTGCTATACCATTTTATCATTTTGGTTTATTTGGTCACTTTTAAAACTCCTTTCATAATGCGCCAATGACCCGGGAACGTACATACATACGGATAATTTCCAGGAACGTCAGGCACCTTAAACGTCATCGTATACTTACCATTCGGATCTATGAGGGGCGTAGCCTCAAGCACTTCAGAAATTTTTGGGACATAACTTACTTTTGCGCCATCGCCTGTCTGTGCGAGCCGATCTGCAGCGGCACCCACTTTTTCCAAGGTTCCTATTTTAATGATCACAAGATTGTGCTGCATGAAATCGGGATTATTCAGAACAATTTTTATGGTGGTTCCTGCTTTGGCGGTGATTACTTCCTTATCATATTTCATGACGTTTTTCAGCACGTTTATCGTGATGACTTTGTCAATCTTTGCGACTTCTTTCGCCGTCGCAACCGGGCCGTCGAGTGTTTCTAATTTTACTTTAAGATTACTTCTAAGCATAAATGCAGAATCAGGATAGGCGCCGATTTTATTGATTCCATCCTGAGTCTCCACTCCAACTCTGACAGGCACCTCAACATCTTTTGCAAATAATCCTGCTGCCTTTGCTGTTCCCGCTTGCTTATCGTCAATAAACAAACGCATCACTCCATTTTTATCCAGCCCTGCTTTGAATGCAAACGATACAGGCAATGCCTCTGCATAAACGATTTTATAGGATTTCCCATTTTGATTTACCTGGAAATGCATTTTATTATCCAGCACAAATAAACCATAACCATTTGCTTTATTTCCCTGCGCCATTACCATCCCTTCGAAAGGCGCGGATTCAGTTGCACCGGGCCTTACGTTTCTTGCGATTTCCCCCGAGATAACGATTTCTTTATTTTTCACCTCCGGTGAAACAGCATCGCCCTGTTGTTGATTTCTGTTATAACTTCTTCTCAGCGGCATTTCATTTAAGCGGCTACCGAAAGCCAATCTTTGCGGCATTGACGCTTCCAGCAAAGAAGGATTTTCATTCAGCCCTTTCTTCTTAAATGCCGCCCGGAAGGTTTCCTGGTTCATTTTACTGGATATGATCAATCCTTGCTTCAACCAGGTATCTTCCACATTTTCTTGCTTTTCTGCCATGTCCAGGAGTGTCGTGCCGATCTCTGAAGATGGCTTCATATCAGTAGTAGCCAACACAGCAGCTAAACGCACCCTGAAATCTTTATCTTCAAATAAATTGGCTTTCTTCATAGCATTAAAGGTTACCGGTGTTTTCGGCAATACTTCAATGGCTGCCTTTCTTACACCTGCTGCGGGATGGAGCAATGCATTGATGGCAATGTCAAGGGCTTCTTTATTGCCACCATCAAAAGCATGTAAGCCATCCATCGTCCATAATGCATGGACCGCCGGTGCATTAATTCCGGTTTCGTCCAGTTGTGTGTTTTGAACAAGTTTATATAATGCAGGCAAAACGCTTTTATCTCCCTTCTCAACCAATAAACGTTGGGCAGTGGTTCTCCAGAACATATTGTTGTTCGAGAGAGCATTTATCAATCCTGCCGCGTCATTCTTACTTAATTGAAGCGTATTTTTTTGATCATTTCCCTTATAAGCAATGCGATAAATTCTGCCGCGTTCATGATCTCTTAATGGATTGATGTAGGCATTGCCTTCGCCATTCACTGCATCAAGCCCTGAAGAGGATTTGCTCGGTGTCGGATTATGCTGAATAATAAAATCGTACCAGTCTGCTACCCACACTGCGCCGTCTGGCCCTACTTCAGCCTGGATCGGCGCAGCCCATTCGTCGGCGCTGGCAAACATGTTCCAGCCATCGCCATACTCTTTAAAACCCGAGCCTTTTTGTTCCAGTAAAACCCGGTGAATCAACCTGCCTGTAGGCTCTGTTACAAAGGCAATCTTGTTCCAATATTCTTTAGGATAAGTTCGCGCTGTGTACAAACTATGGCCCGCCGCCGCCGTAAAGCCACCATGAACATCTACCTGCCGCAGGTTTTTCGTTGCTACGTGCATCGGATAATGCGAATCGATTTTCTCAACACCTGTTTCATTGATTTTTGCTTTGTCAAAATATCTTTTTGGCATACCCAAAAATCCGCTGTGGGTATTATTTGCAGTTGAAATAAAAACATCAAAGTCCTCAGAAAAGCCAAGGCCCCATGTGTTATTGCTTGTAGTGGACAGAAATTCGAGGTCTTTGCCATCGGGCGTAAAGCGATAAACACCGCTACCAAAACGGAATGGTTTGTTACCAACTTTTCCATCGAATCCTGAATAGCCCACAACGCCCCATATCTTATTGTCCAAACCATAGCGAAGATTCGAAGCCTGGGCATGGGTATCGCTTTTGCCCCAACCTGTGATCAAGGTTTCCCTTATATCTGCTTTGTCGTCTCCGTCTGTGTCTTTTAAAAATAAAAACGAAGGCGCCTGGCTCACGATGATACCGCCATTTACAAATACAAAACTGGTAGGAATATTTAATTTATCTGCGAAGACGGTCACTTTATCTGCTTTGCCATCACCATCTGTATCTTCCAGAATTTTAATCCGGTCGTCGCCCCGGTCGTCAGCTTTAATTTCATTTGGATAATCAACCGTTTCAATTACCCACAGTCTTCCGCGCTCGTCCCAATTCATGTAAATCGGGTTGATAATATCAGGTTCTGAAGCGAATAATTGCAATTCAAATCCAACCGGCACCTGGATCAGCGACATTGATTCTTCAGGCTTCAGTGATTGCTGAACTTTTGGTGCGGGATCTTTTTTCTCATAATTGGGTACTGGCCCGTCGAAGTATTTTGGATCAGCTATTTTATATGCATCCAGGTTTGCCTTTGCCTCATCTCCTATCGCCCACATGATACCGTTCTTGACTAATTGTAAGAATTCAGGATTATTAAAAGTATTATCATCATGCCCATATGCAGTATAAAAAACACGTCCTTTACCAAAAGGCCTTATCCAGGTGTAGGGCTCATGATGGTCGCCATCTACCCTTTCCATTAGTACTTCTATATTTTTACTGATCTTATGATGCACATACGTTTCGTCTTTAGTGGTGAAATTGTGAACACCCTTCATTACCGGGTTGTCAGGTTCTATAATTACCGATGGAAAAGAATCATAGCCATGGGTTTTAAATTGCCCACCGATCATTTCAACGACCTCCGGCGAATTCCTGAAGCAATAAGAAGCGCTATGAATGGGAATAAATCCTTTGCCGCCTTTCACAAAATCGAGCAACGCTTTTTCCTGTGATGGTGTGATAGAATCATAATTAGCATATAAAATCAGTCCGTCATATTGTGACAGCGTCTTTTCATTCATATCATCAGGATCCGTTGTGTACGAGATGTTGATGCCGGCTTTGAAATATTCTTTGGTAAGAATGTCTGCCAGCTTTTCGGAGTCGTGGTGCTTACTTTTATGCCCGAGAAACAAGAGCTCAATCCGGCGTGGCACAGCCGATGAATTTACAACAGGAACGCCGAGGGTAAAAGCAGCGAATAAAATGATGCAGCCAAATAGTAAAAAGTTTCTCTTTATCATAGAAAGTAAATGATGGTAATGAATAAGTCAAATATCATTCAAACACACGGGAGAGCCTATTGATCCTTTACCCGATTCTGACTGTATTTTATCATTATTTCCTTTATATTCGTAACATTAACGCTATAATCTTGAAACCAGCTTTACACAAATCAACGATTCCACATTCCAGGATCTTTGTGGTCCACCATTTAAAGGAAAAGCATTTTGATCCTTATTGGCATTCACATTCAGAGTACCAGCTTTTTGTAACACTTGAAGGAACCGGCACCCGCTTTATTGGCGACAACATTAAAGCATTCAAGCCAGGAGAGCTAACGCTGACGGGCGCTCACCTTCCGCATCTGTGGCGAAGCGATGAAGCCTACTTCCAAAAAAAGAGCGGCCTATCGACCAACGGAATCGTCATCTATTTTAACGAGAATTTCCTGGGTGATCACTTTATGGATAAGGAAGAAATGGTATTGCTAAAAAAGCTGTTGACTAATGCAATGCGCGGATTGGATTTCTTCGGTCAAACGAAATTAACTGTTGTTAAGATGATGAAAGAATTGACAAAATTACAAGGCATCGAAAGTGTGATCCGGTTCCTTGGCATCCTGAATACATTGGCTTCCACCAAAGAATACCAATATATATCTTCCATAGCGCATACAGATGTGATGCATCAGAAAGAGGCCGACAGGCTTAACCAGGTTTATACATTTGTATTAAAAAATTTTAGCCGGAAAATATCGCTGCATGAGCTTGCCGACCTGGTGTATATGACCCCAACTTCGTTCAGCCGCTATTTTAAGATGAGGAATAATAAATCATTCTCCGGTTTCTTAACAGAGATCCGCATTAAACACGCCTGTAAATTATTGACAGAAACAGATGATTCAGTTGCTCAAATCAGCTATGATTGCGGCTTTGACACCCTATCAAATTTTAATAAACAATTCAAAGAATTTACGGGAAAAAGGCCAACGGAATACAAACGCGAGTATATGAGTATATAAATAGCAGGTCCTGTTTATAAAAAGAGATTCCAAATTTTACGGCGATTCGTTTTCTAATGCTGAATCAATTCTGTTGTTCCTTATTTATGCTGCAATACGAGTAATGGAATCTTCGTCTGGTAACTCATTGCCTTTGTATGAAGGGTACCAAACATCCTTTCAAAGAAATTATGCTTGCGTGCTACCATTACCAGTATATCAGTAGGATATTCTCCAACAAATTTTTGAATTCCTTCTTCTACTTTATGCTCGCTGATCGTCTGAAACTGATGATTGTGTTTTGAAAATGCAATATTGGCCTCCATCTTGCCGATCACTTCATCCTGGCTAAGAGAATAGCCGTTTTTTTGAACGTTAAGAATATGAATGATTGAATTGAATTTTTCCGCAATGGCCAATAATACATTATAACGGCTAATTTGAATGGATGCATCAAAGTCGGAGGCCAAAGTAATGTTTGCTATAGGCGTATACGCTGCCTGTTCAGGAATCACAAAAACGGGATCAGGTGACTTGCGAATGATCGTGGTAGTTGTGCTGCCGAAAAGAGAATGGCTCTTTCCTTTACCTTTCATGCCCATCACAATGAGCTGCGCGCCCTTCAGCTTAGCCAACTCCAAAATCATGTCAGATGCATAGCCTTCATTAACTATCCCTGTTACATCAACAGAAAATTCTTTTGAAAGCGCGTCAATCTCCTGTTGCATCATTTGCCTGGCATCTGCAAGCAACTCCGCCTGGGTGATCATTACAGAAGCAAGAACAGAATCATCAATAATCACAGAGGGAGCAACGACGTTGACTAATATAACTGTCGCGTCCATAGATTCAGCGAACGCTACGGCATATCTTGCAGCATTGCGCGATGCGGGGGAAAAATCGGTAGGAACTAAAATATTTTTCATAACAATAATTATTAATGAAATGGAAAATTATTACATAGTACGGAGTTGCATAATGATTCATGTCACGCCAATAGATGATGTGCATCAGCCATTGAAAATTTTGTTTTTGTCACAGATGTTTGAACCTGGTGAAAGCATCCCTTTCCAGCATTTCACGTTGATCAGGATGGGCAATATTGATTAGGGCCTTGGCTCTTTCATGCATATTTTTTCCGTATAAATAAGCAACCCCATATTCAGTTACGATATAGTGAGCATGTGCACGCGTAGTCACAATTCCTGCACCTTGTTTTAAAAACGAAACAATTTTTGATTCTCCTTTTGATGTGGTGGAACTAAGCGCTATTATAGGTTTGCCGCCTTCTGACAAAGCAGCTCCCCTGATAAAATCAATCTGGCCGCCCACACCGGAATAATGATACGTGCCGATAGAATCAGAACAAACCTGGCCGGTAATATCCACTTCAATGGCGCTATTGATGGCAGCAACTTTCGGATTGGTTCTGATCACCGCCGTATCATTTACATAATCAATATTCATCACTAGTACTTCCGGGTTATCATGTGCAAAGTCATACAGCTTTCTGCTGCCCAGCATAAAGCCGGTTACAATTTTGCCCCGGCATCTTTTTTTATGCTGATTGGTAATCACCCCTTTTTCCACCAAAGGAAGAATGCCGTCGGAAAACATTTCGGTATGGATGCCCAATTCTTTGTGTCCCGAAAGGCTTGCCAACACAGCATCAGGAATAGCTCCGATACCTGTTTGAATGGTGGAACCGTCTTCAATTAAGTCGGCGCAAAATTTTCCAATCTTTGAATTCACTTCCGAAAAAGCGCCATTGGAAACGACTTCGGGCAATGGGTTTTCGGTATAAACCACCGCATTAAAATCCTTAATGTTTACCTGCCCGTCACCGAAAGTCCTGGGCATATTTGGATTCACCTGGGCAATGACATATTTTGCCGTTTTAACCGCAGTAGCAGCCACATCAACAGAAACGCCGAGCGAACAAAATCCATGTGAATCAGGCAACGAAACATGAACGAGGGCAACGTCTAAAGGAATAATATTTCTCTTAAATAAATTAGGAATTTCACTCAAAAAAACAGGAATATAATCGCCTCTGCCTTCATTAACAGCCTGCCTCACATTGGCAGAAACAAATAATGAATTGATGTGAAAATTGTCTTTGTATTTTTCATCAGCGTAAAGCGCAGCCCCCTGGCTACTGATACTTATCAACTCCACATTTTGTAACTCTCCTGCACGGTCTACCATTTTTTCCAATAAAAAATGAGGAGTTGCCGCGCCGCCATGTACAAAGACTTTATCGCCGGATTTAATAATCTTTACAGCTTCTTCGCCTGAAATATAATCGATCAATTTTTTAAAAATTTAGGTGTGAAAATAAGTTTCATTAAACAAGTCCAAATGTAGATTTTGAGCATTTTTATTAGCATTCAACCTTAATATGGTTTGCAAAGTTGAAAGAATTGTCTGACTCTTTGTTTGATGAGAGTCATCCGAATTTATGATACCGATCAATTCATTTAGAAGAAAGCTGACGCGGAATGGAATTCAAAAATCTCATTGGATTGTCTGAATTTCAACCTAATTATAAACTGAGAGGTATGGCCACATCCCCACTCTCCTATCCAGATTTTGATTGTGGGCGGTGGGGACACCGCCCACGGCAGGGCGCCCCGGTTGGTGTCCCCACCAACCGGCGACATTAGAAATGCACCCTTTTAGATAAAAATATTTACAAAAAAATTTGCGAAACCGAAAAGTTGCACATATATTTGCAACCGATTAGTTTCCTAACTAAAATTTTTAAATAATGAGGCGAGACATATTTCAAGCCATTGCAGACCCTACAAGGCGGGCTATTATCGCCTTAATTGCTTTACAGGCAATGACACCTAACGCCATTGCCGAAAACTTCAATACCACCCGGCAAGCAGTGTCAAAGCATTTACGAATTCTTACAGAATGCGAGCTGGTAAAACAAGAATACCAGGGCAGGGAAATTTTCTATTCTCTTGAAATTGACAAAATGAAAGAAATAGATAAATGGCTGGAACAATACCGGAAGATTTGGGAAAACCGGTTCAATCAATTGGACAAAGTATTATCAACCATAAAAAACAAAAAAAATGAAAAATGATTTGCTATTTGATTTTACCGTTGACAAATCAACAAAAATGGTATTCATAACCAGGGAATTTGATGCCGGACTTTCGCTGGTATGGGATGCTTTTACAAAGCAGGAATATCTTGACCAATGGGTAGCGCCTAAACCCTGGACATCAAAAACAAAATACATGAATTTTGAAGTTGGCGGAAAAAGATTTTATGCTATGGTGAGCCCTGAAGGCCAGGAGAAATGGGCTATCCAGGAATATACTTCCATTACTCCAAAAACCAATTTCAAATTGTATAATGCTTTTGCAGACGAAGATGAAAATCCTGAATTGCCCGGTTCTGATTGGGATTATAATTTCAGCGAACAAAATGGAACTACAAAAGTCAGTATTTCTATTTACAATGAATCTCTGGAACGCCTGGAAAAATTGGAAGAAGGTTTCAAAATAGGAATGACGATGTCATTGGATAACCTGGATAATTTATTGGCAACCTTATCACAAAAATGATTTACGTTTTCAAAACATCCGTTAAGACTAAGTTTCAGTCAAGGCAACTGAAGCCGCATATTGACAAAATATTGTCACAAGCAAAATGGAACTTCGACCTTGAAGACTGCGACAAGATTTTGCGTATTGACAGCGAAGAAAATATCGCTTTGCAAATAACAGGCTTGCTGAACAGGCACCAATTTTATTGCGAAGAATTGGAATAGGGAATATAAAATCTAAGAAACTGTCTAAAAATGAAATTTTCGTTCACCATATTGCGGTTGGTGGAGACACCAACCGCGGCACTCCGCCGTGGCCGGTGTCCCACCGGCCACTTTTGAATTGGAATAGGAAATATAAAATCTAAGAAAATACTTATCAGTCGTAGCAATCCAGTTCTACGCAAATACAGGAGAAGCATTTATATTTACAGATCAGTATTTGGCGACGAAAGTGACTAACAATAATTTCGTGTAAGCATGAACGTACAGGAACAAATCGAAGCATATATCACAACCCAGGCTGAACCAAAGCGCATTGACATGCGGGAGCTGCACCGCATCATTCTGCAAATTATGCCGGCCTGCAAATTATGGTTCCTGAACGGTAAAGACAATAACAATAAAACTGTTTCTAATCCTAATATCGGATATGGGTTTCGCACCATAAAATATGCTGATGGAAAAACCAGGGAGTTTTATCAAATTGGTATCAGTGCAAACACAACCGGGATCTCTGTCTACATCCTTGGTATTGATGATAAGAAATATTTAGCCCAGGCATATGGAACGAAACTTGGCAAAGCGAGCGTGAGCGGATATTGCATAAAGTTCAAAACGCTGAAAGATATCAACCTGGATGTACTTGAAGCGGCAATAAGATATGGGTTTGAGAACAAGTAGCGATTCATAAAAAGTGAAAATTAATCTGACATGGAATTCAGCCCCAACAACCCTATTGTTAAGCGCTGCCTTCAGGGAATGGACCTGGAAGACAAAGGCAAATCCGAAGAAGCAGCCGGAATATTCTTTCAGGCCTGGAACGAAGCTTCCGACGATTTTGAAAGATTTTTAGCCGCTTATTATGTTGCCCGGCATCAAAAAGATGCCTCCGGCAGGTTACATTGGCTTCAAACCGCTTTGGAGCATGCATTTAAAATAAACAACCACGCGGTTAACGGCGCTTTTGCTTCTTTGTACGGGCGCATTGCCAAATGCTATGAAGAGCTAAACGACTTTGTTAACGCAAAAAAGAATGATGAGTTAGCAAGATCTTTCTCTCACAATCCATCTGACACCGGTCCATTTTATCACGGTACCAAGGCAGATCTGCACGCAGGCGATTTCCTGGTGGCCGGTTATAATTCCAATTACAAATCTGAACTCACCATGAACCACATTTATTTCACCGCCATGGCTAACGGCGCCGGTCTTGCTGCCGCATTGGCCAAAGGTGATGGACCTGAGCGTGTTTACATTGTTGAGCCTACAGGGAGCTTTGAAAATGATCCGAACGTCACGGACAAAAAGTTTCCCGGCAACCCTACGCGTTCCTATCGAACCGGCGCGCCATTAAAAATTGTTGGTGAGGTAACAGACTGGATAAGACAAACACCGGAAGACATTCAGAAATGGCGTGAAAAGCTGGCTAATAACAAAGGGGAAATTATTAATTAATGGCTGACGCTAGCCCTGGCCGGTGGTTTAGCAATTCATCTGTAGAATGAAGCTCGTAGTCAATACGCTCACATAAAAAAAAATGAAAGGACAACATACTTACCCTTTAATCACAAAGTGGCGGGCAATACCAGACAAGACGCCAACGACTATTGATGCTATGAGCGAACCCCGACCCTATTGACGGCAAACCGGAAATTTTATCTTCTCCAGATATCAAAAGCTAACAGGACTTTTTTCTTATAACAGAAAGCTTTTTTCGGACATCAGAAAAACGGATACTTATATCCGCATTTTTTTTCCTGGGCAAGGAAATTTTTTTCTGGTACCGGGAAATTTTTATTCTTGTAAAAGCAATGTCGCAAATTCCCTGACGGTTGTTTTTTGATTTTACATTGAATGCTCTGGAGTTGCTTCAATTATCTGCCATCTTTTTATTATAATCCTTTTGCAGATCATTGAGCTCTGCATCATAGCCTTTTCTGTCGCTAAAGGCTTCCGGATGATAACCATCTCCCGGATGATGTTTCGTATGGAGGTTGAACTGGCTTGCATGAGAGGCCAGCCAAATATCGAAAGAAAGCTTTTTCATGTGGGCTAATGTATAAGCATAATCACTTGCAATGTTGGGATAAGCCGTTTCTTCTGAAAACTTTTTATCAATAATGATGGAAGGCATATTGGCGATAAGCACCCTGTAAGTTCTTTTGTCATCTTTTACATCAAACAAATAACTACACGAGCCCTTTGTGTGACCCGGGTGGTGAAGCATTACCAGGTGCATATCACCGAGGCTGATGTGTATCCTGATCGTGCAATAAGCGATCTGCTTTTACGGGTTCAAAGCTACGCCCGTAAATGCCCAGCGCATAATCTGAGATACCACCGTCTGCGAGTACAGCCGCATCATTTTCACTCACCATGAGTGTTGCCCGCGTCAGTTTTTTTATCTCTGCGATCGCACCAACGTGATCATAATGCACTTGTGTTGTCAGCAGTATTTTTATATCTTTAAAATTGAAGCCCAGCTTTTCAATATTATGTTTGATCTGCGATGTGGAAGCCGCCAGCCCCGTATTGATCAGAATATTTCCCTGGGGAGTGGTGATGAGGTAACAGGCTAAATCGTAAGTGCCTACATAATAAAGGTTGCCGGCGATCCTGAACGGCTCATAAGGCCTTACCCAATCCGGCTGAGTTCGTGGTTCTTTTACTTCTTGTGCCGAAAGCGTGAAATTGGTAAATACTGAAATGATTGCCAGTAAGATAATTTGTAAAACATATTTGCGCATGGAGAATAATTTGGGATCAGCAAAAATAAAGTTTGCAGGGTGATTATACTTTTTTGTAAACAAGTTTCCTGAAAATTTACCTATGTATCATACGACATTAACTTCGCTTTATTCATCTGCTTGATTGCAGCACCTTCAGGTGGTTTGCATACATCGTCTGCTCACGCTATCTGTAGAATCTTCAAATAAATAAACTCTGCTGTATGTATGTTTTCAACTGCAAACAAGTAAACAAGTCCTCATAAAAGGAACCATTAACAGGAATATTTTGTTGGCACAGATGATTGCTTAGACCGACAGACAAGCCAAAAAGTAGATTTTCTATATTTTAGTTTGTTTGAGTAACCATTAGTTACACTGAGGCATGCTGATTTATTTTTTTCTTTGTACTGATACCCGTTTTTCTATACCCGTTTTGGCCCTGTGCCAGCATCACCCCTTTCCATGATCGGTGGCAGAGGATTTTAAGAAATCGGGCAACTGGTTATACCAAGCTTAAAAATACTTTGCATTAACCATCCCCGCAGGCATAAAAGCTTTATTGGTCATTTTTTGCAGGTGGCCATTTTTTACAGAATAATATTCCAATAAAATAGCTGTTACGGCGAGGCTTTCGGCGGGTGTAGGTATGGGCAGGCATACAACTTGCTCCGGAACTTCTTCCTCATTATAATTAAAATCCAAGGAGGTAGAAAAGCCGCCAGTAGCCATACCGTTATTTGCATGGCAGCCCGCGGCCGCTATAATGCATTTTACAAAAACAGTACCTGCAGGTGCGGATATGGATTTTACAGGCACAAAGGCCGGAATAGTTAATTGCAGCATGTCGACTTCCGGCCTGGTTACCTGCAAAGACACGCGCCACCTCTCTTTTATTGTGTAGCCTTCAGTAAACTGGAAGCTGCTGACAAACGGTACCGGGTCGCAGCACTGCGCCCGGTTATAACCCGATCGCAGCCATTGAAACAGGGTGGATACCAGCCTTGTCTGCATGTTGTTATCCGCCGGAAAGGGAATAACCGGAAGCAGTTGCTGTCGCAGGCATTTTCCCATCCTTGAAGCGGTGCCAAATTCGGTTGCCCGCTTTTTAGTGGCTTTGGTTTGCTTTACTTTACCGGGAACGGAACGCGCATAATATTTATCGCCCCGTTTATAAAACACAATGTTTTGTATTCTTCCCGTGATCTGTACATTAATCTGTGATGGCATAGTAGTATGTTTATACTGTAAATAAAATACGCCTGCTATTGGTTAAGGAGCGTAGTATACTCTATATCAAAGCTATCTGTTCTTCCTGCCATAGCCCTATCAAGTCCGGCATAAGTCCGGCATATCCCGGACTTAACCCGCTGGTATATACTATCAATCCCCTGTATTAACGTAGCAGGGCAGGGATTTAGTCTGTTGTATATATAGGGCAGCCCCGATACTGGCGCAGATATGCAGGAAAGATAAAGTGGCGTCGGTGTAACAAGAAGGCATTCGCAATTGATACTGTTGTTGGTGACTGCTAGAACCTTCAATTTGCATTGTTGTACCTGGACTTATATTCCAATGGAGAAATTCCGGTGATTTTTCTAAATACTTCTCTAAATGCTTTTACATCAGAGTAGCCAACTTCGTACATCACTTCATTGACAGGTTTGCGGCTTGTTTCAAATGCTTTTTTTGCCGACTCAATTTTTACTCTTTGCACATATTCCACAGGGGTATTGCCTGTGGCTTTTATAAATCTGCGGTCAAAGTTTCGCCTGCCAACCGCATACATTGCCGACAAAAATTCTATTGATATCTTTTCGTCAATTTTACTTTCAATATAGTTTTGCGCTTCTTTTACCATCTCATCGCTATGTAATTTTTGCCCGGTAAATATGCTGAATGCCGACTGGCTGTTTCTATCCATTTCTATTTGAAAAACTTTAGAGCAATAAATTGCGGTTTGCCTGTCGTAATACTTTTCAATCAAATAAATCATCAGGTTCAGGAATGAATAGGCGCCACCGTTTGTGTAAATCCCATTTTCATCTGTAATTAAATGATCTGTTTGTAAATTCACTTTTGGAAACATCTTCCTGAAATTATCAGCAGCAGCCCAGTGTGTGGAACAACTTTTACCATCCAATAATCCTGTTGAAGCCAGCAGGAAAGAACCGGTGCAAATGCTTGCAATTTCAGCGCCATTTTTATATTGCTTTTCCAGCCAGTTCACCAATATTTTATTGGCTTTTACTACTTTATCATAATTATGATTCATTGACGGAATGATGATAAGATGCGCATTCTTTATATCGGAAATATGCGTGTGCGGTTTTATAGAAAATAAGCCATTTTGCAATTCAACTTCTTTTGAAATACCTACCAACTGAATGGTATAAACATCTTTCTTGCCAATCTCTTTCCAATAGTTATTCGCTTTGTTCAAAATTTCATAAGTACCGGCAATACTGCTCAGGTTGTTTTCACCTTCAGGAACTAATATGGCTATTAATTTCATTGCAAAAGCTTTTTACAAAAATACGCAAACTGCTTGTCCAAATCAACCCATTAGAAAGTCTGTTTTACACCCCTTCCAATTTACTTTCAGACATTACATTTGTAATGAAATGAAATTGAATGGAAATTATCGTGACATCAATAAGCCGCCATTTTTATTTAATATAGTCACTACAATGCCAATAAAACCTGGCGCAATAAAACAATTACGATACAACTAAAAAAAATAAAAAATATGACAACAAGTAAGGAAGGAATCGCAGTAAAAATGGTCTTAGATGCATGGTATGCCAAAGTGAATCAGTTTGATAAATTGCTTGCCGAATTATCAGACGAACAGTTGCTAAACGAAGTGTCACCAGGTAGAAACCGGGGCATTTATTTATTAGGGCACTTAACTGTAATGGCTAATTCCATGCTTCCTTTATTGGGCTATGGTGAAAATCCTACGCCACATTTGGTTACTCCTTTTGTAAAAACACCTGATAAACAAACCAGCGACCTACCGTCCGCAGGCGAACTTAGGCAGGAATGGGAGAAGGCAAAAACATTATTGGGAGAACATATTGCCGCTACATCAACAGACGAATGGTTCCGGAAACACACTTCTGTATCAGAAGAAGATTTTGCAAAAGAGCCTCACCGCAACAAACTCAATGTGATGTTGAGCAGAGCCTGTCACGTTGATTATCATTTAGGGCAGTTAATATTCCTGAAAAACAGTAAATAAAAATTTACACCTTATGGCACGAATGCTTGTAATTTATAAAACGCCGGAAGACAAGGACGCTTTTGACAAACACTATTTTGAAGTACATATTCCACTTGCCAAAAAACTTCCGGGGTTAATGAAATATGAGGTTAGTAAAAGCCCGGTTATTGCAATAACAGGAGATGCAGGAACTTACTTAATTGGAACCTTATATTTCGATAGCCTGGATGCTATCAAATCTGCATTTGCCTCTGAACAAGGAAAGGCGTGTGCTGCTGATAGAAAAATTTTAGCGCCTGATGATGATAAAATTCAGATGTACTTATTTGACACCGTAGATGTATAAAACAAAAGGTAATAGCTTAAACAAAAACAAATAAATAATATGGAAAATCAAAATTATTCATCAACCATCCTGGTGGACAAAACGCCAAACGAAGCCTTTAACGACATCAAAAATTTCAGGGCCTGGTGGAGCGAAGACATTGAAGGCGAAACCGACAAACCCGGTGAAACTTTTTTCTATCATTACAAAGACGTGCATCTCTGCAAATTGAAACTTATTGAAATGATTCCAAATGAAAAATTAGTGTACCAGGTTATAGCCAACGAATTTAGTTTTACCAAAGACAAGACCGAATGGGTAAACACAAAACTGGTGTTTGATATTTCATCAGAAGGAAAGCAAACAAAAGTAACCTTCACTCACGAAGGTTTAGTGCCCGACTTACGAATGCTACAATATCTGCAATGACGCCTGGACGGGATTTATACAAACCAGTTTGAAAAGCTTAATTAATTCAGGAAAAGGACAGCCCAATCCTAAAGATGGCACTAACGAAATCAATGCTGAAAATATTAAGAAGTGGAATATTAAAAACTAAACAAAATGACTAACAACGATTTTACCATCACTTTTATAGTTGACCAAACGGCAAACGAAGTATTTAACGCAATTAAAAATGTTCGTGGCTGGTGGTCAGAAGAATTGGAAGGCAGTTCCCAAAAACTAAATGATGAATTTAGCTATCGCCATGGAGATTTACATTATTCCAGGCACAAGCTAATAGAAGTTGAGCCAGATAAAAAAATGGTTTGGCTTACAACGGATAGCCGGTTAAGCTTCGTTAAAAAGCAAGACGAATGGAATAATACCAAAATGATTTTTGAAATTTCTTCTCAAGGTGATAAAACAAAATTAGTGATCACTCATTTAGGCCTGGTACCTGCATTTGAATGTTTTAACGACTGCTCAAAAGGATGGACACATTATTTGCAAAACAGCTTGTTGCCGTTAATAACCACAGGGCAGGGAAAACCGGATAAGAAAGCGAATTAAAATTGAGAATGTTTAGAGATGACACCTTTTTCGAAAGGTGTCATCTCTCTCAACGCTATTTTAATTCCTAAAAATTGGTTAATAGGATAACAAACTTTAATGTTATGACTTAAATCATACTTCACTAACAAGTTTCAATTTATATTTGCAACCATTGAAACGTTTTTCAGCCATATTATTTTTGTCTTTGATGCTGTTTTCCCAAACAGAGCTACACCAGATATTGAAGCTGCCTGTATTGGTGCAACATTATTTTGAGCACAAGGCTGAAAATAAAAATATTACATTGGCTGGTTTTATTGTCCTTCATTATTTCAGTGGCAACCCCGTGGATGATGATTATGCCCGCGACATGCAATTGCCTTTTAAAACAAGCGATTGTATCCAGGCCATCACCTCCATTGTAATTCCGGAACAAATTGTTATTTCTAACGAGCCATTGTTAGTATCAACAAGACCATTTTTTAAGGTTCAAAATGATTGGATCCCTTCCAATTATATGGCAGACATATTTCGTCCCCCACAATTCGCATAATTTATTCTATTCATTCAATGCAATCTGGTCAACAAGAAATTGTTGAACCAATGAGCATTCCTGTATTTTTTTGAACATACAATAATAATTAAGAAGAAAAATTATGCTTAATAGAATTATTGCATTCTCTATCCGCAATAAATTAATTGTGGGTATGATGGTGCTTGCCCTGATTATTACGGGCATCTATAATATCACGAAACTGCCGGTTGATGCGGTTCCGGATATTACCAACAACCAGGTAATGGTCATAACGCCTTCGCCATCTTTGGGGGCTGCTGACATTGAAAGGCTGATCACATTTCCAATCGAGCAATCTACCATCAATATTCCCGGAATCATTGAACAGCGCTCATTTTCGCGCTTTGGCTTGTCATTGGTTACCATCGTTTTTGATGATAACACAGATGTGTATTGGGCAAGGCAACAGGTAAGCGAACGATTGTTGCAGATTCAAAACCAAATCCCGCCTTCGCTGGGCACGCCCGTAATGGGCCCTGTTACTACCGGGCTGGGAGAAATTTTTCAATATGTAGTAAAAGCAAAACCTGGTTACGAACACAAGTTTGATGCTACAGAATTACGCACCATTCAGGATTGGGTAGTTCGCAGGCAATTGATTGGAACGCCCGGCGTAGCTGACGTTGGCAGCTTTGGTGGAAAATTAAAACAATATGAAATCGGGGTGAATTACGATAAACTAAAATCGTATAACCTCACTATTTCCGATATTTTTTCAGCATTAGAAAAAAACAATCAGAACACCGGCGGCGCTTATATTGAAAAAGGGCCAACGGTTTTATTTATCCGAAGTGAAGGCCTTGTAAAAAACCAGGAAGACATCAGCAACATTATGATAAAAACGCTTCCCGATGGAACGCCGGTATCTGTCAGGGATGTGGCCGATGTGCAGTTAGGAACTGCTACCCGGTATGGAGCAGTCACTTATAACGATGAAGGCGAAGTGGCGGGCGCCATAGTGATGATGTTGAAAGGCGCGAATTCATCTAAAGTGATTAAAGATGTAAAAAACAAAATCGCGCAAATAGAAAAAACATTGCCTGAAGGAGTGATGATCGAACCATTTCTTGACAGGACAAAAATGGTGAATAATGCGATTACTACAGTCGAGACAAATCTCTTGGAAGGTGCGCTGATCGTTATTCTGGTGCTGGTTCTTTTTCTTGGAAACCTGCGTGCCGGTTTATTGGTGGCATCGGTAATTCCGCTGTCGATGTTATTCGCCATCATCATGATGAATTTATTTGGAGTGAGTGGAAATTTGATGAGTTTGGGCGCGCTGGATTTCGGATTGATCATAGATGGAGCAGTGATCATTGTGGAAGCGGTCATGCACCGGTTGCATAAAAACAAACAATTTGCAGGCATTGACCGCATCAGTCAGCAACAGATGAATGAAGAAGTAAATCATTCCGCGGGAAAGATGATGAATGCCGCCGTATTCGGTCAGGTAATTATTTTAATTGTGTACCTGCCCATCCTTTCCCTGCAAGGCATTGAAGGAAAAATGTTTAAGCCAATGGCGCAAACCGTAGCCTTCGCGATTGCCGGCGCATTTTTATTATCTCTCACTTACATACCCATGATGAGTTCGCTGGTGTTGAGCAAAAAGTTATCACATAAGGATAATTTTTCTGATAAAATAATGCGCAAATTAGAACGGGGATACAAACATATTTTACTAAGGGTTTTGGCGATTCCTAAACTAATTGTGGCATCTGCAGTTGTATTATTTGTTGTTGCCATTATGATACTTTCTTCTCTCGGCGGTGAATTTATTCCCAAATTAGAAGAAGGCGATTTCGCAGTGGATACAAGGGTTTTAACCGGAAGTTCATTAACCACTACCATAAAATCTACCCAGCAGGCAACACATATTTTGCTGCAACAATTCCCGGAGGTAGAAAAGGTAGTCACAAAGATTGGCAGTGGTGAAATACCAACTGATCCTATGAGTATGGAAGCCTCTGATATGATGGTAATTTTAAAACCAAAAAAACAATGGACATCCGCAAAATCTTTTGATGAACTGGCCGAAAAAATGAGCCATGCTTTGGAAGATGTGCCTGGAATTACCGTGGGGTTTCAATTTCCTGTTCAAATGCGCTTTAATGAACTGATGACCGGCGGAAGACAGGATGTTGTTTGCAAAATTTTCGGAGAAGATTTGGATTCTTTAGCATTGTATGCTGAAAAAATCGGCGCGATTGTTCATTCGGTAGATGGCGCAAAAGACGTGTATGTAGAAGCGATTACAGGACTGCCGCAAATCGTAGTGGATTATAACAGGGCAGCACTTTCGCAATATGGATTATCAGTGGCAGATGCCAACAATACCTTGCAGTCTGCATTTGCGGGTGCAGTGAGTGGACAGGTTTTTGAAAATGAAAGGCGTTTCGATCTCGTAGTTCGTCTCAATAACAACAGCCGTGAGAACTTAAGCGATGTTCAAAATCTTTTAATCGCGACACCAGGCGGCCAGCAAATCCCTTTACAGCAAGTTGCGGATGTGCAAATAAAAGTGGGCCCCAACCAGATACAAAGAGAGAACGCGCAGCGCAGAATTACTGTGGGTTTTAATGTACGCGGGAAAGATGTACAAACTGTAGTGCACGAGCTGCAGGATAAAATCAATCAACAAGTAAAACTTCCCGCGGCTTACTACATCACATATGGCGGTGAATTTGAAAATTTAGTCGCTGCAAAAGATCGTCTAAGCATTGCCGTTCCTATCTCATTATTGCTGATCTTATTGCTGCTCTATTTTGCTTTCCATTCTGTAAAACAGGGATTATTAATTTTCTCTGCAATTCCTTTGTCTGCCATCGGTGGCGTTATTGCCTTGTGGCTTCGTGATATGCCTTTTAGTATTTCTGCAGGTGTTGGGTTTATTGCTTTATTTGGCGTGGCGGTATTGAATGGAATAGTACTGATCACAGAATTTAATCATCTAAAAAAAGCCGGACTACTGAATGTGCGAAGCCGGATAATAAAAGGGACGGAAATACGATTGCGTCCGGTATTGATGACTGCTGCAGTTGCGTCATTTGGATTTTTACCTATGGCTTTAAGCAATGGTGCAGGCGCTGAAGTGCAACGCCCTCTTGCAACAGTTGTCATTGGTGGATTGATTACAGCCACTTTTCTCACGCTGTTAGTTTTACCGGTTTGTATTTATGGTTTGAAAAAAATGGAACATCTAAAAAGAAAAAATTCACTATGCTTCACATTTAAAAAAACAAAGAAAATAATTCCTTTACTTCTATTGGTTTTTTATTTCAAATATAACCGTGTAGCACAAAACACTATTAGTTTGCAATCAGCTATTGACAAGGCTTTGCATCAAAATTTAAACGTGCAGGCATCCAAATTAAAAACGCTTTCATCAAAAAAATTGGAAGGCAGCGCAGCGGATATTCCTTTCACCAATATTTCCGGGGAATATGGAAATATAAACAGCGCTTATAACGATACACGATTTGGGATAAGCCAAAACATAGCTTTTCCGATTGTTTATAGAAAACAAAAACTTTTGTTGGAAGCCTTCACACAAAGCAGTTTATTAAATGAAACGGTGATAAAAAATGAATTGAAAAAACAGGTGACTTTTTTATTTTACCAGATGCGTATGATGCAGGAAAAAATAAGTTTGCTGCAAAAAGCCGATAGCCTGTACAGCTCTTTTTTACAAAGGCAAGAGCAACGTTTCAAAGCGGGTGATGTAAATCTTTTAGAGCGAACAGCCGCGGAAACCCAACGAATGCAGGTGGCGAATCAATTGCAACAAATAGAAGCTGATCTTAAAATTGTTCAGTCACAATTTGGCCAATTGCTTAACACCACAGAATTGTATTTGCCGGTAAAAGAAGAGTTGAAAATGGGTTTAGAAATATTGCCCGATACTTCTTCAGCAGCCTTGTTCCCTTCGGTAAAATTAAAAGAGCAACAACAAAATATTGCTTTGCAGGAAATAGAAGTGAACAAAACAAAATCGTTACCACAATTGAGTTTGGGCTATTTCAACCAATCCATCATTGGCTTGCAAAATATAAACGGAGTAGAAAAAAACTTTACTGCTTCCAACAGATTTTCAGCAGCGCAAATTGGAATAAGCATTCCGATTTTCAATGGCGCCAATAAAGCAAAGATTGCGGCAGCTAAAACAAATTATTCAGCAACCCAGGTCGAGTACGAGGAATCTTTGACACAACAAAAATCAATCATTGAGCAATTGCAATTAAGGTTTCAGAAAAACAAAGCAGCCTTGGATTATTTTGAAAAAAGCGCTTTGAAACAGGCCGGGATTTTATCTGAAAATGCCCAAATGCAGTTTCAAAATGGCGCCATTAATTACATTGAATGGATCATGCTGATGAATCAATCTATCGCAATCCAATCGGAATATATTAATGCGATCCATGAATGGAACCATACCATTATTGAATTGAACAGTTTTAGGAACAATTAAAAATTACGAATTAAAAATTTAAAAGATGAAACTTCAATATATCATATCTATGTTTCTTTTTGCCACATTGGCATCATGCAGTAGCAAAGAGAAAAGTAAAGCAGAAGTAAACACCGTTTCTGTAAATGAAAACATCGTAACACTTACTGATGCGCAACTAAAAAATGCCGGCATACAAACCGGAAAACCGGTACCAGGAAAAATGAGTTCTATATTAAAAGTCAGTGGCGTGGTGGATGTGCCGCCGCAAAATATGGTAAGCATTAGTTTTCCTTTAGGCGGATATTTAAAATCAACTCACTTGTTGGAAGGAACGCATGTGCGCAAAGGACAATCCATTGCTGTAATGCAGGACCAGGCGCTGATTCAATTGCAACAAGATTATCTGATAGCCCAATCAAAAATTTATTTTTTGCAAAAGGAATATGAGCGCCAGAAACAGCTTAATCAAAATAAATCTACCAGCGACAAAGTGTTTGAGCAAACTGAAAGCGAATATCAGATGCAGAAAATTATTGCCAATAGCTTAAAAGAAAAACTCAGGCTGATCGGATTGAATCCCGATAAAATTGCTGAAAATAATATCAGCCGTTCCATTAATATTTATTCGCCGATTGATGGCTATGTTTCGGCGGTAAATGTAAACATTGGCAAGTTTGTAAACCCATCTGATGTGTTGTTTGAATTGGTAAATCCAAATGACCTGCACCTGGCATTAAAAGTTTTTGAAAAAGATGTTCATGATATTCAGATAGGGCAAAAAATAAAAGCCTACATGGCCAACAATCCGGAAAAGATTTTTGAAGCCGAAGTGATACTAGTCAGCAAAAACTTAGATGCCAACAGAACCGCAATGATCCACTGTCACTTTGAAAAACCGGAACATGAATTATTACCGGGAATGTTTTTAAATGCTGCAATTGAAATTGTCAGCAACAATGCCATATTGGTTCCTGAAGAAGCGGTAGTTCGCTCAGGAGATAAAGAATACATTTTTATTGATAAAGGAAACAATCATTTTGCGATAACTGAAATTACAACCGGCAATTCATCCAATTCAAAAATTGAAATCAGTTCAGATAAAATTAATTTATTGGAACAAAATATCATAACCAGTAATGCGTATGCGGCTTTGATGAAAATGCTGAATAAGGGAGAAGAATAAATGATGTATTTGAAATAAAAGAAGACACCTGTTTAAATATCTCATCTCCTGGAAAGAAATAGCGGCAGGCATTATTGCCGGGATGGTGGCTGCACTTTTGACTGTCGCCATTGCGACTAAAACAGGCATCCGATATCATTCACGAAAGCAATGAACGTAAAACAAAGGGCCTGTCTAATCTTTGATAATTTTATTCAGTCTTGCATCAGATTTAATATGGTGTCTGATTCCTTCCAGTATACCTTTTGCAAGTAAATCTTTTGCAAAATAGATTGATTTATTTTTTCGGAGCTCTTCTAATTCAGGACTGTAATTTGCCGCAACAATCCCTTTGGTTTTTCCTTTGAGCATATCGGTGTCATTGCCGCTGTTGCCGGCGGTAATGAAATGATCGAGCGTGATCTTCCACTTATAGCTCAGGTATCTTACCGCGCTGCCTTTGCTTGCGCGAAATGGGAGAAAGTCGAGAAAGCGATTTTCAGTAAGAAGCACTCTGGCTCTTAATTTACAATCATCAAGAAATTTGTGAAGATTAGCAAGGTTATCTTCACCGAAGTTTTCGTCAACGTAATAGCTCAGTTTGAAACGCCATTGCGCATCGCTTTCCTGCAGATGAATTCCTGGAAACCGCACCAATGCTTTCTGCAATTCATTTCTTTTCCATTGATAGTCTATGTGGCTTTCATAACCATTATCGGCGATAAATTTATTTGTGTAATAAATCTCAGATCCGGCGGAGCAGATAAGAATATCAGGCTCCGGAAGATCATAATCTGTGAGAGCTTTTTGAGTCAATTCATGGTTACGCCCGCTTGCTATTCCGAAAACGACGTTTTCCTTGTGTTCGTTAATCCATTTTTTAAATTCTGCTAAGCCATCATACTTCCCGTTATCAACCAATGTGCCGTCAAGGTCGCAAATGATGAATAGGTCTGCCTTAACCAGCTTTTTCCCGTAGGCAGTTTTATGAGTGAATGAAAGTGCTTTTTTATCTGATTCTGTAAAGAGGCTTTCGATCACCTCCATATATTTATTAGCATGTGCTGACCAGGAATACAGACGATTCACTTCCCGGATTCCATTGGCAGAATATTTTTCCCAAAGCGCCTGGTCGGAAATGATCTTTTTCAACGCGGCGGCAATTGCTTGCGGATCTTCAACATCTACGAGAATACCATTTTGACAATTTTCGAGAATTTCCTTGGGCCCTCCTGTTGGCGACGCGATCACGGGCAGGCCACAGGCGCCAGCTTCAACGATCGTTAGCCCAAAATTTTCTCCCGGGGTGGCGTTTACGAAAACACCTTTTTTCCTTGCGGCAACGCGGTATATCTCCGGCACTTCCAGTTTAGGATCATTTTTTTTCGGAATCGCCATCTTGCCATAAAGATCATATTTATCCAACAACAACAGCAGGTTGGTGAGAATGTCTTGTTCATCCTCGGGCATTTGCGTAATGTCTTTTCTCACGCCTGCAAAAATGGCCAGGTTAGCCATTGCCTGCAATTCTTTATCCTGTCCGTACGACTGGATAATTCTTTCAAAATTTTTTCGCTTATCAGCCCGGCCAATCGATAGGATCAGGGGCTTCGCAGGATTAAATAAAAACCGCTCAATATCAGAATTAATGCGGTATAAGGCTTGCTCCTGCTCAATCGTCATTTGAAACGATGGCATATCAAACCGGTAAAAGGGATAGAAAAGATCTGTATTGACGCCCGGCGGAATCACTTCAAACCGGCCATGCTTTTTGTTATTATACAATCCGTATTGGGTGTCAATTTCGTGTTGGGTGCTGACGATAATCATGTCTGCATTTTCAAGAAGGGATTCTTCTTCAGATATGCGTCTTTCAATATTAAATTTTTCATTAATTTTTTCCTCTGACATCCCTTCATGCAACAAAATGTTTTTCTTATTTCTGCCCAAAGAATGACCTGTAGCAATAAATGGAACGCCAAACACTTCACTGATCTGGCCCGCGAGATAATTGCCGTCTGCGTAATGTCCATGAACCACGTCCGGAAAGTCATCTTCCTTCTCTATAAACCGGATGGTCTTATCGATAAATTCATCAAGATGCTCCCACAATGATTCCTTTGAGCGATAGGAATTTCCGCCACAAGCCATGCGGATAATGCGGCCTTTCTCGTTCACGGTTTCGATTTCTTTTTCATAAGATGCCGACACTCTTTTATCTACAATGCGCCTGGTAAAGAGATCCACCTTGCGAACCTTTGGATGCAACGAAAGACTTTCTAATAACTCGAGCACATATTTCACTTGTCCTCCTGTGTCTTTGTCTCTGCCGATTTCAGGGTCTTTGAACCTGATGAGCCCGTGTGGGCTAAATAATTGAATATAAATTCCGTCCATTGTTTATTCTATAATCTAAGGGTTGTAAAAGTACCTAAATCAAAATAATTGATACTATTCATCTCCATTAACACACAAAAAATAAGAAAATCTATATTTTGACTTTCCACAACTTTTATTCGCACAGCAAATCCCGCGCCTATTCACAAGAAAATGAAATTAAAAAGGAGAATGACGAAGTATAAATAAAAACGACACTATGCAAAATTTAAATTTGTCGGCTACATAACAGTTATGTGTAAACGATTATATAATTTTATAATAATTTCTTATTTTACCGGCGGAGATTTTACCATTGGCTATTGCCACGGAAATTTGTGTGACAGTTTGCATTCACAATTTCAGGGAACATACGCTAAATTATTAACACCGGAAAACCTGTAAAATTATTACGAAGTACTTTTGTCTTTTTTAACCAATTGAAAAATTGAAAGTATGTATTCAGGATCCGGTTTCAGTGACTGGGAAATTGGCGATATCACGGTCATCATTCACGATGGTGTTTACCATTTATTTCACCTGATTATTCCCAATCACGATTATATCGCCCACGCAGTTTCTAAAGATGGAATTTCATGGAGAAGAGTGAACAATGCCTTATTTGTCGGCAATCCAGGCGAGTGGGACGACGATATGCTTTGGACCATGCATGTTTGTGAAGTAGACAATAAATTTGAGATGTATTACACCGGCCTGCAAAGGCGCGACAGGGGCGTTGTTTCAAGGATCGGCCTCGCCGAGTCGTACAATTTGATTGATTGGGTAAAAAATCAAAAAAAGATTTTTCCGATTGAGCCAAAAGGAATTTTTTATGAAACCTCGGCCACCAATCCGAGGAAATGGCTGAGTTTCAGAGACCCGTTTCGGTTTGTATATAAAGACGAAGTTTACCTGCTGCTTTGTGCCCGAACCATTACCGGACCGGTATCCCGCCGCGGCTGTATCGGGCTGGTTAAAATCACAAATGACGTTGTTGAGTTAATGCCTCCTTTAATTAAACCGCTTGTTTATGATGATATTGAATGCCCGTGTGTGTTTGAATTACACGGAAATTTTTACATGCTCGGCTCTATCAGGGAAGATATCAAAGTGAGGTATTGGTTTGCGCCGGATTTCTTTGGCGAATACCATTCTTTTCATGATGATGTGCTGCTACCACAAGGAAATTACGCCGCGCGCACAGTGCCGGATGGCGATCATTTGCTCGTAAATAATTTTTTCTATACGGACGGAAAAGTGAATTCGCTCCGGGTACTTCCTCCTCCGAAAGAGCTCGATACGGATGGCAAAGGCAGGTTGATTTTGAAAAGCTATTATCGATGGGAACAAATGGTCACCAAAACTATTGCCCAGCACCAGATAAAAGATGTGACTCATTTATTTGCAAACGTAACAGCGTCTTCCACCATTGATGCCGACAAATGGATCTGTGGCTCAAGAAGCGGATATGAATTATTCTGCTTTCAAAAACCTTCGGCCAGCTTTATGTTTGAAGGGCTTCTTACAGTTGAAGGGATGGGGAAAATGGGCCTCGTTTCCGATATCGATCTCGAAGGCAACGGCTATTACTTTTCGTTTGACATTTCAAACGGACTTATCCAATTGCGCGCGTGGGGCTTTAATGCTTTGAATAACAGGGAAAATTTCATCTTCAAAAATATTCAATCAGCAGTGTTCACTATCAATGAAGACCGGTCGTTTTATTTTAAGCTGATTCGCTACGGTAATTATATCGAATTATCGATTGATGGAATGGTAAAGCTGACCCTGATCGATTACACTTATTCAGGGAACGGTATAGGCTTGTATTCGGCGTCTTCCATACTTTCGCTGCAACAACTGACCGTGAAAGTATTGCCGGATCCGGAAGAGGAATATGGAAGCCAGGAAGAAGAACAAAAACTTCCGCCAAAAGAAGAGCCTGCCCACGGGTATAAAAAACTCCGCCCGGATCCATAAGTATTTTGGCAAAAGAACAAAAAAGTGCGCCGCGATGATAAAAAATAAATAAAAAAGTTTTGTTTTGCCATCACAAATAATTCAAGACTCTTTGCAACAACATCCCGGCATCAACACACAAAAAAACAAATCATGGTGGCAAAAGGTGATAAGCCACCTTACTTTTTACGTGCTGCTCGCGATTGTTGCCGGTATTGCATTAGGTGTCTCCTACCCTGCTGAAGCTGTGAAAATGGAATGGCTTGGAACAGGATTTATTGACCTGATCAAGATTTTTATCGGGCCCATTATATTCCTGACGATCGTGCTTGGCATCAGTGGGATGGGTGATTTGAAAAAAGTAGGGAGAATCGGGTTTAAAGCGCTTGTTTATTTTGAAGTGGTATCGACGATCGCGCTGGCTATCGGAATATTGGTGGCACTTGTAGCGCAACCCGGAAAAATAAACCGCGCGGGTTTACCCATTCAGGATGCTTCAAAATTTACCAGTTCTACATCAACTCATTTCAATTGGATCCACTTTTTCGAAACCAACGTCGTGATCCAGGTTCTGCTTCTTGCTATCATAACCGGAATTGCTCTAAGCCATTCCAGGCACAGGCTGCCTGTGATTGTATTTCTGAAAAAAATATCGCATTATGTTTTTCTGGCGCTCAAATATGTGATGTATCTCGCGCCTGTCGGCGCTTTCGGCGGCATGGCCTACACCATAGGGAAATTCGGTTTAAAAACTTTGTTGCCACTGGCCAAGTTGTTGGGTTGCGTTTATATCACCATGGCACTTTTCATCTTTTTAATATTAGGTGGTATCATGCGGCATTACGGGCTTAGCATCACAAAATTTCTGAAATATATCAGCTACGAGCTTTTGCTGGTATTGGGCACATCGTCTTCGGAACCCGCAATGCCATTGATTATGAAGAAACTTGAAAACATGGGCTGCAGCAAACCAGTTGTGGGACTGGTTGTTCCGACGGGCTATTCATTCAACCTCGACGGGACTTCAATATATCTTTCGATGGCCGCAATATTCATTGCACAATTATATGATGTGCCATTAAGTGCAACACAATTGTTGGTGATGTTATTCATTTTAATCTTAACCAGTAAAGGCGCCGCAGGCGTTACCGGAAGTGGCTTTATCGTTCTTGCCTCTACCCTGGCCGCGCTTCATACGATACCGCTTGAGGGACTGGCGTTCTTATTAGGCATTGATAAATTTATGAGTGAGGCAAGGGCCATCACCAATCTCATTGGCAATGGCGTAGCCACTTTGGTGATCGCAAAAAGCGAACATGATTTTGATGAAAAGATGTATGCTGAGAATTTTCTTGCGCATCATTAGATTGAAGCTTCATTAACACTTCATCGAAACAAAATGATTTTCAATTAAATAATTAAAATTTGAAAAATCGCCTGTTTAACAATTAACCTTGCCATGTTATTGGGCACTTAGAGGTGGGTATATTTTCCAAACCCGTTTAGGATTTTTCTTGTGCATCAGTTCCCGCCAGGTGGTTAAAATAAAATTATTTTCTTTTAGAAATTTCTTAAATCCCGGGTCCAGCATCGCCAGCATATCCGCTTTGCGCTTGTCGCCGCTATCAGTAATTTCGCCAAACATTTCAGTGGGATCCGTGCAATGCATGATCACCATTGTGATTCCCGGCTTTAACATTAGCATCGTTTTTTCATACATCTCCACACGCCACTTAGCCAAATGCACATCATCACGCGGAAGATCCCGGGGAATGGACCAATCATAACTGCTATTATGCAAATCATCTAAAACCGGCAGGCCGGCGTCCCACAGGCGTTTTCCCAGCTGCTGAAAATAACTAACCTGTGCAGGCTGCAAATTCATTTCTTGCTGAATATTTGAAACATGCCCGCCGGGCAGCATGAGCGGAATTTGTTTCTCGATCCCAAGCTCAATATATTTTTCAAGAAAGGAAACATTTGCGAATAAAGCGCCCATGTGCGAATCGAGATGAGTGGGATAAAAGCCCATTTGCAGTGCGCGGTTTAGCTGTGCACGGATTTCCTTATCAACCTCATCAGCCGACGCATGGGCTACAACATCAGGAACATCCGCCCACAGGCTTCCGGTTGAATCTGTGAGGCCCGGCACAGCTTTCGCCCCGGCTACAGGTGGCCAGCGATAATCTTTCCATTCCGAATTTAGTGTCAGATGCAATCCTGCATCAACCGTAGGGCGAGATTTTATATAACGGACAATTTGAGGCACCCAGGGACAAGGCATCATTACACTAGTTGAATTTGCTACACCGTTTTCAAAAACTTTTTCAATGCCGCGATCCGAATCGTAAGACATTCCTGCATCATCCATGTGAAGAATGATGATACGTGCACCTTTTGGGAATCCAAGTTTTTCGGCATAAGTGCTATCCTGTGAATATACCGGGCAACAATAGATTACGAGTAAAATTAAAACAAGTTTGATTTTCATTTTTCAGTCATTGGGTTGATAAATTTGTATCTGGCCTATTTACAGGTATGCATGTATGTTATGCTTTATAATTTTTGGTCCTCATAAGCGATTTTGTAGTTTTTAACTGTTAAATCAGCGCGCTGGACATATTGCATTTAACAATATACTTATTTTTATTTTTAAAAAACCGGCAAAATGCTTTTTTGAAAGCCATCACTTTAATCGATTACATACTTTGTTGTACGATCGTATTTCTAAAACTAAACCTCCTACTTTAGAAGATTCAATTAATAGTTGTTTAAATTGCCCACAAAAAAATAACCGGCAAACCCGAAGAAAGAATATTTTGAAAGAATCCGGTTTATAATAAAATCTCTCAGGACCTAAAATTTAATCGTTTAACGGACATATTTCCCGAATGATTTGCGGCTATAGTCTGCTTATTACCGAATAAACTAAAATTGAAGGATGACCACTACGATTATCATAACCTTTTGCGTGCTTTTATTGGTGGCGTACGTATTTGATCTCACATCATCAAAAACTAAAATACCTTCAGTAATATTCCTGCTGCTGCTGGGCTGGATCGCGCGCCAGGTGTCATTTTTTTTCAAAATAAAATTACCGGACTTTAACCCCATATTGCCGGTTCTTGGCACCGTGGGACTCATTTTGATCGTGCTTGAAGGATCATTGGAATTAAAATTAAACAGGAGCAAAATTCCACTGATCAGGAAATCATTTCTTGGCGCGCTGGTTCCGATCATGGTGATGGCCTTCCTGACGGCATTTGTATTGCGGTATTTTGGCGGATTTTCTTTCAAAAATAACCTTACGAATATTATTCCACTATGTGTAATAAGCAGTTCCATCGCTATTTCCAGCGTAAATAACCTTGTGAAGGGCGATAAAGAATTCGTTATTTATGAAAGCAGCTTTTCAGATATTATGGGCGTATTATTTTTCAACTTTGTCGCACTAAATGAATATGTTGATGTCCATTCTTTTGTTCATTTCGGTTTGCAAATATTGAGTATTGCAGTGATATCATTCGTCGCCACAATTTCGCTCTCGCTTTTGTTGGGCAAAATCCAGCATAATATCAAATTCGTTCCGATCATTTTACTGGTAATTTTAATCTATGATTTTTCCCACATTTATGATCTTCCTGCGTTGTTGTTCATATTATTGTTCGGCCTTTTTCTCGCAAATCTTGACGAGCTGAAATATATCAGGTGGCTCGACAAATTGAAGGCAAACCGGATCGATAAGGAAGTGCAAAAATTCAAAGAGCTCACAACCGAAGCCGCATTTTTACTTAGGTCTTTATTCTTTCTTTTGTTTGGTTATTTATTAGAAACTTCTGAAATCATCAATCCAAATACACTGGTATGGTCGTTAGGCATAACCGGCTTAATTTTTCTTCTACGTGCGATTCAGCTTTCAATTTCCAAATTACCCATGGTGCCACTTCTTTTTATTGCGCCACGAGGGCTCGTCACGATTTTATTATTCCTCTCAATCCCTGCAGCGCAGAAAATAGAGTTGGTAAACAAATCGCTGATCATACAGGTGATTCTGTTTACCGCATTGGTCCTGATGATTGGTTTATTGCTGAATAAGAAAGATGCTGAGTCGATAGAGAAAGCAGCGGAAGAGCCGGTAACTGATGAACATATTATTGATCCGGTAGCAGTCAGATAAGCCGTTTTATAGATTATTCATTTTTTAAACGAAAATAATCAAGACCGCCTTCAGAACCTTTTACAACTCAAGCCTGAACCACCTTCCATCCATTATAATAAGCGCAGACAGGGTTCATTAAACAGATTTCGCATTTAGGCTGAGGCCGGCAAATTTCTCTTCCGAGAAAAGACATCGCCATTCCGGCATCCCATTCTTTTTGCGGAAGCGTTTCCATAATTTGCTTCTCAATTTTTTTTGGATCCGTTCCCGAAGCAATGCCTAATCTTGGTGCGACGCGCACTACGTGAAGGTCAACTATCACACCTTCGGCAGGCACCCCTGCTTCCCGTTGGATCACATTTGCTGATTTGCGGCCAATACCCGGCAATTCAACAAGTTGTTCAAGAGTCAATGGAATCGCACGGTCTTCTTTTATTTTTTGCGCAAGATCAATAAGCCATTTTGTTTTATTGGCAAAGTTGCGGACTGCTCCGATGAAAGGATACAGTGTTTCAGGCGTGGCGCGTGACAACGCTTGCATATCGGGAAAAGACTTCAAAAAATTTTGGTGCAAGTTGGTTAATATGACGGTCGCAATCCTGCGCCGATAAAATCACCATCACTAAAAGCTGGTACACATTCCCGTAATCTAACGGATGCCTTGTACTTTTGTATTTTTTCAACAATGGCTTAATCGCTTCGGGCCAATCGATTCTGGGATGCATGAAATACATTTTTTTTGAAGAAGTAAATCTACAGAAAAATGTAATTTTAATGACGAAGATCTTTTCATTTAGCTAAATTTTGTAAAATGAACATTCCAAAAGAACATCAATCTGTAATGCCCTACCTGATATTAAATGGTGCATCAAGATTTATTGATTTTACCCAAAAAGTTTTTCAGGCAGAATTGATTTCAACACATGTACGCGAAGACCAAACAACCATTATGCATGCTGAGGTCAGCATTGGCGGAAGCACAATCATGTTTGCCGAAGCTGCCGGGCAATTTAAAGAACATACTGCTCATTTATTTGTGTATGTGGAGAATGCAGACAATTCCTTTCAAGCCGCAAAAGACAATGGCGCAACCGTTCTTACGGAACTCAGCGACCAGGAATATGGACGCACCTGCGGAGTGACTGATCCAACAGGAAATGTCTGGTGGATTACGTCTGTAAAATGATGTGATGATGAGAAAAGCGAAAAAGTAGATTTTTTCTTTTTTAAGGGCACTGGAATACATTTTGGGGGATTTACATTCCAATCCATTTTTATTAAATATTTTTAATCCCCAAAGCACTAAAAGTTTGCGGCCCCGCTATTCCGTCTACAACAAGACCTTTTTTATTTTGAAAACTTTTTAATGCTGCCACGGTGTTTCCATCAAATACACCATCTTCTTTAATCGCTGGATTGGCTCCTGCAATGTTCAGTCCTTTTTGAAGATCCACCACAGCGGCACCGGAATTTCCTTTGCGCAGGTATGATCCGGTGGTAAGTTTTTTTACCGAAACCCTCGGCTGGTTTACTTCTCCTTCTATGGTTCCCAATAAGGCAGGTGTCACAATCCCTGTCGCATCCAGTTGATGATCTGACTGAAATTTCTTCACGATTGCGACCGTTTCATTACCATAAAAACCGTCCACCGTGATATCATAGTTGAGGTCATGCAGCATTTTCTGCATCGATGCAACATTGGCTCCTCTTTGGCCTTTTTGCATCGTATCATCCGAAGTTGTAGTGGATGTACCGCCCAAAACTTCAGGACTGGCAAAAGCTCTAACCATACTTCTTTTCCGTTCTCTGCGCATCACCATGCCACCATCACTGTTGTTGCCCATCGCTGTGTTTCCTTCCCATGAAAAAAAGATAGTTTTAGCATTGTCTTTCCAGGCTTCAAAAATGCCCGTGTGATCGCAATGGCCATCACCATCCCAATCGTACAAAGCGATATCACCGGCCTGAGGTTCAGCAGTGAACCGACCTCCGGCTTTCCAGAAATTATAGCCGCCCTGGCAGCTTTGATAGCCTTTCGAACTTTCAATAAAACCAAGCGGGCTACCAGCCTGGTCATAAACCCAGCTTACGAAAATGGCGCACCATTTTTCACCATTGAGGCCATACCAGGCGCCATATTTTGTCTTATTAGAACCGGCCGGCGATTCTTTGGTTCCGTTCTGCGAAGCGGCAGTGTCGATAATATTTTGGCGGGACATAAAAAAAGTTTTATAGAAAAAATTGTTATTGAAACTATTTTTAAAAAACAATTTTCCATAGGAATAAAGGGAGATGCCGTTATTCTATCACATCATGCTTTTTGTTTCCATGCGTCAAAAATGCCGTCCAACGTGGTACTAATTGTCTGCGGGTCTTTGCTGATAATGGCTGCGCCAAACGATACGATTGCCGTTGCCACATTGATCACTTTTTGTATATTTTTTAATTTTTGAATGGTGGATTTGATCTGGGCGGTAATATCATTTACCCGGTTTAAAGAATCGGCAACATCATTCATTACCAGGACGGTTGAAAGCGCGAGAACATCCTCTCCATAGTTTAAAATAGCCCTTTGTAACGTACCTAATTTCTGATTGTCGCCCTTTGACAAGGTAGCCCAGTTTTCGTAACGATAATCCCCGATAGCCTGCGCGAGGCCCAGAAAATTATTAGCTAAAATATTTGCCTGTTGCGCCGTTAACTTAGCCATATCCTAATTTTTTAGTTTGTTGAAATGAGAAACCATATTGCTGATATCACTTTGGTAAGCGACCAATAAATTCTTTAATTCTCTTGCAGAAAGTTTGTTCCGGTTATCATAAATTTTTTGATGCCCTTCGGAAATATCTTTGAGGCTTCCGGCAAAAAGATCAATCTCCTGTTGGGTGCGGTCAATGTTTGCAACCTGTTCATAATATTCCGCGGTCGCCTTTCCTTTTTCATATTCTGTGAGGTCATTGTTTAATAAAAGCTCGCGGTAAAAAGCAAACAGTTTTTCCTTTTTGAAATCCAATTCTTCATTCAAATTCTTTTGGAGAATGAATTGAAATTTATCAAGCAGAATTTGAATTGGCTTATTGGCTTGTTCAATGTAAAATTTAATTTTCTTTTTACGATACGCGCCGGACACGGCATTTAAGAGGATCTGCGCGATTCCTCCATAAGCCTCTACCTGCTCTTTTCCAATTTTTATATTACCAAAGTCGCCTTCCGTTAGCGAACTTTTTAATGTATCAAGATTATAATTCGCCAGGTTATTATCTGATAGATTCGTAAGCCCGTCAAGATAACCTTTGATAGAGTTGTAAATCAACACAGTGACGGAATCCGCTTTTTTATAAATATCACAATCGCATTCGAGCGAGCGTTTGATCTCGAATTTACTGATGGCTTCAAATACGCACCGATCCTGGCAATGTTGCGTAAAGCTGTAATGAATTTGTTCAAATTTTTGGACACCTTCAAGAGAACCTGAAGAAAAACTATTAACCGCCCGAAGATTTGCACAACTGCAGATGAGTACCGATAAAAAGATTATGATCAAGGCTTTTACCCGAATTTTCTTTTTCATAATGCAACGATTAATTTGTTTTTGGTGGAGGTGCGAGAAGGCCGGCAAGTGCACCGATGGCAGCCGAACCAATCGCGGTAAGAATAGTTGGTACGCCTTTATCATCAGAGATTCTTCCGCTTCCGATTAATATAATTACGCCCACGATAATTGTAAGAATGGTAACGCCAAGCGCTAAAACAATAATGCGGTAAATCCATTTATCAGTCGACAAAGGATTCGATTGCTGAAAATCCTGGACAGCAGAAACCGGATCTTCTTTGAACTGATTTTGAAGCTTTGGACTTGACATAAGCTCACTCTTGAACTCATCAAAAGTTTTGATTTCTTTGGCCATTTAAAATGATTTTAAAAGATGAAAATTTAAAAGGATATTTTAAATCAGCGGTTTTTGGGGGATGGGATTTTTTGAAATAACAAAATCTACTTTTTCGTTTATCTCACGATCTTTTTCCAAACTATTTATTTAACTTAAAAGATGATGGTCTCGCTTTTAGGTCGACGCCTTTATAAACTGTTTGCAAATTAACGATCGCTTCTTGTCCATAAGCCGCCTTTAATTAATGGAATGGGAACAGGAAGTTAGCTATATTTTTAATATGAATTGTTGATCGGTAGGCAAAATATTTTTCCGCGCAGACTCCGATAAGGTACTTTAACTAATAGATAAATGAATTATCCTAAAAAATCCGGAGTGACCTGAAGGCTCGTTAGTGCGGATTTTTACATCAAAAGAAAGACTTTTTTCGAAAGAATAAGAAGGCTAAAAGAGGATATCTAAAATCTACATTTTGATTTATATGAGAAGATATCAGGACTCAATGGCAGGCGCCTCAATTGCTCTCTTTGGATATTCATGTTGCAGCAAAAGTGAGGTTAAAAGATTATCCGATTTTTCTTCCGTACCAATTAAATCATGCAAGCTGACCTTGTCCAAAAGCTGGTCAACTGAGAACTGGATCATTTGCCACAATGACCGGGCCGAACAGTCCACTGAATTGGTGCAGAGGCGCATCGCTCCCGAAAAATCATTGCAGAATTCTTTGCTGAATAATGCACCACCCAAAGTCTTCAAAACGTGGTTGATATTAATTTCATTGGCAGGCTTCGCGAGAATATAGCCGCCAATATTTCCCGGCGTGCTGTTAATAAATCCTGCCTGGCGAAGCATGCGCGTTATTTTGGCGATATAAGCGGGTGAAAGGCCTTCTGCGATGCTCAAAGCCTGAATGCTCATACTTTCTTCATCATTGCACCTGGCAATGCGTAGCAGTATCCGCAATCCATATTCTTCCTGTGCTGTTATTTTCATGATGAATTTTATTTATTAAAAAATTTTAAAATTTTATAACACTAACTTTTAGGCAATTATACGAAATCGTTCTTTCCAACTTTTCGTTTAAACATTGATGTTACATGAAATCTAAAATCATTCTACTCCCCTTCCGCAACCTCAAACCCCGCATCACATAAATCCTAATTCCAACATGGCTACTTCGCTCATCATACTTCTATCCCATGGCGGATCCCATACCACAGCGACATTTACTTCATTAACACCCTCGATCATTCTTACTTTTTGGTCTACTTCAATAGGAATCTCCTGCGCCGACGGGCAGGATGGAGCTGTCAAAGTCATAACGATCTGAACATTATTGATCGGCAAAATCTCCACTTCATACACCAATCCCAATTCGTAAATGCTTACCGGTATTTCCGGATCATAAATCGTCTGCAAACATTCAATCACTTTTTCTTTTAAAGCTTCTGCATCCATGATTATATCGTTTTTTCTGCTATTGAAATTGATTTAAATGCCAATGCATAATTTTTAATCTGCTTTACCATCGCTACCAATCCGTTTGATCTTGTCTGGGCCAGATGAGTCATCATTCCAATCTCCCTGATGAAATCTAATTTAGCATTCAATATCTCGTCCGGAGCGTGCCCCGACAAAACAGAGATTAGCATACTGACCAGTCCTTTTACAATGATAGCATCACTATCCGCTTCATAAAATATTTTTCCATCTCTGAAATCGGCCACCAGCCAAACCGTCGACTGGCATCCTTTGATAATATTCTCTTCAAGCTTATATTTTTCATCAAGCGCCGGTAATTTTTTTCCCAGCTCGATGATATATTCATATTTTTCTTCCCAGGTTTCAAACCATGAAAACGCCTCTATGATTTCATCTTCTACTTCTTTAATTGACTTATTATTGCTCATGATCACGCTAACATTTTGATGGCTTTTTGCAAACCTGCAACAAGACGGTCTATTTCTTCATTTGTGTTATACATAGCGAATGAAGCCCGCACGGTTCCCGGGATGCCAAAGCGCTTCATTAAAGGTTGTGTACAATGATGCCCTGTTCTCACTGCTATCCCCTGGTTGTCCAGCAAAACGCCAAGATCCTGGGGATGCACATTCTTAACGACGAAAGAAACAACGCTTACTTTATTTTTTGCCGTGCCGATAAGCTGTAATCCCGGCATCATTTGCAACTGCTCTGTCGCATATTGCAACAACTCATTTTCATATTTTCCTGAATCTTTTTTACCAATCTCATTGATAAAATCCAAAGCCACTTTTAAAGCGATCGTATCAGCAATGTTCGGCGTGCCCGCTTCGTATTTATAAGGTAAATTATTATAAGTTGTTTTCTCAAAAGTCACTTCTTTGATCATTTCGCCACCACCCATAAAAACGGGCATACTTTCCAAAAGATGCCGCTTGCCATACAACACGCCGACACCCGTTGGGCCATAAACCTTATGGCCTGAAAATGCGAAAAAGTCACAATCCAATTCCCGGACATCAATGTCTAAATGAACAGTAGATTGCGCGCCGTCAATCATCACCACAGCGCCAACTTTGTGCGCAGCGTCAATCATTTCCTTTACAGGATTGATGGTCCCAAGAGCGTTTGACGCATGAACAACAGAAAGCAGTTTTGTTTTAGAAGAAAGAAGCTGTTTAAATCCGCCAACTGCCGGATCGTCCATGATCAATTCACCATGATCATCGACAGGAATCACTTTCAATACAGCCTTTTTTTCTTCACAAAGAATCTGCCACGGAACAATATTCGAATGATGTTCCATTCCTGAAATAATAATCTCATCGCCGGCCTGGATATTTTGTCTTCCCCACGTGTACGCTACAAGATTAATTCCTTCGGTGGTGCCTCTTGTGAAAATGATCTCGTCAGAAGAAGCCGCATTTATAAATTTTTGAACGGTGGTCCGTGTCGCCTCGTATGCCGCTGTTGCTTCTTCTGCTAATGCATGAATGCCGCGGTGAATGTTGGCATTATAATTTGAGTAATAGTGACTGAGCGCATCAATAACGCTTTGTGGCTTTTGAGCAGTTGCCGCATTATCAAGATAAACCAGCAATTTATTATTCACTTCTCTTTCCAGGATTGGAAAGAGCGCTCTTACGGCCTGAACATCAAATTTGGGTTGTATGGCAATAGCTTCGTTCATATTAATCTACAGATAAACGTTGTGTGATCAAATCTTCAATATGCGTCCGGATTGCTTCGATCTTCACCTGCTCAACAATGTCAGCAGCAAAAGCCTCGAGCAGCATGGACTGTGCATGTTCCTTTCCAATCCCACGCGTCCTGAGGTAATACAGCGCTTCCTCATCCAACTGGCCGACCGTACATCCGTGGGAGCATTTCACATCATCGGCGAAGATTTCCAATTGCGGCTTAGTATTGACGGTCGCATGATCGGACAATAAAATATTTTTATTTGACTGATAAGCATTTGTCTTTTGTGCATCGGGCCGCACGAATATTTTTCCGCTAAATACGCCTGTTGCATAGTCGTCAACTATACCTTTATAAAATTCATTGCTGAAACAATTTGGTTGGGTGTTATCTACCAAGGTATGGTTATCAACGTGTGTGCGTCCATTCAACAAATACAAACCATACATATGCGCCTCATTGCCCGCCGCTTCCATGATGATATCTGTATTATTGCGGATCATGCCGCCATTTAATGAAATGGAAAAAGCATGAACATAGCTTTTGCCAATTTGACGAATGTGCGTGGTTCCCACCTGGCTCGCGTTTACCTTATCGTTTTGAATTTTATAATATTCAACTATCGCGTTGGTATCCACTACGATTTCAACAACTTCATTCGTGAAACTATCCATAGAACCAAGCGTGGCATACGTTTCAACAACCTGGAACTTTGCGCTCTTATCTACAAACATAAGACTGCGTGGCTGCGCAAGAGTATGACTTTCTCTGGCATCAGCAATGTGATACATATAAACAGGGTGCTGCGAAACCTGGTTTTTGTTTACATAAATAAAAACCCCGCCATAAATAAAAGAAGTATTTAGTGCATGGATTCCATCATTAATAAACTTGCTGCTTTTATCGAGATGAGCAGCCACCAATTCTTTGTAAGAACCTTTTGCTGCTTCTTCCAACGGCAATATCACCAACTCTTTTTCAGAAGAACGGATGTTGGAAAGTCCGGGAGCGAATTTTCCATTTGCAAAAACAAGCTCGTTTGCATTTTCAAATCCGGGGAGACGAATGGCATCGATATCGGAAACGGTAATTTCGGATTTGAACTCATCTTCTGAAAGTTGATATTCCTTATTGAAAAGCGTACTGATCTTTGTGTATTTCCACTCCTCATTTTTAAATGATGGAAGGCCGGCTTTATTAAAAGTCTTAAACCCCTGATTCCGGATATCGCTGATAATGTTTTCCGGATCGGAAGACTGTAACTGATTAAATTTTTCTCCTAAATAGGCTATATTAATTGGGTCCATTTTTCTATTTTGAAAACAACTAGAGCGCTGCTGTTAAACTAATTTCATCTTTTATAAAATCATATCCTTTTTCCTCCAATTCCAATGCAAGTTCTTTGGTGCCTGATTTAACGATGCGTCCATTAACCAATACGTGAACAAAATCAGGTTGCAAATAATCGAGCAATCTTTGATAGTGAGTAATTACGATCACGCCTCTTTCCGGTGTACGCAATTTATTAACTCCATTCGCAACGATCCGTAATGCGTCAATATCCAGCCCGGAGTCCGTTTCATCAAGAATGGCCAGTTTAGGTTCCAGCATAGCCATTTGAAAAATTTCATTTCTTTTCTTTTCGCCGCCTGAAAAACCTTCGTTAATAGACCTCGTCAATAAAGATTTATCAATCTCCACAAGATCAATTTTCTGCTTCATCATTTTCAAAAAAGAAACCGCATCCAAAGGCTCCTGGCCATGGTATTTTCTTTTTTCATTCAGCGCTGTTTTGATGAAATTGGTGGTGCTGACACCCGGAATTTCTACGGGGTATTGAAAGGCTAAAAACAGTCCTTCACGCGCGCGGTCTTCCGGAGACAACTCCAGCATATCCTTTCCGTCAAATTCAACAGAGCCTTCATTTACCTCATAATCTTCTCTTCCTGCAAGAACCGAAGCCAGCGTGCTTTTTCCGCTACCGTTTGGCCCCATGATTGCGTGAACTTCCCCGGGTTGAATATCCAGGTTAATTCCCTTCAATATTTGTTTTCCCTCAACGGATGCATGAATGTTTTTGATTGATAATAACATGTTTCTTTTTATTTTTTCTTATTTATTATTCTTTGATTTTTATTTTATCCAACACTTCCCTCCAGGCTGATCGCCAGTAATTTCTGTGCCTCTACGGCGAACTCCATTGGAAGTTGATTCATCACTTCTTTTGCAAAACCGGTAACGATCAATGCGACAGCAGTTTCTGCGTCGATCCCTCTTTGCTCGCAATAGAAAAGCTGGTCCTCACCAATTTTTGAAGTAGTGGCTTCATGCTCAATAACCGCCGTTTTATTTTTGGATTCTATATAAGGAAAAGTGTGAGCGCCACATTTATCACCCAACAACAATGAATCACATTGAGAATAATTCCTCGCATTCAATGCTCCCTTCGAAGCACGAACAAGACCCCGATAACTGTTCTGACTCTTGCCTGCAGAAATACCTTTGGAAACAATCCGGCTTTTGGTATTTTTTCCAAGATGAATCATTTTGGTTCCTGTGTCAGCTTGCTGATAATGATTCGTAAGGGCCACCGAATAAAATTCGCCAATTGAATAATCTCCTTTTAAAATAACACTTGGATATTTCCAGGTAATAGAAGAACCCGTTTCCACCTGAGTCCACGAAATTTTAGAATGATTGCCAATGCAAATTCCACGTTTGGTCACAAAGTTATAAATACCACCTAATCCATTTTCATCGCCCGGATACCAGTTCTGTACGGTGGAATATTTGATCTCTGCTTTTTCCATTGCTATCAACTCCACCACTGCCGCATGTAATTGATTTTCATCGCGCATCGGGGCCGTGCAGCCTTCAAGATAGCTAACGTAAGCCTCATCTTCGGCGATAATAAGCGTGCGCTCAAACTGGCCGGAATTTTCAGCATTGATACGAAAATAGGTGGACAATTCCATAGGCGAACGAACACCCTTTGGAATATAGCAAAACGAGCCATCAGTGAACACCGCAGAATTTAATGCGGCAAAATAGTTATCGGTCATTGGAACGACTGATCCCATATATTTTTTTACAAGGTCAGGATGTTTTTGAATCGCTTCACTGATCGAGCAAAAAATAATTCCGATTTCAGATAATTGTTCTTTAAAAGATGTCGCTACAGACACGCTGTCCATCACTACATCTACTGCTACACCGCTGAGGCGTTTTTGTTCATTGAGAGAAATTCCCAATTTTTCAAAAGTTTTCAATAATTCAGGATCTGCTTCATCCAGGCTTCCCAATTTTGGCTTTTTTTTGGGAGCGGCATAATAGATCACATCCTGGTAATTGATGGGCGGATATTTAACATTTGGCCATGTAGGTTCTTCCATTTTAAGCCAATGCGTGTAAGCTTTTAACCGCCATTCGAGCATCCATTCCGGCTCGTTTTTCTTGGCAGAAATCAAGCGAATCACCTCTTCATTAAGGCCTTTGGGGATTATATCTGTTTCAATATCAGTAACAAAACCATATTTGTAGTCACTTGCTACGGTTTCCTCCAGCATTCTCAATTCTTCTTCCATTTTCCTGTGTTTTTTTAGAAATCTCTTATAATTTCAGGTTGCAAATATACTGCGTTTTGCTGTTTATACAAAATAGTATAAATAAGATTTACCAGAACCACTGGTTTATTTTCTGAAAAAATTAAAGTAAACTTATTAACTAATTATCAAGTGGGTTTGTAGGATAAGCAAAAACGTAGCCTTACTATTTTTGGAAGAAATCAGGGAATTCCCCAATTGAAATTCCAGATCTCATATAGGCGTTTCGAATTTGTTTCATTGCAAAATAAAGTTTGTCATAAGCTTACAAACTCTCATAACCCAAAAAGTAGTTTTTTATCAATTTGATTTCGCTTGAAAAAAATTGTTCTACTGCTTCATACGAACTCATCTATTTAAAACTTCAATAAAAAACCCCGGAAATTCCGGGGCGTAAATTATTTTCAAAATAGAAAATTTTGTTCTGATGATGAAGCTTACTTTTTAGTTGTATCTGCAGGAGTTACAACTTTAGAAGTATCAACCGGAGTTACCATACTAGCACTATCAGTTGTGGCTGGAGTAACTACAGTAGCAGAGTCAGTTGTTGTTTCGCTTGAGGAAGTACCTTCACCGCAAGAAGTCATGATTGCAGCGATAGCTACGATTGCAAGAAATTTTTTCATTGTTTTTGTTTTAAGATTTTTTAATTGGGCGCAAAGATGTACAAACTTAATGACTTATGCAAGTTTTCACTATAAGTTTTAAATATCGGCCTTACTTTTTTCTGAAGAAAATTCGAATAGGCACACCTGTTAGTGTGAAATTTTCACGCATTTTATTTTCCAGATAATTCTTGTAAGGCGTTTTTATATCATCGGGATAGTTACAGAAAAACGCGAACGAAGGCACCACTGTTGGGAGCTGCGTTACGAATTTAATTTTAACTGCATGTCCTCTTACAACCGGCGCATGGTAAGCCTCCATGGCCTTTTGCATCACGTCATTTAATTTGGAAGTGGGGATTTTTTGCTTACGGTTATCGTAAACTTTCAGCGCGGTTTCCATTGCCTGGAAGATGCGAAGCTTTTCTGTAGCAGATATAAATAAGATAGGAACATCCGTGAAAGGCGCCAGTTTATTTTTTAATACTTTTTCATAATCACGCGCAGTGTTGGTTTCTTTTTCTACTGTGTCCCATTTATTAACAAGCACTACAACGCCCTTCCCTTTTTTCTCTGCAAGAGAAAAAATCGTGAGATCCTGAGCAGTGATTCCTTTCTCAGCATCTAACAATAAAATACAAACATCAGCTTCGTCAACGGCGCTTATGGCGCGGATTACTGAATAAAATTCCAGGTCTTCGTTCACTTTATTTTTACGTCTGATCCCTGCCGTGTCGATCAGGATAAATTCTTTATTGAATAAATTATAAGTGGTATGTACCGCGTCTCTGGTAGTGCCGGCAATGTCACTAACGATAGTTCTCTCCTGCCCTATCAGAGCATTTAGCAGAGAAGATTTCCCTACATTCGGCTGGCCGATGATTGCAAATTTTGGCACATCGCCCGCTTCGACCGGCTCCTCTTTTGGAATCAACGAACAGATCTCATCAAGCAATTCGCCCGTACCAGTGCCACTGACAGAGGAAACAAAAAATATCTTTTCGAATCCAAGACTATAAAATTCTGCTGCCTCCAACTGGCGCGCATGATTGTCAACTTTATTTACGACCAGGTACACAGGCTTTGGAGAACGCCTTAATACATTAGCCATCTCTTCATCAAGCGTAGTAATACCCGAACTCACATCCACCATAAAAATAACAGCGTTCGCTTCTTCAACGGCAATATGAACTTGTTTACGTATTTCTTTTTCGAAAACATCGTCACTGCCGGCTACAAATCCGCCCGTGTCGATGACATTGAAAGTTTTGCCAATCCATTCAGCAACGCCATATTGCCGGTCGCGGGTGACGCCGCTGAAATCATCAACAATAGCTTTTCGCTGTTCAAGCATCCTGTTGAAAAAAGTACTTTTGCCTACATTGGGCCTTCCGGTAATTGCTACGGTATATGACATTTTATTTTTTGAAAGTTTTGAGTTGAAGGAGTAGAGTTTAGAAGGTTTAGAAAAGTTTAGAATTCATTATTCACAGAAAAACTTCTGCTACCTTTAGACTCAAAATCCCCTTCAGGGGATTTTTAAAAATTTTTGCAAAGAACGTAAAACTATTTCCAAACAGAGATTATCAGTTCACAGTTCTAAGTTAATTTTTGTTTTTAAGCGATGCACACGGTGTTTGAGGGGGATTTTTAATTGCTGTAAGTTGATTCTAACGAAGTAAAAATATCGAACATTCGGTCTGATTTTCCACATTCGCAATAAATTCTTCCATAAAAAAAATCGAAATTACTTCAACATCATATAATATATTATAGCCCACATGGCGATAAAAAATAAGCCGGGCAACAGGACGGTTTTAATTTTTGACCTTAGATTCTTTTTAACGAAAGCCAGGTATAAAATGTAAAATATAAAGACTACAATAAGTCCCAATGGAATGAAAGGATAAGTCATAATACTTTTTTTTAGTTTTCACCGCTTAGATTCCGATGAAATCGTTTTGAATTGGACCTTAGATAATCAGCGTTATTCAGCGTACTAAATTTCTATTGATTGTTGCCATTGTGGCCTCAATATTTTGGTTTTTATTTTAAGCAATTGTATCACGAAGATATTCTCCGGAGCCATAATAACAAAACACCTTTCCGGAAAGCCAAAAAGTAGAAAATTGATTTTCTATCAAATAAATCAGCTTTTATTTTCCCGCAACGCTTTCAGGTCTTTATAAAACCCGGGATAAGATTTATTAATGGCTTCCGCGTGCTCAATGGTCGTGCTTCCTTTTGCTCCAAGCGCAGCAACCGCACATGCCATAGCGATCCGGTGATCATTGCGCGAAGAAACTTTAGCGCCGTTTACTTCTTTACTTCCTTTTATCGTCATCACATCTCCATTGAGTTCTATATCGACATTCATTTTTTTAAACTCATCGCGCAAAGTCAACCCCCGGTTGCTCTCTTTAAAAAGCAAACGGTTCACACCTGTGATCGTCGATTTTCCTTTGCAATAGGACGCAAGTGCAACCAGCGGTGGGAAAAGATCAGGACAATGCGTGGCATCAAAATTAAATGCAGCCAGTTGTTTCTTTTTAACAGTGATCTTTCCGTCATGCAAGGTTACGTCGGCCCCGCAATCATACAGCGCTTCCATAATATTTTTGTCCCCCTGGCTGGAGTTCAAGATTAGCTCCGCTCAATGTTACTTTCCCGGCAATAGCGCCCGCTACCAAAAGAAAAGCGGCATTGCTCCAATCGCCCTCAACAGTATATTTTATACTGTGTGGTGGCAAAGCTTTGCGTGGATGTAGAGTAAATGTTTCGTAGTTTTTATTATCGACCTGGAAGCCAAAAGAGTTTAAAACTGAAATGGTAAGATCAATGTAAGGCCTGCTGGACAATGATTTCACTTTGATACTAACAGGTACCGTACACGCTTTTGCAAAAGAAAAAAGAAGCCCTGTCAAAAACTGCGAACTAAGTGAACCATCAACGGTTATATTTTTTGGATGCACAGGTCCGCGCAGCGTGAGCGGCAGTTTACCATGATTTGAGTTGATCTCAACGCCAAGCTGAGGAAAAATTTCGTCAAAGAAATTCATCGGCCTTGTTAAGATGCTGCCCTCACCGGTAAACGTGATATCAAAATTATAAAGCGCGGCTATGGGTGCAAACATCCTCATTGATAAACCACTTTCGCCACAATTGACCATCAGATTTTTTTCCGGAAATGCCGATCGAAAAATATGATCGTGTGACGTAATGACCAAATTAGCACCCACTTTTTCTACGTTTGCACCAAGTTTGGTTATAATATTAATCGCGGCTTGCTCATCATTGCTGGTTCCGAAATTATCAATAATAGTGGTGCCGGGCGTAAGTAATGCGGCGGCACATGCACGCTGCATCGAGCTTTTAGAAGGTGGCACTTTTATCGTTCCGGAAATAGAAGAAGGGTTGATAGTTTCAATCACAGGTTATAAATTATTAAATATTTGAAGTAATTCGTTCAAAGGCATTTTTTTAACAGCGCCTTTTCCGATATCATCCAGCACAATGAAATTCATATCGCTTCCACTTTTCTTTTTATCATGCTGAAGAATTGCCCACGTTTTTTCTTTATCAAAATCAAGCGCAACCGGTAGCTCATATTTAGAGAGAAGCGAAACAATCCTTTTTGTAGATTTTTCAGATAAACCGTTTGCCTTTTCGGAAATAATACAAGCGGCTGCCATACCGATGCTTATGGCATTTCCATGAGAAAGCATACTTACATTTTCTATAGCATGGCCAATGGTGTGTCCAAAATTCAAGAGTTTTCTTTCCCCTGTTTCCTGCTCATCATTCGCGACCACATTGTATTTAATGTCGACGTTTCTTTCAATCAATTTGCCAGTCAAATCGTAAGATGCCTGGAATTTATTGAGAGAATTTTCTTCCAAAAATCCAAACATTTCCTCATCCTTAATACACGCATGCTTTATGATCTCAGCAAATCCATTTACCCACTCAGCATCAGGAAGCGTTTCGAAAAAAGAATAATCATACAATAAAAATTCCGGATGCCTGATCACACCAACGAGGTTTTTATAGACGCCAACATCAACACCATTTTTTCCGCCAATGCTCGCGTCCACCATTGCAAGAATGCTCGTCGGAACAAAACCAAACTTAACGCCACGCATATAAATTGATGCTGCAAAGCCAGTGATATCGGTAACGACACCGCCTCCAACTCCCACTATAAAAGTCTGCCTATCGGCCTGCAAGGCGATCAATTCGTCAATCACTTTATCAACAGCATGTTGATTTTTAAATTGCTCGCCCGCTTTGATCACAATCGTTTTAAGACCGGAAAACTTTTCTTTTTGCTTTGAGAAAATATTTTCATCAGTAATAAAAATCGTGTTTTCGATATCTCACCAACTGTCGGATCTCCAAAAAATCAGCATCAAAATAACAGTTGATTGTTTTGCCGGAAAACTGGTATGTTTTCGCGTTCATTTCTTTATTCTTCATTCATGATTTTATTCTGGTGAGCAATACTTTCGAGGTGAATAGCATCAAAATATTTCGTGATAAATTCTTTATTTAAGCCCAACAATTCTCCTTTTACAAAAGCCTTTGCCAAAATATCATTCCAGCGGTGCGTCTGCAATATTGTGATGTTATTTTCTCTTTTGTACTCACCGATTTTGTCAGCGATCTTCATGCGCTGCCCAATCAATGTCAATAATTCATCATCAATCTGGTTGATCTGTTCTCTTAGTTTTGCCAATGCGGTTATGAATTCTTTCTCATCTGAATTTTCAATACGCCAAATCAGGTCGCCAAGCATTTCAGAAAGGCGCTCAGGAGTTACCTGCTGCTTTGCATCGCTCCAGGCATTGTCGGGATCAATGTGCGATTCAATCATTAATCCGCCAAAATCAAGGTCAATACTTTTTTGAGAAATAGTCTGTAATCCGGTCCTGTTGCCGCATATATGCGATGGATCACAAACGATCAGCATCTCAGGATATCTTCTTTTCATTTCAATAGGAAGATGCCACATTGGAGCATTTCTATATTCTGTATTTCCATAATTAGAAAATCCACGATGGATCATTCCAATATCTTTTACGCCAACTTTTTGTAAACGCTCGATTCCTCCACTCCATAATTCGAGATCAGGATTAATAGGGTTTTTAATCAGAACCGGCACATCTGTACCACGCAACGCATCACAAACTTCCTGCACACTGAAAGGATTCACGGTAGTTCTTGCGCCAATCCAAAGCATATCTACATCAAATTGCAACGCGTCCTGAACGTGCTTGGCAGTCGCTACTTCAACAGTAATGGGCAAGCCTGTTGCTTTCTTGGCATTTGCCATCCAGGCCAACGCCTTTGTTCCTATGCCTTCAAACATCCCGGGCTTTGTTCTGGGCTTCCAGATGCCTGCACGCAGCATATCTACTTTGCCTGTTGCAGCAAGTCTTGTTGCCGTTTCAAGCACCTGCTCTTCCGTTTCAGCACTGCAGGGACCGCTGATAATGATTGGACGCTTGTTCCAAATTTTTTGCATAGACTCGTTCATTGTTTTTTGTTTTGCTTTTTTTATTTTTTAATTAAATTGATTGTATCTGTAGTTATTTACATTTAACCGCTATTTGCATTGGAAATAATCTTCATTTATTAATTCCTCCTCACTACCATTCACCACTCACCATTCACGAATCACTATTTCAAAATCCTTTTGATCTTATTCGCATTTTCCATCAATTCAGTCAGGTATTCCATGTTCTCTTTTTCAAGGCTCGATTTAAATTTTCTTAATTGTGAAATGTGCTCGTTCAATACATCTAAAACATTTTCTTTGTTTTGCATAAAAATAGGCGCCCACATGGCTGGACTGCTTTTAGCAAGACGAACGGTACTTTCAAAGCCGCCACCAGCCAATTCAAAAATCGCATCGCCTTCCTTCTCTTTTTCCAAAACCGTGTTGGCAAGCGCGAAAGAAGTAATGTGAGAAATATGACTTACATAGGCCGCATGAATATCGTGATTTTTAGGGTCCATATATGTCATTCGCATTCCAAGAAGCTTATAGATTCTTTCGATAGCGTCGACTGCGTCCGCATCACTCTTTTCTTTTTCGCAGAGCACGCAGGTTCTATCCCTGAACGCGTCTCTGACAGCCGCCTCCGGGCCGCTGTATTCGGTACCCCACATCGGATGCGTCGCTACAAAGCGCTTGCGCATTGGATGGTCTGCTAAAGATTCACACAACACATATTTTGTTGAGCCGGCATCCGCTACGATCTGGCGATCGTTAATAAGATCCATTATCTGTTTCATCACCGGGATGGTAGCGTCTACCGGGATAGCAACGTATATAAGATCACTCTTTCTTACGGCTTCTTCCAACGGCAGCGCTTCATCGATGATACCAAGATTTTTTGCTTTATCGAGGCTTAATTGTGTTCTGCTGACACCGATGATATTTTTAGCAAGTCCTTTATCCTTTAAGGCAAGGGCAAAGGAACCGCTTATCAAACCAACACCAACTATTGTAACATTTTCAAACATGATCAATCTATTATGCTAATACCGTATTTTTAATTCTGTTCAAAGCGTCTGTAATCTTTTCTTCAGTTGCACACAGGCTCACCCTGATATATTTATTTCCCGCGTTTCCAAAAATTCCTCCCGGAGTGATGAAGACATTTGCGTCATTTAAAACCTCATCGCTTAATTCATATCCATCCTTATATTTCTCAGGAATTGCTGCCCACACAAAAAGGCCAGCCTGGCTTTTATCGTAAGAGCAATTCAATAACTCTAACAAGTCAAAAACTAGTTTTCTGCGTTTTCTATAAACCTCATTTACGGAATCATACCAATCCTGCCCAAGCTCCAGGGCCTTTGCGGCTGCAAGTTGCATGGGCAAAAACATACCGCTGTCCATATTGCTTTTGAACCGGAGCACTTCTTCTATTCTTTCTTTTGCGCCGCACAACATTCCCACTCTCCATCCCGCCATGTTATGGCTTTTGCTCAAAGAGTTCAGTTCAATCACTACGTCTTTGGCACCATCAAAACTCAATAAACTTAAAGGCTTATCATTTAAAATAAAGCTGTAAGGGTTATCATGGCAAATCAAGATCTGGTGCTTTTTACCAAATGCAATTAATGCCTCAAACATATTATCAGAAGGCAACTGCCCTGTAGGCATTTGGGGATAATTGACAAACATCAGCCGCACTTTTTCCAGATTCATTTTCTCCAATTCTTCGAAATCAGGGAACCAGTTATTTTCTTTAGTAAGCGTGTATGCATGTACGTTAGCACCGGCAATCGTCGCGGCACTTTTATAAGTAGGATATCCGGGATCGGGAATCAACACCACATCTCCCGGATTGATATAAGTCATACAAACATGCATGATGCCTTCCTTGCTTCCAATTAAAGGAAGGATTTCTGTGTCAGGATTTAAATCAACATGGTACCATTTTTCATACCATTCTGAAATAGCCTTTCGTAAAACCGGGCTTCCTTTATAATTCTGATAACCATGCTGGTTGGGCTTTGCCGACTCTTCCTGTAAGGTCTTTATAACATCAGGATGTGGCGGCAGATCAGGACTTCCGATACCTAAATTGATGACTTGCTTTCCTGCCTTATTCATATCATCAATCTGTCTCAATTTGGTTGAGAAATAATATTCTTCTATGCCGCCTAAACGTTCTGCCACGTTTGCAAATTTCTTCGGCGAAGAATTGTTAGCCTGATTATTTTCTAAACTTATCTCCATAATTTTTTCTTTAACCAATTTAGGATCTTGGTGTTTTTCCATTTTTATAAATGCCATATACTTTCACATCGGCTGTAAAAGGTTTGATGTTTTCAAGCACTACTTCCAAATGAGCGAGGTTGGTAAATTCACAATCAGCATGGAAAGCATATTTCCAATCACTGCCGGGAATCGGCATAGATTGCAGCTTGCATAGATTAACGCCGCCTTCAGAAATCTTGGTCAGCACCTTTGCAAGACTACCCTTTGAATGATCAGTCTCAAAGATTACAGAAGCCTTATTGGCATCCACGATCTCCGCCGCGCAATCCGCCTTTTGCAGCGCCCAAAATCTTGTATAATTATTTTTTTGGGTGTGAATATTTGGAGCGATCATGTTCAGTTGAAAAAGTTCAGCTGCCAATTCGCCCGCAATAGCTGCAATGTGTTTACTCTTATTGTTGTGAATATGCTGTGCACTCAACGCCGTATCTTCTGTCTCGATCAATTTCCAATTGTGTTTTTCCAGAAAATCCATACACTGCAATAAAGCCATAGGATGCGAATGCACCTCGCGAATATCTTGAAGTTGCACACCAGGATTTACTAAGAGATTTTGATCAATCTGAAGATAGATCTCTCCTATAATTTTGAGATCACTTCGCAGAAGTAAATTATAATTTGGGAGGATACTGCCCGCGATGGAATTTTCGATCGCCATTAAACCTCCATCACTTTTTTCCGGATCTCCGGATATTTTTACAACTTCTCTGAAAGTTGAACAACAAACAACGTCAACTTCATTTCCAAAAAATTTTCGGGCGGCTGCCTGGTGAAAGCTGCCTTCAAAACCCTGTATGGCTATTTTCTTTTGCATGGCTTAAAACAAGAATCCCGGCATTTTGTGCCGGGATTCTTTTATCGTTATCTGTTTAATTCAGTTTTAACAAAGGCATCCCGGACTATTTCTAAAATAGTAGCTAAAATAAAAGAAACCGGTATTTGCGATTGTGTTCGTCATTATTGATCAAATGTAAGTCAAGGAAATAAATCAACAAAATTTTTTTAAAATATTTTAAAACATTTTTTCAGATTGTGGATTCCAGAATAAAAAAAACCGTCTTTCAAAAAAGACGGCTCTTAGATTGCCAGCCAAATATAAATTCTTATAACAATGAAATAATATGAGACATATTATTTTTTTGTAGAATCCGCACTCATCATTGAATGAGTAGAATCGGTCATCATTTTATGTGTTGTATCAGTCACTGCAGGTGCCATTGCAGAATCGGTATGAGTTGTAGTTGACATTGTGTCTGTGCTCACATCAGTTTTAGTAGAAGTTCCGTCTCCACAAGCTGCTAAAAATGCACCAACTGTAAGAACAAGCAATAATTTTTTCATGTTGTTTAATTTTAAGATTTTTGATTGATAATTTAGTGTTTATACTCATACTGAAAAAAGGTAACCCATTTTTAAAATTTTTTTGAGATTTTTTTTGGGTTACTTTTCCACCTTAATAGTATTAATTATAGCCGAGTGAATATATACGACCAGGAAAAAGCATTGCTGGAGGGCCTGGCAGCCAACGACAGCAATGCTATAGAGACTATTTATCGTGAAAACTATACTACCATTCAGGCATTTATAGTAAAAAATAATGGTTATCCGGATGATGCGAAAGATATTTTTCAGGAGGCAATGATTGTTCTTTTTGAGAAGGCAAAATCGAGCTCTTTTGTTTTAACATGCCAGATAAAGACTTATTTATATTCAGTTTGCAGACGACTTTGGCTAAAAAAACTTCAGAAGCAAAACCGTTATAATCCCTCCATCGAAATGATAGAAGAGACGATCCCGGTTGAAGATGAGATCGAGCTCCATCAAAAAAGAAATGAGGATTTTATTTTAATGGAAAACACATTGTCTAAAATCGGGGAACCGTGTAAAAGCCTTTTGGAAGCTTTTTACATTCACAAAAAAACAATGCCTGAGATAGCCGACGCATTTGGATATACCAATGCTGACAACGCTAAAACGCAGAAATACAAATGCCTCGTGAGATTGAAAAAAATATTTTTTGCACAATATAAAAACACTGATTGAGATGGAAGAAAATTTACTGTTGGACGCGATAGAAAGATACAGGAACGGGGAAATGGACGATCAGGAAAAGGCTTTTTTTGAAGAGCTCAGAAAAAATAATTCCGATATCGACCAGATTGTTGTCGATCATAATTTCTTTTTAGATGAGTTGGAAAAGATGAGCGAGATCAAAGCGCTTAAACATACCCTGAATGAAGTAGAAAGCAAACTGGTGAATGAAGGCGTTATTTCCCATAAAGAAGGAAAATTGCAGGCGAAACTGGTATATCTGTGGAACCGATCAAAGCGCACAATCGCGGTTGCAGCATGTATAGCTGGTATCGTTTCTATTTCCACCGCTACTTTTGTTTCCAAATATTCTGAAAAGAAAAATGTGAGCCAGATAACACCGCTTGTCGATAATAAACTCAACCAGTTTGAACACAAGTTAAACCAGATTGAACATAAATTAAATGATGCTTCTGCTTCCGCTGCTGTGCCGGCAGTTAAACCGAAGTTTGAAGCTAACTTCCGCGCAACGGGCTTTTTAGCTGATGGAAGAGGATATATTATCACGAATGCCCATGTTGTGGATAATGCAAAAAACCTGGTCGTGGAAAATAAAAAGGGCGAACAATTTTTTGCGAAAGCCGTTTATTCGAATCCCATTACGGATCTTGCTATTTTAAAAATCACTGATACTTCATTCCGGAAAGTTTCCGGGCTTCCTTATACTTTCCCCAAATCATCCGCAGAACTCGCAGAGCCGATCTTTACATTAGGGTATCCTCGTGAAGAAGTTGTATATGGTGAAGGATATTTAAGCGCTAAATCGGGCTATTTCGGCGACACAGCGTCTTACCAGATCAGCATCTCTGTGAATCCGGGAAACAGCGGCGGCCCTGTAATTAATAAAAATGGCGAAGTGATTGGAATCATCAGCAGTAAGGAAACCAATGCCGATGGAGTGGTTTTTGCCATCAAATCTAAAAATATTTATGACGCTTTAAGAGAAGTAAAAAAAGATAAAGCAGATACGATAAAACTGTCATCGTCAAACTCTCTGAAAGGACTATCCCGCGTTCAACAGATCAAAAAACTTGAAGACTTTGTATATAAAGTAAAAGGGAATTAAAAATTCCCTTTTACTTTATTGTCATTAATTATGTTAATCCATTCTCAGGCAGATTAACTAAATAATGTTCCAGGATATTCTCCTTTTTCTACCAATGCATCAATGCTTGACTTAACGCCGGGTGCATCTTCCTTATAAGTAACTCCAAACCATTGCGAAGAAGTTGGGATTACTTTTATCTCTCCTTTCTGTTGATGAATATATGCATCTCCAATAATTGGAATAAAAAATTCTGCCTTTGGATTCTCAACATTTTCTTTTAGAAAAGCGATAAATAAGGTTTGAATAAAATCAAAAACGTTTGGATCAAACGCCCAGAAATTCATGCTTACCGGCGTGTCAGCAGGAAGCGGAACCCGAAGCGCATCTTCAACATAAAATATTTTATCGTCTTCCGGAAAAATCTTTGTGCGCTCCACGATGCTTACTAAATTCCCATTTGCATCAACATCGCAAACACCACGGCTCACTGTTCCATTCTCAGAAAGCGTTTTTGCAAGATAATATCCAATGATGCAATATTTTTTCGGAGAAACCTCATCAGTCAAAAATTTCGCTGCTTTTTCAAAAGCATCCCGTCCATAAAAATCATCTGCATTGATCACAGCAAACGGTTCCTTGATCACATCCTTTGCACAAAGTACCGCGTGAGCAGTTCCCCATGGTTTTGTACGTGGCTCCAGCGGCTGAAAGCCTTCTGTGAAAGCGTCCATTTCCTGCATTACATATTCCGTTTGAATTTTCCCTTTTAGTTTGGGCTCAAAAAGATTCTTAAAATCTTCCGCAAAATCTTTCCTTATAATAAATACTACTTTGCCAAATCCACTCCTTATAGCGTCAAAAATAGAGTAATCAATAATTGTTTCGCCTGAAGGACCGAAGGAATCCATCTGTTTGATGCCGCCATAGCGGCTTCCCATGCCTGCTGCCAAAACTAAAAGTGTAGGTTTCATCTTATTAATATGTTTTTGTAATTAATTAAATTGCTGCGAAAGTAAGCAAGAAAGATTTATGCCACATTCATTAACAGATGATCTGATACCCGGAGTTGCATTCAAAAAACCGTCCATTATCCAATTAAAAGATCCAAGTTATGAATCTAAACAGGTGAAGGTTTCTATGCTGCGCCTTGACGAAATTCACCCTGTGATATCCGGCAATAAATTATTTAAACTATATTATTTTTTAAAGGAAGCAAAACATTCAGCGCATAAAACGATCATTACATTTGGAGGCGCATTTTCGAACCACCTTGCCGCCACAGCTTTTGCCGCTAATAAAAGTAATTTGAAATGCATCGGTGTTGTTCGTGGTGAGCGCCCATCAATCCTGTCTCCTACTCTTGTATTTTGTTTAAAGCAGAAAATGCAACTCGAATTTGTGCCCAGATCTGTGTACAAAGAAAGCGGCGGCCAGGATTTTTTGCAAAAGTTGTATAGTGATCACAAAAACTTTATCCTGATCCCCGAAGGCGGATTCTCACCAAAAGGCGCGAAAGGAGCTGAATTGATTCCCTGTTATTTTGAATTGACAGACTACACGCACGTGTGCCTTGCAGTGGGAACGGCTACAACGTTTGCAGGAATTATTAACGGAGTAAAAGACAATGTCGAAACGATCGGTTTTAGTGCGTTAAAAAACATGAGCGATATTGATACAAGGCTGGACGAACTCGGCGTGGATCGCAAAAAGAAATTTTCTTTTGTTGGCGATTATCACTTTGGTGGCTATGCGAAAAAGACAGGTGAATTAATCAACTTCATAAACGATTTTTATTTCAAACATGGCGTTCCATTGGATTTTGTATACACCGGAAAAATGATGTTTGGCGTAAACGACCTTGTCGAAAAAAACTATTTCCCTAAAGACGCTCATATTTTGTGCATTCACACAGGCGGCCTCCAGGGAAATAGTTCTTTAAAAAACCTTTTGGCATTTAAAACGCCTTCGGATTTGGAATAATTTATTTTATGTAAAGCGAATCTTTATTTTCTCCGCAATTAAGCATTGCAGACTTATATTCAGGGTGATGTTTTCCCATATAAGGATTGATAATTTCTGAAGTATTGCTTAACCAATTGGCAGGTTTATCATCACCAAATGCCATCGGGCAATTCTGCCAATAAAGTTTTGGTCCTTCATAACCAATAGTTTTTAGAAATGGATAAAGATTTTCTGAAACCATACTGAAATCCTGGCGCATTTGTGTAAGATCATTATCCTGCAAAATAGGATCTGCATTGGCTTTGATCTCGCTCACCTGTTGCCTTGCAGCCATTACGATTGCGGAATCATTCTTTTGTAATTCATCTATCGGTAAGCTATCCACCAACATAATAAACCGGGAAGCATTTGCTTTTACAGCCGCAGTATCGGCGTCTACAAATGAACTTTTCATTGCTAAATAGGCGTCTATTGTATTAGCAACTTTCTGATTAAATTCATCTGAATGCTTCGCTACGGAAAGTGCCGCTACCTTTTCATCGTTGCCGCTGGGTTTTACTGAATCAGTTTTGAAAAATAACCACCATGCCGCCAACACTATTATTAACAAAAAAACAATCGCTAAAACTCTTTTCATTTTATAATTTTTTATGTGCGAAGTTAAGAATAAACTTTTGTCTCTGCTCAGTTTCAGCGCTCCCTTTCTCATAAGCGATTTTCTAGCTTTTTGACATTTTTTTGCCCAGGTTTTACTGATGCCGCGGCACAACGTCCTCATAAGCGACAATGTAGATTTTCTTCTTTTTTGCACCGGAATCCCTTTCCGGCAAAAGGAAGAAAATTAACAAGTCGTCCGGAAAAAAACAGGCAGGTTATTTGTAAATTGATCCCCATGCCCAACCTGATCACTTTTACCGATAGAGGATTATTTTGCGAAGCAGGAAATTTTTACATCGATCCGTGGAAGCCTGTTGACCGTGCTGTCATCACACATGGACATAGCGACCACGCTTCATTTGGTCATAAATATTATCTCTGTCACCTGTTTACAAAACCGATTCTTCAATTGCGCCTCGGCGACAATAATTATGAAACACTTGACTGGAATGAAACGATTTTTATGAATGGTGTGAAATTGTCACTACATCCAGCGGGGCATATTATCGGCTCTTCCCAAATACGGCTGGAATACCAGGGTGAAGTGTGGGTGATCAGTGGTGATTATAAAACCGAAGATGATGGCATCAGCGGAAAATTTGAGCCAGTGAAATGCAATACGTTCATCACAGAATCTACTTTTGGATTGCCCATTTATAAATGGAAACCGCAACAGGAAATTTATGATAACATCATCAATTGGATTATCAGGAACAAAGAAAACGGGCGTTCAAGTATTCTGCTGGCTTATAGCCTGGGCAAAGCGCAACGTGTGTTACAGGCCATCAAAGAAACTACCCAAAATATTTTTGCCCATGGCGCTATCTATAATATGCAGCAAACGCTGATTGATGCAGGCTTCAATTTGCAGCCTGTAGTTAGGGTAACGCCGGAAACTCCAAAAGAATTATTAAAAGAAACGGTCATCATTGCGCCGCCCGGGGCTGACGGTACTTCATGGATGAGAAAATTCAATCCTTATTCTGTGGGCGTCTGCAGTGGCTGGATGCAGGTTCGGGGAAATGCACGCAGAAGAAATGCGGACGCCGGCTTTGCGTTAAGTGATCATGCGGATTGGCAAGGTTTGCTGGAATCCGTAAAAGCCACGGGCGCGGAAAGAGTTTTTGTTACGCATGGCTTTCAATCCGCATTCAGCAGGTATTTAAATGAAGAAAATATTTCTTTAGCTGCTGAAGTAAAAACGCAATTTGGAAATGAGGATGAAGAAACAGCTTCGCCACTCGAAATAAAATCAGACGAAAAGGAAATCGCATGACAGAAGAAACGCAACAAATTTCCACCGTCGCGCCTGATGAATTAGTGAAGTCATCCGGACTGCAATTGTTTGCAGATTTGGTAACCGATCTCAGCACTTCCACAAAAACAAATGACAAGCTTCAAATCCTTGTCAATTATTTTGCGACTGCACCGGATGCTGATAAAGTTTGGGTGATTGCAATTTTCAGCGGGCGCAGACCGAGGCGGGCAGTGAATTCCAGGCTGATGCGCGAATGGTGCACAGCGATGATAAATATTCCTGATTGGCTTTTTGACGAATGCTATCATACAGTTGGAGACCTCTCGGAAACACTTGCGCTATTGCTTCCCGAAACCAAAGAAATGGGCCAGTTGAATGAAAGTTTATCTTTCTACCTCGAGCAATTTATCGCCATCGAAAAAGAAGAAGAAAGCACCAGGAAAAAATTTATAATTGATAGCTGGCAAAAGATGGACCGTGATGAGCGATTTGTTTTTAATAAATTAATTACGGGCAGTTTTCGGATTGGCGTTTCACAAAAAACGATCGTAAATGCTTTGGCAAAAGTTGTAGATCATTCTCCATCCGTGATCGCCCATCGTATCAGCGGAAACTGGGATCCCGTCACGACTTCTTTCAATGAGTTATTAAGTGAATCTGCTTCCGTTTCTGATTTTTCCAAGCCTTATCCTTTTTATCTTGCTTACGCAATTGACGATGATGTTGAAAATTTGGGCGACACCAATCTTTGGCAGGCGGAATGGAAATGGGATGGCATTAGAGGCCAAATCATTAAGAGAAATAATGAACTTTTTGTATGGAGCCGCGGCGAAGAATTGATGACCGATAAATTTCCTGAATATATTATTTTAAAAGATTTGCTTCCCGACGGCGTGGTACTCGATGGTGAAATTATTCCCGCTACTGACGGCAACCCTTTGGCGTTTGCAGTTTTACAAACAAGGATTGGCAGAAAGAATATTGGTAAAAAACAATTGCAGGAAGCGCCTATTAGTTTTTTCGCGTATGATATTTTGGAATATAACTATGAAGACTGGCGTGAAAAGCCGCTGACCGAAAGGAGAAAAAAACTTGAGGAAATTATTCTTCCATTAAATAATAATGCGATCCGGATCTCGGAGATCATCGAATTTGATTTATGGTCACAATTGTCAGAAGTTCGAAAAAAATCCCGCGAGAAAAACAGTGAAGGCATTATGTTGAAGAGAAAAGATTCTGATTATAAAGTTGGCAGAAAAAGAGGCGATTGGTGGAAATGGAAAATTGATCCCCTCACCATTGATTGTGTGATGGTATATGCGCAAAAGGGTAGCGGGCGAAGAAGCAATCTTTATACAGATTATACTTTCGCGGTAAAAGATGGTGATAAATTAATCACATTTACCAAAGCATATTCAGGATTAACGGATAAAGAATTTGCCCAGGTCGATAATTTTGTAAAACGAAATTCCCTTGAGAAATTCGGGCCTGTGCGGACGGTCAAACCTGAGTTGGTTTTTGAAATTGCGTTTGAAGGGATTGCTGCCAGCAATCGTCACAAAAGCGGTGTAGCATTGCGTTTCCCTAGAATGAGCCGTTGGCGCAAAGACAAAACCGTGGATGATATCAATACAATGGATGACCTAAAAGAAATGCTAAAGATGTATGGCAAATGAGGAAATTATTTTATTGCTGGAGTAGAGGTTAATTATTTAATTATTCTATTATTAAATTATTGGGTTGCTCAAGCACAATTATCTATCGACAAAACTGTAGCGATTAATTTTTTTACAGTTTGAATTAAAATTGAACAATACAAAAGTGGAATTAAAAAATACTAAGGGTTTCCAGGTAATTCATACATGGCTGGCTGAAAAAGAATTTATTCCTTTCGCCTTCCAGGAAGAAACCTGGCAGCATATCATTGATAAAAAATCGGGTCTTGTGAATGCGCCGACGGGTTGCGGTAAAACATTTTCTGTTTTCCTTGGCGCGCTCATTTCATTCATTAATGATCATCCTGATCAATTTAAAACCAAAAACAAAAATGGTTTACAGCTTTTATGGATTACGCCTTTGCGCGCGCTAGCAAAGGATATTGGGCGCGCTATGGAAGAAGTGATTGGTGAATTGGGTATGAACTGGAAAGTTGGCATCCGCAATGGCGATACCACGTTGAGCGATCGTGCGAAGCAAAAAAGACAGGTTCCCGAAGTGTTAATTATCACCCCGGAAAGCCTGCATTTATTATTAGCGCAAAAAAATTACCCTGAAGTTTTTAAGTTTTTAAAAATTGTAGCTGTTGATGAATGGCATGAATTATTGGGAAGCAAACGCGGCGTGCAGGTCGAACTTGCCCTATCAAGATTGGTCGCGCTAAAAGCGATTGACGAAAGTCATATAATGCCCGTTACGACACAAGACGCAAAGAACAGTAAACTTAATATTTGGGGAATCAGTGCGACGATCGGAAATATGTCGGAAGCTGAAGAAGTTCTGCTGGCACCGCTTTCACAAGTCGGACTAACACAAAAAGATTTTAAAACGGTGACGGCAAAGATTAATAAGCCGATCCAAATAGAATCTATTTTTCCTGATGAAATAGAAAAGTATCCATGGGCCGGTCACCTGGGAATCAAACTGGTGGACAAGGTCATTCCCATCATCATGGAAAGCAAGACCACTTTGATCTTCATCAACACGAGGGGAATGAGTGAAATGTGGTACCAGGCGTTGTTGAGAACCTGTCCCGAACTTGCAGGAGCCATTGCCTTACACCACGGAAGCATCGAGCAGGATCTTAGATTTTGGGTAGAAGAAAATTTGCACACCGGCAATTTAAAAGCAGTTGTTTGCACAGCAAGCCTCGACCTCGGTGTTGATTTCAGGCCTGTTGAAACCGTGATCCAGGTGGGCTCGCCAAAAGGCGTAGCAAGGTTTTTACAAAGAGCCGGAAGAAGCGGGCATCGCCCGGGAGAAGTGAGTAAAATTTATTTTTTGCCTACGCATTCATTGGAATTAATAGAAGCCGCGGCGCTAAAAGACGCTACTAAAATAAACCTGATCGAAAGCCGCGAGCCAAGAATTTTATGCTATGATGTGCTTATTCAATATTTAAGCACATTGGCTATCTCGGACGGTTTCTATCCTGATCAAATTTTTAAAGAAATCAAATCTACTTATTGTTACCGGGACCTTGCTTTCGAAGATTGGCAGCAGATCCTTCACTTTGCAACGGCCGGTGGTGTTGCATTACAGCAATATGATGATTATAAAAAAATAGAGATCATCGACGGACTTTATAAAATTAATAATCGCAGAATTGCGATGCGACACCGTATGCATATCGGTACGATCGTTAGCGACCCAATGTTGAAAGTGAAATTTTTAGGCGGTGGTTTTGTTGGCGTCATCGAAGAATGGTTTATCGCACGCATGCAGCCTGGCGACGTGTTTACGCTCGCGGGACGGACATTGGAATTCGTGATGATAAAAGACATGACGTGCCTCGTGAGAAAATCGAATGCAAAAAAATCGATGATTCCAAGCTGGCAGGGAGGAAGGATGCCGCTTTCAGCAAATCTTGGTTTTATGCTTCGCAAAAAATTTGACCAGGCCGGATTTGAAATTGACAATAACCAGGTAAGAACTAAGAAAGAACCCGAGTTGGAAATTTTAAAACCATTATTTGAGTTGCAGGAATATCTTTCACACATTCCTAAAGAAAATGAATTATTAATTGAACATATTGAAACGAAAGATGGCTTTCATCTTTTTGTATTTCCTTTCGAGGGAAGATTAGTGCATGAGGCCATGGCAGCAATTCTTGCTTACCGGCTTAGCCGCATTATGCCCATTACATTTTCCTTTGCGATGAATGATTATGGCTTTGAGCTATTGAGCGATCAGCCAATCCCGCTTGATGATTCAAATGCTTATGAAATGTTTTCACCGGAGAATTTATTTGAAGATATTCAACGCAGCTTGAATAGTGTGGAAATGGCCAAACGAAAATTCCGGGACATCGCTGTAATTGGTGGTTTGATATTCCAGGGCTTTCCAGGCGAACAAAAGAAAGCCAGGCATCTGCAATCATCAGCGTCACTATTGTTTAATGTATTCTTCCAGTATGAACCGGAAAATTTATTATTACGACAGGCATATAATGAAGTGATGGAACAACAAATGGAAGAACAACGCCTGCGAAATATGCTCGAAAGAATTCAAAAAGGAAAAATCATCATCACCTTTCCAAAAAGATTAACGCCATTCTGTTTTCCGATAAAAGTGGATAGTATGCGCGAAGATCTTTCTTCAGAAAAATTAGAAGACCGTGTGAAAAAAATGCAGATGCAACTGGAAAAATAAAATGAATCACTTCAAATCTGAATTATTGATCTCATACTCTTATAAGCAAAAATGTAGATTTTCATGACTTAAAAATTATCCGATGTCATACCTTGCCGAAAAAAAATTGTCCGCGCCGCTTCGATCTTCTTCCATCCTCACGAATTCAACTATCAGAACATATTCATTTGAATCTCTCGCAATATTTCAAACAGGATTTCCTTAAAACGCCTGCTGAAAAAATTTACAATCTTGATTGACAGATATTGATGATGATCAGTTCAATTTTTTAGAAAAAAAAGAGAGATTTCCTTTATGCAAAAAATTTTAGGATTTATTTTGATGGTTTTATATTTTTCATCCATTAAGGCTCAAAATGTAAGTAACCTTATTGATAATAATTACATCAGTAGAAAAGATTCGGTTGCCCCGTGGTCGCTTCATTTTCAATTCACCAATATTATTCAATGGCATCCCTCTTTCAAAAGTCAATATTCCGGTCGAAATAGTTTTAGAAGCACAGCCGAAAATGGAGTTATGTCCGTTTCAGCGAGCTTGTTTTTAGGAAGAAAATTATGGCGTGGCGCCTCGTTGCAAATGAACCCGGAAATAAGCGGCGGAGTGGGCATGAGCGATGCATTAGGAATTGCGGCATTCCCGAATGGCGAGGTATTCAGGATATCTGATCCTGATCCAAAAATCTATATTGGAAGGGCTTTTTTTCAACAAATAATTCCTTTGAAAAATACATCCTATGAAGACGTTGCATCAGACGCCAATCAGTTAGCCGGCAAATTGCCGTCATCGCGTTTGGTAATCAATTTTGGCAAAATAAACATGAGCGATTTTTATGACGATAACCGATATGCACACGATCCGCGCACACAATTTTTCAACTGGATTTTGATGGATCAGGGTTCATGGGATTATCCGGCAAACACCCGCGGTTACACACAAGGATTGGTTGTTGAATTAATAAAACCTAAATGGGAATTCAGGGCCTCATCCGCCTTGCTGCCAGAGATGGCTAATGGTTCAAAAATGAATACCAGCTGGATCAGATCTAATGCCACCACGATTGAATATGCGCGAAAATGGAGTATAAAAAAACGCGCCGGCGCCATCCGCGGAATGGCTTTTTATCAGACTTCTAAGATGCCATCTTATTCTGATGCCACTAAATTGCTTCTCACCGGCGATAGTAGTGTGGTGAGCATCATAGACGGCAAAGAACAAGCGCCGCCGTCGTTTTATGGAGGCAATAAATATGGTTTTAGCATCAGTGCCGATCAGCAATTGACTAACAATTTCGGTCTTTTTGCACGCGCAGGCTGGAACGACGGAAAACATTCCACCTGGGTATTTACCGAAGTTGATCACAGCGCCACCGTCGGTGCAAACATGTTGGGCAGTAGTTGGGAAAGGCCGGCGGATGAAATAGGGATTGCAGGCGCGACGGGCGGTATTTCAAAAGCACATCGCGAATATCTTAAAGCCGGCGGTTATGGTTTTATGCTCGGCGATGGCAACTTAAATTATGGCAATGAATTGATGATCGAGACTTATTATAAATTACAATTGCACAGCTCTTTTTCTGTTACATTCGATTACCAATTAATCAACAATCCCGGCTACAATAAAGCCAGAGGCCCTGTGAATGCTTTGGGCATAAGAGGACATGTCGCCTTTTAAATATTTTATTTTTTATAATCCCCTTTCCATTATTATTATTGATTCCTGAATTGGAAAGACGGGATCATTAAAGACCGAATGTAATCGCTATCCAATGTTTTTATAACTTGCCGAAAAAAATTTGTCCGCGCCACTTCGATTTATATTTAAAAAACAAACCCTTTGGCTTTCGGCTGCACGATGCATCTTTTGGGAAGAAGAAAAGATCTTAATTGTATCTGATCTGCACTTTGGCAAGTCGGGCCATTTCAGAAAATCAGGCATTGGTATTCCTCAAAATATTTTTAAAGAAGATCTACAAAGATTGTTTGCTGAGATTCAATTTTTCAAACCAAAAATTTTATTGGTCGCGGGCGATATGTTTCATAGTTCCGCAAACAAGGAACTTGATTTTTTTACCAAATGGAGAAAAGATATTTCCCAGATCGAATTTTACCTTGTGCGGGGAAATCACGACATTTTATCCAAAAAATTTTACACGGAAGCGAACATCCGGGTTTTCGAAAATAAAATGTCTATTGGTAATTTTTGTTTCACGCACGACATCGGCGCTTCATGTGATGATGCAGAGAATTTGTTTACTTTTTCGGGACACATTCATCCCGGCATAAGGCTCAATGGGGCTGGCAACCAAAGCCTGATGCTGCCTTGTTTTTATTTCAGTAAGGAATACGCAGTGCTGCCTGCCTTCAGCGCGTTCACAGGACTAGCGAAAATAAAACCGGCGAAATCAGACCATGTTTTTGCATTAGTGGAAAATAGTGTGATCAAGATCCAGTAAGGAGTTCAGGCGGCTGCAATAAATTTCAGGAAAGCCATTTTATAGTTTTTTGCGATTTCTATCTAACAAAAACAAAAAAAATTCTGCAATAATTTTGTCTTGTAAATCTTCTCGATTTAAACTTATTTTCTCCACTGTAATGGTATTTTTATCAAAAGAAAAATATGAAATTTTTATTTCATAAATTGCCTTTCCTTTTTTTTAACCACAAAAAATTCGAATCAAATGTCATCACGCCGGAAATTTATTCAAAACACCGCGACTATGGTTGGTGGTGGACTATTGCTGTCTGCTTTGGACAACAATGCCTTTGCTATTTTAAAAAACCGCATTGCGCCGAGCGATCAGTTAAATATTGGTGCGATCGGAATCAATGGAATGGGTTGGGCTGATGTTTCAGCAGCGTTGAAAATTCCGGGTGTCAACCTGGTGGCGTTATGTGATGTGGATAAAAACGTAATTGATAAAAGACTTGGTGATCTCGCCAAAATGAATATTGATGCGACCAAAATAAAAATTTATGGCGATTACAGAAAGCTTCTTGATAACAAAGATGTTGATGCCGTAATCATCGGTACGCCGGATCATTGGCACGCGCTGATCATGATGCATGCCTGCGAAGCCGGCAAAGATGTGTATGTCGAAAAACCGGTTGGCAATTCTATTTTAGAATGCACTGCAATGATCAATGCGCAGCAACGATATAGTAAAGCAGTTCAGGCAGGCCAATGGCAACGGAGCCAGCAACATTTTAAAGATGCCGTCGATTTTGTACAGAGCGGGCAATTGGGCAATATCAGAACTGTGAAAGTGTGGTGCTACCAGGGTTGGATGAAACCCGGTCCTGTTGTGCCTGACACCGCGCCACCCGCTGGTGTGGATTATGCAACATGGTTGGGGCCGGCACAAAAACGAGCCTTTAATTCCAGCCGCTTTCATTTTAATTTTCGTTGGTTTTGGGATTATGCCGGCGGCTTAATGACAGACTGGGGCGTGCATTTATTAGATTATGGTTTGCTGGGCATGAAGGCCGATGTGCCTAAGTCAATCTCTGCGCTGGGTGGGCGTTTTGCTTATCCTGATTTGTATGAAGAAACACCGGATACATTGACAACGCTATACGAATTTGATGGGTTTAATATGGTGTGGGATTCTGCGATGGGAATTGACAATGGCTCTTACAACCGCGATCACGGTATCGCTTATATCGGGAATAACGGAACGCTGATCCTTAATCGCGGCGGCTGGGAAGTGATAGAAGAAAAACAAAGCAAAAATAAAGTGAGCAAAGAATTCGTGAAGTCATCGGACAATGGTTTGGATAAACACATGGAGAATTGGGTGAGCGTGGTAAAGTCGCGTAAAATGCAGGATTTGCACTGCTCCATACAAGCCGGCGCTCACGTTGCAACGGTTGCTCAGATGGGAAACATCGCTTTTCGCTCCGGAAAAAAACTGGAATGGGATGCAGCGAAAAAACAATTCACCAACAACGATATCAACAAGCAATATCTTATGAAGGAATATCATAACGGTTATAAATTGCCCAAGGTTTAAAAACCTGTTTTTCCATGATATCAATTGATTTGAAGAACTTTGAAATTGTGCTCAAAGTTCTTTTTTAATTTTATTTAAAAACAAAATCGATCGTAACAGAAGCTGTCGGCCTTCACAAGAAAACGATTTCTCATAAGCGATTTTATAGATTTTTTTAATTTAAAATAATATGCAATACCGTTCATTTAAAGGAAGAAACATTTCAGAAGTTGGCTTAGGTACCTGGCAATTGGGCAATGCCGACTGGGGCATTGTAAAAGAAGAAGAGGCTTTTGAAATCTTAAAAACTTTTACCAGTCTCGGAGGAAATTTTATTGACACAGCCGATGTATACGGCATGGGGATCAGCGAAAAGCTCATTGGAAAATTTTTAAAAACAACAGATAAAGAAATTTTTGTAGCTACCAAGCTCGGTCGAAGGCAGGATAACGGCTATGGTTGGCCGCAAAACTTTACTTATGATATTATGCGAAAGCAGATAGAAAGTTCGCTGGAGCATCTCGGCATGTCGCAACTGTTTTTGGAACAACTTCACTGCATTCCAACGGAAGAATTAAAAGCGGGAAATGTATTTAAACATTTAAGAAAATTAAAGGACGAAAAACTCATCCAACATTGGGGCGTGAGCGTGGAAACCAGCGAGGAGGCCCTATTATGCCTGCGAGAAGATGGCATCTCATCATTACAAATCATTTTTAATTTATTTCGCCAGCACATTGCAGACGAAGTTTTTGAAAAGGCAAAAGAAAAAAATGTTGCCATAATCGTTAGAGTTCCTTTGGCAAGTGGTTTGCTCACCGGTAAGTTTAATGAACATACAAAATTTGCTGAAAACGATCATCGAAATTTTAATGCAAATGGCGAAGCTTTTAATGCAGGTGAAACTTTTTCAGGAATTAAATTTTCTGAAGGACTTCATTTATCAAAAGAAATAGCAGCACTATTTCCTGACGAACGGATGGCATCCTGGGCGATCCGATGGATACTGGATCATCCCCAGGTAACGACTGTCATTCCCGGCGCCTCAAAAACGTCGCAAGTGGAAAGTAACGTGGCCGCTTCATCATTGCCTCCGTTGAGTCCGGACATCCATAAAAAGCTAAGGCAATTGTATGATGGCAAAATAAAACCGCTGATTCGCGGACATTACTAACACTATAATATTATTTTATTAATCACCACCTTCAACTTAAAAAAAATTGAGAATGAAATCAATAAAACTTTTCTTTTTAGCAAGTGTAGTTTTCGCCTCAACAGCTTGTCAATCGCAACAACCTGCAGAAAATCCCAATCCTCAATGGGTGACACTTTTCAACGGCAAGGATATCAATGATTGGGTCGTTAAAATTCATCATCATAAACTGAACGATAATTTTGGAAATACTTTTCGCGTGGAGGATAGCATCATTAAAGTGAGGTACGACCAATACGGGGATTTTAATGACCAGTTCGGACATTTATATTATAAAACGCCTTTCTCGTATTTTAAATTAGTGGTGGAATACAGGTTTGTCGGCAAACAACAAAAGGGCGCACCCGATTATACTTTATTGAACAGTGGCATTATGTTTCATTCGCAGGATCCGGCAACAATGCCTGTAGAGCAGGATTGGCCAATATCAATTGAAATGCAATTGCTTGCAGGGCTCGGAGATGGAAAGCCAAGACCAACCGGCAACATGTGCTCCCCAGGAACCAATGTGGTTTATAAAGGAGAAATCGCCAAAGAACATTGTATTAATTCCACCTCAAAAACCTATGAGGGCGAGCAATGGGTTCGCGCCGAACTTATCGTGCTGGGCGATTCCCTGATCACGCACATCATCAATGGCGACACCGTTTTACAATATTCCAAACCGCAGATCGGCGGCGGCGTTGTAAACCGATATGACCCCAAAGTTAAAATCGATGGGAAGTTATTAAGCAGCGGATTTATTGCCTTGCAAAGTGAAGGCCAGCCGGTTGATTTTCGAAAAGTCGAAATATTAGATCTTTCTTATCTGAAGAAAAAATAATTGATTATTTTATGACAACCAGGTTCTATAAAAGCGAAAATCTATATTTTGGCTTTCCAGGTCCTTGTTTCGAAATTTTACCACGATAATTGCATAATTATTCCATAATTATTTTGAACGGATCACATTCTTTTCAAAAAATAATAAATATTTGCAACTCACAAATTTAAAATGAAAATGATAAAAGGAATTAAGCGCTTTTTTCTCGCAGCCGCATTGATGGCATCTGCGTCCTTTACGACCTTTGCACAATCGGATTCGGCAAAAAAAGTAGCTCCGAATAATTGGTACCAGTTAGATAAGGCTGAAACCGGCTATTACGGCATCAGTCTCGATAAAGCATACGACTTTTTGAAAGGCAGGAAAAGCAAAACTGTTGTTGTAGCAGTGATCGACAGTGGCGTAGACACAACACAGGAAGATTTAAAATCAATTTTGTGGCGCAATCCGGGAGAAATTCCGGGCAATGGAATCGATGATGACCATAATGGCTATGTAGATGATGTGTATGGATGGAATTTTATTGGTGGAAAAGATGGCCGGAATGTCCACCAGGATTCTTATGAAGGCGCCAGGGTTTACTGGAAATTGAAAACCAAATATGGCGACACGGCAGCTGACACTACTAAAATGGATGACGCTGCAAAAGTCGAATATGCCACTTATCTTAAAGCTAAAGAAAATGTTGTGGGCGCGGTTAATCCCGCAGAATTGCTAATGATGCAAAGAATTTTGCCGGTTTTGGAAAGAGGCGATTCAATTATTTCCAAAGACCTGGGGAAAACTGAATTCAACGGCAATGATTTGAAAGCCTATACACCGTCTGCTCCTGATTCAAAAACTGCCACGGCGATTTACCTGAATATTTCGAAGCTGAATGATAGTTATGATATCACCAACGAGCAAATTTTAGATGATCTGAAAGGACAGCTTCGCAAAGCGGAATCGGCTAACACGCCACCTGAAGATTATAGAAATGAAATAGTAAAGGACAATCCTAACGATATCAATGACCGCTATTATGGCAACAATGATGTAATGGCCGGCACGCCTTCTCATGGAACCCATTGTTCCGGAATCATTGCGGCCGTTAGAAATAATGGAAAGGGAATGAACGGTATCGCGGATAATGTCAGGATCATGATGATTCGCGCGGTTCCGGATGGTGACGAGCACGACAAGGATATCGCTAATGCAATTCGCTATGCCGTTGACAATGGCGCCCAGGTGATCAGCATGAGTTTTGGAAAAAGCTTTTCTCCCGAAAAAAACTGGGTAGATGATGCGGTGAAATACGCTCAAAGCAAGGATGTTCTTTTAGTTCACGCAGCTGGCAATGATGCTAAAAATGTAGACACTGCTGAAAACTATCCTAATCCTGTTTTCATCGATAAATCCGGCAGAGCAAAAAATTTCATTACCGTAGGCGCCAGCGGCGATGCGACGAATGGAGGATTCACTGCAAGTTTTAGTAATTATGGCAAACAGGAAGTGGATGTTTTTGCCCCGGGTGTAAATATCTATTCCACATTACCTGGCGGCGATAAATACGGTAACTTTTCCGGAACCAGCATGGCTGCTCCTGTCGTGGCAGGATTAGGCGCATTGATTCGTGAATATTTTCCCGATCTGACTGCGGAGCAGGTAAAGTATGTGATCGAAAAATCCGTTTCACCAATGACTGATCAGGTAAAACTTCCGGGAACAGATGAAATGGTAAGCTTGTCTGATATTTCAAAAAGTGGTGGTGAAGTGAATGCTTACAACGCGGTGAAACTGGCCGCTACACTTAAAGGAGAAAGAGATATGAAGATGGATTTTCTTCCAAAATCAAAAGTGAAAAAAAATAGAAGAGGGTAAACAATCCCCATAGTTTTTATTAAAACCCGGCCCAATAAACAAGCCGGGTTTTTTATTTTAAAAATAATCTGGCGAATAACATAATCTTTAGGAATTTTGAAAGAATGTAATTTTATTTTTCAAATTTAAATTTTATCAAAATGTCAAGACCAGCGACAGATACTTACCCTTCCCATTTCGAACCTTACATAAAATTGGTACCTGAAGAAGATTTTAAAAATGCACTCAAGAACCAAAGCAGCGAAGCAGAAAATTTTTTAAAAACAATCTCTGAGCAACAATCTCTTTACAGATACGCTGAAGGAAAATGGACCCTGAAGGAAGTGTTGCAACATATTATCGATGCAGAAAGAGTGTTCGCCTACAGGGCAATGGCGTTTGCGCGCGGAGATAAGAACAACCTTCCTTCGTTTGATGAAAATAGCTATGCGGCGAATTCCCGGGCCAACGAAAGAAGCTGGCAGGATCTTGTAACAGAATTTGCAACAATAAGAAGATCAAGCGAAATGTTGTTCAACTCTTTTTCAGAAGACATTTTGAATTTTTCCGGAACTGCGAATAACCATCCTGTCACTGTCCGGGCGTTGGGCTATATTACCGTAGGACATCTAAAACATCATATCAATATTATCAAAGAAAGATATTTGGTGGGATGATAAGATCTGTTTAAAAAACCTGGTAAGGAATTACTGATCCAAAAGTTTCTTTAGCCAGACAAGTGAAAAAGTAGTTTTTTGTATTTTAGAATTGTATTCAACAATATAACAATTCCACAAGTTAACAATATAAAAAATCAACAATCCAACATTGAAAATATTTTCAGTTTCACAAATAAAAGCCTGGGACGCCTACACTATTCAGCATGAACCCGTCAGTTCTGTCGAGCTCATGGAACGAGCCGCCTCGGCCTGCGCCACCTGGATCATCAGCCATTTTGAAAAAAACCAATCTTTTAAAATTTTTTGTGGGAAAGGAAATAATGGAGGCGACGGACTTGCCATTGCAAGAATATTATTAGAGAGCGGATATCCCGTGTCAGCCTATATTGTCGATAGCGAAAAACCAGGTTCTTCAGATTTTGAAATAAACCTGGAAAGATTGCATAAAATTTCCAACGAAATTTATTTTTTAAAAGACGCCGACACCCTTCCTGGCTTAACAAACGAAACCGTTATTGACGCACTATTCGGAACAGGTTTGAACAAAAGAATTACAGGCCTTTTTTCAAAGCTCATTCACCACTTAAATAATTTTGCTCAAACAATTATTTCTATTGATGTTCCCAGTGGCTTGTTGATTGATGAAAGCTCTGCCGGCCGCGGGAATAATGGAATTATAAAAGCCAATTACACGCTGTCTTTCCAAAATCAAAAAAGGGGCTTTCTGATGGCTGAAAACGGTCTCTATACCGGAGAGGTATTTTTGTTGGATATAAATCTGTCAAAAGAATTTGAAGAGAAAGAAGATTCTGCACTTGAATTTGTCGACAAGGAATTAATAAAACGTTTGTACGTTCCCAGAAATTCTTTTGCCAACAAAGGTAATTACGGTTATGCATGCCTGTTATCCGGAAGCTACGGAATGATGGGTGCGGCTGTTTTAAGTTCCAGGGCATGCTTAAGAAGCGGCGTCGGAAAATTAACGTGCTACACCTGCAAATCAGGATATGAGATTGTTCAATCCTGCGTTCCGGAAGCTATGTGCAAAACCTCTGGCAACACATTTATAAAAGATATAACGGATTTTAAAAACTTCGATGTAGTCGGAATCGGTCCGGGCATCGGCAGGCACAATTCACATAACCAGTTATTGCATGACTTGTTTACAAATTTCAAAAAAACTGTTGTGGTTGATGCAGATGCACTCAATGTAATGGGCGAAAATCCGGCATTATATAAATTGATTCCGAAGAACAGTATTATCACACCACATCCAAAGGAGTTTGAAAGGTTATTTGGAAAATCTGGCTCCGACTTTGAGAGAATGGAGCTGGCGATAAAAAAAGCAAAGCAGTTACATATTTTTATTGTGCTGAAAGGACATTTCACTTTCATCGCTGCTCCCGACGGAAAAGGGTATTTTAATTCGACAGGAAATGCGGGAATGGCTACCGCCGGCGCGGGGGATGTGCTCACGGGCATCATCACAGGATTAGTTGCCCAGAAATACTCATCGCTTAGTGCCTGCATTTTGGGCGTTTACCTGCACGGTTTAGCAGGAGATCTTGCTGCAAAAAAAGTTTCGGAAGAAGGGTTGATTGCAGGTGATATTATTAACTACCTGGGAAAAGCATTTAAAGAAATTTCATCAAAATAAGTTTATACGTATAGAAAAATTTTGTTTGTAGTATAAAAAGATTAATTTTGTTTTTTAAATTAATGGCTATGGATTACAAAATCACTTTGAGCTTTGATGAATCAGTTGTTATCAGAGCAAAAAAATTCGCCGAAAATAACAATATCAGCCTTTCGAGGTTGGTGGAATTTCTATTGAAAAAAGCCACTTCTTCCGATTATCAATCCATGGAAGATTACCCTATTTCAGACTGGGTTTTCGAGGTTGCCGAAGGGCAGGCAGAATATCAAACGGCGAAAAAAAGAACCCGGAAGCAGGCCAAAGATGAATTTTTCAATTCCAAAAAATAAAATTTCAAAATCTATATTTTGGCTTACCAGTCTCTGGCATCATGTTAAAAACCGAAACAGTAATGAGAATTTTTCTTGATGCCAATATTTTAGTTTCTGTTTTAAATAAAGAATATCCTCTTTTTACTTATTCCTCCCGCATCGTAAGCCTCGCTGACAGGTCAAAATTTACATTATACACTACACCTGTTTGTCTTGCAATTGCTTTTTATTTCGCAGAAAAAAAATTTAGAAGTGTTGCGGCAAAAAAGAAGATCGAAATTTTATGTGAACATATTCATATTGCAGATGTAAATAAAAGTACTGTATTGAAATGCCTTAAAAATCCTCGGGTTAACGATTTTGAAGATGGTCTTGAATATTATGGCGCACTCGAACATAAATGCGATTGCATAGTTACGGAGGATATAGATGATTTTTATTTTTCAGAAATCGAGGTGTTGAGAAGTGAGGATTTTTTTGAAAAATACCTGGTGAAAAGAAACAGATGATAAAGATTAATCTATCCCTATAAATTGCTACAACCTTTTTCAAGATTGCGCCAGCCAATCCTAAGCGACTACTAAGATTAAAAAGTAAATATTAAGAAATAAAGAAATCGCATTCCATTATATTCAAGCGTTATTAATTATCTGCGAATGAAGGTTTTTATTTTTTCAGAAATCAGCGTTTTGAAAGGCAATATGTTTTGGTGAATCTTTATTTCATTAAATAGCCCGTCACTATTCGTCTAATTAGGAAAATAAACATTTTTTACCCTATTTTTGCCACCCAAAAAATAATAATAACTATTATGGATAATTTGATTTATGTAATACCGGCAATGGGCATTGTGGGCTTGCTTTACACCTTTATTAAGTTTAAATGGGTCAACAAGCAGGATGCCGGTAATGAAAAAATGAAGGAAATCAGCACTTACATTGCTGACGGCGCCATGGCGTTCTTAAGAGCTGAGTACAAGATCCTTACTTATTTTGTGATCATCGGTGCATTACTGTTGGGCGTTCTGGGTTTTAGCAGCGCCAACAGCCATTGGAGTATTGCGATCGCATTCATTTGCGGTGGATGTTTAAGCGCTTTAGCCGGCTTTATTGGCATGAAAGTGGCCACCAAAGCCAATGTACGCACGGCACAGGCGGCGCGCACAAGCCTGGCAAAAGCGTTGCAGGTTTCTTTTACAGGCGGAAGTGTTATGGGTCTTGGCGTTGCCGGCCTTGCGGTATTAGGGCTTGGCGGATTATTTATCATTTTGAAATTTATTTTTGCTCCGCATTCAAGTGTCGACAGCCTTGAGATGGAGCGCACTATTGAAATATTAACCGGTTTCAGTCTTGGTGCTGAAAGTATCGCGTTGTTTGCAAGAGTTGGCGGTGGTATCTATACCAAGGCGGCTGACGTGGGCGCGGACCTGGTAGGAAAAGTAGAAGCAGGAATTCCGGAAGATGATCCAAGAAATCCCGCGACCATTGCGGATAATGTAGGCGATAATGTTGGCGACGTTGCCGGTATGGGAGCTGATCTATTTGGTTCTTATGTTGCAACAGTTTTAGCCACAATGGTTCTGGGAAGGGAAACTCTTTCGAATGACGCATTTGGTGGCATGGCACCGATTCTATTGCCTATGCTGATTGCATCTATGGGTATCCTGTTTTCAATTGTAGGAACTCTTTTTGTAAAAATTAAAGACAGTGCCGGTTTGCATACATCCGTTGTTCAAAAAGCTTTGAACATGGGTAATTGGGGCGCAATTATTCTTACTGCTATTGCTTCATATTTCCTTGTAATGTGGATTATGCCCGACACGGATATGGTTTTAAGAAATATTCATTTTACTAAATACGGAGTGTTTGGCGCTATCATTGTCGGCCTGGTTGTAGGAACCCTGATGAGCATCATTACAGAATATTTTACAGCAATGGGAAGGCGCCCGGTTATGTCGATCGTTCGCCAATCCTCTACCGGGCATGCAACTAACATTATCGGTGGACTAGCGGTAGGAATGGAAAGTACGATGTTGCCGATTTTAGTATTGGCTTCAGGTATTTTCATGTCTTATTATTGTGCCGGTTTATATGGTGTTGCAATCGCCGCAGCCGGGATGATGGCAACAACTGCTATGCAACTTGCTATTGATGCTTTCGGACCCATTGCCGACAATGCCGGTGGAATTGCAGAAATGTGTGAGCTTCCAAAAGAAGTACGTGAAAAAACCGATATTCTTGATGCGGTAGGAAATACTACGGCTGCTACCGGAAAAGGCTTTGCTATTGCTTCCGCAGCATTAACTGCCCTTGCATTATTTGCGGCATTCGTTGGTATTGCAAAAATTGATGGCATCGATATTTATCGGGCGGATGTATTGGCCGGGTTATTTGTGGGTGCTATGATTCCATTTATATTTTCTTCTCTTGCGATACGTGCGGTTGGAGAAGCAGCGATGGCAATGGTGGAAGAAGTTCGTCGCCAGTTCAGAACAATTCCAGGAATCATGGAAGGTACGGGCAAACCTGAATATGAAAAATGTGTTGCGATTTCTACTGATGCTTCTATCAAAAAAATGATGTTGCCGGGCGCAATCGCTTTAATTTCTCCCTTGATTATTGGATTTATTTTTGGCCCCGAAGTGTTGGGAGGATTTTTGGCGGGTGCAACAGTGAGTGGCGTGTTGATGGGAATTTTCCAAAACAACGCAGGCGGCGCATGGGACAATGCAAAAAAATCATTTGAAAAAGGCGCCGTAATCAACAATGAGACTCATTACAAAGGATCTGAACCACATAAAGCTTCCGTAACAGGTGATACTGTTGGTGATCCCTTTAAAGATACATCAGGACCGAGCATGAATATCCTGATCAAATTAATGAGTATTATCTCATTGGTTATCGCTCCTACCCTTGCGAAGATTCACCAGGGAAGTATTGAAAAAAATCGCCAGTTGAAAATGGAAACATTGATTTTATTAAATCAATCCTCTATGAATGGACACGCCGCAGATAATAAAAACATGTGGACGCTAACAACTCCTGACACTGGAAATAAATCTGCAGTTGAAGTAGAAGTGAAGAAATTTATCGATGTGTTAGACCATGATCACTTGATCAAGGGCAATACTTTTTCTGTGGCTGTTCAGGACAAAGTACTTTACATCGATGGTGAAAAACAATCCGACGCAATAAACAAAAAGTATAGCGACTATATTGAAGCGACCGGTAATTTTATCAGTAAGGAATCCGGTAAATAATCTTAATCTTTTAATTAAAAAAATGGGGCCTCAAAAAGGTCCCATTTTTTTTGCTTTAACAACAAATTCATTTAATAACCATTCTCAAACACGAATTTTATAAAAATGTAAAAATCTATATTTTCACTTATGAGAAGTTATAATTTTCAACATTGAACTACGGAAGCTTAAGATGAGTTTTCCATATTTCTAACTCTTAATGCGATACTCTTTTTTGTCACTTTTGTCTTGTGGCAAAAGTCAAGGGGCCTTAGGCTAAAGCCGGATTTGCTGCATATGCGGCCCATAATTCATCAACCGTTTTGCCGGTTTTCTTTTTCCAAAAACCATTTGTATAGGTTTTGCTGCGCATGGCTTTATCAAGATCTTTTACAAGATTTTTATTATAGTTTTTTTCGATCCAAACAAAGAAGCGGGCAGTCACGCGATAGGCATTATCGTAATTTTGACGCGCCGAATACTCGGGCAGTTTCCATCCGCCGCCTTCATTGTCTACTCCTAATTTATACCGTACATAATCGGCAATTCCTTCAGTGATCCAGCCGGGGCCAGCTCCACCGGGATAGTCTTGCACAATATGCATAACTTCATGTGTTACCACATCAATATCTGCCGGGTGCTTACGCATCCATTCCGGATTTACACGCACAATGCCATCGGATGTGGCCGCTACACCATCATATTCCGGATCAATGATCATATGTACTTTCTTTGTAGACTTTTTGTTGTAAGTCTTTACTTCTTTTGGATAAACAGTAAAAAACGCATCGATCATCCGCTGTTGAACTTCTTTATCAAACGAGGCATCTTTATTAATAAAAATAAGCGTGAAGCCATTTTTAGAAATCGAATCTTCGGAAATATCTTCTTTAGAACGAACATTTTTCCAATCTTTTTGCGCAAAGCCTGTGCAAGTCACCAGGGACAGGGCAACCACGGAAACTATCCGTGTCAATTTATTCAGCATATATCTTTTATTTATCTATTGAAAATGAATAAGGAAAATCTTTTTGTTGTATACCTCTTTGCAAATTGGGCTCTTGTCCCATCCGGATATTAATTGTGCCTCCTTTTTGCAGGTCGAAATGATTGAAATAATTTTTCGTGTATACTTTACCGTTAAAATTTACGGATTGAACATACCGGGTGGCGGCGGTGTTATTGGGCGCATTGATCACCAGTTTTTTCCCATTCTCAAAATTGATCTCAGCACGATTAAACAGAGGAGCTCCTGCGGCGTATTGAACGCTGGTTGGAGTGACCGGATAAAAGCCCAAAGCAGAAAACACATACCATGCAGATGTTTGACCATTATCCTCATCGCCGCAATAACCATCCGGTGTGGCTTTGTATAATTTGTTCATCGTTTCGCGGGCCCAATATTGTGTTTTCCAGGGCTCACCTGCATAATCATATAAGTAAATCATATGTTGAATAGGCTGGTTGCCATGTGCATATTGACCCATATCGGCCACCTGCATTTCACGGATCTCATGGATCACTCCGCCATAATAACTGTCGTCAAATGTTGGTGGCATCACAAATACAGAATCAAGCATTTCTACAAATTTTTTCTTTCCTCCCATTAAGTTGATCAGGCCGTCAATATCCTGGAACACGGACCAACTGTAATGCCAGCTATTTCCTTCGGTGAATGCATCGCCCCATTTAAATGGATTGAAAGGTGTTTGAAAATTACCATCCTTATTTTTTCCGCGCATTAAAAGATGTGACTTGTCAAACAGGTTTTTATAATTCATAGCGCGTTGTTTGAAAATTCCAATTTCAGATTCCGGCTTGTTCAACGCTTTTCCAAGCTGATAAATACAATAATCGTCATAAGCATATTCCAGCGTGCGTGCCGCATTTTCATTAATGCCCACATCATAAGGCACATATCCCAGTGAATTGTAAAATTTCACCCCGGTGCGGCCAGTACCTTGCGGGCCTTCATTATTGGCGCCGTTGATCAAAGCTTTATAGAGCGTTTCAATATCATAGCCACGCAAGCCTTTTACGTAAGATTCAGCTACTATTGATGCAGAATTATTTCCAATCATTACATTCCTGAAACCGGGCGCTGACCATTCCGGCAAAAAGCCACCTTCTTTGAAATCATTTACCAGGCCTTCCTGCATTTCCTTAACAATGGATGGATAAACTAAATTTAAAAAGGGATAAAGGGCACGAAACGTGTCCCAAAAACCCGTACCACCGAACATATAACCAGGCTTTATTTCGCCGGTGTAAGGACTGTAATGCACGATCTTTCCCTTCGCATCCTTTTCATAAAATTTCAATGGAAAAAACACCATCCTATAAAGGCATGAATAAAAAGTTTTTATTTGATCTGATGTACCTCCGGAAACTTGTACACGCCCTAAGACTTTGTTCCATTCGGCCCTGGCATTATTTTTCACAGTCTCAAAATTATTACTGCCAATTTCTTTCAGATTAATTTCCGCCTGATCAAAACTAATGAAGGAAGAAGCAACTTTTGCATTGATAATTTGTCCTTTGCTTGTATTGGTAAAGCCGATGATCGCCCCTACGTGATTGCTTTTTTGCTCGATATCTTTTGTGATGACGCTATCCAAAAAAGTATAAGTGTAATTAAACGGCCTGTCAAAAACGATCACAAAATAATTTTTGAAATTCTTTGCAACGCCGCCGCTGTTGCGGGTTGTATAACCGATGATTTTATTTTCCGAAGGAATGATTTTGATATAAGAACCCCTGTTGAGCGCATCGATAATCACTGAAGAACTATCTGCTTTTGGAAAAGTAAACCTGAATCTTGCAGCCCGCTCCGTCGGCGTAAGTTCAGTGGTGACATCTACATCAGCGAGGTAAACTTTATAATAATAAGGTTTGGCGATTTCTGCTTTGTGCGAAAACCAGCTTGCCCTATCTTCTTCTTTGAAACGAACTTTACCAGTAACAGGCATAATGGCAAAAGCGCCATAATCATTCATCCACGGTGAAGGCTGGTGTGTTTGTTTAAATCCGTTTATTTTGTTGGCTGCATATTGATAGGCCCAGCCATCGCCCATTCTTCCTGTTTGTGGCGTCCAAAGATTCATTCCCCAAGGCAACGCTATCGCAGGATACGTATTCCCGGTAGAAAATTCCGGCCTGGAATCCGTTCCCATTAAAGGATTGACGAAATCTACAAAATCACTTGTTTGAGTATTTTGCTGCGCAGATGTACTAAGCGCACTTACAATAAAAATTGAAAAAAAAATCTTCTTCATGGGAAATCAATATTGATTATGAATTTTATGCAACTTATTTAATTTGTAAATGCGTTTGATTTTATTTTTTGAAATCATTAATATATTCTAACCGTAATACCATCCGCAGAATTATCGAACCGGAGTAAGAGTGTTTTGGACGACGCATCCCAACTGCTTGTATTTTCTACCAAATGTCCAACAGCATCTTTTGTTACAATTGAAGATGGTTTTTTAGGAAAAAATATCCGCATAACGTTGTGAGTTCCTGAAGGGCTTTTTGTAATGAATGAATAATTATCACGCCCCTTTTTTTCTTCATAAACTCTCGAGGCTGCACATAAAACATTGGGAGCATTCTTGTTTAGTCTCTTCAAATCAAACAGTAAAGATTGCTCGCCCGGGTTGATAATTTTTTCTTTTAACACAGGTAACAATGGATCGAACATATCGATCACCGGGCCCTTGATGTGAAGCGGTTCAGCATTTATACTTTCGTCCATAACCGAGCTAATCTTATACGGCCCACGCTCCAGGTAGAAATAATTTTTTGTGATAAGCTTTCCTGCCTTTGCTTCCATTTCAAATGCCCTTTTCACATTGCGCATAAATCCACTGTCGGCATTTTCAGAAAGCACTAATTCCTTTGGGTCTTTTTTTTCTATAAATATTTTCCCTTTGCCGTAATTTAAAAAGCTGCTGCTTGCAGAAGAGTTCACATGAAGTAATTGAAATAAATGATCTGATGGAGCCGGATAATTTTTACCGTCGGAATTCCACCATTCTTTTACCGAACGAAAAGGATCATCATCTCGTCCGTAATATAATAATACGCCGCCATTCTTCACCCATTGTGCCAATTGCTCATTAACCGTTATTGACTGCGGTTTCATATTGGCATAACTCATTATTAAAACTTTGATATTTTTTAAAGTCGCAGGGAAACCGAGATTTTCCATGTGCACAGTCTCAACAGGAATTCCTCTTTTTAGCAAAGGCATTACCATTCCGTAAAAATTTGATAATTGCGGGTCATCATAACTGTTATGCGTAGGAAAACGTTGAAACATCATCGAATTGCCGACAAGGACACCAACACCTTTTGTACCGTTGATCTGATTTTTTGAGGCAGGCATATCATTAAGCGCGTTGATCATTACCTGCATTTGAGTGGCATAGGCGGGCGATATAGGTTGCTTATCCTCTTTACCTTCTACTTTAAATTTTCCAAGATAAATTCTGTTTGGCCACGGCATCACTTCATAATTATCAACAGATGGATACAATAATTCAGCAATATAGGTCGCCTGGTAATTTTTCCTGTAATCATCCCAGGTGCGTGGCCAATCCTCTATCGGATCGGTCAAAAAATATATTTTTCTGCCGGTTGGTGCCGTCATTGACAACATAGATCCATATTCTAAAAAAGCGTTTTCAAAAACCCTTTCTTTTTTTTGACCATTGAAATAAACCGGTTCTCTTGATGTACCTGTCCACACCTGCGCGATGTATCCATCCATGCCGGGAAGCGCTGCCAGGCTTGCTTCCGGGCTTACAATCTGCCATGACGAATAATTAAGCAGTGAATGAGTTGGTACGAAGCATTTTACCTTTATGCCCCTACTTTCACCATAGGATTTCGCATATTGAAATACTTCTTTCAATGCATTAAAATAAAGATGGTATTTAAGCTTGGAAGAAAGGTAAGTAGCTTCCGGCGACTCATGTTGTGGCATCCACGCAAAGCCATAATATTTTTTCCATTCTCTTTTGAAAGCCTCACTATATCCGGCTCTTGCCCAGAATTCAGGCTCTTCAAGATAGATAGTGGTTATTCCGGCATCGACCACTTTTTTAATCACTGTTTTAAAATAGGTAATAAAACCTTCTGTCGGAACGATGTAAGGAATTCCTTTTCCATGGCCAATATGATTACCATTGCGCTCTACTTGTCCTTCTTCTTGCTCATGTTCTTTACCGTCCCATTTGCCGGTAAAATAATCCTGGTAATTGCCCCATGCAATACCGGTCATAAATTGAACATTATAGCCACGCTGCCTGTAACTTTCAACCCGTTCATTAAATGTACTATCCATTCCATAAACCATAGCGACATCGGAACGAATATCATATTCTGCACGCCAGGGTTCAGAAATCTGGAAAGAGGTTTTGTCGGCCAGAACGCCGGGCTCAGATGATTGCGCGAAGACAGCCAAATCAAGAATTGCAAAAAAAATTATTATCGTAAGTCTTTGTAATATTTCCATTCCTTTGCTTTAGCAGGATTATATATTAAGAATGGTCTCGCGGGGAAACTTGAAAAATCTCATTTGCAACTTACAAAAAAACTTCATACCCGGATCTTCCTATTCGCGAATCTTATTCCCGCTCATGTCAGAATAACCTTATAAGTGTAAATATAGATTTTAAGCTTTACGGATAAGTAATTACCCTCCATTCACTCACTTGTATCAGATCACTTCCATTGTTGGCGAGAACATTTATGCGGTATTGCTTATACGCATCGGTGTTATTAAATTCATATCGTTTGGTAATATTTCGGTCGGAAAATGATTCATCCGTTCGGGTATCCAAAACCGTCCATGTAGTCCCATCATTTGAGCCCGCAAGTGTCCAGTTCTTCATGTCTCTTTCCGGAGCATCATTGCCGGAAGTAATCGTATAGGAACCTAATATTTGCGCTGATGGAAACGCAAGCTGCATCCAAAAATCCTGTGGAAAACCTCCTGTTAGAAATTTGGAATTATAATCGCCATCAACCAATTTCTTTGAGCCTTCGCCAGCATCAGGACCGCCGTCATTGTCCTTGCTTACACTTAGCGTCGCAAGTGAAGTGATGTCTTTTTCTAATCGCTGTATCGTGTCTATTCTAAAATAAACCGTACGCAAATTGCTGTCAATGTAGCCGGAAGTTACATTGGTGATCGAAATAGGCAATATGTATTTCAGCGATTTGTCCAGGTTTGTTGTGGTAACATTTAATGGCAAAATATCAGAAATGGTTTGCCCTGTTTTGATCACTGCTGTTAAGCCGGGAATATTATAGCTTTCTGCGGGAAGCAACACGTAGGAACTATTGTTTTGCAAGTTATAACCATCCACCAAAGAGGGATCTGTTTTGAAAGTAACGGTTATATCCTGAGAAGGATATTTTAATCCGCCATAAGCAGCTGCAAAAGAAATTACTTGCGGCGTATCTGCCAGGAGTAACCCAAATTTACCCTGATCACCGGCAGCGCGTGGAATATAGATCGAGCCTTCCTTGCTATACGAGATTACATCCGGTTTATTGCAGGAACTTATCACACCGCCTATCATGAGAACACCCAGCAGCGCCGATATTATTTTAAAGCTATTTTTCATTTTATATCATTTATTTTTTTGCCATGGTAAATGGATCATTATTCGTACTGAAGCTTAATCACCAGCCTGTATTCTGTACCAGGTTTTTGTCAATATCCAATTCTTGCTGAGGAATAGGCCACAGGTAATGTTTCTTCTGGAAAACCCGGTTTTCAAAAACGGTTCTTACATAAAAAGCAGGATCCTGAACGCTATTGCCCGCATTAATATCCATTCCATAAAATGGGCCACCATCAGTTTGCTCGGCGATTTTCCAGCGGCGTGTATCAAAATAGCGCGCGTTTTCAAAAGCCAGTTCCACTCTTCTTTCTTTGCGGATAGCTGTGCGCATAGCATCCTGTGACAAAGACGCGGATATATCAGGTACACCAGCCCTTTGCCTGATAAGATTTACATATTTCGCGATATCCGGGTTGCCGGGAGACGATTCGTTTAAAGCTTCAGCGTAATCCAAATAAACATTTGCGAGCCTTAACATTACCCACGATCTGGAATTATTAGCATAACTCTGGGCAATATTTTTTCTTGCGATATAGCCTGTCGGCGAATAATCGTTACTTCCTACTTTCTTGCCCGAATTGCCTGAATAATAAGTTTGAGTAATAACAGTACCAGAACTTGAAGTTGTATTTAGCCAGGTGCTTCCATTATAAGTAACGTCCACATAAAACCTGGGCTCCCTGTTAGTGTACATGTTGTAAATTCCGGCGCTGGTATATTTTCCATCGGAATTAGAAAAACCACTTTCGACGTAACCAGAACCCGGATCATTAATAGATAGCCCATTATCCATAAAAAAAGCATCTACCATCTCCTGCGTTACGCCCAGGCCGCCGCTGCCCCGTATAGAACCATCAGAACCTGAATGATAGGGTGTACCCTCATATTGCCTTGTGCCAGGGTCTCCGCCAACCTTGGCAAAGATCCATTCTTCGTTCCAGTCCTTAAGCATCACATCCCGGCAGGAAGCATACGGGTCAGGGTTACCGGAGCCATCGTTGACCACATAAAGTTTATATTTCGACGGAACGTAGGCGTCCAGAAAAGCTTTCGATGCCGCCGCCGCCCGGGCCCATTTGGTCGGGTCTGCCTGTTGCGAAATCAATTGGGTGCCATCGCTATTTTTAAGTGATGCATAGTCAGGATTTCCGTTATAAAGAGGGCTTGCTGCGATCAGCAGCATTTGAGCCTTATAAGCCATTACAACCGCCCTGGTCATTCTTCCATAATCCGCATTAGTAAAAAGATTGTCAGGAAGATCGGCCGCAGCTTTATCAAATTCACTGGCTATATAATCCACACAGGAATCATAAGGGCTTCGCGCGAGCTGTACATCATTTAAGGGAGCGTCTGGCGCAACAACGTTGTCTCCAATGATTACAATAGGACCAAATATTTTCAAAAGACTGTAATAATAATACGCACGTAATGCCCTGGCTTCAGCGGTGTATCTTTTCAACAGCGGCGTGCCATTAATTTCGGGAGCCTCGCCAACATGGGCCATAAAGTAGGTAGCCGAACGGATGCCTGTATAATAATTTTTCCAGAAATCATTAACGACTCCGTCGGTAGGGCCCCAGGCGCCTACATTCATGTAATTACTGTATACAAAGCTCCAGTCATATTCAGCTTCGTCTGACGCGCCGGTCCACGGGCCGCCTGAGGTAGCCCCTCCTATATATCTTTGAGAGGCTTCGTCTCTTACATATGAATAGACATTAGCCAGAAAATTGTCGACGGTATTTTTGTGTGCAAATACCTGCTCAATCGTTGTGCGGTCCAACGGAACCTGGTCAAGATATCCCTTCTTGCACGACCATGTGGGTATTAATAAAAGAGAAGCAATTCCTATAAAAATTAATCTTTTCATAATCACAATTTTAGTTGAATTTAAAAATCAAAATGTACTCCTAATGAATAAGCGGCTACCTGCGGATACCTTACTCCATTAGATGTGTTTAACTCCACATCCCACAATTTGAACTTACTGAAAGTGGCGATGTTTTCGCCAAGAAAATATAAATAGGACCCTCTGATACCAAATTTTTCGAACGTGGATTCGGGAAAGCTATATGTGAACTTCAATGTTCTCAGCTTCAAAAAGCTGGCATCCTTTTGCCACCAGGTGCTTGTCTGATTATTGTTATTGTTCTTGGGGCCTCCAAAACCCAGCCTTGGATAAAAAGCATTCTGATTAGGATTTTCAGGTGTCCACCGATCTGTAATAATGCTATAGGCATTCCCTACGCCGCCATCGCCTGAAAAAGGCCAGATGCTGTTACCTCCTAACATAATACTGGCATTAGCCTGGCCCTGGAAAAACGCGCCTACACTGAAATTTTTATAAGTAAGATCAAAACCAAATCCATATAAGACGAAGGGTACGTCACCGGTACCTATCACGGTTCGATCAAAGGCATCAATCACCCCATCTCCGTTTAGATCTTTATATTTAATATCACCGGGCCTTACTTCGCCAAAGGTTTGAGTTGCAGAATTCAGGATTTCCGCAGAATCTTTAAATAATCCCTGGGCAACGTATCCATACCTTGCAAGCACACCCTGGCCTTTTCGATTCATCCACGGATATTTTTGATCCGGCTGATCGTTTGAGATCACTTTATTGCGCGCATAAGTAAAATTGCCTTGTAAGCCTAAATATAGATTTTTCGCAATTTTGACATGATTTTGTTGTAACGAAATATCTACACCTGCATTATCTACCACGCCTACATTCCCATAAGGAGCAGAAGTTAAACCAACAAATTCGGGCACAGTTCCTCTTTGAAGAAAGATCCCGGTTCTATGTTCTTTAAATAAATCTACCTGCAAAGTTGCTGCATGGAGCAAAGTCATTTCCATCCCTACGTTCGTTTTGTGTGAAGTTTCCCAGGTAAGATCAACTGCATAGCTGCTAATTGCGTAGCCACCTGTGCCCGCTCTGTTATCTCCGAAAGTATAACCGTTAGCGCCCGTATTTACCTGGTCGAGATAAGCAAAACGGTAACTACCTATATCACTGTTTCCCACCACACCGGATGAGAACCGGAATTTTAAAAAGCTAACAACATTTTTAAGTGGCTTAAAGAAATCCTCATTGGATGCTACCCAGCCAAGACCATAAGACGGAAAGAAGCCATAACGCTTTGCTTTGGCAAAATTCTCTGAGCCATTATAACCGAAATTATATTCTAAAAAATATTTGTCGTTGTAAGAATAAGTCGCCCTGCCGGCCAGCCCGCGTGTTCTGTACGGAATTGAACTGGTGAAATCGCCGGCAAAAGCATCGACAAACTCGCTTTGATTATACAGCAACAATCCGGATACACGATGTTTCCCAAACGAGGTATCATAATTTAATGCAGTTTCGGTATATACTCTACGGTTGCCTCCGTTGTAGCGGTCATACCCTAAAGAATTAGATCCTGCATAGGTTAAAAGCAAGTTTAATGAACCATCCGGGTTGCGGCCATTAGCTATGTAAGCGTTTTCCCTCTTCGCGTGAGTGATATCTAATTCACTATAATTATCAAACGCAAACATAGTGGTAAATGAAAGCCCTTTGACAAGCATTCCCAGTTGCTGGCGGACGCGAACGTTCGTGTATAATTGGGTCTTGTATTGGTTGGAATAACCCGATCTTGCCGCCGCGTCAAATGGATTTCTGAAACCACCATTCGGGTTCCTGCCGGAAGTCGTATCACCAGGATAAGAAAATGGCAATTCAACCGGAGGCATATCCATTACCGACTGGAAGATGGAGTTTACCTGGCCCGCATCAGCCGGGTTATTGCCTCCATTTATACCCGGATAATTCCCATTGCTATAATAGCCCTGGAAACCCGCTTCCAGCGTGGTGGTGCCGGTTACTTTCAGTGTTAAATTACTGGTGAAGTTGAACCTTGAATATCCTATGCCACTATGATAGGGCTGGCTGTTATCTGATTTTATAAAACCCGACTCATCGTAATAACCAAGCGACACATAATAAAAAGCTGAAGGCGCGCCTCCATCAATGTTCACAGTGGCTTTGCGGTTGTGTCCGCGATCCTTAAATACTTTATCCATCCAGTTAACATTCGGGTACAAATACGGATCCTTACCATCGAGCGTACTTGCGATATATTCCGGTGAATATTTTGGAGCATCGCCCCGGGTGGTAAGAGCTTCATTCGCCAAATTCATGTAAGTAATTCCATCAGTCATTTTAGGCAACCTTGAAAATGTGGTCACGGATTCAAAGTAATCTGCAGAAAATCGCGGTTTACCCGGCTTGCCGCGTTTAGTATTGATAAGCACTACACCGTTTGCCCCCCTAACTCCGTAAACCGCGGTGGCTGATGCATCTTTTAAAATACTAAAAGAGGCAATGTCATCATAATTTAAATTACTTAATGAGCGCTCCACACCATCTACTAAAATAAGTGGCCTCGAATTGTTCATAGTCGCTATACCGCGTATCCATAAATCCGCATCATCATGCCCCGGCTCGCCGGTGCGCTGTACAGCAACTAAACCAGCTAAGCGACCAGCCAGCCCCGCGCCCACGTTGGCAATTGGCTGTTTAAGCTCTTCTGTATTGATCATAGATTGGGCGCCGATCTGGCTTATTTTTCTTTGCTTACCATAACCTACGATTACGACTTCATTTAAACTACCTGAAACAGGTTCTAACGTGATATTAAAAGTGATCAGATCAGAAAAAATCCATTTGAAAGAATTATAACCAATAAAGGAGGCAGACAACGAATCGCCCTGGGTTGCGTCTATGCTGTAACGTCCGTTGTTATCCGTTAATACCGTCTGGCCCGTATTAAGATTTTCAACGGTTGCCCTTTTCATCACCTCATCTAGCTTATTTTTAACCGTACCAGAAATAGTCACCTTTTCAGGCACTGCCTTTTTATTTTGAGCAATAATATTCTGACCAAAAAAGAATATTAAAATCAAAAGAAATTTACTCAATCTCAAAACCTTTAGTTTTATACTCATAATCGATAATTTTTGTATGGAACGGGAGTTACACGTGGCTTAAAAAAGTATTGAAAACCATTATCGTAAAACTAAAAGTTTATAAAATCGCGTGGTGTTAACAAAGCTGTAACAACTTGTTAACAGATTCTTAACGGAGTTTTTTATCTTGATTTCACTATATCTTAGTGCCATCATCATATGAAATCAACTATTCAGCGCTATCGGATCATTGCCATCATCAGTTTACTGATACTAATTTCTGTGCAATTTTTCCTTGTTTATAATACTTACAAACTAAAAGATGAGCATTTCTTTTTTATGGAAAAAGATGCCATCAACGAGAGCTATAGCAAAAGTATTCGCAACGATAAAGTGTTTCCCGGAGCTCAATTGATCATTGACAAATATATCTATCGCAATATGTCGCTGATGGAAAATTTGTACAAAAATCATCCGGACCAATTTGATCTTTTAAAACAAAAGATCTGTGACAGCATCTTTCATGAGCTCCGCGCCAAAAGCAATATGGACAGTCTTTTTGCTGCCATACTAAAGAAAAACCACTTTAGCCATAATTTACAATACAGGTTGACAATAGAATCTCTCAGCGTAACTTTTTCAAACAACTTTTATATTCCCCTTTATCAAAAAGGCAAGAAATATTCATTGTTAGATTCTTCGTTTCAAACACCCAATGGAATTACGATCGACGGGAAATTAAGTACTGTCTCCAAACAAAATTTAGTTACTTTCTTGAATGTAAGCTCCGCTGCGGATCACAGTTATCAAACAGCTTTTGGACTTTATGTAGATACGCCCAACCGGTATTTAGCCATTCTGCGTTTAATGACTCCGACATTTATACTAGCGATATTATCTATCCTTGCCGTAGTGCTTATTTATTTTTATACTTTTAAAAATTGGCTAAGGCAAAAAAAGCTGGCGGAAATGCAATCCGATTTTGTGAATAGTATTACCCACGAATTTCATACACCGTTGTCCACGATAATAGTTGCCAACAGAAATTTACAGAATGAAAAAATAATTGGCAACAAGGAAAACATACAGCCGCTTACGAAAATTATCGAACGACAATCGCAAAGATTAAAAACACTTTTCAGCCGGGTGTTGGATCTCACGGTTATGAACGAGTCAACGCTTCAAAAAAAAGAATATTCGCTATTGGATTTGCTTGACGAAATATTACTTGATTACCGCCTCACGTTGTCGGATGCTAACATCGAAATAGAATTTTCAAAAGATTCTGAAAACCATGCGGTTTCGCTCGACAGGTTTTGGTTTACGACTATGATCTATAATATTTTAGAAAACGGCATTAAATATAATGACAGCAAAATAAAAAAAATACTGGTGTGCGTTTCTGATAAGAACAAAAATATCGGTATACATATTTCTGATAATGGAATTGGTATGTCTTCAAAAAACATGAAGGATATCTTTGAAAAATTTTATCGCAATAACACGAGCAATCTAAAAGAAGTAAGCGGGCTCGGCCTGGGACTTTTTTATACAAAACAATGTCTGAATGCGCATGGATGGCACATGGAAGTAAAAAGTGAAGATGGTGTGGGAAGCGAATTTGTTATTTTTATACCGATTGTAAAGCAATAGAACCCAAAGTAATTGATGAAGAATAAAATAATGTTTGTTGAAGATCAGCAGGATCTTGGCAACGTAACCAAACAATATCTTGAGATAGTAGATTTTAAAGTGAAATGGTGTACTGATGCGGAATCCGCTTATACTATATATCATGAAAATCCAGGCGATTTTGACCTGTTGATCATAGACATTCAATTACCCGGAATGAATGGATTTGAGCTTGCAGAAAAGATCATCAGGGACAATGATAATGTGCCTTTTTTATTCCTGACAGCGAGAAATGAAAAGAAAGACCGCATCCGGGGCTTGAAAATTGGCGCTGACGATTATATCTGCAAACCTTTTGATATCGACGAACTGGTTCTTCGAATCAGAAACATTATTCGCAGAAATCATTCGCCTGATGCAACAGAACAGTCGTACGTAACGGACATTTCTGTGGGAGATATAACATTGCATAAAGATCTTCTTAAACTTTCCATCGAAGGCCGGAAACAAATTTCACTCACGCTTCGTGAAGTACAGTTGCTTGAATACTTATGTAGTCATCAAAACTCTGTGCTGAAAAGGGAAGATATATTACTGCAATTGTGGGGAGAAAATGATTATTTTCTTGGCCGCAGCCTTGATGTTTTTATCTCCCGACTTCGCAAGCTACTTGCGCCCTCAAAAAGTGTTACCATCGACAATGTTTACGGCATAGGATTTATATTCAACGTAAGATAACAACGTTAAAAAAAAGAATAATCTACATTTTCGGTTATAAGGCCCATAGTAATATTATAAAATATAACTATCATGCATAAACGTAAAATAGTTTTGACTCAATTATAAAATTTAAAAATCTACATTTCGGGTTGTTACATTATTCCAAAATATAAAACACAGCTCACTATTCTGAAAAGTGAAAAAGTAGTTTTTTCAAATTCCAGTGCTGAATCTTTCCTTTAATACTGTCGGGTATTTATTAAAAGTATGCACCACCAATTCTCCAAAAAGGGTATTAGCCCATGCAAACCACTTGCGCGTGAAGTTCGCCGCATCATTTTTATTGAAAGATTCATGCATAAAACCCGTGCCGGCATTTGACTGCTTCAGCATTTGAAGACATTTTTTTACTTCCGCGGAATTGTTACTTGTTAAACCCCGCATGATGATGCTCAATGGCCAAATCATATCCATTCCGGCATGTGGACCACCAATCCCCTCGCCTGCTGTTCCTTTAAAAAAGAATGGATTGTCCGGTGACAAAACATAATTTCTTGTATTCATATAAATCTTATCACTCTCTTTCACAGCATCCAAATATGGCAGTGACAGTAAGCTTGGAACATTCGCATCATCCATAAGGTTGAAGCTTCCGAAACCATTTATTTCATAGGCATAAATATTACCATGGCCGGGCGTGTTTATGATAGCATATTTTTTTATAGCGGCTTCCACTTCGTTTGCAAGTGCTGTACAATCGGCTGCAAGCACGTTATTTTTATGAATGGCTTTCACCATTTCTGCGGCCTGCCTCAGGCTTGCCACTGCAAAGAAGTTAGATGGAATTAAAAAAGGAAATATGGTGGCGTCATCACTTGGACGAAACATGGAGCAGATTAATCCAACTGGTTTTACAGGATATCCATAACCCCCCAAAGGCACGCCGTCCGTGGCCCAAGCGGTGGTTCTCTGAAATTTATAAGGCCCTTCGCCATGTTTTCTTTGTTGTTCTTTAAAGGTCTTCACAATTAATTCTATTGATTCTACCCAACTCTTATCAAACACCGCGGAATGGCCGGTAAGTTTCCAATATTGATGTGCAAGTCTTATAGGATAACATAGTGAATCGATCTCCCATTTGCGCTCATGAATACCTGGCTTCATGTCGGTGAGATCACTTTTCCATTCGCTTATTTTATTTTCATCTTTATAAAAAGCGTTTGCATAAGGATCAAGATGAATGCACTTTACCTGTCGGTTGATGACGCCTTCTACCAATTGCTGCAGATGTTCATCATTTTTTATTAAAGATAAATAGGGCCAAACCTGGGCCGTGCTGTCACGCAGCCACATTGCATCAATATCTCCCGTGATCACATAGGTATCGGGCTTTCCATCGATCATTTCAAAATCTACTGTCGTATCTAAAGTATTGGGGAAACAATTTTCAAATAACCATGCCAGCTCAGGATCTGATATTTGCTTTTTAATTTTTGCGATCGCTGCTTCCACGGCTTTGCTGGTGAATTTTCTTTCAGCCAGCGGCGGTCTCTTGCTCACAAAATCCGTGGGAGCAAAAGCAAATGCTCCCGATTGCTTTAGCAATAATCCTGTGGCCATCGCTCCTGATACTTGTAAAAATTGTCTGCGTGTATTCATGTATGTTATATTTAAAAAATTAAATCCTTCGAAGATTTTTTCAATTCATTCACTTTATTCGCGCACAGACCAAAGATTAACTCACTGTCTGGTGTGCAATATTAAAGAAAAACGTAAAAGTTGTTGTTTGTAAAATGGATAACTGCAGTTTACAACGCCAGAAATGGTCATAGGTGTTGTGTTGAATTGTCATCTTTGAGAAATTGCGGAAATTCCATTGAAATCAATTCATCTATAAAACAATTCTTTTTCCACTTGCAGCAGATCTCTTTGCGGCATCTAAAATCTCCATCACGATCATATTATTTTTTAAAGATGAAAGATCATCTGTACCCGGGATTTGCTTATTGAGGACCGCTGATAAATATATGATCGGATCATTTATTGGAGCGATCAAAGCTTCAGCTTTTTTGGAGCTTTTATTATTTTCCCGCATACGGATGTTGATATTAGAATTGTCTAACGCATGCAGGTATCCTGTTTGTCCAAACACTTCAAGATCCTTGATGGAGAAAGGCCAGTTCCATGAAGCCTCAATCAGTCCTGTGGCTTCGGGATATTCAACAATGATCGTGGCATCATCATCAACCTTTGGATACACATCGGGTTTGTAATGCCTTGTGATAGCGGTAACTGCAATTGGTCTTTTGCCTTGCATCAACCATGTCATTAAATTAGCTCCATAACATCCGAAATCATTTAATGCACCGGCTCCGTTTAACACGGGATCCGTTAACCATTTTAAAAAATCGGGACTACAATTAATTTCCTTTGGTCCCTGGTGCCCGTCATGCACAACCATCTTCCTGATTTTCCCTATGCTGTCTTCGCTTACCATATCATACACATTTTTGTAAGAAGGATACCAGGTAGTTTCATAGTTAGTTAACACTTTAATTTTATATTTATCCGCTAACATTTTCATTTCCTTTGCCTGCGCCAACGTTGCGGCCAGGGGCTTTTCAACCATCACAGAAATTCCTAAAGGAGCGCAAACTTTAACTATATCCAGGTGCTTCGCCGCAGCATTGTAACCCAATACCGCGTCGGGCTTTTTTTGTAGAAGCAGTTCCTTTAAGTCAACTGCAAAAAGTGAATCTGGCAGATGATAAAGCTTGCCATATTTCTGCCACAACTTCTTGTCGGGCTCTGCTATACCCACTAAATTTACCTGCCCCTTATTGTATTGATTTAATATACCATGAACATGATCATGATTCAATCCAGCGATCACCACGCGTATGGATTTTTGAGCGACGGCCTGTGCGGCCATAGCTAAGGCGAATAAAATAATCCCCGTTTTTTTAAAAAAAGGAAAACTTAAACTGATATTTCTTTTGAGCATAGTAAAACATTTATACCATCGTTATTTAATCCGCGAAAAATAATGAGCAGCTGTATCCAGCATCATTAAAAATTTTACCGGTGAATTTATCGATATTTTATTTAGTAAAATAGAAGTGGAGATTTGAACTAACGTCGCATACGCTGGATACTTGCGAACTTCAAATGGATTTTTGAAGAAAGATTAGCTTTTAAATTTAAAAAAAAACGCAGAGCCAAAAAGCCAGGCTTTCAATTTGACTAAAAACTTTGCTGGAGTGACAATTAATGCGAAAAAAAAAGCCGTTTGCAAAACCAACGCAAAAAATCAAAATGAACCTATTGGAAACCCGGATAAACTTGCGCGGGCAAAGCTTTTTTTGTTTAAAATTATTTAATATAAATTTTTATTCCGATGTTAATTTGTTTAGATATATTTGCACCGGTTTTTCATAGGATATTGGATTATAAATGGGGCTGGATTTCAATCCTGGCCCCCTTTTTATTTTAATCCGTGTTCAATTCTTCACAGCCACTTTCGAAGAAAAAATACAAAAATCTATATTCTGGCTTTCCAGAATTTCCGACAACTATCAATACAAATCATTTCTTTCTCACCCATTCCTGAAAATCGGGTTTCAATTACATTATCCGGGGTTTGCAGGAAAATATTCATTTCGCAAAACCATAAAAAAAATCCGGAACCTTTCGGCTCCGGATACATCTGTCAAACTTAAAAACTATTTTAAAACACGAGGCTAATTACTTTCTTTTCTCCGCCCGGCGTTTTTATCTGTAATTGATAAAGGCCCTTGGGGATATTTTGTGACGGACTGATATTTTCAATACGATTATTTTCAAGGTGCTGAATTGATTTAGCCATAAAGGTGCGACCTAAATAATTTACAAGGCGAATTTCATATCGTCCTGCCGGCTGCCCAATCATTTGGAGATTCAGGTTGTTTGCTACGACCGGGTTCGGAAAGATGCTAATTTCCTGTTTAAGTTTCTCAACATAAACTTTCACCATTTCGGTTGTACCTATTCCAAAATTATTGCCAACGCTGCTGATACGATAATAGTTCATACCATCCGCGGGATGTGCATCTACCCATTTATAATTATTGTTGGCACCGTCTTCGGTATTCACATCGGCAGCTTTCTCAAAATGATTTCCATCTGCAGATTTTTCAATAAGATATTCTTTCACACGATTTTGATTGGCTGTTTGCCAGTTTACATTCACTGCACTGTTTAGGCAAATAGCTTTCACAGACGTAAATGCGAACACAGGCGTGGCAAACACAATTCTAAAACGGTCTGCTGCTTTTGAGGCCGGATCGCTGGTAACTGAAAAATTAACGTAGGTTTTGCCATCCAGGTCGAGCGGTGTAGAAATTGACAGGAAGCGGTCTTCTAAAACGGCTGTTTTGCCATAAAGATTGAGGTTTTTAGACTCGATCTCCAATTGATAATTGAAAGTGCGCATGTTCCACATTTTGAAAAATATGGAGTCTGAAGTTTCAATTGATTTTCTTCTTTCAATAATTAGCACGGTATTTCCTCTTAGCATGCCAAAATTTTCGGAGGGATTAGACATTTTACGTCCATCTTTTCCATCTACATCGTTGCTATAATCTACATCGTATTGGGTAAGCGTTCCATCGACCAACACATTTGCTTTATCCGGTGGAACGATATAGAGATTAGTTCTGAGCTGCGCAAATTCTGATGTCTCAAAAGAATGCGTTTTAGGGGCGCTGAAGGTTGACAAATGACTGAATGCAACCAACAAAATTAGGGTAAAGGTCGTTTTCATAGTGGTTAGGTAGATTATGGAAAAATTAAAAACGACCACTATAATTATTTATTGCTTGCGTATATAAGTTTTTTTTTAAATAATTGCACAATGCGATTGAAAGAATTTAATTCTGAATCACATCAAAAATCACACGAATGCTATATCATAAAAAAGCCTTTCGCATTGTATACGAAAGGCTTTTTTAGATTGAATAGTTTTACTTGCCAATCCTGTACAATCTTCCCTGGTCGGTGATTGCGTATAATGCGCCGTCTTTTCCCTGGGTAATATCCCTGAATCGCTGAGACTCTTTTTCCAGTAACCTTTCTTCGCCAACTACTTTGTCATTTTTAATAACCAGGCGTGCGATGTGGGTTCCGCTCAATGCAGAAACAAATAAATTATTCTTCCACTCAGGAATGGCATCGCTGCTACAAAACGTAATGCCACTGGGTGAAATAACGGGATCATAATAGTACACAGGCTGCTCCATTCCTTCCTTTTGCTGAATACCGTCGCCGATTTTTGGACCGGCATATTCAATACCATAGGTAATCGTTGGCCAACCGTAATTTTTACCCGGCTTAATGAGATTTATTTCATCTCCACCTCTTGGGCCAAACTCTGATTCCCAAAGGTCGCCGGTTGCAGGATTAAGTGCAAGACCCTGTACATTCCGGTGCCCATAAGAATATAACTCAGGCCGCGCATCGCTTCTGTTTTCAAATGGATTTCCAGGCGCTGCTTTGCCATCGGTTGTAATGCGAATGACTTTGCCCAAAGAAGAATTCAGGAATTGCGCTTGTGGGCGTGTTTCAAGGTCTGAACGCTCACCTGTGCTGAAAATGATGTTTCCTGTTTTGTCGAAAAGAATGCGGCCGCCATAATGAAGCGCGCTTTTGTGAGCTGGTGTAGCGCGATAGATTACCTGGGCATTTTCAATACTTTTTTCGTCTTCGGATAATTTTCCTTTCGCTACTGCGGTAAGGTTTCCGTCAGGATTACTTTGAGAAAATGTCCAGTATACCATTCGATTGGCGCTAAAATCGGGATCAATGGTGATGCCTAAAAGTCCACCCTGCCCGGCGTTATTTACTGCGGGTATTCCCTTGATCTTTTCGCTAAGGGTGCCGTCTGCAGATGCGATACGCATATCGCCATCTTTTTCAGTTATTAAAAAACGTCCGTCAGGAAGGCTGGTAATTCCCCATGGACGATCTAGTTTATCACTAAGAACTTGTACGCGGAAGTTTGAAGTAGTTTTTACACCGGCAACGCGGGTTTGTCCGGCAAATGCGGGCTTATAATCACTGTTGGGCGCTTTTGTTTCCACCGGCGACTGGGTGGTATCCGAACCGGAAGGGTTTTCCTGGCCATCTGCTCTCGGAGTGGAATTACAGGATGAAATCAAAAAAGAAAATCCTGTCAGGATCGTAAGTAGTTTAGTCGTCATAAATGAATTTTATATGAAAAATTTAAAGGGCTGTAAGTTAAGGATTATTCTTTGACGCCCGATAGCTGCGCGGGTTAGTCTGCCAGGTCTGAAGAACAAAAAATTTTTTGTAAAAAGAAATAGTAAAAACTACATTTTAGTTTGTCTCGCAAAAAAATTCAGGGGTAAATCGAGCCAAAATTCTACTTGAAGTAATCAAAATACGGTTAGGTTAGCGGCATGGCATTTGTGCCAAATGCTTGAAAATCTTTTTACAAAAAAATTAAATTTACACGTATGAGTATCAATTTGGCACAGGCGAGAAAAATCATAGACGCTGCAGAAAAAAAAGCTGTCGAAATAAAACAGCCGATGAATATCGCGGTTGTCGATGCAGGTGGAAACCTCGTAGCACACGTCAGAATGGATGATGCATGGATCGGCAGCATCAACATTTCTATCAATAAAGCGTTTACTTCAAGGGCGTTTGATATCACTACAAAAGATCTGGGCAACAATTCGCAACCGGGTCAACAATTTTTTGGAATTCATGCATCCAATAACGGCCGGATCATGATTTTCGCGGGTGGAATACCGTTGAAAAAAGATGGTAAAGTGGTGGGCGCAATTGGCGTCAGCGGTGGTTCCGGCGAGCAGGATCAATCCGTAGCAGAAGCAGGCGCAGCGGCATTTGACAAAGCATGATAATTTACTGCGCAACTTGCATTCAATGACCTAAAGGTTGCCATCTTTGGAAAAAGTAATTTTAAGTTGAAACCAGTACAATCTCAACAGCATCTTTACGGATGCTTTTTTATTGAAGTAAAGTCACCAATTCGGCGACTCCTTCTGTTGCGGATTTATTGATCACATGAAAATGATGATGCGGAGGAATGTAAGGCGGATTATTATCAATGATATATTTTGGTGATTCCGCAGGCAGGTAATCGATGAGCCCTGAGGCGGGATAAACCTGCAAAGAAGTGCCCACCAATGCAAATAAATCCGCACGGGCCATAATATGTCTTGCTTCTAAAATTTTAGGAACCGATTCCCCAAACCAAACTACATGGGGCCGCAATTGAAAACCGTCTGGTGCTTTATCGCCAGGAAGAATGTCGCCTTTTATTTCATAAAGGGATAAATCATTTTTTACACTTCGCATTTTGAAGATTTCTCCGTGAAGATGAAGTACATTTTCAGATCCGGCTCTTTCATGCAGGTCATCAATATTTTGTGTGATGATCGTGACATTATATTTTTTTTCAAGCGCCGCGATCCCGATATGAGCGGCATTGGGCAACGCAGCAGCTACTTCTTTTCTTCTTTGGTTGTAAAAATCGAGAACAAGCGCAGGATTCTTCGCCCATCCTTGTGGTGAGGCAACTTCATATACATCATAACCCATCCAAAGTCCATCGCTGTCACGAAAAGTTTTCAAGCCGCTTTCCGCACTGATACCGGCGCCTGTCAGGACGATCAGATTTTTTTTCATTCACTAATTTAAGATTTCTTCTTATTTGCAGAAAACCGTTCTGTATTTTTTTTATTTGCACTTTATTTTTCTCCACCTAATTCCATGATCCGTTTCCATTCATCTTCTGTAACTTTTTGTACCGACAGCCTCGAATTTTTCACTAATTCCATGTTTGCCAATGTTGGGTCTGCTTTAACCTGGATCAGCGTTACCGGGATTTTCAGTTTTTTCACGGGCTTCAGATCTACGACAACCCAATTTTGATTATCGGTAGTTGGATCCTGGTAGGATTCTTTAATAACTTTGGCAATGCCAACGATCTCCATTCCTTCATTGCTATGATAATATAAAACCTCGTCATCTTTTTTCATTTCACGCATATTGTTTCTTGCGGCATAGTTTCTCACGCCATTCCAAAACGTTTTTTTATCTTTCACAAGCTGATCCCAACTATACACAGATGGTTCAGATTTTACAAGCCAGTACTTCATATTTTTATTTTATTAAAATTGATAACAATGATGGGCTTAAAAATAAAACATTTTAAATCCAAAATGTTTACTAATTCGTAATTATCAATAAATAAGGTTACAGTTTGCAAACATTCTGCTAACTTTGGTCTCTTATATTTTTCATGCAAAAAAATTATATCTTATGTCAAGTATTTTTCTAAAACCGGGCCTGCTTCTTTCAATGCCGGGCGGATCCGAATGGATATTAATTGTCCTGGTTATTTTGTTATTTTTTGGAGGTAAAAAAATCCCCGATCTTATGCGCGGTATTGGAAAAGGCATGAGAGAATTCAATGATGCGAAAGAACATGTAAAAAGCGAAATCGACAAGGGCATGAACGAGAAAGAATCAATTCCTTCTGCTTCATCTGCTCCGATTGTTTAATTAATTTATCTTTTATGATTTAAGCCGACGTATCGCTACGCCGGCTTTTTTATTCTTTAAAATTCATGTTTGTTTTTCCTCTAGGTGATAAATTTACAATGCGCTGACACGTGCTTTTATAACTTTGCAAAAGAGATTTTTAATTAAAATACTTAGTCATGTTAAGCACTCTTTTGAAACCCGCTCTGCTTTTATCAATGCCCGGGGAATCCGAATGGTTATTGATCCTTTTAGTCATCTTACTATTTTTTGGAGGTAATAAAATCCCTGACCTGATGCGTGGCATCGGTAGAGGCGTAAGAGAATTTAATGATGCAAAAGATCATGTAAAAAATGAGATCGAAGCCGGAATGAAAGACAAAGATGTTCTTCCACAAGAGCCTATTCCTACGCCCGCACCTCCAACAAATCCATAAGGATCAACATTACAAAGTAATGGTTCTAAACGATTTCAATTCATGAAGGTGAGACTCTGGTTATGGATAAAAAAATAATAAAAATCCCCGGTAAACTTAACCAGGGATTTTTATTAAAATCAAACTAATTCTTATGCAAAGAATGGTGTTACAATAGCCGTGATCTGATCTTTGGTCAGCGGCTCATCAAATGCTTCTGATGCAGCAGCTGCAGAAATTTTCTGTCCACCGATATTGGTGATCGTCACGCCTGCCTGCATTACATTTTCTTCTCCGTCATAGCTCGCCTGAACAGCAGCTGTACCAATGCCACTTTGATTTAAAGTAATCCATGGTTTCACATCTACTCCGGCAGGAACCAGCAGGTTCGCTGCTTTCCTCATTTCACGGATGTGTGCGGCATGCCTGGCTTCTACAGAATGAATCTGGAGTGCAGCGGTTAGGTAATCATTGTTGGAGATCAGGTTAGGTGCCTGTCCTTTGTACGCGCGAACTCCGGTGTCTTCAAATGTTTGCGCTACAGCTAACATAGTCCCGTAATCGCTGAAAACTCCGGGAAAAGTCCCTTTGGCCGTGAAATCAAAGCTGGCCGCAGTGAATGAAACGGGTGTGCCACCGGCTGCGGTGATCGCTGTTTTAAGGAAGTTCACGTGTTCATTTTCATGATCACGGATCACGGTTAAAGCGCTCATGGCATTACCGGCAGGAATGATACCTGAAGCCACTGCTTTGATATAAAAATTTGACTCCAGGTACTCAAGAGTAAGAGCAAAATTTAGAGTATCAAGGATAAGATCCGAAGGTGAAGATGGTGATGAATAGGCCTTTTGAAACATCGAGCCTAAGGCAAATGGAATAGATGCCAACGCGATCTTTCCGGATGTTTTCACAAAACTTCTCATCGCATTTCTGCGGGTATCGAGCCTGTCGTAAACTTCAGGATCTGTTTTTTCAATTTCTGAAATGATATTTTGTAAGTTCATAATAATTAAGATTTAACTGGTTGGTAAATTACTTGCGTTCAATTTGGTTTTCAGGAACGGGCTTGCAATAGAAAGCACTTCGTTGGGCATTCTTGCACCGTCCAATCCATTTGCGTCCACGGCGGTCATGTCTGCAAAAGAGCCCGGATTGATCAGGTCGCGGATCAATGCGGCATGACGGGCTTCAACAGATACGATCTTTCCGGCGAGCGTTAAATAATCAGGGTTAGTAATTAGCTTTCCCGCTCCATTGTATGCAGAAACTCCAAGGTCTTCAAAAGCTTTGGCAGTGCCCAATACGCTATCCCTTTTAGTAAAATCAATCGCGCTGAAATTTACTTCTAAAGCCTGTATCGCTTTTGAACCCAATGCTGCTTTAAAAAATTCACGGTGGGCAATTTCATGATCCCTGATATCTGTAAGGAATGACAGTTCCTGCGCCGATATGCCTGAATAAGGAGTTACAATGATCTGGGTATAGAAGGCTGCTTCTAATTGTTCCAAAGCGTACGCATAATTTAATATACCGGGATCACCACTGCCAAGATCAACGCCGGTGTTATTGCTACCACCGTTGTGATCTTTTTTACATGAAGCTGCTACCACCATAACAGCAGTACCTGCACCCATGATCCCAAAAAATTTCCTCCTGGAAAATGATCGGGAAGCCTCATTATAGTTGAGGACGGGCTGACTTTCTTCTGAACTTTTGATTGACATAATGAATAATTAAATAATGAACAAAATTGTTAGAGTGAGAGTTAATGTCTCAATTCAACTACGAGCTAATTATTTAACTGGATTTAGAAAATAAAAAAATATCCTAAAGAAAAGGACAGACCGGAGCACAAAGTAATGGCCAGTGAGTATCCTGGATTTATACCACGCTCAAATTTAAAAAGGGAAGTCAGTAATTGATTTACTCCCAACCCGCCGCAAGCACATCGGCGATATGCATGGTTGTCAGAGGAAGATTCTTTTTGGCAATGATGCCTTCGAGATGCATCAGGCAGCTAAGGTCGGTTGAAATAATATGAGTGGCTCCGGTATCGATCGCATGATTAATTTTTTGATCGGCCATGGCGCTGGATATGCCATCAAACTTTACTGCAAAGGTGCCACCAAAACCGCAACAGGTCGCGGTTTCCGCCATCTCAACTAAATCAAGGCCTTTTACTTTCTTTAAAAGTGAGCGCGGTCCTTCCTTTATTTTACATTCACGGAGTGCCGCGCAACTATCATGGTATGTGGCACGTACCTTTAATTCCGCGCCAAAATTTTCTATCTTTAAAACATCAGTAAGAAATTCCGTGAATTCAAAAATTCGTTTTGAGAGATCTTTAACCACATTGTGCTGCGACGAATTTTCAAAAAGTCCCGCATAATAATTTCTCACGAATCCAACGCATGATGCGGAAGGCGCCACTATGTAATCAGTGTTGTCGAAGTCTTTAATAAACTTTGCTGCGACAGCTTTTGCTTCGTCCAAAAAGCCGGCGTTGAAAGCCGGTTGCCCACAGCACGTTTGGTTGGAATTATAAGCCACATCGCAACAGGCCTTTTCAAGCACCTTTACCATATTAAAAGCAGTTTCAGGATATAACTGGTCAATAAAACATGGTATAAATATCTGAACTTTCATGGTGCTCTATATAACTTAAAATATAGATTTTTGATTTTCTAAAATCAAAAAAATCTAGGAAATAGCATATTTCAATTCGATCATTTTCAGAGCAGAAAGGGCCGCCTCCTCTCCTTTATGACCGTGTACTCCGCCTGTACGCTCATCTGCCTGCTGCTGATTATCCAAAGTAAGGATTCCAAAGATTGTTGGAACAGGCAACATGAGGTTTAATTGCAAAATACCATCAGTGACCGCGCGGGATACATATTCAAAATGCGGTGTACCGCCACGCAGGACGCAACCCAGGGCAATAAAAGCCTCAGGTTTATTTGCAGAATCACTGTTATCCTTATGGTTTTCCCAAAAACTTTTGATCGCAAATGGTATCTCAAAAGCTCCGGGTACCGTCACTACCTTGTAGTTATTCAATCCATATTCTTCAAGAATACGCATGCATCCTTCCAGTAACTTATCCACCGTTACCGGATTCCATTGAGTACGAACTATAACGATAAAGGCATCCTTTGGAAGAATGCCCTTATTAATATTATATAAAATTTCGCTTACGGTTGCCATTTATTAGAGAAATTTATTCTGAAACCTCGCCCAGTTTTGCAAGGTAGCGATCAACATCACTTGCTTTTTCAGTTAGCGGGAAATCTGATTTTAATTTCTTAAAAAGATCTATCGCATCTTTTGTTTTGCCGATTGATTGAGCAAAAAGTGCTGCTCTAAACAGGTATTCAGAGGAGGTATATTCATCTTTTGTATTCACATCGGCCGCCTTCTTATAATAGCTTAATGCATCATCATTTTTATTTAACTCTGCACTCGCGTCACCAATCATACCATACGCACGGCTTTTGATCTGGGTAGCTCCATCTGCATCAAAATCCTTTAGGAATTTAATGGCTTTATCAAACTGTCCAAGATGCAAATAACAGGCACCGGCATAATATTGGCACAAATTAGCCGCCGCAGAACCCGAATAATTATTGATAATTTTCAAAGCGCCCGGGTTAATGCCATCGCCATTAAGACACTTTGCTGCAAGCAATGCTTTTGAAGAATCTGTAGCATTGGTGAATTCTGAAAAATATTTCTGTGTTACAAAAACAATATCATTAGCCTTTTGATCTTTTGGAAGTTTAAACATGTATTTATAAATCATCCAGCCTGCTAACACGAGAATTATTGCAGATCCAATGTACATCACCGGTTTATTATAACTGTCCCAAAATCCCCGGGCTTTCTCAACAATATCAACTTCTGCTTTGTGTGTTTTTATATCCGACATCTTATTATATTATTTCTTATTAGTTAGTTTGGTTGGTTATTTTTTAATTAATCCATAATAAATGGATAGTCCTGTTGGGCATATACATCTTTATATACTTCGCTATCATCCGGATAAGGACTTTCTTCAGCAAATGTCACAGATTCTTCTACTTCATGTTTTACCCTGTCGGTGATTTTTTCGATCTCCTCATCGGTCACCTTAAAATCATTTTTCAATTTCGCCAAAGTAGTCTCCAAAGGATCCTGGAGTTTGTACTCTTCCATCTCTTCCTTACTACGATATTTTGCTGGATCACTCATGCTATGTCCTTTATAACGATATGTCTTTACTTCCAACAGCGTGGGGCCACCTTGCTCACGGGCTCTTTTTACTGCCCTCGTAATGGCCTCATGCACTGCTTCCGGAACCATCCCGTCCACCTGGTCACCAGGCATTTCGTAGGCATCCGCGAGTTTATAAATATCGAGAACGTTCGACGTTCTTGCTACAGAAGTTCCCATCGCATAATTATTATTTTCACAAATAAAAATTACGGGTAGTTTCCACAACATCGCCATGTTGAAGGTTTCATGCAGAATTCCCTGCCTTGCGGCGCCATCGCCGAAAAAACATAAAACTACATTATCAGTTCCCTTGTATTTTTCTGCAAACGCAAGCCCGGCACCGGTTCCAATTTGTGCACCGACAATCCCATGGCCTCCGTAAAATTTTTCTTTCACGCCGAAGAAGTGCATACTGCCGCCTTTGCCTTTGCTGCAACCCGTGACTTTCGCAAATAATTCCGCCATGCACGATTTTGCAGACACACCTTTTGCAATTGCAAGTCCGTGATCACGATACGCGGTAATAAAGCTGTCGTCGGGTCTGGTAGCTGTCATGCAGCCTGCAGCAATCGCTTCCTGCCCAATATATAAATGGCAGAAACCACGAATTTTTTGCATCCCATACAATTGGCCGGCTTTTTCTTCAAAGCGGCGAAGTAAGAGCATCAGCTCATACCAGTATAAATAAGTTTCTTTAGAAAACTTTGTAGCCAAGGTTTTAAATTTTAGGTCGCAAAGATAGGTAAAAAGAAAAATAATAAATCCTCTTTAGGTGAATAAATGAGGAGGCATTTTGGAGTATTTGAATTAATGGATATTAATAGCGTGAAATTAAATATTGGTGAGGTTGAAAACTTTCTGTAAGTGTTATCTGTTAAAGGTTTTCGCTTCAATGAAAAGAATCCAATAAGGATAAACCGGGCAAAAACGAAATGAATTCAGATACATCAGGAAATCAACTTTCCGAAGAAGAAAGATTAATTGAACTACGGGAAACGGCAGAGGCCGTGGCAAAACTGGCCGAGGATGAAGGTGCATTTGCCCGTGCATTGAAAGCTTTTCGGGCCAAAGATGCAGAACAATTTCAGGGAGAGCTATCAAAAATACAATAACTATCGGAAATAATAAACTAAAACAGCCTCAGGATTTTACACTTGAGGCTGTTCTTTCTTTTATTCTTATACAAAAGTTATTTATTATTTTGAGCTAATGCTTCTTCATTAATTAGCTTGTTGATGACTTTCACCGTCTCATCAACATAAATGTCATTACCGATTAATTTAAGGAATTGTCCCTGCTTGCTGATCCTTGTTGTATCGCCCGCAAAGGAGAGCGAGTCAACAGCAACACTTTTTACGCTCAGGTCTGCCGCTGATTTCGAAAAGCTTTCCAGGCGCTTTGAAGCATCCTTGATCTCTTTTTGCATTTGTTTATATTTTACAATATTCAGAGGGACTTCATCATTTCTATATTTATCTAATAAGGTTACTTCATTCCGTATTCCTTTGAAATTGGGATTCTCATTAATCTCTGAATTTACCTTCGAAACCACTGGAGCGAGGCTATAGCCGGGATTCCATAAATTGTAATTCGCCTTTGGAATCTCGTCCCAACCTAAAGCATCGGGATTATCTTTTTCACGGAACTTAGCGTTCTCTAACCTGTCAGGAATGATAATATCAGGCACTACGCCACGCAATTGAGTAGCGCCACCGTTAATTCGATAGAATTTTCTAAAAGTCAGCTTAATATCTCCAAGCCCTTCCGTAGGGCTGCTGAACAACGCATTTTCCGCCTGCGGATCCAATGAAATGCTTCTCTGCACTGTACCTTTCCCATAAGTGGAAGTACTGCCTATAATGATACCGCGATGATAATCCTGGATCGCTGCTGCGAAAATTTCCGACGCAGAAGCGCTTAATTCATCCACCATCACGGCAAGAGGACCGCTGTATAAAACATCTTTTGCCCTGTCTGACAAAACACTCGCTTTTTCATCACGTCCTTTCACCTGAACCACCGGGCCGCCTTTGATAAACAACCCTACCATATCTACTACGTCGGTCAATGATCCACCACCATTACCTCTAAGATCTATTACAATGCCGTCAACATTTTCGGCTTTTAATTTTTCTACCTCTTTGGCCACATCGGTTGCAGACCTTCTACCATTTGGATCATTGAAATCTGCATAGAATTCCGGTAAATAAATATAACCGATTTTATGTGCACCATTAATGATCGCGCTTCTTGCAAAAGTATCTTCCAATGAAATTTTATCCCGCAACAGGGAAACAACTTTAATGCTTCCATCCGCTTTTTTCAATGTAAGCCTAACTTCTGAACCTCTTTTTTCACCTCTTATTAATTTAACGGCATCTGTTAAATCCCATCCGGTGACGTCAACCGGAGTGGCCGCTCCCTCGCCTATCTTCATTATTTCATCACCTGGTGTAATCTCCTGTGATTTCCATGCCGGCATTCCTGTAATAAGGCTTTCGACTTTTATTTTCCCATCTTCGGGTTTCAACTGTGCGCCAATGCCATAAAAAGTTCCGCTCAGCATTTCATCAAAAGTCCTTTTATCTACCGGTGCAAAATAAGTTGTATGGGGATCCATGCTACCAGTGATGGAGTTCACAAATGTGCTGAACAAATCATCAGTGGTATTGTGATTTCTCAACGTTTTGAAATAACGATCCATTTGTTTAGATACTACTGCTACTGCTTCACGCTGAAGTGTCGAGTCTGCTTTATAAGATGAATCTTTTTTGTTTTTGTCTCTGTCATCCTGGAGATCTACAAATCGTCCGAGGACAAGATATTTTAATCGTTTTCTGCCATAATCAAATCTTTGGGCAACGTTTGCGGGATAATTTCTCTTATCGCCATCAGTCTGCAATGATTCATTTGTCGAAAAATCAAAGGGTTTTGAAAGAATATCCGTGTACATTTTGGCCACCTCATCTATGCGTTTCGAATAGACATCACTGATAGCATAAAAAGATTCGATCGGAGATCCGTGAATTTCATCATCGATCTTATATTCATATTTCTTGAACGCGTCAATATCTGATTGCAGGAAAATATATTTATCAGGATCAAGTGACTCTTCAAATTTTCTGAGGACTTCTTTAGAAAATTTGTCGTCGATTTTCTTGGGGCTATAATGACCTTGTTCCAGAACGATTCCCACATTTCTTAATATCCTCTGGTATTTTGCTTTCGGATCATCATTACGCTTGTCACTTTTTCCCATCACTCCAAAAGTGATAAACAAACCTCCAATGATTAGAATAAGAAGTACCGGAATAAATTTTTTGCTCATAATAAAACTGATTATTGGGTTCATAAGTAAAAGTAACCGAAATTAAATTTGTACTTTAAAAGTAAGATATTGAATTAACAAAGGTTTTGTAAAAAGGATAGACGGCTTTTTGCAAAATATTATTGCCCATATTCAAAGAAAGTTCCAATTTCTTAAAAAATATTTTAAGCTTGGAAATCAGCGCTATCAAAGATAATTACTTAAGTATGCAATTTGAAGAAGTTGTTTTTTGCGGGCAAAAAAAATCCCGCTTTTTAGCGGGACTATTTTGGGTGGATGATGGGGCTCGAACCCACGACCCTCAGAATCACAATCTGATGCTCTAACCAACTGAGCTACAACCACCATTTTCTTGGACGGCGAAATTAATAAAAAATTCATTCTAAAAACAAAAAATAAATGGATGTTATATACTCATTCAACGAATTTATCATGAGGCCGGGATTTTGTATTGAGATAAGCCAAAATGTAGTTTTTTCCCATTTGCCTGCTTTATATATATCCTACCACTAAATAGATAAAAAAACATGCGTCCTGAAAATTCCAATTCGCCCTTCTTTTTCACCCTGCTTTTTCCGCCTGAGCCAATATAAATACCACTCATGTATATTTAAAAATTCGTTATCATAAGATACTTCCAATTTTGCGAAAAATAACGTTAGAAAAAATCTAAACCCAGCTCTCTTATGAAAATTATTTACTTCTTTTTTGTCAGTTTAATCATTTCCGGAAGTCTTTTGGCGCAAATGCCGGCGGGGAACCGCGCAGGTGGACAAAGCATGAATCTCGGTCATTTTTATGGAAAAGTCGTTGATTCAAAAACCAATAAGCCATTGGAAGCGGCATCGGTGCAACTTACACAAAATAAGATGGACACTGTTACAAAAACACACAGAGATTTTGTAATAGCAGCAATGTTGACGGACAAAAAAGGAGAATTCAGTATTGATAAACTTCCGGTGTTTGGAACCTTCCAAATTTTGATTACGGCTATTGGTTTCACACCTTACAATGAAAAAATTTCTTTCAATTTAAAAATGAATGGAGACAGAAGCCAGATGATGAATGCAGTAGACAAAGATTTGGGCAATATTAAAATGTCTGATGATGTGAAACAATTAGAAGGCGTTGTGGTGACTGCAAACAAAAGTATGCTTCAGATGGGCATTGACAGAAAAATATTTAACGTTGATAAAAGCTTAACAAGCGCAGGCGGAACAGCAGTCGACGTGATGAAAAATGTACCTTCTGTAAGTGTGGATATTGACGGGAATGTTACGCTTAGAAATGCACCACCACAAATATTTATTGATGGAAGGCCAACGACACTCACGCTGGATCAGATTCCTGCGGACGAAATAGAAAGCGTAGAGATCATTACCAACCCATCAGCTAAATTTGATGCTTCGGGCGGCGGTTCAGGAATCTTAAATATCGTTTTGAAGAAAAACAGGAAAGCGGGATATAATGGCAACCTGAGAGCTAACTTAGATTCCAGGCTGGCTTACGGAATGGGAGCTGACGTGAATGTTAAACAGGGAAAAGTAAATTTCTTTGCAAATACGATGTACAATCAGCGCAAGTCAAGAAGTACTCAAAGCACCGAACGGGTAGATTATATTAACTCAACGAAAGCGAATCTTTCTCAAAATGATAAACCCAACAATGAAGGACATTTTGCTTTTGGCCGCGCAGGCTTCGATTATTTGCCGGACAACCGGAATACATTTACCCTGGCAGGCGTTATCGTAGGTGGAAAATTTGAAAATACCGATCTTCTTAATATTATAAGGGATACCACAATAGGTTCCTATATTTCAAGAGAAACTGGCTTAAGCAATACAAAAGGAAATTTTTCTTTTAATAATTATGGAAGCACCTTAAGTTACAAACATAATTTTGCCAAAACGGGCAAGGAAATTACGGCTGACGCAAATTATAATTATAGCAAAAACTCTGGTCTGCAGCAGGTTGCCACACAATATTATAATGCTGATGGTTCTGTAAAAGGCCCGCAAGGACAGCAAATGAGCAATAATGCAGGCACTACAAAATATTTTACAGCGCAAACAGATTATGCTAATCCAATCACTGATAAGATGAAAATCGAAGCGGGATTGCGAGGTGCAATAAGAAATTATAGCAGCTCGAATGAGAATTTCAATTTCGACCCGACTCTAAGCAAGTTTTTATCTGTGCCCGCACTTAACAGCAGGTATAAATTTCAGGACCAGGTATATGCAGGATACATGACTTTTTCTCAAAAGCTGGATAAATTCACGTACCAACTAGGTGGCCGGGTTGAAAGTTCTCAATATACAGGCACTTTGATTGACTCAAATCAGGTATTTAAAAATTCCTTTCCGTTCAGTTTCTTTCCAAGTGTGTTCCTAACCCAGAAGCTAAATGATAAACAAGACCTTCAATTGAATTATTCCCGGAAGATCAACAGGCCGAATTTCTTCCAATTGATTCCATATTATGATTACACTGATTCGCTGAATATCAGCCGCGGAAATCCTGCATTATTGCCGGAATTTACCAACCTTTTTGAACTCTCTTATTCTGTCAATTTCAAAAACGGCAATAACCTTATCGCAACAGCCTATTACCGGAATACGAATGACCTGATCACACGATTCCAGTACAGGGATAAAAATCCCAATCCCGCGTCATCCGGAGACTCTATATTCATTTCATCATACGCCAACGCAAGCAGTTCAAATGCCTACGGTTTGGAACTAACTTCCTCTAATAAGCTGGCATCATGGTGGACGCTGGTTTCCAACGTGAATCTTTATAATTCCAAGATCAATGGCGGCAATCTTCAGAGCAACCTGACCAATGAAAGAGTAAGCTGGTTTGGCAAACTCAACAATACATTTAGCTTGAAGAAAAATTTTAGTATTCAGCTCACAGGAGATTATACAAGCAAAACTATTTTACCTCCAGGCAGAGGTGGCGGCGGCGGTGGAAGACAGTTTGGTGGCTCACCACTTTCCACAGCTAACGGCTACACGGATCCTGTTTACGGATTTGATCTTGCAGTGAAAAAAGATTTTCTCAAAGACAAATCTGCATCGGTTTCTATCAACATGAATGATATTTTCAGGACAAGAGTTTACAAAGTTCATTCTGAGTCGCAGTTCTCAAAAGAAATTTATTCGGTGCAGGATAATATGCGCACAAGAGATCCACAAATCGTAAGATTAAATCTTAACTGGCGCTTTGGAAAATTCGATGTTTCTCTTTTCAAACGAAAAAATCTGAAAGCCGACCAGGAAGGAATGCAAAACGGAATGCAGGGCGTTCAATAATATAAATTGCTCTTGTAGAAAAAATGGATTTCTATAAAATAGCTTTTGAGAATGATGGCCTACTCATTTTAATTTCCTTATAAGTAAAAATGTAGATTTCTATAAAGACGTTTATTGGATTAAAAGAAATGTTTAGAAAGTTTTTGAAATTTTGCAAATAATTTTTCGGAATAATATGTTTAGCTCAAAAATAAAATGACAATGGCATGTTAATTGATTTCTGAGTTTTTAACTAAAAATCAATCTCATGCAAAAATTTTTAAGCAGGCAATTCTATTTTTCATTTATTGCCTTAGCATTTTTTACACTGATTCAAGTTGTTGTAAATGCGCAGGATAGCACAGCATCCAGCTCGACAACTACAACTACAACATCTAGCCAGACAACAACCATACAACCCTGGATGTGGGTAGTAGGCGGAGCGGTAGTTTTAATTATAATTATTGCGCTTTTAAGAGGCAATAGTTCGGACAAAACAGTTATTACCAAAGAGCGGATAAGAGATTAATTTCGGATAATTAAACATAGAAATGGCCGGCATTTGCCGGCCATTTCTATGTTTAAAGAGGGAGTTGAATCAGTTTGAAAATTACGTGATAACGACGAACCACAAGGCGTCTTTGTGTTATTTGGTATATTTGCGCGCCTTCGGCAAATATTGCCGGTGAGGAAAAATAAACTGATCATAAAATCTGCACTTACTGCAGAGTAAATTTTTTAAAAAATGGCTTTAAAAGCAGGAATTGTAGGATTACCCAATGTGGGGAAATCAACATTATTTAACGCCGTTAGTAATAGCGCAAAAGCGCAGGCGAGTAATTACCGGTTTTGTACGATTGAACCCAATGTTGGTTTAGTAAATGTCCCGGATGAGCGGCTTAATAAGCTCGCAGAATTAGTGAAACCAGACAGGATCGTACCCACACAAATTGAGATTGTGGACATCGCCGGCCTCGTTAGAGGCGCCAGCAAGGGAGAAGGTTTGGGGAATAAATTTCTTGCAAACATTCGTGAAGTAGATGCCATTATTCACGTGATCAGGTGTTTTGAAGATGAAAATATTCTAAGAGATGAAGGCGCGATAAATCCCATCAGCGATAAGGAAATTATCGAAACTGAATTACAATTGAAAGATTTGGACAGTGTCGAAAGAAAATTATCACGCACTGAGAAAATGGTGAAAACCGGTGATGCAAAAGTGAAAGAAGAATTTGAAGTTTTAAAAAAATGTAAAGAGCATTTAGATAAAGGAAAGAATATTCTTTCTTTAAATTTATCAAAAGAAGAAAAGCTTGCTATTGCCGATAATTTTTTACTCACCGACAAGCCGGTATTGTATGTGGCCAATGTGGATGAAGCGTCGATGCATACGGGGAATAAATATTCTGATCTTCTTGTAGAAGCGGCAAAAGCTGAAGGTGCGCAGGTAATTGTAATGACGAACGCTATTGAGGCGCAGATCGCGGAATTTGAAAATCCGGAAGACAAGCAAATGTTCATGGAAGAATATAAGATGGAAGAGCCCGCGCTGGACCGCCTGATTCATTCTGCCTACAAACTTTTGAATTTGTCAACTTATTTCACAGCCGGGGTTCAGGAAGTAAGGGCCTGGACTATTCACCAGGGCTGGAAGGCGCCACAAGCGGCAAGTGTTATTCACACCGATTTTGAGAAAGGATTTATAAAAGCGGAAGTCATTTCCTACAATGATTTTATTACTTATAAATCTGAAGCGGCCTGCCGCGAAAATGGACGATTGAGAATTGAAGGCAAAGAATATATAGTGCAGGATGGCGATGTGATGCACTTTAGATTTAATGTTTAAGTGAATTATTTTATTATTTAATTATTGTAAAAATCCCCGGGAACTCCGGGGATTTTTACTTTCAAAAATGTGTGCAAACTCACTTTCTCACACTCACAGATACATGCCTGTCCAATGCTTTTTCTTCTTCCGTAGCCGTAGCCGGATACTTCGCAAATGCAGAGCCATAGCCTTCTGAGCCGGTCACCTGCTTTCCTACGCCTCGTTTTGTCAAACCGGTTTTAGCAACGTCTGCCCTATCCTGTGACAGCTTCTTATTAGCTGCCGCATTTCCTGTTGCGTCTGTATATCCACCAATCTTAATTTTAGCGTCGGGAAAGGCCTTCAATATTTCTGCAATGTTATCTAACTGCTTTTCGCTTTCAGGGAGTAATGTGGCATTGCCGGAATTAAAATTCAGGTTATCGAAATTAAACCATCTGTTCTTTAAAGAATCTGCACTTAATGATTTCCAATCGCTGTTCAAAAAAGTAACCAACTGATCTTCGATGCCTCCTTTGTAAGCATCTAACTCTTTCCCATTTGGCAATTTTACTTTTATAGATTCCGGAGTTGTTGCTGATACGGGAGCCCGTGCTGTAAGCGCGGTATCACTTTTTACAGAATCTGACATGTTTGCATCTGCAGAGTTGTTTGGCATTGTATGACTGCAACCCCTTGAGAAATAAATAAGCAACGCAATGGCTGCTAAGATAACGATCAGGGGCACAAGCCAATTTCTACCGGCAGCTGGCTTTGGTGCCGCAGAATACGCGGGATCATTTTGATAAGCCGCAGGTTCGCTCATGCCGGAATTTATATTGGAACTCATCGAAGCTGGCGATGCAGGAAGTTGAAATCCCAGCGTCCTGGCCAGAGATGAAAGGCCAGCTGGCATCGCCTGCATAATATGATCTTTTTCCGAAGAGAGAAACCCGGATAATCCGCTCGCCGTTAAGTTATTTTGTTCGGCATGTTTTCCCAGTAATCCCATGATCGCGGGCAGTGCCAAAGTCATTAGTGACGCCGCGGAAGAATTTTTGATTCCTGTAAAATGTGAGATTGCAGAAGAAACCGCGGATTGGTTGGAACCAAAAATCAGGGCCGGGATGTTGCTTCCTTTCTCATCATTGTGGAGGTCGCTTAAGTTTGGTGACGGGTGCAGATATCGGCTCGCTCCGGTTGCGAGATTAAAAACCTCGTCGGAGCCTTCATTTCCCGAGGTCGCCTTATTCAAAATACCAGCCAAACCGGTTGGAATGAGCGCGTTAAGCGCAGCAGAAACACCAGAACCCGATTCATCCAGTGAATTGGCAGCCTGATTGGCAAATTCACCGTCAAAGTAGGATCTCACCGTGTCTAAAAAATTAATTGCCATAAAAATGTTTTAAAAATGAAGAATAGTAATACACATCAAGAGAAATACAGTCTTCACACAAAAGGATTTTATATATTAATAATATTATTCACAAATGTTATACCTAATTGAGGGACAAAAAAAAGACCGCCTTAAAAAAGGCGGCCTCATTTATATAAAAATTAGTCTTTATTGCGGCAATAACACCTCGTCAATAACATGATAAACTCCATTAACTGCATGATGATCCATGCTGACCGCCTTAGCAGGGATAGGGGTTGTCGGATATGCCTGGCCGGTTGCAGGATTAATTCCGTAACCCGTGAATTGTAACGATGTGACGAATGGTCCGGTGAACGTTGCCTGGATGTTCACGCCCGGGTGTACAGAAACCCCGCTGTTCACCAACGTGGTATAAAATGTCGGCGTGGAAGCAAAGTTTACAGAAAACGCCCTGATGTTGGGCTCATATTTTGAATTGACCGGATTCACTGTTGCGAGAAGATGATAAGCGATAATTCCCTTAACTAATGCCGTTGATACATTATTTGTGCTCAGGAACGCCGGACCGGCAGCTACTGCGCCATTAGCCATTGCTCCCGCAGTAGCAGAGTCAATCGCAGAATGTGGCAAAGGAACCGCCGCTAAATAAGTCTGGTAAACAAGTCCGAAAATCAGCGTCTGAAAGGCCGCATCATTAGGAACGAGAACGGTCATATTGGTAACTGCGTATCCCAACAACGAATCAATTTTGTTTAAACCTGTGGAACCACTATCTGCTCTTGCAACGGCTGCTTTAAAATAACTCAGGGTCGGATCGCCATAGATCGCATCTTTCAGGACCTGGCTTGGTGGCGCAACAATTCCAGCCACCAGGTGAATCACGCCGTTTTGCATTTTGATATCCGGCATCAGAACGGGAATGTTATTATCCCAAAATCCGTTAGCCCGTTTTGATGGGAAAGTAGATAATTTCAATGCAAGCGTTGTACCGGGTAAAACGCCAATCGTTACACTTGATGGCAATTGAATGTTTGGAAACGAAGTAGGAATAATATCACTCGTATACTGGTTACCGGGAATAATCGAATATCCCACGATACCACCCAGCGATGTGGGAGGCAATGAATTTACGACCGCAACTGAAGGAATACCAGACGCGCGGAATGCCGCGTTATTCGGAAGAAAAACAGTAAACAATTTTGTTGAATCGCTCAACTGAGCCAGCATTCCAACTTTTGTGGCCGCTGCTTTATAATAACTATAAGTTGTGTCCGTATTGATCAAAGTACCAATACTCGTAGTACTGCTGTTTACAGGAGGATAAACAATTGGCAGGGCATCAGGCAACGCCTTGTTACAAGATCCAATCATCGATGCCATACCCAAAAGCATGAATGCTCCGGAAATGACCTTTATATTTTTGCTATAGATTTTCATATCTTTTATTTAAAAATGATCAATTGAGTTTTGGATTAAAATAAATTATATCCAATGCTTACATAGTATAAGCCACCGATAGTTGCATTACCAAATCCATCACGGTAATATTGATTGAGCAGGTTAGTTGCGCCAATTTTTAATAATACCTTCTGAGCCGGGAATTTGTAACTAAACTGGCCGTCGAGTGTTTGGAAAGCAGGAACAAAACCTGTAGCAAAATCGCCCTGGTAGTTTACATCATCCTGCCAACGGTAGGTGAAATTGAATCCGAATTTCTTGTTTTTTCCCATACCGGAATTACTAAACGAAACCCCGGTCCTATATTTCGGAGTATTAAAACTTGCTATAAAACCATCAGGAACACCATCCAAACGATCTGAAGTTACATTCGCTCCAATTTCAAAATTGGCCGGTAACGAATAAACAAGACTTGCACCAAAACCATAAGTGGTCACATCGCCACCGATATTCACAGGCACAGAATAGGTTGTAACTTTCGTAGGATCGTTAAGGTTTGCCTTAACTGTATTTGGATCAGTAAACACATTTATATTTCCATTGACTGACTGCGCAATCAGCGTGCGGGAAATAAAATTTTTGTAAATACCATAGTAGCCGTACAAGTCAACCAACAGCTTTTTGTTCAACAACAAACCCTTATATCCTCCTTCAAAAGAATTGACTGTTTCCGCTTTAAATTTAGGCAGCGTGATTGCTGTTGGTGTGCCTGCAAACAAATTGTCATCGATGGAATAAATCGGATTGGTTTTGAAATGATAAAAGGTTTGAAAGCTTTCAACACCGCCGATCAATGCGGTTCCACCTCCTACTCTCAAATTAATATATTGTTGTTGCGTGGAGCCAAAACGATACGCCTGTTGGTAAGACAACCTGAAATTATTATCCTCAGCAACTTTTATCACTGCTGAAAAACGCGGAGTAAAACGGCCCTCGAAGTTATCATTTTTATCATAGCGTGCAGAAGCGATCAACTTGAGCCCGTCATTAAAAAACCTTTTAGTGGCCTGCAGATAAGCGCCATATTCATTGATTGGAATTTTACCACTGGAATCGGCAAATAGCGTTCCTTCAGAATTCAGGACATATCTTTTGAAATTGGCACCAACGAGGATGTCAGCAAATTTCGCGGTATGCGGAGAAAGATCATATTGGCCTTCAACATTATATAAATTGGTTTTGTCAACAAACAAGCCCCCACCTTTTGAAATAGGAATACTTCTTACTTTATCAAATAATTGTTTGAACTCAGCGGAGCCTGGATCCGGCCTTCCTATGTCCGCAACTGCACGTGCAGAATTTTGTGCTGCAAGATCCGTTTGTCCAGCCAGCTTTGCATTCAAATACGCCAACGAATATTGGTAAAACCATCCATTAGCACCTCCACTGGGCTTCCATGCTTCGTTCACCAGGCGCGTAGTAACAGTAGCATTATAAGAATCGCCGGCATTCTCCTGCGTAGTATAGGCTCTGAGGAACCAATGAGTATTCACCAGCTCTAACTTATATTGCCCGATTTTCAGGTTCAATAAAGAATACCGGTCACTTCCGGTATAAACAGTGTTTCCTGTGCCCCAATATCCTTCTGCATTCAAAGAAGTATTTTGGGTGATTTTATAACTGGCAGCGCCAAACATTTTAAAGTTTACCGTGTTAGGATTGAGGATATCTTTTTCTGCATAACCTGTTCTGGAAACCGGCATGGAAGCGGGCATAGAATTGACGTAAGGTGCATAAAACGGTGCGGCCTGTGCTAACGGATTCAAAACATTACTCCGAATATCGGCAGTAGTTTCATCTCCGTAAACATTGATACCATCATAATTTGGATCGGTTTGGCGGGTACCGGTTTTTACGCCTCCCGTCGTTCCAAGACGATCATAATCGCGGTAATCATTGGCTACCCAATCTTTTGCCTGTACCAATTCACCAACAACTTTGAAAGCAAATTTTTCACTCACCTTTTTTGCCCAACGCATTGCCCAATTGTAATAGGGCGAAACCGCACGATCACTGTTGCCAATATTCATGATGCCGGTTTTAGCTTCAAACGAAAGGCCTTGATAGCGAAACGGATCTTTACTATTAATCACGATTGCGCCATTCATTCCTCCGGGTCCATATAACGCTGAAGACGCACCGGGCAGCAATTCTACGCTGGCTACATCCAAACCGGACAAACCGACAACACTTCCGACTGAAAAGTTCAAGCCGGGAGCCTGATTATCCATGCCATCTACGATCTGGTTGAGGCGGAGGTTTCCGCTTCCATTAAAGCCGCGCGTACTTGGTGAAACAAAAGTTAGAGAAGCCGTAACTACGTCCACGCCCTTAAGTTTTGAGATCATGTCATAATAAGACACCGCAGCAGTATTGCGTATATCGGCCGAACTTATTCTTTCAATGGTAACCGGCGATTCTAAGATTCTTGAGGGCGTACGTGTTGCGGATACCACTACCTCCTGCCCCAAGGTGCTCACCGGCTGAAGGCTTGCCGTTACAAAATCAGATTGACTTTTTACAGAAACAGACAACGGCTCGAATCCTATGGAAGTGATGTTTATAGTGATTGGAAATGACTCGTTGACACTTAAAGAGAAATTTCCGTTATCGTCCGAATAAGTACCGGCACCGGACCCCTTAACTGTAACGGATACGGCCGGCACCGCATCCCCGGTAGAATTATTTACTATTTTTCCTTTAATGACATTACTTTGTGCGAAGGCAACTATCGTAATAATATTTGCAACAAGCAGGAGAGTAAAACATTTGAAATATTTTCTCATGTTTTTAATTTTTGGTGAGAGTTAAGGTTTTTGGTTAGTTAATTTGACGGCAAAATAAGGATTGTTAAGTTGGTTTTGAAAATTATTTTTATCATTCTGAAAAGCCAAAAAGTAGTTTTTTACTTTCCTCAAAATTTATCCTCATTTTTGCAACTCATTTAAAAAATATGAACTCAATTTTATTCCCCGGACAAACAAATTTTTACAAAGGAAAAGTAAGAGATGTCTACACAATTGACGATCGACTTCTTGTGATGCTCGCCAGTAACCGCATTTCTGCTTTTGACGTGATCCTGCCTAAACCAATTCCATATAAAGGCCAGGTGTTGAACCAGGTGGCTGCTTATATGCTGAATGCAACAAGAGATATTTGTAACAACTGGCTTTTAGATACTCCGGCACCCAATGTTTCCATTGGATTAAAATGTACTCCGTTTAAAGTAGAAATGGTAGTAAGAGGCAATCTTACGGGCCATGCCTGGCGGACCTATTCTTCAGGTAAACGAAATTTATGTGGCGTAGAAATGCCGGAAGGCTTAAAGGAAAATGACTATTTTCCGCAACCGATAATCACTCCTTCCACAAAGGCTGATGAAGGCCACGATGAGGATATCAGCAAAGAAGAAATTATCCAAAGAGGAATTGTTTCAAAAGAAGATTACGGGCAATTGGAGAAACTAACCTTACAGCTTTTTGAGAGAGGAAAAGAACTGGCCGCAAAGCGCGGATTGATCATGGTGGATACCAAATATGAATTTGGAAAACTGAACGGTGAGATTATTTTGATCGATGAAATTCACACACCTGACAGTTCCCGTTATTTCTATGCAGACGGGTTCGAAGAAAGACAAGACAAGGGAGAAAAGCAAAAGCAGTTAAGCAAAGAATTTGTGAGAGAATGGCTGATCGAAAATAATTTTATGGGTAAAGAAGGGCAGCAGGTTCCCGAAATGAGCGATGAATGGATTTCGATTATACGTGACCGTTATATTGAACTTTATGAGAAATTGATTGGTGAAAAATTTCAACCCGAAGATCTTACTGAAGATGAAACCCGGGACAGAATCGTTACATCGTTGGCCAAATTAAAAAAGTAACAAGCTTAAATCGCCGGAATAATAGCGTCAATGTTTTTTGGAATGTTAGTTGATAGACGAACATAAACCTTGTCGCGTGTCAAAAATTTTCACAGGCTGTTCCGGATTTCATTATAAGGAATGGAAAGAATTTTTTTATCCTGAAAAATTGCCCCAATCAAAATGGTTCGAATTTTATTGCGAACATTTTAATACCCTCGAACTAAATTCTACTTTTTATAAATTTCCTACACAGAAATCTTTAGCAAAATGGTACGATACCAGTCCTCATGATTTTAAATTCTCTGTAAAGGCGCCAAGGTTGATATCGCATTATAAAAAATTTCGTGAATGCGAAAGTTTGCTTTATGATTTCTATTCAAGCGTTCGCGCCGGCTTAAAAGAAAAACTTGGTTATGTGCTGTTCCAATTGCCTCCGCAAATAACTTATTCCTCCGAAGTTCTGCAGTTGATACTGCAAAGCATAGATGCTTCTTTTCAAAATGCATTTGAATTCCGGAATGCAACCTGGTGGAATGAAAACGTATTTGATGAATTTGAAAAAAATGATCTTGTTTTTTGTGGTGAGAGTTTTCCAAAATTGCCCGATGAAGTTATTAAAACAAGCAAAAATCTATATTACCGTTTACATGGCGTTCCGGTACTTTATAAATCTGTATACGATGAAGTATTTATTGATAAAATTTACCAACAAATTGAAGAACTCGCGCCAAACGAAGCATGGATCTACTTCAATAATACCTGGGGAAATGCGGCTATCATTAATTCAAGATATTTACAAAAATTAATTCTTAGCACGAGCGGAAATGATCGCGAAAATTTCGATCTCCTTTCTCATTTTAATGATTTATAAAATACGAACAATAGATCGTAAGAAGCCAAAAAGTAGAAAATTGTGTTTCTACTTTTTGGCTTTCAAGAAACTGTGAAATACCTGTAAGCGAAAATCAAACATAAATGTTTTTTGATTTCCCGATAAAGATCGGGATGGCTAATTTAGTTCACTTTTATAATTGACTGATTTTCCTAACCAACGCTTCTTTCTAAGATCATGTCGCTATAGGAAATAGAAATATAGTCTGAGTCTTTTATTTCAAAAAGATCACCATATTTTTTGCATTGTTCCTGAAGCATTTCAATTCCTTTATCGCCTGTATTATCGATGGCTTCTACTTCTATGAATGTGCCTAATTCATTTATTGCGTCAAAATGAAATTTTACATTCCCGATAAAATAAATTCTTCGTGTTTTTTTTACCACCACTTTGATGCCATGAACTTCAATCAGGATTGCTTTCAAAGATAGATCCGGTGAGTGTTTGTATAGGATCACATCAGATTGTTTAGCTCCGGCAACATTTTGTCTTTCGTAATAAATAAGTGAATTTTCGATATTTCCTTCACGGAGTTTTAATCTCCCTTTTGACACATTAAAATAAGTGTCCGACTGATTGTCTTCTCCAATAAATATTGGATTGAGTTCAAGCAATTTCTTCTCAAGTAATTCTAAGTTATTTGTCGCGGCTTTGAATTCGAAGTTGACGTGCGGCATATTTTATTTTAAAAATTAATCGGAACAAATAAATTTTACAATTTATCCGGAAAAACAAAAAGCAGTTTTCTATATTTTCACTTATAAGATGTTTGCCAGCACCTGGCTTTTCAAGCAAATCACTACCTGTCTTTGAAATCCGCATTAAATCATTTTATCTTTTTGATCAACGGCTTTCAGCGGAATTTTTCATTAATCCATCCATTCTTTCCCTCGATTTATTAAAGATCATAATCCCATTTTTCTTCCCTTTTCTTTTCTCTTTTCTTTCTTCCTCCGGAAGGTTATTAGTTGCCTGGCATTCTGCAGAACAGCATCCCTCAAATTTTTCGGCACATGAGTCGCATTGTATAAAAAGTAAGTGACAAGCTTCATTCGCGCAGTTCGTGTGAGTGTCGCACAGCGCGCCACACTGATGACAATGACTGATAATTTCTTCCCCAATCTTCTCTCCCAGCCTGCCATCAAATACAAAATTTTTACCCAAAAATTTATTAGGCAATTGGTCTTCTTTTATTTTGTTGGCATATTGAATTATCCCTCCTTCGAGATGATATACATTGTTGAAGCCATTGTGCAACATATAAGCGCTGGCCTTTTCACAACGAATACCGCCTGTGCAATACATGATAATGTTCTTATCTTTCTTATCCCCGAGCATACTAACGGCCATGGGTAGTTGTGATCTGAAAGTATCTGAAGGAATTTCTATCGCATTTTCAAAATGGCCAACTTCGTACTCATAATGATTACGCATATCAACCACAATTGTATCAGGATCTTTGGTAAGTTTATTGAAGGATGCCGCATCTACATATTTTCCCTTTTTACTCATATCAAAATCCGGATCATCAATTCCGTCAGCAACAATTTTATCCCTGATTTTTATTTTCAGCACCCAAAAACTTTTCCCGTCATCATCTACAGCTATGTTGAGACGAATATCTTTTAAGAATGAAATAGAATTAAGATAATTTTCAAATTCCTCAAAACGGGATTTGGGCACGCTCATTTGTGCATTGATACCTTCATGCGCAATATAAATTCGTCCGAAAGCCTTTAGTTCATTGAGATTTTTATAAAATTCGTCACGGAAAGCCTGCGTGTCCGCGATGAATGAATAAGCGTAAAAAGATAAAGTGATTCGAGGTTCATTTTCCTCAAACAATTTTTGTTTAAGTTCCTTTTGGGAAACCCGATTATGTAATAATGCCATAATAATTATTTATCCGGTTTAAAGAGACATTTACAGTATGAATCAAGCCATGAAATGGCGGATAAAAATTCGCGTGCAAAGATAAGACACTTCGTCATTTTTTTTAAAACAGGTATGACTTTTGCCAAGAGGGGAATTAATTAAAAAAACAGTTATCAATTTTAATCAAAAGCAAACTTTATGAAAAAGACAATTATTTTAGCTGCTACAGTTTTTCTTTTAGCAGGCGCTGCGAGCGCGCAGAAAGCACATTTTGGAATTAAAGGAGGAATGAATGCCTCCTCATTGAATTCAGATCCGAATAATTCAGATCTACAAACAAAGATTGGATTCAATGCGGGTTTACTTGCGCATATTCATGGAGCAAATGCACAATGGGCTTTTCAACCGGAAGTTTACTATTCTGCCGAGGGGGCAAAATTGAAATCCAATGATTCAAAAATCAATCTTGGTTTTGTGAACGTGCCAGTATTGGTTCAATACATGTTCGACAATGGTTTTAGAATTGAAGCAGGTCCCCAAATTGGGTTTCTGTTGAATGCAAAACAAACAAAAATGGCCACATCTGACATTAAGGATCAGTTTAAAAAGACTAACTTCTCCATCCCCGTTGGTCTAGGTTATCTCACAAGGACAGGCCTTGGATTTGATGCGAGATATAACTTTGGCCTAAGTGATATTTCTGAATCGTCGGCATCAAAAGTTCACAGCAACGTTTTCCAATTCGGAATTTTCTATCAATTTTCTGATCCAAAAATCAAGAAATAATTTATTGAATTGAGACTTTATTCCAACGGCCCGTAAAAATGTTTACGGGCCGTTTTGATGTTAAGAATTACCGACTGAAATATCTTCATTTATTTAAAATAGATATTATTCTATAAATCTTTTTGCAAACTATTCTCTAAAAATAAATAATCGACGATGCAAAGACCTCAATGCATTATTTTTGAAAAATATAAATTCATATGTGATGGCCAGCGAGAAAAACGAGAAAGTCTATATCCCAGCCTTCGAAAGAATCAACACACTTCAAAAGCTTTTTATTTGCGTGGCGATGGCCGTTGTTGTTTATCTGGTCATTGAAATAAAAAATATTGATCCGCTTACCCATGTAATGATAGGCTGGGACACATTCAGCGTGTGCATGATCACGATGAGTTGGATCACATTTTTTATTACCGACTCAAAACAAATTCGTCAACAATCAAAAGTCCAGGATTCCGGCCGATCGATTGTTTTTATCATTGTGGTGATCTCGACCTTTGCAAGTTTTCTTGCAGTTCTTCTGTTGATCGTTACAAAAAAACATGAAACCGGAGGGTCAACGTGGCATTTGCCCGTAGCAGTTGCAGGAATGTTGTTCTCGTGGATTTTAATCCACACGGTTTTTACACTCAGGTACGCTCATATTTATTATGGTGATCATGCTACCAAGCTGGATACTCATGCAGGCGGTTTGAAATTTCCCGAAGATTCATTGCCTGAATATCTCGATTTTGCCTATTTTTCTTTCGTACTCGGCATGACGTTCCAGGTTTCGGATGTACAGGTAACTTCCAAAAGACTAAGGAAGTTCGCATTGTTCCATGGCCTTCTGTCATTTGGATTCAATACCATCATGATCGCACTAACAATCAATCTGATTGCTGGATCATAATTTGCTGATTCGCTGATTAGCCAATTAGCCAATTCCTCTAATTCCCGGAATCGCTGCTGTCGCTAAATTTTCTTTTACATTATTCCATTAGCTAATCAGCACAGTATTTTCATTGGCTAATCAGCTAATTGGCACATTGGCTAATTAGAATATCGCACGCACAGAAGCCCGTCCCGTATGCACCGTAGGATTGCTTCCGGGTTTTCTTCCTTCGTATTGCAGGTTGATTTCAATATTCCCAACAAGCCTTTTCGTCAGTTCAACATTCCATAGATAATTTTTTCCGGGTAATAATCCATCAAGTAAAATATATCCTACAGTGCTGTTGGCATCACCGGTAAAACCTATATTATTGAAAGAAAATCGTCCGTTAATAGTTCCGTTTGAAAGGACATTATATTTTACTTCTGCGGCCAGCTGGTTATTGATCGCCTTCTCCATCAGGCCTATTTGATTTTTACGAACGTCATATGTATAGATCAGGCTTATACGAAAATCAGTTTTATAAATATAACTGACAGAAGGCTCTGACAAAACTTCATTAACCAAATAATTCCGGTTCGCAAAAGAAGGCGTAGAAAGCTGATTGCGGCTGAATTTATTCGTAAAAGTGGTAGCGATAGAACGATTCATATTCCACCTGCCTTTTAAAGTAAGATCGCGAAGTGAATTACTTTCAAATCCATAATTTAATAAAGATTTCGTATTGTTCAGGCGATGAGTAAGATCTATTCCCCATTTGGTGCTGGTTCTATTAAAATAAATGGCATTGGTCAAAAATGAAGTGAGCGTAATGAGAGATGTATCATTTAATTTTTTGCTAAAAGGGTTAAATTCAAATCCACCATGAGAGATATCTTTCTTGTTGATCTGTAATGCCGAAGAACTACTGAACCTTGAAATAAACTTCAAGAGGTTATTTTGACTTGAAGATGATATGATCAATTTAGGAACAAGACTTAGATTGTAATTAAACTGGATGTAATTTGCTTTTACATATTCGTTGGTGGGTGTAAAAACGCGGATCCATTTTTTTTGATCCTGGTAAATAGCAATTTCAAATTCATTTAACTGCGGTATGCCATCATTGTTATAATCGTTCCATGTGTAATATCCCTGTCCTGCCGGCACCTCAATATAAGTATATTCTCTTTTCTGCTCCTGGCCTGAACCCAGCTCGTACAAAGCACCTCCGGTGATAAATCCTTTCAATACATTTACGGAATATTCTGCCCGCCCAAGAAGGCTTTCATCACTTTGCTGATTGTTTAAACCTTTCTGAACTACGTCTAGTTTTCGATAGGTAAGATTCAATTTGAACTGGTGACTTTCGCTTTTCAGCAGCTCAGTGATGACACTCAGATTGCGGCTCTTATCTCCGGTTATTAAATCTTTTTGAAAAGGAATTTTATCCTCTCTCTGAAAATAAGTTAAGCCCCATCGGTTCAGTTTTTTATCTGATGATTTTATATAAACCTGCCATAAATTGAAAGCAAAACTCACCGGAAGCAACGTGTCATATTGCTTATTCAATTGTTGATTATTTTCTGAAGAATAAGCAGCACCGATCTTCAAATCTTTAAGTAAAGGAAACGACCTATACACATCAATTGAAGGTCTTGAATAAGTTCCTTTTTGTATCGGGCTGTTGATATTAGTTATATAAAATTTGTTGGTAAAATGCCAGTCTTTAATGGTCATGGCATTTTCAATCGCGTTTCTCGTACCATTGTAATTATCGCTTCGGATGTAATTAGTTATAGCGTATTTTAAAAAGTTATCTTTCTGATCAGAAAGTTGCAATGAGCCATTGATTAAGGATTCTGTTGCAGGGGCTGCATCAAATGGAAGACTCCAATCGCGGTTAAACTCCACGTTGCGCAAGGTTTCAAGCGGTTTGAATTTATCCTGCACATATTCATAACCCGCTTCCGTTTGCAATATGAGACCGGGCTTTATATTTTTAAACACATTGTTCCGCATTACATAATCTACCTTAGCGGCAACTCCCCGATCATCCTGTTTGTCTTTTGAAGAAAAAGTATTCACATCATAATCACTCACCGCGAATTCTCCCTTTAGCGAGGTATTTTTATTAAAAAAATATTGAGCAGAAGTGGTGATCAACTGATGTTTTTTGGGTGTGATCAGCAGAATAACAGGATCCCAATCTCCCTGCCTGACACCGTTTACAGGCTGAATCCATTTAAAGACTCTTCCGTTTGCTTTGCCGTCGGAAACAACAACATAATTTCCTTTCCCCACTCCTACGTTGGTAAATGAAAGTGTGTACAACTGTACATTCTGCGCAGTCGAATAAACATAAATGCTATCATGCACACCATTGTAAGACGTATCAATTTTTTTATACAAAATTTTGTTTACCGAAAAAGTATCCGGCATCGCATTGGGATATCTTGCGCTATCAATGTTATTACCAATCTGTGAGAGAAATTGTTTTTGATCAGAAGAAAGAGTTTGGTTGATAGAAGAATTCTTCGCGTCGGCATTGGAATATGCGCCGATGCTTACTTTCAGCTTATTATTAATATTGATCTCATCATTAGCATATAACATTGAGTTAAGAAAATTTCGGTCTGAATATTCAAACTCAACTTGTATCCTGCTATCTTTCGTAATTAAGCGTTTAACCGTAAACGTTAGTTCCGCAGTATTATAATTGATAATATAATCCTGATCCTCTCCTCTTGTCAGTAATTGGCCATCAATATAGACCCGTTCCGTACCAGCAAGGACAGCGAAATAAAGTTCATTATTTGCTCCTGAAAGCCTGTAGGGTCCTTGATTTCCTTCCAAAGGCGTTATTACATTCCGGGTAAATTTTCCTTTAGCGATCGCACCACTTACCAAAAGAGAATTATCTACTTTTTGGTTTATCTTATTATTGGTGATGAATGAAGCGCCCTGTAATCTTTTGTAAAAATTCAAAAAATAATTTTGACTTTGACGCACATCAATATCTCCAAAATTGGCCTGCCATCCATGCTTTTTTATCTGCATAAAAATTCTATCAAAGTCACGAATGTCCTGCGTGTTGCCTTCCGGCTGAATTGGAATATTATTATCGCTGATGGCGGCTGTCAGTTCCAGGCTATCACCGATAAATCCGTTAAGTTGAAGATTTAAAGTTGAGTTTACGACGGCATCCTGGTTGTTTCCAAACGAGATTCCGCGGCCAAAGCTTCCATTATAATTGATGTTGCCAAAATCAATTATTTTATTTTGAAATTGGTTGTTGTTGAATACAAAAGGCTTTTCCAAAGCAAAATTATAGCGGATGCTGTCATAATTGAAATGCCTCGTTACAGAATTCAATTTATAAGGGAAAACCCTGTACGTAATATAAACGCTGTCAGGAAGATTGGCGGATCGCCAGGTAATTCTTGCGTTAACAAAATCTAATGTGTAGGCATTTTCGGGAATCCCCAAAAGTGCAACCGTATTGGGTACGATGCTGTTGCTGTCCAGGGAAATCGTTTTCGGATGAGTAGCTATTTTTTTGCTTCTCAGATTAGAAAGCGAAGCCGGGTTTTGTTGAGAAAAACCCGATGCGAAAAAAAATAAACATACAATAAGGAGATATGGTTTCCCTGGTTTCAAGCAGTACGATTTTAGAAAACATTAAAATTAACTGTTTTCAGGGATTCGCCTTACTCTCCCATCGGATTTACCAAATGAACCGGTCGCTCTAATATTTCGGAGGAAAACGATGCGCCCAGGTATTCCCTGTTCATCCTGGCTATGTTTTCAACAGAAATGCCTTTTGGACATTCTGCTTCGCAATTATAGATATTTCCGCAATTACCAAAACCTTCTTTATCCATTTGTCCGACCATATTCAAAACTCTTGTGCGTCTTTCAGGATCGCCTTGTGGAAGTAAAGCCAACTGGGAAACTTTGGCGCTGACAAATAACATGGCTGATCCATTCGGACAAGCCGCAACACAAGCGCCGCAACCAATGCAGGCGGCAGCATCAAATGCTTCATCGGATTTATTTCTGTCGATTGGAATAGAATTAGCATCGGAAGCGTTACCCGCATTCACGGAAATAAATCCACCGGCTTCGATAATTCTGTCAAATGCTTTTCTGTCGACCATCAAATCTTTGATGACAGGAAAAGCGGATGATCTCCACGGTTCCACAACGATAGTATCACCATCTTTATATGCTCGCATGTGTAATTGACAAACGGTGTTCCTTTGCCACGGCCCGTGTGCCCTTCCATCCACATACATGCTGCATGCGCCACAAATTCCTTCGCGGCAATCATGATCAAAAACAATCGGCTCTTTACCTTCTTCCACCAGTTTTTCATTGAGCACATCAAACATTTCAAGAAATGACATTTCAGAAGAAATATCTTTTACCGCATAAGTTTCGAAATGACCTTTTGAATCGGAGTTTTTTTGACGCCAGACTTTTAAGGTTAAGTTCATATTGTAATGTTCCATAATTGCTATACTATTTTAATACTTTCAAAAACTTTATAAAAAACAACAATTTAGCTTTTACTCATTAGCTAATTGGCTAATTAGCTAATTAGCTAATTAAATTACTTATAACTCCTCTGACTCGGCTTCACCACATCAAAATGCAATTCTTCTTTATGCATCACTTCCAGTCCATCCGGTTGAAATTCCCATGCGGCTACATAGCTGAACTCATCATCTTTTCTTAACGCTTCACCTTCAGACGTTTGGCTTTCTTCTCTGAAATGACCGCCACAGCTTTCTCTTCTTTGCAGCGCATCTACACACATCAATTCGCCTAATTCAAGGAAATCCGCTACCCTGCCGGCTTTGTCCAATTCAGGATTCATTTCAAAAATCCCTCCTGGTATTTTTACATTTTCCCAGAACTCTTTTCTTAATGCTTTTATTTCTTCAATACCTTCTTTTAATCCCTGTTCATTGCGGGCCATTCCGCATTTTTCCCACATGATCTTTCCTAATCTTTTATGGAAGCTTTCTACTGATTCATTTCCTTTTATGCTCATTAATTTTTCAATTCTTTCACGTACTTCTTTTTCTGCTTCTTCAAAAGCGGGATGTGATGTTTCAATTGCAGGAGTTCTTATTTCCCCGGAAGTGTAACTGCTTATTGTGTACGGGATCACAAAATATCCATCAGCCAATCCCTGCATCAACGCCGATGCGCCAAGCCGGTTAGCGCCGTGATCGCTAAAGTTCGCTTCGCCCAGGCAATACAATCCCGGAACCGTCGTGCTCAATTCATAATCTACCCAAAGGCCGCCCATGGTATAATGAATTGCGGGATAAATTCGCATGGGCACATTATATGGATTTTCGCCGGTGATCTTTTCATACATCTCAAACAGGTTACCATATTTTTCTGCGATCACTTCCTTGCCTAATTTTACAATTGTCGCTTCGTCCGCATTTGGTAAACCAAGTTTGTGTACTTCTGTTTTGCCATAGCGCTTTATAGCGTCAGCAAAATCAAGGTAAACTGCAAGTTTGGTGGTTCCAACTCCGTAACCCGCATCACATCTCTCTTTGGCCGCACGCGAAGCAACATCGCGGGGCACGAGGTTTCCAAATGCAGGATATCTTCTCTCTAAATAATAATCACGGTCTTCTGCCGGAATATCAACAGCTTTTCTTTTATCATCTTTATTTTTTGGAACCCAGATTCTTCCATCATTTCTCAAACTCTCACTCATCAACGTTAGTTTGCTTTGATGATCCCCGGTAACAGGAATACACGTTGGATGAATTTGAGTAAAACACGGATTGGCAAAATAAGCGCCTTTCTTATGTGATTTCCATGCGGCAGTAACATTGCTTCCCATCGCATTTGTGCTCAGGTAAAAAACGTTTCCATAACCGCCCGAAGCGATAATCACTGCGTGACCAAAATAACGTTCAAGTTTGCCTGTTATTAAGTTTCTTGCGATAATGCCGCGCGCTTTGCCATCAATCTTCACTATGTCCTGCATTTCATGACGCGAGTACATGGTGACATTTCCTAAAGAAACCTGTCTTTCCAAAGCACTGTAAGCGCCCAATAATAATTGTTGGCCTGTTTGACCTGCGGCATAAAACGTACGCTGAACTTGTGTTCCGCCAAATGAGCGATTGCTTAAAAGCCCACCATATTCCCGTGCGAATGGAACGCCCTGTGCTACGCATTGATCAATAATAGAATTGCTTTCCTGCGCAAGTCTGTAAACGTTTGCTTCGCGTGAGCGATAATCTCCGCCTTTGACGGTCTCATAAAAAAGACGGTAAACTGAATCGCCATCGTTCTGATAATTTTTTGCCGCATTAATTCCTCCCTGCGCAGCAATAGAATGGGCGCGCCTCGGACTGTCCTGGAAACAAAACGCTTTTACCTTATATCCTAATTCGCCCAAAGTAGCGGCAGCAGAAGCGCCCGCGAGGCCCGTGCCGATTACGATAATTTCAATCTTCCTTTTATTGGCAGGACTAACCAGGTTTAAATGGTTTTTATAATTTGTCCATTTTTGCTCAAGTTCTCCTTCCGGAATTTTTGCGTCTAATGCCATACGTTAGTATTAATATTTTTATTCAGAATTTTCTTCAGGATTAAAAAAATGTCTTTGTTATTCTTAACCTGATTTTTGAAATCACAAAATCTACTTTTTAGCTTTTCACATCCATGATTCTCATTGAAGCCATCCAACCATAAATGCTATCGGCATGGATGCAAACAACAAACAGATCGCGATGGAATAAAAAACGCCAACTCCTTTTATGATTGAAACCCATCGCCTGTTGTTAATGCCAAAGGTTTGAAAAGCGCTTTGAAATCCTTGCAATAAATGAAATAAAAGGGAAGCCAATCCAATCATGTACAAAGTAAACCATACAGGGTTCGTAAAAATCTCTTTCATCTGCTGATAAAGATCAATGACAGGCCCATGAAAATATAATTCGTGTTTGGTGCTTGCCCAAAAATGATACAAATGCATTACGAGGAACAAAAGAAGAAATGTTCCAAGCCAGCCCATATATCGGCCGTACCACTTTATTTCCCGCGGATATTTTTGCACATGGTATTTTATTTTTCTCGCTGCCCTGTTTTGTTGCCACAGCAAGAGCCCCTGTATAATGTGCAAAACAAAAACAGCGAATAATCCGACTTCAAGAAATCTTACAAAATAATTATGCAGCATAAAATAGGCTGCTTTGTTAAAAGTGGCGCCATCATCATTATAGAAAATCGCAGCGTTTAATGAGGCATGAACCACCAGGTATATAATCAGAAAGAATCCCGTTAAGCCCATTAAATACTTTTTCCCAAGCGAGGAAGTGAACATTTGTTTCCATGTCATAAATCAGAGAGTTGAAAAATTTCAGATGAGCAAAAATACTACAGGAAGTTTGAAATCGCAGCATTTAGCTTTATGATTTTAGAATTCCCTGCGGGTCTTCTTAAGGATTCAATCGTCTTAACAGAATGTTATCGATCTGATTGAAAATTACATCCGGCTTCATGGTGCGCCATGGCACAAAATTGATAAGCTCTATATAATTATTGAGGCGGCCTTTTACAAAATCGTGTTGGGTGGCTTCCGGCATATTCAGGCTTACGATCCAGCCGTCTTCTTCAGCAATATCCTCAAACCATTCTTCATAATAACTGTCATCACTGCTATGAAAGTTGAGCACGTTTTCGGTTATCAAAATAAATTTAGAAATTCCCTGTCGGATGAAATCATCTATCACTTCGCGCTTGAGCGTCATGATATCATTTTCAATCGCATCGTTCCACTCACCAAGCAATTCTATGATCATGTACTTCGCGTCATAGTCGGCCATGAGCACTTTAAGATATAAAGTGCGGCTGCCGAAATCATCCCACAAAGGATGTATGTAATAATTATATATCGTGTTGATGAATTCAAACTGGCTGTATTCGCGGCCATAAAAAGGTGATCGCTCATCATCTTCTGATGAGTATAAATATTGCCAATTTTCGAATGGTTCTATGTCCTGCATCTATGCTTTTTAAATTCTAAAAAATTCACGAAGCAATAAAATCTTCTAATGCAAAATTATTGGTTAATTATTGGATTATTTGTGAAATTACGGTTTGCCTTATAAGCTATTTTGTAGATTTTTATTAGTAAATCAAATTGTGATTAACCTGATTTTAAAAATAGTAATTTCCGGTTTGAAACTACAGCCATAGAATTGGACCAAAGAACAATTATTAAATAAGTAAATTGCTGACCTTTATTAAAATCAAAATCACACAACATGAAAAAACTTGTATTTCCATTTCTCTGTTTTATTTGTATCCTTGGCTTTACGAAATGTAATTCCACGGATACAAAAACAACTTCTGAAACCGACTCAGCGGCAATTGTAGCGGACAGTGCGAAGGTGACTGACAACTGGAAAATTGGTGTACAGATGTGGACTTTCAGGATGTTCACTTTTGCTGAGGCGCTTGATAAAGTGGACAGCGCAGGCGTTAAATCTATTGAGGCCTTCTGGGGCCAGCCCTTGGGCGCAGGTTTGAAAGATAGTTTCGGAATCAGGATGTCTGATGATAGCAAAGCGAAAATAAAACAAATGTTGCAATCAAAAGGAATCAGCATCGTAGCTATGGGCGTTATTTCACCTAATACGCGCGAAGAATGGAAAAGCGCTTTTGACCTTGCAAAAGAATTCGGGCTGAGCTACATTACATGTGAGCCTCACAAAGACCAATGGAATATGGTAGACAGTATGGCTGGTTCATATGGAATTAAAGTTGCTATTCATGATCATCCAAAACCAAATGCTTACTGGAGCCCTGATTCTGTTTTAGCAGCGATCAGCGGACATCCGAATATTGGCGCCTGCGCAGATATTGGCCATTGGGCGCGCAATGGTTTAAATCCTGTCGAGTGTCTTAAAAAACTTGAAGGCCATGTGTATGGCGTGCATTTGAAAGACATCGTCAAATTTGACGATACCAAGGCAGCAGACACTGTTGTTGGAAAAGGAGTAATTGATTTCCCACCAATATTCCAGGAGCTGAAGCGCCAGAACTTTAAAGGAATGTTTTCCATCGAACATGAATCAAACTGGTATCATAGCCTGCCTGACGTGATTGAAACTGTAAAGTTCTACAATGACGAGGTAGCGAAACTTAAATAATTCGATAGAACTTAAAAGGTTTGTTTGGTGCATCTCAAATTATCACGGCAATTTTGAGATGCACCTTTTTTTTATACTGAATGATTTTTTGGATTTCATTATTCTGCGTAACGGAAAAGATGGTCTATCTGTTAATCCATATAACTCAAAAAGTAGTTTTTTGATTTTTTATCGGTGCTACTCTTGCTGGCTATTTTTAAACATAGATACCTGGGCATTTGAATATCGACCATTTCCAAAAGCTTGTCATTATAAAACGTTTATACATTACCGTTATAACAGCCTGTACTCGGAGTATTTATGAATGTAATTTATTTCAACGAAATAAAAATATCAACTTCTGCCCGGCTCCAATCTTTACTTCTTTCATCATAAACTTCAAAATCTGCCCCGTAAGCTCTTGAAATATCAGTGCTCCAAATTTCTTTCCATTTATTGGCAACGCAATCAGGCATTACTCCTTTAGCAACAAATTTTCGATATGCCTGATCCGGTATAATTAAACTGGTTAAGCCTTCAGGAACTTTTGTATCGTTTTGTACCTTACATCCGATAAAATAAGAAAACGGTTTTGTGTAATCTCCTTCATAATTATAATAGACTGCGAAGATTTCATTGCTTAATTTCTCCTGAATTTTAGCCGCGTAATTTCCTTCCTCAAATTGCTGCCACAAGGTTCCGCAATCAATACCGGATTGTCCGTTCTCATTGGTCGTCTTTGTTTCTAAAGCAACGCCAATGAGCTTAAATTTCTTAATTGTTATGTCATTCATGATTTTCCTTTATACAGTTAATTTTTTATCCTGACGTATTTTTCGGTATTGATTCTGTTCACTCCAAGGCTGTCAATTTTTTCGATTCCGGTTTGAACCAGCGTGTCATTATTTATAGTAATCTTAAATTTGAAATCATTGCCCTCCCATTCGCGATCGCTGCAATATTCTAAGTGTTCAGTATATTCATCACCATTAAGTGAATAAGCGCCGCCGCCTGCTGAGAAAAGTGCCGGAGGCGTTTTGCCTTTGCTCAAGTCGTGACTTAAGAAAGAAAAGTGCGTGTCATTTATGATTTTGATGAATGATTTGTCTTTGGTATAATCAGTAACGATTGTGTCTTTATTATCCATCGTGGTGCCTGAGATTAACCGCCAGGTGCCGGCTAATGGCAACGTTGCTTGTTTTGCATCCTGATGCCCGGGAACTGATCCGCAGGAAAAAAGAAATGCAGCAGCTACAATGAATAGACCGATTTTTAAGCTCATTTTAATTGAAGTTAATTTATTGAAAAATAAATAGATTCAATAAAAATAAGGATTTCGTCAAACAAATAATAAAGTTGTGAAAAGCCATTTTATAGTTATTCAAAGTTTCGTCTCACGACCAAAAAATGCAAACGGCCTATTGCAACATTTTAGGAATGGTAAAATAGAAAGAGGTGCCTTTTCCTTCTTCGGAAGTCAGCCAGATTTTACCGCCGAAAGATTCGATAATTTTCCTTGTGATTGCCAGGCCCATGCCCGTTCCTGAGTATTCTTCCCTTGAATGAAGTCGCTGGAAAATAATAAATATCTTATCAAAATATTCGGCTTCAATACCAATCCCATTGTCACTTACACAAAACTGCCAATCATTTTCTGATTCAGAAGCGTTTATATTTATAATTGCTGGCTGGCCTTGCGGCTGGTATTTCAGCGCATTGCTGATAAGATTTAAAAACACCTGGCGGAGGGGTGACTTAAAGCCCGTTATTACCGGAAGGTTTTCAAAGTTAATCTGTGCATGATTTTCATCGATTTTTTTCCGGTAAAGAATTTTGATTTCCTCAATGAGTTCATTCAGGTTAATATCTCCAATATTTCCGGCAGCACGTCCCACCCTCGAATATTCCAATAAATCTAAAATGATCTGGCGCATCCTTTTCGCGCCATCCACCGCAAAATAAATATACTGCTTACCTCTCTCATCAAGCACTTCGCTGTACCGTTTTTCAATCTGGCCCAAAAAGCTGGTAATCATGCGCAACGGTTCCTGTAAGTCGTGGGAAGCTATGTAGGCAAATTGCTCTAATTCCGAATTAGAGGTAACTAATTTTTCTGAGCGTGCCTTCAATTCCGTGTGGAGCATTTTTAATTCTGCCTCGGCCTTCTTTCTCTCGCTGATGTCCTGAAAATAAACGGATAATCCAGACTCGTTAGGAGCCGCGCTAATTTCAAACCATTTGTCAACTGGCGCATAATAATCTTCAAATCTGACAGGGATATTTTCGTCTATGGCCCGATGATATTGCCTGTAAAAATCAGAACTGATCGCATTCTGAAAAACGTCCCATAAATTCATGCCCACAATATCCTGCTTTTGCGTTGCGAGAAGGTTTTCTGCTTCTTTATTCCAAAACGTCACGGTCCAATCTCTTGTAACAGAAAAGAATCCATCGCGGATACTTTCCAGTGTCGAATTTTTTTCTTCGTACGCAAGTTGAACTTCCTTTTCTGCCTGCGCTCTTTCAATGGCAATAGCCATATTTGCAGCAATCGTTTTCAAAAACGAGATCTCGTCGTCGTTCCAGGTTCGTTCACTCTGGCAATCATCAAATCCAATAAATCCATAAAAAGAATCCTTAACAAAAATCGGTAATACAAGAATGGACTTCACCGATGTTTCTTCAAGGAACGATTTAAATTCACTTTCCGGCAAGTTGCCTACTATTGTTGAAAATCGTTGATTCAATGTGAGAGGCCTTCCAAATTCCTGTATCATCGTCATAGGAATTTCCTGCATTAACTTGTTGTCGATTTGCGGTAAAAATTTACCGGAATTCCACTCAAGCCTTTGACTGCAAAATGCATCTCCATCTGCGTCTTCGTAGTTTTGGAAGTAATAAGCTCTGTCGGCAAACACAGCCTCTCCTACCAACTGGAAAGACCTGTCCAAAGCAAGAATTGGATTATCCAATTGCAAAAAGTTACTATTTACCTCAGCAATAGCCGCTAACAGCCTCGATTTATACTCTAGTTTAAATTGTGTTTTTGTTTGTTCGGTGACATCATGGGCGATGGCCACCCAATGGGTAAACCTTCCTTCCTCGTTAATTACGGGATGCATTGATAAACTGAACCAAAAATCCTGTTGCCCCTTTTTCAAATGGAAAGGTTCAGATTCAACAGGCTGCCAGTTTTCTACAAATTCTCTTACTTTATCAAACCTGATCAGGTTCAAATCTGAATTAAATAAAAATTCAGGATTTTTTCCGATCGCATCTGCATCGTTGATCCCGGTGAGATTGGTAAACGCATTATTTGTATAAACAATTCTCAATACATCCTTGTTGTCAGGATCAACTTCAAGGATTACTACGGCATCACTTGTATTCGTCACAACAGATTCCAATAACTTTAAATGCTGCTCTTCCTCCTTTTGCTTTGTAACATCCCTAAGCGCTCCGATAAGGCGCGTTGCATTTCCCCTGACGTCGCGAATGATATATCCGTTTTCTTCAACATGGGCAAACGATCCGTCCCATTTCCGGAAAAGATAATCCGCATTCCATTTTTGCGCTTTCGGATTGTTAATTGCTTTTTGCAGGTTGTTTTCAATTCTTTCCACGTCAAGAGGATGAATTTGCGAGAGCCAGCTTTCTAAGGGATAAGACGCATCATCGATATTGAATCCAAATATTCGTTGATAGCCATCGCCCCATTCTATCTGGTTTTTTAAAATATTCCAGTCATATATGGCATCATTCGTTGCCTTGTTCACATAATGATATCGCTCATTACTGGCCCGTAAGGCCTGTTCGGTTTGCTTCTGATCCGAAATATCCAATCCGATACATTGAATTTCTGTTGGTTGTTTTTTTGAATTCGTAAGACAGATAAAATGCCAGAGAGTAGGCTTTACGCCCGCTGGCTCCAACTGATCAATTTCCACGGGATATATTTTGTCAGGAAACTGAATGCAATTTTCTATTGTCTTCAAAACCCGCTCATAGTGGCCGGAAGTCACCGTAGCCATCAAATTACTTTTGTCGAATTCCTGGTGATTAAAAAACCAATCGAAATCTTCGAGGTATTTTTTATTTGCATAAGTGAAATTTCCATCGAAATCAATTCTAATAACATATACTGTTTGCGCATCTACCAGAGCACGCAACCTGGATTCACTCTCCATAAGATTTTCCTGGGCCACTTTGCTTTCCGTTATATCCAGGCAAGCACCAACAATCCTTTCACCGATTCCCTGTTCATCTCTGTTTATTTTACCCCACGATTTCAAATATCTTACCTCGCCATCCGGACGCACCATACGTTCTTCGAATTCAAGGCTATCCTTATTTAGCAATGCGGATTTTATTTGTGTCAACACAATCTCTCTATCTTCAGGATGCAGTACTTCAATAAAACCTTCAAGCGTCGGAGTGAACTCACTTTTGCTTAATCCGGCTATTTCATAAAGAGTATCCGACCATTGCAAAATGTCTCTCTTCACCTCCCACTGCCAGCTTCCAAAATGCGCTATTTCCTGCCCCTGCTTCATCAATAAATTCGTTTCCTGAAGGAGCGCTGCATTTTGCCTGTTTTCAAGGATCACCTGCAAAATCGATGTAGCCCGCGCGATTAATTTTTGTTCCTCGTCATTGGGCGACCGCACCTCGTTATAGTAAATTCCAAAAGTTGCGATCACGTTTCCATTCGAATGAATAACAGGTTGAGACCAGCAGGCTTTGAGTCCATGATCCAGTGCAAGATGTTTGAAAACTCCCCACCTTGGATCATTTGCAATATCACTAACGATAACACTTTCTTTTAGAAAAGCAGCCGTACCACATGACCCGGTATTCTCGCCAATGGCACGACCTTCTATAGAATCTTCATAAGCCTTCGGAAGCGACGGTGAAGCCCAATTATGCATGCGTTCATTACTGATTCTTACCACCGAACAGATCAAATCAGGAAAAATATTTTGTATGCCTTTTGTATATTCCAATAATACTTTTTCTATCGGCACGCATTTTTGAGAATTTAATTCCAGCACCTCTTTTTCTAAACGCTCCAAATCAGCAAGCCGCTTGGTTTCAGTAATATCTACCATGATGCCTCTTAGCCATTTGGGTTTACCTTCTTCGCTAATAATCGACACCACATCTTTTATCCAGATAATGCTCCCGTCGGCCCTGATCATGCGATAATCAAACGAATAATTTTTACATAACCGGGTTTGAGTGCGACAATAATTCACAGTTTTTTGACGGTCATCCGGGTGAATGTGGTTCTCCCAGAAAAAAGGCTTGTTTAGATATTCCACGGGCGAAAATCCAAGCACTTCCCAAACTTGTGGACTCACAAAAGTCATCTCAAAGGTTTGTGCATTTCCTTCCCATACAATTCCTTCAATTGTTTGCATGAGGGTCTGGAATTTGTTTCGCGATTCTAATAGTGCTTTTTCAGTCTCTTTTATCTGTGTAATGTCCTGTGTTGATCCATAAATCCTTACGCATTTTCCATTTTGCATCACAGGCTTTCCCGTCGTTTTTACCCATCGCTCATTACCTTTTGCAGTGATGATCTGAAATTCAGCATCGTTAAATATGCCCTTGGCAATTGCTTCGTCTAAAACCTTTGAAATGGATTTTTCGTTTTCGCTTCCCTTGTAAAAATTGACGGCACTTACTGGTCCGGTATCATATCCGGGTTCAATCTCATATATATCTCTGAGCTCATCCGACCAAATATTTACGTGATTAACCAGGTCTAATTCCCAACTCCCCACGCGGGCAATGCGCTGTGTTTCGCGCAGGGACTTTTCATTTTTCTTAAGAGTCTTTATAGCCAAATCTTTGCTTTGCTGCAAAAGAGTGATTTCCGTAACATCGGTTGTTGTACAAAGGAGAAATTTTATCTCACCCGCATCGCCAATAACCGGGGTGATCAAAGTATTGAAAAAACGCGACGCTGCTTCTTTATTTTCATCGCTGCATTGATCGTACTGGTGTTTGCATAATTTTTGTTCCTGTTTAGTATTAATCGCCTTATTTACGCTATTTAACCATTCATATTTTTGACTAATCTGATCGCATGGAAAGACGTCGAAAAATCCCTTATCAGCCCAATCGTCGGTGGAATGTTTAAATATTTTAAGGTATGCATCATTTACTGCAACAATGGTAAATTTGGGCGCATCAGCAAGTAAAACAATATTCGGAATCGGGGAAATCTTAAAAATAGCAGATAGGTCCTGTTCGTTTTTCATACATTTCCTTTTTGGACGGATTTATTGGTTAGAGTTCGGGGCAAATAACCCATAGGATTGATCGCAAATTAAACTAAATCACTTAAATAGTGATTGAAAAATTCTATATAAAATCAGCAGGTGTAACGAACGCAAACGTAAAATTGTTGTGCTCAAAAATTGGCTGTGATAAGTCTTTTTGTAGTTTTTTAATTTTATTCAGAAAAGTGGAAAGCACCTTATGAATGCCGGTTTATTAATTTACAACTACCGAAAAAGTAATAAGCCAAATTTGCAAAACAATGCTTAATGCCAAATTTCAAACTTAATCGAAAACTTATTTATAGTGCTCTATGGCTTTTTTAACACTTTTATATTTTAATAATAAATCCTTCGCGACTTTATTATCCTGAATACCGGTTTTTTCCATCAGCATACTTGTCCCGCGAAGCATAATTTTCTCGTTAGTCAGTTTCATATTGACCATCTTATTATCTTCTACGCGGCCTAGCTTAATCATGGCAGCAGTCGAAATCATATTGAGGACCATCTTTTGGGCCGTGCCACTTTTCATTCTGGTACTTCCGCTAACAAATTCGGGGCCGACTATCACTTCAACGGGAAATTCCGCAACTTTACTAACAGGCGAATCCGGGTTGCAGGCGATGCTTGCAGTGAGAATCTTATGTTCCCTGCACTTTTTCAAAGCACCAATCACATAAGGCGTCGTGCCGCTTGAAGCGATTCCGATTACCGCATCTTTTGAATTTACTTTATGTGCCTCCAAATCTTTCCAACCTTGCTCAGTATCATCTTCAGCATTTTCGATTGCATTGACTATTGCTTTTTCTCCACCGGCTATAATACCGATAACCATACCGGAAGGAACGCCATAGGTTGGCGGCACCTCACTCGCGTCTAATATTCCCAGGCGGCCACTGGTACCGGCTCCGATATAAAATATACGACCGCCTTTTATCATTTTATTAGAAACTGCCTCAATCATTTTTTCTATTTGAGGAAGCGCTTTTTTTACTGCCTCAGCTACAAGAAAATCTTCCTTGTTCATGTTGGCTATGATCTCAGCAACAGGCATTTTTTCGAGGTGGCGATAGTGAGAAGGTTCTTCCGTGATTTTTTTAAAGGACATATTATGTTCAAATTCTTTGCGCAAAATTATAGCATCAGTTTTAAAAAAAGAAGATTGCAATTTTTCCCGCATTTTTAAATGAACGAAATATCATGCCTTTGTTAAAACTATAATCTACTTTGGTTCAGTTGGTTTCTTACCTTAATTTACACCGGTTTATTTTGCTGATATCAAAAAATTGTTTGCCATAATGAAACGAATCATAGCTGCCACTTGTTTTCTTCTTCTTAGTTTTTTAGGCGCACAGGCGCAGAATATAGATGCGGCGATCGCCCGTTATGCCAATGAATTCGGGCAGGAACGCATGTATTTGCATTTTGATAAATCTTCTTACGCGCCGGGCGAAACCGTTTGGTTTAAAGCCTACCTGATGAAAGCTATTTTTCCTTCGGATGAAAGCAAAACGATCTATGTTGATTGGACGGATGACAAAGGCAATTTGCTTTTACACGGAGTCAGCCCGGTGCAGGACGCAATTACTTTTGGTCAATTTGATTTGCCACAAAATTACCAGGGCAAATTCATTCATGTGAAAGCGTATACGAAATGGATGCTCAATTTTGATTCGTCATTTCTTTATAATAAAGACATCAGGATTTTGCAAAATACTAAAGGACCTGCAACAAAATTTCAGCTAATTCCTGAGATCGCATTCTTCCCTGAAGGCGGCGATGTAATCACCGGCGTTGTTAATAAAATTGCTTTTAAGGCCAATGACCAGTTCGGACGGCCGATAAAAATAAAAGGTATCATTCAAAATGGTAAAAAAGAATTAGTCGACAGCCTAAGGATCATTCATGATGGAATGGGATTCTTTTTTCTCAATCCAAAACCTAATGAATCTTTCTCTGCAAAATGGAAAGATGAAAAAGGCGTGGAACATGTAACTCAGTTGCCCGACACAAAAACCAGTGGCGTAGCGCTACAGGTAGCCATTGCGGGCAAAAAACGAAATTTTTTAATAACCCAGGCAGCACAATCGTCTCCCGAGCTTAAATCGGTAAACATTATCGGCACCATGTACCAGCAAACCGTTTTTAAGGTGATGAAGGAATTCAAAGACGGAAATGTGCAGGGAATTATACCCACTGAAGATTTGCCAAGCGGCATTTTAACGATAACTGTTTTTGATGATAAATGGCAGCCATTAGCGGAGCGGATCACCTATGTCAACAACGAAGAATATCTATTTCAACCCGAAATGACGGTGCAGCATTGGGGCCTGAACAAACGCGCGAAAAACGAACTTGAGATTTCCGTTCCCGATAGCCTTGTAGCCAACCTGTCTGTATCTGTTACCGATATTGGTATTGATGCCGACACGACGGATAATATTATTTCACATCTTTTATTAACGGGCGAGCTGAAAGGAAAAGTAAATAATCCTGCTTATTATTTTTTAAACACCAGCGATTCCATGACGAGGCAGCTTGACCTTGTAATGCTGACTCATGGCTGGCGCCGCTTTAACTGGCAAGATCTCGCGCAGGGAAAATTTCCTAAAATAATATATCAAAAAGACACTTCCTACCTTTCAATTTCTGGGAAAATTTTTGGAGCTACACCTTCGCAATTGCGCGGTGCCGGTGAGATTGTATTATTGGTAAGCCAGGGGAAAAAGCAAAACCAGGTGATTCCGGTTCCTGTAAATCCCGACGGCACTTTCAACGATCCTTCATTGATCCTTTTTGATACCGCAAAGGTTTATTATCAATTGCCAAAATCAAAAGGCCTTGGTGATGTTTCAGTTCAATTTATGCAAAACCGGCTGCCACCTTTTCAAAATAATTTGAAAGCGACAGGTTTATTTTACAATCACAATTCTGATACAACGGGAGATTCAAGGCACTTTAAACTTGCAGACGCCACTGCAGAAGAATTGAAAATGTTTAATGGAAAAGTTTTGGCGGGGGTAACGATTCAGAAAAAAACCAAATCGGATGTGCAAATATTGGATGAGAAATATACGTCGGGGATGTTCAGTGGCGGAGATGCGTATCAATTTGACTTATTGACCGACCCTTTTGCTGCATCCTCATACAATATCTTCAATTACCTGCAAGGGAAAGTTGCAGGCTTACAAATCAATAGCACAAGTACTCCGCCATCACTTCAATGGCGCGGATCAACGCCCGCGATTTTCCTGGATGAGATGCCGGCCGATGCCGATATGGTGTCTAACATTTCGGTTTCGGATGTTGCTTATATAAAAGTGTTGCGGCCTCCTTTTATGGGAGCCTCTAATGGAAGCGGAGGCGCCATTGCCATCTATACAAGACGCGGAGGCGATCAAAAAACAGAACCAGGAAAGGGGCTTGCGAATAATATGGTAACCGGATATAACACGATTCGTCAATTTTATTCGCCGAATTATGCGACCATAAGTGAAGAAAATGAAAAGAAAGATTTTCGGTCAACACTTTATTGGAACCCTGAAGTGGTTACCACGCCGGGCAAAAGCAAAGTCGTTCTATCCTTCTTTAATAACGATGTCAGCAATGCATTTAGAGTTGTGATCGAAGGAATGACGAAAGACGGGCGCCTGGCGCATGTGGAGCAGGTGATGGAATGATGAGTTGTTGGATTGTTATATTGCTTAATTGCTGAACCATCGAATTATTGTAGAATGATTTTGAAAGAAGAAAAACTACCTTCTTATTTATGAGGCATTTTTCATCTTAGTAAGATAAATAAAAAGTATAAAAACTACTTTTTCGTTTACCAGGATATTAAAATTTACGGGATCATTTATTTTTTAAAAACAAGTGATATCAATCGCGGTATTTCTTTTTGATCCTCATCAAACCATTCACGAAGATCATTTATTTTGAAACCATTATTTTTTGCGGTGCTGATGAATTCGGAAATGTGATGGATATAAACTTCTAGTTCTTCAATGCCATTTTCGGTGTGGTATTTTGCCTTGCATCCCGTGTATTGCTTAAAAGGATGAAGCTCGCTTACAAAAAAGATCCCGTTGGATTTTAATTTTTGAAAAGCCTGTTTGAAAATAAAATCCAAATCTTTAATGTGCTCTAATACCAGATTACAAATAACCAGGTCCGCCAAATTATTCCCGATTTTCCAACCTTCAGTGATATCGGCTATTTGAAAGTTTACTTTATCAGAAACAATTTTTTCTTTTGCTTTTGTAACCATTTCTTTAGAAAAATCAATACAGATGATATTGGTGGCTTTTTGAACCAGCCATTCAGTATTTTTCCCGGTGCCGCAACCTAATTCGATTACATTTTCAAATTGATATTTAGATAAAACTTCAATCGTGGCTTTTTTGTCCAAATCACGGGTTTTATTTTCATTGGTGTCGTATTGTGCTGCCCAATTATTATATGCTTTTTCAATACTCATAATTTTAATTTTATATCAGGAAACCAACTCTCCTACTTTGCAAAAAATGAAGCATTTTCATTTCGCTGTTTGTGCCTTCGTGGTAAAAAACTTTCTGTTGGATTTCTATATTGCCGGATTGTGAATTATTAAATTATTAGAACTATTGGAAAACAAATTGAAAGGCGAAAAACTACTTTTCCGCTTATGGCGATGTCAAAATTCTCACAAGCCAAAAAGTAGAAAAACTAATTTTGTTCAATTTATCACGTCATTTTTCCAAATGGTATTTTATCAATCCTTCCATCGGGCTTTTTAAAATATTTCCTAATTGCAGGCCATATCCAAAACAAAGTTGTTCTACAATATCTTTAAATCCATAGGCGATTCCACCTGTAAAGTGAATTGGCAATTTTGAGCTCTCGCGATAGCGGATCACGTGAGTATAAAAAAAATCGTTTAAGCCATCTTCAATAATATTTTCCACCATATAATGTCCGCGGTTTTCTGCCAAAAAAATGGCAAACGACGCGAGGTAACGGTTTGGCAAAGGTTTTTTATAAACGGCTTCAAGAATTTCAGCATCAGTGGTCACAAATTTTGCGTCAAAGCGCGGCCTCAGATCTTCATCGAAAATGTCGTACAAATAATGTTGGATAACTTTCTTTCCGAGATAGGCTCCGCTTCCTTCATCACCTAAAATAAAACCTATTCCGGGACTATTTTTTACCATTCGTTGTCCGTTGTAATAACAGGAATTTGAACCAGTACCTAAAATACAGGCAATGCCTTTTTCATTTCCGCATAGTGCTTTTGCTGCGCCGGAAAGATCATGATCCACCTCCACGGAAGAGCCGGCAAATGTTTGCATTAAAACGTTCCTGATCATTTTTTTATTTGCCGGATTTTTACAGCCGGTTCCGTAGAAAAAAATCTCGTCGACCTTGCTTTTTTTCAGAAACGCGACAACTTCCTCCCTCAGAATTTTTTCCATGCCATTCGCATCCACGAAGTAGGGACTCATTCCCTGGGATATGAACACGATCGGCTTATTATTTTTTATCAGGCACCATTCGGTTTTTGTGGAGCCACTATCGGCAATCAATTTTATGACAGGCATCTTTATATCATGTTTATTAAGGAAATTTGCACCTTCTAAAAAAAAATAAAAATAGACCAAAGTATAGTATGCGCAATAAAAAATTACAGGTCTGGCTTCCTTTGATCCTGAGTATTTGTATGGTTGCCGGAATGTTTGTGGGTTACAGAATAAGGGGGAATATGCCGGGACCCGGAATTTTTTTCACAGAAAAGCAAAAGCCCGTTCAGGAAGTGCTGGACCTCATCAACAGGAAATATGTGGACGAGGAAAATGTGGATTCTTTGGGCGCGATAGCGATACAAACCATTCTCGGAAAACTTGATCCTCATACCATTTATTTACCGGTGGAAGAATTGAAGCAGGTGAATGAAGATCTCGAAGGCGTTTTTTACGGAATTGGCGTTGAATTTAATATTCTGAATGACACCACGAATGTGGTAAATGTGTTGCCAGGCGGGCCTTCCGATAAAGCAGGTTTACAGGTAGGCGACCAATTTCTGAAAGTGGGAGATTCTGTAATTGCCGGCAATAACATTACTGCAGAAAAATTAAAATCACTACTTCGCGGAGGCGGCGGAAGCAAAGCCCAAATCACATTATTAAGAGAAGGCAAGCAAGTGACCGTGACCGTTGTGCGGGGCGCCATTCCTTTATACAGCCTTGATGCGGCTTATATGATCACCGATACAGTTGGTTATATACGCCTGAATAAATTTTCTGAAACGACTTATAAGGAATTTATGCAATCCATGGAAAAGTTGCAGAAAAACGGGATGAAGAGCCTCATTTTGGATTTGAGAGATAATGGTGGCGGCATCTTAACTGAGGCAACAAACATTGCAGATGAGTTTTTAAGTGGAAACAAACTGATCACTTATACTGAAGGGGCACATTCTCCAAAAAGAGAATATCGCTGTGAAAAAGAGGGCGTATTTGAGACGGGCAAATTAGTTGTGCTGGCCAATGAAGGTACCGCGTCAGCGAGTGAAGTCCTGATTGGGGCTCTGCAGGACTGGGACAGAGCAACAATAGTCGGCAGGCGTAGTTTCGGTAAAGGTTTGGTGCAAGAGCAATACCAGCTAAGCGATGGATCCGGATTGAGATTGACTGTTGCAAGGTATTATACGCCGCTCGGACGAAGCATTCAAAAGTCCTATTCCAAAGGAAGCTCCGATTATAACAGTGATCTGATTAACCGGTTTAAAAACGGAGAAATGAACTTCGCAGACTCAATCAAGCATATTGACGAGCCCGAGGTTAAAACAGCCTCAGGCAAAATTCTATATGGCGGCGGCGGGATCACTCCGGATGTTTTCGTTGCTTATGATACAAGCTATTATGATAAAGGATTAATGCGGGCTTTATTATCCGGTACACTTACTAAGTTTGTCTACCTGAATTATCTGCGCAACGAAAAGCAATTCAAAACTTATAATTCCCCGAAAATATTTGAACAGAAGTACGTGGTAGATGACGCTACGCTTGGCCATCTGAAAACATATGCGCAAAAAGATTCCATTACTTTAAACATCGATCATCCTGCAGATAAAGCTCAGCTTACACGGCAAATAAGAGTCCTGACAGCCCGCCAGATATGGCGTACGGAAGGATTTTATGAAATCAATAATACTTATGATGAAGCAGTGAAGAAAGCATTGGAATTAATGGGAATTAAATCGCTATCTGCTTTCATCCGGAAGTAATTTCTAAATGACGAGATAGAATTGTAACGCAAATTTTGTATTTAACGCTGAGGTATTGAGTCGCTCTTAGAATGAAAGAAATGGCCTAATATCGCTGAGATCTGGTGGCATAATAAGTTGATCGTCATGACCGGCTTTAAAAATCCCCCGTAAATTGGGCGCGCTCCTATTTATTTTATCTTTACCAAAAATCAAAAACCATGTGGAAGAATAATATCTTAGAAACCATCGGAAATACGCCGCTCATCAAATTAAATAAAATTACCAAAGATTTGCCCTGCACTGTTTTGGCAAAAGTGGAATATTTCAATCCGGGCAATTCTATTAAAGATCGCATGGCAGTTAAGATGCTGGAGGTTGCTGAGCAGGAAGGAAAGATAAAACCGGGTGGAACTATCATTGAGGGAACTTCCGGAAATACAGGGATGGGATTGGCGCTGGCAGCTATTGTAAAAGGCTATAAATGCATTTTCACGACAACAGATAAACAATCCAAGGAAAAAGCGGATATTTTAAAAGCGGTGGGAGCCGAAGTGATTGTTTGCCCTACTAATGTGGAACCTGAAGATCCACGCTCCTATTATTCTGTTTCAAAAAGACTTTCAGAAGAAGTGCCCAACTCATGGTACGTAAATCAATATGATAACCTGGCCAACAGGTTGGCGCATTATGAGCAAACAGGTCCGGAGATATGGGAACAAACCGAAGGAAAAATTACACACCTTGTAGTGGCAAGTGGCACCGGCGGAACGGTTGTTGGTACCGGGAAATATTTGAAAGAAAAAAATCCCGCTATAAAAATCTGGGCAGTGGATAGTTATGGATCGCTTTTAAAGAAATATTTCGACACGGGCGAAGAAGACTCAAACGAGGTTTATCCTTATATCAGCGAAGGATTTGGCGAAGATTTCGTTCCGGCGAATTACGATATGCAATACATTGATGATTTTGTAAAAGTGACCGATAAGGATGGCGCGGTAATGGCCAGGCGAATCGCCAAAGAGGAAGGTATGTTTTGCGGATACAGCGCGGGAAGCTGCTTGCAGGGATTATTTCAGCTAAAAGGGACCTTGAAAAAAGACGATGTGGTAGTGTGTATCTTTCATGATCACGGAAGCCGTTATGTGGCAAAAATCTACAATGACCAGTGGATGATGGAAAGAGGTTTTCTTGAGGTGAAGACTTTCAAAGACCTGGTCGCAGGCCGTGGTGCCAAGAAATTAGTAACGGTAAAACCGGATCAAACGGTTGCGGAGGCGATAGACATTATGCGTAAATATGATATTGAAAATATTCCGGTAATGGATAGCGATACCATTTTGGGTTCGCTAAGCGAAGGCGGCCTGTTTGATAAAATATTATCCGATCCTCAGATAAAAGAGCAGTCGGTCAAATCTGTTATGGAAAAAGAATATCCGGTGGTATCGTTTGATATGCCTGTGGGAAAATTAAGCAACCTTATTTCGAAACATAATGGTGCCGTGCTGAGTAAAGACGAAACAGGGGATTATCATATCGTAACGAAGTATGACATTATTCAAAGCCTCGCAAAGTGAGGATGCAAAATGACAGCGCAATTTGAAAATCTGTGGCCAAAGTAAGAATTTCTATATTTTAGCTTTTTTGAACTTGATTATTATGTTTTCGCGTGCTCCGCAGAGATTATTCAAGGGGTTTTACTATCAATGTTTTGTAGTTACCCCTTTTAAACTTAGTTAATCTACCCACTTAGACAGTAATTATCGATACCTCAAAAAAGGGCAATAGCGCCCTTTCCGCATAATATTTCAATGCTATCTTTGTATCAGAAGTTGATTGATGTTGTGTTAGGCATTAATCAAAAATTAAATATCCAAAATATCCATTCGAAAACAGATTTTATCCAAGTTCCTTAAAAACCAAAGAAAATCCAATATCAGTCAACTTCTAATTTTCTTTTGCCAATATCATCTCTTTGTGAAAAAATAAAGAGGATCCATAGAAAACCAGTTATTTTGAAGATGATTTCCGATCCAATAAGCTTTCGCTTCAAAGTAAAAAGATATTTATTCTTATGAAAACTTCGGAACAACCTTAATCCAATCCTTTAAAAGGCTACGCTGAAACCAGAAACGTTATTTACTGGAGGCCTCAAAGAATCTGCGAAAAGCAGGTAAAAAAAGTTACTACTGCAGTCAATTGACTGCAGTATTTTTTTTGCTATTTATGCCAAATTCTTATCTCAACATCTGAAATCTAAAAGTTTTTGCTCAAACTTTATTCTTAAAAAATAGAAGTGCTACATTGTCCTCACTTTTAAAGTTTGCCACAAATGTTTCTTGATCAAAATAATCTTCCCGCTGAAAAGTTTTCCCGGATCATATCATTAGTTCCTTCCCAAACCGAATTGCTTCATTACCTGGGCCTTGACCACGAAGTTGTTGGTATTACGAAATTTTGCATCCATCCTAAAGAATGGTTCAAGGTAAAATCAAGAGTTGGCGGAACAAAAATGATAAATTTTGACATGATAAATCAGCTTGCACCTGATCTGATCATTGCCAACAAAGAAGAAAATGAAAAAGCGCAAATTGAAGAATTGGCGAGGCATTATAATGTTTGGGTTACGGATGTCAACAGTCTCAGGGACGCTGTTAATATGATCCATGATATTGGCAAATTAACCGGTCGCGAACAAAAAGCTTCGACACTAAATATGGCGATAAGTGAGAAATTCTCACAACTTAAAAAAGATATTTCTCCGGTAACAAAAATAAAAACGGCTTATTTTATCTGGCAAAATCCTTATATGGTAGCTGGTGGCGGCACTTTTATAAATGACATGCTAAATTTTTGCGGATTTGAAAATACTTTTTCGCATTTGAAACGATATCCGCAGATCTCGTTTGACGATATAAAAAAAAGTAAAACTGAATTGATCCTGCTTTCTTCTGAGCCTTATCCATTCCAGGAAAAGCATAAAGCGGCAATACAAAATGAATTGCCGCATATTAAAATAAAATTAGTTGACGGTGAAATGTTCAGTTGGTATGGAAGCAGGCTGTTGAAATCGGCCGATTACTTTCGGACAATTTCTTCGCTCGTCAGCTAGCCCGATTGCTTATTATAATTCTATTTTACCTTAACAGCTCTTAAAACTTCTAATTCCCTATTTTTGCAAAAATTAAAACGTAAATAATGGCATCAAAAAAAATTGCAGAAATTTTAGGCGACAAAGCGGAAAGCTTATTGAATCACCAGTGTAAAATTGATAAGTCAACTCTTACTCTTCCATCTCCTACTTACCTCGATGATATTTTTGTACAAAGCAACCGGAATAATCGTGTTGTTGGAAGCATGAGTACTTTATTGGGTCATGGCCGCCTGGGCGGAACCGGATATTGCTCCATTTTTCCGGTAGATCAGGGCATTGAGCATAGCGCAGGTGCATCTTTTGCTCCAAATCCTATTTATTTTGATCCTGAGAATATTGTAAAGCTTGCCGTTGAAAGTGGTTGCAATGGCGTTGCATCTACTTTCGGAGTGCTTGGAATTTTGAGTAGAAAATATGCACACAAAATTCCATTTATTGTAAAAATCAATCACAACGAATTATTGAGCTATCCCAATAAATACGACCAGACCATGTTTGGCCAGGTTAAAAGTGCCTATGATATGGGCGCGGTTGGTATCGGAGCCACAGTTTATTGGGGAAGCCACGAAAGCACACGCCAGTTGCAGGAAGTAAGCCAGGCTTTTGAACTTGCACACGAATTGGGAATGTGTACCATTCTTTGGTGCTACCTTAGAAATGATGCATTTAAAGTTGATGGTGTGGATTATTCTACCAGCGCGGATCTTACCGGCCAGGCAAATCATTTGGGTGTTACTTTGCAGGCAGATATTATCAAACAGAAAATGGCTACCAACAATGGTGGTTACAATGCCGTTAAATTCGGAAAAACCTCGCCACTTGTTTATAAAAATCTTTCTTCGGATCATCCGATAGATCTTTGTCGTTACCAGGTATTAAATTGCTACAGCGGCAAAATTGGGTTGATCAACAGTGGTGGTGAAAGTAAAGGAGCATCAGATTATGCAGATGCAGTTGAAACAGCGGTGATCAACAAGCGCGCAGGCGGAATGGGATTGATCCTGGGAAGAAAAGCATTTCAAAAACCTTTTAAAGAAGGTGTAGAATTGTTGAATGCAACGCAGGATGTATATTTAGATGATTCAATCACCGTGGCGTAGTGAAGGCAAAGGAAGTTTATGTTATAAAGTATTGGTTTAAGTTATAACTATCTAATATCTTAAAAACAGTAAATGAAACAAGAAGAAGATTTTGATGCTAACCTTGCCGGAGAAGAAGGCGATACCGAAGAAACCAAACGAAGATGGTTTCGCCGGATAAAGAAGGGAATTACCACATCTACCAAAGATAAAAAAGAAGCGCCGGACGGGCTTTGGACGAAATGCCCGTCCTGTCGCTACACCTGCACCGTTACTGAATTACGGGAGAATTTATTTGTCTGCCCACGTTGCGAATATCATCACCGGATCGGCAGCGCGGAATATTTTGAAATTATTTTTGACAAGGATACAGATCATGAGCTTTTCGCCAACATCAGGTCGAAGGATTTCTTAGGATTTGTTGACCTTAAACCGTATGCGAAGCGCCTCGAAGAAACCTACGCAAAGTCTGACATTCATGATTCTATCACCGTGGCCCATGGCAAGATTAGCGGCATTGATATGGTCATTGCCTGTATGGATTTCGAATTCATTGGTGGAAGTCTTGGAAGCGTGATGGGTGAAAAAATTAGCAGAGCCTGCGATTATTGTATCGAACACCGGATTCCTTTCATGATCATTAATAAAAGCGGTGGGGCAAGAATGATGGAAAGTGCATTTTCATTAATGCAGCTTGCAAAAACTTCCGGAAGACTTTCTTTGTTGTCTGATGCAAAAATTCCATACATCTCACTTTGTACGGATCCCACATTTGGTGGCACTACAGCGTCGTTTGCGATGCTGGGCGACATTATAATGGGCGAACCGGGCGCCTTGATTGGCTTCGCAGGACCGCGGGTTATCAAAGAAACCATTAAAAAGGATCTTCCTCCGGGATTTCAACGAAGTGAATTTTTGTTGGAACATGGATTTCTTGATTTCATTGTTTCCCGGAAAGACCTGAGAGAAAAGCTTAAGCAATTGTTGATTTTATTCAAAAATTAGAATTTAAAAAGAAACTTTGCAGCAGGAATTTAATCAATTCCTGCTGTTTTTATTATGGACTTAAGCAACAAAAAAGCCTATTACGAATATTATATTGAGGCAAAATATATAGCCGGCATCGTGCTGACCGGTACGGAAATTAAATCCCTTCGTGCAGGCAAAGCCAGCTTCAATGACAGCTATTGTATTTTCGATAAGGGTGAGCTATACGTGAAAAGTCTGCACATTTCTGAATATAATTTTGGTACACATTATAACCACGAACCCATGCAGGAGCGCAAGCTTTTATTGAATAAAAAAGAGCTGCGTAAATGGGAAGGTAAAATAAAAGAAAAGGGCTACACAATCGTTCCATTAAAAATTTTCATTTCGGAAAAAGGACTCGCAAAAATGGAAATCGGTTTGGGTAAAGGAAAAAAGATTTATGATAAAAGAGAAACCATTAAGACAAGAGAAAGTGACAGGGAAGTGAAGAGAAAGTATGGGATATAATTTATCACAATCTCCTATTAGATCAAAATTTTAACTAAAAGGTATGATGTATGATAACGGAAAACAAAGAAAAACTTCTGCAGTACCTTGAAAAACTGCCCGACGCTTATCTGGAAGAAGTGATCGAATATTTGCGTTTCCTTCAATTTAACAATAAAAATAAAATCAGAGATACAAGTTTAATGCTTCTCTCTGAACAATCTCTCTCAAAAGATGGGTTAACTACTGAAGAAGATGAAGCATGGAAAGATCTTTAACAAAGACATTCATGCAATTGATTTAAACAACAACGATTTCTTAAATGGGAGTTTGAGAAAAGAAAGCTATGTCAGGCCTAATAAATTAATTTACTGCTTGCTTCAAAATATTGGCGTCTTGAATAACTGATAAAATGGACAAGATAATTATACAATTTTCCTCTTGATTCGAATAAAAATTTAATCAATTTTCGTCTCATCCTGGCAAAAATTAAAATATTTTCTCAAACTGTGCAGGTGTTATTATCATTGCCGTTTTAAAGGGATTGTGCTCCAATAAATCTTTATCACCTGTAACCAAATAATCAGCTTTAGAAAAGTCTATCAAGTCTAATAGAAAATTATCTTTTTGATCGCGATTGATGAAATGTATAGGCTCAATTTCTATTAGCTCACCTATAGTCTCTAAAAGGTCAATCAATTCATCTACACTTTTTTTAGGAAAATATTTCTTAAGTTTTCCCCTGGCTGTTACCTCCTTAATTTCAATTAAAAGTTGAGCGGTAGTAATGACGGAGATTTGGCCCGAAATAATATATTTTTTTATGGACCCGAGCCGTTTTCCGATAAGAAAACTTATCCAAACATTAGTATCAAAAATGACTCTAATGTTTGTTTGCATCATATATTTTCTGTCTTACAATTTCAACTTCTTCATTGATTGTTTTGATGCTTAATTCCGAGGTTCGGAATGTTTCTAAAAGACGGGATAATTTTGTGTCAATTCCTTCTCTCTCCAATTCTTTGGTTAGCATTATTTTTTCCCTCATTGGTAATTTTCTAACCAGATCCATCACCTGGTCAAAAGTTACCTCTAATTGAAGTGAAGTTTTCATGTATTTCTGTTTAAGTAAATTTAAACAATTTTGTTTATTTTCTTTCTAAGACCGATAATGTAAAATAAGGACATTATATTTTTCCAAAATCCCGATAATCTACTTTTTCACTTATGACGGTCCAAACAAGTCTTTTTGTAAGTGTCCATAACTGAAATGATTCGACTTAAATAATTTTGAAATTATAACTTACAGTAAACGGATGCCCTGACTACCCATATTTATCAAAATAAATGGGAGAATTTTTTTCTAACACTCACTCAATCCCAATGGCACATTCACGGCGAGACCGCCATCTGCAGTTTCTTTGTATTTGCTATTCATGTCCATTGCAGTGTTCCACATCGTGGCGATCACATTATCAAGACTGACTTTTGCAAAATCAGGAGCACTCTGTAAAGCAAGCTGGCAGGCCGTTATGGCTTTTATGGCACCCATCGTGTTTCTTTCTATGCAGGGAATTTGTACCAGTCCTCGTATCGGATCGCAGGTCATTCCAAGATGATGTTCCATCGCGATCTCAGACGCCATTAAAGCCTGTCGTTGTGTGCCTCCCATTCCTTCTGCAAGCGCCGCCGCTGCCATAGAAGATGATACGCCGATTTCCGCCTGGCATCCGCCCATCGCTGCTGAAATGGTGGCACCTTTTTTAAACAAACACCCAACCTCCGAAGCAGTCAATAAAAACTGGATGATCTTATTTTCGTCGTTGGCTTCGCAAAAAATAATATAATAGGCAAGCACCGCCGGAATGACGCCCGCAGCGCCGTTTGTAGGAGCCGTGACCACACGGCCAAACGCAGCGTTTTCCTCATTTACGGCAAGCGCAAAACAGCTCACCCAATCCAATATATATTTAAAATCGTGGCCGCCCTCTTTAATGACTTTTACCCACGAATCAAAATCAGTATAATCTTTATCCTTCAATAATTTTTTATTTACATGCGCGGCTCTTCTTTTTACACTTAAGGCCCCCAGGCAATACACCTTCCGTATGGCAACCTTTATAAAGACATTCTTTCATCACCGTCCAGATATTCAATAATCCTTCTCTTGTTTTTTGCTCAGGTCGCCATGCATTTTCGTTTTCCATCACCACATCGCTGATGCCCAGCCCGGTTTTCATACACCAATGCAAAAGATCATTGGCATCATTAATTGGAAAAGGTAAAATGGTTTCTGAATTACCCGCCGGCTCCTCTCCTTCCTGTTTTACAAAACCACCGCCGATAGAATAAAAAGTTTCAGCAATGTGTTCGCCATCGCTCAACACAGCCAAAAAAGTTAACGCATTCGGATGATAAGGAAGCGACTCCTTCATTAAGAATTCGATATCCTCATCAGGTTCGAAATCTATTGGATGCGTTCCATTTAATAATAATTTTTTGCTTGCCCGGATATCATCGATTTTAGAGTCGATTTTATTTACGTCAAATGTAACAGGATCATCACCTGACAAACCCAGTTGCACAGCTATATCGGTTCCATGTCCTTTGCCAGTCTTTGCAAGAGATCCATACAGAAGCACTTCAATGCTTACTACTTTGTCTAAGGAATTTTTATGAAGGAGAGAATGTAAAAACAAATTGGCCGCACGCCACGGCCCAAGCGTATGGCTGCTCGACGGTCCAACACCGATTTTAAATATATCGAAAACCGAAATTGCTTCGTGGCTCATAATTAAGCAAAGGTAGAACCAATACGAGGATTTTAGTTTACAGATTGTAGATTGTAGAATTTTTGATTTGGATAACCAAACAACCCTAAAAGTAGTTTTTTCTATTTTAAAATAGAGTCAAAGAATTAAACAATTCAAAAACAAAATTCAGGTACATTCAGATAACTAAACAACTCAAAAAGTAGATTTTTTCTTTTGAATTGAAACAAATTCAGAAGAAACGATCCATCAATAATTCAATAATTTAATAATTCATCCTACTGAATATCTACTACATGTACGTTGAAAACAAGATTTGATCCTCCGGGGATTATAACATTAGTGTTGTTAGGATAATTATTTGGTCCATATCCTAATGATGGTGGAATGTATATGGTCATATCGCCACCCTTATTAATTAATGGAAGTGCTTTTTGCCATCCAACAATTACACCACCCAATTGAAAATCCACAGGCATTGGTACATTCGGCGTTACCGTCGTATCAAACTTTGTTGCATCGAAAACCCGGCCATCCAAAAATGCGCCTTTGTATGTAACTGTCAAAACAGTGCAAAGATTGGTAACAGACGGGCCTGCGCCCTGGGTATTGATTGTATAAAAAAATCCCGTAGGATCCTGAGTGGCGGTAATCCCGTGCGCGGCCAGGGAATCCTTAAGAGCCTGAACTTCTGAAGCCGGGGCTACTGCGGTGGAATCGGTATATCCACATTTGTTATCCGCCTTTATACAACTTGCTAAAATCATTAATGCTGTTACACAAGCAGCTAAAATTTTCTTCATGGGGTAATTCGTTTTTGCAAATAAAGAGCATTAAACTTATAAATTCGCTGCGTCACTTTCCTGCTCTTTAAATTTTAACTCTTTGTAAAATTGCTCATTGGCTTCCCACCGGAATTTCATCCTGAATACTGAATAAAAAACGGCAATGCCGAGAACCGTAACGGTAATGAGGATTATAAGCGTTTTAGAAATCGGGATCATGTTTTTATACCAGTCATGAAAAATAACCACGACCAACACAGGAAGCGCAAACACAAGCCCCCAAGGCGATCCATAGGTAAGTTGCCTGAAGAATCGTTTTTCTTTGTCGCGGTTTTTTTCCCAGTATTCGATAAATAACATCTCATCTTTAGTAAGCATAATGCAAATTTACCGCGTAAATTCCCAGAAAAAAATTAACGCCCGCATGTTCCGGTATTTATTGGAATTCGCTCAATAAAATGTAGGTTTGCCATCATTAAAATTAACAAGGTGAAAATAGATCAGGTACTTGTTCATTATTTATTAAAGACAAAACATTTATCATTACAGGGTATAGGAACGTTTGATTTAGATGCGGCGCTTCCCGACAGCGCGGATCCCGACAAGCCAATTATAATCCCGGCAGACGCCATAAAGTTTAACTATAATCCGAAGGCAGTTGAAGATGATGAACTGGTCGATTTTATTGTTTTACATACCAAAAAAATAAAGCCTCTCGCTTCCTCAGATCTTGATTCATTTCTTTCCTTGGGCAGGCAGTTTTTAAACATCGGAAAACCTTTCAATTTACCGGGGATCGGCACTTTGGAAAAATTGAATTCAGGCGTGCTGAGTTTCATTGGTGGCCAACATGTAGCGCCGAGAATGGAACCGCAAAGAGTAAAAATTGAAGACGATGGAGCTGAAGAACATGACGAAAATATGTTCAACGATTATCAAAAAGAACGCAAAGGCAACAGCGGACAAAAAGCATTTGTTATCATTATCGCGCTGGCCATTTTAGGATTGATTATTTGGGCAGCAGCGCATTTTTTATTCAATAATGAAACTGTTCCTGCAAATCTGACAACCACCGAAACAATTCCGGTGATTACTGATTCGTCACGCATAAAGGATTCTTTGGCCATCTATTCGAACGCGGTGGATAGCGCAAAAAGCCTTGTAAAAAATGCAACTGATAGCTTTACATTTAAAGTGATAGTGAGCGAATTCAATAATAAAAAAATAGCGCTGACGCGGTATAATAACCTTAGAAGTTATAACAGAAACGTGATCATGTACACCAGCGATTCCCTGACTTATAAAATTGCCGAACCTTTTATTCGTCCTCTTAGCGACACAACAAAAGTGTTGGATTCGCTGGGCAGGTATTATTCAAAAGGAAAATTACGCGTTGAGTATTAAATATTCTTCGCGCATTCGTTAATTATAGATTCGAACTAATCCGCGCATTTAATTTCTTCCGCAGCGATAACTATTGAAAGGAATCTATGGATTTTCTACGGTCTTGTCCTGTGCAAGGTCGCTGTCATCCGGGGCGGATCTAAGATCGCGGTCGAGAGAATACAATGATTCGCCCTTCGCATTTTCACCTCCGGCTATCTTTAATTTATCCAACAAATCCATTACAAGTGTTTCTTCTTCTGTTTGCTCTTTTACAAACCATTGCAAAAAGTTCCATGTAGCCCAATCTTCTTCTTCAAAACTCATTTTTACGAGCTTATAAATACTGGTAGTATTATCCACTTCGTGCGCGAAAGTTTTTTCAAAACAGTCTTGAATATTGGATGGATCAGGTGGAGGTGCAGGGATTGCTTCAATCCTTACAGTCGCTCCGCGCTCCAATATATATTCAAGAAATTTCATCATATGGTTCCTTTCTTCGTTGGCATGACGAAACAGAAAATTGGCCATACCATCATAGCCCTTGTCATTTAACCAGCAGGCATAGGAAAGATAAATTTGAGCTGCGTGTGCTTCTTTCGTCATTTGCGCATTGAGCCCTTTGCAAAGAGTGTCACTTAAACGATTTGTATTCATACTATATAATTTGAATTTATGATCATCCGGTGTTGGCATCACAAAAACAGTTCCATTTTCAAGGATTAATTAGCAGATAGGATTCTTAGAATATTTTGCCGGAATGGTCGTCGACCATTCTAATAGATAAAATCAAAATGGTGCGTCGGGGGAGTGCACCAAGAAAGAAGAGAAGAATGATCTTTTAAAATAGAAATAAAAACACGATCATCAGCGGAATGAAGCAGGCGAAAATCGGGAGCGCCATTTACCTGATTATTCTGATAAGTAAAAAAGTAGAAATCCCGATTTCCGCAAACTGCATCTGATTGTTGACTGAACAATCAGGAATTAATCACAACAAAAAAAACCAAGGCTAATATTTCACAAATCGTACACAATATAATTCCTTTGAAAGCATCTTTTTCGTCAGTGGATTCTGTCATCTGTAGAAGTTTAATTTTTTTATAAAATGAAACACAAAACTAATGCTAAAAGTTTAAAATCCAGATTGACATTTTTGAATATTTCAAAAAAGTCCGAAGAAAAAAACCGCCTCTTTTTTCGAAAATTTTATTTTTTCTTTCTGAATATATTGGAAATATAATTACCTGCCTTGTTGACAACCTGCACCTTTTCTGCCAATGTATCGAGGATAGAAGTGTCCGTATTTTCTTTTTCATTGACAGGTAACTCTGATGGTGTTTGTTTCGGATAAATGATGATAAAACTATTGTTTAAAAAATACTTCGATAAATAATATGGTAACTTTTCCAGTTGGGGAATATAAGAGATATGCCCATAGCGCGATGAAACAATTACAAAAAAATCATTCAGCTTAAGTTCACGGCTCAAAATTAAAAAGTCTTCCCATTGATTAAAAGTCGTGTAAGTGGCCACAGATGGACTTGGCTGTTGCACATTCAATCTTTTCAATTCACTCGAGGTGGCATCATCGGCAAAAAAATGAATAGCCAATCCTCCTGCCTTGGATATTGTTGATATTCTTGAAAACCAATGAATGAAGCCTTCCTCAAGTTCCGCCCCTGGCGTGATAGCAACTACCATTCGTTTCAAGGTATTAAATGGCTGCACATATTTATAAATAAAAATCGTTTCGCCCGATTTGCTCAGAATATTTTCAGTGATAGGGCCCAAAAAATCTTTTTGATTGGCCTCCTTATGCAAGCCAATAATGACATCTGTAATATTTTGTTCTTTGATCGTGTAGATGATGCCATTGCTGATGTTCATATCATACCGTGTTAGCGGAATGATCGTATTTTCTGTTGCAGCAGCCTGGTTAATAGCCTTCTCCATCATTTTTTTTCCATTGAATTGACTTGATTCATCGTTATTGTCGTCACTGATGATATTGAGCGCATATACGGGAACACTGCTTTTCTTTGGCTTAAGCATCAATCCAAAATCTACCAGTTCAGTAACCGTGTCGGGGTAGGCCAATGAGATCAATATTTTTTCACCGGTTTCAATTTCTTTGCCTGATTCCTCGGCCTCTTTTAAGGCAAGATTGCGCGAAGCCCTTTCAACCAGGAACGAGCTGATTGCACAACTAATCAGGATCAATAAAATCGTTCCGTTCAAAATATCTTCGTCCAGCAGGCGGATCGGTTCGCCGCCGGGCGTTTCACCAATAATGATATTATAACCAACTAAAATAATCGCTAACGTTGCGGCTGCATGCGAGGTACTTAAACCGAAGATCATCTTTCCTTCGTCAGGCGATAATTTAAATGCTTTTTGAGTAACCCAGGCCGCAATAAATTTAGTGCTGATCGCTACAAGGACTATTACGCCGGCAACTTTTAACGCGCCCCAACCGTGCAGCAACACATTGAAATTAACCAGCATCCCAACGCCTATCAGAAAGAATGGAATAAATAGCGCATTGCCGACAAAATCAATCCTGTTCATCAGCGGAGACGAATGAGGAATAAATTTATTTAATACCAATCCTGCGAAAAATGCCCCGATGATCGCTTCGATACCTGCAGCTTCGGCCAGGAAAGACGCAAGAAATACAATGGCCAAAACAAAAATATATTGAGAAACACTATCGTCATTCTTTTTGAAAAACCATTGGATAATCAGCGGGAAAATAAAGAAAACAATCCCTACAAAAACAAGTGATGAAATGCCAAGCGTTACCCAAAAACCTGAAGACACTTCCTCTTTGGTCATCCCCGCAATGACTGCCAGAATAAGGAGCGCGAGAATATCCGTGATCATCGTGCCGCCAACAGTGAGTGCTACTGCCCTGTTTCGTGCAACTCCATATTTGCTGGCAATCGGATAAGAAACTAATGTATGCGTGGAAAACATACTCGCGAGCAAAATCGAAGACAACCAGCCATAGCCCAATATATAATAGCCGGCCAGGGTTCCAAAAACAAGCGGAAGTAAAAAAGTCGTAAATCCAAAAACAAGGATTTTTAATTTATTTTTTTTAAACTCAGTAAGATCAATTTCGAGGCCAGCCAAAAACATGATGTATAAAAGACCCACAGTTCCGAAAAGCACAATGCTGCTGTCTCTTCGAAGCAAATTCAATGCATACGGACCCACTATAGCGCCGGCTAAAATCAGCCCGATAATGTGCGGAACCTTAATTTTTTTCAATAAAATAGGCGCGAAAAGTATGATAAATAAAACCAGTGAAAAAATGATCACGGGATTTTTTAAAGGAAGTGAAAAATCAAGGTCTGCTAATAAAATCATGGGACTCGGTTAATGTTAGGATTAATGCTTTTTCTAAAGCTTTTTCAACTGAAGCGCATATAAGATGCGGCAACCACTTGCCTGCACTATCTCCCGCTCTCCTTCCATTTCTTTTTCTTTATCTTTTACGTTTTGGAGCCTCACCACCATCTTTCCAAACTGTACATCTGTGCTGTCCTGCGGCACAGAAAGCCGGAGCATATTATTGCTGAATGAGCCGGTATAAATCCTGACTAATTTATTGTTGCTGATCGCGCTGGCCACTACATTATTATCCTGGAATTTGAATTCCCACTGCTCATTTTTAGTATCTCCAACCGCAGAGCCAGGACAATTGGTTTCGACACACTGCATCCTTACGGACCACGTTCCGGGAAGTTGCTGGTTATTTATAGATGAGCTGTCATTTACATTCGTTTTGGAACTGTCAATAAGTTTTTCACGCTCATTTAATTGGTGTTCTTTCAGGTCCAGCGATTGCTCCCGCAACGCCAGCAATTGCTCCCTGTCGTGCAGATCGGTCATTTTTTTATCCAGTTCAATCTCACGCTGGCGCAGACTGCAGCCGGAAAAGAAAAAAACAAAAAATAAAAAGACTGATATTCGTTTCATACGAGTTCATTTTTGAAAGCAATCAAGATAGAATTTTTACGCAAACAAAACAAAGGGAAGTTGTTATCATTAGATTATAAAATTCTCCGGCTAATTCACTCATAGGGGAAATCTAAGGAAGAATGTCTTTGGATTTGGCCTAAGCGCGCGAGTCTATTATATTAAAACTTTGTATAAAGCCAGTGACATCCTGTTCGAAAGCGCTTGCTTCTTCAAAAAGGAATTGGTGCGCCATCGGAAAAACATAGATGGGAAGCTGTGCCAATTCAGTCTCAAACTTTGCCAGGCGAACTCCATCTTTTTCTGTAGTAATAATGATTTTATTTTCTCCTTCTATTTTTGCAAAATGCTTTTTTATTTCTTTAAGATCATCGCTATTGAAAATGTGATGATCACGAAACGCAAGCATTTCATAGGATGAAAAATGCGAAGTCAATACTTGCTTAAGCGGCCCTGGATTGGCAATTCCGCAAACAAGTAATACATTTAACTGGTTATCGAGCACTTTCTTCTCCCGTGAAAATAAATGATAAGGAATGCCGTAATTAATTTTAGTAAAATAAACTTTTTGGTTTGGCAAAGCATTCAATTCTTTAACAATACTGCTTTTTTCATCTGGCGACAGAACTTCCGGGCATTTGGTAACAATGATAATTTGGGCTCTTTTGCTGCTGCCTCTTATATCCCGCAGATCGCCGGCAGGCAACAAAAAATCTCTCGTATAAAGATTTTGATGCTCTGTAAGCAAAATATTCAACCCGGCTTTTACTTCTCTGTGCTGAAAGGCATCGTCAAGAATGATTACTTCGGTTTGTGGCTTTGCATAAAGAAGTTGTGGAATTCCAATCACACGTTCCTCTGCGACCGCGACGATGAGATTGGGAAATTTTTTGTGGATCTGCATCGGCTCATCGCCAATGTCCAAAGCAGTTGTATTTTGATCGGCAATGGCAAAACCTTTGGTTTTCCTTTTATAACCCCTGCTTAAAGTAGCAAGTTGATATTTGCCTTCCAGCAATTGAACAAGATATTCCGCCATGGGCGTTTTGCCCGTACCACCAACCGCGAGGTTTCCTACGCAGATTATTGGAAAATTAAATTCCGCAGACCGCAAAATATTCTTATCGAACATTTTATTTCTCAACCAAATTACGAAGCCGTAAATTATTGAGAATGGAAATAATATATATCGAAAACTTTTAAGCATGCCTTTCTATTTTTAATAATATTATCCGGATTCATTGCTCCGTTTCCGAAAAATCGCGTTTTAATTTTACAATACGCCGGCTTTTGATCTGTCAAAACATATACAGCTTTTCCGGCGTCACACAATAATTTAAAGCTATATCGAACTGATCAATATCTTCAATTTCGTCAACGGGTTCAAAAAAACTGAGCCCAATTTTAAAGACGTCTTTGCGACACCTTGCCAAAAAGCGGTCATAGTAGCCTTTGCCATATCCTACCCTAAATCCGTTTTGGTCAAAGGCAAGCAGCGGAATTAAAACAAGGTCGATTTCATTTTCCGGAATCATTGCACCACCGGCAGGTTCATTTATTCCAAACGCGTTGCTGATCATCGGTGATGCATCGTCGAAATGAATGTGATACATTTCTCCGGAATGAATATCTATCCTGGGAACTGCCACCTTCAGGCCGGGATTTTTAAATTCCAGAAAGCGGATTATCGGGGCTGTATCGGGCTCACAGAGTTTTAAAGAAGGGAGATAAGTATGCACACATTGGATAAAATCAAGGTTTATTTTTTGAAAATTTATAAGAATAAGGTCATTGAATTTTTCAATATCGTGATCGGAAATAATTTTTCTTTTGTCTTTATATATAACTCTAAGCTGCTCTTTTTTCATAATCAAATGGTTATTTGCGGGAACCCATTTTGTGGAATCATAAATATCCCTTCAAAGGGATAAGCAAATTGCCGTTCGGGTCGAAAAACACTAAACCGCTTTTTCTTCATTATTAATAAAAATAGAAAAAATCGTCGTGCCGTAATTACGCATCGTTTTAAATTGTGGCTCATGCTCATAATTATTGGCCGGCGTATGTTCAAGAATAAACCATCCATTCTTTTTCAATAACTTTTTCTCGCGGATAATTCTTGGCAAATCATCAATGGCTTTTAGCGCATAAGGTGGCCCGGCGAAAATCAAGTCATATTTTTCTGTGCAAGTTTCTAAAAACCTGAACACGTCATTCCTGACAACCTCGCAATTTTCAATTCCGAACTCTTCAATTTTATTTTTAATAAAAGCGTGCATTTTCGGATCTTTTTCCACGATCGTAAGGTCGTTGGCACCGCGCGACGCCAACTCGTAGCTTATGCTTCCGGTTCCTCCAAAAATGTCCAATGTTTTCAAACCGGGAATTGACAGATTATTTTCAATGATATTGAAAAGGCCCTCTTTGGCAATATCAGTTGTTGGCCGGGTAAACGGCATTTTTGTGGGAGGATTTATTTTGCGGCCGCCATATTTTCCTGTAATTATTCGCATGGATCAATTGCAAAAATATGGCTAAAATAATGAGACGGATAAACAAGAATTTCTTCATGATATTTCTGGCAATCGGGCAATGGCGCCATATCGATTGTTTCAAAATATTTATAAATTTCCTTGTAAAGTTCGGATTTGCGTTCAAGTAATCCACTTATTGTGAGTGCTATATTGGGAACATCAAATTGTTTGCAAATATTCAATAAAGTGTAAGAAACGTCTTCGGCCGTCTGGAAACTAAATGTGTTAATTAATTGAGGTGTTCCATTTTTCAGGAGGCTCACGACAATTTTACGCGCGTAAAATATTACAAATAAGCTATTGTGCTTTATTACCGGCCTTTTTAATAAAACCGAATATTGATGAGAATGCTCAGCATTTGGAAACTGGCTTTGAATTACTTCATGCATGTCAGTACGAAGCCTGAAAACATTATACGTTTTCTGCTCTTCGATCTTATCCGCAAGGATAATTCCATCGCCGTGTAAATCGCCATGAACCAGGTTTATCACATCCCCGTTGCGCGCACTATTATATAAAGGAAACGGAATTAATACACTTTCGGGAAGGGAGTAGTTGATGATGGTTTTCTTGAAACGCTGCGACAAAGTCCTTTGCTTGTGAAAAAGAATTTGCAAAGCAATCGGAAATCCTACCGGCGGTGTTGACTTATCGTAATGATGAACAGCCAGGCCTTCAACGGAGTTTTTTTCTTCATCTTTAATTACGTAAGAAAATCCTTCTGTGCTCAATTCACAGATAAGAGTGCAATTTTCAGAATCAAGAGAAGACGGTATTATTTCAAATGCTGTTCTCATATTTCTATTGGCGCAATAATATAATTTTTTTTCGAGTGTTTTATAGAAAGAATAAATAAATGTTTACAATAAAGAATGCTCCGGTGCTCAAGATGTCTTTGAATCTACTTCGTCAACAATAGATTAAAAAATATAAATCAGGTTTTCAGTTTTTTTTAAACAGGCTTTTCTTGTTATGATTTCAAATTCCAATTATGTGACATTAAGATGTGAAATTTCGTGCCAGCCTTTCATTCGATATAAAAATTCCACGCGAAAACTTTACCTTCGCGCAAAAATAAAAAAATAATGACTAACAGAACATTTACAATGATCAAGCCTGATGCTACTTTGAAGGGCAATACAGGAGCAATTTTAAAAATGATCAATGAGGCAGGTTTTCGCATTGTAGCAATGAAAATGACACACCTTTCCGCAGCAAAAGCTGGCGAATTTTACGAAGTACATAAGGAACGCCCGTTTTATGGCGAATTAGTCGAATTTATGAGCCGCGGCCCTATTACTGCAGCTATTCTTGAAAAAGAAAATGCGGTAGAAGATTTCAGAAAATTAATCGGCGCGACCAATCCTGCCCAGGCAGAAGACGGCACCATCAGGAAATTATACGCAGCTTCTATCGGTGAAAATGCTGTCCACGGAAGTGATAGTGATGAAAACGCAAAGATTGAAGGAGATTTTTTCTTTAGTAAATTAGAGCAGTTTTAAGTTAAAAATATTAAAGATTTTAAGTTAAAAAAACCTGTGGATTTCTCTACAGGTTTTTTTGTGCCCAATGATTTACTATTCGAAGAAGATTTTCAGAACTTAATTTTCTTTAGATGGGAATCCCCATTTTTCTTCCAAAAGTTGGCGTTCGTTAATTTCCAATTTTGATTGCAGATAATGCCCTTTTTCCTTTTTTTGTCGAAACGCTTCGTATAAAGTAACGGCGCAGGCGACGGAGATATTCAGCGACTTGATAATACCCATTTGCGGAATTATAAAATCGCCGTCACTATATTTTCGAATATCCTCACTTACGCCAAACGTTTCGTTTCCAAACACCAGCGCAATGGATTCGGTTAAGTCAACGCTATATACATCCACCGATTTTTCGCCTAAATGCGAGGTATAAATCTTTTGATATTTCTTTCTCACTTCAGCAAAACAACTTTCAGCATCGGTAAACTGATGAACAGTGAGCCATTCCGCAGCCGTTGAGGAACTCCTGTAACCCCATTTTTTATGAGGCGGAATGCGGTCATTTAAAATAAAGACATCCTGGATGCCGACTGCATCACAGGTACGCATAACCGCAGATACGTTGTGCGGGTCAAAAACATTTTCAAGTATCACCGTCAGATCTGGCTGACGATGATTGAGCACGGAAGTAAGGCGGTTGTATCGCTGAGGCGTCATAAGTTAAAATATAGTTTTATCAATTTGCATTGATAAATGTCTTCCGGCAAATGTAGCAAAGAACGATTCCATTTAAAATGTATTTTATTCAGCTAATTTATTTTCGTAAGGCAATGCTTTCTTACATTTACGTTCTAAATTTTCAAAATGAAAAGACTATTTCTTTCTATGCTGGTGGTTATTTGTTTTTTTTCCTGCAAAACAAAATCAACTGAAGTTGCCAAAAATATCTTTGCTCCAAATATCGATACTACTATAAGTCCTGCTGAGGATTTTTTTATGTACGCTAATGGAAAATGGATAAAAGACAATCCTATTCCTGCCGAAGAAAGCTCGTGGGGAATCGCTTATCTCGTGATCAATGAAAATCTGCAGCGCCTTCGTGATATTAGTGAAGAAGCTGCAAAGCAAGGCGGGACAAAAGGCTCCGCGTCTCAAAAAATCGGTGACTTTTGGAGCACAGCCATGGACAGCGCAAAAGTGGAGCAACAGGGAACTAAATACCTGAAGCCTTATTTTGATCAAATAAATGCCATCAAAGATGTACCTTCTTTGATCAATGTAATCAGTGAACTGAATAAAATTGGTGTGAGCGCATTGTTTAGCGATTATGTTGTCCAGGACGATAAAAATAGTGATGTCATGGCTTTCAGAATGGACCAGGGCGGACTTGGATTGCCGGAGCGTGAATATTATTTTAATACAGATTCCTCAACCACTAATATTCGTAATGCTTACCTGATCCATATCGCCAAACTTTTGGTTCTGCAAGGGGCAGACTCAGCCGTCGCCGCGCAGTCAGCCATCAGCATTTTAAAAATGGAAACCGTGCTCGCAAAAGCTTCGCGCAAGCTTGCGGACTTGCGGGATCCTTATGCCAATTATCATAAAACTGCAATAACTGATCTCAGCAAACTTGCATATTCTGTAAACTGGAAAGGTTTCCTGGAAAGTGTAGGCGTTACAAAAATCGATTCCGTAATCGTTGGACAGCCTGAATTTTTTCAGTCATTAGACAATACTTTAAAAACTACTGCTATCGATGATTGGAAAAATTACCTGACATACAGAACGCTGTCTGCCTTTGCCAACGCGTTGCCTGACGCTTTTGTGAAAGAGAATTTTAACTTTAGCAAATTTTTTACCGGCGCAAAACAAATAAAGCCGCGCTGGAAAAGAACTATCAGTTCTGAAGAAAACGCGATGGGCGAATTATTGGGGCAACTTTACGCAAAGAAATATTTTGATTCCACAACCAAAAAAAGATACAGCGACCTCGTTGAGCATATCAGGGATTCGTATAAAGATAGAATCAAAAACCTCACGTGGATGAGCGACAGCACAAAAGAAAAAGCGCTCGTGAAATTGGCAGCGATGACCAAGAAAGTAGGGTATCCTGATAAATGGAAAGATTTTTCGGCCATGAATATCAGCAACGAAAGCTATGTCGAAAATATCATCAACTCCAAAAAATGGTGGCACGAACATGAAGTGAATAAATTAGGAAAACCAATTGACCGCACTGAATGGGACATGTATCCTCAAACGTATAATGCCTATTACAATCCAAGCAACAATGAAATTGTACTGCCCGCCGGTATCTTTACAGTGCCTGGTTTCAAAGATAGTGAGCTTGATGACGCAGTTGTGTATGGATATGCAGGAGCGTCCACCATTGGCCATGAGATCACGCATGGTTTCGATGACCAGGGCCGTCTGTATGATGCGCAGGGAAATTTGAAAAACTGGTGGTCGAAAAATGATTCTGCAGAATTTGCAAAAAGATCCCACCTAATGATCGAACAGTTTAATCAATATGAGCCGCTGCCCGGGGTTCATATCAATGGCGCCGCTACTTTGGGTGAAAATATCGCAGATCTCGGAGGCATACTGTTAGGCATAGACGCATTTAAAAAAACAGATGAATTTAAAAAGAACGAAAAGATAGAAGGGCTTACTCCGATGCAAAGATATTTTATGGGCTATTCAATAGGCTGGCTGTATGCCACGAGAAATGAAAGTCTCAAAAATCAGTTGATGGTTGATGTTCACTCGCCTGCTAAATACAGGGTTAACGGGCCTTTCAGCGATGTGGATGAATTCTATTCAACCTTCAATGTAAAGCCAGGCGATAAAATGTACAGGCCAGATAGCCTTCGGGTGAGAATTTGGTAATAATAATCTTTAAGATTTTTACAGATTTATTGGCAAAACGAATATGCCGCGGACTGAGTCCGGGGCATATTCAAATAAGCCAAAATGTAGAAATTTAAATTTTAATTTGTTATCAATCCCAATTAAAACATTGCGCTGATTAATTCGTCTAATGTGAAGCCGCGAAAATAACTATCGATAGTATAATTGCTCAGCGCCTGCCTGATGGCGTCTTCATCATGAGGAATATTTTCAAGCGCAATCTCAATTTCTTCAATATCTTTCTCATTGAAAAAGTCCCCAAATATTTTTACTTTTTTTATAACACCATTTACTGCATCAATATTCATTTCCAATGTGCCCCCGGCTGTCCTGATTCCTTTCTTGAAACTATAATCCGGCGATCGTCCATAATTCCATTCGCGTGTGGCATATTTTTCATCCCGGATTTTTTGAATGGCTTTAATGTCATCTTCTGAAAATTCGTACAAAACGCAATCATCGTGTGTCGCAATGATGTGCTCCATAACCTTATTGGTAAATTCTTCCAGCGAGATAGGTATTTTCAGATGATCGGAAATATTCGTTACTCTTTTAGGTATTGACTTAACTGCTTTATCAGAATATTTTAGCGGATTAATTTTTAATGCTTCACTCACATTTTTCATCTCTGATGAAAATAACAAAGTGCCATGATGCAGGATTTTATTTTTAAAAACGTGTTCTGCATTACCGGAAAACTTTTTCCCTTCAATCGTAAGATCATTCCTTCCTTCAAACCGCGCGTCTACACCCAACTCCCGCAACACTTCCAGCAACGGCTCAGTGTATTTTCTAAAATCCACCATTTCACCATCTTTTCCGGTCCGCGTGAATGAAAAATTAAGGTTGCCCAAATCGTGATAAACCGCGCCCCCACCCGATAATCGCCTTACGACTTTAATGCCATTTTTCTTCACATAATCCACATTTATTTCGGCCAAAGCATTCTGGTGTTTGCCGATAATGATGGCGTTATCATTTCGCCAAAGCATAAAGCAATCTTCTTTTATGTTTTTAAAAATATATTCATCAGTAGCTATATTGAAATAAGCATCTGTTGAATGATGATGGATACAAAGCATGTCAGTTTTTTTTCAAAAATACTTAATTTATATTCTTCGTTTCGCTGGCGTAGCTCATTAACCAAATGGTGCCAGAATAATTGCGAAAACAAATGCACCGTCATTAATCTGATAAGCCAAAACATAGTTTTTTCAATTTTGAAATAATCTCACCGAGCTTATTTAAAGGTCACGATCAAATTCGCAGACGAAAGAAATATTTTCGAAAAATCAATTTTCTACATTTCCGCTTATCTCTAATGCACATTTGACAGAGGCTTTCAGAAGATTTCAAACTGATTTTCTATTTGCTGATTGCCGGAAACGTCACATTTGTATTCATTCAAAATAATTACACGCTTACACGTTGTTCAATTCTTTTATCTTTAAAACACAAAACGACCGACTTCTGATCAAAGTTTAATTTTTAAATCATGCCTTTAGCACTTTGTATTCTTGCGATTCTTTTATTGATTTTACTTGTGGTTTATTTCAAATTGGACACGTTTATTTCCTTCCTTCTTGTGAGCATTGGATTGGGACTTGCGACTGGCCTGAACATTCATGCCATCTCAGCTTCTATTCAAAACGGAATTGGTAAAACACTTGGGCCACTCGTGGTAATACTCGGATTTGGTGCTATGCTTGGTAAGCTTGTTGCGGACAGTGGCGCCGCCCAACAGATCACCGCTTCGCTTACCAAAATTTTTGGCGTCGGCAAAATGCAATGGGGCATGGCTTTGGCCGGATTGATCATCGGCATTCCTTTGTTTTATACCGCCGGTTTTATTGTCGCTGTGCCGCTAATCTTTGCGGTGGCGTCTAACACAAAACTTCCATTGTTATATATTGGCATTCCGATGTTGGCTGCTCTATCAGTTGCGCATGGTTTTTTGCCTCCGCATCCTTCACCCACCGCCATCGCTGAACAATTACATGCCAACCTTAGTAAAACCCTGATCTATGGCCTCATTGTGGCGATTCCAACGATCGCGCTCGCAGGACCGCTGTTTGCAAAAACATTAAGAAAATACAATCCACCACCATCCAATAATATTTTACAAATAAAATCTTTGCCACCGGAAGAATTGCCTGGCATCGGCATCAGCCTTCTCACCGCCTTGATGCCGGTAATATTATTGGCAATCACGGCTATCGTGTTATTTTTTATTTCGGCGGATTCAGTATTGGGGAAAATAATGGAGTTTTTTGGAGATCCTAACATCGCGATGCTTACTTCGGTTTTAGTAGCAGTATATTTTCTTGGTACGAAGCGCGGAAATAAAATTCCGGTGATCATGAAACAATTGGAAGATGCTTTTAAAAGCATTTCCGTGATCCTCCTGATCATTGCAGGATCGGGTATTTTTATGCAGATTATGAGCGATGGTGGTGTAAGTATTTATATCGGACAGCTATTAAAAGACATGCAATTATCTCCGTTAATATTGGGTTGGCTGATAGCGGCGATTATCCGCGTTTGCATCGGCTCCGCTACCGTTGCGGGCCTGACGACGGTTGGCATCATGCTTCCGGTGCTGGGATTAAACGCTGACATTCATCCAGAGCTAATGGTGCTTTCCATCGGCGCCGGCAGCCTTATGTTTTCTCATGTGAACGATGGAGGCTTTTGGCTTTTTAAAGAATATTTTAATCTTACGATCAAACAAACTTTTTTAACCTGGACATTGATGGAAACCATTGTATCAATCGCCGGACTGGCAGGGGTGCTGGTGTTGAATCATTTTGTTTAGATGATTCAATGGACATATTTTTTTCTCCAACGAATTTTTACGCCGCAACATACAGCATGATTGCATTATTTAAACATATTTAATTTTGCCGCTACTCCTTTAACATTAACTTTGTCGAAATCACCAACGTATTATATATGAAAAAGATCATGCTTCTGACTGTTATTGCCGTGGCATTCAGTTTAATGGCAACGGCACAGCGCGAAGGAAAGACCCGGTTTAGTATTGGACCGGAATTAGGTATTGCTACCTCAAATCCGTATAAAAACATACCAGGAAATAAAGGATGGGGATTAGGATTAGGAGCGAGTGCAGAAGTAGAGCATTTCTTCAAGGATAATGTGAGTGGTATTGTTCACGTTGGATTGGTGGGCTACGGAGGAAGGTCAACCGGAAGCGCGACTAAAAATAAAGCTTACACCACTATTCCGGTAACTGTTGGTGCGAGTGCTTATGCTGGAAGCAGAATACATGTGGGCGCTCAGTTTGGAGTAGGATTGAATAATATTGGGGGAATTAATCAGACTGCATTCGCTTATTCTCCACAGATAGGTTACAATTTTAGCAAGAGAGACAAACCACTTGATCTTACACTGAAATATGACGGTTATGCTGGTCATGGTAACTTCAGTGCATTCGGATTAAGATTATCGTTGTTCCTTTAGAAAAATAAAACAAATGACTTTCTGCCAGGCAGAAACTAAAATTTAAAAACTAATCAAACGCCGAAAGGTGGTTATCTTAAATAAAAAAACCGATGAAATTATTTAAAATTTGTATTGTTCTTTTCCTGTTTGCCGGATTGGCCTCATGTGAAAATCACATGGATATCAATGATATTGTACATGGCACACCAACTAATGCGGATACCGTATTACCGCGATCTCACCACAAATCTGATGTCGAGCTTCCAAAGAAAGACTTGCCAAGAGTTTATTTACGATAAGCTTTTTAAAATTTCTTTAAGTCCTAAAACAAAAATAGCCGCCCTAAAAGAGCGGCTATAAATATTTGTAGCTTTTTTTATCCTAAATAAGCCTTTAGAGCGCTGCTATAGCGAGCCTTTTGAAGGCGCTTGATCGCTCTTTCTTTTATCTGGCGAATACGTTCTTTTGTAAGATCATATTTCTGACCAATTTGTTCGATCGTTACTCCATTTTCACCATCAAGTCCAAAATAAGCGTTTACGATTTCTGCTTCGCGCGGGCTAAGAGATTTCAACACGCGACGGATCTCATTTTTCAAAGAATCGTGCATTACATCTTCATCGGTTTCGCCAGGTCCTTTTAAAAGGTCACCCATTGCTACATCTTCTGCTTCATGCACCGGCGCATCGAGTGAAGTATGACGCGTGTTACTTTGGAAAATGTTGTTGATCTCTGTTTCGCTCATTTCAAGAATTTCAGATAGCTCCTCCGTAGAAGGTTCTCTTTCATGTTCCTGTTCAAAAGCCATATAGGCTTTGTTTGCTTTATTATAAGTGCCAATTTTGTTTTGTGGCAAGCGGACTAATCTGCCCTGCTCTGCCAACGCCTGTAATATAGATTGGCGAATCCACCACACAGCGTAAGAAATAAATTTGAAACCTTTAGTTTCATCAAAGCGTTGAGCCGCTTTAATTAAGCCGAGGTTGCCCTCGTTAATAAGATCGCTCAATGATAATCCCTGGTGTTGATACTGTTTTGCAACTGAAACTACGAAACGTAGGTTGGCTGTTGTGAGACGCTCTAAGGCTCTCTGATCGCCCATTTTAATTTTCTGTGCTAAAATAGTTTCTTCTTCCGGAGTGATCATCCCGATTTTAGAAATCTCCTGCAGATATTTTTCAACCGCCTGAGAATCTCTGTTCGTGATTTGCGTAGCAATTTTAAGTTGCCTCATGTTTGTTTAATTATATTTATTGTACGGTTTAAAGACAAAAATGATTGGGGAAGTGTTACCAAAGAAATGTTAAGTGCTAAAAATTCTTTAAAACATTTGCAAATTTACAACGAAATCTTGGTATTTCATAGCAAAAAGCTAATTATATGCTTGTGAAATAACATTTTATGATGAATGGTTTCTAATTTCGCCCCGGTAAATATTTAAGTTTTTAAACCATTCTAAACCTCCTAAACTCTAAACTAAACTTTCCTAAATGATAGAATATAGATCAGACACTTTTACCAAACCCAGTCCGGCAATGCTTGAGGCCATGTTCCATGCGAAAGTTGGCGATGACGTTTTTGGAGAAGATCCATCAATAAACATATTGGAAAATGAATTGTCGGCCATGTTCGCAATGGAAGCGGGACTATTTTGTCCGAGCGGTACGATGACGAATCAAATTGCAATAAAATGCCACACGCAACCTGGCGGCGAAGTAATTTGCGACAAGATGAGCCATGTTTATATCTATGAAGGCGGCGGCATTGCTTTTAACTCTGGTTGCCAGGTAAAAGCGATTGAGGGCGACAGAGGCCGTATTAACGCGGCGCAGGTGCTGGAGGCCATTAATCCCAGTGATATTCATAAGGCACAAACTCAATTAGTAAGTCTTGAAAATACTGCTAACAGAGGTGGAGGTAGTTGCTATAACTTCTCTGATATTCAGGAAATTAAAGAAGTTTGTTTGCAAAATGGTTTAAGTCTGCATCTGGACGGCGCCCGTTTATTTAACGCACTTATCGAGACGCCGGAAATGCCGGAAGACTATGGAAAAATATTCGACAGTATTTCAATTTGCCTAAGCAAAGGTTTGGGTGCGCCCGTTGGAAGTGTATTACTAGGCAGGAAAGATTTCATTCAGAAAGCAAGGAGAACCAGGAAAGTGTTTGGCGGTGGAATGAGGCAAGCCGGATACCTCGCCGCTGCCGGAATTTACGCACTTGAAAACAATGTTGAAAGGCTGGCAGTGGATCATTTACATGCAAAACAAATTGCTTCCGCTTTGCTTGACAAGGATTTTACGGGAAAAATGATGCCGGTGGAAACAAATATCATCATTTTTGAAGTGAAGGGGCGCTACACGGCAGCCACTTTGACGGACGCATTTAAGAAACATGACATTCACGTTACTCCGATTTCAGCTACTCAAATCAGAATCGTGCTGCACCTGGATGTGACTGAGGAAATGGTTAAAAAAACTATCCAAATTATTGATGCACTGTAAGATTTTACTCACGATTTTCTAGAAAAGAATTGATCGTCATGAACTGGCCTTCCTGTTTTAAATCATCAATAAAAGTTTTTAATTTTTCCAATAATTCATTTCCCGACTTTCGTTTTACGATCGTAGGTATATTATATTCACTCAGGTCGACAAACTCCCACGGGTGAAAATAGAGGGATAAATAGCCATCTTTCTTGAGCGTCTGACGGGCAATTCGCCTAAAGTAGGAATAGGGTAAATTTTTAAAGGCGAGCCAGAATAATGGAATACGAAAATTGGCAGAAACAGACACGGGAACTTTGGTGAGGCCATTTTCTACATAATAAGTTCTGGGCATCCGGATATTGTTATATCGACCCGGTATCCAGGTAGGGTTAATGGATGAATCATAGGTATAGCCGGCTAATTTTACCGAGCCTGCATTAATTTTTTTCATCCTGGGCATCCTCAATCCGTAAACTTTACGCGAAATAATATTCTCCAAAACCTCCCGTGAATTTTTAAGATCTTCCGGCTTGAATGACGAATGAAAAAAAGTATGTGAAGCTATTTCGTGCCGGAGGCAAAGCGATGCAATGGCTGCCGGGTATTTTAAAGCGAAATTAGCCGTTGTAAATAATGTGCAGTTAATATCAGGATCTTCTAAAACGGGTTGTATCATTTTAAGGCCTTCCCGTCCCACGGCCATTTGTTCCGATGAAGAAATTGAACTTCCATACTCTAAAGGCAGATCAAATTCTTCCACATCGAAAGTAAGTAATATGGTATTACCGAAACTGCCCATAATCATAAGTTTTTTGATAACGTGCCCATCTATTGCCGGCACTTTAATTCGTCTGCAAGTTTATCTTTATTATCGACATTACCGATTTATAGTTTATATATTTGACCGCAATTTTCTATTACATCAACGCTATCGGAATGAACGTGCTTATTAAAGATCTTCGGATTGCTAAATGGGATATCTCATGGGTAACCATCTTATGGTTTTTGCTGGCTATAATCGGTGTGCTTTTAAAAATAAAGCTTGGGCAGGATAAAATAGGCAACTACCTGATTTTCGAAAATGCTTTCCAAAATACCATTCACCAACACAATTTATATTTTGTTGATCCGGCGAAACATTTAGGTTCGTTTCTTTATGGCCCTCTTTTCAGCATCGTTATTGCTCCGTTCGCGGTTTTCTCAACCAACGTAGGCGCCTTTCTGTGGGGCGTTGTAAATGCAGGCTTTCTATTTTTTGCGATAAGAAACTTACCCGTTAGTTACAAAAATCAAAATATCATTCTATTGATTTCGGCCATCGAAATGATGACCTGTATTCAAAATATGCAGATCAATTGTATCATTGCCGGACTTATAATTTTTGCCTTTATTTATGTTCAGCAGCAACGGGATTTTTGGGCCACACTATTTATTGCCATTGGTTTTTTGGTGAAACTGTATGGCATAGTGGGTATTGCTTTTTTTCTTTTTTCAAACCACAAAATTAAATTCAGCCTTTCTTTTCTTTTCTGGCTGGCCGTTTTATTTTGTTTGCCAATGGTGATTTCTTCACCATCATTCATTGTCGAATCTTATGCAGAATGGTATCATACATTGGTTGCGAAGGATACAGCCAATTCTGTGTCAGACATGCAGAATATCTCCGTAATGGGAATGCTGCGGCACATTTTAAAAACGGAATATTTAAACGGGATCGTAGTGATGGCTGCCGCGTTATGTTATGCATTGCCGCTATTAAGAAAAAAACAATTCTTAAATTTATCATTCAGGCTTAGCTACCTGGCACTTGCATTAATTGGTGTGGTCATATTCAGTTCATCAGCAGAGAGCCCTACTTATATAATAGCGGTCAGTGGAGTTGGTATTTGGTACATTTTACAACAAGAAAGCTGGCCGGTTATTTTATTACTAATAACTACATTTTTGCTTACCAGCTTTTCCGCTACAGATTTTTTTCCGCTGTTTATTAAAATGAATTATGTGCGGCCATATGCACTAAAGGCGCTCCCATGTTTTTTGGTTTGGATCGTTCTGGTTTACCAATTGCTCGGGAAAGATTTTGGCGCTGAAACAATCCCGATACTTCATCAATAACAAAAGATGATCAACATCTGATTAATTACGTTATTCATTACTCCTTGTTTAACGTTTCCGGTTTTTCCAAATCAAAACTGGAAGATTGAATAATATACCTTGGCCTGTGCTTGCCTTGTATAAATGTTTTTCCGAGATAAAGGCCAACTATTCCAGTAATCATTAACTGCAAACCGCCGAAAAAGGCAATGGTGACAATTACTGATGCCCACCCTGGCCTTTCCAAATTATAATAGAGGCTGATCATCACGTACGGTATATATAGTAAAGAGCTGGCAGAAAAGAAAAGCCCGATATAAATGGCAAATGTCAATGGTTTTGTACTAAAAGAAGTAAGTCCCTGCGTGGCAAGTTTTATCAAATTTGTTAAGCTGTATTTTGTAGTTCCTGAATGCCTTTCCATCGGTTCATATTCTACAGCTTTTTGATTAAAGCCAACCCATTTAATAAGTCCCCGTAAAAAAGGCTTGTCCTCAGGGAGTTTGTTGATTACGTTGATCACTTTTTTATCGATCAATTTAAAATCCGAAATGCCATTCTCCATTTGCACATCAGAAAAAGCATTAATTGCTTTATAAAATAATTTCGACCTTATTCTTGTAAAAAAGTCGGCGTGTTTGTTTTTATCTTTTCTGAAGGCATAAACCACGTGATATCCCTGGCGCCACCAGTTTATAAATTCAGGTATTAAATGTGGAGGATGCTGAAGGTCTGCATCAATGGTAAGTACAGCATCAGCATCGGATACCATAAAGCCTGCTATCAACGCGTTGTCTTTACCAAAATTTTTTGAAAAACTTATGTAAGATATTTTTGGATTTGATAAACTGGCGCTTATTATGGCCGGTAGTGTTGCATCTGTGCTCCCATCGTCAACAAGAATAATATTATAATCAATCTGATCAATGTTTTGAAAAACACTGGTCAGCTGGTCGAGCAAGGCCTTGATATTTCCTTCTTCATTATATACCGGAATAACAGCGGTTATCTTTTGCATAAAAATGGCATGGTTATTAAACAATAAACCAATTACATGTATTTAATTCAAGTAAAACTAAAAGATGATACTGTGGAATTTCTGAAGATTAACTGTTATAAACACAAAATGAGAATATTTCATCCTTGAAGAGTAATTGTTATTTTTTGCTGCCATCGTGTAACTTCGTTTTAATCAAAAATAAACCTTTAAATTTTAAAGACAATGTTGCCAAAAATAAATCCGACAAAAACCGAATCATGGAAGAAGTTGCAGGAACATTTTAAAGAGATGAGGCACGTACAGATGAAAGAGCTTTTTAAGGATGATCCGGCTCGTTTTGAAAAATACTCCTTCGCTTTGCAGGAAATCGTTTGTGATCTTTCAAAAAATATTGTAACCGATAAAACGCTCCAGCTTTTGTTGGAATTAGCAACCGAATGTGAATTAGACAAAGCCATAAAAGCCATGTTTTCGGGAGATGTGATCAATGGAACAGAAGGACGTTCCGTATTGCATACAGCACTTAGAAATTTCTCCGGAAAACCTGTGATGTCTGAAGGGAAAGATGTAATGCCGGAAGTCAAAAAGGTATGGGAACATATGAAGGCGTTCTGTAATAAAGTTCATAAGGGAGAATGGAAAGGCTATTCGGGCAAAAAAATTAAATACATCGTAAACATAGGAATCGGCGGCAGCGACCTGGGGCCGGTAATGGTAACGGAAGCCCTAAAGCCTTACTGGAAAAAAGACATTCAACCGTATTTCGTCAGCAATATCGATGGAACGGATCTGGCGGAAGTATTCAAAAAAATCACGCCTGAAGAAACACTGTTTTTGATTGCCTCAAAAACATTCACAACGCAGGAAACAATGACCAATGCTCTTTCCGCAAGGAAATGGTTTTTGAAAACAGCAAAAGATAAAAAAGCAGTTGCCAAACATTTTGTGGCGCTCAGCACCAATGAAAAAGGAGTGGAAGAATTCGGAATTGACAAAGAAAATATGTTTGTTTTCTGGGATTGGGTTGGAGGGCGATACAGCCTTTGGAGCGCGATCGGGCTTTCAATTGCCTTAACCATCGGGTATAACAATTTTGAAGAATTACTAAAAGGCGCCTACGAGACCGACAATCATTTCAAAGAAAAATCTTTTGAAAAAAATATTCCCGTTTTAATAGGAATGATCAGCCTTTGGTATATCAATTTCTTTGATGCACAGTCCGAAGCAATTCTTCCTTATGATCAATATATGCATCGTTTTCCGGCTTATTTTCAACAGGGAAATATGGAAAGCAACGGAAAACACATGGACCGCAACGGAAAAAAAGTTACCTATTCGACAGGACCGGTTATTTGGGGCGAACCCGGCACGAATGGTCAACACGCGTTTTACCAATTATTACACCAGGGAACTCCGGTAATTCCGTGCGATTTTATCGCGCCGGCTATCAGCCACAATCCGATGGGCGATCATCATAAAATTCTGTTATCAAACTTTTTTGCTCAAACCGAAGCCTTGATGAACGGAAAATCAAAAGAAGAGCTGAAACAGGAAAAAGTTCCCGATACTTTAATTCCTTTCAAAGAATTTGAAGGAAATAAACCCACAAATTCTTTCCTGATCACTAAAATCACTCCGTTTACTTTGGGTGAAATGATTGCGATGTATGAGCACAAAATTTTCGTACAGGGCATCATCTGGAACATTTACAGTTTTGATCAATGGGGAGTAGAGCTTGGTAAGCAACTGGCAAAATCTATTCTGCCTCAATTGGAAAATAATGATGAGATCACATCGCATGATTCTTCTACCAACGGGTTGATCAATCTTTATAAGAAGATTGCCAACTAAGTTTTACATAAGAACTTTTATTAAAAATGGCATCAGAAAATCTGATGCCATTATCTTTTATAAATGTTTTACATTATTTAAAAAGAAGAAAATCTACATTTTGGCTTTCCACAAAAATCATTGCCAGCAGTCCTCAAAGAAAGAAAAGTGTTTTACAGAAATCTGAAAACGATTCCTAATTAACATTAAAGGCTTTTTTCACCGCACCCAAATCATGGAGATTTACGTCTTTGTGTAATTCCAAACTGGTCGCATCGATCAAAACCACTTTGGCACTGATCTTTTGTGTTGGGGGATCAACGAGATCGCCGGAGATAGCGCTAATGTCGATACCGACATAGCCATTGGAATGTATGGCGCCATAGGTAATGCCATCGAACACCTGGGGAAGCGCTTCATAATAAGTGGTTCCCGCGAAAGATATATAAACCAGCACAGCACCATTTTGATAAATAATATTGTCAAGCTCGGGAATATCTAATTCTGCTGTATAGCTTTTACCACCATTGGCTGTGACCCAGTCAGTCGGATTGATATTATAAACGGCCGAAAAAGCCTGGTCTACCTGTTTGACGGTTGTGTCCTTTTTGCAAGAGGAAAAAACCAAGACGGCTAATGAGGATAGTAAAAATAATTTTTTCATAATGGAGGAATTAAGAATTTGAAAATAATAAAGTTTAATTGATCACCGGAATATGACAACCATTATTTTACAAAGTTTAACAGGTAGATTCTATTAACAAAGCGTATTGTTTTTGGCTTTTAAAAAAGTTAAAGCTTCCGACTGCAGGATTAATAAAGGACTCTCAAACAAGTCATTTTATAGAATTTTTACATTTAAATAAATTTAAATGTTATAGACTGAAGCCGCTTTTTGGCAAAAATAAAAACGCTATAAACTTTTGATTTATAGCGTTTTAAAGCGGAGAGTTAGGGATTCGAACCCCAGGAGGTGTAACCCTCAACAGTTTTCAAGACTGCCGCAATCGACCGCTCTGCCAACTCTCCGGCGCAAAAATAAGGTTTGGATTTTAAAAAAAAATAAATTTTTGATTTTTTAGAAAAAGCAGCAATTTTTTTAGAAACCCTAGTTCCTCTAATGTCACGATGAGTCATTGTTTGAGGCGGTTTATGTGAGACAATTATTGTTTAAATTTTTTTGTTTGGACATACTCAAAATAATAATTGTCATTTGAAGCCACCAATTTGATTCGAATATCGTGGCATCATTTTTTAATAACCATCCATTAGTAACAAATTGTTCCTAATCCTTTAAAACAAAAAAATGGACAGCATTAATAAAAATCAAGAAGAAGAAAATCACAAAGACCTGCAAGGAACGGAAGCAGGGAAGAAAATTATGGAATTAGCCGGCAAAACCAAAACATGTTTTTTTTGCACAGGAATTACCTCCGGAAAACCGGTTACTGTGCGACCAATGTCTGTACAAAAAATGGATGAGTTCGGAAGCCTATGGTTTTTGAGTGCCAGTGATAGCCATAAAAATCTGGACATAGCACGCGACAATCGAGTACAGCTTTTTTTCCAGGGATCAGCGCATTCTGACTTTTTAAGTGTGTATGGTGAAGCAGCTATTTCAACAGACAAACAGTTGATTAAAGAGCTTTGGGAACCCATTTTAAAGGCCTGGTTCACAGAAGGTGTGGACGATCCAAGAATCACAGTAATAAAAGTTGATGTGCAAGAAGGTTATTATTGGGATAACAAACATGGTAATGCAATTGCCTTGATGAAAATCGCGGCGGGCGCAGTAATGGGGAAAACTATGGACGATTCAATCGAAGGAAATCTCAAGGTGTAATTACTAAGAACTATTTTTCAGAAATTTTAATCCTGAACGAGTCCGATCCATTTACGGGAAAATCTGACTATTAAATTTCTACCGGCGGCCGAAAGGCCGTCTCTTTTTCGATTTAGATATTAAAACGGGAATTCGCGCAATCTTTCTGGTAGCCTTTATTTTTTTTGATCCAACAACTCATGAATATCGAGTCGAAATTTTCGGGCGTAATCTTTTGCAACATCGTAACCTGCATCGGCGTGACGGATTACTCCCAATCCGGGATCGTTCCGCAAAACGCGCGCTAATTTGGCGGCTGCTTCGTCTGTTCCGTCGGCAACGATCACCATTCCTGCGTGAATACTATATCCCATCCCTACCCCACCGCCATGATGAAGGCTAACCCAGCTTGCGCCACCAGCGGTGTTCATCAATGCATTTAATATTGGCCAATCGGCCACAGCATCGCTGCCATCCATCATGGATTCTGTTTCGCGATTGGGGCTTGCAACAGAACCGGTATCCAAATGATCCCGGCCAATAACGATCGGCGCTTTCACTTTTCCGGTTTTAACCAGTTCGTTAAAAGCAAGGCCGGCTTTTTCTCTTTCACCCTGCCCTATCCAGCAGATCCGCGCGGGCAATCCCTGGAAAGCAATTTTTTCCTGCGCCATCTTTATCCAGCGGATCATTGCTTCATTTTCGGGAAATAATTCCATCATAACGGTATCGGTCACACGAATATCCTGCGGATCACCACTCAATGCTGCCCAGCGAAACGGGCCTTTTCCTTCACAAAAAAGTGGCCGGATATAAGCGGGCACAAAACCCGGAAAATCAAATGCATTCTTCAATCCGGCTTCAAATGCCCGTGCGCGCAGATTGTTGCCATAATCAAAAGTAACGGCACCTCGTTCGTGTAATTCAAGCATTAGCTCTACATGCTTTTTCATACTTTGATAGGAAAGCTCAATATATTTTTCAGGATTACTCTTTCTTAATTCATTCGCTTCTTCCAAAGAAATCATATGCGGAACATAACCTATCAGCGGATCATGCGCGGAAGTCTGATCGGTTAAAACATCTATTTTAATATTTCTTTCTATCAATCTTTGAAGCAGATCCACTGCGTTGCAATGAACACCTATGCTCCACGCTTTTCCCTCTTCCTTTGCCTTTAAAGCTGTATCAATTGCTTCATCAATATTCCCAATCATCTCATCGAGGTACCTGGTGTCCAACCTTTTTTCGATCCGCCATTTCTCAACTTCGGCGGCAAGACATACACCGCCATTCATCGTGATTGACAGTGGCTGAGCCCCGCCCATTCCCCCTAATCCCGCGGTAACACTTAAGGTATTTTTAAGCGAATTATTAAAATGTTTTTTTGCAACGGCGCCAAAGGTTTCATAGGTACCCTGCACAATTCCCTGGCTGCCGATATAAATCCAGGAACCAGCAGTCATTTGACCATACATCATTAATCCTTTTTTTTCCAATTCATCAAAAACCTCCCAGGTGGCCCATTTTGGAACAAGCTGCGAATTGGAAATCAAAACGCGTGGCGCATTTTCATGAGTCTTCAACATCGCGACAGGCTTACCACTTTGTATCAAAAGGGATTCATCATTTTCCAGTTCTTTTAGTGCTTTAATGATAAGATCAAGGCTCTCAAAATTTCTCGCGGCTTTTCCTCTTCCACCATAAACAATTAATTCTTCAGGACGCTCGGCCACTTCGGGATTGAGATTGTTTAACAACATTCTTAATGCGGCTTCCTGAACCCATCCTTTGCAGGAGATTTTTGTGCCTGTTGGAGTTTTATATTTTATGGGATCGTAGTTCTTATACTCTTCTGCCATTTAAAACTTTTATATGGAATAATTATTTGACTGATAAAAAAAACCAAACAATCTTACTCTTTTTTTTCTTGCACGCCATCTTCCTGTTGCTTTTAGATATTCTTTCAGTTACAAATTCGCCTGCATCAGCCTGCCTTATGGCTTCATCTACTTGATTTTGCTGTTCCTCAGTTAAATAATCTTCTTCTCCTTCTCTCACTTTTTCTTTCTGTAATTCCTCTGATGGATTTATAAAAAATATTTTATAAGGTTTTTTTTACAGCTATTCATATCTGTTCTTTTTCGGATTTTGCCGCGTATCAAAAAGTGTAATGATGTAAATAATTTCACCCTTTATCCGATAAAACAATTTATTGTGTTTGGTAATTAAAATCCAGCGCACTTCTGATACTTTAGTAGAATTTATTCCGGATTTAGGTTTGTCAATTAGTCGCAACATTTTCTCATCCAGTATTTTTTTAAATTCATCGGCGACTTTTTTACTCCAATTCATCTCCAGATATTCCAAAAGATTGATAACTTTTTTTGCAAAAAGTTTTGATTGCTTTATTTTTTTTGCCATCTTGATGTGGCTTTTAAATAATCATCCCAATCAATTGTTTCACCATTTTCTATTTGCTGCAATCCTGTTTTTATTTCAGAAATTTCCTCATCAGTTAAATCATCATCTTCTTCTGCGATCTTTTCTTTTTTTAAATATTCCACCACATCTTCATGCACAATCCGTAAAGTTTCAACATCATCAATACTATCAATGTATTCGTGCAATTCTTTTTTAAGTTCGTTTGAAGATTTCATAAAAAATGTTTTATCAAATTTAATTGATTTTTTGACCATATTTTTTAGCAATCAATCTAAAATAAACACCTGGGCCAATTTTTCCTTAGGGAACAAAGGTTTCATACTTCCTCATAAACCCGACTGTGTTCAGCATATCATCGTGTAAAAACCGGTCTGTTTCATTGAAAGAAATCTTTTCTCTAAACGCTTGAACCAACAGTTCAATTTCGGGCGATGATTTCAAAGGTCGCCGATATTCCAATGCCTGAATGGCGGTTAATAATTCTATAGCGAGCACTTTCTCCACATTATTAATTACCCGATAACATTTGGTAGCGGCATTGGCGCCCATGCTCACATGATCTTCCTGGTTGTTGGAAGAAGAGATAGAATCCACAGAAGCGGGTGTACACAATTGCTTGTTTTCGCTAACAATTCCTGCGGCGGTATATTGCGGAATCATAAGGCCGGAATTAAGGCCGGAATTCTTTACAAGAAATAAAGGAAGACCCCGCTGGCCACTCAGCAATTGATAGGTTCTTCTTTCGGAAATATTGGCAATTTCACTCATGGCGATCGCGAGAAAATCCAGCGACAGCGCTAATGGCTGTCCATGAAAATTGCCACCACTCACAATTTTATCTTCATCGGGAAAAATGATGGGATTATCCGTTACTGAATTTATTTCCTGTAAAAATGTTGTCAGCACAAACTCAAATGTGTCGCGTGAAGCTCCATGAACCTGCGGGATGCATCGAAATGAATATGGATCCTGTACATTTTTCTTTTTGTTTTTAATAATAGCGCTTCCATTTAAAATTTCCCTGAGGCGGCGCGCAACAAATACCTGTCCGGCGTGTGGACGAATCGCATGCAAATTCTCATAAAAACATTCCGCATTGCCATCAAACGCATCGAAAGAAATAGCAGCAATAATGTCGGCCCATTTCAAGAGCCTTTCTGAATTTACAAGATTGTACATCCCATAAGCGCTCATAAATTGTGTTCCGTTGATAAGTGCAAGCCCTTCTTTGCTTTGCAGACGAACAGGCTGCCAGCCAAACTTTTTAAGCGCATCCGCAGCAGGCATTTTTTCACCGTTTACTTTTACTTCACCCTGACCAATCAATGGCAAACTCATGTGAGAAAGGGGCGCCAGGTCGCCGGAAGCGCCAAGCGATCCTTGTGTATAAATCACTGGGAGCACATCATTATTGTGCATATCCATGAGCCGTTTCACCACGTCAATACCGATGCCTGAATAGCCATAGCTCAAAGATTTTATTTTGAGCATGATCATTAGTTTTACGATCTCATCAGGCACTTCATCGCCAAGCCCGCACGCGTGGGAAAGCAACAAATTACTTTGAAGGGTAGCTAATTGATTTTTTTCAATTTTTACATCCTGCAAAAATCCAAACCCGGTGTTGATCCCATAAAAATGTTCTTCCGAAGAATTTAATTTTTCATCAAGAAATTGGCGGCATTTTAAAATAGCCTCGTGCGCCGCGAATGTGATTGATACTAATTGGCCGTATCTTAATAAATGTTTTATTTGCTGAAACGTCAATGTGCTTTTATCAAGCGGAAGATAGTTATAAGTCATGCTACTATTTATGCATCCAAATGTAGGTAAAACTTATCGGGCGGTATAGACCGGGACCTGGTATCAACCATTAACAAGGACCAAAATAAGAAAACCGATTTTAGCATTATCGTGATTTGATTGATAGAAATTTTTCTCAATGGCTTTTGTGATAGATTTTTTCCAATCATTATAAATAAAAAATAAAAAAACTATATTTTGACTTTTCAGCGTAAAAGATATCCCGGGCAAAAAGGGTATCTAATAAAAATTTGACATGATATATATTATCGTTATTCGCAGAAATCTCTTTCCAAAAAAATACGAAAAACTACATTTTAGCTTTTCACAATTCGTCTTCGGCTATTTGATTGTGGCCGGTTTTCATTTTCTTTAACAAGAGGTTATATTTGTGCGTGTTCGAAAAACTAATAGCTTCGCCGAATTCCATGTATAAATTATTATTTACTCTATTCATATTTCTTTTTCTGCAAAAAACGAGTTTTGCCCAGGATACACTTCCAAAAATTACGGTTTCCCAACTTGGCAAAAAGGTGTTGATCTCTTGGCAGAATCCGTACAGTTATCTTACGACTATCAACATACAGCGATCCGGTGACAGCCTCAAGGATTTTAAAACCATTGGTACGGTGCTAAATGTAACAGCCAAATCAAATGGTTTCGTGGATACGAAAGAATTCATTCCGTCCACTCAATATTACCGCTTATTTATTTCTTTTGAAGGAGGCAATTATATCTTTACTGAATCACACCGGCCGGGGAAAGACACCCAAAATATCACGACCGCAATTATCGATTATCAACCACCGGCGAAGACGTGGTTTATTCCGTCACGACACGTATATTCCGGCAGAGACAACAATGTGATCATATCGCTTCCTGATGCGGAACATAAAAAATATTCAATCAAATTTTATGAAGAAGACGGCACATTTTTATTTGAACTCAAAAAAATTACGGAGCCTTATCTCACCCTCGACAAGGTAAATTTCATGCATTCAGGGCTTTTTAGTTTTGAGATTTATGAAAGCAGGATCATCATTGAGCGGCATAAAGTTTATATCCCAAAAGATGGGAAGCCCATTCCTTCGCTAGATGAAGAAGGCCATGAGATCATTCGATGATGACGTCGAAAACCAAAGCAAAATTTTTCTTTAATCGTTGCTTTACTTCCTCGAAATCTACTTTGTGGCCTAACTCTTTTTCGATAGAAGTAACCTGTTTATTTACAATGCCACAAGGGATAATATTATTGAAAAAACTAAGGTCTGTATTGACGTTCAGCGCAAATCCGTGCATCGTGATCCAGCGGCTGCAACGAATTCCCATCGCGCAGATCTTTCTTTCCTTTCCATGAATTCCAGGCTCAATCCAAACACCTGTTTCACCTTTGCTTCTTTCGCCCCTGATTCCGTATTCTGCGATCGTCAGTATGATCACTTCTTCAAGGCTGCGCAGGTATTTTCCGATGTCCGTATAAAATTTTTCAAGATCTAAAATAGGATAACCAACAATTTGTTGCAAGCCATGAAATGTAATATCGCCGCCGCGATTGGTTCTGAAAAATTCTATTTCCTTTTCCTCCATTTCACTTTCATTCAACAACACGTTTTCGATATGACCACTTTTTCCTAATGTGTAAACGGGCGGATGCTCACAGAAAAGAAGATGATGCAAAGTCGACAGTTCAAAATTGCCCACTGCCCCACTGCCAACTGCCAATTGCTCTCCGCCGTCTGCCAACTGGCCAGTGCCCACTGCCAACTGCCCACTGCCAACAGCTTTCCTCGCCTCCGATTTTATATCTAAATTTTTTTTAACTAATCCTTCCTGGTAATCCCACGCTGCTTTATAATTGATAATTCCAAGGTCTTCAAAAATGAGTTGCTGTTTTTCCAAATCAAAGATTTTAATTTGCAAAGATATGGGGTGAATTGAATTGTGGAATTTGTTGAATTGTTATTTGGTGAGAAGATTATTTTATTATTAAATTATTGAATTATTAAAAATGAGCGATTTGTCTGAAGATTACCAACTTCCCTCTCCCGAAGGAGATGAAGTAGTCCGGGAAGAAGAATTAATCGATGAGCCCGAAGAGCTTTTTGAGCGGCTCAATATTATTTGCGCCAAAGGCCAGGAGCCGTTGCGCATCGACAAATTTCTGATGGGACGAATTGAAGGAGCCACAAGAAATAAAATTCAGCAGGCGATAGAAGCGGAAAGAGTATTATTGAATGATCATCCAATCAAATCGAATTATAAAGTACGGCCTTTGGATAAGATCGTTATTTATCAGACGCATCTTCCCGAAAGTAATGATATTGTTCCCGAGGATATTCCTTTCAAAATCGTCTATGAAGATGATGATATCATGGTGGTTGATAAACAACCAGGTATGGTGGTTCATCCCGGAAGCGGCAATCCCGGCGGCACTCTGGTGAATGCAGTAGCATTTTACCTAAAAAAACAAAACCCCGATATTGACGAATCTGAGCTAACGCGTTTTGGTTTGGTTCATCGGATTGATAAAAACACCTCCGGGCTTTTAGTGATGGCAAAAACGCCGAAAGCGATGACACATCTGGCAAAACAATTTTTTGATCATACGGTGCACCGCCGCTATGTCGCTTTGGTGTGGGGAGATTTTGACGAAACAGACGGTACCGTTATCGCTCATGTCGGTCGTCATCAGCGATTTAGAAAATTATTTACTACCTATCCGGAAGGAGATTTCGGAAAAGACGCAATCACACATTATAAAGTGCTCGAAAGATTTAACTATGTTACCCTGATTGAATGCAGGTTGGAGACCGGGCGCACGCACCAGATAAGGGTTCACATGCAATCTATCGGTCACCCGCTTTTTAATGATGACACCTATGGCGGCGACAGAATTGTAAAGGGTACGGTATTTACCAAATACAAGCAGTTTGTAGATAATTGCTTTGAGCTGTGTCCACGGCACGCACTTCATGCCCAACAATTGGGATTCATTCACCCGGTGACCGGAAAGCAAATGAATTTTGAAAGTGAATTGCCGGAAGACATTAGCGCTGTCATTGAAAAATGGAGAAGGTATTCAGTTGCGAAGCCTCAGTAGCAGATCACAGGGGGCAGTTGGTAGTTGGCAGTGGGCAGTGAGCGGTTTGGAATGCTACACCAAAGTTTATTTCCGTCCGTCCAATATTTATTTTCGGTACTTTTCTGGATTTTTTTTCATGTACCCAGGCATTTTTCCAACTTCTTCTTATTTGATCAGTTAGACTATATCTTTCTTCTTTGGGGAAACGTTTGGAAATTTCAAAAAATTTCCATGGCCAATTAAAATGCTTTTTGATAAACAATGAGATCTGTAAAACTTCCCATGCGAATTAGTTTTGAATTTACACTAAACTCCAATATATGAAATCCATTTTAAAAACCCAGTACCCAAAACCTCAAAAAATTTCAACTTCAAATGCAAACTGCGAACTTCTTACTCGATCTCTCCGCGAAAAACTGAATACATCCCGCCGCAAACTGCAAACTGCCAACTGCTAACTGAGTTCTGCCAACTGTCAACTGAACTACTTATTTTACAAAATCAAAAAGCGTCGCTGTAAAAACACCTCTTTCTCTTTTCTTAAAAATCGCCTTCCAGTTTCCATTATAACGAAGTAAGGACGGGACCAGCAAATCTCTAACTTTCGTCATTTGCACTTCCATGTCGACCTTGAAATCATACACGCCCGCATCGTAACTCAGGGAATAATTTCTCGCTACGATCTCAAAAGTTTTTTCATTAAACCACGTTTTCATTTCATTGATTACAACGCCACTTTTTTGGCCATCTTTCACTTTGATCGTAAATACATAACATGGCGTGTTATTGTAATCTTTATAATCAATTTGCATGTCGTACTTATCGGCCATCGATTCGCCAAAAATCTCAGTCTTATTGCTGATAAAAGGTAGCCCGCTTATTTTTTTGCCGGGATTAAAAAACAACATCTTCAACTGTTCCTTGTGCTTGTCCATTCCGCTCAGGCCATTCGTTGAGAATTCATGGCCCTTTACGATATTTGTTTCCCCACAAACAGAATCCTTAGTGAAGAAAAGTCCGGCATACATCTGCGCCGTGTAGTAGTTGAAATTACCGCTTTCATCATACATGTCGCCAGTGACCGTTTGATCCAGCACTTCCATCTTTCTGCAATTAACATCCCTGATTTGTTTCGTTTTGCTCCGCAAAGAAGCTTCGATTTTACCGTCCTTGTCAAGCATTCTGATATCGTTCAAAGAAGTGTATCCGATAATTCGCAGGTTACGAAAGGCTTTGTAAAAAGTGGTATCATTTTTTACCCGCTCGACAAATGATGCGGCATCAAGTTTATTATTCACCACTATTTCTGATAAGGTAATAAAGTTTCCATCAACCTTGATCGTGGAATCTTTTTTAATTTGGCCCAAAAGACATGAGGAAGCGAACAGCAATAGTGAAAGCGTAAAAAACTTTTGTGCCATTCAGTAAAAATAAAGCTAAAAATGTTGAAGGAAAGATAATAATCTTTAAATCAAAAAGCTCATTTTGCCTACCAATAAATCACCTAAAAAAGGGAAAGGAAAAATTTTAATATCGTGAACAAACCAAGCCGATATCAGCTAAACTATTTATTAAAAGACATCTTATAATCTACCGATATTTTTCCTTTGGAAATGTCATCAAGCTTTCTTTTCAGGAGACTTTTTTTGAGCGGTTTCAGGTAATCGATAAAAAGTTTTCCGTCAATGTGATCGTATTCATGCAGGATCACTCTAGCAGTAACGCCGTTGAACGTCTTTGTATGCTCTATAAAATTTTCATCTAAAAAGGTCAGGGTGACGCTTTCTTTTCGCAAAATATCTTCCCTGATTTTAGGAATGCTCAAACAACCTTCGTTATAAGCCCATTCTTCGCCCGCAAGCTCATTGATCTTTGCATTAATAAAAACACCTTTATAACCGGCGTCCTCCGGAAAGTCTTCCTTTTCATCTTCCTCAAAATTTTCAATTATCTGAAGGCTGTCAATCAAAAATAAACGTATATCCCTGTTTACCTGTGGCGCAGCCAATCCTACTCCCCTGCTGTTGTAGAGCGTTTCCCACATATCAGCGATCAGTTTATTTAATTCAGGATAATCAGGAGTAATATTTCGGCCCATTTTTCTCAGGACCGGATTTCCATAAGCGACAATCGGAAGAACCATGAATAGTAATTATTATAACAATGATAAATTAGCCTGCCGACAACACGCCAGACAGGGCGGCAAATTTAAGAGATTTCTTCGTTTTGGTTGCCGATAATGTAAGTGATTAAAAAACCGTCCTCTTTTGTGATAAGCTAAAAAGTAGAAAATCTCTTTTTTTACCCAGACACTAAAGTTTGTCATTTGGAAAAATATGAACTAAACCATTCGTTTGACATCAGCAATATGTTCAATCAAATAAATTTTTGCTACGATTTTATTTTTTATTGAAAACCATTGAAAAGTAAAACCATAAAATCTTACATTTGCGTTTTTATTGCCCGATAGTATAATGGTAGTACAGCAGATTCTGATTCTGCTTGTCTTGGTTCGAATCCAGGTCGGGTAACTAAAAGTGTTACTTCTTTAGTAACACTTTTTAATAAATAATGACTCCGTAGCTCAGTTGGTAGAGCAATTGACTCTTAATCAATGGGTCCAGGGTTCGAGTCCC